>NZ_QLMI01000029.1 GCF_003259835.1 Flavobacterium aquaticum | reverse complement strand
AACAGTTGGTGCAGGCGGATTAATTTCTGGTATGACAGTTGGAACAGGGTATACAGTAACCGCAGGCAATGGAAGTTGTACTTCAGTAGCATCAGTATCGTTTACCAATTTAGCGATGTTAGTTACACCAGCAGTACCAACGATATCTACTACAGCGCCTACATGTATTGCAACAGGTTCATCAACGATAACAAATTACAGTGGAGTATTAACGTATACTTTTACACCAGCAGGACCAACAGTTGGTGCAGGCGGATTGATTTCAGGTATGACAGTTGGAACAGGGTATACAGTAACCGCAGGCAATGGAAGTTGTACTTCAGTAGCATCAGCATCGTTTACTAATTTAGCGATGTTAGTTACTCCAGCCGTACCAACGATATCTACTACAGCGCCTACATGTATTGCAGCAGGTTCATCAACGATAACAAATTACAGTGGAGCGTTAACGTATACTTTCACACCAGCAGGACCAACAGTTGGTGCAGGCGGATTAATTTCAGGGATGACAGTTGGAACAGGATATACAGTAACCGCAGGCAATGGAAGTTGTACTTCAGTAGCATCAGCATCGTTTACTAATTTAGCGATGTTAGTTACTCCAGCCGTACCAACAATATCTACTACAGCACCTACATGTTCTTCTGATGGAATATCAACGATAACAAATTACAGTGGAGCATTAGCCTATACTTTCACACCAGCAGGACCAACAGTTGGCGCAGGTGGATTAATTTCAGGGATGACAGTTGGAACAGGATATACAGTAACAGCAGGCAATGGAAGTTGTACTTCAGTAGCATCAGCATCGTTTACTAATTTAGCGATGTTAGTTACACCAGCAGTACCAACGATATCTACTACAGCTCCTACATGTATTGCAACAGGCTCATCAACGATAACAAATTACAGTGGAGCGTTAACCTATACTTTCACACCAGCAGGACCAACAGTTGGCGCAGGCGGATTAATTTCAGGGATGACAGTTGGAACAGGATATACGGTAACAGCAGGTAATGGAAGTTGTACTTCAGTAGCATCAGCATCGTTTACCAATTTAGCGATGTTAGTTACTCCAGCAGTACCAACTATATCTACTACAACGCCTACATGTATTGCAGCAGGTTCATCAACGATAACAAATTACAG
>NZ_QLMI01000028.1 GCF_003259835.1 Flavobacterium aquaticum | reverse complement strand
ACGCCTACATGTATTGCAGCAGGTTCATCAACGATAACAAATTACAGTGGAGCGTTAACATATACTTTCACACCAGCAGGACCAACAGTTGGTGCGGGTGGATTAATTTCAGGGATGACAGTTGGAACAGGATATACAGTAATAGCAGGCAATGGAAGTTGTACTTCAGTAGCATCAGCATCGTTTACTAATTTAGTGATGTTAGTTACTCCAGCCGTACCAACAATATCTACTACAGCACCTACATGTATTGCAACAGGCTCATCAACGATAACAAATTATAGTGGTGTATTGACTTATACTTTCACACCAGCAGGACCAACAGTTGGCGCAGGCGGATTGATTTCAGGGATGACAGTTGGAACAGGATATACAGTAACCGCAGGCAATGCAAGTTGTACTTCAGTAGCATCAGCATCGTTTACCAATTTAGCGATGTTAGTTACTCCAGCAGTACCAACGATATCTACTACAGCTCCTACATGTATTGCAACAGGTTCATCAACGATAACAAATTACAGTGGAGCGTTAACGTATACTTTCACACCAGCAGGACCAACAGTTGGTGCAGGCGGATTAATTTCTGGTATGACAGTTGGAACAGGATATACAGTAACCGCAGGTAATGGAAGTTGTACTTCAGTAGCATCAGCATCGTTTACTAATTTAGCGATGTTAGTTACTCCAGCCGTACCAACGATATCTACTACAGCACCTACATGTATTGCAACAAGCTCATCCACTATAACAAATTACAGTGGAGCGTTAACCTATACTTTCACACCAGCAGGACCAACAGTTGGCGCAGGCGGATTGATTTCAGGGATGACAGTTGGAACAGGATATACAGTAACAGCAGGCAATGGAAGTTGTACTTCAGTAGCATCAGCATCGTTTACTAATTTAGCGATATTGCCAATTCCTTCTCAACCAACAATATCTACTACAGCTCCTACATGTTCTTCTAATGGAATATCAACGATAACAAATTACAGTGGAGCATTAACCTATACTTTCACACCAGCAGGACCAACAGTTGGTGCGGGTGGATTAATTTCAGGGATGACAGTTGGAACAGGATATACAGTAACAGCAGGCAATGGAAGTTGTACTTCAGTAGCATCAGCATCGTTTACCAATTTAGCGATGTTAGTTACTCCAGCCGTACCAACGATATCTACTACAGCACCTACATGTATTGCAACAAGCTCATCCACTATAACAAATTACAG
>NZ_QLMI01000027.1 GCF_003259835.1 Flavobacterium aquaticum | reverse complement strand
TAATCTAATGTTACTAAATCCTTAGCAGGATTAGGATACATCGTAAAAACATTTTCTTGTTGAAATTCATCAGTACTTAAGGTAGCACAAAGCCCCGTCATTTGGGTAGGAACATAAACTGGATTTCCAACAGTACCATTACCATATTGCCCCACTTGATTATCTCCCCAGGCCCAAACCGTACCATCGGATTTGGTAGCAATAGTAAATTGATCATTTCCAGCACCACCAGAAACCACATCAACCCAGTCGGTATCACTACCCACTTGAACAGGGGTAAATTGGTTCGTGGTGTTGCCTATTCCAAGCTGTCCAACATCATTAAGCCCCCAAGCCCATAATGTACCATCAGGTTTAATTCCAAAGGAAACTTTCCAACCAGCAAATACTTTAGACCAAGTACTTGTACCGACTTGAGTTGGTGTGTCTCTATAGTAAGATGAAGGGAAATTATCTCCAGTTTGTCCAAATTCCCCCCCCCCAAAAGACCACAAGGTACCATTGGTTTTTAAGGCTAAAATATGGGCAACTCCAACATGAATACTAGCCCAATCGGTATCTGCATTCAATTGAGTGGGAACACTTCGAGCCATAACAGTACTGTTACCTAATAAACCCGCAGTATTCAATCCCCATCCCCAAATAGTGCCATCATTTTTTAAAGCAAAGGCAGAGGCACCCATACTTGTTGATTCAATATCCATCCAATGATTCGCTGTACCAATTTGAATTGGAATAAGTTGGTTGGCACAACATGTATTATTCCCCATTTCATATTGATCGTTTTGTCCCCAACCCCAAATAGTACCATCGGTTTTCAATCCAATAGTCATTTGAGTTGAAGCGGATATCTTTTGCCAATTAGAGGCGGTACCGATTTGCTGTAAGGTGGGGTTTACCTGAGTTGTTAAACCATTCCCTAAAAGTCCAAATTCACTATTACCCATTCCCCAAAGCGTTCCATTAGTTTTGATAATAAATGTGTTGGCAACACCTGCAAATGTTTTATGCCAATCAGTAGACGTTCCTATTTGAAAAGGAGTTGGATTCATTAAATTTGTATTGCCTAATTGACCAAAGGAACTATATCCCCAACCCCACAAAGTTCCATCTGATTTTATAGAGACATTATGAAAACCAGAACTTCTCAAACTTAATTTATCAAAACATTGACCAAAACTTGTAATTGATATCCATAAAAAGAGTAAAGTAATTTTTTTAAACATAATTCGTTAGTTTAAAAAACAGGTACGCTAAAAGCGTACCTGTTTAGGGTTAATCTATTTAATAATTAACTTGTTTTGCCATAAGATAGTACCCGCTTGTTTAACCACTAGCATATACATACCTGCT
>NZ_QLMI01000026.1 GCF_003259835.1 Flavobacterium aquaticum | reverse complement strand
TTAGAAGTACAATGTGATGGCAATGGAAATACCGCTCAACTAAACGCTTGGTTAGCTTCAAATGGTGGTGCTGTGGCTTCGGATATTTGTTCCAACGTAACTTGGACTAATAACTTTGCTTCGGTTTCTGATACATGTGGTGCAACTGGTTCGGCTTCAGTGACTTTTACTGCTACTGATAATTGCGGAAATAGTTCTTCAACAACAGCTACATTTACTATTATCGATAACACTAATCCAGTAATTTCTGTTCAAGCTTCAAACTTAGAAGTGCAATGTGATGGAAATGGAAACACTGCTGATTTAAACGCTTGGTTAGCTTCAAATGGTGGTGCTGCTGCAACTGATGTTTGTTCGAATGTGACTTGGAGTAATAACTTCTCATCAGTTTCTGATACTTGTGGAGCAACTGGTTCGGCTTCGGTAACTTTCACAGCTACTGATAATTGTGGAAACAGTTCTTCTACAACAGCTACATTTACAATCATCGATAATACGAATCCAGTAATATCTGTTCAAGCTTCAAATTTAGAAGTACAATGTGATGGAAATGGAAACACCGCTGCATTAAATGCTTGGTTAGCTTCTAATGGTGGTGCTGTAGCTAGCGATGTTTGTTCGAACGTAACTTGGACTAATAACTTCGCATCAGTTTCTGATACTTGTGGAGCAACTGGTTCTGCTACAGTAACTTTTACAGCTACTGATAACTGTGGAAATAGTTCTTCAACTAATGCTACGTTTACAATCATTGATAACACCAATCCAGTGATTTCAGTTCAAGCTTCGAATTTAGAAGTACAATGTGATGGCAATGGAAACACCGATGCATTAAACGCTTGGTTAGCTTCTAATGGTGGTGCTGCTGCAACTGATGTTTGTTCGAATGTGACTTGGAGTAACAACTTTACTTCAGTTTCTGATACTTGTGGAGCAACTGGTTCTGCTACAGTAACTTTTACAGCTACTGATAACTGTGGAAATAGTTCTTCAACTAATGCTACGTTTACAATCATTGATAACACCAATCCAGTGATTTCAGTTCAAGCTTCGAATTTAGAAGTACAATGTGATGGCAATGGAAACACTGCTGCTTTAAACGCTTGGTTAGCTTCCAATGGTGGTGCTTCAGCTACTGATGTTTGTTCAAATGTGACTTGGAGTAATAACTTCACATCAGTTTCTGATACTTGTGGAGCGACTGGTTCGGCTTCGGTAACTTTTACTGCTACTGATAATTGCGGAAATAGTTCTTCAACTACAGCTACGTTTACAATAATCGATAACACAAATCCAACAATCACAACGCAAGCTTCAAACTTAGAAGTACAATGTGATGGCAATGGAAATACCGCTCAACTAAACGCTTGGTTAGCTTCAAATGGTGGTGCTGTGGCTTCGGATATTTGTTCCAACGTAACTTGGACTAATAACTTTGCTTCGGTTTCTGATACATGTGGTGCAACTGGTTCGGCTTCAGTGACTTTTACTGCTACTGAT
>NZ_QLMI01000025.1 GCF_003259835.1 Flavobacterium aquaticum | reverse complement strand
TTAGTTACTCCAGCAGTACCAACTATATCTACTACAACGCCTACATGTATTGCAGCAGGTTCATCAACGATAACAAATTACAGTGGAGCGTTAACCTATACTTTCACACCAGCAGGACCAACAGTTGGTGCAGGCGGATTGATTTCAGGTATGACAGTTGGAACAGGATATACAGTAACCGCAGGTAATGGAAGTTGTACTTCAGTGACATCAGCATCGTTTACTAATTTAGCGATGTTAGTTACTCCAGCAGTACCAACGATATCTACTACAGCGCCTACATGTGTTGCAACAGGTTCATCAACGATAACAAATTACAGTGGAGCGTTAACGTATACTTTCACACCAGCAGGACCAACAGTTGGTGCAGGCGGATTAATTTCTGGTATGACAGTTGGAACAGGGTATACAGTAACCGCAGGCAATGGAAGTTGTACTTCAGTAGCATCAGTATCGTTTACTAATTTAGCTATGATACCTACTGTAATACCAACATTTGTTCAAGTTGCTCCAATTTGTTCAGGTGGAAGTTTATCAGCATTGCCTACAACTTCTACTAACGGAATAACAGGAACTTGGTCACCAGCATTGAATAATATTGCTACAACAACGTATACTTTTACTCCAAATATAGTTTCAGGTCAATGTTTTGATCAAACGACTATGCAAATTGTAGTTTATCAAAAACCAATCTTAACTTACACAGTAACTAATTCTATTTGTGATGGAAATCCTTTAGATTTTGTATTAAGTAGTAATGTACCAGGAACAACATATACATGGAGTGCCACTTTATCAAACATTACAGGAACTTACGTAACAAGCGGAAATGAGTCGAATATTAATCAAATTGCAACTCTTGATAATTCAGAAACTGTTGGAACAGTAACGGTTAAAATTACACCTCATGCTAACGGATGTTCAGGTGATGAATCTAATCCGATTACAATTTTTGTTAATCCAAACCCAGTTGTAGAAGCAGTAGCAGTAGCAGATACTTCGGTTTGTTCTGCAACAAATGGTGTTAATAATGTTCATGTTGAACTTTCAGGTAACATTAGTGGTATTACCTATAATTGGACGGCTATTACAAGTGGTGTAACAGTTGTAGGAGGAACGACTTCAGGAACAATTACAGCAACATCAACAACGGCTAGTTTTGATTTACAAGTAATCACTAGTGATCCACTTGTAGTAGGAACAATTTATTTTGACGTGTCAACTATTCGCAATGGTTGTCCAGGTAACACGCTTCAAAGTTTAGTTGTAACGGTTAACCCAAATCCTGGAACCGCTATTCCATCTCCAGATAAAACCATTTGTAGTGGAGAACCAACAGATTTAATGATTGATGTTTCGCCACTAATTGCAGGAACAGAGATAGAATGGGAAGTATTAACGGTGTTTAATGTAACAGGAGCGAATCCAGGAAGCGGAATTGCACCACAGCCAATTAGTGATATTCTAACTTCTACACAAGGAGGATATGTAATTTACCGAGTTCGTACTAGTTTAGG
>NZ_QLMI01000024.1 GCF_003259835.1 Flavobacterium aquaticum | reverse complement strand
AACACCAAGCCATTACAAATATAACAAAACATTCCATTCAGCAGCGGATTTTCCGTAGGAAAATCCGGAAGTAGCCATTGAAGCAAACCGCTGTTGTATGCTGTATTATTTTTTAAATTTAATTGTGCTTATTACATTTAGAATTTCTTCTTCAGTTTCCTTATTCACATTATAACCATATAGATTCAAATTCATAAAATTTCCTCTTACTTTGTAAAGTTTTTCAAAATACACACCTGTAATTCCATTTCCAGATGTCTTTGGCATGACAACTTTAGCTTTTCGGTTGTCAATTTTATAAATTTTATAAATAGATTTTGTTATGCTATTATAGTCAAAATTATTGTAGTCTTCAATTATTATGTATTCACTTTCTTTCAGATTGTTTTTATCGTTTTCCGAAAGTGCATTATATTCATTCTTTGTATAAACTGTAGGTAAGTTTTCATCGTTTAAACTATTAGAGTACCAACCATAATCAGAAGTTATTGTATCATTAAGTGAATTGACAAAAACCATGACATCACTGTCAATTCCATTAACTTCTATTTCTTTCCAAGTTTTTGGAATTTTTAAACTAAAATCTCCTTTATTTTTTATTTTATATTCAGTTGTGTTGATTGTCTTTTCGTATTTTGGATAATCTTCAACAACTTTAGGTTTGCAATTGATGAAGAGCAAAGAAATGAAGAAGTTTAAAAAGATGCTTTTTGTCATTATTTAATCTTTTTTAAAATATAGCATACAACGTTATGAGGCTTGCTTTCAGTGGCGTTGAACCAACACCAAGCCAATACAAATATAACAAAACATTCCATTCAGTAGCGGATTTTCCGTAGGAAAATCCGGAAGTAGCCATTAAAGCAAACCGCTGTTAGCAACAGTAAATTAATACCACGTATAAATGTCTTCAAGATTGTAGATTTTAATTCTTTCAATATTGAATAAGTTATTTTCTGAATTTTTGATTTTTGTTAAGCAATTATAATATATTTTTTCGCCATTATTGAGAATTATTTTCACATAGCTATAATCACTCCAAGGATTTCTAATTTTCCACACTAAAGTATGATTTTCAACTACAGAAATGTCTGCGTATAAAATATCAGTAGTTTTATCTGCAATAGTTATTTCAAAATAGTTTTTTTTAAATGTAATAGTTTTTTTTCTATTGTGAATTGAATATCTGTAATGTAAAATGAAACCAGGAATTGATAGGAAAGAAGTTAGAAAAATAAAAAAACCTGATTCACATAAAGATTTTATTAATAGTTCTTCTTCATCATTTCTATAATTTGAACTCAAAACAAATAAAAAAAAGACTAAAGCAATCAAAAATACAATGATTGATGGTAAAATATACTTTGCATTTTTGCTCATAATTATTTCTACACAATTTTGGGTTTTATTGTTGCTAACGTTCTGTGGCTTAAAAATGTGGCGAAAATGCACCACCAAGCCATCACAAATATAGCCAAAACTTTAAATTAAACAACTGTGCCATTTCAAAAATTCCCGAAA
>NZ_QLMI01000023.1 GCF_003259835.1 Flavobacterium aquaticum | reverse complement strand
GTACCACAATTATCTGTTGCAGTTAATGTTACAGCAGCAGGTACAGCATCACATTGTACCGTTGCATCAGCAGGTAATGCTTCAACAAAAGTAGGATCCGTTGTATCTTGAATTAATAAATAAACGGTTGCAACATCGCAAGCTTGAGGACTTCCATTATCACATACTTGATAAACAAAACTATCTGGTCCTGCATAACATGGATTTGCTGTATAATTAAATGTACCATCAGTATTTATGGTAACTGTTCCATGAAGTGGTTGTACAACTGGTGTAGTATTTATAGTTTGTAAATCACTTTCTAAATCATAATCATTATCTAATAAGTTCATTGTAGAATTTGATGAACAATTGATAAAATAAGAATCATCAATAGCATAAGTAGTATTTGAACTACTATTTGGTAAAACAGTTACAATTACAGTGGCAGTCTCACAAGATATAGGTGAACCATTATCACAAATTTGATAGGTAAATGTGTCTTCTCCCTCATAACCTGGGTCAGGGGTGTAAGTTATTGTTCCGTCAGGATTAACAACAACAGTTCCATTAGCTGGGTCAGTTACAGAGCCCGGTGTTATTACAAATGTGTTGTTATCAGGATCAAAATCATTAGATAAAACAGTAATTGTTATTGCAGTACCATTTTCTGTTATTACAGCATCATTATTTGCTACTAAATCATTATTCCCTGATGAAATTACAGTTTCTTCTACATTAATTGTAACTGTTGCAGTGCTACAGGCTATTGGTGTTCCATTATCACACACTGTATATGTAAATGAATCTGTTCCTGTAAAACCAGAGTTTGGTGTATAAGTGTATGTTCCGTCAGGATTTATAACTACTGTTCCGTTTGATGGATTAGTATTAGAAACTACTGTTTGTGTATTTCCTTCTAAATCAAAATCATTGGTTAATACATTTCCTGTTACAGGTGTATCTATTAATGAAGTATTAATATCATCAACAGCATAAGTATAGTTATTTGGCGTTACCACTTCAGTATCACTATCATCAGATGGGTCAGGGTCGTTTTCATTACCATCGATAGTTGCAGTATTGTCATACGGACCTGTTGGATTAACCGTAGCAGTGATGGTTAAAGTAGCACTTGCTCCATTCGCTAAGTTACCGATAGTCCAGTTTGGAGCCGTCCAAGTACCTGTACTAGGAACGATGTCTGTAGGAAGTGCAATAGTGTATCCACTTGGAATCACATCGGTTACCACTACACTTGTAGCATCACTAGGACCGTTGTTAGTAGCCGTGATGGTAAAGGTTACCACATCACCTACATTAGGAGTAGCGTTGTTCACTACTTTAGTTACTGATAAATCAGCTACTGCAGTTGGCGTTACTACTTCTGTATCGCTATCATCAGATGGGTCAGGGTCGTTTTCATTACCATCGATAGTTGCTGTATTGTCATAAGGACCTGTTGGATTAACAGTAGCAGTGATGGTTAGAGTAGCACTTGCACCATTCGCTAAGTTACCGATAGTCCAGTTCGGCGCCGTCCAAGTACCTGTACTAGGAACGATGTCTGTAGGAAGTGCAATAGTGTATCCACTTGGAATCACATCTGTTACCACTACACTTGTAGCATCACTAGGACCGTTGTTAGTAGC
>NZ_QLMI01000022.1 GCF_003259835.1 Flavobacterium aquaticum | reverse complement strand
ACCAAGCCATTACAAATATAACAAAACATTCCATTCAGCAGCGGATTTTCCGTAGGAAAATCCGGAAGTAGCCATTGAAGCAAACCGCTGTTGGCAACTGGTTTTTTTAATACAAGAAAGTACATTTTCCTTTCCCTTTTTCAATTTTTATTAATTCATTGGAATCTGAAAATAAAATACAGTTAAAAGAATATATTAATTCGATACCTTTAGAAGGACTTTCAAATTCCCTAATGCTTTCAATTTGAAAATTATTTTCATTAAATGGTGGTTTTCCAAAATCTGTTGATAAATAACTTATTCCTGTATTATTAATTAATTGCGAATAATCAATATAGTTAATTAAGACTTGTGTTGTCAAATTTTTATAATTGTCAACATTCCAATATTCAAGTCTTGTTCTATTGAAAAAAGTATAAAAATCATTGTATTCATTATATTTGAAATAATTATTAGAATTAAGTTTATTTATTGATTCATAGGCTATAAAATTAATAAAAGGTGTTTTTAATTCTTCACTATTCGATATTTTATAAGCAAAATCAAATCGAAGAGAAACAGAATCTTGTAGTGTGTTGTTCACACTTCTTCCAGAGGTAAAAGGCTCAGTACTAACTAAAATTTCTCCGTTAAATTTTCCAATAAAGTAATTGTCATAATTTACTAATGTATCTAATGCAATTGAATAATCATTATCAATGTTTGGATTGAAATCTACAGGTTCATTATCACAAGATAGAATTGAAAATATTAATATTGTTAAATAAATTATTTTTTTCATAGTTATGTTTTTTAACTTGTTGCCAACGTTCTGCGGCTTGATTTCAGTGGCGTTGAACGAACACCAAGCCATTACAAATATAACAAAACATTCCATTCAGTAGCGGATTTTCCGCAGGAAAATCCGGAAGTAGCCATTGAAGCAAACCGCTGTTAGCAGAAGGACTTTTATTCAGATATTCCCCATAACGTTACTTTTTTCTTTTGTAGGCTTTCAGCTCCTTTCAAAATTTCATAACTATTAACTTTTTTTACTGCTAGTTTTTTGCTAATTTCATATTGAAGTTTTCTTGAATTTTTTGCTATTTCAATCCAGTTCCAATCTTCTGTTTGTTCATTTCTATTTCCAATATTTTCCCACTTTTTTGCTCCTTTTTCATTAAAATGTCCAATATGAGATTTTGACAAAACATTTTTTTCTAATTTCCCGAAATATAACTGAATTAAACCAAAACCACGAGTTGCAAATCTGTACTTTTTACCATTACAATATTTTGGATTTAGTTCAATTCTTTCAAATTCAATATCTCTTCCAAAATTTTTATTCCATAGTTGAAAATGCAAATCAATTTCAGTTTCAATATTTAATTTTGAGTTGAAGTCTTCAATTGTTTTGTATTCCTTAATTTCAGATTCGGGTTCAGAATAAGAATCAAAAATTCTTAAGTCTGTGTTTTTTAAGATAAATTCTATAATTTCAATTTTATCTTCTTTGTTTGCAAAAAAGTCGTAATTCATTTTGCGTTTTTTTGGTTTAGTCTTTCTGCTAACGTTCTGCGGCTTGCTCTCAGTGGCGTTGAACCAACACCAAGCCATTACAAATATAACAAAACATTCCATTCAGCAGCGGATTTTCCG
>NZ_QLMI01000021.1 GCF_003259835.1 Flavobacterium aquaticum | reverse complement strand
CAAGATTTTTGGATAACAATTTAAAAAATAATCTTTCGAAAAAATAGGAGAGAAGCTTTCAGCGTAAGTTCGGAAAATATGTTGCACACAACGTTCTGCGGCTTGCTCTCAGTGGCGTTAGACCAACACCAAGCCATTACAAATATAACAAAACATTCCATTCAGCAGCGGATTTTCCGAAGGAAAATCCGGAAGTAGCCATTGAAGCAAACCGCTGTTACCAGCAGTTATTTTAATTTCAAGCTCTTTTTTAATATTGTATATCCATTCCAGAATAATGAATGTTCGAAATATGTAAATTTTTCTTCATTTAGAATTATCTCATTTAATGCATTGGAAGTGCTTACAAAATTAACTTCAGGTAGGCTTCTTAATTCAGTTTCGTATTTTACTAAAGCTTCAATATCTGTTGATTTCAACTTTCTTTTTTGTTTTTTATATTTGAGAAAGTAATAACTATTTTTTTTATAAATTTTTATAGAGTCTTCGCCACTATTAAAGCATCCTGAGAATTTTAAATTAATAGTAAGTGTATCTTTATTTTTTAAGTTCAGAACCAAAAGATTTTTTGACTTAGGATTTTGAAGCTCGTCAATATATAAAATAATTTCTTGTCCGCCAAGTTGGTTATTTGCTTCATCAAGATTTACCGTTTTTTCAATTTTTTCTCCAAAAAGATTATTATAACAAAACTTATATTCACCATTTGGGACATTCTCGTATAGAGCAAATGAATCAGGATATGCGATGTTTTTATATTGTAGATTTTCTTTAAATATTTTTAATGTATCAACAATTAAAGTAATATCATTTTCAGATTGACTTCTTTTTAGATAAACTGATAGACGAATCTGCGAAAAAGCGGAAACTGATAATAAAAATAAGAGTGCTATTAAGTACAGTTTTTTCATAATTGCTGGTAACGTTCTGTGGCTTGCTCTCAGTGGCGTTGCACCAACACCTAGCCATTACAAATATAACAAAACATTCCATTCAGCAGCGGATTTTCCGTAGGAAAATCCGGAAGTAGCCATTGAAGCAAACCGCTGTTAGCAGTAGTTTTTATTTTTTTTCAAATTTATATTCTCTGTAAAACCAGCCCGTTTGATAGCTCTCAAATCCAAAACTCTTAATTCTATTTTTTTTCAACTCCTTTTCTAAATCAGTCAAATTTGTCACAAAGGCATTCACAATCTCTGATTTCATCCCATTTTTAAAGTAAATAACAATTGATTTTGACTTCCACATATTTCTCCCAAAATATACTTCGGATTTTGAATATGCTTCAATATCCTTCAACATAAAGTTAGTCATTTTGAGTTTATTTAATTCAAAAATTGATATTTCTGTATCACTAATTACAAGAAATTTAAAATAAAAACTCAAAAAATAAGTCAAATGAAAAATTACTAAACCAACAAAAGATAAAAAAACTAATGAGCCTAATAAAATCCAAAAATCAAATTTTAAACTAATGTTTTCAATTAAATTTTTCACAAAAAACAAAAGCATTGAAACAAAAAAAAGTATAAAAATTAATTTTATAAGCGGAAAAATTAATTTAGGATAAAAGATTTTTTTCATTTTTATGTTTTCTGCGGTTAAATTACTGCTAACGTTCTGCGGCTTGCTCTCAGTGGCGTTGAACCAACACCAAGCCATTACAAATATAACAAAACATTCCATTCAGCAGCGGATTTTCCG
>NZ_QLMI01000020.1 GCF_003259835.1 Flavobacterium aquaticum | reverse complement strand
TAAAAAAAATATCCACAACCCGAAATTTTCTACTCAACAACCAACTTACTACTAAAAACCACAGCTTCTCCTTGCTTAACCAAAACCAAATAAACTCCTGCAGGATAAGAACTCACATTCAGCTCACTACTTCCTGTAACAGAATTCAAAGCCACATTTTGAATCAACCTACCAGTTAAATCAAAAACTTCAACAGTTGCATTAGCATCAGTTAAATTATAAGCTAAATTTACCACATCCTTAGCAGGATTAGGATACATCGTAAAAACATTTTCTTGTTCAAATTCATCAGTGCTTAAGGTAGCACAAAGCCCCGTCATTAGGGTAGGAACATAAACCGGATTTCCAACAGTACCATTACCATATTGCCCCCCTTGATTATCTCCCCAGGACCAAACGGTGCCATCGGATTTTGTAGCAATGGTAAACTGATCATTACCAGCGCCACCTGAAACCACATCAACCCAGTCGGTATCAGTACCCACTTGAACAGGAGTAAATTGATTAGTAGTGTTGCCTATTCCAAGCTGTCCTACATCATTAAGTCCCCAAGCCCAAAGGGTACCATCAGGTTTAATTCCAAAGGAGACTTTCCATCCAGCAAATACTTTAGACCAAGCACTTGTACCGACTTGAGTTGGTGTGTCTCTATAGTAAGATGAAGGGAAATTATCGCCTGTTTGGCCATATTCCCCCCCCCCAAGACCACAAGGTACCATTGGTTTTTAAGGCTAAAATATGGGCAGCGCCAACATGAATACTAGCCCAATCGGTATCTGCATTCAATTGAGTGGGAATACTTCGTGCCATAACAGTACTGTTACCTAATAAACCTGCAAGATTCAATCCCCACCCCCAAATAGTGCCATCATTTTTTAAAGCAAAAACAGAAGCACCCCTACTAGTTTCAATATCCACCCAATGATTCGCTGTACCAATTTGAATGGGAGTAAGTTGATTGGTACAACACGTATTATTTCCCATTTCATATTGATCGTTTTGTCCCCAACCCCAGATAGTCCCATCCGTTTTTAAACCAATAGTCATATCACTCGATGCGGATATCTTTTGCCAATTAGTGGCGGTACCGATTTGTTGTAAAGTAGGATTTATTGTAGTTGTAGAACCATTACCTAATAGTCCGTACCTACCATCTCCCATAGCCCATAAAGTACCATTATTTTTAATAATAAAAGTATTGTATGGGCCAGTACTTACTTTTAACCAATCAGTAGCTGTACCTATTTGAAAAAGAGTAGGATTAACTAAATTAGTATTACTCAATTGACCAATATCACTTGAACCCCAACCCCATAGCGAGCCATCTGATTTAATTGATACGACATGATAGTCTCCAATCTGAAAACCATTATAACATTGACTAAAAGTTGAAGCAGATACCCATAAAAAGAATAAAGTAATTTTTTTAAGCATAATTCGTTAGTTTAAAAACAGGTACGCTTTCAGCGTACCTGTTTAGGGTTAATCTATTTAATAATTAACTTGTTTTGCCATAAGATAGTACCCGCTTGTTTAACCACTAGCATATACATACCTGCTGGATAAGAGTCAATCGCTAAAGTGACTTCCTTATCACTCGAAGATAAAGCTTTTTTAGCAATACTTCTTCCTGTCAAATCATAAATTTCCAATGTGGCACCTTCTAATTCTAGAGAGTAAGAAAGGGTTACTGCTGTAACGGCAGGATTAGGATAAAGACTAAAACTAGTTGGGTTAGAATTAACTTCATTCTTATCTACACTTGCCATTTTTCCAGTAGAATCACATCCTGCAACATCAACATCAAATTTAGTGATACACAATTCATATACTTCTTTGTAAGGCACTGTTCCTTGCAAAATCCAAGTCAATACACCTCCGTTAAAAGGACTTTGTGGAATAACGGTTACTTGAATTACATTTTGTCCTGGTTGTAAGGTAAACGAAGAAGGGAGGAGTACTACTTGATTCGTCTCTTCACTCAATGTCACTTGATAAGGAATTGTCATACCACTATAAATCATTATTTTGTCATATCGAGCGTTTGCTCATTTGTCATATCGAGCGAAGTCGAGATACCTAGGCACCCCACTAAACGCAGTTTAGTCCACAACCCGAAACCTGATGCAATAAAGTAAAACGCTCTGTGCAACTCCTTCAACGCAATCCACTTCAAAAAAAACTCGGTGTAGCTCGGTGTAAAAAAAATATCCACAACCCGAAATTT
>NZ_QLMI01000019.1 GCF_003259835.1 Flavobacterium aquaticum | reverse complement strand
TGCACAACAAGATCCCCATTATACGCAATACATGTATAACATGAGTGTAATGAATCCGGCATATGCTGGTAGTAAGGAGAACTTATCTATGGGTTTGTTGTATAGAAAGCAATGGGTTGAGATAGAGGATGCACCTACTACAGGAACATTTTTCGGACATGCCCCTGTTGGTAAGAATGTTGGATTAGGATTGTCGTTTATTAATGATAAGATAGGTCCAGTTGAGGAGAACAATGTTTACGGGGATTTTTCTTACACCTTAAATTTAGGAGGTGAACATAAGTTAGCCTTTGGAGTTAAGTTAGGTTTAACGTTTCATAATGTAGGATTGTTTAGTGATATTAACTACACGTTGCCTCAACAAGGGGATGACGCTTTTAGTAAAGATATTACCAATACTTATTTTAATTTTGGTTCAGGATTTTTCTATTATACAAACAAGTATTATTTAGGATTATCGGTTCCTAATATGTTAAAGTCAACACATTTAGATATTCAACGTGGAGGCGATGAATTGCAATTTGGAACGGAGACTTCGCATTATTTTTTAACAGGAGGTTATGTGTTTGATATTAATGAGAATGTTAAGTTCAAACCATTTTTCATGTTAAAGTCAGCGTTTAGTGCACCAACATCGTTGGATTTATCGACAAATTTTTTGTTTAATGAGAAATTCGAAGTAGGTGCTACGTATCGCTTAGAAGACAGTTTTGGAGCAATGATTAACTATGCAATTAATCCGAGTTTACGCATAGGATATGCTTACGATCATATTGTTTCTGATTTGAAAGTAACTACTCCATCTTCACATGAGATTATCTTATTATTTGATTTGAACTTCCCGAAAAAGGTATCAAGTTCACCAAGATTCTTCTAACCTAAACCGACACGAGTACAATGAGAAATTTATATGTAACATTAAGTTTTGTGATGGTAAGTGGAATACTTAGTGCACAAAATCAATATACTAAAACAGCAGATAAGCTATTCAATAGATATGAATATGTAGATGCTGCCAAAGAATATTTAAAACTAGCCGAAGGCAGTAAAGCGGATAACTACGTTTACAAACAATTAGCAGAGAGCTACTATAATGTATTTAATACTAAAGATGCTGTAAAATGGTATGCTAAAGTAGTAGAGCAAAAGCAAGATGCAGAAACGTATTATAAATATGCACAAATGCTAAAGGCAGAGGGTAACTTCAAGGAAGCAGACAAACAAATGCAACAATTTGCACAATTGGCACCAAACGATCAAAGAGCAAAAACATTTAAGAGCAATCCTAATTACCTTCCAGAATTAAAAGGACAAAGTAAATTATACGACATTGTAAAATCAGACGTAAGTAGCGACAAAATCGATTTTGGAGCTGTACTTACTAATGATAACAACGTATACTTTGCAAGTGCTAGAAATACATCAAAACGTAATAGTAACTTTAACGAAGAGCCTTACTTAGATATCTACAGAGCTACATACAACGCAAACGGTACTATTAGCGATGCCGTAGCGGTAGATAACCTAAATACAAGATGGCACGATGGACCAGCAAGTATTTCAAGCGATGGCAATACGATGTACTATGGTAGTGAAAGTTTTAACGAAAAGGAGTTTACAAAAGACAAAGTAAAGAACGCAAAGTTTGGAAAAATCTATTTGTATAAAGCTACCAAAGAAGATGATAACTGGTCAAACAGCAAACCACTTCCGTTTAATAACAAAGAATACGATGTAAGAAATCCAAGCATTAGCAAAGATGGAAAAACATTGTACTTTTCATCTAACATGCCAGGAGGCTTTGGAGGAGAAGATATCTGGAAAGTAGCAGTAAACGGAGACGAATACGGAACACCAGAGAACTTAGGAGCTAAAGTAAATACAGAAGCAAACGAGAGTTTTCCATTTATTACTGATGACAATATTTTATTCTTTTCATCAAACGGAAAACAAGGCTTTGGAGGATTAGATGTATTCAAAATAGATTTAAACAAAGGTTCAGAAGCTATGAATGTTGGCGAACCAGTAAATACATCAAAAGACGATTTTGCTTTTACATACAATGCAACTAAGAAAGTTGGATTCTTCTCAAGTAACAGAGATGGAAACGACGATATCTTTAAAGCAGACCCAGTGTGTAACGTACAAGCATTAGTAAGAGTAAAAGATGCAAAAACTGGAAAAGTTATTGAAGGAGCTACCGTAATGTTAGTAGATGAGAAACAAAAAACAGTTTCAAATCAAACAACGGCATTAAATGGAGAAACTTTAACAGGAGTAATGTGTAACACAGCTTATAGTACACAAGTATCAAAATCAGGATACGAGAGTGGTATTTTTGAAGTAAAAAAAGCAGAGAACGA
>NZ_QLMI01000018.1 GCF_003259835.1 Flavobacterium aquaticum | reverse complement strand
ACACCAAGCCATTACAAATATAACAAAACATTCCATTCAGCAGCGGATTTTCCGTAGGAAAATCCGGAAGTAGCCATTGAAGCAAACCGCTGTTAGCAAACGTTTTTAATATTTATATTTCAAATCTTCTGAAGTAAATCCAGCATTTAAGATTTTCACTGTGTCTTTTACTTCAGTTTTGTAATCAACAATGATTTTATTAGGATCTATTTTAGAATAATGAAACACGTAATAGCGACCAATCATTTTATCATAATTATCTGGACAACCACCATATTCAGTTTTATAAAGTTTATCATCCACATAATATCTAAAAACACTTTGAGTAGATTTTGGATAAGTTTTACAATTTACGTAGCGACAAATACTTTCAACTTTGTTTTCCTCAACTTCTTTTTTATAAAGATAACCTTTGACAAACATAGAAATTATTACAATGAGAAAAAGTAAAAGCACAAATTTGGAAATCTTGTTTTTCATTAAACAGTTGTTGAATTTACGAGAATTATAAAATGTTTGCTAACGTTTTGCAGCTTGCAGAAGTGGCGGATTAAGTAAGCCTAAACTTTCGGTTAAACACTGACTTTGCAAGTACAAAACGAACTTTAAATTAAGCCCAAAACCCGCCATTTTTGCAAACTGCTGTTATGTGCTGCGTTTAATTCTTTTCAGTAATTTTTTTTCAGTATTATGTATTAAATATTCATTTGTTTCTTTGTTAAAAGTTAGAACTAACATATTGTTTTGGTCAACAAAATCGATTATATAATTTCCACTTTTTAATGTTTCATTAAAACTAAATATAACTTTTTTATGAATTAGTTCATCTTTAGTTAGTTTCGATAATTCAGATGTTATGTAATTCTCATATAATTTCTCAATATTTTCAACGTTGTATTTCGTTAGATTTATAGGTAATTTTAGAATTTGATTACAATCGGAGCTTAAGTTTAGATAAATTTTACTTTTTTTTCCATTTGGTTTAAGATTGACTTTTTCAATAGTAAAAACTAAAATCCCGGGATTTGGATTCATAAATTCAAAATCTACATTAGATTTATTTCTAACTCTTTTTATTATTTCCTTCGTTGCTGGTAAAAGTTGATTTATAGAATCTGATAAA
This sequence comes from Flavobacterium aquaticum, assembly GCF_003259835.1. Lineage (GTDB taxonomy): Bacteria > Bacteroidota > Bacteroidia > Flavobacteriales > Flavobacteriaceae > Flavobacterium > Flavobacterium aquaticum. Next base: position 1,410 of record NZ_QLMI01000018.1, on the reverse strand, counting down.
ATTAGATTTTCATTTGTTCCAAAATCAATTCTTGCGACAATTTTATTTGTATTGCATATAGTTTTGCCTCCAAAGTTCAAATGAAATTCTGTAATATAATTTTTTTCCGTTTCGGCTGTTTTTACACCGTAGATAAAGTCAATTTCAGATTCGTTGTCATACCAAGTTGGACCAATTTTTAGTTTAATTTCATTTTCTTTAGAACTTATTTTTGCGTCGCTAATTTTGTTCGCACAAGACGTTAAAGAGATGATAATTAATATGATAATAATTTTTTTCATTTGGTTTTCTATTTCGTTCTACGCACGTAGCACATAACGTTCTGCGGCTTGCTCTCAGTGGCGTTGAACCTACACCAAGCCATTACAAATATAACAAAACATTCCATTGAGCAGCGGATTTTCCGTAGGAAAATCCGGAAGTAGCCATTGAAGCAAACCGCTGTTGTGTGCAGGTTTTATTTTTTATTCAGATTCAATTTATAAAATTTTTCTAATAAGGCAATATCATAACCATAACCTTCGCCCATAATATAATGTTTAGGAAATCCATTTTTGTTTATTTCTGCTTTTGATTCTATATAATTATCATTAATTAATTTTTCTTTTTTCTTGAGAAAATTTATAAGGTAATTTTCTGCTTCTTTTATTTTATTATGGCAAAGCAGATATTGTGTTGTGCATACTGGAGAACTCAAATCGAAATTATCTTTCAATATTTCGGCTGTAACTAATTCAACATTTTGTAATTGTTCAAAATAGGCGAGAAGTTTTGTCTTACAGATTTCAGGAATAATTTTTAATGCAGAATTGTAATCATTTTCGTTAGCTAAATTCCAAATTACGTTTCCTTTTTCGTTATCTATTAAAATTCCTAAATCTCTACCAATAATTGATTTATTCCAATAATTAATTAATGGATTTTTTTTGGTGAATTTTTTGAGTTCTATTGAATCAATATAAAATGTTCCTTTCAATTCAATATATTTATTAGCAACATTTTCAGGGTTTGATGAGAATTTTACAAATAATAAATATTTTTTGTCATTACTTTCAAGTTTTAATTTGTGTAAACTAGGAAAATATCTAAAACCAATATCTGTTAATTTTTCAGAAATTTCATTACAAAAATTGTCATAAACATCACTTGGTTTTTCACCAATAATATTTTTTTTGTTTTCAACAACTCTTTCTTTATTACTAAAAATATGTTCCTTTAAATCATTTAGACTCTTAATCCATTTCATATTTAATTCATTTTTTCAGAGTTATTTTTAACCACAAGATTTCTCGTAAACTTGCACACAACGTTTTGCGGCTTAAAAATGTGGCGAAAATGCACCACCAAGCCATCACAAATATAGCCAAAACTTTAAATTAAACAACTGTGCCATTTCAAAAATTCCCGAAA
>NZ_QLMI01000017.1 GCF_003259835.1 Flavobacterium aquaticum | reverse complement strand
TTTTGAAATAGTTCAACCGATTTGTATCCTTTTTCAGCTACCTTTTCATAAGTTTTGATAGCATCAACATAAGCGAATTTTTCAAAATCTTTATCGGCTCTTTTAATTTTAACTTGTTGTGCATCTACTAAAAAACTCTTTAGTAACAATGCTACTATAACTATTGTTTTTGTTTTCATATTGTGTTTTTTAGAAGAATCTTGGTGAAACAACTTTTTCTGATTTGCCTTTGAACTCGTAACGCAAGAATATTTCGTGCGAACCTGAGTTGTAGTTTGCTAGTTTGGTAGTTTCGGCATCATAACCATAACCTATGAACCAACCTTCTGAAACTTGAAAACCAACCAATCCACTTAATGCAGCATCCCAGCGCCAAGCCGCACCTAAAACAAATTTTTCATTAAACATAAAATTGGCGGTTATATCTAATTGTAAAGGCGATCCCGATACCATTTTAGACAAAAAGGCTGGCTTGAATTTAACTGATGGAGATAAATCAAAAACGTAACCTCCAATCAGATAATAGTGCATTCTTTCCCTAGCTGTAGCGGAAACGTTATCATCAAAATGCTCTGTTTCTAAGAAGTTTGGAACCGATAATCCGGCATATAATTTATCTGAATGGAAGTAAATACCGGCTCCAATATTTGGTGAAAAACGATTGTCAATGTTATTTTGAAATTGAGGATCAGTTAAATCGTATCGGTCTAATTTGGTGTAATCTACATTTAATAAATTAGCCGTTCCTTTTATTCCGAATGATAATTTATAGGTTTCCGATGTTGGAATAGAGTAGGACACATCTACCGAAATGGCATTTTCATCAGATGGTCCAATGCGGTCGTTTACAAAGGAAACTCCCAATCCAAAATTAGAATTATTAATTGGTGTGTTTACCGAAAGGGTATTGGTTACTGGAGCTCCATCTAATCCTACCCACTGGGTTCTATGTAATCCAAAAATACTCATGACACCACGACTACCGGCATAAGCAGGATTCACATTAATAGTATTATACATATAATTGGTATATTGTGAATCTTGCTGGGCACTCATTTTTTGATTGCTCAAGAAAAGCAAGGCAGAGCAGATGATTATATTTTTAATTGAAATTTTCATGATAATTAGTATTTCTTATTGTAAAAATCTTTTGTAAGTAAAACCTGCTAATACTCCGCCTAAAATAGGAGCTACCCAAAATAGCCATAGTTGTTCTGATGGCCAACTTACATGAGCAAATAAAGCTTGACTTAAACTTCTTGCTGGGTTTACTGAGGTGTTTGTAATAGGTATACTTACTAAGTGAATTAATGTTAACGAAAATCCTATCACTATTCCAGAGAATTTATGATATGCATTATTGCTAGTAACGCTCAAAATAATCAGTAAAAAGAAAAAAGTAAGGACAAATTCAGTTAAAAAACACGAAAGTAAATCGTATTCCATAGGCGAATTTTCTCCATACCCATTAGAGGCAAAGCCTCCAATTTCAGTATGAACACTTCCTGATTGAATCATGTATAGAACAGAAGCTGCTAAAATAGCTCCTAGTATTTGAAAAAAGGAATATCTCAAAGCTTCATTTAGTGACATTCTACCTGAACTTACCATTGCAAATGATACTGCTGGGTTTAAATGACAACCAGAAATTGGACCAATTGTATAAACCATAGTTAACAATGAAAGTCCGAATGCCAATGAAACACCCACAAATCCAATCCCATAGTCTGGGAACGTGGCAGCAAAAAGAGCGCTACCACATCCACAAAATACTAACCAAAAAGTACCTATTAACTCAACTATATATTTTTTCATAAAGTATCTTTTAATTATTTTGGATATATAAATGTCCTGCTTTATTAATCATTTGTTTTCCGTTTACTCCATCATAGCTGTACTCGTATTTTATGATGTAGAAGTAAGTCCCAGTTGGTAATTTTTCATTTCTAGAAATCGTACTTCTTCCATCAGAATACCCTTTGAAAACATTATTTATGTTGTCGTAATTAGACGTTTCATACACTTTTACTCCCCAACGGTTGAAGATTTCGACAGTGTTGTTTTGATAACATTCAATACCTTCTAAGTAGAAAATATCATTTTTGGTATCTCCATCAGGTGATACAGCATTCCATATTTTAATATGACAAGCTAATGTTATTGTTTGAGTATAAGATGATGAATTACCACAATCGTCTGTAGCAGTCCAAGTTCTAATTAATAGATATCTACTTGAACAATCTCCATCAATTCTTTGTTCATCTAATGTAACAGTTACATTTCCACAATTATCTGTAGCAGTCATTGTTGGAGCAACAGGAATATTATCACAATCTGCAAATCCATCTACTGGTATCTCACCTGTAAATACTGGTGGTGTTGTATCTTGAACATCGATGATTTGGATATGAGAGGTTTCATTTCCACAAGTATCGGTAGCAGTCCAAGTTCTGATTAATTGATAGTTCGATGCGCAACTTCCGTTAATTCTTTGTTCGTTGTAAATTACGGTTGCTGTACTACAGTTGTCAATAGCAGTCAATACAGGTGCAGTTGGAACTACATCAGTACATTCTAATACTAAATCAGCAGGTAACGATTCTACAAAAGTAGGGTCCGTTGTATCTTGAACCGTTATTGTTTGTGTATGAACGATGTCATTACCACAAAGGTCTGTTGCAGTCCAAGTTCTCGTGATGGTATAGTTTGCACAAGCTCCCGCAACTTCTGTTGATGTTTCATTAAAAGTTACTGTTGCAGTACCACAATTATCTGTTGCAGTTAATGTTACAGCA
>NZ_QLMI01000016.1 GCF_003259835.1 Flavobacterium aquaticum | reverse complement strand
CTGTAATTTGTTATCGTTGATGAACCTGTTGCAATACATGTAGGAGCTGTAGTAGATATCGTTGGTACTGCTGGTGTAACCAACATCGCTAAATTGGTAAACGATGCTGATGCTACTGAAGTACAACTTCCATTGCCTGCTGTTACTGTATATCCTGTTCCAACTGTCATGCCTGAAATTAATCCGCCTGCACCAACTGTTGGTCCTGAAGGTGTGAAAGTATAGGTTAACGCTCCACTGTAATTTGTTATCGTTGATGAACCTGTTGCAGCACATGTAGGCGCTGTTGTAGATATTGTTGGTACTGTTGGCACCGTAACAACAACTGTATTTGAAACAGCAATAGTATTTGAACAACCTGGCAATACAAAAGAATATTGAACTCCATCAAACCAAGTTGCACCATTAACTCTAGTAATTACAATTGTACTTGTAGCAACAGTTGTAGTAACTGTTATATGTTGCAAAACATCATTTGGACCAGCATTAAAAGCGCCAATATTAGCAGTTCCATCAGAAATAGTAACACTTCCTTGGTTATTATCTCTAGCAATACTAATTGTAATTATTGTTCCTGCAGGAACTAAATGTTGTAATGTTAATGTCAAAGTATTATTAGCATTATCAATAGTTGCGCTATTTACTGTATTTGCAGCCGCACCACTAGCAGAAATAACTCCTACTGAATTCGCAGAATTAAGACCTCCAGAAGCAGAAGAAGCATTACCCGAAACAGTTGTTCCCGCTGCTGCAATACTTATTGCGTTTAATGTTGTATTTGCTGTTACCGATGGAACCGTAACTGTTCCTGTACCAGCAGCATTTAATGTTACTGTTTGAGATGCTCCACCATTAATATTATAAGTAACAACGGCATTTGGAGTTCCTGTAAGAGTATAAACAGCATTGTTACCTGAACAAATTGGAGTTATTGATGTTATACTAGTAAGTGTAGGCGATGGATTAACAACTATAGTACCTGTAGCAAAAACAGTACCACACCCTCCTGTTAGAGGGATATTATAAAGAAATGTTCCTGATGCAGTTGGTGTTCCCGAAATAGTAATAACACCAGCTGACCAAGTTGCACTAACTCCGGCAGGCAAACCATTTGCTCCAGAGATCCCACTATTTGCAATACCTGTAGCAATAGTAGTTGTATGTGTTATATTTGGCATTAGAGAATTAACACAAATTGTAGGTGAACTTGATGCTGCAGAGGCTGTATTAGAAGCTGCTCCAGCAATAGTAATATCAACAATTTGTACACACCCTACATTATCAGTAACTGTTACAGTATAAACCCCTGGCGCTAAACCACTAAACGAACTAACTCCAGCATTATTATTATTTGTATAAATTACTGTTCCAGAAGAATTTTCCCAAACATAATCATATGGAGTAACACCTCCCTGTCCTTGAACTGTAGCTGAACCTAAAGCTAAACAAGTTGCATTTACAGATGTAATTAAAGGAATATTACAACACTGCATTTCTGCAAAAAAAGGAAAACTTGGATCTCCTACACAACCAGCTGTACCATATCCACCAGTTTCATAATCTGAAAGTGTGTCAAAAGTAATACTTAAATCAAGATTTGGAGTACAACTGTTAACTGTTGTAATTCTAAAACAAAATGTCCATGTACCTGTACCGTCTATACTTGGATCACCATAATTATTTGTTAAATTCCCATCGGGACCACCTGGTCCAACAGGATCAACATCAACATACCAACCTTGACCTGCAGGTCCATTAGCATATACCCAAACGTAGCTACCACTTCCTGGAGGCGCAGAAACACCTACTAGAGTAGCTGTATTCCAACCCGGACCAAAATCTGGAACTACACCAGCTAACCAGTTAGCTCCAATTTGCTCATATTCTGTAACTTCAAGACAAACATCAACTGTAGTCCCAGGTAAATAAAAACCTCCTACTGGAGTTGGATTAATTGTTAAATTTGAACCTAAAACACATAAATCACAATTATTTGTTACAGATAATTGAAGTTGAAAATTTGCAAAATCAGTTTCATCTTCTCCACTAATTTGCATGTAATATGTTGTTCCTGGAGTAAGAGCACCTAAAGATGCTGTTATATTTCCTGTTGCACTATTTTCACATAATACTCCAGATAGCGAATTACAACCTCCAGTACTTGCGTATAGACCAATATTAGCTGTATTTAAAGATGAAGTAAAATTGATATTTAATTCATTCCCATTTGTTGGAGCGACAAAACTTACCCAAACATCAGCGGCTGGCGAGTCCATACATGATAAAGCAGAATATGGATTTTCTGCTGTAGCACCAGTTGTTGTTCCATTATAAGTTAATGTAGTTCCACTATTTGTGCTACCACAAGCCGCTGCAGAAGGAAGAGTACCTAAGTTTACAGCTGTATTACATCTATCTTGACTAAAAGAAACACTTCCTATCAAAAAAATAAATGAAACTAAAAAACTCTTAATATGTATATTTATTTTCATAACTATTTCTTTTATTTCGTTTGTCCTTTTAAATTTCTAAACTCTGTTCGAGTAAATTTCTGAAGAATAAATTTCTTATTATCAGATAAAGTAAAGTAATAGTCATCTGAGCTTTTCTCTCCTGGATTCCTAAAATTTTGTAAATCTAGTTTCAGATTTTTATTTCTAAGATCGTTTACCGAAAATAATTCAACCTTTAAACCACTTTTAAATTCAATAACATTGCTTTTACTTTCATAACGAAAAGCAGACATATCAGCTGTGGAGAAAGCTTTTTTATAATCGTTAATATTTGATACAATCTCAGGATTTAAAAACTTGTAACTAATTTTCTCTACTTCCTGAGAAAAAGAAAAATTAAAAACAAAAAGAGCAAAGAGTAATATTTTTTTCATAGGTAAAATATTGATTAATTAATTAAATCTTAAAATTAAGTTAATAAACAAATATTAAAATATTTTTTGAATTATCAAATAATTAACTATAATATTTTAAAATTATTCAACATAACCAATAAAATCAATACAAATAGACAGAAAAAAGATTAAAAAAATTTTTTTTAACAAAAAAAACCACCTCTTTTGAGGTGGTTTAAAAATATTATATATCGATAAAATTAACGTTTCATCGTAAAATGCGCTTTAAATTGTTTAGCGACACCATTTTCTGTGTAATCTAACGAGAACCAGTAATCTGTTGATGGAAGTAATTCTTGATTGTACGTTCCGTCCCAACCATTACTGTCGTCTGTTACGCTTAGTTGTTTTAACAATTTACCATAGCGGTCAAAAATGTACAACTTAGCATCTGCTTGATTTAATCCACTAATATTCCACGTATCGTTGATGCCATCTCCGTTTGGTGTAAAGTAATTTGG
>NZ_QLMI01000015.1 GCF_003259835.1 Flavobacterium aquaticum | reverse complement strand
ACACCAAGCCATTACAAATATAACAAAACATTCCATTCAACAGCGGATTTTCCTACGGAAAATCCGGAAGTAGCCATTGAAGCAAACCGCTGTTACCCACAGTATTTTTTATTTTCCGCTTTTCAATCTAATTTCGTTCATCACAATATTTAACTCTTCGAAAAGTTTTGAATATTCTGAATTTCCATTTTCCATTTTCGACATGCTTTCTGTAATTCTGGTTTTCCCCATGTTAGACAAAAAGTAAAAATTAGCATTTCCTTTTGTCGGTAATTCTGGATTTTCAAACTTTTCTCCTTTGAAAGATATCAAATGTCCATTTTCAACAAATTTTTTGGTAACTTTTCGGACGCTTTCATGCTGTCCAGCACCAATAAATCCACCACCAGAGCTTAAATAAATACTTGCATCTCCAGTTAAATAAGTTACAATAGTAGCAGTCCCGCCATCCATATCAAGGTCTGTTACTATTCCGTAGACTTTAATTGAATCTTCAGGGATTTTAAAACCAAGTTGTTCAGCTGTTACATCCAATGCCATTTTTCTCATTTGCATGTAAGGATTTTGTTCAGCGGTTTTTTCGGCAGTTTCTTTATTCGTATTCTTTTTACAACTTACTAAAACTCCAATTCCTATGATTGAAATTATTCCGATTATTATGTATGTAAACATTGTTTTTCTCATATTGTGGGTAACGTTCTGCGGCTTGCTCTCAGTGGCGTTGCACCAACACCAAGCCATTACAAATATAACAAAACATTCCATTCAGCAGCGGATTTTCCGCAGGAAAATCCGGAAGTAGCCATTGAAGCAAACCGTTGTTAGTGGACGTTATTTTTGAATTTTATAATTTCTGTTCTGTTTACAAAGGTTTGTTAAGTAATTACCATTTTATTTTAGTATTCAGTTTTATATTTTGAATTTGTTTTGGTGGATTTGGCGGAGGAATAAATTTTCCAAAATCCCAAAAGGTTTTGATCTCTTTTGTACTTATCATTTTTTGACTACTTTCTTTTAAAAAGTAATTTAACTTTTTAAAATTTTCTGTTTCTTTAGATAAGTCATTTACGTAAAATCGGTCTTGTTCCGCATCAACTAAGAACAATTGTTGTCCAATGGATAATTCAAATTTTTGAGAATTTTTTTCGGAGCAAATATTTTCAATAAGTGTTTTTAAATTTTCGGTTTGTTTTTGATTTAGTTTAACATAATAATATTTAGTAGAATCTGGAAATCGATATTCATAAAATAAAGTGTCTTTAAAGTCGGTTTTTGTAGAAATAAAAACATCTTCTTTCATAGACAAACTTGCAAAATGTTTTATAGAATTTTTATCATTGACATTACAACTTAAAATTAAGAATAGTACAATTAATAGGAGATATGATTTCATTTAGGTTGTTTTATAATGACCACTAACGTTTTGCCGCTTACCGCAGTGGGGGATTTCGGAGCACTAAACTGTCAACTAAGCACAAATGTTGATAGAAGCACTGCACTTGATTTACTCACATCAGCCCCCATTGCGGCAAACGGCTGTTATGTGGCGTTTTTCTTTGTCCTACTGTATATTTTTCGTCCAATGTAAACAAGTCCTATTATGTTTAAAATTATCCAAGCGTTGTAACAAATGTAAATTATTTTTTCTGTTGAGTTCATACTTGCCAAACTCCAATATTCTCCCTTTGAACTGTCATAACTATCGTCATAACCCATAAGTAAAAGTCCAAGTAATATGAATACAAATAAGTCTGCACCAATTATAGCTACTCCATAAACAATGTCAACAAACCGTATTTTAAACTTAGCCATTTACGATTTCAAATTTATTCGTTCCACTGTCATAAGTCATTGTTAGGTGTCTGTCCCAATTTAAAAATTCGTCACAGGTAAATTCAAGTTTTTCATTGTCCCACTTTTTGAATTCAATTATGTCCATTTGAATTGGACTTTCAATTGTTTCTTTATCTTTAATGCTTGTCGTAACTTTTTCAAAGTTGTAATAGTCAGCGAGAATGAAATCTCCATTTGGTGCAACTATCAAATTTTGATATTGAGGTTGATCTTCAATGTCAATCAAGTTTGCAGTTTCAATGTCAAGTTGAAATAAATAGTCAGAAGTCAAAACTAAAACAATCTTATTCTTTGTCGATATAGCAACTTGTCGTGGAAACCCACGAAATTGTCCGCACCATTCCGTATAGTCGTCATTGGTAAATTTTATAAAAGTCCAACTTTGAGAATTCCACGCACTTTCATTGTCGTAAATTCTTTCGGTGTATTCTCCAGAGTATGGTTGACTTATTATTTCTGCTTCAATTATCATTCGTGGTGTCGGTCTTTAAAATGCCACATAACGTTCTGTGGCTTGCTTTCAGTGGCGTTGAACCAACACCAAGCCATTACAAATATAATAAAACATTCCATTCAGCAGCGGATTTTCCGTAGGAAAATCCGGAAGTAGCCATTGAAGCAAACCGCTGTTAGCAGAAGGCTTTTTATTCACTAATTGTTATACATTTATTTTTACGAAAAACTATCCCTTTTGACACAGTATATTTATTTTCAGAGCTAAATAATTTCTTCTTTTTCTTAAGAGCAAAAATTATCAGTTTTCGATTATTAACTTTTATCGGATATGCAGACTTTACATTACTATTATTACTTTTTAGGTATATTTTCTTATTCTCAAAAATCAATTGTCCATTTTCTTCACTTTCAATTTTTTTAATTTCTCCATATTTAGGTGAACTATTCACGATAGATTTCATTATGTATGTTGAATCTGCTTTCACTTCAATTTCAATTTCAGTTTTCACTTCATATTTGTCTGTATAATGATAACAATATCTTCCTATAAAATTTTGACTATGTCCAAAAAAACAACAAAAGAAAATAAAAAAAGTAAAAATGTATTTCGGAAATTTTTTCATAAGCTTTCTGCTAACGTTTTGCGGCTTGCTCTCAGTGGCGTTGCACCAACATCAAGCCATTACAAATATAACAAAACATTCCATTCAGCAGCGGATTTTCCGTAGGAAAATCCGGAAGTAGCCATTGAAGCAAACCGCTGTTAGGCAACGTTTTTATTTATACATTATACTTTCTAGCTCACTTTTTTTTCCGTTATAAATCTCAAAAAAATCAGCTGGTTTATTTGCAATTAGTTTTACTCTTTCTTCATGGTCGTGGTTTAAACGATATATTTTCCCTTTTTTGTCTACTGCTATATAATTTCCATCTTCCATATCCAAAATTGTGTAAAACAACTTTTCATCTAACTCGATTTCAAAAGTGTATTCCAATTCTAAAAGTCCAATCTGTTCCTTAGTTAGAGACTTAAGAGCTTTTTCGGCAATTTTTTGGTCTGGATTTTCCATTTTCAGAAGCTCCAATTTAATTTCATTTTTCTGGATTTTGTTTAAGTCAAAAGTCTTGTGAAAATACTCAGGATTGTCAATTTCGATTTGGGTCAAAGCATCGTAATAATAATTCAATTTGATTAACTCAAATGTTTCAGTATTACGATTCCAAACAGAAATTCCATTTAAATTAAACGATGTTTTGTGATTTCGATTAATTTCTTCAAATGATTTTGGGACATAACTTCTAGCAACAAAAATACATTTAGGTTTTTCTATAAAACTGATATGCCTTAGCTTAGAAATTCCGAATGCTTTTCTTAACTGAGGTAATTCAGATTCAAGCAATTCGATTATTTTTATCTCGAATTGTTCAATATGTTTCTTTTTTGTTTTTCGATTAAAAATGTTCATTTCAAATGTTGCCTAACGTTCTGTGGCTTAAAAATGTGGCGAAAATGCACCACCAAGCCATCACAAATATAGCCAAAACTTTAAATTAAACAACTGTGCCATTTCAAAAATTCCCGAAA
>NZ_QLMI01000014.1 GCF_003259835.1 Flavobacterium aquaticum | reverse complement strand
ACACCAAGCCATTACAAATATAACAAAACATTCCATTCAGCAGCGGATTTTCCGTAGGAAAATCCGGAAGTAGCCATTGAAGCAAACCGCTGTTATAAGCCGTTTTTATTTCTGTTTTCTCCATTCTTCTAAAGTCAATATTTTATTGTTTATTGTGTCTAAAAACTTTATTTCAAAAGTTTCTTGATAAATGTAATAATTGAATGTTTTATTTTTTTCTGTTTTTACTCTAACCCAATAATAATTTTTATCATTTTCTTGTGGAGATTCTACAATTCTTGTTTCAGCCCAATTTTTATTTTCTGGAAGTTTTTCCATTAAATTAAATATTTTTGTTCTGTTTTTATCATCAGAATCCGCAATATCATAACTTGGGTTTCCTGTTGGAAAATATATCTCATTTAAAAGTTTTGGATTATCTTTTTGAAGCTCTTCCAATCTATTTACTGCAAGTTTGTAATAAGCATAATGTTTGATTGATTTATCATTTTTTATTTCACTGTAAATTTTAAATGCTTCGTTTTTATTTCCAATACTTTCATTATAATTTGCTAAAGCATAATCATATATGTAATAACCTTTCCCAATACTGTCGACAAACGATTTTGCTTTGTCAAGTTGCTTTAACTTTAAGTAATTTGCTGCATATGCACAAGCCCTGTCACCCGAAACAAAGTCATAATCATCATCAAAATCTAATTCTTTTATTGATTTTTTGTACTCACTTTTTTTATAATAAAGTTCAGCTTTTAGATAATGTAACTGGTCTTCAATTGTACCTTTTATTTGCGATTTGTATTTGTCTTTTTCGTTTTTATTTTCCAATAGTAAGCTATCAGCTTTTGATATGGTTAAATCAGGATTATTTTCGGATTCTATATATAAGCTTAATAATTGTTTTTGAAATTTAGTATATTCTTCATCTACTTTATCCATTTCTTTATGCAATTCCATATGACTTTCATCTTCTGTTGATGTTGAAATTATATTTTTACAAGAAAATATTGTCAAAGAAATTAATACGATAAAAATTGATTTCATATGTTGTTTTTATTTCGTTCGGGATAAATGGCTTATAACGTTCTGCGGCTTAAAAATGTGGCGAAAATGCAACACCAAGCCTTCACAAATATAACCAAAACTTTAAATTAAACAACTGCGCCATTTCAGAAAATTCCCAAAACCAGCCATATTTTTAAACCGCTGTTAAATGCAGTTTTATATTTTCGGAACTTGATAAACAAGCAACCTTTATGCGCAAAGTTCGTTTTCGGCTTTCCATTGTCACGCAAACTTGGTTTTTCGCGCAAAGATTGGTTTCACGCAACGTATTTTCAACACAAAGTTTTTCGACAAAGTTCGGTTCAGATTTCACTTATCACGCAAAAGTTTTCGGCAAGTTTTTTTTAAAATTATCAAACGGAAAAATAAGAGCGAAGCCTTCTGCGTAAGTTCGGAAAATATATTGCATTTAACGTTTTGCAGCTTGGCGAAGTGGCGGTTTTTGAAGCACTTACTTTCAATTTAGCACTAAACTTTATTTGAAAACCAAATGTTCAATTTAGCACTGAACCCGCCATTTTGCCAAACTGCTGTTAGGCGATGGCTTTTATTCTTCAGTTTGGTTTATAATCCAATTTGTCCAACCTATAATTGTTGATGCTCTTCTGAAATATGTCGTGTCAGAACCAACATTATACAGTTTGGAACGTTTCATAATTTCAACGATTACTTCTTTATTCGGCATTTCTCCGTCTTCAAGATAAAGTTTTAGTACATCTTTAAACGCTTTATGTGATATGATCAATTTTATGAATTCTTTTTGTCTGTCAATTAAAGATACGCTCATTGTCTTATTTCCCAATTTACTCAAAACAAAACAAGTTTGTTTTGTTGTTGGGTCTTGAACTTTGTCAACTAATCCTAAATATCTTGCGGCATTTGTGTAATAATCGTGTTGTCTTGGGTCAATAGCACCAAAGTCAAAGTCTTGAAGATATTGCTCCTTTGTCATAACCTGATTTTGCTTAATTAGCTCACACAAATTGATTACTCTTTCAAAACTGTCTGCTTGAGGAAAAGGAATTTCAGGTTCTTTTATAAGTTTAGTTGTGTCAATAATTTGTGATAAAGCTTCAAGATTAAAGCTTCCTTCTTGAATGGCATATTTCTTTTGCTTAATGAGAATAAGAGAATTGTAATGTTCAATATTTGAAAACGCATACTCTCTTAAATGAAATACACCGTTTGAATAAGTTAAAAATATTGGACGAACTTGTTTTTGAATTTTACCACTCCAAAGTTTATATGGGTAATAAAGTTGACGAACTAAAAAATCTGATGATATATAATTTTTAGCTTCTATAAGATTTAGCGAATTGTCACCTTCATAACCTCCGTCAATTTCTACTTGTGAGTTTCCAACATTTATGTTAAAAAGTCCTTTTGGCGAATTGATGCCAAAAGAAAAAGAAGACGAACTCATTCTTCCACTTACTGTTGGGAATAGATTTTCCTCATTTGTGAAATCGTGTAAAATTTTGGAAACAAAAGCACAGTTTATTGCAGTTGCTTCACTTGTTATCTCTCGATAATCAAGACTTTCTAAAAATGTAGGAAACTCAATTGGTGTAACTTCAATATCATTTGAGTTAAATTTGCAAAAGGTTTCAAATTCACCAATTACATATCCACCTCTTGAAGTTGGTAAAATTGAGAGTTTGTTTTCTGCGAAAAGTTTAGGAAGTTGAGATTTATGATCAAATTTTGTCATTAACCTTGCTTCACGAAATTCATTGATTTTTGTTGCTGTAATTTCAATATGACCATCTTTCAAAATCCTATCAAGGATTTTGTGCTTTTCAAATATCTTTTCCCAAGCAATGTCGTTTTTAGAATTACTCATAGTTTCTTATTAATACTTCATCAACTTCACCTCGGTCTGCACCATTTGAGTTAATTGCTCTATTTGCTTTTACAATAATTATTTTATAATCTTTATATAAGTCTTTTATAAAATCAGCGGATGAATTTGAAAGTAAAAATTTCACTCCTTTTTTATGTAATTCATCACAAGCTGTTTTTAGGTCAATTTGGTCATACATATTCCAACCGCCTTGTACATAGCCTGTAAAGTTTGAACTTTCAGAAATAGGATGGTATGGCGGATCTAAATACACAAAACATTTTTTGTCTGTTTGTTTTAGAATTTCAGAATAATCACCACTATTAATTTCTATGTTATTATTGTTTAGAAATTTATTAACAGCTTTAAGTGTTGGTTCATTTACAATATTTGGATTTTTGTACCTTCCAAAAGGTGAGTTAAATTCGCCTGCGTTATTTACTCGGTATAGTCCGTTAAAACAAGTTTTATTTAAGAAAATAACTCTTGATGCTCTTTGAACAGCAGAAAGTTTTTTAAACTCTCCATTTCTGTCTAAACTTCTTATTGAGTAAAAATATTCGGCTTCGTTTTTATGTTTTTTAAGGTCAATAATTAGTTCGTCAAGATTGTCTTTAATAACTTGATATACATTGATTAATTCTTCGTTATAGTCATTAATAACTGCATTTTTAGGTTGCAAATTAAAAAATACAGCTCCGCCACCAATAAAAGGCTCAATATATTTATAATCTTTAATGTTTTCGGGCAAATGATCAACAATTGAAGGCATAAGTTGTCTTTTACCTCCAACCCATTTTAGAAATGGTGCTACTAATTTGTTGTTTTTTGCCATTTTACGCTTTTCCTATTACTAAATATTTTAGTTCGCAAGTTAGTAATTTTTTGGCTATTTTGTCCAAATTTTGTGTCAAGTTTGTTTTATGCGGAATGTTGGTCAAAGCTATCGCCTAACGTTCTGCGGCTTGCTCTCAGTGGCGTTGAACCAACACCAAGCCATTACAAATATAACAAAACATTCCATTCAGCAGCGGATTTTCCGTAGGAAAATCCGGAAGTAGCCATTGAAGCAAACCGCT
>NZ_QLMI01000013.1 GCF_003259835.1 Flavobacterium aquaticum | reverse complement strand
ATTTATACATAAGCTAACGGGTTATTAGTACTACTCGACTATGACATTACTGCCTTTACATCTATAGCCTATCAACGTGGTCATCTTCCACGACCCTTAAAAGAAATCTCATCTTGTGGTGGGTTTCGCGCTTATATGCTTTCAGCGCTTATCCCTTCCCAACGTAGCTACTCTGCAGTGCTCCTGGCGGAACAACAGATACACCAGCGGTTAGTCCAATTCGGTCCTCTCGTACTAGAATCAGATCCACTCAAATTTCTAACGCCCACAGTAGATAGAGACCGAACTGTCTCACGACGTTCTGAACCCAGCTCGCGTGCCACTTTAATGGGCGAACAGCCCAACCCTTGGGACCTTCTCCAGCCCCAGGATGTGACGAGCCGACATCGAGGTGCCAAACCCCCCCGTCGATATGAGCTCTTGGGGGAGATCAGCCTGTTATCCCCGGCGTACCTTTTATCCTTTGAGCGATGGCCCTTCCATGCGGAACCACCGGATCACTATGCTCTACTTTCGTACCTGATCGACCTGTATGTCTCTCAGTCAAGCTCCCTTATGCCATTGCACTCTACGCACGGTTACCAAGCGTGCTGAGGGAACCTTTAGAAGCCTCCGTTACTCTTTTGGAGGCGACCACCCCAGTCAAACTACCCACCAAACAATGTCCCCCGCATTACGGGGTTAGGCCTCAGACAAGCAAAGGGTGGTATTTCAACAATGACTCCACAACGCCTAGCGACGCCACTTCATAGTCTCCCACCTATCCTACACATCACGTGTCCAAGGTCAATATTAAGCTATAGTAAAGGTGCACAGGGTCTTTTCGTCCCACTGCGGGTAAGCGGCATCTTCACCGCTACTACAATTTCACCGAGCTCATGGCTGAGACAGTATCCAGATCGTTACACCATTCGTGCAGGTCGGAACTTACCCGACAAGGAATTTCGCTACCTTAGGACCGTTATAGTTACGGCCGCCGTTTACTTGGGCTTCATTTCAATGCTTCTCCGAAGATAACATCTCCACTTAACCTTCAAGCACCGGGCAGGTGTCAGGCCCTATACTTCATCTTACGATTTTGCAGAGCCCTGTGTTTTTGATAAACAGTCGCCTGGATCTTTTCACTGCGGCCAGCATTGCTGCTGGCGACCTTTCTCCCGAAGTTACAGGTCTATTTTGCCTAATTCCTTAGCCATGAATCTCTCGAGCACCTTAGGATTCTCTCCTCAACTACCTGTGTCGGTTTACGGTACGGGTACTTATAATCTAAGTTTAGAAGATTTTCTTGGCAGCCTTTAGGTACACTATCTCGTTGTCCGAAGACTCTGAGTACTATCGCATTTCACCAGTCCCAGCGGATTTGCCTACCGGGCCTATAGCTAAGTGCTTTAACGAACTATTCCGTCAGTTCGCGGTACTTTCACCACTGCGTCTCTCCATCACAATTATAAGTAGTACGGGAATATTAACCCGTTGGCCATCGACTGTCCCTTTCGGGTTCGCCTTAGGACCCGACTAACCCGCAGCTGATTAGCATAGCTGCGGAAACCTTAGTTTTTCGGTGTGCGGGTTTCTCGCCCGCATTATCGTTACTTATGCCTACATTTTCTTTTCTAAACAGTCCAGCATGACTCACATCACACCTTCGACCCAGTTTAGAATGCTCCCCTACCACTTGTATTACTACAAATCCATAGCTTCGGTAGTATGCTTATGCCCGATTATTATCCATGCTCGTCCGCTCGACTAGTGAGCTGTTACGCACTCTTTAAATGAATGGCTGCTTCCAAGCCAACATCCTAGCTGTCTGGGCAGACAAACCTCGTTTTTTCAACTTAGCATACATTTGGGGACCTTAGCTGATGGTCTGGGTTCTTTCCCTCTCGGACATGGACCTTAGCACCCATGCCCTCACTGCTGGTAAACATTATATAGCATTCGGAGTTTGTCAGGAATTGGTAGGCGGTGAAGCCCCCGCATCCAATCAGTAGCTCTACCTCTATATAACTTATACCCAGCGCTGCACCTAAATGCATTTCGGGGAGTACGAGCTATTTCCGAGTTTGATTGGCCTTTCACCCCTACCCACAGGTCATCCGAAGACTTTTCAACGTCAACCGGTTCGGACCTCCACTATGTGTTACCACAGCTTCATCCTGCCCATGGGTAGATCACACGGTTTCGCGTCTACCATTACTGACTAAAGCGCCCTATTCAGACTCGCTTTCGCTACGGATCCACACCTGAAGTGCTTATCCTTGCCAGCAACGGTAACTCGTAGGCTCATTATGCAAAAGGCACGCCGTCACCCCACGAAAGGGCTCCGACCGCTTGTAAGCGTATGGTTTCAGGATCTATTTCACTCCGTTATTCACGGTTCTTTTCACCTTTCCCTCACGGTACTGGTTCACTATCGGTCTCTCAGGAGTATTTAGCCTTAGCGGATGGTCCCGCCAAATTCACACAGGGTTTCACGTGCCCCGCGCTACTCAGGATACCACTATCTATATCTTCTCTTACCCATACAGGACTATCACCCTCTTTGGTTAACCTTTCCAGGTTATTCCGGTTCAATCCGCATAGAATGTCGTGGTCCTACAACCCCAACATTGCCGTAACAACATTGGTTTGGGCTAATCCGCGTTCGCTCGCCACTACTTACGGAATCACTTTTGTTTTCTTCTCCTCCGCCTACTTAGATGTTTCAGTTCAGCGGGTTTGCCCCCTATCGGGTAATGCATCTTCAATGCATTGGGTTGCCCCATTCGGATATCTACGGATCAATTCGTGTGTGCCAATCCCCGTAGCTTTTCGCAGCTTATCACGTCCTTCATCGCCTCTGAGAGCCAAGGCATCCCCCATACGCCCTTATTTTGCTTATGTGCCGCCTAATTTTATATAATAAAACTAGGACTTTCTTTAATAAAACCGTAACATGTTACGATTCTACTGTACTTTCTACTTTTTAAATGTATTTTATCTCAATATGTCAATGAACTTTTTTCCTTTCGGAATCGTGGAGAATATCGGAGTCGAACCGATGACCTCCTGCGTGCAAGGCAGGCGCTCTAGCCAGCTGAGCTAATCCCCCGTTTTTTTAGTGTTCAGTTAACAGTTATCAGTTAACAGTACTTCAAACGGCTACTCAACCTCTAAAATTTCCTTTAAACAAGCTTAAAAAAGTAGTCCCGGGCAGACTCGAACTGCCGACCCCTACATTATCAGTGTAGTACTCTAACCAGCTGAGCTACGAGACTCTGTTTTCTTTGCTTATTCTTATTTTTTAAATTAACAGCGAGAGTAATATCTTCCTTTCAACTAAAACCTAACGGTTAAATCTTCTCTAGAAAGGAGGTGTTCCAGCCGCACCTTCCGGTACGGCTACCTTGTTACGACTTAGCCCTAGTTACTAGTTTTACCCTAGGCAGCTCCTTGCGGTCACCGACTTCAGGCACCCCCAGCTTCCATGGCTTGACGGGCGGTGTGTACAAGGCCCGGGAACGTATTCACCGGATCATGGCTGATATCCGATTACTAGCGATTCCAGCTTCACGGAGTCGAGTTGCAGACTCCGATCCGAACTGAGATAGGTTTTGTAGATTCGCTCCTGCTCGCGCAGTGGCTGCTCTCTGTACCTACCATTGTAGCACGTGTGTGGCCCAGGACGTAAGGGCCGTGATGATTTGACGTCATCCCCACCTTCCTCACAGTTTACACTGGCAGTCTCGTTAGAGTTCCCGACATGACTCGCTGGCAACTAACGACAGGGGTTGCGCTCGTTATAGGACTTAACCTGACACCTCACGGCACGAGCTGACGACAACCATGCAGCACCTTGTAAATTGTCCGAAGAAAAGTCTGTTTCCAGACCTGTCAATCTACATTTAAGCCCTGGTAAGGTTCCTCGCGTATCATCGAATTAAACCACATGCTCCACCGCTTGTGCGGGCCCCCGTCAATTCCTTTGAGTTTCACACTTGCGTGCGTACTCCCCAGGTGGGATACTTATCACTTTCGCTTAGCCACTCAGATTGCTCCGAACAGCTAGTATCCATCGTTTACGGCGTGGACTACCAGGGTATCTAATCCTGTTCGCTCCCCACGCTTTCGTCCATCAGCGTCAATCACTTAGTAGTAACCTGCCTTCGCAATTGGTATTCCATGTAATATCTAAGCATTTCACCGCTACACTACATATTCTAGTTACTTCCTAAGCATTCAAGTCTTACAGTATCAATGGCAGTTCCATCGTTGAGCGATGGGCTTTCACCACTGACTTATAAGACCGCCTACGGACCCTTTAAACCCAATGATTCCGGATAACGCTTGGATCCTCCGTATTACCGCGGCTGCTGGCACGGAGTTAGCCGATCCTTATTCCTACAGTACCGTCAAGCTCCCACACGTGGGAGGGTTTCTTCCTGTATAAAAGCAGTTTACAATCCATAGGACCGTCTTCCTGCACGCGGCATGGCTGGTTCAGTCTTGCGACCATTGACCAATATTCCTCACTGCTGCCTCCCGTAGGAGTCTGGTCCGTGTCTCAGTACCAGTGTGGGGGATCTCCCTCTCAGGACCCCTACCCATCATCGTCTTGGTAAGCCGTTACCTTACCAACTAACTAATGGGACGCATGCTCATCTTATACCGTTGGAACTTTAATTACATCTTGATGCCAAGTCGTAATGCTATGGGGCATTAATCCAAATTTCTCTGGGCTATTCCCCTGTATAAGGTAGATTGCATACGCGTTACGCACCCGTGCGCCGGTCTCAAACACCGAAGTGTTCTACCCCTCGACTTGCATGTGTTAGGCCTGCCGCTAGCGTTCATCCTGAGCCAGGATCAAACTCTTCATCGTATATTGTTTGATAGATTGCTCTATCTTGTTTTATTCGATTCAAGTCGCTAGGTTGTTTTCAATTTACTCGAAAAATCTTACTCTCTCTTATTTTCAAAATTACATCACTGTAATTTTGTACTGTCAATTCAATATGTCTATGAACGTGTCATTCTTTTTTTGTGTCGCCTCTCATTCGATTAGCGGGTGCAAAAGTACAACTCTTTTTTAATCTGGCAAGCTTTTTTGAAAAAATTTTTTGATTATTTTTTCCTGACCACTTACCCAATATTTTTAAGAACTTGTACGCTCCGATTCTTTCGTTTCGGGTCGGCAAAGATACTACCTTTACTTTTTATTATCCAAATCTTTTTTCAACTTTTTTTAAAGTTTTTTTGATTTGTTTAATCTTCAGCTTGTGTATGAACTTCTGCTCTAATGCGGGTGCAAAAGTAGAAATCTTTT
>NZ_QLMI01000012.1 GCF_003259835.1 Flavobacterium aquaticum | reverse complement strand
AACCCATAGATAAGTTCTCCTTACTACCAGCATATGCCGGATTCATTACACTCATGTTATACATGTATTGCGTATAATGGGGATCTTGTTGTGCATGTAAATCTACCATGGTGGTAAATACAACTAAAGCTACTAAATATAGTTTCTTCATTATTATTATTTTTTATGGCTGCTACATTACATAGCAGCCTTTTTTATTACTGTTGTCTGTTAATATATACCCAACCTGTTTTAGCAGGTAAACCGTTAAATTCAATTACATAATAGTAAGTACCATCTGGTAACTCATTTCCATTATCAGATTGTCCAAACCATTCATTCGTGTAATTTGATTTACCAAAAACTTTAGTTCCGTATCTATTAAAAATTTCTACTTTACTAACATTCAATCCAGATAAATCCCAAGTGTCATTATCTCCATCATTGTTTGGCGAAACTCCTTTTGGAATTTCACATCCAATAACTCTAATATCCATTGTTGTAACATCAGCACAGAAACTAGCATCTGGAGTAAATGTATAGGTAATTACAGATACCGCAGTAGTATTAACAGTTGCTGGGCTCCAAGTTCCCGTAACACCTTCATTTGAAGTTGTTGGTAATACAACACTTGCACCAAGACATAAATCGTCTATTTGAGTAAATGTCGTAAGAGAACGATCATCTATTGTTACTTGAATTGTTCCAACAGCCGCACACTGACCCGCATTTGGAGTAAATGTATAAGTGCTTGTTCCAATTATAGACGTATCAATTGTTGCTGGAGACCAAGTTCCTGTGTAACCTTCAATTGAAGTTGCTGGCAAAGTAGCTGAAGTACCTTCACATACACCTGTAATATTATTGAAAGTTGATACATTATTTGGTGTAATAACAATTGTTGTTTGACTACTTCCTGAGTTGGTACAATTTGTAACATTAACACCAACAGCATAAGTAACAACGTAAGTTCCAGGAGTACTAAGTGCTAAATCGATAACACCTGTAGATCCATCAATTGATAACCCTGCTGTAGAACTATAACTACCACCTGTAACAAAACCTGCAGCCGAAGTATTTGGTGTAGGATTTGTAGTACTTGAAATACATACCGGTGTAGTATAAGAGATCGTTGTTACAGGAGTTGTATATACAACTGGATCAATAGTAAACGTTAACGGATTCGATGTACATCCAGTAATCAAGTCTGTAGCTACTAATGTATAAGTCCCAGGAGCTACTCCAGTGAAATTCACACCTGATTGAGTAGTTGTTGTAACACCATTACTTAAAGTATACTCATAATTTGTAACATAAAGACTGTAGAAACCAACATCTGAATAATCTGGAAGGTCTGGAGCAGTAGTTGTCCAATCAATAGCTGTCCAATCTGCTGGATCCCAAGTAGCACTTGGCAATGTAGCAGTAGTATTTCTTCTGTAATCATAACCTACACCTCCAGCTGGAGTAAATATTACTCCATTTATTCCCCAAGTGTCAAGTTCAACATCTGTACTTGTAGTTAAGACTATACTATCATTATTATTAACCCCTGCACAAGATCCTACAAATGTTAAATCAGCAACAACACCTCCTTGATCAACACTATTAGCAGGTTGTCCTAATTTAATAACAACTACATCATTGTTTAATAAAATTCCTGAAAGAACTAAATTACACTGTGCTGTTGCAATACCATTTGTATAAACTTTTAGTTTATAATTTGCAAGATTTACACTTGCACCAGTACCATTATAGATTTCTACATAAGTTAAACTTCCAGATGAACCACCAGAAGTATGATCAGTAATCTCAGAAATAAATAAATCTGTAGGAATATTTAACTGAGTATTCACAGGTGAAGTAACAATAAACGAAGCTGTTTGATTAGAACAAACTGGTGTTTGAGTTACATTTATAACAGGAACTGGTATAGAAGTAATCACCACTGTACCTGTTTGACCCGTTGTAGTATTACTACAAATACCAAGAGTTACTCCAGTTAATGCAACAGTAACATCAGCAGTTGGTAAATTAACTGTAATTGTTGCAGTTCCTGTAGCTCCAATATTTATAGTTTGAGTTGCACCACCGTTTATAGTATACGAAACAGTTGCATTAGGTGTACCATTAATAACAAACTCGGCGTTACCAACTCCTAAACAAATATTACTATCAACAACAGTTAATGTAGCAACAGGTAAAGCGTTAACTAACACCGTTGAAGAATTCGTAACTGAAATTGTACATGACGGATTATTAATATTTATCAACTGTAACACAACATTTCCTGCTGGTGGAGTTGTAACCGTAACAGTTGCTAATCCAGAAGCATCTAATGTTACTGACTGAGCAGCACCTCCATTAATACTATAACTTACGTTAAAGTTTGGTGAACCTTCAATAGTAAACACGGCATTACCTCCTACACAAATTTCAGTATTTGAAGTAACTTGAGTAATTGAAGGAGAGAAATTAGTAATTACAATTGGAGCAGGTACTAAAATAGTACAACCATTTACTAAGAAGCTAAAATCAGCGTAAGTTCCTGCATTTAATCCTGCAAAAATTATTTGACCACTTGAATTAGCAATATAATTTGTAGGTCCTACAACTACAGCATCATCAGTATAAGTAACAGCGTAAGTAGTTCCAGGTATAAAGCCTGATACTGTTATACTTCCATTAGCGCTACCACACTGTTCATTAGTAGAAACAAAAGTTGGAGTAGCTTGAATAGTAAAGTTAGCAATAAAATTACTACCTCCATTATTTACTAAAATTGTATCATCACAATCTGTAGTACTATTATTATCTCCTGTTAAATCGTAATATACTTCAAGAGTATAATTACCTGGAGTAAATGTTGTTAAATCTATTGCAGATGCAATTGCTTGCCATTTTTGATCATCTGGGTTACAAACACCTCCTGAAGGATAGTTTCCAGCCACACAGTTGTCTAAAAGAGGTAGTGCAATTGTATTAAATGTACCTGGTGTTCCAGAAGTTAAATACACACGGTAATATAAATTTGCACCACAAACATTTGATGTTGGTGTTTTAAAAGATCTTAATTCAGCACCTTTTAAAATTAAACTACCTGAATTTTGTAAATGTACACCATAATCATTTCCAGTAAATACATTTGTTGAAGGTCCAATTTCATTAGGATTAACTCCTGTAGTATTGAAAAAATCTCCAGTCAACGTAGTTTCACAGCTTTCCATATAAACTGCAGTTGAAACACTATTAAACGTACAAGTTCCTAAAATTTCCACATTCATTGTGAAGTTAGGAGAACATGGGAAAGCCACAGCATCTGGCGTAAAAATATAAGTAAATGTTCCAGCAGTTGCTGTACTAATTTCTGTAACTGGAGCACCTACTAAAGTCCATTGTCCAGTAACTCCGTTAATTGAAGTGTTACTTAATGGCACGTTTGCAGCACCTGAACAGATTGCACCTGGAGTTGAAAAAGCAGGAACAATTGTTGGATTAAGAGTTACTTCAATTTCATCCTCAACACTATTAATTCCACATGTTATAATACATTTATAAGTTCCAGACTGATATACTGTTAAAGTACTAGCAGTTGCTCCTGGAATTAGAACGTCATTTAAGAACCATTGATATTGATCAGCAGTTGTATTAGAAGATACAATTTGATATGAATCAGCACAAAGCACTTGATCTGCACCTAAATTATTACTACAAACAATAGCACAATTGGTAGCTCCCGCTCCTGTACCATTTAAATTTGTTTGCGTAAAAGTTACTGTACCTGGCTGGTTACTAAAGTTTGTAATTAAAACAATGTAAATATTGTTTACTACAGCGTTAGCAATTGTGAAATTCTCAATAGCAGCAGCAGAGTAACTACAAGATGCTACGTTATTTGGAATAGTTGTATTTCCATCAGGGAAATCATATAAATCATTACACGAAGCAGCAAATTGAGCTGGTGTAAATGGTCCCCAAACAATGTAATCAACGTCAATTCCATTACCAGTTGCATTATTTGTTTGAGCAATTTGGAAATTTAAGTTCCCTGATTGACTCACCTGCATAAAATACCATGAAGGGTTAGGAGTTGTAAATAAACATCCAATACCACCATAACTAGGTACACCTACAGAGTTTGTATAAACCAAACCTGTTTCTCCACAAAAAGCAGAAGCATCTGAACAGTCAACAGGAGTACCCACACACAAAGTAAAAGATGTATTTTGACCTGCAGTAGCTGTAAAAGTATATACTCTAATGTAGTAGGTTTGTCCTGGTGTTAAATTTGTTGCAATACTACTATTATCATCACTACAATATAATTGAGTTAATGCGCCACAAGATCCAGAATATACTACATGATATAAATCTGTTGCACTTCCTGTTACGTTAACTAAAGACACATTATGAGTTCCTTCAGTTGCCGTAAATTGAAACCAAACATCGTCATCATCTGTTCCAGCACATCCATTTGGATTTGGCGAAGGAGTTGCTCCTAACACAGTACCTGTTACAGAATTGATACAAGCTGTCCCAATATTTACTGGCACAGTAACTGCGGTAGCACATTCATCATTAGAAATTAAAGTAGCAAAATTTCTAGGTCCAGCCCAAATACTAGAATCTGTAGGACTACAAATAGCTCTAATGTATACTTCAAATGAAGTTGCAGAAGGGAAACCAGAAAAATCATATGTAGGAGTACCATTTACCGTAGCAGTTGGAGTAGCACCATTTGGTGGATATCCAGTTCCTGCTGGCTGAATAATAATTTCCCATTGCGTTGCACCTGCGTTATCTATCCAAGTAACTGTACCTGAAGTAGTAGTTAAATCGCTTACCACAATATTTGATGGTGCAGGACATGTTGGCGGTGTACATAAAGCTGCGCCCGAATACAATACAGTTCCTTGAGTACCTGTATTAAAAGGTTTATTGTAAATTTGAACTCCTAGAGGGTCAATAATTGCAACACCTACTTCATTCGCAAAACCTCCACCTGTATTCCAAAACAGTTCGAAAGGTTGATTACTACACAAAGCAACTGTAACGTTAACTGGACCTGCTCCTGCGGTAAATGTTGGCCCTATAATTGCCACTGTTTGACCAAACTGTCTAACAGTCATTGTATTACCATTCCATCCATCTCCCCAAGAATCCGTCAATCTAAAAACAAAGTCACATTGTTGAGAAGCTGCACAAAGTGCCGTTGTAAAAGTTTCAGAATCAGACCATGGACCCACATTGTCTATACCACAAATAGGTCTTACATAAAAATCATAGGTCGTAGCCGCTGTTAAACCATTTAAGGGATAGGCATTATTTGTATTAACTCCTGTTACTAAAGTCCCTGTACCTTGAGTAAAACCAGCAGGACCATATTCTATTTCCCATTGTGTAGCACCCGTAGGGTTACTCCAACTTAAATTAACAGTTGTATCTCCTATAGCAGAAACTACTAAATTATCAGGTTGTAAACATTGTCTATCAACATTAACTTTATCAAGAATCCAGCGATCCCCTAAACCACCCGTAACTTCATGAACAAAAGCAATGTGAACATTTTGATTTGCATAAGCGTCAAGGTTTATAAATTTTTGCTGCATCAAATCATTTACGATGTCAAGCTCTGTGTAGGTTGCTAAAGTAATTGTAAAGTCAGAAATATTTTGTGTTGCAGTTGACAACATGACTTTATAAACACTTCCTTGCTCACCGTTAGTAACAGATCTAGCAAAAAATCGTACTTGTCCGTTTGCAGGGACAGTAACTTGTGGTGTGATTAACCAATCTTGTGCTAGACCAGGAACACTTCCTTCACGCGTTGACATAGCAGAAGCAGTACCTGAAGTCCATACATTAGGTAGAAGTGTATTTCTACTCCACGATTGAACAGTTCCAATGCCGTTATCTGTAACTACCCAGCCTGTTGGCGGAAATGTAGCTCCTTCAAAACCCTCGGATAGCTGTCCGAAAGCGAAAAAGGTAAAAAACGACATGAAAAAAAGTAATAGTTTTTTCATTATGTTAATATTGTTTTAAGGTTTGATTAATTTTCAAAGTTACATAATAAATCATTCTGATTGTATATTATCGATGAAATGCTATTTTTATCGATAAAAAACAAAAAGCCTTTGATCGAAAATCAAAGGCTTTTATAATTAACAAACTAAATACTGTTATTTTTTCACAATTAAGAATTCACTTCTTCTGTTTTGTGCGTATTCTTCTTCGGTACATGGTTTACAAGCTACTTTTGGTTCGCTCTCTCCAAATCCTTGTCCTGAGATTCTCTCTTTTGCAATTCCTTTACTAATTAAGTATTGAACTGTAGCTTTTGCTCTTCGGTCTGATAAGTTCATGTTGTACTTATCACTTCCTCTACTATCAGTATGCGATTTTGCGAAGATAACCATATTTGGATACTCGTTCATTACCATCACTAACTTGTCTAACTCTGCTGCTCCTTCTGCCGTAATGTTGCTCTTATTGAACTCAAAGTAGATAGGTTGTAAAATCACTTCTTTCTCTGTGATGATTGGCATAATTGGGTTTAATAACGCTTCTACCACCACTTGTTCGTTCTCTGCTTTTTTTACTTCAAAAATACCACTCTCGTATCCTGATTTTGATACTTGTGTACTATAAGCTGTGTTACACATTACTCCTGTTAA
>NZ_QLMI01000011.1 GCF_003259835.1 Flavobacterium aquaticum | reverse complement strand
GGTCGTGGAAGATGACCACGTTGATAGGCTATAGATGTAAAGGCAGTAATGTCATAGTCGAGTAGTACTAATAACCCGTTAGCTTATGTATAAATCTGCGCCTTCGGGCGCAGAGAAACTTTCTTTAAATTTATTTATCTCAGTATGTTAAGATATTGTTCAATTGTTAATCAAACATTACCAATTGAAAAATTGCTCAAAGCAATTTAACCTCTTAAGGTGGTTATTGCGTCGGGGCTCACCTCTTCCCATTCCGAACAGAGAAGTTAAGCCCGACTGCGCAGATGGTACTGCAGTTATGTGGGAGAGTATGTCGCCGCCTTTCTTTTGAAAAGCCCTATCAATTTTGATAGGGTTTTTTTGTTATGTATCATTTTTAGAAAAAATTGATTAAAGATAGCCAACAGAGAAGTTAATCCCGAAGCTTCGGGACGACTGCGCAGATGGTACTGCAGTTATGTGGGAGAGTATGTCGCCGCCTTTCTTTTGAAAACCCTTCATCATTCGATGAGGGGTTTTTTGTTACCAATATTCCGTCCCGATGGGACGAAAATAAGAAATCCTAACTTTTAACGGTTAGGATTTCTTGTTTTTACTATTTAAAAAACGGCATTTCTGAATCATACATCAATGCCGTTTAATCTTTTGCGAACTAGTTAACTAATCCTATTTTAATTTAGGATTTTTGAATGGTTGTAGAGTTACTATTTTGGCATATTCTCAATGTCTTCTCTAGAAAACCCTGCTTTTAAGATGGCTACAGTATCTTTGATTTTTTCGTCTGAATATATTTTTTTAATATTTGTATTACTTGGTAAATAGACAACTTTGTAAAAATCGCCTAACTTTATGTTTTCTTCTAAACCAATCAAACTTTCTGATTTTTTTAGTTTTCCTTCCACGTTATAAATATATTCAAATCCTTTTGTCTTTGATATACCTTTAAATTTAATTACTCTACCAATAGTTTCAATCCCATAATTATTTAATTTAATGTCATTTATATACGACTTTGATATTGAAAATAACACCCATATAGTACATATAGCAATAATGAAGTATGCTAATTTATTATTGTTTCTCATTAAATAATTTTATTTTTCGTAATTAATTCAAATCTAAGTATTTTTAACAAATTATTCAATTGAAAACCAATTCCGCGTTAGGGATAGGAGCATTGTTTGAGCTCTTACTTAAAATTCCTCAGGATTTTAAGTAAAGCGAGTGCGGATAGCCCGACCTTTATGGGAACGCCAATAAAAAAATCCGACTCTTTTAAAGTCGGATTTCTGTATCATTTATGGTTTAACTATTTTACTAAACCTCTTGAAATAACAATTCTTTGAATTTCTGAAGTTCCTTCGTAAATTTGAGTGATTTTTGCATCACGCATCATTCTTTCTACGTGGTATTCACTTACGTAACCATTTCCGCCGTGAATTTGTACAGCTTCGTTTGCTACTTCTAATGCAATTTCTGAAGCGTATAATTTTGCCATTGCGCCAGAATGTGCAATATCTTCACCATTATCTTTTTCGGTAGCTGCTTTGTGAATTAATAATCTTGCACATGTGATTTTTACGTGCATATCTGCTAATTTGAAAGCAATTGCTTGGTGATTGAAAATTGGTTTTCCAAAAGCTACACGCTCTTGAGAATATTTTAACGCTAATTCGTAAGCTCCTTGTGCAATACCTAACGCTTGAGATGCAATTCCAATTCTTCCTCCATTCAAAGTTGACATCGCGAAAGCGAATCCAAATCCGTCTGCACCAATTCTGTTTTCTTTTGGAACTTTTACATCATTAAATAATAAAGTATGTGTATCCGATCCACGGATTCCCATTTTTTTCTCTTTTGGACCTACTTCAAAACCTGGCATTCCTTTTTCTACGATAAGAACGTTAATTCCTTTGTGTCCTTTTGAAGCATCAGTTTGAGCAATTACTAAATAAGTAGAAGCTGTTCCACCATTCGTAATCCAGTTTTTAGTTCCGTTTACTAAATAATGGTCGCCCATATCAATAGCAGTAGTTCTTTGCGATGTTGCATCTGAACCTGCTTCTGGTTCTGATAAACAGAAAGCTCCAATTACTTCACCTTTAGCTAAAGGCGTTAAGTATTTTATTTTTTGCTCTTCTGAACCGTATTTTTCTAAACCAGCGCAAACTAATGAATTGTTTACCGACATAATAACCGCAGCAGAAGCGTCTACTTTTGCAATTTCTTCCATTGCTAAAACGTAAGAAACGCTATCTAATCCAGCTCCTCCGTATTTTGGATCAACCATCATTCCTAAGAACCCAAGTTCACCCATCATTTTCACTTGTTCTGTTGGAAATTTTGAATGTTCGTCTCTTTCAATAACTCCAGGTAATAATTCTGTTTGAGCAAAATCTCTAGCAGCTTGCTGAATCATTAAATGCTCTTCGGTTAATTTAAAATCCATATTATTTAGATGTAATGTTTGATTATTTTGTAATTTCAGGAACCAAATGTAAAGATTAATTACCAAATTTTCAATAACAATTTGTAATTTTAACCCATGTTTAAAGAAAACTACAACGTTATCGGAGTTATGTCGGGCACATCGTTAGATGGAGTCGATTTGGCTTATATAAATTTCAATCATTCAGAGAATTGGACGTTTGAAATTTTTCAATCCGAAACTTTTTCGTACTCGGAAGAATGGCTTACTAAATTGAAAAATGCAATTCATTTTAATCCATCTGAATTAGAAGAATTGAATGTTAGTTATACAAAACTTTTAGCTTCGATAATTTCTGAATTTATATCTAAATATCAACTCACTGAAATCGATGCCGTTTGTAGCCATGGTCACACAATTTTACACCAACCTCAGAACGGATTTACGCTTCAAATTGGAAATATTCCAATGATTCGTGATTTAATTAATCAAACGATTGTTTGTGATTTTAGAGTACAAGATGTGCAATTAGGAGGTCAAGGTGCGCCATTAGTTCCAATTGGAGATGAATTGCTTTTTTCGGAATATGATTATTGTTTGAATTTAGGCGGATTTTCGAATGTGTCTTTTAATGAAAATGGTAACCGAATTGCTTTTGATATTTCGCCAGTGAATACCGTTTTAAATTTCTATGCAAATGAATTAGGCTTTCCTTATGATGATGCTGGAGATTTTGCAAAATCTGGAAATATCAATCAAGATTTATTGCAACAATTGAATGATTTGGAATTCTATGCTTTGCCATATCCAAAATCTTTGGGAATGGAATTTGTAAACGCGAAAATTTTTCCTTTGATAAACTCGTTTTCAATTGATGTAAAAGGCAAACTTCGCACTTTTGTAGAACATATCTCTATTCAAATTGCGAAGATTTGTTCAAAACCAAATTCAAAATTATTCATAACTGGAGGAGGAGCATATAATCGATTTTTAATAGATAGATTACGTAATTATTTACCTACAACCGAGGTTGTAATTCCAGATGATAAAACCATTCAATTTAAAGAAGCGTTAATTTTTGGATTTTTAGGAATTTTGAAATTGCGAAACGAAATTAATGTATTGTCCTCAGTAACAGGAGCTAGTAAAAATCATTCGACAGGAGTTGTATTTAATTGAATGTTATTAAAAACTAAAAATTAGAGTTTAGGCTTTAGTCCTTAAACAGATTATGTATATTTGTAAAACGAATAAAATTTAACCAACACAATGAAAGATTTATTACAAAAATTTGAAAACAAAGAACCAGAAATAGTATTTAATTGGAAAGACCCTGAAACAGATGCAGAAGGATGGACAGTAATCAACTCATTAAGAGGTGGAGCTGCAGGTGGTGGAACTCGTATGCGTAAGGGATTAGATATGAACGAAGTACTTTCATTAGCTAAAACAATGGAAGTTAAGTTTTCAGTTTCAGGACCAGCAATTGGTGGTGCTAAATCAGGAATCAATTTTGACCCAAACGATCCAAGAAAAAAAGGTGTTTTAGAAAGATGGTATAAAGCGGTTTCTCCATTATTAAAAAATTACTACGGAACTGGTGGTGATTTGAACGTAGATGAAATTCACGAAGTAATTCCTATGACAGAAGATTGTGGTGTTTGGCATCCACAAGAAGGTGTTTTCAACGGTCACTTTAAACCAACAGAAGCAGATAAAATCAATAGAATTGGACAATTACGCCAAGGTGTAATTAAAGTGATTGAAAATCCAAATTTCTCTCCAGATGTAAATAGAAAATATACAGTAGCTGATATGATTACAGGTTACGGAGTGGCAGAAGCAGTTCGTCATTATTATACTATTTACGGTGGTGATGTTAAAGGGAAGAAAGCTATCGTTCAAGGTTTTGGGAACGTAGGTTCGGCAGCCACTTTTTATTTAGCACAAATGGGAGCTAAAGTGGTTGGAATTATCGATAGAGATGGTGGCGTTATCAACGAAAACGGATTTTCATTCGAAGAAATTACAACATTATTCTTGAATAAAGATGGGAATAAATTAGTAGCCGATAATATGATTCCTTTTGCTGAAATCAACGAGAAGATTTGGTCAATGGGTGCTCAAGTATTTGCTCCATGTGCGGCTTCAAGATTGGTTACTAAGGAACAAGTAGATAGCATGATTGCTTCTGGTTTGGAAGTTATTTCAAGTGGTGCTAATGTTCCGTTTGCTGATAAAGAAATTTTCTTTGGACCAATTATGGAAGAAACTGATAAAAAAGTAAGTTTAATTCCTGACTTCATTGCAAATTGTGGAATGGCAAGAGTTTTTGCTTATTTCATGGAGAAAAAAGTACAAATGACAGATGAAGCTATTTTCTCTGATACTTCAAACAGAATCAAAAATGCAATTCAAAATGCACATGCTATAAATTCAGATAAAAAGAATATCAGTGCAACTGCTTTTGAAATTGCTTTGAAACAACTTGTATAAAAATAAATAAATCATGGAAGCAATATTAATACTTCTATTCGTTATTGGATATTTGTCAATAACACTTGAGCATCCTTTAAAATTAGATAAAACCGTTCCAGCACTATTAATGGCCTCTCTAATGTGGGCTTTATTAGCTATTGGTTTTCACAAGGGTTGGTTTTCAGTAATTGATGGTTATGGAACAGTTTTTAATATTAATTCCACTGATATTCATCAACAAGAGCATGGTTTTGAAGGTTTACTTTTACATCATGTTGGTAAAGTAGCCGAAATTTTAATTTTCTTAATTGGAGCTATGACTATTGTTGAATTAATCGATTTACATAGAGGTTTTGACGTATTGAAAGATATGGTGAAAACCAAAAGTAAAATCAGACTTTTATGGATTACCGGAATTGTAGGGTTCATATTATCTGCTGTTATTGATAACCTTACAGCTACAATTGTATTGATATCTTTATTGAGAAAATTAGTCCAAAATAGAGAAGAACGTATTTGGTATGCTTCTTTAATTGTTATTGCGGCAAATGCTGGGGGAGCTTGGTCTCCAATTGGAGATGTTACAACTACAATGTTGTGGATTGCTAAAAAAGTAACTGCAGGAGGTTTGTCGGAATATATTATTGTTCCAGCAATTTTATGTTTTATTGTACCATTCGCTTTAGCTTCAAGAATGAAAGTTTTTAAAGGAGAAATTGAAGTTGATGAAAAAAGTCATGAAGATCGTGAGCGATTACTAAGTAGTAAAACGATGCTTTGGTTAGGATTAGGAGCAATTGTTTTTGTACCTATTTTTAAAACTTTAACTCACTTGCCTCCTTATGTGGGAATGATGTTGAGTTTAGCTGTTGTGTGGATGGTATCTGAATATATTCATCCAGAAGATAATTTTGATAAAAGCAGAAAGCATTTATATTCTGCAAATAAAGCTTTATCAAGAATTGAAATATCGAGTATTTTATTTTTCTTAGGAATCTTAATGGCAGTAGCCGCTTTAGAAAGTTTAGTTTTTGGTTCTATAAATGGGCAAGAGGTTGGAACTTTACGTTTTGCTGCTGAAAGTATTTCAAATGCAATACCAAGTATGGATGTTGTGGTAATTCTATTAGGAATTTTGTCAGCTGTAATTGACAATGTACCACTAGTTGCTGCTTCAATGGGAATGTATACTTATGAAATGGATCATTCAATTTGGCATTTCATAGCATATTCTGCTGGAACAGGAGGAAGTATGTTAATTATTGGTTCTGCTGCGGGTGTTGCAGCAATGGGTATGGAAAAAATCGATTTTATTTGGTATTTAAAAAAAATAACTTGGTTAGCTTTCGCTGGATTTATAACAGGAGCAATGGCTTTCTTATTTATAGAACATTATATTAGATAACAATAATTAATTTTAATCTACGTTTTAATTACAAATTAGATATATAGTATGAGTTTATTTCTTCAAGCCGATAGTTTAGCAGTAGCTAGCCAAGTAATAGCAGACGAACAAGTAACAGAAAAAACATTATCAATATGGAGTTTACTTACCAGTGGAGGCATTGGTGGTCAAATTATCATGATTGTTCTATTTCTTCAACTTTTCTTTGCATTGTTTTTGTATTTCGAACGTTTGATGGCAATTAATAAAGCTTCAAAAATAGATGCTAGTTTTATGAATAATATTAAAATGAATATTATGTCAGGTAAACTAGATGCCGCAAAAATGTTATGTGCACAAACTAATTCGCCTGTAGCTCGATTAATTGAAAAAGGAATTTCTCGTATTGGAAAACCTTTGGAAGATATTAATACGGCAATTGAAAACGCAGGTAATTTAGAGTTGTATAAATTGGAGAAAAACACAAGTATGTTGGCAACTATTTCAGGAGCAGGACCAATGGTTGGTTTTCTTGGAACTGTTGTTGGTATGATTCTTGCTTTTCATGAAATGGCAAGTGGAGGAGGTCAAATTGAAGTTGGTGTTTTAGCTGAAGGAATTTATACCGCGATGACCACTACAGTAGTTGGATTGGTTGTAGGTATTATTGCTTATGTTGGTTATAACCATTTAGTTGTAAAAACCAATAAAGTAGTTAACCAAATGGAAGCTAATGCAGTAGATTTCTTAGATTTATTAAATGAACCTGTATAATGAGGATAGGAAAAAATAAAAATAAAGTATCAACAGAATTCAATATGTCGTCAATGACTGACATAGTTTTCTTGTTACTTATCTTTTTTATGCTTACTTCAACAATGGTAACTACTAATGCATTAGATTTAGTATTGCCAAAAGCTAAAGGGAAAACAGATAGTAATAAAAGTACTGCAGTTAGTATTGATGAGGATTTGAATTTTTTTATTGATAAAGAAAAAGTAAACGAAGCCGATTTGGAAAACCAGTTAATCGCTTTGCTTGCAAATGCTGAAAATAAAGCCATTATTTTGCGTGCAGAAAAATCCGTTCCGCATGAAAAAGTTGTTAAAGTGATGGATATTGCTTATCGTAATCAAATTAAAATGGTGGTAGCTGTTAATCCAAAATAATCAGAAATGAAATTTTTAGAAACACCAGAAGAGAAAAAATCTTTCACAATAACGTCAGTTATTTTTGTGATACTTTTTCTGTTGTTTACTATTTTCGGATTAACCTACATGGATCCGCCACCAGAAAACGGAATTGCTGTTAACTTTGGAACTAGCGATACAGGTAGTGGTGAGATTCAACCAACAGAACCAGTGCAAATGTCACCTGATCAAGCACAATCTGAACCTGTTCCGGCAGAAGAAGACGATGTGTTAACTCAAGATGAAGAAGCACCAATTACATTACCAAAAAAAGAAGTTAAAAAACCAGTTGTTAAGCCTTCTGAAAATAAGCCTGTGGTAAAACCTACAGAAACTAAACCTGTAAAGCCAAGTAATAGCGCGCTAAATAGCATTTTGAAAGGATCAAAACAAGATGGAACCACACAATCAGGTCATGGAGATGATGATTCTGGAGGCGATAAGGGTAATCCAAATGGAAGCTTATATGCTAATAGTTTTTATGGAAGTGGCTCAGGAGACGGAATTGGAACTGGAAAAGGAACTGGTTGGGGATTAGCTGGAAGAAAATTATCTGGAAACAGTAAAAGGGTTCAAGATTGTAACGAATCTGGAAAAGTTGTGGTTAAGATTTGGGTAAATCGTCAAGGAAATGTTATAAAAGCAGAACGTTCTCAAGGGACAACTAATACCAATCCTTGTTTAGTAAATCCGGCACTTGAAACCGCAAAAACGTTCAAATGGCAACCTGATGCCAATGCACCCGAAACCCAAATTGGTTTTGTTGTTGTGAATTTTCAAGTAGGAGAATAACCAAGAATACTAATAGTTGGCTCTCTAACCCCGATAGTAATGAAAATCTAATGCGCTAGCATTGATTGTAATGGATAGCGGGAATATGGATGGCAAGAAAGCCCAAATCATTCGTTTTAAATATTAAAATGACTTACAAAGAAACTACAGATTGGATGTTTGCTCAGTTGCCTATGTTTCAAATGCAAGGTGCTTCGGCTTATAAAAAGGATTTGACCAATACGTATTTATTGGTAAAACATTTAAAGCATCCAGAAACTAAATTCAAATCCATTCACGTAGCTGGAACCAACGGAAAAGGGTCAACGTCATCTATGATTGCTTCAATTTTACAAGAAGCTGGATATAAAGTGGGTTTGTACACTTCGCCTCATTTAAAAGATTTTCGCGAAAGAATCCGTATTAATAGTGAAATGATTTCTGAAGAATTTGTTGTGGATTTTATTTCGGTAAATAAATCGTTTTTTGAGGCTAATCAGTTGAGTTTTTTTGAAATGACCGTAGGTTTAGCCTTTGATTATTTTGCGAAGGAACAAGTTGATGTAGTAGTGATTGAAGTTGGGATGGGAGGAAGATTGGATTCTACGAATGTAATTACACCTTTGGTTTCAGTAATTACTAACATAGGTTTTGATCATACTCAGTTTTTAGGAGATACGTTACCAAAAATTGCGTCTGAAAAAGCAGGAATTATCAAATCAAATGTGCCTGTTGTAGTTGGCGAATATTCGGAAGAAACAAAACCAGTTTTTATTGCTAAAGCGAAATTAGAAAGTGCACCGATATATTTTGCTCAAGAGAATCCAGAAGTTATTTATGAATGTGCTTTGTTAGGCGATTATCAAGTTCATAACAAGAAAACGGTGCTTCAAGCTATTGAATTATTACATTCGGAATTTAAAATTGAAGAGAAACATATTAAGTTAGGCTTGAAAAATGTAATTCAAAATACAGGATTACTCGGTAGATGGCAAATTTTAAAACAAAAGCCTTTTACAGTTTGCGATACCGCTCACAACAGTCACGGATTAAAAATTGTATTAAACCAAATTCAAAAACATCAATTTGAAACGCTTCATGTGGTTTTAGGTGTTGTAAATGATAAAGATTTAGACTCGATTTTACCTTTATTTCCAAAAAACGCCAAATATTATTTTTGTAAACCAAATGTGCCTCGCGGATTAGATGCTGATATTTTAAAACAAAGAGCTAGTGATTTTGGTTTGTTTGGTAAAGTATTTAATTCGGTATCAGAAGCTTATGAATCAGCATCAAATTCGGCAAATGATTCTGATTTTATTTACATAGGCGGAAGTACTTTTGTTGTTGCAGAAATTGTGTAAATTTTTTTCAAAAACACTTGCATTTATAAATATTCAGTGTATATTTGCACTCGCAATACGGTAATAGTAAAGCATTTTATTGGGGCGATTAGCTCAGCTGGTTCAGAGCACCTCGTTTACACCGAGGGGGTCGGGGGTTCGAACCCCTCATCGCCCACCAAAATTAAATCCTACAGAAATGTGGGATTTTTTTATGCGTATAGTTTTTGTAAAAAAAAAGCTGTCCAAATTTGGACAGCTTTTTTTTTTAATTATGTTTTTTGAAATACTTATTCTTTAATAAAACGTTTTGAAGCCGCTGAATTACCATCTGTAACTTCAATAATATAAATTGCTGGCATCAGAGCACTTACATTAACAGCATTATTTTCAATAAGACCATCCGCAACTTGTTGTCCCATTAGATTGTAGATTCTGTAAGAAGTTGATTCTTTCATTTCTGTGAAATTAACAATGTCTCCTTTTACTGGATTTGGATACAATTTAAAATCAAGTTTTGATGCTTCATTTGTTTCTTCTTCCTTATTTTCAATAGTAGTAATTTCTTGTGAATTTCTTGTTGCAATCGAAATGATATTGATTGAATAATCTTCAACTTCTCCGTTTGTAAAAACTTCACATACCGAAGGTAATGCGTTGTATTTCATAGAAACTCTCATTCTTGTAGTTCCGGTTAATGCATTTGTAGGGATGTATACAGGGCCACTAACAGAAGAGTTTTTTGATCTAGATTTTGAAAATACAAGTTCTGATGATTCAAATATTCCATTTTGGTTAAAATCTATCCACACATTATAAAATTCTACTCTTACTGTACCCATCCATTTTGGGGTAATCATAATTTTTTCGGTTGAACCTAAGGATACAGAAGTAGACATTGCAGTATAGTTACCATAACCATTATTATTACCCGATATATTATCAATTGTTCCCATAAACACTCGGTTTATATATTCTCCAGAAGTGTTTCCGTTTGAATTACAATATGTTGGAGTAGCCACTAAAGTATTAGCTAAAGTTGTTACATTAACCGTATTACTTGCAAGAGAAATGTTTCCAGCAGCATCTTTCGCTTTTACATAGAAGTTGTAAGTTGTAGATGCATTTAAACCATTAACAGCTAAAGTTGTTGTAGTTGTACTAGTTTTAAAAACACCATTTTGATATACATCATAACCTATAACACTAACATTATCAGTTGAGGCTGACCAAGATAAATTAGTACTTAAAGTTGTAGTTCCTGAAGCTGTAAGTATTGAAGCCGTTGGAGCAGTTGTGTCGGCTACAACTGAACTAGAAATAGTGAAATTGGTATTATTAACATCAAAGAATATGTGATTGCTACCTTTAACCATAATTCGGTTAGTTATGCCAGGAATATTTGGAATTACTACATTTTGAGAACCATCATTTGGAGTTCCAGCTAATAAGGTTGTAGAAAATGTTTGCCCTCCATCAGTCGATAATAAAATATCAACATTTGCACAGTTTACACCATTTGCATTCGTGCCAGCAACTGTCCAATTGATGGTTTGAGTACTTCCTGCAGGATAAGAAATTGCAGTATTTTGAGAGTCTATTGTAAAAGGACCAGCAACACCATCAACAGTTACAATCATGTCGTCTGTATTGTTTGCTCCTCCTCCAATTTTGTTATCTCTAACTGTCAATCTAAAGTTTAGGGTTCTTGCTACACCTGGTAATGTTTCCGAAATAATTCTTGAACCTTGAGTAGAACTCAATCCAGCTAAAATCGTGTTCATATTTGGAAAATAACGTGTTGATGAAGTTGAAGGATTGTATGATCTAAATAGCGGGCCTGTTGTAGCAACGCTTGATGGCACTGTTGTAGTTGCATTTCCTAAATCTAGTTGTTCCCAAGAGTAAGTAAGTGCGTCAGTGCTATTAGCATCTGTAGCAGTGCCTTTTAACATAAAAGGAGTTCCTTTTGGAATTGTATAATCTATTCCTGCATTTGCTACTGGTACCGCGTTACCAGTTAATATAATTGTTGCACAAGTTTTAGTTTTGATTATATCGGTAACTTGTTGAATGCTAATAGAATGAAAATAAGCGTCAGCATATTGTTGAATATCTTTAATAGTTACTCCAGCATATCCCATAATTGTCGATCCACTTCCAGGTTCTAGTTGCGCGATAGTTCCTTCATTTGTATATGTAAAAGTATGGTTGGCTCCTAATTGATGTCCCATCTCATGAGCTAAATAATTAATATCGAAGGTATCACCTTGATTATTAGTAGAATTTGCACAGGTGTAAGCTCTACCTTTAGAATTATCAATGCCAATTGACCCTCTAGCTCCAGCATCTCCGCTATTAACAGTTCCAGCACCTAATAAATGACCAATATCGTAATTAGCTTCCCCAATAGTTGAAGTTAAAATAGTTTGATTTTCTGTTTTCCAATTTGCTTTATTTGCATAATCAGAATAAGGATCTGTTGTCGAATTAGTATAAATAAGTGCGTCGTTATTCGCAATAAGAATTAGTCTAACTCCAAAATCTTTTTCAAAAACACCATTAATTCGAGTCATGCTATTGTTCATTGCAGCTAAAGTAGCAGCTTTTGTTCCTCCAAAGTAAGCTGCATATTCAGCAGTACAAGATAAAGCTAATTTAAAAGTTCTTAATTTTCCATCATCTGCACCTCTTAAATGAGTAGTGTTGTCGTTTGATTGTACCATATTAACAGCTTCATCTATAACATTACACTCAAATTTTTGAAATGCTTTTTTCTTGTCTGATTTTTTATAAACTGAATATGTAATCAAATCGTCCGACACCGGCTCAATAAATACAGCCGATTGATTAGGATATAATGTCATAGATTTGAATCCTAGAGGCGAATAACTGAAATATGCACGAGCATTTGGGTTATCAATCCCAACAGCCATATAAGATTTTATTTCAGGATATTTTGCTGCTAATTCTGGAGCCATAACGGAGTTTTCGTAAACTTTGAAGTTCTCTAATTTGCCTTCTCCATTTGGCAATGTTATAATCAAATTAAAAGTAGTGTTGATGTTTTCTCTTTTTGGAGATGTACCTAACATTTTCTTCATTGTTTTTAAATCTAATTCAAAAATGTTTTTTTGAGGTAAGTCGGTTTTAGTAATTCTTTTGGAAATTTCACTTAAATTACTTTTTTTCCATAAATCATTTTTGTTTTGAGCAGTTCCGAATGTAATTGTAAGTAGTAGAGTAGTAAAAATTAATTTTCTCATAGTCGTTTTCATTTTGTTAACCGCTTCAAAACTAAACATTTAAAAAAATATCATCGATGAAATTAACAAAAAAATCGATGAAATACACTATTTTTAAAATGTTTGTAAGATATAGCCTAATTTTTCGACTCTGTTTTTTAAGAAAAATGTGTAATTATTTGAAAATCAATAATTTTTACTTTTACTTTTCGTAAGAAAATAGTTCAGCAATTTTCGATAAAAAGCTAAAAAAGATTATTAAAGGAATTTTATGTGTTTTTTTTAAGTTTCTTTTCACATTAAAATGTAGTTAAACGAACATTTATATAGTTACATCTATAGCGTTTATTTATAGTATAGAAATTGCTTTTAGTAATTTAAAAATAAATTATAAGTAGTTGATTGCTAATTAGTTGTTAAAAAGTTAAACTTTTAAAAATAGTTTCAAATTATTTAATGGAAATTAAAAATTGATTTAACTTTGTGCCACTAAACCTAAAAATGGGGTTAGTATATAATGTGTTTAATGTGATTGAGAAAGGCTAGTCTTTTCCAAATCATTAACTTATTAGATGGTTCTATTGATTAATTGTGATTGCTATGAGCAATATTTCCCTTACAAAAATCAATTGATAGATTTTCTTTTTACTTTTTACTTTTTTAATTTTTTAAAATTTCAATTCATGATTGGAAAAAGTTCAATTTTATTTGAAGCTCCTTCTATCTGAACTTGCTAATGATATGGTACTTAAAACCGTATTATTATGAAAAAATTTATTCTATTTTATCGCGAAAATACCCGATGTTTGAATGGCTCCACGCCTGATTTGAATGGGGTGTTTAAAGTTTGGCGTAAAGCTTCCTCTTTGTTGGGAGCAGAATTTAATAAAAATTGGTTCTATCGATTTACAATTTTACTTTTAGTATTTGGTCAAGTTACTTTATATGGCCAGTCAAATACAAATAATTCACAATGGGGGAAAAACGGTCCTGCTTCAGCTCCTGTTAGTCCAGTTAATTGGGCAAATGGAAATGCGCAAGCAACAAATTCCCATTTTACAGAAGGACAGTCGATACCTACTCGTATTGAGCTAGATGGACTTACTCCGAATGTCCCTGCATCGGTTACATTTAATATTAATATTATTCAAGGAAGTGATGGACAACATGCTTTCGATTTTTTTACTGGACCTAATCGTATTCAAGAAATTGTTAGTCCGTTAGATGGTTTGGTAGGGTATAATCCAGTAAAATCTACTTATGTATTCCCTATCCCAAATGCAGGTAATACAGGTGGAGTTCCAGCGGGTTATTATAATGAAACAGCTCTAAAAATGGCATGTCAACAGAATGCAGATGCTGCTTTCCCAGATAAGAATTCCATTTGGATTTATAATGGAACTGTTTCAAATATTACCTACGTATGGGGAAATGAAGATGGCTCAAGTACTCAACAGACTTATTGTACAGTAACATTTACTCCTACTTCAACAAAAGCATTATTGGTATTAGGATGTCATATTGCCGCTGAACCTTCTTTTGCTTGTGCTGGTTGGGGGGCTGGAAACGGAGCTTCAACAATTAGTGGCTCTCCATATCACTTTCATATTGATAATATATGTTCGCCACTCAGTAACTGTGTTACCTTAGGAAGTCAAGATCAACAAATGGCATCTAACACAATCATTGTGCCGCCAACATGTTCAGTAACTCCTTCATCTGCCGAAATATGCGCAGGTGCAACAGCTATTTTTACCGCATCGGGAATTAATGGTTCGGGAGGTGCTCCTTATGCTTTTGCTTGGACAGGTCCAAATGGATTTAGTGCCTCTACAGCTTCAATAAATGTTGGTGTAGCCGGAGTATATTCTGTCATAGTGAGCGATAGTGATGGTGTTCCAGCCGAGGCTCCTTGTACGGTAAATTTGGTTGTTAATGATAATCCTGTTCCATCTGTAGCAGATGAAGAAGCTTGTGTTGGTTCTACGGCAACTTTCAGTACTACATCAACTCCTGGTTATTCTTATCAATGGTATCTGAATAATGTTTTGATACCTGGAGCAACAAATAATAGTTATACAACTCCGATTTTATCTTTAGCTGATAATGGGGGCATATATAAAGTAATTGTTGTTGATGGTAATCATAATACCGATTGCGACGGAGAAGACTCTGGTATTTTAACCGTAAATGCTCTACCAACTGTTGTTGCTAATGACGCAGAAGTTTGTACAGGATTTACAGTTCAATTAACAGCAAACCCAGCAGGTGGAACATGGAGTGGTGCTAATGTAAGCGCATCCGGATTGTTTGATGCTTCAGGTTTAGCTGCAGGACCATATAATGTTACGTATACTTATTCAGATGCAAATGAATGTACGAATAGTGATGGCGCGGTTGTCACCGTAAATGCTCTACCAACTGTTGTGGCTAATGACGCAGAAGTTTGTACAGGATTCACAGTTCAATTAACAGCAAACCCAGCAGGTGGAACATGGAGTGGTGCTAATGTAAGCGCATCCGGATTGTTTGATGCTTCAGGTTTAGCAGCAGGACCGTATAATGTTACGTATACGTATTCAGACGCAAATGAATGTACGAATAGTGACGGCGCAGTCGTCACCGTAAACGCTCTACCAACTGTTGTTGCTAATGACGCAGAAGTTTGTACAGGATTCACAGTTCAATTAACAGCAAACCCAGCAGGTGGAAC
>NZ_QLMI01000010.1 GCF_003259835.1 Flavobacterium aquaticum | reverse complement strand
A
Organism: Flavobacterium aquaticum; assembly: GCF_003259835.1. Taxonomy (GTDB): domain Bacteria; phylum Bacteroidota; class Bacteroidia; order Flavobacteriales; family Flavobacteriaceae; genus Flavobacterium; species Flavobacterium aquaticum. Next base: position 49,601 of record NZ_QLMI01000010.1, on the reverse strand, counting down.
AGCTCGTGTGTAGCAATTGTTTGAGCTCTTACTTAAAATACCTCAGGATTTTAAGTAAAGCGAGTGCGGATAGCCCGACCCTTAGGGAACGCCCATAAAAAAATCCGACTCTTGTGAAGTCGGATTTTGTATTTTATCTAAAATTTTCTTATTTCAACGTACTAGGGCAAACGTAAGCAGTTAAAGGAACATCTGTCGTTCTGATGCCTGCCATTCCTTTTTCTACATTAATCATGTTGTGGTAGCCTCTTGCTTTTAGAATAGACGACATAATTACCGAACGATAACCTCCCGCGCAATGAATGAAGAATTTTTCGTCTTTTGGTACTTCTGCTAATTGTTCGTTGACGTAATCTAATGGAATATTTTTAGCATTTACCACATGTTCAGCAGTAAATTCTCCAGGTTTTCTGGAGTCGATAACTTGCGCGGTTTCGTATTGTGCTGCGAAAACTTCTGGTGAAATCGATTCAATACTATCGATTTCGTAACCTGCTGCTTTCCATGCTTCGATTCCACCTAATAAGAATCCTAAGGTGTTATCAAATCCAACACGCGATAATCTGGTGATGGTTTCTACTTCTTTTCCTTCAGGTGTAATTAATAAAATTGGTTGTTTGGTATTTCTAATTAAAGCACCGACCCAAGGCGCAAATTGTCCGTGTAATCCAATAAAAATGGAACCTGGAACATGTTCTTTTACGAAATCATTCTCGTTTCTAACATCTAAAACCAAAGCATCAGTTTGATTCGCAACGGCTTCAAATTCTTTTGGATGTAAAGGTGTTTCTGCTTTTGACATTACGGCATCCAAACTTTCATAACCTTGAATGTTCATTAATACATTCTGAGGAAAATAAGCCGGAGGAGGCGTTAATCCATCTAATAATTCTTTGATGAATTCTTCTTTTGTCATATCTGCTCTTAAAGCATAGTTGACTTTCTTTTGATTGCCTAAAGTATCGGTAGTTTCTTTACTCATGTTTTTTCCACAAGCACTTCCGGCACCGTGATTTGGATACACAATTAAATCATCGCTCAAAGGCATAATTTTATTACGTAACGAATCAAATAAATGTCCTGCTAAGATTTCTTGCGTTAAATCTTCTACCAATTCTTGAGCTAAATCAGGACGACCTACATCTCCAATAAATAAAGTGTCTCCCGTAATAATTCCGTGTTGTTTTCCAGTTTCATCGGTAACTAAATAACACGTACTTTCTAACGTATGTCCAGGTGTGTGAATCGCTTTGATTGTTACGCCACCTACTTTGAACTCTTGTCCATCAGTAGCAACAATGCAATCGAAATTTGGCTTTGCTGTTGGACCATAAACGATAGAAGCACCAGTTTTCTTGGCCAAATCTAAATGTCCTGAAACGAAATCTGCATGGAAATGCGTTTCGAAAATATATTTGATTTTAGCGTTGTCTTTACTAGCTTTTTCGATATAAGGTTGTACTTCTCTCAATGGGTCAACAATGGCTGCTTCACCATTGCTTTCGATGTAATACGCTGCGTGAGCAATGCATCCTGTATATATTTGTTCGATTTTCATAACTCTATATTTTTTACAAATTTACGTTCTAAAATTTATTTCTTCTGTACCCAAAGTTACATTTACATTTCTTTTAACAAGATAATTGCCGCCATGAACAATACAAAGTAAGCAAAAATCTTCTTTAATTGGCTTTCATTCGTATATTTTGTAAGGTACATTCCAATAAATATTCCAACTACCGAAATAGCCGAAAATGTTAACAAAAATGTCCAATCGATTTCCAAATTCTGCACATCACCGATAAATCCTACCAATGAGTTCATCGCGATGATGAATAGGGAAGTCCCAACGGCTTTTCGCATCGGTAATTTAGCAAATAATATTAAGGATGGGATTATTAAAAATCCGCCACCTGCTCCGACTAATCCTATAATAATTCCAATAGTGAAGGTTTGAATTCCGATTAGAATAAGATTCCTTTTTTCTTCACTATTAGTGTTTTGACTTTTCTTTTTTAATACTGAAAGAGCTCCAAAAACCATAATCACGGCGAAAAACAACATCAAAAAGGTGTCTTTTGTGATTAGAAAAGGAGATTCGATTATTACTTTAGGGATTTCGGGTACAATATATTTTCGAGTTAAATAAACTGCTATGAATGATGGAATCGCAAAAATAAATCCGTTTTTGATGTCAACTAAGTTTTTTCGATAGTTTTGAATCGCTCCAAAAGTAGAAGTTGTTCCAACAATAAATAACGAATAAGCGGTTGCTGTAACGGGATTTATGCTCATCAAATACACTAAAATCGGTACGGTTAAAATAGAGCCACCACCGCCTGTTAGTCCTAAAACTAATCCAATAAACAACGCACCAACATAGCCTAAAATCTCCATTAGAATTGAAGGATTTCGATTTTATTTCGATGTAATTTGATTTTTCCTTGCAACTCTAATGCTTTCAATAATCTAGAAATTACTACTCGAGAAGTATGCATTTCGTAAGCAATTTCTTGATGCGTATTTTTAATTTCGGTATCGCCAATTACTTTCGCTTTATCAGTTAAATATTTGTACAAACGCTCGTCTAAATTCATGAAAGCCAAGGTGTCAATTGCTTCTAACATCTCGTTCAAACGGACATTGTAGCTATCAAAAACGAAGTTTCTCCACGTTTTGTATTTTGTCAACCATTCTTCCATTTTTTCAACAGGAATCATTAGCATCGCGCCATCGGTTTCGGCAATAGCTCGAATACGACTTTTCGATTGTCCCATGCAACAGGTTAATGTCATGGCACAAGTATCGCCACGTTCTAAGAAATATAATAATAATTCATCGCCATTTTCATCTTCTCTTAATATTTTAATCGCGCCAGTTAATAAAAGTGGCATCGTTTTGATGTAATCCCCAATTTCAATCAGGTAATCATCGGTCTTAAATTCTTTGTAAATGGCAACTTTTGCAATTTCGTCCAACAAAGCTTCTTCAAAAATATAACTGTAGGCTTGATCTAAAATAGCTCTCATTTGTAATCCTTTTTTTGTAAAGATACGACGATTCTTTAAAAATCAAATGTTACTTTTGTTACAAAGAAATCGAATAGACACTTTATGGCCTTGAAAAAATACAATAAAACCAATTTCCACAAACATACTTTTTGCGAGTTTATCGAAGTAGATACAGCTGCGATTCCAAATATCGAGTGGCATTACAAAAGTAAATCGGGAAGTGGATATTGTTTTACGGAGGAAGGAGTTTATCGTATTTCCAACCACTGGGGAAGAGCAGCAAATTGTAGATGGCGATTAATTTCAAATTCAAGTTCAAAAATCAATAATAGTCAAAATCGAATTGGTTATGCCAAATGGACCGATTTCAATCCGAATAACGAAACTGAAAAACTATTTTATGTAGAAGTGAATTTTGAAACTAAAGAAGCAACTTTTCAACACAAAAATAATCCGAATTACGACGGAAAAGCTGTTTTACGAAATGCTTCCGAAACCGCAAAAGTCATCCGTCAAATAAAAGAAATTTTGGAATCAGACACTTGGGCGAAATATCTTAATTATGATGATTTGGAACAATTTCGAAAAGAAATCATCTCAAAACTTATTCAAACTTCCACTTCTTTTGCTGAGATAAAAAGAAGTTTATTGTAAAGTGAATCAGAATTTTCATAAATTTGAGAATAAACCACTCGATTTATGATGAAACGAAACCAATTACGCGAAGCTATTTTCAGACATTTAGACGGATTAGTTGTTGTTCCCATTGCTTATTCTTTGTTCAAAAAAGGAATTTTAGCATATCTTTTAAAGGAGAAAACTTCAACTTTAGCACAATTAACACATGAATTTAAAGCGAACGAAGGCTATTTAAATGTAGCATTTCGCGTTTTGGCATCGCAAGGGTTTCTAAAATACGAAGTAGACAATTCATCGGGAAATGTTACGATCACTACTTTACCTAGTAGCGAATTTGCGTTTTCGCTTGTTCCCATATATGAGGATACGTTTCAATTGTTAACCAAAACTTCTGTTTTTACTGCTAATAAAATGGATGTGGATTCTATTGCTTTATTGGAGCCTATTTTAAAGAAATTCACCGAAAATTATCATATTCATTTTGAGGAAGATGAGAATTTGAGAATGATTCAAGAGCAAATGCTAACTCATATTGAAGGCTATTTGGTAGGGCCAATTGTTGTCAATTTAGGAATGACGGGCATGTTTCACAAATATTTCATGGAGAGTTCGTTCCGTGCGGATGAATTTCACAAACATCCCGAAGCATTTGCTAAAATTCTGGATTTTTTTGTGCATTTGGGTTGGTTTTCCAAGAAAAACGACAATTATCAATTTACCGAAGATGGTTTTTTCTTTGCCAAACGGGCTTCGGCTTATGGTGTAACGGTTTCGTATCTTCCGATGTTCAAGCATATCGATAGTTTGCTATTTGGAAATGCAAGTGAGTTGCGAAACATTAGTAAAAATGAAGACGAAATTCATGTCAATCGCGAAATGAATGTTTGGGGAAGTGGTGGTGCGCATGCAACCTATTTCAAAGTAATTGACGACATTATCATCGAACTTTTTAATAAACCCATTGCCGAACAACCAAAAGGGATTTTAGATATGGGTTGCGGAAATGGCGCCTTTTTGCAACATATTTTTGAAGTCATCGAACGACAAACCTTACGAGGTAAAATGTTAGATGATTACCCATTGTTTTTGGTGGGAGCGGATTATAATCAAGCGGCTTTGAAAGTTACGAGAGCGAATTTGATTAAAGCTGATATTTGGGCAAAAGTCATTTGGGGCGATATTGGAAATCCGGATTTATTGAATAGCGATTTGCAAGAGAATTATAATATCGATTTGAAAGATTTGTTGAATGTGAGAACATTTTTAGACCACAATCGCATTTGGGAAGACCCGAAAAATGAAACAAAAAATAGAGTTAGTACTTCTACCGGAGCTTTTGCTCATCGAGGTGTTCACATTTCAAATAACGATGTGGAAGATAATTTGTTGGAGCATTTTATGAAATGGAGTCCGTATGTTCGTAAATTTGGACTTTTAATTATCGAATTGCATACGGTAGCGCCCGAATTAACTGCTCAAAATCTAGGAAAAACAGCAGCGACAGCTTATGATGCTACACACGGTTTTTCGGATCAGTTTATTGTTGAGATTGAGGTGTTGCAAAAAATAGCAGCTGAAGCAGGATTACATTCGGATGTCAACTACTTTAAAAAATATCCCGAAACCGATTATGCAACGGTAAGTATTAATTTGTTACGAGGAAAATAAATAGAAATGGAAGATAGATTTTCAGAAATAAAAAAAGACATTCAATCGATTATTGATAACATGGCGATTAAGAATTTTTCGGAAGCCAGTATTAAATTAATTGAAGTGAGTGATGATTTAGACGATATGATGGATGCTTCTGATGACGAAATCGTGTTGAGAGAAATCAGTAAATATCAAGTGTTGTTGAATCATTTGCAGATTAAAATGAGTACGAAAGAATAATTAAAACAAGGTCAATTGTTCTTTTTTAGGTTCGATTTTACTCAGAAATGGAATCGTTTCTAGTACATCATATTGTTTTCTATCGGGATTAAAAATTCGAATAGTGATGCTTTCACATGTGAAATTCAAATCCACAGAATCAAACAAACTGTAGGCAATTTTCAGTTGTGATTCAGTAAGTTGTCTACCAATTGAAATATGCGGTTCCGAACTTTTATGACTCACTGGAAATTGAATTTGTTTCGGAATTTCCTTCATGATTTCAGCCATTTTAGTTTTGCTTTCGGAATTTGGAGCGATGAAAAAAGCACCATTAGTGTAATTTTCAAAGGCATTGAACGTTACTTTAAAAGGATTTTGATAGCGGCAGTAATTGGCGATTCTCGATTTTATATTTTTATATGTTTCATCTTCATATTCAAACTCACAAATGGTCACATGAGCTAAAGAATTCTTACTCGGAAACCATCCAATTTTAGCACTCAATTGTTCTTTGAGTTCTTTGACCGCCTCAATAACGGTTTCAGAAGGATGAAAAACTACCGAATATTTTGACATACGTTAATTACCTTTTAATCGTGTAAAAATCTTTTTTAGCAATGCTTTACCATCTCGTTTGGCTTTTGGAACTTCATGAGCTGTTAAATTTTCATTAGAATTCACTTTAAATTCATAACTAAAAGCAAATTGTGGATTTTCTGGATTGTCGTTTAACAAACCAAATCGCAAATCATTAAAATACAAGCGATTATTTTGTTCGGAAATCAAATACCAATCTTCGCTAATTTTTTTAAGTTGCTGAAAATCATACGAATTTACTAATTTTTCTTCTAATTTTAGATTTTTTGGATAGAAAGTAAACTGAATTGGTTGAGAATCAAATAGAGAATAATCAGCCAAATAATACCCTTTTGTAGTAGATATGTTAGCATTCCAAAGAACACAATTAAAAGCTGTGGGCTTTACAATCAATTCTTGATACGTCAATTTCTGATTTTTTAACGCCTTTTCGAATTGGTACACCGCAAAAAGTTTTAAAACACAAGTCAAAAGTAAATAAGATGAACTGATAACCAATCCACGAATTACATATTTTCTTCGTATTAGAGAGTCTTTGTTTTTCCAAACAAAAATCAAGCTAATCAATAGCGGAATCGTATACAATGGATCAATTACAAAGATGGTTTTTAAGGCAAATCGGTAATCTAAAGGCCAAAGAATTTGCGTTCCCCAAGAGGTAAATAAGTCCAATAAAACATGGGTAACCAAACACCAAAACACTAATAAAGAAGCACTTTTGAAGTTAATCGTATTCTTTTCAATTTTAGAAATTACCCAACCCAAAATAGGCGATAAAAACACAAAGAAAAGTAAGGAATGACTCAAACCTCTGTGAATGGCAACTCCATCCACATCACTCAGGAATTTACCAACTACAATGTCCAAATCGGGAATCGTTCCTAAAATAGCGCCATACAAAAAGGTTTTGTTTTGCAATTTTTTACCTGCAACCAATTCGGCTGTAGCAATTCCTAGGACGATTTGAGTGAGTGAATCCATTTATTTTATCCTCTTTTGAGATTTAATAAGAGTTGTAAATTCAATTTATGAAAAATGACTCTCAAAATTAAGAATTCTAATTGAAAAATGTTAGTTTGGCAAGATAAGTTTGTAAATTTGGGAAGTAGGATTTTTAAAGTTAAAAACCAATAAATTTATGTCAAAAAATATCATATTAACCAAGACTATTAGAAATTTGAATGAAAATAAGGTAGAATATTTTCAAGAAACAGAAGTAAAGTTTCAACCTTATTTCAATGAAAATTTGTTTGTTCAGTATGATTTTGATTTGTCAGATATTCCAGATTCGATTTTAAACATTCCTTTTGTTGCTAATTTATATCCAATTTGTTGGTTTCTTGGAGCTACTTTAAAAGTAAAGACATTAGATGAAAATTTCTATTTGAGTATTGAAAAAATCAAACAAGAATTTGCCAAGTTTTATCCTGAAATCATTACTAAGAAATCACAATTATTGGTAGAAAATTTCGAAACAATTACCTATAACACGAATCAATCTGCCATGCTTTTTAGTGGTGGAGTAGATGCACTTTATACCTATTCTCGATTGGATAGCGATAAAATTCAATTGGTTACGATACATGGTGCGGATATAGAAATTGACAATACGTCTCAATGGCAAAAAATTCAAGAGGTTAATCGAATGTTACCATTAACCATTGATAATCCGAAACTTTTCTTGAGAAGTAATGTCCGTGATTTTTATACATTTAAGGTTGAGAAGTTAATTTATAACAATACACAAGATTGGTGGACGCTTCTTCAGCATGGATTATCGCTGACATCTCTTTTAGCACCTATTGCTTATAAAAACGGAATTGAAAAAGTATATATCGGTTCAACATTAGATTCAACAAAGGAAACCATGCCTTGGGGTTCTAGTTATATTGATAATTTTATAGCTTGGGGAAATACAAATGTAATTCATCATGGTCAAGAAGCTAATCGTTTTGATAAAATGCGTCTGCTTTGTGATTATTTTGAAGAAAAGAAAATCCCAACTCCTTTTCGTGTTTGTTATCACCATTTAAATACTAAATTAAATTGTTCCCATTGCACCAAATGTTACAGAGCAATAATTACACTGATTGTTCTTGGTAAAGATCCAAGAGAATTTGGATTTGAAATTCCATCTAAAGACAATTCCGTTGCCATTTTTTATGATAAATTAATAGAAGTAATTGAGAAGCAAGTATTCAATCAAGCAGTTTATTTTTATTGGTTAGAAATTTATAACGAAATGGTTAAGGAAGAAACAAAACCTTTTGTGTTTTATGATGCAGCATTAGAGACAGCTAAATTAGAAGCAATAAAAAATCTACTTACTCATTTACAAACCAAGCCCAAAAGTTGGAAAACCATAAGAAGAGGAATTAAGAGCGCTATAAGAACTTCATGGTTCCGATTGCAAAATCAGTTTTAAAGAGTTTTATTCTTTTTTTAATTGAAAGCAGAGTAAGCCCCAATTGACTTCTATACCTTTTGATGTGGTTTTAATACCTAAGATATCTTCAATTCCTTTATGGATAATTGAGTCTGAAGCTTTATCAAGTCCAAAAAATAATTTGAAAAAAGTTGTCATTTCTGAGATAGTAGTAAAAAGAAATGGATATTCTTTATATTGACAATTGCTTATAGAGGATTGAATGTCTGCAAAAGTTTCAAAAGAAGTTTCATTGAAAAAATCGCCTTTATGACCGAGTGAATTATAAGTATTTACAAATTCGTTTAGAAAAGTATCTACATTAGTTCCTTTTTTTACATCTGCAAAAGTGAAAGAACCTCCAGTTTTAGTAACACGTAAACATTCTCTAACAAATTGAGGTACATCATCCAAGTGATGCATGCCGCTCAATGAAAAGACAGCATCAAAAGTGTTTGATTCGAACGGTAACTTTTCAGGAGTTACCAATTGGATTTCATCAATGGCAAAACCTTCAGAAAAATCACCCAAAGTGACCTTTGTGTTTTTAGGTATATAATTTCGTAAGTAACCACCTCCAGAAGGAACGTCTAACAAATGAATATTATTTTCAAAATGTATTCCTGAAAATAAGTTGTTAAACTCGTGCTTTCTTGCTTCAGGAAACTTTTGCATAGCAAAATGGTAGTCAGTAGCTCTTTTTTGAAAAATAATTTGATAGTCGTTCATCTTTAGTAATTTTTACAAAAGAAGGTTCGCTTTTTTAATAGATATCGGAGGTACGGTACAAATGTATAGAAAAAATCTAATAATAGATGTGTTCGGTCTAAGCTTATCTTTTCGTGAAAGTATAATTAAGTGTAAAGTTTTTATTTCCCAATACAGAAATTAACATTGTTAATATTTACAATATCTCGCAAATGGAGGTACAAGCGAGGTACAAATTCTGAAATCGAGTGCTAATTTTTGTTTTGATAATTCAAAACAAATATAATAAATTTTTAATCATTTGTAATTTCTCCAATAATTTCTCTTTTCAATTTATAAATGTTAATATTTTATAGCCTAAATGTCAACTTTTTTGGTTATTTTTATATTTCAATAAATACTAAATAAAAGTAGATGAAAAAAATATTGATTGTTTTTATATTGATTGTGTCAAGTTCACAAATAAATGCTCAAACATGCAAAGAAATAATGGAATTTGTTAAATCTAAAGATTACGGGACTACATATAATAGTTATACGAGTACAGCAATTTCTAAAGTTACCTTTTATTCAATTTATATTGATTATCAATATCATTATTTTGCGATAGTTTGTTTTAAACCAAACGAATACTCATATAATTGTAATGAGTATATTTATAAAGTTGGTTCTGATACAAAATTAAAGTATTCAATGGAATATTTAAATAGTGCTGGTAAAGCTTTTTGGAAGTACATTGAACCATATTCGGACGTATTAGATTGTTCACCAAAATTCAATTAGATTTTTAAAATATGCTGTGTCATAGAAAAAAAGTAAAATGTTTTTTTAGATAATCTATAAGTATAAAGTTAAGACTAATATTTTGAGCCGATTATTTGTGTTAATCGGCTCATTTTTTTTGTATATTTGAGCCGAATAGTAAAACTAAACGGCTCATGGAGTATTTTTGGCGGCATAAAGATTTTCCAAATTTCCAATTCAAAGTGGATAATTTAATCGGTCAAATTCAAGAATTTGCCACAGAACTTGGTGAAGTAAATGGTTTGTTTGTAAATGTATCAGAGGAAAATAAAAAAGAAATTTTACTTCAAATTGTAATTTCCGAAGCACTAAAAACATCTGAAATCGAAGGCGAATACTTTAGTAGAGAAGATGTAATGTCGTCCCTACAAAAGCAATTAGGTATTTCAAATAATCCAACACTTTCAAAAGATAAAAAAGCGCAAGCCATTTCGGAATTAATGTTGCAAGTGCGAGAGGATTATCAAAAGCCGTTGACACTACAAATGCTTAAACAATGGCATCAAACTTTAATGAAGTTTGACAAAACCGTAAAAGAAGGAGAATGGAGAAGCAGCACCGAACCAATGCAAATCATTTCGGGAAGAGCAGGTAAAATAGAAGTGCATTTTGAAGCACCACCCTCTGAAGATTTGCAAAAACTTTTAATTGATTTTGAAAATTGGTATCAAAACTTTCCTTATCACGAAATAGGGCAAGTGGGTAGAGCCATGTTACGTTCTGCCTTAGCGCATTTGTATTTTGAAACGCTTCACCCTTTTGAGGATGGAAACGGTAGAATAGGTAGAGCTTTATCAGAAAAAGCACTAGCCGAAACATTGGAAAAACCTGTTTTGATTAGTCTCTCCAAAAAAATTGAAGAAAATAAAACGAGCTATTACGAAACACTAAAACAAACTCAAAGACAGCAAAACGTTGCAGAATGGTTGCACTATTTTTTTACTATTTTAATTGAAGCCCAAAAAGAAGTAAAAGAAACCGTTTTATTTGTCGTAGAAAAAGCCCTTTTCTTTGATCGTTTCAAGAACCTGTTAAACGAGCGACAACTAAAAGTTTTGCAAAAAATGACTGAAAAAGGGAAAGCTGGCTTTGAAGGTGGTATGACCGCCAAAAAATACATGTCAATAACCAAAACATCAAAAGCAACTGCAACTAGAGACTTACAACTACTTTTCGAAAAGGGAGCTTTCATAAGAGAAGGAGAGGGAAGAGGTGTAAAATATCATTTGAATTGGTGATTTTTAAATAGATTAAGTATTTCTACGTGATTTTCCTAAAGTTTTGAGTATTTTCATTCAGTCTTAAATTGCACAGTTTTACGTTGTGTAAGATAAATTTTATTGTTAAGTTTGGAAAACTATAAACAAAACTATTACTCATTAATGAAATTCAACGAAGATTCTCGTGTAAAAATACCAGCCTTATTACATTTAATACGTTTGGGGTATCAGTATATTCCTTTGAATGAGCAGAATAGAATTGAAAGTAATAATATTTTCTCTTCGATTTTCATTCCTAAGATTTCGGCTTTAAATGGAATAACCGAACAAGAGGCTCAACGAATTTTAGATGAAATCAATCTGGAGTTGGATTATGAAGACTTGGGAAAAAAGTTTTACGAGAGATTGACTTCGACTTCTGGAGTTAAATTAATTGATTTTGAAAATTTCAGCAACAACGAATTTCACGTTACCACAGAATTAACTTGTAAATCGGGTGACGAAGAATTTCGACCTGATATTACGGTTTTAATTAATGGTATGCCTTTGGCTTTTATTGAAGTAAAAAAACCACATAATCAAGAAGGCGTTATCAAAGAAAGAACTCGAATTAATGAGCGTTTCAAAAACAAACACTTTAGACGTTTTGCTAATATTACGCAGTTGTTGGTTTTCTCTAACAATATGGAATATGAAGATGGAATCGTAGAACCTATTTTTGGGGCTTTCTATGCTACGCCAGCTTATGAGAACGTTCAATTCAATTATTTCAGAGAAGATTTAGATTATCCAGTACAACAAAAGTTGAAGGATGTCGACGAAAAAACTGAAAACGAACTTTTAAAAGATAACAACTTGATTGTTATTAAAAATAGCCCTGAATACATTACCAATAAACAACCGAATACACCAACGAATCGAATTTTAACTTCTTTATTTAGTAAAGAACGTTTGAAATTTGTTTTACAATACGCTATTGTTTATGTGGAAGAAGAAGTAACAGGAAAAGTAGCGTATCAAAAGCATATCATGCGTTATCCTCAGTTGTTTGCCACACAAGCTATTGCAACTAAAATTGATGCAGGACAAAACAAAGGGATTATTTGGCATACGCAAGGTTCAGGAAAAACGGCTTTGGCGTATTATAATGTTAAGCACTTAACGGATTATTTCGCCAAGAAACAAGTCATTCCAAAATTCTATTTTATTGTTGACCGATTGGATTTATTAATTCAAGCTTCAAGCGAATTTGCTAATAGAGGTTTGAAAGTAAAACAAGTAAATTCCAAGCAAGATTTTATAGCCGACTTAAAAGTAGTGGGTGCGATTCATAATGATAGCGGAGTTCCTGAAATTACGGTGGTGAATATTCAGAAATTTTCGGAAGATGCTATTGCTGTTAAGGATATTAGCTATGACATTAACATCCAACGTGTTTATTTCTTAGATGAAGCACACAGAAGTTATAATCCCAAAGGGAATTATTTAGCGAATCTGATTAATTCAGACCGTTCTGCTGTGATTATTGCCTTAACTGGAACGCCATTATTAAAAGAAGTTGCTAAAGAGTACGATTCTAAAATGTTATTTGGTAATTACTTTCACAAGTATTACTACAACATGTCAATTGCTGATGGTTATACCTTACGATTGATTCGTGAACAAATTGAAGGCAATTTCAAAATGGAAATGAAAGAAGTAATGGATCAAATCAAAGTTTTGCAAGGCGATATTAGCACACGTCAGATTTATGCACATCCAAAATTTGCGCAACCATTACTAGATTATATCGTAACGGATTTAATTAAATTCAGACGTGAACAACAAGACACTTCTTTAGGAGGAATGATAGTTTGTGATTCAGCGAATCAAGCGAAAGAATTATTTAGATTGTTTGAGGAAAAATATGGAGAACAAGAAACCGATGCTAGTATTTTAATGGCAGCCGAACCGCCTGAAAAATATGGTAATCACGATGAACCAAAATTGACTGCTGCTTTAATCTTGCATGATGAAAACGACAAAGCCATTCGTAAAGAATTAATTTCTACCTACAAAAAGGGTAAAGTTGATTTGTTGTTTGTTTACAATATGTTACTTACTGGTTTTGATGCCAAACGATTGAAGAAATTATATTTGGCTCGTGTTATTCAAGACCACAATTTATTACAAACTTTGACTCGTGTTAATAGACCTTATAAAAAATATCAATACGGTTATGTAGTTGATTTTGCTGATATTTCAAAAGCTTTTGACCGAACCAATAAAATGTATTTTGATGAATTGCAAGAACAGCTAGGCGATGAAATGGAAATGTATTCGCATTTGTTTAAATCGGAAGAAGAAATCCAAAAGGAAATTCAGGAAATTAAAGAAACGCTTTTCAATTACGATACGCAAAATAGAGAGTTGTTTTCACAACAAATTGCCCAACTTACCGACAAAAACGAGTTATTGCGATTAATTAAAGCCTTGCGTACGGCTAAAGAATTGAAAAACATTATTGCAGTTAATGGTTATGAAGCTTTAGATGGTATAGCTGATTTTGATATTTGGAATCGCTTGTTACTAGAAGCACAAAGCCGATTAGATAACTTAAATTTTGTGGAAAGCATTGGTAATGAAGAAGCTTCCGCTAATTTATTGAACACCGCTTTAGAAGATGTCATCTTTCAATTTATCAAAGTAGATGAAAGCGAGTTAGTATTAGCCGATGAGTTCAAAAATATATTACGCAAAACAAGGGAATCGCTTCAAAACAATTTTGACCAAATCGATCCACAATTTGTAAGTTTGCGTGAAGAGCTAGAACGTATTTTCAAAAAGAAAAATCTGAGTGAAGTTACGCAAGCCGACATGATTGAAAACATGCATTTACTCCAAAAAATCTACGACCAAGCCAAAGAACTAAATCGTAAAAATGCACTGTTAAAAGCAAAGTATATTAATGATGAAAAATACACCCGAATTCATAAGCGATTGAGCGAAAAAGCTACACTTAACGCTAAAGAAATGCAATTGCATAAAGCATTAATGCAGGTAAAACAACAAGTAGATAACAAATTAGAAGGACAAGAAGACATCATGAAAAATGAAGCTTTCTTTAAACGTTATTTATTGCAATTAGTGGTTCAGGAATTTAAGAAAAATGAAAACATTCCGTTGGATTTTCCTACTACTGAAACCATCAATAATTTAATAGTGAACGAATATTTACAACAATACCAATACCGATAGAAAATGACGCAGGATATTAACTTCATGACCAAAACAAAAGCACTGATTGACAACTTAAAAAGTGTGTGTGCAAATTATGGCTTGGGAAATGATGGAAACGAATTTAAAATTATTACCCAAGTATTTTTATACAAGTTCTTAAATGATAAGTTTCGCTATGCGGTGAAACAAGAAAAACCAGAATTAGACGAAGCGGAGAATTTCTCCAAAGCTTTATTAGATTTAAGTGAAGACGAATACCAATTCTTAATTGCGAGTTTAGACCCTAATATTCCTCGTTTACGTCCAGAGCATTTGATTTCGCATTTGTTTGTGAAACAAAACGACAGTGATTTTGCGAAAACCTTTGACGATACCTTACGTCAGATTTCGATTGAAAATGCCGAAGTATTCTCGGTAAAATCTTTCTCGGGAGCAAAAGATACTTTGTTTGATGAATTAACGCAGTTTATTTCGGATAGTTCGCAACGTGACGCTTTTGCTAAAGCGTTAATTAATAAGTTGTTTGAATTTAGTTTTGAAGAGATGTTTGAGCAGAAATACGATTTCTTTGCAACCATTTTTGAATACTTAATCAAGGATTACAATACCGACTCTGGTGGAAAGTATGCCGAATATTATACGCCTCATGCGGTAGCTCGTATTATGGCACAAATTATGGTGCCAACCCCTGTAAAAGGAGTTAAAGTATATGACCCAAGTGCGGGTTCGGGGACGCTTTTAATGAGTTTAGCCCATCAAATTGGAGAAGAAAATTGTACGATTTATTCGGAAGATATTTCGCAGAAATCGAGTAATATGTTGCGTTTGAATTTGGTATTGAATAACTTAACACATTCGATACCAAACATCATTAAAACCAATACCATAGCGCAACCTACATATTTAGATACTAAGTTTGATTATATCGTTTCGAATCCCCCATTTAAATTGGATTTTTCTGATTTTCATGCCGATTTGGAGAAAGATGTATTTAAAAAACGATTCTTTGCGGGGATTCCTAATATTCCGAAGACCAAAAAAGAATCGATGGCCATTTATTTGTTATTCATCCAACACATTATGTTTAGTTTGAGTGATACAGGTAAAGCGGCTATTGTGTTGCCAACAGGATTTATTACGGCTCAAAGTGGTATTGAAAAGAAAATCAGAGAACGTTTGATTACCAATGGTTGGTTACGAGGTGTGGTGAGTATGCCTTCTAATATTTTTGCTAGTACTGGAACTAATGTTTCGGTTTTGTTTTTAGACAAAGAAGCGGATAGTGAACATATTGTTTTGTTAGATGCTTCTAAATTAGGCGAAACCGTAAAAGAAGGTAAAAACCAACGCACCGTTTTAACTCCAATAGAAGAACAACTCATTATTGATACGTTTAATAACAAACAAGCCGTTGAGGATTTATCAGTGGTAGTAACCAAAGCCGAAATTGAAGTCAAAAATTATTCGTTTAGCGCAGGGCAATATTTTGAGGTTAAAATTGAACATGTGGATATATCTTCAGAAGAGTTTAATGCTAAAATGAAAACGTTTGAAAGTAATTTAGCCAATTTGTTTGCGGAAAGTAAAGAGTTGGAAAAGGAAATAAAGAATAATTTGAAAGGTTTGAAATATGACTAATTTGAACTTTGTAAAATTAAATACCGTTTGTGAAAGAATTACAGATGGCTCTCATTATAGTCCTGTCGGTATTGATAATGGTTTACCTATGCTATCTGTAAAAGATATGGAACACAATGGATTTTCATATCTTGATTGTAAATATATATCAGAAGAGGAATATGATAAGATGTTAAGAAACGATTGTGTTCCCTTGCTTAATGATGTCTTAATTGCAAAAGATGGTAGTTATTTAAAACATGTTTTTGTAATTAAAGAAGAAAAAAAACAAGCAATTTTATCATCAATAGGAATTCTTAGACCTAACCTAAAAAAAATCTCCCCTGATTATTTAAAATACTATTTACATTCTAATTCTGTAAAAGAAACAGTTGCTAAAAAATATGTTTCTGGTAGTGCATTGCCAAGAATTATTCTGAAAAATTTTGGTGAAATAGATATAATATATAAGCCATTATTAGAACAACAAAAAATCGCCAAAGTCCTTTCTGATTTAGATGCTAAAATCGAGTTGAACAACAAAATCAATGCAGAGTTAGAAGCTATGGCTAAGACTTTGTATGATTATTGGTTTGTTCAGTTTGATTTTCCAAATGCTAATGGTAAACCCTATAAAACTTCTGGTGGTAAAATGGTTTGGAATGAGGAATTGAAAAGGGAGATTCCTGAGGGATGGGAGGTGAAAGAGTTAGGCAATGAGTTAAGTATCCAAAGAGGTATCTCTTATAAAAGTTCGGAGATTAAAGGGGATGGTGTATCTATGATAAGTCTTAATTCATTTAATTTAGATGGAACATATAAACCTGAGGGAATTAAAAAGTTTTCAGGTAAATATGCAGAGAAAAACTTAATCTCTGAAGGTGATTTATTAATAGCGATTACGGATGTAACAAGAAATGCGGATATAATTGGAAAAGCAATTATTGTCCCTGATTATTATTCGGAGCTAGTAATATCTATGGATATAGCAAAAGTGATTCCAAGTAAAAAACTTACTGAATCGTATTTAATGATGCTGTTTAATTCAAATCATTACCATAATTATATAAAATGGTACGCCTCAGGAACTATTGTTCTCCATTTAAATCTTGACGGTATGTTCTGGTACAAGGCTGAAATACCGCCTAAAGAATTGTTGTATGAATTTGATAAAATCTACAAGTCAATATCAAAAAGAATTGCAGAAACTAAAAAACAAAACCAAGAACTCGCCTCGTTACGTGATTGGTTGTTGCCTATGTTGATGAATGGGCAGGTTACGGTGGGTGGTTATGAGGTTGAGAATAGTGAGTTGGGGATGGTTGCGGAGGATAAGGTTGAATATAAAAAGAGTTAGATATGAGATTTACGAGAGAAAAAATAGATTTAGCTTACAGAAAATTCAAGAGTTATGTTTATTATGATAACTTCTCATTACTTTTAAGACAAGAGTTAGCAGCATTTGAGTCTGCTGATAATTTTGATAAGAGATTAGATGATTTAGTTATATTTTTAAATTCTCCTGTAGATAATAATGATTACTTCGAAAATCTTCTTAAAAGTATAAATTATGATATAGCACCAAAAAAGTTTGGTAGACCTAAAAGAAATGAAGATTTAATTATTTCAAATAATTTTACTGATAAAAATTACGAATTAGAGAAGGTAAACTATTTCTTTAAAGGTGATATTGAAATATATTTAATTTCTATTGTGTGGATTTTAGAGGAAGGTTATACTCTACATAAAGATTACAGTAAAGATAATTTTGCCTATTTTCTTGAGTTAAATTCAGAAAATGGAAAAGTTGAAGAAGGTTTAAGATTATTTAAACCATATTTTGAACAATATCAAAAATGGAGAGATACCGGTATTGATATTGCAAAAAATATTCTTGAGAAAGATATAGACGTTGTAATTATTTCAGTTGACATAAAAGAGTATTACTATAACATTAATTTTGATATTGATTTAATTAATAAATTAGAGAGAACAATTAGAGAGAGATTAAATTCAGATAGAATCTTATTAACTCCTTATTTATTTAGAATCCATGATAAATTTTCAAGTATTTTCCCAGAAAAAGAAAAGCGCAATTTTATTTTACCAATTGGATTATTGTCATCAGGTATTCTTGCAAATTGGTATTTAAAAGATTTTGATACTTTAATAAAAACGGAATTATCTCCAGCTTATTATGGAAGATATGTCGATGATATTCAGATAGTATTATCAAATACTAAAATTTCTAAAGAAATTTCTAATAAAAAATTTAAATCTTCTTTAGAACAATTTATGGATAAATTTTTTGTACAAAGAAAAATTTTCAATTCTAATATTATTGAAAGAAATGATAAAAAAGAAGAAAATATTGATTTGATATACAGTTTTTCCAAAAATGAAAAAATTAGAATTCAAAAGGACAAAATAGCTGTTTACTCCTTTGAAAGTAAAGAGTCAAAGTCAGTTCTTGACATGTTTAAGAAAAAAATTGAGCAAAATAGTAGTGCATTTTGGTTTTTACCAAATGAGGATGATATTAGTAACGATTTTGACGAAAGTGTTTATGAATTAACTTATTCGGATACAATTAATAAACTAAGAAGCGTTGTTGATATAAAGCAGAGCAAGTACGGTGCATCGATTTTTTTAGCAAAAAAAATTAAAGTTAGCTTACTATCAGATAGCTCAAAGGATGAAAAGACAACGGAACAGATTCTAACTTTTTTCAAAGGAATAGTAAATCTTGAATTTTCCTCAATGTGGGAAAAGGTTCTAACTTATTTTGTAATAACTAATGATAAGGAAGCATTTTGGTCTTTTTTAAAAGAAACATTATCTTCAATTGACAAAATTAAAAATAGTTCTGAAACAAAATTAAATGGAGACACTATAAAAAAAGTGAAAAAATATTTAGGAGAATACTTAATAAATTGTTGCTCACTTTCACTAGCACTAAATCCAAATTTCATAAATGCAAATACTTGGGAGAATAGATGCTCAAATTATAACTTTTCATGGTTTTATAAAGATTTTACTTTAATTGATAAGTCTGTAAAAGACTATATATTTTCAAATCTTTTAAGAAATAGCTTGGTTGTTGTACCTCTTTTGAATTATTTAGAAATTGTATCGTCAAATAAAGTTAATTTAGTCAATTATAATTTTTTAAGAACTTTAGATAACTTGTCGTTAGAAAGTTTAAAATTTAACGAACATAAATTAAAGTACGCGCCTAGATTTATTTATTATTATGAATTTAATATTAATAAATTTTTATTCCATTTACTAGAAAACAATGCGCCAAATGATTCATATTTACTTGAAGTTAATGGATTTCAAGATAACTTTAAACAAACAATTTATGATGAAGTTTTTGATGATTTTTATAATGTAAATTATCAATTAAGAAACAATCACATAAATAATTCAACATCTAACAAAGAAACCTTAAAGCAAAATTATTTTGAATTAATAGATGGATACAGAAGTTGTAATGAGAAGAAGTTGGGTTATAACAAATTACTTATTCCAAATTCAGGACAATTAGACCCTGAGTTTAAAGTTGCAGTTGCCAACATAAAAGTTAATTCTGATAATATTTACAAATCGCTATTTTCAACATCTAATACTGATAAAAAAAGAAGAAAGGAATTAATTGATGTTTTAAACGATGCCGAAAAAGTTAAAGCAGATGTTCTTCTGTTGCCAGAAGTAAGTGTTCCTGCTAGATGGTTACCAGTAATTGTTGATGAATCAAGAAGAAAGCAAAGAATGATTATTATAGGCTTAGAGCATATAAGAATTAATAACATTTGTTATAATTTACTTGCTACTTGCCTTCCTTTTGAACATAATGGGATAAAGGATGTAATTGTAAATCTAAGATTGAAGAATCATTATTCACCTGGAGAAACAAAATTGATTTTAAGTAAGGGAAAAGTAATTCCAACACCTAAAATTTCTTTGTATAATTTATTTGTATGGAAAGGAATTTACTTTTCAAATTATAATTGTTATGAGTTAGCAAATATTGAACATCGTGCATTATTTAAGTCAAAAGTAGATTTGTTGTTTGCATCTGAATATAACAATGATGTAAATTATTTCTCAAATATTGTTGAAACAGTTTCAAGAGATGTTCACTGCTATTTTGTTCAAGCGAATAGTTCAGATTTTGGTGATTCAAGAATAACTGCTCCAAAAAAGACTGAAGAAAAAGATATTTTAAGGTTAAAAGGTGGAGAAAACAATGTAGTGTTATTGGGTAAAATTGATGTTAAAAAATTAAGAGAATTTCAAAAAACGAGAGTATTTGGTCAAGATACAAATTCCTTTAAAAATACACCTCCTGATTTTAATCATGATGACATTCATTTAACTTAAGAGAAAAGTAATTAATACTTTAAATTATCATAACAATAAATAAAAAAGTGAGAATAATTAAAATTTCGCATGGTGAAAATTTTTTTACATCTAGTGAGTACGAACAAATTTTAAAGAATAATTTAGCCTGTGTGCACCAAGACACTCCATCTAAAGGGAGAAGTGTTACTACTCAATTTAATTTGTTTATAAATGCAGATGTAGGTGATATTCTATATATCTGTAATTCAAATAAAAAAATTGATATTATCGGTGTTTTCATGGATAATAGACCTTTATTTTTTAATGAAAATCACAAAGAAAATAATTGGGTTTCTAGAGAGTTTTTAGTATTGTTCAAAGCTAAAAATCCCGAGAAATTTGACAAGGAAAATAATAAATGGTGGATGCCAAGAAACAATTCAACATGTATTGAAATTCCTGAAGTTGAGTTTAATTTATTTGAAAATGAAATTTTAAATCCTGTATTTGAACAATCATTTGATTTTTTATTACAAAAAAGACATGAAGCTCTTAAAAGTATAAAATTTGATCTTGAGAAAGCGGAACAATTTCAAAATCATTTTTCAAAATGTTTTAAAGAGGAGAAATATCTATTAGAAACTGTAAACACTCTACCTGTTTTAGAATTAAAAAAACAACAATACGATTATTATAATAGAAAACACCTTAATTCTCAACCAGTTGTAAAGTTAAGAAGCCAACTTATCAATGAATTAATTAATAATGTAAAGCTTTCTAATGAAGTTGTTAATCAACAAAAAGAAATCATAACTCAAGATTTTGAAAAAAATGTCTTTCAATCATGGGGTTCAAATTTCCGAGTGCTATTCCCATTGATTTATGATGAATATCGAACAAAAGTAAATTTATACTTTAAAACTATTATTGAAAGGCTGCAACATGATTTAAATTTAAAAAATATTACAAAATATAATTTTGTTGATTATGATGGAGCTCAAAACCAAGGAAGAGAAGATTTATGGTTTGCTATTTATAATAATTCCCATAAAAATCAAAAATCTGCAAAACAGTTATTTTTAAGATTTGGAAGTAAAATTCAATTTGGATTAAAATATCTTAGAAATCCTGAGTCAGATAAACTTAATTTTATTGAAAAATTTGATTATGAATTTATCCTTAATGAGTTTAAGAATTTTAAAGAGCAAATAATCAATGACAATATTAATCAAAATCAAAAACAATTTGAAATGATTGAATTACTTGAATACAAAAAACAAATCATCTTGCAAGGTCCTCCTGGAACTGGAAAAACTAAGCTAGCTAAAGAGATTGCTGAAGAATTTATTAAGTCAAATACAATAAATTCTAAAACTATTGTTACCAAACAGTTGACAAAAGATTTTATTAAATCTACTTTAAAAATTAATCAAAAAATAGAAAGTAAGAGTAAAATTCCATTTGAAGTTGTTTCTCTTGATGATAATGTTGTTATCTTAAAAAGTGATGTTAGTCAGCCTTGGAGACCATCATATAATAAAATAATTGAATCTTTTCAGGGTAAATTATGGGAGATTAAAGGTAGAACAGGAGGTTTTAAACCCTACGAAGATGCCGTTGCAAAATATTTTTATGATAATCATCTTAATTCAATTCATGAAGTTGAAAAGAATATAGAGAACATAAATGAATATATATGTTTAGTACAATTTCATCCATCATATACTTATGAAGATTTTGTACGAGGAATTGTAGCAAAAACGAGTGAAGAAAGTGATGGAATTATTTATTTAGCAGAAAATAAAACATTGGGTATACTAGCAGAAAATGCATTAAACGATTATGATAATAAATATGTACTAATTATAGACGAAATTAACCGTGCTAATCTTTCGTCTGTGTTAGGTGAATTAATTTATGCTTTAGAATATCGTGGTGAAGCTGTTGAGTCTATGTATGCTGTAGATGAGGATTATAAATTGATTTTACCACCTAATCTTTATATTATTGGTACAATGAATACGGCAGACCGCTCGGTAGGACATATTGATTATGCTATTAGAAGACGTTTTGCGTTTGTGGATATTTTGCCTGAAAATCTAAAAGAAAAACAAGGATTAGAAAATTTCCATGAAGCACTTTTCTTGGCAGTGGAAAAATTATTCAAAGAACATACCTCACCAGAATTTGAAGTTAAAGATGTTCAATTAGGTCATTCATATTTTATAGATAAATCCAATGAAGATAATGGAGCTGGAATGGATATTCGATTTGAATATGAAATCAAGCCTATATTATTAGAATATGTAAAAGATGGTGTGTTATTAGGTAAAGGTAAAGATATTAAAAAGGAAATTGAGGAATTAAAGAATTTCCTATAATGGAATTTAGATTATCAGAACATAATAGTATCGAAATTCTTTTCAATGAATTGTCTTCAGATTCTTTGAACGAGACTATTTTGTTGTATGATGCTATTCAATCTAAACGTTTTAATGATAGTAGTCATTGTTTTCTTTTTGAGAAGAAAGAACAAGGTTTTGAACTAAAAGCGGATTATTGTATTGGTTTAGATTGGTTAGGTAACACAGGAAGGTACTTATATGTAGAACCTAAACTCAACACTAGAACGTCTAAAATATTTGATGCAATTACTGATTCTGAAGAAGAGATTTTAAAGAATGATTTTGAAAATATTCCAACAGAAATTGAAGAATTGGATTATTTAAAAATGTTATTACAAGTTACTAATGTTCCTGAAAGTAATAATGAATTAAAAGGTTTGGTACAAATAGATTGGGTTGCTAAACCTGTTGAAATTCAGCAAAAAGATGATAAACTAACGCCATTTTTGGTTGTTCAGTACCTACAATTAGTAAAAGCTATTGTTAGGAAAGGGCTGAAGAAAAATTATTATAAAGTTCAAGAAAACTTAAATAATAGAGTTAAGGGTAAAATTTTAGTAGGGCAACACATCAAACAAAATGTTTTTAAAAATAGATTAACGAACACCTTTTGTGAATACCAACAATTTGGTGAAGATCATCCAGAAAATCGTTTTCTAAAAAAAGTATTGCAATTTGCAAGCAGCTATATCGAAAATCATGAAAAACTTTTCGGTGATAAATTTATAGAATTACAACATACGATTAATTATTGCCGCCCAGCTTTTGAACTTATTTCTAATCAAGTCAATGATTATGAATTAAAGCATATTAAGCACAATCCATTTTATAAAGATTATGCAAATGCCATAGATTTAGGAAAAATGATATTGAAAAGATTTGCTTATAATATCACTCAAACTACTAAAGATAAAGTGGCAACACCACCTTTTTGGATAGATATGCCAAGATTATTTGAGTTATATACCTATAGTAAAATGATTGAAGCTAATCCAAACGATAGAAAAGCGATACATTATCAATTTTCTACTCATGGAAATTTTTTAGATATTTTAGTATCTAAACCAAATTTTCAAATGGTCATAGATGCTAAATACAAACTTAAATACAAAAATGGTCATTTACATGAAGACATTCGTCAGGTTGCAGGTTATGCAAGATTGAATAAAGTAAGAAAAGAATTAAATGTAACAGATGATAGAAACATTGATTGTTTGATTATTTATCCTGATATGGAAAATGGATTGGATGTCTTGAGCATAGAAAATATTAAAGAAAACAGACTACCTATAAAGGCTTATTACAATGTTTATAAGTTGGGAGTTATGTTGCCTTTAATATGATTTCTGCTTTAGCCTTGTATTAAATACCATGAAATAATTACTAAATAAATTTAAAAAAAGCTTTATAATTACTTAATGTTATTAAATTTTGAAAAATAAGTAGATTTAAATCTGCTTATTTTGTTTATATTTGTATAAATAAGAAAAAAATGAAAAATTCAAGACTTATTCCTGAAGATAAAATAGTAGAGCGTTTGCAATACGAAAACCCTTGGTGGGTCACTAAAGAAATACCATCGCTTTACAAAGAAATGTCAAAACGTTTGTATTTTGATTTATTTTATCCTTTCGTTCAAGAAACTGATATTCGAAGAGCTGTTGTTTTAATGGGACCAAGAAGGGTAGGTAAAACCGTAATGATGTTTCACACTATAGAGCAACTTATAGAAGACGGTATCAATCCGCAACGTATATTTTTTGTAGGGATCGACAACCCAATTTATGTGCAACTCAGTTTACAGGATATACTTGATTTATGCTTGCAATCGCTTCAATTATCAGATTTAAAGGGATGCTATATATTCTTTGACGAAATTCAATATTTGAAGGATTGGGAACGTCATTTAAAGGTTTTGGTTGATGCCTATCCTGAAACTAAATTTGTGGTTTCTGGTTCGGCTGCCGCAGCTTTAAAATGGCATAGTACAGAAAGCGGAGCAGGAAGATTTACAGATTTTATGTTGCCCCCGCTTACTTTTCAAGAGTTTATTCATTTAAAAAATAAAAATCATTTAATCAAAAAAGGACACATCCAATATGGTAAAATGGAAATTCCGTATTGTTTACCGCTTAATTTAGATGAATTAAATACTGAATTTTTGCAGTATCTCAATTTTGGTGGATATCCTGAAGTTGTTTTGTCTGAAAAAATTCAAAAGGATATGGGACGCTATGTTAAGAACGACATAGTGGATAAAGTTTTGTTGCGTGATTTACCAAGTTTGTATGGAATAAAAGATGTTCAAGAACTCAACCGTTTCTTTACTTACATTGCTTACAATACAGGTAATGAGTTTTCGTATGAAGCCATGTCAAAGGAAAGCGGAATCCAAAAGGATACATTGAAAAAGTATTTAGAATATTTAGAAGCAGCCTTTTTAATTAAAGTGCTGAATAAAGTAGATATTAATGCCAAAAGAATGAAAAGGGTAACTAGTTTTAAAGTCTATTTAACTAATCCTTCATTGCGAACGGCTTTGTTTTCTCCAATAAAAGGGACAGATGATGAAATGGGTAATATGGTAGAAACTGCTATTTTATCACAATGGATGCACCGTGAAAATTTGGATTTAACCTATGCACGTTGGAAAGATGGCGAAGTGGATTTGGTATTAGTTGATGATAAAAAGTTTAAACCAGTTTGGGGAGTAGAAATAAAATGGAGTAATCGTTATTTTGAAAAGCCTCAGGAATTGGCTAGTTTAATTCAGTTTTGTAAAAGCAATGATTTTATGAGTTCATTAGTTACTTCGATTGACAAACTAGGTACAAAAGAAATAGATGATTTAATGTTAACTTTTTTGCCAGCTTCGGTTTATGCTTATAACATTGGTGATAATACTTTAAAAATGAAAACCACAAGTTTTTAATTAAGATTATAAATTTTTAAACAATATTTGTTGACACAAATTCAAGTTAGTTTATTATGATGATTTTGATCTGAAAAAGAAATTTCACAATCCGATTTATACCAAATATTAGCTTACGCAGTTCGTTTCGGTATTCAAGAGATTAAATTGTTTTATCCAAGTTCCGTTGCAACTGAATTACAACCAGAGGTTGCAACCATTGATATAAAAGATACTTTAGCAAACGAAAAGCAAATAAACATTACGGCAAACCAACTACCAATTATAGACAAATCAATTACGGTTGCAACTTTAAAGATGCATGATAAGTTATTGGATTGTTTTGAGGGATTGAGACTGGAGTTGAAGAGCAAGTTTAAGGAGGTTTTTGAATTGTAATAATGCTTTTTATTTTTAATATGTTTTTATAATTGGCATATTTGCCAATTATAAAATTTATACTTATATTTGTTTCATAAAATTAAAAGTGGCGACAACACGATAAATACGGCAAAAAAATTATGATACAAGCAAAATTTGTAGATGACTTTAATATTGAAGTCATTGCATATGACGGAGAGAAATTCATCTGGGAAACCTTTTTTCCAATAACAAAACAAACTCAACAACATTACACTGAAAGATTAATTTATTATTATGAAAAATATTTCAATGATAATATTTTAGAAAATACAGGTATGGGTATGCAATATTGGATATGGATACAAATGACTTATATCGAAGGATTAGCAATAAATGGGGTAAAAGGAGAAAAGGATGATGAAAGAATTTATCTTCATCAAGAAAGAGTAAGAATAGGAAATAAAATTAGAAAATTAAGAAAACAAAAAAATATTGAAGCTAAAACACTTTCCCAACTAGCTAATATAGATGCTGCTAACCTTAGTCGAATTGAACAAGGACGATATTCTGTTGGTTTAGATGTACTTTCGAAAATTAGTTTAGCTCTTGGTACTAAAATTGAATTGGTTGATTTTGATGAATCCAAAAATTCTTAGTTCATGGTCACTGTAAACAATTTTGAAGAAGAATACGAGTGCATTTACAAGAATGAGCGTTATTCTGTTCGTGACAATGGAGCAGTACTTCGTTATCCTATTAATGGGAAAAGACCTAGACCAACCGATAATAATTGGACTTTTGGTAAACTTAATAAAAAGTCAGGTTATTTAGAGATAGCTTCGGTTAGAGTTCATCGAATAGTTGCTTCAGCCTTTCATGGTGAACCACCCACAAAAGAACATGTTGTTGACCATATAGACACAAACAAACAAAATAATCGGCCAGAAAATCTACGTTGGGTAACAAGATTAGAAAACATTTTACTTAATCCAATAACAGCAAAACGTATAGCATTTATTTGTGGAAGTGTAGAAGCATTTCTTGATAATCCTTTAGATTTTCGAGATAAATTTCAAAATCCTGATTATAAATGGATGACAACAGTTAGTCAAGAAGAGGCTCAACTAAGCAAAGAAAGATTATTGGCTTGGACGGAAAGTGATAAACCATCAAATGGAGGTTCTTTAGGAGAATGGATTTTTAAACGAAGTGTACCTAATCAATTTGAAGAACATTTTGACGAGATAATTGAGTTTATAAATTCCTTAACTCCTAATGCCGTTCAAAAAGTAAGTAATTGGAAAACTCCAAGTGAATTTCCGTGTTGTCCAACAGAAATCACTAATAAGCCGATAACAGACTATTCTGAAAATTTGAAGGTTGGAGATATATTTTCCCGAAATCAATATACAAATTCAATAATTGAACACTTTGCAATTTCTAATGACAAAGATAAATTGTGGATTATGTGTAAAAGTGGTGAAGAAAATCCAATAAAACCTTATTCTTTAGCTGAGATTACCTTTCAAAATAATGTTTTTGTTCATACTAGTCTTGGAACTTTTTTCGAAAAACAAGGAGCAGAAAAACAATTTACTATTTTACAAGGTCTTGAATGGCTTGGAGGTGAAACTTTTGATGATTATTGTTGAGTAAATATTTAATAAGATAACGATAAAATCAAAATGTATTCCGTTAAATAATTACAACTTAAAATATTTTTATTGAAATTTTAATACCCTAAAAAAATCCTCTAAATCATTATTGTAAATTTCTTCTTTATTAAGTTGGTCATCGGTTTTACCATTTGTCATATCCCAAAGTTTGATGTCAATGCCGTTTTGTCTTAGTTCTGCAACTTTTTTGGTTGCAACCATTACGGCATTTTCACTCATGTCTGGAATAATTAGTACTCTAAAACCCCTTAATATTTGAGCTTTTTCGATTGTAAGACCATTGCAACCTCCGTATGCTAGCCAAATGTATTTAGACATCAAAATATAACCAATTATTGCTGTTTTTTCACTTTCAACTAAAATTACGGTTTTGTCTTGATAATAGTTATAACCTAAAATATGCTCGCCAAATAAACATGAGATATAGCCATCCTTGTTTAGATAAGGAACTTTAAAATGATCTTTTCTCCTTCCATTTTTATCATAATATCCAATTTTAAGCTTTTGAATTTTTAAATCTTTGTTGATATTCCAAAACATCGTACCACCGTCATCTGAAGTACTTATTGCATAAACTTCTTTAGCGTCTTCAACTAACTCGTTATCATAATTTTTTCTAAGAAATTGCAACAAGTTGTTTTCAGGTTCTGTATAATAATTTGACCATATTTCCTCTTCAGGAATGAATTGTTGTGGGATTGCAATTTTATTGCAACTTGCAGCAACTGGAATTGCAACTTGTGAAATTGTATTTTTTATGTATTTGTTTTCCAATTTATTCCATATAAACTCCTCACCAAACTCATTTAAATAGATTGTAGGTGGTAAAGTTGCAACTCCACAAGAATGGCAATAACCATAGTAATCTTCATAATCAATATAGTTGACAAACTTACCGTCGGTATTTGTTTTGCGGCAACAAGGAGTTACTAACTTGTAATTTCTTTTGGGATTGAATTTTAGATTTTGGGCGACTTTAGTAAACATAATTTAAATAATTGTGGAACTTGAAACTTAATTTGAATAATTTGTCAGATACTGTAAAATCAGTGTTTATGAGCTTTTTACTATTTAGTTTCAAGTTCCATGTTGTTTATAATTTCATTCCATTTTCTTGATAATGTGGATTTAGGAACTCCAAATACTTTTATAAAATCTGACTGAGAAGCATTATTCTGAATTGCTTTTCGGATTGCTGCATTTATATTGAATTCTAGGTCTTTAGAATTCTCTTTTTCTGAATTGATGATTTTGAAGTTTAAGAAGTAAAAATCATTAACTCTAATAGCTAGTTTTATAGTGTCTAAATTTATTATAGATGCAATATAATTTTTACTTCTAATGGCGTGAATCAATATTATTAGTTTATAAATGCTAATTTGTAATTTTGATAAATATGCTTTGATTATAGAATCTGATTTTTTTTGTTGATTAATCAAGTTTTGAATGTAGTTGAATAATAAGTTTTCAGCCTCATCATTTAATTCTAGTGTTTCACTTTCGATTTCTTCATTTTCTTCTATTAATTTTCTTAAACTAAAAACTCTGGTGAGTAAGTTTTCATAATTTCCTATTACCTCTCTTGGGATTGATTCTTTTGATAAAATATTGTTTTCAGTTAATTTGGTAGTAAATAATATTCTATCTATAAAACCGCTTTCAAGATTACCATTTCCAAACAATGTTGGTAAAAATTGTTCTTGAATGGATCCTAATAAAGTAGGGTAACTTTTGTCAATTCTGAAGCTTCTAGTAGTTTGTCTTAATATGTCAATTGTTGAGTTGTTGTAGCCTTCTAATAGAAATGTTCTCCAAGCCATTCCATCCGAATTGTTTTTATTCCCCATTTTTTCAACTAAGAACATAATTTCATCCAAAAATATACCAACTGAATATGGATTATAACTATGAGAAGTTTGCGCTGCCTGAATAGTTGCATTTTGGATTAATAATTTTTTCTGTTTTAAATTTTCTGATTCTGAACTATTACCTTCCTTGTAAGTATCAGAGTCAATTGTATTGAGAACACTAGTTGCAATTTTCATTGGCAATGATTTCATATCGCCACGATTTCCAACAATAGCAAAGAACAAGTTGCCATAGTTTCTATGTCCTAAAGCTTGTAGTTCGTAGGCTAGTCCAACAGCATTACTAAATGCAAACAAAATTGAAGTTAACATATATTCTTTCGGAATTCTGTTTATTCGAAAACCAAAGTCGATTAGATTACTTATTTCATTGGGTAATAGTTCTATAATCTCGTGAAGCTCTTTGATAGCTTTTTGTTTGTCGTTTAAAACAACACTGTCAATAGATTTTTCTATTTCTTCTATATTTTTAAATTCCATAATTCCCTGCTTTTAAGTAAACAACACTTTTTGTTTCCAAATCATAATAGGGTTGATTTCCATAGGCATCAGGTCGCATATTTGAAATGGGATGAAAGCGTTTGATTAATAACTCTTTGATTTCTTTAAAATCCTTTTTTGTAACAGGTTTATTTTCTTCTCTAGTTAGCAAACTAGATAGAGCATTTACAGCTAAAGTTCCTGCGGCTGCATTTCCTACGCCAGCCCAACTCATTTTATCAATTTTCTGTAATTGGTTTTCAGGTTTGTTGGTTTCTGGCTTAACAAGGCTGTTCTTTTTCTTTGCATTGAACGCATTAGTTCTGCAACTGTTACTGCAATACTTTTGCTTTCTTCGTCTTCTAGGTTTGTATTGTTTTCCACAATACGCGCAGGTATATAGATAATTTTCCATAAGCGTAAGTTTTACGTTAGATTAACGCTTAAAAAGCGGATTTTTAGCTAAATACTCGTTTACTTGATTGTCAATATCAGCTTTTGATTTGCTTTTACCATCTTGCAACCAATGTAAAATGTCGTTTTTTGAAAATCGAAGCATCTTACCTTTCTTGATGAAAGGAATGGTGTTACGATGCACGTGACCATAGATAGTCGGCTTCGTTAATCCAATGAGGTTGGATAGTTCATCGATGTTTAAGAATTCGTCTTCTGGAGTTACCTTTTGAGGTTGGATTTGTAACTCGTTTTTAATGTTCTCCGTAATTTGCTCTACAAGTACTTTTATTCCTTCTTCTGAGAGCATGTAAATTTGTTGACTCATATTTTTTATTTTTAAATATTGAGCCAAATGTATTTTGTAATTTGATGTAAAATTTTGCTTTTAGAAAGTCTTTAGAAAGCTTTTAGAAAGTTATTTTTTTGATTTTCAATTAATTAAAAGCATGTTTTATATTAAAACACTGTTTTTTAATAATAAATTTTGATTAATCTTTTAAGTCATTAATGTAATTATAAACTTCAGGAACTTGCAAATCTTTTAATTTGTTTGTTAAATCTTTTTTTAATTTTTTCCTATAAGTTGTATTTGAAGAGTAATCAAGACCTTCAGAAACTTGTTTGTAAAATTTCTTAGTGTAATTTTCATGAAATAAATCGATATCATCAATTCCTTGGCAAATTCTAATTACTCTTAAGAATTGTACTAAATCTATTTTTTTATCTTGAGATTTTTTAAGTTCAATGACTTTATAAAATGCATGTAGAATTATATTTTTTTCGTCTTCATTGAAATTTTCTATTTTAGAATATAATTCATTATTAAATTTAGAAGAAATTTCTTTTTGGTTTTCTTTTATTGAGTTCTTTATATCAGTGTTAACAGCTTTTAATTTTTTACCATAATGTAAATATATTTTTTGCACTCTTCCATAGGTTATTAATTCTATATGATCTTTAAGAAGAGAATTATCAAACTGGCTGTAATCATCTAATTCATAGAAAAGCTCCAAAAGTTCCTTAAAATAAACTTCTTCAGAATTTAGTTTATTGTAGACATTTTTTAAAACAGCGTATTTTAATAAATGAGATACAAATTCTTCATAGCTTAAATCAATTAGGTCTTCTTTTGTATATTCTTGTTTTATTGCCAATTCTAATTTTGGTTGAAAAATTTCATATACTTCTTCTTCTAAAGTATTATAAATAGTATCGGTTCTTTTAGGATCATATAATGTATTATGTTCTAATAGCGTTCGATAACAATTTTCAAAATAACCAGTATATCTGCTAATAAGAGATTTAATTATAAGATTGTTGTGTATGTCGTTAGTTAATTTTTCGATTGCTTTTTCTGAAGTTCTATTTTTTTGAAAACTGTTTTTTAAATTATCAATTATATACTCTTTTAAAGTATTTACTTCTTTTTCAGTTATTTTTTTATGATCTTTAAGAAATTCCATCTAAGTCTAATTTAATACGGTTAGCAGCTTCAATTTTATTTTTGTCTAATACTTTGGTGTAAATCTGTGTGGTTGTTACGTTTTTATGTCCTAACAATTTCGAAACGGTATAAATGTCGGTTCCATTGGCAAGTTGCAATGTAGCGTAACTGTGTCTAAAGTTATGAAAAGAAATTTTCTTTTTGATTCCACTAGCGGTTAACCATTCTTTCAAGGGGCGTGAAACTTGAGTGTATTCAATATTTCTAAAAACGAAACCTTCATTTGTATTCTGCATTTTTAAAATCGAGTAGGCAGTTTCGTTAATAGGATGATTTTTTGTGGAATTTGTTTTTTGTTCTCTCAATTGAATGTAATAACCCTGATGTTTGTCTTGGTATATGTTTTTCCATTGTAAGTTTCTAACATCAACAAAGCGAAGTCCAGACAATGCCGAGAACATTGCCATGTGTTTGATTACTTCTTTTTTTATTGGAGTATTCCAAAGTTTTTTTAGTTCTTCTTCTGTTAGATATTCACGTTGGGTTTCTTCTTCTTTTATGTATTCGGCATTTTTGGCCAAATCTTTTTCAATGAATCCTTCTTTATAACCTTCTCTAAGAACATAAATAAAATGCTTGAAATAGGTTGATGCAGTATTTCGAGATAGATTTTTTACTTCCATTAAATTGCGATTGATTTCGGCATTCAATAAGTAGTTTCTATAGCGCTTTACAAAATTGGAATCCAAATCGGCAGTTGTTATCTTATCACTACAAAAATGTTCAAAGTGATTGTATGACGATTGCCAGTTATTGTATTGCGATTTACTTCCTTTGTTGTAATATCCAGTAACAATGTCTTTGTAGAAATTTAGAAAATCAATACTGATGTTTACATTCTCTTTAAATCCAAACTCTCTATTTCGTAGTTGAACTTCTCTTTTGGAACGAACACCTTTTGCCATTTGCAAGGTTTCTTTGTTTTGCTTTTTTGCCTCTGGTGTCTTCGGATTTTTTTCAATATATAAGTTTAAAAACTCACGTCTTGTTTTTTTTCCAGTATCAGGATGTGTGATAGGAGGATAGTAGTCCAAGTATAAACTTAACTTATCAGATTTTAGCGGCTTTTCTCTCAGTGTAACTTTTATCATGGAGCAAAAATTTTATCAATATCTTCTTTTCTAACTAAAACGTGTTTTCCAACTTGTTTCTTTTGTATCTCCAAACGCTTAATTAAATTAAACAATGCGCTACTAGAAATATTATATTTTTTTTGAACTTCATCCATGGTATACGAGTTCTCTAAATTAATCAATTCTTTTAAATGGCTTTTATCAATATTGATGTCATTTAAACTTAAGTCAAAATACATATCAATATCTTTTCTTCTTACAAGAGTTTTTCTTTCAGAAAAATTATAAGCATTTAATTCTTTCGATTGAATCAATCGGTAAACTGTTCGTAACGACATGTTCAAAATGTATGCCGCTTCTTTGGCGGTTAGAAAATCCTTTTTGTTTAATTCATCTACATTAATTATGTCTAGCTTAGTTGCTTTTTCAGTAGTTGCAATTTTATTTTGTTTCATGTTTTGCTTGTAACCTTTTTGATTGCATCTATGACAACAATATCTAGTTTTTGTTGTTTTCGCAACAAATTCTTCTTTACAGTACTCGCACTTCTTTTTGATTCTAATATTTGTCTTCATTTTGCATTATTTTAGACATAATTTCACCCATAATTTCACCTCCTGTTAAATTTACTCACCTATCAATAAGAAGAAATAAGCGCCATAATTTCACTTTTTTAAAAAATTAAATTTTTTTTCCTTCATCGAGGTACAAGGAAGGTACAAATCTATAAAAAATAGTGCATAATTTTACAAAATTGTAAAATATTGAAAACAAAGAAAAACCCGCAGAAAATGCGGGTTTATTATGGTTTTTTGATGTATTTTTTGTAAAATTTATCTTACATTATTTGCCGATACAGAAGTTCGCAAAAATATTTCCAAGCAATTCGTCATTCGTAACCTCTCCAGTAATCTCACCAAAGAAATACAACGCGCTTCGAATATCAATCGCCATTAAATCGGATGAAATTCCCGAATCTAATCCCCATTTCACCTTCTGAATTTCTTCCAAAGCTTTTAATAAAGAATCATAATGGCGTGTGTTGGTCACAATCGTTTCGTTATTTCTAAGCGCACCTGTGTTTACAAAAGAGAGTAATGTATTTTTAAGTTCATCAATACCAACTTTTTGTTTGGCACTTAGGAAAAGTATATCGTCAATGGTAGCTTGAATATTGTTTTTTTGTTCTTCTGAAAGCAAATCAGCTTTATTAGCTATGACTACTAAAGGTTTTAATGGAAACTTGTTTTTAATTTTTTCAAATTCAATTTTTACCGCTTCTAAACTTCCAGCTTCCATCATCCATCTTCCATCCAAGATAAACAAAACTACCTGCGCTTGCTCAATCTTCTCAAATGTTTTTTGAATTCCGATACTTTCTACCACATCTTTCGTTTCACGAATTCCAGCTGTGTCTATAAATCGGAAACCAATTCCATTAATAACCAATTCATCTTCAATCGTATCACGAGTTGTTCCAGCAATATCAGAAACAATGGCGCGTTCTTCGTTTAATAAAGCGTTTAATAAAGTCGATTTTCCAACATTTGGTTCGCCTACAATGGCTACAGGAATTCCGTTTTTAATCACATTACCAACAGCAAACGAATCAATTAATCGTTTTAAAACAAACTCAATGCGTTCTAATAAATCATGAAATTGTGTTCTATCGGCAAACTCGACATCTTCTTCTGCAAAGTCTAATTCCAACTCGATTAAGGAAGCGAAATTCAATAATTCTTCTCGAAGTTTGGCAATTTCGTTACTGAAACCACCGCGCATTTGTTGCATCGCAATTTGATGAGACGCTTCGTTATCCGAAGCAATCAAATCAGCAACCGCTTCTGCTTGTGATAAGTCTAGTTTCCCGTTTAAAAAAGCACGCAAGGTAAATTCACCTGCTTGAGCCATTTTAGCGCCTCTACGAAGCAATAATTGGATAATTTGTTGTTGAATAAAAGTAGAACCATGACAAGAAATTTCAATCACGTTTTCCCCAGTGTACGAATTCGGACCTTTGAAAATAGAAAGTAACACTTGGTCATACACTTTGCCAGCCTGTTCTGAGCTTGTCGAAGGGTCGACAATATGTCCCAAATGAATCGTATGCGTCTTCTGTTTCGTAATATCTTTCCCAGAAACCGATTGAAATACGTCAGCGGCTATCGTAATAGCGTCTTTACCAGATAATCGAATAATAGCAATCGCACCCGCTCCAGACGGTGTAGCTAATGCAACTATAGTTTCTTGTGGAATCATGTTCTAAATTTAATTTACAAAGATAATTCAAAGTCAGAAGTTAGAAGTTAGAAGTTGAAAGTTTTTTTGTTTGGAGTTGTTACACAAAGTCTCACTAAGTTTAGCACAGAGTTTTCTTTTACATTCTTTGCTTTCAAAAAAAGTATCACTCGTTCAAGAGATGCTTAACAGCATGACAAACGATGCGCATAGTCTATTGTGAACTATGTAAAGTGAAACGTCTCTGTGTAGCTCTCTCAACACAATCCAATTCAAAAAATCTCGGTGAAGCTCTGTGAAAAACTATGTGTTTAAAGAAAAAACCGTTTCATCTGTGTTCCAATAAAATTAAAAAACCACTAAAGCCTGAGCTAAGTGGTTTTTAAGTTAGTTAAGGTTGGTAATAAGATTTTAAGTTAGACTATAAAATCAAATATTGTAAATTAGTTGCTCAACATTACTGGCATTACAAGCATCGTAACTGTTTCGCCTTCGTCTAAGCCGTCAACTGGAGTTAAAATTCCAGCTCTGTTTGGCATTGACATTTCTAATTGGATTTCATCACTTGATAAATTATTCAACATTTCGGTTAAGAAACGTGAGTTGAAACCGATTTGCATATCGTCTCCTTGGTAATCACAAGTCAAACGCTCGTCTGCTTTGTTAGAGTAATCGATATCTTCTGCTGATATATTCAATTCGGTTCCAGCGATTTTTAAACGAATTTGGTGCGTTGTTTTGTTAGCAAAAATAGCTACACGACGAACCGAGTTTAAAAACTGAACTCTGTTGATTAATAATTTGTTTGGATTTTCTTTTGGAATAACCGCTTCGTAGTTTGGATATTTCCCATCGATTAAACGACAAGTTAATACATAATTTTCGAAAGAAAACGTTGCATTTGAATCGTTATATTCGATAGTTACTTCTGCATCAGAAGCGCCTAAAATTCCTTTTAAAATGTTTAAAGGTTTCTTTGGCATAATAAAATCAGCTACTTGTGATGCTTTTACATCGGTGCGAGCGTATTTTACTAATTTGTGAGCGTCTGTTGCAACAAAGATTAATCCTTCTGGTGAAAATTGGAAGAAAACACCACTCATTACAGGGCGCAAATCATCGTTTCCAGCAGCGAAAATCGTTTTACTTACTGCAGTTGCTAATACTTCCGCAGGAACTAATGTTTTTGAAGGATCATCTAAAACTACTGCTTTAGGGAATTCTTCTCCTGGTGCATAAGCAATTGCATATTTACCCGAGTTTGAGCTAATTTCTACAGTTGAATTGTCTTCTACTGTAAATGTTAACGGTTGCTCTGGGAATGTTTTTAAGATATCTAATAAAAGTTTTGCTGGAATAGCAACACTTCCTTGACTTGTAGAATCAATTTCTAACGTAGCCGTCATTGTTGTTTCTAAATCAGAAGCTGAAACTTTTAATTGGTTGTTGTCTAATTCAAAAAGGAAATTATCAAGGATAGGCAAGGTGTTACTACTGTTGATAACACTTCCTAAAACTTGTAATTGTTTTAATAAATACGAACTCGATACTATAAACTTCATCATCTTGTATTTTAAAATCGTGATTTGATTTTATATTTCACAAATATATTCTAATTCTGCTCAAACGCAAAAACAATTTTATTAACAACTAGCGGCTGTATTTTCTTTTGCGTAAGAACGTGAATAAAAACCCAAAGATAGCCAAAATAACTATTGGTAATCCGACAGTTACCATTTGTGCCATAGTATAATTTTTATATACTTCTTCTTTGTTTAAAAGTGGTAAATCGACATCTTTGCTTCGGATGTTAATAAGTCCGTTGTCGTCTAAAAGGTAATTTACACAGTTCATTAAGAACTCTTTGTTGCCATATAGTTGATTGGTCCACTTGTCGAAACCTAATTCTAAAGGTACTCCTTTGTCTAATTGATTTTTAATCACATCACCATCCGAAATTACAATCATCTTGTTTTCTTTTCCAATCGCTTGGAACGAATTGTCTTTAAAAGGTAACACACGGTTTTGATACATCGATTTGAATTTTCCTTCCATTAAAACCGCTACTGGAAGCAATCCTTTTCCTAAATATTCTTCTTCTGTAGTTTCTTCTGTAACCATGTCTAAGGAAACTGGCGTTGGTGTTCCAATGGTTTTCGAATATTCAGACGAACTCAATAAAACGGTTTTCTTAATATCGTTTTTCAAGATTTCAATTGGAGAAGCAAATTCAAACTTAATCCCTTCCATGTTTTTCACGATTGGATTGGTAGAAGTTGGATAAACGAAAGGCGAAAATTTCCAACTGTATTCTTGCATTTGCGTTTCGCTTCCTTGATTTCCTGATGCTAATTTAATAGGCGTTGCATATTCATCTTTTACCAATAACGGATTGATTCTGATACCGTATTTAAAGAACATATCAGTCAAATTCAATTCGCGTTGCGATGCTAAAATAGTACCAGTTTCGTTGTATAAACTATCCATGTCTGCTGAAACTACATCGACTAACCACAAGGTTTTTCCACCATTCATGATGAATTGGTCTAATACTTGTTTTTCTTCTTCCGTGAAAGCTTCAGTTGGTTTTGCAATTACTGCTAAATCGTATTTTTTTAGCGCTTCTAAAGTTTGTATTGGTTGTTTTGCTACCGAATCTAATGTAAAAGGTCCGATATAATAACTTTCTTTAACTGTTCTTAAGAAATCGGCCATGAAAGGTTCTAAAACTTCTCCGTTGCCTTTGATTACGGCAATTTTCTTTTGTTTTTCTTTCGAAATTTTATTGATGGCTTCCGCAAAACCAAATTCCAAATGCTGCACCGAACTAATTACTTTTTCTTCAGTAGAAGCACCCATTAAGTTTTTTAATAAAGCCACTTTCGTGAATTTATCGCCATAAGTCGCTTGTGCCCAAGGAAAAACTACTTCTTGCGATTGTTTTCCTTTGTCTTCCACAGTGATACTCAATGGTTGCATGCCTTTCGCGTAGAATTCTTTCATTTTTTCTACTCGCGTTTCCTCTTTTTCAATCGGATTTTTGAAGTTGAAAATAATGTTCGAATTATAAGCTGTGAATTCCTCTAAAAGTTGTTTGGTTTCATTTTGTAAACGCTTGAATTCTGGCGGAAAATTTCCTTCCAAATACACTTCAATGTATAACGGACTTTCCACATCTTTTATAATGTTTAATGTCGTTTCCGATAAAGTATAACGTTTGTCTTGCGTTAAGTCGAAACGCTTGAAAAAGAAGTTGCTGATTAAATTGATAACGATGATGGCTAAAAATACAATTCCTAATTGCTTTAAAGCTTTTGATTTGTTTTCTTTCATTACCATTTCAAAGATTTAAGTTGATAAACCGTTGCCGATAAAAATAAAAACGTCACACTCACAAAGTACACAATATCACGTGTGTCTAACACACCGCGACTCATACTTTTAAAGTGATAATCCATTCCTAAAGCAGCAAACATTGAACTGTAATTTCCAAGGAAAGAAGCAATGCCATCAAATCCGAAATAGAAAAAGAAACAACAAAAAACAGCAATTATAAACGCCACAATTTGATTGTCTGATAAAGTAGAAGCAAAAATTCCAATTGCCGTGTAAGCTGCAATTAAGAATAACAATCCGAAATACGAACCAAGAGTACTTCCCATATCAATATTGCCTTGCGGATTTCCAAAATGCGAAATCGTTAACACATAAATAATTGTTGGTACAATCGCTAAAACAATTAAAACCAAAGCACCTAAGAATTTTCCGTTTACGATGTCCCAATTAGAAAGCGGTTTGGTAAACAACAATTCAATCGTTCCTTGTTTTTTCTCATCCGAAAAACTACGCATAGTTACGGCAGGAATTAAGAAAATTAAAATCCATGGTGCCAATTTGAAAAACGGACTCATATCGGCAAAACCCGAGTTTAAAATATTGAATTCGCCTTCAAAAACCCAAAGAAATAATCCGTTGAGTAAAAGAAAAATCCCGATGACTAAATATCCAATCGGCGAACCAAAAAAGGATTTTATTTCTCGTAATAATAATGCTTTCATTTTTTATTGTTTAACTGTTGAAACGTTTATTTGTTTAACTGTTTTATTCTAATGTTACCAATCTATCCACACTCCAAGCTTCTGGTTTATCGCTAAATAAAGTTTTTGTGTATGTCCAAACGCCATCAAACAAAGCCGATTTTCTGTAATTTTCTAATGCTTCTTCGTTTTCCCAATAACTATAGGTAAAGAAAATACGTTTGTCGTTTTTGTCTTGATACAATTCTAAGAAACGGTTTCCTTCGAAGTTTCGTATGTGGTGTTTCACTTCTTCAAAATTATTTAAAAAAGCTTCGATTTTGTCTTCTTGAAAACGCATTTTTACAATTCTTATGAACATATTTTTATTTGAATTTAATGGATACCGTATCTCTAAAATGCAATCCTAACAAGGTCGCTGCCGAACCTACCGTTTTTGGGTTACTTTTATATATCGCAATTTCTAAATAGCCGTTTTCGTTGAATAACGCTAAGAAATCACCTTCTAAATCTTTCAATTGTTTCACATCAGAAACAGGAAAATCTGAATAACTTTTGTGCAAACGACTGAACTTTTTGTTTTTAATAACGATTTCGAACTTTCGACCTCTAATCGTATCGTTAAATTGCTTTTGCGAAATATTAGTAACGCAATTTCCAAACGAATCAATATAAACGATTTGTCCTTTTATTTCCGATAAATCATCAGTAATCGATGAGGTTAACACACTTACAGGTTTCAGCGATGGAATTTCTTTACCAATCACATTCAATAAACCACCTCGTGCAATATGACACGCCACTGCTACGAAAACATCCATATCGCTAACATCTGTATTCAATCGGTCGTGGATGGTAATGGCTACGATTTTCTGTGGAATTTTCTTCTGAATTAAGGTATTTAAAATTCCGTTATCGGCACAAATAAAATAATGATCGTCCCATTGCATCGCAATATGTTGGGTATCGCCCACACGTTCACTATCTACGCCAATAATATGAATGGTACCTTTTGGAAAGTTGTGATAAGCGGCTTCAATACAGTAACTCGCTTCTAATGTGTTGAATAAATCAATCTCGTGCGAAATGTCTACAATAACGGCTTCTTTCTGTTCCGACAATATTTTTCCTTTCAAAGCACCTACGAAGTAGTCTTTGTGTCCAAAGTCGGTAGTTAAAGTAATTATTGACATTTTTTTGTTTATAACTTATTTGAAATCCAACAGTAGTTTTTACTAAATTTGATTGCAAAGCTACTATAATTTTAGCGTTTCAAAAATAATTAAAAAAAGAAAGCCTTTGAACGAAAGAATCATTGAATTAGTCGACATTGCTCCAAAAGAATTTTGGGGTGCGCAAGATGCTCATCTTGAAACTATTAAGAAGTATTATCCAAAACTTAAAATCGTAGCCCGAGGAACTACTCTTAAAGCGTTTGGTGAGCCAGAAATCTTGGATGAGTTTGAAAATCGCTTCAAAAGATTGATGCATCATTTTACGCGTTACAACAGTATTGATGATAATGTTATTTTGAGGGTTTTAGAAACGAGTCATCAACATGATGCCGAACACATGCACGACCGCGATAAGATTTTAGTGCATGGAATAGGAGGAAAGTTAATCAAAGCCATGACGCCTAACCAACAAAAATTGGTCGATTATGTGCACAAAAATGACATGGTTTTCGCTGTTGGACCCGCAGGAACTGGAAAAACGTATACAGGTGTCGCTCTAGCCGTTAAAGCATTAAAGGAAAAACAAGTTAAGCGAATTATATTAACGCGTCCGGCTGTGGAAGCAGGGGAGAACTTAGGCTTTCTACCGGGTGATATGAAGGAAAAGTTAGATCCGTACATGCAACCTTTATACGATGCGTTGCGCGATATGTTGCCACCACAAACCTTAGAAGACTATTTGTTAAAAGGCATCATACAAATTGCACCATTAGCTTTTATGCGTGGACGTACGTTAGATAACGCTTTCGTAATCTTAGACGAAGCGCAAAATACCACGCATTCCCAAATGAAAATGTTCTTAACCCGTATGGGAAAAAACGCTAAATTCATCATCACGGGAGACCCAGGTCAGGTGGATTTACCAAGACGAACAATTTCGGGATTGAAAGAAGCGCTTTTAGTATTGAAAGATGTAGAAGGCATCGGAATCATTTACTTAGATGATAAAGACATCGTTCGTCATAGATTAGTGAAGAAAATTATTGATGCGTATAAGAGTATTGAGAATAATGATTAGATAAGTGTTTAGAAAATAAACTACTTATAATTTAAACCTCTCGAATTCGAGGGGTTTAGTTTTTTATTCCTATTCCTCAAAAATGAGAACCTCATAAAAGTTAAAAAAATCTTATAATTCGCCAATTGCAAAAATAAAACCCCAATTTTCATCGTTCCAATTGTAAACCCTAAAATTTACAAGTATGAAAAAAGTCGTTTTGTTTGTAGCCACGTTATGTTATGGTTTAAGTTATGCACAAGAAATTCCAGAAGTGGATATCACAACTAGGAATTCTTGGTTTAAAGCAGGATTAACTGCTGGTGTGCCAATGGGAGATGCAAAAGATATTGCGTCTTTCAATGTGGGAGTGGATGTGAGAGGACAATATTTGTTCAATCCGCATTTTGGAATTGGTATTGCTTCTGGGTACAATCATTTTTTTGGAAAAGATGAGGTTGATGATTTCGGAGTGATTCCATTAGCTGGTTTTGCCCGTTACTATTTTCAAACCGAAGGCGTTTTTGTAGGTGCCGATTTTGGTTACGGATTCCTAACTAACGTTGATAATTCAGGCGGATTGTATTTTAATCCCCAAATCGGATATCACAACAAAAAATGGAATATTTACGGTTATTACCAAAACACCTTTGCCGAAGACATTACCATTCGTTCTTTAGGTGTTGGGGTTACGTATAACATTATGTTTAAATAGAAGTAAAAAAAAATGCAAAGAGAAGTTCGAAAGAGCTTCTCTTTTTTTATTAAATAATTTTTGGAAGAAAATAAATAGTTTACTTTTGCACGACAAACAACAACACAACATAATGAATACAATTACGACTACCAATTTCAATTTTCCAGGTCAAAAATCGGTTTACCGTGGAAAAGTTAGAGAAGTTTACAATATCAATGATGACTTATTAGTGATGGTCGCTACCGACCGTCTTTCGGCATTTGATGTGGTTTTACCAAAAGGAATTCCATACAAAGGACAAATCCTAAATCAAATCGCTACTAAATTCATGGAATTAACTTCTGATATTGTACCCAATTGGTTAGTAGCAACTCCAGATCCAAACGTGGCGGTAGGACATTTATGTGAGCCGTTTAAAGTAGAAATGGTAATTCGTGGTTATTTATCAGGACATGCAGCGCGTGAATATGCAGCAGGAAGAAGAATCCTTTGCGGTGTGGAAATGCCAGAAGGTTTAAAAGAAAACGATAAATTTCCAACACCAATCATCACGCCAACTACGAAAGCGGATAACGGTTCGCACGACGAAGACATTTCACGCGAAGCTATTTTAGCCAACGGAATTGTAACCGAAGAAGATTACTTAACCTTAGAAAAATACACCAGAGCGTTATACCAAAGAGGAACTGAAATTGCAGCATCTCGCGGTTTAATTCTTGTAGATACGAAATACGAGTTCGGGAAAACAAAAGACGGACAAATTGTATTAATCGACGAAATCCACACACCAGATTCTTCTCGTTATTTTTATGCAGAAGGTTATGCAGAAAGACAAGCGAATGGCGAAGAACAAAAACAATTGTCAAAAGAGTTCGTACGTCGTTGGTTAATTGAAAACGGGTTCCAAGGAAAAGAAGGACAACAAATTCCAAACATGACCGACGAATACATAGAAACGGTTTCAGAACGTTACATTGAGTTATTCGAAAACATCATTGGAGAAAAATTCGTAAAAGCTGATATTTCAAACATCAATGAAAGAATTGAGCAAAACGTTTTGAGTTATTTACAGAATAGATAGTCAATCATACAGTAAAAGCAAAAGTCGGTGTTTCATCGGCTTTTTTTCATGCCGTTTGTTAAAGTTATGTTAGAATTTTAAAAAGCTGTAACTAATACTACAAGAGTTCGTCCTATTCATATCAATCATTAAAAATCAATCATCATGAAAAAAACGAACAGATTTTGGGTAATCTTACCCGCAGTAGCCATGTTGTTTACAAATGCGTTACAAGCAAGTGAAAACACAACAACAAACACAACTTATGTTGCCGTTGCTAAACCATCGCCATCACAGTTAAATGTAGCCATTAGTAAAGGCGATTTTACAAAAGTACAAGAGTTAGTAGAACTAGGAGTAGATGTAAACAAAAAAGACGAACGCGGTAAAACGCCTTTGATGTACGCTATTATGTACAAACAATCAGAAATTACGCTGTACTTAATTAGAAAAGGCGCCGATTACAGAGCCTTAGACGATAACGGTGTTTCTATTTTAGAGTATGCCGAGAAATCTAAATCAGAAGAAATTATAAAACTGGTCAAAGACGCTCGTAAAAGAAGATAAAAGAAAATCCCGCGAAAGCGGGATTTTTTTGTTTTATTTACTAATTTTTTGTCTTTCGGATTTGATTGCTTCACTTTTTTTTATTTCTTCTAAAGTTATCTCTTCGGATAATATTTTATCATCAATAAAAATAATGATTTTTGATCTATTAGGATCAATATAATGAGGGGTGTAATTTATATCTATTCCATATCTTTTGTATGCTAGTTCCTTATTTAAATTTTCTTTCAGAAAATC
Source organism: Flavobacterium aquaticum (assembly GCF_003259835.1). Classification (GTDB taxonomy): domain Bacteria; phylum Bacteroidota; class Bacteroidia; order Flavobacteriales; family Flavobacteriaceae; genus Flavobacterium; species Flavobacterium aquaticum. The sequence continues at coordinate 5,335 of NZ_QLMI01000010.1, read as the reverse complement.
AAAATTAAATTGGTAGTTGAAATCTTTTAATTTTTTTCTTCGTTCATTAACTCTAAACTTCAGTTCTTCTTCCAAAGTCATTTCAATTGGTTTAAAAGATTTACTTTTTTCACTTAGATATGATGTAAAGCTTTTTCCAATATTTGTATCAATTATTAAACTTTCAAAGATTGATCTATTATCTGTTAGATAGTTACAAAACAATTCAAATAGAACTTCTTTATTTTCATTAAATAAAGTTTTATCTAAAATTGAGTTTTCAATTTGTCTTTTTATTATTTTCTCTTTTATATTGTCCAAATCTTTGTTTTGAATTCTATTATTTTCTACTTCGAGATAATCTTCTAATGAATATTTTACAAAAACTTTACTATCTACATTATTAACGCTAATTTTTTTAATAGTAAAATCTATGTTTTCTATTTCATTTTCAATTACTTTATTAGGAAAGAGAATTTTTTGTAATTCAAAAGCTTCTTTTTTAATATTTACATATTCATCATCTTTAGATAAATCTTTTAGAAAAAAAATTACTTCGTCAATTACTTCATCAGCACTGTTATATAAAATAAAATTTTCAAAACCAACAAAAATTAAAGCAGCGGTAGAATTTATGTCAAATGTTTTTGATAAATAAGTTTGGATAAAATAATCATGTAAAATTTCGGTTTTTTCAAAACTTAAAATCTTAAAATCGTTACTAATATTATGATAATAGTAAGAAGTTCCATCGCCGTAAATAGGAATAGCGAAGCAATTCTCTTTTATAGCTTTGATGTATCCTTTTAATTTCATTTTTAGTTTTTTAAAAAGTTAAGATATTCTGATCTTATTAATCCAAAATATTCTTTTGGATTACCTCTAAACGTATCATATCCTAAAGGATTGTCAATGTCAAAATTATCTTTAAGTAATGACATAATTTTAATGTCATCTTTAAAACAGTTTGGAATAATAATTTGTTTGACTGTACTTTTATTTAGTTCTATTTTTTTATCAAAAATTATTTCTATACTTGATGCTCTATCGTCTAATAAACCATCTGTGCTATTATTAATTAAATTACTGTAACTTATAGCTTCAAAATCAAATTGACTGAATTTTTTTGATATTTGAGGGTTTTGAGATAAATAATTGTCATTTGTATCATAAAAAGTTTTAATTACTTTTTTTGCACTTTTAATTGTGCTTTTGAGTTCATATTCAGAAATACTGCTTTGATGATGAAAAAATCTTTCTTTCATTTCAGGAACTTTTTCAAATGCACCACTATCAAATGGAAAGATTTTGTGAAAATCATTAAATTGGTCAGATTCTAAAATTAAACAAATCATATAATAAGCAGGATTTGTAGTTGCTTTTTCTACATGAGGTCTATAAGAAGGTAAACCATAATAAGTGTAAAGTAAATCTATACTGAAAACATCACATTTTTTTGGAATTAATGTCATACTTTCAAGAATATTTCTCAATGAATATGCATCACAAGTATGTAATAAAGGTAACGTAATAATGTCGTCAACTTCGCTAATCAAAACATCTTCAAATTTACTCATTTTAATTATTTAATAATTTAGCTAATATAATAATTATTTAGGAATTTAATAAATTTTGCTTTCTATAGGGTTTTTCGAAAATAACTATTAACTCGTTTATACATTTAACAAAACTAATTAAATAAATTCTTACTCGTTAAGTTTGATTTTTCCCTGCAATATAGCAAAATTCTCCCCGCCTAATTGCTGTAGTTTTTCTGCAGTTTGTGTTAAAATTTCAAAAAAGCACAAAAAAATCCTCAAACAAATGAGGACTATGAATGTTTTTGTGTTAACTATGTCAAAACTTTGATTTAAATGCAGTACTTGAATTAATATAGAAAGTTCTTATTGTGGCACAAGGTTTAGGTGTCTTTTTTGTCAATACCTTATTTTTGTAGATATCTCCAATGTGTTAACGTATTTGTAATTTGGATTGTCATTTCCATATTTATGAGAAAGTCCAATGTATGTATTTTTAAAAATCAGCCTGTCAATAGATGACTTTATTATTCCTCCAAAATTATCATTTGTCAGTTGTTGGACATCTGAAATTATATGATAATAATTCCCCGTCACTTTGAAAATCCAGTTGTCTACATTTTTAGAATTTAAAATTCTAGTTTTGTAGTCCATCAATATTCCTGCATTTGAATACAAATTATCTGTGTCATATGTTTTGCTATATCTGTAGCCAATATTTGAAAACCCACCAAAAGTTAATGAATGTACATTTTGTATATATGTATTTTCAGACTTATCTTTATGTTTCTGAGAAATTAGATTGACTAAAAACTTAAATTGTCCAAAAACTAATTTTTCTTGAAAAAGTTTGTCAGAATTATAAGATGGATTAAATTCCATCGCTTTATTCCAAGCAGATGTTCTTAGATTGTCTTTATTTTTCCATTCTTTTCCATAAAAAGCTTTACCCATATTAATTTGAAACAAAATATTGTTTTCAGATGAAGTAATACCATCGCCTATATTAACATCTGAAGTAGGAAGTATGTAAAAATTATTATGGTCGAAAAGTAGAAATCTACCTTTTTTCTCATCTATTTTTTCTGTCCTATTGAAGTCAAATGAAAAAGTTTGAACAACTTTGTTTTTTGAAAAATCATGTGCTGCTCCAATTCTAATAAAGTCTTGTCCAACAGCTTTGTTAATTAAATTTACTGATACAGCAATAAATAGTAGAGTGGTATTTAACTTCATAGCATAATGTATTTAAGGATTATTAAAATATCTTCGCCAGTTTTTAAATTTACAAACATATCATTTCGTAATTGCGTAGCATTAATTTTTCGCCAAGTAATGCAAATATCATCGCAAAAATTATCCTTGAATTCAGTAGCAATGTAATTGTCCTTAATTGTTCTTTTAAGATTAATTTTTGTATAATCCAAAGGTGTGTATGCAGCTATTATTTTCTGCAATTTTTCTTCATTTGTCATATTGATACAGTTTTATTTTTTTTAAATAATATATTACTTTTTAGTAAGTTAAACTAAATCAGACTTATTAATTAGTAGTTGTTTGCGTATAATGAGTTTAAATTCAATACAATACAATATAACAAAATTCTCACCACCTAGTTGCTGTAGTTTTTCTGCATATTTTCAAAAACTGAAAAAAAATCACAAAAAAAATCCTCAAACAAATGAGGATTTTAGGTTTTATGCGTAAAAATCGGTTCTCGCTTTGCTCGAACTGACATTTTTATTATTTAAAATAACTAAACGTTTCGTTATTTTCAATTTTCAATAGCGTTTCGTATATCAATTTAATTACATTTTCTACGTCGTCGCGGTGTACCATTTCTACGGTGGTGTGCATATAACGCAACGGTAACGAAATCAAAGCTGAGGCAACACCGCCATTGCTATATGCAAAAGCATCGGTATCGGTTCCCGTAACGCGAGAAGTCGCATGGCGTTGGAAAGGTATTTTGTTTTCAACTGCTGTGTCCACAATCATTTCACGTAACACGTTTTGTGTCGCTGGAGCGTAAGCAATCACAGGTCCGCGTCCCATTTTTAAATCGCCTTCAATTTTTTTGTCAATCATTGGAGTAGTGGTGTCGTGGCAAACATCGGTTACGATTGCAACGTTTGGTTTAATGCGTTGGGTAATCATTTCGGCACCACGCAAACCAATTTCCTCCTGCACCGAGTTTACGATGTACAATCCAAAAGGTAATTTCTTTTTGTTCTCCTTTAATAAACGCGCTACTTCGGCAATCATAAAACCACCCATGCGGTTATCAATGGCTCTACACACAAATTTATCGTGGTTTAAAATCTCAAAATTATCAGGATATGTAATCACACAACCCACATGAACGCCTAAAGCTTCTACTTCGGCTTTCGTTGAGCAACCACAATCAATAAATATGTTTTCAATTTTTGCCGTTTCTTCTGCTTTTCCGCTTCTTCCACGTGTGTGAATCGCTGGCCAACCAAAAACACCACGAACAATACCTTTCTTCGTATGAATGTTCACACGCTTCGATGGCGCAATCTGATGATCCGAACCTCCGTTTCTAATCACGTAGATTAATCCGTCATCAGTAATGTAATTCACATACCACGAAATTTCATCCGCATGACCTTCAATCACTACTTTATAAGGAGCATCCGGATTAATAACACCAACGGCACTTCCATACGTATCGGTAATAAAGGTATCAACGTAAGGTTTTAGATAGTCCATCCAAATTTTTTGTCCTTCCGCTTCATGTCCGGTTGGAGAGGCATTATTCAAATAATTTTCCAAAAAAGTCATCGACGACTTCTTTAATATCGATTTTGTACTCATCTTAAAATATAATTTTTTGCTAATTTAAAAATAAGATATTAGAGTTTCGCATAATTTCGATATTTTTGGTTTACTTTTTGCAGTAAGTTAAAAAGTTAAAATCAATCATCATGTACAAATCATTATTAAGTAGTTTTTTATTATTCATCGCTACTTTTTCGTTTGCCCAAACCGAAACCGATACATTACGAATGACGGCACAAGACTCGTCTATTATATATTCCATCGAATTAAGAGAAATCATTTTCACGCCCGATAACGTTTACACCACCGACGAAGATAAAAAAGCCAAGTTAATATTAAAGAGAAGAATTTTTAAGGTGTATCCGTATGCAAAAATTACGGCAGATAAATTAACACAGTTAAATGCCACGATGGCAAAACTGAAAACCAATCGTGAAAAAAAGAAATACTTTAAAATTGTAGAAAAATATTTAGAAGAAGAATTCGAACCACGTTTAAAAAAACTATCTCGTAAAGACGGTCAAATATTAGTAAAATTAATTTACCGCCAAACCGGAAGCACTACTTTCGATTTAATTAAAGAATACAAAAGCAGTTGGAAAGCCTTTTGGGCAAACTCCACCGCTTATTTATTCGACATCAATTTAAAAACGCAATACAAACCTTACGACGTAAAAGAAGATTACCAAATAGAAGGAATCTTAAATGCTGCATTCAACCAAGGCCAACTCTCCAGACAAGAAGCCAAAAAAGCCATCGATTTCGACAAACTCAACGAACACTGGATTAATAAAATCAAAATTCAAAAGTCTCAACCCAAAGAATAATTTTTTTTAGAAGCAGATATTCTGCATTCCATAAAACGTTTAGTCCCGCTGTCCGCTATATCTTTTACAAACCTGACGGGTTTATAAAAGAATGCCACTCCCATCGGGGCTATTCAAGACGTTTAGTATTTCAGATAACCATTCCACTGGCTCGCGAAGCGTGCGCTAACACCTCGCACCGCGAGCATT
>NZ_QLMI01000009.1 GCF_003259835.1 Flavobacterium aquaticum | reverse complement strand
CCTACACTTGGAGTTACTGATACCACAGTATATCCACTAGGAATGTTCTCAGTAACGATAACTCCAGTAGCATCACTTGGTCCGTTATTAGTAGCTGTTATAGTAAATGTTACAGTATCACCTACATTAGGTGTTGCGTTGTCCACTACTTTCGTGATAGATAAATCAGCTACCGATGATTGAGTATCTGTATCGGAACAATTAGAGCAAGTTGGATCTGGATCTGGAGAATTTGTAGTTACAGCAACCGTATTGGTTAAATTACCAGTATAATTTGAAGGCACGGCTACATTAACTGTATAGGTAACAGTTGCTCCATTAGCAATTGAAGCAATTATTTCGTTAATATTACCAGTTCCTGAAGTTCCATTTGTTGCGCTCCAAGAAGTTATTGAAGTTCCAGTAGGTGCTGTATCCACAACGTTAACATTTACTGCGTCGCCAGGACCATTGTTTGTTACAGTTATAGTATATGAAACTGTTGTGCCTGGAATGTATTGCGTTTGACCATTTGTTTTTGTTGTAATAACATCAGAAGAACAAAGAATAGGAGAAGCAGTTATTGTTATAGGGTCACTTCTATATGCTTCATCATTATAAGGAGCTGTTAATCCTTTAATGTTGTAGTTGACTGTTGCAACGCCATTATAACCTGCAACAGGAGTGAAATTCACTAATGAAGTTAAAGGATTATATACCCAAGTTCCTACACCTGCAATGAAGTAATTTTGTCCTTGTGGATTTCCTAGAGTATCTAGAAATTGAAAAGAATTTGGATTTATGTTTGCTGAAGAAGCCGTTGGTGGACCTGAAATTGGACCATCATAAGCTACATCATTTAAAAGAGGGTTAATAGTTATAATATTTCCTCCATTTGAACAATAAGTTAAAGCATCTGGTAAGCCTTCTGCAGCATAAGGAATTGTTACTTTTAAATTTCTAATTAAATGTACATCATTTAATCCTCCGGTAGATGCTCCAAAACCAATTTTGAATGCTGATGGAGGAGTAGTGTTTAATGTATGAGTAGTATTAGCACCTTGCAAATTTGAAACTTCAAAATCTGTTACTGCAGGGTTTGCATTTTCAACATAATTATAAGATGTTTGATACCAATAATTATTTATTACGGTTGAAATTATTGTTCCATGTTGAATTCTAACTGTTACAAAATATCCATTTATTGGATGAGGAATTAATTCTACATAACATTTTCTGTAATCGGGATTATTTGGATCCCAAGATAGTGTAGAAGTTCTTAAATTGAAATTATCTGCTAGACCTCCACCAGTAATATAAGCTCCTGTTGCAGGGTCAATTGTTGCAGAGCCTATTGCTGTTGCAAAAGTTGTTTGAGTTGCAAGGGTAGGATAACCTGTGTAACCATCACCAAGACCAATGCCTGCATTTATAATGTCTCCCTTTTTACCACGTAGAGTAACGTGACTATGAGCTTGTGTGAATGTTGCATTTGGCACACCATTATATCTTGAAGTAGCTTCAAATACACTTCTTTTAAAGTTGGTAAAGCCATCAAGTCCAATTCCTAAATATGCACCAGTAAGTCCAGTTTGTCTTGCAAAAGTAAAAGGATCCCTAGCTCTGTTATAGCCATAACCCAGTGCTCCACCACTAGCTCCAATTACTGGGGTTCCTACTGAGGCATCAAATAAAAACATGCAAATTCCATCTGCGCCACTTCCGCCGTACATACCATATTCAAATTCAATTTTAATACCATTTGAAGAGGTAAATTGTTTTGTGGCAACATAAATGGCTCCAAACTGACTGTTTAGAGCAGGGGTTAATTGTACTCCTTGTGGTGTAAATGTTGCTGCATTTGTTGTTCCTCCTTGTGGGGTTAGCAAGGAAACATCAGCTGGTTGAATTCCAGAAGTAAATGACTCATTATATGGGAAATCTCCATATAATTGCGCATTTGAAATCGCACTGAAAAACAAGGAAAGCATCAACATCATCCACTTTAAATTTTTCATTTCAAAACATGGAAGTGTTTTGAAAGTAAAATTTGTTTTTGGGTTAGTAATCTTACTTTTCATATAATCGGGTTTAAATTCGTATTAAAATTTCTTTAAATAGTTTGTTTTAAATGAGATACGACAAATTTATAGGGTAGTGGTATAACTATTTGTAGAACAGGTTTTTGTAAACTTATAGAACAAGTTCTACAAATAATTTATTCTTTTTTGTCTTTATAAAAGTTGAAAATTTGTATTAAACTGGATAAATTGTCAACATCTAATTTTTCAAAAATTCTATTCTTATAAGTGCTTACCGTTGATTTTTGAATATTTAATGTATTACATATATCAATATTTGAAAAACCTTCAACCAATAGTTTTGCAATTTCAATTTCTCTATTTGAAAGTTGTTCTAACGGATTTTTAGGTTTTTTAAAAATGTATGTATCCATAATTTTCTCCTGAATATTCTTACTAATATATTTTCCGCTATTTAACACTGATTTTATGGCAAGTTTAATTTCGTCTTCATTACTTAGTTTGCTTAAGTAGCCACTTGCTCCTGCATTTAAATATCGAATGGCATATATATTTTCATCAAAGGCTGAGAAAATTAAAATTTTGATATTAGGTTGTATTTTTTTTATTGTTGGAATTATATTTAAACTTGTACCATCAGGAAAACTAATATCTAATACCAATAAATCTATAGGGGTTGTATTTAGTCTTTTAATAATTTCAGAAAAATTTGCCAATTGATAAACACAAGAATTCTTGTGAATTTCTTTTAAAATAAAAGTTACGCCTTGACGTACAATTGTATGATCGTCGGCAACGATAAAATTAAATTCGCATTGTTCTTCCATGATTAATTTGCTTCAAAAAATAAACTACATTCTACTTTTGTTCCTTGATTTATTTTACTTGAGATGTTGATATCGCCTTCAAATAGTTCTACAATTTCTTTGCATAGATTAAGTCCTAATCCAATGCCGAGGTTATTAACTTTGTCTGAAATGGTTCCTTGATAATAATCTTCAAAAACATAGTTTAAATCTTCTTGAGAAATCCCTATTCCACTATCTTCCACTGTTAATAGGAGGTTTATTTTCTTTGAAAATTCATTAACAATGTAAAGTCCCACTTTTATTTCTCCGTTAGATGTAAATTTATTGGCGTTACCAACTAAATTGTAGAGTAATTGTTGTAGTTTAATTTTATCTGAATTAACAAAACAATCATTTGTAATATTGCTTTGAATAAGTAGTTGGTTTTGATTGCTTTCTACTAGATAATTGAGATTTTTTAGAGTCTCTTCAATATTTTGTTTTAAATTAAATTGCTCCTTATTAAGAATTAGTTTTTTATTTTCATTTTTAGAAAATTCCAAAATTTGGTTAACCATTAACGACATTGAATTTGTTGTATACTGAATAGATTGCACAGACTCTTTTAAAGAAGGATCATTCGTATTATTAAAAATGGATTTCAGGTACATAGAAAGAATGTTTAAAGGAGAACGAATCTCATGGCTAATCATTCCTACAATTCTATTTTTAAAATTCAAGTTTTGGCGTAATTTTTCTTTAGAATCAAGTAGTCTATTTTCGTAGTTAAATGCCAAGTATGTTAATAGAATTAATATTCCTGAGATTATAAATAATATGAATAGTAAGCCAAAAATGGTATAGCGTCTAATAGAACTATTGGTTTTGAATTGGTTATCAAAGTTCTGTCTGCTTGTTTTGTCAAATAGAGTTAGCGCTTTATTTATACTATTAATAATGAATTCACTATGCATAAGAATAGCGTAATTGTTTTCTGCAAAACTTTCGGTTGTGTTTAATTTTTTTCTTAATTGTCCGAATTCATTGTAATAAAAACTATTTGTTCTTTTAAATGCATTTGCTAATTGTTCTTCGATGTTTCCAGTAGTGATATTTTTTCCATACTTCATGGTTATAGTAACATTCAATTTTTCTTTTTGAACATCTACTTTGCCAGAAAATGCATCGCCAATTCTACTAAATAGGCCTTTTCGTTCAACACTATCTACCAACATATAAGATTCTACTTGAACACTATTTAAAATATCCTTGTAGTCAAATGAATTGAAATTTATCGGAGGAAAATCGATTTTGTTTTTGGGATTTTTTTGAACAGAAATTAGTGAATCCAGCAATTGTTTTTCTTCATTTATTTTAATGAGATTAATTTTTTCTTGATTTAAATAAGCAGTTAAGGATTCATTTTTAGAAACCGTACCCAATAATATGTTAACATTATTGTTTAGATTTTCTAAAGATTGATAATACGCTGCTAAATAGGTAGTATCTTTTGAATTTAAAAAATCTTGTAAATTTTTGTGAATGGTAGCATAATCATCTTTAATGATTTCTTTTTGTTTAAATAATGCAGATGAATTATCTAAGTTCTCTTTATATTTTTGAAGTTTATTTTCATTAATGAATTCATTATATAAAAGAACAACCAATATTAATAAAGTGAAAATTGAAGTTAGAAGTAAAAAGACTTGTACTAATTTTCGCTTTCTTAAAATGTTTAAGTTTAAATCTAAATAATGTAAAATGTTTCTAATCAACTTTATTGCTTTTTATGTTTTGTTTAATTTCAAAACTGGTTTTTATAATGAAAAATTAAAGCTTGTTTTTTTAGTAGGAATTTTCTTTGTTAACAAAAATAATACAGCTTTAACTAAATATTTGTAGAACTAATTAATCGCTATAAATAGAACTAATTCTACAACAGGTGCAATTTATATCGATTGATTATTTAAAAATGTAAATTGAAATACGCAATTTTACTCGAGATTAAAATTTTTATAAATCACTGATAATCATTAGCTTGTTGTTGTATTTGTAAATAATTGAGTAGTAATGAGTAGTAGCTAATTGCTTTTCTGAGCTTTATAAAAGTATTAGTAAAAAAAAATCCAGTTTTTTAAACTGGATTTTTATATTTGGAACAGGAAAAATTAAAAGTTTAGCAACCAAGAGTATAAATCTTGTTCGCTATCTAAGTTGAGTTTTTTTCTAACTCTATATTTTTTTGATTCTATAGATCTAACACTTGAATTCGTAAATCGAGCAATATCTTTAGCTGTATAATTCAATCTAAAGTAAGCTAAAATTTCAATATCGCTTAAAGTTAACTCAGGATAAGTACTTGTTAATTTGTTTATATGATCTGAAAAAACATCTTTAAACCTTTCTAAAAATAACTTGTTGTCTTTTTCTGCAATACTTTTTAGTTCTAAAATGGCTTCAATTGAGGGAGCATCTTTCGAATTTGTATTACTATTCACTACTTCATAATCATTTTTTAAGTCTAATATTTCATAATTGTTTTTATCATCAATAAATTTATTTTTTTTGGATTTTTTCCAATAATAGATAAAGATAATCCCTAAACTAAGAATCGAGAAAATGATTATATAATAATATTTGGAAAAATGTTTGGTTTCTTCTTTTTTTAATTGAGTTTCATCTTTTAGAATATTTTCTAAAGCCTTTCCTTTAGATTTGTCAATTTCAATAGAATTACTGATGGAGTTAACTAATAATTTACTTGCTTTTTCTTCTTTGCCAAGTTTTAATAATAATTCTCCATATTCATTATTTATTATGTTTAAAAATATTTTATTTCCTGATGCTTTTGCATATTTAATTGCTTCTTCATAGTATTTTGCTGACAATTTGAATTCACTGATAAAGTTGTGTACTTTTCCTAAATCTTTGTAAATCATGGCTTTAATTGTATTGCTTTTTGATTTAAGCGCTAATTCTTCAGCAAATTTTAAATGTGTAATTGCAACTTTGTGATCTTCATATAAACCATACATGTACTCCTGAGCAAAAATTAATTCTGCATAAGCTAAAGTGTTATTTCTGGATAGACTTTTTTTTGAAATTTGTTTTGCTTCTTTTAACATTTGTTCTCTAAAGTAAAATACCGAATCTTTTGGGAAACTTTCTGCAATTCCATATGTTAAAAAGACTACATATAGATACGCTTTTGATGTGTGTCGATCATCTTTATCTTCAATTTTATCTGCAATTTTTAAACCTTCATAAACTGTAGACTTAGTTTTGTCTATAATTCCAGAATGCTGATATATTTTAGCTTTAGTAGATAAAAAAGAGGCATGACTTTTGTAATCTTTTTCTTCTTTTGATAATTCAATTCCTTCGGTAATGAACTTAGATGCTTCATCCAAGTTTCCGCTATTAAACATTATAACTGTGTAAATTTTTGAAGAAATTATCATTCCTCTTTTGTAATTTTCTTTTTTACTCTGTTCGTAAAGGCTTAGTGATCTCTTATCTAAGTTTTTTAAGTTTTCTACACCTTCTTTATAAAAATCCAATTCAAGCTTATCAATTTCTTGTTCTAAGCTTAGTTGCTGATTGGTTTGTGAAAATAGAGTAATACTAAGGAAGAGCAGAAGTAAAATTAAGCTGTTTTTTTTCATGTAAATTATAACTATTTTAAGAGTGTTTTTTAGAATAATCTAAAATTAGTAAATAAATCGAGATAAAATAGTTAAAAAAATATTTTTTTTAAATTTCATTTTTGTTTGAAATTCTTTAAAAAAAACAATAAAAAAACCCTAAACAATTGCTGTTTAGGGTTTTACTTTTCGTAGCGAAGACGGGAGTTGAACCCGTGACCTCAGGGTTATGAATCCTGCGCTCTAACCAACTGAGCTACCTCGCCAAATGTTGGTCTTACATCCTTGCTGAATGCGGGTGCAAATATAAAACTAATTCTTTTGTTTGCAAATATTTTTTGACTAAAATAAATTAAAATATTTTTTTTGTTTATTCGATTAATTCTATATATATTTCCAAACTGAAAAATAAAAATAAGCTATGAGTGTAAAAGTAAAATATGAATTAGAATTTCCTATTCAATCTTCACCACAACTACTGTATCAATATATTTCTACGCCGTCTGGATTATCTGAATGGTTTGCTGATAATGTGAATTCTAGAGGTGAGTTTTTTACTTTCATTTGGGATGATTCTGAAGAGAAGGCAAAATTAGCTTCTAAAAAATCAGGTGAGCGTATTAAGTTTAAATGGTTAGAAGAAGATGGTACTGAAACGGACTACTTTTTTGAAATGAAAATTTTAGAAGATGAAATTACTAAAGATGTTTCTATCGTTATTTCTGATTTTGCTCATGCCGATGAATTAGATGAATCTAAGTTATTATGGGAAAATCAAATTTCCGATTTAAAACATGTATTGGGTTCTGTTTAAAACTCAATTTTAAAAGTTATATTTGTCCCGATTTAAAAGTCGGGATTTTTTATGGTAAATTTTAACGGAAATATTCAAGAAAATAGTTCAATTTCGATTGAAAATAATAGAGGTTTTTTATTTGGAGATAGTATTTTTGAGACAATAAAAGTATTGGATAACAAAGTGTTATTTCTTGAAGATCATTACTTTAGATTGATGGCTTCTATGCGTATTTGCCGAATGGAAATTCCTATGAATTTTACTATGGAATTTTTTGAATCTCAAATTTTAAATTTAATTGCTACATTTTCAGATTCTAATTCGTATCGTGTTCGTTTTTCTGTTTACAGAGATTCGGAAGGATTTTATTTGCCAAAATCTAGAAATGTACAATTTATTGTGTCAGCTTCGCCATTAAATTCAGAATTATATTTTTTTGGAAAAGAGCACTACGAAGTAGAGTTATACAAAGATTTCTATGTTTCAAAACAATTACTTTCAACTTTAAAAACTAATAATAAAATGCTTCAAATTACTGGAAGTATTTTTGCCGATGAAAATGGTTATGACAATTGCTTGGTATTAAATGATGAAAAGAATGTAGTGGAAGCATTACAAAGTAATATCTTCATGAAAACAGGTAATTTGGTGATTACACCACCCGTTTCAGATGGTTGTTTAAACGGAATCATGCGCAAACAAGTACTAGAAATTTTGAAAAAAGTAGAAGGAATCGAAGTCAAAGAAACTTCAATTTCTCCTTTCGATTTACAAAAAGCAGACGAATTATTCTTAACCAATGTGATTTCAGGAATTCAACCGATTACCAAATACCGTAAAAAAGAATACACAACAGAATTTGCTTCAGATGTATTAAAAAGATTGAATGCTAAAATTCGACTTAGTTAAGCATAGGATTTTCTGGTGCGTTTGAAAATAATACGTATTCGCCACCTTGCTCAATTATCTTTTCTTTCCAAAACAAAGTGCTTGCTTTTGAGAGTAGTTTGTTTTTGAGTGTATTTTCGGCAACAATCCACGAATTTTCTTGCATCTCCATTTCTAGTTGGTTTACACTCCAACCACTATAACCCAAGAAAAAACGAATATGATTTTTGGTGATCTTACCTTCGTTTATTAATTGTTTAGTGGTTTCAAAGTCGCCACCCCAATAAATTCCGTTAGAGATTTCAACGCTATTTGGAATAATATCTGGAATATTGTGGATGAAATACAGATTGTCCTGTTCAACAGGTCCACCATTATATATTTTAAAAGAAGCTCCAATTTCAGGAATCAAATCATTGATTGTGTAGTTCAATGGTTTATTTAGAATAAACCCAATCGAACCTTCATCGTTATGTTCTGCTAATAGGACCACAGAGCGATTAAAAGAAACATCGCCTAAAATCGAAGGTTCCGCAATTAGCAGATGGCCTTTTTTGGGTAAAGTTGATATCATATTTCTGTAGTTAATTAATTAAAGTTATCAAAAAAAAATCATAAATTCAAAATATTCTCGACGAAATGCAAAAAAAAAGTCCCGATTTACATCAGGACTCTCTTATTTTATGTAACAAAATTATTTTTTGTTTACTGCTCCTTCTAATTCAGCACCAGCTTTGAATTTTACTACGTTTTTAGCAGCAATTTTGATAGTTTTACCAGTTTGTGGATTTCTACCATCTCTTGCAGCTCTTTTAGATACTGACCAAGATCCGAAACCTACTAAAGATACTCTTCCACCTTTGTTTAAAGTTCCTTCAACATTGCTTAAAAATGATTCTAAAGCTAATTTAGCAGCTGCTTTTGTAATACCAGCAGAAGCTGCCATTGCATCGATTAATTCTGATTTGTTCATGATTAAAGTTATTTATAATTGGTTAAACTTAATTATTTATCACAAATTTAGCGGTATTATTGAGCTGTGCAAGTATTCGTGCTAATTTTCGACTAAAATGTTAATAAATTAGATTAAATGTTAATAACATTGTTTGTTTTTTCAAATTTTAGGCTTAAATATAGTGTTTTCAGGGCTTAGAGCGCTATTGCATTTTCAGAAAACGAAATTCCGTTTAATAATTCATGTGCTAACATTCTTTTCTTTCCTGGAAATTGTAAACTTTCAATTTTTAAAAAGCCATCTTTTGTAGTAATAAATATCTCTTTTTTAGTAGTTGTAATCTTTCCGATAGTTTCCGAATGTGCTTTTTCTTCAAAACTTGCTAAATAGATTTTTACATTCCATTCGTTTTCGCCGTCTTTAATATAAGTCCAAGCCGCAGGATAAGGAGATAAACCTCTTATTAAATTAAAAATCGTCTCTCCTGATTGGGTCCAATCAATTTTGCAATTCTCTTTATTTAGCTTGTAAGCCGTTTTAACATCCGGATTGTTTTCTTGTAAAGTTGTAATGGCTTTTCCAGATTCAATTAATTGAAGTGTTTCTAAAACCGTCTCACTTCCTAAATGCATCAAACGGTCATGTAACTCACCGGCAGTTTCGTTCGCGCCAATTTCAGTTTCTTTACTCAAAATCATCGCTCCGGTATCAATTTTATCATCGATAAAGAAGGATGTAACTCCTGTTTTAGTTTCACCATTAATGATAGCCCAATTAATAGGAGCAGCACCACGATATTCTGGTAACAAAGAAGCATGTAAGTTGAATGTTCCTAATTTTGGCATTTTCCAAACGACTTCAGGCAACATTCTAAAGGCTACGACTACTTGTAAATTGGCATCCAAACTTTTTAATTCGGTTAAGAAATCTTCTGATTTTAAATTGGTAGGTTGTAATAAACGTAGGTTTTTTTCTAGTGCATATTCTTTAATCGCACTCATGCTTACTTTTTGTCCACGACCTGCTGGTTTGTCCGGAGCGGTGATTACGCCCACAATATCATAGTTGTTTTTGTAAATAGTATCCAAAATCCCAACAGCAAAATCGGGCGTTCCCATGAATACAATTCTTAATTTTTCCATTATATAAGGTAATATTGATTGTTTGAATTGATTTTGATTCGATTATTTTCTAATAATAATTGAATCGCAAAGATAGTCGCTTCTGAAGAAATGTGCAGTTGGTTTTCAATTTCTCTTGAACTTAACGGACTTTTCTCTAATAATTGTATGACCGATTGCGTTATTTCAACTGGATTGACTTTTTTTTTAGCAATACAATACGAACAAATGCCACAGTCTTCCTTCGTAATTTCATCAAAATAAGCCAAAAGTATTTTGTTTTTGCAAGTATCTTCGTTTGTAATGTAGTTTACCACGCTCTGAAATTGCTCTTCTTTCAATTTGTTTTGATGTTCTAAAAATTTAGCTACGCGATTAATCGTTAAATCATCTTCGCGAGCTTCGTTAAAAGTTATCGAACTATCATTGTTTTTCGCGTGTAAAATGATACACTGACTTTCCGCTAATTTATCAATTACTTCTTCTACATGTTTTTCTGAAGTGTTTGCTTTTTTTGCAACTAAATGCGGATTTATTGTGGTTTCAATATCAAAAATTCCAGAATAGGTTCTTAAAATCGTGGTAATAACAGGTTCGTCGTATGGATGTAAACTGATGTAACGGATTACTTCTTTACTAGGAATGATAAATTGCAAACTAATTTTCTCTGTTGATTCGCTTTGAAAAGTGATGATTCCTTGACGGTCTAAAAATTGCAAACTATTGAATGCTTTGATTACTGGGAAATTATAATGCGCACAAAACTGATTCAAATTGAAAGCAAAACTTTCATTATAACCTTCACCATAAGCAATTTGGAAGAAATTGTTCAGTTTGATGTAAACTTCTTTCACGAATTTTTTATCGGGTAAAACATCAATAAATTGTGCTTTAGTATAAGTGATATCCGAAGGATTGGTAACGATGATTCCAAAGGCTTTTTCGCCATTTCGTCCAGCTCTTCCAGCTTCTTGATAATAATTTTCAATGTTTTCTGGAAGTTGGATGTGAATTACCGTTTTTACATCGGGTTTGTCAATTCCCATTCCGAAGGCATTCGTTGCTATCATGACTTGCGATTTATTCTCCAACCATGATTGCATATTTTTTTCTTTCTCTTTTGCTGGTAATCCTCCGTGGTAAATGGTTGAAGTAAATCCCAATTGGTTCAACTGTTGCGAAGTTTCAACACACGATTTTCGATTGCGAACATAAATAATAGAAGATTGCGGATTTTTAGTTAAAATCTGCTGTATTTTGAAAAGCTTATCTTCGGTTTTAATCACGTGATATGCTAAGTTTTCTCTAGTAAATGACTTTGTAAATACTTTCGGATTAACCAAAGCTAAATTCGTACAAATGTCTTCCTGAACTCTTTTATTTGCGGTTGCTGTCAATGCTAAAAATGGAGTAGAAGGGAAGTGTTCTTTTAAAGCCGAAATTTTCAAATACGCCGGTCTAAAATCGTGACCCCATTGGCTCACACAATGCGCTTCATCAATAGCGATAAGATTTATGGGCAATTGTTTCAAGCGTTCAACAATCCAGTCGTGCTGTAAACGTTCGGGAGAAAGATATAAGAATTTGTAATTTCCGAATTGGCAATTGTCTAAAATATCAATAATGTCGTCTTGGGAAACACCACCAGTTAAAGCAATCGCTTTGATGTTTTTGCTTTGTAAATTCTGAACTTGGTCTTTCATTAAAGCAATTAAAGGCGAAATCACCAAGCAAATCCCATTCAACATCATCGCCGGAATCTGAAAACAAACCGATTTCCCTCCTCCAGTTGGCAAAAGTGCAAACGTATCATTGCCACTTAAAACCGATTGAATGATTTCTTCTTGTGGTGTTCTAAAATTATCGTGTTTCCAGTATTTTTGAAGAATTTGTAAGGCTTCCGACATGTAAATTGGCTTTTAGAAACACTAAATTACGAAAAAAATTATTTAACAAGATGTTTCATAATAAAATCCACACGATTTTCAACCGTATCTTTTGGAACTTCCGTAATTGAATAGCCGTATTTTTTGTAAGTTTCCATCAAATGTTCGTGAATTAAAACCGCTTGTTCGTAATTTTCATAACGCTCGGCATCACTAACATAAATTTCTTTCCAAGGCGGTAAAACAAAAATTGCAGAATATTTGTGGTCTTGACAGGCTTTATCAAAAAATGCAGGGTACGAATCGCCTATGTAATGCATATACGCCAAAACATCTGGAATGCCTCGATCTAAAAAGACGATATTTGCCTCTTCGTTTAATGCTTCTTTGAATTGTCTTTTTCTGCCTTCTAGCAATAATTCACTGAATAAAAGTGGTTTTTCTAAGAACAATTGTTCAATACCTTGTTCTTGGGCTTCACGAATAACTTCGCGCGAAACCTCAGGATAACAAGTGTGTCCTTTTTCTTTTAATGCATCGATTAAGGTGGTTTTTCCAGAGCTTGGTCCACCAATTAAAACCACAATTTCTTTATTCATATTGGAAATACTAAGGCGCAAAAGTAAGTTTTTTTAAAAATCTAATCAACTTAAAAATTTATAAGTTACTACATTACAATTCTGAACATAAAAAAGTATATTTGCTTTTCCAATACGAAATGATGATGGATAAGAAAACAGAAGATTTTTACGCAAGATTAAAAGAAGAATTAACAAACTCAACGCTTTGGCCTTCAGAGTATTTGTATAAATTTATTATGCCGTCTGATGTGCATAGTATTGCAAAAGTAGAAGCTGCTTTTAATGATATGGGAGCTGTTATTACTACGCAACAATCTAAAACAGGTAAATTTACCAGTGTTTCTATTAGTGTAACTATGGCAAGCGCTCAGAGTGTGATTGATAAATACATTGAAGTTTCGGATATTGAAGGCATCATTTCATTATAAAAAAACATGCAAGAAGAAGTAAGTTACTTAGAATATAATTCAGAACGTCCGCATTTGATTATTCCAGAATATGGAAGACATTTGCAGAAATTAATCGATCAAGCTACTGAAATTGAAGATCGTGAAGAACGAAACAAAGCAGCAAAATATATTATTTCTGTGATGGGTTCTTTGAATCCGCACTTGAGAGACGTTTTAGATTTTCAACATAAATTGTGGGATCAGTTGTTTATTATGTCTGATTTTAAATTGGATGTAGATTCGCCTTATCCTATTCCTTCAAAAGATATTTTAACTCAGAAACCAGATCGTTTAGAATATCCTCAAAATTTCCCGAAATATCGTTTTTACGGAAACAATATCAAATATATGATTGATGTGGCAAACAGTTGGGAAGAAAGTGATTTAAAAAATGCTTTAGTTTTAGTGATTGCGAATCACATGAAAAAGTGTTACTTGAGTTGGAACAAAGACACGGTAACCGATGAGGTGATTTTTGAGCATTTATTAGAACTTTCGGGAGGAAAATTAAATCTTTCCAAATCCAATGAAGAACTTTCGAACACCCACGATTTAATGAAAGTGAACAAGAAAGTTTCAAATAAAACCCAATTTGGTCCTAATAAACCAGGAATTGTTAAGAAAAACAACAATCCAAAAGGGCATTTAAACAAGAACAATCAAAATAAAAATACATTTAAAAAATAGGCAGTTACATGGGAACATTTAAAATTGAAGGAGGAAAAGCATTAAAAGGAGAAATCACACCACAAGGCGCTAAAAATGAGGCGTTACAAGTGTTATGTCCTGTTTTGTTAACTTCTGAAAAAGTAAGAGTAACGAATATTCCAGATATCATTGATGTTAACAAATTGATTACACTTTTAGGTAATTTAGGCGTTAAAATTCAAAAAAATGGACCTGGCGATTACACGTTTCAAGCCGATGAAGTAAATGTAAACTACTTAAAAACAGAAGCTTTCAAAAAAGAAGGTGGAAGTTTAAGAGGTTCTATTATGATTGTGGGACCTTTATTAGCACGTTTTGGTTGTGGTTATATTCCAAAACCAGGAGGTGATAAAATTGGACGTCGTCGTTTAGATACGCACTTTGAAGGTTTTATTAACCTTGGAGCAAAATTCAGATACGAAAGAGAAGACCATTTCTACGGTGTGGAAATCGATGGAAGATTACAAGGAACTTACATGTTGTTAGACGAAGCTTCTGTAACCGGAACTGCTAATATTGTAATGGCAGCGGTTTTAGCTGAAGGAACAACTACGATTTATAACGCAGCTTGTGAACCTTACTTGCAACAATTGTGTAAAATGTTAAACTCTATGGGAGCTAAAATCTCAGGAGTAGGGTCTAATTTATTAACGATTGAAGGAGTTGAGAGTTTAGGCGGTTGCGAACACAGAATTTTACCTGATATGGTAGAAATTGGTTCTTGGATTGGTCTTGCGGCTATGACAAGAAGTGAAATCACAATTAAAAATGTAAGTTGGGAGAACTTAGGACAAATTCCAAACGTGTTTAGAAAACTTGGAATTACATTAGAAAGAAGAGGAGAAGACATTTACATTCCAGCTCATAAAGATGGGTATGAAATCAAAACCGATATCGACGGTTCTATCTTAACCGTTTCGGATGCACCATGGCCAGGATTTACGCCTGACTTGTTAAGTATTGTTTTGGTAGTTTGTACACAAGCAAAAGGCGATGTTTTAATTCACCAAAAAATGTTTGAAAGCCGTTTGTTCTTCGTGGATAAATTAATCGATATGGGAGCAAAAATTATGTTATGTGATCCGCACAGAGCGGTGGTTATGGGACATAATTTCCAATCGCAATTAAAAGCAACTACAATGAGTTCACCTGATATTAGAGCCGGAATTTCCTTATTAATCGCCGCTTTAACAGCAAAAGGAACTTCAACCATTCAAAATATCGAACAAATCGACAGAGGTTACGAGCGCATCGATGAAAGATTAAGAGCTATCGGAGCTAATATTGTAAGAGTATAATTTAGTGTTCAGTGTTCAGTCGCAGTAAGCAGTGTTACTGTGACTGAACACTGTGACTGATTACTAAAAATGGAAACCTACATCATCATTTTTCTCTGCATCGCATCCTTCGTAGCTGGTTTTATCGATGCTATTGTGGGTGGCGGAGGCTTAATTCAAACTCCTGCCGCTTTAATTTTATTGCCGAATGTGCCTGTTGCTTCCATCATTGGAACATTAAAAATTCCGGGTTTTAGTGGAACTAGTATGGCAACATACCATTATTTGAAATCAGCAAAGGTCAATTGGAAATTATTTATAGTAATGGCAATTGTTTCTTTCACATTTGCTTATTTGGGTTCGAGTTTACTCAACGTAATGCAAAACGATTTCATGAAACCCTTGCTTTTTGTGGTTTTAATTTTACTCTTACTTTATACCTATTTCAAGAAAGATTTCGGACAATTTCAAATCAATAAACTGACTCAAAAGCAAACCTATATTTACGGAATTATAATTTCAATTTTTTTAGGTTTCTACGATGGCTTCATCGGTCCAGGAACAGGAAGTTTGCTAATTATGGCGTTTATTGCAATTCTTGGTTTCGATTTTTTAAAAGCGAATATCTATGCGAAATTAGTCAACTTGGCAACAAACATTGGTTCCATTACTTTATTCGTGTTAAAAGGAAAAATCATTTGGACAATTGCTATTCCAATGGCAATTTGTAATGTTACTGGTTCGTGGTTAGGAGCTAGATTAGCTATTTCAAAAGGCAACGGATTTATTCGTGTTTTCTTTTTGATTGTGGTTGGAATGGCGTTGCTTCGTTTTGGTTATGATGTGTTTTTAAAATAAAAAAGCACTCCATTTAGAAGTGCTTTTCATTGTTATTTCTTAGAATTTCAACCCAAACATTACGCCATCTCCTTGAAAACCATTTTGGTAACTTCTTACATAATCAACACGTAAGAACCTGAATTTACCCCAACCAATATTATCAAATCCAACAGTAAATTCTTGATATGGTTTCATGTTTGGAATGTTCAATTGATGAAAACCTCCAATTAAATTCCATTGTAACTTGTTCAATAACGGAATCTTGTTCATGATATAACCTTTAAAATTGTGCTCAATGTGCGTTTCCAAATACGCATCATTGGTAGAATGCGTGTAATAAGGAAGCAAATTAAATGAGTTCAATGAATTGTTCAACAAATTAATATGCGTTTGATTTCCGTTGAAGTGTTTATAATCTACAAACGAAATATTATCGGCATTAAAGAATTTTCCTGCTTTAAAGCGTAAGCCAAAATCGCCTTTATTTCCTAGGGTTTTGTTGTAATCAATGGTTCCACTGATTAAATCATAATGATAATTGCTGTTCGAAGCGCCAAATGCTTTTTCGTAATAGAAACTCAATATTGGATAATTATCGTTTTGAATGTTAACCTTTCCATCAGGACGCGAAATGTATTTTTGTCCAAAACGAATACGTGTTCCTAAACTCGCTTTCATAATATGATGTTTTTCAAAAGGAACCGAAGTATAATTATCAGGTTGTAACGGATCGTTCGAAAAATACAAATCATCATTTTTAATCATTGTATAATCGGTGTTGTTAAATAACGCTCTTCGGTTTTCGTACAATAATTTACCTGAAGCAAAAACACCGTTGGTAACTTCTCTTCCGTAGTTAATTTCTGCAAATTCTTTATTGTACAATTTCATGTAATTGTTTTTAAAGAATAATGTTGCTACCGAATTTACTAAATTGCTTATTGGTTCATTTGGGTTAAACTGACTTATGACGCTTCCTCCATTTAAACTTATGTAAGCGTTGTTTATATTGTTAAATCGGTGATAAAAGTTACCTTTTATGCGCAATCTGTCTTCGGCAAAACCATAATTAACTATAGAAGAAATAGAAGTATATTTCCCTGTTTCTTCATTCCATTTTCTAAAAGAAAAGCCACTGTCTAAATTCCAACCTTGAACGGTATTAAAACTTAAAGAAGTTAAATTGGTTAAACCTTGGTAATTGAAACTCCAATTTTTAAATGAATTTTTATAAGTGTAACCCGTAATAATTTTCAATAACTTGAATTTATTCCCTTTGGCATCAACCGAATCCAAATATACTTGTGATTTTCTTAAAGTTTGTAAACTATCTTTTTTAATGTAATTTGTTGTTTCTTCTTCGGTTAATGGAACAGGTCTGAATTCATTCCAATACGAATCTTCTTTTTTGTTCGCGTTTTCAGCAAAAGTTACTACTTCTTTACCAAATGTTTTCTTTTCGAAAGCATCTTTGAAGTTGTAATTAGTAAATACATAAGTAAACTTTCCATCAAATTTCATCCCGAAAAGACCAGCTTTAAAGTCTAGCGTTTGAATGTTTTTTGCCCAAATCTTATTATCTGAATTGTAACTAAAGCTTTGTGTTAATTTCATGGTTTCAAGAATTGGCTGTTGCATTCTATAGCCTTTAATATCTAAGTCAATTCCATAAATTGCCCAAGTATCTTCTACAATATAAATATAACCTTCAAAAACAGGTTCTTTGTCTCGTTTTGGCGTAACTAAAATTTTATTGATTAACTGATTACTTTCGTTATAAAAAGTGCTTTCTAATTTGTATTTGTAATAATTAAAAGCATTATCAGCAATAGGAGAAACCATGTTGATATTAAACTCAACGTAGTTGTCGTAAAAATCGTAATTTGTTTTTAGCGCAGTATTGTAGCTAAACCCGTTATCGTCTCCGGCAATTTTAGAAGCAATGATTTCTTCTTTTAAATCATCAGGTTTTTGGAATTTAATTTTTGATACAGTTTCCGATTGATAAATAATACCACTTCTAGTAGAATCTAAGTTGCCTTCTAAATCTCCAATTTCTACGCCCATGAATTTCTTAGGAATATCTTTTGCTCTAAAAATTCCTCTCGAATAAAAATCGGCTTCAAACTTATCAGTTTTAGCGGCATTTTTCTTTTTTTCTTTTATAGTATTTCGAATAATTTCATCAGCAGGATTTTCTCCATTTACAATCACAACTTCTTTCAGTTGAAAATCTTCCTCTTGTAAAGTTACATCAAACTCAAAAGGAAAACTGCTGATGTTTAAAATGTGTTTCTGAGTTTTAAATCCTAAATATTGAAAAACCAAATGCACATTGTTTTTCTGTGTAGTGTTTAATTCGTATTTACCATGTTCATTTGACGTTGTACCTATATAGGTGTTCTCTATATATATGTTTACAAATGGTAAAGCATTTCCATCTTTATCTTTGATAGTTCCTTTAATTTGAGCGAAAGAGATTGATGTTAAGAATAATAAGAATAGCGTAATTTGTTGTTTCATGTTGTTTGTTTTTATTGCACAGAGCTACACCGAGCTTTTTTTGATTTTCTTTGTCTTTATAGAGCTACACAGAGACGTTTCACTTGTTTTTACACAGAGTTGCACAGAGTTTTTTTGATTTTCTTTGTCTTTATAGAGTTACACTGAGGTGTTTTACTTGTTTTATTTCACAGAGCTTCACAGAGCTTTTTTTAATTTTGTTTGTCTTTAGAGAGTTACACTGAGGCGTTTTACTTGTTCTTTACACAGAGTTTTTTTTGATTGAGAGCTTCTTCGAGATTTTTTACTTTTATAATACAAATCGTTTAATTCCTTTAGATAATAGTTTAGTGTTAAAATTAATTAATAATCCTGTTTTGTAATTTCCTAATCTCATGTAAGTTAATATTTGAGCTTTATGAACATCGGTGAAAGTTTCAACTGTTTTAATTTCGATTACTAATCTATCTTCTATTAGTAAATCTATTCTATAACCATGATCAAGTTTGATTTCTTTATATTCAATAGGAAGTTTTAATTCTCGTTCAACTTTTAAATTAGCTTTTTTTAATTCATAATATAAACACTCTTGATAAGCAGATTCT
The DNA here is from genome assembly GCF_003259835.1 of Flavobacterium aquaticum. GTDB lineage: Bacteria > Bacteroidota > Bacteroidia > Flavobacteriales > Flavobacteriaceae > Flavobacterium > Flavobacterium aquaticum. The sequence goes on along the minus strand of NZ_QLMI01000009.1, from coordinate 63,943 downwards.
AATAATCCCGGACCTAAATGGCGATGAACTTCAATAGCCAAGCCAATAACTTGTTCTGTTAACTTATCAATTTCCATAAAAGTATTTCAATTTTATTTATATTCTTAATTTAAAAAAGTGCAACGTCCTTTTCATCTCTCACATTCAACACAAAGCATATAAACCCTCCGTGAATCTCATTTGCCTCTGTGCATCTCTGTGTATAAAACCAAGTGCAACGCCTCTCCATCTCTGTGTAACAAACAAGTAAAACGCTACTCAAAAGCTCTTAATGCCAACTTATAACTCTGCAGTCCAAAACCAATAATTACACCTTTAGCATTTGGCGAAATATACGATTGATGACGAAAAGATTCTCTTGAAAATGTATTGGAAATATGAACTTCTACAACTGGAGTTGTAATCGCTTTAATAGCATCACCAATTCCTATAGAAGTATGGGTATAAGCACCAGCATTTAGAACGATACCATCATAACTAAAACCTACTTCTTGAATTTTACTGATAATTTCTCCTTCAATATTACTTTGGAAATATTCTAATGTGATAGCTGGAAACTCACTTTGTAATTTTTCAAAATACGATTCAAAAGTGGCATTGCCGTAAACTTCGGGTTCTCTCTTTCCTAATAAATTAAGATTTGGACCATTTATAATGATAAGCTTCATGAGAATTGTTTTTGTAAAAGTAAAAAAACCATTCTTTTTGAGAATGGTTTTAGCAAAATATTATAACTTTTAGTGTTAAAACATATAACCTACTGAAAATTGAATAACCGAGTTTTTCACATCAGCATCTTTTTTAGCTTCTGTTAAACCCGCAACATAACGCCCTGATACAAATAATCCGTTTGTAATCTTATAACTTAAACCACCAGCTAAGCCAAAGTCGAAAGTATTCGTGTCGTTTGAATCAACTTCATTTCGTTCGCTTACTAATACAGAAGCTTGTGGACCTAATTCTAAACTAAGCTTATTAGATGTTAAATAAAATTTAGCAAGAACTGGAAGTGATAAATAACCCAACTCATTTTTAACTTGTTCGCCTAAACCTTCCAATTCTGCACCTTGTGTAGAATATAAGAGTTCGGGTTGAATGGCGAAGTTTTCAAATACTTTTAATTCCATTACAGCACCTGCATGATAGCTTGTAATAGTTTTAAAATCTACACCCGAAACATCTCCGCCTGTGTAGTTAGCAAAATTTACCCCACCTTTTACACCAAATTTTAGCATTTGAGCCTGCGAAAAACCAGTTCCTAGAACCAGTAAAATCAATGTTACAATTGTTCTTTTCATATTAAAATCTTTAGAGTAGTAACGCTTGCTAGCGCTTTTTAGTATGATTGTCGATAAAATGCACTTTTTATCGATTTTTGGATTTTGTTGATTATGAGGTGTTTATGTTTTTTTTGTTGTTTTTTGAAGGTTTACTTTTTATTAAAAAAAGTTTAAAATTTTAAATTTTAAAACTTTCAACTGCTTGATTATGAACATAATCGTTTTTGCTTGTTAATAAAATTGTTAATAACATAACAAAATATGTTATTTCGTATAAAAAAATGCTATAAATTTGCTCTATTAACTTTAAATTTAAACTAAACATGAAAAAAGTTTTATTATCTGCTGTAGCATTATTGGCTTTCGGTTTTGCTAACGCACAAGAAGAAGAAAAAGCATTTGGTTTCGCTAAAGGTGATGTTATTGTAGAAGGTAACTTAGGTTTTTCATCTACTAATGACAAAAACACTGAAGAAAAAACTAACAGTTTTCAATTCAATCCAAAAGTTGGTTACTTTTTAACTGACAAATTTGTTGTTGGAGTTGAATTAGGTGTTGGTTCAGACAAAGAAGAAGTAGCAGGAACAGAAACTGACAAAAATTCAAATTTTGATGCAGGTGTTTTTGGTCGTTATTATTTCTTAGATTTAGGAAAAAGATTCAAAACTTATGCTGAAGCTGGTTTAGGTATGGAATCAGGAAAAGCTGGTTTAGGAGATGCTAAGTATTCTGGATTTGGATTTGGTGCAGGATTAGGAATGAACTATTTCGTTTCTGATAGTTTTGCTATCAACTTCGCTTTAACAGATGTTTTATCTTACTCTTCTCAAAAATGGGATGGTGCTGAGAATGTATCTGAATTCAATGCAAATGTAAATGTTTTCAATAACTTCTTTACAACTGCTCAATTTGGTTTAACTTACAAATTCTAATTTGTAAAAAACAAATAAGTCAAAAATCCCGCTTAGGCGGGATTTTTTTATTGCTGTAATTTGCCTACATTTGATATATGAGTACTTGGCAATCGTATATTAAAGAATATCAAAATTATCTTCGTTTAGAGCGTGGTCTTTCTAAAAATACCATTGAAAACTATACGTTTGATATCGAAAAATTAGTGTTGTTCTTACATCAACATGAAATACAGGTTTCTCCTGTTACAATTACAGAAGAAACGGTTCAGCAATTCATTTACGAAATTTCATCTCAAGTAAATGCTCGAAGTCAGTCGCGAATTATTTCAGGATTAAAAAGTTTTTTCAACTACTTAGTTTTTGAGGATTATCGAAAAGATACACCACTTGAATTAATTGAAGTTCCTAAAACAGGCAGAAAATTACCCGATACATTAGCAACAGAAGAAATTGATGCGTTAATCTCGGCAATAGATTTATCTACTCCAGAAGGTGAACGTAATAAAGCTATGTTAGAAACCTTGTACAGTTGCGGTTTGCGTGTTTCAGAATTAGTAAGTTTAAAGATTTCCGATTTGTTTTTTGAAGAAGGTTTTATCAAAATCACAGGTAAAGGAAATAAGCAGCGTTTTGTGCCCGTAGGAGGCTCTACAATTAAATACATAACTTCTTATGTAAATTTAATACGAGTGCATTATCCGGTACAAAAAGGACACGAGGATACGCTTTTTCTAAATAGGAGAGGAAAGCAATTAACACGAGCTATGGTTTTTACCATAATTAAAGATTTAGCGGTAAAAATCAATTTAAATAAAACCATTAGTCCACACACATTCCGACATTCTTTTGCAACACATTTATTAGAAAATGGTGCCGATTTACGTTCGATACAATTAATGCTCGGGCACGAATCCATTACTACAACCGAAGTGTATATGCATTTGGATAGAAAATTCTTATCGGAAGTTTTGAATAATTATCATCCGAGGAAGTAGTTTTTGTTTTTACACAGAGATACACGGAGTTTTTTTGATATGCTTTGTGTTGAGAGAGTTACACAGAGGCGTTGCACTTGTTTCAGGTTTCAAGTTTGAAGTTGAACTTATTGTCACTTCGAGCGAAGTCGAGAACTATAGAAAAGTTTTTACACAGAGCTGCATGGAGTTTTTTTGAAATACTTTGTGTTGAGAGAGTTACACAGAGGCGTTGCACTTGTTTCAAGTTTGAAGTTGAACTTATTGCCACTTCGAGCGAAGTCGAGAACTATAGAAAAGTTTTTACACAGAGCTGCATGGAGTTTTTTTGAAATACTTTGTGTTGAGAGAGTTACACAGAGGCGTTGCACTTGTTTCAGGTTTCAAGTTTGAAGTTGAACTTATTGTCACTTCGAGCGAAGTCGAGAACTATAGAAAAGTTTTTACACAGAGCTGCACGGAGTTTTTTTGAAATACTTTGTGTTGAGAGAGCTACACAGAGACTTTTATAACCAATTAGATAAGGCGTTTCGTTTGTTATGCTGTCAAGTATCTCTTTTGTGAACTTCAAATTGGAATTTAGTTCAACATAAAACTTATATGACTTATATGTTTAAAACAAACAACAATAATCACTCACTAAAGAGATTCCTAATGGAATGATAAAAATGGGCATAAAAAAACCGTGCTAAAATGAATTAACACGGCATTTAATTTCTATAACTTAAGACTATTTAGCAATATTCACGGCTCTAGTCTCACGAATAACCGTGATTTTTACTTGACCAGGATATGTCATTTCAGTTTGAATTTTTTGAGAAATATCAAACGATAAGTTTACCGCTGCATCGTCAGATACTTTTTCACTTTCTACAATAACACGTAATTCTCTACCTGCTTGAATTGCATAAGCATTTTTAACACCGTTGAATCCGAAAGCGATGTCTTCTAAGTCTTTCAAACGTTGGATGTAAGAATCTAATACTTGTCTTCTTGCTCCAGGACGTGCTCCAGAAATAGCATCACAAACTTGGATAATTGGAGAAATCAATGATTTCATTTCAATTTCGTCGTGGTGTGCTCCAATTGCGTTACAAACTTCCTCTTTTTCTCCGTATTTCTCAGCCCATTGCATACCTAAGATTGCGTGAGGTAATTCACTTTCTGTATCAGGTACTTTTCCAATATCGTGTAATAAACCAGCTCTTTTAGCTAATTTAACGTTTAATCCTAATTCAGCCGCCATGATACCACATAACTTAGCAACTTCTCTTGAGTGTTGTAATAAGTTTTGTCCGTAAGATGAACGGTATTTCATTCTACCTACCACTTTAATTAATTCAGGATGTAATCCGTGGATTCCTAAATCAATTACCGTACGTTTTCCAGTTTCGATGATCTCCTCGTCGATTTGTTTTGCTGTTTTAGCAACAACTTCTTCAATACGTGCTGGGTGAATACGTCCGTCAGTTACTAATTTGTGTAAGGCTAAACGAGCGATTTCTCTCCTTACCGGATCAAAACAAGATAAGATGATAGCTTCAGGTGTGTCGTCAACTATGATTTCAACTCCTGTAGCTGCTTCTAAAGCTCTAATGTTACGACCTTCACGACCAATGATTCTACCTTTCACATCATCTGATTCAATGTTAAATACAGAAACACAATTTTCAACAGCTTCTTCAGTACCCACACGTTGAATAGTATTGATGATGATTTTCTTAGCTTCTTGTTGCGCTGTCATTTTTGCTTCTTCCACAGTATCTTGGATGAATGACATAGCATTTGTTTTGGCTTCCGCTTTTAAACTTTCTACTAATTGATTTTTAGCATCTTCAGCAGATAATCCAGAAATAGCTTCTAATTGCTCTACTTGGCTTCTGTGAAGTTTATCAATTTCTTGTTGTTTCTTGTCTAAATATTCGATTTTATTGTTGTAATCTGCAATTTTAGCTTCAACTTCATCGTTGATTTTTTTAGCTTTTGCTAATTCATTTGAAACTTGAGATTCTTTATCACGCGTTCTTTTTTCAGCTTCCGCCATTTTTTTATCGCGTGCTAAAATTACTTGTTCGTGTTCTGCTTTTAATTCTAAAAACTTCTCTTTAGCTTGTAAAATTTTATCTTTTTTTGCTGCTTCAGCTTCTGTTTTAGCGTCTTTTAAAATCGAAGCTGCTTCTTTTTTGGCATTTTTAATTAGGTTAGAAACATTGCTTTTCTCTAAAAATTTAGCAATTCCAAAACCTCCTGCAAGACCAACAACAATTCCAATTATTATACTTAGTATATCCATGTGTGTGTTAAAAAATTTATATAAAAAAAAGCCTACATTAGGTGTTTGTATAAACTCTGTTATACAAGATTTGAGCTAACCTGCAGTTCAAACTTCCCACTTAAGGGCCTGTTATAGTTGCAAAGATTCACTCGTTTAATTTGTTAGTGTTGAGTTTATCAAATATATACTAATGTAGGCAGTATCTTTGTTTGTTATGTAAGAACGTATTTATTTTGAGAGTAACTCACTCAGTTTTTTATCCAAATTTTGTAATCTGGTTATGTTGCTTTCATTATCCTGAGAGTTATTGATTTGTTTTTGTTCAACCTGAGCTGCAAATTGCAAGGCACACATTGCTAAAACATCTTGTTTGTCTCTTACAGCATAGCTTTGTTCAAACTGTTTAATCATAGCATCTATCTTTTTTGAAGCACTTCTAAGTCCTTCTTCTTGCGATGGATCTACCGTTAAGGGATACACGCGGTCTGCTATCGATATTTTAATTTTCAGTTTTTCACTCATGCGGTTTCTAATCCGAAAGTTGGGCTATACAATAATCGATTTCTCTGATTAATGAATTTATTTTGAGTTTTGTTTCTCGTTTATTTTCTTCACTGCCTAGTAATGAGTTTACCATTTTTAGAGTATCTAACTGGTTCTTCAAAGCTTCAATTTCACCTGATTGCTGTTGTTGATTTTTTCTAGAAAGCAACAATTCATCCTGCAACTCTTGGTTTTTCTTTTCTAGCTGTGCCACTTTTTGGTTCAGCTTAAAAAATTTAACTTCGAGAGAATCAATTAATTCAGATAATCCATTCATTAATGATAAAATTCATTTCATTATTTCACAAAGTTAGCATTAGTATTCAAAAATTGCAATACTTTTTATTAAATTTTGTGAATTAATTTTTATTATTTATAACTAATTGATTATTAAATAATTATTATAGGTATGGTTTTTGTTTACTTTATGTAAAATTATTTTAGTATTTTAGCACTAAACACAAGCACTATGAGATTCGTATTAGCCATTTTATTCGCCCCTCTTTTTATTTTTAGTCAAGATTTTCCTCAAGATTATTTTCAATCTCCTTTAGATATTCCGCTCGATTTATCGGGTTCTTTTGGAGAATTACGAAGTAACCACTTTCATTCTGGTTTGGATTTTAAAACAAAAGGAGTAGAAGGTCTTCCCGTTTATGCTGCCGGTGATGGTTATATTTCAAGGATTAAAATCTCAACTTTTGGATATGGAAAAGCCATTTATATTACACATCCAAATGGTTATACATCTGTTTATGGACATCTCCAAAAAGCAAATGGTGCTATAGAATCTTTCATTAAAGCTAGACAATACAAAGAACAATCCTATGAAGTAGAAATGTATTTGTATCCAACAGAATTACCAGTAAAAAAAGGTGATATTATTGCTTTTACCGGAAATACAGGTGGAAGTGGTGGTCCTCATTTGCATTTTGAATTCCGAAATACCAAATCAGAAGAAATACTTAACCCAATGCATTTTGGGTTTAAGAAAATTATCAATGATGATAGAAAACCTGTTATTCAAGGTGTTGTGGCTTATCCTTTAGATTCAACAGTAGTAAATACTTCTCAAAAGCCAATTAATATTTCATTTTCTAAACAAGCCGATGGAAGTTATTTGAGTACAAAAGTTAGAGCTAATGGTAAAGTTGCATTCGGAATTAATGCTTACGATTTTTGTACCAATGCCTACAATAAAAACGGATTGTATAAGGTAAAAGCCTATCTGAATGGTGTTTTGTACTACCAGTATGGTTTTGATGGTTTTGCCTTTGATGAATCGCGCTACATTAATAATTTTATTGATTACGAACGTTTTCATTTGATGGGTCAACGCGTTCAAAAATTGTTTCAATTGTCTGATTATCCCTTATCTATTGTGGCTGGAAATAAAAAAGATGGTACAATAAAAGTACAACCTGCAACAAATTACACCTATCGAGTAGAAGTATATGATTTTCATGGAAATAAGGTAGATTTAGTTATTCCAATCGAATTTTATAATACGCAAGCCACTGTAAAAAATACGATTCAAAAAACACCTTACTATGTAAAAGCTAAAAACGAATCTATTTTTGAAAAGAATAATGTTTCAGTTCAAATTCCAGAAAATGCATTTTATTCTAATTTCTATTTGAATTTTGATGTTAGTAACGATATTCTTACGTTGCATGATGATAGTGTTCCGGTTCATAAAAATATTACAATTACATTCAATAATGTTCAAGGCTTAACCGAAGAGCAATTAGCAAAAACTTACATTGCAACTTTAGACGGTTATAAATTAGAATACAATAAAACATATCGAAAAGGGAATACATTTTCTCTTAAAACAAAGTCTTTAGGTAAATTCAAATTAGCGCAAGACTCAACTCCACCAAGAATTTACAACGTAAATTTTGTAGAAGGAAAGACAATTAAAGAGCAAAAAACAATTAGTGTTTCCATTACAGATTTGCATTCCGATATTGATTCTTACAATGCTTATTTAAATGGAAAATGGATTTTAATGGAATACGATTATAAGACAAAAAAGTTGGTACACAATTTAGATGATAATATTTGCGTTCAAGGAAGAAACGATTTAAAGATTGTTGTGACTGATAATTTACAAAATTCTACTACCTTTGAATCTTACTTTTTTAGATAATTAAAATCCATTCTTTTGAAAAATATAATTTTTGTATTCATTATAGGTCTTTTTTCTTTGACTGTTTCGGCTCAAAAAGCACGTATTAAAGGTGTTATTTTAGACGAATTTAATAATCCTGTTGAAAATGTAACGGTAAAAGTGGGCGACAAAGGAACCGTTTCTAATGAAAATGGTTTTTATATTTTAGAAATAGATGCCAATAAAAAAGTGACGATTACTTTTTCTCACATTTCATTAAAGAAAATTACAATTGATGTAAATTTGAAATCCAATGAAGATTTTGAGTTAAACCCAGTTATGAATTCAAAAGTAGAGGAGTTTGGAGAAGTTACAGTAACAGGAAATAGCAAAAAAAGAATCGAAGGTGTTACCACAATTGATCCGGTAATTGTAAGAAAAATTCCTGGAGCTAATGCCGGGATCGAAAATATCATTAAAACGCTTCCGGGTGTTTATTCTAATAACGAATTAAGTACTTCGTATGCTGTTCGTGGTGGAAATTACGATGAAAACTTAGTATATGTAAATGAAATTGAAGTCTATCGTCCGTTTTTAATTCGTTCAGGACAACAAGAAGGTTTGAGTTTTACCAATACCGATATGGTTCAAAATGTAGATTTCTCAGCTGGAGGATTTCAGTCCAAATATGGCGATAAATTGTCTTCGGTTTTAGATATTACCTACCGAAATCCAAAACGTTTTGGTGCGAGTTTAGAAGCTAGTTTGTTAGGAGGAAGTCTTACTGTTGAAGGTGTTTCCAAAAATCAAAAATGGAGTAATATCACAGGTGTTCGATACAGAAATAACAGTCTTTTAGTTAATAGTCAGGAAACAGAAACTAATTTTAGACCTACATTTTTTGATGTCCAAACTTTGTTGAATTTTAATGCTTCAACCAAATGGAATTTTAGTTTTTTAGGAAACATTTCGCAAAATCGATATAACTACGAACCTTTAACACGTCAAACCAATTTTGGAACTATCGATGAACCAATTGCGCTTTTGGTGTTTTATGAAGGACAAGAAAAAGATAAATATCTAACGTTTTTTGGTGCCGGAAAAGCCGTTTATCAATACAACGAAAAAAATAAATTAAAATTCATCCTTTCAGGATATCACACGCAAGAGCAAGAATATTATGATATTTTAGCACAATATCGTTTGGGTGAAGTAGATGCAAATATTGGTTCGGAAACCTTTGGTGATGTTGTTTTTACTCGCGGAATTGGTTCGCAATTAAATCACGCACGTAACGATTTAGATGCTTTAATCGTAAATGCTGAAGTAAAAGGTTTTCACGAATTAAACGAAAAATCCCAATTTGAATGGGGCGCAAAATTCACAAAAGAAGATATTCGTGATAGAATTGTAGAATGGGAAGTTGTAGATTCAGCTGGGTTTTCATTGCCAAATCCTATTTTAGATTATCAAAACGATCAGCCTTATAATCCTTATGTTGGACCCTTAGCGCCTTATCAAAATGTAAGAGCTACAAATTTTACCAAAATAAATAGATTTTCGGGTTATGCACAATGGAATTATAGAGGTAATATAGGTGAACATGATTATTGGATAAATGCCGGAGTTCGTGCTCATCAATGGCAAGTTGAAGCTGATGGTAGACCAAAAGGTGATAGCCAAATTACATTTTCACCAAGAGCTCAATTTGCATTTAAACCCAATTGGAATAAAGATATGTTGTTTCGATTATCTGGCGGTTTGTATCATCAACCACCATTTTACAGAGAATTGCGAGATTATGATGGAGTAGTGCAAACCAATGTAAAAGCACAACAATCGATTCATGTTGTTTTGAGTAATGATTACAGTTTTAAAATGTGGAACAGACCATTTAAATTGGTTTCTGAAGCGTATTATAAAAACATTACCGATGTAAACACCTATACAATTGATAACGTTCGTATTCGTTACAGAGCTAACAACGATGCCGAAGCCTATGCTTATGGTTTTGATGCTCGATTAAACGGAGAGTTTGTACCAGGAACAGAATCGTGGTTTACTTTCGGATATTTAAAAACAGAAGAAAATCAAGACGGAAAAGGTTTTATTGCTCGTCCAACAGACCAACGATTAAAATTTGGCGTTTTGTTTCAAGATTATATGCCAAATATTCCAAACTTGAGATTGTATCTTAATTTGGTTTACAATACAGGATTACCAGGTGGTTCTCCTGCTTATGCTGATCCTTACAATTATCAATTACGTTTAAACGATTATCGTAGAGCTGATGTTGGATTCTCTTTTGTGTTTAAAGATGAAAAAATCAAATCAAGTAAAGTTTGGTTAAAACCGTTTAATGAGCTATCATTAGGATTGGAAATTTTCAATTTATTCAACAATCAAAATTCGATTACGAATACATGGGTTCGCGATGTGTACACCAAATCACAATACGGAATTCCAAACTACATGACTACTCGTGTTTTCAATATCAAATTAGTTGCCCGATTGTAAGCCAATTATTATTTTAGTATATTTGACTATAAAATTTAAACAGATGAAACGTATTCTTTTTACTTTTAGCTTGGTTGCAACTTTAATGAGTTGTAAGAAAGAAGCAGAAACTCCAAAGGTTATCTACGAAGAAGGAAAAACTAAGGTAGAAGTTGAAGCTAAAGATACGTCGTCTATCAAAGTGGCCGATTTGCCAATTTTGATGGAAGGAACGAAATATTTAATTCATCCTGTTGGTGATGTTCGTGTGTATGATACCAATAGTAAAGTGTATGGAAGCAGTAAAACCAATCAGGTTAGTTATGCCATTTCTAATTACAACCGATTTGAAATTACAGGTTATTTCGATAATTTGAATTTTCAGCATATCGATTCAATTACTGTTAAACCTTTAACCGATAAGAAAATCCAAATTCAAACCGCAACTTTTTTAGACGGAATTGCTACTAAAACTAAAAAGCAAATTATAGTTTATACATTAGTAGATTCCGATACTAATAAAGATGGAAAAATCAATCAAAATGATATTCGTTCGTTGTATTTGAGTTCGGCAAGTGGTGAGAATTTTACTAAACTTTCAGAAAATCTTCTTGAATTAATCGATTGGAATATCATTGAAGCTCAAAATCGTTTGTATTTTAGATGCATTGAAGACATCAACAAAAACGGTGCTTTTGATAAAAACGACAAAGTACACTACCACTATGTAAACTTGTTAGCAGATGAGTGGAAAGTGGAAATGTATACTCCGAATTAATAATGTCATCCCTACGGGATTTTAGTTGCTATTGATTTTTTTACCAATATTTCATGCCTAACAGCATTTTTAAATTCCAAAGTAAATAAAGTTCCGTAGGAACGATATTTTGGTAACAATAAAGTAAAATAGAAATAAAGTCCCATAGGGACGACATTAAAATAATGAAAGAAAATCCGACTTAATCCGAGCTGCAATGCATCCGTTTCATCCGCGTTCCAACTCTAAATCAAAATATCACTCTCTAAATCCGATTTTTCAATTTCAAAATCAAATCCTAGTTTAGAAACCAATTCAATTACCAATTTTTTGTACCAGTTTTCACTTTTAGGGTGAATATATATTTTTTCGATTAATTGATTCAAGTTTACATCTACTTTTAATCCGTTGTCGATTTTCATTCCATTAGCCGAAACGTCTGAAATAATACGAATTTCTCTTTCGTATTGAAAACTTTTACGTTTAAATAAGAACGGAAAGAATGTATCTTCAAACGGAATAAACTCTTTTTTGTAATCGATGTAATTTACAGCGCCAATATATTGTTCGGTTTGTCTTTCAGGTTGTAAAGCTTCTTTTAGTCTGCCAATTGTAGTTTGAATCGCTAAACCTTCTGTATTTTGAGTGAAAATCTGCCACATAGCAAACGATTCATATTCGTTAATGTGCCAACTGCTAATCACTACTTTTTCGCGATGTGATTTATAGTAATCTAAAAACTTTGGATTGTTAGCGGCAATTTTCTTTATTTCTTCAAAAGTAGGTTCTGAAAAGGTGCCTTCATATTGGTCTTCAAACTTATCCGAACGCGACATAAACAACTGTTGCGACAACAACATGTCTAAAAATTTAGACAAATCCAAATATTTCCAAACAATGGTTTCATTGTCATCGGGTAAAGTGATATTTGGATGGTTTATGTACATTTTTAAAGTTCAATTACAAGTTCAAAAATCAAAATTATTCCTCAAAGAGCAAAATCTGTTTAAATTAGCGTTGCGAAGCATCCGTTTTATCCGCGTGCTAATTTACTCGAAACTCTGCATCATCACCAACTTCGAATACGTTCCATTCAAAGCTAATAATTCATCGTGTGTTCCTTGTTCAAAGATTTCACCTTTGTGCATTACCACAATTTTATCTGCTTTTTGAATGGTAGATAAACGGTGCGCAATTACAATTGACGTTCGGTTTTGCATCATGTTTTCTAAAGCAACTTGAACGAATTTTTCACTTTCGGTATCCAAAGCCGAAGTTGCTTCATCTAAAATCATGATTGGTGGATTTTTCAAAACGGCACGAGCAATCGATAAACGTTGTTTTTGTCCGCCCGAAAGTTTTCCGCCTGCGTCACCGATGTTAGTTTCAATTCCGTTTGGTAAAACTTTTACGAATTCGTAAGCATTAGCCACTTTTAAAGCCGCAATAATTTCTTCATCTGTTGCATCTTCTTTCCCTAAACGAATATTATTTTTAATGGTGTCATTAAACAAAATCGAATCTTGCGTAACCAATCCCATCAAATCACGTAGCGATTCTAACGTCATATCTTTAATGTCGATTCCGTCAATTTTTACGGTTCCTTCTTGAACATCATAAAAACGTGTCAATAAATTGGCAATAGTACTTTTTCCAGAACCAGATTGCCCAACTAATGCCACCGTTTTTCCTTTCGGAATTTCCAAAGAGAAGTTTTTCAATACATTTTCTTCTGCATATCTGAAATTGATATTTTCAATAGCTATTTTATCTTCAAAAGAAGTTTTTACGACTGCATCAGTTTTGTTTGTAATTGTGTTTTCAACTTCTAAAATTTCGAATACACGCTCTGCAGCTGCTAAACCACTTTTAACTTGATACGAAGCTTTCGAAATCGCTTTAGCTGGAGTTAGAATATTATAAGCCAATCCCATGTAAGCTAAGAATTTTGATCCTTCAAGAATAGGTTCGCCATTTGCTAATTTATCAACTAAAACCATGTTTCCTCCGTACCAAAGTAAAATCGCAATTACGACAATTCCCATGAATTCACTCATCGGAGAAGCTAAATTGTTTTTGCGTTCAATACTGATGGAAAGTTTTAATAATCTGTTGATTGAATCATTAAATTTTGAAATAATATTTTTTTCAGCATTATAACTTTTTACCACTTTTAATCCTCCTAAACTTTCTTCTACAACCGAAATCAAATAACCATTTTCTTGTTGCGCTCTGCCTGATTTTGATTTTAAACTTTTACCGATTTTCGAAATAACAAATCCAGAAATTGGAATAAAAACAAATACAAAAAGTGTTAATTTAAAACTAATTGAAATCATAGCTCCAATAGTAAAAAGAATCGTCATAGGTTCTTTTACTACCAATTCTAAAATTGAGAAAAAAGAATTTTTGACTTCATTAATATCGCCCAACATTCTAGCCATAACATCACCTTTTCTCTTTTCGGAATAATACGAAATAGGAAGTTGGATGATTTTATCAAACATATTTTTTCTCAAATCTTTTAAGACACCATTTTTTACAATAGTTAAATAGTTTAATCCAAGATAATTAAAAAGGTTTTTCAATAAAAACGTTGAAATTACAATACAAACTACTAATAAGAGTGCGTATTGTGCACCGTTTTCTTCTGTTAACTTGGTAATGTAATAATAAAGATAATCTTTACCATATGAAGTAATGTCCCAAATATCTGTATAAACTGGTTCTTCAACGATTTTTTCTGCATCTTTAAACAATACATCCAACATTGGAATTAATGAAATGAATGACAATGTACTGAAAAGCGCATACAAAATGTTAAAAATAATGTTGAGTATAACATTACTTTTATACGGTTTTAAATACGGAATTATCTTTTTAAAATTTTCGTCCATTTAGTTTAATTTCATTGCCGAAATAATTTCTGCAATTTTGTTATCCAATTCTTTTTCTACTGATTTTGCGCTTTCAATGGTATCTAAAACTCCATTTACACTGAAATAAAATTTAATTTTAGGTTCGGTTCCGCTTGGTCTAGCGCAGATTTTACTTCCATCTTCCAAATAGTAAATCAATACGTTAGATTTAGGAATATTAATTTCAAATTCTTCGTTATTCATAAAATCTTTTCCTTTTGAAGCTTGATAGTCTTCAATGCAAATCACACGTTGTCCGTTGATTTCTTTCATTGGATTTTCGCGTAAATCAATCATCATTTGTTTGATTTCGTTAGCACCTTCAATTCCTTTTTTGGTAATCGAAATCAAATGTTCTTTATAGAAACCAAAATCAATATATAAATTCAATAATTCTTGATATAACGAACTTCCAGAAGCCTTAGCTTGAGCTGCAATTTCACTCACTAATAAAATTGCGGCTACCGCATCTTTATCACGAACGGCATCACCAACCATGAAACCAAAACTTTCTTCGCCACCACCCACAAATTTCTGATTTGGGAAATCTTTAATAAATTTCGCAATCCATTTGAATCCTGTTAATCCTACTTTACATTCCACATCATAAGCTGCTGCTAATTCTAACATCATTGGCGTAGAAACTATGGTTGAACCAATGAATTCATTTCCTTGGAATTTATCAGCTCGTTTCCATTGTTCTAATAGGAAAGCCGTCATGATAACCATTGTTTGGTTTCCATTCAATAATTTGATTTTTCCATCTAAATCACGAACAGCAACACCTAAACGGTCAGAATCTGGATCTGTTCCAACTACCATATCCGCACCAATTTTCTCAGCTAAAGCAATTGCCATCGACAACGCTTCTGGTTCTTCTGGATTTGGAGAAACTACGGTTGGAAAATCACCATTAGGCTCCGCTTGTTCTGGAACGATATTTACATCGGTGTAACCTGCCTTTGCTAAAACGTTTGGAATCGCTTTAATCGAAGTTCCGTGTAAAGAAGTATAAACGATTTTTAAATTCGCTTTAGCTTCTGCTGGCGTGTTAAAACTTGCATTTTCAACTGTTGATTTTGCGAAAGCTTCGTCTACTTCAGCATCGATATATTCAATTAAATCGTTATTCGCTTCGAATTTGATATCGCTGTATTTTAAATCTTCGATTACTTTGATAATTTCAGCATCTTGTGGTGGAACTAATTGACCGCCATCTTGCCAATATACTTTGTATCCGTTGTATTCTGGTGGATTGTGAGAAGCTGTTAACACAATTCCTGCATGGCAATTCAAATAACGAACGGCAAATGATAATTCAGGAGTAGGGCGCATATCCGAAAACAAATACACGTGAATTCCGTTTGCAGAGAAAACATCTGCAACTACTTTAGCTAAGGTATCACTGTTATGGCGACAATCGTAAGCAATTGCTACTTTTAATTGTTCGTTTGGAAACGATTTGTGTAAATAATCCGATAATCCTTGCGTGTTTTTACCTAATGTATATTTGTTGATACGATTGGTTCCAACACCCATAACACCGCGCATTCCGCCTGTTCCAAACTCTAAGTTTTTATAGAAACTTTCTTCTAACTCTTTTGGAGCCGAAGTCATCATTTCTTCTATAGCGTTTCGAGTTGCTTCGTCAAATGTTGGGGTTAACCACTCGTTTACTTTGTTTAAAATATTTTGTTCGATATGCATATTCTTATTTCTTTTTGAAGCCAATTTTGCTTCTTTCTTTTTGTTCTGTTTTTTTCTGATGCGTATCCATCAGATAATTTAATACTTTGTAAATTTCTGGAAATTTTTGTTCAACTTCTGTGAGCCTTTTGGTTACCTCTTCATATGTTAAAGCAAATTTTCTTAAAGAAACAAAGCTTCTCATTATTGCTATATTTATTTCTATAGCTTTTTCATTGTTTAAAACACTTGAAAGCATTGCAACACCTTGTTCTGTAAACGCATAAGGTTTGGCGCCTCCAAGTTTACTTTTTGATGGTATCACAGATTGTGACACCAATAAAATAATTTCGCTTTCAGTTAATTCAAACATGAAATCTTCTGGAAATCTTTCAATATTTCTTTTAACAGCTTGTTTTAAAATTCTCGTTTCAGTTTCATAAAGTTCTGCAAGATTAAAATCCAGCATTATTTTATGACCTCTAATTTCATAAATTTTTTGTGTAATAATCTCTAATTTTTGCATGGCGTATATAATTTAAAAAGTTAATAATTCTGTTTTACTCTCAACTTCAAACTCCCAGCTCCTCACTAATCTTATAACGTTCTTCGTTGTTTTTGGTTCGTAGGATAATTTCACCTAAAAATCCGGCTAGGAATAATTGTGTTCCAATTAACATTGCGGTTAACGACAAGTAAAATTGTGGTCTTTCGGTGATTAATCTTCCTGTAGTGTTGATGAATAATTTGTCGATTCCTAAGTAGAACGCGAATAAAAATCCAATGATAAACATTATAGAACCTAATAATCCAAAAAGGTGCATAGGTCGCTTCCCGAAGGTTGATAAAAACCAAATCGTAATCAAGTCTAAAAAGCCATTGATAAAACGGCTCATCCCAAATTTAGAACTTCCATATTTTCTAGCTTGATGAATCACGACTTTTTCACCGATTTTCCCAAATCCAGCATTTTTTGCTAAAACAGGAATGTAGCGGTGCATTTCGCCTGAAACTTCTATGTTTTTGATGACAATATTTTTGTATGCTTTTAATCCGCAATTGAAATCATTTAAATGAACACCAGACGTTTTTCTAGCTGCCCAATTGAATAATTTAGACGGAATATTTTTTGCTACAACCGAATCGTAACGCTTTTTCTTCCAACCTGAAATCAAATCATAATTATCTTCTTTAATTAAACGGAATAATTCTGGAATTTCATCTGGACTATCTTGTAAATCGGCATCCATGGTAATTACTACATCACCTTGAGCTTTTGCAAAACCAGCATGTAAGGCTTGTGATTTTCCGTAATTTCTAAGAAAACGGATTCCTTTTACATTTGAATTTTGATTAGATAATTTTTGAATAACATTCCAAGATTCATCAGTACTACCATCATCAATAAATAGGATTTCGTAGGAAAAGTTGTGCGATTGCATTACTTTCACAATCCAATTGTGTAATTCGGGTAACGATTCTTGTTCGTTTAATAATGGGATAACTATGGATAAATTCATTTATTTAGAATACAGGTTGATTTTTTTTGAAGATTGCTGCTAAAATTAAGTTCATAACTGATGAAAGTAAAAAAGCAATCAATGTTCCTTGTAGAATATTTAATATGGAAAAATTATTAGTTTCTGCAATTTTCTTTAGGTCTTCACTAGTAACTTTTGTGAAGCTTTTCATAGCATTCTGAGCTACAATCTGTTGTTCGTTCATGAATTCATTCATGGCATTTCCGTATTCTACATCAATAAAATTATTGAATAAAAAAGTGAATGATTGTGAAATCAAGATTCCAATAATTACAGTAACTGTTAGTGTTGTAAATAATTCTTTTAGAGAAATAAAACCGTTAAACTCTTTTTTTGTTTTGTTACATTGAACAATTCTTATTGCTAGGAAAGCTAGCCAAAACACAAATTGAAGTATTGAATTTAATATTGCATTTTCTTTAGAAATACCTCCCATTGCATACACAATCATTTGAGATGCGATACCTAATACACCTAATGTAATACCAAAGTTAATTCCGTTTTTTTTGATAATTTCGTTCATAGTTTGTTCTGGTTTAATTAATTTACAAATATAAGAATTCTAATCGTTGTAATATAAGAGTTAAAAAATAAAAAAAAGTTACAGAAACATTGGTAAATTAAAAATTAAATGTAATTTTGCACTCTCAAATAAAAAAGTTTATAAACCAAAAGGTTATAAAATGTTTACACCTTTATAGAAATAAAGCCGCGGAACAAGTTATAATCGCTTAATAAAAGATTTACAAAATGAAAAAAGGTATTCACCCAGAAAATTACAGATTAGTTGCTTTCAAAGACATGTCTAATGAGGATGTTTTTATCACTAAATCTACAGTAGAAACTAAAGAAACTATTACTCACGAAGGTGTTGAGTATCCAGTTTTCAAAATGGAGATTTCTAGAACGTCTCACCCTTTTTACACAGGTAAATCTAAACTTATTGATACTGCAGGTCGTATCGATAAATTCAACAGCAAATACGCTAAAAAAGCTAAATAATTTTTCGCTTTTTCAAGATAGAGAAAAGCTTCACTTAGGTGAGGCTTTTTTTATTGCCTAAATCTTCCTACTTTTGAGTATTGTTTTAAACAATGCATCACTTTAACAATTCAACATAATGAACTATATACTTTTTGACGGAACCGTTCGCAATGCGTTACTTCCTTTTACTTTTACTCGTCCAGTTGCTGATATTCGTATCGGAATTTTAACAATTCGCGAAAAGTGGGAAAAATATCTAGGATATACCACCACCACGCTTACCGAAGAGTATTTGATGGAAAAATATCCGATGGTAGAAATGGAACAAAACATTATGATTAATGCTTCGTTTTTACCCAATCCGATTTTAATTGATATGGTTCAAAATTTGAATCCTAAAGAAGCAATTCTTTTTGGAGAAGAAATCATCGCTTTTCATACAAATGATACACAAGAAGATATAGATTTTGATGAATATGAATTAATTGAATATGAAGGTGAGGTTTTACGAGTAGAGAATACTTGGGATATTTTCGCAAAGAATGATGCTGCCATTCGTGAAGATTTTGAATTACTTACAGAAGATAGATTTTCCCAACCCATTCCAAAAAGCGTCAACGTAATTGCACCTGAAAACATCTTCATTGAAGAAGGAGCGAAGTTAGAATTCGTTACCTTAAACGCTTCTACAGGTCCAATTTACATCGGAAAAAATGCTGAAATCATGGAAGGTTCGGTTATTCGTGGACCATTTGCTTTGTGCGAAGAAGCACAAGTGAAATTAGCTACGAAAGTTTACGGAGCAACAACTGTTGGACCACATTGCCGTATTGGTGGCGAAGTGAATAACTCTGTATTATTCGGGTATTCTAATAAAGGACATGATGGATTTTTAGGAAATTCCGTTTTAGGAGAATGGTGTAACATTGGAGCCGATTCGAATAATTCCAATTTAAAAAACAACTACGAAGAAGTGCGTTTGTGGAGTTATGAAACCGAAGGTTTTGCCAGAACAGGTTTGCAATTCTGTGGATTAATGATGGGAGATCATAGTAAGTGTGGTATCAATACCATGTTCAATACGGGAACAGTGGTTGGAGTTTCAACGAATATTTTTGGATCTGGATTTCCAAGAAATTTTGTGCCAAGTTTCTCATGGGGAGGCGCTTCAGGATTTACTACTTATATCACTAAAAAAGCTTTCGAAACCGCTAAAATTGTAATGAGTCGCCGTCATGTAGAATTCACAGAAGAAGACGCTAAAATTTTAGAACACGTTTTTGAAGAAACGAAGAAATATAGAAAAGAGTAATATAATTTGAAAATTTGAAGATGTATTGATTTGAATATTACTTTGACTCTAATTACATTTTCAAATTTTCAAATGAAATAATTTTCAAATTTAACTATCTTTGCACTCTCAATTTTTTGACAACGATTTCATTAATTGAGTTTTACTTATGGAAAACAAGAAAAAAGTCGCGTTCTACACTTTAGGATGCAAATTAAACTTCTCAGAAACGTCTACTATTGCACGTGATTTTCAAAATGAAGGTTTTGAACGTGTCGATTTCGAAGAAATTGCAGATATCTATGTAATTAATACCTGTTCGGTTACCGATAATGCGGATAAACAATTCAAGCAGATTGTAAAAAAAGCAATGAAGCTGAATGATAAAGCATTTGTTGCTGCCGTTGGATGTTATGCGCAATTAAAACCAGAAGAATTAGCTGCAGTTGATGGAGTAGATTTAGTTTTGGGTGCGACAGAAAAATTCAAAATCACAGATTATATTAATGACTTGTCGAAAAACGACATGGGTGAAGTGCATTCATGTGAAATCGAAGAAGCCGATTTTTATGTAGGAAGTTATTCAATTGGTGATAGAACTCGTGCGTTTTTAAAAGTGCAAGACGGTTGCGATTATAAATGTACCTATTGTACGATTCCGTTAGCACGAGGAATTTCTAGAAGTGATGCATTAGAAAATGTATTGAAAAACGCTAAAGAAATTTCAGAACAAGGAATCAAAGAAATTGTTCTTACTGGTGTTAACATTGGAGATTACGGAAAAGGAGAATTCGGAAATAAAAAGCACGAACACACTTTCTTAGATTTAGTAAAAGCATTAGATGAAGTAGAAGGTATCGAACGTTTGCGAATTTCTTCCATCGAACCTAATCTATTGAAAAACGAAACGATTGAATTCGTATCACAAAGTCGCACATTTGTGCCGCATTTTCATATTCCATTGCAATCGGGTTCTAATGATATTTTGAAAAAGATGAAACGTCGTTATATGCGTGAATTGTATACAGAACGTGTTGCAAAAATTCGCGAAGTAATGCCGCATGCTTGTATTGGAGTAGATGTTATTGTAGGATTTCCAGGTGAAACTGACGAACATTTCTTAGAAACGTATCATTTTTTGAATGATTTAGATATTTCTTATTTGCATGTTTTCACTTATTCGGAAAGAGATAATACAGAAGCGGTTGAGATGGATGGAGTAGTGCCAGCTAATGTGCGTTCGAAAAGAAGTAAAATGCTACGCGGACTTTCCGTTAAGAAAAGAAGAGCGTTTTATGAAAGTCAAATTGGAAGTAACAGAACAGTTTTATTCGAAAGTGAAAATAAAGAAGGTTACATTCACGGATTTACCGAAAATTACGTAAAAGTAAAAACACCTTGGAATCCAGAATTAGTCAATACGTTGCACGAAATTAATCTAACCAAGATTGACGAAGACGGAAGCGTAAGAATGGAATTTATAAACGTAGAAGCATAAAAAAAATCCCAAGTTTAATAGACTTGGGATTTTTCTTAGAATTAAATCTTAATTCCAGGAGGCAACATTTCTTGAAATTTTCGATTCTTTCTAAAGAAACTGATAAATTTTGCGTGTGTTGGAACGACTTTTAATTTTCGTTCTTGCGCCAGTTCTAAAACAGTTTTGATAAATTCGTTGTGTAACTCTTCATCTTCGTTTGAATTATTGCAAAATTTGGTTAAAAAAAGTTTACGTTCTTGAATAGAATACTCAATAGCAACTAAGCCAGTTTCGGTAATAATTTCAAATTGTCTTAAAAGTTCATTATCTTTGATTTCCATGATGCCTTTCAATTTAGGTGCAAATTTACGAAACTTTTTTAAAATAATGGTAATGAGTAAGATTCCGGTTTATTTTATGCCTGGCTTGGCTGCAAGTCCTACTATTTTCGAAAATATAAAATTACCAGAAGACCAATTTGAAATGCATTTTTTGGAATGGTTTTTGCCCAATGATAAAGAAAGTATCGAAAGTTATGCACTTCGAATGACTGAGAAAATTCAAGATGAAAATCCGGTTTTAGTTGGCGTTTCTTTTGGTGGTGTTTTGGTGCAAGAAATGGCCAAGCAAATGAAAGTTCGTAAAGTAATTATCATTTCAAGTGTAAAATCCAATGCCGAATTTCCACAGCGTTTTAAAGTCGCGAAGACAACAAAAGCGTATAAGTTAATTCCAACCCAACTTTTAGCTGATATAGAAAAATTGGTTAAATATGCATTTGGCGATAACATTGTAGCGAAGCGATTAAAGTTGTATGAAAAATATTTATCGGTTCGTGATAAGCATTATTTGGATTGGGCTATTGAAACTATTTTGTGTTGGAAACAAAAAGAAGTAAACGAATCGGTAATTCATATTCATGGTGATGCGGATGAGGTTTTCCCAATCAAAAACATTGAAAAATGTATTGTTGTAAAAGGCGGAACTCATATCATGATAATTAATAAGTTCAAGTGGTTGAATGAAAATTTACCTAAATTAATTCTAAACGATTAAAAAAATGAAAAAGCATATGAAGAAGATAGTGATTTTAGGAACGGTTGCTCTTTTAGCAAGTTTTCTAATTTATGGAGTAGTTTCAAATGATACGAAATATTCGCCAGTAGGTTATAGTTTGAAAATGGACTTTTCAGGTGAAGAAGTGCCAACGTTTATGGCAGATGTTCAAGAGCGTTTGGATAAAGAAATGATTACCAATATGAATTATCATACGAATACCACTTTAGTTATTAAACGTGCGAATAAAGTATTTCCGATAATTGAACCAATTCTTGCAAAATATGGAGTTCCAGATGATTTCAAATATTTAGCGGTTATTGAAAGTAGTTTGGTGAATGCAGTTTCTCCAGCTGGAGCAAGAGGTGTTTGGCAATTTATGCCAGCAACTGCTAAAGAAAAAGGAATGGAAGTAAGTGATGAGGTTGATGAACGTTGTCATTTAGAAAAATCAACCGAAGCGGCTTGTAAGTATTTATTAGTAGCTAAAGAAAAATTTGGTTCTTGGACGTTAGCAGCAGCTTCGTATAATGGTGGAATGAACGGAATTACCAAAAAAATGGAAGAGCAACAAGTTGATAATTATTACGATTTGTTACTTACAGAAGAAACATCTCGTTATGTTTTTAGAATTTTAGCCTTGAAAGAAATTATGAAAAATTCAGATAAGTATGGTTTTTCAATTCCAAAAGAAGCGTTGTATTATAATATCCCAACGAAAAAAATAGTAATTGATTCTTCGATTACCGATTTAGCAAAGTTTGCCAAAACACAAGGAGTGAATTATAAAATTTTAAAAATTCACAATCCTTGGTTACGTGATAAAAAATTAACGGTTACAACAGGTAAAAAATATGAAATCGAAATCCCAACTTCAGGATATAACAAACAATAAACGCCCAATGGATATTCAAGTAGTTCTGTCTTTAGTCTTAATTGGTATTTTAGCTGGAATTCTAAGTGGATTAGTTGGAGTAGGTGGAGGTGTTGTTATGGTGCCTTTGTTAGTGTTGTTTTTAGGTTTTAACCAACATCAAGCTCAAGGAACTAGTTTAGCAGTTTTAGTAGTTCCAGTAACGGCAATTGCGGTGTATACCTATCATAAAGAAGGTTATATCGATTGGCGCTATGTTGGAATAATTGCTGTTTTCTTTGTTGTTGGAGGGTATTTTGGAAGTAAAATGGCGGTTAATTTAGACCAAAAAATGTTGAAGAAAGTATTTGGTTTTATTCTTTTATTAATTGCTGGTAAAATGTTATTGGGCAAATAAAAACCACACAGAAAATAAATTTTGAGTTAGTGGTAGAGTAGAATTATGAGAGACTCAAAACGGTGTT
The DNA here is from genome assembly GCF_003259835.1 of Flavobacterium aquaticum. Taxonomy (GTDB): domain Bacteria; phylum Bacteroidota; class Bacteroidia; order Flavobacteriales; family Flavobacteriaceae; genus Flavobacterium; species Flavobacterium aquaticum. The sequence goes on along the minus strand of NZ_QLMI01000009.1, from coordinate 40,297 downwards.
TTTCTGTATGGTTGAATTAGTGCTTAAATCAATAAAAATACTCTAGCAAAGTTTAATCTGCAAGTGTTTTTTCTTTTGAAAAGCCACTATAATTTTTAATCTTTTCATGTTTATTTAGTCGATTTTTTTAAAGTTGGAATTTCCCCTTTTCCATCTTTTTTTTATAAATCTTCCTATAAAAATTATAGTGGGTATTCAATTCTAGGGGAATTTTTATTTTTTTACTTAGCGAAGCTATGAAAATGAAATACTCAAAACTAAAAAACTCGTCAAACGAAAAGATAACTCGTTAAAATAACAAAAAAAGCACCTCTAAAGGTGCTTTTGTGTGTTGAAAATGAGTGAATTACATTTTTTTCATTTGGTCTTTCATCATTTTAATTTGATCTTTCAACATATTTTGTTTGTCTAATTTCTTAGCTTCATTCAATAAAGAAGTTGCTTCCATTTTTCTTCTTCTTGTCATAGCAATTCCTGCTAATTGTAATTTAGCTAAAGCTAAATCTTGGTCCATAGACAATCCTAAAGCAATTGCTTTTTTGAAATAACGCTCAGCTTCATTAAGGTTTGTTTGCGAAACCATTAAGCCATGTAAGTAATTAAAATAACCTTGTTGTTTTTTTACTAAAGCTGCTTCTGGGTTTTTAATGTGTGCCAACCATTTTTGTGCGCCAGGAAAATCTTGTTTTCTTAATTTTAAAAAAGCTAATAAAATGAATTCGTTTTTAAAATATAAGAAAATAAAAATGGTAGAAAATAATAGTAAAAAGATACCATTACCTATATTATTTTCTGTGAATTGATAAATTCCGAATGCTATAACTAAGGCTGCTAAAACTAATTTGATATTTTTGTGAAACATATTGTTATTTTTTGTTTGATGCAAAGGTAATAAAATCAATTAAAAATATTTTTAAAAAAGTACTTGCGAATGAAAAAAGTCTTTGTATATTTGCACTCGGTTTTCAGGATAGGAAACCTATGAGTTTTAAAAAAGATTTTTATTTATAGATTTTAAAAGATACTACAATGAGTAAGAGAACGTTTCAACCATCAAAAAGAAAAAGAAGAAATAAGCACGGTTTCATGGATAGAATGGCTTCTGCTAATGGAAGAAAAGTGCTTGCTCGTAGAAGAGCTAAAGGAAGACATAAGTTAACTGTTTCTTGCGAACCAAGACACAAAAAATAATGTTTTAGCTTAAAACAATATATCAGCCGTTACTTTTATTAGTAGCGGCTTTTTTTTAAACTGTTTATAAAATTTGAATAAGTTTTAACGCTCTTTTCAGTGCAACTCTTTGAAAATTAGTAATTTTATAATCACAATATAACTACAACCCACAACAACAAAACAACAAAACAACAAAACAACAACACAATGCCTAAAGACACCACAATCAAATCGGTTTTAATTATTGGATCTGGACCTATCGTTATTGGTCAAGCTTGCGAATTCGACTACGCAGGTTCTCAATCAGCGCGTTCATTAAGAGAAGAAGGAATTGAAGTTATCTTAATTAACTCCAATCCTGCAACGATTATGACCGACCCATCGATGGCGGATCATGTTTACTTAAAACCACTTACCACTAAATCAATTATCGAAATTCTAAAAGCGCATCCACAAATTGATGCTGTTTTACCAACAATGGGTGGGCAAACGGCGCTTAATTTAGCGATTGAAGCCGATGAAAAAGGAATTTGGAAAGATTTCAACGTAAGATTAATTGGTGTAGATATCAATGCCATCAATATTACCGAAGATAGAGAGCAATTCAAAAACTTATTAAATAAAATCGGAATTCCTCAAGCACCAGCTAAAACGGCTAACTCTTTCTTAAAAGGTAAAGAAATTGAGCAAGAATTTGGTTTCCCGTTAGTAATTCGTCCTTCATTTACATTAGGTGGAACGGGTGCAGCTATCATTTATAAAAAAGAAGATTTTGATGCGGCTTTAACTTACGGTTTAGAAGCTTCTCCAATTCATGAAGTCTTAATCGATAAAGCCTTAATGGGTTGGAAAGAATACGAATTAGAGTTATTACGAGATAGCAACGATAACGTAGTAATTATCTGTACAATCGAAAATATGGATCCAATGGGAATTCATACTGGAGATTCTATTACGGTGGCGCCTGCGATGACTTTATCGGACACAACTTTCCAAAAAATGAGAGATATGGCCATCTTAATGATGCGTTCTATCGGAAATTTTGCGGGTGGATGTAACGTGCAATTCGCGGTTTCGCCTGATGATAAAGAAGATATCGTAGCGATTGAAATCAATCCTCGTGTTTCTCGTTCTTCGGCTTTAGCTTCAAAAGCAACAGGTTATCCAATTGCTAAAATCGCAACGAAATTAGCGTTAGGGTATAACTTAGATGAATTACAAAATCAAATTACTAAATCGACTTCTGCTTTATTTGAGCCGACATTAGATTATGTAATCGTAAAAATACCACGTTGGAATTTCGATAAATTTGAAGGTTCAGACAGAACTTTAGGTTTACAAATGAAATCAGTTGGAGAAGTAATGGGAATTGGACGTTCGTTCCAAGAAGCGCTTCACAAAGCTACTCAGTCGTTAGAAATCAAACGTAATGGATTAGGAGCAGACGGAAAAGGTTACAAAAACTACGAACAAATCATCGAAAAACTAACTTTCGCAAGTTGGGACAGAGTTTTCGTAATCTACGATGCAATTGCAATGGGAATTCCATTAAGCAGAATTCATGAGATTACTAAAATCGACATGTGGTTCTTAAAGCAATATGAAGAATTATTCCATTTAGAAAGAGAAATTTCGAATTATAAAATTGATACGTTACCAAGAGAATTGCTGTTAGAAGCAAAACAAAAGGGTTACGGAGACCGTCAAATTGCTCACATGATGGGTTGTTTGGAAAGTCAAGTACACAAATTGCGTGACGAACAAAATATCAAACGTGTTTACAAATTAGTAGATACGTGTGCGGCAGAATTTAAAGCAGTAACGCCTTATTTCTACTCGACTTTTGAAGCAGAAATTGAAAAAGCAGACGGAACAAAATATGTTCACAACGAAAGTATTGTTACCGATAAGAAAAAAGTAGTGGTTTTAGGTTCTGGACCAAACCGAATTGGACAAGGAATTGAGTTTGATTATTCTTGTGTTCACGGAGTTTTAGCAGCAAAAGAATGTGGTTATGAAACCATCATGATTAACTGTAATCCAGAAACGGTTTCTACCGATTTTGATACAGCTGACAAATTGTATTTCGAGCCAGTTTTTTGGGAACATATTTACGATATCATCCAACACGAAAAACCAGAAGGTGTAATCGTTCAGTTAGGTGGACAAACGGCTTTGAAATTAGCGGAAAAGTTAGCAAAATACGGAATCAAAATTTTAGGAACTTCATTCGATGCTTTGGATTTAGCGGAAGATAGAGGACGTTTCTCTGATTTGTTAACCGAATTAAACATTCCATTCCCTAAGTTTGGAATTGCTGAAAGTGCTGAAGAAGCATCAAAATTAGCAGATTCGTTAGACTTTCCATTATTAGTGCGTCCTTCGTATGTATTGGGTGGACAAGGAATGAAAATCGTAATCAACAAACAAGAATTAGAAGAACACGTAATTGATTTATTAAAATCGATTCCAGGAAATAAATTGTTGTTAGATCATTATTTAGATGGTGCTATCGAAGCAGAAGCAGACGCAATTTGCGATGCCGATGGAAATGTGTACATCATAGGAATTATGGAACACATCGAGCCTTGTGGGGTACATTCGGGAGATAGTAATGCAACTTTGCCTCCGTTTAACTTGGGCGAATTTGTAATGCAACAAATCAAAGATCACACGAAGAAAATTGCCACAGCTTTAAAAACGGTTGGATTAATCAACATTCAATTTGCAATTAAAGATGACACGGTTTATATTATCGAAGCGAATCCAAGAGCATCTCGAACGGTTCCATTTATTGCAAAAGCTTATGGAGAACCTTATGTAAATTATGCAACAAAAGTGATGTTAGGTCATAATAAAGTAACTGATTTTACTTTTAATCCGAAACTTAATGGTTATGCGATTAAGCAACCGGTGTTCTCTTTTAGTAAGTTTCCAAATGTAAACAAAGCATTAGGACCAGAAATGAAATCAACGGGAGAAAGTATCTTATTCATAGATGATTTAAAAGACGATCAATTCTACGATTTGTACGCAAGAAGAAAAATGTACTTAACGAAGTAATACATAAAAAGAAAATCCCAATCGAAAGATTGGGATTTTTTTGTAAGCAACTTGAGAATTTAAACCCAAATTAATAAAATACTTCAAGTGCTCTTAGTTCATTGCAATGATATGCTCATTACATTGCAATTTGTTAGTGAAATACTTTTAACCCCTTAAATTATTTAACACTAACTAGTCCAAAACTATTGTAAGGAAAATAGTTTTGAAGCAACTTTCAAATTTAGATAGGTCAAAATTAAGAGGTTTTGTTGGAGTGGTTGCTGTAGTTTTTCTGCATATTTTTACTAAAATGTATTTTTTTACTACTTTTTTGTAAAAAAAAAGTCTAGCGAAAGCTAGACTAGTAAAATATTTAAAAATAATGATATTAAATTTTGCTAATTGCAGTTTCGTATTTAGCATTTACTACATTCCAGTCAATTACATTGAAAATAGCGGTTAAATATTCGTTTCGCTTGTTTTGGTAATTTAAGTAGTAAGCGTGTTCCCAAACATCAATGGCTAAAATTGGTGTTCCTCTAACTTCTGCATTTGGCATTAATGGATTGTCTTGATTGGCAGTACTAGTAACAGCTAATTTTCCATCACGAGTAACTACTAGCCATGCCCAACCGCTTCCAAATTGTCCTGAAGCTGCTTCAGTAAGTTGTTTTTGTAAGTTGTCAAACGAACCTAGTTCTGAGGTAATGGCTTCTGCCAAAGCTCCTTTTGGAGTGCCGCCGCCTTTTGGGTTTAAAATTTCGAAAAATAAATTGTGGTTGTAGTATCCTCCAGCATTATTTCTGATTTCTTTGTTGTTGACATCTAAGTTTTTTAAGATGTCTTCTACGGTTTTTAATTCTAAATCAGTACCAATAACGGCTTTGTTTAATTTATTAGCGTAACCCAAATGATGTTTCGAATAATGAATTTCCATTGTACGTCCATCTATGTGAGGTTGTAAATCGTCGTAAGCGTATTTTAAACCGCGCATTTGAAAGATTCCGCCTTCGGTAACTTTAACATCTGCTGGATTTCCTAGGGCTGAAATTTTTGTTTCTACTTCAGGGTCGGGAATTTTTACTTCTTCTAATTCGTTTTCTTTTCTACAGCTCGTCATCATAAATGATATACAAGCCAAAATCAATAGTGACTTTTTCATTTGTAATGCAGATTATAGGTTACGTTCTTTCAGTAATTGATTGATGATTTTGATGTATTCCGCTTTGGCTTCATCAGGAGGAAGATTTTTTACTTGCATCCAAGCATTTAATTTGAACGCATTTCTAATATCCTGAGGGTTTTGAAATAATAAAGGGTTTGAAGTTTCGGATGTAGCTTGTTTGTACAAACCATACAATACCAATTGCATATCCTGTGGCACTGATTCTTGTGGAATCAATTGTGCATTAGCAAATGCTTCATCAAATAATGTATTTAAATCCTTTTCGCTCATTCTTTATGCTTTTTTACTAATAACGGTTTTATTTCCGATAGCTTTATCACCTAATTTTACATTGATTTCAGTCCCTAATGGTAAGTAAATATCTACTCTTGAGCCAAATTTAATGAACCCAGCATCTTTACCTTGAACTACACGCATGCCTTCTTGTGCGTAATTTACAATACGTCTTGCTAAAGCACCAGCAATTTGGCGATATAAAATTTCACCATAGATTCTATTATTGATAACTACAGTAGTTCTCTCATTTTCTTCACTTGCTTTTGGATGCCAAGCTACTAAGTATTTTCCTGGATGATATTTGCTGTATTTTACGATTCCGTTTACACAATAACGCGTAACGTGAACATTTATTGGCGACATAAAAATAGAAACCATCAAGCGTTTATCTTTGAAATATTCAGGCTCAAATACTTCTTCAATAACAACTACTTTTCCATCTACTGGAGCTAGAATATGATTATCGCTATTATCAGCAACACGTGTTGGGTTTCTGAAGAATTGTAAAACCAATACTAAAATTACTAATGCAAATAAATATAAAATAGTTCGTAACCAATTTATAGAAACAAATGCATCGGTTAAGAAAATAATTGCAACTACTATAAGTAGTGTAATAAAAATGATTTTTGAACCTTCTTTATGAAACATAGTATAAAATTAAATAAAATAAATTAATAAATGGAATTACAAATATAATACTATCTAGTCGATCTAGTATACCTCCGTGACCAGGCATTATATTTCCGGTATCTTTTATGCCAGCAACACGTTTTAATTTCGATTCGATTAAATCGCCTAACGTACTGAAAATACTAACAATAGCAGCAATAACAATCCAAATATAAAGTGTTGATGCCATAATGTAATAATTTGCTAACAAAGCGCCTCCAATAATGGTAAACATCAAACCTCCAGCAAAACCTTCAATAGTTTTTTTAGGAGAAACGCTTGGGAATAGTTTGTTTTTTCCAAAGTTTTTTCCAACTAAATAAGCAAAAGTGTCGTTAGCCCAAATTAAAATTATAATGGAAATTAAAATTTTTGGATTGTAGCCTTTAACTCCCATTGCTACATAATTTGCTATAATGAATGGAAGGATTACGTAACCAAAGAGCAAAAAGTATTTGGTGTAAATTTTAAAGTGAGTTTTATTGGCATTAAATAAATACAACAATAATTTTATGGAAGTAACAATCGAAATAGCTGTTAAAGCGGTATTTAAGTTTAAGTCTGAGTTCTTATTCCATAAGTAATAATAAGAACCTGCTGCTATTGGAATACTTATATAGAAATTTAAGCCACACATTTTACAGAATTCGTAAACTCCAATCACTAAAAATGCACCAAAAAGAATAGCTAAACCCTCTCTAGAATAAGAAATACAGCCTAATAGTAATGCAACATAAACGGCTCCAGATAATGCTCTTTTTAGCGTTTCATTCATTATAAATCCTCTAAAAGAAGTAAATAAAGATTTTTATGGCAACTTCCGTAGTGAAGAAAATCTTGTTCTTTTACTTCTTCAAAATATTTTATGGTGGTAATATTAGAAGGGTAATTTTTTTCGTGAGTGCTTTTAATTCGCCTCAATCCATCACTTTTGCTATTTACTATCTGACTTGTTGTTGCAAAAACAATCATGTTTGTCGGAAGTTCGTTAGGTTTAAAGTGTTTGAATTGGTTAGAAGAGAATAAAATAGAACCCTCATCAGCAATTAAATTTTCGCAAGAAGAAAGAAAAAATACTGGAGTTGATGAATTATCGTGAGTTAATTTATTATCGTTTAGTAAATAAAGTAATCGGTTGTCAAAACATTGTGCGTTACATTCAAACCAATCGTTTTCTGCTAATATATTTTCAAAATTCTCTGCAATTTCATCTAAATTCTCACAATAAATAAATTTACCTCCATTTCCTTTGAAATTGAAAGTAAATTGTTCGTCTATTGGCAATGTAGTATCTGGTGAATATGGACTCTTGACTTCTTGCTTTTTGTCATTGTCTTCTTCTTCTGATGATGTGCCAAAAAATTTTCTAAAAAGACTCATGTATCTTTAGTCGTTTTTTATAGTGTGAAAATCAAAGATAAAAAAAATCTTAGTTCTTTGCATGCAGAACTAAGATTTTTATTAATATAATTTTGTTGATAAGTTACTTATTCAGAAACCGTGTTTTCGGTTGTGTTTTCAATAGTTATAGCAACTTCTTTATCAAAAGGTCTTTTCCCAAAAATGGTTTCTAAATCATCTTTGAAAATAACTTCTTTTTCAATCAGAATATCAGCTAATTGCGTTAATTTTTCTTTATTTGTTTCTAACAGATGAATCGCTCTTTCGTACTGTTCTTCTATTAATTTTGAAATTTCAGTATCGATAACTTTAGCCGTTTCTTCTGAATATGGTTTTGAAAAATTATAGTCAGATTGTCCTGTTGAATCGTAATAAGTAATATTTCCAAGCTTGTCATTCAATCCATAAATGGTTACCATAGCTCTTGCTTGACGCGTAACTTTCTCTAAATCGCTCAACGCACCAGTTGAAATTTTATTGAAAATTACTTTTTCAGCAGCACGACCACCCATAGTAGCACACATTTCGTCTAGCATTTGGTCAGGACGAACAATCAGTCTTTCTTCTGGTAAATACCAAGCGGCACCTAAACTTTGTCCACGAGGAACAATTGTTACTTTTACCAGTGGAGCTGCGTGTTCTAACATCCAACTCACTGTTGCGTGACCCGCTTCGTGAATTGCGATAGCGCGTTTTTCTTCTGGAGTTACGATTTTGTTTTTCTTTTCTAAACCACCAACGATTCTATCAACAGCGTCTAAGAAATCTTGTTTGTCAACAGCTTTTTTGTCGTTACGAGCAGCAATTAAAGCAGCTTCGTTACAAACATTAGCAATATCAGCACCTGAGAATCCTGGTGTTTGTTTTGCTAAGAATTCAGTGTCTAATTCTTCAGATTTTTTCAAAGGTTTTAAATGCACTTCAAAAATTTCTTTACGTTCTCTAATGTCTGGTAAGTCTACGTAAATTTGTCTGTCAAAACGACCTGCACGTAATAATGCTTTGTCTAAAACATCAGCACGGTTGGTTGCAGCTAATACGATTACGTTTGAATTAGTTCCAAAACCATCCATTTCAGTTAATAACTGATTCAATGTGTTTTCTCTTTCGTCGTTAGCACCTGTCATGTTGTTCTTTCCACGAGCTCTACCTACGGCGTCAATCTCATCGATAAAAATAATGGCTGGTGATTTTTCTTTGGCTTGTTTGAATAAATCTCTCACACGAGAAGCACCAACACCAACGAACATTTCCACAAAATCAGAACCTGATAATGAGAAGAAAGGTACTTTAGCTTCACCAGCAACAGCTTTTGCTAATAAGGTTTTACCTGTTCCTGGAGGACCTACTAATAAAGCTCCTTTTGGAATTTTTCCTCCAATGGAAGTATATTTTTCAGGGTTTTTCAAGAATTCTACAATTTCTTGAATTTCTTCTTTAGCTCCTTCTAATCCAGCAACGTTTTCAAAAGTTACTCTTGTATCGTTTTTTTCATCAAATAATTTAGCTTTTGATTTTCCAATGCTAAAGATTTGACCTCCGCCACCTCCAGAACCACCTGACATTCTTCGCATCATGAAAATCCACAATCCAATTAATATTACAATTGGTAAAAGCATTGAGATAAGTTCGCCCCACATGCTTTCTGGTTCTTTTTCATATTCTGAAAGTTTACCTTCGTTAGATGCTTTTTGTAAATTTTCTTGAAAGGTTTTTAAATCACCTATTTCAAAGAAATAGTGAGGACCTTTGGTGTTTAATTTGTTTAAAACATCATTCTTTACTTTGTCGTGTGTTTTGTCTGTTAAAGCTGTTTTCTTTAAATAAACAGTAGCTTTAGTATTGGTAAACACCACTTTTTCTACCTGATTTTTATCTAAAAATTGGTAGAATTTTGATAATGTTGTAGGCGCAGGATTGCTTAAATCAATACCTTTGGTAAATAAACTTATCGTAAAAAAAATAGCCAAGACAAGTACAATACTCATCCACGGACTAAACTTAAATCCAGAATTATTATTTTGTGCCATAAAATTTTTTAGTATTTTGATTCAATGGTAGTGATTTTTGCATCACCCCATAAACTCTCAATTCGGTAGTAGTCGCGAATGTGTCTTTGAAAAACGTGTACCACAATGTTAACGTAATCCATTAAAACCCATTCTCCATTTTCAGCACCTTCAACGTGCCAAGGTTTATCTTTTAACTCTTTAGAAACGATTTTTTGAATTGAACCTACAATTGCATTTACTTGTGTATTTGAATTTCCATTGCAAATTACAAAGTAATCACAAACCGTGTTGTCAATTTCTCTTAAATCAAGAATATCAATATTTTCTCCTTTAACTTCTTCAATCCCTTTGATGATGTTTGCTAATAAATCATCATTATTAATCTGCTTCTTCGCCATTTATTATTTTTCTATTTATGCAAAGGTATCATTTTTTGTGATTATTTTTGAACCTTAACATAAGATTAAATTTTGTTATTATATTATGAGAATAATCAAACTCGATGCCATAGATTCAACCAACCGTTTTTTAAAAGCACTTTCTGCTCAAGAAAGCTGCGAAAATTTCACAGTTGTAAGTACCGAATCGCAAACAGAAGGTAAAGGTCAAAGAGGTTCTGGATGGGTTTCTGAATTAGGTAAGAATCTAACTTTTAGTGTTTTATATAATCAAAGAGTTGAAGGAATTACGAGTCTTTTTACATTGAATATCATTATAGCTTTGAGTATTGTTGAAGCTTTAAAATCAGTTAGTAATTTAAATTTTGTCATCAAATGGCCAAACGACATTTTGGCAGAAAATAAAAAAATTGGTGGCATTTTGATTGAAAATACGTTCAAAAATTCAGGCGAAGTACAATCGATAATCGGAATTGGTTTGAATGTAAATCAATCTCAATTTGAAAATTTACCTCAAGCGTCGTCTTTATTTTTGTTGGAAAATAAAATTTTTGATAAAGAAGCGATGCTAATTTCTATTGTAAATCAGTTGGAATTCAATTTAAAACAATTGCCAATTTTAGGAGAAACTCATTTTTGGGACGCTTATCATCAAATTTTGTTTAAAAAAAATGTAGTTTCCGCTTTTGAATCGGTTGCAGGAAATCGCTTTGTAGGTAAGATTCAGGAAGTTACGCAAGAAGGAAAGTTGGCTGTTTTATTAGAAGATGATTCCATTCAATTTTTTGATGTCAAAGAGGTGAAAATGTTGTACTAAAATGAGAACGTTATAAATTCCTCAAACCTATGTTAAACTTCGTTAAAAAGTTTTTGTTTTTAAGTACATTTGTGCCAATTAAAAAAAACGTATTCCTATATATCTCATGGAGAAAAAAATACTATCCCTGTTATCTTCCACGCGCTTAATGGCTGTTTTGTTTATTCTTTTTGCTCTTGCCATGGCAGCTGGAACATTTATTGAAGATGCTTATAATACTGATACTGCAAGAGTTATTGTTTACAATGCCGTTTGGTTTGAAGTTATTATGGTGTTTTTTATCATTAACTTTTTAGGTAACATCAAGCGTTATCAATTACATAAAAAAGAAAATTGGGCGACTTTAATTTTACACCTTTCTTTTATTCTAATTATAGTTGGAGCTTTTGTTACGCGTTATATTAGTTATGAAGGAATGATGCCAATCAGAGAAGGCGAATCAGCCAATATGATTTATTCCGATAAACCTTATTTAACAGTTTTAGTGGATGGAAATCACGAAGGACAAATGCGTCGTAGAACTTTTGAAGAAGGTTTGTATTTAGCCCCAGAAGTAAAAGAAGACGGCTTTTTGAATGCTTTCGCTAGTAATCATTTTTCAATGGGAGGCGAGTTTAGTGGCATTCCATTTGAAGTAGAACATCAAGAATTTATTATGAACGCTACCGAAACAGTTGTAGCTTCTGAAACTGGACAATTGATGATTAAAATGGTAGAGTCGAGTGGAGGAACACGTCACGAACACTACTTAAAAGAAGGCGAAGTTCAAAATTTACACAACGTACTTTTTGCCTTTAATAAATATACTGAGGGCGCAATAAATATCACTAAAATTGCTGAAGCCTACACGATTCAAACGCCTTTTGAAGGTGATTTTATGCGAATGGCAGATAAATTACAAGGTAAAGTGGTGAAAGATTCTGTGCAACCTTTAATGTTACGTTCTTTATATAATATTGGTGGAGCTCAGTTTGTATTTCCAGAACCTGCAATAAAAGGAGAATTGACTTTCAAATCGAATAATGATTTCAAAGACAAACAAACCGATGATGCTTTGAAAGTTAAAATAAAGACACAAGGAAAAGAAGAAATCTTAACTTTAGTTGGTTCAAGAGGAAAGCAAGGAGTTCCGCAAAGTGTTAAGATTGGTGATTTAGAATTTACACTTTTCTTCGGAAGTAAAATTTACAATACACCTTTTTCTGTGAAATTAGACGATTTTATCGCTGATAAATATCCAGGAACAGAAAATAGTTATTCGGCTTTCAAAAGTAAAATCGAAGTTATTGATACTGAACAAAAGAAAACCTTCAAAGACAGTGTTTTCATGAATCATATCTTAGATTACAGAGGATTTAGATTCTTCCAAGCGGGATTCGACCCTGACGAAAAAGGAACTAATCTTTCTGTAAGTCACGATTTCTGGGGAACTTGGATTACTTATATTGGTTATTTCTTGTTGTATTTTGGTTTGATGGCGATATTGTTTACAAAAAATAGTCGTTTTTCAAGTTTGAAAGAGAAATTAGAAAAAGTGAAAGCGAAAAAAGCAGGTTTATTGAGCGTGTTTTTGATTTTATTTTCTTCATTAACTTTTGCGCAACAACATAATCACCAACCAAGCAAAGAAGAAATTCTGAAGTTATTAAAAGAACACGAAGTTTCCGTTGAACATGCAAATGAATTTGGAAAAATCGTAATTCAAGATGGTGGTCGTATGAAACCTATTAATACGTTTTCATCAGAATTACTTCGTAAAGTATCTAAAAGTGATACGTATGAAGGAATGAATTCCGATCAAGCGTTTTTATCTATGACGCAATATCCTCAGTATTGGTATTCGTTGCCAATCATATATTTAAAAAGAGGAAATGATAGTATTCGTAAATTAATTGGTGTAGAAAAAGAAGCAAAATACGCACCTTTAGTAGCCTTTTTCGATGAAACTGGAAGTTATAAATTGGCTCAATTTTTAGAAACGGCTTACAAAGAGCCAGTTCCGAATCAATTTCAAAAAGATTTTATTGAAGCAGACAAAAAAGTAAACCTTTTATATTCGGCTTTGAGTGGACAAATTTTGAAAGTGTTTCCAATTCCAGGAGATAAATCGAACAAATGGGTTTCATTTTTAGAAGTGAATCAGCCTACAGGAACTGCTTTGGATTCTATTAAAAATGTAATGCCGTTTTATTTGAATGCCTTGGATAAAGCATCACAAAGTAAAAATTACGAATTACCAAATAGCCTTTTAAAAGGACTAACCGAATACCAAAAAAAATACGGAAAAGCCGTAATGCTTTCGGAAAGTAAAATCAGCTCTGAAATCACTTACAACAAATACGATATCTTCAAAAGATTGTATTATTTGTATATGTTGGCAGGAGTTTTAATGTTGATTTTCTGTATTATACAAATTTTCAAAAATTCAAAAGCTATTCGAACGATTATCAATGTTTTTCATGGATTAATTGGTGTGTTTTTTATCTTACATTTAGCAGGATTAATTGTTAGATGGTACATTTCAGGTCACGCGCCTTGGAGTGATGCGTATGAAAGCATGATTTACGTAGCTTGGGCAACCATGTTCTTTGGATTGGCTTTCGGAAAAGATTCAAAACTTACAGTTGCTTCAACCGCATTTGTAACTTCTATGATTTTGATGATTGCACACTGGAACTGGATGGATCCGTCTATCGGAAACTTACAACCCGTTTTAAATTCGTATTGGTTAATGATTCACGTTGCAGTTATCGTAGCTAGTTACGGACCATTTACTTTAGCGATGGTTTTAGGTTTAGTTTCATTATTCTTGATGATTTTCACAAACGAAAAGAACAAAGAAAGAATGAAATTAAGCATAGACGAAATCACATACATCAATGAAATGGCACTAACAGTAGGTTTAGTCATGTTAACCATAGGGAACTTCCTCGGCGGACAATGGGCTAACGAAAGTTGGGGACGTTATTGGGGTTGGGATCCAAAAGAAACTTGGGCTTTAATCAGTATTATGGTGTATGCATTTGTAATTCATGCGCGCTTTGTGCCAGCATTAAGAGGAAGATGGATTTATAATGTAATGAGCGTTTTAGCTTTCGCTTCTATTTTAATGACGTATTTTGGAGTAAATTTCCACTTAAGTGGTTTACATAGTTACGCTTCGGGTGAAAAACAAAACGTAACCTATTACTTCATTATTTTAGCAATTGTTTTAGTTATAGCCGCAATAGCTTACTTTCCGTATAAGAAATATTATAAAAAATAAGAATTTGGTCGCTAATAAGCGGCCATTTTTTTTTATGAAATGTTTATCAAAAATTGCGTTTTAAAATCCTAAATTTGAAATAAAAAAGAGATGAAGAAATTAGTAACCTTGTTTTCGGTAGTGGCTTTGTTTTTCAGTTGTCAAAATCAGGCACAAAAAAAGCAAACGACTACGGCAACAGCAACCACAACACCTATGGCAAAAGAAACAATTTATCAGTTCAAAGTTGAAGATTTAAGTGGCGATACTTTTGATTTTTCCACCTTAAAAGGAAAGAAAATCTTAGTAGTCAACACGGCTTCAGAATGTGGTTTAACACCGCAATACGAACAATTGCAAGCGATTTACGAAAAGTATAAAGATAAAAATTTCGTAATTGTAGGTTTTCCAGCGAATAACTTTGGATCGCAAGAGCCAGGAACTAATCAACAAATCGCTACATTTTGTCAAAAGAATTATGGTGTTTCGTTTCCAATGATGGCTAAAATTTCAGTAAAAGGTGGCGATATGCATCCAGTTTATCAATTCTTAACTCAAAAAGCTAAAAACGGATTAGAAGACAGCGAAGTACAATGGAACTTCCAAAAATACCTAATCAATGAAAACGGTGAATTAGCAAAAGTAGTTTCTCCAAGAACTTTGCCTACAGATGCTGAAATCGTAAATTGGATTGAAGGGAAATAATTTAGTATTCAGTGTTCAGAATATAGTGTTCAGTCTATTCTTTTTTTAGAATACTGAACACTTTTTTATAATATCTTTTGCACAAAAACAGAATGTAACCATCGGTTAAATTTAAAGCCTGTTTCTTTAAGAAATCCAACTTCTTCAAAACCGAACTTTTTATGAAAATCAATACTGTTGGTGTTTTCAGAATCGATAACGCCAATCATCGTGTGAAGGTTTTGTTGTTTGGCTCTTTCGATTAATTCGGTTAATAATAATTTTCCGATGCCTTTTCCAATTACATTCTTATTCGCATAAACGGAATGTTCTACCGTGAATTTATACGCTTCTCTGAAACGAAATTCGCTATAATAGCCGAAGCCTATAACTTCATTATTCATTTCGGCAACAATCACAGGAAAACCTTTCTGAAGTTTTTCTTCAAAAATAGCTTCTTGTGTAGCTAAAGTTCGAACGTTGTAATCGTATAAAGCTGTCGAATTTAAAATAGCATCGTTAATGATGTCTAAAATGGCTGGGCAATCTGTCATTTGATAGTCTCTAATTTTTATCTCCATTTGGCAAAGAAATTACGTAGTAAAAGTACTAAAAACCTTTTCAACTTCGTAACTTTGTAGTTCAGTTATTTTTTAAAAATGATGTATCCAAAAATTCCTTTAGCGCAAAGCATTATCGAAATTTGCCAACAAAAAGGAGTCCAACATATCGTAATTTCACCAGGTTCGCGCAATGCTCCTTTGACGATTGGATTTACTAATAATCCGTTTTTCAAATGTTACAGTATTGCTGACGAACGTTGTGCTGCATTTTTTGCTTTGGGAATTGCCCAACAAATTCAAAAACCCGTTGCGGTTGTTTGTACTTCGGGTTCGGCTTTACTGAATTATTATCCTGCAATAGCTGAGGCTTTTTACAGTCAAATTCCTTTAATTGTAATTTCTGCGGACAGACCACAAAGCAAGATTGATATTGGTGATGGACAAACCATTCGTCAGGAAAATGTTTTTGCGAATCACAGTTTATACAATGCCAATTTAAGAGAAGCGATTTCAGTTGAAAACGACAATCACATTCAAATGGCTTTGCATGTTGCGGTTACCCAAAAAGGACCAGTCCATATCAATGCGCCTTTTGAAGAACCTTTGTATGAAACCGTTTCTGAATTACAAGTACAACCTGAAATAGTTGATTTTAATACTGAAAGCAAAACTTTCTCTTTAGGAAATTCAACTATAGAAACTTGGAATAAAGCGACTAAGAAATTAGTTTTAGTAGGAGAGTTGTTCCCAAATTCAGTAGAGCAAAAGTATTTGGATATTTTAGCGAATGATCCAAGTGTGGTGGTTTTAACTGAAAAAACATCCAATTTACATCACCCTACATTCATCGACCAAATTGATACTTTGATTACGCCATTTGCAGAGGATGATTTCAAAGCGTTTCAGCCTGAAATTTTGTTGACTTTTGGTGGAATGGTAGTTTCGAAACGTATCAAAGCCTTTTTGCGAAAATACAAACCAGCACACCATTGGCATGTGGATGATTTACGAGCGTATGATACTTTTGGAGCACTTACGAATCATTTTGAAACTAAAATCAATACGTTTTTGAGTCAGTTGTTGACTGAAGAAATGATTGAAAGTTCTTATAAATCAAGTATTTCTACTATTTGGAAAGATAGAGTAGCAAAACATCAAGAATACACTGCAAAAATTCCGTTTTCAGATTTTAAAGTGTTTGATTTTATTTGTCAAAACCTGCCAAAAAATAATCAATTACAAGTGAGTAATAGTTCGGCGATACGTTACTTGCAGTTGTTTGATTTAGATAAAAGCATTCAAGTTTTTTGCAATCGTGGTACTAGTGGTATCGATGGAAGCACATCTACAGCCATTGGAGCTGCTTTAGCATCTGATTTGCCAACAATTTTGATTACAGGTGATATTAGCTTTTTATACGATAGCAACGCTTTGTGGAACAATTATATTCCAAAAAACTTCAAAATCATTTTGTTGAACAACAGTGGTGGCGGAATTTTCAGAATTTTACCTGGACATCAAGAAACAGAAACGTTTAACACGTATTTTGAAACTTCACACCAATTAAACGCTTCCCATTTAGCTAAAATGTTCGGATTGGATTATTTTGAAGCAAATGATGAAATGACATTACAACAACAATATACTGCATTCTTAAACCAAAACGAAAAACCAAGTATTCTAGAAGTTTTCACTCCAGAAAAAGAGAATAATGGAATTTTGCTGGATTTTTTTAGAAGGTTGAAGTGAATACTTTTTTAGTTTTATGAATACGGAATGTAATTCCGCGCTATCGGAAATTACTCTATTTACACTTCGCTCGGTAAATTACCATCTGAAAACAAAAAAGCTTCAAATTAATGAAGCTTTTTTTAGTGTATTTTGTAATCAAACTACCAGTCGCTTTTAGATGCGCTAGCTTTTGCCATTTCCTTTTTAATGTCGCTTTTAATGGTGTCAATTGTAGAATTGATTGCTGCATAATAGGCTTTAAGAGTTTCCATTAATTTTGGATTTTCCACCGCTTTTTCGGAAGCCAATTTATCAAACATTTTCTCTACAGTTGTTTCAGCACTCGACTTGATAAAGATATTTTTTATTTCGTATTTGTATTTGCCTTCTTTTGACATAATAGAAATAGTATAAAACAATTTTACTTTTGTCTCACTTCCGTTTGCCTTAATCGTCATGAAAGAATACTGGGTGTCAGTAACCGATAAAGCTTCCTTATCCTGTTTAATCTTATCTTGTGTTTCTTTATAGATATTTACAAAGAACATTTTGGAGTTGTTAAACAAGTCATCTTTGGTTTTTCCTTCCGCAGATACAACTTCCGAGAAGATAATCTGCCCGTTTTCATTCAATGGGAAATCGAATTTATCTTGGGCATTCATGGTGAACGTAGTCAATGCTAATAATAAAAGAATTTTTTTCATATTTATGGAGCTTGGTTTAATAATGGTTAAGTCGAATACAATGATAATATAATTTTTTTAAAATAAAAATACCTTTGAGATAAATGTGCTTTTCAATTTAGCCGATCATTAATTTGTTTAAGTATTTTTTAATTACTCTTTAATGAATTTGTGCGTAACAAACTGCCCATTATTTTTATATAAATAACAAATATACATTCCATCAGAGAGTTGGGCGGTATTAATTTTATTGTTTTGAATTGTTCCTTGAATTACTTTTTGACCAATTACGTTAAAAATTTCAAAACTTGATATTTCGGTTGAATTAAAAATGTTTAATTCGTCTTTAACAGGATTTGGGTAAATAGAAATATCGGTATTTTCAAAACTTTCTTCACTTAATGTTGTACATGGAAACAAGATTGGATTTGCATAGGAAGTTGACGTTCCATCACCTAAATAACCTCCGTTATAACCCCAAGCATACAAAGTATTATCTTCTTTTATGGCATACGAACTAGAGTAACCTGCGGCAACAGATTTCCAGTTTGAATCTGTTCCTACTTGGACTGGTACATTGCTATTTGGAATTAACATGATTCCATTTATCCAACCATAAGAGCCCCATTGCCAAAGCGTACCATCAGATTTGATTCCAATTACATGAAAATTTCCAGCTGCGACATCTTTCCATGTACTATTTCCAATTTGAACTGGTGCTGGTCTGTTGATAGTTGTACCATCTCCCAAACGACCATTTTCATTGTTTCCCCAAGCCCAAAGCGTACCATTGGTTTTCAATGCAATTGTATATCGATCACGTGCAGCAGAAATTTTAAGCCAATCAGTATCCGTACCAATTTGAGTTAAATTAAGAAGGGTGAAATTATTTCCAGTTCCTAAATCACCTGAATTATTTCTTCCTATTCCCCATAAAGTACCATTATTTTTTATAACAAATGTTTTGAAGTAGCCTCCATAAATTTTATTCCAATCAGTATCTAGACTCATTTGAACAGGACTTGTAATATAGGTAGAAGCACTATTATTTATTTCAAAAGCTCCATTGTTGCCCCAACCCCAAAGTGTACCATTAGATTTTAAAGCAACTGTATGAAGGTTTCCTGGTGATATTGCTGTCCAATCAGAATCTGTACCCACTTGTACAGGTATATAACTATTATTGGTGTTTCCGTTTCCAAGTTGTCCAACTGCATTGTTTCCCCAAGTCCAAAGTGTTCCATCTTGGTTTATGGCTACGCTATGCATTCGTCCGTGATTAACAACCAACCAATTATCTTCATTAATAGTTGCAACAGGAGTATTTTGTAAAGTAGTTGTATTATTACCAAGTTGACCATATTGGTTTCTTCCCCAAGTTAAGGAATTGCCATCGAGAAGGTACAAAGTTATCATATCATCTGAGCAAACAATTCGATCAACACACCCTTGAGAGTAGTTGTAAATGCTGAAAAAACTAAATAAAGAGAGTAGAATTTTTTTCATTTAATTTGTTTTTAATTAAAATTCAATTTGTTGTTGATAAAAAAATATCGGTAACTTCTTGTTTATTAATGAAGTGCAATATAGTAAAATTCTCACTTATTATTTGCTCTGGTTTATGTTAAATTTAATTTTGAGTAAAAAAAAATCCCCAATTACTTGAGGATTTCTATATAAATTAAAAGAATATTATTTTCTTTTGATAACTCTTTCTACAGCCTCAACAATCGCTTGATTGTTTAATTTGTATTTTTCCATTAATTGGTCTGGTGTTCCACTTTCTCCGAAGCTGTCGTTTACTGCTACAAATTCTTGTGGTACTAAATGATTTTGAACTAATGTTCTTGAAACACTTTCTCCTAAACCACCAATAATGTTATGCTCTTCAGCAGTAACCACACAACCAGTTTTCTTCACTGATTTTAGAATTGCTTCTTCGTCTAATGGTTTAATGGTATGAATGTTTATTACTTCTGCTGAAATACCTTTTGCTTCTAAAGCTTCTGCTGCAATTAAAGCTTCCCAAACTAAATGTCCAGTTGCAATAATCGTAACATCAGTTCCTTCATTTAACATAATCGCTTTTCCAATTACGAAAGGTTCGTCAGCTGGCATAAAGTTAGGCACCACTGGACGACCAAAACGCAAATATGCTGGTCCGTGATGATCCGCTAAAGCTAAAGTTGCTGCTTTGGTTTGGTTGTAATCACAAGTGTTGATTACGGTCATTCCTGGTAACATTTTCATTAAACCGATATCTTCTAAGATTTGGTGCGTAGCCCCGTCTTCTCCAAGCGTTAATCCCGCGTGAGAAGCACAAATCTTCACATTCTTATCTGAATACGCTACCGATTGACGAATTTGGTCATATACTCTTCCGGTAGAAAAGTTAGCGAAGGTTCCTGTAAATGGAATTTTTCCACCAATTGTTAATCCAGCTGCAATTCCAATCATGTTGGCTTCAGCAATTCCAATTTGGAAGAAACGCTCTGGGTGGTTTTTTTTGAAATCATCAAATTTTAATGATCCAATTAAATCCGCACAAAGTGCTACTACGTTTTCATTTTTTTGACCTAATTCAGTCATTCCAGCTCCAAAACCTGAACGGGTATCTTTACTGCCTTGGTTGATATATTTTTTCATAATTCTAGTAATCTCCTAAAGTTTCAACATTTTGTTCTAACGCTTTTGCTAATTGCTCATCATTTGGCGCTTTTCCATGCCAAGCGTGTGTGTGCATCATGAAATCAACACCGTTACCCATTTCAGTATGCAATAAAATACAAACTGGTTTTCCGTTACCTGATTTTGATTTTGCGTCTGCTAAACCAGCTTTGATAGCGTCAATGTTGTTTCCTTCTTTGATTTCTAAAACAATCCAATCAAATGCTTCAAACTTCGCTTTAACACTTCCCATGGCCAAAACTTCGTCTGTAGTTCCGTCAATTTGTTTTCCGTTTAAGTCGATAGTCGCGATTAAATTGTCTACTTTTTTTGCCGAAGCATACATAATCGCTTCCCAGTTTTGTCCTTCTTGTAATTCTCCATCACCTAAAAGAGCAAAAACTAAATGGTTATCGTTGTTCAATTTTTTAGCTTGCGCCGCTCCAATTGCAACCGACATTCCTTGTCCTAACGAACCCGAAGCCATTCTGATTCCAGGTAAACCTTCATGAGTTGTTGGGTGACCTTGTAATCTTGAATTTAATTTTCTGAATGTTGCTAATTCTGCTACTGAAAAGTAACCGCTTCTAGCTAAAACACTGTAAAAAACAGGAGAAATATGTCCGTTTGATAAGAAGAATAAATCTTCACCAATTCCGTTCATATCAAAACCTTCGTTACGTTTCATAACGTCTTGGTAAAGGGTAACCAAAAACTCAGCACATCCCAAAGAACCTCCTGGGTGACCTGAATTTACGGCATGAACCATACGAAGAATATCTCTTCGAACTTGTGTTGTAAAATCTTGTAGTTGTTGCGTGTTAGACATTATAAAAAGATATATATGTGTTAATTGGATGCAAAAGTAATTTTATTTTTTTGGTGGTACAAATCATTTTGTTAGAAGTTATTAAGAATTGATTTGTGATTGGTGAAAGTAATGGAACGCGGATGACGCTGATGCAATGCAACGCTGAAAATTACGGATTTAGTTTTTTTAGCTCGCAAAGCCATAAAGTTTTTAAAATTAAAAATCAGTTAAAATTCGCGTTTCGCATTAGCGAATCTGTTTCATCCGCGTGCCAATGTATTGTCTTATCATAAATAATTCTAAATTCTAAATTCATATTTCTAAATTAATTTATCTTTGCCGTTAGTAAAAGCACAATATGAAGTTTGATTTAATTACCAAAGACCCAAAAAGTAAAGCCAGAGCTGGAAAAATAACAACCGATCATGGTGTTATTGAAACCCCAATTTTTATGCCCGTAGGTACCGTGGCTTCTGTAAAAGGAGTACACCAGCGTGAGCTAAGAGATGATATTAATCCAGATATTATTTTAGGAAACACCTATCATTTATATTTAAGACCTCAAACCAAAATTTTAGAAGCGGCTGGAGGTTTACATAAATTCATGAATTGGGATAGAAATATCTTAACGGATTCAGGTGGATATCAAGTATATTCGCTTTCTTCGAACAGAAAAATTAAAGAAGAAGGTGTGAAATTCAAATCGCACATTGATGGTTCTTATCATTTCTTTTCACCTGAAAATGTGATGGAAATTCAACGTACCATTGGTGCCGATATTATTATGGCTTTCGACGAATGTACACCTTATCCTTGTGATTATCGTTATGCAAAACGTTCGATGCACATGACACACCGTTGGTTAGACCGTTGTATTACGCATTTGGATAAATTACCATTTAAATACGGTTACGAACAAACGTTTTTTCCTATTGTTCAAGGAAGTACTTATAAAGATTTAAGAGAACAATCGGCTGAATATATTGCAAATGCAGGCGCTCAAGGAAATGCTATTGGTGGGCTTTCTGTAGGAGAACCTGCTGAAGAAATGTACGCAATGACTGAAATTGTTACTGCCATTCTTCCAGAAGACAAACCAAGATATTTAATGGGTGTAGGAACGCCAATCAATATTTTAGAGAATATTGCGTTAGGAATTGATATGTTTGATTGTGTGATGCCAACACGTAACGCCAGAAACGGAATGTTATTTACAGCTCACGGAACAATGAACATGAAAAACAAAAAGTGGGCTGAAGATTTTTCGCCAATTGACGAAATGGGACACACTTGGGTAGATACCGAATATTCAAAAGCATATCTTAGACACTTATTTGCAGCTGATGAATTTTTGGCTAAACAAATTGCAACCATTCACAACTTAGGTTTTTATATGTGGTTGGTTCGCGAAGCAAGAAGACAAATTATTGCCGGAACATTTAGAGAATGGAAAGATAAAATGGTGGTTCAAATGAGTCAACGACTTTAAAATTGGTTTCAGGTTTCAAGTTTCATGTTGGTTTGAAACTTGAAACCTGAAACTTGAAACTTAAAATATGAAAATAATAGATAAATACATTTTAAAACGCTATTTGGTCACTTTTTCAGTGATGTTGATTATGTTTATTCCAATTGGAATTACAATTGACGTTTCGGAAAAAGTAAACAAAATGATCGAAAAGAAAATTCCGCTGAAGGATATTTTAATTTATTATGGTGATTTTACCGTGTATTTTGCTAATTTATTATTTCCGATTTTCTTATTTCTATCGATTATTTGGTTTACCTCGAAATTAGCGAATAATACAGAGATTATTGCGATTTTAAGTTCAGGAATCTCATTTGGTCGATTCTTACGTCCTTTTATGTACGGCGCGGTAATCGTATCTATTTTTGCTCTATTGATGGGGTTTTTCTTAGTGCCAAAAGCAAGTAAAGGATTTAACGATTTTAGATATCAAAACTTAAAAGGGAATTCTCAAACCAGAGAAACTTCCGATATTTTCAGACAAATCAAAAAAGATGGAAAAATTGAAGAAAATATTTATGTAAGCAATTACAATTATTTATCACAAACGGGTTTTAATTTCACTTTTGAAAAGTTTCAAGATAATGTATTGGTTGAAAAAGTTACAGCAAACCGAATTCGCTATGATGTAAAAACTAAAAAATATACATTATTCGGATACAACAAGAGGATAGTTGGTCAAACTAATGATCAAATTCTTTCTTCAGACAAAAATGAAGTCGCATATAATTTCGAACCTGATGATTTAACTCCAGTTATTTATGTGGCAGAAACCATGACAATTGGAGAATTAAATAAATTTATAAACAAGGAAAGAGCCAGAGGAAACGGAAATATCAATACGTATTTGGTTGTTTTTTATAAGAAATTTAGTTTACCCATTTCTGCTTTCATATTAACAATCATTGCTGTGGCAGTTTCTTCTATGAAACGTAGAGGCGGAATGGGAATTAATCTTGCTATTGGAATTGTAATCGCATTTACTTTTATCTTCTTCGACAAAGTTTTCGGAACCTTAGCAGAGAAATCGAGTATTCCTCCATTTTTAGCCGTATGGTTTCCAAATATTGTTTTCGGAATTTTAGCCGCTTATTTACTTCGAAATGCAAAACGATAATCTAAAAAGTTATTTACATCTTCATGTAATTGTATTTATTTGGGGATTTACCGCCATTCTTGGAAAACTAATTTCATTAGAAGCTTTAGATTTGGTTTGGTATCGCATGCTTTTTGCATCGGTAATTATGACTTTTGTAGTGCTTTTCAATAAAGAAAAAATCAAAGTCCCGTTTAATGTTTTAATTGGATTTATCGTTTCCGGAATTATTATTGCAGCACATTGGCTTACGTTTTATCAAGCTATTAAAGTTTCAAATGTGTCGATAACCTTAGCTTGTTTGTCAACAGGTGCTTTTTTTGCTTCTATTTTAGAACCCATTTTTTACAAACGAAAAGTCATTTGGTATGAATTGCTTTTTGGAATCATCGTAGTAGTAGGATTAGGAATTATTTTTAATGTAGAAACCAAATATACCACTGGAATTTACTTAGCTGTAACCTCCGCATTTTTATCCGCTTTATTCTCTGTTATCAACGGAAAATATGCTAAAGAGTATGATCCGAATATTATCTCACTTTACGAATTATCGAGCGGTGTTTTCTTCATCAGTATTTACTTATTTTTTGCGGGAAGTTTTACACCTGCTTTCTTTGCACTTTCTGTAAACGACTTGATTTGGCTGTTCTTATTATCATCCATTTGTACAGCGTATGCGTTTTCAGCATCGGTAAAAGTAATGAAGTTTTTAAGTCCGTTTACCGTAATGTTAACCATTAACCTAGAACCTATTTACGGAATCATTTTAGCGTTGCTAATATTTAAAGATGGAGAAGAAATGACACCCTTGTTTTATGTAGGCGCTATTATAATTTTAGCCACTGTTATAGCTAACGGAATTGTAAAAAGTTATAAAAAAGTAACAACTAATTAACGATAAGTTTACTAAAGTTAATTGAAAATTTTATCTTTGTCACAACAAACACAAACCCTAATAAACCGATTATGGAATATTTAGATTTTGAATTACCAATTAAAGAGCTTGAAGACCAATTAGATAAATGTCAAATCATTGGTCAAGAATCAGATGTTGATGTGTCAAACACATGTAAGCAAATTGAGAAGAAATTAGAAGAAACTAAGAAAAAAATATACAAAAACCTTACGGCTTGGCAACGTGTACAATTATCACGTCATCCAAATCGTCCTTATACATTAGAACATATTACTAATATTACTAATGGAACGTTTTTAGAACTTTTTGGAGACAGAAGTTTCAAAGATGATAAAGCGATGGTTGGTGGATTAGGTCAAATCAACGGACAATCTTTTATGATTATTGGACAACAAAAAGGTATTAATACTAAAATGCGCCAATACAGAAACTTCGGGATGGCAAATCCAGAAGGATATCGTAAAGCACTTCGTTTAATGAAAATGGCAGAGAAATTCAATATTCCTGTATTAACATTAATCGATACTCCAGGAGCTTATCCAGGATTAGAAGCAGAAGAAAGAGGGCAAGGAGAAGCTATTGCAAGAAATATTTTCGAAATGGCTCGTTTGAAAACTCCAATTATTTCTGTAATTATCGGAGAAGGAGCTTCAGGAGGAGCATTAGGAATTGGAGTAGGAGATAGAGTATACATGTTAGAAAATACATGGTATTCTGTAATTTCACCAGAATCGTGTTCGTCTATCTTATGGAGAAGTTGGGAATATAAAGAACAAGCAGCGGAAGCATTAAAATTAACTTCATTTGATATGAAAAAACAAAAGTTAATTGATGATATTATTCCAGAACCGCTTGGTGGCGCTCACTATGACAAAGAAACTACATTTAAATCGGTTGCTGAGTTCGTAACTAAGGCTTTTAACGAGTTAAAAGATTTATCAACAAAAGATTTAGTGGCACAACGAATGGATAAATATAGCAAAATGGGTGAATTCAAAGAGTAATCACTTGTTTCCAATTATAAATAAAAATCCGAAGCCATAAGTTTCGGATTTTTTTTGGCTTATCAACACTTTTTTTAAGTTATTAACAGTTTGGTATTAAGAACTCAAAACGTTTTTTTGTAAATTTTGGTTAACTTCGCAATATGGAAAATGTCAGAAATATGAACCCGATAAAAGTAGATAAAACTACGATTATCAATTTGGAAAAAGGAAAACTACCTCCTCAGGCGTTAGACCTAGAAGAAGCGGTACTTGGTGCCATGATGATTGATAAAAAAGGGGTAGATGAAGTAATTGATATTTTACAACCAGATGCCTTTTATAAAGACGCTCACAAGTACATTTTTGAAGCTATTGTTCAGTTGTTTAACGAAACACAGCCTATCGACTTATTAACCGTTTCTGCTCAATTAAAGAAAAACGGAAAACTAGAACTTTCAGGTGGTGATTTTTACTTGATTCAGTTAACGCAAAAGATATCATCTTCGGCTCACATTGAGTTTCACTCACGTATTATTCTTCAAAAATTTATTCAAAGAAGTTTGATTAAAATTTCAAGCGAAATTATTGAAGAATCGTATGATGAATCTACTGATGTATTCGATTTGTTAGATAAAGCAGAATCAAAATTATACGAAGTAACGCAAGGAAA
This sequence comes from Flavobacterium aquaticum, assembly GCF_003259835.1. Classification (GTDB taxonomy): domain Bacteria; phylum Bacteroidota; class Bacteroidia; order Flavobacteriales; family Flavobacteriaceae; genus Flavobacterium; species Flavobacterium aquaticum. The sequence continues at coordinate 13,738 of NZ_QLMI01000009.1, read as the reverse complement.
CATCAAACGTAGTTCGGAAACTGCACAAAGTTTAGTGATTCAGGCAAAAAAACGTATTGAAGAAATTGCAGGTAAAGAAGGTTTGAGTGGAATTCCAACAGGATTTCACAATTTAGATAAATTAACTTCTGGATGGCAACCTTCGGATTTAATTATTGTGGCAGCTCGTCCAGGTATGGGTAAAACGGCTTTTACGTTATCAATGGCACGAAATATGGCTATCGATTATGGTGCGCCAGTGGCCTTTTTCTCATTAGAGATGTCATCTGTACAGTTAATTACACGTTTGATTTCGTCTGAAACAGGATTGTCTTCTGAGAAATTAAGAACAGGAAAATTAGAAAAACACGAATGGGAGCAATTGTCTATTAAGGTGAAAGACTTGGAAAAAGCACCTTTATATATTGATGATACACCATCGTTATCGATTTTCGATTTACGTGCAAAAGCAAGACGACTTTCATCGCAATACGGCATCAAAATGATTGTAATCGATTACCTTCAATTGATGACAGCAGGTGGAAACGGAAAAGGAGGCGGTAACCGTGAGCAAGAAATTTCAACTATTTCTAGAAATTTAAAAGCATTAGCAAAAGAATTGAACGTTCCGGTAATTGCGCTTTCGCAGTTATCTCGTGCCGTTGAAACTCGTGGTTCTAGTAAACGTCCGTTACTTTCCGACTTAAGGGAATCAGGAGCAATTGAGCAAGATGCCGATATCGTATCGTTTATTTACCGTCCAGAATATTATAAAATTGACGAATGGGATGACGAAGAGCGTTCGCCAACTCAAGGTCAAGCCGAGTTTATCGTAGCAAAACACCGTAATGGAGGCTTAGATAACATCCGATTGAAATTCATTGGTAACTTAGGAAAGTTTGATAATTTAGATGATTTTAGTTCGCCTTTCGATGCATTGCCCTCAAAAATGAATTTAGATGATAGTAATCCATTTATCACGCCAAATTTACCTACGCCTAATGAAGCTTTTGGTAGTACCATGAATTCATTTGATGATGATTCTGATGTTCCGTTTTAAAAAAAAATAGATTAAAAGTTAAAAACAGGCAATTAGCCTGTTTTTTTTATTTCTTTTTTATTACATTTATAATTCAATTATAAAAAATTTAAAAATATGCCAGATTTTACAATTACTCTCGATGTAGCCAAAGCATGGGCAACATCATGGAGAACTAACCCCCCAAAAGATTTAGCAAAAGGTCATTTAATTCCTGGAGGAGCATTATCAGAACTATTAGCAACAAATGGAGTTGTTGATGTGAGAGCTTACATGGGAGTAGATGAAACAGGAACACAAAAATTAATGTTTGTAGGTGTAGATGCAAATGGTAAAGATTTAATAGATGCTAACCATTTGATTTATGATAATACAGAACCTTGTCCAAAGAATTGTGATCCCACGAGTCCTCTTTACAATCCATAGTTAGTAATATTGAAACCTTCAGGTTATTTATTCATAACGTCGGCATTATTATGCTCGCTTTATCTTATAGGTTTTTTCAAAAGTGGGAAAACCTATAAGATTTTTACATTTTATATAATAGGTGTTTTATTAATAGATTTTATTAGTTCTAATTTATGGAGATGGTTTCGTATTTATAATGTTTTTATGCAACATTTTTATGAATTGTTTCAATTTGTAATCTTAAGTTATTTTTTTTCTTTATTGTTAAAAACAAGAGCACAGTTACTTACAGTTTACATTCTACTAATTGTGCTTCCAGTTTTTTTATTGTCTCGATATCTTATTGATCCGAATTTGTTTTTTGAGTATAATCATTTGGAACCATACTTAACAACAATGCCTTTAATTGTTTATTCAAGTATGCATTTGTATAATAATCTTGGCGAAAAATCAGATTTTTATTACGGTAATATTGGTTTGTTGTTTTATTTATTTACAAGTACTTTTATTTTCTTAATTTATAGGTTATATGTTGTTTTGGATATTGATGACAAAATAGGCGATGTGATGACAATAATAAATATTACACTTCAATACATAAAATTTGGATTTTTCTTTTACCAATGGAAATTAATTTATTTTAATAAAAATGAACTCAATTAATTTAGAAAATAGCGAAATAATTCAAGGAGTATTTTTCATATTACTTGCTTTTATATCCATGTTTTTGGTACTGATTTTGTTTTTCTATTTTTCAAGAAAAAAAATCGTTCAAATTGAAGTTGATAAAAAAAACTTAGAAATTGAACACCAAAAAGAGTTGTTGAATTCGGTTTTAATAACCCAAGAAGAAGAACGCAAACGTATTGCTCAAGATTTGCATGATGATATTAGTTCAAAATTGAATGTAGTTTCGTTAAATAGTCATTTATTAAAAACTCCTAATCTAAGCGAATCGGAACAATTAGAAATTACCAATAATATCATCGAATTAACACAAAAAGCGTTAGAGAATTCAAGACGTATTGCACACGATTTATTACCACCCGTTTTAGAGAAATTTGGACTTCATGCCGGAATTGAAGAACTCGTAGAAGAGTTTAACAGTACCAAAACTGTTAAAGTTTCTTACGAAAACCAACTTGACTTCGAAAGCTATCCTATTGAAAAACATCTACATATATTTCGCATCTTACAAGAATTGTTAAATAATTCGCTTCGACACGGAAAAGCTACTGAAATTTCAATCCAATTTACTAATTTCGATAACCAAAAAACCTGTACTTATATTGATAATGGATTAGGTTTTGATAGTTCAAGTGAAGAAAATCAAAAAGGTTTGGGAATGAAGAATATAGAAAGTAGAATTAACTTCTTAGGGGGGAATTTCAATTTTACTTCTAAACCAAATGAAGGAGTAAAAATGATATTTAATTTTAATTAATGGAAAATAAAGTCAAAATAATTTTAGCAGACGATGAAGAATTGTTCAGAAAAGGAATTTATTTCTTACTTCAGCGTGAGCCTAATTTTGAAATTATTTTTGAAGCTTCCAATGGTAGTGAGTTAGTGGAGCATTTGAAAACTACTACCGAACTTCCTGATATCATTATGATGGATTTAAAAATGCCATTATTAAATGGAGTAGAAGCAACTAAATTAATTCACAAAGATTTTCCAGCAATTCGAATCATTGCTTTAACGAGTTACAATACCAAATCGTTTATTGCTAATATGATTAATGTGGGCGCGGCATCTTATTTAGTTAAAAATGCTTCTCCAATTGATATGATTAAAACCGTTAACGAAGTAGCTCAAAAAGGATTTTATTACAATGAAATCGTGATGGAAGTAATTCATCAAAACATGATTTCAAATGCAACTTCAAGAACCGTTTTAGATGAAGATTTCTTAACGGAAAGAGAAAAAGAAGTGTTGGAATTAATTTGTAAACAATATAGTTCTTCCGAAATTGGTGAAATGCTAAGCTTAAGCACGAGAACAGTGGATGGTCACAGAAATAACCTTTTGCTAAAAACAAATTCTAAAAATATGGCAGGATTAGTCATATTTGCCATACAAAACAAAATCATAAACCTAGAAGACTCTCATAACGATATAGAGTCTTAAAAAGTGTATTTACAAATTTATTAATAAGTTCTGCAGAATTGAAAAACTAAAACAAAATACACCAGGATAGTTATAATAAGCACAATATATCCGATTCTTTTTAACAATTTCATTTCTTTCGAGTTTATTAACGATAAATTACTACTGTTTGTGTCCATCTTTTTTTCTTATTTTGATACAAGTCAAAACTATGACAAAAAAAAATCCTGTGTAAGCGTAAAAATACCTGATTTTCAAACCAGGTATTTTTACGGGGGTAACCAGGTATTTTTACGGGGGTACGACTTTAACATTTCGATAAATGATATTTGTTAGAAATGTTATAAATTAGTCAATTATATTTGTAATCCATGAAATTTAAAGGACTCAACCTATTTATAGTATTCTTTTTTCTTTGCTCATTTTCGAGTAGAGCTTCTTTTGTTTTATTACCAATGGAGGCTGAAGGACAACAAAATCACTTAAAAGCATACGGAATTACCTATTGGGCTTTAGATAAAAGTTACAAAGTAAGTTGGTTGTTAAACTATAGAGGCGGTTCGTTTTTATTACCCGACGCGCCTGAAATCAGAAAAGAATGTCAAATTCGTGGTGTTACTTTTGAAGTGTTATCGGATGCCGCTACAAATTCAATTTTAGAAGATATCAGTTCGCCATCGCAAAATATGGAAACGGTTGTTTTAGAAAAAGCACCCAAAATTGCAGTTTATACTCCAAAAGGAAAACAACCTTGGGATGATGCCGTAACTATGGTGTTAACCTATGCTGAAATTCCCTATACAGAAATTTACGATGAAGAAGTGTTGTCTGATCAATTGTTGTTATATGATTGGTTGCACTTGCATCACGAAGATTTCACAGGTCAGTACGGAAAGTTCTTTGGAAATTATAGAAATACACCTTGGTACATCCAACAAAAAGCTGATGCTGAAGCTTTGGCAAAGAAGTTAGGTTACAACAAAGTTTCGGAGGAAAAGTTGGCTGTGGCTAAAAAAATCAGAGATTTTGTAATTGGTGGCGGATTTATGTTTGCGATGTGTTCGGCAACCGATAGTTTTGATATTGCACTTTCGGCCGAAGGAGTTGATATTTGCGAGCCTATGTTTGATGGTGATGATTCAGAAGCTAATTATCAATCCCGAATAGATTACACGAGCACATTTGCTTTCAAAGATTATACTTTAGTTCGAAATCCAATGGTTTACGAATTCTCCGATATTGATACTACTGAAGAACACGGAAAAGGTGCTTTTTCTATGGATAAAGACTATTTCACTTTAATGGAATATTCGGCAAAATGGGATCCAATTCCTACAATGTTGTGCCAAAATCACACCCAATTAGTAAAAGGTTTCATGGGGCAAACTACCGCTTTTGATGCCGAGAAAATAAAATCCAACGTCTTAGTAATGGGCGAATGTAAAATCAATGGTGAAGCAAGATACATTCATGGAACCAAAGGAAAAGGAATGTTTACGTTTTATGGAGGTCACGATCCAGAAGATTATCAACATAGAGTAGGAGATGCTCCAACAGTATTGGACTTACATCCAAATTCGCCAGGTTATCGCTTGATTTTGAATAATGTCTTGTTTCCTGCTGCAAGAAAGAAAAAGTTGAAAACGTAACACTTCTTTTATGAATTTAATTAAAACCATATTTATATCATTATTCTTTATTGTTAATCTACTTTCTGCTCAAGATGGAAGAAATAAATTCGAGATTTTTGGACAAATTGAAGGAAATTACAATGGGTATTTGTTTTTTAATTACAATGATAAGAAAGATAGTTGTTTAGTTGTTGCTAATAAATTTTATTTTTCTGGAATTACGTCTGAAGAAATTGTTTATGCTACTCGATTTTTAACTAATCGAACATCATCAATGGATAAAGATGTATTTTTAGAGAACAAGAAAATTTATGTTACCATTGAAATTCAAAGAAAAAAATACAATGAAACCGAGTATGATTGGATAGTATTAAAAGATATTTCAGGAACGCAAACAAGTGAGTTAGAAAAAGAATATTCAAGTTATATTGCGTCTTTACCTAGAAACGAAAATTGGCAAAAAAACAAGTACAAAAAAATAGATGAAATAGTTTCGTTACATCCTAAAAATCATTTTTCTGGCGAACTTTTATATTTTGCGGCTCAAGATTCAATAGCTAATTTTGAGGATTTGAAATTGATTTTTCAAAAAATTGATACAGTTGCTCAAAATTCTAATCTAATTAGTAACATAAAAGAGATGCTTTATCCTAGAGAAAAAATACAAGTTGGTGATTTTATTACTGATTTTGAATTACCAAATGAGAATAATATTTTGATTAATACAGAATCGTATAGAGGAAACATTTTAATTATTGATTTTTGGGCTTCATGGTGTGTGCCATGTAGAAAAAAATTACCTCAATTAACAAAGTTATATGAAAAGGTTAAGTTGCATAATGTTAAAATACTTAGCGTTTCACTAGATGCCGATCGATTAAAATGGATTAAAGCCATTCAGAAAGAAAATATGAAATGGGATAATGTTTTAGAAAATGGCGAATTTGATGGAGAAGTTGTCAAAACCTATGGAGTTAAAGCAATTCCTTCAATTTTTTTAATTGATGATAAAGGAGTACTAATAGCTATTGATCCCTCAATTGGAGAAATGGAAAAGATTATTATGGAAAAAATAAATAAAAAATCTGAGTAGTTTTTTATTTCAAAATATCCTTAATAATCATCCTATGATGTTTGGTATGCAATACTAAAAAGTTCTCCGTTTCCTTTTTATTTAAAACTCCAAAAAACGGATGTGGAAAATGAGTATTTTTATCCAAACTTTTCCAATTTTTTATATTTTCTCTCACGTTTTCTAAACTTAAAGCCAAAGTTTCAGGAGAAATATCACCTTCAGGTCTTACGATTTTTGGAGCTCTTGCTTTTCCTCTTGGAATCTTTTTCGCTACTGACATAATTAAAAAGCGTTTAAAATTAAAATGCCATTGATATTCCGACGGATTTGAATGTTTACAAGCCGTAACAATTTGGTCAATCGTTTTTAAGCTATGCGCAATGTGCCAACCTACACTTCCCGAAGAAACCGCTAAATTCACTTTATCAAAAGACGAAATATCCGATTGTAATTGATCTAAAAGCTTATGTAATTCTTGCATAATGTTCTTTATTAATTATTTTTTTCTTCCGTCACTTCGAGTGTTTTGTATTTGTAAATCCTTAGATTTATAAATGCAAAATGTATCGAGAACTATAGAACCCTTAAAAACCCATCACCCATCATCCATCACCCATCACCTTTTAAAACTTCCAAAACAAAATTCTACTCACTTTATTCCCGTGTTTCATTTCTGTAATTTGGTAGGTTGCTTTTACTTTTTTAAGATGCGAAAGCAAGGGTTTCAAATTATCTTTTTTAGAAACTAAAGAAGAAAACCATTTGCATTGCGATTTAAAATGCACGCTTTCATAAATCATATTGCTGATGAACGTTAGTTCGCCACCTTCGCACCACAATTCGTTATTTACGCCACCAAAGTTTAAGGTTGGTTTTTTAGAATCTTCAATGCCTAAGTTTTTATTTTTACGAATCGTACCTTTATTTGCTTCTTCTTTAGAACTGTGAAATGGCGGATTACAAATCGTCATGTCGAATTTGTCTTCTGGAAGAATGATATTTTTAAAGATATTTCGTTTTGAAGTTTGCAATCGCAACGCAACGTTTTCTTTTAATTTTTGATTCGAATTGATATTCTCCTGAGCCGCTTCAAAAGCTTGTTTATCAACTTCGCTACCCACAAAACGCCAATCGTATTCCGAAACACCAATAATCGGATAAATACAATTCGCTCCAATACCAACATCTAAAATACGAATTTTATGTTTCGTTTGCAGCGTGCCAAACGTATCTTCTAAAATATCGGCAACTTGATGAATGTATTCAGCACGTCCAGGAATAGGCGGACAAAGAAATCCTTTTGGAATATCCCAATTTTTCAAACCATAAAAATGCAACAACAACGCTTTGTTCAACATTTTCACCGCATCAGGATTAGCAAAATCAATCGTTTCAGTTCCATATTCATTTACCGCAACAAATGGCGCTAAATCAGGGTTAGCCGCAATTAAAGTTTTAAAATCGTATTTGCCGTGGTGCTTGTTTTTCGGATGAAAGCCGGTTATGGTTTTGGTCGTACTCAAAGTAATGTTTTTAAAGTGTAAAGGTATTGAATTCTGGGGAATAATAATAAAGAAGGTTTTTACTACAGAATTATTGAAAAGTTGATTATATTTGAGATGTACTATTTGACTGCAAGTATATTTCAAAAATGCACATAAAAATAATATTTAAGAAAATATGCAAATAGATTTCATTGGACATGGATTAAATAAAAGGAATAAATTAAACGTTGGGGACCAAATAGCAACTTCTTTAATAAGTCCAAATTTTGATGTTATTACAGGTTTTGTTGCTTTTACAGCTGTTTCAGGAGTTAATAAATTGTTGAAATTTTTATTAGAAGCAAAAGAAAATAATAAAAAAGTAGTATTCTTCATTGGAGTTGATAATAAAGGAACTTCAAAACAATCGTTGGAAATTTTACTAGAAAATAAGATTGATGTATTCATTTATCATAAAAATGAAGAGTTTATAACTTATCATCCAAAACTTTTTTTATTTGAAGGTAAAACATATTCAAGGGTTATTATAGGTTCATCAAATTTAACAAATTCTGGTTTTTTAAGCAATATCGAAGCATCAGTTCAACTAGATTTTAGAACAGAAACCGATAAACAAGGAAAAAAATTAATAAAAGAGATAAAAGACTACTTTCAAGACATAATAAATTTAAAAGATGAGAATGTTTTTAAATTAGACAAAGAATTAATTGAAAAATATGATAAAATGGGTTTATTATATTCTCAATTTAAATCTCTCAATCAATCAAATGAGATTCAATCAAATGATGGTGAAAATCCATTTGAAAAATACATATACACACCTTTTTTTGAAAATGAATTTGGACAAGGTGATGAACCAGACAATAAGTTATCAAGAAATAAATTAATTTCAATTTCAAAAAGCGACTTTGAAAATTTCAACTATTTTTTACAAAAATATATTATTTATAAAAGAGATATAAAATCTACTGGTGCTGTTGCTAAAAAAAATTCGGATAGAGATTTATACAATTGGTACAAAAGAATCAAAGAATTAATAAAAGCTGATGCGTTACCATATGAATTAGCAAGTCAGTTAATTGATGCTGGATTTCCTATAGGAAATGCATGGGAAGGACAAATTAGACACACTTGGGATATAAGATTTACTGAATTGGTGGCCTTTAAAAATAAATATCAAAGTCATTTAGATTTCACATATGTACCAAATACAAGAAATAAAAGTCTGCCATATTTTGAACTTGGTGTTTGGTGTGTTAGGCAAAAAAGAAGACGAAAAGGTCTTGAAACCCCAAAGTGGGATTGGAATTATGAAGAAGAGAAAATGAAATCTATAAATTTTTTATGGGAAGTTCCAGAAAACTTTGGTACTAATAATATTGCAAATGAAGACAAGTGGGCTGAAAATTTGTTAAAATTAGAAGAATATTATGAGGATGAAAAAAATTATAATACGATTCCAAAACAAAAAACATATTTGGGTAAATGGCTCAATGATCAAATTACTCTAAAACTTACTGGTTCAAGAGGAAAAAACAAAGTATTCTTACATCCAGTTAGAGAAGCATTACTAGGTGAAGTTTTAAAAAGAAATAATATTGAATGGGAAAGACAAAAACAGAATGAAAGAGAAAGTATTGAAAATGTAATTCAGAAGTGGAAACTAATTACAGAATGGGATAAAAAATCTAAGTCTGAGCAAGATGAAGCTTCTGATGAATATAAAAAAGAAATTAGTGAAATGAGACAATTAATTTCGGGGACAAAGTTTAGAATGAAGAAGTGGAAAATTGAGGATAGTAAATGGAAATTAGAAATATATAGAAAAGCTGGTTTTCCAATACCAAAAGAAATTGATTTTAATTAAGAGAGTTCACAATAAATTCTCTATATGATAAAAATACATCCCGATAGCGCGGAATTCCATTCCGTCCCCACAATCAAAACCACATCAAATAAAAAACCCCGATTTTCATCGGGGTTTAATATATAAGTAAGATAAACTGAGTTAGACGTAATTATTTAATTTTGTTAACGATAGCTGTGAAAGCAGCTGGGTGGTTCATAGCTAAATCAGCAAGAACTTTACGGTTCAATTCGATGTTGTTAGCTTTTACTTTCCCCATAAATTGAGAATAACTCATACCATGTAAACGTGCACCAGCATTGATACGCGTAATCCATAAAGCACGGAAATTTCTTTTGTTTTGTTTTCTATCACGGTAAGCATAAGCCATTGCTTTTTCTACCGCGTTTTTAGCTACAGTCCAAACGTTTTTACGTCTTCCAAAGAAACCTTTGGCTTGTTTTAATACTCTTTTTTTTCTAGCTTTAGTAGCTACTGAATTTGTTGCTCTTGGCATAATTTTAAATGTTTTTTGCAGTAAGGCGGTTTCTCAACACTTTTAAACGTAGAACATCATACTTTATACTTTGTACTTTTAACTTTGTTCTTCATTCAGCCCACTCCAGGGTTACTAAATTGTTTTAACCAAACAACGATTAAATAATATTCAATTGTTGTTTAATGCTTCTCTCATCTGTTGGGTGAACCAATGTAGAGTGAGTTAAAGCTAATTTACGCTTTTTAGATTTTTTAGTCAAAATGTGACTTTTAAAAGCGTGTTTTCTTTTGATCTTTCCAGAACCAGTAACTTTGAATCGTTTCTTAGCACTAGATTTCGTTTTCATTTTAGGCATTTTCTTCCTGTATTTATAATCTATCTTACTTATTATTTTTCATGTAGGATTACTTGGTAATCACTATTTGTATAGTTCAGCGACTAATCACTAATTACTTATCACTAAAACTATTTTCCTTTCTTTTTCGGAGCAATGTACATAATCATACGTTTTCCTTCTAAAACTGGCATCGCTTCTACTTTTCCAAACTCTTCCAATTCTTGAGCCAAACGTAATAATAAAATTTGTCCTTGCTCTTTGTAGATAATCGAACGACCTTTAAAGAATACAAATGCTTTTAATTTAGCACCATCTTGTAAAAATTTAAGGGCATTCTTTTTCTTAAATTCATAATCATGCTCATCTGTTTGAGGTCCAAAACGAATCTCTTTAATTACAATCTGAGTCGATTTTGCTTTAAGTTCTTTATCTCTCTTCTTTTGTTGGTACAAAAACTTACCATAATCCATCAATTTACAAACGGGTGGCTCAGCATTTGGAGAAATTTCTACCAAATCAACTTCTTGCTCTTCAGCTAAACGAAGGGCTTCCGCTATTTTGTAAACTCCAGGCTCAATGTTTTCGCCTACTAAACGTACTTCAGGTACACGAATCAAATTGTTGATACGGTGCGCTGCTTTTTTCTCTTCGCGAGGTTGAAAACCTCTGTTGTTTCTAATTGCTATGGCTTTAAGATTTTAGTTAAACTTAAAATTGTTTTAATGTTTTATTGATTTCTTCGTTTATCATTGCAGCAAATTGCTCAATAGTAACCGATATATTTCCTTTTCCTTCTTGTCCGCGTTGTCTAACAGAAATGGTTCCGTTTTTCTCTTCTTCCTCGCCAACAATCAGCATAAACGGATATTTATTCATCTCCGCTTCTCTAATTTTCTTCCCGATTGTTTCGTTTCGGTTGTCAATTAGGGCGCGAATTTCGTGATTTTCTAGCAAATCTAAAACTTTTTTCGCATAATTTTCATATTTCTCACTCAAAGACAAGATTATAGCCTGCTCTGGCATCAACCAAATTGGGAAATTTCCTGCTGTGTGTTCCAATAAAATAGCGATAAAACGTTCCATTGATCCAAAAGGTGCTCGGTGAATCATAACTGGGCGATGCAACTTGTCATCCGCACCTTTATAAGACAATTCAAAACGCTCTGGTAAATTGTAATCTACCTGAATCGTTCCTAATTGCCAGCTTCTACCTAAAGCATCTTTCACCATGAAATCCAATTTCGGACCATAGAAAGCCGCTTCTCCAGCTTCAATCACATAATTCAATCCTTTATCTTTCGCTGCACTGATAATTGCATTTTCAGCTTTTTCCCAGTTTTCAACGCTACCTATATATTTATCCGGATTATCTAAATCACGAACCGATACCTGAGCCGTAAAGTTTTCAAATCCTAATGAACCAAAAACATACAATACCAAGTCGATTACATTTTTGAACTCTGCATCCAATTGATCAGGCGTACAGAAAATATGCGCATCATCCTGAGTAAATCCTCTAACACGAGTCAAGCCGTGTAATTCACCCGATTGTTCATAACGATACACTGTTCCAAATTCAGCATAACGCTTTGGTAAATCTTTATACGACCAAGGTCTTGCATTGTAAATCTCACAGTGGTGTGGACAGTTCATTGGTTTTAGCAAGAACTCTTCGCCCTCCGCTGGAGTATGAATTGGTTGGAAACTATCCGCACCATATTTAGCATAGTGTCCAGAAGTTACATACAAGTCTTTCATCCCAATGTGAGGCGTAACTACTTGCTCGTAACCTGCTTTTTTCTGCGCTTTTTTCAAGAACTGCTCTAATCTATCGCGCAAAGCAGCTCCTTTTGGTAACCATAATGGTAAACCTTGACCTACTTTTTGTGAGAAATGGAATAATTCTAATTCTTTTCCTAATTTTCTATGGTCTCTGCGTTTTGCTTCTTCTAATAATTCTAAGTAATCCGTTAAGTCTTTTTGTTTTGGGAACGAAATTCCGTAAACACGAGTTAACTGCTTATTCTTTTCATCACCTCTCCAGTAAGCACCTGCCACTGATAAAATTTTCATCGCTTTGATAATTCCTGTATTCGGAATATGACCACCACGACACAAATCAAAGAAATTCGAATGATCACAGAACGTAATCGTTCCGTCTTCTAAATTCGAAATCAATTCGGTTTTGTACTCATTATTTTTATAAATTTCCAATGCTTCAGCTTTAGAAACCGAACGCATTTTAAACTCATGTTTCTCTCTCGAAATTTCTAACACACGATCTTCAATCTTTTTGAAATCGGCATCCGTAATTTTTTTATCACCAAAATCTACGTCGTAATAGAAACCGTTATCAATCGCAGGCCCAAGCGTTAATTTAATACCAGGGAAAATTTCTTCCAAAGCTTGCGCCATCACGTGCGAAGTCGAATGCCAAAAAGCTTTTTTACCTTCTTTGTCATTCCACGTATATAATATAAGTGTACCGTCCGTCGTTAAGGTCGTCGTCGTTTCAATAGTGGTACCATTATAGGAAGCCGAAATCACGTTTCTAGCCAAACCTTCACTAATGCTTTTCGCAACATCCATTGGAGTAACTCCTTGAGCCATCTCCTTAACCGACCCGTCGGGTAAAGTAACTTTTATCATTTTTTAAAATTTATAAGTTGCAAATATAAACCATTAATAAAATCCATACAATATATATAAGGTATAATGTTAAAAAAGATTAGAAGCATCTTTTTAGTTTTCCATAAAGACTTTTAGTCCCGCTGTCCACTACAATTTTTTTTGCCATGTTATATTTAAGTGAATTCGAAACATGGCAAAAAAAGATTTCCACTCCCATCGGGGCTATTCAAGACGTTTAGTATTTCAGATAACCATTCCACTGGCTCGCGAAGCGTGCGCTAACACCTCGCACCGCGAGCATTCTTTCCTCGCACCGCGAGTTTTCATTCCGCAGAATAGGAATCTCCTGCGTAGCAGGCAACTGCTTAACGCAGTTAAGCCCACACCTGAAACTTGAAACCTGAAACTATACATATATATAGTATAAAACAAAATAAACGAATCCTTCTTAGAAAGCGTTCCCCCTTCGAAGGGGGCTAGGGGGATGTAAAAAACTTTCCCATATTAAATCCTTGTTATCAGCATGTTAAGAAAAACAATAAAAAAAACACAAAAAAAAGAAGCTAAAAGCCTTGTGGGAACAAAAAAGATTTCTACTTTTGCACCCGCATTAGAGCAGAAGTTCACACACAAGCTGAAGATTAAACAAATCAAAAAAACTTTAAAAAAAGTTGAAAAA
>NZ_QLMI01000008.1 GCF_003259835.1 Flavobacterium aquaticum | reverse complement strand
AAATTCTCTAAAAGTGTAGCTTCAAAATATCATGAGTCTACCCCTGCTTTTACAAAAGATGGAAACACCATGTATTTTACCCGAAACAATTATCTCAATGGAAAAAAGGGTAAAAATTCAGAACAAACCATTCTTTTAAAAATTTACAGGGCTAAAAAAGAAGGTGATAAATGGACAAACATTGAAGAACTCCCATTCAATAATGACAATTACAGTGTGGCACATCCTGCTTTAAGTGCTGATGAAAAAACGTTGTACTTTGCCTCTGATATGCCAGGGACTCTTGGTGCTTCGGACATATTTAAAGTAAGTATAAATGCTGATGGAAGCTTTGGAACTCCTATGAATTTAGGAAACAAAATCAATACCGAAGCTAGAGAAACCTTCCCTTTTATCTCAAAGGATAACGAATTATACTTTGCCTCGGACGGACATCCAGGACTGGGTGGATTAGATGTTTTTGTAACCGAATTGAAAGAAGATGGAACTGTTGGAAGCATCAAAAACGTGGGGGAACCCGTAAACAGTTCAATGGATGATTTTGCTCTTATTATTGATGCCCAATCTAAAAGAGGCTTTGTGTCATCAAACAGAAAAGAAGACAATTTAGGATACGATGATATTTATAAATTTTTAGAAACGGCTTCAATTCCAAAAGATTGTGAACAACAGTTAAAAGGAATTGTTGTAGATTTTGATTCTCAAGAACCTATTGCATCAGCTAACGTAACTTTATTTGACAATAGTGGAAATAAAATTAAAACCGTTACTTCTGACGCCAATGGAAAGTACGATTTTGGAACTGTAGAATGTGATACCAAACTAAAAATTAGAGTTGAAAAACCAGACTTTAACACCAATGAAATTACAGTTACTATTCCAAAAGAATCAGGAATTACAGATTCTAAAATCACTTTAGAACTTACTGAAAAACCAATGAAACCAGGTGACGATTTAAGAAATGCTTTAGGAATTGATATTATTTATTTCGATTTAGACAAATCAAATATTCGTCCTGATGCAGCGGTGGAATTAGCAAAAATTGTGGAAGTAATGAAACAATATCCAAACATGCACATCGATGTTCGTTCTCATACCGATTGTCGTCAAACTGCTAAATACAACGAAGCTTTATCTGACAGAAGAGCTAAATCAACCATTGCATGGCTAGTTAAAAATGGTATAGCGAAAGACAGATTAACAGGTAAAGGTTACGGAGAATCAAAATTAGTAAACGATTGTGGTTGCGAACCTACAAATCAATCTAACTGTACCGAAGAGCAACATCAAAAAAATAGAAGAAGTGAATTCATAATTGTTAAACTGTAATTGTTATTTAAGATTAAGAGAGGATAGATTCGTATCATTTGTTTTCCAGTAATGATAAAACTTATTTAGGGGGTAGTTTTTTAATCGATTCCTCTCTTTCTTTCCTTAATTACATTACAAATATATAAAAAAAATAAGAGAGGATAGATTTGTATCACAAGATGATAAAACTAACTAGGGGGTAGTTTTTAATCGATTCCTCTCTTTAATTATCAATGATAACATTAAAAATATAATTTAAAAAACAAGAGAGGATAGATTTGTGTCACATAGATGATAAAACTAATTAGGGGGTAGTTTTTAATCGATTCCTCTCTTTTTAATAAAATTATAGTTTACTATAATTTTGATTTGGGGCAAAACTTTTGTAGTTTTAATGAGCTAGAGTTCTTTCTAGCTCATTTTTTTAATAAGCAATAAATAGAATTTAATCCTGAATGATTTTTTAAATTAATACTTTTGCATTTCAACTATTGATTTATTCTACTTTTGAATATTAAATTGATATTTTTCAACTTTAATTTTAATTAAATCACTTGAGATTTTTATAAACTATAAATTTCACTTTTGTAATAGCTTTTCAACATGAATTCAAAATATTATTTTCTTATCCTATGTTCATTTACATGTTTGATAGGTTTTTCTCAATTAAAAACCATTACAAACAAAACCACTTACCCATTTTGGATTAATGTCCCCGAAAAAGAAAACACTGAAAAACAACCTATTTTAATTTTCCTACACGGAAAAAGTCTCTCTGGAACTGATTTGAATCGTGTAAGACGCTATGGCGTTTTACATGCAATGGATAAAGGAAGAAAAATTCCTGCTATAGTTGTAGCACCACAATTAGCAAAAGGAAGTTGGAATCCTGATAAAGTTTTAGAAGTTTTAGAATATGTAAAGAAAAACTACAACGTAGATGAATCCCGAATTTACGTTTGCGGCATGAGCTTAGGGGGCTACGGAACTTTACATTTTGCAGGAAAACACGCTGATAAAATCACCGCAGCCGTAGCTATTTGCGGTGGCGGAAATGTTAAAGATGGTTGCAAATTAGCTACTATTCCACTATGGATTCAACATGGAGATGTGGATTATATTGTTCCGATGTCCGAATCAAAAAAAGTAGTAGAGGCAATAAAAAAATGTGATGAAAATGCCGATGTTACCTTAACCATTATCAAAGGTGGTAATCACGGCAATGTGGAACGTCTTTTTCATGAAGACGCTATGTATGATTGGTTATTTAAACAGAAAAGAGAGTAATCCGTTACTTTCACTTATCTTTGCTGCATGAGTATTACATTATTATCTTCCCCTTTACAAGGTTTTACCGATTTTAGATTTAGAAACGCTTTTCACAAACACTTTGGCGGTATCGACACTTTCTATTCGCCTTACATCAAACTGAATGGAAAATTGGTGGTAAAAGGTTCATACGAGCGTGATATTCTACCTGAAAACAACAACACTTTAGAAGTTATTCCACAGATAATTACCAATGATGCCGAAGAATTTTTGTTCGTTGCAAAATATGTACAACAATTTGGATATAAAGAATTAAATTGGAATTTAGGTTGTCCGTATCCAATGGTGGCAAAATGTGGTATGGGTTCTGGATTAATTAGTAACACTTCGCAAATTGAACATATTTTAAAACGAGTTCATAACGAAACCGATATTATTGTTTCAATGAAAATGCGAATGGGTTACGAAAATCCAACCGAAATTTTAGATGTTTTCCCAATTTTAGAACAATATCCAATTAAAAATATCGCGATTCATGCCCGAATTGGTAAACAATTATACAAAGGTGGTGTCGATTTAGATTCGTTTCAGAAATGTTTAGATACTTCCAAACAGAAGATTTACTATAATGGAGATATTACTTCGGTAGCAAAATTCAAAGAATTACAAGAACGTTTTCCATCTATTGATCATTGGATGATAGGACGAGGCTTAATTGCCGATCCATTTTTACCTTCGATGATAAAAAACAATACGACAGAATATCCAAAAAATAGATTGGAAATTTTTGAAGCTTTTCACGATGAAATTTACAGAGAATACGATGCGTATTTGCAAGGCCCAACTCCTATTCGAATGAAAATGTTAGGTTTTTGGGAATACTTTTCGGAATCATTTTCTAATCCACAAAAGACTTTTAAAAAGATTAAAAAAGCAGGTAATAGTAAAAACTACGAAGCTGCTGTGAAAGAGATTTTTAAAAATGGGTAAATAAAACCCATAAGACGATTACAATCAATTCATTACCAGTTATTAAAAAATTACCCCCACTTATTACTTCACTCCTATTTCATAAATAGATTTTCCTAACATTTGCTCGATAAATAAAAGCCAAACACCTTGTTTACAGTATTTTATATTTATTGATTGTTTTATTTAAAAACAAATGTGTTATGGAAAGAAAAATTACCCAAAAGTTCCATAAAGAATTGATAGTACTATTTTGTCTATTCTTTTTTAGCATCGCAAAGGCTCAAACCCGAATTTCGTATCAAGGATTTGACAACAAACCAGAAGATTCTTGGAGTTACACTTCAACTTTAAATTCTGGAACCGTCCAAACCAATACAAGTACTTTTGTTTCTTCTCCAAATTCATTACGATTTGGCGGTTCAAACAGTTCTTCGCCTGATGATCCTAATATTGGTTTCAATAATATTGATATTAGTAGTTTCACTAATGTTTATGTGAATATTTATTTTTCATCTAACGGATCTCCTGATGATAACGATGATTTATATTTAGATATTTCCTACAATAACGGAACTTCATATACAACATCAATTAAGTTAATTGATGGAAAAAACAGTACAACTTCAGATGTTTATGCGTTTAATCATGCCGCAAGTGCTGGCAACACTGCTGGTTCTCCTTACACTTATGCTATCCCAAATGGAAATACACAAGTAAAAATCAGAATTCGATTTGATGAATTAAATGGAGGAAGTAATACTTCTGATTATTATTTCATAGACAATGTTAGTTTGTATGGAAGTCTAACTGGAAATCATTTAGAAATTCTTGGATTAAACAATACAACCATTGCTCATAATTCATCTGCTTCCTCGATTAATGGAACTGATTTCGGAGAAACTCAAATTGTTTCAGACCCTGTAATTAGAACTTTCACCGTAAAAAATATTGGAACTAATACCATCAACTTAACAGGAACTCCTTTAGTACAAATCATTGGAAGTTCTGATTTTACAGTTATTCAAAATCCGAGTAGTTCTATCAATACAAATAACTCAAGTACTTTTCAGATACGATTTAATCCCAGTTCTATTGGAACAAAAACGGCAAAAGTTTCCATTGCAAGTAATAGTGATGATGTAAGTCCATTTTTATTTGACATAACTGGAAAAGGAAATCAAACCTTTTATGATAGTGACAACGACGGAATTTTTGACAATGTTGATATAGACGATGACAATGACGGAATTAGAGATGATATTGAAGAATCAAATTGCAATTCTTTAAATGGAAATAAAGTAAATTATAAATTCCTTAACGAAACTTTTGGTGCTGGAGGACGAACAACCATCAACACTACTTATGATGCGTATACCTCGTATTGTTATGAAGACGGATCTGCAGGTGTAAACACACCAGAATGTCCCGACTTAAGTACAACCGACTTAAATGACGGGAAATATACCGTTGGACCAACACCTGATGGCACTGCTTCTTGGGTTAATACGTATTGGTACAAGGGTGGCGATCATACTGGAAATCCAAATGGAAGAATGGCTATTTTTAATGCTTCTTATACTCCAGGGATTTTCTATACAGCAACTATTACAGGAGCACTTCCAAACATTCCAATTACCTACAGTTTTTGGGTTTTAAATATTGATAGAACTGATGCTCCTGGAATTGCAACTCGATTACGTCCAGATGTACGAGTAGAATTTCGTGATATGAGTAACAACCTAATTACTTTTATTGAAACTGGAGACATTCCTCCTACTTCACCAGCGGGCGATTGGCAACATTTTACTGCAGATATTAACTTAAATGTAAGTGCATTCCAAGTAATTTTTATTAATAATGAAACAGGAGGAATGGGAAATGATTTGGCTTTAGATGACATCTTAATTACCCAAACTTTATGTGATTTAGATGGAGATAATATTGCCGATGTATTCGATTTAGATTCAGATAACGACGGAATTCCAGATGTAGTTGAAGTAGGTTTAGGCAATTTATCAGATGGAAAAGCCTATTTGTACCAATGGTTAGACGTAAACCAAAACGGAATGCATGATGTAGCGGAATCTCACATTGTTCCTGATAATGATGGTGATGGCGCTCCTAATTACTTAGACTTAGACAGCGATAACGATAGTGTTTTTGACGTAGATGAATCTTGGGCAGGAAATATAAATGCTTATGCAGGTTTTGAAAATGGTGATGGCGACATTAATGGTGATGGCGCGGGAGATGGTCCAGAATCAGAGGATTTTAGAAATAAAGACACAAATGGAGATGGCAATTTAGAAGGCTTTGGCGACGGAATCTTAGATATTTATGATTATGCTTTTAATGTTTATGGAAATGATAATCAAGGTACGAATGTTGCTCCTTTTACTTATTATGTTAAAGATACCGATGGCGATGGAATTCCAGACTATTTAGATGTAATGTCAAACGGAGTAACTTTTGATATTTCACACACCCTTTACGCTAGTTTAGACACCAATAACGACGGAATTATCGACGGAAATACCGATACAGATGGCGATGGAATTATAGATGCTTTTGATACAAATAACGCTGTTTTTGGTTCGCCAAGAGATTTAGAAAGAAAACTACACATCGCTTTTGATGGTAGAAACGATTATGCAACTGACAATAATGTAATAACCAATTGGTCAAACGCTTCATTGATGGCTTGGATTAATATTAACCCCGCATTTTCCTCTGAAGGAATTGCGGTAGGTCAAGACAAATTTCACATAAAAATCACTAATTCAAAAGAAGTAGAAGTCGTTGCAAATGGAACAACTTTAAGTAACAATTTGGCATTAAATTCGGCACAATGGATTCATGTTGGAGCAGTTTATGATGGTTCAAACGAACTATTAAAATTATTTGTAAATGGTGAAATGGTTGCAAGCACTTCTGTTTCTGGAACTATTTCAGATACTTCACTTTTTACCATTGGAAAAAATTCAATTACAAATACCCAGTTTTTTAAAGGAAAAATCGATGAAGTTCGCTTGTTTAATGTTGCGTTAACGGATTCGCAATTCCAAAAAATGGTGTATCAGGAAATTCAAGATAATAGTAGCCAAACACGCGGTGCCATTATTCCAAAAGACATTCCAAGTTTACCATGGGCTAATCTTGTACGCTACTACAGAATGGACAATTATAAAGATGATGTAATTGATAATCATACTACCTCAACAATAGATACAACTCCAGGAGCTAGAATCTATAATGTAAAAACCATTGCCGTTCAAGAAGCGCCAATGCCATTTGTAACAGAACAAACAGGTGATTTCCCTACAGCCGTAAACTCAATTCAAAAAGAAATTCGCGGATTAGATATTGCCGATTATGATTGGTCAATTGTTCATGTGAAACACAACATTAATTCAAACACAAATCATATCGATTTAGGAATGATTGTCGATTCAAATGTATTAATTGATGTTGTAAATGATACCAAACTACAAAACGATTGGTATTTAAAATTGGATGGAAAAATCGACTTGCATGATTATTCACAGTTGCTTCAAACTACTGATAGTGATTTAGATCCTACAAGTATTGGTACTGTTGAAAAAGATCAAAAAGGAACTGGAAATTTATACAATTACAATTATTGGTCATCTCCAGTAAGTACAATTGCAAGTACCACAAATAATAACACCGGATTTACAGTTAAAAATGTTATGAGAGATGGAACAAATCCATTATCACCACAACCAATAACATGGATATCTGGATTAAACGGTGCTGCAAATCCTCTAAGATTGGCAAGATATTGGTTGTACAAGTTTACCAATTTAACATCAGAATATGCTAATTGGCAACAATTCAATGAAAACACAATACTTCAATCTGGACAAGCTTACACCATGAAAGGAAGCGGAATTGTAACTCCTCCAAATATTCAACTTCAAAATTATGTTTTTACAGGAAAACCAAATAATGGATTAATCAATAATAGCGGAATTCTAGTTGGAATTAATAACATTAACTTAGTTGGAAATCCTTATCCATCTGCACTTGATGCTAATGAATTTATCAATGATAATTTAGTAGCTACAACGGGTACAATTCATTTTTGGGAACATTATCCTTCCAATAGTACGCATGTATTGGCAGGTTATCAAGGAGGCTACGCAACTAGAAATTTAGTTGGAGGAACTCCACCTGTTTCCCCTGCTTTAATCAGTGGTTTAGGCTCAAGCACAAGAATCCCTGGAAGATATATTCCAGTTGCACAAGGTTACTTTGTTGTTGGAAATTCTAATGGCGGACAAATAATATTTCAAAACAGCCAAAGGAGATTTGTAAAAGAAACCAATGCAAACTCTAACGAAATGTTTAGACAAAATAATGTTACTACAAGCGCACAAAATGGTGATGATGAAGAAATTCCTGATAATTTTACAAGAATGCGAATAGGATATACTGGTGCAACAAATTTTCATCGTCAGCTTTTGATTGGTTTTATGAATGAAAACGCTAATGATGATTACAACTTAGGCTATGATGGAGAAATAATTGATATTCAACCAGATGATGCTTATTTTCAATTAGATAATTATAAATTGGTTATTCAAGGTGTTGGCTACTTTAATACAAATGCTATTTATCCAATAACAATAAAATCAAGTCAAACTGGAACCGTAAATTTCATGCTTGATGGAACAGAAAATTTCGATTTAAATCAACCTATTTACATTCATGATAACACAAATGATAGTTATAATGACATTAGAACATCAAATTTTAGTGTGGTACTTTCATCAGGTGAAATTAATGGCAGATTTTCGTTGCGATTTTCAAATCAAACACTTTCAAACAATGATTTTGAAAACAATCAAAATTTAGTGTTCTTTAATTCTGAAAGCCATCAATTAGAAATTATAAATTCAAAAAATACTGAAATTGAGGAAGTTACTTTATTTTCAATTTTAGGGCAAAAAATTAATCTTTGGAAAGTAAATAGTTCTGAAAACACTATCAAATTACCAGTTAAAAATGTTGCCACCGGAATTTATATTGCTAAAATAAAAACCAATGATGGCAATTCCTTTAGCGAAAAAATAGTTATCAAATAATAGAATTTAAAATCGGATACTTATCAATTTGAAAGTATCCGATTTATTTTTTCTAAATCTGTTAATGTGTTTTCTTTAATTTCAACAAAATATAAAACCTGCCAAGCTTGAGTTTGTATCGCTTGCTTATTTATGGGTTTATCCCAAGGTGCGTAAACTCTAATACCACGCTTCCCTCCTTTTGCATTTTGAGAAATAATTCCTTTGGAAACTAAAACCGATTTAGGAAAAATAAACTGACCAAAATTTTCAGAATCTCGTACCGAAATAATCATAAAATCTAATGAATCTAAAACGTCAAATGGAGCTGTTATACCTTCGCTATTTCGTTTCCAAATAGCAACAAATTGTCCGATTTTTGTGGGCGTGATATTCGCAACTCGATATTGAATTAGTTTATTATTCAATTCAAAAGAACAAGCACCGGAATTTGTACTCTCGGAATTCCAAATAAGATTTTGAAGCTGGAAACCACATTTATTATAAACTGATTTTTCTGCAAATTGCAAATCGGTTTCAAAACTTTCTGAATTCATTTATTGAAAATTTAAATCTTAAAACGGTCTCCTAACTTTTTTCCAATCAAATAAGCGATTCCAATTCCTAAAATTAAAATCCAAAGATTCATGAAAATATAAAACGTATAAGCAATTGGATTTTCAGTTGAATTGAAGCAATAATTATCAATTAAGAAACAAAATTGAGTCGTTTCTTTAGAAAATAACGACAACGCAAAACTCATCAAAAAAGTAATTCCAATCGCCGACAAAACATAAACTACGTTTTTATTCATCGGTTTTTTACCGGTTGGAGCAAATACATTTCGTTCCGCTTCAGTACGTTTATTGTTCTGAAGTGACCAAATTACTTTTTTAGCTTCGTCGTCTACATTCATATCAAAAATCAATTACAAGTTCAAGGGCAAAAATCAAATTCAAACTCAAAAAAATGAAACGCTCTGTGTAGCTCTACTCAACACAATCCTTATTAAAAAACTCAGAGCATCTCTGTGTAAATTTTAACGCAAAGGAGCAAAGTTTTTCGCAAAGTTATTTTTAAGATTATTCTAATTCCTCAAATCAGTGTTCCAAATAGTAATATGTGAAACACTCTGTGTAGCTCTACTCAACACAATAAAAATCAAAAAAAACTCGGCGAATCTTTGTGTAAATAATTACTTCAGCAATGCTACTAAAGTCTCAAAATCCACTTTTTGTTGTTCGCCAGTAGCTAAATTTTTCAATCCAAATTCTTCTCGCTCTATTTCCGATTCTCCTACAATTACTGCAAATGGAATACCTCTTCTATCGGCGTGTTTAAATTGCTTATCAATTTTTGATTTATCTGGATATAACTCGACTTTAATTCCTTTTTGACGTAATTTTCCAATGGCTTTCATCGAATACAAAGCTTCTTTGTCACCAAAATTTAAGAACAACGCTTTTGAAGTGGCTAAAACGGCTTCTGGAAATAAACCAACTTCTTCCATTACCAAAGCAATTCGGTCTAAACCAAATGAAATTCCAACACCCGACATGTTTTTCAATCCGAAAATACCCGTTAAGTCATCATATCGACCACCGCCACCAATTGAACCCATTGCTACTCCTTTCGGGGCAGCGACTTCAAAAATGGCACCTGTGTAATAATTTAAACCACGTGCTAACGTAACATCTAAATCCAAGAAAGCGGTTTGCAAACCTAAAGTCGTAACATTATCACAAATGAATTGCAACTCGTTAACGCCTTTCATTCCTTCTTCTGAATTGGCTAATAATTGAGCTAATTTTTCTATTTTTTCGTTGATGGTTCCAGTGAAATTGAACAACGGTTGTACTTTCTCAATCGCTGTTTCCGAAATGCCTTTTTCTAACATTTCTTTTTTCACGCCATCCTCACCTATTTTGTCTAATTTATCTAAAGCTACCGTAAAATCAATCAATTTATCCGAAGCACCAATTACCTCAGCAATTCCTGATAAGATTTTACGATTGTTAATTTTAATCGTAACGCCACCTAAACCTAATTGCGTGAAAACCGAATCATACAATTGCACTAACTCCACTTCTTGCCAAAGTGAATTTGAACCCACAACATCAGCATCACATTGATAAAATTCTCTAAAACGTCCTTTTTGAGGTCGATCCGCACGCCAAACTGGTTGTATTTGGTAACGCTTGAACGGAAACTCAATTTCGTTTTGATGTTGTACTACGTAACGCGCAAAAGGAACAGTTAAATCGTAACGAAGGGCTTTTTCGGAAATGTGACTTGTTAACTTCAAACTATCTCTATTTTCCAACAAAGCAGCATCAGCTTTAGCCAAATAATCTCCCGAATTCAAAATCTTAAAAATCAAACGATCACCTTCTTCGCCATATTTTCCCATTAGAGTTTCAGAATTTTCAAACGAAGGTGTTTCAATCGGTTGAAAGCCAAATTTCTCAAAATTGGTTTTTATCGTACTGAAAATATAATTGCGTTTCGCCACTTCTGCTGGTGAAAAATCTCGGGTTCCTTTTGGTATGCTTGGTTTTTGTGCCATTTTAAATTTAGAATTTAGAATTTAGAATTCTGAAAGTATAGAAATCTTAAAAATTTCGTAGTGCAAATATCGAACATATTCGGCAGTATAAAAAATCTATTTTTTGGTTTTAAACACATAGGCACATAGTTTAAATTTAAACTAAAAAGGCATTCCATTTTGCATCAAAACACATAGCCTTTGTGAACTATATAAAGTAAAACACCTAAAACTATTCACAATTCAAATCTAATGTGTCTATGTGTTTAAAAAAATCTCCATGATACTGTAACATTTCGTTCCTACTTTAGTCTTATAGTCATGGTAGGATTATTTAAAGAAAACACAAAAATTGCGCTTGATTCTATTAAAGGTCAGGCTTTGCGTACTTCGTTAACAGTAATGATTATTGCTATTGGAATCACGGCTTTGGTTGGAATTCTAACAGTAGTTTCGGCTTTAGAAAATACGATTTTGAAAGATTTTGCTTCTATGGGAGCAAATACATTTTCAATTAGCCAATACGATTTTTCTTCCGAAATTAATCAAAACGATACCGAACAACGTGTCAATCCTATCATAAGTTACCCAGAAGCCAAGGCTTTTCAAGACAAATTTAATTTTCCTTTTACCACCACTTCTCTATCGTTTACAGCAGGTTCTGCTATCGAAGTAAAATATGGTGAAAAAAAGACCGATCCAGAAATTTCTATCGTTGGTGTAGACGAGAATTTTTGTCCGAATAAAGGTTTAGAAGTTACAAAAGGTAGAAATTTCAATTCATTTGACATAGCAAACAACAATTACGTTTGTGTTTTAGGTTCGGATTTTGAAAAAGGATTGTTTGAAAACATCAATCCGTTAGATAAAACGATATCCATTCGTGGTGCTAAATTTAAAGTAATAGGTGTTTTAAAAGAGAAAGGTTCAACTTTTGGAAACAGTCAAGATTTACGTGTTTTGATTCCAACACAAGTGGCGCGTTCCTTATTTTCGGCACCCAATATTAACTACGATTTAGACGTGATGGTTACCAATGAAGCGCTTTTAGATGAAGCGGTTGATGATGCCATTATTACGATGCGAAGAGTTCGAAAATTGAGTCCGGTTGAAAAAGAGAACTTCGGAATTGAACGTAGTGATGATTTAATTCAAACCTTACTTTCAAATACCGCAGTTTTAGGGATTTCAGCTTGGGTAATCGGAATTATTACGGTTTTTGGTTCGTCTATTGCATTAATGAATATTATGTTGGTTTCCGTTTCCGAACGAACACGTGAAATTGGTGTAAGAAAATCGCTTGGAGCCAAAAGAAGTACGATTGCTTGGCAGTTTTTCACTGAAACATTAGTAATTGGTCAATTAGGTGGATTAGTTGGAATTTTATTAGGAATTCTGATTGGTTTTGCAATTGCATCAGCCATCGGTTTTGACTTTGTAATTCCTTGGATGGCTATCATTGCAGCTTTTATCACCACTTTTATTGTAACGATTGTTTCTGGATTATATCCTGCCATAAAAGCTTCAAAATTAGATCCTGTGGAAGCGTTGCGTTACGAATAATTTAAACGCAAATCCAGAAGCTTCGGGAGCAAAGTTTTTTCGCAAGGTTCGCTAAGATATTTGTGTAATTCGTATTAGGTTAAATCGAACATCTAATCATTCGATCATTACCATAAATATCCTTTTTCAATTCGATATTTTTGAAACCCATATTTTCAAGTAATTCAACCGTTTCTTTTCCTAAGTATTGATTGATTTCGAAGAACAACAACCCGTTTGGAGTTAAATTTTTCAAAGCCAATTGTGCAATTTTTCTATAAAAAAGTAAAGCATCTGTATCTTCTATAAATAGCGCTAAATGAGGTTCGTAGTCCAATACATTTTTCTTTATTTCTTGTTTTTCCAAATTACGAACGTAGGGTGGATTTGAAACAATGATATTGTAGGATGATGGATGATGGATGATAGGTGATGGAAGTTGAGATAAATCTTCAACTTCTAAAATATTGGCTTCAATAAAATTGATTTCCACTTTATTTAACTCCGCATTCCTTTTAGCCACTTCTAATGCTTTTTCTGAAACATCAATAGCTGAAACATTTGCTTGTGATAAATTAGCTTTTAATGAAATAGGAATACAACCAGAACCAGTTCCAATATCCAAAATATTGATGGGTGATGGATGATGGATATTGGGTGAATTTAAAATCCATTCGACAAGTTCTTCTGTTTCTGGTCTTGGAATTAAAGTATTTTCATTGACTTCAAATCGCAAGCCGTAAAACCAAGTTTCACCCGTGATGTACTGAATGGGTTTTTCTTGTTGTAAATCCGTTAAAATAGTATTCCACTTTTCAACTTCTTCTTCTGAAAGTTCAAAATTAGGATTCAAAACTAGGTCTACTCTTTTTAAATTATGCAAATACTCCGTTAGGATGAAAAAGAAACTTTCGATTTCTTGTTCGTCTTGAATATTTTTTAATGTATCGAAAAAGTGGGTTTTTAGTTCTTTAATTACCATTTTGCTCTTTATATTTTTCGAATTCTTTTTGCCAATATTCATAAACAAAATTTTGGTAGGCTAAGGTTGGTAAACCAACAGCAATTCTTCTCTTATCTAAATTTTCGTAATCATTAATCAATTCTTTACCAATATTCTGATAAATGCCATAATCATAAACTCCATTACTTCTTAATATACTATCTGACAAATTACCATAAAGTCTAGCAGGCGCTCTCCCTCTTCTAATTAAGTCAAGTAAAATTGGCTTCCAAAAATCAGCTTTATTACTTCTAATATGCATTACTAAAACTGAGATTTCAGGATCATAATTATCTATATTATAATTTCCAACTTGATTGAATGAATACTCAGGGAAAAAATCATAATCTACAACAATTCTATACAATTTCAATTGATTAATACTATCTATTACCTTAGCTTTTTGCTCATCGTATCCATTAGTCCTAACACTTTGGTCGTCAATTTTCATTTGATGCAACTCTTTTCTTAAATTAAAATCAACTTTTTCTAGATAATTTTTAGCATACTTTTCATTATTTCGTTCTAATTTCTTCCAAGACTTTATTCTTTGAATATTGAGAAAAATAGAATCATTTTTAATACTATTATAACTGTAACCATAATCTTTAACTAAAATTTCTAAATAATGAACTGCTTCTTTTGGTTTATTCAAAAATGTAGCACATTCAGCCAAAATTCTTGGCTCATAAATTCCAGTTTGATTCAATAAGGGACAATTCTTTTCAGCTGTTTTTAATAAATCATAGGCTTTTTGATAATTTTTATTCAAATATTCATAATGCGCCTGATAAACAAACTGATAATAATTGTTGATATAATCATATTCCTGATTGATTTTCTTCTTTTGAGAAAAACCAACTACTGATATTAATAAAAAAACTATAATCTTAATCTTCATAATTCTTGTCTTAATTCTTAATACTCAAATCGTAATTCTACAACTTCTTCGTCATCCAAACTTCACAACTATTATGCCCAGTATTTCCCATTGGTCCACAAATATTTTCGAAACCTATTCTTTTATATAGTTTTTGTGCAGTTGTCATAAACGATAAGGTTTCTAAATAACAGATTTCAAATTCTTGAGTTTTGGCAAATTCCAAACATTTTTCAATAATTTTCTCGGCATAACCTGTTCCTCTGATTTCGGGAGCAAAATACATTTTTTGCAACTCACATACCGAAACATCTGCATTCTCTAAAGGAGCAACACCGCAACCACCAACCACTTTCCCATCTTTTTCCACCACATAATAAATAGAACGCGGTTCTTGATATACTTCGTATAAGGTATCTAAAACGGGATCTGCATAAGCCGTTCCTACTTTTGGCGCATCTAGTTCATGAAAAATATCGCGAATTACCTTAGCAATCGACTCATTATCTTTTTGTTGGATTTCTCTAATTAGCATAGCATTTTTATTGTTGGGTAAAAGTACGTAAATTGGTAGAATCGATTATTAATTCTATCTTAAAAATACTACTTTTGTATTATGACGACGCACGAATTTTACATGAAACGCTGTATTGAACTCGCTAAAAATGGTTTGGGAACTACCTATCCGAATCCATTGGTAGGAAGTGTGATTGTTCATGATGGAAAAATCATCGGAGAAGGTTGGCACAAAAAAGCAGGTGAACCTCATGCGGAAGTCAATGCTGTGAATTCAGTAAAAGATAAATCGTTATTGAAAGAAGCTACGATTTACGTGAGTTTAGAACCATGTAGTCACTTCGGAAAAACGCCTCCGTGTTGCGATTTAATTATTGCTAATGAAATTCCGAATGTTGTAATTGGAACGGTTGACCCATTTGCAAAAGTGGCTGGAAATGGCATTAAGAAATTAGTTGAAAGTGGTAAAAATGTAACCGTTGGTATTTTAGAAGACGAATGCAACGAACTCAACAAACGTTTTTTTACCTTTCATCAAAAGCAAAGACCTTATATTATTTTGAAATGGGCGGAAACGGCTGATGGTTTTATTGCTCCAATTTCGAGAGAAGAAAAAAGTCCAGTTTGGATTACAAATCAATATTCTAGACAATTAGTTCACAAATGGCGCACGGAAGAACAAGCGATTTTAGTGGGAACGAATACTGTTTTAGACGATAATCCAAAATTAAATGCACGTGATTTTTCAGGAAATAATCCAGTTCGAATTGTGTTGGATAAATCTGGGAAAATTTCTGAAAACTATCACGTTAAAAATAATTCGCAAAAAACAATTTTTATTACGGAAAGCGAAAATTTCATTTCAACTGAAAATTGTATCTATGAAAATGCTATCTTTGATATTCACCTGATTTCTTCAATTTGCGATATTTTGTATAAAAACAACATACAATCTGTCATAATTGAAGGAGGAAGTAAAACACTGCAATCCTTTATAGATGCGAATTTATGGGATGAAGCAAGAGTTTTCAAAGGAGACACAACATTTCAAAACGGCATATTAGCCCCAAATATTTCCGGAAATCCGGTTGCTGGTTTTGACATAATGAATGATGAACTTAAAATTTTCAAGAATTATGATTGAAGCAATTATTTTTGATTTTGGCGATGTTTTTATCGATTTAAACAAACAAGCTATTGATACCGAATTTAGAAAATTAGGACTAACCGCTTGGCATGACGATTTGGATGCTTTGAATAAAAAGTACGAAATTGGAAAAATTGACGAACTCGAATTCATGCAAGGTTTTCAAAAACATTTACCAAATGCAGATTTAGCTGAAATCAGAGCGGCTTGGAATTCTATTTTAGGTGATTTTCCTCTATATCGTTTGGAGTTTTTACAAATGATTTCATCAAGATATAAATTATTTCTTTTAAGCAATACCGATCATACGCACATAGAAAAATTTGAACACAAAGAAGGGCAAACTTTTGCTCGCGATTTTTATAGTTGTTTCGAAAAAGTATATTTTTCATACGAAATTGGAATGCGTAAACCAGACGAAAATGCCTTTAAATACGTGATTAACAATCATAATTTGAATCCTAAAAAAACATTATTTGTAGACGACAAAAAAGAAAATACAGATATGGCAGAAAAATTAGGTTTTCAAGTTTGGAATTTACAACCAGGAGTTGATGATGTTGTTGAACTTTTTGATAAAAAAATAATTTAATTACCCCGTGATTTACTTACTTCTGAGCATTCTTTTTAATGCCGTTCTTTTTGTTATTGTAAAACTTTTTGCAAAATTCAACATTGATGCATTACAAGCTTTAGTAGTAAATTATTTTGTAGCGTTTTTAGTTGGACTTTTCTTTTTAGACACAAGTATTGTTCCAAATGAAATCATGAATGAAAATTGGTTTAAAGGAAGTATTCTTTTAGGCTTTGTTTTTATTTCTACGTTTTATGCTACCACGCTAACTTCGCAACGCAACGGACTTTCTGTGGCCTCTGTAGCTTCAAAAATGTCGGTGATAATTCCTATTTCATTGGGTGTTATCTTATATAATGAACACCTTGGTTTTATTAAGATTATTGGAATCGCATTAGCATTAATTGCCGTTTATTTTACTTCCAAAAAAGAAACTGGTGAAGTACAACAAGCTTCTAACCTTCTCTATCCTATTTTGGTTTTCTTTGGCGCTGGTACTATTGATGCGAGTTTAAAGTACTTGCAAACGTTTCATGTTCCTTCAAATCAAATCGGTTTATTTTCCTCTGTAACTTTTTTCTGTGCTTTTAGTGTTGGGATACTAACGATATTATTTTTGACACTTCGCGGAAAAATTCAATTTTCAGGAAGAAATATTTTAGGCGGAATTGCTTTGGGCTTACCCAATTATTTTTCATTATACTTTTTAGTCAAAATGTTAGAAGCAAAAGCATTTGAAAGCGCTACTTTATTTACGATTCATAACATTTCTATCGTTTTAGTTTCTACTTTTGTAGGCATTCTTTTTTTTAAAGAGAAAATTTCGATTCGCAATGCTTTCGGAATTGGATTGGCCTTATTTGCACTATATTTAGTTACCTATTAAAATGGATTTTTCAGAAAACGACTTATACAAAACCATAGATTTCCCGTCGGAAGAAGTTTTACTCAAAGAAAAAAACAGTAAATTCTTTGGTTACGCTTTTCCTGTAACTTCTGAGGAAGAAATCAAAGAAATTTTAGAACGTTTACGAAAAGAGCATTTTTCAGCGCGTCATTGGTGTTATGCGTATCAAATTGGAACTGAAAAAATTCAATACCGCGCTAACGACGACGGAGAACCAAACAATAGTGCCGGAATGCCCATTTACGGACAAATTCAGTCATTTGAAGTCACGAATGTATTAGTTGTAGTTGTTCGTTATTTTGGTGGCGTAAAACTTGGCGTTGGAGGTTTGATTTCTGCATACAAAACGGCTGCACAAATGGCTTTAGAAAATGCAACTATTGTTGAGAAAACCATCAACAAACATTTTATCATTTCATTTGGTTATGCACACATGAATAAAGTGATGCGTATTATCAAAGAAAAAAATCTGCAAATCGTTTCACAAAAAATGGAAATGGATTGCGAAATCGAAATTTCAATCCGAAAAAAAAATGTCCAAAATTTATTGGACACTTTTGAAAATTTATACGAAATAAAACTAACCGAAATTTAAACTTCGAGAAACGAATTTATCTTCTCCGAAACATAACTTGGAGGCAAAATTGGACGTCCCGTTTTCATATCAACAAACACTAACATTGAGTAACCCGTTGTTAATAACTCATTTGCTTCATTATAGATTTCGTAGTCAAATTCTATCTTCACAGAAGTCTGACTTTTTAATATTGTCTTAACAGTTAACAAGTCGTCATAACGAGCTGGTTTTTTGTAATTCATTGTTAATGAAACTACAGGAAGCATAACGCCGTTTTCTTCCATCCATTTGTACGAAACCCCTAAGTTTCTTAGCCATTCCACGCGTCCCATTTCAAAATACTGCGCGTAATTTCCGTGATAAACGACTCCCATTTGATCTGTTTCCGCATAACGCACACGAACTTGAAATTGATATTCTCTCATATTAAATCTATATTAAATTAACATTAAAAAAATCCTCTTAGGCTTACAATATTTTTTTTTAAAAATCAAGCCTAAAAAAATTTTTTTTACAAAAAATTGTTCACATATTTGCTAACCCAAATCATCCGAACTGAATATCCGTTCTGTTCACTTTTGTAACCTATTACAAAACTAAAATAAACAAGTAATAATTAATTGAATTTATGACAAAAACTGCGCAATCGGTATGGAACAACTGTCTGTCTTTCATAAAAGACAATATTCAAGATCAAGCTTACAAGACTTGGTTTGAACCTATACAGTCAGTTGAACTAAACGATAACGCGTTATCGATTCAGGTACCTAGTAAATTCTTCTACGAATGGTTAGAGGAACACTACGTTAAATTATTAAAAGTTGCCTTGACTAAAGAGTTAGGACCAGGCGCAAAGTTATTGTATAAAATTAAAATGGAAAACACTTATGGCAATAAACTTCCATTTACTGAGCAAATTCCGAGTTATAACAGAACAGCGGTAAAACCTCAGGAAGTAGATGTGCCAATTGTGAATAAAAATCCAGAATTAAAAAACCCATTTGTTATTCCTGGAATTCGTAATTTAAAAATCGAATCGCAACTAAATGCTAATTATAGTTTTGATAATTTCCTTGAAGGAGATTCGAACCGTTTAGCAAGAAGTGCAGGTATGGCAGTTGCTAATAAACCAGGCGGAACTTCATTCAACCCATTGTTAATTTTTGGTGGAGTTGGATTAGGAAAAACACACTTAGCTCACGCTATTGGGGTTGAAATCAAAGATAAATATCCAGAAAAAACCGTGTTGTATATTTCGGCTGAAATATTCACACAACAATATATTGACTCGGTTAAGAAAAATACTCGTAACGACTTTATTCACTTCTATCAATTAATTGATGTTTTGATTATCGACGACGTTCAATTCTTATCGGGTAAATCAGGAACGCAAGATGTATTTTTCCACATCTTCAACCACTTACATCAAAACGGAAAACAAGTAATTCTAACTTCTGACAAAGCACCAGTTGACATGCAAGATATTGAGCAACGCTTACTATCTCGTTTCAAATGGGGATTATCAGCAGAATTACACCAACCTGACTACGAAACGCGTATTTCAATTTTGAAAAACATTTTATTCCGTGACGGAGTGGAAATGCCAGAAGAAATTATCGAATACGTTGCTAAGAATATTAAATCTAACGTTCGTGAACTAGAAGGTGCTATTATTTCATTAATTGCTCAATCTTCTTTCAACAAACGTGAAGTTACAATTGATTTAGCGAAGCAAGTAGTTGAGAAATTCGTTAAAAATGTAAAACGTGAAATTTCAATTGATTATATTCAGAAAATTGTTTCGGATTATTTCCAATTGGACGTTGAAACGTTACAGTCAAAAACTAGAAAACGTCACGTTGTTCAAGCCAGACAATTAGCGATGTTCTTTGCTAAGAAATTTACGAAAGCTTCTTTGGCAAACATTGGTTCGCAAATTGGAGACAGAGACCACGCAACGGTTCTTCATGCTTGTAAAACAGTTGACAACTTGGTGACTACTGACAAACAGTTTCGTAAATTCGTTGACGATATCAATAAGAAATTATCGCTATAATTCATGGCTTCTAAAATCTTAATGGTTTGCTTAGGAAATATTTGCCGTTCTCCTTTGGCAGAAGGTATTATGCGTTCTAAACTTTCTGAAGATTTTATAGTTGATTCAGCAGGAACTGGCGGTTGGCACGCAGGTGAATTACCTGACAAACGTTCGATTTCTACTGCAAAAAATAGAGGTTTAGACATCACCAATCAAAGAGCAAGACAATTCAAAAAAAGTGATTTTGATACTTTTGACCATATTTTTGTAATGGATAATTCCAACTACAAAGATGTTTTGGCTTTAGCTCCAAATGAAGAAGCAAAATCAAAAGTCAAGCTGATTTTAAACGAAATTTTTCCAAATGAAAACGTCGATGTTCCCGACCCGTATTATGGTGGTCAAGACGGATTTGAAAACGTTTTTGATATGTTAGACCAAGCTTGTGAGGAAATTGCAAGAAAACTTAAGCAATAATATCATGAAATCAAACACTTTAGGCAAACTGTATTTAATTCCTATTACTTTATCCAATCCTGGAGAAACTACGGTAGTTCCTGAAGATGTTTTACCTCAAACCATCAAAAGAACCATCGATTTCGTAGATTATTATATTGTTGAAAACGAGAAAACCGCTCGAAAATTCATCAAAAGCATTCATCCCGAAAAAAAACAACCCGATTTAAAAATTTCGGTTCTAAATAAACATACTGAATTTGCTGAACATAACGAATTCATCCAACCTTTATTAAGAGGCGAAAACATTGGATTAATGAGTGAATCTGGTTGTCCAGGAGTAGCTGACCCTGGTGCTGTTATTGTAAAACTGGCACATGAAAAAGGAATTCAAGTAGTACCTTTAGTGGGACCGAGTTCTATTTTATTGGCTTTAATGGCTAGCGGAATGAACGGACAAAGTTTTGCTTTTAATGGTTATTTACCTATCGATAAGAACGATAAAAAACAAGCATTGAAAAATTTCGAACGTTTATCTCAGGATAAAAATCAGTCGCAATTGTTTATTGAAACTCCTTATCGTAACAATAAATTGATGGAAGATTTGTTGCAAATTCTACAACCTAGTACTCTTTTATGCGTGGCATGCGACATTACGCTACCAACAGAATTCATAAAAACCAAAACCGTGAACCAATGGAAAAAAGAAAAGGCCGATTTACATAATCGACCTTGTATTTTTATTATTCACAAAATGTAAAATTACTCTAAATCTACTTTAGCATTTGCATCTGCTTCAATGTGCGAAATATCGTAATTTGAAAATTTTCTGATGTAGCTTGATAACGATGTTCCAAAACCATCTTTGAAACCATTACGTCCATTACTTCTTAAATATTTTTTTACGGAACCAGCTCCACCTAAATGCGCTGCCGCAATTAAACCTGATTCTGTAATTTCTACACCATTGATTACTCTACCAGAATATTTTTGAATTTCTTTACGTAATTCCCACTTGTTTCTAGCGATTAAAGCTTTAAAAGCTTCATCTTGCCACTCAGCGTTACGTAAAAATTCTTGAAAATCATAAATACCCACAGTGCGTAGTGTACTTCTTCCGAATTGGTATTTACCCATGTATCCGTATGGATTCACTAAATGTAACATACCTCTTGACTCTTTGTAAGCCATTTTTTGAGCAAAACCAGTAAATGATTTACCAACATTTGGTACTTTAACTGGAATAATTACTTCTTCGTTCTCATACTCATTTGGAACATGGTATTTAATTACCTCTGTATTCGACAAATGAAAACCTTCTAACTTTTCTTTCTTAAAGTTTATAAAACCTGAAGAAATGACTAATACCAGGAGTGTCAATCCTGTAAAATACGACCTTTTTTTTATCATGAATTGTTATTTCTCAGCGTCTGTCACCCATCTGAAATTACCGATGCAAATATACAAAAAAAATTACAATATTGATTTACAGCATGTTAATAATTCCTAAAAGTAGATGAAGTGTGCTTTAAGTCCGTTATACTCATCGTATTGCAAAGTAGGTGCTGGAATTTTAATTGTGTTAAAAACCGAAAAAAGCGTCTTTAAAAAGTGTGATTTTGTAGTAATTTTCGTTAAGTCAACATCCAAACTCAGATAAAATTGACGATACGGGTTTTGAATGATTCCATTTTCGAGTGCTTCTGAATCGTTTCCATACAACATTCCCTCTCCACTATAACCAATTGCGAGGTTTAACCACTTGGGAATAAAGCTATCTTTTGTAAACGAATGAACGTTAAACGACAACCAATACGTTTGACCATTGTAATCTTTTAAAATTTCTTCGTTAAACGATGCACCCAAAGTTTCTGGACGTTGCGA
The DNA here is from genome assembly GCF_003259835.1 of Flavobacterium aquaticum. GTDB lineage: Bacteria > Bacteroidota > Bacteroidia > Flavobacteriales > Flavobacteriaceae > Flavobacterium > Flavobacterium aquaticum. The sequence goes on along the minus strand of NZ_QLMI01000008.1, from coordinate 113,776 downwards.
AGCGAATTTAGTTTGATGAAATGAAAATTTAGGCGTGATACGTTGTTCTTTCCAAAGTACTTCTTGCGATACATAAAGCGCTGTTCCAGAAAGATTGGCTATTATATCGCCTGAAGATGCTCCCCATTCTTGTGAAAAACCATCAAAAACCTCAACTACCGTTAAAAATCCTAATCCAAGAGTAGATCCATAAATTAATTGTTCTTTTTTGGACGCACCACTCCATTGCAACATTTCGGAACCTACTCTACCTAAATGATAGGTGGAATACATATGTCCCAGTTTATCCATTTGTAACCACTGATTGTTATCGTTAATGAAATGGAAATTTGTTTGTGGATAATCTTTGTACCAAATTTGATTTAAACCAATTAAAGTAGCACCCAAAGCAACGGATTCTCCAATGTAAACTCCTGTTCTTCTTGACTTATTTAGAGTATCCGAAGGTTTTAAAAAAGTATTGATACTTGATTGCGCCTGAGAAAAAACAGAAACAAACAGAAAAATGGTCAGCAAACTAGCCCTGATTGTAATGAAAATCCTATGCTGAAAGCATAGATTGAAATGGAAAGCAGGAAAATGGTTTACTGATAAAGCCCAAGCCATTCGCTTCTAAAAATTAACGATCAATTCCTAACTTCGTCACCCACTCTGCATATTTTTTAGCATTTACTTGATGCGCTTCGTAGCTTGATGCAAAAGCGTGATAACCTGGTTTGTCTGGATTAGCGCAGAAATAAATATAATCGTGTTTTTCAGCATTTAAAACCGCATCGATAGCCGAAACATCGGGCATAGCAATTGGTCCAGGAGGCAAACCTTTGTTGATATAAGTATTATAAGGAGAATTAATTCGTAAATCGTTAAAGAAAACACGTTTGATTTCTTGATCAAAATCTCCCGAACGTTTTTTAATAGCAAAAATTACGGTTGGGTCAGCTTGTAACGGCATATCTTGTTTTAAACGGTTTAAATAAACGCCAGCTACTGTTGGTCTTTCATCTACTTTAGCCGTTTCTTTATGTACAATTGATGCTAAGATATATACTTGAATTGGAGTTAAACCTAACGCTTTTGCTTTTTCAGTACGCTCATTATTCCAGAAAATACGATATTCTTTTGCTAATTTTTGAGCGATTTTGTCTGCAGGTGTATTCCAATAGAATTCATACGTATTTGGAATAAAAAGAGCTAAAATAGTTTCTTCTGTTAATCCGTTTTCTTCTAAAAAAGGCGTGTTAGTAAACGCTACTTCTAATTTTAAACTATCAGGTTCTAATTGAGTTGCTAAACGTTGCACTAATTTTCCTAATGTTTCTTGATTGTTAAAAGCTACTTTTACTGGAACGTTTAAACGCAAACTTCTTACCATATCAAAACTGGTCATGTCTTTTTTGAAAAGAAATTTTCCGGCTTTTACATTAGTACTATAATTTCTTGATGTGGCTACGAAATCAAATTTTTCAAAATCTTTGATGAATGGTTTTACAATTTCGGTTACTTGTTCATAAGTTGAATTCGTAGGAATGTAAACATAAACCTCGTTTTGAGAAAATTGAGTATTTGGTGTAAAAGCTTTAAAATATACATAAACACCAACAGCAGTTGCAACAACGATTCCAGCAACAGCGATTATTGAAATTATTTTTTTTACGTTCAAGGGGTTATTTTTTAAGTGTAATTGATTAATTGATATAAAATTTCGTCTTTAAAAACGTTGTTTACTTTTATCCAATCTTTTTTTACTCCAATTTTTTGAAAGCCAAATTTAGTAAAAAGTTGTAAACTAATTTCATTATCGCTTCCAATATTTGCATACAATTGATGCAATTGCAATTGATTGAAAGCATAATTGATAACAAGTTGCAAAGCTTCAGAACCAATTCCTGAATTTCGATTGATTTCGCTTAAAATTACAATCCCAACTCCTGCTCTATTATTTTTAGGATCAAAATCAAACAAATCAATTAAACCTACTGCTTCAAAAGTATCATTTAAGCAAATTGCTAAGCGCAATTGTTTGGCTTCATAAATATCTTGATGCGCATTTTCTAAATACTGACGAATCAAAAAACGACTGTAAGGCGTTTGCGTGTTACTCACATCCCAAATGGATTCGTTGTTTTCTATTTTGTAGATAAACTCTAAATCTTCGGGCTCAAGTGCGCGTAGGTATATGTTAGTTCCTTTTAATGTTATCATTTCGATTTCAAGTTCAAGTTCAAGTTCAATTACAAATTCAAAAATCTAAATTGATTTTCCCTTCAAAAACAAAAGTTGCGGGTCCAATTAAGAAAACGTTGGTGTATTTTCCGTTATCTACATCGAATTGTACTTTTAATTTTCCGCCTTCCACGTTTAAATCTATGATGTTGTTGTTTGTTTTTCCGGTTTGATGCATGGCGATTGCAACCGCTGTTACTCCGGTTCCGCAAGACAAAGTTTCATCTTCAACGCCGCGCTCATACGTACGAACTGCAAAAATGTCACTAGCTAATTGATATACAAAATTGACATTACTTCCTGCTTTTCCATACAAATCGGAATAACGGATTTTAGCGCCTTCTGTTTTAATATCCAATTTTGCTAAATTATCTACCAATTGCACATGATGTGGTGAACCCGTATTTAAAAAAGTATAATTTGATTCACTTTTTATAGTATCAACATCTTTCATTTGAAGTGCTACGATTCCGTCCTTATCAATCGTTGCATAATGATATCCATCAACTGCTTCAAACTTGGCTTTATTATCGATAACTCCCATTTGTTTGGCAAAAGCGACTAAACATCTACCACCATTGCCACACATAGAACTTTCGTTACCATCAGAATTATAATATACCATTTTAAAATCATATTGCGGATGATTTTCTAACAAAATCAAACCATCACCACCTATGCCAAATCTTCTGTCACACAATTGCTCTACAAGTTTGGTGTTATTTTTAGGAAAAAAGTCAGTACGATTATCAATCATTACAAAATCGTTTCCTGTTCCTTGATATTTATAAAATATAAGTTGCATTGTCAAATTAGTTTATACAAAAGTACGAATTATTAATAAGATGTTAAACATTGTTAATCGTGCGTTAAAGTGATTTTTTGGAATATTTTTTGTTATAATTTTGAGTGAACAAAAATTAATACATATGAAAAAATTTGGAAGTTTATTAGCGGTTTCTTTATTGAGTGGTGCCGTAACATTAGGTGCTTACAAATTCTTTTTAGAGCCAAATAATGCAGGAAAACTTACACTTGCATCACCTAATTATGCCAAAAATGTAAATTTAGGCGCCGAAAACATTGATTTTACCGCAGCAGCTGAAAACACGATTCATGCGGTAGTTCACGTAAAAAACGTGAGTGTTTCAAAAGTACCAAACAATCCTTTAATGGAGTTTTTCTATGGCTATCAAGGACCAAGAGAACAAACACAAATAGGAACTGGTTCGGGCGTTATTATAACTGAAGATGGCTATATTGTAACAAATAATCACGTTATCCAAGATGCAACTGAAATTGAAGTTACACTTAACAATAACAAATCCTACAAAGCAAAATTAGTCGGAACCGATTCTAAAATGGATGTCGCGCTTTTAAAAGTAGAAGCCGATGAAAAATTACCTTATGCGGTTTTTGGCGATTCTGATGCTATTAAAGTGGGAGAATGGGTTTTAGCTGTTGGAAATCCGTATAACTTAAATTCTACTGTTACTGCTGGAATTGTTTCGGCAAAAGCCAGAAATTTATCAAACAATGGTATTCAATCGTTTATTCAAACCGATGCTGCAGTGAACCCTGGAAACAGTGGTGGCGCATTGGTAAACACTCGCGGGGAATTAATTGGAATTAATACGATGATTTCTTCTCCAACAGGAAGCTATGCTGGATATTCGTTTGCTGTTCCATCGAATTTGACTCGAAAAATTATTGAAGATTTAATGCAGTTTGGAAATGTTCAAAGAGGCGTTTTAGGAGTTGAAGGTGGCGAATTGAATTCGAACTTCGCAAAAGAATTAGGTATTAAAGAAACACAAGGTTTCTATATTAATAAGGTTACTAAAAATTCGGGAGCTGAAAAAGCAGGATTGAGTAAAGGGGATATTATTGTGCAATTAGACGATAAAAAAATCAATAGTTTCTCCGAATTATCGGCTTACATTAATACCAAACGACCAAATGATGTCATTCAGGTAAGTGTTTTACGTGATGGCAAACAAAAAACGCTTCCTGTTAAGTTGACTAAAAAAGAAATTTTGAATTACGAATTCAACGGAATTGAATTTGAAGATATTGATGCTACCGATAAGAAACAATTCAACGTTAAAGAAGGCATCAAAATTAAAAAAGTCAACAATCCTGAATACGCAGAATATAGTGATATTTTAGATGGCGCAGTTATTTTAAGTATTGATGGCTTGAAAGCAAAAGATATGGAAACCGTTTCGAGCTATTTGGCTAAGAAAGAAAATCAGAAAGCGAGATACCAAATCATTTCGAAAAACGGTCAAATGTATAGTATCATCATGTAAAATCATGCGACCCAATTCATATTTAAAACCAGACAAAAATAATGTCTGGTTTTTTTAGTTAAAAAATTTTACGAAAACGATTGAAATCTATACTTTTGCACCACATAACAACACATTTATTTTCATGAGCAATATCTCTTTATACGAAAAAGAATTAGCTTTTCAGGCAGACAGAAGAAAAGCTGGTGTAGAATTCATTAAAATCATCAGTGATTTATGGTATGACAAATCAATCGAATTGGTTTTATTCCGTAATCAATTAATCGACAAAAATGTTAGCGAAATTATCAACTTACATGAGTATGCTGGTGCATTCGTTGGAAAACCAATCAACGTTTTCGACTCAGTTGAAATTGCAAGCGCTATTGTTGATTTAGATTTACCACCATCAAGAATTGATATTGGAAAATTAACTTACGAATATCATTTAGAAGACGACAAATACAATGATGCTAAAGCATTCGTAATTGACAAATTAAAGAATGCTAAAAACTATCAAGAAATTAAACCAAAAGATGTGGTTTTATACGGATTTGGTAGAATTGGGCGTTTATTAGCTCGTGAAATGATGTCGAAAATTGGAAAAGGACAACAATTACGTTTAAGAGCAATTGTTACTAGAGATAAAAATGACGCTGTTTTATTAGAAAAAAGAGCTTCATTATTACGTTATGATTCAGTTCATGGCGATTTCAATGGTTCAGTAATTGCAGATCCAGAAAACAATGCTTTATTGATCAACGGAACAACAGTTCACATCATTACTGCAAACACACCAGAAGAAATTGATTATACAGCTTACGGAATTGAAGATGCATTAGTAATCGACAATACAGGAGCTTTCACTACTGAAGAAGCTTTAAAACGTCATTTAACTTCTAAAGGAGCTGACAAAGTTTTATTAACGGCGCCTGGAAAAGGAGTTCCAAATATCGTTTACGGAGTAAATCATGAAGATTACAATCCAGACGAAGTAAATATTTTCTCAGCAGCTTCTTGTACAACGAATGCAATTACTCCAGTTTTAAAAGCGGTTGAAGATACTTTAGGTGTAGTTAAAGGACACTTAGAAACGATTCACGCGTATACGAATGACCAAAACTTAGTAGATAACATGCACAAAAAATACCGTAGAGGTCGTGCTGCTGCTTTAAATATGGTTATTACTGAAACAGGTGCTGGAAGTGCTGTTGCAAAAGCATTACCTGCATTAGCTGGAAAATTAACTTCAAACGCGATTCGTGTACCAGTTCCAAACGGTTCATTAGTAGTATTGAATTTAGAAGTTGGAAAAAACACTTCAATTGAAGAAGTAAACAACATTATGAAAAAATACGCTTTAGAAGGTGATCTTGTAGAGCAAATTAAATACTCTTTAAACAACGAGTTAGTATCTTCAGATATCGTAGGAACTTCTGCTCCTGCTATTTTTGATAGTAACGCAACTATTGTTTCTGGAGACGGAAAAAACATTGTAATGTACGTTTGGTACGATAACGAATATGGTTACAGCCACCAAGTTATTCGTTTAGCGAAATACATTGCTAAAGTTAGAAGATACAGCTACTATTAGTAGATAGTTTGAAAACAAAAAAGCTCCTATTTTTCAATAGGAGCTTTTTTTATATTCATAATTTAATTACTCTTTCGACGCCAAATAACGCTCCGCATCCAAAGCTGCCATACAACCTGTTCCCGCAGCCGTAATTGCCTGACGATATACATGGTCAGCCGCATCACCAGCTACAAATACACCTGGAACATTTGTTTTTGAACTTCCTGGCACATTTACCACATAACCTGTTTCGTCTAGCGTAATATAATCAGTAAAAATATCGGTGTTTGGTTTGTGACCAATCGCTACGAAAAATCCAGTTGCTGGAATTTCAACAACTTCTCCTGTAGCTCTATTTTTAGCTTTAACTCCTGTTACTACTTGTCCGTCACCTAAAACTTCTTCTGTTTCCGTGTGCATTAAAATTTCGATGTTTTCTGTTTTTTGTACACGTTCTGCCATGATTTTAGATGCCCTAAATTTATCGCTACGTACTAACATCGTTACTTTTTTACATAATTTAGAAAGATAATGTGCTTCTTCACAAGCACTATCTCCTGCTCCAACGATTACTACTTCCTGATTTCTATAGAAAAATCCATCACAAACCGCACAAGCTGAAACACCACCACCTAATTTTAAATAGTGTTGCTCCGATTCTAATCCTAAATATTTAGCCGAAGCTCCAGTAGAAATAATTACCGTTTCTGCATGAATTTCAATCGTATCATTAATCCAAACTTTATGAATAGGTCCAGAAAAATCTACTTTTGTAGCCCATCCATCGCGAATATCTGAACCAAAACGTTTTGCTTGCTCTTGCAACTGTACCATCATTTCAGGTCCGGTTACACCTTCAGGATAACCTGGAAAGTTTTCAACTTCATTAGTTGTTGTTAATTGACCACCTGGTTGTTGTCCTTGATATAAAACAGGATTCATATTAGCTCTAGCCGCATAAATAGCCGCAGTATATCCCGCTGGACCAGAACCTATAATTAAGCATTTTACTTTTTCGATTGTATCTGACATAACTTTATTCTTTTAAGAGTAGCAAATGTAAGTTTTTAATTAAAATTATTTCTTAAAATTGAATTAGTTTTAATTATGAATGTATAATTTTTGACAATAAAAAAAACCTTCCTGAAGTTTCAAGAAGGTTTTGTCGGGGTGGCAGGATTCGAACCTGCGGCCTCCTGCTCCCAAAGCAGGCGCGATAACCGGGCTACGCTACACCCCGAATTTGTGAGTGCAAATATATAACTAATTTCTATTGTTCCAAACAAATCAATTCTTTTTTTGAAATAAATTTTCACTCCTATTTAACCTATATTTTTTTAGCACTAATTCCCTAAACTTTCTATCCAAAAACAAAAAACACTTAGAATATTATTTCTATTTTTGCTAAAATTAAACAAGACAACCTTTTATATGCTAATTATTGGAATTGCCGGAGGAACCGGAAGTGGAAAGACAACAGTTGTTCATCAGATTATGAACGAGTTACCTTCTTCTGAAGTAGGTATTATTTCTCAAGACTCCTACTATAAAGAAACGCATCATTTAAGTTATGAAGAGCGTACTAAAATCAATTTTGATCATCCAAGAGCGATTGATTTTGAATTATTAGTAGCGCATCTTAAAGATTTAAAAGCTGGAAAAACCATTGAACAACCGGTTTATTCTTTCGTAACTCATGATAGAACCGACGATAAAGTTATCACTCATCCAAGAAAAGTAATGATTGTAGAAGGTATCTTAATTCTAACTAATCCAGAATTAAGAGACATGTTTGACATTAAAGTATACGTTCATGCGGATTCTGACGAGCGTTTAATTCGTCGTTTAAAACGTGATATTGCAGAACGTGGCCGTGATATGGAAGAAGTTTTGAATCGTTATCAAACTACTTTAAAACCAATGCACGAACAATTCATCGAGCCTACAAAAGCGTTTGCTGATATTATTATTCCTAACGATAAATATAACACGGTAGCTATCGATGTAGTGCGTGCCGTAATTAATCAAAGAATCGCATAATGAACAAAATCAAGAATTTAATTGCCAAATATCCGTTTTTAGCATTCGTAATGAATCGCTACGTTTTGGTGTTAATTCTTTTTTCTGTTTGGATGCTTTTTTTCGACAATTATTCCTATTTAGAACACCGCGTTTTGGATAAAGAAATTGAAGAAATTGAAGACAATATTCAGTATTATAAAACTGAAATCAAAAAAGACAGCATAAAAATCAAAGAGTTGAAAAACGATGACCGTGTAGAAAAATACGCTCGCGAAAAATATTACATGAAACGCGATAACGAAGACATCTACATCATCGAATTTGAAGACGAAAAGAAAGCGGCTGCCGAAAAAACAACTAGTAACAATTAAATACATAATTCGTGGCTAACAACAATTTATTTTCCGATTTTGATGCCGTTTCTTCTAAACAATGGAAGCAACAAATTCAATACGAACTAAAAGGTGCTGATTACAACGAAACTTTAGTTTGGGAAAGTCCAGAAGGCATTAAAGTAAAACCGTTTTATCATAATGATGATTCCGAAGTGTCGGAAGAAGTAAATCTTGACGCCATTGTTCCAACAAAACCTTTTGCAATAGTTCAAAATATTTTTGTTCATGATGTAAAAAAATCGAATGCTCGTGCGCTAGAAACATTACAAAGAGGAGCAGAAAGTGTTCGCTTTACATTAGAAAACGATACGATTTCAATTGAAGAATTAATGCAAAATCTTCCGCTGGAGAATGTGAATTATTATTTCAATTTGCCTTTTCTTTCTGTTGAATTTTCGAATAAAATCAACGAATTTGCTTCAAAAAACAATGCCAACATCTTTATACAAAATGATCCAATCGGTCAATTAGCAAAAGATGGCAATTGGTTTGAAAACCTTGAAAAAGATTTTGAGAAATTAAATACAATTGCTTCAAAAACAGCTATTCCATTTTTAACTATTTCAAGTGGAATTTATCAAAATGCAGGTGCGAATATCGTACAACAATTGGCTTACACTCTAGCGCAAGCAAACGAATATTTCAATAGAATTCCAGCTATCAACCAACCGATTACAATTGAAGTTGCTGTTGGAACAAATTACTTTTTCGAAATTGCTAAACTAAGAGCGTTACGCCTTTTATTCAATACATTAGCTTCAGAATTCAATCATAATTTTGATTGTCATATCATTGCAACTCCAACAAAACGCAACAAAACCTTATACGATTACAACGTTAACATGTTGCGCACGACTACTGAATGTATGTCGGCCATTTTAGGTGGAGCCGATGCGGTTGCGAATTTAGCCTATGATGCAATTTATCATAAAGACAATGAGTTTGGCGATAGAATTTCAAGAAATCAATTGTTAGTTTTAAAACACGAAAGTTATTTTGACAAAGTAAATAATCCAGCTGATGGCGCTTATTACATTGAAACGTTAACAGAGCAATTAGCCGAAAAAGCCTTGGAATTATTCAAAGACATTGAGAAAAATGGCGGTTTGATTTCGCAATTAATCGACGGAACAATCCAAAGAAAAATCAACGAAAGCGCACAAAAAGAACAAGAACTTTTTGATTCAGGGAAAGAAGTTTTATTGGGAACTAACAAGTATCCAAACAAAAACGACCAAATGAAAAACGATTTAGAATTGTATCCTTTCGTAAAACAAAACGCCAGAAAAACGCTAATCACACCGATTATCGAAAAACGTTTGGCTGAAAAATTAGAACAAGAACGATTAGCTTCGGAATAAATCTATTTAATAAACATAATTAATCTCTTATGAAAAAATTAATTTTATACATTTTAATTTCATTTTTAACCAATATAAATGTCTATTCACAAATTATAGATGTTACACAAATCGAATTAAATTTTACAGGAGATAGTAATCCCAAAAACATCACAAAAGGAATATCCAAAATATATTTCTTAGCAGATGATGGCATACATGGTGATGAATTATGGGTTTATGATGGATTAACAAACAATACTTTTCTAGTAAAAGATGTTATTCCAGGAAGTAACGGGATTGATTCTTCATATTTTTTAGTTAGTGATGATATTTTGTATTTTACTGCAAACAATGGAACTCAATTATGGAGAAGCGATGGTACTGAAATCGGCACCTATCTTATTAAACAAGTTAATAATAACAATTGGTCAGCAAATATTGGCCAATTAATAAAATTTAATGATCAAATATTTTTTGGAGCAAATGATGGAGTTAATGGTTTAGAATTATGGACAAGCGATGGCACTCCTTCGGGTACTAATCAATTAAAAGACATAAATATTGGTTCAAATAGTAGTTCCCCAAGGGATTTTTTTATTTTCAATGAATACCTGTATTTCACAGCTGATGATGGCTTAAATGGGCGTGAAATATGGAAAAGTGATGGAACACCAAGTGGAACTTCTCTTTTAAAAAATATTAATCCAAGTGGAAATGGTTTAGTTGATACTAAATTCATTTTTTTAAACAATTATTTCTATTTTTATGCATATACAAGTTTAAACGGATTTGAACTTTGGAGAAGTGATGGTAACGAAAACAACACTTTTCTTTTCAAAGATATAAATCCCGGATCAGGTAATTCAAATACTAAATTGATAGGAGAATCATCAAATGGTTATTTTATTTTCCAAGTAAATAGTTCAATTCATGGTACCGAATTTTGGAAATGTGATGGAACAGTAGTTGGCACCACATTGTTAAAAGATATTTATACAGGTTCTGGTAGCAGTGTAAATATATTTACTCAATTAGCTTCTATTAACAATAAAATATACTTTAATGCCACAACAAACTCAAATGGCAATGAGCTATGGGTCACAGATGGCACAAATACTGGAACAACACTTGTTAAAGATATTTATCTTGGCACTTTAAACAGTAATATTGAAAAACTTACTAGTATTAATGATTACTTATTATTTTCCGCAAATGACGGAAATCGTCTTTACAATACTTTGTGGAAAAGTGATGGAACACCTAATGGAACATTTGAACTTAAAGATACTAACTTAACTCAAAATTCTGACATGGATCTTAGATTCGTTGAATTTAATGGGGAAGTATTTTTTCCCTCAGGATACAATTCTTCTAATGGAGTTGAATTATGGAAAACAGATGGTACATCTACAAATACTAATCTGTTTGAAGATATTTTTCACAGATATTCTGGAGTATATGACTTTTTTGATTCAGCTGAAATTAATGGAAAGTTAATTATTAGTGGAAATAATGGAAATGGAAAAGAACCTTTCGTAACTGACGGAACAGTTAATGGAACATTTATTATTAAAGATATCAATCCAGGATCATCTGCGTCAATATTTTCAAGTTCTGACTTTAGACCTGCAAGTTACACTAAAGCAGGAAATTATGTTTTTTTTAGAGCAGCTTCGTCAAATATTGGATTTGAACTTTGGAAAACAGATGGTACTCAAACAAATACTTCACTTGTTAAAGATATCAAATCTGGATCAGGAAGTAGCTTATCTGAATTTACTTTTTTTGCAGAACTTAACGGAATTCTTTACTTCAAAGCTGACGATGGTATTCATGGAGAAGAGTTGTGGAGAAGTGATGGTACGAACGAAGGAACTTATTTAGTTAAAGACATAAATCCAGGAAGCGCACCATCCTTAAATGGATTATCTAATGTTTATTATAATGAACCAAACATCTTAAATGAAAAATGTTTTGCTATCCTAAATGGATTTTTATATTTCACTGCTAAAGATGGAATTGACAATTCAATCTGGAAAACTGATGGAACAGAAAATGGTACTATTAAAGTCATTACTATCCAACAAAGTGGCGGATATGACAATAATAGAATCATAATAAATGCCACAAATAATAAAATATTTTTTAAGACTAATACCACCAATTCTTCTTATGGGAATAATAGTTTATGGTCATCAGATGGAACACAAGCTGGCACAATACATTTGTATCATACAGATATAACAGGACCAACACAATTTAAAAAAAATATAATTCATGATGACAATTTATATTTTTCAGTATACGATTCAAATGGTTTAACACTCATTAAATCTGATGGTACAATTGGTGGAACAATTGTTATAAAAGATAATTTATCCTTTTCACCCAATATGAATATAAAATCATTAATATCTTGTGGTGGCAATGTGTATTTCTCAATTGGAGGACAAGGCTCTATAGATGCTAAAGAATTATGGAGAACCGATGGATCTACATTTGGAACTTTAAAACTTGGAGATTTAACAAATTCAAGTTCTATTTTTGAAAATTTCAATTATTGTAATACATGTTACCAAGAAAATTTAATCTTTAATAAAACATCCATAAATGACAATAAAATTTATTATGTAAATGCCAACTCGACGAATACAGATAGTTTTCTTACCCCAAACATAATAAATTCAGAAAGTTTTGGAGAAACAGGCAACTATGGCTACACAAATTTTTACGCTTTTAATGATATATTAATTTTTAATGCTTGGAAAGAAGAATCGGGTACAGAATTATTTTCTTCTATCTTTAATATTACTCTTGATAATAATGATTTTGAAATTAGTTCCTCAAACAACATTAAAATATATCCAAATCCTGCAAAAGAAATTATTAATATTATTTCTTCAAAAAATGAATTAATTGAGAGAGTTGAAATATATGATTTATTAGGTAAAAATATTTTTTCAAGCACAATAAATGATGATCGATTAGCATTACCTCTTTTAAGTAATGGTATTTATATAATTAAAATTAAATCATCTGTAAACCAATATAGTAAAAAATTGATCATAAAAAATTAACTATATTTTGAGAAAAGATATACAACATTTAAAGTTAGAAGTTAAAAGTCAGAAATCAGTAGTTTCTGAAAAACAACACTTCACAACCGCTGAAGGAATCGAATTAAAACCAACCTATTCTAAAGAAGATATTTCCGATTTAGAACACCTTGGTTTTGGAGCAGGTTTTGCACCAAATTTACGCGGACCTTATGCAACTATGTACGTTCGCCGACCTTGGACGATTCGTCAATATGCGGGATTTTCTACTGCGGAAGAAAGTAACGCTTTTTACAGAAGAAACTTAGCAGCTGGACAAAAAGGTTTATCCGTTGCCTTCGATTTAGCAACACACCGAGGTTACGATTCGGATCACGAACGAGTGGTGGGTGATGTTGGAAAAGCTGGAGTTGCGATTGACTCGGTGGAAGATATGAAAGTACTTTTTGACCAAATCCCACTAGGGGAAATGTCGGTTTCGATGACGATGAATGGTGCGGTTTTACCAATTATGGCATTCTACATCGTGGCAGCAGAAGAACAAGGCGTTGCTCCTAACCTATTGTCGGGAACGATTCAAAATGATATTTTAAAGGAATTCATGGTGCGAAATACCTACATTTATCCACCAACACCTTCGATGAAAATTATTGCGGATATTTTCGAATATACGAGTAAAAATATGCCAAAATTCAACTCGATTTCTATTTCGGGTTACCACATGCAAGAAGCGGGAGCTACTGCTGATATTGAATTGGCGTACACTTTAGCAGACGGTTTGGAATACATTCGCACCGGTTTAGCCGCGGGAATGGATATTGATACTTTCGCTCCTCGCCTTTCGTTTTTCTGGGCGATTGGAATGAATCATTTTATGGAAATTGCAAAAATGCGCGCTGGTCGTATGCTTTGGGCAAAACTATTAAAACAATTCAATCCAAAAGACGAAAAATCATTAGCTTTAAGAACGCATTGCCAAACTTCGGGTTGGAGTTTAACCGAGCAAGATCCTTTTAATAACGTAGCTCGAACTGCAATTGAAGCAGCAGCCGCAGCTTTTGGAGGAACACAATCGTTACACACGAATGCTTTAGACGAAGCGATTGCTTTACCAACCGATTTCTCCGCACGAATTGCTCGTAATACGCAAATCTTTTTACAGGAAGAAACTAAAATCTGTAAAACGGTTGACCCTTGGGCAGGAAGTTATTATGTAGAAAGTTTAACGGCAGAAATTGCTGAAAAAGCTTGGGCTTTAATTGAAGAAGTAGAAGAATTAGGCGGAATGACAAAAGCGATTGAAGCTGGAATTCCAAAACTACGAATTGAAGAAGCAGCTGCGCGTAAACAAGCACGTATCGATAGCAGTCAAGATATTATTGTTGGAGTGAACAAATACCGTTTGGAAAAAGAAGATCCGTTACATATTTTGGATGTGGATAACCAAATGGTGCGCAAACAACAAATTGAACGTTTAGACCAAATTAAAGCGACTCGTGATAACGCTAAAGTTGCCGAATGTTTAGCAAAATTAACCGAAAGCGCTAAAAATGGTGGTGAAAATTTACTATCTTTAGCAGTAGAAGCGGCACGAAACAGAGCTACACTAGGTGAAATCAGTGATGCTTTAGAAGTAGTTTTCGGAAGATATAAAGCACAAATTAGAAGTTTTAGCGGCGTGTATAGTAAAGAAATTAAAAACGACGAAAGTTTTGAAAAAGCAAAACAATTAGCCGATGCTTTCGCGAAGAAAGAAGGGCGTCGTCCTCGTATTATGATTGCGAAAATGGGACAAGACGGTCACGATCGTGGAGCGAAAGTAGTAGCAACAGGTTATGCCGATGTAGGTTTTGACGTTGACATTGGTCCGTTATTCCAAACGCCACAAGAAGCAGCCAAACAAGCGGTGGAAAACGACGTACACATTTTAGGTGTTTCTTCTTTAGCTGCGGGACACAAAACCTTAGTACCACAAGTAATTGAAGAACTAAAAAAATACGGAAGAGAAGACATTATGGTAATTGTTGGTGGGGTTATCCCAGCACAAGACTACCAATTCTTATTCGACGCCGGAGCAGTAGCGGTTTTTGGTCCTGGAACTAAAATTAGTGAAGCGGCGATTACGATTTTAGAGGTTTTATTGGAGGAGTAAACCTCATCTAATCAATATACATCAACAAAAAACCAGCCTAAAAGCTGGTTTTTTTTTATTTCTTACTTTTCTTTTTAGATTTTTCAGACTTGGTCTTTTTATTAGGTTTTAAAAGTTCTTTTTTTGCCTTTAATCGCTTTTCAACCTCATCTGTTTCGTAAGTGTCATTGGTAAACGTATTCAATTTAACCTCATCGATTAATTTTAAAGCCTCTTTAATAGCTGCTTGACGTTCTAACAATTGAACTTTCTTTAACAAAATCACCATTTTATTAATGCCTTTTATTGTCATTGCAAAGTCAATTAACTTGGAAGCTTCTTCATAATCTTCATTCAAAAGCAAGGTTTCTATATAATATGGATATACCGCTACGGCATCAATATTAATTGCCAGTGCTTCTTGAAAATAACGTTTTGCCTCTTCATAATTTTGTAATTGCTCTGTTTGAATTCTTCCATACAAACACAAAGCGGTTGTATTTTTTGAATCGTAGGACATCGCATAATCTAAAGATTCAATAGTTTCTTCAAGAGAATAAGGATAATTATCCAAGGCTTGAAATAAGTATTTATCTATATTTTTCATTTTTTAATTCGTTTTTTAATTGCTGTCGTACAGCTTTAAATTTCTTTTCTGCTTTGAGTTTCTTAAAATCAGAACCTTCAAAAGTTCGTGTCGGATTACCTCGTTCTACAGCTAATTGATTCGTCCATTGACTTTGAAACTGTTGTTTCAAAAGATTCAATTGGGCTTCATTTAGTTTCAGTAATAAACGCTCAGTAGCTAATTTCTTGTTCTGATGTTGCGAACGTGAATCCATACTCACCACACTAATTCCTGTTGGTACATGTGTCGCTCGAATAGCAGAACTCACTTTATTCACATGTTGTCCGCCCGCTCCAGAACTTCGCATCGCTTGATATTGAATGTCTTTTTCTGAAAATGCTCTAGATTGAATCGCATCCACTTCAAAAATTCCGATAAACCAATTACTGCGTTTGTGAAATTTTCTAAACGTACTTTTTCCAATCCATTGAATGGTTCCCACCCATGAAGCAACAAACTCATCTGCTTCATTTCCTATAATTTGAACCATGGCGGAAACTACCGTTCCATTTTCCGAACCTGCTTCGCGTTGCAAGATAGTCGCTTCTAAACCAAGCGTTTCTGATTCTTGCAACACTTTTTTCAATACTTGCGCTACTACCCAAGTACATTCAGCAGGCCCTCTTCCTGATGTTATTTGAATTATCTTTTCCATCTTAACGGTCCATTCTAACAATTTTCGGCGTGAAAGTCCCTAACACATCTACTAATTCTGTTTGTAAATTCATCACCGTATGGATGTTTTTATACGCCATTGGTGCTTCGTCAATATTTCCACCTATCAACGTAACATCGTTATCTGCCAAGACTTTTTTAATCTGACTTTGCGTAAAAGTAGCTTTACATTTCGCTCTCGAAAACAAACGACCCGCTCCGTGAGAAGCTGATTGCAAACTGTCTTCGTTTCCTTTACCCATTACAATAAATCCTGGCGCAGTCATTGAACCTGGAATAATTCCCAATTGCCCTTTAGCTGCTGGTGTTGCTCCTTTTCGGTGCACAATACATTCTTTGCCATCCACCATTTCTTTCCAAGCAAAATTGTGATGATTCTCAATGGTTACCGCAATGCGTTTTCCAAGTGCTTTAGCCAATCTTCTGTGAATATCTTCGTGACAAGCTTTGGCATACTCTCCCGCTAAATTCATAGCCATCCAATATTCTTGACCGTCATGCGTATTCAAATCCAACCAAGCTAAATGCTGTACATTTTTTGGTAACGGACATTGCTTACTTGCCAAATACGTATAATGTTTAGCAATATTGGCACCCAATCCACGAGAACCACTATGTGATAAAACCGCTACGTATTCTTTGGCTTCCAATTTCCATTCCGGCAATGGATTGTCTAATTTCACAATTCCGAATTCCACAAAATGATTCCCTCCACCAGATGAACCTAATTGCTTGTACGCTTTGTCTAACAACTGTTTCGCAACTGGAATAGTTTTGAATTCATCTTTGTAAAATACTTCGTGATCTGCTTTAACTTTATGCGTTTCACTCATTCCAAATTTGGTATTGTCTTTCAAAATCGCTTGTAATTGATGGTCTTTCCCTTTGAAAAAAGACGCAGGCAAATCGAAAATCGACAAGCTCATTCTACAACCAATATCAACTCCCACTCCATAAGGAATCACTGCATTTTCAGTTGCCAAAACTCCACCAATTGGTAATCCGTAACCTGAATGTGCATCAGGCATTAAAGCGCCTTTTACTGAAATTGGTAATTTTAAAGCATCGTACAATTGAAACTTAGCTTGTTCATCAATTTCGTTTTCTCCAAAGATGGAAAAAGGTGCTCGAGTTGTTTTCAATTGATTAAACTTTACTTGAACTGGATTTACTAAACCTTCCGCTACTTTTCCCCAAGTGCCATCTCCTTTGAATTTTTCTGGATGCAACAATACTTGTTTGGCTTCGGTTAAAATGCTTTCCTTCTTTTCTCTTTTTCGATATCTGTTAATTTGCCCTAAGGCAATGTTTATTGCATTATTTTTTGGGAAGCCTAATTTGATTAAGTCTTTCCCAGATAGTTTATTTCCCATGATTATTTTAAAAATGATTCATAACAATGAACCGCAGTAAACCAAAAAGGCATACTTAGCACATTGCAATATTTTTGAATACGTTTCGGGAAATTTTTTGAAGGTTCTAGAATAAACAAAAAAAAGCCCGAAACTAAATGTCTTCGGGCTTTTTCATATATGTTTTTTATCTATGATTGCGTTAAGCCACGAAGAAGAGCCACACCAGTTCCTACTGATGAATTGCTTTGAGGTAATGATTTGAATACAAACATTTTTCTTCGTTTTAAAAGGTTATTAATTTTCTGATGCAAAGATTTGGTTAATTTTTTCAATATTCCAAATAAATTTTAAAATTTCTTATAAATATGCTCATTCACCGCCATCACGCCTTCCAAAAAATCAATACCTTTCACTTCTTCAAAAAAGTCGATTTCGGTTTCGTGAGGTAAAAAATCGGAGATGATGCGTACGATAAAATCTTGTGGTTTCTTCAAATATTTAAAAGTGTAATCTTCCATATTTACAACCGTTTTTTCGGCTAAATCGGTTGTTCTTACAAACTTGTCGGAAGTTAAAGAAGACAAACAAGGTAACTTTAGTTTTGGCTTTTCGGTGATGATGGGTTTTCCGTTTTCAAACAAGCCGCCTTCGTAACCGTATAGCGAGGCATTGGTAATTTCGATAGGCTTTCCTAAATGCAAATAATCGGGTAAATGAGCTTCTTTTCCTACCACAGCAGCAAAACCCATTAACACACAAATATCGTGTGGTGGCAATTGCATCATCGCCTTAGCCGTACTTTCGCGACCAATTCCAGAAACGATTACTTCATACGTATGATTCAAATTGGGAATTTGAGCTAAAGCGTTTAGGACTTTTTCTCGCTCAATTTCCATCGGTGTTAATATGATTATCTTCAAAATCTCAGAATTAAATCACAAAATAAAGTAATTTGAAGAAATTTGAGCGTGTGTATTCTCAAAAAATATAAAATAACAACTAATCCGCTCAAAAAGAATAAATTGGAATAATTTTTGACAATATTACAAAATATTATACATTTGCATAACTATGAAACAAACAGTTACAATAACAGCAGATAGCAAAATAGCTGCTACATTGAAAAAAATGGTTGCTTTGAAAAAAGAAAACCGTGAAATTGTTGTGGCAAAAATTAAGGCTTCAAAAAAATAAATGAAAACGAATTCTTATTCATATACAAAAGAGGGCAATGACCCTCTTTTTACTTTTTTAACCAAGCATGGTTTAGAATATTACGTTTCGTTTAAGAAAATGGATTTGGAAAATGAAAATTTCAATAGACTTTATGCCATAGATTTTGGAGAATTAAACAATAAAAAATTCATAAAAGACGATTTGATTGAAAATACAATCATTGAGATTATTTTTGATTTCTTTACATCTTATCCTGATAGTTTACTACACTATGTTTGTGATAGTTTAGATAACAAACAACTTTTTAGAAGTAAACTATTTGACAAATGGTATTCTAAATCAGATAATAAAGAATTTTCAAAATTAGAAATCAATTATGAAATCCCTGAAGAAGAAATTCATTACAAACTCGAATTCATATTCAAAAATGAGTTTTATAATATCGAAATAGTAAAACAACATATCAAAACACAACTTGATGATTTTTCAAGTATGAAATAATTATCTCATGTCAAAACTACCTAACATCACCACAAGTATATTTTCCGTAATGTCGCAATTAGCGAACCAACACGGCGCTATTAATTTATCGCAAGGATTTCCAAATTTCCCTGAAGATGAACGTTTATTACAAATTTCAGAACGTATTATTCGAGAAAACATTCACCAATATACACCAATGGCGGGTTTGCCTTCGTTATTGGAAAAAATTGCGAATCAAACCTTAAAACAATACAACAGAAAAGTCAATACCACAACCGAACTATTGATTACCGCTGGCGCTACACAAGGCGTTTTTACAGCAATTAACACGTTTGTGAATCATGGCGATGAAGTGTTGATTTTAGATCCAAGTTATGACAGTTACGAGCCTTCGGTTTTGGTAGCGGGTGGAAAACCAGTTCGAGTTTCATTAAACGATGATTACACGCCAAATTTCAACCGAATTGAAAGCGCGATTTCGGCTAAAACCAAAATGATTGTCATTAATAATCCTCACAATCCTACTGGGAGAATTTGGACAGAACAAGATTTTGAATCTTTAGAAACCATTTTAGAAAAACATCCTCAAATTCTTATTTTAGGTGACGAAGTATATGAATACATAACGTTTTCGCAACCTCATATTTCGTTTAATACGCGTCCAAAATTAGTAGAACGAACCATTATCGCTTCTTCTTTTGGAAAATCATTACATGTTACGGGTTGGAAAGTGGGTTATTTAATTGCACCTGAAAATCTAATGTTCGAAATGAAGAAAGTGCATCAATTTTTGGTGTTCAGTGTGAATAGTTTTTCGCAACATGTTATTTCAGAATATTTGGATGTAGTTGATTTTAGTGAAGTTTCGAAAATGTACCAACGCAAACGCGATTTGTTTCAAAACCTAATCAAAGACAGTCGATTCGAGTTGATGCCTTGCGATGGAACGTATTTTCAAGTGGTGAATTACAACCAAATTTCGAATAAAAACGATGTGGATTTTGCTAAGGAATTGATTGTAAATCATGGCGTGGCTTCGATTCCGATTTCGGTTTTTTATAATGATGCTACGGATAGACATATGCTTCGTTTTTGTTTTGCGAAAACGGATGAAACTTTAATTGCTGCAGCTAAAAAGCTATGCTCAATTTAAAAAGTGACAAGTAAATTTAGTTAAAAACCGGATTTCAACCTAAACAACACCTATACAGAATAACGATTTACATCATCAAATCTGCTTTAAAGTCAGTAAATATTGATATTTATTGCTTCATAATTATTTGTATAGTTTTTATGACAGATTTTCGCTTCTAACTCTTGAAAAGATATTCTAATTTTAAGAAATTATGAATATCAAGAAAAACATGTCACTAAAAATAAAGGAATTTTACTTTTTTATTGTTCTATTTTTTTACACTATACTTTCGTTTGGACAGTTAGGATTTTGCAATGGTAGTAGTGGCGCTCCTATCTTTTTAGAAAATTTTGGAAGTGGTTTAGATTACGGTCCAGCTTTACCAGCTGGAGTTACCAATTATAGCTACGTCAATACTGGTTTTCCTCAAGATGGTCAATATACTTTGTTTCACAGAACCAATATAATTCCGAATTCTCCCAATTGGCTTTTTTCACTTGACCGCACTCCCGACAATGAAGTTGACGGTTTAAACGGAAAATGTTTAATCGTGAATGCTAGTAATTCGCCTGGACAATTTTACAGAAGAACCGTAACGGGATTGTGTAGCAATACGCGTTTTGAATTTTCGGCGTGGCTTTTAAACATTTATAATGCGGCTTCAGGTGGTTGTCCTGGAACTGGCATACCAATTAATGTCACTTTTGAGATTTGGGATCAAACCGATACCATTTTATTACGTTCAGGAAATACTGGAAATATTGCTGGAACTTCAACTCCGATATGGAATCCATTTGGATTAGTTTTTACAATGCCTGCTGGACAAACTTCTGTAATCTTAAAAATGCGAAATAACGGTGTTGGTGGCTGTGGAAATGACTTAGCTATTGACGATATCATGTTCAGAGCTTGTGGAGAAAATAGTGCTATTATCAACACTGCAACTACTGGAAATACTATGACCATTTGTCAAAATTCAAGCATCACCAACCCAAATTTACAAGTAGTTACAACCGGAAGTATTTCCCATGTTTACCAATGGCAACAAAGTAATGACAACATAAATTTCACGGATATTATTGGTGAAAACACCGCAAATTATACCATTCCAAATATAACTACTACAACATATTACCGAGTTAAAGTAGCGCAAGATATAGTCAATTTAAACAATGCATTTTGTTCCACTTTTTCGGATATTTATAGTGTTATTTTTATTCCAACGCCTAATGCACCAATTTCTAATGGCAATCAACGATTTTGCACCAATCAACCAACGAGTTTAAATGTTAGTGTATTAGCAGGAGAAACTGTAAATTGGTACGATAGTCCAACAAACGGGAATCTTTTACTCGCAAATTCAACGACTTTTACGCCAACCAATATTGGAACTTATTATGCGGAAACCGTTACAACTTCAAGTGGATGCAGAAGCAATACACGAACTGCCGTATCTTTACTACCCGCAATTTCGGTAACTTATTCTGGACCAACGACTTTATGTACGAATACCAACACCGTAATTTCACTTGTTGCTTCGGATGTAAATGCTACTCTAAACTGGACAGCTTCATCTACTGATGTTACTGGATTTTCTAATGGTTCGGGAACAAGTATTAATCAAACGCTACAATATAACGGAACGACTTCAGGAACTGTAACTTATGTGGTTACCCCAATTTTAAATGGTTGCGCAGGAACTTCTGAAACCATTGTTGTGACTGTAACACCTGCAACTACTATTGCTTTAGTTTTTCCATCAATAACGACAACATATTGCTTAAATGCTACCCCTGAAATTTTACCACTAACATCCGCAAATGTTACTCCAATTGCTGGAACTTGGAATCCTTCCATAATAAATACATCAACTTTAGGAACCACAACTTATACTTTTACACCTCAAGTAGGAGCTTGTGAAAACATTCCTATTTATCAAATAAACATTACCATAGTAAATGGTTTATCACCTGATTTCCCTAGTACTATTCCATTATGTTCAGGAGAAACGTCTCCTATTTTATCAAATACTTCTCCCAACGGAATTTCAGGAACTTGGTCGCCAGCGGTGATAGATAATTTAGTTTCGGGAAGTTATACTTTTACACCAAATTTGGGTACATGTGCTGTTCCTCAAACCATAACTGTAACTATTTTAGAATCGCAGTTACAAAGTTTTTCTTATAATATTTCTGGAGCTTTTACAGATAATCAGAGCATTACTATCACTGCAATTCCTTCAGGTAATTATTACTATCAACTCGATAACGGAGCACTTCAAGAGAGTAATGTTTTTGAAAATATTAGCGCGGGAAATCACGTTATTTCTGTAATTGATAGCAATGGATGTGGTTATTTTCTTTCGGAAGAAGTTTTGATTTTAAATTATCCCAACTATTTTACACCAAACAACGACGGAATTAATGATTTTTGGACCATATCTGGAATGAATATTTTTGAGAATTGGAAAATTTCAATATTCGATCGATTTGGAAAACTGATTACCCAACTAAATCCATCAAATGTAGCTTGGAATGGAACCTTCAATTCAAACGAACTTCCTTCGACAGACTATTGGTTTTTGATTGAATATCAAGAAAACGGAATTATCAAATCATTTCGATCACATTTCAGCTTAATTCGATAATAAAAACTTGAAATTCTACTAATTTAAATTATTTTAAACAAGTATTTAGCACACTGTAAATCAGTTACGTTACACTTTAACCCATTGTTAACAAAATTGCCTTGAAAAAACCATAAATAATTGTATTTTTACGGCTTAAAATTTTCAATAATCAAATGGGTAAAATCATTGCAATTGCCAATCAAAAAGGTGGAGTAGGAAAAACAACTACATCTGTTAACTTAGCAGCTTCTCTTGGTGTTTTAGAAAAAAAAGTACTTTTAATCGATGCTGACCCACAAGCTAACGCGAGTTCGGGCTTAGGAATCGATGTGGAAAGTGTGGAAATTGGTTCGTACCAAGTTCTAGAACATAGCGCCACTCCTGAAGAGGCAACTGTTTCTTGTTCGGCACCAAACGTTTCGGTGATTCCAGCTCATATTGACTTGGTAGCTATCGAAATTGAATTAGTAGACAAAGAAAATCGCGAGTACATGCTAAAAACAGCATTGGAAAGCGTAAAAGACAAATACGATTATATTTTAATTGATTGTGCGCCTTCGTTAGGCTTATTGACCTTGAATGCTTTAACTGCAGCTGATAGTGTAGTTATTCCGATTCAGTGTGAATATTTTGCTTTGGAAGGTTTAGGTAAATTATTAAACACGATTAAAAGTGTTCAAAAAATCCACAATCCAAATTTAGATATTGAAGGATTATTGTTAACCATGTACGATTCTCGTTTGCGTTTATCGAACCAAGTGGTGGAAGAAGTTCAAAAACACTTTAACGATATGGTTTTTGAAACGGTAATTCAGAGAAACATCAAGTTAAGTGAAGCTCCAAGTTTTGGAGAAAGTATCATTAATTACGACGCTACGAGTAAAGGCGCTTCTAATTACTTGAACTTAGCAGAAGAAATTATTAAGAAAAATCAATAATAGAGTAAGATGACAAAAGCGGTAAAAAAACAAGCCTTAGGAAGAGGATTATCGGCTTTATTGAAAGATCCAGAGAACGACATTAAATCGGTTGAGGACAAAAACGCAGATAAAGTTGTAGGAAATATTATTGAATTAGATATCGAATCGATTGAAATTAATCCGTTTCAACCAAGAACGAATTTCAACGAAGAAACGTTACAAGAATTAGCCAAATCGATTAAAGAATTAGGTGTAATTCAACCGATTACTGTTCGAAAATTAGAGTTTAATAAATTCCAATTGATTTCGGGAGAGCGTCGTTTGCGTGCTTCAAAATTAATCGGATTAAAAACGATTCCGGCTTACATTCGTTTGGCTAATGATAACGAATCATTGGTTATGGCTTTGGTGGAAAACATCCAACGTCATGATTTAGATCCAATTGAGGTTGCGATTTCCTATCAAAGATTAATCGAAGAAATCAATTTAACTCAAGAAGAATTGAGTGAGCGCGTTGGTAAAAAACGTTCGACTATTACCAACTATTTACGTTTATTGAAATTAGATCCAATCATTCAAACTGGAATGCGTGATGGTTTTATTTCAATGGGACACGGAAGAGCATTGATTAACATTGACAATCAAGATGTTCAAAGCGATATTTATCATAAAGTCGTAACTCAAAATCTTTCAGTTAGAGAAACAGAAGCTTTGGTAAAAAATTATCAAGATAGTTTAAAACCAAAAACAGCTAAACCTGCAAAAGGTAACTCATTTGATATCAACGAAGAAGAGAAAAAAGCATTTGCTAATTATTTCGGAACTAAAGTTGATGTAAAAGTTGCTGGAAATGGAAAAGGTAAAATAACTATTCCTTTCCATTCTGAAGAAGACTTTAATCGTATCTTGAAACTAATTAATTCTTAGTGAAAAAGCTCCATTACATATTTATTTTGACTTGTCTTTTTCTAAGTTATGAAGGAAGAGCACAAGATGAAATTTCTTTGGTTCCAAAAGACACCGTAAAAGCAGTCATAGATCCAAATCGTCCAGCTAGAGCAGCTTTTTATTCAGCTTTAGTCCCTGGTTTAGGGCAAGCTTACAACAAAAAATATTGGAAAATTCCAATTGTTTATGCAGGTCTTGGCGCTGGAATTTATTACTATACTTTCAATCAGAATAAATATCATGAATATCGAGACGAATACAAAAGGCGATTAGATGGTACTTCAGACCCGAATCATCCAATTTATGGTGGTTTAGATAATGACCGATTAATTCGTGCTCAAAAATTTCATCAAAAAAACAGAGATTTATCAGCTTTAATTACGGGTGCTATTTACATTTTAAATATTGTAGATGCTAATATCGACGCGCATTTAATGCAATTCAACGTTAATGATAATCTTTCTTTAAAACCTGATATGAATCAAAATCAAATGGATTACAGATTCAATTATGGAATGACACTCACCTATCGTTTTTAACAAATAATTAAGTAACAAAACGGTTAACGCAACAACTAACAACTATGAAAATTGCACTTTTAGGATACGGAAAAATGGGAAAAGTTATCGAAAGAATAGCTTTAGAAAGAGGTCATGAAATCGTACTAAAAAAAGATCACGACAATACATTTGAAGGTTTATTGAATGCCGATGTCGCTATCGATTTTAGTGTTCCTGATAGTGCTGTAGGAAATATTTCAGAATGTTTAAATAATGATATTCCAGTTATTTCAGGAACTACAGGTTGGTTAGCGGATTATCTAAAAATGGTGAATTTGTGTGAAGAAAAAAACGGTAGTTTTATTTATGCCTCTAATTTCAGTTTAGGTGTAAATGTATTTTTTGAATTGAATGAATATCTAGCTAAAATGATGGCTAACTTGAAACAATACAACGTTTCAATGGAAGAAATTCATCACACACAAAAATTAGATGCACCGAGCGGAACAGCAATAACATTAGCAGAAGGCGTTATTAAGCATACAGATTACGCAAATTGGACACTAGAAACTCCAATTAGCAATGAAATTCATATTGAAGCAAAACGTATTGAAAACGTACCTGGAACACACAGTATTTTTTATGATAGTGAAGTGGACCAAATCGAAATCAAGCACACAGCACACAGCAGAGAAGGTTTTGCTTTAGGAGCTGTCGTTGCTGCAGAATGGTTAGTTGGAAAAAAAGGAGTTTTCAACATGAAAGATGTTTTGGGATTAAACTCAAAATAAACAATTAGACAATTTAACAAGTAAACGATATTAAAAATGGAAATATCAGGTTGGTTAATCTTTATCCTATTAGTTCAAGTAATTCACGGAATTGGAACTTGGAAATTATACGTAAAAGCAGATAGAAAAGCTTGGGAAGCATTTGTTCCAGTGTATAACGGAATAGTCTTAATGCAAATTATTAACCGTCCGAAATATTGGATTTTACTACTTTTTATTCCAGTTATCAATTTATTTTTATTTCCAATCATTTGGATTGAAACCTTAAGAACTTTCGGTAAAAAATCAACCTTAGACATGGTTTTAGGTGTTGTTACCTTAGGACTTTATATCGCTTATGTAAACTATACACAAGAAGTAACATATCATGCTGATCGCGATTTAAAAGCACCGAACAAAACCATGGATACTTTGGGTTCATTATCGTTTGCTATTGTTGTGGCAACTTTAGTTCACACCTATTTCATCCAACCTTACACCATTCCAACCTCATCATTGGAAAAATCGTTATTAGTAGGCGACTTTTTATTTGTGAGTAAATTCCATTACGGAGCAAGAACACCAATGACACCTATTGCTGCGCCAATGGTTCACGATACTTTACCTGTTGTAAAAGTAAAATCATATTTAGCAAAACCTTCGTTACCCTATTTTCGATTTCCTGCATTACAAAAAATTGAGCGTAATGACATTGTGGTTTTCAACTGGCCTGCTGACACATTGTTTCACATGTACAAAGCCGCTGATAAAAGATATGACAAACCAATCGACAAAAAAACCAACTACGTAAAACGTTGTACCGCTATTCCTGGTGATAATTTTGAGATTAGAGATGGTATCATTTTTATTAATGGAAAAGAATCGATTCTTCCTGAAAGAGCTAAACCTCAGTATTTTTATTTGATTAAAACAAATAATATAAATGCAGATGAAATAAAAAACTTCTATCAAATTACAGAAGGCTATCCGTTATTTGAAATTAAAAATGAAATTTGGGACAAACCTGAATTCAAAAATGAGCTAATCAGCAGATATGCATTTGAAGAAATAGCAAGAGACACCTTAACTACAGCTGTAACAGGTCAGATAGATCAAGATATTTACAACAAATTAGGTTTGATGATTTCTCCAAGTTATTTTTATGGAAACTTAACAGCTGAAAAATACGAAAAACTTAAATCAGATAGTAGAATTAGTTCTGTAAAACGTCAAATTAGTAAAACAAGTGAAGATGGTATTTTTACTGACATTCAAGATGGAAAACCTTCAGTAAAAAACAATTGGAACCGAGATAATATGGGACCAATTTACATACCTGAAGCAGGAAAAACAGTAGCCTTAAACAAAGAAAATTTACCGCTTTATAAAAAAATAATTGGCGAATATGAAGGAAATGACTTAAAAGTAAACGGAGATGAAATCCGTATCAACGATCAGGTTGCCACTTCTTACACTTTTAAACAAGATTACTATTGGATGATGGGAGACAACCGTCACAACTCATTAGATTCGCGTTATTGGGGATTTGTTCCGGCTGATCACATTGTTGGAAAACCAATTTTCATTTGGATGAGTATCGATGGTATCAACGATGGTCTTAAAAACTGGAGCTTCCGTTGGGATAGATTATTCACTACTGTTAGTGGAGATGGCCAACCAAAATCGTATTTCCAATATTTTTTAATCGCTTTAGCTGGATATTTTGCTTTTGATTACTTCAGAAAAAAGAAGAAAAAGAAAGAAGAAGCTTAATTATATTTCAAACATAAATTTCACTAATTATCACAAATTAATTCGTGCTAATTAGTGAAATTCGTGTTTTTAAAAACAATATTTTATCATGAACAACATTCTTATACATCCAACTTATTTCCCATCAATTAGTCATTATGTAGCGATGCTTCAAGCAGATTCGGTTACATTTGAAATGGAAGATAATTTTCAAAAGCAAACCAACAGAAACAGGATGTATATTTATAGTCCAAACGGAGTTCAATTATTGAATATCCCTGTAAAACATGCTATTGAAAAACATCAAAAGTATAAAGATGTTCGCATTGAAAATGATTTTGGATGGCAAAAAAATCATTTTAAATCACTAGAAGCGGCTTACAGAACTTCACCTTTCTTTGAATATTTTGAAGATGATTTTCGTCCATTATTTGAAAAGAAACACGAGTTTTTAATGGATTTGAATTTAGAAGTTTTTCAATTGGTAAACGATTTATTGGGAATTAATATACAACCTCAAAAAACTACCGAATTCTTCCATGAAGTTCCTGATTATAACGATTTCAGACATTTAGTAAACGGAAAAAAAGACACTACACAATTAGAAGAATACACACAAGTTTTCAATGAGAAACATGGTTTTATCAATAATTTAAGTATTTTAGATTTACTTTTTAACGAAGGAAGATACGCTGTTGATTATTTGAAGAACCAACAAATTTAGTATTATTCTTTTTCATCGATTTTCAAACGTGTAATTTGTGGAAAATGATCACTTTGTTGAAAAGTTTCAATTGATTTGAATTCTTTTACTTCAATGTTTTCTTCCACAAAAACATAATCAATTCGAGCCGGATAATATTTGTAATTGTACGATTTACCAAAACCAGTTCCAGCTTGTTCAAAAGCATCTTTCATATCGCCTTTAATAGTTCGGTACACGTAAGAAAAAGCACTATTATTCAAATCACCACAAATAATTTTTGAAAACTTACAATCTTCAAAATGTTTTTTAATCAATTCCGCTTGTTGTTGTTGCACAGTAAAAGCTTCGCTTAAACGTTTGAAAATAAACTTTGACTTTTCCTCATCAATTTTTTCGTGAATATCCGTACTGATTTTTATGGATTGTAAATGCATACTGTACACACGAATGGTGTCTTTACCTTTTACAATATCAGCAAAAATGACATTGTTACTCGAATTTGGAAATTCAATTTCTCCTTCGTCAATTATTTTAAAATTAGAATAAATGGCTTGTCCGTATTTATTTTTTCCACCATACAACTTTGTAAAATTGTATTTAAAGTTGAACGATTTAGAAACCAATTCGTTTGGAGAAAACTCTTGCAAACACAAAATATCAGGCTGTTCTTCCACTATGAATTTCGAAATTTGTTCAGGCACATCTTTATTAGGCAACCATTCATATAAATTGAACAATCTAACGTTGTAACTCATCAATTTAAAATCGGAATTTTCAGCTGGAATATTGGTTTCAGAAAATTTATAAAATCGATTTACAAACGTAATTCCTAATAACAAAACAAATCCAGAAAGCAACATATAACGCTTTAACTGAAGCAACCAATACACAAAAAAGAAAAAATTAAGGAATAAAAAAACAGGTAATCCTAATGTTAAAACACTCAAAAACGGAAAAACTTTTGGCGCTAAAAAAGGCAACGTATAAGCAACAAAAGTTACTACAGCTAAAACTATATTAAGAAAAAACATTAATTTGCTTAACCAACTTTGCTTTTGCATGTATTATTTTCCTGCTTTAAATAGGAATTCCTTTTCTTCTTTTGTTAAACTATCATAGCCCGATTTACTAATTTTATCTAAAATATCATCAATCTGCTTTTGAGTCATATCTTTATTATCTTGAAACGAATTTACGCCTTTTTTTGTTGTATTGCGATGTACTTTTTTAAATGGGGTTTTCTTTTTAGGTTTGAAAAGATTTGCAAAACCATCTAATACAGCTGAAAAAGGCTTTGTAATATCTTTACCTGATTGCAATAATTTAATGTAGATAAATCCGAATAAAGCTCCACCTAAATGCGCTAAATGTCCGCCTGTATTATGTAATGGCATTTGAATTAAGTCTACTAACAAAATAACAAAAGCCACGTGCCAAAGCTTCACAATACCAATTAACGGAATACGTAACAACATAAAAGGCGCATACGTTGCTGCGGCAATTAAAATGGCCATAATAGCACCACTTGCTCCGACTAACAAACCTGCTTTCCCAATAAAAACATACGAAAGAACGAATGTGATTCCAGAGAAAATGCCACCTAAAACATAAACACCTAACAATTGCTTATCTGTAAAATAAGTATTGAATAAACGTCCAGAAAAATGTAGCACCATCAAATTAAAAATCAAATGCAAAAATCCAGCGTGAAAGAAGTTAAATAAGATTAATGTCCAAGGTGTTCTAATGAAAGTACTTAAATCAGAAGACAAAGCAATCCATGTGGGAATTTGGAATTTCCCAACAGAAAAACTATAAAAAAACACCAACGAAAACAAGAAGAAACCAATGTTCCAAAAGATTAACTTTTGCACCATCCCTCCTGTTTTGTATTGTAGTTTTAAATCGTCTAAAATGTTCATATTTAAATTTTCAAGTTCAAGTACAAATTCAAGTTCAATACTCAAAAAAGTAAAACGTCTCCATGTATCTCAAATCAACAGAATTAAAAATAAATGAACTCTGTGAATCTCTGTGTAATAATAAAACCAAATGAAGATGCTGAAACGAGTTCAGCATGACAAACTGAGCACTGATTTCTGAATACTCTTACCTATCCCAACGGTTTTTATCAAACTGATTTTTCTTCCAATACCACATCATTATAAAACCTATTAAAGCACCACCAACGTGAGCAAAATGGGCTATATTTCCACCAAAAAGACTAAAACCTGTAACACCTGAAAACAAATCTAACAAAACAATTACAGGCACAAAATATTTAGCTCTAATAGGAACGGGAATAAACATCATCATCAACTCGGCATTTGGAAACATAAAAGCAAAAGCCACTAATAATCCGTAAATTGCTCCAGAGGCTCCAACAGCAGGTGTGTTGTATGCATCACCCATTTGATTTACATAGTTTTGAAGCAAAGCCGTATCAGAAGCATTAATATTTACACTTCCTCCATTTAATAAAGTTTTAATATCTACAATAGAAACACCACTTTGCAGTAAGAAATTTTGAGCGTCGTGAAAGTGGTAATAATTAACTCCAGAATGAATTAAAGCAGCTCCCAATCCACAAGAAAGATAAAAGAATAAAAACTTTTTAGCGCCCCAAAAATGCTCCAATGCGCTTCCAAAAGAAATCAACGCAAACATATTAAAGAAAATATGCATAGGACTTCCGTGCATAAACATATGCGTTATAGGTTGCCAAAATTTAAAGCCATCACTTTCAAAATAATGAAGCGACAATAATTCATTAGCTTGTGGCACAAAATAACTTCCTATAAAAAATAAAACGTTAATAATTAATAACTGTTTTACGGTGTCGGTCATATTATTCATCATAAGGCAAATCTTTTATCTAAATCTTCTACCGTTAAGGTAATAAATGTGGGTTTTTGAAATGGAGAAACATTAGGATCTTTACACGCAAATAACGAATTTACTAAATTTTCTTGTTCCTTCACCGTCAAATACGTTCCTGTTTTCACAGCCATGCTTTTTGCCATCGATTTGGCAATACTATCGCTTTGTGAAAAACTACTTTCTGGAATTTCGTTTTGTAGATTACTAATTAATTCTTCTAAAACAATCGAAACTTCGCTTTCTGGCATACCAATTGGCAATCCAGAAATTTGAACTGAATCTGCATTAAAAGCATCAAAAACAAATCCAGTATTTTCTAAAGACGATTGCAATTCGTTTATCAAAACCGTTTCTTCCGAAGAAAAATACAATTCCAAAGGAAACAACAATTGTTGGCTCGAAGCTTTCTGAACCGTAATATTTGTCAGAAATTGTTCATACAAAATACGCTCGTGTGCACGTTGCTGATTAATGACCAACATACCCGATTTTATGGCGCTAATAATATATTTCTTTTGAATTTGATACGTCGAAGAAGATTTTGTTTCCTCAACCTCATCATCAAATAATTTTCCAGTTACTTCTTCGCTTTCAAACGAAAATTGCTCTAATTCTTGCGTATCCTGCTTTAATCCAACGTATAAACTTTCCCAATTTGCCGTTGAAGTTTCTTTTTTATAACTTCCAAAAGAAGAAAGCGATTTAGCCGCTGGTTTATCATTAGCAAATGGATTGAAACTAGAATCGACTTGAATTGTAGGAAAATCAGCTTCTTTATCTTTGTATTGATAAGGCGTGTCTAAATTGGAATCACGCTCAAAATCTAAAACCGGCGCCACATTAAACTGCCCTAAACTATGTTTTACAGCCGAACGTAAAATTGCATATAACGAATGTTCATCGTCAAACTTAATTTCGGTTTTAGTTGGATGGATGTTGATATCAATTGTGTGAGGTGGCACTTGCAAATACAAGAAATAACTTGGTTGATTGCCTTCTTTTAGTAAACCTTCATAAGCACTCATAATCGCATGATGCAAATACGCACTTTTGATATATCTATCGTTTACAAAGAAAAACTGTTCGCCTCTACTCTTTTTAGCGAATTCTGGTTTTCCAACAAATCCTGTGATATTGATTAACTCCGTTTCTTCAGAAACTGGAACTAATTTTTCATTGGTTTTTCCACCAAAAATATTTACGATGCGTTGACGATAATTAGAACTTGGCAAATTATACAATTCACTTCCGTTATGAATCAACGTAAACGAAATCGAAGGATGCGCCATCGCTACACGTTGGAATTCATCCATCACATGACGAAATTCTACCGTTTCCGATTTCAAGAAATTTCTTCTGGCCGGAATATTGAAAAACAAATTCTTAACCGCAAATGAAGTTCCTTTTGGCAAAACTGCGACATCTTGTGTAACCAATTTACTTCCTTCGATTACAATGTGATTACCTAACTCTTCTTGGTCTTGTTTGGTTTTCATTTCTACATGCGCAATCGCAGCTATAGAAGCCAATGCTTCCCCACGAAAACCTTTGGTATGCAAATCAAATAAATCTTCTGCTTTTCGAATTTTAGACGTAGCATGACGTTCGAAACACAAACGCGCATCGGTGGTGTTCATGCCTAAACCGTTATCGATAACCTGAACTAAGGTTTTACCGGCTTCTTTAACGATTAATTTGATATCTGTTGATTTAGCATCAACAGCATTTTCCAACAACTCTTTAACTACAGAAGCTGGACGTTGCACCACTTCTCCTGCAGCAATTTGATTGGCAACATGATCGGGTAAAAGTTGAATAATACTCGCTGCCATTATTTTCTTCTAAATATGGAAAAATCAAAATCGATGATAAAGAAAAAGATCAAAACCAAAATTAAGGCAATGACAATAACACGCATATTGAAAGAACGATTTTTTCTATTTCTACTAGCATCTCTTGCATCACTCCATAACGCCCTCATGTCGTTGTAACTTGCCGTTTCTCTATCGCGTCGTATTGGAGAATCAAAATCAAATGGATTATCAACCGTTTTACCTTCGTAATGACGAGGCGTGTAATTAAATCTTTTATTCTTTGGCATTCTACCTTTTCCAAACTTAATCATGTCGCATTATTTTTTTCAAATTTAAGGATTTTTACGCGTTTAATCTCCAAATTTTTGTTAACAAAAAATCCCGATAAAAATCGGGATTTAGTATATTGATTTTAAAAGGATATCCTTTTATTTTCTATTCAAATCAACCATTTTAATTGCTGCAATAGCGGCTTCTACTCCTTTATTTCCGTGCTTTCCTCCACTTCTATCTAATGACTGTTGCATGTTATTATCGGTTAGCACACAAAAAATAGTTGGTACATCGTATAAAAGATTTAAGTCTTTCATCCCTTGTGTAACACCTTCGCAAACGAACTCGAAATGCATGGTTTCGCCTTTAATCACACAACCAATCACAATTACAGCATCTAGCTCTAATTTTTCATGCATTTGGCGCGCTCCGAAAATCAATTCAAAACTTCCTGGCACGTTCCAACGGATGATGTTTTCTGGCAAAGCACCACAATCTGTCAAAGCTGCAAAAGCTCCGTTATACAAACCTTCTGTTACTTGCTCGTTCCATTCTGAAACAACAATCCCAAACCGAAAATCTTTCGCGTTTGGGATTGTGTTTTTATCGTAATTGGATAAATTTTTATTTTCTGTTGCCATTCTTATTCTGTCATTGCAATGAAAGCGTCAATATTTAAACTTTCTTTAGAAGTTTCATATTTTTCTTTAATCTCAACAAATAATTTGTGAGCTTCTGCTTTTTTACCAGCAGTTAAATATAATTGAGCCGCTTTTATCAAATATCTTGGCGTAGTAAAATCGTTATCTGAAGCTTCAGCTGCTTTTTTATAGTATGAAATAGCATCATCAACTTTATTTGTTTCAGATAAAGCATCTCCTATAGCTCCTAAAGCGATAGGCTTTAAAATAGCATCGTCCGATTTGAATTTCTCCAAATAAGCAATTGCATTTTTAAAATCACCTAAATTTAAGTAAGCCATACCAGCGTGGTAGTTAGCCAAGTTTCCAGCTGCAGTTCCAGAGTATTGATCTGCTATTGCCAAGAAACCTAATTTACCTTCCCCACCTTTAAGTGCTAAATTGTATAAAGAATCATTCTTTTCTGTAGCATCAACTGCTTGTTGAAAATATTGTTGTGCTTGAAAAATTTCGTTTGCTGCTTTCTCTTCTTTTGGCTCAACAACAAATCTATTGAATAATAAATATCCTAAAGTTCCAATCGCAATTGCACCTACAATACCTAAAAGTACTTTTTGATTTTTTGCTACCCAATCCTCAGTTTTTGAAGCTGTCTCATCTAAAGTATTGAAAACCTCAGCTGTAGTACTATCTTTTACGTCAACTGCTTCTACTTCTTCAAACTCATTTTCAACTTTTGCTTCTTCAGGTTTTGGAGCTTTGTAACCTCTTTTGTTATATGTTGCCATTTATTTTTAATTTAATGAGGTGCAAAAATATAATTTTTATTAAAATTTAAAACCATTTTTGTAGATATTTTTAAGATTTTCAATTTACTTTTGCAGGAAGTCTTACTTTTAGTCATCTAACAACCCTTATTTATTGTGTTTTTAAAACAGTTATCTTTACTTAATTATAAGAATTTAGCCCAAATCGAATTTGATTTTGACGCTAAAATCAATTGTTTTGTTGGGAAAAACGGAGTTGGAAAAACCAATATTTTAGATGCTATTTACCATTTGGCCTACGGAAAAAGCTACTTCAATCCGTTAGCAGTTCAAAATATCAAACATGGCGAAGAGTTTTTTGTAATTGATGCTTTACTTGAAAAAAACGGCAAAGAAGAAAAAATTGTTTGCAGTTTAAAAAAAGGACAAAAGAAAACCATCAAACGCAACGGAAAAGTTTACGAAAAACTCTCTGAACATTTGGGATTAATTCCTTTGGTAATTATTTCTCCTTCTGATGTAGATTTAATTGTGGAAGGAAGTGAAACTCGAAGAAAATTTATTGATAGTGTAATTGGAACATTGGATAACCAATATCTACAATTATTGATTCAATACCAAAAAACGTTAGCGCAACGCAATGCTTTATTAAAATATTTCGCTTTAAATCAGACTTTTGATGCAGATAATTTAGCTATTTACAACGAACATTTAAGCAATTCTGGACAACTAATTTTCGAAAAAAGAAAACAATTTTTAAACGATTTTATTCCAATTTTCGAAAAACATCATACCAATATTTCTGGTGGAAATGAATCGGTTGCTTTGCGTTACGAAAGTCAGTTGTTTGAAAAAGATTTACTATCGCTTTTAGAAGAATCGCTACAAAAAGATAGAATTATACAATATACAAGTTCCGGAATTCATAAAGACGATTTGGTTTTTGAAATTGATGGTTTCCCAATTAAAAAATTTGGTTCGCAAGGCCAACAGAAATCTTTTTTGATTGCTCTGAAATTGGCACAATTTGAGTTCATGAAAAAACAAAGTGGCGAATTACCGATTCTTCTTTTTGATGATATTTTCGACAAATTAGACGAAACACGCGTGCAAAAAATTGTAACCATGGTGAATGATGCTGTTTTTGGACAAATTTTTATTTCCGACACACATGCCGAAAGAACGGAGATGATTATTAAAGAAACGCATCAATCGTATAAAATATTTCCGATTTAATTTTGGAACGCGGATAAAACGGATTCTACGTAACGCAAATGAAACGGATTTTGCTTTGCGTGCTTTGCGAAGAAACTTGGCGACCTTTGCGTTTAAATTTACACTAAGTATCCTTTAATTTGAAAATTACCACATAAACATTACATTTGAAAAAAATTATTCTAATGAATATTCAAACCAATTTCTCTCTAAAAAATTACAATACTTTTGGAATTGACGCTAAAGCCAAACAATTTGTTTCGGTAAGTTCGATTGCAGAATTGAAAGAAGTGTTGACAGCAAACAACGATATTTTTATTTTGGGTGGCGGAAGCAATATGTTGTTAACGCAAGACATCGAAAAATTAGTCGTTCATGTGAATTTAAAAGGAAGAGAAATTGTTGAGGAAAACGATGATTTTGCTATCGTAAAAGCACAAGCTGGTGAAAATTGGCATGAATTTGTACTTTGGTGCATTGACCAAAATTTTGGTGGTATTGAAAATTTATCCTTAATTCCAGGAAACGTGGGTACAACTCCAATTCAAAATATTGGAGCTTATGGAGTTGAAATTAAAGATACGATGTTTTCGTGCGATGCTTTGAATTTGAAAACATTAGAAATCGAGACTTTCACTAACGCACAATGTAAATTTGAATATCGTGAAAGTGTTTTCAAAAACGAATTGAAAAATCAATACATCATTACTTCGGTTAGTTTTAAATTAACGAAGAGAAATCATAAAGTTTCCACTACTTATGGTGCAATTGAAACTGAATTACAAAATCAAAACATACAAAATCCAACCTTAAAAGACGTTAGCAACGCAGTAATTGCTATTCGCCAAAGTAAATTACCAGATCCAAAAGAATTAGGCAATAGTGGAAGTTTCTTTAAAAATCCGATTATTCCCAAAGAAGCCTACGAAAAAGCAAAAGCACTTCATCCAGAAATGCCACATTATGTAGTTTCTGAAACCGAAGTAAAAGTTCCTGCAGGTTGGTTAATTGAACAAGCTGGTTTTAAAGGAAAACGTTTTGGCGATGCTGGAGTTCATAAAAATCAAGCCTTGGTTTTAGTAAATTATGGAATGGCAACGGGAGCTGAAATTGTAGCACTTTCGAGAAATATTCAACAAACGATTTTAGAAAAATTCGGAATTGCGATTGAGGCAGAAGTGAATATTATTTAGTTGGGAGTTGGGAGTTTAAAATCTTGGGGTGCTTTTTTTAAACACATAGACACATTAGATTTGTTTTGTTTTGATTTTTTAGGCATTTCACTTTTCATAGACAACATAAGAAATCTGCTTAAATCTGCGTTTTGCATTAGCAAATCTGTTCTATCTGCGTGCTAATCTTTTTGAACATAAAGATTTCTTCCATTTGTTCAATCTATGTTCCAAAAATTTTGAATTTGTTTTTTGAGATTTGTTCGGAATTTGGGATTTGTTATTTGGATTTTAATTAATTTTGCAGTTCAAAATAGAAAAAGATGAAACTTGTATTAGTAACCATTGGACTTTTAGGACTTGCGTTTGCAGGTATCGCGATAAAAATTTGGGCAAAAAAAGACGGAAAATTCGCTGGAACTTGTGCTAGCCAAAGTCCGTTTTTGAATAAAGATGGAGAAAACTGTAGCTACTGCGGAAAAACTCCAGAACAAATGAAAGACTGCAGCGAACCTTCGCACTCTTAATTTTCAAAATTTATGATACTAACAATACTCTTAATCGCTTTTGCGGTTATCGTGTTTATTCAATTTATTTATTACCTTTTTATTTTCGGAAAATTCTCATTTGGTAAAAAAACCGAAGGAACTCCGAAACGTTTACCTATTTCAATCATTGTTTGTGCTAAAAACGAAGAAGAAAATATCAAAAAGTATTTTCAAACTTTGGTTACCCAAAACTATCCTGATTACGAAATTGTCTTAATTGACGATGCTTCGAGCGATGAAACTTTGGAATTATTTGAAAGTTACGAAAAACAATATGCGAATATAAAGTTGGTAAAAGTTCAAAACAATGAAGCGTTTTGGGGTAATAAAAAATTCGCGTTAACCTTAGGAATCAAAGCCGCAAAAAACGAGTATTTAGTATTTACTGATGCGGATTGTTATCCAGCTTCAAACGATTGGTTGTTACAAATTTCAACTCAATTTACCAAAGAAAAAACGATTGTTTTAGGTTATGGCGCTTACGAAAAAGTGAAGAATTCCTTCCTAAACAAAATCATTCGTTTTGAAACGATGTTAACCGCTACGCAATATTTTTCTTGGGCAAAAATTGGCAAACCTTATATGGGTGTTGGGCGCAATTTAGCTTACAAAAAAGAAGAATTTTTTAACGTTCGTGGTTTTATGGATCATATGAAAATTCGTTCAGGCGATGATGATTTGTTTATTAACCAAGCGGCTACGAAAAAGAATACAGCGATTTTATACACTCCAGAAAGTTTTACTTTTTCGGAACCGAAAACTACTTTTTCGTCTTGGGTATACCAAAAAAGAAGACACGCTACTACTGCAAAATTCTACAAAGGATTTGATAAATTTCAATTGGGATT
Source organism: Flavobacterium aquaticum (assembly GCF_003259835.1). Lineage (GTDB taxonomy): Bacteria > Bacteroidota > Bacteroidia > Flavobacteriales > Flavobacteriaceae > Flavobacterium > Flavobacterium aquaticum. Next base: position 74,904 of record NZ_QLMI01000008.1, on the reverse strand, counting down.
ATTTTTCTTTAGTCAATTTTGGTTTTTAGTTTTGGCGATTGTTTTGTTAGCATTTCAATTTCAATGGATGATTGTGACAGGAATAATCATTTTTAGATATCTATTTTCATGGATTTCTTTAGGCTATGCCGCAGGAAAACTAAAAGAAAAAGATGTGATGTATTGGTATCCGATTATTGAAATTGTACTTATCTTTACACAACTGAGCGTATTTTTTAGAAACCTTATCTCAAAACCTGTACATTGGAAGTAAATTCGGTAATTATTCAAGAAAACATTGAAAAAGCAAAAAAGGGAGACCAAGTTGCTTTCACGTTTTTATTGGATTTTTTCTGGAATGAAGTGTACGGATTCATGCTTAAACGCACTGAAAACGAAACCGATACCGAAGACATCGTTATTGAAACTTTCGCGAAAGCGTTTGATAAAATCTCTACCTACAATCCCGAATACGGATTTAATACTTGGTTGATTGCGATTGCAAAAAATGTTCATATTGACATGCTTCGCAAAAAGAAATCGTCTTTATTTATTGAAATGAATGACGAAGAAGACCATCAAGCCTACAGCGTTGCTGATGACTCCAATTCTGCTGAAGACGAATTGATTATCGAGCAAAATTTAGCGCAATTATTGCAATACATCAAACAATTAAAACCTGCTTATCAGGAAGTCATTCAAATGCGTTATTTTCAAGAAATGACGTATCAAGAAATGGCAGAACAAATTGATGAACCGCTGAATAACATCAAAATTAAATTGCTTAGAGCTAAGAAATTATTGGCGGAGATTATTTCTGGGAAGTAAAACCAATAGATTCTAAATGAAAGAGAAGATTATTGCATATTTTAGAAAAAATAAATTCGGATTCATAATAATTGGAATAGTTTTTCTTATAACATTACCATTTTACATTAATGCCAGAATTAAATTTTCTGAAATTGAAAAAGATGGAAAAGCTGGCATTGGTAAATTTGTCGAATATGAAAGAAAACCTAAGACCCGAAATTATTATTTTGAATACTACAATAAAAATAAAAAAATTAGAGATTTAATAAAAAATCCACCTGATGGCTTTCATAAAAACATTGGAAGATTTTATGAAATTAAATATTTAGATAAATTCGATGACATTATAGTCAATTTTGATAAAGAAATTAAAGACACAACTTTAATTTTGAAAGCAGGCTTTTCAATCGAAGACATTGAAAACTAATTTTTAAAACGATTCACTTTTACATTTCCTAAAACTTTCCTAAAGTTTTCTCATTTTCTAAATTCTTACTTCTAAATTCTGAATTTGATATCGTATCTTTGCCTATCAAAATTTTGATTATGGACACGGCTATTGACAATGTTTTTCCACCAAGAGAACCCAAACCAAAATGGTTGCGCGTAAAATTACCAACAGGTAAAAACTACACCGAACTTAGAGGTTTAGTAGACAAATACAAACTGAATACGATTTGTACTTCGGGAAGTTGTCCTAATATGGGCGAATGTTGGGGCGAAGGAACGGCAACTTTCATGATTTTAGGAAATATCTGTACGCGTTCGTGCGGATTTTGTGGTGTGAAGACTGGTCGACCAGAAACGGTGGATTGGGACGAACCTGAAAAAGTAGCGCGTTCTATCAAAATTATGAACATCAAACATGCCGTAATTACTAGCGTGGATCGTGATGATTTAAAAGATATGGGTTCGATTATTTGGGCAGAAACCGTGAAAGCCATTCGCCGAATGAATCCTAATACTACTTTAGAAACGTTAATTCCAGATTTTCAGGGTAACACCAGAAATTTAGACCGAATTATAGAAGTAGCTCCAGAAGTAGTTTCTCACAATATGGAAACCGTAAAACGTTTGACACGTGAAGTGCGTATTCAAGCGAAATACGAGAAAAGTTTAGAAGTGTTACGCTATTTGAAAGAACAAGGTATCAAAAGAACTAAATCGGGCATTATGTTAGGTTTAGGTGAAACTGAGGAAGAAGTGATTCAAGTTTTACACGATTTAGCAGATGCAAAAGTGGATATTGTAACGATTGGTCAGTATTTACAACCAAGTAAAAAACATTTACCAGTTAAAGAATACATCACACCAGAACAATTTGCGAAATACGAAAAAATTGGAAAAGAATTAGGTTTTAGACATGTAGAAAGCGGTGCTTTAGTGCGTTCGTCTTATCATGCAGAGAAACATATTCATTAAGCGGGAAGCTGGATGATGGATGCTGGAAGTTTTTTAAATCCCGAATTCAATTAATTAAACTTGGTTACGCTAACTTTTCAACTTGAAACTTGAAACAAAAACATTGACCAGAGCAAAGCGACTGTATGAATATAAAACCTGAAACAAAAATAAAAATCGCTATTAATGGTTTTGGAAGAATTGGACGTAATTTGTTCCGATTGCTTTTGAATCATCCTACTATTGAAGTGGTTGCCATCAACGACATTGCCGATAACAAAACAATGGCGCATTTGGTAAAATACGATAGCATTCACGGTGTTTTGAATCATAAGGTTTCGTTTTCTGATGATTCGATTATAATTGATGAAAAATCGTTTTTGTTTTTTCACGAAAGAGAAATTAAAAATTTAGATTGGAAATCGCTAAATATTGACATTGTTATTGAATCGACAGGAAAATTCAAAACGTTTGAAGATATTAATCAACACATTTTAGCTGGAGCGAAAAAGGTAATTCTTTCTGCACCTTCTGAAGTGGACGAAATAAAAACCGTTGTTTTAGGTGTAAATGAACACATTTTAGACGGAAGTGAAACGATTATTTCTAATGCAAGTTGCACGACTAACAATGCAGCTCCGATGATTAAAATCATTCAGGAATTGTGCGAAATTGAACAAGCGTACATTACCACCGTTCACTCCTACACTACCGACCAAAGTTTACATGATCAACCTCATAAAGATTTACGCCGAGCTCGAGGTGCTTCTCAATCTATTGTTCCCACAACAACTGGCGCAGCAAAAGCATTGACAAAAATATTCCCTGAATTAGATGGAAAAATCGGTGGTTGTGGTATTAGAGTTCCAGTTCCTGATGGTTCATTGACCGATATTACATTCAATGTTAAACGACAAGTTTCTATTGAAGAAATCAATCAAGCATTTAAAAAAGCTGCTGAAACTAATTTTAAAGGAATCTTAGATTATACTGAAGATCCAATCGTTTCTGTGGATATTATCGGAAATCAAAACTCTTGTTTATTTGACGCGCAATTAACTTCTGTTATCGATAAAATGGTTAAAATTGTGGGTTGGTATGATAATGAAATAGGCTATTCTTCTAGACTAATTGATTTAATTACGTTCGTTTCTAAAAAATAAAGTTTTTTATTATCGCTAAAAAACTTAAATTGCAGTGTTAAATTTAACTCAGGCATTTCTTGATTAAACGACTTTTCATATTATTTCTACTCGTAACTATAAATGGTTACACGCAGTCTGTGTATAAAGATGCAGGAAAAATAAGTGACAGTACTGATTATTACTTAGAAATTGGTTTATTTAATAAAGAGGCTAAAAAATCATATACAAAAGCCATTTTATATACCGAAAAAGCGATTGAATATGCTAAAAAAAATAAATTAGACAAAAAATTAGCCGATTGCTATCTACAACTTGCTACTATTTTTTACGAACTTGAAAAAAATGACTTAGCCATTGATTATTACATAAGAGCAATTAGCATTTTTAGCAAAAGCGAGCCAAATTCTAATATTGCACTTTCTTACTATGGTTTGGGAAAATGTTATCTAAAAAAAAACAATATCGCCTTTGCTGAAATTTACTTTGAAAAAGCAACTGTTGTTTATAAAAGTTTAAATTTCCTTGAAGCTATTGAGTTAATCAATCTTCAAAAAGCCATTATTAAAAAAGAAAAAGGAAAATACAACGAAGCCTCTATAATTTTAAAAAGAGTAATTGAGAACATTAGCGACGATGCTTTTTTGAGCACAAAAACTGAAGCTTATATTCAGTTAGGAGAAATTGAAATCATTAAGAAAAATTTTTCGCAAGCAATTAATTTTCTAAATCTTGCCAATCAAACAAACGAAGCAAACAATAACGATTACCAACTTACGAAACGTATTTATAAACTTCTTAGTACTACTTATGAAAAGAGTAAAAACATTTCGAATGCTAATTTATATCTAAAAAAATACGCTGACTTAACGGATTCAATTGGAAAATATTACAACACTTATGTGGCTGAAAATACCGTTGATAAAATCCAATTTGACAAGCAACTTAAAACGATTGAACAATTAGACAAAGAGAAAAAAAGTCAGCAAAAAACGTTGCGATTTTCTAAATTGATTAGTATTTTGAGTATTGCTCTGATTTCGATTTTATCGTTATTGAGTTTATCATTATACAAAAACAACAAAATTAGAATTAGCACTAACAAACTTTTAAAAGAGAAAAATAAGGAACTAACCATTGAAAAAGAAAAAGCAGAACAAGCATCAAAAGCAAGAGCAGATTTCTTGTCAACTGTAAGTCACGAACTTCGAACGCCTTTGAACGCCATTAATGGTATTACCTATCTTTTATTACAAGAAAAACCAAAAGCAAGTCAATTAAACTATTTAAAATCACTTGAATTTTCTGGAAATTATTTACTTAACTTCATCAATGACATTTTAGAAATCAACCGTTTAGAATCGGATAAAGTAGTACTCGAAAAAATAAATTTCAACTTATCTGAGCTTACAGAGAACATCGTAATTTCCTTCAAAGAATTTATACACGAAAATAACATCAAATGTCATCTAGATATTGATAAATCTATTGATTATAACTTGAAAGGTGACCCAACAAAATTATCGCAAATACTTATTAATCTTCTCAATAATGCTATTAAATTTAGTAAAAACGGAGATGTTTGGTGCACCATCAAAAAGAAAGAAGAAACAGAAAATAATGTAACTTTATTTTTTGAAATAAAAGATAACGGAATTGGAATTCCAAAAGAAAAACAAGATGCCATTTTTGACAGTTTTAGTCAAGGTTCGGTTGAAATTAATCGTACTTATGGCGGAACAGGTTTAGGACTTTCCATTGTGAAGAAAATCTTAGAATTAATGGGAAGTGAAATTCACTTAACAAGTGAATCTGGAAAAGGAAGTACTTTTGGTTTTGAATTACAATTTGAAAAAGGAGTTGCAAACAAAACTAAAATAATTGAAACTAAACCTGATATTACGCTACTAAACGAGAAAAAAGTATTATTAGTTGAAGACAATAAAATCAACCAAATGATTACACAAAAAATGCTTGAAAAAAGAGGCATTTCATGTAAAATTATCGACAATGGAGAAGATGCAATTGAAGATACAAAAGTAAACAACTACGATTTAATTCTTATGGATGTTCACCTTCCAGGAATTAACGGAACTGAAGCTACAAGCGAAATTAGAAAATTCAATGCATGTACTCCTATTGTAGCTTTGACAGCAATCTCTCTGAATGAAAACAGAGAAATGCTCTTGTCCTACGGCATGAATGAAGTTATCACCAAACCTTTCGAACCAGAGCATTTCTATACGGTTGTTACCAAATACTTAACTAGTACTGAGCAATCAAATTCTTAATTAAGTTTCTTACATGAGGTTCTGCTTTTTGAGCCGCTTGTAAGACTTCTTCATGGTTTACTTCTTCGATATTTTCCTCATCACCCATATCGGTAATTACAGAAACACCAAAACATTCCATATTCATGTGACGCGCAACAATGACTTCTGGAACAGTTGACATTCCAACACAATCGGCTCCTAAGGCTTTTACCATTTTATATTCAGCAAGGGTTTCAAAGGTTGGACCTTGTAATCCTAAATAAATTCCTGTTTTAAGATAAATATTTAAATCCTCAGCCAATTCAAATGCTTTCTCAATCATAGCTTTAGAATAAGGCTCGCTCATATTTACGAATCTTGGTCCAAAACGTTCATCGTTATGACCTCGTAATGGATGTTCAGGCATCATATTAATATGATCGGTAATCACCACAACATCTCCAACAACATATTCAGGATTAACACCTCCTGAAGCATTGGAAACAATTAATCTTTCAACTCCTAAATATTTCATTACACGAACTGGAAACGTTACTTGCTTCATATCATAGCCTTCATAAAAATGAAAACGTCCTTGCATAGCCACAACCTTTTTTCCTTGAATCGTTCCAAAAACCAAAGCTCCTTGATGGCCTTGCACCGTTGAAACTGGAAAATTTGGAATTTCTGAATAAGGCAATGTATGTTCTATAGTAATATCCGCTGTAAATCCGCCTAATCCTGAACCTAAAATCACGCCGTATTCTGGTGTGAAATTGGTTTTGTTTTTAATATAACTAACTGTTTCTTGAACCTTTTCCCACATAATCTTCTATCGTTTTATCAATATTTGTATTTAAAAAAGTAGATTTTATTGGTAAATAGAACAATTGCGATTTTGGCAATAATCCGTTTAAACGAACAAAATCTTTTTCTGTTGTAATTATTTTTCTTCCGTTGGCTTTAGCCAAAATTTGCTCACAATCTTGTCTCGAAAAATGATGATGATCTGGAAATACCAAAGAATCATCCTTTTCACTTTTTAGAAAATCGAAGAATAATTTAGGTTTTGCAATTCCGGCAACCAAAACTTTACTTTCTGATTGAATTTGGGAAACTAATAATTGACTATCATTTCCAAAAACATAATCATCGTATTGAATGGTTGTAAAGAAAACTTGTTGCTTAACTTTTAACTTTTCTCTGATTTTCTGCTGTGCAATTTCGGACAAATCGTTCGGACATTTTGTGACAATTATCATATCGGCACGTTTCTTTCCTGAAGACGGTTCGCGTAAATTCCCGAAAGGTAAAATATAGTCATCACAAAACAAATCGTCGTACGCTGTGAGTAAAATGTAAAATCCTGCTTTTACTTTTCTGTGCTGAAAAGCGTCGTCTAGTAAAATAACATCAGGTTTGTTTGAAAGTTGTAATAAATTTTCAATTCCGTTTTTACGATTGGCATCAACTGCCACTTGAATATTTGGAAATTTCGAATAAAACTGAAAAGGTTCATCTCCTATTGAACTCGCAGTTGCGTTTTCTTCAGCTAAAATAAAACCTTCGGTCGTACGCTTGTAACCGCGACTCAGAACCGCGACTTTATATTTATCAGAAAGTAATCGGATTAAATATTCGATTTGAGGTGTTTTCCCTGTTCCACCAACGCTTAAATTTCCAACAGCAATTATTGGAACATTAAAGGAATAACTTTTGAAAATGCCTTTGTCGTAAAGCCAATTTCGGATAAACGTAATAAGCCAATACAAAAAGGCTAAAGGGAAAAGTATTTTTCGTAACAAAATCATATTACGAAAGTATAATAAATTATCTTTATATTAAAGTTTATGTCCTTTATCATTTCATTTCTAACGGGTATTTCGTTAATTTGTGTAATCATTTAGTAAAATCAAACATCATGAAACTTTCCGATATACTTTCTATTCTTGAAGAAATGGCACCACTGGGTTATGCCGAAGATTTTGACAATGTTGGACTTTTAGTTGGAAATCCAAATCAGGAAATTGATGGCGTTTTAGTTTGTCATGATGCATTGGAATCAGTGATTGATGAAGCGATTTCAAAAAAATGTAATTTGGTTGTTTGCTTCCATCCTATTTTGTTTTCGGGAATTAAGAAAATTACTGGAAAAAATTATGTGGAACGTGCGATTTTGAAAGCGATAAAAAATGATATTGCGATTTATGCTGTTCATACCGCTTTGGACAATCATCAAAAAGGGGTGAATAAAATTTTCTGTGATGTTTTAGGTTTGAAACATTCCAAAGTTTTAATTCCGAAAGAAAATTACATTCAAAAATTAGTTACTTATACGATTCCAGAAAACGTTGAAAAATTGCGAAATGCGTTATTTGACGCTGGAGCTGGAACCATTGGAAATTATGAAGATTGCAGTTTTAGTTCGAAAGGAATTGGAACCTATATGGGAAATGAGAATTCGAATCCGCAAATTGGAGAACGCTTTGAATTTGTAGAAAACGAAGAAATTAAAATTGAAATGACGTTTGAAAAGCATTTACAAGGAAAAATCTTGAAGGCTTTATTCAAAAATCACGTATATGAAGAAGTGGCTTACGAAATTTATCAATTGGAAAACAAGCATCAAAATATTGGTTTGGGACGCGTTGGTGAGTTCGAAAATCCACTTTCGGAAACCGAGTTTTTACAATTGGTAAAGGAGAAATTGCAATGTGGAGGTATTCGTCATTCGGCTTTTACAGGAAAATCAATAAAAAAAGTAGCCGTTTTGGGCGGAAGTGGAAGTTTTGCCATTAAAAATGCAATTGCTTCAGGAGCAGATGCTTATCTTACGGCCGACATAAAATATCACCAATTCTATGAAGCTGAAAATCAGTTACTTTTGGCCGATATTGGACATTTTGAAAGCGAAAGATTTACAAAAAATTATATTGTTGATTTTCTTAAAGAAAAAATCACTAATTTTGCACCAAATTCGCTGCAATGCGGAATTATTTTATCAGAAGAAAATACAAATCCAGTTAAGTACTTTTAAATATGGCAACAATCAAAGAGCTAAGTGTAGAAGATAAGTTAAGAGCCCTTTATGCTTTACAACTAGTTGATTCTAAAATAGACGAAATAAGAAATGTAAGAGGAGAATTGCCTCTTGAAGTAGAAGATTTAGAAGATGAAGTAGCGGGACTTTCTACTCGTTTAGAGAAACTAAAAAGTGATTTAGAGACTATTGACGATCAAATCAAAGAAAAGAAAAACGCTATCGACGAGCACAAAGCTGCGATTAAAAAATATTTAGAGCAACAAAAAAACGTTCGTAACAATAGAGAATTCAACTCTTTAACTAAAGAAGTGGAGTTTCAGGAATTGGAAATTCAATTGGCTGAAAAACACATTAAAGAAATGAAAGCTTCTATTGAGCACAAAAAAGAAGTAGTAGCTCAAACTAAAGAAAAATTAGACGGAAAACAAACGCACTTAAAACATAAAAAAGCGGAATTAAGCGATATTATGGCTGAAACTGAAAAAGAAGAAAACTTCTTATCAGCAAAATCAGAAGAATTAAGAGGTCAAATTGAAGAGCGTTTAATTGCTGCTTACGACAGAATTAGAAATAGCGTAAGAAACGGTTTAGCGGTTGTTTCTATTGAGCGTGGTGCTTCTGCTGGTTCATTCTTTACCATTCCACCACAAACGCAAATGGAAATTGCAGCTCGCAAAAAAATCATTACAGATGAGCACAGTGGAAGAATTTTAGTAGACGGTGTTTTAGCTGACGAAGAAAAAGAAAAAATGGAAAAATTATTTGCTAGCATCTAATTGAATCCTTTTCCAAATAAATGAAAGTCCTTTTTTTAAAAGGGCTTTTTTTGTTCTTATTACACAGAGATTCACAGAGTTTTTTTTGATTTTGATTGTGTTGAAAGAGATACACTGAGACGTTTTACTTTTTTAAAAACTTGTAATGAAATTTTGTGTAACATAACCAAATCCACTAATTACTTATCACTATTCACTAATCACTAAAAAAACTTATCTTTGCATCATGGAAGAAAATACAACACGAATTAATAAATTTTTATCAGAAACTGGCTATTGTTCTCGTAGAGAGGCCGATCGTTTGATTGAGCAAGGAAGAGTGACTATTAACGGAAAGATTCCGGAAATGGGCACTAAAGTTGCGCCTGATGATGAAGTTCGTGTGAATGGTGAATTGGTACAACAGAAAAACGAGAAACCAATTTATTTAGCGTTTTACAAACCTGTTGGCATTGAATGCACGACTAATTTAAGCGTGCGTGACAATATTGTAGATTACATCAATTATCCAGAGCGTATTTTTCCTATTGGTCGTTTAGATAAGGCCAGTGAAGGTTTGATTTTCATGACGAATGATGGCGATATTGTAAACAAGATACTTCGTGCGAGAAACAACCACGAAAAAGAATACATCGTAACCGTAAACAAACCTATTACCGACCGATTTATTGACCGAATGGCAAACGGAATTCCGATTTTGGAAACGATTACCAAGAAATGTAAAGTAGAACAAATTAGCAAATACGTTTTCCGAATTATTTTAACGCAAGGTTTGAATAGACAAATTCGTAGAATGTGTGAATATTTAGATTACGAAGTAACGGCTTTAAAACGTACTCGTATCATCAACATTTCCTTAGACATACAAGAAGGCAAATACCGAAACTTAACCGATGCTGAAATAACTGAATTAAATAGATTAATAGAACCTTCTAGCAAAACCGAAGAAGCAAGTTTACCAAGTAATAAAGGTAAGTTTACTGGGAAAAGGAATTATGGTGAGAGGAATCGATAGTTTTTAAAACTTAAAATCATTCCAAAAACCAGCATTATATTTTACTTTTTCAAACGAATGTTCTTCCTCTTTATTTTTTATTTGAATAGGATTTTGAATGTTAAAATTATTCCAATTTGAATTTACTATAATTTCAAATTCATCTTTATCAGATGTATTGTTATAAACATTTCCAGATAAAATACTTTTAGATTTTGTAATGAAATAGTACTCACCAATCTTTGTAAAATCGGTAAGTATCGATTCGTTTTTATATTCTTTTGAAGTGTATTTTGATAACGAATTTTTAAGATTAAATCCTTCTCTAAACTGTTCTGGGAATTCGGTTACTGACCAATTTTCGAAAATCTTTACAATTGCAAAATCTTTTTTATTCACGTACAAATATCCTGAATAGTCACTTAAGAAAACACGTCTGGTAAAAGTGGAATGATTTCTTGGCGATGAAAAATGAATCACAAAGACTTCTTCATTGTTGAATATCTTAGTTTCTTCAATTTGAAAAATAAATTTCTTAAACTTTCCTTTTTTCAAAAAAGGAGCATATTTTATTGGACAATTGTACATCAAACCATGATATTCTCTTAAACTTTCCGACAGAAAATCGCTTTTCTTATTCCATCTTAACTCTTTTATATTTTTGGTACTTCTGTTGATATGATTGACGTAACCTAAATCATATTGTTCGGCAATAAAAACAAAATCAAGATAAGTAATAGTTGAAATTTTGGCTTGTATATTCGTTTTCATCGATGAACTAAATGGATTATCAGGATAATTTTTTTCCAAAGACTCAATAACGTTTTTCATTACCTGATAAGCTGTTCTTTTTCCGTAAATGACAACTTCGTTTAAATCTGTTTTCTTAAGTTCATCATCTTTAGGCTCTGATAGATTGACCGTATGTATATCTTTAGTTTTAAAAACTTTATTCTCTTCATCTGAATCTATTATAGTGGAAGGTGTAACGCTTCTAAAATAGAGATAACCATCGTGTAACTCATTTAACTTACTTTCCACAAAAGTAATTGGACTAAAAAGTCGGTTCCAAGCTAAAATTTGCATTTCACTTTGATTTGAAGAAATGAAAACATGTGGTGAAGTCTTTGTTTCTTTAAAGAAATACTCAAATGAGTGCTTTTTAATTGGTGTTTGATGCCATTTATTTTGAAGAAATATAGAATCTTCAGCTGTTACCGAAGCTAAACTGTACACTTTGTTCTTAAGTTCTTTTTTAATATAAGAACCCATTGGTACAAATTCTTTTAATATAGGCTCATTGATTGAACTCATATTATTTACGAAATGTGCGTTGGCTCCCCAACAAATTATCTTAGCTTCTGGATTTTGTCTTAAGTAAGCTATTAAATTATCCGCCATTTGCTTGTCGCGAATATTGTCGTATGAAGTAGTGTTGAAAGTGCTTAAAATCTCTTCTTTTACAAAAGCGTCATGACCTAACTCTAAAAGACTCTTTACAGTTTGATTCCAATAAAACTTTTCTTCAGAATCTTTTTGCAAACTAATTTTGTTTTTAAAAGAGGATAATTCGATTTTAAATTGCTCATAAGAAATATCTTCTTCATCAAACATACCAGAATTAGTCACTGATTCTAAAAGCAACTCAAAATCTTCTTGTTTAAATTTTATTTTATGATTGATTTTTTTTGCATATTCGAATAAATCTTTAGCTAATAATACATTTCCATTATTACCCGTAATCTGATAATCAAAACCGAAAATTTTCAAATTTTTCTTATTCGCATCATAAAAATTGATAAAACTTTGAAATTCGTTTCTTTTTGCCCAAATAGAAAACAAAGAATTTGAAAGTGCTTCCTTTACATTTTGCCCTTCACTAATACTTTTTTGAGCTTTCCACACATCATAAATTCCAGATTCAAATGCGATAGTAGTAAAACCCATTTCTTGATACAAATATTGAACGATTTTGGTTTTCATTTCAAATACATTTCCATCAAAATGCGTATTTTCTCCAAGCATAACCACTTTAACATCTTTCAATTCTTCTTTTAAAAAACTAAAATCTGTAATTTCAGGATTTTGTAAAAGATTTATTGTTTTTGGATTGAATTCTTGTGCTGATAATACTAGACTAAATAAACTACAAAGTACTATTGTGATATTTTTCAAATTTATTGCTGTTTGATTACCATTACAAAAACAGTAAGATAAGTTATACAAAAAACATAACGAGGAAATTATAATCTTATTGTACCATATCAATCTCCATCACATAATCATCCATTACGTAACCATTTCCAATATCAATTACTTCGTCTTTTACTTTTGTAAAGCCTAGTTTCATATAAAAATGTATGGCGTTATTGTATTTGTTTACGTTTAAGAAAATGGCATTTTGGTTGTTTTCTATGGCTTTATCTTTTACCAATTCAAAAAACTGTCTGCCTAAACCTGTTCCTTGTGTTTCGGGTAACACGTAAATTTTGTGGATTTTAGTTTTGTTGGGTTCGCAATTAATTTCATAGGAAACAAAACCTACATAATTATCTTTATCGTCTTGTGCTAAATAAAAAACATGACCTTTTTGTATTAATTCGCGCAAAGCGGTTTCGTTATAAAATTTGTCAATCATGTAATCTAATTGAGCTTTTGACAAGATTTCTCCATAAGCTACAGGCCAAATTTTCTTGGTTAAGTCGATGACAATAGAAATATGTTCGGTATTTGCTTTTATTAAATTCATAGATAATCAACTAAAAAAGTCTCGCAATATACGAGACTTTTGGTTATTAAGCTTGTCCTGTTGGACCAAAATTTAAAGGAATTGGCGGTTGCTCGCTTTCTTCAATTTTTCCGTGAGCACTTTCAAAACGATGAATGTTTTCACCTAATGCTTTTAATAAACGTTTTGCGTGTTGAGGCGTTAAAATAATTCTAGATTTTACTTTCGCTTTTGGTACTCCAGGCATAATCGTTACAAAATCTACCACAAACTCAGAATTAGAATGATTGATAATTGCTAAGTTGGAATAGATTCCTTCAGCTGTTTGCTCGTCTAACTCGATGTTGATTTGTCCTTGTTGATTGTTATTTTCCATTTTTTTATTTTTTAAACATATAAGTCATAGAAGTTTTTAAATATTTTGACCTATATTATGTTATTAGTTCATTTAAGTACTATTTGAAAATCTTTTACAAGAATAAGTATTATTTGGATAAAAAAAAAGCCTAACAGAAAATCTGTTAGGCTTTGTATTAGAATAATGAAGCTAATTAGTAGTTAAACTCTTCTTTAGCAGCCATTAACTCATTGTATTCTTCTTTAGAACCTACTATTGTATTGTCGTAGTCTCTCATACCTGTACCAGCTGGGATTCTGTGACCTACAATAACATTTTCTTTTAATCCTTCTAAAGTATCTACTTTACCTGCTACTGCAGCTTCGTTTAATACTTTAGTAGTTTCCTGGAACGATGCCGCAGAAATGAATGATTTCGTTTGTAACGATGCTCTCGTAATACCTTGAAGTACTGGAGTTGCAGTTGCTGTAATAACATCACGAGCTACTACTAAGTTTTTATCATTACGTTTTAATAACGAATTTTCATCTCTTAACTGACGTGGAGAAATGATTTGACCTGGTTTTAAATTCTCAGAGTCACCTGCATCCTCTACTACTTTCATTCCGTATAATTTGTCGTTTTCAACAAGGAAATCGCTTGTATGAGCTAATTGATCTTCTAAGAATAAAGTATCTCCTGGATCAACAATTCTTACTTTACGCATCATCTGACGAATTACCACCTCAAAGTGTTTGTCATTGATTTTTACCCCTTGTAAACGGTACACCTCTTGAATTTCATTTACTAAATACTGTTGAACAGCAGATGGTCCTTGAATTCTTAAGATATCTTCTGGTGTAATTGCTCCATCAGAAAGTGGAGTTCCCGCTTTTACGTAGTCGTTCTCTTGAACTAAGATTTGGTTCGAAAGTTTTACTAAGTATTTCTTCACTTCACCAAATTTAGACTCGATAGCGATTTCACGGTTACCTCTCTTAATTTTTCCGAAAGTTACAACTCCATCAATTTCAGAAACTACTGCAGGGTTTGAAGGATTACGAGCCTCTAACAACTCGGTAATTCTTGGTAAACCTCCTGTAATATCTCCCGCTTTTGAAGAACGACGTGGAATTTTAACTAAAATCTTACCCGCTTTAATTTTTTCTCCATCATCTACCATAAGGTGAGCCCCTACTGGTAAGTTGTAAGAACGAATTAAATCTCCATCTTTACCATAAATTAATAAAGTAGGAACTAATTTTTTATTTCTGCCTTCAGAAATTACTTTTTCTTGGAAACCTGTTTGCTCATCGATTTCAACTAAGAACGATTGTCCTTGTTCTAAATCTTCGTAAGCAATTTTTCCTGTAAATTCTGAAACAATTACTCCATTATATGGATCCCATTTACAAATTGTAGTACCTTTTTCAACAACGTCTCCGTCTTTAACAAAAATACTTGAACCGTAAGGAATATAGTGTGTATTTAATAAAATTCCAGTTTTAGCATCAACTAATTTAAGCTCTGTAGAACGAGAAATTACAATATCAACTGTATTTCCATCAGCATCTTCTCCTTTAACAGTTTTTAAATCTTCGATTTCTAATTTACCAGCAAAACGAGTTACAATACTAGACTCTTCAGAGATACCTCCAGCAACCCCTCCAACGTGGAACGTACGAAGTGTTAACTGTGTACCTGGCTCACCAATTGATTGCGCTGCAATAACTCCAACTGCCTCCCCTTTCTGAGTCATTTTTCCTGTAGCTAAGTTTCTTCCGTAACATTTAGCACAAATACCTTTTGTAGCCTCACATGTTAATGGAGAACGTACTTCTACTCTTTCTATTGGAGATGCTTCAATTTTCTTAACGATAGCTTCTGTAATTTGTTCTCCTGCATGAATTAAAATTTCATTATCAAGAGGATTAACTACATTTTGTAAAGCTACACGTCCTAAGATTCTTTCTCCTAAAGTTTCAACGATTTCTTCGTTTTTCTTTAAAGCAGAAACTTCAATACCTCTTAAAGTACCACAGTCTACAGAGTTTACAATTACATCTTGAGATACATCATGTAATCTACGAGTTAAGTAACCAGCATCGGCCGTTTTAAGAGCCGTATCCGCAAGACCTTTACGAGCACCGTGAGTAGAAATAAAGTACTCAAGAATCGAAAGACCTTCCTTAAAGTTAGAAAGAATTGGGTTTTCAATAATTTCACCACCACCAGCAGTTGATTTTTTAGGCTTAGCCATTAAACCACGCATACCAGTTAACTGACGAATCTGTTCTTTAGAACCCCTCGCTCCAGAATCAAGCATCATATATACCGAGTTGAAACCTTGTTGGTCTTCACGGATATTTTTCATTGCTAACTCTGTTAATTGCGCATTAGCAGAAGTCCAGATATCAATAACTTGGTTGTAACGTTCGTTATTGGTAATAAGACCCATACTATAGTTCATCGAAATTCCATCAACTTGCTCACGAGCATCAGCGATTAACTGCGTTTTTTGTTCTGGAATTCTAATATCACCTAATGAGAAAGATAATCCTCCACGGAATGCGAACTTATAACCCATATCTTTCATGTTATCCAAGAAAGCTGCTGTTGTAGGAACGTCAGTCACCGCTAAGATTTTACCAATAATATCACGAAGTGATTTCTTAGTTAATACCTCATTAATATATCCTGCAGCTTCAGGTACTACTTCATTAAATAATACTCTACCAGCTGTAGTTTGAATAATTTTTGTTACTAATTCACCTTCTTCATTAAAGTCTTTTGCTCTAATTTTCACTCTAGCATTTAACTCTAATCTTCCTTCATTTAAAGCGATATTTACCTCTTCAGCAGAATAGAAAGTTAAACCTTCTCCTAAAATTTTCATTTCTGGAGTAGACAAACGCTCTTTGGTCATATAATAAAGACCAAGTACCATGTCTTGAGAAGGTACAGTAATTGGAGCACCGTTAGCTGGATTCAAGATATTGTGAGAAGCCAACATTAATAATTGTGCCTCTAAAATAGCTTCTGGTCCTAATGGTAAGTGAACCGCCATCTGGTCACCATCGAAATCGGCGTTGAATGCCGTACATACTAATGGGTGTAACTGGATTGCTTTTCCTTCAATTAATTTAGGTTGGAATGCTTGAATACCTAAACGGTGAAGCGTAGGAGCACGGTTTAATAATACAGGATGTCCTTTAATTACATTCTCTAAAATATCCCATACTACTGGCTCTTTTTTGTCGATAATTTTCTTAGCCGACTTAACTGTTTTAACGATTCCTCTTTCGATTAACTTACGAATAACGAATGGTTTGTATAGTTCAGCAGCCATATCTTTTGGCAAACCACATTCGAACAATTTCATTTCTGGTCCAACGACAATTACCGAACGAGCAGAATAATCCACACGTTTTCCTAATAAGTTTTGACGGAAACGACCTTGTTTACCTTTTAATGAATCTGATAAAGATTTTAATGGTCTGTTTGATTCTGTTTTAACTGCAGAAGCTTTACGCGTGTTATCAAATAATGAATCTACAGATTCTTGTAACATACGTTTTTCGTTTCTTAAGATTACTTCTGGAGCTTTAATCTCCATTAATCTTTTTAAACGGTTGTTACGAATGATAACTCTTCTGTATAAATCATTTAAATCTGAAGTTGCGAAACGACCTCCATCAAGTGGCACTAACGGACGTAATTCTGGTGGAATAACTGGAATTACTTTTAAAATCATCCATTCTGGACGGTTTTCTCTGTTTAAGTTAGACTCACGGAATGATTCTACAACATTTAAACGTTTTAACGCTTCTGTTTTACGTTGTTTAGATGTTTCGTTATTAGCAGCGTGACGTAAACTATAAGAAAGTTCATCTAAGTCAGTACGAGCCAATAAATCCATAATACATTCAGCACCCATTTTAGCGATGAATTTATTAGGATCGTTGTCATCTAAATATTGATTTTCCATTGGAAGTGTATCTAAGATATTTAAATACTCTTCTTCCGTAAGGAAATCTAATCTTTGTAATGATTCTCCATCAGCATTTTTAGCAATACCTGCTTGAATTACTACGTATCTTTCGTAGTAAATAATCATATCTAATTTCTTAGATGGTAAACCTAAAATATAACCAATTTTGTTTGGTAACGAACGGAAATACCAAATATGAGCGATAGGCACAACAAGGTTGATGTGTCCTACTCTATCTCTACGTACTTTTTTCTCAGTTACTTCAACACCACATCGGTCACAAACGATTCCTTTGTAGCGAATTCTTTTATATTTTCCACAAGCACATTCGTAGTCTTTAACAGGTCCGAAAATACGCTCACAGAAAAGACCATCTCTTTCTGGTTTGTGTGTACGATAGTTGATAGTTTCTGGTTTTAAAACCTCACCTCTAGATTCTCCTAAAATAGATTCTGGAGAAGCTAATCCTATCGTGATTTTGTTAAACCTTTTGATTTGGTTTTTATCTTTATTATTTCTATTATTCATCATAGTTTTTACTATTGATTTACTTTGCAATTAAAAATTGATTTAGAACAGTTGTAGCCAAGCTACTTTCCTGTTGACTCGAATTACTTCTCTAAACTTCAAACCTAAAATTTTGAAGTGCTAATTATAAAAACCCAAAGGTTTAAATAAAAAATCGGAACGGTTTACGGTTATAAATCCTTAAAAACTTATTATAAATAAGTATTCAGCTCCGAAAAATCGGAACTGAATACTGCATTCTTATTTATTCTTCTAATCTGATGTCTAATCCAAGACCTTTCAATTCATGCATTAATACATTGAATGATTCTGGTAATCCTGGTTCTGGCATAGTTTCACCTTTTACGATAGCTTCGTAAGTTTTAGCTCTACCAATTACGTCATCCGACTTAACAGTCAAGATTTCTCTTAGTGTACTTGATGCACCGTATGCTTCAAGTGCCCAAACCTCCATCTCTCCAAAACGCTGACCTCCAAATTGAGCTTTACCTCCTAATGGTTGTTGCGTAATTAACGAGTATGGACCAATAGAACGTGCGTGCATTTTGTCATCTACCATGTGTCCTAATTTCAACATGTAAATTACACCTACAGTAGCACGTTGGTGGAAACGCTCTCCAGTTCCTCCATCATACAAGTAAGTATGACCGAATCTTGGAATTCCTGCTTCGTCTGTTAATTCATTAATTTGATCTAAAGTAGCACCATCAAAAATTGGAGTAGCAAACTTCTTACCTAATTTTTGTCCAGCCCAACCAAGAACCGTTTCATAAATCTGTCCGATGTTCATACGAGATGGTACCCCAAGTGGATTCAATACGATATCTACAGGTGTTCCGTCTTCTAAGAATGGCATATCTTCATGACGAACGATTTTAGCAACAATACCTTTGTTACCGTGACGTCCTGCCATTTTATCCCCTACTTTTAATTTACGTTTCTTAGCGATGTAAACTTTAGCAAGTTTTAAAATTCCTGAAGGTAATTCATCTCCAACAGTAATAGTAAATTTCTCTCTTCTTAACCAACCTTGTAAATCGTTTAATTTGATTTTGTAGTTGTGAATTAAGTCGTTTACCATTGCATTGGTATGCTCATCTGTTGTCCACTGACCTTTAGTTAAGTGAGCAAAATCTTCTACTCCTTGTAACATCTTTTTAGTGAATTTTTTACCTTTTGGTAATACTTCTTCACCTAAATCGTTCATTACACCTTGAGAAGTTTTACCATCGATGATAACAAATAATTTTTCAATTAATTTGTCTTTCAAGTCGTTGTACTTAACTTCGAATTCAGTTTCTAATTTATCAACGTCTTCTTTATCTTTAGAACGTTTTCTCTTATCTTTTACTGCTTTCGCAAATAATTTTTTATCTAAAACCACACCGTGTAAAGATGGAGACGCTTTTAATGAAGCATCTTTTACATCACCTGCTTTATCCCCGAAGATAGCTCTTAAAAGTTTTTCTTCTGGAGTAGGATCTGATTCTCCTTTTGGTGTAATTTTTCCGATTAGAATGTCGCCAGGTTTAACCTCTGCACCAATTCTAATCATACCGTTTTCATCTAAATCTTTAGTAGCTTCTTCAGAAACGTTTGGAATATCATTAGTTAATTCTTCGTTACCTAATTTAGTATCACGAACTTCTAATGTATAATCATCAATATGCAATGATGTAAAAATATCATCACGTACTACTTTTTCAGAAATTACGATAGCATCCTCGAAGTTGTACCCTTTCCATGGCATGAACGCCACTTTTAAGTTTCTACCGATTGCTAATTCTCCGTTTTGAGTAGCATAACCTTCACATAATACTTGACCTTTTACAACTCTATCCCCTTTTCTTACGATAGGTTTTAAGTTGATACAAGTACTTTGGTTGGTTTTTCTATATTTGATTAATTGATATGTTTTCTCATCAGAATCAAAGCTTACCATGCGCTCTTCTTCAGTTCTGTCGTATTTGATAGTGATCATATCAGCATCAACATACTCAACAGTTCCGCTTCCTTCAGCGTTGATTAATACTCTTGAATCAGAAGCAACTTGTCTTTCTAAACCAGTACCAACGATTGGAGCTTCAGGACGTAATAATGGAACGGCCTGACGCATCATGTTAGATCCCATCAACGCACGGTTCGCATCATCATGCTCTAAGAAAGGAATCAATGAAGCTGAAATCGAAGCAATCTGATTTGGAGCAACGTCTGTATAATGAACAGCAGTTGGAGCAACCACAGGGAAATCTCCTTCTTCACGTGCAATAACATTTGAAGCAGTAATTTTACCTTTAGCATCCATTTCAATGTTTGCTTGAGCAATCATTTTACCTTCTTCTTCTTCAGCGCTTAAATAAACTGGAGTAGATTCTAAATCAACTACACCATCCGTTACTTTACGGTAAGGCGTTTCGATGAATCCCATTCCGTTCACTTTAGCATAAACTCCTAAAGATGAAATAAGTCCAATGTTTGGTCCCTCAGGAGTTTCAATTGGACAAAGTCTTCCGTAGTGCGTATAGTGAACGTCACGCACCTCGAAACCAGCTCTTTCTCTAGATAAACCTCCAGGTCCAAGTGCAGATAAACGACGTTTGTGAGTAATCTCTGCTAATGGATTCGTTTGATCCATGAACTGAGATAACTGGTTTGTTCCAAAGAATGAGTTAATTACCGATGATAATGTTTTAGCATTAATCAAATCGATAGGTGTAAACACCTCGTTATCACGAACATTCATTCTCTCACGGATAGTTCTAGCCATACGAGCTAAACCTACTCCGAACTGAGCTGATAATTGCTCACCAACGGTTCTTACACGACGGTTTGATAAGTGGTCGATATCATCAATCTCTGCTTTAGAGTTGATTAATTCGATCAAATATTTAACAATTGTAATAATATCTTCTTTAGTTAAAACTTGTTTTTCCATTGGAATATCAAGGTTTAACTTTTTGTTCATTCTGTAACGACCTACTTCACCTAAGTTATAACGTTGGTCAGAGAAGAATAATTTATCTATAATACCACGAGCCGTTTCCTCATCAGGCGGTTCCGCGTTACGTAATTGTCTGTAAATGTGCTCAACTGCCTCTTTTTCAGAGTTTGTTGGGTCTTTTTGTAACGTATTGTGAATAATTGTGTAATCAGCCGCATTATTATCCTCTTTGTGTAAAAGGATAGTTTTTACGTCTGCTTCAATTATTTCTTCGATATTATCTTTATCAAGAATTGTATCACGATCTAAGATAATTTCGTTACGCTCAATAGAAACTACTTCACCAGTATCTTCATCAACGAAGTCTTCATGCCATGTATTTAATACACGCGCAGCAAGTCTTCTTCCTGCATATTTCTTGATACCTGTTTTTGATACTTTAATTTCTTCAGCTAAGTCGAAAATTTCTAAGATATCTTTATCTCTTTCAAATCCGATAGCTCTAAATAAAGTAGTTACAGGTAATTTTTTCTTTCTATCGATATACGCATACATAACGTTATTGATATCGGTAGCGAATTCAATCCAAGAACCTTTAAAAGGAATAATTCTGGCAGAATATAATTTAGTTCCATTTGCATGGAAAGACTGACCAAAGAATACACCTGGAGATCTGTGTAATTGCGATACAACTACACGCTCTGCACCATTAATTACGAATGTACCGCTAGGCGTCATATATGGTATTGTTCCTAAATACACATCTTGAACGATTGTTTCAAAATCCTCGTGTTCAGGGTCAGTACAATATAATTTTAATCTAGCTTTTAGAGGCACACTATAAGTTAAGCCCCTATCAATACACTCTTCGATGGTATATCTAGGTGGATCAATAAAATAATCTAGGAATTCTAATACGAATTGATTTCTCGTATCCGTAATTGGAAAATTTTCCATGAAGGTATTATACAGCCCTTCGTTGCCTCTTTCGTCAGATTTAGTTTCTAATTGAAAAAAATCTTTAAACGATTTCACTTGAATATCTAGAAAATCTGGATATTGTGGAATGTTTTTTGTTGAAGCAAAATTTAATCTTTCAGTCTGATTAGCAATCATCAATGGATAAAATTTTGATTTAAAAAAAGTAATTTTTGTGTAAATACACTGTTTTAATAATACTTCCTTTTAAATAAACAATACATCTTTAAAATAAACCAGGAAAGATAGTTTAATTTTTTTCTTCGTTATTGTTTACTTTTTAACGCATAAAAAATACAATAATTTAATATACGCAAAATGGTTTAGGTCTTTGAGAACACTCTCAAGACCTAAACCTAGCTTATTTATGAGTATAAATTATTTTAACTCAACTACAGCTCCTGCTTCTTCTAAAGCTTTCTTAAGACCTTCAGCCTCATCTTTAGAAACTCCTTCTTTAACATTTGTTGGAGCAGCATCAACTAAATCTTTAGCTTCTTTAAGACCTAAACCTGTTAATTCTTTAACAGCTTTAACAACTCCTAATTTAGAAGCACCAGCGTCTTTTAATACTACTGTAAATTCTGTTTGCTCAGCAGCAGCACCAGCATCTCCTCCACCTGCAGCAACTACTACAGCTGCAGCAGCAGGCTCGATACCATACTCATCTTTTAATATTGTTGCTAATTCGTTAACTTCTTTAACTGTTAAGTTAACTAATTGTTCTGCGAATTGTTTCAAATCTGCCATTTTTTCTATCGTTTAAAATGTTTTGTAAAAAATATAATTTATTTGTGCGTACTTATTATTCTGCTCCTTCTTCCTTGTTAGGTTGATTTTGAAGAGCTGCAATAACTCTTTGAGCAGGCGATTGTAATAATCCAATAATTTCTGCGATAACTTCTTCTTTAGATTTGATAGCTACTAAGCTGTCTAATAAGTTGTCACCGATGTAAATTTCTTGGTTAATATAAGCTCCTTTAAAGATTGGTTTTTCACCTTTCTTACGGAATTCTTTAATGATTTTTGCTGGTCCATTAGCTGTATCAGCAATAAACATAGAAGTATTTCCTTTAAGAACTGATGATAAATCACCAAAGTCGTTATCAGAAGCTTCCATTGCTTTTTCTAACAATGTGTTCTTAACAACTTCTAATTTAATACCAGCTTTAAAACAAGCTCTTCTTAAGTTTGAAGTAGTATCTGCATCTAGTCCTGAAATGTCTGCTAAATAAACAACATTCACATCCGCTAACTGTGCAGTTAAATCTTCAATAGCGATTGATTTTTCTTCTCTAGTCATACTAAAAATTTTTAACTACCAATTATACTGCTTTAGGATCTAAAGCAATAGCAGGACTCATTGTACAAGATAAGTGAATAGACTTAATATATGTACCTTTAGCTGCAGTTGGTTTTAATTTGATTAATGTTTGAACGATTTCGTGTGCATTTTCGTAGATTTTATCTGCATCAAAAGATACTCTACCTATTCCAGCGTGAACGATACCAGTTTTATCAACTTTGAAATCGATTTTACCAGCTTTTACTTCTGCAACAGCTTTAGCAACATCCATAGTTACAGTTCCTGTTTTAGGGTTAGGCATTAAACCTCTTGGTCCTAAAACACGTCCTAATGGACCTAATTTACCCATAACAGCTGGCATAGTGATGATTACATCAATATCTGTCCAACCATCTTTGATTTTTTGAAGGTAGTCATCTAAACCTACGTGGTCTGCACCAGCAGCTTTAGCTTCCGCTTCTTTATCTGGAGTAACAAGAGCTAAAACTCTTACATCTTTACCAGTTCCGTGAGGTAATGTTACAACCCCTCTTACCATTTGATTCGCTTTTCTAGGATCTACCCCTAATTTCACTGCGATATCAACAGACTCGTCAAATTTTGCAGAAGCAACTTCTTTAATTAATGCAGAAGCATCTCTTAAAGTGTAAAGTTTATTCTTCTCAATTTTTGCTGCAGCCTCTTTTTGCTTTTTTGTCAATTTTGCCATTGTCTAATTTCTTTTTAGAGATTAAAAAGGAGCATTTCCTGTTACTGTTATACCCATAGATCTAGCTGTTCCAGCAATCATACTCATCGCTTTTTCGATTTCGAAAGCGTTTAAGTCTGCCATTTTGTCTTCAGCAATAGTTCTAATTTGATCCCAAGTAACGTTAGCTACTTTTTTACGGTTAGGTTGCCCTGAACCAGACTTTAATTTTGCTGCTTCTAATAATTGAATTGCAGCAGGTGGCGTTTTAACAACAAAGTCAAAAGACTTGTCTTTATACACAGTAATTTGTACTGGTAAAACTTTGCCAGGTTTATCTTGTGTTCTAGCATTAAATTGCTTACAGAACTCCATGATGTTAACCCCAGCAGCCCCCAAAGCAGGTCCAACCGGTGGCGATGGATTCGCTGCACCTCCCTTAACTTGTAGTTTAACTACTTTACTAACTTCTTTTGCCATTTTTAAAAAAATTTAGCACATCTATCAATTGGAAGCGATTGATGTGATTTATATATGTAACGAAAATTATACTTTTTCAACTTGCATGAAACTTAACTCTAAAGGTGTTTTTCTTCCAAAAATTTTCACCATTACTTCAAGTTTACGCTTTTCTTCATTTACTTTTTCAATAGTTCCATTGAAACCATTGAAAGGTCCGTCTACCACTTTTACTGTTTCACCAACAGCATAAGGAATAGCAACATTATCTACTGTTACTGACAATTCATCTACTTTACCTAACATCCTGTTAACTTCAGATTGTCTTAATGGCACAGCATCACCACCTTTAGTTTCACCTAAAAACCCGATAACTCCTGGAATCGATTTGATGATATGAGGAATTTCACCTGTTAAGTTAGCTTCGATCATAATATAACCAGGAAAATATACTTTGTCCTTAGCTATTTTTTTCCCATCTTTAACTTGAACCACTTTTTCGGTAGGAACAAGAACTTGAGAAATATAATCAGCCATACCTAATCTCGCTGCTTCTGTTTCAATGTAAGCCTTAACTTTGTTTTCCTGACCACTTACAGCTCTTACTACATACCACTTATTAACATTATTATCAGCCATACTGTAAGTACTATTTTAAAATGTTAAAAAAACCTTCAAGAGCTTTTACAAATAATTCATCAACACCCCAAGTTAATAGAGCGAAAACAATTGAAAATACAGCTACAATAATTGTCAAACGTTGTACATCTGCCCAAATTGGCCAAGTAACATTCGTTTTCAATTCATGAAATGCTTCAGATATGTAATTAACTACTTTTGTCATTTTAATCTTTATTTGCACGGGCGGAGGGATTCGAACCCCCATCAATGGTTTTGGAGACCACTATACTAGCCCTTGTACTACGCCCGTTTGTTAAAAAACCAGCAGCGAACTGCTGGTTTTAATTATTATCGACTTATAATTAGTCTAAAATTTCAGTAACCTGACCAGCACCTACTGTTCTACCACCCTCACGGATAGCGAAACGTAAACCTACTGATAAAGCGATAGGGCTTAACAAAGTAACATCAATTGTTAAGTTATCACCAGGCATAACCATCTCTACACCAGCTGGTAAAGAAATAGTACCCGTTACGTCAGTTGTACGTACGTAGAACTGTGGACGGTAGTTATTGTGGAATGGAGTGTGACGTCCACCTTCTTCTTTTTTCAAGATATATACCTCAGCTTTGAAGTGAGCGTGTGGTTTAACAGATCCTGGCTTAACAATAACCATTCCTCTTTTGATATCTTCTTTAGCGATACCTCTTAACAATAAACCTACGTTATCTCCAGCTTCACCTCTATCAAGGATTTTACGGAACATCTCAACTCCTGTAATAGTAGAAGTTAATTTATCAGCTCCCATACCAATGATTTCAACAGCGTCACCTGTATTAGCAACTCCTGTTTCGATACGACCTGTAGCTACAGTTCCACGACCAGTAATTGTAAATACGTCTTCAACTGGCATTAAGAAAGGCTTATCAACATCACGAGCTGGCAATTCAATCCAGTTATCAACAGCTTCCATTAATTCCATGATAGTAGCAACCCATTTTGGATCACCATTCAATCCACCTAAAGCAGAACCTTGGATAACTGGACCATTATCACCATCATATTGATAGAAAGATAATAAATCTCTAATTTCCATTTCTACTAATTCTAATAATTCAGCATCATCAACCATATCCACTTTGTTCATGAATACAACCATTCTAGGCACACCAACTTGACGACCTAAAAGGATGTGCTCTCTTGTTTGTGGCATAGGACCATCTGTAGCAGCAACTACTAAGATAGCACCGTCCATTTGAGCAGCACCTGTAACCATGTTCTTAACGTAATCCGCGTGACCTGGACAGTCAACGTGAGCGTAGTGACGGTTAGCTGTAGAATATTCTACGTGAGATGTATTAATAGTAATACCTCTTTCTTTTTCTTCTGGAGCATTATCAATTTGATCAAATGATTTTGCTTCTGATAAACCAGCATCAGCTAATACTTTAGTAATTGCAGCTGTTAACGTAGTTTTACCGTGGTCAACGTGTCCGATAGTTCCAATATTTAAATGGGGCTTCGAACGATCAAAGGTTTCTTTTGCCATGATTTAATAATTTAATCTTAGTTATATATTAGTGTTCAAAAAATAAACTTTTTTAAGAGCCAATGACGGGAATTGAACCCGTGACCTCTTCCTTACCAAGGAAGCACTCTACCCCTGAGCTACACCGGCTTTTGTGTATTCAGAAGTTAGCCATCAGAATTCAGAAAAACCAAATCCTTCTCTCTAAATTCAAAATCTCGTGGGGAGAGCAGGATTCGAACCTGCGAAGACGTAGTCAGCGGATTTACAGTCCGCCCTCGTTGGCCGCTTGAGTATCTCCCCAAACCTTTTATATTAAGTTACTTACAACTTTGAGCCGATGGAGGGACTCGAACCCACGACCTGCTGATTACAAATCAGCTGCTCTAGCCAGCTGAGCTACACCGGCAACTTAAATATAAAAAGTCCGCTATTTCTAACGGACTGCAAATGTATATAATTTATTTTTGAATCAAAACATTTTTTATGTTTTTTTTCTTTTTATGAATGCGCTCTTAATTTTTCTTTTCTTTTTAGGATAACTCGCTCTAAAGAATCAACCGATAAATCTACTCCTTCTTCAAAACTTTTTGCTGTTTTTTTAACTACAAAATCGTCTCCTGGTACATTAATTTTTATCTCTACTGTTTTATTTTCTTTATCACTCGTATTTTCAAGCCTCAAAAAAACTTCAGCTGAAACTATTTTATCATAATATTTTTCCAATTTATCCATTCGCTCTTGAATGAAATCTACCAATTTTCTGTCTACATTAAAATTTACTGCTTGCACATTAACTTTCATAATTCTGTTAATTAAAATGGTTATACAATCGAGTTATTTCTTGTTTCTAGGATGTGCTTCTTGATACACTTTTTTTAATTCAGCCAAACTGCTGTGGGTATATATCTGAGTAGACGACAAACTAGCATGACCCAATAACTCTTTTACGGAATTTAAATCGGCTCCATTATTCAACAAATGTGTTGCAAAGGAATGCCTAAGAACGTGGGGACTCTTTTTTTCTTTTTTCGAGACAGTACTAAAGTAGTCATTTATTAATCGATAAACAAAAGATTCGCTTACTTTATTTCCAGTTTTAGATAAAATTAACATCTCTTTATCATTTATTACTTCTAAATGATTTCGTTGTTCCTTATAGCGTTTAAGCAAATTCAGAGTACAATCAAGCATTGGAATAATCCTTT
Organism: Flavobacterium aquaticum; assembly: GCF_003259835.1. Classification (GTDB taxonomy): domain Bacteria; phylum Bacteroidota; class Bacteroidia; order Flavobacteriales; family Flavobacteriaceae; genus Flavobacterium; species Flavobacterium aquaticum. The sequence goes on along the minus strand of NZ_QLMI01000008.1, from coordinate 47,193 downwards.
CTTTATTTCTTTTTCCTATAACTCTGATTGTTTTTTGCGATTCATCAATACTAGTCATCTTTAAATTTATCAACTCTGCCCTTCTAATTCCAGTTGCATAAAACAGCTCAATTACAAAACGATTACGAATACCTTCAAAGTCATCCGAATAATCATTATCTAAAAAAACATCTTGTAACTCTTTTTCGGAAAAAGGAATTTGAACTTTCTTGGCTGTTTTTAATGATTTATGTTTCAATAAAGGATTAACCGAAATCTGCTTTACTTTTAAAAGAAACTTATAATACGATTTTAATGCTGATATTTTTCGATTGACCGAAGTGGTTGAAATATTTTGCTCTACTAAAGTTACTATCCAATTTCTAACATGTGGATAAATAACTTCATCGAGATTTACAGATTGACCAGTAAGATATTCTTGAAAAGATTTGATATCATCTAAATACGCACGAACCGTTAAAGGAGAATAATTTTTCTCTTTAACCAAATAATCTTGATATGCTTGTAGATTTGTAGACATAAAAAAACCGCTAACAACAAAGTTACACTTTATTAGTTAGCGGTTAGTATAGTTTATTCAAAAAATTAACTCTCTAATGAGTCTCTTAATCCTTGAATGTAAGATGCTTTTTGGATCTTAGCTCTGTTTACAACAGATGGTTTAATGAAAGCTTGACGTGCACGTAACTGACGAACAGTTCCTGTTTTATCAAATTTTCTTTTATAGCGCTTTAATGCTCTATCGATATTTTCTCCGTCTTTAATTGGTATAATTAACATAATATAGACACCTCCTCTCGTTAAGGGTGCAAATGTAGAAAATAATTCTGAATTAAAAATTATAAATTAAAATTATTTAACTGCTGGTTTATAATTCTGATTATCAATTATCATTTTTGATAAAATTTCTTTCAGAATCTCAGAAGTTCCTCCACCAATTGGACCTAAACGACTATCTCTTAATAAACGTGCTAATGGATATTCTTCCATATAACCATAACCACCTAGCATTTGCAAGCAATCGTAAATAGCTAAATCAGCCACTTTAGTCGATTTTAATTTTGCCATAGTAGCTTCTTTAACTACATATTCTCCTTTATCTAAACGAGCTACAGCAGCATAATTAAATATTTTACAATGCTCTACTTCTGTTGCATGCTCTACCATTGTATGTCTTAAAGCTTGAAACTTGTTGATTTTACTACCAAAAGCTTCGCGTTGTGACATATATTCAATAGTGTACTCAATTGCATATTCTGCTCGTGCATGAGCGTTGATTGCCATAATTAAACGCTCTAAAGCAAAATGCTGCATAATGTATGGAAAACCTTTTCCTTCTTCACCCATTAAATTTTCTAGAGGAATTTCAACATTATCAAATGCAAGTTCAGCAGTATCTGATGCTCTCCAACCTAATTTATCTAGCTTAGTAGCTGAAATACCTGGGGTTTTTGCATCTACTAAGAAAATACTAATTCCTTTATTCCCTAATTCTGGGTTTGTTTTAGCGGCTACAACATAGTAATCAGCATAAACTCCGTTTGTGATAAATGTTTTAGAACCATTGATTACAAATTTATCTCCACTTCTTACCGCTGTTGTTCTCATCCCAGCAACATCACTTCCACCGAATGGCTCTGTAATACATAAAGCTCCAATTTTTTTTCCAGCAATACTTGGCGCTAAATAATCTTGTTTGATTCTTTCATCTCCTTCAGCATTTAAATGTGTCATTGCTAAATAAGCATGTGCCCACATAGCTGCAGCAAAACCAGAAGATTTTACTTTTTGAAGTTCTTCTAAAAATATAACGGTGTAGAATAAATCTAAATTCATTCCTCCATAAGCTTCAGGATAATTCAATCCAAAGAAGCCCATTTCTCCAAATTTTTCCCAAATAAAACGCTCAATAGTTCCTGTTTTTTCCCATTTTTCAATGTGAGGAACCACTTCTTTATGTAAAAAATCTCTAAAACTTTGTCTGAATAATTCGTGTTCTTCTGTGAAATACATTGAATTCATAAATCTGTAATTGTATAGGTTGTTTTATTGGTAATATTTTTAAAAATCCAAATATAAGGCGATTATTTTTATTTTTTCGTTAGGCATTCCCTTAATTTTTGTTAAATCATCAATATTCTTAATTCCATTATTCATGGTTCTATAAATGACAATTTCTTTAGCCAATGCATAATCAAAATAGGGAAATTTTGCCAATTCTTTCTGAGACAATTCATTAATTGCAATTTTACTCAATCCGTTTTGAGTTTTTACGTTAAATCTTTTTTCTAAATCCGCCAAAGCTTCTGGACTAATTCCCCACATAAACTGAAATTGCTCCATACTCACAAAACATCCCAACTTCTCTTTTTCTAATAAAATCTTATCCGCTAATTTTTCCCCAATACCATACACTGCAATTAAATCTTCTCGAGTTGCTGTGTTTATATCTTTTTGGATGATTTTTTCTTTTTCCTTTGGTAAAAACTTACGAAACTTTTCTGAAGCAACATTGGTCTTGTTTTTTACCCAATCTGGAAATTTGAAATAAGGGCTAATTTTAGAAAGAAATGCATTTGAAACTTTAGTAACTTGTTGAAAATCTTCTGCTGAGTTTACAAATTTTCCAGTTTTACGAAAAGCATGTAAACGATCAATTTCTTGAATTGTCATTCCTAACTTATATCCTTTGTAGTCTGTTATATAATTTGGATTAAAAGGATAAATTGTATCTTTTTTTGTTGATTGAATACTTTTCAAGCTATCAATTTCATTTTGAACTAACAACCAAGCTTTATCTTCAGGATTATTTTTTGTTGACGTAAAATTATCCTTAAAAAGAAAATAACTTAACTGCACCAAAATGATGATTGCAAATAACAAGAAAATCCCACTTCGGTGTTCTCTTGAAAACATGAAGTAGGATTTTATTTTATTCATTTTACTTTTATTTAATCGTTTTTTCTAACTGATTCCTCATCATTATCCGAGAAAGAATCTGGTTCCTGTACAGGTGGAGTTTTTAAAACTTTATAGAAAAAATAAAGTGTTAAACAAATAACAATTCCTTGCGCCAAAACCATTGTAATTAATGCTGCTGAATTCATAATGTAGCTCTCCCTTCTTTAACACGTTTCTTGTAAGCAACGTAAACAATTATTGAAATAAATACAAAAAGTGACAACAATAACATTCTTCCAATAAATTTATATAATGTATTGTTTGTAAAATTCCCTTTCGCAATTGCATCACCTGGTTTGATAACATCACCAACTTTTACAATAGCTTCTTGATTTAAACTTGAATCAAATTTATATTCTTTTGTATCATTGAATTTTTCAACAAGAACCTGATTTGAAACTTTATCAAATTTCTTTCTTTCGTTTTCAAATTCAAATTTTACATAATCCGATTTTACCTCAATAACTTTTCCAGAAACAGCACCCGAACCTTCAAAGTTTTCAGCAAAATAATTATCGGCAAACCATTCTTTATTATTGGTATCGTTGTTCTTAATTTGATTAACCCAATCTGGAATACTTGAAACCAAAACAGCTCCTAATAATAATGGTGTAATAATCAAAATTACATATTTAAAGAATTTAGGCAATTTGATATCAGCGCCTTTGTTGATTTCTTCCCAACCTCGATTGATTCCAAAAATATAGGAAAACAATACGGTTTCTAAGAAAGCAAATACAACCAAACTAACAGTTCCCGCCCAATAGTCATATTGATCAAAAACTCCTTGATTATAGAAAATAACCGTTGGTAATCCCATAATTAAAGCTAAGGCTCCAAAAGACCATGCTCCTTTATTTTTAGACCAACCAAATTCATCAGACATGAATCCCATCCATGGGGTTCCCATAGCTAATGAAGAAGTAATTCCGGCAAAGAATAAAAGTCCGAACCAAAAAACACCAGCTAAGATAGCTAAAACACCACCCCATTGTTGGAACAAATAAGGCATTGTTTGGAAAGCCATACCAAAACCTGCATTTTGAATAACCCAATCTAATCCTAAGTATCCAGCAGCAATAGGAATAACAATTAAAGAACCTAAAACCACTTCAACGAACTCATTCATAAATCCAGCAGATACAGCATTTAAAGCCACATCATCTTTTTCTTTTAAGTAAGCCGCATAACAATGAATGGTTCCCATACCTACTGACAGCGTAAAGAAAATTTGACCTGCAGCAGCTAACCAAACCTTAGGATTTGCCAATGAATCAAATTGTGGTGTCCATAAGAAATTTAGACCATCCCATGCATTTGCATTTGGAAAAATATCTGAAGCTCCACTAGTACCTAAAGTAACTCCTCTTACAGCTAAAATTACACCGAATAAAATCAATAATGGCATTCCAATTTTAGCAACTTTTTCAATTCCACCTAAACCTTTAGATAAAATCCAAGTATTTAATAATAAACATAAAATGTAAAAAATAACTGCTTCATAAGGAATTCCAGTAGTAGATTGAGAAATATCTACATAAGAATTGAAGAATCCTGCTACGTCTGCTTGACTCATTCCGTCAAATGTTCCAACAATTGAGTGATACACATAAGACATTGTCCAAGACTCGATATAACAGTAATATGCAGCAACGGCAATATTAGTAAAAATCCCAAAAACACCTATATATTTCCATACACGACCTTTAGCCATTGTATCTAATATATAAGGTGTACTGTGGTTACCAAATTTTCCACCGAAACGACCTGTCGACCATTCAATCAACAATAATGGGATTCCCATTAATAAAAAACAAACTAAATAAGGAATAATAAAAGCTCCTCCACCATTTTGAACTGCTTGAACCGGAAATCTTAAAAAATTACCTAATCCAACAGCATTTCCAGCCATAGCCAAGATTAGTCCTACGCGTGAACCCCACGCTTCTACTTTTGCTGCCATATAATTTTATTGGTTGTTAATGCTTCAAAGATAATAAAAGTATCTAAAATTCAAATAAAACTTACACTTAATGAAATTTTATAAGTCAAAAACTGAACTTCTTTTAGTTTTTATCATATCTTTTAACTTTAAAAGGAATGCCAAAGTAAGATACAATCCAAATCCTAAACCTACTGTTATAAAAGATATGTAAATAAAAAACAAACGCACGTTAGTAGCACGCATACCCAAACGGTCGGCCAAACGTGTGGCTACAAAAAAGCCATGTTTTTCAAAAAAATGTAATAGGTTTTGAACCATTTTTAATATTTTTTCCAAAAATACGATTATTTTTTAAGTATAAAATGTCCGATAGCGCAATCTAGACACTTTTTATTATCGCAATAATTCTTCTTTAATTGCAATAAGGATTGAGATTCATATGCGTTTTGAGAATTGACTCCGAAAGAATAAAATTTTTCAAGAATTGCGTTTTTCTCTGCAGGTATTAAAATCGCTAAATCAATTAATTCCTGTGTGATTTCTTTTTGTTGGCTTCTGGCATAGGCAAATCGAAGCGGAATGATTGTATTGATAACCAATAAATCGATAAATGATTTGGAAAGTTTTTTCATCTTTTTCGAGCTATTTTTATCAAAATTATAATGTGTTTCCCAATATTGACTTACTCCTACATTAAAAATCTGATACAATTCATTTATGGAAGTACCATTCATAACCAAAGAGAAAAGATTCTTTTGATGAAAATACAAATTAGCCAATTGCGCCAAGCGAATCGTAGGAAAATTATCAGGACGATGTTTGAAGAATTCTACCAAACCAAATACTTTTTCATGCAACTGATATTTCAGAACTAAGTAATTATAGGATTTTTGCAACTCTTTCGCATAATTATCTTGAAAATCTTGTGAGAGCAAATTCGCTTGACCAAATAATAAAGCTTCTAATGATTCCGAAGAATAAGATTCTTTTCGAACAACCGAAAACGGAATTGATTTAGCAATTTTATAAAACATTTCGCCATTCGTATTTAATCCGAAGTTTTTAGCCAAAAGACAAAACAAAACCGCTTCCCAATCGTGATTAGAAATTTCCGCTAATTCAAAAATCAGTTGCGATTTTCGTTCTAAGCGTTCAAAAAACAAACGTTCTTGCCAATTTTTAAAGATAAAATCATCTACATTTCCAATTTCATTTTCACAATAAATCCAGGATTTCTGACTTACTAGCGACTGATATTTATGCAAATCTGTAAAGGCAACATATTCCTTGAGCTCTAACGTTGGAATTTCGGAATCATCTTTCCTAAAAATAGGCACATCATATTCCCAAACGACATGCAAAATAACAGAATCATAATTGGAATCTTTCTCATGATTGTGAACATACCAATCTGATGACTTGAGATGAATTTCTACATTTCCAGCCCATTTTTGATTTCCAATAATAAGTTGCGCATTGAAAAAATCAGGTCCAGCAAGTTGTAAATATTGACCCGAATTGAGAATTTGAATCGATTCTCCTTTTGTAGTTTTTAAATTGGCAATATCAAATTTCTTGAATTGCCACACGTGGTGCAAAAAATCTTCTTTCATTCTGTATGGCGTATATAATTGAAAAACAAAGATAAAAAATTATATTTGCTGAACAACCCAACATTTATGAAAAAATTTATAACCATCACATTACTAAGTCTTTTTACGTTCGCACAATCTCAAACTAATGCAAAACCACCAAAAGGATTCAAAATTACCTACACAAGAAGTTCAAATGGAAAGCTAATTGAAAATCAAGATGCAATTTTAGTTTTTACAAATCCAACAGAAACTTTAGTAACTTCTGAAAAAATGAATTTAGGAAAAGCGGAATTTCCTTTTGAACAAACTTTAATCAATCGTTCTGAAAATAAAATTGTTCAGGTTACTCAACTCAAAAAAGACAAATCAGTTACTACAGTTGATAGTCTTTCTTCAGCAAAGCAAGACTTTGAATTCTTAGATGAAACTAAAATCATTATGGGTTACAAATGCCAAAAAGCTAAAACAATCATCAATTCAAACACCTTTGAATTTTGGTATACCAACGAATTACAAGTTAAAGGAGCTCCTACTACTTTAGGTCAAAATATTGGTTTAGTTTTAGAGATGATTCGTAATAGAAATTTCGTGATTTCGGCAACTAAAATCGAGAAAATAAAATCCGTTAGCCCAAGTTTTGAATTACAAAAAAGCACAACTAAAAGCCCTATTTTAGATGGACTGACATATAAAGATTTGGTTTGGAAAAGTCGTTTTACTACAATAAAAATATTTGAAAATGAAGTCATTAATTATTCAGAAGAAACAAAATCTAATGACTCTATTTTACGATTTGCAAACGGGACAATCATTTTGAAAAAAGTTACATTTCCAGAAATTAAAAAAGGTGATTTAATTTTTCTAGACTTAACTGAGCAATCAAATGGCGATGCTTATGACAGAACAGGTTCAGTTTTTGTGATTCCGCAAGATAAAAAGCAATCGTTTTTAGATGGTTTGCAAAATGGCGCTAAAACTCTACCTATTTATGAAAACGGAAATGGGAAAAAATATCAAGGTGTTGTAGCTACAACAGAATTTTCTCCAATTATTGAATTAATGCGCTTTTTTACTCCTTTCGGAATTAAACAATACAACTACATTCAGTTAAAAGACAAAACGTGGCACGAAATTGTTCCTTATCGAATGGAAATTACCGATTTAAAATCAAATATATCAGGAAAAACAGTTTATGTAGGAACTTTTATTGGTAATTATGACAAAGGTGGACACAAAATTTCAATGAATATTACGATTAATCCAAACGAAAGCACCTTAGACAACAATAATATTTCTATTCCTTTGTTTAACACGACAAACGTAATGGAAATGGCAAATCAAGAGTATGCTACGATGTTTAATCATGAAAAAGGATTAGAAGTTACTTTTACTTTGGACAAAGAAATCAAAAACACGAAACTTCGCTATATTACCACTGGACATGGAGGTTGGGAAAACGGAGACGAGTTTGTTCCAAAAAGAAACACCATTGTTTTAAACGGAAAAGAAGTGTTTTCATTTATTCCATGGCGACAAGATTGTGGTGGATATCGATTGTTTAATCCAGCATCAGGAAATTTTAATGATGGATTATCTTCATCTGATTTGAGCCGTTCGAATTGGTGTCCTGGTACAGCAACGAATCCTATTTATATTGAATTAGGAGATTTGAAAGCAGGAACACATAAGATACAAGTTAAAATTCCTCAAGGTGAAAATGAAGGCGGAAGTTTTAGTTCTTGGAATGTTTCAGGAGTTTTACTAGGAGAATAATTTTTTATTATTTATATAATTTTAACTACATTTGCTGTTATTAATTAATTATTTAAATAATTTTATTATGAAAAAACTCTACTCTTTAACATTTTTGTTGTTAATTCAATTAACACAAGCTCAATTGAGCGAAAATTTTGATGCCGCCACAACACTTCCTGCTGGTTGGACCGCTTTTAGAGGAACCAACAACTTAGGAACTGGTTTTGATTGGGGAACAAGTACAGCCAGAAATTACTCTCCTGGAAATTCTGCTTTTGTAAGATATGAAAATGTTACCGGCGGTAATGCAGAAGATTGGCTTGTAACACCTTTAATTGACTTATCTAACAGAACTAGCTGTTCGTTAACTTTCTACGGAGGACAACAATATACAGATCCGTACGGAACAGTTTATCAAGTAAAAGTTTCTACAACTTCACAAACCTCTCATGCTTCATTTACAAATGTTGCTACTTATGCCGAGGCTGATTTTACAGATATTTTATCAGCACCTTTAACAAGTTTAAAAACAGTAGATTTAAGTACTTACAATGGACAACAAATTTACATTGCTTTTGTAATGACTCAAGATGATGGCGACAATTGGTTTATTGACAATGTAAACGTTACAGGAACTTTAAGCACTCCTTCTTTTGATGACAAACAGATTTCAATTTATCCAAATCCAACAAATGGAATTTTGAATGTTGAAGCTATTGAAACTATATCAAGAATTGAAATTTTCAATATTTTAGGAAGCTTAGTAAAAGCTACTGAAAATTCAAATAAGATTGATATAACAGAATTAAATTCTGGAACCTATTTTGCTAAAATAACTTCAACTGAAGGAAAAGTTAAAACGCAAAAAATAGTAAAAAATTAAAAGATAAAACAAAAAAGCCGTTCAAATGAACGGCTTTAATTTTTATTTTATTGAACCAATAATATCATATTTCGTAATAATGTGATGTTTACCGTTTCCTAAATCAATTAAAACGGCTTGATTTTCTTTTGTAATTAATTTAGAAACTTCTTCAACTGGCGTTCCTAATTTTACAATAGGAAAAGGTTTACTCATAACTTCGCGAATTGGTCTTTCGGCAGTATTTTTATCAGTAATGAAACTTTGAAATAAATCTGATTCATCAACAGAACCTACAAAACCATTTACATCTACTACAGGAATTTGAGAGATTTTATATTTTCTCATTCTTTCGATAGCATGTGAAACTAATTCTTCAGTACGAACAATTACTAATGGCTTTTCGATATGTTCTTTGATTAAATCTTCTGCTTTTGTGATTTCTTCTTCTAAGAAACCTCTTTCGCGCATCCAATCATCGTTAAACATTTTTCCAACATAACGGCTTCCAGAATCGTGAAATAAGACCACAACTACATCTTCTGGACCAAAGTGTTCTTTTAACTGCAATAAACCCTTTACAGCAGCTCCAGCAGAGTTTCCAACAAAAATTCCTTCTTCTAATGCGATTTTTCTTGTATAAACAGCTGCATCTTTATCGGTAACTTTTGTAAATCCGTCGATTAATGAAAAGTCAACATTTTTTGGTAAAATGTCTTCACCAATTCCTTCTGTGATGTAAGAATAGATTTCGTTCTCATCAAAAATTCCAGTTTCGTGGTATTTTTTGAAAACCGAACCATAGGTATCAATTCCCCAAATTTTAATGTTTGGATTTTTTTCTTTTAAATATTTAGCTACACCTGAAATCGTTCCTCCTGTTCCAACTCCAACTACAAAATGCGTAATTTTTCCTTCTGTTTGTTCCCAAATTTCTGGACCTGTTTGTTCGTAATGTGCGATAGCGTTACTTGGATTATCGTATTGATTTACATACCAAGAATTAGGAATTTCTTCACCTAATTTTTTAGAAACTGAATAATACGAACGAGGATCTGTTGGTTCAACATCTGTAGGGCAAACGATTACTTTTGCTCCAACAGCACGAAGAATATCTGATTTTTCTTTTGATTGCTTATCTGAAATTACAAAAATACATTTGTACCCTTTTACAATAGCAGCTAAAGCTAATCCCATTCCAGTGTTTCCTGAAGTTCCTTCAATGATGGTTCCACCAGGTTTTAATCTTCCATCAGCTTCTGCATCTTCAATCATTTTTACTGCCATTCTATCTTTAACAGAATTTCCTGGATTAAAAGTTTCTACTTTAGCCAATACTAATGCATCAACTTCGGCTGTTACTTTGTTTAATTTAACTAAAGGTGTATTCCCAATAGTTTCTAATATATTTTTTGCGTATTTCATTGTAAAATTTAGAATTTAGAAATTTGAATTTAGAAAACCTCAAAGTCTTCAAATTTTTTGCAAAGATAGTGTGAAATTTTGAATTCAGAAATTAGAAGTTTGAATTAAGAAGATTAGCTGTTTAAAACAAGAATCCAAAAAAGAAAATGATTGGCTAACTAACCCTGATGGGAACGGTAGCTTTTTTGTTTGCTAAAAACAAAAAACTATAGTGGACAGCAGGAAAATGGACAGCAAAAACGCCCGAACTATTCGTTTCAAATTATCTAAAGAAGTTCCAAACCAAACCGAAGCGGACAATGAAATCGCGATATGGGTAATTTGGTGCTGAATAAAAATCATAACCTGTCCAAGCGGAGTTGAAATGTTCTGCTTTTAGAAAAATTCGTGCTTGACGCACTCTTGCATTTATAAAGAAATCGAACATAGGAAACCCTCCTATTTTTGTTTCATTTTGTACATAAAATTCACCAATCAAAGGGTTATAATCGTTGGCGTAATATTTAGAAAAATATTGAAAAGTTACTCCTGTTTGCAAAAGCATTGCTTTTTTAAATACATAATCTGTAAAATACAACGTATTTCGGGTAACAATTTGGGGTACATTAACAATATCATCAGACTGTTCGACCGATTGATACAAAATAGTATTATCTAAAGCCAATTTCCAAAACTTAATTTCTTTATTAGCTTTTACAGAAAGATAATTAATGGTTTTATCGTACTGAATAGGTTTAACCGTTAATTCAGTAATGTTGTTTGTTTGATTATCAAAAAACAAGTAGTCATTAAGTACTTTATATGTTGCAGAAACATTTAACAATTTTGTTTGTGCAGAAAATTCGAATTGGTTTAGTTTTTCGTTTTTAAAATTATTAAACCAATTGTAATCTATATAACCACTTTGATATAAAGTAAAATTCAAATTAGGCAAACTATTTAATTTTTGATACTTGAATTGGAAATTGTAATCATCATTCAATTTATAATTTGCACTAGCCTCAATATTTGAAATTGATTGATCTGTAATAGATTGAGAAGTGTGCAATCTTACATTTATTTTATTAATCAAATAAGTGTAATTACCACCTATCATATTAATTCTATCAGAAACAGAATTAGGGACCGTGATATTTCCATTTATGTCGTAAACAACACTATTATAATAGTAATTATAATTATTATCGTCTATAAAAAATTCTAAATCACCGTATGATTTTGTTTTATAGGCAACTCCAAATTTATTATACAAATGATTATAACGTGTCTTATTACTTATTTTATTGGTATAAGTATCTCCGAATCTTTCATTGACTGTTGGCTGAGTAAACTCGAAAAATTTATATTCTTGATTAAATTGATGCGTAAACACCAAGCTATTAGGGTTTTCTTTATTCAATTTAAAGGAATGATCTACAAAAAAACGATTCCCTTTTAAAAGTGAAGTAGCATCAGTAAAATAAACCTTTATACGTTCTCTTTCGTTGAACGGATCTTCGCTGGTTTCAAATTCTTGTAAATTTACAATTCCACCATTTTCTTGATTAGAAATGTCTTGGCCTGTAAAGTGAGCATTTAAAAAATAGCGCTTATCTATAGTATAATAACTACTTGTAAATCTAAAATTACCTGAACTTGTTAAATTATTCACATATTTACCTAAAGAACGGAGTCCTCTGTAAGCAATAGAAAAATTTAGATTAGGCTTTGTATTTACAGTTAAAAAAGCATCTAAAGCCTGACCTTGTTCCATTACAGTTTTAAAATACAAATCTGTAAGTGGTGTAGGAACATTGTAATATTTAATATCGGTCGCTTCTAAATAGTTAAAATGCTTGGCTTTAAATCCAAAACTAGGCATAGCATTTTTACTAGATAAAGCAAAATCTAAGGAATTGTAAGTATGTCCTTCATTTGCAAAAGGCAACAAACCAAAAATATCTTTTCTTAATAAATTGTACATATACTCACTTTTAATGGTAAGTGATGTATCTACATAGGTAGTATCCTTTTGAAGGGTGTAGATTTTGTATAAATCTATAGGTGCTTTTTCATAAGAAGTAGTGTCTTTAACTTTCTTTTGAGATTTATCTGACACATTAGATACACCTAAACCTTCTCCTCTAAGAGTATTTCTTTGAGAATAAGAATTAATAAAAAAGATAAAAGTTAAAAAAATAAAAAATTTACTCATTTTAAAATAAAATTCAAAAGTAAGAGTAAATATCTAAGATATCATAATTTTTAACAAAAAAAATAGCCAGTTTTCACTGGCTATTTATAATCTGTATAAATTACTTTAGTTATAAAGTAAAACTATGACTTCTTGAATCTGAGAAGTTACCAGATTGGTTTGTAATTACAACTCCATTAGCTGAAAGAACATAAGAACCAATTACAGAAGCACTTGTTACCATACCATCACCATAAGCGTCATAGATAGTAAAAGTATAACTTCCATCAGGTAAACATAAGATAAAGTTTTTTACTGGTTGTAATGCATTAGTTGCAGTGTCAGTATAAGGACCTCCAGAAGCAACTACATCTCCAGTGTTGTCATCTACAATCTCCCAATCAGTTTCACTACCGTATCTATCTAAGATTAAAGCTAAAGTTACTGTATTTAACGTACAGTTTTCTCTAACATTAATTTGTGTAGTTTGACCAGTATAAAGACCATTTTCCTCAACAAGTTTTAACTTAAGAGTTTTAGCTAAACTTAAATCTAAATCTACACCTTCAAAATCAATACTTAAAGTACCAAAATTTGAATTAGCAGGAATAGTAACTGTTGTAGGAACAGAAACATTGTTCATATCAATAGTAGAAGTTGGATCAACAACTAAATTAAAAGATCTATCAGATCCTGAAACTTGAGTAACATAAACTTTAATATCAGAAGTTAAAGTTTCACCTGGGTTTACAGCTACGTTTTTAGATAGAGTCTCAAAAGTAGCATAATTAAAATCTGTTGACGCAGCATCATCCTCTGTACATCCTTGTAAAACAAGTCCTAAAGACAAGAACATTACAAAAATCTTAGTAAATTTTAATAATTTCATATTTATAATATTTTATTAAACCTTAAATTAGTTTTGGTCTGAAATAAATGGATTATACAAAATTTCAGCTTGAGGAATTGAGAACTTTAATCTAGGATCATTATAAGGTACTGCAACACCAGCTTGGAACAAGTGGTTAGAACCTCTATTAATAGTCGCTTGATTACGTTTCATAGCAAGATAACTCTTACCTTCACCCCAAAGTTCAATTCTAGTTTGCTTATAAATTTCATCTTGTAAATTCAACCCTGTTAATGAAGCAATGTAAGCAGTACTTGGAACACGGTTAGATAATAATTCAACTAAACGATCTCTAGCTTCGTCTTCACGACCTGTTTTAGCAGCAGTCTCAGCGTTTAAAAGATACATTTCATCTATTCTCATGTAAATATAATCTGTTTCAATAATACGTTGACCATTAACAACTCTAGCTGGATGGTAAAATTTATTAACAGGTCTGTAACCAGTTCCTGCAGTAAATTGCGTTTTTCTAACATCACCAGCAGGTATAGCATCCCATAAAGCTCTATCAATAGATTTTCTATCTCCAGCCGTTTGATAACTGTAAGTAAAGTAGTCCATTTGACCCCACCATGAAATTAAATCTAAACCTTGATCAGGAGTTAAATTAACACCCCACATCCATGAAGGTGTATTAACATCGTTAAAACCACCTGTTAATTCAGAAGTAGTTGTAATAGAAAAGCTACCTGAATTAATGATTTCCTCTGTTAATAAATATGCATCTTCATTATTTCCACGTGAAGCATAAGTATAAGCTAATAAACCTTTAGCAACGTCAGCATCAATTTGATTTTTAGCAGTTCTCGTGAAATCAGCCATAAAATCAATAGCATCTGTTAAATCACTCTCAATTAAAGCATAAACTTGTTCAGTTGTGCTTTTAGGCTGAGCTTGTTGTTCAGGGTCTGTATAAATAGGAAGAATCTCTCTAGTTGGCTCATACTCTCTTGTATAAAGCTGAGTTAAGTAAAAATAAGCATAAGCTCTTAAAGCTTTTGCTTGCCCCAACAACCATCTATTTTCAGCTAATTCAGGAACAGCATCATCACCACCTAATGCTTTAATAACAATATTAGTAGAACGAATAATTCTATAATAATATCTCCAAGGTACATAATTTTCATTTCTAGTAAAATCAACCGTAGATTGATAATCTACAAAATTTCTATACCAGTTATATGTATTTTGAGACAAAGCCATATCTCCAGAAAGCATATCTGTCCAGATATCAACCCCCTTTTGACCAAAATCATTATGACCAGTTGTACCTCCAGTACCTTCCTCAAACATCAATGTATAAATACCTGTAACAGTTCCTCTAAGGATATCAGGATTAGTTGATGCTGCTTCACCTAATTGTTCTTGAGTAATAAACTGAGTCGGCTCAGTTTCAAGATAATCAGAATTACAACCTACTGTTACTAATAACAAAGGTGTAAAAATCGATAAAATTAAATTTCTTTTTTTCATATTTTCAATTTTTAGAATTCAAGTTTTACTCCTAAACTGAAAGTTGATAGAGGAGAATAACGATAAGTGTTAGAACTACCATTTTCAGAAGTTGAAGGATTAAATCCATCTCTTTTACTAAAGAAAAATAAGTTATCACCTGTAACATAAATGTTAAAGTTAGATATATTCAATCTATCAGTAAAAGTAGAAGGCATAGTATACCCAAGCCTAACATTATTCATACCTAAATAATCAGCTTTAGTTAAAAATCTTGTTGATTGAGCGTTTACGTTAGCATCAGCAGCAGCAGATAATCTAGGAATATTAGTAATATCTCCTGGCTCTTGCCATCTTCCTCTAATATCTGTATGCCAGTTATTTTGACCTAAAGAACCATTACCCATTAAACCAGCGTACGCACCATCGTAAGCATATCCACCGATACTATAAGTAAATTGAGTTGATAAATCAAAGTTCTTGTAACTTGCATTTAATCTAAATGCACCTCTAACTTTAGGTATTGCTGATTTACCAACAAATCTTTGAGTTGCGTCTGCATATGCTGTAGTAGTAGTCTGACCAACAATAGCATCTGAATTAGTGCCTAAATAATCAGTTAAACTGCGGATAATTACATCTCCTGCATCATAGATTCCATTTGCATTAATATCGTCGTAATTCATATACCACATACCTACTCCTGTTGCAGGATCTACACCAGCCCATTCTCTCATGTAAAAATCATAAACAGATTTTCCATTTGCCCATCCATAAGGAGCATTTGAAACATCTATTAATCTCTCTTCTCCAGTAGCAGGATCAATTGGCATTTTAGTTAACTTGTTAGTTAACAACTCTCCATTAATTCCAAAATCTAAAGTGAAGTCACCTTTGTTTTTACCTTTAATCAATTCAGCATTTAAATCAAACTCAACACCTCTATTGGTCAACTCACCATCATTAACTGTAATGATTGCAATACCAGTAGAAGGAGCAACTCTTCTCTCAAAGAATAAATCATAGGTGTTTTTTTCATAAAAATCAACATTCAAACTTAAGAAATTGAAAAATTTAGTTTCAATACCAACTTGAAAAATTTTTGATTTTTCCCATGTTAATGATGGATTTCCATTATCTCTAATAGAAATTGAATATTCATTATTCAAATTACCTATACTAAAAGTATCATAACCCGAATAAAAACCTACACCTTCTTGATCACCCATTAAACCGTAACTAGCTTTCAATTTTAAATTGTTAATAAAACTAGCTTTTTCCATGAACGATTCTTTAGAAACTATCCATGAAGCCCCTATAGAACCAAAATTCCCCCATTTATCATTTTTAAATCTAGAAGAACCATCACGTCTAGCAGAAGCAGTAAAATAATACTTACCTGCATAGTTATAATTAAACTGTCCAAAATAACTCTCAAGATTTGAAGTATTCGTCCATGATTCAGGAGGTGAAGAAACATTAATATACTGATTCAAATCATAAGTATCAATAAGTACAGCACCAAATTTAGAAGCACTAAAAATATTTTGTTTAAAACTATTTGATTCATGAGCTCCAAATAATTCAACATTATGATTTCCAAAAGAATTTCTATATCTTAATAACTGTAAGAAATTCTGTCTTAACAATCTAGACTGTTGCTTAAACAATGAACCATACTGTTGAGCAGCAGAACCATAAAAAGGATTATTTCTATTGTTATACTCATTATCATAGAATTGAGCACCATAACGAGTTTCTAATGTTAAATTTTTTGTAAAGTTAACATCAAAACTGAAGTTACCAGTTAACTCATGTCTATTAGTAACACTTCTATCATAATGTGCATCAGCAATTGCATTAGTTAAACCACCAAATGCTCTAGCGCCTGATGTTCCATCACCATAATCATATTGATAACCTCCAAAATAAGGATCTGGAATCATATTCCCATCAACATCTCTTGCAAATAAAGGATATATAGAAGGAATATTGTCAACAAACCAGAAAATACTCCCTGAATCAGCAGACTGACCGTTATTATTTGTTTTAGAACCTGAATAACCTATATTAGCACCAGCTCTTAACCATTCTGCAGGTTTGTGATTCACATTTAACCTAGCAGTATAACGTTTGTAATCAGAGTTAATAATATAACCCTCATCATTTAAATATCCAAATGAACTGAAATAATTTGTTTTATCATTACTTCCAGAAAATCTAACATTAGCCTCTTGTCTGTAAGATGTTTGAAAACCATAATCTTCCCAATCTTCTGGAGAATATTTTCTAGTAACTCCAGGTCTTACTGTACGTGTAACTGGATCAATCAAATCACCACCATCAGCAACATTCCACATGTTGTAACCTGGACTAATACCTCCACCAGAAAACAATGTATTATTAGCAAATGCAACAGGATCTGGCTGAGCAGTAGCCACCCCTCTGTTGTACAAAGCTTCCCATGAAAGACCAATATACTCTTCTGGCGATTCTATAACACTATATCTTGGCAACAAAGCCATATTTACACTTGTTCTTAAATCCACACTTATAGAAGAACGCTCTTTTTTACCAGTTTTTGTCGCAATAACAATAACACCATTCGCACCTCTTGACCCATAAACAGCTGTCGCTGCAGCATCTTTCAACACCGTTAAACTCTCAATATCCGAAGGATTAACAGAATTCATGTTATCTTCGCTCATTGGAACACCATCCACAACGTATAACGGATCTCTATTACCATTAACAGAACCAAAACCACGAATACGAATTGTAGCGAAAGTACCTGGCTGACCCGAAGTTGTAATAACATTCACACCTGCAACCTCTCCTTTTAAAGCTTGAGAAACGTTAGAAACTGCTTTTGCTTCAACATTAGCAGTCTTAACAGAAGTTGCCGTACCAACAAACGCTTCTTTTGTTGTAGTACCATACCCCACAACAACCACTTCTTGCCCTACAACTACATCATCTTTCAACGATACATTGTATGCGCTTGCAGCTGCTACAGTAATTTTAGTTGTTTTCTTACCTGTATAAGAAATCACCAAAACTTCACCTTGTTTTGCTTTGATAGTATAATTACCATCAAAATCAGTTGTAGTACCACGTGTTGTTCCTTCAACAACAACGTTAGCACCTGCGATTGGGCCTAGTTCGTCAGAAACCACACCCGTAACAGTTTTCTCTTGCGCGAACGAAAACTGCATTGTAAACGCTACTAAAAGCGTAAAAATCCATTTGAACTTCGATCTCATATTAAATTTATTTGAGTTAGTTATTCCGCAAACTTCTTAATTATTTCTTAAATAAACAAATAATACTTCGGAATATTACTAATTTATTTTTGTTAAAGTTTTAGTTTCAAAAAAACATTTTGCGAAACAATAACATCTTTTAGATGAGAATATATCAAAAAGGTTGCGTATAAAATTATATTTTTGTCAAAAAAAAGCATGTTAAGCAAAAGTTACAATAATTTAATATTAGAGTGTGGAACTGATGAAGCCGGAAGAGGCTGCTTGGCAGGACCTGTAACTGCGGCCGCTATTTTACTTCCTAACAATTTTGAACTGAATTTACTTAACGATTCGAAACAACTTTCTGAAAAGATTAGAGAAAAATTAAAACCCGAAATAGAAGAAAAAGCAATTTCATTTGCTATTACTCATATATTTCCAAATGAAATTGACGAAATAAACATACTAAATGCTTCTATGAAAGCTATGCAAGAGAGTATTTTGCAGTTAAATCCAAAACCTGAATATATAATTGTAGATGGAAATCGTCCATTAAATGGAAAACTGGGAATGAAACAAAAAACAGGAAAGATTTTTACTATTGAAGAAATTGAACTTTTAAAATCAATTCCAAACACAAGCATTATTAAAGGAGATAGTAAATATTTAAGTATTGCCGCTGCATCAGTTTTAGCAAAAACGTACCGAGACGAATATATGGATAAAATTCACGAGGAATTTCCAATGTATAACTGGAAGAAAAATAAAGGATATCCTACAACCGAACACAGAGAAGCCATAAAGAAATACGGCCCGTGCAAATACCACCGAATGAGTTTTCGATTGTTGCCTGAGCAACTGGAATTGGAATTTTGATTTTTACACAGAGATTCTCAGAGTTTTTTTTGATTTAGATTGTGCTGAACAGAGTTACAGAGAGCGTTTCACTTATTTTAATTCGCAATTAAACTTGCTCTTGCCCTTGAATTTTAGACAATCTCTGCTTCAAATAAATTTTGAAAATGTTTTAATATTTTTTCTTTAACTTCTTGCTCATCTACTTCCCTTCTTAATTCGACATGCATAGAAGTAACGGCTTTTCCTTTTATCCCACAAGGAATAATATTATCAAAGTAACCCAAATCGGCATTTACGTTTAGAGCAAAGCCGTGCATGGTTACCCAACGTGATGCTCTCACTCCCATAGCGCAAATTTTTCTTGCAAATGGCGTCCCTACATCAAACCAAACTCCGGTTTCTCCTTCGCTACGAGTTCCATGTAAACCGTATTCAGCTAAAGTTAGAATAATGACCTCTTCTAAAAATCGCAAATATTTATGAATATCGGTAAAAAAATTTTCTAAATCTAAAATAGGATAGCCTACAATTTGCCCTGGTCCATGATACGTAATATCTCCTCCTCTGTTTATTTTATAAAAAGTAGCTCCTTTTGCTTCTAATTGTTTTTCGGAAAGTAATAAATTCGAGACATCTCCGCTTTTTCCTAAAGTATAAACATGTGGATGTTCTACATAGAGTAGGAAGTTGGGAGTTGGGAGTTGGGAGCTGGATTGTCTATTTTGAACTTTGATGTCTACAATTTCTTTGAATAATTCTTCTTGATAATCCCAAGTGTCTTTGTAATCTTTATTTCCTAAATCTTGAAGTTGGACTTTTTTATTCATGGTAAACGAAATTGTGTTTTGAAAAAGTTTCGCAAAGATACGAATAGTTTGCTAATTAGCCCTGACAGGAGTGACATCCTTTTTGAAAAAAAGATATAACGGATGGCAGGAACATGGAAACCAAAAAAGCCCGAACCATTCGCTCTTAAAAAAAGTATTCAGTGTTCAGTTGAAAGTTGGCAGTTTTTTAATTTATAGTTACATTTGCACGCTAAAATACAATACTATGCAACTTTCGGAACAAGAAATCATTAGAAGAGACAAACTAAACGCTTTACGCGAACTTGGAATTAACCCTTATCCAGCGGATTTATTTCCGGTGAATCACACTTCAAAGCAAGTGAAGGAAAATTTTGAAGAAGGTAAGAAGGTTATTTTGGCTGGACGTTTGATGAGTGTTCGTGATCAAGGAAAAGCTTCGTTTGCTGAATTACAAGACAGCGAAGGAAGAATTCAGTTGTATTTTAATCGTGATGTACTTTGCGAAGGTGAAGACAAAACGCTTTATAACCAAGTTTTCAAAAAATTAACCGATTTAGGAGATTTTATTGGAATTGAAGGTGAATTATTCATGACAAAAGTTGGCGCGATGTGTGTTCGTGTGGATGATTTTAAAATGTTGAGCAAAACGTTAAAACCGCTTCCGTTACCAAAAACTGACGAGGAAGGTCATGTTTTTGATGCGTTTACTGATCCTGAATTGCGTTACCGTATGCGTTACGTAGATTTAGTCGTAAACCCGCAAGTGAAAGAAGTTTTCATGAAAAGAACCAAATTGTTCACGGCAATGAGAACATTTTTCAATGAAGCGGGTTATATGGAAGTGGAAACTCCTGTTTTACAATCGATTCCTGGTGGAGCGGCTGCAAGACCTTTTATTACACATCATAACAGTTTAGATATTCCATTATACATGCGAATTGCTAACGAATTATATTTGAAAAGATTAATCGTTGGTGGATTTGATGGTGTTTACGAATTTTCGAAAAACTTCCGTAACGAAGGAATGGACAGAACGCATAATCCAGAATTTACCGCAATGGAAATTTATGTAGCTTACAAAGACTACAACTGGATGATGGAAATGACTGAAAATTTATTAGAATATTGCGCTACTCAAGTAAACGGAACAACCGAAGCTACTTTTGGAGAACATAAAGTAAACTTCAAAGCTCCTTATGCTAGAGTAACGATGACCGATGCAATCAAACAATTAACTGGTTTTGATATCACTGGAAAATCGGAAGATGAATTGCGCGAAGCTGCAAAATCTATGGGAATCGAAGTAAACGACACCATGGGTAAAGGAAAATTAATTGATGAAATTTTTGGTGAAAAATGTGAAGGCAACTTCATTCAACCAACATTCATTACCGATTATCCTAAAGAAATGTCGCCTTTATGTAAATCGCACCGAGATAATCCTGAATTGACAGAGCGTTTTGAATTAATGGTTTGTGGAAAAGAAATCGCAAATGCGTATTCGGAATTAAACGACCCAATTGACCAAAGAGAACGTTTTGAAAACCAAATGGCTTTAGCTGCTAAAGGTGATGATGAAGCAAACGGAATTATCGATGAAGATTTCTTAAGAGCTTTAGAATACGGAATGCCTCCAACTTCTGGATTAGGAATTGGAATGGACAGATTAATTATGTTCTTAACGAACAATCAATCGATTCAAGAAGTGTTGTTTTTCCCACAAATGCGTCCTGAGAAAAAAGGTCCGGAATTAACAGAAGACGAAAAACACATTATCGAAATTTTAAAAGCTAACGAAGGCATTTCTATTGGTGATTTAAAAATAAAATCAGAATTAAGCGGTAAAAAATGGGATGCTGCCAGTAAAGGAATCAGCAAACATGGCTTAATGAAGATTACAGTAGATGGCGAAAATAAAATCGCAGAATACTTAGGTAAATAAAAAAAACGGGGCTAATTAAGTCCCGTTTTTTTTATTTTGTTCTCTTAAATTAAACTTTTTTATATTTACAACGTCTTATTAACATAAAACTTAAATTTCTATACATTATGAAAAAACTTATTTTAGTTGTAGCACTTACTTTAAGTAGCTTAACATTTGCTCAGTCAAGAAAAGTTCAAGAAATGACTCCTGAACAACAAGCGGAACTTCAAACTAAAAAAATGACTTTAGATTTAGATTTGAACACCAATCAACAAAAAGAAGTTAAAGCCTTACTTTTAGAACAAGCTCAAAAAAGAAAAGCTATTCAAACCGAGATGAAAGCAAAAAGAGAAGAAGAGAAAAAAGTTACTTCTGATGAAAAATACAAAAAACAAATGGAAGCTTTAGACAATCAAATTGAATTAAAAGCTAAAATGAAAAAAGTTTTGAACCCAGAACAAATGAAAAAATGGGAAGAAAAACAAAATCATCGCAAAGAAATGATTGCTAAGTCAAAAAGAAAAGCATTGAACAAACAAGAGTAACTATTTAAAAAACTTTTTTTGCTTTATTTCTAAATTTAAATTAGATTTGGCAAACCAAAAATAAATTTTTACAATTATGAAAAAAATAATCGCTGCTTTTATTTTATTTGTTGGCTGTTCTTTAACTGCTAATGCTCAAGAAATTAAAAGCGTAAACTCTCAAGAAAGAAAACAATCAACAGAAGTAATTGAAACTAGAAAAGTTGATTTTAATGATTTAGCAAAGAAAGACACTCATACATTGACTAAATTAATTCAGTTAGATGAACAAAAGATTAAAGATTTAAATGGATTGTTTCTATACAAGCATGAAGCATTGAACAAGGCTAAAGAAACTAGAGATAAAGAACAAGTTAGTACTATTATTGAAGCTAAACTTAGAGCTACATTATCTCCAGAACAAATGGAGAAAGTTGCAAATCAACCTAATTTACTTCACCAGTTAACTCATTAAAAAAAAGTCCCGATTAAATCGGGACTTTTTTTATAACTCTTTTGCTGTTTCTGCAATTGCGTTTATGGTAAAATCTAAATCTTCATACGTTAACGCATCAGTAATAAACCAAGTTTCATAAGCTGATGGCGCAATGTAAACCCCGCGTTTTAACAATCCATGGAAGAATTTCTTAAAGCTTTCATTATCTCCATTTTTAGCTGTTGCAAAATCATAAACAGGATTAGCATCAAAATGAACCGAAATCATAGAACCTACTCTATTAATTGTAAACACAACATTAGCCTCAGTTAAAACTTTTCGGATTCCTTTTTCCAAATAAGCCGTTTTTTCTTCTAATCGAGAAAAAATAGTAGAATCAGAATTTAGCGATTTCAACATTTCAAATCCTGCAGCCATTGCCAATGGATTTCCAGATAAAGTTCCAGCTTGATAAACAGGTCCTAATGGGGCTAAATGATTCATTATTTCTTCTCTTGCAGCAAAAGCTCCAACTGGTAATCCTCCACCAATTACTTTTCCAAAACAAACGATATCCGCTTGAATTCCATATAATTCTTGCGCTCCTCCTTTTGCTAAACGAAATCCTGTCATAACTTCATCAAAAATCAATAAAGCTCCATTCTCAGAACAAACACTTCTTAAAGCCTCTAAAAATCCTTTCGCTGGCGGAATGCAACCCATGTTTCCGGCAACTGGCTCAATGATAATTGCTGCAATTTCATTTTTATTTGCTTCAAATAATGCTTTTACATTTTCAATATCATTATAAGATGCTAACAAGGTATCTTTAGCGGTTCCTTCTGTAACACCTGGAGAATTTGGCACACCAAATGTACTCAAACCACTACCTGCAGCAATTAAAAACGAATCGGAATGCCCATGATAACATCCTGAAAATTTGATAATTTTATCACGCTTTGTATATCCTCTTGCTAAACGAATGGCGCTCATACAAGCTTCGGTACCTGAATTTACAAAACGAATTTTATCTATATTTGGAACCATCGAAACTGCTAACTGTGCAATTTGAGTTTCTAATTCGGTTGGCATACCAAATGAAGTTCCTTTTTTTGCTTTTTCGATTACAGCATTAACTACAGGTTCATAAGCATGACCTAAAATCATAGGCCCCCATGAGTTAATATAATCAATTAATCGATTGCCGTCTTCATCATACAAATAGGCACCTTTAGCTTCTTTAACAAAAATAGGAGTACCACCTACTCCTTTAAATGCTCTCACAGGAGAGTTTACTCCACCCGGAATTACTTTGTTTGCTTCAACAAATAATTCGCTACTTCTTTTATATAACATTATTTTATTTTGATTTGTTGCCCAATTGAAATGGCATTATCAGACATATTATTTAACTTTTTTAAATCGTCAACCGTAAGATTAAATCTTCTTGAGAGAGAATACAAAGTATCACCTTGTTGAATGGTATAATAATCTGCTCCTTGTGCCAAGATTACTTCTTTCTTAACTGGTTTAAAATCGCGACTTAGCACTTCATTATCGTATTTGTACAATTCGAAACGTTCAATTAATCCAATTAATTTATCTGGATATTTTACATCGGTTGCATATCCTGCGGCTTTTAATCCTTTTGCCCAAGACTCGTAATCGCCTTTATCTAATTTAAATAAATTCGAATATCGAGTTCTTGATGTTAAAAACAAAGAATGATCGCGATAAGACTCTGATGGATGCTCGTACTTTCTGAAACATTCTTGTGCTGCATCATCATCATGTTTAACACTTTCACCTGTCCAACCCGTATGACATTTTATTCCAAAATGATTATTTGCTGATTGTGCTAATTTCCCTTTCCCTGCACCCGATTCTAAAATTCCTTGTGCTAATGTAATACTTGCCGGAATTCCATGTGTTTTCATGTTATTCTTAGCAATCTCTTTAAAGTTATCTACATACATTTGAATTTCCTCAGCATACGTTTTCACATTAGATGTAGCTTCTAAACTTACCTGAGTATCCGTTTTAGGAGTTGATGTATGAGTTGAAGTATTATTTTTTGATTCGCCTGATTTTGTTACTGGCTTTGTTACTGATTTATTTTGCGTTACAGGTTGCTTTTTAGTTGTAACTTTTGGCTTTGTTGTTGTTCGTACCACTGGTCGCGAACTAGTACAACCTACTACTAAAAGCGCTAATAAAAAAAGGGCAATTTTAGTTTTCATCATAACTTATTAATTCTTTATTCTTATTTTTTAGAGCAAAATTCATGCCTTTAATTCCTTGTAAACCTCCTGTATGTATCATTAAAATTTTAGAATTAGCCGGAAAATATCCTTTCTCAATTAAATCTAAAACGCCAAAAGCCATTTTACCCGTATATACAGGATCCAACGGAATACTAGTTTGACTATAAAACGAGTTTATAAACCGAATCAACTCGTCATTTACTTTACCATATCCACCAAAATGATAGGCATCATTAATACTCCAATTAGTTTTCACTACAAAATTACGAATTACATCAGACAAAAAAGCACCTTTTAACGAAGAAAATCCAATTATTTCTTGTGTTTCATTTGCAGAATTAATTAAACCTGAAATAGTTCCTCCAGTTCCAACCGCACATGCAATATGTGTAAAATAGTCTTTATCTGCATCCGTTAAGATTTCTTCACAACCTTGAATTGCTAATTCGTTTGTACCACCTTCTGGAACCAAATAAAAGTCTCCAAACTTTTCATGAAGATGCGAAACAAAAAAGGAAGCTTCTTTGTCGCGATAATTTGTTCGACTTACAAAATAAAATTGCATTCCTAATTCTTGCGCTTTGGCTAGCGTAGGATTTTCATCAATTTTACTTTCGAGTTCTTCTCCTCGTATTACTCCTATTGTTTTAAATCCAAATTCGGCACCAGCACCTGCAACAGCCAAAATATGATTAGAAAAAGCGCCGCCAAAAGTTAACAATGTAGCATGACCTAATCTTTTTGCTTCTTGAATATTATACTTAAGTTTTCTGAATTTATTTCCCGAAATGATAGGATGTAACAAATCCTCTCTTTTTATAAAGAGTTTAATATTATTAGGAAGTTGTTGTTTTATTTCTTGAATCACTTTACAAAGTACGGAAAAATCACTTTATGAATTCATTTTTATTTCATTCAAAACTCATTTCAAACTAAAGAAGTAAAATTAACATCAAAAATAACTTAAATTAAAGATCAAAAATTATCGTTTTCACACAAAAAAATTGATTTTATAACAATTCATTAACACTTTATCGTTAAAAAATCAATTTTACATCATTTTTATCAAATAACCAGCTTTTTTATAAATATAAATTAATAAAACACAAAAAACTGCAAAATCAATTAATAATAAACAAAGAAAAACTGCTAAAACACGAAATATCTCACAAAATCTACAAAAAAGCCAAATATTTGATTTTCAATAGTTTAGTAAAAAGTTATTTTTTCAATTATAAAACCATAAGAAAAACCTATTATGCAAGCATAGTATTTAATAATCAGCACTTTATCTTTGCACCAAATTCAGAATAACTGTATTGATTTTCGGAACAACTGTAATAAAAAAAGAACCCTCTAAAAATTATGAAAAAAATTACTTTACTTCTCTTATTAATTTTCCCCTTATTTCTATTTTCACAAAACCCTTACACTTTTAACGGAAGCTATTCTTTAACAAACAATACTTCTTTTCCAAACGCTTTCAGTGGATTAGGAAACGGAAATTGTGGTAATGGAAATACTCAAACTATTATTATTAATGGTGACTTAAACTTAAATGGTAGAATTTTAAACCTAAGAAATGTAAACTTAATTGTTTATGGTAATTTAAATGGTGGTGGCTCTATAACCACTTGTACTGCTAATTCTACTTATTGCGTTAGAGGTGCAATTCAAAACAATCCAAACATTTCTGTAACTAGAAATTATGATTGTACTCCGCCGCCATCTTGTACAAAAACATGGACTGGTGCTCAAAGTACTAACTGGAATAATAGCGCTAACTGGTCGCCTGCAGGTGTACCAACAATTAATTGCGACGTTATCATAAATAACAATGTAAACTGTATTGTTTCTTCGAAAGATGCAGAAGCAAAAACCATTACAATCTCAAACACTGGATCTTTAACTTTAAATAATTCAGGAATAGTAAGAGTTAAAGGAAGTGTAAACACTAGTTCAACCGCTTCATTTGTAATTGAAAACGCTTCAAGTTTAATTCAAATAGACAATGTAGCGAATTCTGGAAACATTCAATTAAAAAGAAACACAACAATATCTAAATTAGACTATGTATATTGGTCTTCACCAGTAGCGAGTTTTAATACATCTCAAGTTTCACCTAATTCAACCTTCATTTATAAGTGGGTTCCAACAAATGGGAACAACTTTAACGGATTTGGAAATTGGGCCGGAGCGACTAACCAAGTTATGACATTAGGAAAAGGTTACATTATAAGAGCTCCTAATAATTTCCCAACAAACACAGCTCAAAATTTTACAGCTACATTTACAGGTGTTCCAAATAACGGTAACATAAGCACACCTATTGCAAGAGGAGGCTATGCCGGAAACAGCTACATGAACGGTAATTTAAAAGTTACAGAAGATGATGACAACTGGAATTTAATAGGAAATCCGTATCCTTCTGCGATTAATGCGGTACGCTTTTTAAATAGCAATACTTCACTTGACGGATTTGTTCGTGTTTGGACTCACAACACCTCGGTAAGCGCTAATAATGATTCTCCTTTTTACGGCAACTTTACTTATAATTATTCGCCAGACGATTATTTATTAATAAATGGGACTGGAACTTCAATTCCTGGTGCTTTAAGCGTAATTGGTGCTGGACAAGGTTTCTTTGTAAAAATGAATCACAATACTACTTCACCATCAGGAAATGCAATATTTACTAATGATATGCGTGGTACAGATGTTTCAAACAATCAGTTTTACAGAAGTGCAAACACTACTTATTCAGAAGATACTGACGAGAAACACCGTATTTGGTTAAACCTTGTAAATCCGAATCAAATTGCTACTAGTTTATTAGTAGGATATGTTGAAGAAGCTACTAATGGAGTTGATAGAATTTATGATGCTGAAACTAAACTTAAAAACAATTTTGAAGTTTACAGTATTGTAGATAACCAATATTTTAATATTCAAGGAAAGGCATTACCTTTTACAACTACTGATGAAGTTCCATTAGGATTTACAACGAATCAAAATGGTATTCACACTTTTGGATTAACTGCTGTAGATGGTTTGTTTGAAGGAAATCAAGAAATTTACATTCAAGATTTAGAATTAAACATAATACACAATTTAAAAGAATCTCCTTACTCATTTACAACTGAAGCAGGAAATAACAATACTAGATTTGTATTGAAATTTTCAAATGAAACTTTAGGAAATGAAGACTTTATAAACAATGAATCAGTAGTTATTTACACAAACGATGCACTTAACATTGAAGCAAATGAGAACATAAAAGAAGTGTTGGTTTATGATACGTTAGGAAGACTAATTTCTCAAAACAAAAAAGTAAATTCAAATAAGTATCGCGAAACGCAAGTCTTAAAATCAAATTCTCCTTTACTTATTCAAGTAATTTTAGAGAACAATATTAAAATTGTCAAAAAGATAATTTACTAAAGCCTTATAAAAAAATTAACCGTCAATTTATTGGCGGTTTTTTTTGCTTCTTATAGAAACTAGAATTACAACAAATTCACATAAACCATTACTTTTAATCTGCATTAGCACAAAATTCATGAATAAAAAAGCAGCCTTTTAAAGCTGCTTTTTTATATAATGTAAATCGAACTCCTATTTTCTAGAAACTATTACTTTTTTAGTGCTATCTAAGTTATCTCTTGTTTTTGTTTTAACCACGTAAACACCATCACTTAAACTAGCCGTTGAAAACTCATACGTGTTTGCTTTTCCTAAGTTTTGCTTTTCTAACACTATTTTACCTGTTACATCATACATAACTAAAGACATAATATCTTTATCTAAAGTATTATAAACTGTTAACATTGCATTTTGATTGTTTTGATACACCGAAAATGAATCTGCAACTTCATCTGGATTACTTAAAACAACATCGATGTTTTTAAATGTAATTTCAAAACGAGTTGTATTATTTCCAACTGGTAATGTCATATCAAAAACGTTGTTTTTAATATCGTAATAAATTCCAGTTAATTTATCATGTAAGTAAACATTTTGATTTGGATCAAAATCTACCACATCTTTAACTTGTAATTTAAAATTCGTTTGTGCATTACATCTAAATCCTACCGGAATTCTTTTATCGATATCAAATTTTACAGCTGTTGCAACATATTCATGAGGAATATCTGGCAAAATATAATAAAACTCAGCCGCTTCAGCAGATGGAGAACGACCATCTGAACCATAATCGTATCCGTCAGTTGCTGTATCCATAAAAGCTATAGTAGTAGGTCTTACTCCTCCATTATTATACATAGCATGTATTCTAATATAAGGAGCCGTTCCTTTTCTAATTTGAGTATAATCTGTTCCTGCTACATTTGGTATCGCTGGAAAAAATTCTGAATCGGTATTGTAAACATCAAATATAGATGAATCGTTAGTAGAAGCTGTTCTTGCAAATTCAGACTGATTAACAGCACCTTCTTTAACAAAAACCCTGTATGAATTTTTCATAGAAACGTTTCCATTTGCTATTCCTTGTACCATAAAACCTTGTCCTACAGGAGAAAATCTTCTTTGAAAAACAGTACCAGAACCAATTGGAACACCTTGATTTCCAGAACCATCATAAGTAAAAAATGCCGCTGGTGTATAAATCCCTGTTCCAGGATTATAAACACCATAACCACCTTGATATTGTCTTAAAACATGCGTATTTACTACAACTTGTTCCCAAAAATAAGCTTGCCCATTAAGCAAAGCCGCATTAGCAGGATCTAACAAATAGGCATTCAAATCTATTGCACTAGGATAAGGATTTCCAACTAAAGTAAAATTTCCAGCACTTACTGGAACCGAAATCGTCCCATCATTTGGTTTTCCTCTAAAATCGTAACGTTGTCTGCTTCCTGAATTATTCTGAACATTTTCTGCCGCTTGCGCAATAGTAGCGTCAGTTCCAGAAGTTCCTTTCATGGTAAATCCTTCGCCTGCGTTCAACGTAGAACCCGAACCAACAAAAGCCCATTGTGCATAAGCATTTGAAGTAATAAATTTCCAAATCCAATAAGGAGCAATCGCTAAAGGACTCGATGTACCATTGTAATTATTAGTTGGTAAAATAGTGGCTGCTGTACTTGTTGTTAAACCTGTAGGCCTGTTTAGCATTGTAATACCAAAAGACTCATTTCCTACAAGTGCCGAAGCATTCCCAACTGGCGAACACCAATAATTATATTGAAAATTATTTACCGTACCTTCTTGAAAAACTGAAAGCTTTCCAGCACCAGTATTAGCCCCTGCACCTCCAGAACCTTGTAACAACTGCGATTTGTTTCTTAAAAAGAAATTACCATTGTTTTGCAAGTTTACATCTTGCCTTACATACATAAACTGATCGTTTACAAATACGTAACTGTTTGGACTCACATATAGCTGTGAAAAAACAGTAAAAGAACTAATAAGTCCTAGCGTTGAAAGTAAAATTCTTTTCATAATTCGGAATTTAAAACGTTACATTACAAATATATACAAATAATTTTAACAAATTACTATGAAAAAATAGCTTTTTATCGTTAAAAAGAAACATTTCATCCTTAATACTTACGAAAGAATCCTTTTTTTGGTTTTACAAATATTGAAAAAAACTAAAAAAATTCAAAAACAACAAAAATCCACCAAAAGAAATCCTACTGTTTTAAACATAAAAAAAAGATCACCTCAAACAAGTATTTTCTTTAAACCGCTCACTTTCAGATAAAAATAAACTAAAAACAAACAATTTGTTACAAATAAAACATAAAAACACTAACCAACTTAATTTCAACTAAATAAAGCTACATATTGACGATTAAAATTTTGTAATTAAAAAAATAACTATACATTTGTCCACTGAAACAGTTATTCCATAAAAAGATACAGTTATTCTTTTTTTTGAATAATTTATTCCATACATTTACAATACAACTTTTAATTTAGTTGTTGTGTAAGGAAGAAAACGGAGAAGTTAACTTAACTAAATTTAACAAAGTTAATTTCGAAGTATACTTGCGAAACATAAGCTTCCCCAAGCCAATTGTTTTACTTAAATTTTAATTTTTATGCAAAAAAATTACTTAACAAAAATGGTGAAGTCGATGATTAACCCCTTAATATCGACATCAAAAAACTGGAAAAAAAGCACAACCACTTGGTTAGTTGCTTTATTTGTGCTTTGTGGGGTTTCTGATGTCTTCGGACAGGTAGCAAATTACACCTTTTCCGAATCTGCAGGGACTTACACATCTGCCGCAGGAACAACCGTCCATGCTTCGGGATGGGATGATGCGGTTTCGGCTAATACAATCCCACTTGGATTCACATTTGTATTCAACGGAACAAACTACACTACATGTTCTATTGCTACTAATGGTTTTTTAACTTTTGGAGGTACAGTAGCCGCGACAACCGAATTTACACCAATTTCTTCTGGTACTGGTTATGCAGGAGCTATTAGTGCTATTGGTTATGATTTAATTTCTAACGCATCTACAATAACCTACACAACAACTGGTACTGCTCCAAACAGAACTTTTATTGCTCAATGGAATAATGCTAACAGATATAGCTCAGGAGTAATTGCTGGAAATTTTAATTTTCAGATAAGATTAAACGAAACAACCAACGTTATAAATATAGTTTACGGAGCATGTGCACCAGCTACTAACACTAATTACAATGTACAAGTTGGTTTAAGAGGTGCTTCAAATGCTGATTTTAATAATCGAAGTTTTGCATCAAATGCAATATGGGACAATGCAACTACTGCTGGTGGTGCTAATAATGCAACTTGCAGAACAAGAAGTAGCGCATATCCTACAACAGGTAGAACATTTACTTGGACACCTCCAACACCTCCAACAATAACTTCTTTTACACCATCAAGTGCTTGTGCTAGTTCTTCACAAACAGTCGTTATTACAGGAACCAATTTTACAGGAGCAACCGCAGTTACAATTGGAGGAACAGCTGCTGCTTCGTATGTAGTTAATTCTGCAACACAAATTACTGCAACAATAGGAACAGGGACAACAGGAACTGTTCAAGTTACAACACCAGGAGGTAGCGCAACATCTGCAGCTACTTTTACAGTAAATCCTTTACCTGCTAACCCAGGAAATCCTACAAGTAATTCCCCACAATGTAACCCTCCTGGCGTTACACTTACAAGAACAGGAACACCACCTGCAGGAGTAACATGGTATTGGCAAACGGTTGCAGGAGGCACAAGTACCGCTAATAGCGCAGCTACTTTTGTTGCTACAACTTCGGGCACCTATTATTTAAGAGCACAAAATGACACAACTGGGTGTTGGAGTACTGGTTCAGGAAGTCTTGCTATAACCGTAACTCCTTCTTTAAGTGCTATTGCAGGAACACCTGCTCCAACAAATGCAGCAACTGGAATTTGTTATGCTGGAGGATCACCATTAACAAGTTTAACTTGGAATGCCGTTGCAGGAGCAACTTCTTATGATGTATATTTTGGCGCTGGAAGTTTACCTGGCACAGCAATTGCAAACGTAGCTACTAACTCTTATACGTTAGGAACTTTAAGTGCTAGCACTACTTATTACTGGCAAGTTGTACCAAGAAATGCTTGTGGAGCCACTACTGGAACTCCAGCAACTTGGACTTT
Organism: Flavobacterium aquaticum; assembly: GCF_003259835.1. GTDB lineage: Bacteria > Bacteroidota > Bacteroidia > Flavobacteriales > Flavobacteriaceae > Flavobacterium > Flavobacterium aquaticum. The sequence continues at coordinate 14,410 of NZ_QLMI01000008.1, read as the reverse complement.
TACCACTACAGCTGCACCGTGTGCTTGTGTACCTACAAGTACTAATGATACGTATCCAATTTCTAACGTTACCTTTGCGGGGATTAACAACAATTCATCTGCAACAGTTGCAGCCGGACCAGATTATCAAGACTTCACTACTATATCTGGAAATGTTACAGCAGGAAGTACTTACAATATTTCTGTAACTTCCACTGGAGCAACTGGGAATACCTTTTACCAATATGTCTTTTTCGATTGGAACAACAATGGCAATTTTTCTGACGATGGAGGTCCTTACAATATTGGAAACTACACTACTGCAACAGGAACTTTTAATTTAAACATTACAATACCGCTTACTGCAACAATTGGAACTATTAAATTTAGAGTAGTAAACAGCTTTAACACAATTCTTAATCCTTGTGCTACTACTGGATATTTCCAAATGGAAGATTACAGTTTAAATATTATAGCACCTCCAGCATGTACAACTCCTACTGCAGTACCTACTTCATTAGTACTTAGTGCAGGAACTCCTTCGGGAACTGCTATTAACGGAAGTTTTACAGCTGCAGCACCCGCTCCTAATTCTTACTTAGTTGTAGTGAGCACTTCAAATATTGCACCATCTATTTCAAACGGTACTACTTATACTATAGGAGGTAATGCAGGAGTAGGATATACTGTAGTTGATACAGACACTAATACTACTTTTACAGCCGGAGGTTTAAATCCATCAACTACTTATTATTTCTATGTTTATTCAATGAATAATGTTTGTAGTGGAGGTCCTTTATACAATACAACTCCTTTAACAGGAAACTTAACTACAGGCGCAACAGCACCTACCTATTGTAACGCCACCACACTAACAGGACAAGCTACTCGTTATATTGATGATATTAGCTTCTTAGGTATGTTGAATGGTAATATTTACAATTTGAACACAGGTTCTACAACTACACCAGCACCCGGAGGTTATCAAGACTGGACTGGTTTAGCTACTAGACCGAGACAAGCACAAGGTGGCGGAGTTAACATTTCATTTGAAAGTAATTCTCGCGGAACTTGGAAAGCTTGGGTAGATTGGAATAAAGATGGAGATTTTACAGATGCTGGTGAATTAGTTTATACCTCTGCAGGTGTTGCCATGATTACTAATACTTTCGGATTTATCATCCCTAATGGTGCAACTCCTGGGGATTATAGAGTTAGAATTAGAACTTATAATGCATTTGGAAATTATAATGCAACTGGAGGAGCTTGTGATGACCCATCTTATGAATACTATGGTGATGGAGCAGGGCACTTTGATAGTTGTACACAGTTCAGTACTTATAGTCAATTCATAAATAATGGTTGCGGAGGCGCTACAGTAAATTTCACAGAATACGGAGAAGCAGAAGACTATTTATTTACTGTAGTAGAAATGTGTTTGGCTAACATTGTTACCGTAACTGATGGTGAAATCTGCGGACCTGGAGCGGTAAATGTATCAGTAACTGGAACACCAGGAACTACACAATACAGATGGTATAGTGCAGAAACCGGAGGAGCTTTACTAGCAACAACTGCAACTGGTAGTTGGACTACACCTGCTATAGCAGCTACAACTTCTTACTGGGTAACTGCATTTAACGGAAGTTGTGAATCTTTAGTAAGAACAGAAGTTATTGCTAAAATTAGCCCACTACCAACTATCACATTTACACCTTCAGTACCAGAAGTATGTGGTGAAAACAATGTAGTATCTATCACGGCTGGCGGAGACACTGAATTAGTATATTTAATAGACGAAAATTTTGAAGGAAGCGGATTAGGCGTATTTTCTAATGATCACATCACTAGCACTGCCTACAATACACAAACTGCTTGGCAAAAGAAAACTAGTACATATATCCCTAATGGATCTTCATGGTATCCAGCAATTTCCTCTAATTTTGGAGCCAATCATTTTGCTATTGTAACTTCAGATATTGGAACCAATGGAATAACCATTCATAATGCTTTGGTTTCTCCTTCTGTGAACACTAGTACATTCTTAGATTTAACATTAACTTTTAGAATGTATTTTTCAAGATATTATCCTGACGCTGGAGCAACACACAACCCAACATTAGAATACATGCAAGTTGAAGTTTCTGATAATGGCGGAGCTTGGACAAGTATTTCAGGAGGCAATATAGTTACTGACCAAGGTTATGGAACTGATTTCAAAGAATTCAGTTACGACATGAGTGCTTACATCAACCGTCCAAACATTAGAGTTCGTATTCGTTATTATGCTCAAGATTGGTATGATGGTGCGGCAGTTGATGATATTCAATTATTTGGAAAAAGACCATTAAACACTTCTTTTAACTGGACAAGTGTATTACCTGTTGATGCTTATCTAGATGCTGCTTGTACAACAAATTATACAGTAGGCACACCTGCGGTAACCGTTTACATAAAACCAACAATGGCGCAGTTAGAACAAACTACGTATTCGTTTACTGCGACTGCAGTATTGAACAATGGATGTTCTGCAAGTAGTTTAGTTACTATTGACAATAAATCAAAAGTTTGGAAAGGTGGAACAAATGGGGATTGGAATAATCCAAACAACTGGTCACCTGTAGGAGTACCAGATGCTAACACTTGTGTTATCATACCTCCTGCTGCAAATAATTCTAATGTTTTAGGAACAAATTATAATGGATTTGGAAAAACATTACAAGTTATTAATGGTGGTTCTTTAACTTTACATCCATCAAACACACTAACAATAACAGATTTTGTTGAAGTTAGAGGAGCTACAAGTATATTTAACGTAGAAAATAGTGCAAGTTTAATTCAAATAAACAATGTTGCTAACACAGGTAACATTTCTATGAAACGTAATGTTAATATTAGAAAACTAGATTATGTTTATTGGTCATCTCCAGTAGCTAACTTCCAAGTAAGCGCAGTATCTCCAGGTACATCCGCAGGATATAGATTCAAATGGATTCCAACAATTGGAAGTAACACTAACGGTTGGGGGAATTGGACAGCAGCAAACGAAGCAATGGTAGCTGGAAAAGGATATATCGTAAGAGGTCCTAATTCATACACTACAGTTCTTCAAAACTTTACTGCTAACTTTGTAGGCGTACCTAACAATGGTACTGTTAATATGCCAATTAGCAGAGGTACTTACGACGGAGTTGATTACCCAACAGGAGTTTCTTCAACACCAGCTACTAAAGATGATGACAACTGGAACTTAATTGGTAACCCTTATCCTTCAGCTGTAAATGCAAACTTGTTCTTAGCTACAAATACAAACATCGCTGGATTTATTAAATATTGGACACACGGAACTTTACCTTCAAATGTTACATCAGACCCATTCTACAACAATTATGTCCAAAACTATTCTGTTGGAGATTATGTAACTTACAATGCAACTGGAGCCAATCCAGCAATTGGAAATGGTAATATTGCAGCAGGTCAAGGATTCTTTGTATTGATGAATCACACATCAGGCGCAACAACTGAAAACGTTGTCTTCAACAATAGTATGAGAAGAAACGATTATAGAAATGATCTTTTCTTCAGAAATGCAAACGTAACTGATGCTGGTATTGATGAAAAAAATAGAATTTGGTTAAACTTAATTAGTCCAGCTTCTACTTCAAGTACAGCATTGATTGGTTATGTTTCTGGAGCTACAAACGAACTTGACAGAATGTATGATGCGCCAGCTTTAGGTGTAAAAACAAACTTTGAATTATATTCAGTATCAAATTCAGATAAATTAAACATTCAAGGTAGAGCTTTACCATTCAATAATGAAGATCAAATTCCATTAGGAGTAAATATTGCCCAAAACGGTGTTCACACGATCGGAATTTCAACGGTTGATGGTTTATTTGAATCACCTGAACAAACTATTTTCCTTGAAGATAGAACTTTAGGAATTACACATGATTTACGTACAGCTCCATACAGCTTTACTGCAACAACTGGAAGAAACGAAAATAGATTTGTTTTGAAATTTACTAATACAACTTTAGGAAATGAAGACTTTGTTGCAAACAATGTAACGGTTTATACGAATGAATCTATCAATATCAATGCAGTTAATCAAACTATTAAATCTGTTACAGTTTACGATTTATTAGGAAGAGTTTTAGGAACATTCAACAATGTAAATTCAAATACATTTACAAGTAAAAATATTGCAAAAACACAAACTACATTATTAGTAGAAGTTACTCTTGAAAATGGCGCTTCAAAAACCATCAAAGTGATTTTCTAACACATAAAATTTCTAATAAAAAAATGGCTGACTTAATCGTTAGCCTTTTTTTTATTAGAATAACAACCAAACTACATAAAAAAAACATATCGCATAATTTTAAACTCAAAAACCACAATAGTTATCAACAAATTAAACATTTCTTAACAAAATATTCATTTTTAGTTGCACAATACACAAAAAAAACTATTTTTGTGTAAAAATTATAATTAACAACTGTAATTAAATTCGTAATAACTGTAATCAAATACATAACAATTGTAAATTAACACACAACAACTTAAAATGAAAACTATTCCTCTAATCTTTCTCAAAAACTTTTTGGTTTTTCTGTTTTTTATTTTTACAACAAATTCTTTTTCTCAGAGCGGAAATGATAATTGTGCCAATGCATCAGTTTTACCTTTAGGTACTTCATGTACAAATACAAGTTTTACCTTTACATCTAATACCGTACAAACAGGAACTGCAAATCCTGCACTATGTAATTCTGTTACAGCTACAAGAGATGGCTGGTATACTTTTACAACTGGGGCAACTACAAATCAAGTTACTTTAACTGCCGAAGGCAACAGACCATGGGCTGTGGCAATATACTCAGGAAATTGTAGTGGGTTTACACAAATAGCGTGTGATAATGCGGGTGGCGGAACACCTAGAACATTAAACCCAACAGTTTTGCCAAACACAACTTACTATGTAAGAATTGCCAGAACAAATACAGGTACAAACGGTTTTAGCGGAACAGTCTGTGTTTATGACACTACTGTAAATACTAATTTTACGTGTGCAACAGCTACAAATCTCCCTTGTGGAACAACAAATCTTTCAGGAACTACAGTAGGCTCATCAGATATTTCTCATGGTACTGGGTGCTCTATGAGTAATTATGGTGCTTGGTATACTTTTGTTGGAGACGGTCAAATTACAACAATTTCAACTAATCCCTCTTTTGATATTAAATTATCCGTAGCTACAGGCTCATGTGGTTCTCTAACCAATATTGCCTGTACAGATTCATCACCTGAGTCCGCAAGTTTTTCTACGGTTAATGGCGTAACTTATTATATTTATGTAGCCTATTGGTTAAGTGGAAGTTCAACAACTGGAACATATACAATTTCAAGAACTTGTAGCGCACCAATAGTTAACGACAATTGTACTGGAGCAATAAGTGTCCCTGTAAACCCAACCAGAACATGTACTTCTACAGTTTCTGGAACCATCTTAGGAGCAACTGATTCTGGGGTAACCGGAAGTAGTTGTGGCGGTACTGATGATGATGACGTATGGTACAGCTTTGTTGCTACTTCAACTACACATCATATTGAACTTTTAAGCGTTACTGGTAGCACTACCGATTTATACCACGCTGTTTATAGTGGTGCTTGTGGAAGTTTAGGAACAGCGATTTTATGTTCAGACCCAAACACAAGTATGGTAACTGGTTTAACACCAGGAAATACGTACTATTTACAAATATATTCATGGGGAAGTTCATCTGGTCAAAATACAACATTTAACATTTGTATCTCAACAGATCCTCCATGTTCGGCTCCTGGAGCGCAAGCTACAGGCTTTACTGCTGGAACAATAACTTCAAATTCATTTCCTGCTACTTTTTCAGGAACTGCAGATAGTTATTTAGTAATACGTTCTACATCAGCTACACCTCCTACTCAACCTGTAAATGGTGTAATTTATACAGGGGCTAACATAGGAACTTTAGGAACTGGCTTAACAGTTGTTCAAGACGGAACTTCAACAAGTATCGCAGGAACAGGTTTAACTGGAAACACACGTTATTACTATTACATTTACGCCTACAACAATAGTGGCTGTTCAGGTGGACCGTTATACAATGCATCAGGACCTTTAACAGGTAATGCTGTGACTTGTCCTGCTACTCCAACTCCTGTATCTACATCAAGTACTTTAACAAGTATTGATTTCTCATGGCCATCATCTTTGGGAGGTGGTATAAATGCTGTAACGTATCAATTACAAATTACAACAGATGCTGGATACACAGCTAATATAGCAGGTTCTCCTTTTACAATCAATCATCCAACCACTACTTTAAGCGTAACTGGCTTGGCTTCAAACACAACTTATTATTACAGAATTAGAGCAAATAATGGATGTTGGAGTACATACACTACTGGAACTGCAACTACTGGATATTGCGTACCAACTAACACCTATTCAACATCTTACTATATTAGCGGAGTAACCACAACAGGTGGTATTGCAAATATTAGCAATACGCCAACAGGATTCTCAGCATATACTAATTATTCTGCACAATTTGTAAGTCAATTACCTGGCAGTAATTTCTCTATTACCGCTACACACCCTTCAAGTAGTTATGGATATAACGTTTGGGTTGACTGGAATAATGATTTAGATTTTAATGATGCTGGTGAAAATGTACTATCTACAGGATATCTTACCTCTCCAGCTGCTTTAGGAAATATAACAATTCCAACAGGTCAAGCACCGGGTAATTACAGAATGAGAATTAGAAATGCTTATCTAGATAATCCTGCCCCTTCATGTGGATCACACGATTATGGAGAAGCAGAAGACTATACCGTTAGAGTAATTGCTCCGCCAGCTTGTGCCGGAACACCAAATGCTGGTACTGCAACTACAACACCTAATACAGGTTGGCCAGGATCTAACTATACAGTATCGGCTACCGGATATTCTATTGCATCAAACTTAACTTTTCAATGGCAATTTAGTACTGATGCTGGTGGAACATGGACAAATGCTGGTGCTGCAACAAGTACATATTCTAACTATAGCGCAACAGCTCCTGCAAGTGGAATTGTTCACTGGAGATTGGTAGTAACGTGTACAAATAGTAGTCAAACTGCTACATCTACTACAGGAATTTTTACTACAATGACTGTGAGTGATGTTGAAACTGGATGTCCAAATGTAGTATCTGGTGGTTTAGGATTAAATGGAGCTGACCCTCTAGCAATAAACTGTACAGCATCTTCAACATGTGTTGATCTTGAAGCTACGTATTTAGATTTAGGAGAAACCACAAGTTATATTGTCGAACCAATTGCTTATAATCCTCCATTCGCATTTAATGGATTAGCAAATCCAGTGAGTGTGAACACAGATGACGTTTGGTCTCCTATAGTTCCTCTACCTTTTGATTTTTGCTTTTTTGGTAATACATATAACCAGTGTGTAATTGGTTCTAATGGAATTCTATCTTTCAACACTTCTCTTGCAAGTAGTTCAAGTGGATATAGTTTTAGTAACAATATCCCAATTAGCGGAGATGGTCGTTTGGTAGAAAATTCAATTTTTGGAGTTTTCCACGACATTAACCCTGGTGTAGGAGGACAAGTTGGATGGGAATTAATAACATTACCAACAGGTTGTAGAGCATTAGTTGCTTCTTGGTCTGATGTACCTATGTTTGATGAAAATTCAATTTTGTATACAGGTATGATGGTACTTTATGAAAACTCTAACATCATTGAAGTTTACATCAAAGAAAAAAATATCGATAACTTTGGTGCAGGAACATGGAATGATGGTAATGCAATTGTAGGTATTCAAAATGCTACAGGTACAATAGCATCAGTAGCACCAGGAAGAAATGGATTAGATCCAAACTGGTCAGCAACAAATGAAGCTTGGCGTTTTGTTCCAAGCGGAAACTCTATTGCTTCTATTGCTTGGTACGAAGGTTCAGGAACAACAGGTCCTGTTGTAGGAAACACTCCAAACATAAACGTATGTCCTACTTCAACCACAACATATACTGCTGAAATTACTTACACATTATGTGATGGAAGAACAATAAAAGAAATTGACGAAACTACAGTTACCATTAATGGTGCAAAAGTTTGGGATGGTTCTGTTAGTACAAACTGGAATGTAGCAAATAACTGGACTCCAGCAGGAGTTCCAACAGCTATGGATTGTGTTGTTATTCCTGATACTGCAAATGACCCTATTGTTTCTGGAACTAACTTTAACGCTTTAGGTTTAAATTTAACTATTGATAACAATGCAACTTTAACTATTACACCTGATAATGCTATAACAATTACAGATTGGGTTAATATTAATACAACTGGTGATTTAGTTCTACAGAATAGTGCAAGTTTAATTCAAATTAACGATGACGCTAATCAGGGAACTATGCATATGACAAGAACTGCAAATATTCGTAAATTAGATTACGTATACTGGTCATCTCCAGTAACAAGCTTTGGTTTAAGTAACGTTTCCCCAGGAACCACAGGTAACAAATACAAATGGATTCCGACAATTGGATCAAATACTAACGGATTTGGTAATTGGGTAGGAGCAAATGAAAATATGGTTATTGGAAAAGGCTACATTGTTAGAGGCCCAGATGCTTTTACTACTACGGTTACTCCTTTTAACGCTGTTTTTGCAGGAACTCCAAATAATGGAACAATAACAACTCCAATAGCAAGAGGAACATGGAACGGTGGAACATATCCTACAGGTGTTTCTTCAACTTTAGGAACAAACAATGACGACAATTGGAATTTACTTGGAAATCCATATCCATCTGCTATTGATGCCATAGATTTCTTAACCTTAAATACAAATATTGATGGTTTCATAAACGTTTGGACACATGGAACTTTACCAAGTTCTGCAATTGCCGATCCATTTTATAACAACTATCAATACAATTACAGCCCTGGCGATTACATTACTTACAATAGTTCTGGTATTTCAAGTGGTCCTGGTACATTTGGTGGATACATTGGAGCAGGTCAAGGTTTCTTCGTATTAATGAATCATACTTCTGCTTCACCTTTAGAAAATGTTACTTTTAACAATTCTATGAGAAGTAGTGCTTATGACAACACACAATTCTTTAGAACGTCTAATGATAATGGAAGAATTTGGCTAGACCTTATTGCATCAAATGGTTCAAATGTTAGAAATTTAGTTGCTTACATAGATGGAGCTACAAACAATAGAGATCGTATGTTTGACGCAATTACAGATGAAAAACTAAGTCTTAATTTATATTCGTTAATTGGAGATGAATTAATGAAAATTCAAGGAAGAACATTACCATTTGACCAAGAAGATCGCGTTCCAATGGGAATAAAAGTTCCTCAAAATGGAAATTACACAATTGGTATTGGTGCTGTTGACGGATTCTTCACAAACGATCAAAATATTTATCTAGAAGATAAGGAAAACAATACAATTCACGATCTAAGACTTAATCCTTACAGCTTTACAGCTAACGCAGGAAATCATCCAAATCGTTTTGTATTACGATACACGAACGAAACTTTAGGTGGCGATGATTTAGTAGCTGATGATGCTAATTTATGGGTGTACTCTTCAGATGTATTATCTGTGAAATCAACAAAAAATACAATTCAATCGGTAAGAGTATTTGATGTTTTAGGAAGACACTTAGCCTACTATCCAAATGTTGATGGCTACGAAGTTCCTTTAACTACAATTCAGAAAAACAATGCTGGATTGATAATTCAAGTAACATTATCAAACGGATCAGTTATTAGTAAAAAAGCAATTTACTAATCATAAATATTTTAAAAAACTCCAAAAAGACCTTTGCTTTAAATAGTAAAGGTCTTTTTCTTTAGAATAAGCCTCACGTTCAAACGAAATATTATAATAAGCTGCTCTCCTATCTTTATATTGCACCAATCGAACTAAAAATTCAATTCCATACCAAATAAAAAAGAAGACAATCAAAAGTTCCAATTGTTGTCTAATATGAATTCTTTCATGATTTAGTAAAACAGAATTCGATTTATCTTTTTTATCCGATAAAAACACAAACGGAAAAAAAGTAAACCCACGAAATCCTTTTGGAATTAAATATTTAAAAACTAGTACTATCATTTCATGCAAAGTTGCTAAATTTGTCGATATGAATAACGATTTAAATCCGAATAATTTAAAAGAAGGGGAAGATTTCTATTATACACCCGAAGGATACAAGTGTTTCACAGAAAAATACCATCTAAAAAGAGGTTATTGTTGTAAAAGTGGTTGCCGTCATTGCCCTTATGGTTTTGATAAAAAAACCGGAACTACCAAGAAAAAATAAAATGGATATACAATTATTCAAATACCGAATTAAAATTCACAAGTCCTATCATAGGTCTGATATTCGTTATCCTTAGTTTTTCAAATCAAAATTGAGGAAGAAAATTAATTAACGAATTAACCCAACAAAAATGACATTTCAAGAACAAATATTAGAAGGAATTCCATCGGTTTTACCAAATCCAAAACCGTATGAAACCGAAATAAATCATGCACCAAAAAGAAAAGAAATTCTTTCAAACGAAGAAAAAAAATTAGCTTTAAAAAATGCACTTCGTTATTTTGATGCAAAACATCATGCCGAATTAATTCCAGAATTCAAAGCTGAATTAGAAACTTACGGTAGAATTTACATGTATCGTCTGCGTCCAGATTACAAAATGTATGCGCGACCAATTAATGAATATCCAGGAAAGTGCGAACAAGCGAAAGCGATTATGTTAATGATTCAAAACAATTTGGATTATGCTGTAGCACAACATCCGCACGAATTAATTACGTATGGTGGAAACGGTGCGGTTTTTCAAAACTGGGCTCAATATTTATTAACCATGAAATATTTGGCAGAAATGACCGAAGAACAAACGTTAGCCATGTATTCTGGTCACCCAATGGGATTATTTCCATCACATAAAGACGCACCAAGAGTTGTCGTTACAAACGGAATGGTCATTCCAAATTACTCCAAACCAGACGATTGGGAAAAAATGAACGCTTTAGGTGTTTCGCAATACGGACAAATGACAGCTGGAAGTTACATGTACATTGGCCCACAAGGAATTGTTCATGGAACAACAATCACAGTTTTAAACGGTTTCAGAAAAATTAAGAAATTTCCAAAAGGCGGATTATTTGTAACTTCTGGATTAGGTGGAATGAGTGGCGCTCAACCAAAAGCAGGAAATATTGCAGGTTGCGTTACCGTTTGTGCTGAAGTAAATCCAAAAATTACACACATTCGTCATTCACAAGGTTGGATTAATGAAATTGTTGAAGATATTACATTATTAGTTGCTAGAGTTCGAAAAGCACTAGAAAATCAAGAAGTAGTTTCGATTGCTTACTTAGGAAACGTAGTAGATGTTTGGGAACGCTTTGATCAAGAAAATTTACACATTGATTTAGGTTCTGACCAAACTTCTTTACATAATCCTTGGGCGGGTGGCTACTACCCTACTGGTTTTTCTTTTGAAGAATCAAATGAAATGATGGCTAATAATCCTGATAAATTCAAAGAAGAAGTTCAAAAAACCTTACGTCGACATGCTGCTGCAATCAACAAACATACTGCAAAAGGAACCTATTTCTTCGATTACGGAAATGCCTTTTTGTTAGAAGCTTCTCGTGCTGGAGCTGATATTATGGCAGAAAATCATATCGATTTCAAATATCCAAGTTACGTGCAAGACATTATGGGACCAATGTGCTTCGACTACGGATTTGGCCCATTCCGTTGGGTTTGTGCATCAGGAAATCCAGAAGATTTAGCTAAAACTGACAAAATTGCTTGTGATGTTTTAGAAGAAATGATGAAAAATTCTCCAGAAGAAATCCAACAACAAATGGCGGATAACATTCAATGGATAAAAGGCGCGCAAGAAAATAAATTAGTTGTGGGTTCACAAGCAAGAATTCTTTATGCCGATGCCGAAGGAAGAATCAAAATAGCAGAAGCATTCAACCAAGCAATTGCTCGTGGTGAAATTGGCTACGTAATTTTAGGAAGAGATCATCACGATGTTTCAGGAACAGATTCTCCTTATCGCGAAACCTCAAATATTTACGATGGTTCTCGCTTTACAGCCGATATGGCCATTCAAAACGTAATTGGAGATAGTTTCCGAGGAGCAACTTGGGTTTCCATTCACAATGGCGGTGGCGTTGGCTGGGGCGAAGTAATTAATGGTGGTTTTGGTATGGTTCTTGATGGTAGTAAAGAAGCATCAAGACGCTTAGAGTCAATGCTTTTCTGGGATGTAAACAACGGAATTTCAAGAAGAAGTTGGGCTAGAAACGAAGGAGCTATTTTCGCAATAAAAAGAGCTATGGAGACGCAACCTTTATTGAAAATTACCATCCCTAATATAGTAGACGAAAATTTATTATAGTTTCAAGTTTAAAGTTTCAAGTTAATTCGAGATTTAAAAACTTTACTCCTGAAACCTGAAACTTTAAACAAATAAAATTATGAAAACAATTAAATTTCTTTCGGCATTATTTTTAGTCGCTACTTTGGCTTCTTGTAGTTCTGTACGAGTAAATGCTGATTATGATAAAAAAGCAATTTTTACAAACTACAAAACTTATGCTTATTTAAAAAGCGGCATTGATAAAGCTGAAATTTCTGATTTAGATAAAAAAAGAATTTTGTATTCCATCGAAGAAGTAATGGCTACTAAAGGCTTTACTAAATCTGAAAACCCAGATGTTTTAATCAGTATTTTTACAAAAGAAAGAGAACGAGTTGATATTTATCAAAATTATGGCTTTGGTTGGGGTTGGAATCCTTACTGGGGAATGGGATATTCAAATGTAACCACTACTCCAGAAGGAACTCTTTTTATTGACATAATAGATGCCAAAACGAAAGAATTGGTTTGGCAAGGTGAAGGAAGTGGTTATCTTACAAAAGATACAAATAAAAAAGATGCAAGAATAAAAGAGTTTGTTTCAAAGATATTAGAACAATATCCTCCAAAATAAAGAATTTAAAAGGTGTAAGTGTTAATTTACACCTTTTTCATTTAATATTAATTGTTTAGTAATATTAAACTTTAGCTTTTTTGTAATTTTGCATCCGCTTTTCAAATAAAGCAATTTACAAAATGAATTTTTTAAAGGTTTTGATACTATCTTTAAGTCTATTTTTAGTATCAAATAATAGTTTTTCACAATGTTTTCAAATTGAGAGTATTTTAGTAGATGCTTGTGATAACGGTTCAGACGAGGCATACAATGAAATGTTTCGAATGAAAATTGGTCCCGCACCTCTAAATACAAGTAGTTTAAGTATCAACTGGCCAGCTCAAGCTTGGTTAGGACTAGTTCAAAACGCTACTACAGCTTCAAAAGTTAGTCAACTAAATACTGCAATTGCCGCTGCTGGAGGTTGTGGTCAAATTTTAGAACCAACAGGAGGAGTTCTTCCTGCTAATGCAACAGTCATTGTTGTTACAAGCCCCAATTTAGACACCACTTTAAATTCATTCGGAGCTTTAACTTCAGATATATACATGTTATTTCAAAACACGCCTTCAAATCCTAATGCGGGTCATTTTGGAAATTATAATGCAACTCCTGCAACAAGAACTTTAAGTGTTTCTTTTGGAGGAGGTTGTACTGATAGCGTAACTTATCAACGTGCCAATCTTGTAAACTCAGTTGGAGGTGTTGGTGGCTCAATATCAGATCTAAATGGATCAACTGTTAACTTCACTCCTTCTGGTACCGCTTCTTATGTAAATAATGGCTGTATTGCCCCTGTTCCACCTTTCACCGTTGAAGCAGGTACAACTCTATCCTCTTGTGCCGGACAAACGATAAATCTATCAGGAACAGCTCAAGGACAAACTAGTGTTACATGGAGTGCAGCTTCAGGAAGTTTTTCAACTCCTAGCAATTTAACAACTTCTTATACAGTACCAACAACCGCAACAGCTGGGAGCTCAATAACTTTAACTTTATCAGTAACAAACTCTTGTGGAACCACCATAACTGACCAAATAACAATTAATATTTCTGGCAGTACTTTAACTTTAGACTCAGCAAATAACAATCAAGACATTTGTTCTGGTAATGCTATTGCTCCTATTCAATATACTTTTGGTGGCGGAGCTACTGGTGCAACTGTAACAGGTTTACCAACTGGTGTTACAGCTACAACTTCTGGAAATACTGTAACTATCAGCGGAACTCCTACTAGCCCTTTTTCGTACAGTGTAAATACAATTGGCGGATGTGGAACAGTTCCACCTTTAGTTGGAAGTATTACTTTTTCAACAAATGCTACTTTAACTTTAGACTCCGCAAACA
>NZ_QLMI01000007.1 GCF_003259835.1 Flavobacterium aquaticum | reverse complement strand
AGCGGTTTGCTTCAATGGCTACTTCCGGATTTTCCGTAGGAAAATCCGCTGTTGAATGGAATGTTTTGTTATATTTGTAATGGCTTGGTGTTGGCTCAACGCCACTGAGAGCAAGCCGCAGAACGTTGTATACAATATATTTTCCGAACTTACGCTGAACGATTCTCTCCTATTTTTACGAAAGAAATTTATTGAAATTGTTACCGAAAAATTTTGCGTGAAAATTGAAAACCGAACCGAACTTTGTCGATAATTTTTGTGCTGAAATTACGTTTTAGGGAAAATACGCTGTAAAATGAAAACCTGAAACCAAACTTTGCGTGAAAATATGCTGTGTGTGACAATACGAACTTTGCGTTGAGTTTTATTTTTAAGTTCCGAAAATATTATACTGTATACAACAGCGGTTTAAAAATATGGCTGGTTTCGGGAAAATCCGAAATGAAACGATTGTTTAATTTAAAGTTTTGGTTATATTTGTGAAGGCTTGGTGTTGCATTTTTGCCACATTTTTAAGCCGCGAAACGTTGGCGGTAATTTTACAGGAACTCGGAGAAATCAAAATAGACATAACACTATGAATACTAATAATTTTTACTCAGAAAAAAGAACTGTTTTAAATTGTAAATTTTAATTAATATGAAAGCTATCAATACTAGCAGCATTGCTACTACATTTTTTTTATTACTAATTATAGTGTTCAACTCTTGTAGCGATGACACAGATTATGTTCCTCCAACTCTAGATAACTTTCCAACAACCGGATTACTGGGACAATCTTTATTGATTCAAGTAAAAAATATAGAACCAAACCAAATACAAGTCTTTTTTGATTCAGAAGAAGCCGAAGTAAATTATGTTTCTGATGAAGAGATTATGGTGGTTGTACCTAGAACCATTACAACAAATACACCAACACTCAAGGTTATCGATTTAAACGAAAACAAAACAATACTGAATACAACTTTTTCTTTAAAAACGCCAATAATCAATAGCTATAGTAGTGATAACATAACTTTTAATGAGACGTTATCCTTATACGGTGAAAACTTTGATTTTCTTGATGATTTTGTATCTGTATCCGTTAATAATATAAATGCAACTATTATAAGTGTTGCGTATGATAAAATCGAAATACAGATACCTTCTGAAATTACTGCTTCAGAATTACAAATCAAAGTTAGGGCACAATTACAAGAAGTATCTTCAACTGTGTCTTTACATTTAAAAAATCCTTTAATTAATGGAATTCAAAATACTACAGCATGGATTACATCTGAATTGATAGTAAACGGACAAAATTTTAATCCTAATTATGAATTTGGAGAAGTATATGTTAACGGTATCCGTTGTTATTTTTCATCTTCTAACAATCAATTAAGTATTACAATTCCTCCTGGACCATATCAGGATTTTAAAATTACAAATGTTACCTATAAAACCGCTGGACTAACTTTTAGCTATGATTGTAATATCCCTATACAAAATGATGCTATCTTGGTCGATCATATAGATAATCATAGATTAGAACATACTATTTTTGAACACAACGGAAAAGCGTATCAATTTGCATACGAGACAAATAATAATTTTACTGCTCCACGAATCTATAGTATATTTGAATTTTCACCAACAACAGAAAAATGGACTAAATTAACAACTTTCAATTATTCTGGATTTATAAATGATGCGGTCTATGATGGAAATGGATCGGTATATCTTTATAAATACATTCCAAATTCAGAATCCTATGCACTCACAAAATTAAACATGAATAATTTTAGTGAAGTAGCATTAAGTTTGCCTTCAACAGAAAGAATTATCAATCCAATACTCTTTGCATTTCAAGATAACCTCTATATGCTTAGTGGTTTAAATAATACAAATGGAGCGGTAACTGTGCGTAATCAAAAATATAAATATTCAAGTACAACAAATACATGGTTGCAGCTTTCAAATTCTGCTTTTTCAGATTTACCTCTTGTAAGTTCTCAAGGTTCGGGAAAATGCACCTATTTATTCCATGGTAACAACATTTATTTTTCCTATGGAATTACTGACGTAACTTATAAAATCAGTTCAAGTCTTGCTGTTAACACTTATGCTCATACCTTTAGTTTTGAACATTCAAATGCCATTATCGGCAAACAATTAAACTATAATCAATTTTTTTTTAATATCATTACCCAACAATCTGCACCTATAACTAACGATAACTTGTTTGACTACGGCAACAGTTTTTTTACATTAAACAATGAAATTTATTATATAAGAAATAGTTGGACTTCTTATTATCAAAACACATTTTATACACAAAAATTAAGAAAACAAATTATCAATGGAATTCTTTAAAAAACAATATCAGATACTTACTGTAGTTGCATTTATTCTACTTGGATGCAGTAGTGATGACGAACAAAATACTACATTAGAAATAAAAGTTACAAATTTTGAAACTTCTTACAGTCAGGTAAAACTTAATTGGGAATTAGTAAGACCTAATGGAATTATTATTGATGACTTATTAATATACAGACAATCGAAAAATAATGCTACTGATAGTGATCCGTTAGAGCTTGTTGCAAATCTTCCTTCTAATGAAACTACATTCACCGATACTGATGTACCTTATAAAACAGAAGTAACCTACACTATAAAAATTAATTATACTGACCAAAGAATAACCCCAACAAACCCAATAGTCCCATTAAGTCTAGAAAGTGAACAAAAAAAGTTTATTCGAGATATTGTAACCTTTGATATAGTTCCGTTTCAAGTAAAAAAAGATCCTATTCTTATTGATGAATTTCATATTTTAGATCGACAAGGAAACGGTGCTTTGAAACGGTATAATGGTTCTCAGAACCAGCTTACCAAAACAAGACAATTTACCAATGGCAGTTTATTAAATAATAAGTTTCATATTATTAACAATACCGATCTTTATATAGCTGACACACAAGGTAAAATTTCTAAAATAAATACTGAAAATTATACAACTTCGGCTATTTACAACACAGTCATCATCGATAACTTAAATGCATTTGCGGTCGATGGAGATAGAATTTATTATCAAGATGAAGAAATATGGTGGTATTACAACACTTTTAATGGCACATCAGAGAACACTGGTATTGCTTCTTCTGCAAACTATGTAGAAACATTAAGTGATAATAACTTCTTGTTCTTGTATGGTGGTGGTGCAGATATTCGTAACTATAATCCTAGTAATTGCAATACTTCTAATTGCTTCCCCGATTTTGGAGCTGGTACTCAAGGTGCAATTTTACCTAATAATACATTTGATCCAAATATTTTTTCTTGGAACACTTCCAAATCAAAATTTATTACCTCAATAGACGGACGCATTTTCAATCTATCTAATTTTCAAGAGGAAATAAAGTTAAATGATATTACTGGGAAGAAATATTTTCAGTTTGTATTTGATAATGACAACAATATTTATGCAACAGTACAAAATGAAAAAAAAATACATAAATTCAACACAAACTATGAGTTCATTGAAATTATTGACACCAAATTATATCCTTTATTCCCAATGCTTACAAGTAACGGTTTAAAAGTGATTGGAAGTTACGAACCAGTTACATATTGGAGTTTTGGGTATGGAAATAGTTTCAATTTCAATGTAAAATGCGCCATTGAAACATTTTAATAAAAAATTTAAAAAAATTCTGCCTTTAACTCAGGAAAATAATACAAATGTTTTACTTAAAAAACTAATTTAGCAAATTGCTACGGAAAAACAATTGAGTTAGTGTTACCTAAAGGGTGGAAAATCCTAGACAGACTTGAAATTGATGAAAGATTCATACAAACTTACATTTATCCAGACAAGAGTTACCTATCAATTTTGTATGGAGATGTAGAATTTCATAAACAAAAAATTGTAAAGGAAAATGAATTTGCAAGAGAAGAGAACTACAATGGATTTTCAATAATTTATGGAAATGTAAAATCTAACCGAAAAGAAGAATTTGATGCTGCATTAAATCTTATGAAAAAATAAAACCAGTGCACAACAGCGGTTTGCTTCAATGGCTACTTCAGGATTTTCCTACGGAAAATTCGCTGCTTAATGGAATATTCTTATGAATAATGACTTAAAAATATTAATTCGCTATTATTTCAAGTTACATTAAAAAAAGCTGTTTATGGCTACTCGCCATTTTTAAAGTATAACAAAAAAAGCCAGAACTTACATTCTGGCTTTTCTATTTTTTTAAACTATATTCTTATTCCAATACAAAAGAAACTGATACATTTGAAATTATCTCAATTTCTCCAATTGCAAGAGTTTCTTGAGGCATTGCGCTTCCATCAGCCATTGCCATTGTTTTCATTTCGGCATACACTGGTCGTGGGTAATTAGTAAATGAGTTGTCTGAAATTACTAAAGCCTTCCCTACTTTTTGCCCTGCTAAAACTGAAACGTAATCTTCAGCTTTTTGCTTAGCATCTAACATGGCTTTTTTACGCGCTTGGCTTTCGTATTCTTTAATTTTAGACGATTTGAATTCTACGCCTTGAATCGAATTGATACCACTATCTACCAAATCCATCATTAACTTATCGTATTTAGACAAATCTTTCAAATGAATTGAAATGGTTTGATTGGCTACATAATTGTATTTTTTAGTGTTATAATCGTAGTTTTTGTACAAATTCACACGTTGCGTTTGATAATCGGCTGTTGGAATTCCGCGTTGTTTGATTAATTTCAACACTTTATCTACAATTTCGTCGTTTTTCTTTTTTACTTCGGCTGCTTCTTTACCTGTGTTTTCTACGGCAACTGTAATTATCGCTTCGTCTGGAGTTACTTTGATTTTTCCTTCGCCAGAAACACTAATTTGTGGAACTGTTTTTACTTCTTGTGCTTGTACCATACCTGCTGAGAATAATAGTATCATTACTAACTTTTTCATAATCTTAATATTTTAATAATTTATAGTTTTCAAGTATTGTGCCAAAAATGAATTCATTTAAATTTTCTTCAATTTAGCCATGATAAATAAAATTACAATAGGAACCAATAATGCTATTACTGTTTTTGATTCCTCGGTAATTAAAAAAGGAAATTTTGCTAATGTAATTCCAAATCCGCCAATAGCACCACCAAAATGCGCTACGTGACCAATATTATCGCTCTTTGCTTTCATTCCGTAAATTGAAAATAGCAAATAAGCAAATCCGAAAATATAACCTGGAATAATTCCGTACATATACAAATTAGGTTCTAATAAAATGGCACTGTATATAATTCCCATTACCGCGCCTGAAGCTCCTACTGCTCGATAATAGTAATCATCTTTATGAAAATATAAGGTAAGTAAATTTCCCCCTATTAAACTTCCAAAATATAAATACGCAAAATACATTGCTCCAACAATATTAATTACATAAGGAGCAAACATATAAAGGGTAAACATATTGAAAGCCAAATGCATTAAATCGACATGTAGAAATCCAGATGAAAACATTCTAAACTGTTCGCCAGAACGGATGCTTCCGATGTGAAATTCGTACTTTCTAAAAAAATGGGTATCGTTAAAGGCTTTGAAACTAATTAAACCATTAGCCGCTAGAATCACTAATAAAACAATGTTCATAAAGTTTTTTTTGTAAATTTAGGAATACTTTGTCAAATTTACTTCCAACTAAAAAGGTATATTTGTAAAAAATTTCACGAATGCAGTTATTAGTCTACATACTTATCTATCCGATTTTATGGATAATATCTATTCTACCGTTCCCTATATTCTATTTACTTTCTGATTTTGTATATTTTATAACCTATTACATCATTGGTTACAGAAAAAAAGTAGTTAGAGCAAACATTAAATTAGCCTTACCTCATTTATCTGAAGCTGAAAGATTAAAAATTGAAAAGAAATTTTATAGTCACATGTGCGACATGTTTTTAGAGATGATTAAAACCATTTCTATATCTCAAAAAGAAATTGAAAAACGATTTACTTTTAGCAACATGGAGGTGTATTATGATTTGGAGAAAAAAAATAAAAGTATTGCCTTAATGTGCGCGCATTATGCGAGTTACGAATGGGTTGTTTCCATGAATTACCACATTCACTGCAAAGGAATTGGGATTTATAAAAAATTAGCGAATCCGTATTTTGATAAATTGGTAAAGCGTATACGTTCTAAATTTAAAGCGGAATTGATTACAACTAAAGAAACAATTCCTACCATTGCAGATAATCACAAAAATAACGTGTTAAGTTTATACGGATTTGCAAGTGATCAATCGCCAAAACCTAATTCTGCTTATCACTGGGCGCCTTTTATGGGACATATTGTTCCTGTGCATACGGGTGCCGAAATGTTAGCCAAACGTTTTGATATGAATGTGATTTTTCTTAGAACTAAAAAAATAAAACGTGGTTATTATCAAGCAAGCTTTGAAGTACTTTCGGAAGACGTAAAATCGGTTCCTAATTATGAGATTACTGATAAATTCTTGAAGTTAGTAGAAGAACAAATCTACGAAGCACCCGAATTTTATTTATGGACACATAAAAGATGGAAACATACAAAAGAAAAAGCTCAGTAAAAACTGAGCTTTTTCTTTTTATAAATTAAACCAATTGTGAACCATTTCTTTGATTTCACCTTTGGCATTTTTGTGAACAAATTCATTGGTTTTTGGATTGTATTCGTAATCAATTCCCCATTCTTTATGATTAGCCGCTAATGCTTTGATGTTTTCGCAAACAAATTCAATTTCATCTGTTGTAGTCGTTGGGTGAATTGACATACGAATCCATCCTGGTTTTTGAATTAAATCGCCTGAGGAAATTTTACAAACTAAATCGTGCGAAGTTTCTTGATCTACGTGTAACAAATAATGTCCGTAAGTTCCCGCACAACTGCATCCGCCACGCGTTTGAATTCCAAATTTATCATTCAATAATTTTACACCTAAATTGTAATGTAAATCATCAATGTAAAACGAAATTACTCCTAACCTATCTTGGTGTTGATTTGCCAAAATATGTAAATTATCAATCGAATTTAGTTCCGAAAAAATGTAATCTACTAACTCATGTTCTCTATCTAAAATATTCTGAACGCCCATTTTTTCTTTCAACTGAATCGCCAAAGCGGTTTTCATTACCTGCAAGAAGCCTGGAGTTCCACCATCTTCTCTATCTTCGATATTGTCGATGTATTTGTGCTCGCCCCAAGGATTTGTCCAACTTACAGTTCCTCCACCTGGACAATCTGGAACGTTGTTTTTGTATAAATCTTTATTGAAAATCAAAACTCCTGAAGTTCCAGGACCACCTAAAAATTTATGAGGTGAAAAGAAAATCGCATCCAAATAACTTTCCGAATCTTCTGGATGCATATTAATATTCACATACGGACCCGAACAAGCGAAATCTACAAAGCAAACACCGTTGTTTTGGTGCATTAATTTTGCCACTTCATGATACGGAGTTCTAATTCCTGTTACGTTTGAACAAGACGTTATTGAAGCTATTTTAAAACTTCTGTCTTTGTATTTTTCTAGTAAATTCTTTAATTCATTAATGCATAACAAACCGTTTTCATCGGCTGGAATTACTACTACATCAGCAATGGTTTCTAACCAAGAGGTTTGATTGGAATGGTGTTCCATGTGCGAAATAAAAACGATTGGTTTCAACTCGTTTGGAATAGCAGTAAACTCTTTTAAGTTTTCTGGAATACGAAGTCCTAAAATACGTTGGAATTTATTCACTACACCTGTCATTCCAGTTCCATCGGTAATTAAAATATCCGAATCAGACGCGTTTACATGATGTTTAATAATATGACGTGCTTCATGATACGCCATTGTCATTGCGGTTCCTGTAACTGAAGTTTCGGTATGCGTATTGGCAACAAACGGACCAAAATCATTCATTAATTTCTCTTCAATTGGGCGATATAATCTTCCGCTGGCTGTCCAATCGGTATAAATGATTTTCTTTTCCCCAAAAGGCGATTGAAAACTTTGATTGATTCCAATTATATCCTTTCTGAACTCCTCAAAGTAACATTCTAATTGGGTTTTAGTTGTTGTAGTTGACATGCGTTGTATTTTATTTATTCTTTTGTTTGTCTTTCGTATAAAACCGTTTCTACTGTTTCAAAATCAGTTGGTTTTCCTTCTGAGACAAAATATTTTATTAAAACTTGACCCCATAAATCACCACATGAAAATTCGGCAATAATCCATCTGTGATTCAGAATTTTTGATGTATTAATCAAAAACGGAACGCCATCAATTGGTTCATAAGGAACAAGCGGATTTCCTTTTTTATTTTCGTTTAAACTAATCAAATCTTCTTTAACTTTTACAGCAACTTTTTGATAATCTAAATTGTTAGAAAAGAAATATTCTTGCGCATCTTCGTCACTTTCCAAAGCAAAATAATTAGCATTAGCTAAAGTGGCAACAGAATCTCTCGACGTTTTTAAATTTGCTTTTACTTTTAGTACTTCTTTGTCTTTAGCGTCTAATATTTTGGTAGAATTCACATATTGGAATACATTAAACAATAACGAGAAAATCAAAGCATACAAAATTACGTTCTTCATAAGTATTAAATATTAATTTCTAAATTATCATAAGCTACAAACACATTTTCTGGCAATTTCTTTTGAATTTCTTTATGAAAACCAAACAAATGGCTGATATGTGTTAAATAAGTTGTTTTTGGACGCACCAAAGATATGAAATGTAAAACTTCTTCTAAATTAAAATGTGTTGCATGTGGTTCTTCTCGCAAGCAATTCACTACCAAAACCTTACAATCTTGAATTTTCTCGATTTCAGAAGCTTCCATTGTTTTCACATCTGTCAAATACACAAAATCTTGAATTCGGTATCCAAAAACTTGTAACGAACCATGATAAGCATTTACAGGAATAACAACTTCATCATTCACCAAAAACGAATGGTTATTAATTACTTCATTTTCAGAAACTGAAGGCGCTCCTGGATATTTATTTTCGGTTTGAAAAATATAATCAAATCGTCGTTCTAAATTCTTCAAAACACGTTCATGAGCATAAATCGCAATTGCTCCTTGTTTAAAAAAGAACGGGCGAATATCATCTAAACCAGCAGTATGATCGGCATGTTCGTGTGTAAATAATAATCCGTCAATTTTAGAACATTTAGAATTTAGCATTTGCTGTCTAAAATCGGGACCACAATCTATAACAATAGAAGTATTCTCGGTTTCAATCCATACTGAAACACGCAATCTGTTGTCTTTTTTATCCGTACTCAAGCACACCGAATGATGACTTCCAATTACTGGAATTCCTTGAGAGGTTCCTGTTCCTAAAAAATAAATTTTCAAAGCCTTATCTTTTGCACAAAAATAACAATAATTATGGTAGTTTTTATAAAATGATTAACTTTGCCATTGGAGACTATTTTTTCCAAAGTACCCCAAAAATTATTTTAATGAAAAGCATGGTTACAGATATTAAAGTTCGTGGAGACAGAGAGATAGAGCAAATTCCTTCTATTAAAGATAAAGCATTAAGAATTAATCTTAATGAAAACATCTATGGAACGTTTGCTGAGATTGGAGCAGGACAAGAAACAGTACGTAACTTTTTTAGAGCTGGCGCCTCGTCTGGAACTATTGCAAAGGCAATGTCAGCATACGATAAAGACTTTAGTGATGCTATTTATGGTGTTGAAGAAGATGGTCGTTATGTAACGGAAAGTCGCTTAAAAAAGATGTTGTCTCATGAAATTAATTTGGTAGAACAACGTTTAAGCCGAGACAAACATCCTAATAAATTATTTTTTAGTTATGCCAATACTGTAGCAACTATTGATTTTGCTAAACAGTTTAAAGGACATGGTTGGGTTGGAATCGTGTATCAAGTTGAACCAGACGAAGATTATAACGAAATTACATTACACATTCGTTTTAAAGAAAATGACGCCAAATTACAACAAGAAACGCTAGGAATCCTTGGTGTAAACTTAATTTATGGTGCTTTTTATAAATACAACGACCCAAAAAAATTACTTCGTTACTTATATGACCATTTAGATAAAGACCAATTAGAAATCGACACGATTAACTTTTCTGGACCTCGCTTTGCGAATGTAGACAATCGTTTGATGAGTTTACAATTAGTTAAAAATGGAATGACGGATGCCGTTATGTTTGGTCCTGATGGAAAAAACATACTTCCAGCAGCTGTTTTGTATAAGAAAAATATTCTAGCGTTAAGAGGAAGTTTTAGACCTGTTACAAAGGTAAACATGAACATGTACAAGAAATCTTATGAGATGTTCATTCAGGAAAACAAAGTTGATAAAGAAAATACTTTCGTTGTCTTTGAAATCACACTTTCCAACTTAAAAGCAGAAGGTGAAATTGACGAACGCGATTTCTTAGACAGAGCCGAATTACTATGTAAATTAGGGCAAACTGTAATGATTTCGAACTTCCAAGAATATTTCAAAGTTGTGGAATACTTCTCTAACTATTCGAAAGCTAGAATGGGATTAGCCATGGGAGTTAATAATTTAATTGAAATTTTTGACGAAAAGTACTACCGCCATTTATCAGGAGGAATTTTAGAAGCTTTTGGAAAATTATTCTATCGCGATTTAAAAGTGTATCTATATCCTATGAA
Source organism: Flavobacterium aquaticum (assembly GCF_003259835.1). Classification (GTDB taxonomy): domain Bacteria; phylum Bacteroidota; class Bacteroidia; order Flavobacteriales; family Flavobacteriaceae; genus Flavobacterium; species Flavobacterium aquaticum. Next base: position 172,201 of record NZ_QLMI01000007.1, on the reverse strand, counting down.
AGATAATAATGGTAACATCATTACTTCAGAAAACTTAAAAGTACATCCTAGAATGAAAGAATTGTACAAATTCTTTAAATTCAACGGAAAAGTTATTGATATCAAAGATTTTGATGAAAAAAACTTAGATATTTTCTCAAGAAAAATTTTAAAAATGATTTGCCGAGGAGAATCAGGTTGGGAAGATATGCTTCCGGAAGGAACTGCTGATATCATTAAAAATGAAAAATTATTCTCTTACGCTTGCGAAGTCGATTTTAAAGAAAAAGAAGCTGAAGAAATTAACTAATACTGAAAATCACTCCTAAAAAGAGTGATTTTTCATTTCACAAAACAATCCACATGAACATTCGTCTTTTAACTATCGGAAAAACAGATAATAAAGCGCTTCAAACTTTGATTGATGATTATACCAAGCGTTTGTCGTTTTACGTGAAATTTGATTTGGAAATCATTCCCGATATCAAAAACGTAAAGAATTTATCTGAAGCCCAACAAAAAGAAAAAGAAGGCGAATTGATTTTATCCAAAATCACACCAACCGACCAATTAATTCTACTCGATGAAAACGGAAAAACATACAGCAGTGTAGGTTTCTCCGATTTTTTACAAAAGAAAATGAATGCCGGAATTAAAACGTTAGTATTCGTAATCGGTGGTCCATACGGATTTAGCGAAACCGTTTACCAAAAAGCACAAGGAAAAGTCTCGTTATCCGAAATGACGTTTTCGCATCAAATGGTACGCTTATTTGTCATCGAGCAAATTTATAGAGGGTTCACGATTTTGAGAAACGAGCCGTATCATCATCAGTAGCGAGTTGCGAGTTAAGAGTTTCAAATTGTGAAATTAGCTTTGCCAAGAAAAATGTACTTCATAAAATCAATTAACTCAATTAAAAAACTCCCAACTTCCAACTCCTAACTCAAAACTCTTCTAAAGCTTACATCCACATTCAGGCAACTTCTTCTCATCATAAACGAACTCAAAAGAAGACAATTGAATTTCACTATTCGTTGCTTTCCATGCCAAAATTTTATTTTGAATGTATTGGTCGTACGTTAAGCGATTGTCAAAATTCAAATGTAGCATCGTGATTTTTCCATCACTTGTAAAGTCAGCAAAGTCTCTGATAAAATCGATAAATTCTTCTCTTGAAACATCGTTTCCATCAACAGTAATTTTGTTGTCTTTATTGAAATTTACGGTGAAATTGTGGTAGTTTCTATAGTGTTCCGCGTGTTTTTTAATGAAAAACTTAGAAAAATGTTTGCTATACTTGAACTCTACGTCCGTAAAAGGAAAAAAAGCCAAATTCTTAGCCACGCTATCTGAATAGGTGAAAACGTTCATAGTTCCTTCTTTCGAATGCGAACTGCGCTTCTTTTTGTCTTGTAAATTCATCACTTCTGGAATGACTAATTTCAATGGCAAACGTTTGTCGATATTAAAAACCCAATTGGTTGAAGAAATTGAATTTTTACGATTCACTTCTACAATCGTATCTAATTTCTCTTTGCCATCTGGATTCTCTTCTGTTTTAAAAAACATATAAATAGGAGAATGATCGGTCATTTCTTTTAAAACTGAAACACTTTCTTGAGGTAACAATACTTCTTCGTTATTACACGAAAACAAACCCATTAAGACAACAATAGCAACTAATTTCTTCATTCTTTATTTTAATTTACTAACTAATTTTATACACTCAACCGCTTCTTTAACATCATGAACTCGGAGAATTTTAGCTCCTTTTTGTAACGCGATTGTATTCAAAACCGAAGTCCCATTCAACGCTTCTTGTGGCGAATTTTCCAATACTTTATAAATCATTGATTTTCTGGAAACTCCGGCTAACAATGGTAATTCTAACATCGAAAACAATTCCATTTTATGTAATACTTCGTAATTTTGTTCTACAGTTTTGGCAAAACCAAATCCAGGATCAATCACAATATCCGAAATTCCAAAACTTCTCGCCTTTTGAATTCGCTCCGAAAAATAGAAAATCATTTCTTTCACAATGTCTTCGTAATCGGTTAGACTTTGCATCGTTTGCGGATTGCCTCGCATGTGCATCATGATATACGGCACTTTCAATTCGGCAACGGTTTCCAACATTTTATCATCTAACAAACCTGCTGCAATGTCATTTACCATCGCAACTCCATTTTCTACTGAAGCTTTCGCAACTTGAGCTCGAAATGTATCTACCGATAAAATAATATTGGAAAACGTTTCAACCAATGATTTCACAATCGGAACCAGACGTTTGATTTCTTCTTCTTCCGAGACAAATTCGGCACTTGGCTTACTCGAATAAGCTCCAATATCAATAAAATCAGCTCCTTCCGAAAGCATTTTGTCAACCTGATGAATAATCGAATTGATTTCTTTGTGCTTGCCACCATCGTAAAACGAATTGGGCGTCACATTCAAAATCCCCATTACTTTTGGAGTTGATAAATCGATTAAATTTCCGTTGCAATTGATATTCATCTTAATTTGTATTTCTTTTCACTTTTCACTTTTCACTTTTCACTTAAATGATTACTTTTGAAAATTCTCACACAAATATAAAGCAAATAATGTCGAATACTTCTCAACAATATGATAAAGTTATAGCGGTTTGTCGCGATTTATTTTCCAAAAAAGCACACGATTATGGCACTGCATGGCGTATTTTACGTTTGCCTTCTTTAACTGATCAAATTTTCATTAAAGCGCAAAGAATTCGTAGTTTACAAGAAAATGAGATTCGAAAAGTGGACGAAGGTGAAGCTTCAGAATTCATTGGAATTATCAATTATTGTGCGATGGCATTGATTCAAATGGAAAAAGGAGTTGCAAGTCAACCTGATATGTCAGCTGATGAAGCGGTGCGCTTATACGATGAAAAAATCGCAGAAACTAAAGCCTTAATGGAAAACAAAAATCATGATTATGGCGAAGCTTGGCGCGATATGCGAATCAGTTCGTTAACCGATTTAATCATTCAAAAGTTACTTCGCGTGAAGCAAATTGAAGATAACAAAGGAAAAACTTTAGTTTCAGAAGGAATTGACGCCAATTACCAAGACATGATTAACTATTCGGTTTTCGCCTTGATTTTAATGGAAAATAAATAACAAGTCGTTAACACATTACCTTTTTTGTAAGTTGTATTTTTATCAAAAATCAAAAAAAGCATGAAAAAAGAAAACTTAAGTTGGATTTTACGCCTAATTATTTCTGCCTTATTTATTGTTTCGGCTGTAGCCAAATTATATCCTTCACCTTATTTTGCGATATCCACTTTTGAAGTAAAACAATTGTATCCATTAGGATTTTCAGAAGGTTTTGCTCCTTATTTCTCAAGAATTTTAATCGGAATTGAATTTGCATTAGGAATTGCTATTTTATTAAAAGATTACTTGAAAAAAATCACGATTCCAGCTACGATTTTATTATTGGCGGTATTTACGATTCATTTGAGTTACACTACGTTTGCAAGTGGAAATGCAGGAAACTGTGGTTGTTTTGGAGAATTAATTCCTATGACACCAGTAGAAGCCATCATTAAAAATATCATTGCGATAGGATTGTTAGTTTGGTTATTCAAAATATTACCTGCTGATGGAAAATCGAATTTTTGGTTGTTGAAATCGGTTGCTTTAGGCTGTATTTTAGGACTTTTCATGTTGGCTCCTATTCGCCCGGTTGCAGAAGTTATTGAAGAACCCACTTCTGAAATTCAAGACAATTTAGGCGTTATTGCGGATTCTAGCGCTTTATTAACTGTTGAAGAACCAAAAGCTGAAATAGTAAAAGATACTATTAAAAAAGTGGAAGAAAAGAAAACCGAAGACACTCCTAAAAAAGTAAAATCGGGTTACGAGAAATATTTCCCAGGAATTGATACTGATAAAAAAATTCTGTGCTATTTTGTTCCAGGTTGCGACCATTGTATGGATACCGCAAAAGAATTGAACGAAATGCGTAAAAAAGATAAGAACTTCCCTCCTGTTTACGTAATTTTCATGAACGAAGAACCAGAGAAAATTCCAACCTTCTTTGAATTCGCAGGAACGAAATTCCCATATAAAATGATTGATGTAATTCCGTTTTGGACCGAATTAGGAACAGGAAGAGATACTCCTGGAGTGAAATATTTATGGAATGGTAATGAATTCAAATACTACGACGGCATCAATGAAAATAAATTCAACGGAACTGAATTCAAAAAATTAATTAAAAAACCGTATTCGGAATTAAAAAAATAAGCTATGAAAAAAATATTCGTTTTAGCAACCATGCTAATCAGCACTTTAGGTTGTGCTCAAAAAGAAGAAAGTACATTTAAAAAAGAAAGTCTTGACTACGTTTTAAAAACAACTGAAGACAAACCAATTACTTTTCAAGAAATAGTAAAAAAACATGAAGGAAAGACTATATTTATAGAACTTTGGGCTTCATGGTGTTCAGATTGTATCAAAGCAATGCCAGAAGTAAAAAAATTAAACCAAGCTTATGGAAAAGACGTTGTTTTTGTAAACTTATCCTTTGACAAAACATTTGAAAAATGGATTCAAGGAATCGAAAAACATGAAGTGGAAGGTGAGAATTATTTCATTGGTGATAATATGAAAGGAACATTTGGAAAATCATTAGATGTAGATTGGATTCCAAGATATTTAATAGTAGACAAAACTGGTAAAATTGTTTTATACAGAGCCATAGAAAAAGATTTTGACAAAATAAAAGAGGTATTAAACAAGGTTAAATAAATAGTCGAATCTTCGCAAACCTTTGCGTAAATTTATTACAATGAGGTGACCAAAAAATACTAATTAAACAAACAAATTAGTACTTTTGAAATTATTAAAAATGAAATTTCAATGAGAAAAAATATCGTTGCCGGAAACTGGAAAATGCACAAAACTCAAAAAGAAACAGTTGCATTATTAGAAGAAATTATAGCAAAAAAACCAAATACTACTACTGAAATTATTGTAGCTCCAACGTTTGTCAACTTGTCAAAAGCAGTTGAAATTACGAATGGAAAAGGAATTACAGTAGCCGCACAAAACATGCATCAAGCGGAAGGTGGTGCTTTTACAGGCGAAATTGCAGCTTCTATGTTAACAGATATCGACGTAAACACAGTAATCTTAGGACACAGTGAAAGACGTGCCTATTTTCATGAAACAAATGCTTTGTTAGCTAGTAAAGTCGATACGGCTTTAAAACATGAAATGCGAGTTATTTTTTGTTTTGGTGAAGAGTTAAAAGACCGCCAAAATGACAATCATTTTAATGTCGTAGAATACCAATTACGCGATGGTTTATTCCATTTAGAGAAGAAAGATTGGGCGAATATTGTATTGGCTTACGAACCGGTTTGGGCAATTGGAACAGGTGAAACCGCTTCACCAGAACAAGCGCAAGAAATGCATAAATTCATTAGAACTTTAGTTGAAAAAGTTTACGGTTTTGACATTGCAGACAACTTAACCATTTTATACGGAGGAAGTGTAAAACCAGATAACGCCAAAGAAATCTTCTCAAAACCTGATGTCGATGGTGGATTAATTGGTGGTGCCGCTTTAAAAGCAGATGACTTTTTGGCTATTGTGAATGGGTTTTAATTAAGTTATGAAATTGAAATTAATTTACCTTTTCCTTTTTTTTAGCTCCGTTATTTTGGGACAAGAAATTCCAGAAACAAAAAAAGGTTTTATTACACTAACAACGAATCAAAAATACGAGTTTACCAATTTAAAGACGGTAAATAATCAGGTTACTTTTATAAATGTCGCAACGAAATCTGAGTTTATCTATTTCAAAAATGCAGTAAAATTAGTTGTTGACGAACAAGAGAATGTAGTTTACAAAAGTCAACAATTTCAAGAAGAAGAAAGAATAAAAAAAGAAAAAGGTTTAACAGAAAAACCTAAAGAAATTCTTTTCAAAGCAAATTATCCTGACGGAATTTATTACACGAAAGAAGACTTTATAAAAAAAACGCCGAATGAAAATCCTAAAATTTTCGCAAAAGATTTAACGGATTACGAAGATGAAGAGCTTGAATCTATCGAAGATCATTGTTATTTCTATTATAAAGTTTCTGAAAAAAAGATAAAAAAAGTTTTTGCGATTTCTTACAAAGGTTATTTGTACTTTCAAATTAAGGCCGTTATTGCAATTTCTAACAGAAATAAAAATGATAATGCACAAACAAATGATTTACCACATAGTTTTACAAGAGTCATAAAAGGTGGAGATAACTATTTTTATGCTGAAATGGATTTAGCAAACATTTGGGCTCAAGGTGCTGCATTTGGTCTTGGTGGGGCATCTGGTTACACTCTTGCGCAAGAAATGATTAATAAAAAAGGAATAGTTTGGGATTTCAAAAACAAAGAATTCAATATTTTTAAAAGTTGTAAAGATTACAATCGTTTTATCGAAAAAATTCATCCCGAAAGTGTTCAAAAATGTGAGAATCAACAACCCGATATTACAGAAATTCGAAAAACTATAGACATTATAAAATAAAACTTGGCTCCGATACTTCTCGGAGTTTTTTATTAAATTTGATTCAAACAACATTTCAATGAATCCAGAAATCTCTAGATACAATAACTCTCAATCAGAAGAAGATCGGTTAATCAGTAATTCATTAGCAGAACAAATCAACTTGCATTTACCCGAAGCTGAAAATAAAATTTGGCACGCGCATCCTGTTTGGTTTTTAGAAGGGAATCCGATTGTAGGGTACAGCAAACAAAAGAAAGGCATTCGATTGATGTTTTGGAGTGGAAAATCGTTTGAAGAGACTAAACTCAACGTTTTAGGAGGTAAATTTCAAGACGCTTCTATTTTTTATAATTCCGTTAATGAAATTAATAGTGCTGATTTAAAAATTTGGTTTCAAAAAGCAAAAGAAATTCAGTGGGATTACAAGAATATTGTAAAGCGAAAAGGAGTTTTGGAAAGGTTGAAGTAAAAAAAAAAAATGAAATGAGAAATGATTTTGAATTAAAAAAATTTAACGAAGAATTAAACAATTCTTTTAATGATCAAACATTTGGTTTTAGAGATAACTATATTATTTCAAAAATTGAAAAATCGATATCTTTTACAGTATTTATTAGAAAAGAGAAAATTGGACTAAAATATCCCTTCAAAAATATTAATCAAGATAAAATCGATGCATTAACAACATTAATCAGTGAAATTCATTCTGACTTTAAGCATAAAAAATATAAAACATCTCCATATAATAACTATTCTATTTGGGAATTAAATACGGAAGAATTGAAAAATAATGAAATAATAGATTTAATTAAAAAAATAAAAATGCATTTTTTATAATTTATAACCCATAAAAAACTCCGATTTTCATCGGAGTTTTTTTATTGATTCATCGAAATTAAAAATTCTTCGTTGTTTCTGGTTTTCTTAAATCGGTCGTGGATAAAATCCATAGCTTCTACTGGGTTCATATCGGCTAAGTATTTTCTCATGATCCACATTCTTTGAATGGTGTTTTCGTCTAACAACAAGTCATCACGACGCGTACTTGAAGAAACCAGGTCGATTGCAGGGAAAATACGTTTGTTGGCAATTCTTCTGTCCAACTGTAATTCCATATTTCCTGTTCCTTTAAATTCCTCAAAGATAACTTCATCCATTTTAGAACCGGTTTCTGTTAATGCGGTTGCAATGATACTTAGCGAACCACCATTTTCTACATTACGAGCCGCTCCAAAGAAACGTTTTGGTTTTTGTAATGCATTCGCATCAACACCACCACTCAATACTTTTCCTGAAGCTGGTTGAACTGTATTGTAAGCTCTAGCTAAACGTGTAATCGAGTCTAATAAAATCACTACATCGTGACCACATTCTACTAAACGTTTTGCTTTTTCTAATACGATATTAGCAATCTTAACGTGCTCTTGTGGCTCTCTGTCGAAAGTTGAAGCAATTACTTCACCACGAACACTACGTTGCATATCGGTTACCTCTTCTGGACGTTCATCAATTAATAAAACAATTAGATAAACTTCTGGATGATTAGCCGCAATAGCATTAGCAACATCTTTTAACAACATAGTTTTACCCGTTTTTGGTTGGGCTACAATCATACCACGTTGCCCTTTTCCAATTGGCGAAAACAAATCAATAATACGAGTCGAAACTGTACTATTACGTTCTGCTAAATTGAATTTTTCTGTTGGAAAAACTGGCGTTAAATGTTCAAAAGAAATTCTATCACGCACAACTTGTGGGTCGTGACCGTTGATTTTTAATACTTTTACTAATGGGAAGTACTTTTCTCCTTCTTTTGGAGGTCGTACTACTCCTTTTACCGTATCACCTGTTTTTAATCCGAATAAACGAATTTCAGACGTTGATAAATAAATATCATCTGGAGACGCTAAATAATTGTAATCTGAAGAACGTAAAAATCCGTAACCATCAGGCATCATTTCTAAAACGCCTTCACTTTCAATAATTCCGTCGAACTCATAATCAGGCTCTCTAAAATTTTGCTTTTTGTTTTGATGTGGATTTTTGTTGGTGTTTGTAGTGTTCCCGTTGTTTCCATTACTTCCTTCGGTAGGATTACTTTTTTTGTAATCAGGATGGTTGGGGTTATTTTGGTTTGCCTTATGATTTGGATTTCTAGGCAAATTTTTATCATTCTGAGAAGTTTCTGTAGTAGTCACTTCTTTTACAGGTTTTTCAATTTTAGCTACATCTTCGTTAGTAGCTTCTTTATTTGGTAAAGGTTTCTTATTTTTAAAATCTTTACGAGGTAGCTTATCATTTGGCTTTGGTGAAACTGCTTTGGTTTCAGCAGATTTGATTTCTTCTTCTACTTTTTCAGTTACTTTAGGAACAATATCTTCTGGTAAATCTTTCAAAGGTTTTGAAAACAAGTCTTTTTTGATTTTTGGCGCTTGGTTAACTTCTTTTTTTGGAGTAATTCGCGCTCTTTTTTCTTTCGGTTGCTCAGTAGGCTGTTCAGGAGCTAAATCTGATTTAATAACTTCTGGTTTAGCTGCTTGCAAATCTAAAATCATATATACCAAATCGTCTTTTTTTAGCGAACGGTATTTATTGATTTTCGCAACTTTTGCAATCTCTTGCAAATCAGAGAGTTTCATCTCCTTTAATACTTCAATATCAAACATGGATATAAGTTGAATAAAATTGTTGATAGGGTTAAAACAAAAAAATGATAGATTTTTTTTGAGGTGTAAGGTGTCGCAGAATGAAGTACTTACGACTAATACAATGCAATAATACGAATAAATTTGAATATAACAATAGTTTTAATTGAAAAGAAATACTATTTTTGCTCAACAAATCAATTCAAAATGATACAAAGAATTCAAACGGTTTATATGGCTATCAGCGCTATTGCGATGGGTGCTTTGCCATTTGTGTTTTCTTTATGGACAACAACCGATAAAAAAGAAGTGTTTTTTACTTCTTCTTTATTGTATATCATTTTTTTCGTGGTTTCAGCTTTATTAGCGGTTTTTAGTATTATCAATTTTAAAAAGAGACAACATCAATTTGTGTTAAACAGATTGAACATGATATTTAACTTTATTTTACTAGGATTTTTTGTGTATCGCTCGCTAAACTTATCCGGAGAAACTATAGTTTCAGAGAAGGGTATTGGGATGTTTCTTCCTGCAATTTCTATCGTTTTATTAGTCTTGGCCAACAAGGCAATTAAAAAGGACGAAGATCTCGTAAAATCTGTTGATCGATTACGATAAACCTATCATCTTAGTTTATTAGTGCGAAGAAAAAATCCGAAGCGAAAGTTTCGGATTTTTTTGTTTATTTAAACTGAAAACTGCGACTGAATACTGAACACTATTTCTTCCCAAGCTCAATAATTTCCAAACTCTGGATTTTATCTCCATCGATTTCAAAGCGTAACATCGTTCTTACTTGATGAAAACCATATTTTCCACAAGCACCTGGATTCATGTGTAATAAATTCAATTTTTTATCGAATTGCACTTTTAGAATATGCGAATGACCACAAATGAATAACTTAGGAGGATTTTTAGTGATTTCAGCTCGAATTGCTGGGTTGTATTTATCAGGATAACCGCCAATATGCGTAATCCAAACCTCCACTCCTTCACAGAAAAAACGATTGTTTAAAGGGAACTCCATTCGAGCTTTATCATCGTCAATATTACCATAAACGCCTCGAAGTGGTTTCAACTTTTTTATCGCATCAGTAACTGCTAAATCGCCAATATCGCCTGCGTGCCAAACTTCATCGGCTTGGTTGACGTATTTCAAAATGGCATCATCAATGTGACTGTGCGTGTCGGATAACAATAGAATTTTCTTCATAAGACAAAATTAAGTTTTTATTATCATAATTTGAAAGGAACTTTACTTTTGAATTTTGTAAATTTGCAAGCTATTTAAGAAAACCGAACACCTAATTTTGAGATATTTCATAGAATTTGCCTACAACGGAAAAAACTTCCACGGATTTCAGAGTCAGCCTGACGCCGCTTCGGTACAGGAAACTTTGGAGAAGGCACTTTCTACCCTTTTCAGAGAAACTATCGCTATTGTAGGTGCTGGAAGAACGGATTCGGGTGTGCATGCCAAGCAAATGTATGCGCATTTTGAAACCGAATTGGAATTGGATTCCGACTATTGGACACACAAATTGAATTCGTTTTTACCGCCGTCGATTGTAGTGTATCATATTTTTAAAGTAGCGGATGATGCGCATGCACGTTTTGATGCGACTTCGAGAACTTACGAATATTACATGCACACTTTTAAAGATGCGTTTATTACTGATGGAAGTTGGTATCATTCGCATCATTTGGATTTGGATAAAATGAATGAAGCATGTAAAATCTTATTCGAATACATTGATTTTGAGTGTTTTTCGAAAGTACATACCGATGTGAATACGTTTAATTGTAAAATTTCGGAAGCGCATTGGAAACAATCGGGAAATCAGCTTATCTTTACCATCACCGCCGATCGATTTTTGCGTAATATGGTAAGAGCGATTGTAGGAACTATGGTTAACATTGGTTTAGGCAAAATAGAAGTCGCTGATTTAAGAACGATTATCGAAAGTAAAAACAGAGGAAAAGCCGGATTTTCAGTTCCAGCACACGGATTGTATTTGGTGAATGTTAGATATCCTTATATCAAAGAAAGAAAATAGATTTTAGAAAATAGAACACAGAATATAGAAAATAGATAAATGAAGCTCATCAAATCCAATTCACTAAAAAAAGTATTGCACTATGCGAAACCTTACCAAAAAAGGTTCAATTGGGTAATCGTTTGGGCTATCTTACTTTCTATTTTCGCTGCAGCGCGTCCGTATTTATTGAAACAAACGGTTGACGAATACATCAAACCCGAAGACGAAAACGGATTACTTCTCTATGTTGTTTTAATGGCAGTAGTACTTTTGTTAGAGGTTTTAGCGCAATTTTACTTTACATATTGGGCAAACTGGCTCGGACAAGACATTATTAAAGACATTCGCGATAAATTATTCCATCATATTACTTCCTTTAAAATGAAGTATTTTGATAATGAACCTGTTGGAAAATTGGTGACACGTTCGGTTTCCGATATCGAATCGATTGCTAGTATTTTCAGTCAAGGTTTATTTATGATTGTGAGTGATGTGCTAAAAATGGTTGTAATTCTAGGTATCATGTTCTTCATGAACTGGAAATTATCGTTAATCGTTTTAGCTGCAATGCCTGTTTTAATTTACGCTACTGATGTTTTCCAAAAGAAAATGAAAGTCGCTTTTAACGAAGTTCGAAACGAAGTAGCCAACCTAAACACTTTTGTACAAGAACGATTAACTGGAATGAAAATCGTGCAATTGTTCAATAGAGAAGCGATTGAATTAGAAAAGTTCAAAGAAATCAACCAGAAACACAACGTAGCTTGGTTGAAAAACATTTTGTACAACTCCATCTTCTTCCCTATTGCCGATATCGTTTCTTCATTGACTTTAGGAGCAATTGTGTATTACGCTGGAATTTCCATCATAAATGGAGACACATTGACTACTGTAGGAGATTTATTCGCTTACACCATGTTAATCAACATGTTATTCAATCCATTGCGTCAAATTGCGGATAAATTCAACGTGATGCAGATGGGAATTATCGCTGCAGATAGAGTTTTTGAAATTCTAGAAAAAGAAGAGAATGTTCAAGACAACGGAACAGTTGAAGCGACGCATTTTAAAGGATTTATTCAATTGAAAGATGTTCGTTTTAGTTATATCAAAAACGAAGAAGTTTTAAAAGGCATCAATTTAGAAGTCCAACCTGGCGAAACCATTGCTATTGTAGGAAGTACGGGTGCTGGAAAATCAACTATTATCAATTTATTGAATCGTTTTTACGAAATTAATTCGGGTGAAATTACGATTGATAATCGAAATATTAACGACTATACCTTAGAAAGTCTTCGCAAGCAAATTGCTATTGTATTGCAAGATGTTTTCTTGTTTGCTGATACGATTTACAATAATATTACCCTTCATAACGAAGCCATTACAAGAGAAGACGTCATTACAGCCGCTAAGAAAATTGGCGTGCACGATTTCATTATGAGCTTACCTGAAGGCTACGATTACAACGTAAAAGAACGCGGAGTGATGCTTTCGTCGGGTCAACGCCAATTGATTGCCTTTTTGAGAGCGTATGTAAGCAATCCAAGTATTTTAATTTTGGATGAAGCGACTTCTTCTATCGATACGCATTCGGAAGAATTAATTCAAAAAGCAACGGAAACCATTACTAAAGACAGAACTTCTATCGTAATCGCTCACCGATTAGCAACCGTTATCAATGCGAGTAAAATCATCGTTATGGATAAAGGGCAAATCGTAGAATTCGGAAAACATAGCGAATTGGTGAATAAGCCAAATGGTTATTATAAGAAATTGTACGATTCGCAGTTTGCTGTGGAGGTTGAGTAGTATAGTGTTCAGTATTCAGTGGTAAGTGTTCAGTTTTAGAACGCGGATAACACAGATTAAACGGGTTTTTACTGATTTTCCTTTGCGTTTCTTAGCGTAAAACTTTGCAAACTTTGCGGTTAATCTTTTTTACACAGAGATTCATAGAGTTTTTTTAATTTGATTTGTGTTGAGAGCTACACAGAGACGTTACACTTTTATACTTGAAATTGAATTTGACCTTGAACTTGAATATAAATCACAGATTCCCTTTGCGTTTCTTTGCGTAAAACTTTGCGAACTTTGCGTTTAAACTTTTAAAATATTTCCTTAAATTCGCAACTTATAAATAAAACTGAAATACTTTATAAAAAATGAAATACGATATCATAGTTTTAGGAAGTGGTCCTGGTGGTTATGTAACTGCTATTAGAGCATCACAATTAGGCTTCAAAGTAGCCGTTATCGAAAAAGAAAATTTGGGTGGAATTTGTTTGAATTGGGGTTGTATTCCAACGAAAGCATTATTAAAATCGGCTCAAGTATTTGATTACCTAAAACATGCTTCAGATTACGGATTAACCGTTAAAGAATTTGATAAAGACTTCAACGCTGTAATTGCACGTTCGCGTTCGGTTGCAGAAGGAATGAGCAAAGGAGTTCAATTCTTAATGAAGAAAAATAAAATCGACGTTATTGATGGTTTTGGAAAAGTAAAACCAGGTAAAAAAGTAGACGTTACTGCTGCTGACGGAAAAGTTACTGAATATACTGCAGATCATATCATCATTGCAACAGGAGCGCGTTCTCGCGAATTACCAAACTTACCGCAAGATGGTAAAAAAGTAATCGGATACCGCCAAGCAATGACATTACCTGAGCAACCAAAGAAAATGATTGTTGTAGGTTCTGGTGCGATTGGAGTTGAGTTTGCTCATTTCTATAACGCAATGGGAACAGAAGTTACGATTGTTGAATTCATGCCTAACATTGTTCCAGTGGAAGACGAAGACATCTCAAAACAATTTGAGCGTTCGTTGAAAAAAGCAGGAATCAACGTAATGACGAATTCTTCTGTGGAACGAATTGATACTACTGGAAACGGAGTGAAAGCATTTGTTAAAACAGCAAAAGGAGAAGAAGTTTTAGAAGCAGATATCTTATTATCAGCAGTTGGAATTAAAACCAACATCGAAAACATCGGATTAGAAGAAACAGGTATTGCTACCGATAGAGATAAAATTTTAGTAAACGCATATTACCAAACTAACGTTCCAGGTTACTACGCTATTGGTGATGTAACGCCTGGACAAGCTTTAGCACACGTTGCTTCTGCTGAAGGTATTTTATGTGTGGAAAAAATTGCAGGTTTACATGTTGAGCCATTAGATTATGGAAACATTCCAGGTTGTACGTATGCGACTCCAGAAATTGCTTCTGTGGGTATGACTGAAAAACAAGCGAAAGAAAAAGGATACGAAATCAAAGTGGGTAAATTCCCATTCTCAGCTTCAGGAAAAGCAAAAGCTGCTGGAACTCCAGACGGATTTGTAAAAGTAATTTTTGATGCGAAATACGGTGAATGGTTAGGTTGCCACATGATTGGTGCCGGAGTAACCGATATGATTGCTGAAGCAGTTGTAGCCCGTAAATTAGAAACTACAGGACACGAAATCTTAAAAGCAGTTCACCCTCACCCAACGATGAGTGAAGCAGTTATGGAAGCTGTGGCTGATGCTTATGGTGAAGTAATTCACTTGTAGTCTTTAGAACAAAGAAAATAGATTTTAGAAAATAGATTAAATCCGATTTGTGAAAGCAGGTCGGATTTTTTTGTTGATAACTTGGATAGAGTTTGTAGGAAAAATTAATTATATTTGAGAAAACTTCTAGTTTAGATTTACTTTTATCTAAACATAAATAGAATTATAATAATTGTTATCAAATTGAGCTGTTATTTTAAAAATGATTTTATATGAATTGGAATAGTGCTAAAAATTTAAATGAAAATAATTACGAATTACCAGGAGATTGGCTTAAAATAGAATATTTTGAGGCATTAAATATATTATTTCGTGTGGAAAATTCATTGAGAATTTTCGTTTATATAATTCTTAAAAACGAATTCAAAGAAAAATGGAAAGATTTAGCAGTAACTTCAGATGATTCTGAAACTTCAACTATCGGAGCAATAGCAAAAAAACGTATAGCTCAAGATAAAAATTTTGCTTATCTAGGTTATGTAATATCAAGTCCTTTGTTACATCTTACTAGTGGGGAACTTATAAGAATAATTACATCTGAATCATATTGGAAATTTTTTAAAAATTATTTTCCCGGTTCAAAAGAAATAATAAAAAATAAACTTGATGAAATTGGTAACGTTAGAAATTCGTTAGCACATTTTAGACCCATTAAAAAGGGTGATATTGAATTGGTAAAACAAAATTCTATTCACACTTTATCTGAAATAGAAAAAACAATCAATGATTTTTTAAATTGTAGAGATGTAGTACCTACTAATACAGAGGAAAATTGGTATAAAGAATTAATAACAATTGGTATTGATGAGTGTAAAATAAGTTTTAAACAAAGTAAAAAAGGTGAATGGATTAAATTACAATTAAAATTTACACCTCCAGTAATATCAAAAAATATTAGATGGCCTGGTTATATAGTCAAAACTTTTAACTTAAGATCTGATAATTTATCTACTATTTATAATAATTTAATTAATAGTTGTATCTCTGTGAATGAAATTAATCCATCTGCGTATACTCAAAATCCGGATAATCATCAAATAAGCAAAATCATAGAATTTACATTTGGTATTAAAAGTATTGAAAAAAACTATTTATCAATTAAAATAGATTTAGAGAATATTTTGTTAAAAATTTCTCAAGAAATTACTTTAATTAAGGACGATAATTTAGCAAGAGGGAAATTAATTGAAGTTGTTGATTGTTCATATAGAAAAATAAATGAAAGTGATTATTATGAATTGAGAGCTAATTCATTCTCAACAGAGCTAGATGAAAGTAGTCCTGTTGAATTTTGGGGATCATTGGGTTATTATGATAAAGATTTTATCTCTAGTGCAGAAAAATATCCTTGGATGCCAACTGAAGTATCCCATGACAATTCCTCCTTACCATTTTAACTCAAATTCACAACTATACACAAAACAAACAAAAATCCAACTCCAACACAACTCCAATTTTCTACTACAACTCTTACAAATATCATGTTTTATCTGACTAAAAATCAATATATTTGGTTGTAATTACGATGCTTCATGAAAAAATATTTCGACAATCTTACTGAAGCTTTTACTGTTGATTTATTTAAAACTAAAAATTCTATAAATATGATAAAAAAAGTAATTATATTTTTCGTTCTAATCCAAACTTTAAATATAAATGCACAAAGCATTAAACAAGAATTTTATGACACTAATGGGAAGAAAATTTCTAAAGAAGAATTCTTAAAATTAGAAAATCACAACATTAATCTTGCCATTGGTTTAGATTATGACTCATTACAAGTTTTTAAATTAGTAAACCGAATTAATCTTGATACCTTAGATACTTTAGCTTTAGGAAATTTAAAAAAACACCTCGAATTAAACTATGAACAAAAAATTGCTAATGATGAATATATTGTAATAAACTACATTACTGCCAATCCCCTTTTAAAAAAAGAAAACAACTTATCTCTTTGGACAATTCTTCAACCTAATTACATTAAAAAATTACACAAAAAAGTAAAGTGTAAACAATTTTGGATTTATGATGAATCACAAATACATTTAGATAGCTACAAATATGCTCATATTAATTGGTTAAAAGAAAAGGATAGTTTTATTAAAAATTTATTTTATCCTTTTCAATTTAGTTATGGAAATTGTACTGTAATTGCTCCTAATGGAAATTTTTACAGTTATTATGGGGAATATGGTCCTGAAAAAGTTTTTAACGGTATCGAAATTTTAAAAAAGTTATAATTTACAATTTTAACCAAACTTGATAGTGCGGATTTACAATCCGTGTTCACAAACTAAAACAAACACAAAACACAACTCCATTTTTTTACTACAACTCTTACAAATGTCATGTTTTATCTGACTAAAAATCACTATATTTGATTGTAATTAAGATGCTTCATGAAAAAATATTTCGACAATCTTACTGAAGCTTTACAGAACTTCCTCATCGAAGTGGGCGAACTCTCCTACTTTGCAGGACGCTTTTTCAAAGAATTTTGGAAACCGCCTTACGAATTCAAAGAATTGTTGCGCCAATGTTTTTACATTGGAAACCGTTCTTTGTTGTTGGTTAGCGTTACAGGTTTTATCATTGGTTTGGTATTTACGTTGCAATCGCGCCCTACTTTGCAGGAATTTGGTGCTGTTTCATGGATGGCGTCTATGGTGAGTGTTTCTATTATTCGAGAAATTGGTCCCATCATCACCGCTTTAATTTGCGCTGGAAGAATTGGTTCAGGAATTGGTGCCGAATTAGGTTCCATGAAAGTAACCGAACAAATTGATGCGATGGAAGTTTCGGGAACCAATCCATTCAAATATTTAGTCATTACTAGAATTTTAGCGACTACCTTAATGTTACCGTTACTTGTAATCGTAGGCGATTTCATCGCTATTTACGGTTCGTTTTTAGTAGAAAACATTAAAGGAAATGTGTCGTTTACCTTATATTTCAATCAGGTTTTTAATATTTTAGAATACAGCGATATTGTGCCGGCTACCATCAAAACCTTCTTTTTTGGGTTTGCGATTGGTTTAGTGGGTTGCTACAAAGGTTATAACTGTAAAAAAGGTACGGCTGGCGTAGGAAAAGCAGCAAATGCAGCGGTAGTTTATACTTCTATGTTGCTTTTTATTATTGACTTTGTAGCGGTTTTTGTAACGAACATTTTTTACGATATGTAGCCATGACAACTCCAACTAAAAATGCGATTATCACCATCAAAGATTTGCACAAGCAATTTGGCAGCAATGTGGTTTTGAATGGTTTCGATTTGGAACTCTTTGAAGGAGAAAATTTAGTGGTAATGGGAAAATCGGGCTCGGGTAAATCGGTGATGATTAAATGTGTGATTGGCTTAGAACAACCTGATAGCGGTTCGATTTTAGTCATGAATCAGGAAATCAACAACCTAGAACAAGAAGATTTAGACGAATTACGCACCGAAATTGGATTTTTATTTCAAGGGAGCGCGTTGTACGATTCGATGTCGGTTCGAGAAAATTTAGAGTTTCCGTTGCGTCGTCATACTAAAAAATTTGGCGTTATTGAAGATACTACGCCTTTGGTTATGGAAGCTTTGGAAAGTGTTGGATTAGCTCATGCAATTGATTTAATGCCGAACGAACTTTCGGGCGGAATGAAACG
The DNA here is from genome assembly GCF_003259835.1 of Flavobacterium aquaticum. Lineage (GTDB taxonomy): Bacteria > Bacteroidota > Bacteroidia > Flavobacteriales > Flavobacteriaceae > Flavobacterium > Flavobacterium aquaticum. The sequence goes on along the minus strand of NZ_QLMI01000007.1, from coordinate 153,799 downwards.
AAGAATAGCCTTAGCTAGAACCTTGATTTTAAAACCAAAAATCATCCTATACGACGAACCTACAACCGGTTTAGACCCGATTACGTCAAAAGAAATTGTACTTTTGATGAATTCGATACAGAAACAATACAACACGTCTTCGATTATCATCACGCATGATGTGGATTGCGCGAAAGTCATTGCCAATCGTATGATTTTATTGATTGATGGTGTGAATTATATAGAAGGAACGTTTGACGAATTAGCCAGTTCAACCGATCCAAAAGTACAAGCATTTTTTAAATAGTTTAGTAATGGAAAAATCAAATTCTCAAAAAATACAACTCGGAATCTTTGTTATCATTGGAACATTGGTATTCTTAGCCGCAATTTATTTTATTGGAAACAAGCAAAATATGTTTGGCAATACTTCGCATTTGAAAGCAGTTTTTGTAAATGTAAACGGATTGCAACCCGGAAACAACGTTCGCTATGCTGGAATTGATATTGGTACGGTGAAAGAAATCGAAATGATTAACGATACCACTATTAGTGTTCATATGATTATTGATAACAAAATTATGGAACACATTAAGAAAAATGCGATTGCTACGATTAGTTCGGATGGTTTGGTGGGCAACATGATTATCAATATTATTCCGGGAAAAGGAGCTACTCAAAAAGTTGAAAATGGCGACACCATTCAATCCTATAGCCGAATTGGAACTGATGCGATGCTTGAGACTTTAAATGTAACCAATGAAAATGCCGCCATGTTAACCGCTGATTTATTAAAAATCACACAAGAAATCACACAAGGAAACGGAACCGTTGGGCTTTTGATACGAGATACACTTATGGCGCAAGATTTGAAAGCCACCATGAGTTATTTGAGACAAACTTCTAAAGGAACTTCGGAATCGGTAGCGAATCTGAACAAATTAATCACCGATTTAAACCGAAAAGACAATGTTATCGGCACTTTAAACGATACAGTTGTGGCCAATCGAATGAAGAAAATTATAATCAATTTAGAAAAATCAAGCAATGAAATTGATAAAGTAGTGACCAATTTAAATGCCACCATTACCAATGTAAAAGATGGAAAAGGAGCGATAAATTACCTTTCGAATGATCCTAAATTGGTAAAACAAATTGATTCTACAATTACCAACATCAACAAAGCGAGCATCAAACTAAATGAAGATTTAGAAGCTTTAAAACACAATTTCTTGTTTAGAGGTTACTTCAAAAAACAAGAAAAAGAGAAAGCCAAAAAGAAAACAAATTAAAAAAAGGCTGTCATTTTAAAGTGACAGCCTTTTTCATATGCTTTTTAATTATCGGTGATATTCGGTAAAAAGTTCGCCTGTTACACCGCTATCGTTGATTAATGTTTTAATTTTCATAAAATTAGCATTCAAAACTACTACTTTCGACATTTCGCCATCAATTTCTAAATCATCAGTTGTTTGGTCATAATAATAATCTCCTGTCGTTGAAGATGCTTCAATGGGAGTTGTTTCAGAATAATTCATAGCAGGAATCGAAACGGTTAAATATGCACTTATAATATTATTATCATAAGTTCCATCAGATTTAAACTCCATAGTTCCCTCTGAGTCACCTTCTAAATTGGCATTCATTCCTGTGTAATTGGCTGTACCATACATTTTTCCTAATTGCCAAACACCTTCTATATTTGCAGATGTTTCGTCACTGTCTCCATCACTACTACAACCATTTAAAAATAAAACCGATAATAGTAAGAAAGTTACCTTTAAAGAATTGCTTAAAAATTTCATGTTGTTATTTGTTTAAGTTATTTATAATTTCTCTTTTACCAAATTTAATACCAATTCAAATTGCTCTTTTTTTGTCAAGCTAGAATTATCAATTTCAATAGCATCATCCGCTTTTACAAGTGGAGAATCCTCTCTGTGCGTATCAATGTAATCGCGTTCTTCAACGTTTTGAAGTACGTCCTCGAAAGTAATATGTTGTCCTTTTTCAACTAATTCGTCAAAACGACGTTGTGCTCTGGTTTTTGAACTTGCCGTCATGAATAATTTCAATTCAGCATCAGGAAAAACAACGGTTCCGATGTCTCTTCCATCCATTACAATGCCTTTGTCTTTGCCCATGGCTTGTTGTTGTTCTACTAATTTGGCCCGAACTTCTGAAATTTCAGCCACTTTACTTACCATACGCGAAACTTCAATTGTTCTGATTTGGTTTTCGATGTTTTCGTTATTTAAATACATTTCGGCAAATCCTAAAGTTGGATTGAATTGAAAACGCAAATTGATATTTGGCAATTGAGCCACCAAACCTGATTTATCTAAATGCGTTTCAGAAACCAAGTTATGTTGCATAGCAAAATATGCCACAGCGCGATACATCGCACCCGTATCTACATACACGTAACCCAATGCTGCAGCCAATTGCTTAGCCAATGTGCTTTTTCCTGTTGACGAAAAACCGTCTATTGCTATGGTAATTTTTTTCATTTTTATTTAAATGTAGAATATCTAATCTACATAATTTAATCTTACAATAATATTTTTATTCTTGATTGCTTTATTTGAAAAATGATATTCAAACAAATATTCACAATATGAGTCACATAATGGTCCTGATTCAAATGAAGGGTTAACATATATTGTATCATTAGAATATTTCACATCATCCATTGGATTTTGACAACAATCTGAATAAACATTAAACTTAATTACAGTTGAATCAGTCAAAACTTGTTTTTCTAAATTTCTTATTTCTGGACCATACTTTGCAACAGAATCATAATTTGGATGATGCATAGGAGAACCATCTTCTGCCTTATTAATATCTTTCCCCTTAAATGCATAATCTTTGTTTAATTCAGCACAAGAAAAAACTAAAAATGACAAGATTAGTAATATAAAATTTCTCATAAATAATCCTCTATTAAATTTAAATTAGCCTAGTAATAATGAAATGCATTTAAGCTAATCACTAATTACTTTTCACTAATCACTCATTTCTACTCCAAATCAATCATCAAACCAAATAAACTGGTATTGGCCGCCACTGTATATCTGGAATACGAATAATCAAATTTCACTTTTCCAAATCGCAATCCAAAACCAACTGATATTCCTGAGAAATTACGTTGTTCTAAAATTCGTAACTCTTCGCTTCTTCTAAAATTATAACCCAATCGAATATTAAAACCTTTTTCTGGAAATAATTCTGCACCTAAAATTACATGTCGTAAAGCGTTATTAAAAAAAGATACTTTTTCTTCTTCCGAACCACCATCTAAACTGCCTTCTGCTCTATTTGGATTGGAAAAAGCAATATTCCATTGTTGTAAATTTTCAAAAGTCATGTGCCAACGAATAGGTACATTTTCCATTAATTGCGAAATTCCAGCATCAATGGCTAAAGGTAATTTCTCATTCGTATCTTCGTATGGTTTGATTTGAAAACCTAAATTTCTAACCGTTAATCCGTAATTGATATCATTGTCGTAATCCACATACAAAAATCCTAAATCTACAGCGGCTCCCCAAGAATTATAGCTTTCTAAAGTGGATGAGATTAATTTTGCATTGGCGCCCACAAACATATCGGTCCAAGGAATATTATAGGCATACCCTACTGACAATGCGGCTTCACTTCCTGTAAAATCAGAAGTTAAATTTCCTAGTTCATCGCGTCCTTCAAAAGTTCCGTAATTAACATAACTTATTCCGGCATGAAACGTTTGCAAATGTCGGTCGTAAGTATACGCATAAGCGGCTGTTCCATAAGAAACTTCTCCAAAATAACTTCCATAATTTACCGATAATCTTTTGTGCATTTCGGCATTAATTGTAGCTGGATTATAAAACGCTTGATTTACGTCATAATCGACAACTGTAACCGTTTTTCCACCTAAAGCGGCTTGTCGTGGTGATTGCGCTAAGTTCAAAAACTGATATACTGCTTTACCTCCTATTTGGCTAAAAGATACAGCCGATAGTAGAAATGAGAGTAGTAATACGAGTTTTCTTAGCATTTTTTGGTGTTAATCTTACTTATAACGCAACTGCGAAGATAAAATTATATCGGTTAGGAAACAAAAAAAGAACTCCCAATAAATGAATTATTGAGAGTTCCTATTCTAATTCTTGTGAATTTACTTTTTACTTTCTAAAACTTTAGCGTTTTTCACCTTTTGATTCGTAATGGCAATGTCTAAAACTTCGCTCATTCGATCAACGTAATGGAATGTTAATCCTTCGATATAATCCGCTTTGATTTCTTCTATATCACGTTTGTTTTCCTTACACAAAATGATTTCTTTGATGTTTGCTCTTTTCGCAGCTAGAATCTTTTCTTTGATTCCGCCGACTGGCAATACTTTTCCACGAAGTGTAATTTCTCCTGTCATGGCGATGTGTTTTTTCACTCGTTTTTGGGTGAAAGAAGACACCATCGAGGTCAACATGGCAATTCCAGCACTTGGTCCGTCTTTTGGCGTTGCTCCTTCTGGAACGTGAATGTGAATGTTATAATTATTTAAAACTTCCGGATCAATTCCTAAGAATTCCGCATTAGCACGAATGTATTCCAAAGCAATCGTAACCGATTCTTTCATTACAGTTCCTAAATTACCTGTCATCGTCATAGCTCCTTTTCCTTTTGAGATTAAGGATTCGATAAATAAAATATCACCACCAACTGATGTCCAAGCTAAACCTGTAACAACTCCAGCCACATCGTTATTTTCGTATTTATCACGCTCCATTCTTGGTGATTTCAATACTTCTAAAATATCAGCATCCGAAACTTTTACGTTATATGGCTCTTCCATGGCAATTGATTTTGCAGCATGACGTACCATTTGAGCGATTTTCTTTTCTAAACCACGAACACCTGATTCACGCGTGTAACCTACTACGATTTTTTCTAATTGCTTTTTACCTATTTGTAAATCTTTAGCGGTTAATCCGTGTTCTTTTAATTGTTTTGGTAACAAGTGTGTTTTAGCGATTTCCGTTTTCTCTTCAATCGTATAACCTGTCATTTCGATGATTTCCATACGATCACGAAGTGCTGGTTGAATGGTTGACAAACTATTCGAAGTCGCAATGAACATCACTTTTGATAAATCATACCCTAATTCCAAGAAATTATCATGGAATTCTTTGTTTTGCTCTGGATCCAAAACTTCCAATAAAGCCGAAGATGGATCACCATTATGACTTGACGATAATTTATCAATCTCATCTAAAACAAATACCGGATTTGATGTTTTTGCTTTTTTAATATTTTGTAGAATTCTTCCTGGCATAGCTCCGATATACGTTTTTCTGTGACCACGTATTTCCGCTTCATCACGTAAACCGCCTAACGACATTCTGATATATTCTCTTCCTAAAGCTTCTGCAATAGATTTCCCAATTGACGTTTTACCAACTCCTGGAGGTCCGTATAAACATAGAATTGGCGATTTCATGTCGTTACGAAGCTTTAAAACTGCCAAATGTTCAACAATACGTTTCTTTACATCTTCTAAACCATAATGGTCTCTATCCAGAATTTTTTGAGCACGTTTTAAATCGAAATTATCTTTGGTAAATTCATTCCAAGGCAATTCTAAAAACAACTCAATATAATTGCGTTGGATACCAAAATCAGGTGAATTTGGATTGGTACGTTGCAGCTTAGACAATTCTTTTTCGAAATGTTGCGCTGTTTTATCATCCCATTTCTTCTTTTTCCCTTTGGCGCGCATTTCTTCAATTTCAGCTTCATACGAAACGCCCCCCAATTCTTCTTGAATAGTTTTCATTTGTTGCTGTAAGAAATATTCGCGTTGTTGTTGGTCTAAATCGAAACGAACTTTTGATTGAATATCGTTGCGAACTTCTAATTTTTGAAGCTCTAAGTTCATGAAACGCAAAGTTTCAAGCGCTCTATCTTTTAAATTTGGAATCGATAGTAATTCTTGTTTTTCTTCTACCGAAAGATTCATGTTAGAAGAAACAAAATTGATCAAAAACGGATTACTTTCGATATTTTTGATTGCAAAAGTAGCTTCTGTTGGGATATTTGGACTTTCCTTGATAATTTGGATTGCCAATTCCTTAATAGAATCTACAATCGCCTTGAACTCGACATTTTTATCATCTGGACGCTCCTCGGTAACCTCTTTGATTTTGGCTCTCAAATAAGGTTCTTCTTGCGTAAACGCTTCTACTTCAAAACGTTTTTTACCTTGAAGAATAACGGTTGTATTTCCATCAGGCATTTTTAAAACTCGCATGATACGAGCCACAGTTCCAATGTGATGTACGTCATTTGGAGTTGGTTCTTCTACGTTTTCATCAATTTGTGCTACCACACCAATGATTTTACCTTTCGCATTGGCATCATTAATTAATTTAATCGATTTATCTCTTCCGGCAGTAATTGGAATAACCACTCCTGGGAATAAAACGGTATTTCGTAAAGGTAAAATGGCGATATCTTCAGGCAAAGCCTCGTTGTTCATTTCTTCTTCATCTTCAGGCGTCATTAACGGAATCAATTCCGCATCTGGATCCATTTCTTGAAGTGACAAATTGTCAAGCGCTAGTATTTTTTGATTCGGCATAATAATATTTATGGTCTTTTTGTCAGTAATTTTATTTTGAAATAGTATTCAAAGTTACGCATTAAGGCGTTATTTTATTGATAATCAAACCATAAAATAAATTTAAATCACTATTTCAATTCTAGTAGGTCAATTTGTATGCCATAAAAAATCCCGAAGTGTTAATTCGGGATTCTGTATATATTTCACTTTAGTTTTTAAAAAAGAGTATAATCAATTAAGATAGACTCATAAATAATTCCTGAAGAATTAGTTACTGATTTAATAATCCCTACATTTTTTGCAAACCAATATTCAGAATTTATTGTTGATGGAGGAGCTCCTGGCATAATAGTATTTTGAACAAAACTTACTTTAATTACATCATTATAAGTTTCTCCATCTACTGTTGCAGTTACATTTTTTGCTAAAATTGTACCTGTATAATTTATTGTTAATGTAATGGAAGGAATTCCTGTGTACGATGTTGTTTGCGTGTAAGATCCATTCCATGTTTGACCAACAGCAATATTATCTTTTAAAACAATATATTCATAACCTGTTTGAGTTCCAGTTAAACCGCCAGCATTTATGACTAAATCATCCGTTTTTAGTTTATAAACTCCGTTGTTTTTATTTAACCAAGTTGTAGCCGAACCTGAAACTGCTGAACCTGAACCTGATTGAGGAGCAAATTTGTAATAGGTTTGTCCTCCAAAATTTCCTGTTCCAATTATTTTTATAGGATCTAATTCAACACCATCGCGTTCCATTATCCATTCGTTATTAATTGCAGTTGGCCAATAATCTCCTGAAGATGAACCTCCGCCACCACCACCAATTTCTAAATCTGGATCTACAGGCTCATTATCACATGAAACTGTTGTAAAAGCTAAAGTTAAAACGAAAAGTGTTACAATTGATTTTATAGTTTTCATAAGTTAATTTGAATTATTTTTCCAAATATATAAAGATATTTTATTTTTTTGGTACTCTGAGTAATAAAAGTAATCCTACAACAAAAAATAAGATTAAAAACAAGATAGCATTTTGGATTTTACCCGTTACATCGGCGATATAGCCATAGGTAAACATTCCAATTACGATACCTATTTTTTCCGCAACATCGTAAAAACTAAAAAACGAAGTAGTGTCTTTTGTATCTTCAGGAATAAATTTAGAATAAGTAGATCGTGATAAAGATTGAATTCCTCCCATTACTAATCCCACAAAGGCTGCAGCAATGTAAAAATCATTTGGAGTAACTACAAAATAGGCATAAGTACAAATTAAAATCCATGAGAAGTTTAAACCAATTAAAATTGCGATATTTCCATATTTAGCAACAAGTTTAGATGTTAGCCAAGCACCTAAAACAGCAATTAATTGAATTAATAAAATACTCACAATTAATCCCATTGTTCGCTTACTATCGCTACCCCATTGCACTTCTTTTTCACCAAAATAAGCAGCAATAATCATGATAGTTTGCACTGCCATACTATAAACGAAGAAAGCGCCTAAATAACGTCGTAAAGATTTTAATTCTTTAATTTGTTGCCAAACTTTTCGTAATTCTTTAAAACCATTGAATAGTACATTTTTATGCAGTTTGTTTTCGTTTTTATTATTTGGCAAGTAGTAATAAGTGTATTGACTGAATCCTAACCACCAAATACCTACTAAAAGAAACGAATATTGCATCATTTGTAATTTTTGGTCATCCTCTACTGACATAACCATAGCTAAACAAATCAATAACAAAACTACACTTCCAATATATCCTAAACTAAATCCTTTTGCACTAATAGTATCTTGTTGTTCTTTGTGAGCGATATCGGGTAAATAGGAATTATAGAATACTAAACTTCCCCAAAAACCAATCAAGGCTAGTAAATACGAAACTAAACTTAAAACAACTGTATCTAATGAAAAGAAATACAAACTCATACAAGAAACAGCTCCTACATAACAAAAAAGTTTTAAGAAAAACTTCTTATTCCCCAAGTAGTCAGCAATTCCTGATAATAATGGCGATATAAATGCGATGATTAGAAATCCTAAAGCGGTAACATAACTTATCAAGGCTTCGCTTCGAATAGAAAAACCAAACAAGACAATCTCTTCAATATTCTTTTGGCGGAATAAAGCGCCGTAGTACAATGGAAAAATAGTTGAAGAAATCACCAAAGCGTAAACCGAATTTGCCCAATCGTAAAAAGCCCAAGCATTTAAAAGTTTTGAATCTCCTTTTTGAAGTTGTTGCATAAAAGTTATTTTAAATAAAAAATCCCGACACTGTCGGGATTCAAATATAATAGTAATTTTTTAATTATTTAAAAGTAACACCAAACTTAGCTGCTTCGGCTTTTGCTTGCGGAATTAAAGCGGTTAATTCTTTAATACGTGTTTCGTTACTTGGATGTGTACTTAAGATTTCTGGTGGTGCTTGTCCACCTGAATTTGCCGACATACGTTCCCAAACTTTTACGGCGTTAATTGGATCATAACCTGCAATTGCCATTAATGTTAATCCAATCATATCTGCTTCACTTTCATGAGCTCGACTAAAAGGTAACATACCTCCTACTTGAGAACCTACTCCATACGCCTGCATAATTAAAGCTTGTGTTTGAGGATCTTTGTTACCAACAGCTACTTGAGTTCCAACAGCTCCCAATTGCTGTAAAAGTCCAGCACTCATTCTTTGTTGACCATGATTTGCTAAAGCGTGAGCCACTTCATGTCCCATTACAGCAGCTATTCCCGCATCGTCTTTGCAAATTGGTAAAATTCCAGTGTAAAAAACAATTTTTCCACCTGGCATACACCAAGCATTAACTTCTTTACTATCTACCAATTTATATTCCCAAGCATAATCCTTTAAATAATCTGCTTGATTATGAGCAGTTAACCATCTCTCTGATGCTGTTTTTATTTTAGAACCAATTGTCTCAATTCTTTTTGCATCGGCAGTACCTTTTATTACCTTATTTTCAGATAAAAATTGATTATATTGTTGAAAAGCCGATGGAAAAATTTGACTATTAGGAACTAATGCCATTGTACTTTTTCCTGTAAACGGATTCTTAGCGCATGATACAACTAGTATCAATATAGCAAATGCGATAAATTTAAATTTAAAATTCATGAGTGAAAATTTTTTACAAAAATACGATTTTATAGTTTAACAATTCATCCTTAAACAAATTTTGTACCAATTTACAATCTTAAGTAATTTAGAATTTAACTTTATTTTATTACCTTCATTTTACTACCCGATTTACATAAATTGTAACTTGCGCAAAATTTCAGATTATGCCCAAAAAGAAACAAAAACAATCACAAGTTATTGAAATACCTAAACCTATTTTATATATAGCTAAATTTCTCCAAGCTATTTCATCAAGTTTAACAATTAAATTTGCTGCAAAACTTTTTACAACTCCAATCCGCCATAAATTACCAAAACGTGAATTACACATGGAACGTGAAAGTGTTCAAAAAAGTATTATGGTTCCATCTATAAACAAAGAAATTGTAGTTTATGAATATGGAAAAAGTGATAAAATGGTACTTTTAGTTCACGGATGGTCTGGTCGCGGGACGCAATTGGTTAAAATTGCGGATGAGTTACTAAAAATGGGCTACATGACCATAAGTTTTGATGCGCCAGCACACGGAAAATCGAAAGGAAATTATTCCATTATGACCGAATTTATTGCTTCAATTTTAGAATTAGAAAAGCAATATGGTTCATTTGAATATGCGATTGGACATTCGCTTGGCGGTATGTCGGTTTTGAATGCGATTAAGCAAAATCTGAATGTTAAAAAAGCCGTTACCATTGGAGCTGGTGATATCATTCAAGATATTATTGATGATTTTATCAAGAAATTACAATTAAAACCAGAATACGGAATCAAATTAAAAGATCATTTTGAAAAACGTTTTGTCGGAAAAATGGATGATTATTCGGCCTACAAAGCAGCTGCTGAAATTAGAATCCCAGTTTTAATCATGCATGATAAAGAAGATGATGATGTTTCCGTTAAAGCGGCTTATCATATTCATGAACATTTACAAGGTTCAGAACTTGTAATTACCGAAGGTTTAGGTCATCGTAAAATTCTTGGTGATGATGAAGTCATAAAAAAGATAACAGCTTTTATTTCAAAATAAAAAAAGTCCTTCGGTTTGAAGGACTTTTGCTTTTTTAGAAGTTTGGTGACAAATTGTATTTTTTGTAGAAGTTATCTAACGCTTCCAATACCTCATCTTCTGTATCAACTACTTTGATTAAGTTCATATCTTCTGGACTAGCGTTTTTCATTTTGTCAATCATCACGTTTTTAATCCAATCTAATAAACCTGACCAAAATTCAGTTCCAACTAAAATAATTGGGAATTTTCCAATTTTCTTCGTTTGAATTAAGGTAACCGCTTCGAATAATTCGTCTAATGTTCCAAAACCTCCTGGCATAACCACGAAACCTTGTGAATATTTAACAAACATTACTTTTCTAACGAAGAAGTAATCAAAGTTTAAGTTTTTATCTTTATCGATATACGGGTTAAAGTGTTGCTCAAAAGGCAATTCGATGTTTAAACCTACCGAAGTTCCGCCTCCATAATGTGCTCCTTTGTTACCTGCTTCCATGATACCAGGACCACCACCAGTAATTACTCCGTAACCTGCTTTACTAATTTTGTAAGCGATTTTCTCGGCTAATAAATAATATTTGTCTTCTGGTTTTGTTCTTGCCGAACCAAAAATAGATACACAAGGACCAATTCTTCCCATCGATTCGTAACCATTTACGAATTCTGACATGATTTTAAAAATTGCCCATGAATCATTAGTTCTTATTTCATTCCAAGTCTTTTGCTTGAATTTCTCTTGAATTCTGTGGTCTTCGTTTTCGTACTGATCTGCTGCCATAATAATTTTAGTTAATTTGTTTGTAAACAAACTATTACGATTAAATAATAAAGTTTTAGCAGTGTTGTTGTGTGTAGTAATTAGGTTGCTAAGATAATTCTTTTTTCAAAAACTGCGCTGTATAACTTTTTTTATTTTTTACAATTTCTTCTGGAGTTCCTTTCGCAACGACTTCTCCGCCGCCTTTTCCTCCTTCGTAACCAATGTCGATAATATAATCCGATAATTTTACTACATCTAAATTATGCTCTATAATTAACACCGTATTTCCTTTGTCAACCAACTTATTGATGACATCCATTAACACGCGAATGTCTTCAAAATGTAAGCCGGTTGTGGGTTCATCTAGAATATAAAAGGTATTACCAGTATCTTTTTTAGAAAGTTCTGTTGCTAATTTGATACGCTGTGCTTCACCACCTGAAAGCGTTGTGCTTTGTTGACCCAATGTGATATAACCTAATCCAACATCTTGAATGGTTTTAACTTTTCGATAAATTTTCGGAATATTTTCAAAGAAATCTACTGCTTCATCCACTGTCATGTTCAACACATCAGAAATCGATTTACCTTTATAGCGAATTTCCAATGTTTCTCGGTTGAAACGTTTTCCCATACAGGTTTCACATTCTACATATACATCAGGCAAAAAGCTCATTTCAATCGTGCGAACACCTGAACCTTCACAAGTTTCACAACGACCACCTTTTACGTTAAAACTGAATCTTCCTGGTTTATAACCACGAATCATCGCTTCAGGCGTTTGCGTGTATAAACTTCTAATTTCAGAAAACACATCGGTATAAGTAGCTGGATTAGAGCGCGGTGTTCTTCCAATCGGACTTTGGTCAATGTCAATTACTTTGTCGATATGTTCTAAACCTTCAATTTTCTTGTAAGGTTGTGGTTTCTTAACTGCATTGAAAAAATGCGCGTTTAAAATTGGATACAACGTTTCGTTTATCAATGTCGATTTTCCACTTCCCGAAACTCCAGTAACACAAACCAATTTTCCAAGCGGAATTTCAATCGAAACATTTTTCAAGTTATTTCCTGTTGCACCAGATAATTTGATGGATTTACCATTACCTTCTCGACGTGTTTTTGGTACTTCAATTTGCATTTTACCATTCATGTATTGAGCCGTAATGGTATCTTCTTTCAACAATTCTTTTGGAGTTCCTTTACTAATAATTTGTCCACCAAAACGACCAGCTTTCGGACCAATATCAATCACATAATCGGCACGTTCAATCATGTCTTTGTCGTGTTCCACTACGATTACTGAGTTACCAATATCGCGTAAACTTTCTAAAGATTTAATCAAACGCTCATTATCTCTTTGGTGCAAACCGATACTTGGTTCATCTAAAATATACAAAACCCCAACTAGTTGAGAGCCAATTTGCGTTGCCAATCGAATGCGTTGCGCCTCACCACCTGAAAGCGATTTTGAACTTCTGTTTAGTGATAAATAATTCAAACCTACATCTAACAAAAATTGCAATCTCGCTGTGATTTCTTTTACAACCTCAACTGCTATAACTTTTTGTTTTTCAGACAAATGATTATCTAAATCTGCAAACCATTCGGATAATTCAGCAACATCCATTTGGACTAACTCACCAATATTTTTACCGTTAAGTTTGAAATATAATGACTCTTTTCTCAAACGCGTTCCTTCACATTCTGGACAATCGTTTTCGTCCATGAATTCTTTTGCCCAACGTTTAATACTAGCTGAATCGGAATTATCATATTGATTTTTAATGAAGTTAGAAATTCCTTCAAAATCGATTTTATAATCTTTGGTAATTCCCATAACCTTTGAAACGACTGAAAATTTTTCGTTTCCACCATACAAAATCATATCCATTGCTTCTTGCGGAATGGTTTCAATGGCATCGGTTATTTTGAAATCATATTTTTGTGCGATAATTTCCAATTGCTTGAAAATCCATGAACTTTTATATTCTCCCAAAGGAGCAAAACCACCATTTTTTATTGATGATTTTGGGTTTGGGATAATTTTTTGAAGGTTGATTTCATTCACAGTTCCTAATCCGTTACAACACGGACAAGCTCCTTTTGGAGAGTTGAATGAAAAGTTATTCGGTTCAGGATTTGGATACGAAATTCCAGAAGATGGACACATTAAATTACGACTGTAAAAACGCACTTCTTGGCTTTCTTGTTCAATCACCATCATGACATCTTCGCCATGATACATAGCGGTTTTGATGCTTTCTGATAGACGTTTATCAGTATCTTCTTCGTTATCAATTGCCATTCTATCGATTACGATTTCAATGTCATGCGTTTTATAACGATCGACTTTCATGCCGTATTCTAAATCACGAATTTCGCCATTTACACGAACTTTTAAGAAGCCTTGTTTGGCAATTTGCTCAAATAATTCGCGATAATGTCCTTTACGAGAACGAACAACTGGTGCTAAAATATTGATGCCTTTCCCATTAAAATCTTCTAAAATCAATTGCTTGATTTGTTCATCGGAATACGAAACCATTTTTTCTCCTGTGTTGTAACTGTAAGCATCAGCGCCACGAGCATACAACAAACGCAAGAAGTCATAAATTTCGGTAATTGTTCCCACAGTAGAACGAGGCGATTTGCTCGTGGTTTTTTGCTCAATAGCAATCACAGGCGAAAGTCCGTCGATTTTATCTACATCAGGACGTTCTAATCCACCCAAAAACTGACGTGCATAAGCTGAAAAAGTTTCGATGTATCTTCGTTGACCTTCCGCATAAATCGTATCAAAAGCCAATGAGGATTTTCCTGAACCCGATAAACCTGTAATAACTACAAGTTTTTCGCGCGGAATAGTAACGTCTATGTTCTTAAGATTATGAGCTCTTGCTCCAATAATTTCGATAGTTTCTTCTGTGTGTTGCATGTTTTTTTAAGCAAAACGCAAAGATACTGAATTGTAAACTTATAAACTAACTAAGTTGTCAGTCAAATTATATAGTTTGTTTACTTATAAAAATACCATTTAGAACCATCAAAAACAGCAATTGCTTTATTATAAGTATCATAACACATGGTTCCCGGATAAGGATTTACAAGATTTAAATGTGGTTGATCAATTTTTGGAAGAATAAGTGCTTTTGTTTGTGATTCTAGAACTAATACTCCATCAGCACTTGAGGAATTTGCTCCAATTATAACACCATTTCCAGTTTCTGGTGAAGTATTTAAATTAATATCTGATGTATCGCCAAGTTTTGGAGTAAGATTTTCCCAAACATTATTTTGCCTAATCTTAACTCTACCATTTGTATAATCGTATAAAATTGTTCCATTAGTAGCGGCACTTCCTGTTGGTAAACTAGTAACCGATGGAAGAATTATTCCTCCTTTAGCTGGGTTTTCAAAATCTAAAATACCATCGCCATCAACACTTGATTTTCCTATTCCAACTTGTGAAAAAATAAAAAATGGTGTTAGAATTAAAATTGTAATGAATATATTTTTCATAGCTAATAATTTAATCATTAATACAGGCTAACTTGATACAATTCCATGTAGTTCCGTTGTACAACTGAAAGCAATTTATAGAAGTATTATAAATCAACATTCCTTCTATTGCATTTAACGCATCGCGTTCAGTAGTTGTTAATCTTGTTATTACCAAACCTTTTGAGCTTGAATCTAAAACTAAAGCCCCGTTATTTATGTTGGTTAACCAATTTGAATCTATATTTTGAAAAGTTCCCATTCCAACTTTTGATGGATTTGGTGTTCCAATTAAATTTGGGTCATACTCACAAATACTTTTAAAACTATTCGCTTCTAAGTACACAACACTATCATAAGCACCATCACTTATGTCCATTACAATCAATTTAATATGATAGGTTGCTCCTGGTGTTAAACCTGTTTGTTTGGCCGTTAATATTCTAGTATTTCCGTTTAATTGAGTTCCATCAATAGTTCCTAAAAATTCAGCAGTTGTATTATTTTGAACCCAACTTGGATTCACAGAAGAACATCGACTAGCATTTGGAGCACCACCACTTGAACCTACAACTCCGTTATTTACAGAATTTATCGAAACTTCAGAACCATTATCTAATCTTGCTATGTTACGAGCATCGTTTGTGTACCCTGCTCCACCTGAAATTCCTGGTCCACTTATTAAAAATCCGAATTTATCATTAAAGGAAGAACACTGATAATTAATAAATCCACCATTATCTGAATATTCTTCAGAACCAAAAATATATCTAAAGGATACTTCTGAACTTTCTGGAACAAAATCAAATTCTAAAATGGCTGTGTTAAAGTAATTAAAACCACCTGAAAGTATATCCAAATCATTAATTGTAACCCCACAAGTTCCTGATTTTCTTACTTCGCCTGTAGTACATGACGTATAATTTCTACTCATTTGAGCAGCAGCCCCAGGATTTACACCAAGTGCCAGAGGAATTTCTGAAGTATTTCCTGTTGTTAAAACTACTCCCGATGAAAACCCCATTTGAGCTAAAGTAGTGGTTGATGTTGAAAAATATCCCACTTGGTATCGGCTTGAAACATTACGAACTCCACTAAAAGTAACATTTGAAATAACCACTCCACTACCTGTAGGAACCAAAACACCATCTACTAATTGAGTTGGTGTATAGGTAGCATTAGAAATCGTTATTTGACTAAAATGAATATGAAATACAAAAACAAAGAATAATAGAAAATAATTTCTTTTCATAATATCATTAAATATTTGGTTGGCATTTTTTTTTGCGTAAATTTATCTTTAAGAGCCGTTTTTTATTTTAAATGAGCTATCAAATATGTATTGATTTCAATAATTCATACATTTTTAAATTGCAAAACATTATAAATATGCTGTTTACTCTATTTTTTCCTATAATTATTTCTTTTTTAATTGGAGTATTATTACTCTTTAAAAAACACGATAAAGGATTTTCAAAAATAATTCTAGGGATATTTTTCTTGTTTTTTTCATTTGCATTATTTGCAATTTCATTAAATTTTTTGATGGAATTTTTAAAGTCTATAGCAACCGTTTTCAAGTATGTGGAAGTCTTTTTCTACCCAATAATGCTTTCATTACCCATTTTAGTTTTTCTCTATATTAAATCATTAGTACATAACCACGATGAAGAGTTTGGAAAAGATTTATGGATTCATTTCTTTATTCCAATTCAATCTTTACTTTTTAATTTAATACCTTTAATTTTTGACAGTAATGCTACAGATCTTACTAAAAAACTAGATTATACCAATTTCTTTTCACTAAAAGTGACTTTTATCTTAATGAATATTTACTATTTAATAAAAGCCTATAATGTGTTTAAGATGAATTCTAAAAGGATTAAAGAAGAATATTCGTATCAAGCTGGAATCCAATTTAAATGGATAAGCTTTTTTGTTTTGGGATATATCGTTTTTATAATTTGCTTTTTCGGGTTAAGCCCAAATGCATCCCCTTTTGTAGTTTATATTCCTTTTTTGATGATTAGCTTATATCTCTATTTTCAGAGATTTAACCAAAACTCCATTGAACTTCAATTAATTGACGAAAATTTTTCAAAAAAAGAAATCCAAAATGGATTACCCGAGCTAAAAAGAAAAGAAATTTTAAAAAATTTAGTGGCGTTTGTTGAAAAAAATGAAATTTATCTAAAAAAAGACTTAACCATTCATGACATTTCAAAAGAAATTAATATCAACAGTAGTTATATTTCTAATATATTAAATCAAGACCTAAAATGCAATTTTGTTACATTTATTAATACTTACAGAATTAATAAAGCAAAAGATATTTTACTTAGTAAAGAATATTCAAATTATACAATTGAAGCAATAAGTGAATTGGTTGGATTTAATTCAAAGTCTTCCTTTAATAATGCTTTTAAGCAAATATCAGGCATAACACCTTCTGAATTTAAAAAGAAAAACAAAGAGAATTAAGTTGTTATTTTAACAACCTAACTCTCTGTCTATTTGAAATGTAATCATTAATGGCTTTTTTTGTAGTAACCCAATTTCTTCCTTCTTTATAAGCATCAATTTTTCCTTGACGCGCTAACAAGCTAACATATTCTTGACTGTAGGGAGTATTAGGCTCACTAACAATATTAGCAATAGATTGATATTCATCATCATTATCACTTGGAATAGAAGTTAGATAAATATTAACAGTTCTTTCCAAAGCTTGACACATTAACAACGTTAACTTTTGATAGTTACCATTATTAGCCTGATTTAAAGCATCGTAATATTTTTTTCTATCATTTTTTAAGATGATTGCTGGCGGAAAACCTCTTCGCATAAGCAATAAATTCATGGCTAAACGAACCGTCCTTCCATTTCCATCAAAAAAAGGATGAATCCAAACTAATTTGTGATGAAAAATAGTGGCCAACTCAATGTCATTTAATTGCAATGGATTTTCATTTACAAATTGAATTAATTCATCTAACAAATCTGAAACTTTATTAGCATTTGGCGGAATAAAATTTGCTCCCGTGATTCGAACACCAGCATTTCTAATTCTTCCAGCAAAATCATCTTCTATTGTGCGCAAAACCAAACCATGTAGCGATAAAATATCGATACTTCTCAACACATAATCATCATTAATTATTTGATATAAATAATTAATCGCATGCTCGTGATTTTTAGCTTCAAAATGTTCTCGCAATGATTTTCCTTTCACGGTAATTCCATCTTGAAGTACCATTTGTGTTTCTCGAAGTGAAAGTGTATTTCCTTCAATACTATTC
The DNA here is from genome assembly GCF_003259835.1 of Flavobacterium aquaticum. GTDB lineage: Bacteria > Bacteroidota > Bacteroidia > Flavobacteriales > Flavobacteriaceae > Flavobacterium > Flavobacterium aquaticum. Next base: position 135,495 of record NZ_QLMI01000007.1, on the reverse strand, counting down.
GAATTATAAGTCCATTCAATGGAAAGTGATTCTTTAATTTTTGAAATAGCCGAGTATGGAAGCGGTCTGTTTTGATTGAGCACAGCAAGTTTATCATACAATCTATCGAATGTTGATTGAAATTCTTCGCGATATGACAAATCGATATTCCACATAACTTTTTTATTTCACCACAAAGGTATTAATATCGGATAGGATAAAAAAATATTTTATCCGATATTAATATTTTTAACAATAAAAATTACATTTAAGAAAATAAATTTTAAAAATTTCTTAAATCCGTGTTCCAAAAAAATAAAATTGAATTCTGAATTTGTCCCGAAACTTCGGGATTGAACTTGTATATAAACTATTCTATAATCATCGATTTCAATCGCATTCTGTATTTTTCCAAAATAAGTTGTTTGTAAATGAATCCAAGGAAGATTCCATCTTTTAAAACTGGTAAGACTTTACAACCTGATGTATCAAATTTCTCCATAATGGTTTCTAAAGTTTCATCATAGAAAATAATTTCTTTTGGAGGTTGCATGACTTCATTTGTTGCTGTGTATTTTACTTTGAATTGCGAGAAAACAATTGGTCTGATTTCATCTAACAATATCAAGCCTAAAAGCGTATTTTTTTTATCCAAGACAGGAAAAATATCAGCATCTGATTGTTGAATTTTCTCAACTAATTCTTCCAAATTATTACTAGCTGAAATCGGTTTGAAATCGGTTTGAATTAATTTCGCCACATCAATAGAATTCAAAATATTAGCATCACGATTATCCGTAAAAACTTCTCCTTTATCAGCCAAATTTTTAATATCGAATGAATACGGTTCGAAACGTTTCGAAATCGCAAAACTTACTGATGAAACTATCATTAAAGGAACCATCAAATTGTAACCTCCTGTAATTTCAGCAATAAGGAAAATTGCGGTTAAAGGTGCATGAAACAATCCACTTAAAATCCCCGCCATTCCAACAAGCGTAAAGTTTCCAATTGGTAACTTGGCGAAACCAATTATATTGAAAAAATAAGCTACACAAAATCCCAAATACGAACCTACAAAAAGCGAAGGCGCAAAATTACCTCCATTTCCACCAGCGCCTAATGTTAAACTTGTAGCATAAACTTTAATCAACATGGTAGCACCAACAAACAATAACAAAATCCATTTTGAATCTTCGAAGCGCTCGAAAACCGTGTTTTGAACTAATCGTTCGGGATTACTGTCTGCTAAAATTTTAATGCTTTCATATCCTTCACCAAATAAAGATGGAAACAAGAAGATTAAAACTCCTAAAATTCCAGCTCCAAACAATGCTTTATTGATGATATTAAATTTTAATCCACTGAAATAATGTTCGATTTTTCTGAAAGTTCTAGCATAATTTATCGAAACTAAACCACTTAAAACTCCTAATAAAATATAATAGGGTAAATTGTGATAATCGAAAAATTGCACTTTTTTAAACGAAAACAAGATATCTTCATTCAACATAACCGTTGAAACCAAAGCACCCGTTGCCGCACTAATCATAATCGGAATAAATGCTGTAATACTGATTTCAGCCAAAACTACTTCGATAGCAAACAAAACTCCTGCAATCGGAGCGTTAAAAGCAGCACCAATTCCGGCAGCAACACCGCAGGCTAACAAAAGTGTTCTGTCTTTGTAACTTAAACGATAATTTTGCGCATAATTACTTCCAAAAGCAGCTCCAGTTATAGTAATTGGTGATTCTAAACCGGCACTTCCGCCCATACCAACGGTAAACGAACTCGTGATGATTTGGGCAAACATTTGTTTTCTGGGCATTATACCGCGCTTTTTGGCAACAGCATACATAATTTGAGAAGTTCCTTTTTCTATAGAACCATCCAAAACCTTTTTAACAATGATTACCGTAATAATAATACCAATTATTGGCAGCGTACTATTACTATAAGGAAGATGGAATACATCATCTAATCTTTGAGCCGATTTATAAACCCAATGCGCAAATGTTTTTAGAATAATTACCGCTAATGCCGAAGAAATTCCAACTAAAACACACGAAAAATAGATAAACTGTCGCGGTGTTAGTAGCGATTTCAAAAGAAAAACAAATCGCTCTAAACGTCGGAAGGTTTTGTGTGTAAACGTTTTTAAGGAAAAAGATTTCTTTCTTGGCATTGTCTTGAAGTATTTTACGAAGGTAAATCTTTAATCTGAAAAATGAAACAAAATTAGAGTAAACGTAAGGCTTCTTTTCTACTTAAAGGTTTCAAATTAGTAGAATTTACATAAGCTTCGACTCCATTTGGATTGAATCTACTATAATCGCGTAAAGCCCAACCGATTGCTTTTTGAATGAAAAATTCGTTGGAATCTTTGTGTTTTTCACATTCTGATTTTAAAATTTCAAAATTGGTTTTTTCTTTATAACTCAATTGAAATAAAATAGCACTTCGATTTAACCACATGTTTTCAGAATTTGAAAAACGTTCAATTACTTTTAAAGTTTCCGAAGGAAATTGCAACAAATAACCTCCTAAAATATATTTCGCAATCGTATCAACTGAATCCCACCAAGAATTGGTAATTATCATTTTTTCAATCAATTGAATATCCTCCAAAACAAAATTTTTCTTGAACTCTTTTAGCAATAAATCTATTGCTGTTTGATGAAATTCGCGTTCTTTCATTTGAAACAATTCCCAAGCAATTGCTTTAAAATTAGATTTAACTTCTAATTTATTTAGTTCATAATTTGATTTGAAAATTGATCGTCTATTCTCGGTTTTAATTCCAAAATAGGTAAAATTATTCTTCATGTAATTTTCCATCGGAATTGCCAATTCTCTATTGGATACTTTTCGAAAATCAGCTTCTAAATCACTACAAAATTTCATTGAGTTCTTTTAATTTTTGTTGGCACGAAAGTACTAATTCCTCGAAAAACTGAAAAAATTCCGATTCAAATTCGGTATAAAAATCTTGAATTTCCACAATCGCTTCTTGCATGTGTGCTCTGTGTTTGGTTCGATAATCCATCTGAAAAAGAATCATTTCCAAACCTGCGATGGTTGCATAACTTACCAGCCAATTTCGGCCAATCATATATGGTAACATTCCTTTTACTCTTTCGGTTAGAATTTCATAATTATCTTGCATCAATTGGTAAAAATCAGCAGCATAATCTTCTAGCTTTTCATTAGAATATTTACTCCAATTTTTCGCTAAGAAATGATCGTATGCAATATCCATAATCACACCCGAATAATGTCCGTATTTTTCGTGCAAACGATGTTTGCTTTTGCGATAAATTGGATGCGCATCTGTAAAACTATCAATATGTCGGTGCAATAAAATACCTTTTTGAAGTGAATTTGGATAATCTAAATACTTAGAACCTCGAATACTATCTGCCATGAAATTGCCAATTTTGACAAAATCATCTTCACCAGACAAATAAATATGAGCGAGAAAATTCATGTTGGAAAAGGTTAAAAGTTTATGTGCTTATAAGTTTAAAAGGATTGGTGATTTTGTTTACACATAATTATCAAAAGTAAATATATAAAAATCTTTCTAAATTTTGATGAATTCCAATTTCTAACTTTTTATATTTGTGACACAATTTGGTTTACTACTAAACTTTTAAACCTATAACTTTTAAACTAAAATAATGACATTAATAAAATCAATATCAGGAATTCGTGGAACCATTGGTGGAAAAGTTGGTGATAATTTAACTCCAGTTGATGCGGTGAAATTTGCTTCTGCTTATGGAACCTTTCTAAAACAAAACATTGCAAAAGATAAACTAAAAGTAGTCATTGGTAGAGATGCGAGGATTTCGGGGCCAATGATTCATAATTTGGTGGTGAATACATTAGTTGGATTAGGAATTGATGTTATCGATTTAGGTTTATCCACTACTCCAACAGTTGAAATTGCAGTTCCAATGGAAAAAGCGGATGGCGGAATTATCTTAACAGCTTCGCACAATCCAAAACAATGGAATGCTTTGAAATTATTAAATGCAAAAGGCGAATTTTTAAGCGGTGCCGATGGAGCAAAAATTCTAGAAATTGCAGAAGCGGAAGCCTTTGATTTTGCAGATGTAGATTCGTTGGGAGAAGTTACTGAGAACCATGCTTATATGGATATTCACATTGATGAAGTATTGGAATTGCCATTGGTTGATGCTGATTTGGTAAAAACTAAGAAATTTAAAGTCGTTGTGGACGGTGTAAATTCTTCAGGCGGCATTATTATCCCAAATTTATTAGAACAAATGGGCGTTGAAGTCGTAAAATTATACTGCGAACCAAACGGACATTTCCCTCATAATCCAGAACCTTTAAAAGAACACTTAGGCGATATTTGCAAATTAGTTGTTGAAGAAAAAGCGGATTTCGGAATCGTAGTTGACCCAGACGTTGACAGATTAGCTTTCATTTCAAATGATGGCGAAATGTTTGGTGAAGAATATACTTTAGTAGCTGTTACCGATTATGTTTTATCAAAAACTCCTGGAAATACAGTTTCTAATATGTCATCGTCTCGAGCTTTACGCGATATTACAGAAAAACACGGCGGAACATATCAAGCAAGTGCTGTGGGTGAAGTAAATGTGGTAGAATTAATGAAGAAAACCAATGCTATCATTGGTGGTGAAGGAAATGGCGGAATTATCTATCCATCATCACACTATGGCAGAGATAGTATTGTGGGTGCAGCTTTATTTTTAACGTATTTGGCTAACCAAGATAAAACGGTAGCTGAAATTAGAGCAAGTTTTCCTCAATATTATATGAGTAAAAACAAAATTGAGTTAACACCTCAAATTGATGTGGATAATGTTTTAGCTACGCTAACCGAAAAATACAAATCAGAGAACATTTCTACTATTGACGGAGTGAAAATTGATTTCCCAACAGAATGGGTGCATTTAAGAAAATCAAACACAGAACCAATCATTAGAATTTACACAGAAGCTCCAACACAAACAGAAGCCGATGTTTTAGCTGAAAGATTCGTTAAAGAATTAAAAGAAATAGCAGGAATATAAAACAAAAAAGGTCAGATTTAAATCTGACCTTTTTTATTATCTACCGTTTCACTTACCATTATTCCCCTTCCCTTTTCCTGGGTGACCATTACCTTTATTGTGTTTATGGCCGTGATGGTGGTTAACTTTGTGTTTTTTTACTTTATATTTTGTTTTATGCGAATAATTATAACGTTGTGGTCTATCGCCATAAAAATCCAATTCAATTTGGGCACTTCTACCTAAATTAATTCCAACAAAAATTGAAGGAACTTTTACACTTACCGACCATTTTCCGTTGTTGAAATAAATGTAATTTCCTCTTTGGATATCATAATACATATTTTGATCAGGAAAGTAAATATGTCTTGTTTTTGCTCTATATCCATGAGCTGGAGCCCAAGGTGGTGGCCCTTGCGAAAAAACGTCTGTTGGCACTACCAACATAAATACTAAAATTAATACCCCAAAAAGCGTTGCTATTCTGTTTTTACTAGTTTCCATAGTGATTAAATTTAATAATTATTTGTATTAATAACCCAATAATACTGCCAAAATTATGCTTTTAGGAATTTTTAACTCATTTTAACATTTCTTCTAAATAGAAAAAAGTCTATTTCACAATGATTTTTTTGGTACTACTTTGAACGCCATTTGTAACTTTAACCAAGTACATTCCGGCATTTAAATCTAACTTAACACGTGTTTCGTTTTCAAAATTTTCTGTCTGAAGTAACTGTCCCGTAATCGTATAAATTTCCACTTTTGAACTTCCTTCTAAACCAGAAACAATTAAATATTCTGAAGCTGGATTTGGATAAACAGCTACTTTATTTTCAATTGGAGATTGAGTCGATAAATTAGAAAACCAAGGTTGTCCAAAATTAGCTCCGAAAATATAATCCGCTAAGTTAGGATGATCAATAAATGGATTTCGATTCATTTGCCAAGTGTAGATGTAATTATTACGATTCATTTCAAAATCATCACTTGGATCTGCAGTATTCCATGTTAAAAGGGATGCTAAGTCGCCCATAATTTGGTTTCCTGATGTATCTGACGGATTTCCATTAACTAAATTTAACCCATTATATCTAACCGCCATGTAGAACAATGCTCTTGATACATCGCCTCTCCAACTCCCTTGATTTCCAGTTGGTCCATTATAATCAGAACCATAGTCTTTATTACTTCTTGTTGAGTTTTCTACTCCATCTTCTGCTCTTAAGTGATGTGCATCAGCGTGTCCTGCTAAAATATCATTAGCATTTGTTGGTAACCAAACATTTATTCCATCTGCATTAGATGAAGTTCCTCCAGAAAATCCACCTCTTGATTGCGGAAAAATATGCTCTCTATTCCAAACTCCAACATTACTTGAACCTGTTTGATAATCTAAAATTGGCTTAGGACTTTCAACATACATTTGCCAAACCTGATTAGAATTTAATGGATTCTTATCTGCTTCTTTTAGAATAAATTCAATATCACCATAATTATGAGCCCTAACAACTGCTGGATTAGCAATGATATCCTGAAGTGCTTGTTTTAGTGAACTTCCAGACAAACCTTCTAACGAATCATAATATCCAACTGGAATAGAAGGAACTACAATTCCGTAAGTAGGATTTAAAGGTGTTCCAAATGCTTGAACTACAAAATTTGCATCATATACTCTGTAAATAATATTATTATTGTTAGCAACATAGCCCGATGAAAGTGGTTGAAAAACAAATTTCATTTCTTCATCTCCTTCATCTAAACCATCATCAATTATTGTTACATTAGCTTGTCCAGTCGATTGTCCTACAGGAATAGAAACATTCAATACTCCTGAAAAATCAGCCAAATTAAAATTTCCATTATTCAATGTGAAATTAAAAACTAAAGGATTGTCTTGAACAGGCTGACTTGTTGTGAAAATAAAATTAAAACTATTGCCTTCATTTATCAAAGAAATAGAAGTTGTTACTGAAATATAATTAAAAACGGTACCACTTCCATCATTATTTACTCCAGGGGTTGGCAACTTAACTTCATAAGTTCCGTCATTTTTTCTTTGAATAGAATGAGTTTCAATATTTGAAGTTGCGTTTTCATTAGTAAAAACAGACAAGCCTAAAATCGTCATTAAATTTGATGGAGGAGTATTATTATTAGAATATGCTAATGCATGAATCAAATTATTTGTTGTAGCTAATGTTCCTGTAGTACTTGTATACGGAAAATCGGTGGCATTCCCTAAATACAAAGCAACAACATCTGGACCATTTTGTATTTGTTCATTTGGTATATTTCCTACAGGAGAAGGAGCAACCAAATTATTTCCAAAATGAATTATTCCGTTTACATCAGTTACATATCCATCTAAGTCAATTGTATAATAACTTGATGAATTTGTTTCATTAAAAAAAACTAAAACATAACCATCTAAAGGAAAATTAGGTGCGGTTGATTTTAACTCAACAAATTCTAATTGATCAAAACTTGGCGTGTTAGAATCTATCTCATTAATAACCACTTGGCCATGAGAAAACATTCCTAAAAACAGGAATAAAAGGGGGTATAATTTAGGGGGCATAAAACTAATTTTATCAAAAATACGAATATTAAATTAGAAAAAACTCAATTTAACATCCATTTCAATAAATTTTAAGCCATTTTTAAAGCTACTGTACGAGTATTTTTATATTTTGCACAATTTTAAAGCAACTTTTTACTTTATTTGTCATCTAACATAAAATCAATACATTCAATTTGAAATTTCTAATCAAAATAGTATTTTTAATATTTCCAATTCTGATTTTTTCTCAGCATTCTTCAAAAATGACTGTGAGAATTAATACAGAAGCGAAAACCCTTATGGTTAATCAGGTCCTTACTTTTAACAATACGAGTAACGATACTTTAAAACATGTTATTTTAAATGATTGGAACAATGCCTTTTCTTCTAAAACTTCAGCTTTAGCAAAAAAATATTCCGACGAATTTGTAAGAGCTTTTCATTTAGCTAGCGAAAAAGAAAGAGGCTTTACAGTAATAAAAACAGTTGTAGATGCTAACTATCAATCCGTTAATTGGATAAGACCAAATGAGAAAGTAGATTTGGTTAAATTAGAATTAAACCAACCTATTTTACCTTGTTCAAAACAAACTTTCACGTTAGTTTACGAAGTAAAAATTCCAGATGCTAAATTTACTCGCTATGGTTATGATACAAACGGAAAAATTATTCTAAAAAATTGGTATCTAAATCCTTCTCGATACGAACACAAGCAGTTTGTACAAATTAGTAATGAAAATTTAGACGATATTCCAAATGCTTTTTCCGATTTTGAAATTGAAGTTGAACTTCCAATAAATCATAATTTAGCTAGTAATTTATCTGAAATCAATACTGTTGAACTTGAAAACACTAAAAAAACACTATTAAATGCAAAAAATAAGAGTGAAGTAATTATCACTATTCAACCAAACAATTCTTATCAAACCTATAAAAACGAAATTATTGAGGTAAGCTGTGGTCTTGAGGATAAAAGAGTTAGTGATATCGACAAAGCCATTATTTTTGATAAAGTAAGTCGCTTTACGGCGTCAAAATTAGGTTTACCACTTACCTCTAAAATTTTAATTTCTCAAGAAGATTATGCTCGTCAACCTTTTTATGGATTAAATCAATTACCTAGTTTTTTAAGTCCGTTTTCTGATAATTTAATGTTCGAATTGAAGTTTCTAAAAACCTATTTAAACAACTATTTAAAAGAAAATTTAAACTTAAATCAAAGACGCGACTATTGGATTTATGACGGAATTCAAATGTTTATCATGATGCAATATGCTGATGAATATTTTCCAGAATTAAAAATGACTGGTAATGTTGCAAATTTGAAAATCTTAAAATCATACCACTTTATTAATTTAGATTTTAACCAACAATACAGCTATTTGTATATGTTGATGGCTCGAAAAAACTTAGATCAACCTTTAAACGAACCTAAAAACCGATTAATAAAATTCAATGAGCAAATAGCAAGTAAATACAGAGCTGGTTTAAGTATAAAATATCTTGATAGTTATTTAGGAAACAATATTGTTCACAATACTATCAAAGAATATATTCAAGAAAATCAGTACTTAGGAACTAATTCACGTCAGTTTGAGACCGTTTTAATCAAAAATAGTCCAAAAGACATCGATTGGTTTTTCAGAACAGTCATAGAAACTCGCGATTTAATTGATTATAAATTTGGAAAAGTAACAAAAACCGAAGATTCGCTTTCTGTAAATATTATCAATAAAACCAATACAAATGTTCCTATTTCATTATATCAATTAAAAGATGATCAGGTAATTAATAAAATTTGGTTAACCAATATTAAAACCGATTCCACAATCGTAATTCCAAGAATGGGTGCCGATAAATTAACTCTGAATTACAATAACGAAGTTCCAGAATACAACTTAAGAAACAACTGGAAATCATTAAAAGGTTTTTTCTTTAATAATCGTCCTTTTAAATTTATTTTCTTCAAAGATTTAGAAGAGCCTTATTATAATCAAATATTTTTTGTACCAGAAGTAGAATTTAATATTTATGATGGTATTGCCTTAGGAATGCGAATCAACAATAAATCAATCCTAAACAAACCATTTAGTTTTAGCGTTACACCAATGTATTCAAGTAATACAGGAACTCTTGTAGGTAAATTTTCTGCTTTTGTTGATGACAATATTCGCGAAAAAGGTAAATTATACAACATTCGATATTTAGTAACTGGAAGCAGATTTCATTATACAAAAGACGCTTTCTATACTTACTTTATTCCTGTAGTACAATTTAAATTTAGAGATGAAAATTTAAGAACAAACAAAAACGAGTTCATCCAATTAAGACAAGTATATGTAAATCGAGATAAATTAGAGTCAGTAACCGATTCAAATACGGAAAATTACAATATTTTTAATTTTAAATACGGAAATTACCAATCAGAAGGAACCAAACATTTTTCTATTTTAAACGATTTACAAATTTCGAATTCCTTCGGAAAAGTCGCAACCGAAGTACATTATCGCAAACTATTTAATAACAACAGACAAATTAGCTTACGCCTTTATGCTGGTGCCTTCATGTTTAAAAGTACTAATTCCGAATTTTTCAGTTTTGGGTTAGACAGACCAAACGATTATATGTTTGATTATAATTTGTTAGGACGAAGTGAAACCACCGGAATTTACAGCCAACAATACGTTTATGCTGAAGGTGGATTCAAGTCTAAATTAGATACAAGATTTGCCAATCAATGGATGACCACTATAAACGGGACTTTCAATATTTGGAATTGGATTCAAATTTATGGCGATGCCGGAATGTTTAAAAATCAATACACTAGCGCAAAATTTGTTTATGATTCTGGCTTACATCTTAATCTTGTTCCTGATTATTTTGAATTGTTCTTACCTGTTTATTCTTCAAATGGTTTTGCATTAGATGATGTTAATTATGGACAACAAATTCGTTTTGTAGTAACATTAAGCCCAAAAACATTAGTTTCACTCTTTACTAGAAAATGGTTTTAATAGGTTTTTATTAATTTATTTGACAATTCAACAATTAAAAATCGTTTTTTAATGAATTCATTGCGTTTTTCAAATCAAATCTATTGATAATTTAATAATAATTAAAAAAATATCATACTCCCTATTGTTTTATAACCGGTTTTAATTAAATTTGTTTAATTATCAATTTCGTTTAAACGGCTTATGAAAACAGCAACAACATCGGAAGTAGTTTCTTTTGAAGATTTCAAAAAAGAGGTCATCAACGATTATAAAATCGCCCGAATCAGTAGAGAATGCAGTCTTCTTGGAAGAAAAGAAGTGCTTACAGGTAAAGCGAAATTCGGAATTTTTGGCGATGGTAAAGAAGTACCACAGTTAGCCATGGCAAAGGCGTTTCAAAATGGAGATTTCCGTTCTGGATACTATCGTGACCAAACGTTTATGATGGCAATTGGTGCTATGAATATCGAGCAATTCTTCGCTGGATTGTATGGCCACACCGATATTAATTTTGATCCAATGAGTGCTGGACGTCAAATGGGCGGACACTTTGCAACGCATTCATTAGACGAAAACGGAAATTGGAAAAACTTAACCCAACAAAAAAACTCGAGTTCTGACATCTCTCCCACTGCTGGGCAAATGCCTCGTTTATTAGGATTGGCTCAGGCTTCAAAAATATACAGAAATGTTTCTGGTATCAACCAAACTAATTTTTCTGAAAACGGAAACGAAGTAGCTTGGGGAACTATCGGAAATGCTTCCACTTCTGAAGGATTATTCTTTGAAACTATCAATGCTGCTGGTGTTTTACAAGTACCAATGGTAATGAGCGTTTGGGACGACGAATACGGAATTTCGGTTCATGCTCGTCATCAAACAACTAAAGAAAACATCTCTGAAATTCTTAAAGGTTTCCAACGTGATGAAGAAAACAACGGTTACGAAATCTTACGTGTTAAAGGTTGGGATTACCCAGCTTTAGTAGAAACGTACCAAAAAGCATCGCAAATTGCACGCATAGAACACGTTCCTGTTTTAGTTCACGTACAAGAATTAACACAACCGCAAGGTCACTCTACTTCTGGAAGTCACGAACGTTACAAAAATGCAGAACGTTTGGCTTGGGAAGCAGAATTTGACTGTTTAGCTAAAATGAAAACTTGGTTAATCGAAAACAATATCGCTACTTCAGAAGAATTAGAAGAAATTGATAATCAAGCTAAAAAAGACGTTTTAGAAGGTAAAAAAGTAGCTTGGTCAAACTTTACAGCACCAACAAAAGCAGAACAACAAGAATTAGTTGGTTTGTTGAATAATATCGCTTCACAAAGTGAAAACAAAGTATTTATAGAGAAAATTGCTAATGATGTTGCGTCAATAAAAGAACCAATTCGTAAAGATATTTTAGTTGCAGCTCGTAAAGTGTTGCGCATGATTATCAAAGAAAATTCTCGTGCTACTTTAGCTACTTGGATTGAAAATTATACGGAGAAAATCCAACCAAAATTCAGTTCACACTTATTTTCGCAATCGGATAAAACGGTTTTAAAAACCAAAGAAGTAGCTCCAACTTACGATGCAACTGCAGAAGATGTGGATGCACGTTTAGTATTAAGAGACAACTTCGATGCTATCTTCTCAAAATATCCAGAAACGTTAATTTTTGGTGAAGATTCAGGAAACATTGGTGACGTAAACCAAGGTTTGGAAGGCATGCAAGAGAAATACGGAGAATTACGTGTTGCCGATGTAGGAATTCGTGAAGCTACAATTTTAGGTCAAGGAATCGGAATGGCAATGCGAGGATTACGTCCAATTGCCGAAATTCAATATTTAGATTATTTGTTGTACGCTATTCAAATCATGAGTGATGATTTAGCAACGTTACAATACAGAACAGCGGGTCGCCAAAAAGCACCGTTAATTATTAGAACTCGTGGTCACCGTTTAGAAGGCGTTTGGCATTCAGGTTCGCCAATGGGAATGATTATCAATGCCATCAGAGGAATTCACGTTTTAGTTCCAAGAAACATGACCAAAGCCGCAGGTTTTTATAACACTTTGTTAGAAACTGACGAACCTGCATTAGTAGTTGAATGTTTGAATGGTTACCGTTTAAAAGAAAAAATGCCAACGAATTTAGGCGAATTCAAAACACCAATCGGAGTAGTTGAAACGATTAAAACTGGAACTGACATTACTTTAGTTTCTTATGGCTCAACTTTACGTTTGGTTGAACAAGCAGCAAATGAGTTAGAATCGGTTGGAATTAGTGCAGAAATCATTGATATTCAATCGTTATTACCTTTCGATATCAATCACGATATTGTGAAATCGGTAGCGAAAACCAATCGTTTATTAGTAATTGACGAAGACGTTCCTGGTGGAGCAAGTGCATACATTTTACAAGAAATTGTGGAGAATCAAAATGCTTACAAACATTTAGATAGCGCACCTCAAACATTAGCTTCAAAAGCGCACAGACCTGCTTATGGAACCGATGGTGATTACTTCTCAAAACCTTCAACAGAAGACATTTTTGAGAAAGTATATGCGATTATGAATGAGGCAAATCCAACAAAATATCCAAGTTTATATTAAAAAATTTGTTTATTCGAAAATTAATTAGAAATATTTGCAACATACAATTAAGAAAATGATTTTAATTTTAAACAATACTTGGTGGTGGTCTAACTTACGTCGAACTTCGTGAGCGAAACCTGCTATAGTATCATTTAAAACCAAATACATAGAAAAGGCTTGTCAATCACGACAAGCCTTTTTTTATTGCCAAAAATTCAAAATCAAATGAAAAAATATAAATTACATACCAACTACAAACAAATTCTTGCCGACACCATTACGCCAGTGAGTGTTTACTTGAAAATTCGTGATAAATTTCCGAATAGCATTTTGCTAGAAAGTTCTGATTATCATGCGAATGACAACAGTTTTTCATACATCTGTTTCAATCCGATTGCTTCTATAAAAGTAGAAAATCAAAAAATTGAAACGAATTTTCCAGATGGGTTTTCAGAAATTATTCCAATTGATACTGATGTAAACGTGGCTAAAGAAATCGAGAATTTCTCTAATCAATTCCAAACCGAAAAGTCAGATTTTAAATTCATTACACATGGATTATTTGGCTATTTAGCTTATGATGCGATTCAATATTTTGAGAAAGTTTCGATTGCAAAAAAATCAAAGGAAAACGAAATTCCAGAAATCTTTTACGCTGTTTATCAAAACATTATCGCAATTAATCATTTCAAAAATGAAGCGTATTTATTTTGTCATAGTTTTGATGGAAGCAATAATATCGCTGAAATTGAACAATTATTACAATCGAAAAACTTTGCTTCCTTTTCGTTTCAAAAATCAGGAAATGGAACTTCTAACTTAACTGATGAGGAATTCAAAAACTACGTTTCGTTAGCCAAAAAACATTGTTTACGTGGCAATGTATTCCAATTGGTCTTATCTAGAAGATTTTCACAAGGTTTTAAAGGCGATGAATTCAATGTGTATCGTGCTTTACGAAGCATCAATCCTTCTCCGTATTTGTTCTTTTTCGATTACGGAAATTTCAAAATATTCGGTTCATCACCAGAAGCACAATTGGTAATCAAAAACAATTTTGCCGAAATTCATCCTATCGCAGGTACATTCAAACGTACCGGAAACGATGAACAAGATGCCGAATTAGCTAAAAAATTAGGGGAAGATTCAAAAGAAAATAGCGAACACGTCATGCTAGTCGATTTAGCAAGAAATGATTTAAGTCGAAGTTGCCATGATGTGAAAGTAGAAAAATACAAAGAAGTGCAGTTTTTCTCTCATGTAATTCATTTGGTTTCAAAAGTATCAGGAAAATTAAAAGAAAATCATACTTTTATGGAGTTAGTTGCGAAGACTTTCCCAGCGGGAACATTAACCGGAGCACCAAAAGTAAAAGCCATGCAATTGATTGAAAACATCGAAAAAACCAACCGAAGTTTCTACGGCGGCGCCATAGGTGTATTAGATTTTGAAGGTAATTTCAATCACGCGATTATGATTCGTTCCTTTTTGAGTAAAAACCATACACTACATTTTCAAGCTGGAGCCGGAATTGTTGAAAGTTCAACCGAAGAAAACGAAATGCAAGAAGTGTACAATAAGTTAGGTGCTTTACAAAAAGCTTTAGATTTAGCAGAAAACATATAAAAAGTTTTCAAGTTTCAGGTTTCAGGTTAATTGGAACTTGAAACTTGAAACAAAAAAAACATGAAACAAAAATTATGAAAATAGCAGTTATAGATAATTACGATAGTTTTACATACAATTTAGTCCACTATTTAGAGGATTTGAATGCGAATGTAACCGTTTTTAGAAACGACGAATTTGAGTTGAATGAATTAGAAAAATTCGATAAAATTCTACTTTCTCCCGGACCTGGAATTCCTGATGAAGCGGGTTTGTTGAAAGAAGTTATCAAAAAATATGCTGCTACTAAAAGTATATTTGGAGTTTGTCTAGGTTTACAAGCTATCGGAGAAGTTTTTGGTGGCACTTTAACCAACTTAGAAAAAGTGTATCACGGTGTGGCAACCAAAGTCACAAAAATCGAAGATGACTTTATTTTCAATGATTTACCAAACGAATTCGAAGTGGGTCGCTACCATTCTTGGGTGGTTTCCAATGAAAACCTTCCAGCCGATTTAATCGTAACTTCTACTGATGAAAACGGTCAAATTATGTCGATGAAACATGCGCAATTCGATATTCGAGGTGTTCAATATCATCCAGAAAGCGTTTTAACTCCTTTCGGGAAAAAAATTCTAGAAAATTGGCTTAGCCATTAATTAACAACAACATACACGCTTAATTTCTTGCTTCACTAAAACAAAATCAGTGAAGTACAGCCCAACTTATGTCCAATTTTAAAATAAATGAAATGAAAAATATATTAAATCGATTAATTCAACATGAAATCTTAACTAAAGAAGAAGCCAAAGACGTATTGGTAAATATTTCTTCTGGAAGTTATAATCCAAGTCAAATTGCAGCATTCATGACCGTTTACATGATGCGAAGCATTACCATTGAAGAACTAGTTGGTTTCCGTGAAGCTTTGTTGGAATTGTGTATTCCTGTTGATTTTTCCGCTTACAATACCATCGATTTGTGTGGAACGGGTGGCGATGGTAAAGACACTTTCAATATTTCGACTTTAGCTTCATTCATAGTTGCTGGAACTGGAATTAAAGTTGCAAAACACGGAAATTATGGCGTTTCCTCTATTTCGGGATCGAGTAATGTAATGGAAAAAATGGGGGTGAAATTTACGAATGATTCCGATTTTCTCACCAAATCAATTGAAGAAACCAATATTGCCATTTTACATGCGCCACTCTTCCATCCTGCTATGAAAAATGTGGGTCCGATTCGAAAAGAACTTGGTGTAAAAACTTTCTTTAATATGTTGGGACCTATTGTAAATCCATCGTTTCCCAAAAACCAAATGGTGGGCGTTTTTAGTTTGGAATTAGCTCGAATGTATGCGTATTTGTACCAAAACACTACTACCAACTACTCCATTTTACACGGATTAAGTGGTTTTGATGAAGTTTCCTTGACTGATGAAGTGAAAATCATTTCGAATGCATCCGAACAAATTTTAAAACCATCCGATTTCAAATTACCTGAATGTAAACTTGAAACCATCAAAGGAGGAATAACCGTAGACGAATCTGCAAAAATATTCTTTGATGTTATTTCTGGAAAAGGAACTACTGCTCAAAACAATGTAGTTTGTGCTAATGCTGCCATCGCGATTCAAACCGTTGAAAAATCGAATTATGGGGAAGCTTTATCCAAAGCACAAGAAAGTTTATCAAGCGGAAAAGCATTGGAAAAATTGAAAAAATTAATCGCAATAAGTAATTAACCATGAGTATTTTAGATAAAATCATCACCGACAAAAAACGTGAAGTCGAGTTAAAGAAAAGCATTATTCCGGTTTCGCAATTAGAAGCTTCCGTTCTATTTAATTCGCGAACCTATTCATTAAGTAAACTTTTGAAAAATAGTGTTTCAGGAATTATTGCAGAGCACAAACGTCGTTCACCTTCTAAAACAATAATTAATAACAATCATTCAGTAGAAGATGTGGTTTTAGGGTACCAAAATGCTGGTGTTTGCGGAATTTCTGTTTTGACGGATGCTAAATATTTTGGTGGAAGCTTGGATGATTTGTTATTAGCAAAAGCTTCGGTGAATATTCCTTTATTACGAAAAGAATTCATTGTTAATGAATACCAAATTTTGGAAGCCAAAGCGCATGGTGCCGATGTAATCTTACTAATCGCAGCGGTTTTGACTCGAGAAGAAATCAAGCAACTTTCTGAATTTGCTCAAAGTTTAGGACTGGAAGTTTTATTGGAAGTTCACAATTTAGAAGAATTGAAAAAATCGATTATGCCAAGTTTAGATATGATTGGTGTGAACAATCGCAATTTAAAAACTTTTGAAGTGAGTTTAGATTACAGCAAAGAATTAGCATCTAAAATTCCAACCGAATTTGTAAAAGTATCTGAAAGTGGGATTAGCTCAATTGAAGCAGTTAAAGAATTACAACAATATGGTTATCAAGGTTTTTTAATGGGAGAACATTTCATGAAAACCGAAAATCCGGGTTTGGAAGCTAAACGATTCATTCAAAAATTAGTGATATGAAAAACGTAAAACTAAAAATTTGTGGGATGAAAGAAATCGAAAATATTAAGGAAATATCGGCTTTAAATCCTGATTATTTGGGTTTTATCTTTTGGGAAAAATCAAAACGAAATATGACTTTGGATTCGATTCCTGAACTTCATGAAACTACCAAAAAAGTAGGAGTTTTTGTAGATGCGTCCATACAAGAAATTGCTGCAAAAATTAATCAATACCAATTAGACATCATTCAATTACATGGAAATGAGTCGGTTATTTTTTGTAAAAATGTGAAAAAACTCGGTGTTGAAGTCATAAAAGTTTTTTCCATAGATTCGACTTTCAATTTTTCTGTGGTTAAAGAATATGTATTAGCTGTCGATTATTTTCTTTTTGATACCAAAGGAAAACTTCCCGGTGGAAATGGTATTACCTTCGATTGGAATATATTAGAAAACTACCACTACGATATTCCTTACTTTTTAAGCGGTGGTATTGGAACTACAGAAATTGACGGATTAAAAGAATTTTTAAAATCATCCGCTGCAAATAAGTGCTATGGAATTGATGTTAATAGTCGTTTTGAGAAAAAACCAGGCATAAAAAATAAAATGAAATTACAAAAATTTAAAAAATTGCTATATGAAAACTAAGTATAATGTTGACGAAAATGGATTTTATGGCCAATTTGGAGGCGCTTTTATTCCCGAAATGTTATATCCGAATGTTGAGGAATTAAAAGAAAACTATTTAAAAATCATGGACGAACCTTCTTTTCAAGAAGAGTTTAACGACTTATTACAACAATTTGTAGGTCGCCCAACGCCATTGTATTTTGCCAAACGTTTATCCAAAAAATACAACACAAAAATCTATCTAAAACGAGAAGATTTATGTCACACCGGAGCACACAAAATCAACAACACCATCGGTCAAATTTTAGTCGCCAAACGTTTAGGTAAAACCCGAATCATTGCTGAAACTGGTGCAGGTCAACACGGCGTGGCAACGGCAACCGTTTGTGCTCTAATGGGATTAGAATGCATTGTGTATATGGGCGAAGTCGATATTAAAAGACAAGCACCAAATGTAGCTCGAATGAAAATGTTAGGTGCGGAAGTTCGTCCCGCAACTTCAGGTTCGAAAACTTTGAAAGATGCTACCAATGAAGCTATTCGCGATTGGATTAACAATCCGATTGATACGTTTTATATTATTGGTTCGGTGGTTGGACCTCATCCTTATCCTGATATGGTGGCACGTTTTCAAAGTGTGATTTCCAAAGAAATTAAATCCCAACTATTATCACAAGAAGGCAAAGAAAATCCAGATTATGTGATTGCTTGTGTGGGTGGCGGAAGCAATGCTGCTGGGGCTTTTTACGAATTTTTAGACGAAGAATCGGTGAAATTAATCGCTGTAGAAGCGGCTGGACATGGCGTTGATTCAGGTGAAAGTGCTGCGACTTCTGTTTTAGGGAAAATTGGAATTATTCACGGAAGTAAAACCTTATTAATGCAAACCGAAGACGGACAAATCACTGAACCCTACTCTATTTCGGCAGGATTGGATTATCCCGGAGTTGGCCCACTTCATGCGCATTTACACGATACCAAAAGAGCAGAATTCATAGCAATAACAGATTCCGAAGCCATGCAATCTGGATTAGAAGTATCAAAAACAGAAGGCATTATTCCTGCAATTGAAACAGCACATGCTTTTTCAGTTTTGGATAAAAAACAATTCCAACGAAACGATATTGTGATTATCAACTTATCAGGAAGAGGTGACAAAGATTTGAATACTTATATTGATTATTTTAAGTTTAGTGAATAGTAAAAAGTGAAAAGTGATTAGTCAAAAACAAATAACATGAACAGAATCAACCAAAAATTACAAGAAGATAGAAAACTGCTTTCCATTTATTTCACAGCAGGATTCCCAAAGCTAAACGACACTGTTTCCATCATTCAAGAATTGGAAAAAAACGGAGTAGATATGATTGAAATTGGGTTACCTTTTTCGGATCCGTTAGCCGATGGACCAACTATACAAGAAAGCTCAACTCAAGCAATTGAAAACGGAATGACAACTTCGCTTCTATTTGAGCAATTGAAAGATATTCGAAAAACCGTTCAAATTCCTTTAATCATAATGGGTTATTTCAATCCGATGATGCAATTCGGAATAGAGAAATTTTGTCAAAAATGTGCAGAAGTTGGGATTGATGGCTTAATTATTCCTGATTTACCGCTATTCGTTTACGAAACCGAATACAAATCGATTTTCGAGGAATATAACTTGAAAAACATCTTTTTAATTTCGCCACAAACTTCCGAAGAAAGAATCCAACAAATTGATGCAATTTCCGATAGTTTTATTTATATGGTGAGTTCGGCTGCGGTTACGGGAAGTCAATCAGGATTTGGTTCAGAGCAAATGGATTATTTCAAACGAATTTCAAATTTAAACTTAAAAAATCCGCAAATTGTTGGTTTTGGAATTAAAGATGAAGAAACGTTTCAACAAGCTACACAATATCAAAAAGGAGCGATTATCGGGAGTGCTTTTATAAACTTTTTGAAGGAAAATCCGATTAAAAACACATATTCATTTATTAATACTTTCATTAAAAAATGTTAAAATATTGAAATGACCGTAATAAAAAATTGACTTTAGCTACTAACTCTTTATATTTGTTTTAATACTTAAAAAACCAAACAAAAACTATGAAGAAAATATTGTTTTCAGGTGCTGTTTTATCTTTGATTTTGATGAGTTGTTCGTCAACAAAGGTCGCTACAAAAGCAGATCTTGGCACTTACATTAACACAATTACGGCTCCCGAGTTAAGTAAACACTTGTATATTGTTGCTGGTGATGAAATGCAAGGTAGAAACACCGGAGAAGAAGGACAAAAGAAAGCTGGAAAATACTTAATTGAAGAGTATAAAAAAATGGGGATTTCTTACCCAGAAGCCGCTTCCGATTGGTATCAAAAAGTACCTTCTGAATTTATGAAAAGAGGATTTGCTCCAAAATTAAATGATTCTGAAAACATTTGGGCTTTCATAAAAGGTTCGGAAAAACCTGAAGAAATTATTGTGATTTCGGCACATTACGATCACGTTGGAATGAAAAATGGTGAAATTTACAACGGTGCAGACGATGACGGTTCTGGAACTGTTGCTTTATTAGAAATTGCTCAAGCCTTCAAAGAAGCTCAGAAAAAAGGGCATGGACCAAAACGTTCTATCTTATTCTTACACGTAACTGGAGAAGAACATGGATTACATGGTTCAAGATATTATTCAGAAAATCCGTTATATCCATTAGCAAATACTGTTGCTGACATTAATATTGATATGATTGGAAGACGTGATACTTTACATCCAAACACCAATAATTATGTTTACGTAATTGGTTCTGATAGATTAAGTAGTGAATTACATACGATCAATGAAGAAGTAAATGCGAAATATACCAAATTAGATTTTGATTATAAATACAACGACAGAAACGATCCTGAAAGAATTTACTATCGTTCTGACCATTATAACTTTGCTAAAAAAGGAATTCCTTCAATTTTCTTCTTTAACGGAGTTCATGCAGATTACCATTTACCAAGTGATACTCCCGACAAAATTGAATATGATGCGTTAGCTAAACGTGCTCAATTAGCTTTTGGTTTGGCTTGGGAATTAGCAAATCGTCCTGAAAGAATAAAAGTAGATAGAGACGGAAAATAAATCCGAACTTCATAAAAATAAAAAACTCCTGATTATCTCAGGAGTTTTTTATTTGGATAATGCTTGAAATTAAAAAACAAACATTGCTCTTTCGCTCATTAAATCATTTACTTCTTCCGCTACTTGTTCTAAAACAGCTTCATCAGTATGATTCATTAATACTTTATCTATTAAAGCAACAACCGTTTCCATATCTTCTTCCACTAAACCACGAGTTGTAATAGCTGGAGTTCCCACACGAATACCAGAAGTAACAAATGGTGATTTATCATCAAAAGGTACCATGTTTTTATTTACTGTAATTTCAGCTTTTACTAATGCATTTTCAGCATCTTTACCTGAAATTCCTTTGTTTCTTAAATCGATTAACATCATGTGGTTATCTGTACCACCTGAAATTAATTTGTAACCTCTTTTATTAAACGCTTCTGCCATTGCTTGTGCATTTTTCTTCACTTGCATCGCATAACGGAAAAACTCATCGGTTAAACATTCTCCAAACGCCACCGCTTTAGCTGCAATAATATGCATCAAAGGTCCACCTTGATTTCCTGGGAAAACCGACATATCTAAAACATGAGACATCATTCTGATTTCTCCTTTTGGAGTAGTTAATCCCCAAGGATTTTCGAAATCTTTCCCCATCATAATCATTCCACCTCTTGGACCACGTAAAGTCTTGTGAGTAGTTGTAGTTACAATATGACAATGTGGAATTGGATCATTCAATAAACCTTTAGCAATTAACCCAGCTGGGTGTGAAATATCTGCTAACAACAAAGCACCAACGCTGTCAGCAATCTCTCTGAAACGTTTAAAATCCATATCACGAGAATAAGCCGAAGCTCCTGCAATAATCATTTTTGGTTTGTTTGCTAAAGCAATTTCTTGGATTTTATCATAGTTTAAAACACCTGTTTCCTCTTCTACTCCATAAAACACTGGATTGTATAATTTTCCTGAAAAGTTAACTGGAGAACCATGTGTTAAGTGACCTCCATGAGATAAATCAAATCCTAAAATAGTATCACCTGGTTTTAAACAAGCTGCAAAAACAGCTGTATTCGCCTGAGAACCCGAGTGTGGTTGTACGTTTACGTATTCAGCGCCAAACAAAGCTTTTGCTCTGTCAATTGCAATTTGTTCTACAATATCTACTACTTCACATCCTCCGTAATATCTTTTACCAGGATATCCTTCAGCGTATTTGTTGGTTAAACATGAACCTGCAGCTTCCATTACTTGGTCGCTAACAAAGTTTTCAGAAGCAATTAATTCAATTCCGTGAATTTGTCTGTCTTGTTCATCAAGAATTAGGTCAAAAATTTGTTCGTCGCGTTGCATTGCAATAAATATTCGTTAAAATTAGGTCAAAATTACGAAAAAGGTTTGTTACATTGATAGATAATTTTATATTTGATTCATAATTTTTCAACAACAAACTAACAATACAATTATGCCAAATATAGCAAACGACCCCCTAAGAAAATCTTGGATAAATGTTCCCGAAAATAGTGATTTTCCTATCCAAAATATTCCGTTTGGTGTTTTTATTACAAAAGAAGATGTTATCACCATAGGAACTCGAATTGGAAACTGCGCCATTGACATGGGTGCTTTACAACAATTAGGGTATTTTGAAGGTATTGAACTTACTGATGATATGTTCATGCAAGACACACTGAACGATTTTATTTCTGATGGAAGAAAAACATGGCGTTTAGTAAGAAATAGATTAGCTGAAATCTTTGATGAAAACAATCCTCTTTTAAGAGACAATAAAGACCATAGAGAAGTTGTAATCTTTAAAGTGGAAGATATTGAAATGCTTTTACCAGTTCAAATTGGAGATTATACCGATTTCTATAGTTCAAAAGAACATGCTACAAACGTAGGAAAAATGTTCCGTGATCCAGAAAATGCATTATTGCCGAACTGGTTACACATTCCTGTAGGTTATCACGGAAGAAGTTCTACGATTGTGCCTTCAGGCATTCCTGTTCACAGACCTTATGGACAAACATTACCAAATGGAGAAACTACTCCAGTTTTTGGTCCTTCAAAATTAGTAGATTTCGAATTAGAAACTGCTTTTATTACTACCGATGCGAATTTAATGGGAGAACCAATTCCCGTAGAAGAAGCAGAAGAACATATCTTCGGAATGGTGTTATTTAACGATTGGAGTGCACGCGATATTCAAAAATGGGAATATGTGCCACTTGGACCATTCTTAGCAAAAAACTTTGCATCATCAATTTCACCTTGGATTGTAACAATGGATGCTTTGGAGCCTTTTAGAACAAAAGGACCTGAGCAATCACCAGAACCGTTACCTTATTTAAAACAAAAAGGAGAGAAAGCATTTGATATTAATTTAGAAGTAGCTATTCAGCCTGAAAATGCAGTAGAAACTGTTGTTTCTCGTTCCAACTTTAAATATATGTATTGGTCAATGGCGCAACAATTAGCGCACCATACCATTAATGGTTGTAGAGTAAACTCTGGCGATATGATGGGAAGTGGAACCATTTCTGGACCAACAGAAGATTCGTTCGGTTCGATGTTAGAATTGAGTTGGGGCGGACAAAAACCGTTAAAAATGAACGATGGTTCAGAACGTAAATTCATCAACGATAACGATACTGTAATTATTAGAGGATTTTGCCAAAAAGATAACTTACGAATTGGTTTTGGAGAAGTTTCAAGTAAATTGTTACCCGCTGTAGAATTGAAATTCTAATATATATATATATATATATATATATATATATATATATATATCATATTTAAAACTCCGAAATCGTCTTTCGGAGTTTTATTTTTTAGCCCTGATGGAAGTGGCATCCTTTTTGTTTTTCCTTTAAAAACAAAAAGATAGAACGTACAGCAGGAAATAGCTCCAAAAAAATTTTATCTTTGACAAAATATTTGATTTTTATGAAAAAAATTACCCTATTATTTTTATCGCTAGTTATCTTTTCATGCGGTGTAAAGCAAACCCAATCTATGTTAAGTAATGGTGACTATGATGGCGCTATCATTAATGCAGTTGATGCTTTAAGAACCAACAAAAACTCAAAAGGTAAACAAGATTATGTATATTTATTAGAGGAAGCTTTTGCAAAAGCTAAGCAACGTGATTTAGAATCGTTGAATTTGTTAATCAAAGAAAATAATCCGGCTAACTACGAAAGAATATTTAATCTTTATAATCAATTACACAATCGTCAAGAACGTATTAAACCTCTTTTACCGCTGCAATTGTTGAAAGAAGGCAGAAATGCAATTTTCCCAATGGATGATTATTCTGATGAATTAATTAGTAGTAAAAATAATCTTTCGGGATTTTTATATGGTAATGCTAAAAAACTATTGGCTTCTAAAAACAAGATGGATTTTAGACAAGCTTTTGATGATTTAGCGTATTTAGATAAATTGAATCCAGGTTATAAAGACGTTCGTGCTTTAATGGATGAAGCGCAATTTAAAGGAACCGATTTTGTTCATGTGTATACAAAAAACGAAACCAATATGGTGATTCCAGCTCGTTTACAAGACGATTTATTGGATTTTAGCACGTATGGAATCAATGATAAATGGACGGTATATCATAACAACAAACAAAAGGGTATTAATTATGACTTTGGGATGATTGTAAATTTCAGACAGATTAATATTTCTCCAGAACAAGTTCGTGAAAAGCAATTTGTTAAAGAAAAACAAATCAAAGATGGTGTTAAAACACTTTTAGATGCCAACGGAAATGTAGTAAAAGATAGTTTGGGCAATCCAATTAAAGTGGATAACATGAAAACTATCACGGTTAGTATTTACGAATTTACGCAATTCAAATCGTGTCAAGTAACGGCTAAAGTAGATTATATTGATTTTAGAACTAATCAATTAATTGATGCTTTCCCAGTAACGAGCGAATTTATTTTTGATTACATCTACGCAAACTACAATGGAGACAAACGCGCTTGTGAAGAAACCTATTATCAATATTTTGACCGAAGAGCCGTACCTTTCCCAAGCAATGAACAAATGGTTTATGATACAGGCGAAGATTTAAAAGTCAAACTAAAAGGAATTATTACCAATAATAAGTTTAGAAGGTAAATTTTATAACTTAATTAACAGAAGACAGTATGTAACGATACTGTCTTTTTTTGTACCTTTATATGTCTTTTTTTGTACCTTTATATGTCTTTTTTTGCACCTTTATATGTCTTTTTAAACCCAAAAAAAACGTCATTTTGGCATTAAAATTTAACAAAAATGCTAAAATAAAGACATTTTGGCATCTATTTAAGATTGGAACATATATTGAATAATCCCTATCAAACAACTCACTAAAAAGGATTAATTAAGAATATGAATATCAACAAATTTACAATCAAATCGCAAGAAGCTTTGCAACAAGCACAGCAAATTGCACAAAGTTTTGGGCATCAACAGCTTGAAAACGAACATATATTCAAAGGAATTTTAGAAGTAGACGAAAACGTTACACCTTTCATTTTGAAAAAATTGAATGTTAACGTAGAGCTTTTCAAAAAAGTATTAGACAGTACGATTCAGAGTTTTCCAAAAGTTTCAGGTAGCGATTTAATGTTTTCAAGAAGTGCTTCTTCAACACTTACCGAAGCCGAAATCATTGCAAAAAAAATGAACGATGAATACGTTTCTATCGAGCATTTGATATTGGCTATTTTCAAATCGAAAAGTAAAGTTTCCCAAATTCTAAAAGACCAAAGCGTTACCGAAAAAGGTTTAGAAGCAGCAATTGCCGAAATTAGAAAAGGGGAACGAGTAACCTCAGCATCGGCTGAAGAAACTTATAATTCGCTAAACAAATACGCTAAAAACTTAAATGATTTAGCAAGAAATGGCAAATTAGATCCAGTAATCGGTCGCGATGAAGAAATTCGTAGAGTGTTACAAATCCTAACTCGTAGAACCAAAAACAATCCGATGTTAATTGGAGAACCAGGTGTTGGTAAAACAGCTATTGCCGAAGGTTTGGCTCACCGAATTGTAGATGGAGACGTTCCAGAAAATCTGAAAGATAAAATTGTTTATTCGCTTGATATGGGAGCGCTAATTGCTGGTGCGAAATACAAAGGAGAATTTGAAGAACGATTAAAAGCCGTAGTTAAAGAAGTGACTTCTGCCGAAGGTGATATCGTACTTTTCATTGACGAAATTCATACCTTGGTTGGAGCTGGCGGTGGCGAAGGTGCTATGGATGCGGCCAATATCTTAAAACCCGCTTTAGCTCGTGGTGAATTACGTGCGATTGGAGCAACGACTTTGGATGAATATCAAAAATATTTCGAAAAAGACAAAGCGTTAGAAAGACGTTTTCAAAAAGTAAATATCGACGAACCTGATACTGAAAGTGCGATTTCGATTTTACGTGGTATCAAAGAAAAATATGAAACACATCACAAAGTGCGTATCAAAGACGACGCCATTATAGCTGCGGTTGAACTTTCGCAACGTTACATTACGAATCGTTTTCTACCAGATAAAGCGATAGACTTAATGGATGAAGCGGCTTCAAAATTGCGAATGGAAATCAATTCAAAACCAGAAGAATTAGATGTTTTGGATAGAAAAATCATGCAATTGGAAATCGAAATTGAAGCGATTAAACGTGAGAATGATGAAACTAAGTTAAAAGTTCTTGGTTTAGATTTAGCGAATTTAAAAGAAGAGCGCAACGAAATTTTCACCAAATGGAAATCTGAAAAAGACGTTGTAGATAACATTCAAGCGGTAAAATTAGAAATTGAAGATTTCAAATTAGAAGCCGAACAAGCCGAAAGAAATGGCGATTACGGAAAAGTAGCTGAAATCCGTTACGGAAAAATAAAAGAAGCACAAGAACGATTAGATGCTTTACAAACACAATTAGCAGAAAATCAAGCTGGGACTTCTTTAATCAAAGAAGAAGTAACCCACGACGATATCGCAGAAGTGGTAGCCAAATGGACTGGAATTCCAGTTACCAAAATGCTTCAAAGTGAAAGAGAAAAACTACTTAAATTAGAAGATGAATTACATCGCAGAGTAGTTGGGCAAGAAGAAGCGATTGAAGCGATAAGTGATGCCGTTAGAAGAAGTCGCGCTGGTTTACAAGATGCTAAAAAACCAATTGGTTCGTTCTTATTCTTAGGAACAACCGGTGTTGGTAAAACCGAATTAGCAAAAGCATTAGCCGAGTATCTATTCGATGATGAAAATGCAATGACCAGAATTGATATGAGTGAATATCAAGAACGTCATGCGGTGAGCCGATTAGTTGGTGCGCCTCCAGGATATGTAGGGTATGACGAAGGCGGACAATTGACTGAAGCTGTAAGAAGAAAACCGTATTCTGTAGTATTGCTAGACGAAATTGAAAAAGCACATCCAGATACGTTTAATATTTTATTACAAGTTTTAGACGAAGGAAGATTGACGGATAACAAAGGTCGTGTGGCAGATTTTAAAAACACCATTATCATCATGACTTCGAATATGGGAAGCCATATCATTCAAGAGAAATTCGAAAATTTAAAAGGTGGAATTGAAGCAGCAACTGAAGCAGCAAAAACAGAAGTTCTAGGCTTATTAAAACAAACCGTTAGACCTGAGTTCATAAACCGTATCGATGAAATCGTAATGTTTACACCGTTAACCGATAAAAACATTAAAGAGATTGTAGGATTACAATTGAAGAGTGTGATTAAAATGTTAGCACAGCAACACATTACAATGGATGCAACTCCAGAAGCGGTAGCATATTTGGCAGAAAAAGGTTACGATCCTCAATTTGGAGCGCGACCAGTAAAACGAGTAATCCAACGCGAAGTATTAAACCAACTTTCGAAAGAAATATTAGCTGGAAAAGTGACTACTGATAGTATCATTCTGTTAGATAGTTTTGATGGTCAATTAGTATTTAGAAATCAAAGTGAGTTGGTAAACTAAATCCAATTCATAAAATATACCCACAATCCATGGGTTCATAATGGGTTAAGTTTGTTTTAGTTTGGGAAACATCGGTTCAATTTTGAATCGGTGTTTCTTTTTACTAATTATTTTCTCTTAAAAGTAGTTCGGATAATATCATTTGGAAAAACAACCACACTTTCATGCCCCGATTTTGAAACAGAAGCCACTCCAAAATAATAATTATCAATCACAATTCCTTTCAATTCAAAATTATCAACATCGCCTACAAAACGACTGAATTCCCACTGAGGTGAAGTAGTTAATCGCCAATAAATTTTATATCCAACAATATTTTCATCACTTGATTTTTCCCAACGTAATTTGGTATTAGGCTCAACAATTCCACCAATTCTCACATTTTTAGGTTCAGGAGTTGCCCAAGCTAAACTTGCTAGGGTAATTGCATTTACAGCCGTTAACTTATTTGCATATTCAAAATTTACATCTTCAATAACATCTCCATACTTAATTCCATTTTCTACTCTTAAATCTTGATGTTGGCGATTGTAATTTTCATGAGCTTCCATAATTCGAACACCTGCAAAACCTAAATCGTTGAAAGGTCGGTGATGACCACCACGTCCAAATCTATCCAAACGATAAACTAACATTGGATTCATCTCAGGCATATACGTTGTGGTTAGTTTGTGAATATATCTCGCCAATTGTCTTGAATTTCCATCTACTTCACCTCCATAAAAACGGCGATTATTTCGATCTCTTTCTGTTTCTGTAATTGGGGTTGGTTCAGAGAAAATTCGGAAAGTGCGATTATCAATTACGCCGTCAACACCTTCAATATTTCCTATCATGTCGTTATTTAAAACTCCAATGATGTCCCAACCCTGTTTTTTAGCATATTCAGCAAAACCTTTTCCTCCAAACAAGCCTTGCTCCTCGCCTGACAATCCTAAATAAACGATATTGTAATCAAATTTATATTTAGATAAAACTCTGGCTGCTTCAATGGTTCCTGCCATTCCTGTTGCATTGTCATTAGCTCCTGGAGCATCTTTAATAAAATCAATAGGATCTGAATTTCTACTATCAATATCGCCCGTCATAATTACATAACGATTGCTGTTTTTGGTGCCTTTTTGAACGGCTACTACATTTACAATCCATGTATCTTTTGGAACACGTTCGCCGTCATTAGTTGTCACAAAATCTTTTTGATAAAACACTTCTAAACAATTAGAACAATCTTTAGATACTTTCTCAAATTCAGATTTTATCCAACGACGAGCGGCTCCAATTCCTCTTTTATTTGAAATCGTATCACTGAAAGTATTTCGGGTACCAAAACTAGCCAACTTTCGAATATCACTTTCAATTCGCTTAGTGGAAACGGATTCGATGATTTCGTAAATCCTTGCATCTGTTTGTGAAAAGATACACTGACTAAAAATCACCAGAACAAAAATGTACAATTTTTTCATAACTTTTTTTATTTCAAATTTAATGATTTGAAGTGAATTGAATCCCTGAAAACCAACACAAAACCAACAAATTTTGTTAAAGATTTTTGTTAAAAAATAGTATTCATGCAAAATTGTTTTAGTGCTTTTATTTATATTTTTACAGAATTAACCAACCAATAAAACTAACCATGTCTGATTTTACGCTGAAAGAAAAACTAAAACACCTTCTCTCATTTCCTGTGATTGTAGCCGCTCTAGGTTACTTTGTAGATATTTATGATTTACTTCTTTTTGGAATTGTTCGTGTTCCTAGTTTAAAAGATTTGAATTTAGACGTAGATACCGCTGGAACTCTTATTCTAAATTATCAAATGGTAGGATTGCTTCTTGGCGGAATTCTTTGGGGTGTTTTAGGAGATAAAAAAGGAAGACTTTCGGTTTTGTTCGGTTCTATATTAGTGTATTCTTTAGCTAATATTGCTTGCGGATTTTTACCACATTTTCCTGTAGAAGATAAAACTATGTTATATGCTTGGTTGCGATTCATTGCCGGAATTGGTTTAGCTGGAGAATTAGGAGCTGGAATTACGTTAGTTTCTGAATCGTTACCTAAGCAATTGCGCGCTATCGGAACTTCAATTGTTGCAGGTTTTGGACTTCTTGGAGCTGTAGTAGCTCAGTTAACAGTAGAATTAGCAGGCGATTGGACTATTGCCTATTATATTGGTGGTGCTTTAGGATTAATGCTTTTAGTGTTGCGAATTAGTGTAGCGGAATCAGGTATTTACAACGATATCAAACACGATAGTAGTGTCAAAAAAGGGAATTTCTTTTCGTTTTTTACCAATTGGAATCGTTTTGTAAAATACATGAAATGTATTGCCATTGGATTACCAACATGGTTTTGTATCGGAATTTTAGCGGTGATGGCGAATCAATTTGCTGTAGTTATGGGAATTGAAAATATTCAACCTGGAAAAGCTATTATGTGGGCGTATGTTGGGATTTCTATTGGAGATTTTGCAAGTGGATTTATTTCGCATTGGTTACATTCTCGAAAAAAAGCCATTGTTTACATGATGTTATTTACCATTATTGGTGTGGTTTTAATGCTTTATGGAGGTACTAAAACCGAAAACATGTATTACTTCTATTGTGCTTGGTTAGGTTTAGGAACTGGCTATTGGGCTATGTTTGTTACAGTTGGAGCAGAACAATTTGGAACTAACATCAGAAGTACCGCAACCACCACCATTCCTAATATGGTTCGAGGATTAGTTCCTGTTATGTTATTAGCTTTTGACTGTTTAAAAGTGAATAATGGCGTTATAACTGCTGCGGCTATTGTAGGTGTTTTTGCTTTTGCATTAGGAATCTATTCTACTTTAACCATATCTGAAACCCACAATAAGGATTTAGATTTCATCGAATAATTTCATTATATTTGATTAACTAACCAAAAACTATTCATCATGAACAACATTATTTTAAAAAATGGATTACTTGGAAGTAGTATTGTTTCGGCATTGCTAATATCAATAACTATGTACATGAAATCAAATCCTGAAAAAGAAGTAAGCATGATGGTTGGATTTGCTGGAATGCTTTTGGCTTTTTTCTTTGTAGTTAAAGGAATTAAACAACAAAGAGATGTAAATAACGGATTCATTTCATTTGGTAAAGCTTTTTTAACAGGCTTCTGGATTACTTTAATTATTTCGACAATTTATGTTTTAGTTTGGTTGGTGATATTGTATAATTTCTTCCCAAATTTTGCAGAACATTATACAGATATGGCTATTGCAAAAGCAAGTCCAGAGGAAATAGTAAAAGTAACTGAAGAAATGAATTCCTTTAAAAAAATGTACAAAAATCCAATTTGGGTAATCTTATTTACATACATGGAAATTTTGCCATTGGGAATTGTTTTTTCATTAGTAAGTGCTTTAATTTTAAAGAAAAAGTAAATTTACAATGAAACAACCACAAATCTTTATTCCGTTATTTTTCATCGGATTAATTCTTTCAGGAATCAATCCAAAGGAATATTTCACTTGGTTTTTAGAAGTTTCTCCAGCAATTATTGGTTTATTGATTTTGGTTTTTACCTATAAAAAATTTCAATTTACTAATTTTACGTATTTCTTCATTCTCATTCATTGCTACATCTTATTTCTTGGCGGACACTATACCTACGCTGAAGTTCCACCTTTTGAATGGATAAAAGAAACTTTTAATCAAACTCGAAACAACTACGATAAAGTTGGGCATTTTGCTCAGGGTTTTGTTCCTGCTATGATTGTGCGAGAATTATTCATTCGCAAAAATGTCATTTCAAATAAAAGTTTCTTCAATTTCATCATTGTAGCGGTCTGTTTAGCAATAAGTGCCGCTTACGAATGGTTAGAGTGGGGTGTTTCACTTTGTACGGGTGAAGGTGGCGATGCCTTTTTAGGAACACAAGGTTATGTTTGGGACACACAATCAGACATGTTATATGCAACAATTGGTGCCATTTGTATGCTGATTTTCTTCAGTAAAAAACATGACAAAGCAATTCAAGAGCAATTTCAAACTCAATAAAAAAATACAAACTATAAAAATGTTACAACTCAACTTCTCTCCTTTTCCGATACTAGAATCCGAACGTTTACGTTTTAGAAAATTAACTGATGCTGATGCTCCAGAAATTATAGTACTTCGAGGTAATCCTGAAACTATGAAATTCATACCAAGACCTTTAGTAACTGATATCGAAGGCGCTTTGTCACACATAAAAATGATTAACGATAAAATTGATGAAAATATTGATATCAATTGGGCAGTAACCGAAAAAGGAAGTGATAAATGCATTGGAATTATGGGGTTTTACAGAACCCAACCCGAACATTTTAGAACCGAATTAGGTTATATGATTACACCTGAACATAACGGAAAAGGTTATGTAACAGAAGCCGTGAAAACGTTGTTAGATTTTGCTTTCAATACCTTAAATTTTCATTCTATTGTTGCTGTTATCGATTCACGACATAGTGCTTCGGAACGTGTTTTACAAAAAGTTGGCTTTGTAAAAGAAGCGCATTTTAAAGAAGATTTTTATTACAATAATGAATTTACCGATACCGTAATGTATGGTTTACTAAAACGAAATTTTATAAAATAATATATGACCGAATTTGAAAAACAATTCCGCGAAGTACAAGAACTTCTCGAATTTAACGACTTCAATCAAACCATAAAACGAGTAATCGATTTTACTTTAGATACCGAAAACATTGATTTTTACACCAAAACCAATGAATTTTTAAATTGGTTAGATAATAATGAAAAAGAAGACGATGATAAAAAAACTCGTTTAAAAACCTTACTAGATGAGCTTCACTCGTTTTTAAGCAAAAAAGAATGTCACAATCATCAAACCATTATCTCGGTTAAAAATCTTCAAAAAGTTTACAATGCTTCTTTTGGATTAGGACCAATAAATTTAGACATCAAAACAGGTGAAATCATTGGTTTGGTTGGCGAAAACGGAAATGGAAAAACAACTTTACTTCGTAGTTTATGTGGTGAATTACATCCAACATCTGGAACCATAAATTATCAATTCCAGTATGATGATTTGTATGATTTACGAACAAAATTAGTTTACATTCCACAACGAACTGACACTTGGCGCGGTTCGATGTATGAAAATTTAGAATTCACTGCAAGCTGCTACGGTTATTCTCCAGAAGAAAATAATTTGGTAGTTGATTTAGTCATCACGCGTTTAGGATTGCGAAAATTTAGAAGACATTACTGGAATAATTTATCATCTGGTTACAAAATGCGTTTCGAATTGGCTCGAATGTTACTCCGTAAACCAAAGATTTTATTAATTGACGAACCTTTAGCAAACTTAGATATTTTGGCACAGCAAACCATTTTAGATGATTTTAGAAACATCGCTAATTCGGCTTTTAGACCGATTGCTATTGTGTTGAGTTCGCAACAATTGTACGAAGTGGAAAAAACATCAAATCAGGTGGTTTTCTTAAAACGTGGTTCACAAAAGAATTTGAATGCTGAAAATGACACAGCTAAAAATTGCATTATCGAATTCGAAAGTTCATTGAATTTAAGCGATTTAAAACAAGCTTTTACTGCTTTAGAAGTAATTTCTTTGGAACAAAATGGCGGAACTTTTATCGCAACTTTTCCAGAAAAAATTGAAATGAATGATTTCTTGAAAGTGGTCATAAACCAATCGATTCCCATAACTTATATGCGAAACATCTCAAATTCAACACGTCGCTTTTTTGTGAACTAAAAAAATAAAATCATGTTTAAAGATATACAGAAAAAACTATTACTCAAATATCCACTACTTTGGAACACCAAGTTTGTTCCTATGGTTGCCATTGGATTACTACTACACCTCATCTTTTTTGGCTTAGGTTATTTAGATGGAACCATCGATTTTTCGAACAGAAACAACTTAGATATTGAAGTAACTTGCATCCTATTTGGAGTTTTACTTGTTGTAATTGTTATTATTTTATGGTTAGTTAACTACTTTAAAAACAACTCGCTAAAATCATTTTATAGCAAATCAAAATACAGCTTGTTTTACGAATGGTTACAAATATTTGTAGTCAGTACCTTATTGATTACATTCTATTTACCTTTTTCAGTTGGAAAACAATTACATCAAAAAAGTTATTATTCGCTTGAAGAAACCACCAATCGTTGCAAAACTATTGCTACTGCAGATATGTTTATTGATGGAAGTTTTGCAGAAACAGAAATTGACTCATTAGCATCTGGACTAATTGACAGTTTAGGAAATGTTATCAATCAGGAAAAGATAGATAGTATAAATAACAATAATCCAGATTATTATCCTGAATCTGTAGCTGCGGCATATACTTACAAAAACCATATCATCTTTAACGGAAAAAAATACAATCAATTTTCTTTAGTAAATCGTAATACGTTTGAATTTACGGTTATTTCAAGAGAACAAGATTCTTTAAATAGAATACAAATTCAAAATTGGCTACATCAAGACAATCAAGCTGAAGTTAAAAAGCTAATGGATAGTTATTTGAGTTTAATTAGAGAGCACAATTTAGCAACCAATTTAACTTTAGACAAATGGTTTGATATTGTTTACAAAGCGCCCGAATTTGATGAGTTTTTATACATTCAACCTTATATGAGAGAGTACGAAACTGATAATTCCTATAATAGTTATGACTATGTAGCTAAAGTTGGCAATGGCGAACGAAAATACTCCAAATATTTTGTGCAACAAGATGTATTAAAAGATAAATATGATACCGTTTCCGAAGCACACACGGATTCTTTTTTCAAAATTGAAATAATTTTAGGGTTTTTATATGGCGCTTTTGGATTATCTATTTTGATTTTTTCTTTCCGAGTTACATCTGGAAAAAGTTGGTTAATTGCATTAGTTTCAACAGGTGTTATTAACATTGTTTACGGTATTTTCACAGCAATTACTGGTGTAGGAAACA
This sequence comes from Flavobacterium aquaticum, assembly GCF_003259835.1. Lineage (GTDB taxonomy): Bacteria > Bacteroidota > Bacteroidia > Flavobacteriales > Flavobacteriaceae > Flavobacterium > Flavobacterium aquaticum. The sequence goes on along the minus strand of NZ_QLMI01000007.1, from coordinate 100,510 downwards.
TGTATGCTTATTTAATTTTATTTACCATTTTAGGAATTATATTTTATTTCTTTTTAATTTATTTCAATAAGAAGAATTTACAACTCAGTAGAATTGCTTTGAATTTGTTTTTATGGTCGTTCATAGGAATTATTCCTTTGATTTATTTCATAATACAAGAACATTATGCTTTAAAATATGATTATAGAATGGGTTATAGTTATAATTCTCCTGAATATTTATGGTTTAGAGATCATATACTTCATATGTTTTCATTCAATTTTATTTTAGCCGTACTAACACTTTTCTTTTTATCAAAAATTATTAGAAACTGGAAAGGAATTTCAGAAGATTAATATGATTATTACACTTTCAAATACAAAAATTTCGGCATCAATTAATACAGTTGGTGCCGAATTAATGAAATTAGAAAAAGATAACCAAAACTACATTTGGACAATTGATGAAGCTTTTTGGAACAAAACTTCTCCTATTTTATTTCCCATTGTAGGAAGATTAAAAAATGATTCGTATTCAATTAATGGCAAAACTTACGAACTACCACGTCACGGATTTGCACGAAATTTTGAATTTGAAGTAGCAAATCAAACGGAAAGTTCTGCTGTATTTATTTTAAGAGATAACACTGAAACTCTGAAGAATTATCCTTTTCAATTTGAATTGCGGTTAAAATATGAATTGATAGAAAATAGCTTAAAGATTAGTTACTCCGTTCTAAATAAATCGCAAGAAATCATGCCGTTTTCAATTGGAGCGCATCCAGCATTTGCTATTGAAGATTCTTTTTCAGACTATTCCTTACAATTTAATGAAGCAGAGAAATTTGTATCCTATGAACTAGAAAATGAACAGTTTAATAATTCGTTCAGAAAAATACCTTCAGAAAATGGAAAAATCAACTTAGATTATGCTTTATTTGAAAAAGATGCTTTGGTTTTTAAACAATTAAAATCGAATAAACTTACGCTTTCAAAAAAGAACCAACCTTATCTTTCGGTGGAATTCAAAGACTTTCCTTATTTGGGAATTTGGACTAAACCAAACGCGCCTTTTTTATGCATCGAACCTTGGTGTGGTTTGGCTGATAATGTAAATCACAATGGAAACATTTATGAGAAAGAAGGAATTCAACTTCTAGATAATAATGCTGAATTTCAAAAAGAAATTAATATTTCTATTTTATAACAAACCGTTATATTTTCGAATAAACCATTCAGTTGCTAAAGCTGTAATTGCAAAAACTAACAACCAAATCCAATCAATAAGAGGTGATTTCTTGATGATTTCTTTTTGGGTAGGAATATAATTTTCATCATCTATCAAACTCTGAATTAAATTTTCGATTTGATTTGGATAATACGCTTTACCATTCGTATTTGTTGCCAATTGCTCTAATCGATTTTTATCCGGATTTACGAATTGTTTCTCGATTTCAAAATCTAACACTTCAAAAGATGCTGAAAAACTAGTATTCGATTGTTTTTCAGTTACTTTAAATGTGTAATTTCCAGCTTCTAAACCGTCTAAATTTACTTTGTAGGAATTGGTAGCTTTCAGCAAATCGTATTTCTTTGTAGCTTTTGTTTTGGAATTAGTAACTTGAATGGTTAATTGCGCTTTTTCGTCAAATTCGTAGTTTTTATTGAAATATTCGGCTGTAATTTCAATACTTTCACCTGAATTATAGAAACTTTCGTAAGTAACATTCAAATTCTTTTTGGACGCGTTGGAAACTAAAAACTGAATGATTTTATCAGCAAACAAATCAAAATCTTCAAATGATTTTTTGTTTAAATGATTTTCCAAACGCCATTTCCAGATGTTTTCACCCAATAAATAAGCTTCTCTTTTACTTCCATTTTCCGTAAAAGTTAAAATTGGATTCTGAACCGGAACATTTCTAACTCTAGCTGTAAGTAACGTATTTACATTATTTTTCGCTGTTATTACTCCAAAATTATGTTCCAATGGTGGGAAATTTTCAAAACCAATGTTCGTTTGGGCAAACAAATTAAAATTCGACTCAAACGTTGGCAAATAATCCTCTTTTGATGTTGACATTTTAAAATTCAAATCGTCCTGAACTTGATTTAAAAAGTTAAAATCAGTTGCTGTTCCTGTAATCACAAACGTATTGATTTGGGCTACCCTATTTTGATCGAATATCGATTTAAAAGCAGCTGAAGGTTGATACAAAATTAAAACATTGAAATCTTGTAACGATTTAATTTCATTTGGTTTTATAATTGAAACTTTTCGTTGCTGATTAGTTTCGATACTTCGCTTCAAAGCCCCTAAATCAGGATGATTAATTGCTGAAACTAAAGCAATTTCACTACGTTGATCAATAACTTCTACAGCAAAATTCTTAGTATTATTAACCGTGTTTTTTTCTTTTATATTGGAAGAAATTAAGGCTTTGTATTTTGCAATTCCAACCTTGTCAGCATTTAATAAAACAGAAATAGACTGTGCTCTTTTATCTTTCGAAAAACTAACGGTTTGTTTATGAATGGTTTGATTACCGTTCTGTATCGAAAAAGTGGTTGAAATAGACTGATTTCCATTGTATTGTAAAAATACTTCAACTGGAAATTTATTCTTTAAAAAAGCGTATTTATTAACGTTGATTTGGTTAATTTTTAAATCCAAAACCGTAGTAGTATCACCTAAAACTATTGGAAATACACTTGTATTTTCTTGAAAACTAAATACGTAATCATTTCCCATGGTTTGATTTCCATCGGTAAATAAAACTACAGGATAATTGGTATTTCGGTATAATTGCTTCACATTCTTAGCAACACCATCAATATGTGATTGATTTCCTTTAAAATCGAGCTTTTCTAAAGATTGAAATTCCTCTGCAAACGAAAATAGTTGGACATCATATTTTTCAGCAATAGCTTTATTATCAGCTATTTTTTGATATAACTCTAATGCTTCTTTAGTAGCTTTTAATTCGGAAATAGATTTGGAATTATCTACGACTATTGGTAGTGGAGTTTTCTTAATGTCTGTTATTTTTCGACTGAAAATTGGATTAATCAGCAATAAAAAGATCGAAAACAAACTTATAAAACGCAAAAAAGCCAAAAACCAATACAATTTTGATTGATTTTTGACTTTATACAAATATTGGTAAAACGACAATCCAGCAGCAATAATTACTGATAATAGTAGAAGTAAGATTGTGTTTGTTGTCATTTTTATAAGTGATTAGTGAATAGTAATTAGTGAATAGCTGACTAATTACTATTCACTAATTACTAATTACTATTAAGTTAACATTCCACCATCAACGTTAAGAACCTGACCTGTTACATAAGCACTCATATCAGATGCTAAGAAAACACAAACGTTTGCTACATCTTCAGGAGTTCCACCACGTTTTAATGGAATAGCATCTCTCCAACCTTTAACAACATCTTCGTTTAATTTTGCAGTCATCTCAGTTTCAATAAAACCTGGAGCGATTGCGTTGCAACGAATATTTCTTGAACCTAATTCTAAGGCGATTGATTTTGTAAATCCGTTCATACCTGCTTTTGAAGCAGCATAATTAGCCTGACCAGCATTTCCTTTTACTCCTACTACACTACTCATGTTTACGATAGAACCTTTACGGTTTTTCAACATAATTTTTTGTACCGCTTTAGTCATGTTGAAAACCGATTTCAAGTTGATTTCGATTACTTTATCAAAATCTTCTTCTGACATTCTCATTAATAAGTTGTCTTTAGTGATTCCAGCATTGTTGATTAAAACATCGATTGTCCCAAATTCAGCAATAACATCATCTACTAATTTTTGCGCTTCATTAAAATCCGCCGCGTTTGATTTGTATCCTTTTGCTTTAATTCCTAAAGCGTTTAATTCATTTTCTAAAGCCATCGCTGATTCTACAGACGAACTGTATGTAAAGGCAACATTTGCTCCTTGTTCTGCAAAAACTTTTGCTATACCGCTACCAATTCCACGGCTTGCACCTGTAATAATGGCAACTTTTCCTTCTAATAATTTCATGGTAAATATTCGTGTTAGTTTGTTTAATAATAAAGTTCAAATATAGGAATATTTTAAACTATAAAAAAAGTCATGCTTTTAATTAAACCTTTTTTATCAAATGTTGTCTTACAAATATAATCCTAAAACTAACGATTATGAAAAACCAAATTATTTTAAGTCTTTTAGCAATTTTTGGATTGACTTCTTGTAGCGATAGTTCTGATAGTAATTATGAAGAAATTCCGTCTTATCCATTTGTAGAGGCTGAATTTGGTTCTTCAATTGATTTAGAAAATTTATCAAATTATGCCAACCAATCTGTACCATCTTATATCATTAAAAATAATTCCCAAGGAAATATAATTACTGATAGAGGAGCAACATTAGGTAGAGTTTTATTTTACGATAAAAATCTTTCTTCAAACAATACAATATCTTGTGCGAGTTGTCACAAACAAGAATTTGCATTTAGTGACACCAATGTAGCTAGCACAGGTGTTAATGGCACAACTGGAAGGCATTCCATGCGTTTGATAAACTCGAGATTTGCAACAGAAACTAAATTCTTTTGGAACGAAAGAGCCATTAATTTAGAAACTCAAACTACAATGCCTATTAAAGATCATGGCGAAATGGGCTTCAGTGGTGAAAATGGCGATTTATCTTTTAATGATTTAATTACAAAATTAAGTGCAATTGGTTATTATAGAGAACTTTTTAAATTTGTTTATGGGACAGAAGAAATTACAGAAGCTAAAATTCAAAGTGCTTTAGCTCAATTTATCAGAAGCATTCAATCATTTGATTCTAAATATGATGTAGGAAGAGCATTAGCTACTAATGACGGACAACCTTTCTCTAATTTTACAGCACAAGAAAATCAAGGTAAAAACTTATTCCTATCGCCACCTGTTTTTGATGCAAATGGAGTAAGGACAAGCGGAGGCTTAGGTTGTGCTGGTTGTCATAGAGCACCAGAATTTGATATAGATCCTAATACTTTAAATAACGGAATTATTGGAACAATTGCTGGAACAGGAATTGATACTGGAAACACTCGTGCTCCTTCCCTTCGTGATTTAGTTAGAACAGATGGAACTATAAATGGCCCCATGATGCATACAGGTGTTATCACAACTTTGCAAGCAGCTATTGGACATTACGGAACTATAAATATTGCTCCAGGAAACAACAACTTAGATCCAAGATTAACACCTGGAGGAATTGGACAACAATTGAATTTAACGGCAACAGAAGTAAATGCCGTAATCGCATTTTTAAGAACACTTTCAGGAACTGATGTTTATACCAATACAAAATGGTCGAATCCATTTAATTAAGAAAAGCCCCAAATTGGGGCTTTTTTATTCCTCTGTAAACGTTTGTGCTTTTGAATACACACGCCATTTTTCGATACATTCCTGTAAATCTTGAGGAATTGGCGTATCAAATCGTAAAAATTCCTTTGTGATGGGATGTTCAAATCCTAATGTTTTTGCGTGAAGCGCCTGTCTTGGCAACACTTTGAAACAATTATCGACAAACTGTTTATATTTAGTAAAAGTCGTTCCTTTTAAGATAGAATCACCTCCATAACGTTCATCATTAAAAAGTGTGTGACCAATGTGTTTCATGTGCACACGAATTTGATGTGTTCTTCCTGTTTCTAATTGGCACGAAACTAAAGTCACATAACCAAATCGTTCTAAAACTTTATAGTGTGTTACTGCGTGTTTTCCTTTTTCATCACTTTCATGAACAGCCATTCGCATTCTATTTGTATCATGACGACCTATATTTCCTTCCACAGTTCCTTCATCTTCTTCGATATTTCCCCAAACTAATGCAACATATTCTCTTTCCGAAGTTTTCTCAGCAAATTGTTTGGTCAAATAGGCCATTGCGTGTTCGGTCTTGGCTACTACTAGCAAACCTGTGGTATCTTTATCAATTCGGTGAACTAAACCAGGTCTTTCCGAACTATTCATTGGTAAATTCTTAAAATGATATGCTAATGCATTCACCAAAGTTCCCGAATAATTTCCGTGACCCGGATGTACAACCATTCCTGCTGGTTTATTGATAACCAACAATTGATCATCTTCATACACAATGTCCAATGGAATATTTTCGGGTGTTAGCAATTGCTCGTAAGTTGGGTGTGCCAATACTAAACGCACCACATCACCAGCTTTTACTTTGTAATTGGATTTTACCGCAACATCGTTCACTAAAATCGAACCATTTTCTGCTGCTTGTTGTATTTTATTTCGGGTTGTATTTTCAATCATGTTCATCAAAAATTTATCCACTCGTAAGGTCGATTGTCCTTTACTTGCTTCAAAACGATGATGTTCGTATAACTCGTCTTCGAGTTCGGTTCCTACATTATAATCCGCCATCTTCTTCTTTAAATTCTACTGGTTCTGTTACTCCTTCTTCTGCAGGTGGCAAAGTATCTGCTGGTTCTTCTGAACTAAAAGTTTCTTCATTAAACACTTCTTTTCCATCACCTAATACAAAATCCAATGTTGAACTTTTCTTAACCTTATCTCCTGCTCTTAAACGTCTTCCATTTTGGTAGATTTGTAATACCACATCTTTCGCAATATGCGGTTTGTAAGTAATTTTTCCTTCTTTTAACGTTAATGATTTTATCGTAGCCGAAATTTGTCGGAACGTTTTATCTTTGAATTCTGGAATGGTAATATCCGTAAATTCACCAGCATTCAATTTTACATAAACTTTTCTACCGTCTTTTACTAAACTTCCTGCTTTAGGATCTTGTTCTAAAATAGTAAAAGGAGGAAAATCGGCATTAAATTCTACTGTATCCAATAAAAATACTTCTAAATCCAATTCGTTAAGTTTTTCTTCAGCTACTTCTAGTTTCATTTTAGATAAATCAGGCACTTTGATTTCCTGACCATGATTGGTTCTAAAATCTAAAAATTGGATTACCAAAAAAGTAAAACCCACAACTATTGAAGCGGCTAAAAAAGCTTGAGTAAAAAATGTTCTACTAGTTAAATATTTAAATAAACTCATACAAAATGATATTTTGACAAAGATATAAAATTCAAAAAGAAATTACGATGCAATTCATTTTCATTTCTTCACACATTTAAAACGAATGAATTACAAAAATATTTCTTTGGTAATCGAATAAAAGAACGTAAAATCTCAATAAATAATGTAATTTTGTGTATCACTTTTAGAATTTCAAAATGAAAAACGTTGCCATTATCATGGGAGGTTACTCTAGCGAGTACAAAATTTCGTTAACTAGCGGAAATGTTGTGTTTAACAATATTAATCGTGCTAAATTTAATCCGTATCGCATTCATATTTTTAAAGAAAAATGGGTGTATGTGGACGAAAATGATGCCGAATTCCCTATTGATAAAAACGATTTTTCAGTAACAATTAATGGAACAAAAATCAATTTTGATGTGGTTTTTAATGCGATTCACGGAACTCCAGGCGAAGATGGTTTGATGCAAGCGTATTTTGAGTTACTAAATATTCCACAAACTTCTTGTGATTATTACCAAGCAGCGCTAACGTTCAACAAACGCGATATGTTATCGGTTTTAAAGCCTTACGGAATCAAAACAGCAGAATCGTATTATTTGAATTTAGGTGATGAAATTAACGTTGATTCAATTTTAGCAAAAGTAGGATTACCTTGCTTCGTAAAACCAAATAAATCGGGTTCGAGTTTCGGAATTTCGAAAGTAAAAACTAGAGAAGAATTTCTTCCTGCTATTGAAAACGCTTATAAAGAAGACGACGAAATCATTATTGAAAGCTTCCTTGACGGAACAGAAGTTTCTGTTGGAGTAATCAATTATAAAGGAACGATTACGGTTTTACCTATTACCGAAATCGTATCAGAAAACGACTTTTTTGATTACGAAGCGAAGTATTTAGGCAAATCAAAAGAAATTACGCCTGCTAGAATTTCGGACGAATTAAAAACAAAAATCGAAACGGTTGCCAAAAGAGCCTACGAAGTATTAAAAATGAAAGGTTTTTCGAGAAGTGAATTCATTATCGTAAACAATGAACCGCATATGTTAGAAATGAATACGATTCCAGGTCTAACCACTGAAAGTATTCTTCCACAACAAGCTCGCGAAGCAGGAATTTCATTACCGGAATTATTTGAAAACGCTATTGAATTGGCTTTAAATAAGTAAACTATGAAAAAAGCAATATTTCCAGGTTCGTTCGACCCAATTACCAACGGACATTTCGATATTATCAAAAGAGGCGTTTCTTTATTTGATGAAGTAATTGTAGCGATTGGTGTTAATGCTGAAAAAAAATACATGTTTTCCTTAGAAGATAGAAAACGATTCATCGAAGAAGCTTTTAAAGACGAACCAAAAGTTAAAGTCATCACCTACTCTGGTTTAACAATCGATTTATGTAAAAAAGAAAAAGCGGATTTCATCTTACGTGGACTTAGAAACCCAGCTGATTTTGAGTTTGAAAAAGCTATTGCTCATACCAATCGTGTCATGTCGAAAATAGAAACCGTTTTCTTATTAACAGCGGCTAGAACTTCATTCATTTCTTCAAGTATTGTGCGTGATGTGTTGCGAAACGGTGGCGATATTTCTCAATTGGTTCCGGAATCGGTTTTGGATAAAAAGTAATTTTTTAACCACATAGAAACATAGATTTTTAAAAAACACTAAAAAGGTGTTTCACTAATTGAAGTAAACATAGACTATGTAATCATTTATGATCTATAAAAAACTCACTTACTATGTTTCTATGTGGTTAATTACTTTTAATAATTCATACTTAGCATTCAAACATAATCAACTTCTCCTTTACAATTAAATCCGAAAAGTGAAATTCGGTTTTTATCCATTCCAATGTTTTGGGTTGATAAATGAAAACATGAGTAAAATCATCTTTGTAATACCAATTTTCAAAAGGTTTTTGGTTATTGAAAACTTCTGTTTTACAGTATAATTTTCCTTTAGGAAGTAGTAAACTTTTCAGCAATTCAAATTCTTTGTAAGGCTGATGAAAATGCTCCATTACTTCGCAACACGAAACGTAATCGTATTTTTGATTTAAAAGTGCTACATCATTCGCAAAGAACAAATCATAATTCTGCACTTGATAGTCTTTATCCGTCAACATTTTAGCAATTACAGGACCTGTTCCTGAACCGAAATCCAAACCTTTAGCTTCTGGAGAAAAATCTTGTAAAACAGCATTTACAATAGGCGAAACAAAGTTTTGATAGCGCTCATCATAAATATCATTATTGTGTTTTTCGTAATGTGCTTTTTCTTCTTCAGCGGTTAAAAAAGTATGTTTTGGTCTGAAAATACCATCGCAAGTATCACATTTGTAAAACAAATGTTTTGGCTTTTCGCAGAAAAGCGTTGCTGCTGAATTACAAAGTGGGCAATTATGCGAAATCATTTACTCTTCCTCCTTCTTAATCACCTTTCTTGCTACTTCAATTTTATATTTCTTCCCTTTCATTTTTTCGTCTTTGATGTTTTGCAATAAAGATTTAACTTTTGGATATTTCACCGCTACAAACGAAATAAAATCTTTGACTTCAATTAAGCCTAAATCGTCTTTTTCTAGTTTTCCTTTTTGAGAAAAGAAACCTACGATATCAATTTTATTCAGCTTATTTTTCTTTCCACCACTGATGTAAAGCGTTTGATATAAAGGCGCTTTGGGTAACGATTTCGCATTAGAAACATCTAATCTGCGTTTGCCATAATCAAAATAATCGGCTTTCTTTTCGGTTTCGTTTACCAAAACGTAAGCTGTTCCGGTGGCTAGCATACGAGCCGTTCTTCCGTTTCTGTGTGTAAATTCGTCTTCTTTGGCTGGTAAATGGTAATGAATTACGTGATTCATTTCTGGAATATCCAAACCACGCGCGCCTAAATCGGTCGTAATCAAATAGGAAACACTTCCGTTTCTGAACTGAATCAAAGCACGTTCACGTTCGTCTTGGTCTAATCCACCATGATAAAACGTGGAAATAATACCTTTTTGAGTCAACATATCATGAATGCGTTCCACCGCTTCTCTATGGTTACAAAAAATTATCGCAGCTTCTGAATTTAAAGAGCAAATCAACTGAAACAACGAATCAATTTTATCTTTGGATTTCGAAAATACGATGCGAACATCTAAATTATCGTTCTGTTTTTGGTTCGGAATAAAATCGATTACTTTCGGATCAATTACTTTGATATATTTCGGAATTTCCACACCAGAAGTCGCAGAAACTAAGATGCGTTTATTAGCTCTGGTAACTTTCCCAATAATATAAGACATTTCTTCATGGAAACCCAATTGCAACGATTTATCAAATTCGTCTAACACATAGGTTTTTATGTTATCCGTAGCAAAACTTCCACGGTCTAAATGATCTGCAATTCTTCCTGGTGTTCCAATTAACAATGCTGGTGGATTACTTAAATTATTGATTTCGATATCAATCGAATGGCCACCATAACATGTATTGACTTTGTAATGTGTGCCCATTTTTTTCCAAACTTGTTCAATTTGCAAACCTAATTCGCGCGAAGGCACTAAAATCAAGCATTGCACACCTTTTACATCTTCTTCTAATAATTGGAAAATAGGCAATAAAAACGCTAAGGTTTTCCCCGAACCTGTTGGAGAAAGCAATAAAATATTATCTTCATTCAAAATAGCTTGTTGCGCTACTTCTTGCATTTTGTTTAAACTTTGAATACCAAGATTCAATAGTAAATTGTTGGAATATGGATTTTGACTCATGCGGCAAAGATAAAGCCAATTATTTAAATAAGTGATTAATTGCCACGGATTACACAGATTAGCACGGATTATTTCTATAAAACAATCTAAAATCCTTTTAATCCTTTAATCTGTGGCTAAAAATAATTATACATCAAAAAGATTCTTTATTTTTGAAAATCAAATACAATTCAACTATGCGATTCCTAAAAATAAGTTTGCTTTTCTTGTCGATTTCTGTGTTTTCACAAAACAATTTTATCACACCATTTGAACGTGGCAATGGCAATCAATCCACTACTTATGAAGAATGTATTGCGTTTTATGAAAAATTAGACGAAAGTTTTGCGAACATCCAAATGATTCACAAAGGCACCACCGATAGTGGAAAACCTTTGCATTTGGTACTTTTTTCAAGTGAAGGCAAATTTGATTTTGACGAATATTTTACTAAAAATAAAGCCGTAATTTTAATCAACAACGGCATTCACGCAGGTGAACCTGACGGAATTGACGCTACGATGATGTTGATGCGTGATTTGGCTATGGGAAAAATAAAAACAGCTAAAAACACTTTAATTGCTGCTATTCCGGTATATAGTGTTGGTGGAATGTTGAATCGAAATTCGCATTCGAGAGCCAATCAAAATGGTCCTGAAGAATATGGTTTTAGAGGGAATGGGCGCAATTATGACTTGAATCGTGATTTTATTAAATCGGACACTAAAAATTCAAGAAGTTTTCAAAAATTGTTTACCGAATTAAATCCTGATATTTTCTTAGACAATCACGTTTCTAATGGTGCGGATTATCAATATACATTTACTTGTATTACAACCCAACACGAACGTTTGGGAAACAAATTAGGCAATTATTTCATCAACGAATTGTATCCTTCGGTTGTGAAAGACATGAACAAAAAGAAAATCGATGTGGTTCCATATGTGAATGTACACAGCACCACACCTGATAAAGGTTTTGAGCAATTTACCGATACACCAAGATATGCGACAGGTTATTCAACTTTATTCCACACTTTAGGATTTGTTCCCGAAACACACATGTTGAAAGTCTACAAAGAACGTGTGAAAGTGACTTACGAATTTATGGTCAGCACGATACATTTTGCAGATACAAATTGGCAAAAAATCAAGCAAATGCGAAAAGAAGCGTTGAACGAATATCAAGCTGGAATGCAATATCCGTTGGATTGGGCAATTGATTCAACCAAAGTATCTTATATTGATTTCAAAGGCTATCAAGGTGGTTACAAACCAAGCGATATTTCAGGAAAAGACCGCTTGTTTTACGATAAAAGCAAACCGTTTACCAAGAAAATTCCGTTTTATGGGAATTATAAACCTTCGAAATTCGTAAACATTCCAAAAGCGTATATTATTCCGCAATCGCAATGGCAAGTGTTGGATATTTTGAAATTGAACAATATCAATACGCATCGTCTTCAAAAAGATACCATTATTGAAGTTGAATCATATAAAATTGAAAGTTATCAAACCTCAAAATCGCCATACGAAGGACATTACGCGCATTACAATACAAAAGTTTCCAAATCCACTCAAAAAGTGAAATTTTTCATGGGCGATTATGTGTTTTACACGAATCAACCCGGTGTGAAATATTTAGTTGAAACCTTAGAACCAGAAGCGGTGGACAGTTATTTCAATTGGAACTTCTTCGACCCTATTTTACAACAAAAAGAATATTTTTCGAGTTATGTATTTGAAGATTTGGCGAAAGAATTTCTAGATAAAAATCCAAAAATAAAAGGCGAATTAGAGCAAAAGAAACAAAACGACAAAGCTTTCGCTGAAAACGGTGCAGCGCAATTAGATTGGGTGTACAGACAATCGCCTTACTATGAGAAAGCGCATTTGCAGTATCCGGTTTATAGAGTGAATTAAACAAAAAATCAAATGATGTTAGCAAATATTGCTCTGTTTATAGTTATTGCTTTGGCAATAATTTATATCATTTACGATTCCAAGAAGGCGATTAAAGCAGAAAATAAAGTTGAGAATAATACAACCGTAACAAAATCTCAAATACAAAAAAATAAAAGTTATAATGAAGATGAAACTTTGTTATGGGAAGAAGAATATTTAATGATTGAAATTATTCCGGCAATAAATTATGAGTATTTAGTTGATAAAAATATTGATAAAAGCAAAGCATTATCTAGTTACACAAAATTTAAAACCGAAACTTTAAAAATTGAGATTAAAGAAATTACAGAGTTTTTAGAAAAAATTGGAATTAATAAATATAAAAAAATATCTTATCTAGGAATTGGTGATATTGTGATAAATGATTGCCGAAACACAATTGCTTATGGATATTTAGGCGACACTATTTTCATAGAGCATAAAGACGATATTGTTAAAAACATTTGGTTTGTTTCAAACAATAGAGATACAAAATTAAATACTGAAATTGTAAATTTACTAAATCAAATTGGATCTAAATACGATTTACTTCTAGTTGATAATTATCCTGTTACCGAAAAAATTGTTGATTTGAAAATTATTGATGAAATAGAGTCATATTTCAAACGAAATAAAGAAATTTTATTTACAAATTAGGTCATTTTTTATTACTAAATTCAATATTGAAAAGTATAAAAGTAAAAACGTTAAATACTAATGAAACTAGGTAATAAAGATATAATGGTTTTTTATAGTAAATACTTCTTGCAAAATGATATAAATTAACCAAGGGTAAAATAAAAAGCAATCCAAAAAAAAGTATCCCTAGTGATGAACTAATTAAAGCATTTGAAATTTTTAAATCAAATAAAAAAATTGATAAAATTAAATTCAAAATACTTAAAATTAATAGCTTGTATTTCATCATTAAAACTAATTCTTTCATAAATCATTTCTAAACCACCTTCTCCGCCTCAAACAACAATTTAATATTCTCGTACGAGTTCTCCAATAAAAACTTAATATCCTTTGGATTCACCCATTCTACACGTTCAATACCTTCATCAGCTTGACCTTGAGGTGTGCCTTCGTATTTGGTACGCATTTCAAACCATTGTGTAATTTTTAGTTTATAGCGACCATTTCTTTTGAAAATATGGTAAGTTCTTTGTAGTTTTTCGGTGATGGCTAAACCAGTTACGCCCGTCTCTTCTTCTACTTCGCGCATGGCGGTTTCTTCAATGGTTTCATTTTTTTCGGTGCCGCCTTTTGGTAAATCCCATTTGCCGTTTCTAAAAATAAAAAGCACATCGCCGTCTTTGTTGTAAACCAATCCACCACCTGCTTTTTCCACAGGTAATTTCGCACGAAGTGTTTTCATGATTAACTTTTCATCGGGATGATACAGAAACGCTTTCTGAATTTTATTCTGAAAAATTTTAACAATCAACTTCTTGATATCAACACTTTCCAATAAAAAAAGTTTGAAATCGGTCTCCTTTTGAACTTGATTTGTCAAAAAAAGTGGCTTATCGTTCACAAAAACTTTATACATTTGCAATATGATTTTTAACAACAACACAGCACAACAAACAGCCGAATTGCTTTTACAAATAAACGCAATTAAATTAAATTCTAAAAATCCTTTTACGTGGGCTTCAGGCTGGAAGTCTCCGATTTATTGTGATAACCGCATAATCCTTTCATTTCCAGCGGTTAGAAATTATATTCGCGATGAATTTGCCAAACATATTGAAGAAAAATTTGGCAAACCCGATGTAATTGCAGGCGTTGCAACTGGCGCAATTGGAATTGGTATACTTGTTGCAGAAGCAATGGGACTGCCTTTTGTATACGTTAGACCAGAACCAAAAAAACACGGAAGACAAAATCAAGTGGAAGGTTTCTTGCAAAAAGGACAAAACGTGGTAGTCGTAGAAGATTTAATTTCAACAGGCGGAAGTAGTTTATTAGCAGTTGAAGCTTTACGTAACGAAGGTGCTAACATCAAAGGAATGGCAGCGATTTTTACGTATGGTTTTCCAGTTTCAAAGGAACGTTTTGAAGTAGCAAATTTAGATGTTTTCACGTTAAGTAATTACGAAAACTTATTACAAAAAGCGGTTGACAAACAATATGTTTCAGAAAATGAATTGGAAACATTAAGCGCTTGGAACGCAAATCCTGCTGAGTGGAATTTAGAAGTTTAATCTGAAACAAAATACCGGTTAAGCGAAAAACCTAAAACTTGAAACAATAACAAACAAAAAAACATATGAACTTAGAAAGTCCAAAAGTAAACGTAGCAAAATCGGCTGAATATTTATTCAACGCTTTGAACGACGTAAAGAATTTCGAGAAATTAATGCCTGAAAACATTGCAAAGTTTGAAGTAATCGATGAAAATTGCTTTGAATTTGGTTTAAAAGGTATGCCAGAAATTAAATTGGTTAAAAAAGGAGGAACTCCAAATTCACAAATCGTTTTAGGAGCGGCTTCAAGTAAATTGCCTTTTACCTTAACTGGAAACTTAAATGCAATTGACGCTAATAACACCGAAGTACAATTAGCTTTTGAAGGTGATTTCAACCCAATGATGGCCATGATGATCAAAGGACCTATCACAAAATTTATTGAGACATTGGCTCAGAATATGGAGAAATTGTAGTTTCCTGAATAATTTATTGAACACGAATTGCATGATTTAATTGATGTAATTCGTGTTTTTTTTTATTTTATAATTTCGTAAACAACGTTATATTTTTTCTTTAAAGGATTTTTGATTAAAACTCTAATCTTAAATTTTGAGTTTGACATACAAGGTTCCTCAGAATCATTCTTTAAGAAAAGTGTTAATTGATTATCATTAATTTTGAAATCAGCTATAAAATGATCGCATGCATTTCTATTCATTAGAGCGGAAATATAAATTACATCTTCGATATAATTAACTTGAGGATTATTTAGTTCATATAACTCTGATTCTTTTTCATCATTAATATCAATATCTTTAATTAATTCATAATCAAAATACAATAAGTTTTCATTAATTATTCGTTTCTTTTCAACTTCTTTTATTTCTACTTCTTGAACAGAATTATTACATGCAGATAAAACAAATACAAGAACAATAAGAAAATTTTTAATCATAATTATTTATTAGTTTATACTGTTTTCAAAGCTTCCACCAACAAATCAATATCTTCTTTTGTATTGAAATGACTGAGTGAAATTCGTAAACTTGGCTTTTTTGTCTCTTCTGGAGATAAAAATTCGGATAAAACGTGTGATGGTTTGATGCTTCCGCTTTGGCAAGCGCTTCCACGTGAAACGGCAATTCCTTTCATATCTAAAGTAAATAACAACATTGAAGTCTTTTCTTCTGATAAAGGCAATTGAACGTTTAAAAGATTATAAAACGTATTTTCTCCGTTGATTTTTACCTCTGGAAACACTTTTCTTAATTCCGAAAAACAGTAGTTTTTTAAATCAGAAATGTAATTGGTGTCGTTTTCTAAATTCGCGCAAGCTAATTCAAAGGCCTTTGCCATACCAACGACTTGATGTACAGCTTCGGTTCCGGCACGCATGCCTTTTTCTTGCTCGCCTCCGAAAATCATCGGTTGTAGCATGGAATTCTTTTTTATGAACGCAAATCCGATTCCTTTTGGACCATGAAACTTATGCGCACTTGCTACTAAAAAATCAATTCCCAACTCTTGTACATCTAAATTCGTTTTTCCGATAGATTGCACTGTATCGCAATGAAAAAGTGCTTTTGCATACTTGCATAGCTCCGAAACACGTTTGATGTCTAAAATCGTTCCTATTTCGTTATTTACGTGTATTAATGATACTAAAGTTGGAACTTCTAAATGCAATTTATCAGCCAAATCATGGTAATCAATATTTCCATTTGGTAAAATGGTGATATATTCAACTTGAATTCCGAACTCCTTTGCTAGATGTTCGACTGTATGCAACGTTGCATGATGCTCGATTTTAGTCGTGATAATGCGTTTAATTCCTAAATCCTTAACAGCGCTAGTTAGAATCCAATTCGTCGCTTCTGTAGCACTTGACGTGAAGATAATTTCTGAGGCTTGTGCATTTAGTAATTTCGCAATGGATTTACGCGATGATTCCAATAAAGTCTTAGCACTTCGACCAAAACTATGAGTAGAAGATGGGTTTCCAAAATCGTTTTGAAGTACGTTCATCATCGCAGTTATAACTTCTGGATGAATAGGCGTAGTTGCGGCGTTATCTAAATACACTTTTCTCATACGGCAAAGATACAAATCATTTTATTTTAGAAATCTTAAAATCAATTCGTGTTGAAATTAACAAACTTTAGCAAATTAATAAATTAAAACCTTTATTTTTGTTGCACAAATTAGATGAATACATGAAAAAACTTATAGTTTTAGTAGCCTCAGTTTTTATGCTACAAGCCTGTGATGACGGGGATATTACGTTAGAATCTTTTAATTTTGATACGGTAAACATTCAAGAATGCACAGATAATAATTTGATTTTCAAAATCAATGGAAATGAAATGTTGTTACTCAATATTCCAGAATCGAGTTTTCCAACTGATGAAACTCCCGATGGTAGTCCTGAAATAATTGATGTAAATTCAACTAATCAAATTATATACAGAATTTATTCTGGAACAGTAACAGATGATAGTATTTGCGATTTAATTCCACCTGCAAGTCCAACTGTTCAAGACGAATGGAATGCCACTGGTGGAACAATTGAAATTATTACGGATAAATTATTTGCTTCAGACGGTGTAACACAAATAGGTCTTACTCATAATATCAAATTCGTTAATGTAAACTTTTCTGGAAGTTCCAATTCGTTTAGTTTTACGGAATATAATTTTGGAAATTACGAAACGAATTAATTTAAATTTCAATAAAAATAAAAAGGACTATTCAAATTTGAATAGTCCTTTTTTTATTTCTAGAAGGGAAATTGAAATAATATTTTAAATCAAAATCTTACTTCACATTTTGTTTAATATAAACTTCGGTTGCTCCCAAACCATATTTTTGATAGTTCGCATCTTGGAACGAAATGGTGTCATAACGTCCCAACATAAAATCCAATTCGGCTTTCAAAACACCTTCACCAACACCATGAATAAAGACCACTTTTGGCATTCGATTTTTGATCGCAAAATCGAGTTGACGTTTTGCGGTTTCCATTTGCAAAGTGAGAATATCGTAGTTGCTCATTCCGCGTTTTGAAGGCACTAATTTTTCAATATGCAGATCAACTTCTAAGACAAATTCATCCTTACGAGAACGCTTTTCTTTGACAAAACTACGCTTTTTTGGTTCTTCTTTATCTTTTAAAACTGAACCTAAACTTTGAGTAGAGAAAAAACCACTTAACTCATTGGAATTGTTTATTTTAACTAACTCGTTGACAAAAAATGTCATCACAAAATTATCGGTAGTTTCTACCGAAATTTCATTGTTTTGAACCTTAATTACTACTCCAGAAATGTCGTCGTCTAAAACTGCGACCTTATCTCCTATTTCAATTTTTTGTGTCATTTTCTTCTTCGTTTTCTCCATCATTTTTAGATGGAATTTTCTTCATCAATCTAAATAATCCAAACATAAAAATAGCCATTGCTCCTATCATAATAAATCGATTTGGAGCCGGTTTTGATTGTTCGATCATAGCAAAAATTCCAACTGCCGCGAACATCAAGATGTATAAAAATTGCTTCATAATTTTTTCTTTAAAATACAATTTTCAAATGTAGTCTTTTAAAAGTCAACAAAAAAAACCAATCTTATTTTTAATAAAAAACACTTCTCAAAAAGTTTAAAATTGGTGACCAAATAAAATTAATAACAACTCATTAACAAATCGTTCACAACACTTTTTTTGAGTTTGGCACAGCAATTGGAAATACCTAAACAAGCAACAAGTTTTAGAAACGAGTTTTAAAATAAAGTTGCCCAACTTTAAATTGTTGTATCATGAAAAAAATTACACTTTTAGTAGTAGCCAGTATCCTTCTGGTAGGGAACATGGCTTTAGCGTCAGAAAACCCTGTTTTTTCTGACAACACAAACAGAAGAGGTTATTACATCGATTATAGAGATGCAGAACCAATTATCTTCAAAGAACGCGGTATTGAATTTATGTTGTTTCCAAATGGAGAATTTGATTTCAACACAAGACCAGCGGTTAGACCAAGAGTCAACGGAACAAGTGGTGCTCCAAGAGGAATGTACTACGGAACTTCTGAAAGAGGAATCCGAGTTGAACACGATAACTTTGGTAGAGTAAGACGCGTAGGAAATGTTTACATCAACTACGACGCTTTTGGAAGAGTAAAACGTATTGGAACTATTTATATGAGCTATAACAGTTTTGCTGTAACTAAAGTAGGTAACATGCGAATAGTTTACGACAGAAGAGGACGAATAGTAGATGTATATGGTTTTATCAACCACGCTAACGGCGGATATAACTACAACCCAGGAACTCATTACTCAGGCGGAAATGGTGGTTATGGTTACGGAGATGATTATGGAGACAACTATAATGACGATGACTATTACTACTACAGAAAAGACGGTTCTAAAGCAAAAATGTCTGATGATGACGTAAAAGAAATCAAAAGAGAAACTTTAGAAGTTAAAAGAAAATAAAAATTGGTTGGTTAAGTTTGTTTTTAAATCCTGCGGATTCTGGGAAGATGAAGCAGGATTTTTTGTTTTAAAATTTTAAAAATCTTTATTTGGAACACAGATTGAAAAAATTAAAAAAATCTTTATTACTTCTTCAGAATTCTCTTGAAAATAGAGTGCATTACAAAATTAATATCCGAAGAAATCTTCAAATAATAACTCAATCCTAAATAGAAAATAGTTACTAAAATGGATTTCAAGATTATATTTATAAAAGGATGAAAACCGAAATCCCAGTAATAAAACACCCCAAAACTCACCATTGCTAAGACCAAAGCCACAATAGTATTCTTTGTAAACGGAAATAACTTCATTTTAAGCACTACGAAAAGTAATTTAGCTAAACTGTATAACGTAATCGAAATTAACGTTGCAATGGCAGCTCCATTCAAGCCATAAAGCGGAATGAATATCATATTTAGTGAAACCGTAAGAAAAACAAGAAACAATCCTAAAAACAAAACCGCTTGATAGTATTTTGAGTTGAAAATAATCGCATTATTGTTTCCTAAAACCAAATCAAAATACTTAGAAATTCCGATTAAGAAAACCACAGCAATTCCTTCACTGTAGCCAGCTGGTAAAACACTGTATAGTTCATTGATGTTCACCAAAATTCCGATTAAAATCAAACCACCAATGACTTGTAGCGTAATCGAAGACTTTTTATACAATTCATTTAGTTCGTCGTGCTTGTTTTCGCTCATTAATTTAGCCGTAATAGGATACGTAATTTGATGCATCGCACGACTTGGCACCGCAATCACAGTCGCAATAAAAATAGCAACCGAATAAAAAGCAATATTATCGATGTTGATATAAAAATTCAACATGAATTTATCGACATCTAACAGCATATTTGCCACACTTCCTGATAAGATGATAAAAAAACAATAAGTTAAAATTGCTTTGTAATTATCTGGGAAAACTAGTTTAAAATGAGGTAATTTCACTTTCATTGCATAAAAAAGCATTGTTAAAAGCGATAAAAAGTAAATTCCCATCAAGGCAAAAACAAATTGTTGCGGCGAAATAAAATCAAAATAAACAGCAAATAAGAAGATTGAAATTAAAATACGAAGCAAAAC
The DNA here is from genome assembly GCF_003259835.1 of Flavobacterium aquaticum. Lineage (GTDB taxonomy): Bacteria > Bacteroidota > Bacteroidia > Flavobacteriales > Flavobacteriaceae > Flavobacterium > Flavobacterium aquaticum. Next base: position 79,972 of record NZ_QLMI01000007.1, on the reverse strand, counting down.
TTCTTTCACAAAACTGCCGTAAACCGATTGCAAATGTACTTTTACCCAAGCATAAAAAATCTCAAAATAACCCATGCAAAGCCCGATTACAGGAATTTGCCAAACGTAATCGTAAACAATTGGGTTTTTCTGCGATAATAATTCAGCAATTTGATGATAACCAAAATAACCTATCAAACTTACAGGAAGAATTATCAGTAAAGGTAAAACCAAAACAAAGGTAAGAAATTGTGATTTTTTCTCTTCGGTTTCGTATTCGTTGTAGAATTTTACCAAAGTATTATGAACTCCAAATGACATTAAAGGCATCATAATATTAGCAGCCGACAAAATAAACCCAACCAAACCATAAAAGGTATCGCCCAAAAATTGTCCGTACATAAACAAGGTATTAATCGCACCAATTCCAAAACCTATGTAAGTAATGATGGTGTTTTTAATTGATTGTTTGATGACAATTCCCATATTTTTAGTGAAAAAGTGATTAGTGATTAGTGATTAGCAGTTTGGCTAATTTTTCTGTCAATGATTTTCTGCTGTATTGTTGTAAACCAACTGGATATACTTTTAAATTATTTTGCTGAAACTGTTCGAAACAAGTCAGAATTTGTGCTTTTAAAGCTTCTAATTCGTCATATTTGAAGAAAGTTCCAGTATTAGTTTCCTTTATAATTTGAGCAAAATCAGCATTTTCAGGACCGATGGCGATTATTGGTCGCTCTGAAACCATATATTCAAATAATTTCCCCGGAATGATGCATTTCGTTTCTTCTGAATCGATTTCGATAAGTAACAATATTTGTGAACTTCGTTGTTCGATTATAGCTTCATCGTGAGGCAAATACCCCAAATGATTCACATATTTCTCCAACTTAAATTCTTTTATCGCTTGAAGCACCTCAGCACTCACCGCACCTATTAACTTTAATTGAAATTGTTTTTTGAATTCGTGATTTTCTTTGGTTAATTCTTTCAAAGCCTTCCACAAAATTCTTGGATTTCTAGCTGATAAAAACGAACCAATGTGTGCCAAAGTGAATTTTTCGTCCAATGGTTTTTTATTCACTTTTTCCACATCATAACCATTCGTAATCACTTCGATTGGTTTTGAAGTAATGGCTTCAAATTCTATTTTTGTGGTTGGAGACGTTACTAAAAGTTGGTCACAAGTCGTCATGACTTCCTTTTCTAAATCTTTGTGCTTTTTAGCCGCCCAAGAACTTAATTTTAATTGTTTGTGATAGCCAATAGTTGTCCAAGGATCACGAAAATCGGACAACCAAGTGATGTTTAGCTCTTTTTTTAATTGTAAACCAATCAAATGCAAACTATGTGGCGGACCCGTTGTAATTATCGTATCGATTTGATTTTCTTGAAGATATTGTTTCAAAAACTTAACCGAGGGTTTTACCCAAAAAACTCTCGCATCTGGAATAAAAACGTTACCACGAATCCATAGCATTGCTTTTTCTACAAATGATTGCTTTTTTTGATTCGGAATAATTCCAGAACTGATTTTTTTAGTCTTATTCTTAGAAAAAACAGAAGCTAATCCGTAAGGTTCAAAAATCGGTTGTTTGATGATTACTGCTTTTTCCGAAACTTCGCCCATTAATTTCTCATCAAGCAACGGATACGTTGGATTTTCTGGAATATAAACGTGAGGTTCGATATTAAAATCAGGTAAATATTTAACAAATTTCAACCAACGCTGTACCCCTGGACCTCCTGCTGGTGGCCAGTAATACGAAATGATGAGTATTTTTTTGGTTTTCAAAATTCAGTTAAGGTTCAATATTATCATTTAATTTTCCTAGTTCTTCTAAATCTAGTTGATCCTTGAGTCTGTTAGTTGCTTTTTTTGCAATGACTAGGTTTTTATAATCAATAAAATTAACAGGAATATCGCCTATCATTACAATTGTAGCATCAGACAAAAGAGAATCAAATGATTTATCCTCCAAACCCTTCATAGAAGTCATAACATCTAAACGAAGTCCAAAATCTAATGTGAAATCTGTCCAACCTGGAATAAATTGCATCGTTTCAATAGATTCAAAATCTCCAATACCAATATCTACAAATGCTTTTCTAAGATTCTTCCTGTTTTCAATCGAATCTTCTATTAAAATATCTAAATCTCCCGTATTTCTGTTATAACCGTAAATATTGACAGCAAAACCACCAATAGTGATGTACTTTACATTATGTTTTTGAAAAGATTTCCAAATATTTAAAATTTGTGCAATCATTTCTTAAGGGAATATATTTTAGTAGCATTTTTTAAAGTATAAGAAAGCTCAATAATAGCCATCAATCGCTCTAATCGTTCTACATAAGAGAGCGATTTTATTTCAGCTATTCGCTTAGCTTCTAACTTTTCGGGTTTATCGTGATTCAATTTTGCCTCCATTTTCTTTGATAGATATTCTTTCAAATTTACAAAATATTCAAGTTCAAAAATCAAAAATCGTTAATCTTGAATCTTTTTCTTTCTCTCAAAATAAACTCCAGCTCCAATCAATAAAAGCATTCCGATTGAACTCATTAACGCAATAGTGCTTCCAGTTTTCACCACTTCTGGTTCAAATTTGAATTCTATAGTGTGTTTTCCTGCTGGGATTTGTAAACCTCTTAAAACGTAGTTTGCTCTTAACATTGAATCTCTCTCTCCATTAATATATACATTCCATCCATTTTCGTAATACATTTCAGAGAAAATAGCTATTCCTTCATTAGAATTATTAGAAATATATTTTAAATAATTAGGCTTATAGCTTACTAATTTAATTTGAGCAAGTGAATCAACTACATAATCTTTTTTAAATACTGGTTTAAAAAATGGTCCAAAGTCAGGATTATTGATTACTGCAACTTTTTTATTATCCAAACTATCCAACGCTTTCATTTCTTCGTTTGCAGATTTTACTAGCTTAATTTTCTCAACAAACCAAGCATTTCCATTAGCTGCTGGATTGGCTAAAGCTAATTTTTGTCCGTTTTCATCGGATTGAATAACGTATTTTACGTTTAACATATTTAATACACGAACGTTATTTTTAGCGATTTGGTAATCAAATAATTGTTGCATTCTTCTTGGTTTTGCGGCATGATAACCACCGATTGATTTGTGGAAAAACGATGTTCTTGCACTACTCATTCCGCCTTCTACTTCAAAAACTCGGAAATGTGTCGTATCAGCTAAAATTCTTTGGTCGGCTTCCGTAGGTTCAAATGGCATATCTACTTCTCTTGCACTTTTGAATTGGTCAGGATTATTACTTACATAGCGTTTATCAACCATAAACAAGTCGAAAACCATTAAAACTCCAACTATAATAATCGCTGTAGTTTCTTTCATCATGTTTTTCACGAAAAGGAATAGAACCACAAATGTTAATCCCACAAACAACATTGAACGCAATACATCAGAAGTATAAAGTGCTTCGCGGTCTAATTTTAGAGTTCGAATGAATTCATCTCCATACGCTTGTGCGTACATAGCATCGTTAGCTGAAGAGAAATTAAAAGTTTCTTTTATTAAAAATAAAACCACTAAAAGTCCAAATGTAATCGCTCCAGATTTCCAAAGTGCATTCCATTTAGCTTTTTCATCATCTTGTTTAAAGAATTGATATAATCCTAATATGGCTAAAGCAGGCACACACAATTCTAAAATTACTTGAATAGAAGAAACCGCTCTAAATTTGTCATATAACGGAACATAATTGATAAAGAAATCAGTCAAAATACTGAAATTCTTACCCCAAGATAACAATAATGAGAATACAGCTCCCGCTAAAAATAAATATTTAATATTTCGTTTTTCAACAAAAAAGGCCATTACAAATAAGAAAAACACCACTACTCCTATGTATGCTGGTGCCGCAACAATAGGCTGTGCTCCCCAATACGCTGGTGCGTGTTCTACAAATCCTTGCACTTGATCAGCTGGATAGCCTTGTGCTACAAAATTTTGATAGGTTTCAGATTCAATTCCTAAATTTTCATTGTTAGAACCTCCAAAAAGTCCAGGTGCTATTAAGTTTAAACTTTCTGCAACTCCGTAACTGTATTCGGTGATATATTCATACGACATAGCATTGCTATCCGTTTTTGGAGAACCATCAGGATTGAAAGTTAATTCACTATTATTTCGTGTTGAAAACTTAGCATATTCTGACGTTGCCATCAAATTCGTTGCATTAGTTCCGATAGCTAAAATTCCTGCAATGGCAAAAACGCCAAATATCTTTCCTAATTCTTTGAATTCTTTATTTTTAATTGCAATAACTACATAATAAACAGCAATTATTGCCAATAAAAGCAATAAATAATACGTCATTTGGAAGTGATTCGCATTAATTTCTAATGCAGCTGCTATCATGGTAAGCAAACCTCCTATTATATATTTTCGTTGGAACACCAATAAAACTCCCGCAACAACCATTGGCATATAAGCAATAGCGTGTGCTTTAGCATTGTGTCCAACTCCTAAAATAATGATTAAATACGTTGATAATCCAAAGGCTAACGCTCCGAAAAACGCTTTTAATGGATCTACTTTTAATACCATCAATAATACATAAAACCCTAAGAAATAAAGAAATAAATAATCTGCAGGACGTGGTAAAAAGCGTAAAGCATCGTCTAACATTCCGATTACGTCATTTGGATATTTTGCACCTAACTGATACGTTGGCATTCCTCCAAAAGCACTATTGGTCCAAAAAGGTTCTTCTCCAGTTTCTTTTCTGAAATCAATTTGTTCTTTTGCCATTCCGGTATATTGTACGATATCGGATTGGAAAATTTTTTCTCCTTTTAAAACGGGATAAAAATAAAATAGTGATACTAAGATAAATCCAACAACAACTAATAAATGCGGATAGAATGCTTTTATGTTCTTCATATTTTTGCTATAAATAAAGGTGCTAAAGTAACTAAAAAAAGGATATTGTAATAATATCCTTTAAGGTAATGTTGATAAACAAAGATTTATTTTACTTCTTCATAATCGATGTATTCTCCTACTTCTTTTTTTGGTTTTGGAGCTGTATTTGTCGATTGAGTAGTGTTATTGTATTGTTCTTGTTGTTGTCTGTACTGTTCTTGCATTTTTTCTTGCATCTTATTTACTGCTTTTTGCATTAAAATAGGAGCAAAAATTCGCATTAAAAACTTAAACAAATAATAAAACAGAATAATATAAAAAATAACCTTTATAGTTCCTGTAAGCGAAGCCATTTCCATGCTAATAAATTTTAAAATTCAAAAATACAGATATTGGTTGGTAAAACTTCAAATTTGTTTCTTAAAATTATGATAAAATAACTATTTTTGGAAATAAATCTTTTTCTATGAAATCAATTCAAGCACTTTTTATTTTAATCTTCGGAATTACATCACAAATTTCATTTGGGCAATTTACCGATGAAATCAACTCTAATCGTCCAGGAAAATCGATGATGGCATTTGCTGTTGGTAAGAAAATCATTCAAACCGAAGCAGGTGTAACTTATGTTTCTGAAGATCATAATTTGTTAGGATATGAAGCAAAAGGCTTTATGGGAGAATTAGCACTTAGATATGGTGTTTGGAAAGAAGAATTAGAGGTTATCGCTGAAATTCAGTATCAAAATGATAAACTGACTTCGGGTGCTTTCGAAGAAAAAAGAAGTGGTTTTAAACAACTGACTTTAGGAGCTAAGTATTTGATTTATGACCCATTTAAAAATTACGAAGAAAAGCCAAATTTATACAGTTGGAAAGCCAATAAAAAATTCAAATGGAGACAATTTATTCCTGCTTTTGCTATGTATGCGGGAGCTAACTTTGCTGTAGGAGAAACACCTTTTAATTATGCTCCGGCTACTATTGAAGAACCAAGTTTTAGTCCAAAAGTAACTGCAATTGCTCAAAATCATTTTGGAGGAAGATGGGTTTTAGTAACCAACTTAACGTATGATAAAATTGGAACTGACTTTGCTTCTATCAACTATATTTTAACACTAACAAGAGGCTTTAATGCTCAATGGTCTGGATTTATAGAAAACCAAGGTTATATGGGTGATTATTATAGCGATGGTGTTTTTAGAATTGGAGCTGCCTTTTTGTTTGATAAACACATGCAAGTGGATGCTTCAATAGGAAAAAACATAAAGGACACGCCTGGCTTATTGAATGCTGGAATAGGATTTTCATGGCGTTTTGCTGATCAATATCAAGAAGTTCAAATTGCAAAACCTGGAACAGAAAGCAAGACAGATAAAAAAATGAAGAAAAAAGGCGAAAAAGAAGCGAAGAAAAGAAAAGATGCAGTAGAATAAAATGATAACAATTAAAGAAGCTCTTACTAAAAAAGAAATGAAAGATTACGTAATGTTTTCTTTCGAATTGTATAAAAATAACCCTTATTGGATTCCGCCAATTATAGCTGAGGAATTAGAAACTTTTGACAAAACAAAGAATCCTGCACTTCAAACTGCAGAAGCACACTTTTATTTAGCTTACAAAGACAACAAAATTGTTGGTAAAATTGCCGCAATCATAAATTGGGAAGAAGTCAACCTTTTAGGAAAAAGAAAAGCTCGTTTTGGTTGGTTTGATGCTATTGACGATATTGAAGTTACGAAAGCTCTTTTAGATAAAGTGGAAAAATTAGGACGTAAACACAACATGGATCACATGGAAGGTCCTATGGGATTTTCTAATTTAGACAAAGTTGGTATTCTAAGTGAAGGTTTTGACCAAATGGGCAACATGATTACTTGGTACAGTTTTCCTTATTATATTACTCACTTTGAACAGCTTGGTTTTGTAAAAGAGAAAGAATACATTGAAAGTGATTTCTCTTTTAACGGTATTAATCCAGAACCATTTCAAAAAGCAAGTGAATTGATAAAAAAACGTTACGAGTTACGTAGTCTGAATTTCACAAAAACAAAAGACATTATGCCTTATGTGGACAAAATGTTTGATTTGTTTAATGAAACCTATGCCAAACTACAATCGTTTGTTCCAATAAATGATATTCAAAAAGCTTATTTTAAAAAGAAATACATTGGTTTTATCAATCCAGAATTTATCAAATTTATTGTCGATAAAAATAATAACATGATTGCTTTTGCTATTGTGATGCCTGGTTTTGCACAAGCACTTAAAAAAGCGAATGGAAAACTGTTTCCTTTTGGCTTTTATCATTTATTACAAGCGCGAAAACACTCAAAAGAAGTTGTTTTTTATTTAATTGGAATAACACCAGAATATCAAAGTAAAGGAGTTACTGCTATTGTTTTTGACGAATATTATAAGGTGTGTCAAGCAAAAGGAATTGAAACCTGCATAAGAACTCCCGAATTAGAAGAAAATCATGCGATTCATAATTTATGGAAGCATTTTAATTCGAAAATTAATAAAAGAAGAAGAACGTATAAAAAAGAGTTATAACAAAAAAGGGATTCAAATTGAATCCCTTTTTTTATAGTTTTAATAAATGTTATTCTACATTTTCAACAGTTGAAGCTGCAATTTTAGCATACGTTCCGTTTACTAATTTTTCACGAATTGCTTCAAAAGCTGTTAATGTTTCATTAATATCCTCGATTGTGTGAGAAGCCGTAGGAATCATTCTCAATAAAATAATACCTTTTGGAATTACAGGATACACTACAATTGAAAGGAAAATTCCGTAGTTTTCACGTAAATCGTTTACCATAATCATTGCTTCTGGAATAGAACCTTCAAGATAAACTGGTGTAATACAAGTATTTGTATCACCAATATTAAATCCTTTTTCTTTTAGTCCGTTTTGTAATGCATTTACGTTTACCCATAATTTATCTTTAATTTCAGATGAATTACGCAATAACTCTAAACGTTTTAATGAACCAATAGTTTGAATCATTGGTAACGCTTTGGCAAACATTTGCGAACGTAAGTTGTATTTTAAATAATCGATAACATCTTTATCGGCAGCAACGAATGCACCAATATTTGCCATTGATTTTGCAAAAGTTGAAAAATAAACATCAATTCCGTCTTGACAACCTTGCTCTTCTCCTGCTCCAGCACCTGTTTTACCAAGTGTTCCAAAACCATGTGCATCATCAACTAACAAACGGAAATTGTATTTTTCTTTCAAGGCAACAATTTCTTTCAATTTACCTTGCTGTCCTCGCATTCCGAAAACCCCTTCTGTAATGAATAAAATTCCTCCACCAGTTTCTTCAGCCATTTTAGTAGCTCTTTGAAGGTTTTTCTCCATACTTTCAAGGTCGTTGTGCTTGTATGTGAAACGTTTTCCCATGTGTAAACGTACACCATCAATAATACAAGCATGCGAATCAACATCATAAACAATGATATCGTTTTTAGTAACCAAAGCGTCAATGATAGACACCATTCCTTGGTAACCAAAGTTTAATAAATAAGCCGATTCTTTCATTACGAAAGCAGCTAATTCTTGTTCTAATTGTTCGTGATATTTTGTGTGACCACTCATCATACGAGCTCCCATTGGGTAAGCCGCTCCAAATTGCATTGCTGCTTCGGTATCTGCTTTACGTACTTCTGGATGATTTGCTAATCCTAAATAGTCATTCAAACTCCAGTTTAAAATATTTTTTCCTTGAAATTGCATTCTCGGACCTAATTCGCCTTCTAATTTAGGGAATACAAAATATCCTTCTGCTTGTGAAGCCCATTTTCCTAACGGACCTTTATTGTTTTGAATTCTTTCGAATAAATCTTTTACCATGATATATAATAGGTGTTAAAAACGAAGCAAAAGTATAAAGAAAAAAGTTTTTATTATAAATTTTAAGCCTAAAAAAATTCACTGATAAAATAAAAATTCAAAAAAGCTTGGTAAATCAATAAATGCAATTACCTTTGCACCGAACGACACAGAAATGTGGTTACACGTTCACCTTAAAAGTCGGGGGCTCCACCTCGACTTTTTGCTTTTTATACATTTCGTATCTTTGCTTTTTTAAATCATTTTTCATGAAACTCGTATTTGCATCTAACAACAAAAATAAAATTCAGGAAATTCAGGCTTTAGTTCCCAATACTATCCAAATTTTAAGCTTAGAAGAAATTGGTTGCACCGAAGATATCCCAGAAACAGCTGATACCATTGAAGGGAATGCGATTTTAAAAGCTAATTACGTTACTTCCAACTATGGTTACGATTGTTTTGCTGACGACACCGGTTTAGAAGTCGAAGTTTTAAACGGAGCTCCTGGAGTTTATTCTGCAAGATATGCAGGCGAACAAAAGGATGCCAACAATAATATGGATAAACTTTTATCGGAATTAAAAGGCAAATCGAATAGAAAAGCTAATTTTAAAACCGTTATTGCACTAAACCTAAACGGTAAACAAAACTTATTTACAGGAATCATTAACGGAAAAATAATTGGCGAAAAAATCGGAACCAACGGTTTTGGTTACGATCCAATTTTTGTCGCTGATGGATATGAAAAAACCTTTGCTGAATTGACTATGGAAGAAAAATCAACCATTAGTCATAGAGGAATTGCTGTAAAAGAACTTATTCTTTTTTTACAAAAACAGAGCCTATAGGTAAACTCCAATTGTACTTAAAGGCTATTAATCTGAAAGAAATAATAAAAACCGCGACTATTAATGAAATAATATTGCTTTGTATTTGTAACTCTTGTAATAAGAAGAACAAAATTCCCCCAGCAATACAAAGCGTAGCATAAATTTCCTTTCGGAACAAAACCGGAATTTCATTACACAAAATATCGCGAATAACACCTCCAAAAGTAGCCGTAATAGTTCCTAAGATTACACAAATAACTGGGCTTAGTCCAAATTCCAAACCTTTTTCTAAACCAATTAAGGTAAAAACCCCTAATCCAATCGTGTCAAATAAAAACATGGAGATACGTAAACGCTCTAAATAGCGATTAAAAACAATTGAAAGAAAAAATCCAAGGGTAATAATGTAAACATAATCGATATCTAACATCCATCCTACTGGCGTTCTTCCTATCATGACATCGCGAACCGTTCCTCCACCTAAAGCCGTTACAAAAGCTATACAATATACGCCAAACAAATCTAATTTTTTGTAAATAGCAGTCAAAGCACCTGAAATAGCAAATACTAATGTTCCAATAATGTCTAGCAGTTCAAACATAGCTCTTATTTTGATACAAAAATACCTCACTTTCTAATTTTTTTAGCACACTTTCTTGCAATAAAACATATTTTATAAAATCTGTGAAAAAACACAAAAATGTAATTAATTGAAAATCAATTAGTAACAAATTAGTTAATCTGATTTATAAAGCGTACCTTTGCACCCAATTTAAAATATTTTATGAATAAATTTGAACAATTAGGATTGAATGAGTCGCTACTGCTGGCGATTAAAGATCTAGGATTTGAGAATCCGTCAGAAGTACAAGAAAAAGCGATTCCAGTACTATTGGAACAAAACACAGATTTAGTTGCCCTAGCGCAAACAGGTACAGGGAAAACCGCAGCTTTTGGTTTCCCGCTAATTCAAAAAATTGATGCTGAGAACAAAAATACTCAAGCCTTAATTTTATCGCCAACACGTGAATTATGCTTACAAATCACCAACGAGATTAAATTATACTCAAAGTACATAAAGGGGTTACATACTGTGGCTGTTTATGGTGGTGCAAGCATTACAGAACAAGCTAGAGAAGTTAAACGTGGTGCACAAATTATTGTGGCTACACCAGGTAGAATGCAAGACATGATTAACAGAGGTCTTGTAAACATTAAAAACATCGATTTTTGTATCTTAGATGAGGCAGATGAGATGTTAAACATGGGATTCTACGAAGACATTTGTTCCATTTTATCGGACACACCAGACGAGAAAAACACTTGGTTATTCTCTGCAACAATGCCTGCTGAAGTAGCGCGTATTGCGAAACAATTCATGTCGAGCCCAGAAGAAATTACGGTTGGACACAAAAATTCAGGTTCGGCTACCGTTTCTCACGAATATTACGTAGTAAACGCAAGAGACCGTTATGAAGCTTTAAAACGTTTAGCTGATGCTAATCCAGACATTTTCTCAGTAGTTTTTTGTAGAACAAAACGTGATACACAAGCAGTTGCTGAAAAATTAATCGAAGATGGCTACAACGCAGCGGCTTTACACGGAGATTTATCGCAAGCACAACGTGATGGCGTAATGAAATCATTCCGTGGTCGTCAAATTCAAATGTTGGTTGCTACTGACGTTGCAGCTCGTGGAATTGACGTTGATAATGTAACGCACGTAGTAAATTATCAATTACCAGACGAAATTGAAACCTACAATCACCGTTCGGGAAGAACTGGTAGAGCTGGAAAATTAGGAACTTCAATTGTAATCGTTACGAAAAGTGAATTGAGAAAAATTCATTCAATCGAGCGTATTATCCAACAAAAATTCCAAGAAAAAACAATCCCTTCTGGAATTGAAATCTGCGAAATTCAGTTATTACACTTAGCGAATAAAATTAAAGACACAGAAGTTGATCATGATATTGACACCTATTTACCTGCAATTAATGAAGTTTTAGATGGTTTATCTAAAGAAGAGTTAATTAAGAAAATGGTTTCTGTTGAATTTAATAGATTCATTAACTATTACAAATCAAAACGTGATTTAACAGGCGAAAGAGGAAGTGATAGAGAAAGAAGTTCTGAACCAAGAGAAATTAGAGCGGGTGATCCAGTTCGTTATTTCATCAACATTGGGGCTAGAGACGATTTCGATTGGATGCAATTAAAAGATTTCATCAAAGAAACTTTAGATTTAGGCAGAGATGACGTATTTAAAGTAGATGTAAAAGAAGGTTTCTCATTCTTTAATACCGATGGTGAACATACTGACAAAGTAATGTCTGTTCTTAACGGATATGACATGAATGGTCGTAGAATCAACGTTGAAATTTCTAAAAACGACGGTGGCGGAAGACGCGATCACAACGGAAGAAATTCTGGTGGCGGAAGACGTGAAGGCGGATTTAGAGGTGAAAGAAGCGGTTCTGCTCCAAGAAGAGAAGGCGGAAGAGACGGAGGTTTCAGAAGCGATAGAGGTTCGGCTCCAAGAAGAGAAGGTGGAAGAGATGGAGGTTTTAGAGGAGAAAGAAGCAGTTCGGCTCCAAGAAGAGAAGGCGGATTTTCTGACAGAGCTCCAAGACGTGCTGAAAGCGCTGGAGATTCATCAAGACCAAGAAGACCAAGAAGAAGCTAACGATTTTCGTTAATTTTCTTATAATTTTATAGAAAACTACAAAATATCACCTTTTGATTCGTATTTTTGAATCAATAATTTAAAGGATGAGATATTTTGTAGTTTTTCTTTTTGCATTAATTTCTAATATCTGTTTTTCACAAACAGATTCTCTGGTAAAGAATATAAAAGGTACCGTAATTCATAACGATACTAAGCTTCCAATGGCTAACGTTCACGTTATTAACGCTTCACGCGTAAAAGGAACCGTAACCACTCCAAGCGGAACATTTGAAATTGAAGCTAAAGTAAATGACACCTTATTATTTACTTATGTGGGTTATGAAAATGTAAAAGTAAAAGTAACTAACGACTGGATTAAACAAAACCCAACTAAAATTTATCTTAGCGAAAAAACGTATGTTTTAGACGAAGTTGTAGTTGCTAAATACAATTTAACAGGCTATGTTGACGTTGATACCAAATTAATTCCTGTTGCCGATGATTCTTATCGCTACAGTATTTCTGGACTAAAAGCCGGTTACGAAGCTGGAACTTACCGACCTGGAGCCATTGCAAAAGTATTGGGTTCTATTTCAAATCCAGCTGATTTCCTGTATAATATCTTTGGCAAACGTCCAAAAGAAATGAAAAAGCTAAAAGAAATGAAAAAGGATGATACCGTTAGAAATCTTTTAGCCACTAAATTTGATAGAGAAACACTTGCAGCATTATTGGAAATCAATAAAGAAGACATTCCTTTAATTCTTCAAAATTGTAATTATTCCGAATATTTTATTCAAACTGCAAACGACTTACAAATCATGGATGCCATTAGTGCGTGCTATGAAGATTATAAAATCTTAAAGAAGAATAAATAATTTCAAATTCCTATTCACTATTTGACAATTCAGTTACTTAAAAACAGTAACGCTTAATAAAAATAGAATGAAAGCAACTCAATTATACAAAGACTTTTTTGAAAGCGAAAAATCAGGCGGACTAGTCTTAATTGCCTTTACCATGACTTCCTTGTTTATAGCCAATTCAAACTTCGGAAATTCCTACATTCATTTGTGGGAAACCCAATTTGCAGGTCATAGTATTGAACACTGGATTAACGATGGATTAATGACAATTTTCTTTTTACTAATTGGTTTAGAATTAGAAAGAGAAATATACAAAGGCGAGTTATCACATATAAAAGACGCTTTACTTCCTGTTTTTGGAGCTGTAGGCGGAATGATTGTTCCTGCAACTATCTTTTTGCTATTTAATTTTGGAACTAGTACACAATCAGGAGCCGGAATTCCGATGGCAACTGATATTGCCTTTGCTTTGGGAATTTTATCATTATTAGGAAATCGTGTACCTACTTCACTAAAAATATTTTTAACCGCCTTAGCGGTAATTGACGACCTTGGTGCAATCATTATAATTGCCGTTTTTTATACCAAAACATTATTATGGACCAACTTACTAATTGCTTTAGGGATTTTTGCTTTTTTATTAGTCTTAAATCGATTAAAAGTACACTCTCTTATTCCTTATCTTATTGGAGGAATTATAATGTGGTATTTTATGTTGCATTCTGGAGTGCATGCAACAATTACTGGAGTTTTATTAGCTTTTGCGATTCCTTTTGGAGATGGTGAAGAAAAATCACCATCCTATATTTTACAACACTTTTTACACAAACCTGTCGCATTTATCATCATGCCAATTTTTGCATTAGCTAATACTGCAATTATAATTGGTTCTGATTTTAATAGTATTATATCCCAAAATTATAGCATTGGAATTGCTTTAGGACTTATTATTGGAAAACCATTAGGAATAATTACCATCTTGTTTTTAGCAATTAAACTAAAATTGTGTCAACTTCCGAATGAACTCAACTGGAAATCCATACTTGGTGTAGGTTTCTTAGCAGGAATTGGTTTTACAATGTCGATTTTCATCACGCTTTTAGCTTTTGAAGATGAAACTATCATTAATAATTCAAAATTTATAATCTTGCTTTCTTCCTTAATTGCTGGAATAATCGGATTCATAACTTTAAAACTATCGTTGAAAGATATGCATCTCGAAGAATAAACTAGTAACTTGAATTCATTTCATGAAACTTCTTTTCAATAAACTCAATATCTTTTATCGATTTTCGAGTCCAATCTAAACGTTTTTCTAAAACTTCTTCTTCCGATAATTGCCAATCAATATTAGATTGTCTTAATCGATTCGTAATATTTTGGATAATAATCGCTGCAGAAACCGAAATATTCAAACTTTCGGTATAACCCACCATCGGAATTTTCAAAAAACCATCCGCTTGCTGAATTACTTCTTCCGATAATCCGTTTCGCTCTGTTCCAAAAAACAAAGCTGAAGGTTTAGAAATATCAAATTCGTGCAACATACAAGAGTCATTATGAGGGGTTGTAGCAATAATTTGATACCCTTTTGCTTTCATCTCATCAATACAACTTTGAACGGTTTTAAAACGATTCACATCTACCCATTTTTGAGCGCCCATTGCAATTTCTGTGTCAATTCGCTTACCAAATTTTTGTTCAATTACATTCAATTCTTGTATTCCAAAAACTTCACAACTACGCATTACTGCGCTAGTATTGTGCAATTGATACACATCTTCCATAGCAATAGTGAAATGTTTGGTTCTGTTTTTCAACACTCGTAAAAAGCCTTCTTTTCTATTCTCGGTAAGAAAACCTTCTAAATATGTTAACAACTCTTGATTAAATTTCTCCATATCGCAAAAATAATACTACTTTTTTTATTATTTTAGACAAAAAAAAGAAAATTGCATGACACAAGAAGAACTTTTGCCCCTATTACTTAAAAAAGACGATAGGTCATTTACGCTACTCTATGATAATTATTCGAAGAGTTTGTACGGAATTATTTTCAATTTAATTAAAGACAAAGAAGAAGCTGAAGATGTACTTCAGGAAGTTTTTGTTAAAATTTGGAAAAATATTGATACTTACAATACCTCTAAAGGCCGACTTTACACTTGGATGTTAAATATTGCACGTAATACTTCTATTGATAAATTACGTTCAAAAGGATTTAACAACAATCAAAAAAACTTATCTACCGATAATTTCGTACATATACTTGACGATAACTCGAAGACCATCAACAAAATAGATGCGATTGGAATTAAAGAGTTTATCAAGAAATTGAAACCAAAGTGCATCCAACTAATTGATTTGTTGTTTTTTAAAGGGTATACCCAACAAGAAGCGTCTGATGAATTAGAGATTCCATTAGGAACCGTGAAAACGCAGAACAGAAATTGTATGAATGAATTAAGACTAATGATCAATGAATAGTAGAGAATATATAGAATCAGGTATTTTAGAACTGTATGTATTTGGAAAACTTTCCGATGAAGAAATTGCGGAAGTCAATCAAATGGCAGCACAATATCCTGAAGTGAGAGAGGAAATTAAGGCTATTGAATCAGCAGTCATTAATTTATCACACAGTGTAGCACCTCATTTATCAGCAACGAATTTTGAAAAAATCAGAGCCGAATTATTAGGAAGAAGCAAAGTAGTAACCATGAAACCACGTTCAAATTGGTCACAATATACGGGTTGGGTTGCCGCAGCAGTATTAGTTATTGGTTTCGGACTTCAATTTTATAAATTAAATCAAACTAACGAAACCTTGAATAACGTTTCTACACAAAAAGACTTATTACAAGAATCGGTTGTGGATTTAGAATTGAAGAAAAAAGAATCTGAAGAAGTTTTAGCCATTTTAAGAGATACAAGTAACATTGCCGTTGCTTTAGCAGGACAACAAGTAGCACCAAACGCTTATGCAAAAGCATATTACAACAAAAACACAAAAGAAGTATACATTGATGCTTCTGGATTACCAACTCCTCCTGAAGGAATGGTGTACCAAGTATGGGCATTAAAATTAGAACCTGTTTTAACCCCTACAAGTATTGGATTGCTTGATTCGTATGCTACAAGTACAACGAAAGTAATTAAAGTAGAAAACGCAAACGAAGCACAAGCCTTCGGAATTACATTAGAACCAGCTGGCGGAAGTGCCGGACCAACAATGGAACAACTCTATACCTTAGGAAAAGTATAATATTCAAATGCGTCTTTATGGCGCATTTGTTTTTTAAAATTGCAAAAGAAAAATGAAAAAAATTGTAGTACTAACAGGTGCTGGAATTAGTGCCGAAAGCGGAATTAAAACATTCCGAGATGCTGATGGCTTGTGGGAAGGTCATGACATAATGGAAGTAGCTTCGCCAATTGGTTGGAAGAAAAATGCCGAATTAGTATTGGACTTTTACAACAAAAGAAGAGCCCAACTTTTAACAGTTATACCCAACAAAGCCCACGAAATTCTAGCCGAATTAGAAGCACATTTCGACATTCACATCATAACCCAAAACGTTGACGATTTACACGAAAGAGCTGGAAGCAATAAAGTGATTCATCTACATGGTGAATTATTAAAAGTGAGAAGCATTTCAAACGAAAACTTCGTAATCGACTGGAAACACGATTTAAATTTAGGCGATTTCGATTTAGAAGGCAATCAATTACGTCCTCACATTGTTTGGTTTGGCGAAGATGTTCCTATGATTGAACATGCTATTGATATCGTAGAAACCGCTGATATTTTAATCATTATCGGAACTTCTTTACAAGTATATCCTGCAGCAGGATTGATGAATTATGTGAATCAAAATGTTCCCGTGTATTATATCGATCCAAATCCAGCCACGATTTATGATTTACCAAATGAGTTGAAAGTTTTACCACTAACCGCAGTTGAAGGAATGAAAATTGTGAAAGAAGAACTTTTAAATTTATAGTAAAAAACTCGAAACTAATTACTCATAACTAATCACTAATTACTAAATTTGCACTTCTTTAAACAACACACAACAAAATGCAATTAACAGAATTAAACGCTATTTCGCCAATTGATGGTCGTTATAGAAGCAAAACTATTTCATTATCTCCTTATTTTTCTGAAGAAGCCTTAATTAAATACCGCGTTTTGGTAGAGGTTGAATATTTTATTGCTTTGCGCGAAGCTGATTTACCTCAATTAGCTAAAATTGACAAATCGATTTACGATTCTTTAAGAGCTATTTATAAGAACTTTTCAACCGAAGATGCACTTTGGATTAAAGAAACCGAAAAAACAACGAATCACGATGTTAAAGCGGTGGAATATTACATCAAATCTAAATTCGATAGTTTAGGATTACAAGAATTTAAAGAGTTTATTCATTTCGGATTGACTTCTCAAGATATCAACAATACAGCGATTCCACTTTCAACTAAAGAAGCATTTGAAAACGTTTATTTACCAGGTTTAGTAAGTGTAATTGCAAAATTAAAAGAATTAGCAATGGAATGGCAAAACGTTCCAATGTTAGCTAGAACTCACGGTCAACCAGCCTCTCCTACTCGTTTAGGGAAAGAGATTTTAGTGTTCGTAGAACGTTTAGAAGAGCAAATGCGTTTATTATTCAACGTACCATTTGCAGCTAAATTTGGTGGCGCAACTGGAAATTACAACGCTCACAAAGTAGCTTATCCAAACACGGATTGGAAAAAATTCGGGACAGATTTCGTAGAAAATAGTTTAGGATTACACCATTCGTTCCCAACGACACAAATTGAACATTACGACCATTTTGCAGCCTTTTTCGATGCTTTAAAACGTATCAATACGATTTTAATCGATTTAGATAGAGACATTTGGACATATGTTTCTATGGATTATTTCAAACAAAAAATTAAAGCAGGCGAAATTGGTTCTTCGGCTATGCCACATAAAGTAAACCCAATTGATTTTGAAAATTCGGAAGGGAATTTAGGAATTGCGAATGCGATTTTTGAACATCTTTCAGCAAAATTACCACTTTCAAGATTACAACGCGATTTGACTGACAGTACGGTTTTACGTAATATTGGTGTACCAATGGGACACACGTTAATCGCTTTCGAAGCTACTTTAAAAGGATTAAACAAATTGTTGTTGAATGAAGAAAAATTCGCAGAAGATTTAGAGAAAAACTGGGCGGTAGTTGCAGAAGCTATCCAAACGATTTTACGCCGTGAAGGCTATCCAAATCCATACGAAGCTTTAAAAGACTTAACCAGAACGAATACTGTAATTAACAAAGAAGCGATTCACAATTTCATCGGAACATTAAACGTTTCAGAAGAAGTGAGAGCAGAGTTAATGCAAATTACACCTAGTAACTATTTGGGGATTTAATTTCAAAATTTTCTTTATCTTTGATTATCATTTTAATCTAAACTTGTGAACGATGAAATACAACATATCCTTTCAGGAAAGAGCCAAGTTAAGCATGGAGATTTTATCCAAACAGTCATTAGTTTCCTTAGAAGAAGCGAAGCAACAAGTAATTTGGTTAAAGAAGATAAGTACTTCAAAGAAAAAGAAACAAAGAGTTTAATTGAATTTATTGAACAAAATAAATTTTGGGTCGAAAACATTAATCTTGAAAATTATATTTCTCAAGGTGCAGAACAGAAAGTATATTTAAAAGATGACAAAAGTGTTCTCAAGCTAAACGATTCCATATATTACACTTCTTGGATTGATTACCTAAATAATTTATTGCTAAATAATTATTTCTTTTCTGATACGGCTTATGAACTTTTAGGATTTTATAAGAGTGAAAATGTTTTATATGCAGTTGTAGAACAGCCATTTGTAAAAGCAACTGAGAAAACAGATTTAGAATTAGTAAAGCAATTTATGTTGAGTAATGGATTTGAAAACTCAAGAAATAATGATTATATCAATAGAAACTATGGAATTATTTTAGAAGATTTACATGATGAAAATGTATTAACTCAAAATGGTTTTTTGTTTTTTATCGACACTGTATTTTATATCATTTAAACATGCCAAAACCTATCAGTATAAAATTAATTTCCATTAGTTTACTGATAGGTTTTTTCTTTTATTCTTGTTCATCTTCCAAAACCGCAACCACAAATTCCAAAGCTGGAGTTGTTATCACATTTGACGATTATTTCGTAAACGAATGGAAAGAAGCAGATACAAAACTCTCAAAATACAATTGGAAAGTGACTTTTTGTGTGAGTAATTTTGAAAAGCTTACAACTTCAGATATCTCAAATTTAAAAGCACTTCAAAATAAAGGGCATGAAATTGCTGGTCACGGTTTTCTTCATCTCAATGCAAAAGAATTCACTAAGAAAAACAACAAACAGCACTATTTAACAGTTGAAATTTTTCCATTAATCGAAGCGTTTAAAAAAGAAGGTATTGAAATTAAATCCTTTGCTTATCCATTTGGAGCCAAAACACAAACCTTGGATTATGAATTACAAAAACACTTCAAAATCATCAGAGGAACAGCAAAAGGCGGCAAAAAAGTAGCCGACAACTCCAATTTCTACAACGGAACTCGATTAGCAAACGGAATTGGTATCGACAGCAACTACGAACATTTCAGCCTGAATTACATTACTAAAGTTTTAAATTACGCTAAAAAACACAATAAAATAGTCGTTTTTTACGGACACAAACCTGTTGAAAAGGCAACAAAAGAATATGAAGTAGAACTAAAAACAGTAGAAATAATTTGTCAATTTGTGGTTTCAAACCAAATGAAATTTTATACTCTTCGAGAACTAAATTCGTTAAAAAAATAATAAAATTAAGCGCATAGAGAATTGAAATTTTGAAAAACCAACCCTTTTCACTATTTTAGTAAAAATTCAAATTTATGCCAATATTACTAACTGCTTCCACTGTTCATTTACCCAATTTAATTAGCGATTTAGGACTAATTTTAGTCACTGCAGCCATAGCTGTACTCATTTTTAGAATCTTAAAACAACCATTAGTTTTAGGTTACTTGGTCGCTGGTTTTTTAGCAGGAAATAAATTCGGTTTTTTTCCAACGGTTAAAGACATGAATAGCGTAACGGTTTGGGCAGAAATTGGTGTAATATTTCTTTTATTCAGTTTAGGACTCGAATTTAGTTTTAAAAAACTAATGAAAGTCGGCGGAACAGCTTCCATAACCGCTTTAACCCAAATCATATCAATGGTAGCCTTAGGTTATTTCGTAGGACAATTGATGGATTGGGGAAAAATGAATAGTTTGTTTTTAGGCGTTATTTTATCCATATCTTCCACAACCATCATCTTAAAAACCTTTGACGAATTAGGCGTAAAAACACAAAAATTCGCCGGAAATGTAATTGGAGCCTTAATTGTACAAGATATTTTAGCCATTTTAATGATGGTTTTGTTGTCAACCGTTGCTGTTAGTCAACAGTTTTCTGGAACCGAATTATTGCAATCCGTTTTAAAATTGGTTTTCTTCTTAACCATTTGGTTTGTAGCGGGAATTTTCTTTATACCAACTTTACTAAAAAAAGCCAAACACCTTTTAACTGATGAAATGTTACTAATAGTTTCATTGGCTTTGTGTTTATTAATGGTCTTATTTGCTGCAAATGTTGGCTTCTCTCCTGCTCTTGGTGCTTTTATCATGGGTTCGATTATTGCCGAAACCACACAAGCGGAACACATTGAACATTTAGTAAAACCCGTAAAAGATTTATTCGGTGCGGTTTTCTTCGTTTCGGTCGGAATGTTGATAGATCCTGAAATGCTAATGAAATACGGATTTCCTGTAGCCATTTTAACGTTGGTTGTTATCTTAGGACAATCGTTAAGTGCAACCATTGGCGCTTTATTTTCGGGACAACCGTTGAAACAATCCATACAAACTGGTATGAGTTTATCGCAAATTGGCGAGTTTTCATTCATCATCGCTACATTGGGAATGACGTTGAATGTAACTAGCGATTTTTTATATCCAATTGTCGTAGCCGTTTCGGCTATAACCACCTTTACGACTCCGTTTATGGTGAAATTTTCAACACCATTTTCGTCTTATTTAGAGAAAAAATTACCAAGACGTTGGGTTAAAAAAATCGAACGATACAGCGCCAATACCGAAGCTATCAAATCGGTTAGTACTTGGCAAATTGTATTGAAAGCCTACTTAACTCAAGTAATAATTCACTCGATTATTATTGTGGCAATTATTTTACTTTCTTCGAAATATATTCTGCCCTTGGTAGAAGATTCGCGTTTTGGAAATGCCATTGCTGCTTTAATAACGGTTGTCATTTTATCACCTTTTTTATGGGCATTATCGTTGCGAAGAGTGGCTGTGGAACAAGTGCAGGAATTAATGCAAGTCAGAAAATATCAAGGTCCGATTATTGTATTGGTATTCTTTAGAATTGCGCTAACCTTATTCTATTTCGGATTTGTATTGAATGAGTTTTTCTCTCCCGTAATTGCTATTATTGCTTTAGTTATTGGAATTGTTTCTTACATTTTATTCCCGAAACGATTGCATGCTTTTTACAACAAAATCGAAGGTCATTTCTTGAAAAACTTCAACGATAGAGAAATTACGAAACAAGCCAACAAAAGACAGAATGTACTGTCACCTTGGGATGGTCACATGGCCGATTTAATTATTGCAAAAGAATCGAATTTAGCTGGTAAAACCTTAGAAGAATTAAAAATTAGAGAGCAATTTGGAATCAATATCGCTTCTATTAAACGTGGTGATGTCACGATTAATATTCCGATAAGAACCGAGCGCTTATTTCCAGGTGACGAAATCAACATAATTGGTACGGACGAACAAGTAAAATTATTCAAGAGTTACTTAGACAAGCACGAAATCGACGCTCCAGAAACCATAGAAAAAGAAGACATCATCTTACAACAATTAGAACTTAAAAACCGTGTTTGCATCGGAAAAAGCATCCGAGAATCACAAATTAGAGAGAAAACACATGGTATTATCGTAGGAATCGAACGTAACGGAAAACGTATCTTAAACCCAGAATCACACTGGATTTTAGAATCAGATGATATTTTATGGATTGCTGGCGATAGAAAAAAGATTAATGAGTTTTTGAAGGGGTAAAATACTATTTAATCTCTTTTTAAGTTATATAAAGTATTGAAAAACATACAATATGAAAACCCATTTCACCTTACTTCTGCTCTTCATTTCAGCTTTAAGTTTCAGTCAAAATCAAAACAAAATTGATTTAGAAAAACTGAAATCAAAAGTATATCAATTGGTAAACGAAGAACGTTCCAATAACGACAGAAAAGTTCTTGGTTTGGATGCTTATTTAAAAAAAGCCGCAGATGACCATGCTAAATATATTGCAAAAGCTCAAACCTTATCGCACGAACAGACTGATGCTAAAAAGCAAAGTCCAAAAGAACGCGTGTATTTTTATGGCGGAAATTCGTTTGTTCTGGTGGGTGAAAACTTATTATTTACAGGAATTAAAGACCTAGTTTACTCTGAAACTGATTTAGACACTTTAGCCTTAAAAATGTTCAATCTATGGAAGAAATCACACAATCATTTGAATAATATTTTAGATCATCAATACTTTTATACTGAAATCGGTTTTAGTATTGATTGGGAAAACAAGAAAATTTATGCAGTGCAATTGTTTGGAACGAAGTAATTAAACACGAATTTTACGAATTAGCACAAATTAATTGGTGTAAATTAGTGAAATTCGTGTTCATTTTTAATTACAAAAAAACCTGACAGGTTTTTGAAACCTGTCAGGTTTGTATTTATAAATCAATAAATTATCTCGAATAATTCGGAGCTTCTTTCGTAATCGTTACATTGTGTGGGTGACTTTCGCCGATGCCACTTGCTGTAATTCTAATGAATCGACCGTTTTCTTGTAACGTTGGAATATCTTTTGCTCCACAATAACCCATTCCGGCTCTTAAACCACCAATGAATTGTTGCATGCTTTCGTTTAATTCTCCTTTGTAAGGCACACGACCTACAATTCCTTCTGGAACTAATTTCTTAACATCATCTTCTACATCTTGGAAATAACGGTCTTTAGAACCTTCTTGCATCGCTTCAACAGAACCCATTCCTCGATACGATTTGAATTTTCTTCCTTCAAAAATAATCGTTTCACCTGGTGATTCTTTTGTTCCTGCTAATAACGAACCTAACATCACACAATCGGCACCCGCAGCAATCGCTTTTGGAATATCTCCTGTGTAACGAATTCCACCATCAGCAATAACTGGAACTCCTGAACCTTTTAACGCTGCAGCTACTTCTAAAACAGCTGAAAATTGTGGAAATCCAACTCCTGCAACAACTCGCGTTGTACAAATAGAACCTGGACCAATTCCAACTTTCACAGCATCAGCTCCATTTTGAGCCAAATATAAAGCTGCTTCTGGTGTAGCAATGTTTCCAACTACTACATCTAATTCTGGGAATTTTGCTTTTACTGCTTTTAATACATCTACCACACCTTTTGTATGTCCGTGAGCCGTATCAATGATTACAGCATCAACTCCAGCATTTACTAAAGCCGTTGCTCTATCTACTGCATCAGCCGTAACTCCTAAAGCCGCAGCCACGCGTAAACGACCGAATTTATCTTTATTGGCAATTGGTTTTTGCGTTAATTTGGTAATATCTCTAAACGTAATTAAACCAACTAATTTATTATTGTTGTCAACTACAGGTAATTTTTCAATTTTATTTTCTTGTAAAATTCCTTCTGCTTCTTGTAAAGTAGTTCCTTGAGCAGCCGTTACTAAATTTTCTGAAGTCATAACTTCCAAAATAGAACGTGAATTTACTTTTTCGAAACGTAAATCTCTATTCGTTACGATTCCTTTTAGAATTCCGTTTTCATCAACTACTGGAATTCCGCCAATGCTAAATTCTTTCATTGCCATTTTCGCATCACCAACATTTGCAGTTAAAGGCAACGTTACTGGATCGATAATCATACCGCTTTCTGCACGTTTTACTTTCTTTACTTTCGCTGCTTGTTGCTCAATTGTCATGTTTTTGTGTAAAACGCCAATTCCTCCTTCTTGAGCCATAGCTATTGCCATAGAACTTTCGGTAACCGTATCCATTGCTGCGGAAACGATAGGAACATTCAACGTAATATTTCTCGAAAACTTCGATTGAATACTAACTTCGCGTGGTAAAATTTCTGAATAATTTGGAATAAGCAAAACATCGTCGTAAGTAAGACCTTCGCCAACGATTTTAGTTGTGTGTGCTTTCATGGTGCAATTTGTAGTTGTTGTTAAATTGCGTGCAAATATAGTAAAACTTAGCCAAATAATCTATTTCTTTTAAGAATAAATTATGTAACTTGCATATTAATTTTTCATTTCCAATGAGCGATTCTAAAAAAATAAGTACAGGCCTAACCGATTTAGAAGTAGTAGAATCCGCAAAAAAATTCGGCACCAACTCTGTCGAACATCAGAAAAAAAATCATTTTCTGAACTCCATTTTAGATATCGTAAAAGAACCCATGTTTCTTTTATTGTTGACCGCCACCAGCATCTATTTTATAACAGGAGATTACGGCGATGGTATTTTCATGGCTTTTGCAATTGTTTTTGTTATGGCAATTTCAGTTTTTCAAGAATCTAGAAGTCGTAATGCAATTGAAGCTTTAAAAAAACTAACCCAACCAAAATGTAAAGTCATTAGAAATAGTCAACTAATTGAAATTCCAACCGAAGAAATTGTAATTGGTGATTGTGTTCAATTGGAAGAAGGCGCTTTTATTCCTGCTGATGGAATTATTCTTTCATCCAACGATTTTTCGGTCAACGAATCTATTTTAACGGGTGAATCTTTAGCCGTATTCAAATCAAATGAATCCGAAAATAAACAAGTCTTTCAAGGAACGATTGTTGCTTCTGGTCTAGCGATTTGTGAAGTAACTGCAATTGGAAATAAAACGCAACTAGGAAAAATTGGTTCCAGCTTGAATGCAATCGAAGAAGAAAAAACGCCTTTGCAAATTCAAATCGGTAATTTCGTCACCAAAATGTCGATTATTGGTTTAGTGATATTTGCTATAGTTTGGGCGATTAATTACTACAACTCTGGATTAGTTTTGGATAGTTTATTGAAAGCATTAACCTTAGCTATGAGTGTTATTCCGGAGGAAATTCCAGTTGCATTTACCACGTTTATGGCCTTAGGAGCTTGGCGCTTGATGAAAATGGGCATCATTACCAAACAAACAAAAACCGTAGAAACTCTTGGAAGTGCTACCGTAATTTGCACCGATAAAACCGGAACGATTACCGAAAACCGAATGAGTTTAGCCGAATTGTATCTTTTTAAATCCAATTCGATAATAGAAACCTCTCAAAAACTAAATCCCGAAGCAGAAGAAGTATTGAATTTCGCCATGTGGTCAAGCGAACCCATTCCGTTTGATGCGATGGAAATTGCCATTCACGAAGCGTATTCTAATTTTGAGAGTGAAGACGAGCGACCATATTTCAAATTGGTTCACGAATATCCATTAGGCGGAAAACCACCAATGATGACACATGTTTTTGAAAACGAATCGGGTAAAAAAATCATCGCTGCTAAAGGTGCTCCTGAAGCTTTAATAGCTGTTAGTCATTTAACTGAAACTGAAAAAAATCAGATTTTTGAGGCAATGAAAGCCATGATGCAAAAAGGATTTCGAGTTTTAGGTGTGGGCGTATCCGACTTTGAAGGAACGGATTATCCAGCAACCCAACAAGAATTAAAGTTTCATTTTAAAGGATTAGTAGGGTTTTATGATCCACCAAAACAGAATATTCAAGCGGTTTTTGAAACGTTTTACAGAGCCGGAATTCAAGTAAAAATCGTAACAGGTGATAATGCTGAAACTACTTCAACCATCGCAAAACAAGTCGGATTTAAAAACGCTGATAAAGTCTTGAATGGCGATGAATTAATGGCAATGGATGAAGCTACTTTAAAAGAGAAAGTAATGGAAACCGCTATTTTCACCAGAATGTTTCCAGAAGCGAAGCTTAAAATTATTCAAGCTTTAAAATCAAACAATCAAATCGTTGCCATGACAGGTGATGGTGTTAATGACGGACCAGCTTTGAAATCGGCACATATAGGCATTGCAATGGGCAAAAAAGGAACTGAAATCGCCAAACAAGCCGCTAATTTAATTCTTATAGATGATAATTTCGAAAAAATGACGGATGCCATCGCTATGGGAAGAAAAATCTACATTAATCTCAAAAAAGCAATTCAATATATAATTTCAATTCATATTCCGATTATATTAATTGTGTTTATTCCATTGGCTTTGGGCTGGATATATCCGAATATTTTCACTCCAGTTCACATTATTTTCTTAGAAATTATTATGGGTCCAACTTGCTCCATCATCTACGAAAATGAACCTATGGAAGACAATCTGATGCTACAAAAACCAAGACCGCTAACAACCACTTTCTTTAACTTAAAAGAAGTATTGATAAGTATCATTCAAGGATTAGTCATTACATTAGGATTGTTATTCATTTATCAATACGCCATTGGAGAAAACATGTCCGAAAACGGCACTAGAACCTTGATTTTCTTAACATTAATTACTTCTAACATAGTATTAACCTTAGCGAATCGTTCGTTCTATTATTCTATTTTCAAAACAATTCAGTACAAAAATAATTTGGTAGGATTGATTATTGGAGTCACCATTGTATTGACAGGATTATTGTTGTTTATTCCTGCATTTTCTAACTTCTTCTTGTTTGAAATGGTAAGCTTTTCCCAAATAGGATTATGTGTTTTAGTAGGAAGTATTTCGGTACTTTGGGTCGAAATTTACAAAGCGTTTAAACGAAGAAAAACTGATTAATGAAATTCACCAAACAACTTAGTCGCTTCATTATAAGCACTTTCAAAACTCATTGGACTCGTGTTCGTATTTTCTCTTTTGGTAGTGAAATACGATAATAATTTCTCCGTAGGCATGTTTCCTGTTAAATCGTCTTTTGCCATTGGACAACCACCAAAACCTTGAATCGCGCCATCATAACGACGACAACCCGCGTTGTAAGCCGCATCAATTTTTTCAAACCATTTGTCTGGCGTAGTGTGTAAATGTGCTCCAAATTCAATGTTTGGATATTTCGGAATTAAATTAGAAAACAAATAATCAATTACTTCTGGAGTTGAACTTCCAACTGTATCCGAAAGCGAAAGGATTTTAACACCCATATTCGCTAATTTTCCGGTCCATTCCCCCACAATTTCAACATTCCATGGATCTCCATACGGATTTCCAAAACCCATTGAAATATAAGTGACTACTTCTTTGTTGGATTTATCAGCGATTTCTAAAATCTCTTGTAATGTCACCAAACTTTCCGCAATAGTTTTGTGCGTATTTCGCATTTGAAAATTCTCCGAAATCGAAAATGGAAAACCTAAATATTGAATTTCCTTATGAATCGAAGCATTTTGAGCACCTTGTGTATTCGCAATAATCGCTAATAATTTGCTATTGGTAGCAGACAAATCCAATTGCGCTAATACCTCAACAGTATCTTGCATTTGAGGAATCGCTTTTGGCGAAACAAAACTTCCAAAATCAATAGTATCAAAGCCTACACGCAATAACGATTGGATGTATTTTACCTTTCTTTCGGTTGGAATAAACGGTTTAATGCCTTGCATGGCATCGCGCGGACACTCGATAATTTTGATTTCGTTCATAGCTTCAAAGATAGAAATTTTAGCTGTTTTCCAAAATCTTTTTATTGATTGCTTTCACCAAAGCCGGACCTTCGTAAATAAATCCAGTGTACAATTGCACCAAACTGGCACCAGCATTTAATTTTTGAATGGCATCTTCCGCAGTGTGAATGCCTCCTACTCCAATGATTGGGAACGATTGATTACTTTTTTCCGAAAGAAAACGAATCACTTCGGTAGAACGTTTGGTTAATGGTTTTCCAGATAATCCGCCCATTTCTGATTTGTTTTCTGATTGTAAACCTTGACGAGAAATCGTAGTATTTGTAGCAATTACTCCTGCAATTTTAGTTTCGTTTACAATATCAATGATATCTAAAAGTTGCTCATCGGTTAAATCGGGAGCAATTTTTAGTAAAATTGGTTTTTGTTTTGGTTTTGAATTGTTTTGATTTTGAAGTGTTTGTAGTAACTCGGTCAAAGGCTTTTTATCTTGTAATTCGCGAAGATTTGGCGTGTTTGGAGAACTCACATTTACTACAAAATAATCGACATACGGAAACAAAGCTTCAAAACAGATTTCATAATCTTTTACCGCTTCTTCGTTTGGCGTGACTTTATTTTTTCCAATGTTTCCACCAATCAAAACACCTTTATTCTTTTTCAAACGTTCAACGGCTTCTTTTACACCTCCGTTATTGAAACCCATTCGGTTGATAATCGCATTGTCTTCTTTTAGGCGGAACAAACGTTTTTTAGGATTTCCTTCTTGTCCAACAGGTGTCAACGTTCCAATTTCAATAAATCCGAAACCGAAATTCGATAACTCTTGATATAACTTCGCATCTTTATCAAAACCTGCCGCTAATCCAACGGGATTTTTGAATTTAATTCCGAAAACTTCGCGTTCTAAACGAGCATCTTTAACTTCATAAAGCGCTTGAAACAAACTTGAAAAACCTAGAATTTTATTCAGAAAACGAATTAATGAAAAGGTAAAATAATGCACTTTTTCTGGATCGAAACAGAAAAGTAACGGACGAATGAATAATTTGTACATAGTGTGTTGTGTTGTTCTGCAAAAGTAAGAAAATGCTATTCCAAAAAAAAGTATTGCCGCATTTTGTAACAATAAAAGATTTGGTGCGTATAATTAGCAAGAACAAATTCAATTGCAAGAACAAGTTCAAAATTCTAATTTCAAAATTCTAATTTCAAAATGGCACAAACTCCTTCTAACATGTTACCATTAGGTACAATTGCTCCTGATTTCAATTTGAAAGACACCAACGCCACCGATTTTAAAACTTTTGCTGACTGTAAAGGTGAAAAAGGAACGGTCGTAATGTTCATTTGCAATCATTGTCCGTTTGTGCATCATGTGATGAAAGAAGTACTAAAAGTGGTGAATGATTATCGTGTACAAGGAATTGGTTTTGTAGCGATTTCGAGTAACGATATAGTAAAATATCCGCAAGATTCTCCTGAGTTAATGACTGAATTTGCTTTTGAAAACGGATTTGAATTCCCATATTTATATGACGAAACACAAGAAGTAGCCAAAACCTACGATGCCGCTTGTACACCTGATTTTTATCTTTTCGACAATCAAAACAAACTAGTTTACCGAGGACAATTAGACGACAGCCGACCTGCCAACGGTATTCCATTAAGTGGTTCTGATTTACGAAGTGCAATTGATGGTGTGGTTATGAATCGATTAATTAATCCAGAACAGAAGCCGAGTATTGGGTGTAATATTAAGTGGAAGTAATTTTTTTATCTCATTAGTTTACTTAACTTTGTACTCAAATTAAATACTTTCATTTTGAAATACCCAGTTTCAAATATTCTTTTAATTTCAAATGCAATTACAAAAGTAGTAGCATTTACACACAGCAAGGCCTTTATCAATTAGGCCTCCGTCTACCCTATTCCTAATTCTCAGACGGAGGATTTTTACTTACATCATTTTCTATTCATTTCAGAAGTACCTTCTGTAATCATTATTTTTTTTTAATTCTAACATCATGTCGCAAAAAAAACTTTTGGGAAAATTATATGCACGCCATATAATTTGGTTAATCACATTATCATTTTTGATGGGAACTCTTTTTTTGGTTGCATACTATAAAGTGCATCCTATTTTTCTATCTGCTCCTTTACTTATGTTAATTTTAGTTACCATCGACAGCTTTCAATCCAAACATTCGGTACGAAGAAATTATCCATTAATAGGCCGTTTACGCTATTTGTTTGAATCGGTTCGCCCTGAATTTCGCCAATACTTTTTTGAAGGCGAATTGGATGGAAAACCTTTTAACAGAAGACAACGTTCTATCGTATATCAAAGAGCTAAAAACGAAAAACAAACCATTTCCTTTGGAATGCAAGATGACCCTAATCGTATTGGTTATGAATGGGCGGCACATTCAGTTTATCCTAAAAAAGCGGACGAGAAAAAATTTAGAACGCTAATTGGTGGCTCAAATTGTTTACAGCCTTATAATGCTAGTATTTATAATATTAGTGCTATGAGTTATGGCGCTTTGAGTAAAACTGCCATTACTTCTTTAAACGAAGGAGCTAAACTTGGTAATTTTGCTCATAATACAGGCGAAGGTGGAATCAGTGATTACCATTTGATGGGAGGCGATTTGATTTGGCAAATTGGAACAGGATATTTCGGTTGTAGGGATGAAAAAGGAAACTTTTCTAGTGAATTATTTGCAGAAAAAGCGAATTACGAACAAGTAAAGATGATTGAATTAAAATTATCACAAGGAGCAAAACCAGGACATGGTGGATTACTTCCTGCAGAAAAGAACACACCAGAAATTGCAAAGATTAGAAGTATACAACCTTTTACAACGGTACATTCGCCATCTGGTCATACTGCTTTTTCAAATGCTACCGAGTTGTTGTATTTTATTGGACAATTGCGAGAACTTTCCAACTTTAAACCAGTAGGTTTCAAAATTTGTATTGGTCGAAAGGATGAATTTATTGATATTGTAAAAGCAATGTTACACACTAAAATTTATCCCGATTTTATTACCATTGATGGTGCCGAAGGCGGAACAGGTGCGGCACCACTTGAATTTATTGATTATATGGGAATGGCGTTATCTGACGCAATTGTGTTTGTAAACCAAACCTTAAAAGAATATGGATTGAGTGACGAAATTAAAATTTTAGCTTCTGGGAAAATCATTTCGGCTTTTGATATTGCAAAAACATTGGCGTTAGGTGCTGATGCTTGTTATAGTGCTCGTGGAATGATGTTTGCCCTTGGATGTATTCAAGCCTTACAATGTGATAGCGGAAAATGTCCGGTGGGAATTGCAACGCAAGATAAATCGTTATACAAAGGATTAGATGTAACTGATAAAAGAGTCAGAGTAGCAAATTTTCATAAAAACACCTTAAAAGCCTTTGGGGAATTTATTGGTGCTTGTGGATTTGAAAATCCG
Organism: Flavobacterium aquaticum; assembly: GCF_003259835.1. GTDB lineage: Bacteria > Bacteroidota > Bacteroidia > Flavobacteriales > Flavobacteriaceae > Flavobacterium > Flavobacterium aquaticum. The sequence goes on along the minus strand of NZ_QLMI01000007.1, from coordinate 48,606 downwards.
AAAGAAATAACACCTGATTTTTTGTACAAAAGAGTGGAACACAATTCCAATCAAAATTTCACAGAGATTTACTATAAAGATTCTATAAAGTACAACCGAGAAGAATTCATGAATTTAAATTAAAATAATATGAAACCAATACCAACATTTACGTCAAGCGATCATAAACTGCTAAAAAAGATTACCAAAACCAATCTTTCGGCAACAAGTGCAAGAGAAATAAAATTACTAATGGAAGAATTAGACAGAGGCAACATCGTAGAAGATAATGCCCTGGAAAACGATATTATTCGAATTAATTCCGAGGTAATTATTGAAGACATAAGCACCCAAAAACAAATGAAATTTCAAATTGTTTTACCTTCTCAGGCGAATATAAAAGAAAGCAAATATTCCGTTTTAGTTCCGCTTAGTGTGGCGATTATTGGGTTTAAAGTAAACGATCAAGTAGATTGGGAATTGCCTGCTGGTAACAAAACATTAAAAGTTATTGCTGTTAACAACGGTAATTAATTTAGTAAACACCTTTTTTGAGGTGTTTTTTTATTTAAAAAAATCGATAATAAAAATTATAAGAATAATTAATCCAACTACAAATAAGTAAACTAAAAAATGAAATTTCTGAACCTTTCTCTCTTCTCTATAATCGGAAATCATAATAGTTTCGGTACTTGCTATAATTTCATTATCAATGAGTAGTTGATCAATAATAGCCCTATCTTTATCCAACAAAAAGAAACGGGTTCCGTCACTAATATCGGAATTCTCATTATTATTATGGTAGTAATCTATATTGTATTCAAGTAACAAATTTTCAAAGAGTATATAATCTTTGAACAAAACATTAAGTTTAAAATGTTCTTGAAATTTTACTTCTGCTGAATTTGCCATAATCAATTACTTTCTCTCCAAAATCACTTCAATAGGATTATTACTTCTTGGTCCGAAGCTTCTGGCTTGACGTTCGTTTTCACTCGAACACAAAATGTACATATTAAAAGCTTGTAATTGGACAAATTGCTCTTTGTATTTTCCTTTTGTATCTTGAATTTTGATGTAAAATTCTTCCGCAGGAAACGTATTCGTTACCGAAAGTAAATACGTATCACCTGCATAAGGGAAAAACCATTTTTCAGATTCGTTTGGTTTACTTATTAAATGATTTCGAGTAAAAACTAAAGCTTGGTTACCGTATTTCCAACTGTATTTGTTATTCTCGTTGATAACTTCTTCTCCTTTTTCGTTGACCAAAGTAATTTTTAAATCGGGAATATTATCTGATTTTCCTTCTTCATGAGCTTTTACTACTAAATAAGATGTAAAATCAAAGCCACAATGCGGTACTTGCCCAAAGGAGAACAAAGTGAATAATAGAAAGAAAAATGATAATTTGGTTTTCATAGCTTAGAATTATGGGTAAAAATACAAAAATGATACCAAAAAAATATCCGCCAATTGACGGATACTTTAATTATTTTGTTAGATAAGCATAAATCTTGTCTCTTTCTTCATCAGAAATTTTAGCTTTCTTTTGCATTCTTAAAACAATAGGAGTCCATTGTTCCGCTGAAAATTTATTGGGATCATATAATTTATGACAATTTGCACAATTATTTTCATACAATGCTTTACCTTCTGCTAATTCTGGTGTCAATGGCACTTCGTCAACTTTTGGCGCTTCAGTTTGGATAACTTTTGGAGAACAAGAATAAATTAGTGTTCCTAATAATACTATTGCAATAATTTTAGTTTTCATATTTAAGATTTGTTTAATGAGGTAAATATAAAAAAAAATCCCAAAAACAATGTTTTTGGGATTTTATATTGATTTTGAATACTAATTACTTAACATCCATTAATTCTACATCAAATACTAAAGTTGCATCTGGTGGAATTACTCCTCCTGCACCTCTAGAACCATATCCTAAATAAGAAGGAATCACAAAACGAGCTTTGTCTCCTACTTGTAATAAAGCGATACCTTCGTCCCAACCTTCAATAACTTGACCAACACCTAATTGAAAATCAATTGGTTGTTTTCTTTTGTATGAAGAATCAAAAACTTGTCCGTTTTCTAATGCTCCTTGGTAGTGAACTGATACTTTTTTACCTTTTTCAGCTTGTTTACCACTTCCTTTTTGGATGATTTGGTAACGTAAACCACTTTCAGTTTTTTGAAAACCAGCGGCTAATTTTTCCAAAGCCTCCTCTGCCATTTTTTTTTGCTCCGCAATTCTTTTCTCTCTTGAACCTTCAAATGTTCTAAATGCTTCAATTGCATTCCATTTTTGTGCTTCTTCTCCTACTCTTACAATTTCTAATGAATCAATTGTATCTCCTTGCGCAATTGCATCTACCACATCTTGTCCTTCAACAACGTGACCAAAAACGGTGTGTTTTCCGTCTAACCAAGCCGTTTCAATGTGTGTAATAAAGAATTGAGAACCGTTAGTTCCAGGTCCAGCATTAGCCATCGATAAAACTCCAGGTCCATCGTGACGTAAAGTTGGGTGAAACTCATCGTCAAAGTTGTAACCAGGACCACCCGTTCCTTGCCCTTGAGGACAACCACCTTGTATCATAAAATCAGGAATTACACGGTGAAATTTTAATCCATCATAATAAGGTTTTCCCATTGGACGTGCCGAATTTTCTAATTGACCTTCTGCTAACCCTACGAAATTTCCAACCGTTCCTGGTGTTAAATCGTGCGTTAATTTTACTAAAATAGTACCTCTTGAAGTATTAAATTTAGCGTATATACCGTTTTCCATACTTTTGTTTTTAAATTTGAAAGTGCAAAATTACAAAATAATTTGGTAGATTTGATATACTAAAATCGAATACTGTGGAAGCGAAAGATTATATCAACATCAATAAAGAAACTTGGAACAACAAAGTTGATGTGCACATTGACTCTGATTTTTATAATATGGAAGGTTTTCTGAAAGGAAAATCAACCTTAAATTCGATTGAACTGGATTTACTTGGCGATGTTTCTGGCAAAAAAGTATTGCATTTGCAATGTCATTTTGGTCAAGACACGATAACTTTTTCGAGAATGGGCGCAAAAGCAACAGGTGTAGATTTATCGGATAAAGCAATTGAAAGAGCAAGAGAAATCAATAAAAAAATAGGCTTAGATGCTACTTTTGTTTGTTGCGATATTTATGATTTACCAAATCATTTAGACGAAAAATTTGATATTGTTTTTACAAGTTATGGTACGATTGGTTGGTTTCCCGATTTAGACAAATGGGCAAAAATAGTTTCACATTTCTTAAAACCTGAAGGAAAATTTGTCTTTGCCGAATTTCATCCTGTGGTTTGGATGTTTGACAATGATTTTAAAGAAGTTTTTTACAATTATTTTAATATAGAACCTATTTTAGAGGAAGCTGAAGGAACTTACGCTAATAAAGAAGCAGCTCTCAACACAACAACTATTACATGGAATCATCCTATTTCGGAAGTTTTAAACGCTTTGATTTCAAACGGATTAGAGATTAATTGTTTTAACGAGTTTGATTATTCTCCTTATAATTGTTTCAATCAAACCGAAGAATTTGATTCCGAAGGATCGGAAAAAAAATTCCGAATCAAACATTTAGAAAACAAAATTCCAATGGTGTATTCGCTTTCGGCAACTAAAAAATAATCTACTATCTTTGCAGCATGCGAATTGATATTATTACCGTTTTACCCGAATTAATGCGAAGTCCGTTTGAGGCTTCCATCATGAAACGTGCCATCCAAAAAGGATTGGTCGAAGTCCATTTTCACAACTTAAGAGATTACACGACGAACAAACAGCGAAGTGTAGACGATTATCAGTTTGGTGGTGGTGCTGGTATGGTAATGATGGTGCAACCCATTGACGATTGTATTTCGAAGTTAAAAAGCGAGAGAACTTACGACGAAATTATTTATATGACACCTGACGGGGAAACGCTGAATCAAAAAATGGCGAATTCCATTTCGATGTACGAAAACATCATGATTTTGTGTGGACATTATAAAGGAGTGGACCAACGTGTGCGTGATATGCACATTACACGAGAAATTTCGATTGGCGATTATGTGTTGAGTGGCGGAGAAATTGGCGCTATTGTTTTTTGCGATGCGATTATTCGATTAATTCCAGGTGTTTTAAGTGATGAAACTTCGGCTTTGACGGATAGCTTTCAAGATAATTTATTGTCGCCACCTATTTATACTCGTCCTGCCGAATACAAAGGATTGAAAGTTCCAGATGTGTTATTGAGTGGGAATTTCGGAAAAATTGAAAAATGGCGTGAAGACATGGCGTATGAACATACTAAAAACAGAAGACCTGATTTATTAGAAGAGTAAAATTAGTATCTGAAAGAAAATTATCAAGTATAATTTGTTAATTATTTAATTTATTTTCTTAAATTTGCACCCACTTTGAATCAACCTCTGGCGATAGACGTGTATGTTGCTTTGAATCAAACATTTATAATTAAAACTATGTCAAATTTAGTTGATTTCGTAAATAACGAATTAGTTGCAAAAAATGATTTCCCTGAGTTTGGTGCTGGTGATACAATCACTGTGTACTACGAAATTAAAGAGGGTGAAAAAACTAGAACTCAGTTCTTCAAAGGAGTTGTAATCCAAAGAAGAGGAGCTGGAGCTACTGAAACTTTTACAATTCGTAAAATGTCTGGTGCTGTTGGTGTTGAGCGTATCTTCCCAGTTAACATGCCAGCTTTACAAAAAATTGAAGTGAACCAAAGAGGTAAAGTACGTAGAGCTCGTATCTTCTACTTTAGAGATCTTACTGGTAAAAAAGCAAAAATCAAAGAAAGAAGATACAAAAACTAATTTGTACTTTCTCAAGTATAAAAAGCCGCAACATTGTTGTGGCTTTTTTTATGTCTTTTATACTTTTTTTAATTACTTTAAACGAATTGTATTAATAGCTAAGCTAATTTTTTTATATGAAAATAGAATTCAAACAACAATAGTAGTTACAAAAAAAGCCTTGATAATTCAAGGCTTTTTTTGTAATAAATCATTCTAATTATTTCTTCACTACTTTAAATCGCTTAATACCTTCTTCCGATTTAACAGTTACAAAGTATACACCAGCACTTAAACCTGACATATTCATACCAAAATCAGCAGCATTTGGAAGTTCGGTCATCAATAATTGCCCAGAAACATTATAAACTTCAATTTTAGTCAAAAGACTTCCTGTCACAGACTTAATATTTAAAACATCAGTAACCGGATTTGGATAATAGTTTAGACCTGTTTGATTAAAATCATTTACTCCTAAAGTATCATTATAAAGTTCAAAGTCATCAACATAAAAAGTTGTTGACATATTATCATTCATAGTACCATTTGTTGCCCAAAAAGCAAAACGAACATGTCCTGAACTTGGCAAGTAATCGAAATTTATCATTTGACCTAAGTTCGAAATCGGTGTATAACTATTCCATTCTTGGAAAAAAGACCAAGTTAACCCATTATTAGTAGAATAATAAAGAACAACTCTATCATCAGCATCCATAGTTGCTGCATTAGTATTTCCTACTTGTGTGAGTGCAATTCTAAATTTTAACTTATTATCGGCAATCATTTGAAATTTAGGTGAAATCATCCAAACGCCTTCGGTATCACCTGAACCAATAATATCAATTTTAGCAGATTTATTGTTTAGTACATTTGCAAAATTATCAACAATCTCCCAATTCATGCTTCCAGATCTTTCGGTTAAAATTGTAAGATCATTATCCGTAATTTCCCAACAAGTCTGATCAAACATTTCAAAGTTAAACACATAAGGAGCTTCTTCTAAACAACTAAATCCATCAACTGCTGTTTCATCGCCAATAACAAAATTATCCAATCTAAAACCCCTGTTGGCATTCGCTGAACTAGCCATATTACTATAATACTTGAATCGGAAAACAACATTTGAAAGATTTTGAAGAAAAGAAATATCCATCTTCGCTGTCACAATTTTACCTGACAAATCAAACCAACCCGGCTCATTATTTAACTCAGACATCGTCTGAAAATTAGGATACCAGTTTATAGATGGGCCACTAGCCGTTGTAATCAGATTCCACGTTGTACCACCATCTGTTGAATATTCCATATTCCCTCCATTGTAATATGATCTTCCTATACACATATAATCAAAAGCCATGAACAACGGTTGAGTTTGTCCTGTAAAATCAAAAACAGGACTCTGAATATAATACATAGGTGTCTGAGAACTCTGCCACGAACCGTAAGGAACGTATTCTGTTCTTAAAACTCCATTATATATACGTCTGTATAAATCCTCTTCTATTGCTTGTGGGATTCTTGTAGTAGTTCGGTAATTATCTAAAAACTGTGAATATCTATCCTCATAAGAATATCCATGCCACCCATTTATAACAGCTCCTTCAAAATTTTCTTGATAAGGAAAAACATTTACTCCGCTTAGTTTTAAATCCCAAAAACCTATATTATTTGTTTCTATTGATTCTGGATTAAGATTGTCTCCATCTATTACATAAAATAAATAAGAATAAGTACTAAAATTTGCAGGAACTGAATATTCCAAACTCTTGTAGTGTTTAAACTCAGGACGAATTTGAGGAACTTGAGAAGTTCCCAATAAGTAATCACTAGCATCCAAGTTAGCATCAGAAGACAAATAAAACTTAATATCTGTAGCATTACTTATATAATTACCATTATTTTTAATATCAATAGAAAAATTAATATAATCAGACAATAAACTCACGTACAAATCTTTACTGTAAGGCACTGCTAAATCAATTCTTGCTTCGGATATTGAAAAATTGTCCAACAAAAAACCTTCACTTGCATAATCTGGATAATTATCATTAGCATTATCAAACTTAGTAACATTAAATCTAAACCTTATATTTTCATAGTCTTTAAGTTGAGGAATATTAATAGCATAATGTGTATTCCTGTCAACATCTCTAGAATTATAATCTAATTGCGTACTTAAAACACTTTCGCCACTACTAAACATAAGCTCTGTGCCAAATTGCATATAATTAACATCTAAACCAGAATTTTCGTCATACTTCATAGATTTTGACCATTTAGTATATGATTCATTTATTGGCATGAGGACTTGCCAAGTAGCACCATTATCTATAGAGTAACTTAAATTAATCGCTCCAGTTCTGTAATGTCTTGCATGAGTATCCATATCGAACTCTAATACGGGATTAACACTTTGTGATAAATCAAAAACTGGTGTATAAAGATGCATTCTACTTAAACTAGAAAGAATTCCATTTGCATTAGTAATCCATGCCTTAGTTCCAGAAAATGCAGTACTTAAATTTTGACCATTAGGAATAGCTAAAGCCCAATCATCATTTCCTAAACTTTTATCATGGTTCCAATGCTGAGCATGGGTTTCAAAATCATTGAAATATGGAAAATCTTGAGTTGGAGTTTGTTCAATTTTAATAAAACCAATATTATTAGTCTCAAAAATCTCATCAACTTGATTACCCGCATCTAAGCTGTAAATGATATAATACTCGCCTGTTTGTTGTGTCGGCTTAGTAAATGTAAATTGTTCCCACTGACCTGTTTCTGCCGTTACATCTGTGTATGCCTGCTGTCCTAATAAAACATCAGAAGCATCAAGATTCTGATCGTTAGACCAATAAAAAGATGTAGAAGAAACCCCAGTATTTACTTTTCCACTATTAGTAAGATAATATTTGATTTCTCCTGAAACTTGTTGAGAAGAAGTAAATCTATTATTAAATTCAATTCTTTCAATCGTTAAATCAGCTTTTGCAGGACCAATATATAAATCATCAAAAATAATACCTTCTGGCTTTAAATAATTTGATTGGAATGTTATTCGGAATCGAATGTTTTGTGAGGAAGCCATTGCGGCAGGTATTGGAATATTTACAAATTCCCACTCGTCCGAAGAGTTTTCTGGAATAGTGAACAAATCTTGCCAATAATCTCCACATCCTGAAATATATTGCACTTTATAGAAATTATCATAGTACCCAACTCCACTATCATAATGATCCTTAAACCAAAAACTCAAATACAACTGATCTGTTAAGGAACTTAAATTAAAATAAGAAGACTCTACCCATTGATTTGTATACTCAGGTATATTTTCATTAATAGTTCCACTTGTGTGCCATGCATAATTACCCGAATGTGTTCCTTCTAAATGATGTCTAGTTCCTTTTCCAAGTCCCCAAATCATAGGAATTGTACTTGCTGAATGTTGTTTAGCTATCCAGTTTTGTTGATTAGATTCAAAATCATCAAAAAATGGAAGGTTATAAATTGGTTTTACTATTAATGATGCATATGATACATTATCAGATTCATTATTCTCATTAACTGTATTATTAAAATCGTGAACATATAAAATATAATATTGTCCTGGAGTTAAAGAAGACGGAGTTGGTATAATTTTTTCCCAGCCCGAAATAGTTCCTGCTATATTTGAAGCTTTTTCATCCAAATATGTATCACCTGCATCCAAGACAGTATCTGTAGACAGATAATATTTAGTAGTTACATTAAAAAAGGAAGTATATTGGTTACTAAAATTAAGTGAACTAACAACTTTAATTTCTGGACAAAGCGGAGAAATCTCAATAGTATTACCCTGAGAAGCCCAAATATTATAATATTCTGGTGCAATAGAAAAGTCATCAATAACCCAACCAAAACCATTGCAATACGAATTGGTTACAAAACGAAATCTAAATTTCACATTTGGATTACCTTGTAAAGAAGAAAGGTCAATTGCCGAAACAGTACTATAACCAGACGATGAATAGGAAAAACCGCTACCAAATTGCCAGTTCTTTTTTAAAGTTGTCGTTGGGTTAAACAATTGCCAAGTTACTCCATTATTAATAGAGTAATCCAAATAAAAATTAGATGAATTTATATTACTGGTATGCTTAAACGAAAGCACATAAGGAAGCCCTGCATTTGTTAAATCAAACGAAGGCGATTCCAAAACCCTAACAGAACTAGTTGTTGGTGTGCCCCGAAGTTTAGTTTCCCAAGCTAGATTATTAAGGTTGGTTTCTAAAGACGCGAAACCATGTTCCCAATCATCAGTTCCTGAAATTGCATAATGACTCCAACCTGTCAACGTATTGACATTATTGAAATTATTCACATAAGGGAGTGTTTCTTGCGAATGGGATGTAAAGCTAATAAGCAGGAAAAGGAGTAAAATTCTTTTCATAATAATTGAAATATGCATTTTATAAGTTAGCAAAAATAATTATAATTATTTTATTTGTAATATTTTACAAACAAATATATTAGATATTTTTTATTGAATTTTATTCAAGATTTAAGCCTTTATCCTAAATTATTTCTTTCAAATTTCCTATATTTGGCAGATTTTACAAATTATATTCAAACAAACACATAACATTCATGTCCAATCAATCTAAAATAATGTATACCATTACGGATGAGGCGCCTATGTTGGCAACACATTCGTTTTTACCTATTGTAAAAGCCTTTACTAAACCTGCAGATATTACTATCGAAACTAGAGATATTTCATTAGCAGGCAGAATTTTAGCTAACTTTCCAGAATTCTTAAAAGAAGACCAAAAAGTAGGTGACGCGCTTACCGAACTAGGACAATTAGCGAATACTCCAGAAGCTAACATTATCAAATTACCAAACATTTCGGCTTCGGTAATTCAATTAAAAGAAGCGATTGCTGAATTACAATCTCAAGGATTCAATATTCCTAGCTATCCAGAAGAGCCTCAAAATGACACTGAAAAAGAAATCAAAGCTAAATATGCTAAAGTTTTAGGCTCGGCTGTAAATCCAGTATTACGTGAAGGAAACTCAGACAGAAGAGCGCCAAAAGCAGTTAAAAACTACGCAAAGGCTAATCCTCACCGCATGGGAACTTGGGCTTCAGATAGTAAAACTGAAGTAGCTCACATGAATTCAGGAGATTTCTACGGAACAGAAAACTCTACAACTGTTGAAAAAGATGGAAAATTCAGAATCGTTTTCAATTCAGATAATGGAGCAACTACGGTTTTAAAAGATTTCTCAAATTTAAAAGCGGGAGAAGTTATTGATAGTTCGGTTATGAACTTAAATGCTTTAAAACAATTCGCAGCAGCTACAATTGCTGATGCTAAAGCGAAAAACGTTATGCTTTCTGCGCATTTAAAAGCAACGATGATGAAGGTTTCTGATCCAATTATTTTTGGAGCTATCGTTGAAACGTTCTTTGCTGATGTGTATACAAAATATGCAGACTTATTCAATTCATTAGATATCAATCCAAACAACGGATTACAAGATTTATACAATAAAATTGCTGGAATTCCTCAAGAAGCTGAAATCAAACAAGCAATTGCTGATGCTTTAGCTAACGGACCAAGAGTAGCTATGGTGAATTCAGAAAAAGGAATTACGAACTTTCACGTTTCTTCTGATGTAATTGTAGATGCTTCTATGGCTGCTTTAGCAAGAAGTGGAGGAAAAATGTGGAATGCAGAAGGAAAAGAAGAAGACACAATCGCTATTATTCCAGACCGTTCTTACGCTGGTTTCTATTCGGCTTGTATTGATGAAATGAAACAAAATGGCGCTTTAGATCCTAAAACAATTGGTTCTGTTCCAAACGTTGGATTAATGGCTCAAAAAGCAGAAGAATATGGCTCTCACGATAAAACATTTCAATTAAAAGAAAACGGAACAGTTAACGTGGAAGACGAAAACGGAAACGTTTTATTATCTCAAAAAGTAGAAGCAGGTGACATTTTTAGAATGTGCCAGGTAAAAGATGCTCCTATTCAGGATTGGGTTAAATTAGCGGTAAACAGAGCTAGATTGTCAGATACTCCAGCTATTTTCTGGTTAGACAAAGGCAGAGCGCACGATAGAGAAATCATCAAAAAAGTTGAGAAATACTTAAAAGATTACGATACAACGGGCTTAGACATTCGTATTATGGATGTAAAAGATGCTATGAAAGAAACATTACGAATCATCCGTCAAGGAAAAGATGTAATTTCAGTTTCTGGAAACGTTTTACGTGATTATTTAACGGATTTATTCCCAATTTTAGAATTAGGAACTTCGGCTAAAATGTTATCAATTGTTCCATTAATGAACGGTGGTGGATTGTTCGAAACAGGCGCTGGTGGTTCTGCTCCAAAACACGTAGAGCAATTTATTGAAGAAGGGTATTTACGTTGGGATTCATTAGGTGAATTCTTAGCATTACAAGCTTCTTTAGAACATTTAGCACAAACACAAAACAATGCAAAAGCACAAGTTTTAGCAGATACTTTAGATGAAGCAAATGCAAAATTCTTAGCAGAAGACAAATCGCCAGCAAGAAAAGTAGGTGGAATTGATAACAGAGGTTCTCATTTCTATTTAGCTTTCTACTGGGCACAAGCTTTAGCAAACCAAACTAAAGATGCGGAATTAAAAGCAACATTCGCTCCTATTGCAGAAGCAATGACGGCTAACGAAGCTAAAATAGATGCAGAATTAATTGCAGCTCAAGGTAAAGCACAAAAAATTGAAGGTTATTATCATCCAAGTTTTGAGTTAACTGAGAAAGCAATGCGTCCAAGTGAAACATTAAATACAATCTTAGCGAAATTGAACTAAGATTTTTAAACTAAATAAAAAAGCGACTTAAAATTTAAGTCGCTTTTTTTATTTTTTATCTATTGGTTTTACGTATTCGATAATAAATTTTGCTGCAACGCCTGTATTCAAATTCCAATCATTTGTGGTTATCAAATTATCGTTTTCATCATAAATGGCAAATGTTGCTGTATTTGGCCCAGACAAACCTTGATTAAGGGCTACAATATCCATCAAATTATCACCTTCTCTTAAATCAATATAGCTAGTTTTAAAATCTGAATCCAAGTTAATAACATTAACTACAGTAACATCATTTAAAATGATTCTTACTTTATCACCATCAGGATCCATGTGATCTCTAGTCCTAATTTTTAAAACAGATGTGCTTACTTTAAACTTTCCAAAGAAAACATTCTCCCAACTTCCTTGTTGCGTTTCTTTATTTAATTTTTCCTTTACTTCATCTCCAGGATTTTTAAATTCACTTTTTTGAACCATTACACTTTCTTCGCCTTTCTTTTGATTCAAAATTGAATATCTTTTTAAATAATCATCATTTTTATCAAAAATACTTTTATAGGGTAGGCTAATGGTATTTTGATTCGTTTCTACCTTTGAAGGTTCATCCCAATTCAACTTTAATTTAGCACTCTTAAAAGGATTCTCTTTTTGAGCTAAAATCGTAGTTACTTGTAGAAGAAAAATTAAAATTAGTATTCTATTTTTCATTAGTTTTAATTTGGAAAAGGTAAATTTAAAACAATTAATGATTTTTGTTTACAAATTAACATTTGTTTTAAACTATTACCCTTTTTTTTTGTGAAATTTGTTGTACAAAATCTATACCGAAATGAGGCTACAACTAAAACTTTATCTGTTTTTATTCTTTTTTTCACTTTTAGGATTCGGGCAAGAAAAAGTAACCCTTAGTGGAACTGTTTCTGATGTCAGTAATAACGAGACTTTAATTGGCGTTTCCGTTTATGTTTCTGAGTTAAATATTGGCGCTTACACAAATGAATACGGTTTTTATTCCATTACTTTACCAAAAGGAAATTACACGATTCAAATTAGTTATGTTGGATTTGAAACCATTTCTGAAAAAATTGAAATTAATCAAAATTCGAAGAAAAATTTCAGTTTAAAAGAAAGCAAACAAGAACTAAAAGAAGTTGTAATTACTGAAAACGCTTATAAAACCAACATTAAAAAACCCGAAATGAGTGTTAATAAACTAGCCATTAGCACCATTAAACAAATGCCAGTTTTAATGGGCGAAGTTGATATTATCAAATCGCTTTTATTTTTACCTGGAGTTACGAATGCTGGCGAAGGGCAATCTGGTTTTAATGTTCGTGGCGGTGGTGCCGACCAGAATTTGGTTTTGTTAGATGAAGCTACGCTTTACAATACTTCACATGTTTTCGGACTGTTTTCGGTTTTTAATGCGGATGCGATTAAAGATTTAAAATTATATAAAGGCGGAATTCCTTCTCGTTTTGGAGGAAGAGCAGCATCCGTTTTAGATGTGTATCAAAAAGACGGAAATAGTAATAAATTTAGCATGAACGGAGGAATTGGATTGATTTCAAGCCGTTTATTAGCTGAAGGTCCAATTGTAAAAGATAAAGGTTCTTTCCTTGTTGCTGGAAGAGGTTCGTATGCCCATCTGTTTTTAAAATTAACTGACAATAAAAATTCGGCATACTTTTATGATTTGAATACCAAATTAAATTACAAACTTAACGAAAACAACAACTTTTACCTATCAGGTTATTTTGGACGTGATATTTTCAATTTGAGCGAGTCTTTTAGAAATATTTACGGAAATTCTACATTGAATATGAGATGGAATCATCTGTTTTCAGATAAACTATTTTCTAACTTATCACTTATTTACAGTAACTACTTTTACGGATTAGAATTGGATTTCATTGGGTTTAATTGGGAATCTACTATCGAAAATTACAATTTGAAATATGATTTTAAATATTACGCTTCCGAAAAAACAAAGTTCAATTTTGGAGTCAATGTTACAAAATACGACATCAATCCAGGAACAATCGAACCTTTAGATGAGAATTCTTCAATCAATTACAGACAATTAGATAAAAAATATGCTTTTGAAAATGGCTTGTATGCCGATGTAGAACACAACTTAACTGATAAAATTTCAGTAATGGCAGGTTTGCGTTTTAGTTCGTTTTATCGCGTTGGAGCATCAACTATAAATTACTACGATAACAACCAACCGGTTTTGTATAATGAAGATTTAAAAATCTATGAAAAAGCAACTCCAATAAGTAGCGAATATTTTGGTTCAAATAAAAAAATTGCCGATTACTCTAATTTTGAACCTCGATTTACCATCTCGTACGAAATTGATGAAAACCAATCTGTAAAAGCGGGTTACAATAGAATGGTACAATACATGCAATTAATTTCTAATACTCAATCTCCTACTCCACTAGATGTTTGGACTCCTAGTGATAATTACATTAAACCTCAACTAGCAGACCAAATTGCAATTGGATATTTCAAAAATTTTAAAGACGGAGATTATACTTTAGAAGTGGAAACCTATTATAAAAAAGTAAAAAACCGAATCGATTATATTGATGGCGCCGACTTAATTGCTAATGAAGCCATTGAACAAGTAATTCTAAACGGAAGAATGCGCTCGTATGGTTTAGAAATGATGTTTCGTAAAAACGAAAGCCGTTTAAACGGTTGGATAGCATACACCTTATCGCGTTCAGAACAACAAACTCCAGGAAGAACTCCTACAGAAATTGGTATCAACAACGGAAATTGGTATCGTTCGGCTTATGATAAAACACATAATTTAGCGGTTACAGGAAACTATAAATTAAATAAAAAATGGAGTTTTGGTGCTAGTTTTACCCTACAATCTGGGCAACCTGTGACATTCCCAACAGGAAAATACGTATTTGAAGGCGTAACCGTTCCTAGTTATAATTCGAGAAACGAAGACCGACTTCCTGCGTACCATCGTTTGGATATATCGGCGACGCTTACTCCTAAAAAATATGAAAATAGAAAATTCAAAGGCGAATGGGTTTTCGGAATATACAATCTTTACAGCCGTTATAATGCAGCTTCTATCACTTTCAGACAAAATGATGAAACAGGAGTTAATGAAGCTGTAAAACTATCTATCTTTGGAATTGTTCCATCGGTTTCTTATAATTTTAAATTTTAAGACTATGAAATCGCCTCTAAAAAAAGTTTGCCCAAGCAAACACCAATGATTAAAAAGGCGATACCATATTTTACCAATAAAAAATAAAACTTAAACATATGAAAAAGATTTATTTATACATTCTTTTACTATCTACAACCTTATTTACAAGTTGCGAAGAAGTCGTAAATGTAGATTTATCAAATGCTGAACCTAAACTAGTAATTGAAGCCATTATTAAGTGGGAAAAAGGAACTACTGGAGAAAATCAGACCATAAAATTAAGCTTAACAAATGATTTTTATACCAATGATGTTCTTCCTGCAAATGGAGCAATCGTTACAGTTACGAATAGTGCTGATGTAGTTTTCGATTTCGTTCAAGTTCCAAATACTGAAAATTATGTTTGCAACAACTTTCAACCTGTAATTGGTGAAACCTATCGTTTAGAAATTCTATATGATGGTGAAATCTACACGGCATCAAATACTCTTTTTCCAACGCCCGATATTCTAAATGTAACACAAGAAACCGTTGACGGAATAAGTGGTGAGGATGAAATCCAAATAAAATATTTTTATCAAGATAATGGTGCAGTAGAAAACTATTATTTGTTGCGAGTTAAAAATCCTAACAAACAAATTCCAGAATTTGGTGCTGTAAGTGATGAATTCTTTCAAGGCAAT
This sequence comes from Flavobacterium aquaticum, assembly GCF_003259835.1. Classification (GTDB taxonomy): domain Bacteria; phylum Bacteroidota; class Bacteroidia; order Flavobacteriales; family Flavobacteriaceae; genus Flavobacterium; species Flavobacterium aquaticum. The sequence goes on along the minus strand of NZ_QLMI01000007.1, from coordinate 33,060 downwards.
CTAATGTTTGGATTTTATGGAAGTAGTGAAACAGAACCCGGAATTACATTAGACTTAAGTGTTCAAGGAATTTCAAGAGGCTATCACGATTATATGAACAAATTAATCTCTATAGCAGGAAGTGGTTCTGGAAATCCATTTGCAACTCCTCCAGCAACTGTTAGAGGAAATATTATTAATGTTACAGATAGTAATAATTTTCCACTTGGTTATTTTCATTTATCCGAAATTGACACCGTAAATTATTTAGTACAATAAAAGACAAGAACAGATTCAAACCTAAACTTGAAACTTGAAACCTGAAACAAAAAATAAAATGTCATCACACCACATCGTTCGCGACGACCAAGAACCGGCTTTAATTATAGCTAATGGTGCTTCTTGTAGCGAAGAACTTATTGGGCAATTACTAGAATGGTCGCCTCTAGTTATTGTTTTAGATTCAGCCATCGAACGCGTTTTAGAACTTGGAATTAAAGTAGATGTTCTATTAGGTGATTTTGACAGAGGTTTTAATCCGGAATATTATTTAGATAAACAATATCCATTAGAAATTGTTCACACACCTAATCAAGACAAAACCGATTTAGAGAAAGCCTTTGATTATCTTATTGAAAAAGGACATAAAGCGGTGAATGTAATTTGGGCAACCGGAAAACGTGCCGATCATACTATTACCAATATAACCAATATAGTAGCCTATCGAAATCAATTGAAAATTGTGGTATTAGACGATCATTCAAAAGTTTTTTTACTACCAAATAAATACGAAAAATGGTATACAGCAAACACCACGTTATCACTTATCCCTATAGGAAAAGTATCAGGCATTATCACTAAAAACTTATTTTATTCATTAAACAATGAAGAATTAACCATAGGTTACCGAACAGGAAGTAGCAATCATGTTGCTGAAGATGGTATTGTTTCTATCAAACACAAAGAAGGCGACTTGTTGTTAATGGAATGTTGGGATTAAGCAAAGTACAAAGTCAAAAATACTAAGTATAAAGTATGAAAAAAATGAGTTAATTAGTATTTTTGAATTACACTTTTAACTTCAACAACATGGAAAATAACTTAGTTGCAAGAACTCGTAAATTTGCTATTGATTGTATGATTTTATGTTCAAAATTACCAAAAACAAGAGAATATAATGCCTATGTAAACCAATTGATAAGATGTTCTGCGTCTGTCGGAGCTAATTACAGAGCTTCTCAAAGAGCTAAATCTACTCCAGATTTCATCAATAAATTAAAAATAGTTGAAGAAGTAGATGAAAGCAATTACTTTCTAGATTTACTTCAAGAAGTTTCAAAAATTCAAAATGAAGATATCACCATTTTCGAACCTCTTTTAAAAGAATCTAAAGAACTTTTGGCAATTACCATTGCTAGTATCAAAACAAAAAAAGCAAATAGCTAGTTTTTTACTTTCTAATTTACTCTTTTGTCTTATCACTTTAACTAACTTTGTACTTTACACTTTACACTTTGTACTTTAAATGAAATTCCAAGTCGTATCTGATTATAAACCTACGGGTGACCAACCACAAGCCATTGAAAAACTTTCAAAAGGTATTTTAAATGGTGAAAAATACCAAACTTTATTAGGAGTTACGGGTTCTGGAAAAACGTTTACCGTAGCAAATGTGGTACAAGAAGTACAAAAACCGACTTTAGTTTTAGCGCATAACAAAACGCTTGCAGCTCAATTATACTCGGAATTTAAGCAGTTTTTTCCAAATAATTCGGTGCAATATTTCGTTTCTTACTACGACTATTACCAACCCGAAGCTTTTATTCCTGTTACGGGAACTTACATTGAAAAAGATTTATCAATTAATGATGAATTAGAAAAACTTCGTTTAAGCACAACTTCTGCCCTACTTTCGGGTCGTCGTGATATTATTGTGATTTCATCCGTTTCGTGTTTGTACGGAATTGGAAATCCAGTTGAATTCCAAAAAAACGTCATCAATTTAGAAGCAGGTCAACAAATTTCGCGTACCAAATTATTACATCAATTAGTCCAAAGTTTGTATTCGAGAACCGAAGCCGAATTTAATCCTGGAAATTTCAGAATCAAAGGCGACATCGTGGAAATTTTCCCAAGTTATGGAGATGAACCGTTTAGAATTCACTTTTTTGGTGATGAAATCGAAGAAATTGAAGCATTTGACGCAAGAACAGCTCAGGTTTTAGAACGTTATGAAAAACTAACGATTTATCCAGCCAATATGTTCGTGACTTCACCTGATGTATTGCAAAACGCTATTTGGGCCATCCAAGAAGATTTGGTGAAACAAGTGGATTATTTCAAAGAAATTGGCAAACATTTAGAAGCAAAACGATTAGAAGAACGCACTAATTTCGATTTAGAAATGATTCGAGAATTAGGCTATTGCTCCGGAATTGAAAATTATTCGCGCTATTTAGATGGTCGTGAGCCTGGAACCAGACCTTTCTGTTTGCTAGATTATTTTCCAGATGATTATTTGATGGTGGTTGATGAAAGTCACGTTACGATTTCGCAAGTGCATGCTATGTATGGTGGCGATAGAAGTCGTAAAGAAAACTTAGTAGAATATGGTTTCAGATTACCAGCTGCAATGGACAATCGTCCGTTAAAGTTTGAAGAATTTGAAGCGTTGCAAAACCAAGTCGTTTATGTTTCGGCAACTCCTGCTGATTATGAATTACAGAAAACAGAAGGTGTTTATGTAGAACAAGTTATCCGTCCAACAGGATTGCTTGACCCAATTATAGAAGTTAGACCAAGCGCCAATCAAATTGATGATTTAATTGAAGAAATTCAGTTGCGATGCGAAGCAGATGAACGTGTTTTGGTTACCACATTAACCAAAAGAATGGCAGAAGAATTAGCGAAATATTTAACCAAAGTTTCGATTCGTTGTCGTTATATTCACTCCGATGTGGATACTTTAGAACGTGTGGAAATCATGCAAGATTTACGAAAAGGAATTTTTGATGTGTTAATTGGTGTGAATTTACTTCGTGAAGGTTTAGATTTACCTGAAGTTTCATTAGTTGCGATTTTAGATGCCGATAAAGAAGGTTTTTTAAGAAGTCATCGTTCCTTAACGCAAACCGTTGGTCGTGCCGCTAGAAATGTGAATGGAAAAGCCATTATGTATGCGGATAAAATCACAGCTTCCATGCAAAAAACTATTGATGAAACCACATACCGAAGAGAAAAACAAACACGCTATAATACTGAAAACAATCTGCAACCAAAAGCATTGAATAAAAGTTTAGGAAGTGCTTTAACAGGAAATTCGGTTTCAACAGGTTATTTTGAAAAAGAAGCATTAAAAGCAGCCGAACCTGAAAGTTTGTACTTATCGAAACCAGAAATAGAAAAGAAAATAAGAGACATGCGTAAATTAATGGAAAAAGCAGCTAAAGAATTAGACTTTATGCAAGCAGCCAAATTACGTGATGATATAAAGGCATTACAAGAAAAATTGTAATTTAATCTATACTTTGTCAAGCTGAACTCGTTTCGGCTTCTCTGTTAATAAATTAGGAATTTAGATTCTGAAACAAGTTCAGAATGACAAGAATATAAAACGTTAATCAAGAAACACATGAGCAAAATTGAAAACATTCTAAAATTAGAAGACGAAATCAAAATCATTGAAGCTATAGGAGAAATCATTTGGCAGAAAAAAGAAGAAACAGAAGATTTCTCTTCATTAACCGATGAAGAAAAAGTATTCGTTTTTGTAGATTTATTTGAAGGCGCTATGGGAGAAGGCGGTTTTCAATTTTTCTTTAGTTCAGAAGCGGGAGATTTTGCTGAAGAAGTTATCACTTCATACAAAGAAATTAAAGCTTTTAAAACAGCGGAATTGATTTCGAAAGCATTAGGTTTATTTCCTGCTAAAACCTATTCGCCTGACGTAGAAAAAAGAATAGCATTCATTGAAAAAGCAGACGAAAACATCATTTCTGGTTGGGAAGACCTTGACGAATTATTCTTTGAAGACGAAACCGAAGAAGACATCGTTACATTAATCGTAGATTACATTAAAGCCAACGAAAATCAGTTTGGAAATTAAATCCTAAATGAAATAGTAAAAAAGGTTACTTGAATTAAAAATTTGCAAGATAAATCCTAATTTTTTACTTTTATCAAAATCAATTATTACAAATTACAAAATGAAAAAAATTATTTCTCTTATCGCTTGTTTTATAATACTTACCTCATGCTCAAGCGACTCTTCTTCTGAAGAAAATTCATTAACTGGTTCTATTACCGCTACAATTGATGGACAAAATTGGCGCTCTAACATAGCAATTGCAGCAGTTCAATCTGTTAACTTTGATGAAATCAACGGTAGTGTACTTCAAATTATGGGTACAGCTTCAAACGCTTCATCGTTAGCAATTAATATTCCTTTACAGAATTTATCAGTAGGAACTTATACTTATAATGGATTTGATGCTGAAGGAAATTTGAGTTATAACACCATGGATGACTTGTATAGTTCTGATGAAACAGATGGAACATTTACATTAACAATCAGTTCTTATAACATTTCCAATGGAACAATTTCAGGAACTTTTAGCGGAACTTTAATTGGTTTTGACACTGCAACAGAAGTATCCGTTACTAACGGTACTTTTAGTAACATTACAGTTATTAGCCAACAATTATATTCTAACGGAAGCATGTCATTGAAATTAAATAGTGGCAGTGTTTTCAATATGGATACAGATAATAGTGATGGAAAGTACTTGATGATTCAACAAGTTAGCGAAGCTAATAAAATAGTGGTATACGGATACAATACAAATCTAGGTGCTGATTACGGTATTTATTCTATAATGATTCCTGAAAATGCAACCGTTGGCTCACATACTATTGATGGGAACAATTATGATGCTGGATTCAATAATAACTCTAATATTGACTATACAACAACTGGTGGTACTATAAACATTACATCTCATTCTGGAAATACAATTGTAGGTACTTTTAATTTTACTGCAACAGGAAATTCTCAAACCATGACTATTTCGCAAGGTAATTTTAGCATTACCTACAACTAAAAAAAAGAGAGTGCTAGTTCACTCTCTTTTTTTATATTTCAATGTGGTGAAAATATAGTTCAAATATTTTTTGTACTTTTAAGTAATCAATCATTAAACAAAAAAGTATGGCAACAGTAAACGTATATCTTACCTTTAATGGTAATACAGAAGAAGCTTTTAATTTTTACAAATCGGTTTTTGGTGGCGAATTTACCTATATGGGTAGGTTTAAAGACATGCCTGCCGATGAAAATTGTCCACCTCCTAGCGAAGAAGAAGGCAATCGCATTATGCATGTAAGTTTACCAATTAGTAAAGAAACCATTTTAATGGCTAGTGATAGTACTTCGTTTAGTGGCGATGTTACTTTTGGAAATAATTTCTCTGTATCTATCAATACAGACAGCAAAGAAGAAGCCGATAAATTGTTCAACGGACTTTCTGCTGGCGGAAACATTATTATGCCAATGGAAAAAACATTCTGGGGTGCTTATTTTGGAATGTTTACCGATAAATTTGGTGTAAATTGGATGGTAAATTTCGACGAAGTTCCTGCAAACTAATTATGCTGCTCGGTAAAAACCGATAATAAAACATCTCCCTCGACCATTCGGTTTGGGGAGTTTTTCATTAAATTCAATACGCGTTTCATCGCATACGGATTCAATCCCATGTTGATTCCAATTTCGTTGATTTTAATTTGTTCAGCTTCGTGTAAAACGCCATCGCAATGCATTAATAACGCCAAACGATAAAACTGACAAATTCTATGAAACTCATCTTTTATTACGGTAACTTCTCCTCTCTTTTCAAATAATTTATGAAAAATAGGCTTTTCTATTTCCAATTCCATGGCTACCATTTCTAAAAAATCATACTCTCTATCGTGCAATTCGCCATCGATTAAAGCAAAAGCAATCATCTCTTGTAACAGACTTAATTTTTCTTGGTAACTATCCATACATTATTTCTTTGCGGTAAAAATAAGAAATCTTAATTTAAATGGATATCTTTGACCTAATATTTTATACAAATGAATAACAACGATATTTTTAAAAAGTTACGCGTAGCGTTGCAATTACGTGATGACCAAATTATTGAAATTTTAAACTTGGTTAATTTTAGAGTTTCAAAAGGCGAATTAGCAAACGTATTTAGAAGCGAAGACCATCCCAACTTTATGGAATGTGGCGACCAATTATTGCGTAATTTCTTAAACGGATTAGTTATTCATTTGCGAGGAACTAAAGAAGATCCTAAAAACCCAAAAGAAGTTTTAGACCAAATAGCAAAAAACAAAGCACCACTTTACAAAGAAGACAAAAAGCCCGATTTTAAAAAAGAAGGCGAAAAAAAACCTTTTAAACCAAAAGGCGCTCCTGCTAAAAAACCATTTGGACAAGGCAAACCTTCCGACAAAAAACAAAAACCCGAAAGCCCTGTGGAACGTTTTAAGTTTAACTCAGGTAAGAATAAAAAGTAAATGAAATCCTCAATTACTGAGGATTTCATTTTTTTTGAAACAAAATCAATGCTCTTCAATATATTTCAAATTGAATTTATTAATTTGGCACATGCTAACTTTTCAGAAAAATGAAAAACTTCATTGCCTTTATTTTCATATTCATTTTCGTAAATCTATTTTCACAAATAAGTTCAAAGTCGATAAATTTTGAAGTATATTATGAAAAAGATTATCCTTTAGCAGGTGGGAATTTAGTTGAGAAAAATTTAAATATTTTAAATGGAACTACTACTGATTTTAACGGTAAAGCACAGCTAATAATTAGTAATTACAACTCTGAATTTGAATTAACTTTTACAGGGCCAATTGTAAGGTTCAAAATTCCTGAAAAGACTGAAAAAATAATAATCAATATTGATAAAAGGAGAATTGAGTATTATCACAATGATAAAATTTTCAAACGAAAAAGACTTAAGTTTAAAGGATTTTAAAAAATTCAACTTACCTCCTCTTCAAATACCCAATCACCGTTTCATTAAAAATAACGGGTTGTTCAACATTTACCACATGTCCACAATTTTGGATGATAAAAAGTTCAGCGGTTTTAACATGATTGGCAACGACTTGCTTTACTGAAGGTAAAAACATATAATCTTCTTCGCCCATAACATATAAAGTTGGTATATTCAATTCTTTTTGACGGAACCAGCGTAAAACTGGATTAATTTCGGCAGTAAGTTTGAACCATTTGATGAATTCTTTTTGATACAATTTCTTGGCTTCGTTGATAAAAAGCAAACGCGATTGTTTATGATTCTTTTTCGGCATAATTACAAAAGCAAAAAACTTATACAAAACCAAATACGGCAACACATATTTAAACATATTTCCCAATCGCATTAATACTTGCGAACGGAAATTCATTTTTAAAATCGCGCCGCCTAAAATCATGCTTTTCACACGTTCGGGATGCATTTCTGCTAATTGACGAATAACGATGGAACCTAAAGAAATCCCAACAAAATGCGAAGATTCAATCTTTAAAAAATCGATTACCTCAACAATATCTTCCGCAATAGCTTTGAATGTATATTGCTGTTTGAGTGCAGATTTTAATTGGTCTTTTGAATTTCCATGACCGCGCAAATCCAATAACAATACATTAAAATGCTTCTGAAAATCACGAATTTGCTTGAACCAAATAGACGAACTTCCTCCTGCTCCATGAACAAAAGTCACCCATTCGGTACTGGTTTCGTTTTTATAAATTGTGTAGGAAATCAAATGTTTCAATTTTTGTCAAATGTACTGTTTTTAAAACAACTACATTGTTGAACAAATTTTAAATTTTGGAATGCAATAATTTAAAATAATCAAACGCTTTCAACAACCGACTACCGTACCAAGAAAACATTTCGCCATCCACAAAAACCGTTTTGGCATGATGCGTAAGTCTTCCAATTTCAAACGCATGTTCGTCTTTAAACGGAAATGGTTCGGATGACAAAAAAACATAATCAGGATCACCTTCTAAACGGATTTTCTTTAACTCAATTTCGGGATATCGTCCTTCTTTAGCTTCGTAAATATTCTCGAAATGATTTAATTTCAATAATTCATTAATAAAAGTATGATTTCCAGCCACCATGTGAGGATTTGCCCAAATAAAATACGCCGCTTTCTTTATTGGTTTATTTTTGATGAATTGCTGAAAATCTTGATACGCAAAATTGATTTTGTCTATCCATTTTTGCGCATTTGTACGTTTATTAAACAATTGACCAAAATCGTGAATCATTTGTAAATTATCATCAATCGTGAGAATATCGGTTACCCAAACGGGACAAATTTGCGATAATTCTTCTACGATTTCTTTGGTATTTTCTTCTTTGTTACAAATGATAATATCGGGCTGAAGCGATTTTATTTTGTCGAATTTGATGGTTTTAGTTCCACCAACAATCGCCTTCGTTGCTTTAAAATGAAACGGATGCACACAGAATTTAGTAATTCCAACAATGTTATCTTCTAAACCTAAATCGTACAACAATTCGGTTTGAGAAGGCACTAAAGAAACGATTCGCAAAGGTGTTTTTTCGAAAGTGTGTTGGGTTCCTAATTGATCTTGCATTGGTTCAATATTCAAAATTCAGCATTCAATATTCAAAATTACCCTAAAATCTCATCCATCTCTTGTTGCAACTTCAACGCTTCTTCCCTAGCCTTTTTAGCGAAATCCATTCCGTTTGAAGCGTAAATAATGCCTCTAGAAGAATTGATTAACAAGCCTACGTTTTGGTTCATTCCGTATTTGCAAACCTCAGCTAAACTTCCGCCTTGAGCGCCAACTCCAGGAACTAATAAGAAACTATCAGGAACTATTTTTCTAATTTCAGTGAAATACTCCGCTTTGGTTGCACCAACTACATACATTAAATTATGCGCGTTTTTCCAAGATTTTGAGGTTTCTAAAACCACTTTATACAATTCTTTTCCTCCCGAAGTTTCGGGATCATTTTGCATTTGAAAATCGAAAGCTCCTTCGTTTGAAGTCAACGCCAACATAATCGTGTGCTTATCCTCAAATGCTAAGAAAGGTTCTACCGAATCTTTTCCCATATAAGGCGCCACCGTTACCGAATCAAAATCCAAATCATTGAAAAAAGCACGAGCATACATAGACGACGTATTACCAATATCGCCACGTTTTGCATCTGCAATGGTAAAGATTTCCGGATATTTCTCGTTGATGTAATTGATTGTTTTTTCTAACGATTGCCAACCTTTAATGCCGTAAGCTTCGTAAAACGCCGTGTTTGGTTTATAAGAAACACATAAATCGTGCGTAGCATCAATAATCGCTTTATTGAATTCGAAAATTGGATCTTCGGTTTGGAGTAAATGCTCTGGAATTTTATTCAAATCGACATCCAAACCAATACATAGAAATGATTTTTTAGTTCGGATTTGTGTAATTAGTTGTTCAGTAGTCATTGTGTTGTTTTATTTAAATGCAAAGTTCGCAAAGTTTTTCGCAATCCCGAAGTTTCGGGACGCAAAGTTTTAAAAAAAATGCCAAACAAATTATTGTTCAGCATCTTTTCTCTTATTCTATCTTCTATTTTCTTTCATTTAGAAAACTTCGCTTTCTTTTAGTTTTTCGGTGTTGGCTACCAATTGTAATTCTTCAATCATTTTATGAAGATTTCCGTTCATGAAACCATCTAAATCGAAAATACTTAAACCAATTCTATGATCGGTAATTCTACCTTGTGCATAGTTGTAAGTACGAATTTTAGCCGAACGATCACCCGAACTTACCTGAGAATTACGTTTTTTCGCATCTTCTTCTTGTTTTTTGGCCAATTCCATTTCGTACAAACGCGAACGTAAAACTGTTAACGCTTTGTCTTTGTTTTTATGTTGCGATTTCTCGTCCTGACATTGCGCGACCAAACCTGTTGGAATGTGCGTCATACGAACCGCTGATTTCGTAGTATTTACCGATTGACCTCCAGGACCAGACGAACAGAAAAAGTCGATACGAACGTCGTTCATGTCGATTTGTACGTCAAATTCCTCTGCTTCTGGCAACACCATTACAGTTGCTGCTGAAGTGTGAACACGTCCTTGCGTTTCCGTTTGTGGAACACGTTGTACACGGTGCACTCCTGCTTCGTATTTTAAAGTTCCGTAAACATCTTCTCCTGTTACTTCAAAAATTACCTCTTTGAAACCTCCAGAAGTTCCTTCACTTACATCTACTACAGATGTTCTCCAACCTTTAGAATCGCAATATTTAGTGTACATACGGTACAAATCACCAGCAAAGATAGAAGCTTCATCTCCTCCAGTTCCAGCACGGATTTCCACCATTACGTTTTTCGCATCTTCAGGATCTTTAGGAATCAACATATATTTGATTTCGTCTTCTAGCTGAGGCAAACGTTCTTTAGCTTCGTCTAATTGCATTTTAGCCATTTCTACCATTTCGGCATCCGAACCATCAGCAATAATTTCGTTAGCTTCTTTAATATTTCCGTCAAGATTAATGTATTCTTCACGTTTATCTACTAAAGCTTTAAGGTCTTTGTATTCTTTATTTAATTGTACATAACGCTTTTGATCGGCAATTACATCAGGCTGAATAATCAAATCTGATACTTCGTCAAAACGTTGTTTTACATATTGTAATCTATCTAACATAGCTGTTATTTATTTTGGAGTGCAAAGTTACAATTTTAGTTGAAAGTTTAAAAGTTTCTGTGTTTAAAAGTTTTGCCTTCAAAATCAATGCATTGAAAATATTATTTAAAATAAGTCTAAATAAATTTTGTCGTTTCATTTCGACTTAATATTTTTGCTTTATTATTTTAATTAAATCTAAATAACATGAATAAAATAGTATTATCAACACTTTTGTTGTCATCGCTACTTTGTTTTAGTCAAGAAAAAGCGGATTCAACTAAAGTCTTAAAAGAGGTTACCGTTGAAGGCACAAGAGAAAACAAGTACAAAAAGGAAAGCAGTACAACCGTTTCTAAAATGCCTTTGAAGGATATTGAAAATCCGCAAGTGTACAATTCTATTCCAGCTAATCTTTTGAAAGAACAAGTGGTAACCAACTTTAACGATGCGCTTAAAAATGCAACAGGTGTAACTAGACTTTGGGAATCTACTGGTCGTAATGGAGATGGAGCAGAATATTACTCAATGCGTGGTTTTGCAGTTCAACCATCTATGGTAAATGGCTTACCTGCTTTAACGAATACTACAATTGACCCAATTAACATCGACAACATCGAAGTCATCAAAGGTCCTTCAGGAACATTGTTTGGAAGTAGTGTGATTTCGTATGGTGGATTAATCAACGTAGTAACTAAAAAACCTCATCAACAATTTGGTGGAGAAATCAGCTACAACAACGGAACCTATGGAAGCAATCGCGTAACTGCTGATGTTAACCTTCCGCTTAATGAGAAAGCTGCCGTTCGAATTAACTCGGCTTACACTACCGAAGAATCGTTTCAAGATGCTGGATTTTCAAATTCATTCTTTTTAGCGCCTTCTTTAAAATATGAAGTTAACGACAAATTGACTTTCTTAGTAAACACGGAATTTTACAAAAATACCTCAGCAAAAGCGAGTATGATTTTCTTGAGTCGCTACTCACCGCTTTCATTTGATTCAATGGAATTGTTTGACAAAAACTACAAAAAATCTTTTACTTCAAATGATTTAACTATGAACAACAATTCGTTCAACATGCAAATGCAGGCGTTGTACAAATTATCAAACAATTGGACTTCGCAAACGGTTTTATCTAAAAGTTCAACCAAAACAAACGGTTACTATCAGTATTTATGGGATTCTGCTAATGGCGATGAATTCACACGTTATATTTCTAAAGCAGATGGAACCTTCTACACTACCGATATCCAACAAAATTTCATTGGAGATTTCAAAATCGAAAACATGAGAAATCGTTTAGTAGCTGGATTGGATTATTACAATTCGAGATTATTGAATGGAGGAACGGGCTGGGCAGGTTATGGAGTTGTATCGTTAGTTAATGGAACCGATACAAACGGAGTTGATTTAGGTGGTAATCCAATCCCAACAGTTTTAACACAAGCGGGTGTAGATAATGCCATTGGAAGTTTTGCAGGAAATACAGAAGCCAACCAAGAAATCATGAGTGCATACGTTTCTGATGTGTTGAATGTTACCAACAAATTATCAGTAATGGCAAGTTTACGTTTGGATTATTTTGACGGAAAAACTTCGCAATATGATGGCGTAGAAACAAAAGGTCAAGTGGCTTTATCTCCAAAATTTGGTGCCGTGTATCAAATCGTAGAAAACAAAGTTTCTGTTTTTGGAAATTACATGAACGGATTTAAAAATGTTGCTCCAACAACCGTTGCTGATATCGACGGAAGCAATCCAAGAACTAAAGAATTCGATCCAGAACAAGCAAATCAATTTGAAGTGGGTTTAAAAACAAGCTTATACAAAGACATTATTTCAGCTTCGGTGAGTTATTATGACATTCGTGTGAAAGACCGCGTAATTACTGATCCAAACAATATCAATAACTCGATTCAAGGTGGTGAAGTTGAAAGCAAAGGTGTTGAAGTAAGCATCGTTGCCAATCCAATTAAAGGATTAAACCTTATTGCAGGTTTTAGTCATAATGATGCTGAAGTTACAAAAGAATCTCCTGGCGATGGTTATTTAGGATTACGTCCAGAAGAAGCTGGACCTGAAACTTTAGTGAATTTATGGGCAAATTATACGGTAACAGAAGGACAATTGAAAGGTTTCGGAATTGGTTTTGGTGGTAACTACGCTAGCGAATACAAAACTTTGAACAGAGCCAATACAGGAACTTTCGCTTTACCTGATTACACGGTTTTAAATTCGGCTTTATCGTATGACAACGACAAGTTTAACGTATCCTTAAAATTGAATAATATGTTGAACGAAAAATATTATTCGGGTTGGTCAACGGTTACACCACAACGTTTACGCAGCATTACCGCTGGTGTTACTTATAAATTTTAGTTTATTTTCTGTTTAGTTTAAAGTAAGCTCCTCATTTCGGTGGGGAGTTTTTATCGTAATCACATGCAAAAATCAAGTTTCAAAAAAGGCATTCGAAAATTACATCTTTGGTTGGGTTTATCTACCGGTTTAATCGTTTTTATCATTTCGATTACAGGTGCGATTTATGTTTTTCAGGAAGAAATTACCAATTACCTTCGAAAAGATGCCATTTATCATCACGAAGCAAATATTGCCAACAAACAACCGCTTTCACTTAAAGTGTTAGAACAAAAAGTAGATGCGTTTACCAATGAAAAATATCCGATTCATTGGGTAACGGTTCCTATCGATAAAAGCCGAAGCTACATTTTCTATTACTATGAAAGAAATCCAGAGGGTTGGAATTTTTACGAAGAATATTTCGTTTACAAATCGGTTTATGTGAATCCGTTTACGGGTGAAATTCGTGGTGTTTATGATGAAACGACAGATTTTTTCAACATCATCAAATCGATTCACTATAGTTTTATGCTGAAAACCGATTGGGGAACTTATGTTTGCGGAATTCCTACATTGATTTTTGTTTTCATGCTGATTTCGGGTATTATTTTGTGGTGGCCCAAAAACAAAAACGCCAGAAAACAACGTTTTGCTTTTAATTGGAAAAACGTAAAAAGTTGGAAACGCAAAAACTACGATTTGCATAACATTTTAGGATTTTATGTTTCGTCTTTAGCTTTTGTGGTTGCCTTTACGGGATTGTTTTATGCGTTTTTCTTCATTCAAGCGATTTTATACTTCGTATTTTCTGGTGGAAGCACTACGTATCCTGATTTTTCGCACATTCAAACCAAAGCACCAATCGAAATGCGAGATGAACACACGTTGGATAAAATTGGAAAAAAAGTCGAGGAATTATATCCAAATGCGTTTCAATACAGTTTGGATTTTGGTTACGAACATTTAGACGACCACGAACATCCAAATTATGATGTGTTTGTGAAGCAACTCTCCTACTCGTATCATGTGAATCACAGTTTGATTTTTGATGAAAATTCGGGAGAATTATTGCACCAACATTCACATCACGACAAGAACTTGGGCGAAAAAGCGGTTGCTGCGAATTATGATATTCACATTGGAGCTATTTTTGGCATTTGGAGCAAGATTTTAGCGTTGATTATTAGTTTAGTTTGCGCGTCATTACCGGTTACAGGGTTCTTTATTTGGTGGGGAAAACGAAATAAAAAGTAAAACTATGTGTTGCAATTATTCCATTTTAAAACAAACCCAAAACGGCATGCTGATTTTCTTGAAAGGTTGTGGCAATTACCAATTAACCTTCAATAACCTCAACTTTAGCCTTACCGAAGACGAATTAATTGCGTTTGCAAATTACCTAAAACGTATTGATATCGACTATTGGGAAAAGGAATACGAACACTCCATTTATAAAAAGAAAATTCCCATACCAACGTTGCAAAGCAATTTCATTATTCTCATTAATCGATTAGAATTGTATGAATTACTCGTACTCATCAACTTCGAAAACACAAACGAAATGTTAAGTTATAACGATTTAAAAAATGGAATATTTTGGAATTAAAGCTCACTTAGGTGGGCTTTTTTATTTGTAGATTTTTACGAATTTGTAAATATTTTATTATATTTGATTTCATTTAAAAATAAGTGAAATAAAATGCTCGAAACTTTCGACAATCTTGCCCAAATGTTATAAAACTTATCAGAAATTTTCGCATATAAACAAGTTATGTGCAAGTTTATCTAACTAAATCTTCTAAAATAAAAAATTATGGATTTTAAATCAGAAAGTCATCTCCAAAATTTAATAATTGACACATTAAAAAAAGATAAAATTTTAGAAACTATAGCAGGAATTGATGAATTAGATGATCATTTAAATAGAGAAATTAATGATAAATTTATTCCAGGATTTCAAATAGATTTTCAGTTAAGAACACTATATTGTAAAAAAGCAAAAGAGGTTTTAGACTCATTTACTTTTTATGAAATAATTTCTGGTGAAGAAATTAAAAACATATCAATACAGAAAGACACAAAAGCAAAAAAAGAGCGATTATATCCAGATGCATTAATTGCTAACTCTGAGAGAAGTAATTTTTCCATATTAGAGTTGAAAAAAGATTATCAAACTGAAAGAGAAGCAATTACTGAACTTTTTGCTTATGCAATAGAAGTAAAAAACCACCTACCTAACATTGCTGATTCGGATATAAATCTTGTAATAATTTCTACAAAATTCAATACACTTTTAGACCACTCAATTAGCTCTTTAATTTTAGGCACAAAATTCAACATTTTAGCATTAAAGGCCGACTTCGTTGATAAGAAACTAGCACTAAAAATCCATATTCCAGATAGTTGGACAGATATCTGGCAAAATACTTTGCCAGAGTACGCATTTTCAAGTGTTTCCTTAGTTCCATATCAATATGACAAAAAGAAAGAAACTCCACCAGAGATTTTTTTGTTCGAAATAATAGATGATTTGATCTCTTTCAATGGAGCAAAGAATAATTCACACGGTTTCTTTGTTATATGGAAAAACATTACACATTTTGAAAGTCCTGCAAGCTTCTGTATTTCTTTATACCAAATAAACCCATTTGTGTTTTTAAAAGCTTCATTAGAAAACAACTTCACTCTAAATACAAATGAACCTTTGTGCAAATATATATTAGATAATTATAGTGATAATGAATATTATCATCCTGAAAGTTTAATGAATGTTGCTAAAGAAGTTAAGAAATTTTTAGACCAATACTTCGATACTAGTTACGAAGATTTTTCGAGTTGGACTGACCACATTTATCGTGGCTCTAATTTCAGAAGCCAAGCACTTCCAATGACATTTAATTCTTGGGGAAATATTGGGGATTATGTTAGATATTATTTCTTTCATCCATCCTTAAAAAATGGCTTTTATTCAGATAAACAACTTAATTCTCCTTTATTCTATAAAGATCCTGTGTTCGGTATAGAATTAATTAACAGAATATCAGGAAATACGTTATTTGAAAATGGAGTTTATAATTTCACATCACTATTTGAATATGCAAAGCAACTTAGAGAATTATTGAATATTTCCAATTGGTACATAGAAACAAAAAAAGGAAATCAAAAAAAGGAACTATTAGAGCCTAGATTATACTTTGCAACTCTTGATGTACTTGCCTCTTCAAGAGAGATACAATATAGATTAAATTATATTGATGTAGAACTTGAAAAACCCACACCATTACGAATCGATCTTTATGAAGCTTATGAAGATACCGTTGATAATATTACCGAAAACATAAGATGGTTTACTTCCCATTTCTTAAAAAACAACCCTATACATCAGGAATTTTTTTCTAATTCAATAAACTGGTGTTCAATTTATATGGATTCTGAAATGATTATAGATTCTGTAGTTGAATCAAAGATCAAAAAAGAAATAGTTGGATATTGTAAAACTATCATGTTTGCTATTTTAGAAGGAGAAATAATTTCAAAATCATCATTCTTTGGTGATAAAATTTTTGATATTATTTCTGTCTATTTTAATTCTGTTGAAAAATTAAAAAATGTGGAATCTAGAAAAGAGTTATTTAATCTTATCGAATCCATAGAGGAAGAAAAAATATTAAACTACTTTGACAATGCCTTTCTATTACTTCTTGACAATGTTTATTTTGAAGTATTTCATCCCTTAGTGTCTTTTAATGATGTCTCATTTATTACCAAAGATTGGAAAAAATTAAAATTACAACTTATTAAAAGATATAATGAAGGACATCGTTATGGAGCAATAATCCTTGATTCAAATGGTAACTTAGCAATAGGAATTCTTCCCAAAGAATATCAATATACTAAACCAATTGATGACCCTGAAAAGGAAGTTTACATCATGATTAACGAAAGTGGAATTGGAGTAATAAGTCTAGTTAATTGGGATCAAGTAAAAGATGGAAGTGCTTTTTCAATTAAACAAAAGAAAGTTTAAAACCAGCACAAAGCCGGCGTGACCTTAATAACCAAATCAAAAAACTGTTTATTACTACTCGCAAATTTATAAATCATAAACAAATAGAATCCCGAGTTCCCTCGGGATTTCTTCTTTATTCTATTCTCCAATCTCCTACCTCTTAAAAAAAACTTTTCAACCTACCATTTGAATTTCAATTCGTTATAAATTTTATTTAAAATAAATCTAAATAAACTTTGTGAATTCATTTTGACTTTATATTTTTGCATCATTATTTTAATTAAATCTAAATAAGATGTATAAAAACATTTTAAAAACTATAGTCCTATTGTCTTCACTACAGGCAATTGCCCAAGAAAACCCTAATGATGTTAGCGAAAACTATTTTACCGTAAACGATACCGTAAAAAAACTAAAAGAAGTAGTGGTTACCGCAAAAAACAATCCATCAAAATCTTCAGTAAACAGAGCAGGAATCAAAGAAAAAGATTTACCTCAAGCGGTTCAAGTTATTGGAACAGAAATTATCCAACAACAACAATCGGTTCGTTTGAGTGATGTGGTTAAAAATGCCAATGGTGTGTATGTGGGTTCGGCTCGCGGTGGCGCACAAGAATCGTTTTGGTCAAGAGGTTATGATATGTCGGCAAACAACATGTTTAAAAATGGTTTCCGTTTTAACAGCGGTTCTATTCCAGAAGTTTCTTCATTAGAAAAAGTAGAAATTTTAAAAGGAAGTGCCGCACTTTTATACGGAAATGTAGCGCCTGGAGGAATTATGAACATGGTAACCAAAACACCTAACTTTAAAACCGGTGGCGAATTCACTATGCAAGCTGGAAGCTATAATTTCTACAAACCTTCGGCTGATGTGTATGGTGCTTTTAATAATTCGATTGCGTATCGCTTCAATGGTTCGTATGAAAACTCGGAAAGCTTTAGAGATTATGTTACTAAAGAACGTTACTACGTAAACCCTTCCCTACTTTTTAAAGTGAGTGATAAAACCGAAATCACCTTACAAGCGGATTATTTAAGCGACGATTGGACACCTGATTTTGGAACAGGTTCTATTGGAAAAGAAATTGCCGATGTACCAAGAAACGCCTATTTAGGAGCAAAATGGTCAAACGGAAACACAAAACAAGCAACCGCTTCGATATTGGTAAACCATGAATTCAATAAAAATTGGAAACTAAATTTTAATTCTTCTTTCCAAGATTACGACAGAGAATCTATAGGTACAGAACGTATTCAACCCGCTGCAAATGGCGATTGGAATCGTCCGTATGGAAGAAATAAAGCAGTAGAACAAATTTTGGCTAACCAAATTAGTTTACAAGGAAACTTTAAAACAGGTAAAATCAAACACCAATTGTTCACAGGAATCGATACAGAAATTTCGTATGCCGATGCGTATACGTTTAGATTTTTCAATCCTGATGTGTTAGATGTGAATGGCGATCCAGTAACTGTAACTATTTATGGAGATCCAACTAATCCTGTAAACATCTTTGATCCTGTTTTATATGATGCAACTTACGATGGTCCAATTATGCCATCTGAAGTAACAAGAATCGTAAAAACAGAAACTACTCGTTTAGGAGTTTATGCACAAGATTTGATTTCGTTCTCTGACAAATTCAAAGCATTATTAGGTATTCGTTATTCGTACCAAGAAGCAAAACCAGAAACTCATAATAAAGTTAACAACACAATTACTGAAGAAAAAATTCGCAACGACAGAGCTTTCTCACCTAAAGTGGGATTAATTTACCAACCTACAAAAAGCATTACTTTATTCTCTAGTTATTCCAACTCGTTTACACCAAATACTGGAATAGATATTAATAACGAAGCTTTAAAACCTTCGATTATTGACCAAACTGAAGCCGGAATTAAAAACGAATTCTGGAAAGGAAAATTAACTACAAACGTTACTTTATACCAAATTGTAAACAGCAATTTAGTACAAACGGCAGAATTTGACGCAAACGGAAACATCAATACAAATCCAAATCTTAAAGCGTTAAGCGGTGAAACTACTAGTAAAGGAATCGAATTGGATATTACCTACAAACCTATTGACGATTTCAATATTATGGCAGGTTACAGCTACAACGATATGCGTTATACAGAAACAACTGGATTAACTGGAAGTTTTATAGAAGGTGATCGTTTAGTAAGAACGCCTCAACATACTGCTAACTTAAGTTTCTTCTATACTGTTCCTACAGGAATGTTTAAAAATGTATCTGTTGGAGCGATTGGAAACTACATTGGAGACCGAGTTGGAGGATGGAACAATCAGGTAAATCCTGCATATCCAAACAACGTTTGGGATAGAGAAATTCCAGTTAATGGTTACACAACTATTGATGTATCATTGGGTTACAATTGGAAGCAATTTTCATTACTTTGCAAATTATCTAATATTACCAACGAGTTAAATTATACGATGCACGAAAATTACAGTGTAAATCCAATTGCTCCAAGACAAATTTTAACTTCGTTACGTTATAAATTTTAAGAATTCAATTAAAAAAAATGAAACAACAAAAATTAGTTAGAGACATTCACCGCGATTTTGGTTACTTCTACGTAGGATTAATTATTTCGTTTGCTTTTTCGGGAATTTTAATGAACCACAGAGAACATTGGCATCCTGAAAAATACACGATTGAAACCAAAAACATCAAAGTACAATTACCAGAAGAAAGCCAAATTACTGAGGAATTCGCTGAAAACTTAGGAAAACAATTAGGCATCGATGATAAAATGCGCCGCCATAACGTAAAAAAAGGCACATTTAAAATTTCGTTTGAAAAGCACGATGTAGAAATCGACATGAAAACCGGAAAAGGTGAAATTGTTGCTTTCAATAAAACACCAATTATCAGCCAAACAATGAAGTTGCACAAAACTACTTCTAACTGGTGGATTTATTACTCTGATATTTTTGGAATCTCCTTAATACTTATTGCCATCACGGGAACTTTAATGGTAACCCACGGCAAAAACACTTTTAAACGCCGAGGTTGGAAATTAGCCGTAGCCGGAATTATTTTCCCCATCTTAGTTTTAATTATTTTGAGTTAATAAACGAAAAGGTTCACGAAAGTGAGCCTTTTTTGTTTTAGAAAATTGTAACTATTTTATTATATTTGGAAATCAAAATTAAATCCTATTTTGTTTGAAATGGGAATAATTCATAATAAGACAAAAAAATAGAATATTGAAAATACTACATATAATCGGAAATGGATTTGACTTGAATCTTGGTTTAAAAACAAGTTATAAAGATTTCTATGATTTTTATAAAAATCTTGAATCAACAAAGAATAGCGTCAATAAATTAAAAACAAATATTTCAAATAATTACAAAAATTGGTCTGATTTAGAGCTTGCTTTGGGACAATATACAGAAGAATTTAAAACAGTCGATGAATTTGATGAAGTTATAGAAGATATTGGAGAACAACTTGCTGAATTTTTGAAAAACGAAGAAGCAAAATTTAACGTTACTGAGGTTGATAAAGAAAAATTTTTTGAAAATCTTGTAAAACCGGAAATTTACCTTCCAGTAGCAGATACAAATAAAATAAATACATTTAAAAGTAATTTTTCTAGCAATGCATGGACAGTTGACATATTCACGTTCAATTACACAACAATTATTGAAAAAATAATTGAAGAAAAGAAAAACATTAGAATTGGTAATCATGTTAAAGAAACTCATGCGGTCACTTTAAGAAGTGTAGAACATATTCATGGCTATGTTGATAATAGAATGGTTTTAGGAATAAATGATGTTTCACAATTAAAAAACAAAGAATTTCATAAAAATGTTGATGTATTGGAAGCTATTATCAAAGAGCAATGTAATATTGCCTATGGACACACTATAGATAGTCAGTTCAAAACAAAAATTAAACAAGCAGATATGATTTGTATTTTTGGTTCCTCATTAGGTGATACAGACAATATTTGGTGGGAATCAATTGGAAATATATTAAAGGAAAGAAATATACCAATTATTATTTTCACAAAAGGGGAAGAAGTAATTTCTCCAAGAATTGGTTATAAAAACAATAGAACGAAAAGAAAAATGACAAACTACTTTTTAAAAAAAACAAATTTGTCAAATGAAGAAATTGAAAAAATAAGTAATAATATTTTTGTAGCCATAGACACTGGAATGTTTAGAGAAATATTAAAAAAGTAATTCCCTAGCTAGTGCAAGCGTCACGCTCGTGATCACAAAGTAAAGCTAATAAAAACAAAAAAAATCCCGAGCTAACTCGGGATTTCATCTTTATGCTATATTCTTATTTCTTAACCGGAATATTCTCTAAAATTTCCAAAACAAACTTCCAAAATTTCTGAGACGATTTAATCGATGCTCTTTCATCTGGGCTGTGTGCTCCGTGAATCGTTGGTCCAAAAGAAATCATGTCCATGTTTGGATAATTCGTTCCTAAGATACCACATTCTAATCCTGCGTGACAAGCTACTACATTTGGTTTAGCACCGTTTTGTTTTTCGTAAATAGAAGTTAATACATCTAAAATTTCTGATTTTACATTTGGTGTCCAACCTGGGTAACTTCCTCCAAATTCAACTTCGCAACCAAACAATTCGTAAGCCGAACGCAACGCATTCGCTAAATCAAATTTAGAACTCTCCACAGAGGAACGCGTTAAATTCTGAATCGAAATTTCGCCATCTTTTACAATTACTCTGGCAATATTATTTGATGTCTCTACTAAATCAGCCATATCAGCTGACATTCTGTAAACGCCGTTGTGTGCTGCATAAATCGCTCGTAACAAGCCTTCTTGCACGCCTAAATCCATCACTTTTGCTGGAGTTGAATCACTTTTAACAATTTCAATCGTTAAATTCGGCTCCATTGTTTTGAACTCGGCTTTGATTTCGTTGATGATTTCTTGCATATCAAAAACAAAAGCTTCGTCATAAATCGCAGCGATGATTACTTTCGCAACACTTTCTCTTGGAATCGCATTACGTAAACTTCCACCAGAAATTTCAGCAATTTGCAGACCAAAATTCTCAAATCCGTCAAATAACAAACGGTTCATGATTTTGTTTGCATTTCCTAATCCTTTGTGAATATCCATTCCCGAGTGACCGCCTTTTAAGCCTTTCACTGTAATGGTATAACCAACTGAACCTTCTGGAGTTTCTTCCTCATTATAGCTTCTTGTAGCTGTTACATCTACTCCACCCGCGCATCCGATATCGATTTCATCGTCTTCTTCTGTATCTAAATTCAATAAAATTTCTCCGTCAAGCATGCCACCTTGTAAGCCCATTGCTCCTGTCATTCCCGTTTCTTCATCAATCGTAAACAACGCTTCAATTGCTGGATGTGGAATATCAGTACTTTCTAAAATAGCCATAATGGTTGCTACTCCTAAACCGTTATCAGCACCAAGTGTAGTTCCTTTAGCACGAACCCAATCACCATCAACATACATTTCAATTCCTTGTGTATCGAAATCGAAATTCGTGTCGTTGTTTTTTTGGTGTACCATATCCAAATGCGATTGCATTACGATGGTTTTGCGATTTTCCATTCCTGGAGTCGCTGGTTTTTTGATAATCACATTCCCCACATGATCTTTCACAGTTGGCAATCCTAATTTTTGACCGAATTCCATAATGAACGCAATCACACGCTCTTCTTTCTTAGATGGACGCGGTACGGCATTCAAATCGGCAAATTTGTTCCAAAGTGCTTTTGGCTCTAAATTTCTTATTTCTTGGCTCATTGTTTTATTTATTATTTTTTAAATCTGATATAATTATGATAATCTCGTTTTTCAAATGTGTAAATCAAATTGAATTACATTCCAAACTACGGCAATATCTACTCCAAAATATTCGTGAATTAGTAAATTTCGAAAACCGATAATTTGTTTCCATTCAATAGTTTGATAAGTAGCTATTATTTCTTTTGATAAATGATTTGAAGCTTCTCCAATAATTTCAAGTTGTCTAACAGAAGCATGTAACATCATTGAATTTTGTTCAAAATCAGAAAAGCTAACATCTGAAGTGTATTTTTCAATTTCTTCAATTGCATCAAAAATATGCTGTAATCTTATAAAATCTTTGGGATTACTTGGCATAAATCAATGTTTTTTCGCTGTCAATGATGGGTTTTATATATTTAGAAACAGCATTTGAAGAAACCAAATCGACTTTTTTACCTAATAATTGTTCTAAATCGAATTTCATTTGAACAAATTGAAGTCCAATTCTTTCAGAATAATCTAATTCAACTAACAAATCTACATCGCTATCATTTTCAGCCTCATTTCTTACATAAGAGCCAAAAAGATACGCTTTCAAAACGGGTTTTGTTTTGAAATAGTTTGAGATTTTTAATATTTGAGATTTTCCTAATTGCATACTACAAATATAAGAAGAGTTTTTATATTTACGATATGAAAAAAATTATTGCTTTTAGCCTAATTATCCAAATCATCGTAGTGAAAACGATTGGTTTGTTTCCTGATTTTGTAGAAAATTGGTACAGCAAAGGTTTTTATCCGAAATTGGCTTTTGTATCGAGAAAAGTATTCGGTTGGTTGCCGTTTTCGGTTGGCGATGTCATCTATTTCATACTGATTTTACTTTTATTGCGTTGGATTTGGAAACATCGAATCGGATTTTTTAAAGAATGGAAAAATAACGGATTAGCGATATTGAGTTGGGTTTCGGTGTTTTATTTTTTCTTTCATTTGCTTTGGGGAATGAACTATTACAGAATTCCGTTGCATGAAAAATTACAGATTGAAAAAGAATATTCGGTAGATCAATTGAAAGTTTTTATTGAAAAAACGTTGGTAAAAACCAATGCTCTACAATTGCAAATCACTAAAAATGATTCGGTTGCCGTTGTGATTCCGTATTCGGATGAAGAAATTTATAATTTGGCTTTGAAAGGATACCAAAACATCCCAACAGATTTAGAAGAATTCCGTTACGAAGTAAAAAGTATCAAATCATCGTTATTTAGTTATCCGTTGAGTTATATGGGATTTGGTGGGTATTTGAATCCGTTTACCAATGAAGCACAAGTGAATTATTTAAAACCAAAATATACTTCACCTTTAACCACTTGCCACGAAATGGCACATCAAACGGGAATTGGAAGCGAAAGTGAATGCAATTTCATCGGATTTGTAACGGCTTCCAAAAATGATGACTTGTATTTCCAATATTCGGCATACAGTTTTGCGTTGCGCTATGCATTACATAATTTGGAGATGATGCAAGAAGGAAGTTCGGATGTTTACATAAAAAAAATCAACAAAGGAGTTTTGAAAAACTTTGATGAAAATAAAATCTTTTGGAACCAATACCAAACACCAATCAATACCTTTTTCGAATATTTCTACGACAATTTCTTAAAAGCAAACCAACAAAAAGACGGCATGGAAGGGTATAATAAATTTGTGGGATTGGCGATTGGGTATGGAGAAGTGATAAGTAAAAAGTAAATAGTGATAAGCTTTTTACTAATTACTAATTACTTTTCACTTATCACTAAAATCAAACTTCATCACTCGTAAAACTAACTTGATTTCTCTTTTTATATGGACGCATAATTAACCTTGCTTCTCTATCAAAGCGAATGTAATTGTAAACCCAATTTAAGAAAACTACGGCTTTATTTTTGAATCCTATTAGCGAAAACAAATGCACAAACATCCAAACAAACCAAGCAAAAACACCACTGAATTTGAATTTTGGCAAATCGACAACCGCTTTGTTTCTTCCTATCGTTGCCATCGAGCCTTTGTCTTTGTATTCGAATGGTTTAGGTGCTTTTTTATTAATGATTTTAATTAAATTATCGGCTAATAATCGTCCTTGTTGCATCGCAGGTTGCGCCATCATAGGATGTCCTTGTGGGTAATTTTCTAGAGCCATTACGGCAATATCGCCAATTGCAAATAAATGTTCATAACCTTCTACTTGATTGAATTGGTTCACCTTGATTCGGTTTACATTTTTGATAAAACTATCGGCTTTTAAACCATGAGGCAAAGCACCTTGCACTCCGGCTGTCCAAATCACCGTTGCCGAATCAAAAGACAAATCGGAATTGGTAGTAACCGTTTTTCCATCGTAACCTGTTACACGAACGTTTTTCCAAACGCTTACTCCTAAATCTAACAGAAATTTTTCTGCTTTCTCGGAAGCATTTTCACTCATCGAATCTAAAACTCTGTCGCTTCCTTGAATTAGATTGATTTCCATTTTTCGAACATCCAAATCGGGATAATCTTTTGGAAGAATTGCTTTTTTCATTTCGGCTAAAGCACCTGCTAGCTCTACTCCTGTTGGACCACCACCTACTAATACGAAATTCATCAAACTATGACGTTCGTCGATATCATTGGTAAGCAACGCTTGTTCGAAATTCTCTAAAATCAAACTGCGAATATTCAACGATTGTGGAATCGTTTTCATCGCCATACTATTGCGTTCGATTTCTTTATTACCAAAATAATTGGTTTTCGAACCGGTAGCAATAACTAAATAATCAAATTTTAATTCGCCAATATCGGAGTAAATGGTATTGTTTTCTGCATCAATATCGCGAACTTCGGCCAATCGGAAATAAAAATCTTTATATTCTTGAACGATTTTCCTTATTGGATAAGCAATCGAATCAGGTTCTAAACCGCCTGTTGCTACTTGATACATTAAAGGTTGGAAATTATGATAATTGTGCTTGTCTAGTAAAACAACTTGTACGTTTTTATTGCGAAGTCTTTTCGCTAAAGAAATTCCTGCAAAACCACCACCTATGATGACAATTCTTGGAAAACTACTACGAGGTATGTTCATTTATCATTATAAATTAATCACTTCAAAGATAAGAAGAAAAAGAATTGAATGTTTCGTAAAATAGTTAATGATTCTTTAAATTTGAAATAGTAAACTTGTAACAAATTCGTTCAAAAGACTACTTATTGAATATGAAATCAGAATCGGAAGCACTTTTCGTAAAACAACTCAAAGAGAATCAGAATATAATCCACAAAATTTGTCGATTATATACTACTGATGAGGATGCGCATAACGATTTGTTTCAAGAAATTACGATACAATTATGGAAAGCATTCCCAAACTTTAGAGGCGATTCTAAATTTACTACTTGGGCGTATCGCGTAGGATTAAATACAGCAATTACACTTTATCGAAAAAAGAAGCGAAGTATTGACACCATTGAGTTTGATAGTACTTTTCATAAAGTAACACAAGACGATTATAACTTTGAGGAAGAAGAAAAATTAAAGCTTTTATACAGTGCAATTAGCGAATTAAATGATATTGAAAAAGCCTTAGTTTTTTTGTATTTAGAAGATAAAGATTATACCGAAATTTCAGAAACGTTAGGGATTAGTGAAGTGAATGCACGAGTAAAAATGAATCGTGTTAAAGGAAAATTAAAAAAAATATTAAATCCGTAAATATGGATGAATTAGAATTATTAAAAAAAGACTGGAAAAAACAAGAAGGTTCTTTCCATCAAATAAGTGAAAAAGAAATTTATGGAATGCTGCATAAAGGTTCGTCTTCTATTGTGAAGTGGATTATGATTATCAGTGTTTTAGAGTTACTTTTATGGTTAAGCATTTCGTTTTTAACCGCAGATGATCAATATTTTAAAACTTTAGAATTATATCATTTAGATACATTTATGCCTATTATGTCTATCATAAGCTATGGTGTTATCTTGTTTTTTATCTTCTTATTTTTCAAAAACTACAAAGCCATTAACACTACAGATAATGTAAAACAATTGATGCAAAACATTTTAAAGACTCGTAAAACGGTGAAATATTATGTTTGGTATAATTTAGCAATGACAGCAATTTCGATGATTATTGTTTTTATATTTCAATTTTTATATGATCCTTCTATAAATAAAATGATAGACAATGCATCTTCTAATATCGATCCAAAAACATTTTACTGCATCATGCTTTTGGTTTATGCTGTAGTGATTGTTGTTTTTATTGGATTAATTTGGTTATTCTACAGATTACTTTATGGCATTTTAATGAGAAGACTTCAAAAAAACTACGACGAACTTAAAAAAATAGACTACTAATGAAAAAATTCTTTATTTCGCTTTTAACTTTAGTTACCGGATTATCCTTTTCTCAAGAATTAGAGAAAAGTCTGTTATGGAAAATCTCTGGGAATGGATTAAAACACGAATCGTATTTGTTTGGAACTATCCATATTACTTGCGATGCAACGTTAGATGAAAATACTTTAAAAGCGCTTGAAAATACTAAGCAATTATATCTTGAGCTTGATATGGATGAGAAATCTATGCAAATGCAAATGATGAAGTATATGATGATGAAAGATGGTGTAAAATTATCTACTTTATTAAATGCTGACGATTTTAAAACCGTAGATGAATTTTTAAAGAAAAATATGAACATGTCTGCGAAGATGTTCGATAGCTTTAAGCCTTTTATGATTACCACCATGTTGTATCCAAAAATGCTGGATTGTCCATTTCAATCGGTTGAAAGTGAATTGATGAAAGTAACCAAAGAACAAAACGAAGAGGTTTTTGGTTTAGAAACAGTAGAAGACCAAATGAAAGTTTTTGATAATATTTCCTATGAAATTCAAGCTGAGGAATTAGTAAAAACGGCAAAAAGCGGTTTAGATAAAGACAAAGTAGAGTTAGCTAAAATGATGGAAATTTATAAAAGTAAAGACATCGAGGGTATGCTTAAAATGATGGACGATTCAGACAATAAAATAACTTCTGAAAATCAAGATGTTTTATTGAACAACAGAAATAAAAACTGGATTCCAATTATCATTAAAACTATAAAAGACAAACCAACATTCTTTGGTGTTGGCGCCGGACATTTAGCTGGTGAAGAAGGAGTTATTAAACTTCTAAGAAAGCAAGGTTACAAAGTTGAAGCTGTAAAATAAAACTAATAAAAAAAGGTTCTGAAATTCAGAACCTTTTTTTATTTAATAGCGCCATTTTCTTTCTACATCTAATTTAGCCTGTTCTTCTAGAACTTCGGCAGGAATTACTTTTAGTAAAGAAGGATGTTGTTCTATTGCAAATTCGATCATTTCTACTACTTCATCAACCGTTGCTGTTTCGTAATCAATTTTTAAAGGTTCTTTAATTACCATCGATTGTAAGATTCCTTTTTTCTTAATCATCAATCCTTTTCTGTCAAAAGAACGACGGAAACCATCAATTACAATAGGCACCACAACTGGTTTGTGCTGTAAAATAATATGAGCTGTTCCTTTTCGTACTGGTTTAAAAGAACGTGTTGTTCCCTGTGGAAAAGTAATTACCCAACCGTCTTCTAAGGCTATCTTAATATTTTCAGTATCGTTTGGATTAACTTCTTTCTTTTCTGTTACGTCTTTTCCTTTTGCTCTCCAAGTTCTTTCAACGGTAATTGCGCCAGCATAAGCTAGTATTCTAGGTAATAATCCCTCTTGCATGGTTTCTTTGGCAGCAACATAATACAAGTTTAATTTAGGATTCCATAAATACATTACATTTTTAATGTTGTTTTCTCTTCCTTTTAAACTTGCATTAAAAACGTGAAACATAGCTACAACATCAGCAAAGTATGTTTGATGATTTGAAATAAACAAAACATTAGTATCAGGCAAACTTCTTATGATTTCAGAGCCTTCAATATGCAATTGGTTAAAATAACGATAACGACGGTGTGTTAAAAAACCCGCAATACGAATTAACCAAGTCTTTAAAAACAATATATGTCCGAAAGGATTTCTCTTAAATAATCCCATAATTTTTTTATTTTTTACAAAACAAGAACGCAAAAGTAGTAAAATAGGTGATTTTAGAAAGAAAAACAGCTTAAAATCACAATATAACGTTATAATTTGAAATCGCTAAAAATTGCATTTACCCAAAGCACATTTAATCGTCTCCTTTAACTCACTCATCATCATAGCAGTAGCTCCCCAAACTACATATTTATCTACCATAAAAGCAGGAACTTCAATATCAGTTGCGTAAGACGTTGACATCTTCACTTTCGTGATACTTTTTTCATCTAAAAAATCGGCAATCGAAAATTCTAACACTCTCTTAACTTCATCCAAATCAGGAATAAAAGTTAATTCTTCATGCGAAATCCCCATAAATGGAGCTACCAAAAAATTACTTGGCGGAATGTAAATTTCGCTAAACGGCTTTATGATTTGAATTTTTTCTGGATGAATCCCAACCTCTTCATGCGTTTCTCTCAGCGCAGTTTCTTCCAAATCAGCGTCGTATTCTTCTACTTTTCCACCAGGAAAACCTATTTGCGAGGAATGAACTCCTGGATACGAATTCCGAACAATTAAAGCCAAATGTGTAATCGAATTTTTAGGATAAAACAGCATTAAGACCGCTGCTTTCCTTGGATTTTTATCGATATAATTTTCCTCTTTTAAATAAGAAATACGCTCTAAAGGTGCCATTTTTGCATGCGCATCCGTAGAAAGAAGGGTTTCTTTTTCTATCTTTGGAATATATTTTATAAAATCATTAAAAAGCATACCATTACAATTTAGCAAACTTAAAGGTAGCTATTTTTTTTTAAACAAAATAACATTCTAATTCAATAATATGTTCAGTAAAGAAGAAGCACTACAGATAAAAAAAGATTTTTGGATAGCATTTGCCGAAGAATATCCGCGTAAATGGTTGTTATACAATACAAAAATAAAAGATGTAACCTTCAAATTTTATGTTGACAATAAAAAAGCACAAGTTTTACTTGATATAGAACCAAAAGACGAAGAAAAACGTAAGATATATTATGAGAAAGTAGAATCGTTAAAAACCATTCTTTTAGAAGACTATTTAGATGATGTTATTTTTGAACGTAATTTTTATTTAGAAACCGGAAAAATTATCAGTCGTGTTTGGGTAGAAAAAACAGGAATTAGCATAAATAACAAAAATACTTGGCCTGAAATTTTTGACTTCTTTGCCGAAAAAATGGATGCTTTTGAGCGATTCTTCTATGAAAATGAGGATTATATTAAAGATTTAGAAATCAATACTTAATTCAAATACTTTGTAACATTGTTAACACTTTATTTGAATTCTTACTCTTAAATTTGAAAAAATGTTAGCTATGAAAAACTTATTTTTATTACTTTTAGTAATCACATTCCAGTCGTGTCAATCACAAACTAAAGAACCTAAAACTATGAATTCAAATTCCAAAAAAACCGAAGCGCAATGGAAAGCAGAGCTTACACCTGAGCAATATGAAGTTTTAAGAAACAAAGGAACCGAAAGAGCCTTTACGGGAGAATATTGGGATCATTTTGAAAAAGGAAAATACGTTTGTGCTGCTTGTGGAAATGATTTATTTACTTCAGACACTAAATTTGATTCGCACTGCGGTTGGCCATCATTTGATAAATCAATAAAAGGCTCAGTTGTATACAAACAAGATTTGAGCTACGGAATGGTTAGAACGGAAGTCTTATGTGCCAAATGTGATGGTCATTTAGGACATATTTTTGATGATGGACCAAAAGAAACTACTGGTCAACGCTATTGTATGAATTCGGTTTCTATAAAATTTGTTCCAGAAACAAAGTAAAGGCATGCTGATACAAAGTTTAAGAAATAATCTCTCTGAAAACATTAACCTTCTTCATCAATTAACTAATGAAGAAATAACATTGTCATTCCCAGAATTGGGCAATGCTACGATTGGTGAACACATGCGCCATAGTATTGAACTTTTGGGTTCGCTCTTGGATAATTATGAAAATGGTCTTATCAATTATGATAAACGAAAAAGAGATATAATGCTTCAAACCGATAAAACAGAAGCCATAAAAATTTTAGAAAAATATTGTTTTGAACTTGATAAACCGAACAAACAATTATCACTAGTACACAATTGTTTCAGTGATACAGAAATGCTTGAAACCAACTACTTTAGAGAATTGATTTACAATTTAGAACACTGCATTCATCATCAAGCTTTGATAAAAGTAGCGTTACATAGTTTGCCTCACATTAGAATATCCGATTCTTTCGGAATAGCGCCTTCAACACTAGAATATCGCAAACAATGTGCACAGTAACATATATTCCAACTTCTGAAGGTTGTATAATTACATCCAACAGAGATGAAAAAATTACTCGCGAAAAAGCACTTTCGCCACAAGAATATTTAATTGATGGAAAAAAGATAATCTTCCCAAAAGATCCAAAAGCAGGCGGAACTTGGGTAGCGCACAATAAAACTAAAATTATTGTTCTACTTAACGGAGCGCAAGAAAAACACATTCCAAAAGTAAAATACCGAAAAAGTAGAGGTTTAATCGTCTTAGATTTGATGACCGCTAAAAAGACCATAGATTATTGGGAAAAAATTGATTTGTCTGACATTGAACCGTTCACAATTGTATTAATTGAAAACAATAAATTAACGCAATTGCAATGGAACGAAGCTGAAAAAAGCACAACAGAATTTGATGCGAAGCAATTTCATATTTGGTCCTCTTCTACTCTATATTCTAAAGAAATTAGAGAACAAAGAAAAGAATGGTTTCAAGATTTTATAAAAAGTAAAAACTGTCCAACATCAGAAGAAATTTTACATTTTCATCAATTTACAGAATCAGAGAATAAAGAATTTGGATTACAGATTAATCGCAACGATGTATTGAAAACCATCAGTATAACGCAATGCAAGGTTACAAACGATACAATAAAAATGGACTATCTTG
This sequence comes from Flavobacterium aquaticum, assembly GCF_003259835.1. Taxonomy (GTDB): domain Bacteria; phylum Bacteroidota; class Bacteroidia; order Flavobacteriales; family Flavobacteriaceae; genus Flavobacterium; species Flavobacterium aquaticum. The sequence goes on along the minus strand of NZ_QLMI01000007.1, from coordinate 1,151 downwards.
ATTTATTCGAATAAAAATGACAAAACTGAATCTTTTCCTACATAAGTTAACCCATTGGGAATATTGGCCATATCAAGTAGTGTATTTGCCTGTTTATTTCCAATACTTGTATTATGTGATTAGAACACGATCATTTTTTTTCTTTAATGCTTCAAATCCAACAATTAAAAACGGAGGATTTTTTATGGAATCGAAAAAAGAGATTTACGATTTGATTCCGCCACAATATTATCCAAAAACTATTTTAGTTAGCCCAAATGAAAATTTAGAAGTTATTTTAGAAAGAATTAACTCCGAAAATATTCAATTCCCTTTAATTGCTAAACCCGATATTGGTTTAAGAGGAACTGCCGTAAAAAAAATCCACAACACAGAAGAACTAGAAAATTATCTCAAAAAAGCAAAATTTGCTATTTTAATACAAGATTTGATTCCGTACGAAAATGAAATCGGACTTTTCTACGTAAAATTACCAAACCAACCAGGAAAAATAACCGGAATTGTTTCCAAAGAATTCATGATTCTAACTGGAAACGGAAAAAACACCCTTCGCGAATTACTTCATCAAGACAAACGCTATCTACTACAATTAGAAGTACTTGAAGAAGAATACAAAGACAAACTAAACACAATTTTAAACGAAGGAGAAACCATAAATTTAGTTCCTTATGGAAATCATTGTCGCGGTACAAAATTTGTCGATGCTAGTCACGAAATCACCTCTGAAATGATGGAAAGTTTCAACACTATTTGTAGTCAAATTAATGGTTTTCATTTCGGAAGAATGGACATTATGTACCATTCTTATGAAGATTTAGCACAAGGAAAAAACTTTCAAATCGTAGAAATCAACGGTGCCATCAGCGAGCCCACACACATGTACGACCCAAAACATTCGCTTTTATTCGGCTGGAAAGAACTCACTCGTCATTTCCATTACATGTATTTAATCAGTAAAAACAACCATAAAAGTGGTGCAAAATACCTGACTTTTAAAGAAGGTGTAGAAGAATTTAAAAATCACCACAAACATTACGATACTATTCTTGAGTTTTAGGGCGTTCCCTAAGGGTCGGGCTATCCGCACTCGCTTTACTTAAAATCCTGAGGTATTTTAAGTAAGAGCTCAAACAATTGCTACACACGAGCTT
>NZ_QLMI01000006.1 GCF_003259835.1 Flavobacterium aquaticum | reverse complement strand
TTAACAGGAGTAATGTGTAACACTGCTTATAGTGCACAAGTATCAAAATCAGGATACGAGAGTGGTATTTTTGAAGTAAAAAAAGCAGAGAACGAGCAAGTAGTGGTAGAAGCGTTATTAAACCCAATTATGCCAATCATTACAGAGAAAGAAGTGATTTTACAACCTATATACTTTGAGTTCAATAAGAGCAACATTACGGCAGAAGGAGCAGCAGAGTTAGACAAGTTAGTGATGGTAATGAACGAGCATCCAAACATGGTTATCTTCGCAAAATCGCATACTGATAGTAGAGGAAGTGATAAGTACAATATGAACTTATCAGACCGAAGAGCAAAAGCTACAGTTCAATACTTAATTAGTAAAGGAATTGCAAAAGAGAGAATCTCAGGACAAGGATTTGGAGAGAGCGAACCAAAAGTGGCTTGTAAACCATGTACCGAAGAAGAATACGCACAAAACAGAAGAAGTGAATTCTTAATTGTGAAAAAATAATTAGTAAAATAGCTAATGAAAAAAGTCCTCAAATATTTGAGGACTTTTTTATTTTATAAAAGTTTTATCTTATTCGTTGTCAGAAGCGTACCATTCAGCAAAAGAAGTTTCGGTTTCTTGTAGTCTTAATGAATGTAGTTTTATATTTTCGGGTAGAAGATTTTTAATTTTATTAGAAAAATCGATTACCATATTTTCACTGGTAGGTTGATAATCAACTAAAATCACATCATGTCCTCTAGATTTTAACTCATGCGCTAACTCAATATGAGGTGTATTTTTATTGAAAACAGTAGCGTGATCAAAAACATCTACAATTTGTTCTTTTACAATTTTTTTTAAATCGCCAAAGTCAATTACCATTCCATATTTTACATTTGAAGTATCTTTAATAGGTTTGCCAATTACAGTAACAGATAGTTTATAACTATGTCCGTGTACGTTTTTACATTTTCCATCGTAACCGTAAAGCGCATGGCCTGTTTCAAAGTTAAATTGTTTGGTAATTCTAATGTTTGACATGTCTTTTTATTTTAAATTTTGTTCTTTCTTTTTAGCTCTGTAGTAAAGGGTGTATGCAATTACAGCGAGTACAATAAATGGTACAAAAGAACCTATAAGCACTCCAATTTGATATTGACTGTCAGGAGCATCTTTTAATTTTTGCTCTACGTTTACTTGTTGTAAAAAAAGGATTAAACTTCTCATTTTTTAAATTTTTCTAATGCGTTTTTTGTAAAATCTGATAATACTAATCTACCAGAAATAGCAGCTCTTTCATAAAGTAAACTTTCCCAGTGATTTGTTCCTTCCCAAAGTACTTTTTTCATTTCATACAAAGCTTCTTTGTTGTAAGATGAAATTTCGGCAACGTATTGTTCTAGTCTATTATCTAACTCTTCTATTGTTTCAAATACTTCGGTAAATAGTCCTTTTTCAAAAGCCCATTTTGACGTTTTCCAAGCAGTTGGGTTAAGAGTCATTTCTGACATAGGCATTTTTCCAATTTTTCTCGAAACAGCAGGTTCAATTACAAAAGGACCAATTCCGATTGCAATTTCTGAAAGTTTAACATCACTTTTGCTAGTTGCGAATGAATAATCACATGCAGCTGCTAATCCAACTCCACCACCCACAGCTTTTCCATGAATTCTGCCGATAATTAGTTTTGGACATTTTCTCATAGCATTAATTACATTTGCGAATCCAGAAAAAAATCTACTTCCATCTTCATAATTGCTTATAGAAAGTAGCTCGTCAAAAGACGCTCCAGCACAAAATGCACCAGTGCCAGCACTTTTTAAAATAAGTATTGAAACAGTTTCATTTTTGCTTAAAGTGTTTAGTTCATCTGTTAATTCTTGTAATAATGTGCTTGGAAATGAATTACTTGATGGATGATAAAAAGTAATTGTTGCAACGTTGTTATGAATTACAGTTTCAATTGATCCCATTATAAATTATCTTTTTAATGTAAAGTGTGATTTAAATTCTTTTCTTGTATTGTCTTCGTTGTATTCTACTTTAAACCAGTAGTCTGTTGAAGGTAATAATTGTCCGTTAAATGTTCCGTCCCATCCTATTCCTGAAGAGCTCATTTGTTTCATTAATTTGCCATAACGGTCGTATATTGAAATAATTCCGTTATAATCTTCAGGTAAATCAATATTCCATCTGTCATTATAACCATCATTATTAGGTGTAAAATAGTTTGGATAAGTAATAGTTTTAATAGTATTTGTTAGTAATAAGCCACAACCCAGAATATCTCTAACATAAATTGTATAAGATCCATTTGGTAAATTATCAAAAATTGGACTTGGCTGCCAATCGATTCCGTTTATACTGTATTCATACACTCCAAAACCTCCAATTGCTGTTGCTTGAATGGAAGTTAAACCAGTAGAAAAAGCAGGTGTTAATAATTCAGCACTAACACTTGCAGGTTCAGAAGAGAAAGTAGTTTCAACTGAATCTGTAAAACTACAAGAAGTATCTAAATTAGTAACTTCAACGGTATAAATTCCTGGAGCATTTATGTTGTAAAAAGGAGAATTTCCATTAGGGTTAGCCGGTGTCCAAACATACGAATAGTTGCCTGAAGTAGCTGGCGTGGCATCAATAGTTTGTGACCCTTGTCCTGTAACGGGATCAATACAAATTACAAAATTGTCACCCAATTCTGTATCAGGTAAAGGATTCACAATTAATTCTAAAAAAGGACCTAGTCCCGCGCATTCATACAAATTACTTTCAATTCGAACCCAAATAAGTTGGTTGTTTGGAATTGTATTTCTAAAATTTGTAATATCTAGGATTGCGTTTTGTTCAGTTTCAGCATCAGCCTGATTTAAATAATATGTAAAATTATAAGATTGACCTGTAGGGAATTGATTCGTTAAAACAGGTTCTATTTCGGTTAAATTAAAATATCCAATTCCATCTCCATTAGGATCTGTAACACTTAAATAATCATCACAAATATCATCAATTGTGTATCTATATGATTGAGGAACTGTTGTTGCCGACACAACTAAATTAACTCTTGAAGTTCTAAAACAGCCATTAGCATTTGTAATTCTTGCCCATACAAAACTTCCGTTTGAAGCAATAAATGCAATTTCATTTGAAACTAAATCGTTATTATTTTCAGCACCAGCTAAAGTGTTGTGATATGTAAAAGTTAGTCCAGTATCTGTAGAAATTAATACATTTGCTTGTGTTAAATTAAATGTTGTAGTGGCATCAGAATCAGTGTCGCATTGTTTCAAAGTTACATTTGAATTTACAACAGGTTTAGGAAAAACAATTAAGTTAAAGCTGGCAGTAAAATAGCAACCATTTGTTGTGTTTGTTAATCTTACATGTATAGTTCTGTTTCCAGAATAAATAGAATTTATACTACTACTTCCTGCAATTGCATCATTTATATCAGTGTGATAGCTAATCGTATATCCAGAAATAAGATTTAAAATTTCGGTATTTTTTTGAGTCAAATCAAAAGTAACTAATCCATTAGTGTCATTTCCATCAAGGTTATTATCACAAAGACCAAAATTAGAAATTATTGGAGCAGTTGGAATAGGATTGTTGGTTACAGTAATACTTGCAGAAACTTCTGGACATCCGCCATTAGCAGTTATAGTGTAAGTATAAACTCCCGATACATCAACCGCAGGATTATAAATACTCGTTCCTGATGCCAATGCTGGAGACCAAGTTCCGCCAGTTGTTATACTACTTCCTAATAGCGAAAATAAATCGATTGGATTTGCATTTACACAAGTCGAATAATTACTACTAGTTCCAATATTAGGAGCCTGAGTTATTGTAACGTTTACTTTTACAGGAATTGTTGAAAGCGCAGCATTACAATCTTTTGTAAAAGTATAAGTGTATTCGCCAGGGATGTTAATTGCTGGATCAAAAACATCATTATTTAAAGGAACTCCTCCAGCTGGAACTATCCAATTTCCGTTTTCACCAGGATTTCCAATAATGGCCTCAAAAAGATTAACAGTCGTATTTGAACAAACCGCAACATCCGTATCTTCTGGATTACTTCCAAAACCCGAATAATATCCTGCAAAGCCTGCAACATCATTGAAATAACCAAAAACACCAACCGCTAAAGGACCTGTTGATTGAATATTGACATTCCCATTTACACCTGCTATTCTGTAAGTAACCCAATCTGTATTGCCCTGAACGGTTTGTGCTCCTGTATTTGAAATGGTAGTTCCATTTAGAGTAATTGTTGCAGATGCGTAGGTTAAGACCATTAAATCTGCATCGTAAGAAATTCCTCCAATTCTATTCACATCTGGAATGTTTACTGAATTTTGAAAAAAACAACTCAAAGGTGGAATAAAATTTAATCCCGCAGTAGCAGTATCATTTCCACCACCTAGTAATTGATATGCATAGACGTTCTTAGATGTTTTTACATAAATGTTTCTATTGATAGTTCCTTGATAGAAAAAATTGTCAATTAAGAAATAATCACCTGCATTTATAATAGCATTTGGTGTTAAAGAGCCGTTAATATATATTTCTGTATTATCTTCATTTGCAACAATTAAGGGCAATTCCATTGTAGGAAGCCCATTTCCTTCTATAAAAATGTATTCGTCTCCAATTTGAGAAGCGGATACAATCTGATCTAAAGCAAAATCAGCTCTAGTGTTTAGAATTCCCCCAAGTGCATTTCCAGAGTTTACAGCAACAGGCTTGTTCGAAGAAATCAATGCTCCAATAGCGCCATCTAAATTTTCTAAAGTATCGCTGTAACCTGTGAAAATAATACTTTCCCCAGCATTTAATAAGAAACTTTGGGAAGCAGCATTTATAAAACCTGTACTTGTGGTAAAAATTACATTTGGATCATAATCAGACAAAGTAATATTGGTGTTGTCTTCTGTTGCCATTACACTTGTAACAAATGATTTTCGTGGATCAAAGCTTTCATTTATGATATGTCCTAATCTAAAACTTGTTCCTATTCCTGGTCTTCCTTTGGAAACCAACATTTCTGCATGGTTTTGCGATCTAACTCTGAAACTCACGTAAAAATCTTTCGATCCTTCTAGTATAATTCCTTTATCGGTTAAGACAATATTTACATTTTCTTGTCCAACAAACATTTTTGTGTTTTGTCCGCTGCCTAGATTAATTGTTACAGGTGTTGCACTAGAAATATTATAGGTGCCTAAACCAATTGGATTATCTGCACCGTCTTTTACTGTAACTTGAAAAGGTGTTGTTTCTTGTGTAGAAAGGTATAAATAATGATCGCCTACCGAAGATGCATCTCTGCAATGCAATGGCGGTATCCAATGTTTGCTGCTAAGTTGAGAATGACAAACATTAGAAAACAGAAGCAATATGTATAAAATTCTTAGAAACATAGTTCTTTTTGGAGATAGCTTGTAAAATTAAGCAGAAATGTAGAATTAATCTAAATATTAACTAAAAAAACGCTCTTAATTGGATATTTCCTGTATGAATCGTTTTACTAGTTTCGCTATTTCTTCCTTGATAATTAATATTAACATCTAGATATTGGGTCAAATTTTTCTGTAAAAGTAATCGCCACGTTTGATTTTTTCCAGGTTGTAAGCCTTCTAACATTTGAAAACCTACTGCTGATAAAGCATTTCCATCATACGAATTGTTATACATTGAAAATTCACCATTCATGCTAAATCCTTTTTCGCTATTGAAGGTAAATGAGGTTCCTAAACGAGTTTGTTTTAAGGTTTCAAAAGCACCAATTTTGTTTTCCTTTTGTTGAAATTCGTAAAAAATATCCCAACTCGCATTTTTGGAAAACAAATAGCCGATTTTTGGTTCTACTTGATAACTTTCAATCTCAAAATTTCGATTTGGATAATTCTCAGAAGTAGATTCCGTTGAAGTACTGCTTCCCGAAAAATTAAACAACCAACTTTTCTTTACCAAATGCTGATATTGCAACTGATGCGATTGATTTTTAGCTGCAACACTTCCCACAGAAAGCAAATTTTGAGTTTCGTTAATTAAAAAGGAATATGTGGTGGAATGATATTGTTTTCCACGATTAAAAAACAAACTATTTCTAAAATTCGTGTTCAAACCAATCAACTCATCATCGTTTTTTGAAAACGGATTCAACTCGAAATTAGAACCATCTCTTCGAATTCTACGTTCTATTAAAAACGAAGTTTGATTGTAAAAATGTGATGCAAATTTCTTAAAACCAGTCTCATTTTGCCATTGATTAAAATTCAAATTCAACGCTTGCGAAAATTTATTCTGATGCGTTCGAACAAAAACCTGATTCGGTAAAAATACCCGAACGTAAATCGCTAAATCAGAATACGGAGCAATTTCAAACTCCTGCAATTCCTGAATTCCATTACTATTATAATCGTTCCACATGTAAACGCCTTGTCCAGGTTCTACTTGTAAATAGGTGAATTCTTGTTGTGCGATCGTTCCTGAACTGGTTTCATAAGCCGTTGTAGTTTGAATTAATTGTCCAAAAAACCGATCCGAATACAAAATTCGTGAATTCAAAGAAGGTTCGTCTTTTAAGTTTGAATCTTCATATTTCAAAGTACGATAATTCAAAAACACGCTCAAATTGCTTTTTTCGGTTTTAATTAATTGCGATTTTAAGTAATACGAATTCGAATGATTTACACGTTCAATTCGGTTGTTTTGCAAACTATCATTCTGACGTTGTAAAAATCCTAATTCCACGAAAACCTTCGTCGAATCGCCTCTTCCTACAAAAGCGCCATATTCTAAAAAACGTTGGCTTAACGCCGAAAATGTATTGGTTGCTTTCAGTTTTTCCGAATTATTTTCCAAATTCACCGTGGCACCAACCCAATTTTTACCCAATTTATACGACGATCGATTTTCGCTTCGAGAAAAAGACGAATTTGAAAGTTCGGAATCACTTTTCATTACACTCGAATTGCTCCAAATCATCCAATTTTTGGTAGCATATTTTCCTGAAAAAGTATGTTTATTTCCCGAAAATGCATCACCAAAAGCTAAGTTTTCAAACTGATAAAGCGCTTTTCCTTTGTTGTCGAAATTAAAATCCAATCCTGAAGTCAAAAAACTTTGATTGCCTAACAAAGCAGAAGTAATGTTCCAATCTCTGTTAAATTCGATGTTGTACAAACGTTCAATTGTTTTGAAATTTTCTTGCACCAATTGATAATTCGCAAAGGCATCAATTTTGGTTTTTCCATCAAAAACACGTTGTTTTCCGTTGAATTTTCCAGCAAAACCTTTATTGTTATTGTCGTCTAAATTCGAATATAAATTTTGGTCGCTGTTGCTCAATGCTACTTCAAAATCTAAAAGCGTTTTCTCGCTTGGATTGTATTTCCCTAAAATCGTTGCCATTTGAATTTTTGTAGGCGCAATCAAACGAATAATTGGTTCATAATTTCCTTGCGGAATTCCTGCAATTGGAGCAACATATTCATAAATTTTTCCAACGGCTTGATTGTTGACCAAAACATAATTTCCTTGATTGTTTCCCACCAATGAAAATCGCACATTATACAATTCGTCATCAAGATTATTGGAATATTCAAAAACTTCTACAGCACCAATAATCACTTTTCTGTATAGGATTTTATTTTCGGAATACGTGTCTAAATAGGCTGAAGGTCCGTTCATTTGTGAAATATCATCACCAGCGTTTTGCAAAATATCAATTTGTTCCGAAGATAAATTTTGTTGCAACGGCTGATTTTTTACATCGCTTTCCGAATACACATAACCGCCAATTTGCCAATTTTCTCGCTCGTGTGAAATGCCGCCATAAGTAATAAATCGAGTAAAATTTCTATCGGTGTATTGATATTCTACATTGATTCGCATTTCGGAAGTAATTGGAAATAAAGAGGTGAAAATGATTTCTCCAGCGTTGTAATCGATGATATAATCGTTGTTTTCTCCTCGGGTTTTCAAAATTCCGTTCACATAAACGCGTTCCGAACCTGAAATTACTAAAACATACAATTCGTTATTGTTGCCACGCAATTTATACGGACCCTGATTTCCTTCTTGTCCAACGAACGAACTTCGGGCATATTGTCCACGAACCAAAGCACCAGAAGCAATGACTTCGGTTTTTTTATCAGGCGTTCCAAAGGTAAAACGTGTAGATAATCCTTGTACTTTTTTATTAAAATTCAAAAAAGCTGATTTTCGATTTTCCAGAAATAAATCTCCAGCTCGAATGTTCCATTTATCCGAAAATAATTCGATGAAAATTTGGTCAAATTCATCCAATTTTTGCGAATAACCACCTTCTTGTAATGGAATATTACTGTCTTGAATAGATGCACGCAAACTCACTTTATCTGAGATTTTACCTGTGATTTGCAAATCTAAATTGGAATTAACTACCGTATTTTGATTGTTTCCAACAGTAACGCCACGCGTGATACTTCCCGAAGTATTCAATCCGTCGAAAGGTTTGAATTTGGTGTTTTTGTCTTTTTTGAAAACGACTAATTTCCCCGCTTCGTTGGAGACCACTTTGTCGTCATCATAAATAGAATACGTTTTGGTTAAAAACTCTGGAAATTTAGAATAGCGAACTACTAAAGAATCAGAAGTGTTGATTTCTTTTGTGAAAACCAAAGTTCCTTTTTGGAAATTTACTCTGTAAAAACTGGTGTCGATGACTTTTCCATTTTTGTCTTTAATTTCAAAAAAGGAATTATTTAAACTGAATTTTTCAATTGAAATCGTATCTTTTGAAAACGCAATTTTTTTAGTTGGATAGGATTGTAATGTCTCCTGAGCAAAACCGCTCAAAAAACACATCAGAAATCCCGCTAAAAAAACAATTTTTTGCATAAATACTATAACTCCGAATCTTCAAAAGTAGTATTTATTGTTGGAAAGTTTATTATTTCAATCTTTTTGACCAATCAATTGGGGAACGAGAAGTGTGAAAAACACCAATTACAATAATTTTATCAAGATTTATCAAATAATGAACTCCATAAGGAAACCGCTTGATAAATCTAACTTTTACGTTTTTGTATCTAACTTGAAAAAGTTCAGGATTTCTAAAAATTTGGCTAACGCTTTCTTCTAAACAAAGTTCAAAATCATAAGATAAGCCTTCTCGTTGTTCTTCGTACCAAATGGCAATCTGTTCAATATCGAGAAGCGCTTCTTTTGAAAATATAAGTTTATGCATTTCTACTTTTTTTCAACGTATTTTTAACGTCTTCCCAAGTGTAAAATTCAGTTTTGTCTTCTTCTACCAATGAAATTCTTCGATCTAATTCTTGTTTCATTGCATCAGTCAACTCTAATTTTTCTTTCGAAACACTTTCCCAAAGTTCTTCTGCTAAAAGAATTTTTTCGGCATTGGTATATTTATCTAAATCTTTGATTTTCATGATTTAACTTTTTTAAAGTTAGGAAATTTATTTTAACTATTGTAAACAGAAACTATCTCATTATAAATATAATAACTAAATGCTTTGTCTTTATTCAGAAAGCGTTTTAAATACGATTTATTATTTCTCTTGTTCAAATAATAAACATTGTAAATAAAGAAACTTTTTTCAATTATCCAACCTTGGTCTACTTTTTTATCTTCACAAAACAACAACCAATCATTATGTATACAATGATTTTTAATCAAATAATCGTATACAAGTGATTCAGAAAAACCATCAAAATAATATTCTTTAACCAAATTGTAAACAGAAACATTTGGATTTGAAATTAATTCTTTCGGAATATTTAATAATTTTTCTAAACTCAATTTTTACACTTTTTAGAATTGGCACATCGCCTAATTGACACATTAAACTACTCTTTCGTAATCACTTGCATCGTTTCTCTCGAAATCTGGCGTAACAATACTGTTTTGTTCGTTTCGACTACTTTTGCAGCGCTTTCATCAAAGTGTCTGATTGTGTATAGCGATACATTTTCGTTATACGAAACTTTGAATTTTTTTGCCAATACTTTTCGCAATTCTTCAAAGGTGTTGTACTTATCTTCAATACAAACCGAGAAACTAATTGCCGTATTTTGAATTAAATTCACTTTGATTTTGTATTTCGAAAATAAACCAAAAATCTCACTGATGTGATTTTCCATGATAAAATCGAAATCAATAGACGATAACGATAATAACAATTGGTTTTTCTTAACGATAAAACAAGATGTTTTCGGTTCTAAATCCAAACCTCTTGAAATTCGTGTTCCTGCTAATGTTGGATTGATAAACGATTTTACAAACAACGGGATTTCCTTTTTCTGTAAAGGTTGTAATGTTTTTGGGTGAATAACTGAAGCTCCGTAAAACGCTAATTCGATTGCTTCTCTGTAGGATATTTGGTTCAACAAAACCGCATTTTCAAAATATCTTGGATCGGCATTTAAAACCCCTGGAACGTCTTTCCAAATGGTAACACTTTCCGCACCTAAACAATACGCAAAAATCGCAGCGGTATAATCCGAGCCTTCGCGACCTAAAGTAGTGGTAAAATTATTCTCATCCGAACCTAAAAATCCTTGTGTAATATTTAAAGTTTTCTTTTTAACGCCTTTTGAAATTAGTTTTTGAGTAGTTTCCCAATCTACTTGCGCATCACGGTAATTGTTATCAGTTTTAATTAAGGGGCGAACATCAATCCAATTGTTTTTTAAGCCACAATAATTGAAATAATGACTCACAATTGTAGTAGAAACTAATTCTCCAATGCTTACCACTTGATCGTAAACAAAGCTATAATTTGGTGACTTGTTGCTACGAATGAAATATTCTAAATCATCAAAATGCGCGTTGACATCAAAAAACACATCGTGCTCTTCGTCTTCAAATAAGTCTAATAAAATTTGGTTATGGTACTTACGAACTTCTTGAAGCGATGCGTGTAACTCCTTCGATTTGTCAAAGTAATTTTTGATTACGACTTCCAAAGCATTCGTGGTTTTTCCCATAGCAGAAATTACCAACAAAACATCTTCGTGTCCTACTGTGTTTAAAACATGTAATACATTTTTTACGCCTTCGGCATCTTTAACCGATGCACCTCCAAATTTGAATATTTTCATCTTAAAAGTTAGTTGTGTTTGTATTAGGAACACAGATTATAGAAATTTCTAAAATTTTTAAAATCTGTTTTCCAAAAATGATTTATTCGTTTAAAAAATTAGTAATTCCGTTTTCATTCATATGCACCACACGCCAATCGCCTAAAACTTTAGCGCCCGATTTTTCATAGAAATCGATGGCTGGTGTATTCCAATCCAGAACGTTCCATTCGATTCGACGGACATTTTCGGTTTTTCCTTGTTTGATGATTTCTTTGTAAAGCGCAAATCCGGCACCTGTTCCGCGTTTGTTTTCTTTTACAATTAAATCTTCTAAATGAATGGTTTTTCCTTTCCAAGTCGAATAACGATAATAGTACAAAGCCATTCCGATAATTTGCTTCGCCTGTTCGCTCTCGCTCGGGTCGTTTTCAACTTCGGCAACAAAGCATTGAAAAAGTGGATTTTCTGAAAAACCATCACGAATTAAATCGGCAACAGTAACGACAACTGCATCAGGTTCTTTTTCAAAAGTAGCTAATTCTTGAATCAATTCTAAAACAGAAGGCATGTCGTTTTTTGTGGCTTTTCTGATAATCATTTTTCGTAATTTTTTACAAAAGTAAAATTAACTTAAACATCTTTTCAAATAATTTATATGATTTCACAAAAAACACGATATTTGTGCCTTAAACACAACTACATCGTTTTCGAAATGGAAGAAAGAAATAGAACGTTAGGCGAATTCATTATTGAACATCAAAATTCGTTTCAGTACTCAACAGGAGAATTATCTCGTATTATTAACTCCATTCGTTTGGCAGCTAAAGTAGTAAACTATAAGGTAAACAAAGCCGGATTAGTGGATATTGTTGGTGCAGCTGGAGAACAAAACATTCAAGGAGAAGACCAACAAAAATTAGACGTTTACGCGAATGAAGTTTTTATTCAAACTTTAATTAATCGTGAAATTGTATGCGGAATTGGTTCGGAAGAAAATGATGATTTTATCACTGTGGCAGGTTCGGATAATTCACACAATAACAAATATGTCGTTTTGATGGATCCGTTGGATGGATCTTCTAATATTGATGTGAATGTTTCGGTAGGAACAATTTTCTCAGTTTTCAGAAGAATTACACCAGTTGGAACTCCAGTAACTATTGAAGATTTCTTGCAACCAGGAGTAAATCAAGTAGCGGCAGGTTATGTAATTTATGGAACTTCAACGATGTTGGTTTACACAACAGGTCATGGCGTAAACGGATTTACATTGAATCCAGCTATCGGAACGTTTTATTTGTCACATCCTGATATGAAATATTCGGAAGACGGAAAAATTTACTCGATTAATGAAGGAAATTATGTTCATTTTCCACAAGGAGTGAAAGATTACATCAAATATTGTCAGTTAGAGGAAGGCGACAGGCCTTATACTTCAAGATATATTGGAAGTTTAGTTTCTGATTTTCACAGAAACATGATTAAAGGCGGAATTTATTTATATCCAACTAGTTCAAAAGCGCCAAACGGAAAATTACGTTTGTTATACGAATGCAATCCAATGGCATTCATTGCTGAACAAGCAGGTGGTAAAGCTTCTGACGGTTACAAAAGAATCATGGAAATTCAACCAACTGAGTTACACCAACGCGTTCCGTTCTTCTGCGGAAGTAAAAATATGGTAGAAAAAGCAGAAGAGTTTATGGCGAAAGCGAAGTAATTCTTTTAAATAATAAAAATAAAAAAAGCACAAACTCATTAGAATTTGTGCTTTTGTATTTTAAACAGATTGAATTATCTGTTCATGTGTTGCATTTCATAAGTAAATGTGTCTAAATCCACATTCATATCTACTAATTTTAACGCTTTATCTACGATATAACCTACGTTTCCAGCTGTAAATCCTAAAGCTAAAGCAAAACGTGTTAATAAATCTTGTTGTTTTTCACCTAAAATATGATCAGCATACACCATTCTTGCTAAATCGTATAAACGCTCTAAACGGTGCGTGTGCATTAATGGTGGATTAACAGGATATTTTAAAGGGTTTTCTAAAATTTCTTCATATTCTGCTTGAGAAATTTCTAATTTGATAGCTAATTTATCTAAGAATTGTTTCTCTTCTGGAGAAATACTTCCATCAGACATTGCTACTCTTACAATTGCTGAAAAGTGACCTTTGTTTCTATTTCTAAAACCGCTATCGAATAAATCTGAAATTGACATGTTGTTTGTTTTTTATATTAAAGCAAAATTACACAAAAAATCCATTTTTTTACAACAATTTCACATGCTTTTGTGATACAGAATTTGTTTTGATTTAAAAATAAATCGTAAGTTTGAAAATCCCCAAACAAATTGTAGTTATGTCAGAATTTTGGATGTATTTTAATATTGGTCTTAAACATGTGTTAGATATTAACGCTTACGACCACGTTTTGTTTTTAATGGCTTTGGTAATTCCGTATGCCTTTAAAGATTGGAAAAATGTTTTTGTTTTAGTGTCGCTTTTTACCATCGGACACACCTTAGCTTTGCTATTATCGGTTTATGGAGTGGTTCAAATTCAAGCCAGTTTGGTTGAGTTTTTAATTCCAATTACCATTTTAATAACTGCCGTTTTTCATCTTTTTACAGCTGGAAAATCGTCGAAAAATGAAAGTATCACCTTTGTTGCAATCGTAACATTATTTTTCGGAATCATTCACGGACTAGGTTTTTCGAATTACTTCAAAACTATTTTACCAGGAAATGCTTCGGATAAATTATTGCCACTTTTAGAATTCGCATTAGGAATTGAAGCTGCGCAAATTATCGTAGTTGTAGTGTTTTTAATAATTTCCTATATCGTGCAAACTTTTTTCCGTTTTTCAAAAAGAGATTGGGCTTTAGTTATGTCAGCATTTATAATTGGCGTAGTTTTGCCAATGATTATTGAAAGCGAAATTTGGAACCGATAATGAAGAAAGAAAAAAGAGAAAAATACGATAAAGCTTATTTACGAATTGCCAAAGAATGGGGCAATTTATCCTATTGCCAACGAAAAAAAGTTGGGGCGATTATCGTGAAAGATAAAATGATTATTTCCGATGGGTACAATGGAACACCATCAGGATTTGAAAATTGTTGCGAAGATGAAGATAATGTGACCAAATGGTACGTACTTCACGCCGAAGCGAATGCCATTTTAAAAGTCGCGCGTTCTACACAATCGTGCGAAGATGCAACGTTGTATATTACACTTTCACCCTGCAAAGATTGTAGTAAATTAATTCATCAATCGGGAATCAAAAGAGTGGTGTATCATCAAGAATACAAAGATACTTCAGGTGTTGATTTCTTAAGAAAAGCAGGTGTTGAGGTCGAATTAATTGAAGATTTGAGATAAAATGAGAATGAACAAAGTATATTTTCCAATAGTAATCGCAGTAGCTGTTGCGGTGGGTTTGTTATTGGGAAGTAAACTCAATCCTTCTACAGAAACAGCTTTCTTAAACCGAAATGCCAATAAAAATAAGCTCAACAAACTCATCGATTTCATCGAAAAAGAATACGTTGATAGTTTAAATACCGATTCGATAGTAGATTTAACCGTAAACGGAATTCTTGAAAAACTCGATCCCCATTCGGTTTATATTCCTAAAAGTCAATTAGAAGCAGTCGAACAAGAAATGCGTGGTGATTTTGTTGGTATTGGTGTGAATTTCTACATGTATAACGATTCGGTTACCATTATAAAACCCATTGCAAACGGACCTTCGGAAAAAGCAGGTTTGAAGGCAGGGGACCGAATTCTTTTCGCTGATAAATTGCAGTTGTATAACAAAAAATTAGAAACCGATACATTGTTTTCCATCTTAAAAGGCGAACAAGGTTCTAATGTAAAATTAACCGTTTACAGAAAATCTGAAAAAAAGAAATTCGCCGTAAACGTTACTCGTGATGTTATTCCAATCAAAAGTGTAGATGTTTCACAAATGGTGGATAAAACTACGGGTTACATCAAAATCAATCGCTTTGCTGAGAAAACTTACGACGAATTTTTATCGGGTTTAACCCAATTAAAAAAAGAAGGCGCAAAACATATTATTATTGATTTACGTGATAATGGTGGTGGTTATTTGGAATCAGCCGTTGCAATTGCAGATGAATTCTTGAAAAACAAAGAATTAATCGTTAAAACAAAAAATAAAAAAGATAAAATCGAAAGCACTTTAGCCACTGAAAAAGGGATTTTTGAAACGGGTAAAGTCAGTATCTTAATAAACGAAAACAGTGCTTCGGCAAGTGAAATTTTAGCAGGAGCGATTCAGGATAACGACAGAGGTTTGGTTTACGGAAGACGTTCCTTCGGAAAAGGATTAGTACAACGCGAAATGCCATTAGGCGACGGTTCGGCAGTACGATTAACCATTGCTAGATATTACACACCATCTGGCCGTTCGATTCAAAAACCTTACGAGGATAAAGGTGAAAACTATTTTAATGAATTCGATAAACGCTTCGAAAGTGGTGAATTGTACGAAAAAGATAAAGCCAAAATAGCCGACAGTTTAAAATTCAAAACCAAGAAAGGTCGCATCGTTTATGGTGGTGGCGGAATTATGCCTGATATTTTTGTTCCGCTAGAAGATTCGCACGGAGCAGAAGGTTTAACTATGTTGATGCAATCGGGATTAGTGAATTACTTTGTGTTTGAACAATTGGATCAAAACCGCAAAAAGTTTGACAAAATTTCGATGGAAAGTTTGGAAAAAGAATTACGTTCTGGAAATTATTTCAATGATTTCAAGACTTACATGGCAAAAGGCGGTTTGCTTTTTAATTTAGATACTCAGAAAGAAAAAGTATTATTCTATCTTCAAGCTGAATTTGTACGCCAACTTTTTAATGAAAACGCCTATTACCAATTGATTTTAAAGAAAGACAATATGGTTAATAAGGTGTTGAGTAAGTAAAATGTATTTAAAATGAGTAGAATGGATAAATTATTTGATTTACCGATTTATAAAAAAGCCGAATTAATTTTAGATTTGGTAAACAGTCTTTTAAATACCATTAGTGAAGAAGATGAGTATTTGAATGCCACAAAATATATGATGCGAGATGATGCTGCGATAATTTGTGCTAAAATTGCGGGTGCTGAAGGCGGAGATATATATAGCATCCGAATGCAAAATGCGGCAATCATCAGAGATCATGCGATGCATTTATATGTTCAAGTAGGAAGTTTACGATTTCACGATTCTTTTAGAGATACCGATTATGTTACGTTGATTAGAAAAGAAATCGACGAATTCAGAGAATTGTTTATCAATTGGGTAGCTAGTTTTGACAAGAGTAATTATTATTGGGACGAATGGGAATTGTTTAATCCGCTGGGAGCTATTCCGCCAGACCCTAATGAATATCAAGATCCAATCAATTGGGATGATTTTTTAGAAGGAATGAATTTCGATGATGAAGAAGATGATTCAGAAGAATAAAAAGCTATTTCCCCAAAGCATCATGTACTTGCACAGGATTTCCGTTATTCCACAAAGTTAAAATATCGGTTGCTACTGAAGCACCACTTCCGGCTGCTATACTTAGCTGACTTCTGTGTCCGGCTAAAACTCCAGCTACATAAATACCTTCGGTAACCAAGTGGTCGTTGTTTTTTAACTGAATTCTGTTTTTCTCGGGAGCGGCTTTTTGATGTGGCATTACAAACGATTCCAAGCCTTCAATCGTAAAAGGATTTCCAGCACCAATAGCAATCACTACAATTTTAGCTTGGAGCGAAGATTTGTTCGTAGTAACTATGAAATTTCCAGCTTCACCTGAAATAGCAAGTACTTTTTCACCATGAATTTGTTGAACATGTGGATAAGAGTTGGTCAAATGTTCCAAACTTTCTTCCAATAATTCACTGCCTAATTTTCCTGCGGGAATTCCGTAAGCGTTATTAAAAATGGCATTTTGTAGTGAAGACGCTTTTTGGTGCGCAACAATCGCAATCTTTTTACCCATTGCAAACGGTTTGTTTTGGGCAGAACCCAAAATCAATGCACACGAAACGCCTGAAACTCCAGCGCCAATAATTAAAACGTCAACCATTAATGTTTAGTTTTTTCTTCGATCATTTTCGAAAAACGCAATAATACTAATAATAGAATTGCGCAAATTCCAGCTACAACACCAATAATAGCAATCGTGCTATTTCCTTCAAACGGATTGCTGTAATCAATTTGAAAAAGATTAAAAACAATTAAAGCTAAAGCAATGGCAACCGCCACATAAGTAAATATTTTCATTTCAATAAATTTCTAAATAAATAATCCTTTAACATTTGCGGCGAACAATTTTACAGCAATCGCCAATAAAATAACGCCAAATATTTTACGAATCACGCCTAATCCATTAACTCCTAACAAGCGTTCGATTTTTCCTGACGATTTCAATACGCCATAAACAACCACTACATTGATAACAATTGCAATAATAATATTAATCTTGTCATAAGCAGCTCGAAGTGATAAAATAGTCGTCATGGTTCCAGCTCCAGCAATTAAAGGAAACGCAATCGGAACTATCGAAGCCGTACTCGGATTGTCTTCTTTGTATAATCGAATGCCTAAAATCATCTCTAAGGCAAGGAAAAATAACACAAACGAACCGGCAACTGCAAACGAATTTGCATCAATACCAATTAATTTTAGAATTTCTTCACCTACAAATAAAAAGGCAATCATAATCACAGCCGCAACAATAGTCGGTTTTTCTGATTGAATATGGCCCATTTTACTGCGTAAATCCACAATAATTGGAATACTTCCCACAATATCAATCACAGCAAATAAAATCATGCTGATCGTAAAAATGTCTTTCCAATTGATTCCTAATTCCATAAAACGCTGAATATTTGTGCAAATATAAGGATATTGAATAAAGAACGTTTCTAATTTAACGATACATTATCAATTGCAAGAAAAATCAAGAACAAGAGCAAGTTCAAGTAATGTGTAGATTTAAACGCAAAGTCGCAAAGTTTTACGCAAAGTTCGCCAAGAAGAAAGTGAAATGTCTCGCTGTATCTCTATATCAACACAATAAAAATCAAAAATGCTCGGTGTAACTCTGTGCAAATTTAAACGCAAAGAGCGCCAATATAAACTAAAACGTTTCGGTGTATCTCTTTTCAACACAATCAAAATCGTAAAATCTCGGTGTAGCTCTGTGAAAAAATTATAGCTATTTCTAAAATCTGTGTTCCAAACTTCTAAAGTCTTATTTCCAAATTCTGAATTCAAAATCGTATCTTTGCACTTTAAAATAAACCCAATATGTTTCAGTTAAATAAAACCATCGTTTCCGAAGAAATCTTAGAAAAAGAATTCGTTTGCAATTTGTCAGCTTGTAAAGGTGCTTGTTGTGTGGATGGCGATGCGGGTGCTCCTTTAGATGAGGAAGAAACCAAAATTTTAGCTGAAATTTTTCCAAAAGTAAAACCCTTTCTTCGTCCTGAAGGAATAAAAGCCATTGAAGAACAAGGAACGCACGTGGTTTCAGATTTTGGGGAATTAGAAACACCACTTATCGATGGAAAAGACTGTGCTTATGTAATTTTCGACGGAAAAACGGCACTTTGTGGAATCGAGCAAGCCTACAATCAAGGGATTGTAGATTGGAAAAAACCAGTTTCTTGTCATTTGTATCCTATCCGAATTAAAGAATATTCAGATTTCGCAGCGGTAAATTACCACAAATGGCATATTTGCGATGACGCCTGTTCGTTAGGACAAGAATTAGGAGTTCCAGTGTACCAATTTGTGAAAGAAGCACTAGTTAGAAAATTCGGACAACAATGGTTTGACGAATTAGACAAAGTAGCTAAAGAGTTGAAAAAATAATCCGATTTTTATCGATTAAAAACACTCGTGAGTCGCTTATTTTTCAGTTGCTTACAAGGTTTTAACACTTGTTTTATTTGTTTTTAACTTATTGATTTTCAATATTTTAAAAACCTATATTAAATTACTGACAATTTTCAGCTTTGTTAAAAACTTGCTTCAATTGTGAATAAGTTTGACTTTCATTTCTCGTTTCAAATGACAAACTTTGTAATCCCCAAATAAGTCAATTTAACCAATCATTAACATTTTTAAAATCAAATAGCTATGTCTATAGTGGAACCTATTTTGCAAGAAAATAAAGATCGATTTGTAATCTTTCCTATCAAACATCAAGATATATGGGAGTGGTACAAAAAACAAGAAGCGTGTATTTGGACAGCAGAAGAAATAGATTTACATACCGATTTAAATGATTGGAATAATAAATTAAATGATGATGAAAAATATTTCATCAAACATATTTTAGCATTCTTCGCGGCTTCTGACGGAATTGTAAATGAAAACTTAGCGGAAAATTTCGTTAACGAAGTGCAATATCCTGAAGCAAAATTCTTCTACGGTTTTCAAATCATGATGGAAAACATTCACAGCGAAACCTATTCGTTGTTGATTGATACGTATGTGAAAGACGAAGCAGAGAAAAATCAGTTATTCCATGCAATTGAAGTATTTCCAGCTATCAAAGAAAAAGCGCAATGGGCTTTAAAATGGATTGAATCAGATTCGTTTGCAGAACGTTTAATTGCTTTCGCAGCAGTGGAAGGAATTTTCTTCTCAGGTTCGTTCTGTTCGATTTACTGGTTAAAAAAACGTGGATTAATGCCAGGATTAACCTTCTCAAACGAATTAATTTCTCGTGATGAAGGAATGCATTGTGATTTTGCTGTTCACTTACACACGCATCACATCGTAAACAAAGTGCCAAAAGCAAGAATTACGGAAATTATCGTTGATGCATTAAACATCGAAAGAAAATTTATTACAGAGTCGCTTCCAGTAAGTTTAATTGGAATGAATGCTACTTTAATGACGCAATATTTAGAATTCGTAACCGATAGATTATTGGTAGAATTAGGCTGTGATAGAGTGTATAATTCTTCAAATCCATTCGATTTTATGGATATGATTTCGTTACAAGGAAAAACGAATTTCTTCGAAAAACGTGTTGCTGAATATCAAAAAGCGGGTGTAATGAATTCGGATTCTGAATCAAGTAAAATTAGCTTCGACGCTGATTTCTAAAAATAAATAAAATATAGAGCGCTATAAAATGTCGGGAGACTCGCGCTTTAGTTCAATAAATACTAACCGAAAGCAGGGAAGGGATTGTCTGTTTTCAAAAAACTAAAAACTTATGTATGTAGTAAAAAGAGATGGCCATAAGGAGCCAGTAATGTTTGACAAAATCACGGACAGAATTAAAAAATTATGTTATGGATTAAATGACATGGTAGACGCTGTGAAAGTGGCAATGCGCGTAATTGAAGGATTATACGATGGAGTTACCACTTCTGAATTAGACAATTTAGCAGCAGAAACCGCGGCTTCCATGACGGTAACGCATCCAGATTATGCCCAACTAGCGGCTCGTATTGCAATTTCTAACCTACATAAAAATACTAACAAATCATTCTCGGAAACGATGAGTGAAATGTACCACTATGTAAATCCAAGAACGAATCAAGCAGCGCCTTTGATTTCAGATGAGGTTTATGAAGTAATTAAAGCCAATGCAGAATTTTTAAATTCTCACATCATATACAACCGTGATTTCAATTACGATTACTTTGGTTTCAAAACCTTAGAACGTTCGTATTTATTAAGAATTAACGGAAAAATCGTGGAGCGTCCACAGCACATGTTAATGCGTGTAGCGGTTGGAATCCATTTGAATGATATGGAAGCAGTAATTGAAACTTACGAATTAATGTCGAAAAAGTTCTTTACACACGCTACACCAACATTATTCAATGCAGGAACACCAAAACCTCAAATGTCATCTTGTTTCTTATTAACCATGAAGGATGATAGTATTGACGGAATTTACGATACCTTAAAACAAACAGCAAAGATTTCGCAATCAGCGGGAGGAATTGGTTTAGCTATTCACAATGTACGCGCAACAGGTTCATACATTCGTGGAACTAACGGAACTTCAAACGGAATTGTTCCGATGTTACGTGTTTTCAATGATACCGCTCGTTACGTAGATCAAGGTGGAGGAAAACGTAAAGGAAGTTTCGCTATTTATTTAGAAACTTGGCATGCGGATATTTTCGAATTCCTAGATTTGAAAAAGAACACAGGTAAAGAAGAAATGCGTGCAAGAGATTTATTCTTCGCAATGTGGACTTCTGACTTATTCATGAAACGTGTAGAAGAAGATTCAACTTGGACGTTAATGTGTCCAAACGAATGTCCAGGTTTAGACGAAGTGTATGGTGAAGAGTTTGAAGCTTTATATATTTCATACGAAGCACAAGGAAAAGGTAGAAAAACCATCAAAGCGCGTGAACTTTGGGAAAAAATTCTTGAATCTCAAATCGAAACAGGAACGCCTTATATGTTGTACAAAGATGCAGCGAACAGAAAATCGAACCAAAAGAATTTGGGAACGATTCGTTCGTCTAACTTATGTACTGAAATTATGGAGTACACTTCTCCAGATGAAATTGCAGTATGTAACTTGGCGTCTATTTCGTTACCAATGTTTGTTGAAAACGGAACATTCAATCACGAATTATTATTCAATGTAACAAAACGCGTTACTAGAAACTTAAATAAAGTAATCGACAGAAATTACTATCCGGTTTTAGAAGCTGAAAACTCAAACATGCGCCACCGTCCGGTAGGATTAGGAGTGCAAGGTTTGGCGGATGCTTTCATCATGATGAGAATGCCTTTTACAAGCGATGAAGCCAAAAAATTAAACCAAGAAATTTTCGAAACCTTATATTTCGCAGCTGTAACCGCTTCTATGGAAATGGCTAAAGAAGAAGGACCATATTCGTCTTACGAAGGTTCGCCAATTTCTAAAGGAGAATTCCAACACAACCTTTGGGGCTTAAAAGACGAAGAACTTTCAGGTCGTTGGGATTGGGTAAGTTTAAGAAAAGAAGTGATGGCAAACGGAGTGAGAAACTCATTGTTAGTAGCGCCAATGCCAACCGCTTCAACATCTCAAATTTTAGGAAATAACGAAGCTTTTGAACCTTACACTTCTAATATTTACACAAGAAGAGTACTTTCGGGAGAATTCATCGTGGTAAACAAACACTTATTGAACGATTTAGTAGAAAGAGGTTTGTGGAACGAAACATTGAAGCAAGAAATCATGCGTCACAATGGTTCGGTACAACATATTGAAAGAATTCCTGCGGATTTAAAAGAATTGTACAAAACCGTTTGGGAAATGTCGATGAAAGATATTATCGATATGTCGCGTCAAAGAGGCTATTTTATTGACCAATCGCAATCGTTGAACTTGTTTATGCAAGATGCGAATTATGCAAAATTAACGTCAATGCATTTCTACGCTTGGAAATCAGGTTTAAAAACAGGAATGTACTACTTAAGAACAAAAGCTGCGGTGGATGCAATTAAGTTTACTTTAAATAACGATAAAGTTGCCGCTCCAATTGAAGTTAAAGAACAACATGTTGAAGTGAAAAAAGTAGAAGCTATCGCAGTTTTAGAAGAACCAGCAGAAATGACGGCTGAAGAATACAGAGCAATGATTGAAATGGCAAGAAATGCAGGTCCAGAAGATTGTGAAATGTGTGGTTCTTAATCTGAAATAGATAAAATATATAAACAAAAAGGCTTCTTAAATGAAGCCTTTTGTAAGTATGTAAATAAAAAAAGACCTCTTAAAAAGAAGTCTTTGATTAAAATTTTAATTATTGATAATAGAATTGAAGTTCTATTCAATAGCCAAAATATTTTGTTTTTCGCGATTCAAATATAATCATTTTTGGTAAAAAAAGGACTTCAGCATTGTTAAATTTTAAATTTTCAATCATGAGGCCAAATTTGGATAATGATGGTGATTACATTTTTAGAAAATGTATCACTACGAGAAATGGTAGAAGAATTTGCAAGACAGATGGTACTTGTTTTAGAATTCCTATCAAGAAGAATAAGTAGTTTCTTCTAAGATTTAAAACAGTCGTCAATAGGCGGCTGTTTTTGTTTTAAATAATTACAATCCAATTCGTACATTTGAAAAAAATACAATTATGTCAAAAGATAAAAAAGGGGTTTACACTGGAATCATAGAAAAAGACGCAGATGGGAATTATTTCTGTGGTGAATATTTATTGGATTACCAATACACAGAGAAAAACTTCAAAGTAGGAGACGAAATCAATATCAAATCGGTCATCGTAAATCCGAGTGATAAAAGTTATAATCAATATCCTAAAAAATCGAGAAATTTCTTCTTGGCTAACGAAAAAGAGTAATTCTAAAATCCGCAATCTTCAATCCAGAATCTTATGATGCAGTGGGAACAATTGTTGTCTTTAAAAAGACAAGGCGACACCAGTAAACGTTTACGAAAAGAGCAAGACGACACCCGTTTAGGCTTTGAAGTCGATTATGACCGAATTATATTTTCTGCCGCTTTCAGAAGTCTGCAAGATAAAACGCAAGTCATTCCACTTTCGAAAACTGATTTCGTTCACAACCGACTAACGCATAGTTTGGAGGTTTCTGTTGTTGGACGTTCTTTGGGGCGTTTAGTTGGGAAGCAAATCATTGCAAAATATCCGCATTTGCAAGAAGTTCATGGCTATCAAGCTAATGATTTTGGTGCAATTGTGGCTGCTGCAGCGTTATCACATGATATTGGAAATCCACCATTTGGACATTCAGGAGAAAAAGCGATTGGAGAATATTTCAAAACCGGAAATGGATTGCAATACAAAGATCAATTAACCGAAAAACAATGGCAAGATTTAATCGATTTTGAAGGAAATGCCAACGGATTTTCAGTTTTAGCGGCTTCTCGTGAAGGAATTGAAGGCGGTTTGCGTATTTCGTATGCGACTTTGGGTGCTTTTATGAAATATCCGAAGGAAAGTTTGCCTAAAAAACCAACATCTAAAATTTGCGATAAAAAATATGGTTTCTTCCAGCAAGACAAAGCTTTTTTTGCTGAGGTTGCTAATGAGTTAGGATTAATTTCAAATAAATCTGGAAATAATATTGGTTTTGAGCGTCATCCGTTAGCCTATTTAGTAGAAGCTGCTGACGATATTTGTTACACCATCATCGATTTTGAAGACGGAATTAACTTAGGTTGGATTTCGGAAGAATACGCGTTAGAATATCTAATCAAATTGGTTAAAAACGGAATCGATACCAAAAAATACAACGAATTACTTACTAAAGAAGACAGAATTAGTTATTTGCGAGCATTAGCCATTGGAAGTTTAATCAATGATGCTGTAGCAGTTTTTATGGAAAACGAACAAGCTATTTTGGCAGGAGAATTTCCATTTGCCTTGATGGATAAAAGTCAGTACAAAGCCCAAATGAATGACATCATCCAAATCAGTATAAAAAACGTATATCAAAGTAAAGAAGTAATTCAGAAGGAAGTAATGGGTTACAAAATCATCAACAGTTTGTTAGATAGTTTTTGTACTGCTTATAATAAAAAAGTAAACGGAACGGCTTCTAATTATGATGAGCTTCTATTAAAATTGTTACCAGAACGTTTTCAATTTCAAAAAGACAGTCTGTACGACAGATTGTTACATATTTGTCACTTTGTTTCGTTGTTAACTGATGGGAAGGCTTTAGAATTATATAAGACAATTCAGGCAAATAAAAGTTAAAACACAAAATAAGTGGTAAAAAATTTTTGATTTTCATGTAAAATGTTAATTTTGTTAGAATTATAATAATTTTAACCCCAAAATACTATGAAAAAACAATTACTAGTTTTGCTATGTGTTATGTTTGTTTTCACATTATCATTTGGTCAAACAAACACTGATCAAAAGAAGAGAAAGTCAAACACATCAAAAGAGGTTGTTGCTGTAAACAAGGAGTTGACAAAAAAACAAGCTAAAAAAGCAAGAAAAAAACATGCTAAAAATTTGGCTAATTCTCCTTACAAGAAAACTTTAATGCTTTCTAAAAAAGAAAGAAAAGCTTTAGGTATCCCTCCAAAAAAATATTACGAACACGAATGGGAATTAACAATGGATCCTGTTTTAGGGAAACCTACCCCTGAAAAACTAATCCAAGTAAGAGAACAATTACAAAGAGAACGCCAACATGCCCTCGCTAATGGTAGAACTCCAGGAGATGCTTCAGATAATAATTGGGTTGAAAGAGGTCCTAATAACGTTGGAGGTAGAGTTAGAGCAATTATGTTTGACCCAAACGATGCTACCTATAAAAGAGTGTTTGCTGGTGGTGTAAGTGGTGGTTTGTGGGTAAATAATGATATTACAACAAATACAGCTTGGACTCGAGTAAATGTTCCGGAAAACTTATCGGTTTCTGCAATTACATATGATCCAAATAACACGAATGTTTTTTATTTAGGAACTGGTGAATCTTATGTTGGTGGAGCTGTTAATGGAGATGGAGTTTGGAAATCTACTGATGGAGGAACTACTTGGACGAAAGTTTTTGGAGGAATAACAGGTCCTACATCTTTTGAATCAGCAGCAGGTTTGACAATTAATAGTCCAGCAGGAATTTCAGGAAACTATACTTGTTTTCCAACCACAGCTTTTGGTACTTTACCAGCTACTCCTTTAACTGCAGATATCGTTTTGGCAATTGATGCTACAGCTCCTATTTATGATGCTTGTCAATCATCAACTGTAGGTGCTACTTTAACAAATGCTGCAGCTTTAAATGGAAAGATTGCTTTAATCAGAAGAGGGTCATGCCCTTTTGTTTTAAAAGTTAAGGCAGCTCAAAATGCTGGGGCTATTGGGGTTATAATGATGAATAATGTTGATGGTACTCCAGTGGCAATGGGAGGAGATGACCCAACAATTACGATACCTTCAATAATGATTTCTAATGTTGATGGAGATTTGATTGAGGCTGCAGTGTTATCAGGAACGGTTTCGGGTACATTAAATCCAATTGTTAGAGGAGCTTTTACAGGAAATTTAGTGCCAGGTCAGCAACATATTAATGATATTAAAATTAGAAATAATGGAGGAGTGTCTGAAATATTTGTTGCTGTTGGAGATACATTTTATAGTTCTGCAAATCAAACAACATATTTAGGCGGTCCAGCTTATGGTTTGTATAAATCTATAGATGGTGGAGCTACTTGGAATTTAGTAACAATGCCATTAACAGCAGATAGAAATAAATACTGTCCAAATGAAATTGAAATTGGTTCAGATAATTCTGTTTGGGTATCTACAACAAGTAGTATTTTGTATGGTGATGGAGGAGGAACGATTTTTTCATCGACAAATGGAACAAATTTTACATTGCGTCATGAAGTGCCAAGCGGTAAAAGAACACAGATAGCTTTGTCATCCACTAATGTTAATAAAGTGTATGTCTTAGTTGAAGATTCGGTTACGGGAGAAGCAGATATTTATTTAACAACAAATGGTTTTACTTCTGTTGCAAGATTAGCTGAGCCAGCTGCTATACATGGAACAACTGCTACAGATTTTTGTAGGGGTCAAGCTTTTTATGATTTAACTATTAATGTGGATCCTGCTAACGATGCTATTGTGTATATTGGAGGAATTGATATTCACCGTTCAGCAAATAGTGGAACTACTTGGCAAACTATTTCTAAATGGTCTTCTGGATATGGAACAGGAGTGTCAGTAGTACATGCTGATCAACATGCAATGGTATTTAGACCAAATAATTCTAATCAAGCTATTTTTGGACACGATGGAGGTGTAAGTTATGCTTCAAATTTATCTGGAGCAGCGTCTTCAACTTCTGCGATAGCTACACGAGTTAATGGTTTAAATATTACACAATTTTATAGTTTAGGGGTTGCTCCAACTCAAGCAGTAAGTGGATTAACGGGGGAATATTTTGCAGCTGGAGCTCAAGATAATGGTACGCAGTATTTTGGAGGAGCTTCTGCAGGAATGAATGGAAGTGTTCAATCACAAGGCGGTGATGGAGCTTATACTATGTTTGATCAAGATACTGATAAGTATTATATTTCTAATTATGTATACAATGAAAGTATTAATTTGAGACCATTGCCTGGTTCTGCAGTTAATGCGAAGGTAATTGATAATGATTCAGATGTAAATAATGGTGCGTTTATTGCTCCTATGGTATTAGATTCGAATCTTGATTTATTGTACTCTGACTACACTTCAGCCGCTGGAGTTTTTCAAATTAGAAGATATGGAAATTTAAAGGGTGGTGGAAATGCGACTAGAACTACTTTTTCAAATGTTTTATTAACGTCGTCACCAACAGCTTTTGCGGTTTCGCCATATACAACTACTGCAACAGTTCTTTTAGTGGGAACAAGATTGGGTAAATTGTATAAAATTCCAACGGCTAATACTTATACTGGGAATTCAGCGACAACAGGAACTTGGGTTGAGATAACTGGTCCTAGTTTTGTTGGAAGTATTTCTGATGTTGAATATGGAGCTTCGGAAAATGAAATTTTTGTAACAATGCATAATTATAATGTAGTAAGTATTTGGTATACAAAAGACGGTGGAGCAACTTGGTCAAGTAAAGAGGGTAATTTCCCAGATATTCCTGTTAAGGCAATTTTGCCAAATCCGTTGAAAAATGTTGGCGGATTTGCAACTGAAGTCATTGTTGGTACTGATTTAGGAGTGTGGTATTCTAATAATTTTGATACAGCAACTCCTACATGGACACAGTCTTATAATGGAATGAGTAATGTTAAAGTTACAGATTTAGATATGAGAAATGATTACATGGTTTATGCGGCAACTTACGGTAGAGGAATATTTTCTGGAATGTTCACCAATGCAACACTTTCTTCTTCAGATTTTGCTTCTTCAGATAAGGTAAAAATTTATCCAAATCCGGCAACTGATTTAATCAATGTTTCGGTTTCTAATTATGTTGGGGATTTAAAAGTAGAATTGTTTGATATTAATGGAAGATTAGTTAAAACAAAATCTGTTGATTTTTCAGGAAATTATGCCTTGGATTTAAATGGATTGAATTCTGGAGTTTATGTTGTTAAATTATCAGGTTCAGAATTAAATCATTCAGAAAAGATTGTAATAGATTAAATGTTATTAAAGAGTTATGAAAAAAAAGCTAGTGATGTTTCACTAGCTTTTTTTATGATAATCAGGGTCGTTTTATTGTCGGGTTTAATTGTTTAAATTTTAGTTAGTGTAATGCTCTATTTAGTTGTTTTGAGCTTATTTAGTTGAAAATCCAGACGATTGGATTGTTTCTGAGTTTTCTAAGATTGCCCAAGGCTAGAATAAAAAAAGCCTCTCGAATGAGAGGCTTTAAATATGTTGCTAAATAAAATTATTAAGCTTCGAAAGGAACTACAGATACATAAGATTTGTTTTCCCCTTTTTTCTGGAATTTTACAACTCCATCAACTTTAGCATGTAAAGTATGATCTTTACCCATGTAAACGTTTTCACCTGGGTTGTGCTTCGAACCTCTTTGTCTAACAATGATGTTTCCAGCAATAGCAGCTTGACCACCATAAATCTTAACGCCTAAACGTTTCGATTCTGATTCTCTACCATTCTTCGAACTACCGACACCTTTCTTGTGAGCCATGACGTAATATTTTTAAATGTTATTCTTCAGTTTTTGGTTTTTTTGTTGCTTTAGCTTTTGGCTTAACTTCTTCAGCAGTTTCAGTTACTTCAACTTCAACTTCTTTTTTAGCAGCTTTTTTCTTAGCACCAGCAGCAACGATTCCTTCAATTAAAATTTGAGTGAAAGATTGTCTGTGACCGTTTTTCTTTTTGTAACCTTTTCTTCTTTTCTTTTTGAAAACGATTACTTTATCACCTTTTAAGTGTTGTAACACTTTGGCTTCTACTGAAGCACCTTCTACAGCTGGGGCGCCTAAAGTTACTGTTCCGTTTTCATCTAATAAAAGAACTTTGTCAAAAGAAACTTTGGTTCCTTCTTCTGAAGCTAAACGGTGAACATAAACCTTTTGGTCTTTGCTTACTTTGAATTGTTGCCCTGCTATCTCTACGATTGCGTACATAACAATGATTTTAGTTAAAAATTTTAAGGTTGCAAATATACAATAATTTCTAAACCAAACAACTATACTTATAAATAAAATGCTTCAAAACAGAATTTTAATATTTTTTATATAAAATTTTAATTCAAATTGTAACATTATCCCGAAATTGCGTCTTATTGTAATTATATCAAACAAATTAATAACGTATGAAAAAATCTTTAATGGCTTTGGGTACTGCACTAATGCTTGGCGGAACTGCCACTGCTCAAAAAGTAACATTCGAGGAATTTGATTTAGACAATGGATTACACGTTGTACTTCATCAAGATAATTCTGCACCTGTGGTTATTACTTCGGTAATGTATCATGTAGGAGCTAAAGACGAACAACCTAACCGTACTGGTTTTGCTCACTTTTTTGAACACCTTTTATTTGAAGGAACAAAAAACATTGGTAAAGGCGAGTGGTTCAAATTAGTTACAGCAAACGGAGGAAACAACAATGCTAATACTACTGACGATAGAACGTATTATTACGAAGTTTTCCCATCTAACAATTTAGAATTAGCTATTTGGATGGAATCGGAAAGATTAATGCATCCTGTAATTGATCAAAAAGGTGTTGATACACAAAATGAAGTAGTTAAAGAAGAGAAAAGATTACGTGTTGATAATCAGCCTTATGGGAATTTAATTAAAGCGGTTAAAGAAAACATGTTTAAAGTGCATCCATATAAATGGACAACCATTGGAGAAATGGAGCATTTAGATGCCGCTACTTTAGAAGAATTCTTAGCTTTTAATAAAAAGTTCTATGTGCCAAACAATGCAGTTTTAGTAATTGCAGGTCAGTTTGACAAAGCACAAGCAAAAGAATGGGTGAAAAAATATTTTAGTCCAATTCCTAAAGGAGCCCCAGTAACTCGTCAAAAAGTAGAAGAAGCGCCAATTACAAAAGAATTTAAAGCAACTTGGCAAGATCCAAACATTCAAATTCCGATGTTAGTGGCTTCTTACAGAACGCCTTCAATGAAAACACGTGATGCTAGAGTTTTAGATATGATTTCAGCTTATCTTTCTGATGGAAAAAGCTCTAAATTATACAAAAAGATTGTAGATGATAAAAAAATGGCATTACAAATTGGTGCTTTCAACTATAGTCAAGAAGATTACGGAATGTATTTAATCTATGGTTTACCAATGGGAGAAAATACGACAGAATCTATCTTAAAAGAGATTGATGAGGAAATCGTGAAAATGCAAAACGAATTAATTTCTGAAAAAGACTTTCAAAAACTTCAAAACAAATTTGAAAGTAATTATGTAAGTAACAATGCTTCTGTTGAAGGAATTGCGGATAATTTAGCAACTTACTATATGTTATATGGCGATATTAACTTAATTAATACAGAAATAGATATTTATCGTTCTATAACAAGAGAAGAAATTAGAGACATTGCAAAAAAATATCTAAACTCAAACCAAAGAATGATTTTAGATTATGTTCCTGCTAAAGACAAAGCTCAAAACTAAGATTTGAAGAATATGAAAAAATTTATATACATAGCGGCCAGTTTATTTTTAACAATAACTATGCAAGCACAAGACAGACCACAACCAAAAGCAGGACCA
The DNA here is from genome assembly GCF_003259835.1 of Flavobacterium aquaticum. Classification (GTDB taxonomy): domain Bacteria; phylum Bacteroidota; class Bacteroidia; order Flavobacteriales; family Flavobacteriaceae; genus Flavobacterium; species Flavobacterium aquaticum. The sequence goes on along the minus strand of NZ_QLMI01000006.1, from coordinate 182,528 downwards.
GCTCCTACTATCAACATCAACAAACCACAAAGTTTTGTACTTAAAAACGGTTTGAAAGTTTTAGTTGTGGAAAATCACAAGTTACCACGTGTTTCTTTTAATCTAACTTTAGATAACCCGCCTTATGCAGAAGGTAATAAAAAAGGAGTTTCTGATATTTTAAGCGGAATGTTAGGTAACGGAACAGAAACGGTTACTAAAGACGCATACAATGAAGAAATCGACTTCTTAGGAGCAGATATTAATTTTTATGCTTCTGGAGCTTCAGCAAACGGACTTTCAAGATATTCAAAAAGAATTTTAGAATTAATGGCTGATGGTGCTTTAAATCCATTATTTGATAAAGCTGAATTCGAAAAAGAAAAAGAAAAAATTATCGAAGGTTTAAAAGCTGATGAAAAAAGTGTTTCTGCTATTGCTCGTAGAGTAGAAAATGTTTTAGTGTTTGGAAAAGAACACTACAAAGGTGAATTTACAAGTGAAGAAACGTTGAAAAACGTAACTTTTGATGATGTAGTTTTAAATTACAATACTTACTTTGTTCCTGCTAATGCGTATTTAGTAATTGTAGGAGATGTTAATTTTAAAGAAGTTAAAAAAGAAGTAGAAAAACTTTTTGGTAAATGGAGAAAAGCTACGGCTCCTCAGTTATCTTATTCTGAACCAAAAGACGTTCAATACAGTCAAATCAACTTTATTGATACACCAAACGCAGTACAGTCTGAAATTGCTTTAGTAAACTTGTCAAACTTAAAAATGACAGATAAAGAGTATTTTTCAGTTTTATTAGCTAACCAAATTTTAGGTGGTGGTGGTGAAGGAAGATTATTCTTAAACTTACGCGAAAAACACGGTTGGACTTATGGAGCGTACTCTTCAATTGGAGCTGGAAAATATATCAATAAATTCCGTTCAAGTGCTTCTGTTAGAAATACAGTAACAGATAGTGCTGTTGTTGAATTTTTTAATGAATTAAAAAGAATCAAAACAGATTTAGTTTCTGAAGAAGATTTAAGAAATGCTAAAGCAAAATACGTAGGTAACTTCGTAATGCAAATTGAAAAACCTTCAACTATTGCAAGCTATGCGTTGTTTAAAGAAACTCAAGGTTTATCTGAAGATTTCTATGAAAACTACATTAAAAATATCAACGCAGTTACTGCAGAAGATATTAAAAATGCAGCTAATAAATATTTCTTATCAGATAAAACTAGAGTGGTTATCGTAGGAAAAGCAGGTGATGTTTTACCAGGTTTAGAAGCGATGAGCAAAAAAGAAAAATTACCAATTTTCTACTTTGATAAATATGGTAATCCAACAGAAAAACCAGAGGTTAAAAAACCAGTTCCTGCAGGAGTAACAGCTCAAACCGTTTTAAATAACTATATCAATGCAATTGGTGGAGAAAAAGCTGTTAAAAATGTAAAAACATTAGCAGTAATGTCATCTGGAACAGTTCAAGGAACTCCTTTAGAATTAGTAGTTAAAACAGCTCCAAAGAAAATGGGTGTTGAAATGAAAGCTATGGGAATGACTATGATGAAGCAAGTTGTAAATGAAAAAGAAGCGTATGCTGTTCAACAAGGTCAAAGAAAAGATTTTAAAGATCAAGATTTGAAAGATATGCAAGCGGAAGCTACAACTTTCAAAGAGTTAGCATTGTTAACAGATAAAGACGTTACTTTAACAGGTGTCGAAAATATTAATGGTGCTGATGCTTATGTGATTAAAAACGGAAAATCTACTTACTACTACGACGTAAAAACTGGATTTAAAGTTGCTGAATCTAAAGAATTAGAGCAAGGTGGTCAAAAAATGACTCAGACTACTTACTATCAAGATTACAAAGACGTAAAAGGATTGAAATTCCCATACAAAACCATCATGAATGTTGGTATCGAAATCGAATTAATTACTACTGAAGTTAAAATTAACGAAGGTGTAACGGATGCAGATTTCAAATAATAAACAAAACATGAAATTCAGAAAGCGCTCAAGAAATTGGGCGTTTTTTTTATTTCTTACTCGAAAAGTAAACCCCAACTAAAACAATCAAAGCGCCAAGTAATTGTATCACAGAAAGCGTTTCATTCATAAATAAATAACCTAAAATAAAAGCCACTACTGGAATAATATACGTAACCGAAGAAGCAAAAACAGGCGACGACAACTGAATTAATTTAAAGAATAAAATATTCGAAAATCCGGTTCCAACGATGCCTAAAATAGCAATAAAGCCTAATGAAGTTTGTACTTTAGTTTCTTGAATTACATCAAAAAAGCCAGTGAAATATAAAACGATTAAAGCTGGAAAAAACATAATCAAAAAGTTTCCCGTGCTAATCGTTAATGGTTTTAAATCAGATAAGTATTTTTTTATCAAATTGACATTGATACCATAAAAAATCGAAGCAATTACAATTAAGATAGCATAGTAATAGTTTTCAGTAGTGTTTTCTCCATCACCAAATAAAACCAACAAAGCACAGCCAATAAATCCAATAATAACTCCAAATACTTGACTTCGTTGCACGCTCATTCCAAAAAAGAGTAATCCAGCTAAAAGAGTATTTAAAGGAGTTAACGAATTTAAAATCGAACTAATCGAACCATCAATTTTTGAAAGTGCAAAAGCAAACAAAAAAGCAGGAATAAAAGTACCACACAAAGCAGTTAATGCAATGTATTTCCACTTATATAAGGGAATTTGAGGAATTTGTTTGAATCCAACAACAATTAAAAATATTGCTGCAAAAAGGATTCGCAAACTGCCTAATTGCACCGAGTTTACACCTTTTAAGCCCAATTGCATTAAGATGAAGGAGCTTCCCCAAACGCAGCCTAAAAAGCCTAATAAATACCATTTTGTCGAATTGTTTTCCATAGCGCTATTTTGTTCGTCAAAATTCAGGCTTTATTTTTAAAATAGCACTATGAAATTTTGTAATTTTGCATAGTCTTTATTTAGAGACTTTTAATTTAACATTTGTTCGTATGAAAAATTTAAAAAATATTGGTTTAGTGCTTTTAATGACACTTTCATTAGCAAGTTGTAAACAAGAAAACAAAGAAGTTGCAGTTGAAGAAACGAAAAAAGAAGCCGTTTCTGAAGCAGATTTAGCTAAAATGCAAACCGCAAGTTTTACTATCGACGGAATGACGTGCGCTATGGGTTGTGCTAAAACAATCGAAAATAAATTAGCTGGCCAAGAAGGTGTTGGGCAAGCGGTAGTAGATTTTGAAACTAAAATTGCAACTGTAAAATTCGACGCTGAAAAACAATCGTTAGAATCGTTAACCAAAACCATTGAAGGTGTTGCAGGTGGTGATTCTTACAAAGTAACGGAATCGAAAAAAATGTAATAAAAAAACGCCCTGATTATCTCAGGGCGTTTTTTTATTGTTTCCATTCCAAAGTTTCTAAAATTCTTCGCATATCTTCTTTTAGATATTGTGCAGCTGGTAAAATAGAATCGAAATTAGGTTTAGCATAAAAATATACACTTCCTACTATGAAGTTTTTTGTACTATCGGTAACGTAAAACTGAGCGTTTGTTGCTGCGTTTCCACCTACTTCATAAAACATTCCGTACACTTTTTTCTTATCGTTAATAAAAGGTTGCTCAATGATGTCATCTGCTTTAACCACGTGATTATAAGTTAATGTTTGAGCATCGCGCAATAATTTATCGATGTCATTATTAACTGGTTTATGTGTTAAATAAATGGTGGCTTTCATCTTTGGATAGTTAATCTCAAAAGCACAGGACTTATCTTTAATGTTAGCTAAATCATTTTTTTCAAAAGTAAAGCTACAATTCGAATTTAATTTAGAATATTTGGCTTTTGGATATTCTAAACTTAAATGTCCTTTTGGTTTTGGCAAGGTTTCATCTCCACAAGCAATCAAACTTAAAAATAATCCCAAACAGCTTAATTTTACTATATTTTGTATCATAATTACAATAACGTAACTTTTATTTGTTTTATTCTTCTCTTATCTACATTTTCGATGGTAAAAATAAGATTATGGAATGTTATTTTCTGTCTTTTCTTTGGAAAATTTCCAGAAATTTCCAGTAAAAATCCAGCTAAAGTCTCGGCTTCACCTTTTTTACTTTCAAATTCATTTTCATCCACTTCAATAATTCGATAAAAATCTTTCAAGCTGATTTTGCCTTCAAAAAGGAAATTTTTATCATCAATTTGAGAATAAATCAAATCTTCATCATCAAATTCATCACTGATATCGCCTACAATTTCTTCCAAAACATCTTCTAATGAAATAATTCCAGAAGTTCCGCCATATTCATCCACCACAACTGCTAAGTGACTTTTCATGCCTTGAAAATCTTTCAATAAATCGTCTAGCTTTTTATTTTCAGGAACAAAGAAAGGCTGACGCAACAATTCAGTCCAATTGAAATCTTCGCTATCAATATGTGGAATCAAATCTTTAATAAATAGAATCCCTTCAATTTGATCGATATTTTCTTTGTAAACTGGAATTCGAGAATAGCCTTTTTCTACAATTTTAGGCATTACTTGGGAGAAAGTCTCTTCAATATTCAAAGCAAAAACATCAATTCTTGGGCTCATTACTTGACGAACTTCGGTATTTCCGAAAGTTACGATGCCTTCTAAAATCTTCTGTTCACCATCAGTTGTGTCGGTCTGAGATGCCAATTCTAAAGCTTGTGAGAGTTGGTCTACCGAAAAATTTCCTTTTTGTACATTAAGTTTCTTCTCTATAAAAAGAATTCCGTTTCGCATTGGAACGCTTATTGGAGATAAAATATTATTTAAAATAGAGATTGGGATTGCTACTTTTTTGGCAAACTCCATATTGTTTCGATTGGCGTATATTTTTGGTAAAACTTCTCCAAAAAGCAAAATGAAAAACGTAACTACTACCACTTCTAAAATGAAACGCAACACAGAAGATTCAATTCCGTTGAATAAACGTCCGCTAAAAGAAGAGAAAATAATTACGATGGCAATATTTACAAAATTATTAGCTACTAAAATGGTTGCTAACAACTTTTTAGGTTTTTCTAATAATCTTGAAATAAGCGTTCCACTGTTGTAATCTTTATTTGAAATATCGTCAATATCTTTTTGAGATAAAGAAAAAAGCGCTACTTCTGAGCCCGATATAAAAGCAGAACAAGCAAGCAATATCATAATTGCTATTATTCCAAAAAGGAATTCAAAGTCTATCGAATGGAGAAAACTGGCAGGATCAGGATCCAAATTACATCAATTTAGTTAAACATTAAAATCGTCAGGTGCGCTGCCTGTTGGTAAAGATGACTTACTTAAATCGGTCTCTTTTTTGGTATTTAAGAATGTAAATTCTGTTACCTGAATTTCAGTAGTGTATTTTGTAGCACCGTCTTCAGCTTGCCATTGACGCGATTTGATTCGACCTTCAATGTAAATTTTATCGCCTTTAGAAAGGTATTTTTCGCAAATTTCGGCTGCTTTATTTCGAACAACAATGTTGTGCCATTCTGTAGAAGTAATTTTTTCTCCAGTAGTTTTGTTGATGTACACTTCGTTTGTAGCTAAAGGAAAACGTCCTATACAATTACCACCTTCAAAGTAGTGCATTTTTACTTCGTCACCTAAATGACCTATCAAAATAACCTTGTTTAATGTTCCGTTCATGGCTTATATATTTATTAGGGTTAATCAAAAATAGTAATTTAAAGTGAATTACAATAATTTGCAACGATAAAATTGTGAATTACTATTGGAAAAGGTAGTTTTTCAACTTCTGTAATTGGTTTTGAATCAGGTAATTTAGAATCGAATTGTACCTCAAAAAAGCGAATATTTAAATGTTGGTGCGATAGTTTATGAAGCTTAACATCATTGTGAAGCGAAATAACTTCAATCGGTTGTTTATTGAAGAATTCCATTTTAGAAACTTTACTTATAATTTCATTTTCCGATAATTGTAACTCGGTTTCAAAAACTGGAAATTCGTATAAATTTTCCCAAATTCCTTTTCCTTCACGTTTTTGAACGATAAAGTTAGAATCGGAATCTTTTAAAATTAAATAATTTAAGTAACGGGGCGTGACTTTTGTTTTTTTGGTTTTAACCGGAAGTTGGTTTACTTTTTTATATTGAAGTCCAGCACAACTCGAATTTAAGACACAAGCTTCACAATTTGGATTTTTTGGAACACATTGCAACGCACCAAATTCCATAATTGCCTGATTGAACAAAGCAGGATTCTTTTTGTCCAATACTTCTTGTGCTAGTTGTTGAAATTCTGTTTTGGTTTTGGGAAATGAAATATCACTTTCTACATTATAATAACGACTCAAAACTCGGAAGACATTGCCATCTAAGACAGCAACAGATTCATTAAATGAAAAAGAAGCGATGGCGGCAGCCGTATATTCTCCAACACCTTTTAATTGTAACAACTCTTTATAAGTAGATGGAAATTCGCCATTTAATTCAAAAGCAATGTGTTTTGCGGTAGCGTGCAAGTTTCTGGCTCTGGAATAATAACCTAATCCTTGCCATAATTTTAGCACTTTTTCTTCGTCTGCATTAGCCAAGTCAAAAACGGTTGGAAAAGCTTCTGTAAAAGATAAGAAATAAGGTAAACCTTGCGCTACTCGTGTTTGTTGTAGCATAATTTCTGAGAGCCAAATGTAGTACGGATTGGTTGTGTTTCGCCATGGTAAGTCGCGCTTATTTTGTAAATACCATTGAATTAAAGAGTTAGAAAATTCCATGTTTTTATATTGGGACAACAAAAATAAATCTTTAGTAATTAAAATTTAATCAATTATGATTGATTTATTGTTTTTTTAATTCTTATATTTGCAAACTCAAAAAAATACACAAAATATAAATACGAAAGAAAATGACGAAAGCAGATATCGTAGCGAAAATTTCAGAAAAATTAGGACTTGAAAAAGGAGATGTTCAAGCAACAGTTGAGACTTTTATGGAAGAAGTGAAAAACTCGTTAGAAACTGGTGACAATGTTTATTTAAGAGGTTTTGGAAGTTTTATTATTAAAACAAGAGCTGAAAAAACAGGAAGAAACATTTCTAAAAATACTACAATTAAAATTCCTGCACACAACATTCCAGCATTCAAACCTGCTAAAGTGTTTGTTGAAAGCGTTAAAGAAAAAACAGAAGTTACAGTATAAAAACTATTTATTAATCTAAACACCAACATGTTATGCCAAGTGGTAAAAAAAGAAAAAGACATAAGGTAGCAACTCACAAACGTAAGAAAAGAGCGAGAGCAAACCGTCATAAAAAGAAAAAGTAGTTTAAAACTACTTTTTCTTTTTTAGAAAAAAGTTCATTGAAATGAATCAATTTTAAATTGATTCCCAGGTACAACTGCCTGTAAAAAATGTTTAATCCATCTGTTCGCCTTGGCGAATGGATAAAAATGTACTGCATGAACAAAGAGTTAATTATTAGATCTGGTTCAGACGCTGTAGATTTTGCCTTATTAAAAGATGGAAAACTAATAGAATTACACAAAGAAGAAGAAAAGCAAAGCAATTTTGCGGTTGGTGATATTTTTATTGCCAAAATCCGTAAACCTGTTGCTGGTTTAAATGCCGCTTTTGTGAATTTAGGTCATGAAAAAGATGCTTTTTTGCATTATCATGATTTAGGTCCTAATCTTCCTTCTTTAATGAAATTCATTAAACTTGTAAGCGCAGGTAAATTAAAAGATTATTCACTCAAAAATTTTCCTTTTGAAGCTGAAATTGATAAAGATGGTGCTATAACTGACATTCTAAGCGCCAATCAATCAGTTTTAGTTCAGGTGGTGAAAGAGCCTATTTCGACTAAAGGTCCTAGAATTAGTTCTGAGATTTCATTAGCCGGAAGATATGTAGTTTTAGTTCCTTTTTCAGATCGCGTTTCTGTTTCACAAAAAATAGAATCGAGAGAAGAAAAAGACAGATTAAAACGATTGGTTCAATCTATCAAACCAAAAGGATTCGGTGTTATTGTGCGAACAGTAGCCGAAGGCAAAAAAGTAGCCGAACTTGATAAAGATCTACAAACACTGCTCGACCGTTGGTCGGCAATGAGCAGAAGATTACAAACTGCACATCATCCATCAAAAGTATTAGGAGAACTTAATAAAGCCTCTTCTATCTTACGAGATGTATTCAATGATACCTTCACTGGTATTCATGTTGATGATGAAGATTTGTATCTTGAAACGAAGGAGTATTTGCAAGAAATAGCTCCCGACAAAGTGTCTATCGTAAAACACTATCAGTCTAAGGAACTGCCTCTTTTTGAGAAATACAATATTGAACGACAAATAAAAACGTCTTTTGGAAAAACAGTTTCCATGAGCAAAGGTGCTTATTTGATTATTGAACATACCGAAGCTTTACACGTTATTGACGTGAACAGTGGAAATCGTTCAAGCAAAGCAACTAGCCAAGAAGATACTGCTCTAGAAGTAAATATGATTGCTGCAGCTGAAATTGCACGTCAGTTACGACTTAGAGACATGGGCGGAATTATCGTGGTGGATTTCATTGATATGCAAAATCCAGAAAACCGCAAAGTATTGTACGATTTCTTAAGAGAAGAAATGAGTGACGATAAGGCCAAGCATAAAATCTTGCCTCCTAGCAAATTTGGATTAATTCAAATTACTAGACAAAGAGTTAGACCAGAAGTTAATATTAAAACAAGAGAAGAAGACCCTAACAATGAAAACGGGGAAATTGAAGCTCCAATTTTAATCATCGACAAAATAGCGTCTGACCTTGAACGCATTATAAAAGACCATAAAAAAGTTGTGCTTAACGTACATCCATTTGTGGCAGCATACCTTACTAAAGGTTTTCCATCATTACGTTCGAAATGGTTTTTCGAGCATAAGAAATGGGTGAAAATTATACCTCGTGACGCTTACACGTATCTAGAATATCATTTCTTCGATAAAGAAGGAAATGAAATTATAGTAAAATAATATGGGATGTATCCTGTAAAAATAAAAACCGCCTTTCGAAAGATTGGCGGTTTTTTTGTTTTTATTCACTTTCAAATTGTACTTTTCTCCTGATTTCGTTACCAAATTCATCTACTACGGTAATAACATGAAATCCTGTTGTAGCAAAAATAGGTTTCTCATGGAAGGTTTTTGTGTTTCCTACATATTTATCATCTAAATACCAAAATAACTCAGCATCTGAATTAGAATGTGCTACTTTGATAATGGCAGGTTGTAGTTTGCTTTCAAAATCTTTAGTTAATATAATTTTAGTGTTAGCTTTTGGATAGATAAAATCCATACGTTTGTCTTGTAAAGCATCAACGCAATCGCTTCTAAAAGGCGGTAAATTTTGATAATTTACATTTTTACTTTTATAATACCATTCCATAACCGGAGGCAAAACAAACCAAGATTTAACCACCATTTCATCAACACTTTCGCAATTACTATTTACTCTAAATTGCTGGTTTTTATCTAAATGAATAATTTTATGATACGGACAATTATCCGTTTTTTTAGCTGTTTTTGGAATCCATTGTTTTATTTTCGGGCAATGGTCTTGTGCTAAATAACCCGAAAGCTCACAAACTTCAACAGGATCTAAATCGTTATACGGCATTTCAAACCATTTCGATTTTGGTAACAACCTGAAAACATCAAATAAAATCGGAGCTGCACTATCAACTCCAGTTAATAATGGTCTTCCTTCACCTGTAGCATTTCCAACCCAAATTCCTACTACGTAATCTTTAGTTACACCAATTGCCCAAGCATCTCTGCTTCCAAAACTTGTCCCTGTTTTCCATGCGATTTCTAATGAAGAATCGTAGAATTTCCAAGCTTCATCACCTTCAGGTCGGTTGACTTCTTTCATCGCATTGAATGTTTGCCAAATAGCGCCAGCACCAAAAATGTTTTTCTGACGTGAACTACTGCCAAAATCAGGTTGAAAATTAGCATCGTAATTCAAATTTTGCATTTCATTTTTTCGATATTTAGCATCGTTTTGATTGAAATACGTTAGCGTGGAAGACATATAAGCATAGGCTTTACACAAATCCCATAAATTCGATTCCGCTCCTCCTAAAATCAAGGATAAGCCGTAATTTGAAGGCTGACGATTCACATTTCGCAACTTCAATTGTTGCAATTTTTCATAAAACTGATTCACAGAATAATCTTGCAACATCAAAACCGACGGAATATTCAATGAACGCGCCAAAGCTCTACTCGCAGGAACAGCGCCATCATAAGTTAAATTAAAATTCTGAGGCGAATACCCTGAAATTTGGGTTGGAACATCAGGAACCAAAGTTTGTGGCAAAATATAACCATCATTCAGCATGGCGGCGTACAAATACGGTTTCAAAATACTGCCTGTACTTCGTGGCGCTTCAATGACATCGACATCTTTTTGATGTTCTTTGTCGGTTGGACTGTTTCCAACATATGTAATTACGTTACGCGTTTTTACATCAACCACCAAAACAGAAATATTATACACTTGATTTTGCTTGTAATAGTTATAATATTGTTTTACAATTTCGTTCGTGCGTTCTTGCAAATCTAATTGAATGGTGGTTTTTATTTTTTCTGCCGGATGTTCTTTTGCTACTTTTTGAACCAAATGAGGCGCAATTTGCGGTACATCAAACGGCTTTTGAGGCAAACTTTCTTGTAATGATAATTCGTAAGTTGCTTTGTCTATGACTTTATCGTTATATAATTTCTTTAGTAATCGATTACGTTTTGCTAATAATCGCTCCTGATTTTTTCCTGGATAAATTAAACTTGGCGCATTAGGTAAAACCGCTAAAGTAGCTGCTTCAGCCCATGATAATTGATGCGGTTGTAACCCGAAATATTTCCAAGATGCCATTTCTAACCCTACTACATTACTTCCAAAAGGCGCATGCGCACAATACAGTTCTAAAATTTTATCTTTCGAATGACGAAATTCTAATCGAGTTGCGAGAATCATTTCGATTCCTTTTTCAAAATAGGAACGTTTTTTTCCATTTCGGTGCAAACGAATCACTTGTTGGGTTAAAGTACTTCCTCCTCGAACTACACGATTTGCTTTTCGATTTTGCTTAAAAGCATGATACATCGAAATTGGGTTAAAACCAAAATGTTTATAAAAATGTTGGTCTTCAAAAGCAACAATACATTTCTGAAATTTATGTGGCACACTATCACTTTCTGGAAAACGCCATTGTCCATCGGAAGCAATTTTAGCTCCTAAAAGTTGCCCATCTTGACTTTCAATTACAGTGGAATAGTTGTTTTCAAAAAGTTGTCTTGGGAGTGAGAAATAGTAAACCACCACAAGCAATACGCTTATGGCAGTTTTAATTTTATTATTTCTGATTTTAGTTTTTAATCGAGTAAACCAACTTACTCTTTCACTATTTGCACCCATTGTCCTTTGGTTCTTGCCAAATAATTATTGTCGTACATCGCTTCACATTGTACTCCAGGGAAGTAATATTTTCCTAAATAAGTTGCATTTAACAACATGGTAAACGTTTTGGTTTCACCAGCTCTGATTCCAAAATAGAATTGCGTTCTATCATCGCGAATATCAATGTAATCGGCTTTGATTTCGGCATAACTTCCAAAATCGGTATAACGTGAGTTCATGATTTCAAATCCAGAAGGAACAATTTGTGAAAGTGCTACATTCTCTAATGTTTCGTCCGATTGATTTCTAATAGTTACTTGCGCTACGATTTCTGTTCCTTGTTTAACCGAACTTAAATTTAAAACAGTTCCTTTTCTATCTTTATAAACTACAGATGTCGAGAAGTTTTTCTGAATTTCTTTTTCTTGTCCAACAGGTAAAATTCCACTATTCAATACACGAACATAAAGCGTTCCACTGTTTTTATTTTGAATCGTTACCGAATTAGAACCGTATTTCGCAACTAAATTTCTATCGACAAATGCTTTTTTAGAACTCACTGTTTCTGATTTTCCAGCTATAGAATATGTCATATTCACACCTTTTCCTCCATTTTTAAGTGCGAATTTTGACATCGCATACAATCCAAAAGCAGTAGTTTGCGTACTCATATAACGATTAGACGATAAATCTTTGGCTAATTTGTTTGCCATTTCATACGCTTTCGTTTTGTTATCTATCAAAATGTACGTTTCTAAAACCATCGCTCTATTTCGTTCTTCTGAACCATAGTAATAATCTACATATCGTTTATCATCTTGAACAGTTGTTGTTCCTATCAACGACAATGCGGCTTTCTTTTGACCTGCTAAAGCATAAGCGGCTGCTAATCGTAATTTCGATTCGTTTGAAATTCCAGTAGTTTCTCTTAATCTGTTCATTGAACCCATATCGGCTGAACCTGCTAATGCTAAGGTATATAAACGATACGCTTGAGCAAAGTCGTTACGATATTGCGCGTTGAATCGCCATTTTTTTGCTTCGGATTGTTGGTACGAAATCCATTTATTTTTAAATCCGATAGGCAAAACATAACCTTTTTTCTCAGCTTCAATTAAGAAATGTCCCGCATAAGAAGTTGCCCAATCATCCACATAATTATTGCCTTGCCAATAACTCAATCCACCATTTGATAGTTGGAAATTGCCCAATTTTTGAATTCCAGCATTGATATTTCGTTGAATTTCTGCTTTTTTGTTCGCATCAACATCCATAATATCAGCCAAATATAATTGTGGAAATACAGCCGATGTTGTTTGCTCAACGCAACCATGAGGATACTGAATCAAATAACTCAATCGTCCATTGAAATTAATGGTTGGAAAAGACGAAACTTCTAATCTTGCTTTGTTACTTCCTGCAACTCCAAACGTTTTCCAATTAATTGTTTTGGAGCCGTTTGCCGGAATTACCATGTCTACGTAATCATTGGTAACTGGATTTGGATTCGTAATATCAACTTCCACAGCATAGGTCGATTTTTCTTTTCCTGATGTGGCAATGACTTCTATTTTTCCGATACCTGTTGCGCTTCCAACTTCTAAATTAAAGTACACCACTTTTTCATCTGGCGAACTGAAGCTTACATTTTGAGTTGCATTTCCAATGATTCGTACTCCGTTATTTGTTTTTAGTTGCACATTAACGTTTTTCACTTGGCTTTCCATTGCGAAAACAGTCACAGGCAACATAATTCTTTCGTTTGGAGAAATTTTTCTTGGTACCGAAGCTAGAACCATAACCGGTTTTCTCACAAAAGAAGTTTTTTCTACACTTCCGTAAGCACTTGTTTTAGCATCTCCAGCTATAACCATTGTTCGTACAGAACCAACGTAATTTGGTAAAGTAATCGTATGCGATTTGGTTTGCCCTTTTTCTAATTTGAAAGGTCCTAAATAAATGACAACTGGTTTGAATCGGTTGGCTTTTTTGGCGTTTCCACCTGCTAAATCTTGGTCACCACCAATGCTGAAAATTTGATTGATTTTTCCACCATAAGCACCAATTACATCATCGTAAACATCCCAGGTTTTTACACCTAGCGCTTGTCTTGAATAGAATTTTTCCCACGCATTTGGTGTTTTAAATCGGGTTAAATCCAACAAACCATCATCTACAATTGCAATGGTGTATGTCATTTCTTTACCTGATTTTTCACTTACTTTCAAATTTGTTTTTTGCTCCGGTTTTAATACCGAAGGAATTGTTACTTCTGGCTCTAAAACGGTATTTTTATTGATAACTTCTACTGGCAAAATTCCGTACATCCTAATTGGCGTATCGTTTATCGTAGAAGCGTGTGGTTTTAACAACGAAATATGGAAATACACATTTGGTGCCATATCACCTGTGATAGGAACTTCCACTTGCGTTTCGCCTTTTTTAGTGGTTGCCCAAAGTGTTTTGATGACTTTCGAACCGTTTTCAATTGAAATTAAAGCTCTTCCGCCTTCACTTGACGGGAAAGAAACGATTGCGTTTTCTCCAACATTGTATTTTTCTTTGTTGGTTGTAAATACCAACATATTTGCCGTTTCGCTACTTCCTTGACGCGATTTTCCTGACCAATATGGCCAATCGATATACGAAGTTAAACTCGTTGCGTGACCATCATTCGTGTCTTCTACTCGAATTAAATATCTTCCCCAGTCGGCTTCAGGAATTTTAAATTGAACACTTGCTTTTCCTGACGCATCAGTTGAAACCACATAATTTCTATATGCGGTTGTTACTTCCGAAGAATTATATTGTGATAAATCATCTCCGTCAGAATTCCACCACCAACGCCATTCAACTTTATAGACACGAACTTCTAAATTTTTAACTGATTTTGGTTTGCCCAATTCATCTAAAGTTACAATGTCGTATCTGTTTACTTTATCAGTTTCTAATAAGCCGTATTTGTTAGGTTCAGGTGCTTTAATTCCAACATACGTTTTAAATGGAGAATACGTTGCTGTAGCCACATCAGTACTAAAATCACCACCATTTTCAAAGGCTTTTGTTTGGAAAACCATTTTAAGTTTTCCTGGTGCTTGACTGGTAATTTTTGGTTGAATTGCTACTTTAGCTTTTCCAAAATCATTTACTTTTCCTGAAAAAACATTTACTTCTTCGGTATAGAATTTGCGTACTTCGTCATCAAAATCATATTTTTCATACTTTTTGAAAACGGTTTGTTGCTCTAGAAATTTGGCTTGCATTTCTACTTTCAGATTTTTCGCAACTGCTCCATGCAACCAAGCTACTTCGACTTCGCCACCGTTTAGTCTATTGCCAGAAAGTTGTTTGTCAGCGAAAGTATTTTTGATTTTTAAACGGTTTGGCTTGATGGTTTCAATCTTGATGCTTTTGTAAAAATGTACGCCACCTACAGAAATTTTAACTTCCCAATTTCCTGTTGGGTCACTATCTTTTGTGGCTAATTTGAATTTGTAATGATTCCAGCCATTGTACTTTTGAACCATTTGGTAACGCATTTTTCCTTGCGGATCGCTTAACTTAAAAGTAATTGGGTGCGATTTTTCTAATTTGCTTTCCACATCATTCAACATGAAAGCCAAATGCAAAGTATCTCCGGGACGCCAAACACCTCTTTCACCATAAATAAAACCTTTTAAGCCTTTTTGTAATTCTTCGCCACCGACATCAAAATTACTTACCGATAAAGATTGCCCTTCATCTAACTTCACATAAGTGGTGTTTTTATCTTTAGAAACAATCGCAAAAAAAGCATATTTTTTCAACTCGGTTTTAGCTATTCCTTCACTATCGGTTGTGATAGTTCCTAAAAGTTGTTGTTGAAAATTATACAATTCAATTTTAGCTGATGCAACCGGCTGTGTCGAAACAATATTGTTTACCGCAAAAACATACGAACCGTTTCCGCCACGTTTTGCAATAACTCCTAAATCAGAAGCAATAACATTCGTGAAAATAGTGTTATTATAATAGTACGAATCGGTACAAGGATCTTCTCTTTCGTACCAATCATAACCTTCGTAATAGTAATCGTCGTAATAATCTTGACTGCTTCTTACTTCATCGTCTTGTTCTTCCTCTTCTTCATTTCCTTCATCAACGTAAGCCGAAGTACATTTGTAAAGCGAATATTTACGTTTATAAGATATTTCAACACGATAAATAGCACCAGGATTTGGCGTGATTATCTTAGATAAATCAATAGCATACGCATTCCATTTGCTAGAATTTTGCAATTTATTTTTATTTAATGCGATAGTTTTTTTAACGATTGGCTGCGCAACTTTTCTTAGATTTTGACTTCCGTTTAATTCGTTATCTTGAAGGAATTGAAGAATATTGTTTTTGTAAATTTGGTACACTTTAACGTCAACCGCACTAAGATTTACCGATTCAAAATTGATTTTTAAGTTGTTTGAACTTGGCAAAATAGTTCCGCTTTTTATGAAACGAACTCCAGGTTTTACTTGTTCGAAAGTAACTTTTTCGGAGAAGTTTTGTTTCATTTTATAGCCGTCTTCGCTTTCAATTCCTTGAAAAACTTCTACTAAAAGTTCGCCTTTTAAAGGTTCGTTGAAAAACACTTTTAGTAAATTTCCTGCTGTTGCAAAACGTAAATTAAGAGCCGATTCAACTTGCACTAAACCAGAAAAATCTTGATCTCTGTTTAATGGATCTGAAAAATTTAACAATAAAACTTGATTGTTGTCTTTCTCAACTTCAGCTGAAACAATTTTGAAATTACTTTTTCCGGGAATATCATAAAGCATTTCGCCTTTTTGGTCGATATCAAATGGAGTTCCATCCCAAGAAATTTTAATTTTACTGTCTTCGACTTGTCTTTTTATGCTATCGATTACAAATTTGTATTCCTTTTTATTGCTTAATTCTTTGACAAACTTAACCTTAACCGATTTATCTTCTTGATTAACAGAAATAAGTTTTTTAGCGGTTTCAAAATCCAAATCATCGCTCGACGTAATTACTCCGTTTAAATATTGGTAATCTTTACTATACGATTGCAAATCATTTGTCGTTACCATAAAATCTTGCTTTATGGTTTTAATTGTGAAATTGAAATCTTTTAATTTGCTAGGAACATTTGTTAATTCCGACAAATGCAGTGTAACTTGATATTCCTTGTTTTGGTCTAATTTTTTTTCTGGAATAAAAGCGATGGTATTATTCGAAAGCGCCACTACTTTTCCATCAACACTTGGGCTAATGGTAAACAAATTTTCATCTAACTCTTCGTTGGTTGTCCATTCTTTTTTATCAAATGCTAAAACTACTCTAATGTCGCTGTTTGCCGAGACCAATCCCGAACTAAAGTTGAGAATATACGCTTTGAACTGAGAGAAATCAGAATTGAAATCTTTAGCGCTTTTAGAGCACGACAAAGCTACAATCAATACAAATATCAATTGTAAAAAACGAGTTGTTTTCATTTGGAAGGAGATTAGAGAGTTAGTTTGTTTTTGTTCTCAAATTAGCAATAACAAAAACCGTGCAAATTCTTATGTAAATATAAAAATATTTTTTGAATAAAATCCTTACAAAAATTTATCGCTTATTTTTAAAAAATGCTTTCATCAAATCAGCACATTCTTTTTCCAAAACTCCTGAAATTACTTGGGTTTTCGGGTGTAATTGCGTTCCCATTTTTTGAAAACCACGATTTTCATCGGAAGCACCAAAAACAATTTTAGAAATTTGCGACCAATACAAAGCGCCAGCACACATTTGGCAAGGTTCTAAAGTCACGTACAATGTGCAATCTTTTAAATATTTTCCACCTATGAAGTTTGCAGCACTGGTTATGGCTTGCATTTCGGCATGAGCGGTAACGTCGTGAAGTAATTCGGTTAAATTATGCGTTCGAGCAATGATACGATTATCTATCACAATAACAGCTCCCACTGGAATTTCACCTTTTTCAAAAGCAATTTCGGCTTCTTGTAAGGCTTTCTTCATAAAAAAGGCGTCGGTAAAAATATTCTCCATAAGTACAAAAATACAACAACCAATTCTTACTTTTGTGCTGTGATGGAAAATTTGCTTTCAAAAATTAACAAGCCTATCGATTTAAGGAAACTTCCTGAAAATCAACTACCTCAATTGGCCAAAGAATTGAGAGACTTTATCATTGATATTGTTTCAAAAAAAGAAGGGCATTTGGGTGCGAGTTTAGGCGTTGTCGAATTAACGATTGCGCTTCATTACGTTTTCAACACACCAGAAGATTTACTGGTTTGGGATGTGGGTCATCAAGCGTACGGACACAAAATCTTAACCGAAAGACGCGACATTTTCCATACCAACAGAGAATTAAACGGAATTTCAGGTTTTCCAAAACGTAGTGAAAGTGTTTATGATACGTTTGGTGTAGGGCATTCTTCAACTTCAATTTCGGCTGCTTTAGGAATGGCATTGGCATCGCAATTAAAAGGTGAACTTGAAAAACAACACATTGCAGTGATTGGAGATGCTTCAATCGCAAGCGGAATGGCATTTGAAGGCTTGAATCATGCTGGAGTTACTGATGCGAATTTATTGGTTATTTTAAACGATAATGCCATTGGAATTGACCCAAGCATTGGTGCTTTGAAAGATTATTTGACAGCCGTTAAAGAAGGCAAAAATCCAAAACAAAATAACATTATAAAATCCTTGAATTTTGATTATTCAGGACCAATAGATGGTCACGATTTACCAAAATTGATTTTAGAATTAGAAAGATTAAAATCAGTAAAAGGTCCGAAATTCTTGCATGTTATAACTACCAAAGGCAAAGGATTACAATTAGCTGAAGAAGATCAAGTCAAATATCACGCGCCAGGAAAATTTGATGCTGAAACTGGCAAAATTCATCCGAATGACGAATCGCATTTGCCTCCAAAATTTCAAGATGTTTTCGGACATACATTAGTAGAATTAGCAAAGCAAAATGAAAAAATCATTGGAATTACTCCAGCAATGCCAACAGGAAGTTCCATGACCTATATGATGGAAGCTTTTCCAAAACGTGCAATTGACGTAGGAATAGCTGAGCAACACGCCGTTACTTTATCCGCTGGAATGGCAACGCAAGGAATGATAGTTTTTTGCAATATTTATTCCACTTTTTTACAACGCGCGTACGATCAAGTAATTCATGATGTTGCTTTGCAGAATTTGCCTGTTATTTTTTGTTTAGATAGAGCAGGTTTGGTGGGTGAAGATGGCGCAACACATCATGGCGTTTTCGATATTGCGTATTTGAATTGTATTCCCAATATAATTATTGCCGCTCCAAAAGACGAAATGGAATTGAGAAACATAATGTTTACGGCTTCTGAAGGACTGAACCATCCGATTGCAGTTCGTTATCCAAGAGGAAGAGTTGAAAATGTGAATTGGGAGCAACCTTTTGAGAAAATGGAAATCGGTAAAATTGTAACGCTTCAAAAAGGAAGTAAAGTTGCGATTTTATCTACGGGAACCATTGGTAATAACGTCACAAAAGCCTTAAAAGAAGTTGAAACTTCAAATTTATTTTCGCATTATCATTTTCCTTTTATAAAGCCATTAGATTTAGATTCTTTAAAGTTAATTATAAATTCTCACGAGCACATTATTACTATCGAAGATGGCGTAATTAAAGGAGGCTTTGGAGAACAAATTAGTGCAATTATTGCAACAAATAATTTCAATAAATCTATCATAAATCTCGGAATTCCTGATTCATTCATAGAGCATGGAACAGTTTTTGAGTTACAACAACTTTGCAAAATCGACGTTAAAAGCATTATTCAATTATTAAACACATTCTAAAATGTTGAAAAAAACCTACTTTTTTGGACTTCTATTTTTTGTTTTTCAAACCAATTACAGTCAAATTATCAGAACAGAATTACCAGACACCATTTCCTATTGGTCAAAAGAAAATAAAGTTGGTTTAGATATTTCTCAGATTTCATTTGTAAATTGGAATGCTGGAGGTAATAACTCCGTTTCTGGACTTTTAAAAGGACAATTTATTCGCACGTATACTAGAAATAATGTTAATTGGAAAAACGAATTAATTGCTCGCTACGGAATTAATAAGCAAGAAAGTCAAGAAGCTAGAAAAACAGATGATCAGGTTGCTTTTAATTCTACTTTTGGATATAAGAGGGATACCATTTCTAATTGGTATTATGCGGGTAAATTTAATTTTAATACGCAATTTGCCAATGGTTATGCTTATCCAAATACTGATTTAGCAATTTCTAAACCATTTGCACCTGCGTATACGTTTTTAGGGGTTGGGGCAGAATATTCAAGGAAAGATTTGAATTTGAATCTTTATATTTCTCCTTTAACACAAAAAACTACAATGGTTTTTGATCAAAGGTTGGCTAATCAGGGAGCTTTTGGAGTGGAAAAGGCTATTTATGATGAATTTGGGGTTTTGGTAAGAGAAGGTAAAAATATTAGAAATGAAACAGGGGTTTTAATTACGAATCAATGGAAAACAGAAGTATATAAAAATATAAATTTTGAGCATAGAATTGCTCTTTATACCGATTATATTAACAATTTTGGTAATATAGATGTAGATTGGCAATTGCAGTTAGATATGACTGTTAATCAATATGTAAAAGCTAATATTGGAACACATGTTGTTTATGATGATGATATTAAATCTAAAGAAGAGGAAAATGGAGTTCAAGTTATTAAAGGTCCAAAGATTCAGTTGAAGCAAATACTAGGTGTAGGAGTGGTTTATCAATTTTAATGAAATTATTTTCTTTTTTGTTTGATTTATATATACGAATATCTATATTTGCACTCCAATTGTCGCGGGTATGGTGAAATTGGTAGACACGCCAGACTTAGGATCTGGTGCCGCAAGGTGTGAAGGTTCGAGTCCTTTTACCCGCACAAAAAGCTCTAACGAAAGTTAGGGCTTTTTTATTTAGTAAAAAGCATAAAAAAAGCCGTTTTAATTTCAAACGGCTTTTTTAAACTAACTGTAAATTTATTCTTTTATCAATTTTTTTGATTGGCTTGTACCATTACGATCTGTTAATTTAATTAGATATATACCTACTTCTAAGTTTGTAATATCTAATTGTTGATTTGAAATTATGTTATTAAAGGATTTTATCAATTGTCCGGTTATGTTGTAAATTTCCACTTTAGCCATATCTGCTGTAAGAGCAAAACTGTTTTTAGTAGGATTTGGATAAAGATTGATATTATTTTGGTTTGCTTCAAAATCATCTGAAGATAAGGTTGAAGGTCTGTTTCCGTATACTCTAAATTGACCTGGTGTTAAAGCAATTGTTGCTGTTGGACTTGTTATGGTTATTGGAGTGTTATCCATTAAATTATACCAAGTCATAGGGTAGGTGTAAACATCTGTTGGGAAACTTGGGTTTATATTTTGATTTCCCACTGAGAAATTTGCAATAACTACTACATTTCGCAACTGAGTTGTTGGGTAAGTATTGTTATATACGTATAATCTTTGGCGAATGTTACTTCCATCTGGGCTAATTGCAAAATCAGAACTAAATACAGGTTCTGAAGTTTTTAGGCTAATTAATTTTGACCAATCGCTTAAAATGGCTGTTCTTCTTGTGTCTGCTAGCCAATTTTGGGTCCATTGCACTTGTTCTTTAGTGTCTAATTTACAGTCACCAGGATAGAATGTACCTTCGTCGTTAACGGTTCCATTTGCACAAGTGTAAATGGATTGATTGTTTCCTAGTTCAGCAAAATGCCAAATCATTTTTGGCCCCGGAACAAGAATACTCATAGCGCCTATGGCGCCCATTCTAGCTAATGCATTGGTTAGATTTCCGTTTACTGGAGCAGTTCCGCCACCATTGCCATAGGTTATTGCTTCATACATTAATCGATCTTTGTCATGACTTTCTGGGTAACCTATCAATCTTTTACCTGTAAATCCGCGGCTTGTGTGTCCCATTCTCGAAATATTTTGAGTAGAAAATCCCATAGCAAGCTCTTTGTATTGTGTGAACATTTCACCCCACATCATAATTCCTTTTCCTTCTCCTAATCTGTAATTTGCCCATTGTTGTTCTTCATTGTCAGTTCCTAAATGTTCAAATATCACATAATGGTCATTGTCTAAACTCCAGGAGTAATCTGCGTATTCTTTTAATACATCCACTCTGTCTTGTTGATATGCATTGGTACAACCATCGTCTCCAGAATTACAATTTTGAGTAAATCCTTTTGTTAAATCCCAACGGAAGCCATCTATTTTGTATTCTGTTATCCAATGTTTGATGGTTTGTTTTACATAGTTTCTAGTTAGAGTAGAAGAGTGATTAAAATCTTCTCCTACACTATAACTATGTTTTGCAGTAGTATTAAAATAAGGATTATCGCTTGCAGGACTTCCCCATCCATCACCATCAGGATCGTTCATCCACATTCTAACCATTGGATTTCTTCCAAATGCATGATTAAATGCAATATCTAATATCACTGCAATTCCATTTTGATGGCAGACATCGACAAGCTCTTTTAATTTTTCTGGAGTTCCATAGTATTTGTCTAATGCCATATGAAAAGACGTATTATAACCCCAACTTTCATTTCCTTCAAACTCCATAACTGGCATTAATTCGATTGCATTGATTCCTAGGTTTTTGAAGTATTGAATTCTGTCGATAATATTTTGAAAGTTTCTATTGGCATCAAAATCGCGAATTAAAACTTCATAAACTACTAATTTATCTTTATCCGGTTTGTTAAAGTTGTTTACTTGCCAATTGTATGGTGTAACCCCTGTTTTAAACCATGTTACTTCACGTTCTTGCCCTGTAGGATAAGTTGGTAAATTTGGGAAAGTACTGTTTGAAATCCATGGGTCATCATATGGAGATAAAACCATTTTTGAACATGGATCTGCTGCTTTTACTAATGAAGGTGAATTTGTAATTGGAGTTTGATCAACTGCCCAATATTGATAAGTATTATCTGCACCTGGTGTAAGTCCAGTTAATTCTAACCAAAATTTCCCTGAAGTAGGGTCTTTCTTCATTGCATAGTTGCTATCTGGAGTATAGTTGTTAAAACTACCAGCTAAATAAACAAAGTCTTTGCCAGGAGCTTCTAATACTAAAGTAGCTTTAGTATTATCTGAAACATTTAAATTAATTCCGTTTTCAAGTCCGTTTGGGATTGCTTGAGACGTACTTCCAGGGTTTACTATAACAGAAAATCTTCTTGTTATGGTTGATGCTCCTAGAGTTACTTCTAAATCATAACTTGTATTGGTTGTTATGTTTGTGTGATTAAACGCATAACTTGATGTAGTATTTGTATTAATACTTACACCATTTGCTTTCAAATTATAACTAGCCACACCTCCAGTATTTGTAGCTGAAATATTTAAATTGCCTCCAGAATTTATAATGGTTGCACTATTATTTGTCGGCGCTGTTAAGTTGACTTGAAAAGTACCTACATTGAAGATAAAATCACCACAAGATGGAGGTAGTTTTAAAGTTTGGCTTCCATTAGCATTTCTAAAAACCATTCCTAATTTTGTAGTATTAGCTTGTTGTGTACCA
The DNA here is from genome assembly GCF_003259835.1 of Flavobacterium aquaticum. GTDB lineage: Bacteria > Bacteroidota > Bacteroidia > Flavobacteriales > Flavobacteriaceae > Flavobacterium > Flavobacterium aquaticum. The sequence continues at coordinate 159,491 of NZ_QLMI01000006.1, read as the reverse complement.
TTTAAACCAAAATATGTGCTAGGAGTTAAAGTTATACTCCATGTGCCATTTCCGTTATTAGTCATTAATCCAACGGTGTCGTCTTGCCCCCAGTTTCCTACCACTGAGAATCCAAAAGCGTTGCTATCGTCTCCAATTCCAGCGTGCATGTAAACTTTAGTTGGAGTTGTTCCCATAAGATTGCATGCTTGAGCTGCAGTTGAAACAGTGATGGTAATTTGATCCGTAACATTAAAACTGCTGGGGGTAATGGTCACTTGTGCATTAGCAAAGAATAAATTGCTTAACGACAGTAATAATGTGAATAATATTTTTTTCATAGCTATAATAGAAAAAAGGGCTGCTTAAAGGCAGCCCTTTATAATTTGAATTAAAGAGCAATTAACTCGTAAGTGTATCTTCTAGGATTAGATAAATCTAAAATAACTTTATAGTTTCCTGCCGCTCCTGAGAATGTTAAATCACCACCGTCAACTAAGAATCCGTCAGCATTAACCGTTCCTAAATCGAAACCATTACTCCAAGCATTGTTTCCTCTAAATTTGAATGCTCCAGGTACTAATGCGATACTAGCAATTTCTAATTTTTTAGTTGTTGGATTGTACGTTAAATCTGTGTCAGAATCCCATCCTGTAGGAGTTGCAGAACCGATGATTCCCCAGCTAACTGCAGTTGTTGAGTAAGTCATTCCATCAGGATTTTGAGTTGTAATAGCACCAGTATTTGCTCTTACTCTGTAATAACCAGCTATAGCAGTACAGTTTGATTCTCCTGTTTCAGCTAAGATTCCTGAGAAATCACCATTATCTCCATAGTCAGGTCCGCCAGCGGGAGGGAAGTTAAATGTTCCGTCAGCACTTTGAGCAACAAATTTAAACTCGCCATCTAACCAAACATATCCTTCAAAGTCAGTTCTTCCAAAATCTGAAGCTGCTATTAGAGGAGCGTTTCCAGCATTCCAACCTTGATGATTACCAGCTACGGCAAGTTTTGGTAGATCTGTAGGATATGGAGTTACAGTAATAGTAACAACATTTGAATAAGCAACAACATCTTCATTAGTTCCTAAAGACGATTTAATTCTTAGGTCTAAATCTCCAGCAATGTAAGGTGTTAGCCCAGCACTAAGAGCAATAGCATTAAGAGATTCGTGTGTAAAAGTTATAAAGCGATTATTTGTTAAACCACCTGAAGTAATTACTGCAAATTCTGTGTCTGCTAAAGAAAATTCAACTTCATAATTAATTTCAGTTTGAACGCCGTAATCAGCGTGATTCCAAACTAAAGTTGTTACTTCAGCTGATGGGGTGCTACGATTTAAAATATATGAACTTCCTGTTAATGGAGTTAATAATTCTGGACCTCCACTAGGGTTAATAATTGTTTGATCATCATTCTCACATGACACATTTGCAATAAATAAAATTGCTAATGCACCTATTTTTAATAAATTTTTCATTTGATATACTTTTTATATTAATAACCAGGGTTTTGTGTTAAATTAGGATTAGCTTGTAAAGCGGTCAAAGGAATAGGGAAAACGTTATATGTACTTGGTATACTAGTGCCTGTTTGAGCGTTTCCTTTCCATGGCCATAGATATGATCCGCCAGTAAATTTTCCAAAACGAATTAAATCACTTCTTCTATGTCCTTCTAAGTTAAGTTCTCTTCCTCTTTCGTCTAAGATGAAATCTAATGTAAGGTCAGATTCAGTAATTGAAGTAGCATTTGAACGATTTCTCACCAAGTTTACATATGTTGCAGCTTGACTTAATGTTCCTCCAGCACCTCTTATTGCACATTCTGCATACATCAAATAAACATCTGATAATCTATAAAGTGGAAAATCTGTGCTTGAAAAAACTGTTGGTGTTCCAGAAGTTGAATGAAAATTAGTATTTCTAAATTTAGTAGAAGGATATCCGTTTGTCCATTCTTTGTAATCGGTCATTTCATAAGTATGTCCAGATGTCCAAAATAAATCAGCTCTATCATCTGTTGAAGAACCTAATGGACCAAATAATCCATACCATGCTTTAGTTGCTCTGTGACCTGCCCATGCATCATTACCGCCAGGGTTACCAAACAGAGTTGTTGTCATTGTAGCACTATTCATACTTCCATTAATGATATAAGTAGTATTTCCAAAACTTTGACTTACAATAGCATCCGCAATTAAAGGGAAAATAATTTCAGAAGACATGTAGTTATCAGCAGAGAAAACTTCAACAAAGTCGTCATCTAATACATAACCACCCTCATTGATGATTTTATTAATATATGTTAGAGCGTCAGTGTATCTTGGAGTGCCTGTATAGACTTCAGCATTCATATATAGTTTTGCTAATAGCATTGAAGCGGCATATTTATTAGCTCTTCCATATGAATTTGTTTGAGGTAAATTTTCAATTGCTTGAACAAGTTCACTTTCAACAAAGTTAAATAGTTCTGTTCTTGTTGATTCAGGTAAAGGAGTTGAAACACCATTTTGTGCCTCTGTTACTAATACGCCTTTTCCAAAACAATCAATCATGTAATAATAAGCTAAAGATCTAAGAAATTTAACTTCAGCTATAACTTGATCTTTGTTTTCAATAGAAACAGAGTTTAATACTACTAATAAATTGTTACATTGTGGTACGGTGTAGTAAACTCTATTATACAAATATCTAAAGAATTTATTATTTTCATCCCAGTTAGAAGCTGTTGTTAATTGATCTAAGCCATCATCTCCCCATCTGTTTTTCATTCCATCGGCAGTAAAATCTTGTAAATTTACAATTCCTCTTAAGAATGGAGATTCTCCTGGGTCATCACTAATATCAGAACTTCCAGGGCCATTAGGTCCTGATAAGGCAAATGAACCATATAGTTTTGACATAATTCCATTTATTGCATTAGGATCTTGCGCCAAAAGTTGTTCTAATGAAAGTTCTACTACAGGCTCTGTATTTAAATCATCAGTACATGAAATTGAAACTGATATTAATGCAATGAAGCTAAATAATTTTATTTTTTTCATAGTGTTTTTTTAGAAATCTAAGCTTAAACCTACTGTATATACTCTTGGTCTTGGATAGAAATTGTTGTCAATTCCTCCAAAGTTTTCAGGGTCTTGACCGCCATATTTTGTTACAAGGAATGCGTTGTTAACTGCTCCGTAAAGTCTTAAAGAAGCATCTTTATAGAATTTGTTAAATCTATATCCTAAAACTATATTTTCACATCTTAAGAATGTTGCATCTTCTACCATGTAGTCAGAGAATTTTTCATTTCCATTAAAATTGATAAATGATGTGCTAGCTTCACCTGCATAAAAATCTAAAACATTTGATAAGCTACTAGAATTTGTTGGTACAGCCGCATCAATCCATCCAGATGTAAGGATTCTAGAATTATAAGTTTGTCCACCAAATTGACCTCTAAAACTTGTTCCAAAATCCCAGTTTTTATAGTTGTAGTTAAATCCAAATCCAAAAGTCCATTTTGGTGTTCTTTCTACATAGTAACGGTCGTCATTAGTAATTTGACCATCTCCATTTCTGTCCACAAATGCACCAGGAATTACATTTCCATCTGTATCATATAATTGTTGGAATAACCAAAAAGCATAAGGCTGAAAACCAACTGCATTTACTTGAGAGTTTACATTAGTTCCAACTGGTAATCCTCCACCAGCGTTTAGTCTTTCAACATCTCCTAAATCTGTTACTTCAACACTGTTATAAGCAATATTTGAATAGAATTCAAGAGTTGAATTGTCGTTAGAAATAGGTTTAATGTTTAAATTAAGTTCAAAACCTTTTCCTTCAGTTTTTCCAACATTAGTTATAAAACTATCACTTAAATATTGTCCAGGAGCTGTAGGAACTCTTGCTAATAAATCAGAAGTTTTGTTATAATAAATATCAAATGCACCACTGATTAAACTGTTTTTAAAGAAGTTAAAATCTAATCCTGCATTTACAGTCGATGTTTTTTCCCAAGTTAAATTTTCATTAAATGGTAATGCTGAATATAAGTTAGAACCTGGTAAGTATTGACTGGTTGTACTACCTATAGAGAATAAAGGAATTGATGGGTAAAACCCTACATTTCCAGTAATGTCTTGTTGCCCTGTTTTACCTGCACTTAAACGTAGTTTTAAATCATTAACAAAAGTTACGTTTTTAAGAAAGTCTTCCTCTTTTAATTTCCAAGCTAATGCTGCTGCTGGAAAGAAGCCCCATCTGTCTTTTTCTCTAAACAAAGATGAACCATCAGCTCTAAACGATAGTGTTAATAAATATTTGTTTGCAAAGTCAAGGTTTGTTCTTCCAAAGAAAGATTGTAAATTCAATTCGTTATAATACCTGTTGTTTGGATTGTTAGGGTTTATTAGAATTTCTCTTATGCCAGTATTAGGGTTGTATTGGTAAATTTCTTTGTTACCATCATTTTTGAAGTTTTGATAAGAATAGCCTCCTTGAATATCAAATTTTTTAAGTAAACCATTCATGTTTTTAGTATAAACTAAATAACTATCAAATGTGGTATTTGTAATAGTTTGATTTTCTTGATAATTTTTTCCAGGATTAAATACAACGTTTGTTCCGTTATATGTTGCAATTGCATTATCGGTAAAAGTTTCTCTAATTTTTGATTCTGAAGCATCTAAACCTAAATTTACCACAGCTCTTAACTCTGGTAAAAAATGCATTTTGTAATCCATTTCAATATTTCCTAAAAAACGGATACTTCTTTCAGGTCTGCTTCTTTGTTCTAAAAGCGCAACTGGATTGTATTGGCCACTCACTATATTTGGGTTGCTTGCAGTCATAGTTTGATAGTAACCTCCAAAAATACTATTTGAATCATAAATTGGTTTTGTAGGGTCCATATTAACTGCACCAGCTAATGCGCTTCCCTCATCTATCGCATTTTTGTCTGTGATAATTCCTTTTGCATTAACGTCTAACTTCAAATGATTGTCAAACATATTAGGATTCATTTTGATAGAATATGAATATCTTTCGTAATCATTTGTTTTTACTATACCTTCATTTCGGGTGTATCCAAGAGACGCTCTAAAGGGTAAATATCCAAATAAATTTGCTCTACCACTAATGTTATGATCTGTAGAAATAGAGTTTCTAAAGATTGCATCTTGCCAGTCTGTATTAGATAATATACGACCTTCAATAACATCTGGAGTGCTTGGATCATCAACTGTTCCTACAGGAGCACTTGGATCAGCTATACCTAAATTATTTACTAAATCTGGATGATATTCTTGAATAAATTTTGAGAATGTTTTACCATCCATTACATTGATTTTTTTAGAAACATTCCCAAAAGAAACACTTGAAGAATAATTAAATTCAGGACTTCCTTTGCTTCCTTTTTTTGTTGTAATTATGATAACTCCGTTTGATGCTCTAGAACCATAAATTGCAGTTGCAGAAGCGTCTTTAAGAATTGTAAAGCTTTCAATATCATTAGGGTTTATTAACGATAATGGATTAGAAACCCCAGCAGGTGTTGTGTTATCTACTGGAACACCATCAATTACCAATAAAGGACTACTATTTGCATTTAATGAAGAACCTCCTCTAATTCTAATATTAGGAGCAGAATCTGGTTGTCCACCATTGTTGGTTATCCTAACTCCTGGTGCTTTGCCTGTAAGTAGTTGATCTGCTGAAACAATGGCTCCTTTATTGAACTCTTTTGATGTTACAGATGTAACAGACCCTGTCGCATCTTTCTTAGTTGTAGTTCCATATCCAATTACTATTACATCTTTTAATTCTTTTTGATCTTCTTGTAAAGTAATTGTTATTGTGTTTTGATTTTCATATGTTATGGTTTCATCTTTAAAGCCTATATATGAGAATACAATTTTATCTCCTTTTTTGATGTTTGTTAAAGTGAAATTTCCATCAAAGTCGGTAGTAGCTCCGTTTGTTGTGCCCGCCACTAATACATTTACTCCTGGTAAGGTTTGTTTTGAAGAGCCGTCTAAAACTACCCCTTTAAGGGTGTTTTGAGCCAATAAGCCTAAGGGTAACATCAGTAGCAAAAGCAATAACTTTTTTTGCAGTGTTTTCATACAAATTGTTTAGGTTAAATTGTTTTTTATTCGCTTGTAAATCCACTTCTAATGTTAAATTTATGTAAAAATTGCAGATAAAAAAACTGAGTTTTGGTAAAAACCTTTCGAAAACGTTTTCGTGTTGAAAACTTTATCAATAAGTGTCAATTTTTAACATAATATTGCAAGACCCAAAAAAATAAGTTACATTTATTAAAAAATTATAACCGCCTAGATTGCTATGAGAAGAAAAGTTACGTTAAAGCAAATTGCAAAAGAATTGGATGTATCTATTTCTACTGTTTCAAAATCATTACGTGATAGCCCTGAAATCAGCGAAGACACTCGTTTGAAAGTTCAAGCTTTTGCCAAGTTATATAATTACAAACCTAATAATATTGCGCTAAGCTTAAAAAACAAGAAAACTAAGACAATTGGTATTATAATTCCTGAAATTGTGCATCACTTTTTTGCTACAGTAATTAGTGGTATAGAGCAAGTGGCAAATGAATGTGGCTATAATGTAATTGTATGTTTGTCAGACGAGTCTTTCGACAAAGAAGTCATCAATATGGAAATGTTGGCCAATGGAAGTACCGATGGTTTTATTATGTCGTTATCAAAAGAAACCCAACAAAAGAAAGACTTTCACCATCTTCAAGAGGTAATTAACCAAGGAATGCCGGTAGTGCTTTTTGATAGAATTTCCAATGATATTCTATGTGATAAAGTAATTATTGATGATCAATTGGCGGCCTACGAAGCTACCAATTTCTTAATTTCTAAAGGATTGAAGAAAATCGCCCTACTAACTACAGTTGATTACGTTAGTGTTGGGAAATTAAGAACAGATGGTTATCTAAATGTTTTACACGATCACGGAATAGAAGTAGATGAAAACTTAATAATCCGAATTGAAGATACCGAACATTGCGATGAGAAAATCAATGAATTATTAGAAAATCAATCTATTGATGCTATTTTGGCGGTTAACGAATTGTTTGCTGTAACTGCACTAAAATTAGCAATGTCTAAAGGAATCAAAATTCCTGAAGATTTATCAGTAGTAGCTTTCACAGATGGAATTATCTCAAAATATTCCACGCCAACCATTACCACCATCAGTCAAAATGGTATTAAAATGGGAAGAAAAGCTGCCGAAATGCTAATTAAAAGATTGGAATTAGAAGATGAAGAAGACGAACATTACAAAACCGAAATCATCGAAACGAATCTAATAATTCGAGAATCTACGAAATCGTGATAGTTGAGTTTAATTTACTGAAAATCAATTAATTAAAATTTTAATTTACATTATTCGAATAAAAAATATTTACTCAAATAAGATTATTTATTAAAATAACCTTTTATATTTGTGATATCAAAGCTTGTAACTTCACTTCTAAAAACATAAGTTTTGATAAGCACATAGAACGCTTATCGATTTATTAATCAATAAATTACGATAATGGAAAAGCGTAAATTAGGTTTCTGGGAAATTTGGAACATGAGTTTCGGTTTTTTGGGAATCCAAATGGGTTTTGCCCTACAAAATGCTAACGCAAGTAGAATTCTTCAGCTTTTTGGTGCCGATGTTCATGAATTATCATGGTTTTGGATAATTGCTCCTTTAATGGGATTAATTGTGCAACCGATAATCGGACACTATAGCGATAACACTTGGTCTAAATTTGGTAGAAGAAAACCATATTTCTTGGCAGGTGCGATCTTAGCATCAGTTGGTTTAATTTTAATGCCGCAAGCCGAAATATTCATTGCTTTTATGCCTGCACTGTGGGTAGGCGCTGGAATGTTAATGATTATGGATGCTTCTTTTAACATTGCCATGGAACCTTTTCGTGCTTTGGTGGGAGATAATTTAAGGGCAGACCAACATACGTTAGGTTTTAGCGTTCAAACCGCATTAATTGGAATTGGAGCCGTGGTAGGATCATGGTTGCCTTATGTTTTAACCAATTGGTTTGGAATCAGTAATCAACCTTCAGAAACTTCTGCTGTTCCATTAAACTTAATTTATTCTTTTATTATTGGAGCTCTAATTTTAGTGGCTTCAATTTTAGTAACCATTTTCACAACTAAAGAATATTCTCCAGAAGAATTAGAACAATTTAGAGACGAGAAAGAACACAAAGAAGCTATTGGTGAAACCAAAGAAGCCAAACTTTCAGATGTTTTTTCAGATTTTGCAAAAATGCCAGAAACGATGCGTCAACTAAGTTGGGTACAATTCTTTTCTTGGTTTGGATTGTTTGGAATGTGGGTTTTTACAACTCCGGCAATTGCCCAACACATTTATGGGTTATCAGTAGGTGATACTAAAAGTCCAGAATTTCAATCTGCTGGAGATTGGGTAGGAATTATTTTCGGAGTTTATAATGCAGTTTCTGCTGTAGTAGCATTTGCGTTGCCTTACATCGCAAAACAAATTGGACGAAGAAAAACACACGCACTTTCTTTAGTTTTAGGAGGAATCGGATTAATCTCGATGTATTTTATGCCTAACAAAGAAGCATTAATCTTCTCAATGGTTTTAGTCGGATTTGCTTGGGCAAGTATTTTGGCTATGCCTTACGCTATTTTGGCGGGCTCCATTCAGCCTAAAAAAATGGGTGTTTACATGGGAATTTTCAACTTTTTTATTGTAATTCCACAAATTATCAATGCCTTAATTGGCGGTCCTTTAGTGAAATACGTTTATAACGATCATGCTATTTATGCTATTGTTATGAGTGGTGTAAGTTTCCTATTAGCTGCCCTTTTGGTATTAAAAGTTAAAGATCAAAAAGATATTTAGACCATGAAAAAAGCATTCATATTCGACCTTGACGGCGTAATTGTTGACACGGCTAAATATCATTTTTTAGCTTGGCAAAAGTTGGCCAACCAATTAGGAATCAAGTTTACGCACGATCATAACGAAGGTTTAAAAGGCGTTAGCCGTGTTCGTTCGTTAGACATTATTTTAGAATTGGGAAACGTACAAGCTTCCCAAGAAGATAAAAACAAATGGTTGGTTCAAAAAAATGAAGAATACCTTTCCTATTTAGTAGACATGGACGAAAGTGAAATTCTTCCAGGTGTACTAAAAGTATTGGAATATCTGAAAAGTAAAAACCAATTCATTGCTTTAGGTTCGGCAAGTAAAAACGCGCGACCTATTTTAGAAAAAACCAATATCATGCACTTTTTTGATGCTATTGTGGATGGAAATGACGTTTCCAACGCAAAACCAGATCCGGAAGTATTTTTAAGAGCAGCACAATTGGTAGGAGTTTCCAATGAAAATGCCATCGTTTTTGAAGATTCGGTAGCTGGAATTCAAGCGGCTAATATTGCCAACATGATAAGTGTAGGAATTGGCGATGCCACCGTTTTACATGAAGCAAATTACAATTTTAAAGATTTCACTTTTATTGATGAAGCCTTTTTATCGCAATTAATTGGTTAAGAAATTGACTAATTGACACATTAACAAAATTGACATATTACAAAAATGAATCAAGATTATATACAACCCGACAATTGGTCGATTATTGAAGAAGAATTTGATGCAGAGCGAGTTAAATCTTCTGAAAGTTTATTTAGTATTGGAAACGGTGCTATGGGGCAACGCGCTAATTTTGAAGAACACTATTCAGGCAAAACGTTTCAAGGAAGTTACATTGCCGGAATTTATTATCCCGATAAAACAAAAGTAGGTTGGTGGAAAAACGGCTATCCAGAATATTTCGCAAAAGTATTAAACGCACCAAATTGGATTGGAATTGACATCGAAATTAATGGCGAAAATTTAGATTTAGCCAAATGTCAGTCGGTTTCTAATTTCCGTCGTGAATTGAACATGAAAGAAGGTATTTATTATCGTTCTTTTATTGCCACTTTAGCAAATGGAACCGAAATCGCTGTAAAAGTGCAACGTTTCTTATCTTTAGATTTGGATGAAGTTGGGGTTATCAACTACGAAATCACCGCTTTGAATTCGGATGCAAAAATTGTTTTCAAGCCTTATGTGGATGCTGGAGTTCATAATGAAGATGCCAATTGGGAAGAAAAATTTTGGGAACCAATAAGCGTAAAGCATTCAGGTAATGAAGCTTTCGTAACGGCTAGAACGTTCAAAACGCATTTCACGGCAACTACTTTCATGCAAAATAGTATTTTGTTAGAAGGTTCAAATTTGAGTGTAGCGCCCGTAAGTGTTGAAGAAACGAAAGAAAAGATTCAGTTTTGCTACCAAGTTGCGGTAACGAAGGGACAAACGACTACGATTCAAAAAATAGGTGGTTATACCATTTCTATGAATCATGAGAACACTATTATAGGTGCAAAAAACAGTATTGCAACTGCCTTGGAAATAGGTGTAAAGCAATTAACTAATAACCAAAAAGAAGCTTGGGCAAAAATTTGGGAAATGAGCGATATTACCATTGATGGCGATGTAAAAGCACAACAAGGAATTCGTTTCAATATTTTCCAATTGAATCAAACCTATTTAGGAAAAGATTCCAGATTAAATATTGGTCCAAAAGGATTTACAGGTGAAAAATACGGTGGTTCTACTTATTGGGATACCGAAGCCTATTGTATTCCTTTTTATATGGCAACCAAAGACCAACAAGTTGCAAGAAATCTATTAGCGTATCGATACAACCAATTGGATAAAGCCATCGAAAATGCTGAAAAATTAGGTTTCAAAAATGGAGCTGCTCTTTATCCAATGGTAACCATGAATGGAGAAGAATGTCACAACGAGTGGGAAATTACTTTCGAGGAAATTCACAGAAATGGGGCCATCGCTTTCGCTATTTATAACTATTACCGATTTACAGGCGATTATTCTTATATTCCAGAAAAAGGCTTAGAAGTTTTAATTGGAATTGCGCGTTTTTGGCATCAAAGAGCTACTTTTTCAACGTACAGAAATCAATATGTAATTCTCGGTGTTACGGGACCAAATGAATACGAAAATAACGTAAACAACAATTGGTACACGAATTACATAGCAAAATGGTGTATTGATTACACTGTTGAGCAAATCAACAAAATTGAAAACGAATATCCATCGGATTTTACTCGAATCATGAATAAAGTGAAATTATCACAAGCCGAAATTTCAGCAATGAAAAAAGTGGCGGATAATATGTATTTCCCTTATTCAGAAGAACACGGCGTATATTTACAACAAGATGGTTTCCTAGATAAAGAATTAATTACAGTAGCGGATTTAGATAAATCGCAACGACCAATTAATCAAAAATGGTCTTGGGATAGAATTTTACGTTCACCTTACATCAAACAAGCCGACACATTACAAGGATTCTATTTCTTCGAAGATCATTTTACCAAAGAACAATTAGAAAAACATTTCGATTTTTACGAACCATTTACGGTTCATGAAAGTTCGCTTTCGCCTTGTGTGCATTCGATTCAAGCCGCTGTTTTGGGTAGAATGGAACAAGCGTATACATTTTATTTAAGAACTTCTCGTTTGGACTTAGACGATTACAACAAAGAAGTAGAAGAAGGTTTACACATTACTTCAATGGCGGGAACTTGGATGAGCATCGTTGAAGGTTTTGGTGGAATGCGTGTTAGAAATAACCAATTGCATTTTGAACCAAAAATTCCAGCACAATGGAAAGGGTATTCTTTCAAAGTAAATTTCAGAAACGCCATTGTAAAAGTTGAAGTAAAACAAGAAGGAACAAATGTTTCCATTGAAGGAAATTCGGATGTGGATGTTTTTGTAAATGGTGAATCGCAATTAATTAAATAGTAAGATATGTATAAATATTTTGTTTCAGTATTCGTGATGGTTTTTTCGATTTTTGGGATGAATGCTCAAGAATTAAAATCGCCAAATGGGAATTTCAAGATGATTTTCGCTTTAGAAAATGATGGTACACCAACGTATCAACTTTTCATGAAAAATAAAGAAATCATCAAAAAAAGTAAGTTAGGTTTAGAACTTCAAAAAGATAAAAAGTCATTATTGAATGATTTTAAATTGGTAAACGAAGTCCGAAATACTTTTGATGAAACTTGGAAAACTGTTTGGGGTGAAGAAACCGAAATTCGCAATCATTACAACGAATTAGCATTAACTCTGAAACAAAACGAAACGGAACGACAAGTAATCATTCGTTTTCGATTATTCAATGATGGTTTAGGTTTTCGTTACGAATTTCCAGAACAAAAAAACCTAACATATTTTGTGCTAAAAGAAGAACGTACCGAGTTCGCTATGACCGGCGATCACACCGCATTTTGGATTCCGGGCGACTACGATACGCAAGAATACGATTTTACAGAAAGTAAGTTAACCGAAATTAGAAAGTTATTCCGTGGTGCTGTTTCTGAAAATGCTTCTCAAAAACAATTTTCAGATACGGGAGTTCAAACGTCCTTAATGTTAAAAACTGCGGACGGAATTTATATCAATATTCATGAAGCGGCTTTGATTAATTATTCTTGCATGCATTTGAATCTTGACGATAAAAATTTAGTTTTTCAATCGCATTTAACTCCAGATGCTAAAGGGAATAAGGGACATTTACAAGCACCATGTGTTTCGCCATGGAGAACCATTATCGCAAGTTCCGATGCTCGTGATATATTAGCATCTCGAATGACATTGAACTTAAATGAACCTTGTAAAATAGAAGATACATCTTGGATTAAACCTGTAAAATACATAGGAGTTTGGTGGGAAATGATTACCGGAAAAAGCTCTTGGGCGTACACCGATGAAATTCCATCCGTACAATTAGGAGTAACGGATTTCATCAAAGCAAAACCAAATGGGAAACACGCTGCCAATACCAAACACGTAAAAGAATATATCGATTTTGCTGCTAAACATGGTTTCGATGCGGTTTTAGTGGAAGGTTGGAACGAAGGTTGGGAAGATTGGTTTGGTCACGAAAAAGATTATGTATTCGATTTCGTTACTCCTTATCCTGATTTTGATGTGAAAGGAATTCACGAATATGCAAAATCTAAAGGTGTAAAAATGATTATGCACCATGAAACTTCTGGTTCAACCCGAAATTATGAGCGTCATTTAGATAAGGCTTTTCAATTTATGAATGAAAATGGTTATGATGCAGCTAAAACGGGTTATGTTGGGAATATTTTACCTTTAGGCGAACATCATTACAGCCAATCGATTTTAAATCATTATCAATATGTGATTGAAAAAGCGGTGGATTATAAAATCATGATTAACGCGCATGAAGCGGTTCGCCCAACAGGAATTTGTAGAACCTATCCTAACATGATTGGAAACGAATCAGCTCGTGGAACAGAATTCCAAGCGTTTGGTGGTTCAAAAGCGAATCACACTACTTTGTTGCCTTTCACACGTTTATTAGGCGGACCAATGGATTACACCCCTGGTATTTTCGAAATGGATATCGCAAAATTAAATCCAAACAACAATTCACATGTCAATACAACATTAGCGAATCAATTAGGATTGTATGTGGTCATGTATTCGCCACTTCAAATGGCTGCCGATTTACCAGAAAACTACAACCGTTTCTTAGATGCGTTCCAATTTATCAAGGATGTTCCTGTAGAATGGTCTAATTCAAAATATGTAGAAGCAGAACCAGGCTATTATATCACAATTGCTCGAAAAGACAAAAATTCTAGCAATTGGTTTGTTGGAAATTCAAACGGATACAATGCTAGAACATCAACTATTACATTAGATTTCTTAGAAAAAGGAAAAAAATACGAAGCCACTATATATGCGGATGCTGCCGATGCGGATTATAAAACTAATCCACAAGCTTACAAAATTTCAAAACAAAAGGTAACCAATAAAACTAAATTGCAATTGAGAACAGCGGCAGGTGGTGGTTACGCTATTAGTATTGTTGAGGTTAAATAATAAAAGCTATGAAAAAAATAATTTTCTCACTAATTACTTTGTTTACACTTTCGCTATCGGCACAAATTGACCGAATGGAACCACCTTTTTGGTACGAAGGCATGAATAAAAGCGAAGTTCAAGTATTGTTTTACGGAAAGAATATTGCTCAAAATTCGGTAAGCATTTCAAATAATGTAGTAATTACGAATGTAACTAAAACCGAGAATCCAAATTACCTTTTTGTTACGATTGATACTAAAAATGTTAAAGCACAAGAACTGCAATTTACGTTTACCAATGGCAAAAAATCTTTCAAAAGAAATTTCGAAATCAAAAAAAGAAGACCCAATTCTGCACTTCGTAAAAGTTTTGATGCATCTGATGTGATGTATTTATTGATGCCAGATCGTTTCGCAAACGGAAATCCAAATAACGATTCATCGCCTGAATTACAAGAAAAAGTAAATAGAAGTTTACCAGGAGGAAGACATGGTGGTGATATTCAAGGCATCATCAATAACTTAGATTACATCAAAGAATTAGGAGCAACAGCAATTTGGAGCACACCAATGTGTGAAGATAACGACAAAGGCTATTCCTATCATACTTACGGACAATCAGATGTGTATAGAATCGATCCGCGTTATGGAACCAATGAAGAATATAAAAAGCTAGCCGATGAAATGCACAAACGAGGCATGAAATTAATCAAAGATTACGTTACGAACCATTGGGGAGCTGAACATTGGATGTTTAAAGATATGCCAACCTACGATTGGTTTCATCAATTTCCAGGTTACAAACAAAGTAACTATCGCATGACGACGCAATATGATATTAATGGTTCAAAAATTGATGCCAAAATGTGTATGGATGGTTGGTTTGTGCCAAGTATGCCCGATTTAAATCAGTCAAATCCTTTGGTGTTGAATTACCTAATACAGAATGCGATTTGGTGGATTGAATATGCCGATTTAGATGGATTCCGTGTTGATACCTATTCGTATAACGATAAAGAAGGAATCGCAAAATGGACAAAAGCGATTACTGATGAATATCCCTATTTCAATATTGTTGGTGAAGTTTGGATGCACGATCAAGCCCAAATTTCCTATTGGCAAAAAGATAGTCCGATTGCTAAAATCCAAAGTTACAATTCTAATTGTCCAAGTGTGATGGATTTTACATTACACGATGTTTTTGGAAATGTTTTCAATGAGGATAGAGCGGATTGGAGCAACGGAATGATTAAATTTTATGAGAATTTTGTTAATGATTTCTTGTATGCTGACCCAAATAATCTATTGATTTTCTTAGAGAATCACGATACAGGACGTTTCAATCAAATTTATCAAAACGATTTCAAAAAATACCAATTAGGAATGACCATAATGGCAACCATGAGAGGGATTCCACAATTGTATTACGGCTCTGAAATTGGAATGGCTGGAGATAAAGGAAAAGGCGATGCCGATATTCGTCAAGATTTCCCTGGTGGTTGGAAAGGCGATACAAATAATGCTTTTTTAACTAGTGGAAGAACTCCTGAACAAGCAAAATATTTCGATTTTTCAAAAAAAGTATTGAATTGGAGAAAAAGCAAAGAAGTAATTCATACTGGGAAATTAACGCATTATATACCTGAAAACAATGTGTATGTGTATTTCCGTCACAATGACAAAGAAACGGTTATGGTAATCATCAATAATGCACCAGATTCTCAGAAATTGAATCTTACTCGTTTTCAAGAAAATATCAAATCGTTTACTTCTGGAAATGATATTCTTTCAGGAAAAATTATCGATTTAAAAACTGAATTAGCGGTTGAAGGTAAAACCTCTATGATTTTAGAATTAAAATAAGAAATTATGATTAAGAAAATGGTCATTGCATTAACTGTTATGCTTGTTATCGGATGCAAAAACGAAAACAAACCATCAGCAACAGCAACATCAAAAGAAATTGCAAAATTTTCTCCTGAAGTAGAAGAAAGTGCTGTTATTTATGAAGTAAATATCCGTCAGTATTCACCAGAAGGAACTTTCAATGCCTTTACAAAAGACATTCCGCAATTGAAAGAATTGGGAGTAAAAATCATTTGGGTGATGCCAATTTTTCCAATTTCTCAAACTAAAAGAAAAGCAACAGGTGGCAAGTTTGCTTCAGAAATGCCACAAGACGAACAGCACAAATTCTTAGGAAGCTATTATGCGGTTTCTGATTTTAAAAAAGTTAACCCAGAGTTTGGAACTATCGAAGATTTCAGAAATCTGGTAAAAACTGCTCATGATAATGGTATTTATGTGATTTTAGATTGGGTACCAAATCACACGGGTTGGGATCATACTTGGATAAAAGAACATCCTGAATATTACACTAAAAATAAAAAAGGGGAAATTATCGATCCAATTAATCCTGAAACGGGTAAATCTTGGGGTTGGTCTGATGTTGCAGATTTGAATTATGATAATAAAGAACTTCGCAAAGAAATGACTTCTGATATGTTGCATTGGATCAAAAACGAAAATATCGATGGATTCCGTTGTGATGTGGCTGGAAATGTACCTTTAGATTTTTGGCAACAGGCAATTCCGCAATTAAGAAGAGAAAAAAATATCTTCATGTTGGCAGAAGCTTGGGAACCTGAATTATTAAAAGAAGGTCTTTTTGATATGGCTTATGGATGGGAGGCGCACCATACAATGAATAAAATTACACAAGGGAAAGAAACCGTTAAAAATTGGGATGCCTACATTGAGAAAATCAACAAAGATTATGAATCAAATGATATTTTAATGAATTTTGTGGATAATCACGATGAGAATTCTTGGAACGGAACGATTAAAGGAAGATTAGGTAAAGGAGAAGAAGCTATGACAGCTTTGTCTTATGTGATGCCAGGAATGCCATTAATTTACAGTGGAAATGAATATGGTTTGAATTACAGTTTGAAGTTCTTCGAAAAAGATTCAATTCCAAAAACCAAAGGAAAAGATTGGGAATTAAGAGCAAAATTAGGAAAGCTTAAAGCTGAAAATCCTGCGTTAAACGGAGGAAAAAATAAAGCGAAATATTCTAGAATTAAAACAGACGACGAAACCAATATTTTAGCTTTTATTCGTGAGAAAAACAGTAAAAAAGTAGTTTATATTGCCAATTTTTCAAGCAAACCAATTAATTCAAAAGTAGCGATTAAAGGAGATTTTACTAATTACATGACGGGAAAGCCAATGAGTTTAAAAGATAACGAAGTCATCACGCTACAACCTTTTCAATATTTCATATTAAACAATTAAGAATCCTTTCAAACCAATACTTAAAGTCCTATTGCAAGTCGATAGGATTTTTTATTTTGAAATTACCGATATTTGCAAAAACAAATCACTTGAACTCAAAATACAACATCATCATCATTGGCGGTGGAGCTGCCGGATTTTTTACAGCAATAAACATTGTAGAGAAGAATCCAAATCTAAAAGTAGCTATTCTTGAAAGAGGAAAAAGCGTTTTAGAAAAAGTACGTATTTCTGGTGGCGGAAGATGTAATGTGACGCACGCTTGTTTTGTGCCAAATGATTTAGTGAAATTTTATCCTCGCGGTGAACGCGAATTAAAAGGACCATTTAACCAGTTTTGTTCAGGAGATACAATAGATTGGTTCGAAAAACACGGAGTAGAACTTAAAATCGAAGAGGATGGAAGAATGTTTCCTGTTTCTAATTCATCTCAAACCATAATTGATTGCTTTCAAGAAGCAGTTAAAAAGCTGAAAATCGATGTTTTAACCAATCACAGCGTTCAAGAATTGTATAAAACTGAAACCCATTGGAAAGTAACCACAACTCAAGAAATTTTTACTTGCGAAAAAATAGTAATGGCTTCTGGAAGTAATCCAAAAATGTGGGATTTACTACAAAATTTAGGTCATTCAATTGTCGAACCTGTTCCGTCTTTATTTACGTTTAACATCAAAGATCCTCGAATTAAAGATTTGATGGGACTTTCTGCGGTTGCTTCAGTAAAGGTTAAGAAATCTAAGTTAGAAGCTTCTGGACCATTATTGATTACGCACTGGGGAATGAGTGGTCCTGGAATTTTACGTCTTTCCGCTTGGGGAGCAAGAGAATTAGCGGATAAAAAATATCAGTTTGCCATTCAAGTCAATTGGTTAAACGAAACTACTTTTGAAGAAGCTCTTGATTTGTTGAAAACCATCAAAGAAGAAAATGCTAAAAAATTAGTTTCTAAATATGCACATTTCGAATTACCAAAACGCCTTTGGGAAAACCTTGTGAAAGCAGCGGGAATTTCAGACGAACTAAAATGGGCTGATGTCAACAAAAAGCAATTGAATACTTTGGTTGAACAACTAACCAATGCTGAATTTCAAGTAAACGGAAAAAGTACGTTTAAAGAAGAATTCGTAACTGCTGGTGGAATCGACTTGAAAGAAGTGAACTTCAAAACAATGGAAAGTAAAATTTTACCAAACCTGTATTTTGCTGGCGAAATTTTAAATATCGACGCCATTACCGGCGGATTCAATTTTCAAAATGCTTGGACAGGTGGTTTTATTGTGGCAAATTCTATTTCTGAAGCAAATTAATTATCTATTCAACCAATAAATACTTCCTGTTAAAATTGTAGCAAATCCAACCCATGCCAAGTATGGAATTAATAAATACCCAGCTCTTTTGTCAATTTGTTTGAAAATATGATACGTTTCATAAATGATTAACCAAAGTAAAATAATTTCGATTAAGGCTAATAGGACATTGTTTAATCCAAAAAACAAATACGACCATAAAGCGTTTAAAAGTAATTGAATGGTAAAAAACAATAAACCTTTTTTAACCAATTCTTTGTTGCTTTCTAGTTTGTTCCAAACCATTCCAGCCGCTATTCCCATCATTATGAAAAGCATAGTCCAAACAGGTGCAAAAACCCAGTTTGGCGGATTAAAACTTGGCTTTTTAATTTCGGGATACCAAGTATTGATGCTTGATTGCGTTACGTTGCTTGATAAGTAACCTACAGCCAAACAAATGGCAACACAATATACTATTTTAAGATATTTGCTCATATTTTCAATTTTATAGGCAAATTAACGAAATATCAAGGGAACAAATCAATGAAAATCGGTATTTTTGTCAAAATTTTAAGCTATGCTTACCGAAAAAGATTTTATCGCAACTTCATATAATTCCATTGAATCGGCTAGTTTTGAGTGGAGCGCGCCTAGTAATATTGCCTTAGTGAAATATTGGGGCAAGAAAGAAAACCAAATTCCAGCGAATCCTTCAATAAGTTTTACGTTGAACAATTGTAAAACAATCACAAAATTAGAAGCAGTTAAAAAAGCGGAAAACAATAGTTTTTCATTCGATTTGCTTTTTGAAGGGAAACCAAAAGAAGATTTTAAGACAAAAATTCAAAAATTCTTTGAAAGGATTGAAAAATATTGTCCGTTTTTAAAAGAATATCATTTTAAAATCGATACGCAAAATACCTTTCCTCATAGCTCAGGAATTGCTTCATCTGCATCTGGAATGGCGGCTTTAGCAATGAATATTATGAGTTTAGAAAAAGCAATCAATCCAACAATTTCTGATGACTATTTTTATTCTAAAGCTTCTTTTTTAGCAAGATTAGGTAGTGGTAGCGCTTGTAGAAGTGTCAAAGGTGAAGTGGTAGTTTGGGGCAATCATGCCGAAATTAAAGGAAGTTCGGATTTATTTGGAGTTGAATTTTCTGAAATGCATTCTAACTTTAAAAATTATCAAGATACTATTTTGTTAGTCGATAAAGGAGAAAAGCAAGTATCGAGTACGGTTGGACACGATTTAATGCACAATCATCCTTATGCAGAAAGACGTTTTGCTCAAGCGCACGAAAATTTATCCAAAATAAAAGCCATTTTATCATCAGGAAATGTAGCAGAGTTTATCAAAATTGTAGAAAGTGAAGCATTGACTTTACATGCGATGATGATGACTTCGATGCCGTATTTTATCTTGATGAAACCCAATACATTGGAAATTATTAATAAAATTTGGAAGTTCAGAAATGAAACACAGATTCCGGTTAGTTTTACTTTAGATGCGGGAGCGAATGTACATGTTTTATACCCTGAAAATGTAAAGGAAAATGTGTTGCAATTTATTCAAGATGAATTGGTTGAGTTTTGTCAAAAAGGGCATTATATTTGCGACCAAATTGGGAACGGTGCAAATCAATTAAAATAATTTGTATATTTACCATACATTTCGGTTAAAATGGATATTCAATTAGAAAAATTAGAGCTTATAAAAATGCTGATGGAGACAGAAAATCCATCGGTGCTGAAAGCTGTTAGAAAAATTTTTCAAAAAGATGAGAAGGATTGGTGGGATGAATTGTCGGATGAACAAAAAGAATTTCTTGAAGCATCATTAAAGCAGGCAGATAATGGAGAAGTACATGATTTTAATACCTTCATTGCGCCTTATTTAAAATGAGGAAGTTAGTATTAACAACTTTAGCTCGTGAAAATTTAAAAGATGTTTTTGAGTTTATTGAGGCCGAATTTGGAGTTAATTCTAGGGTAAAGTTTGCTAATAAAGTCAGTAAAAGTTTAAATTTAATTGTTAAAAATCCTGAACTTTTTCCAAAGTCAGAATTAAATATTAGAATTCATAAATGTGTAATTACGAAACAATCAACTTTGTATTACACTTACACAATAAAAGAAATTAAAGTTTTGTCAGTTTTTGACACACGTCAAAATCCATCAAAAATTAAAAAGTTTATATAAATGAAAGGACCACTTTTTTACTCAAAAATATTACTTTTCGGAGAATACGGAATTATACAAGATTCGAAAGGACTTTCAATTCCTTATAATTTTTACAATGGCGCATTGAAGAACGATGGAAATTCGTCTGAAAGCGCTATTAAATCTAACGAAAGTTTAAAAAAATTCGTTGTTTACTTGGAGCAATTACAAGTTGAACAACCTAAGTTAGTAACTTTCAATTTAGAAGTTTTAAAACAAGATGTAAACAGCGGAATGTATTTCGATTCGAGCATTCCACAAGGATATGGAGTAGGAAGTAGCGGTGCTTTAGTAGCAGCTATTTACGATAAATATGCTAATGATAAAATCACTGTTTTAGAGAATTTAACTCGTGAAAAATTATTGCAATTAAAAACGATTTTCTCTCAAATGGAATCGTTTTTCCACGGAAAAAGTTCAGGTTTAGATCCGTTGAATAGTTATTTGAGTATTCCAATTTTAATCAACTCGAAAGATAATATTGAAGCAACTGGAATTCCAACTCAAAGCACACAAGGAAAAGGTGCTGTTTTCTTAATTGATTCAGGAATCGTAGGAGAAACAGCTCCAATGGTTTCGATTTTTATGGAAAACTTAAAAGATAACGGTTTCCGTACGATGTTAAAATCACAATTCATAAAATATACCGATGCTTGTGTGGAAAATTTCTTGCACGGCGATGTAAAATCGTTATTAGAAAACACCAAACAATTATCAAAAGTAGTTTTGAATAACTTCAAGCCTATGATTCCAGAGCAATTTCACCAAGTATGGCAAAAAGGTATCGATACCAACGATTACTATTTGAAATTATGCGGTTCTGGCGGTGGCGGTTATATTTTAGGATTTACTCAAGATTTAGACAAAGCAAAAGAATCGCTGAAAGACTATAAATTAGAAGTGGTTTATAATTTTTAATGTTTTTAGTTTGAAGGAAACTTTAAACTTTAAACTTTGAACAAAAACTCATGCTCACCCGTAAATCCAAGTTAGTCCTTACTAAAATCTTCAGCTTCTTTTCTGTGATTAGAGGATACAATATTTGGGTCGTGGCATTAGCGCAATATCTTTCTGCTATTTTCATTTTGGCTCCTGAGAAACGAGCGTTGGATATTATTCTCGATTGGCGTTTGTTTTTGATTGTTGTTGCTTCTACTTTAACCATTGCTTCAGGTTATATTATTAATAATTTTTACGATGCGAAAAAAGATTTAATCAATCGCCCTAAAAAAGCCATGATTGATCGTTTGGTGAGTCAGGAAACGAAGTTGAAAGTCTATTTCGGAATTAATTTCATTGTTGCTTTGTTGATGTTTTTCATTTCATGGCGAGCGGTTTTGTTCTTTTCGACTTACATTTTTCTAATTTGGTTTTATTCGCACAAATTGAAAAAAATGTTCTTAATTGGAAACATCACTGCTGCTGTTTTAGCTGTTCTGCCTTTTTTCGGAATTTTGATGTATTACAAAAACTTTTATCACGTCATTTTTGCTCATGCGACTTTCTTGTTGTTGCTTATTTTAATTCGCGAATTAATCAAAGATTTAGAGAATATCGAAGGCGATTTAATAGCCGATTACAAAACCATTCCTGTTGTTTTTGGTGAAAAAATGGCTAAATCTATTATTTCGGTTTTAACGATTTCTACTTTAATTCCAGTTTATTTTTTAATTGAAGTTTATGATGTAGGTTACATGGATATTTACTTTTATTTAAGTTTGATTGGGTTGTTGTTTTTTGCTTTACTTTTATGGAAATCAACTTCTAAGACGGAATATCTAAAACTTCATTTTTTATTGAAATTTATTATTGTTTCAGGTGTTTTTTGTATTGTTTTAATAGAACCTTCGGTTTTAATTCATGGCAAAAAATTGATTTCCATATATTAGTTATATCTTTGCAAAAATTGTTTATAATATGTCACGTCATCAAGATAGCGATAAAAGTCGTCCAGGTTCAGGAAGACAAGGAGGTTACAAAAAAGATAGTAATTCAAGAGGAAATGCGCCAATTCGTAAAGCGCCTTCAAAGTTTAAAACTAAACCAGAAGCGCCTAAAGCTCCAAAATCTCCAAAAAAACCATCTAATCCAGATGAAATTCGTCTAAATCGTTATATTTCTAATTCGGGAATGTGTAGCCGCAGAGATGCGGATATTTACATTCAAAGTGGAAATGTAAAAGTAAACGGTGAAGTAATTACTGAAATGGGTTACAAAGTAAAATTAACCGATTCAGTTCAGTTTGATGGTGTAAACATCACCCCAGAAAAGAAAGAATATATCCTTTTAAATAAGCCAAAAAACTTTTCAACTGCTGGAGATGATTCGCAAGGTTCAACTAATGTTTTAGATTTAGTTCGAAATGCAACAAAAGCGAATTTAATGCCTGTAGGAAGAATGGATAAAACAACGACAGGTTTGTTATTGTTTACCAATGATACAGAAATTATCCAAAAATTTACTGCTCCAAACCAACGTTCATCGAAAGTATATCAAGTTTCGTTAGATAAAAACTTAAAATTCGAAGATTTAGAGCGTATCCAAAAAGGATTAACAATAGATGACCACAGAGTTTATGTGGAAGAAATCACTTACATCGAAGATCAGCCAAAAAGCGAAATCGGTTTAAAAATGAAAACTTCAAACGTAAAAATCGTTCGTAGAATTTTCGAACATTTGAAATACGATGTTTTAAAAGTGGACCGCGTAACTTTCGCAGGTTTAACTAAGAAAAATTTACCAAGAGGTGATTGGAGATTCTTAACGGAACAAGAAATCATCAACCTTAAAAATGCTTAAACGTATTTTTTGAAACACATAGGCACATTGATTTTTTCTTTGTGCCTTTTTTTTAAATTTTTCACAACGCTATGTTTTCTATGCAGAGTGAAACCACTTTTTTTAAAACTATGAAACCTATATGTCTATGTGTTTCAAATAAAAAATAGTGTTATCTATGCCAAATCAACTACAACAAATCGCCATTAAATGGTTCGATGCTTTCAATACAAAAAACTTAGAGAAATTATTAGAATTATACGACGACGAAGCCCAACATTTCAGTCCAAAATTAAAAATTCGTCAACCCGAAACCAATGGTTTAATCATTGGAAAAGAAGCGATGCGCGTTTGGTGGCAAGACGCTTTTGATAGATTACCAACGTTACATTACAAAGTAACCTCATTAACAGCTAACACTGACCGAGTTTTTATGGAATACACACGTCAAGTTGAAGGTGAAGCCGATATGTTAGTAGCTGAAGTTTTAGAAATTAAAGAAGGGAAGATTGTGTTTTCGAGGGTGTATCATGGGTAGGAAATGGAAGTTTTCCATTTGTTATCTATTTTGTGAAATTACTTATATTTGTTTTTAATACTTTTTAAAACCAATCTCATATTCACTTCAAAATGACAGAAAAATCATCAAAAAACATATTTTCCCGCATTTTTTCTACCATTAAAATGGCTTTAAACGGTGAATCAAATTATGATTTTACATCAGGAAAAATAAATACTGCCGTTATTTTACTTGCCATTCCAATGGTTTTAGAAATGATGATGGAATCGGTTTTTGCATTAGTAGATCTGTATTTTGTTGGGCATTTAGAAAACAGCAGTTTTGCAGTGCAAACCGTGGGTTTAACCGAATCGGTACTCACAATAATATACTCGTTAGCCATTGGAATTAGTATGGCAGCCACGGCTGTTGTTGCCAGAAGAATTGGTGAAAAAGACCCGGTTGCTGCCGCTAAAGCAGGAATGCAAGCTATCGTTATAGCCGTTGCAATAAATATTGTAATTAGCATTTTGGGAATTGTTTTTGCGACCGATATGCTTATGTGGATGGGTTCTTCCAGAGAATCTGCCATTTACGGAACTTCTTTTGTTCAAATTATGATGGGTGGAAGCACGTCTATCATGCTTTTATTCTTGATAAACGGAATTTTTAGAGGTGCCGGAAATGCTGCAATAGCTATGAAAAGTTTGTGGTTGGCAAACATTTGTAATATTATTTTATGTCCAATATTCATTAACGGTTTAGGACCAATTCCTGCCTTTGGATTAACAGGAGCTGCAATGGCAACCACAACAGGAAGAAGCATCGGTGTTTTATATCAATTATATAATTTGTTTAATGGCAAGGGTGTAATAAAAATAGTGCTTGCCTATATTACTCCCGATTTTGAGCAGATAAAGGCAATAGTGAAAATTGCTGCTCCAGGTGTTTTGCAATTTGTGATTGCATCGTGCAGTTGGATATTTTTAGCCAAATTGGTGGCAACTACAGGCGGTGATCAAGGTTCAGCAGGATATCAAACGGCATTGCGAATCATGATGTTTTTTATACTCCCTGCTTGGGGATTAAGTGGTGCAGCTGCAACTTTGGTAGGGCAAAATTTAGGTGCAAAACAAGTCGAACGCGCTGAAAAATCGGTTTTTGTAACTGCAAAATACAATGTAATTTTTATGGCAATCATCACGGTTATTACATTAACTGGTGCAGAATATATGGTTTCGTTGTTTACAAACGATGCGGTAGTTTTAAAAATTGCCGTTGAGGCACTTCAAATAGTAAGTATTGGTTATGTTTTTTACGGAATTGGTATGGTACTCATTAATGTTTTTAACGGAGCTGGAGATACGTGGACACCCACAAAAATTAACTTTTTCGGATTTTGGTTGTTTCAAATTCCGTTAGCTTATTTTTTGGCGAAGTATCTAAAAATGGGACCAACAGGCGTTTTTATGGCTATTCCAATTGCAGAAACATGCATTACAATTGCAGGATATGTTTTGTACAAAAAAGGAAAATGGAAAAGAATTGAGGTGTAGTTTACCCCTCAAAAACATAATCCGCATACACTTGCTCAATTTCGGTAAATACATCCAATAATTGATTGATGCCATCTGTGGTAACCAATTTTTGTTTGTATTCTTTAAAACCGTGAATTCCTTTGAAATAATTGGTGTAATGACGACGCATTTCGTTAATACCTAAACGTTCGCCTTTCCATTCAATGCTCCAAATTAAGTGGTTTTTTGCAGCTTCAATTCGGTCATTCATGCTTGGCGGAGCTAATTTTTCTCCAGTGGCGAAATAATGTTTAATTTCGTTGAAAATCCACGGATAACCAATCGCAGCACGACCAATCATCATGCCGTCTAAACCGTATTTGTTTTTGTATTCCAATGCTTTTTCAGGAGAATCGATATCGCCATTTCCAAAAATTGGCATCGTAATTCTCGGATTTTCCTTCACTCGTTGAATGTGTGACCAATCGGAATGACCTTTGTACATCTGTGCTCGCGTTCTGGCATGAATCGTTAAAGCTTGCACGCCAATATCTTGTAAACGTTCAGCAACTTCATCTATATTAATCGAATTTTCATCCCAACCTAAACGCGTTTTTACAGTAACAGGTAAACTTGTTCCTTTGATAACAGCTTTCGTTAAACGAATCATCAAATCTACATCTTTTAAAACCCCAGCGCCAGCACCTTTACAAACGACTTTTTTCACCGGACAACCAAAATTGATGTCGACCAAATCAGGTTGAACCGTATCTACAATTTTAGCACTCATTTCCATAGCTTCTTCATCTCCACCAAAAATCTGAATTCCCACTGGACGTTCGTAATCGAAAATATCCAATTTTTGCTTGCTTTTCATCGCATCACGAATCAATCCTTCCGAAGAAATGAATTCAGAATACATCAAATCAGCGCCATGTAATTTGCATAAACGACGAAATGGGGGGTCGCTCACGTCTTCCATTGGGGCTAATAATAAGGGAAAATCGGGTAGTATGATGTTACCAATTTTAGGCATGGTGCTTCAATTTTTTTGCAAAAATACGACAAGATTTTTTAATTATTGTTTTTTTAAGTTTTTACCACATAGAAACATAGTTGATTTGGATTGAAAAATAGAAGCTTCGCTTTAAGATAGTTTATATAGGTTTTTAAGAATATAGGAGCCTATGTAAGAATGTAAATACTATGAATCCCTCTAGCCTTTATTAAAATTCTATGTTTCTATGTGGTTTGTATTCTTTTTTGGTATTTGGAGTTGCTTTTTGTTGATATACAATCAAAACTTTAGCTTATATTTGCAGATTAAACGAACAAGAGTTTGGAAGATGAAAATGGCTCTTGTACCTGAACTTTACATTGAAAGATGAAACACATTAGAAATTTCTGCATTATTGCACACATTGACCACGGAAAAAGTACGTTGGCAGACCGTTTATTAGGCGCTACGCAAACCGTTACGGCTCGTGAAGAAAAAGCTCAGTTACTAGATAACATGGACTTAGAGCGCGAACGTGGGATTACCATAAAAAGTCACGCCATTCAAATGGAGTACAAATACAAAGGAGAAGATTATATTTTAAATTTAATTGACACTCCTGGTCACGTGGATTTCTCGTATGAGGTTTCTCGTTCAATTGCGGCTTGTGAAGGAGCTTTGTTGATTGTGGATGCAGCGCAAAGTATTCAAGCACAAACGATTTCAAATTTGTATTTGGCTTTAGAAAACGACTTGGAAATTATTCCAGTTTTAAATAAAGTTGATTTACCAAGTGCTAATCCTGAGGAAGTTAGTGATGATATTATTGATTTATTAGGATGTAAATTAGAAGATATTATTCACGCTTCTGGAAAAACAGGTTTTGGTGTTGAAAATATTTTGGCAGCTATTATTGAAAAAATTCCAGCTCCAAAAGGTGATCCAAACGAACCGCTTCAAGCCTTGATTTTCGATTCGCATTACAATCCATTCAGAGGTATTGAAGTAATTTTCCGTGTACTTAACGGAGAAATGAAAAAAGGTCAGAAAATTAAATTCATGGCCACCGGAAACGAATATTATGCAGACGAAGTGGGGACATTGAAATTAAATCAGGTTCCTAAAAATGTAATTTCGGCAGGAGACGTAGGCTATTTAGTTTCGGGAATTAAAGAAGCGAAAGAAGTAAAAGTAGGAGATACGATTACGGATGCTAAAGAACCAACAAAAAATGCCATTTTAGGATTTGAAGATGTAAAACCAATGGTTTTCGCCGGAATTTATCCTGTAGATACAGAAGATTACGAAGATTTGCGTGCTTCGATGGAAAAATTACAATTGAACGATGCTTCGTTGGTTTTCCAAGCGGAGAGTTCGGCGGCTTTAGGATTTGGTTTCCGTTGTGGATTCTTAGGAATGTTACACATGGAAATTATTCAAGAGCGTTTAGAGCGTGAGTTTGATATGACCGTTATTACTACGGTTCCTAACGTTTCGTACCATGCATTTACTAAAAAAGAGCCTGATACTATTTTAATTGTAAACAATCCATCAGATTTACCAGAGCCTTCAAAATTAGATAGAGTAGAAGAGCCATATATTAAGGCAACCATCATTACAAAATCAGATTTCGTAGGAAACGTAATGAGTTTGTGTATTGAAAAACGTGGATTAATTACAAATCAAACGTATTTAACAACAGAACGTGTTGAATTGAATTTCGATATGCCATTAGCGGAAATCGTATTTGATTTTTATGATAGATTAAAAACCGTTTCTAAAGGATATGCTTCTTTTGATTACCATCCAATAGGAATGCGCGAATCAAAATTAGTCCGTTTAGATGTCTTATTAAATGCACAGCCAGTAGATGCGCTTTCGGCTTTAATTCACGAAAGTAATGCGTACAACATTGGTAAAAAAATGTGTGAGAAATTAAAAGAATTAATCCCAAGACAACAGTTTGATATTCCAATTCAGGCAGCTATTGGTGCAAAAGTAATTGCTCGTGAAACCATTAAAGCATTGAGAAAAGATGTAACAGCGAAATGTTACGGTGGAGATATCTCACGTAAACGTAAACTTTTAGAAAAACAGAAAAAAGGTAAAAAACGTATGCGTCAGGTTGGAAATGTAGAAATTCCTCAAGAAGCATTTATGGCTGTTTTGAAGTTGAACGATTAGAAATAATTTAAATAATTAACAAAAAGTTTGAATATTGTTTTATATTCAAACTTTTTTGCATTTAATAATAGTTGGTTTTTCTTTTTTAGTTATATTTATGTCAATGATTTAAATCCCCCATAAATCTTGAAAAACTTACTTTTTATATTCGCCCTTTTATATTCAACTTGTTTGTTTTCACAAGGAATAACTGTTGATAATACTACAAATTCACCAGCACAATTAGTCGATTTGTTATTAGGAAATTCATGTGTTGAAGTTTCTAATATCTCGGTTTCATCAACTCGAGCTGTTGCTTATTTTAATCAAAATGGTTCGTCTTTTCCAATTTCTGAAGGAATAATCATTAGAAATGGTGTAGCTACTTTTACACAAGGTCAATATACAGGTGTGAATTTAAGTAGTTCGGTAACTGCTTCTGGTGATGCTTTCTTACAAACTTTAAGTGACAATAATGGTGGAATAAGCCCAATTGTAAATGCAGAATATTTAGAATTTGATTTTATTCCGCTTTCTAATAGTTTTAGCTTTAATTTCTTGTTTGCTTCTAATGAATATGGTTTTTATCAATGTGAATTCAGCGATGTTTTTGCTTTTGTTTTAACCGATTTGTCTTCTGGAGTTTCAACAAATCTCGCTGTGATTCCGGGTACAAGTATTCCCGTTTCGGTAACTACAATTAGAAACAGTATTTATAACGATCCTTCAAGTCCAAATAACAGTTGTGCTTCTGTAAATCCTAGTTTTTTTGGAACGTACAATGTAGGGAATCCGACATCGGCATTAAATATGAGAGGACAAACTGTAGTTATGAATGCTTCATCAGCTGTAACTCCTAATACGCCTTACAAAATAAGATTAGTAATTGGTGATTATGCCAACACAGGTTTTGATTCGGCTGTTTTTATTGCTGCAGGAAGTTTTACTACGACTTTAGATTTAGGTTTAGATCAGATTATTTGTACGGGTGATGAGGTTTTGTTAAATACTAATTTAGACAGTACATTTCGATATACTTGGTACGAAAACGGTAATCCTATTTCAGGTGAAACGAATTCAACCTATACAGTAACTCATGCAGGAACTTATACAGTTGAAGCTGTAAGAGGAAGTTGTACAATTACAGACACTATTGTATTTACTGATTTAGCAGTTACAAATCCGTTTGATTTATTAACTTGTAACACTGGCGCAGCGTCTTATAATTTCGATTTAGCAACAAATAATGAATTAGCTTTAGGAATTGATACTGCCATTTACGATGTTTTTTATTACGAATCTCCAGCCGATATTGTGGCGAATAATCCAATTCCTAGTGCGAATTTAACTTCTTATCCGAGTACTGGTGGTCAAACAATTTACATTAAAATATTCAATACCATTTCAGGTAATTTTTGTGATGCTGAATATCCTTTTGATTTGATTGTTAATAATGCCGCTGTTGCAACTCCACCTAATCCAATATCGGTTTGTGAAGGACAAGGGAATACGAATTATACTTTTACAAATACTACAACAAATGAAGTTTTAAATGGACAATCGCCAGCAAATTATACAGTTACTTATTATAATTCTGTTGGAGAAGCTTCTTCTGGAACTAATCCTATAACTTCTATTTCAATTCCTAATGGAACCACTACGGTTACTGTTGGAATCCGAATTCAAGACAATTCTAATACAAGTTGTTTTGACGTTACTTCTTTAACGATTACGGTTAATCCATTACCAATTGTTGATGATATTCCAGATCCAATTGAATGTAGTCAATTTACATTGCCAGTTATTGTGAATGGAACGTATTATCTTTTACCAGGCGGACCAACAACACCCGGGCAAGTACAGTTTAATATTGGAGATATTTTAGTAGATGGAGGAACGTATTATATTTTTGCGGGTCCAGATGCAAATGGTTGTACAAATGAAGAGAGTTTTAATCTGACTTTAATTGATGAATATGTTCCGCAGTTAGACCACTGTGGTAGATTTATTGTGCCAACACCACCAGAAAATATTGGGAATTTTTACACACAACCAGGAGGACCTTCTGGAACTGGAGTTGTTGTTCCAGCAGGAACAGAATATTTGAATACAACAGCCGCAACTTTTACAGAGACTTTATATTATTATGCAGAAGTAAATGGTGTGTTGTGTAGAGATGACCAATTTATTTTCTACGTG
Organism: Flavobacterium aquaticum; assembly: GCF_003259835.1. Lineage (GTDB taxonomy): Bacteria > Bacteroidota > Bacteroidia > Flavobacteriales > Flavobacteriaceae > Flavobacterium > Flavobacterium aquaticum. The sequence continues at coordinate 128,549 of NZ_QLMI01000006.1, read as the reverse complement.
CATCCATTGCCATTAGCAGATGATCCTGCAGATGTTGTAAGTTGTGATAACTATATTTTACCAGCATTAGTGAATGGAAATTATTTTTCTGGACCAAATGGCTCAGGAACTCCATTATTTGCGGGTGATGTAATAAGTGTATCCGGACCTAATTTACCAGGTACCTATTATGTTTACAATCAGTTAGCCCATACAACAAGTTCGGGAGCGCCAGGGAACTGTTCGCTTCAAAATGATTTCAGAATTGACTTGGTGGATACAACGGTTTTTACAGCTACTTCAGGTTGTGGTGTTTATACGTTGCCTGCAGTTTCTTTTGGAGGATATTACACAGCACCAAACGGAGGAGGAACTCAAATTACCGATTTGAACATTACTTCTTCACAAGTGGTTTACTATTTTGCCAACACTACAACTTTGCCAAATTGTACTTCTAACTTGAATTATAATATCACAATTCATTCGTTACCTTTAGTGGATGTAATTCCTAGTGGAACTTATTGCGGAGAGTTTGTTTTGCCTGTTTTAGTAAATGGAACTTATTATACTTTGTCTGGTGGATCAACAACTCCGGGACAAGTTCAGTTAAATGCTGGTGATAGGATTGATTTATCAGGTGTGAATTTATCTCCTGGAACCTATTATGTTTACAATGGTATTGATGCTAATGGTTGTCAAAACGAATCAAGTTTTACTATTTCTTTGAATCCGTTTCCGCCTGCTGATAATGTTATTGGTAGAACCGAATGTAATCCTTACACTATTTCAGCACCAGTTAACGGAACAATTTATACTGCGCCTGGTGGACCAAGTGGAGGAGGAACTATTGTTTCTTCTACACAAGTTTTTGATACTACCCAAACTTTCTATTTGTATAATATTGATACTACTACAGGTTGCGAAATTAATCGTCCTTTTACAATTACTTATAATGGAATTAATTTACCGGATTATCCAAACGTAAATGTGTGTGAATTTGAAAATTATCAATTACCAGCCTTAACACATGTAGCACCAACACCTTTTAATTATACCATTGGATATTTTTATGATCCTAATGGAGTAAATCCTGTACCTCCTGGAACCATTTTCAATACGCCAAATACAACAACTATCTATGTTTATGCGGTGAATGCCGATGTTAGAACTACTTGTACACAAGAAGATAGTTTTGATATCATCGTTTCCGAAACACCTAATTTAGCTACTTTAGGTTTGGTTTTCGATAATGAAGAATGCGGAACTTATGTTTTACCAACATTACCAACAACAACTTACAATATTAATTATTATTCGCAACCAGGTGGAAATACGGCTGATTTAATTACGAATTTGAATATCACAACTCCGGGAACTTATACGTATTATGTACATGCTTCAGCCATTGGAAACCCTAATTGTAACGACGAAATTTCGTTTACATTCACAGTTCATCCTCTTTTAAATATTACGATTCAAGGCGGAATTATCTGTGTGGATTCTCAAACAGGTGATGTATTACGAACATTTACTATGAATTCTGGATTAAGTCCAGCATTTTTTACTGTTAATTGGTTTTTAAATGGTACGCTAATGGGAACAGGGCCTAGCTATACTGCTTCGCAAGCTGGAGTTTATACGGTTGAATTTATAAAACTTACACCTGATGTGGGAGCGAATTGTAATTACGCTACAACAACAGTAACTATTGTACAATCGAGTCCTGCTGTTGCTGATTTTACTGTGAGTACTCCGTTCGAAAACAACACGTTTATTACTGTAAATTTAACTGGTGGATTCGGGGATTATCTATATCAATTAGTTTATCCTGATGGAAGCGTAACTGAGTATCAATCGAGTAATGTATTTGCTAATTTGCCTACAGGCGAATACTATGTAAATATTTATGATGTTTTAGGAGATTGTAATCCAACAATTATTGGTCCTATTTACATCATCAATTATCCAAATTACTTTACACCAAATGCAGATGGTACTAATGATAATTGGAATATTTGGGATTTAAGTCATCAGCCTGATGCAGTGATTAATATTTTTGATCGTTACGGAAAATTCTTAAAACAAATGTCGCCAGCTAGTTCAGGTTGGGATGGAATTTATAATGGTGAAAAACTGCCTTCTACGGACTATTGGTTTACGGTGGAATATTTGCCTCAGAATGGAACTACAAAGCAAATTTTTAAAGCACACTTTTCTTTGAAACGATAAAATTAAATCATTAAACTTCCACATATTCCTAAGCCAACCAATAAATATACTGCTGCTAAAATGAATAATACTTTTGCAGCATTAGGGTTGCTTTTTTTTACGCCAAATCCAATTAAAGTTAACAATATTGGTGGGCCAATCATTATTATTATGATTAGAATAAATATACCATTTAGATTTCCTATTTCTAATGCTTTCATATTTTAAAATTTAATTTCATTGCGAAGTTTTTCTAATTGTACTGATTTGTCATCTCTATAAAACAAATTCATTGTTTCAAAAGGAATTATTTTATTGTCCTTATTAACAATATGAACACATGATTTTTTTATTGCCCTAACATCAAAATTGTAAGCATCAATAAATTGCATAATGATGATTCTAAACAAATTGTCATATCCTAAATTAGGAGCATCAATATTTGGTAAACAACACATGATTGATTTTAAATTTTCTTCTGCAACTTCTACAGAATTTCCAGTGCTAAATAATTCAATCATTTTTTCTTGAAGTACATTATCTTGTTCGTAAATAATAGTGTTTTTACTATTGTCTAATAAATCATTTGGATTAATGTAACGTGTTAAAGGAAATACTTCGTTGTCTAATTTTAATGCATATCCCATAACTAAAGCATCTGGATTACAAGGTACAGGAAGTAAATCATCTGGATTAAAAATGGTTGTTTGTTCCAATATTTTTCTTCTAACTTCTGTTAAAGTCATTCTGTCTGTTTCTGGGTTGAAGTTGTCTAATCTTCCGGCAATTTGTGTTGGTTGAAAAGTTACTCCTCTAACACATTTTTGTTGTAACGCAAATTCAATTATTTTCCCAATTTCGTTGTCATTTAACCCTTTTTGTAAGGTAACTACTAATGTTGTTGAAAGATTAAGTTCATTCAAATTTTCAATAGCTTGTTTCCTAATTTCATTCAAATCGGCACCTCTTAATTCTTGTAAAACACTATTCTCGAAAGAATCAAACTGTAGGTAAATTTCAAAATCTGGCGAATAACCTTTCAGTTTTTTTGCAAATTCTTTGTCTTTTGCTATTTTGATACCGTTTGTGTTTAGCATTAAATGTCGAATAGGAAGTGATTTTGCATAATCTAAAATTGCAAAAAAATCGGGATGAATAGTTGGTTCTCCACCACTAATTTGAACAACATCAGGTTCTTTTTCATTTATAACTATGGTGTCTAACATTGTTTTTATTTCATCTAATGTCCGATGTCTACCATAAGTTGGAGATGAGCCTGCGTAGCAAGTAGGGCAAGTTAAATTACATCTATCGGTTACTTCGATCACTGTCAAACAAGAATGTTGCTCATGATCTGGACATAATCCACAATCATACGGACAACCATAATCGGTTTTGGTATTAAATTTATAAGGAGTTTCCGAAGGTTTATTATAATTTCTTATGTTTTTATAATACGGAATGTCGTCTGCGATTAAAACTTTAGACTTTCCATGCTCGGGGCATCGCTTTAGCATATATACCTTATCGTTTTCAAAAACAATTTTTGCGTCAATTCGCTTTAAACATTCTGGACAAAGGCTTAAAGTATAGTCGTAATAGGTGTAATTTCTAACGGGCATTTTTGAATAAATTTAAAATGGTTTTATAATAATAAAGATAACAAATTAGGCATAAAATCTGTATAGAACTTAAGCCTAAAATAAAAAAGGTATTAGGTTTTAAAAATTCGATGCAAAATCGGAAGGAAAAATAGCTAATCATAAAATATTTAAACAGTATGCCATTTTTTATATTTTTTAGTTTCGTTTTCCACAAAAATGCAAATAAGCAAATGAGAAATAGTAATTCATAAAGCGCAATAGGATGTCTTTTTAAACCATCACCTAAATCCATTCCAACGAATAAATTTGTCACTTTTCCATAGGTGAATTCGTTTATTCCAGATAAAAAGCAACCAATTCGTCCAATAAAAATCCCAACAATAATTGGGAAAACGAATAAATCGCCCGAAGATTGTTTTTCGCCAATAATTTTTTTCGCCAGTTCAACTCCCAATAAGCCTCCAAACAAACCACCCATTATGGTTTTTGTGTTTAAAATAGTAATAAATGAACTAATATCTGTAGGATATATTGGGTTTTCTAAGAAGCCAATTATTCGTGATCCTAAGAAGGCTCCCAACGCAGCGCCTAATATTATTGAAAGTCTGTTTGAGTTTGGAATAGTGTCTTCTGTTTGCTTTCTTAAAAAAATATAGTATCTAAATGCAATAAAAAAAGCCAAATATTCAAGAATTAAATGAATATTTATTTTATAATTGAAAACAACTGGTTCATAGGGTATGGTCATCTGTTTTTGTCAAATGTAAAGAAAAATATGCTTTTATGCTCAGATAGTTTAGACGGATTGTTTATCCCAAAATTTACAATTAGGACAAATTTTCAAAGCCCATTTTTCTTTGAAGCGATAATTTATTAACATTAACAATTGACTCATTTTCTTTTTGTAAAAGTTAAAGTAACTTTACAAGATGTATGCTTTAGTCGATTGTAATAATTTTTACGTTTCGTGTGAACGTGTTTTTCAACCTCAATTAAATGGTAAACCTGTTGTGGTTTTGTCTAATAATGATGGTTGTATTATTTCGCGTAGTAATGAAGCCAAAGGATTAGGAATTCCTATGGGTGCGCCCGAGTTTAAAGTTCGTGATTTGATTAAGCAACATGACATAAAGGTTTTTTCTTCTAATTACGCTTTGTATGGCGATTTGAGTTGTCGTGTGATGAAAACACTCGAACATTTTACTCCAAATGTTGAGGTGTATAGTATTGATGAAGCTTTTTTGTGTTTTTCAGGTCAAGATATAGTCGATTATCACGAGTACGGATTGCAAATTCGACAACGTATTATTAAATGGTTAAGTATTCCCACAGGAATCGGTTTTGCGCCTACCAAAGCATTATCTAAAATTGCCAATCACATTGCAAAGAAATTTCACGAAAGAACACAAGGAGTTTATGTAATTGACACTGATGAGAAAAGAATCAAAGCCTTAAAATGGACAAAAATTGAAGATGTTTGGGGAATTGGTTTTCGTCTTACTAAAAAAATGCAATCTAAAAATATTAAAACGGCTTATGATTTTACTCTTCCGCATAACGAAGCTTTTATTCGCAAAGAAATGGGAGTGGTTGGAATGCGCTTGAAATATGAATTAGAAGGAAAATCGGTATTAGAAATGGAAGAACCAAAAGCCAAAAAAAATATTGCGGTTACAAGAAGTTTTGAGAAAGATATATCTGATTTCAACGAACTTAAAGAGCGCGTGGTTACATTTGCAAGTGTTTGTTCTGAGAAGTTACGCAAGCAAAATTCGTTTTGTAATGCGGTTATTTTGTATTTGCGAAAAGATCCATTTAATACTAATGGTGAAAAGTATAGTTTTTATCGCATGCAAACGTTGCCTTTTTCGTCCAATACGTCTTTTTCAATTAGTCAAACAGCGATTTCTATGTTAAAAGATTTGTATCAAGAAGGAACTGCTTATAAAAAAGCGGGTGTTATTGTTACGGAAATTGTGCCTTCTTCGCAACGTCAATTTAAACTTTTTGACGAAGAGAATCCAAAGTACCAAAAACTTATGGAAGTTATGGATGCGGTTCAGGATAAAACTGGCGAACGTAAACTTCGATTAGCTTCACAAGATTTAAAACGCACTTGGAAAATGAAACAGAATCATTTATCCAATCGATATACTACGAATTTTAACGAATTACTAGAAGTAAAATGCAAGTAAATCCGAAAATAACTTTTTTTGTTCCCGATTTTGATAATCCGATGGAAACTTCATTTATTTCGAGCGAAATTAAAGCAGGATTTCCTTCGCCTGCAGCCGATTTTGAAGAATCAAAGGTAAGTTTAGATCATTTGTTGATTAAAAACAAAGAAGCAACCTTTTATGCTAAAGCAAGTGGAAATTCTATGATAGGAGCAGGGATTGATGATGGTGATATTTTAGTGATCGACAGGAGTCTAGAACCAAGAAATAATGCCGTTTCAGTTTGTTTTATCGATGGCGAGTTTACCGTAAAAAGAATTAAGAAAACAGAAGAAGCTATTTTTTTAATTCCCGAGAATCCAAATTATGCTCCAATTCAAATAGAACCGCATAATGAGTTTATAATTTGGGGAATTGTGACCTATGTTATAAAACAAATTAAATAAAAAAAGGCTATCACGATTTTCGGATAGCCTTTTATTTTTTAAGCGTAACTTCTTAGAAGTTTGCTCTATTATCTTTAATTTCTGCTTTATCTTTTAATGCAATATAAGACATTGAGATAGCATAAGATCTATTTTGTGATCTGTCTTGAGTAATGTAAGTTTCATAACTTGGAACTTCTGGAGCTTTAGTTACAGCTTTAGCTCTTACCATGAACATTCCTGATGTACCTTCGATAATTTCAGAAGTTTTTCCAGGAGTTAAACCAAATGCTTTACCAACAACTTTAGGCTCATTCCCAATATTTGGAATTACTGGTGCTTTTAAAGAAACTCCAGCTGCAATTTGAACAGAAGCACCAGAAGCTTTTGCAACTGCCTCTAAAGAACTACCACTCATTTTTTTCTTGATAATTTCAGCTTTTTTCTGATTTTTGATGATTGGTTCTACTTGTAGTTTTGCAATATCAATTGGTAATAAACCACTTTCGTTTCTATCTTTTAATTTTGCAATAACAAAACCTTGAGGAACTTCAAAACGTCTAACATCTCCAATTTCTGTATCTTTATTGAAAGACCATCTTACAATTTCTCTTTGAGAACCTATACCTTGAACGTATTCGTCTGAACCTTTTAAATTTGTAGCTGGAACTACTTCAAATCCTGCTTTTTTAGCAATTGCAGCAAAATCTTTATTTTCATTAGCATCCGCTTCTAATTGACTCGCTTTAGTATAAATCGCATCAATTGTAGCTTCAGAAGGTTGAATTTTTTGAGCAACTGTTCCCATTAAAACAGCATCATATTTAGCCGTTACTTTGATTACGTGAAAACCAAAATCAGTTTCAACTACACCAATAGAACCAACAGGATTGTTGAATACATAATCATTAAATTGAGGAACCATTTGTCCAGGAGTAATGTTGTCATACTCACCACCATTGTTCTTAGATCCTGGATCGTCTGAGTTAGCCATTGCTAACATAACAAAGTTTCCTGGATTAGCTTTTACTTGTGCTAATAAATCATTAGCTAAAGCTTGAGCTTCTTCTTTTGTTCTTGTAGCAGTAGATTGAGGAGCTCCTTTGTAAGCTAATAAAATGTGACTTGCTTTTGCACTTGCATTGCCTTTTTTAGCAATCATTCTAGAAATACATTGGTGTCCGTTGAAAACATATGGTCCAAAAACACCACCAACTGGTAAGTTGAATAATTGTTCTTGATAATCAATAGGTAAATCTTTTTTAGTTACATAAGTAGAGTCAAATTTAATGTCTGAATTAGCATTAACAAATTCACCTACATTCGCAACAGAATCAAATTTCACTTTAACATCACCAATAGAAGATAACATAGCTTGCTCGTCTTCTTTAGAAGGTTTGTTTTCTACCAATACAAAATCAACGCTTGTAGTGTTGTCTGACTTGTATTTTTTTGGAGATTTTTTCATGAAATCGATAATCTCAGCATCAGTAACTTTAACTTGATCGTCGTTTACAGTTGAAAAAGCTACTGTTACATAATCAAAGTTTGCTTTATCGTTTTCTAATTTATATTGGAATTTACCTTCAGCTTTTGTTGTATACACACCCGATTTGATCATCGTGTTGTACATTTGTTCAACAGCATATCTTTCAATGTTTTTTTCAAATTCTTTCCATTGTAACCATTGCGTTTGGTCTGGAGCATTTTTGATTCCTTTTAAAGACTCTTTAAATTTGTTTTCGTCAAATTGTCCAGCAGCATTTAAAAATTGAGGATTTTGAGCTAAGTTAGGATTTTGCTTGATAACGTTGATTAATTGTTCGCTACCAACTTTTAAGCCTAATTTTTCAAATTCTTCAGTAAGGATAATTCTTCTAACTTCTTGATCCCATGCGCTGTTAAGAGCTTGTGTTGAAGTAGTTCCTTGTCCTTGTTTTTCAATCATTGCAACATTTTGCATAAATTGTTGCGCATCAATATCTGTTCCATTAACAGAGCCTACATTGTTAGCATCAGAGCTAAATGTTCCGCTTTGAATAACATCTGCTAATACAAATGAAAACAATGCTAAAGCAATGATAATAATTAGGAAGAATGAACGTTGTCTAATTTTAGATAAAACTGCCATTTTTATTTGTGTTTAATTTTTTTCAGAGGGCGAAAATACAATTATCTATTTAATAATAAAATAGTAAAGTTATATTTTACTTGTTTTTTTTAAAGATTTTTATCTTTTTTCTTCTTTTACTGAGAAACGCACCAATTCGATTTTTTTATTGCTTGCGGAATGAATGATTATTTCAAAATTTTCGATATTGATTTTTTCTTCGTTTAACGGAATTTCTTTCGTATAATTTACAATAAATCCACCTAATGTTGAGTAAGAATCAGATTCGGGAATTTCTAAATTATATTTTTCGTTAAGGTATTCAACATCTAGTCTTGCAGAGAATAAAAAGGTGTTTTCTTCTATGATTTCATCTATTAATTCTTCATCTAAATCGTGTTCGTCTTCAATTTCGCCAAACAATTGTTCGATAATATCTTCAACAGTTATAATACCAGAAGTTCCTCCATATTCGTCTAACACAACTGCGATACTTTTTCTTTTTTTGGTTAGTAAATCCAAAGCATCTTTAATGTAAATGGTTTCTGGAATATATTCCACAGGAATCATTATGCTTTTGATAGTTTTTGGTTTTTTAAACAGTTCAAATGAGTGTACATAACCTAAAATATCATCAATTGAATTTTGATAAATTAACAATTTAGAATAACCCGTTTTAATAAAAGTTTCTTTAAGTTCAGTAACCGAATCTAAAATATCAACACCACTAATTTCGGTTCTTGGCGTCATAATATCTCTTGCTTTTAAGTCGGAAAATTCAAGAGCATTTTGAAAAATTTGAATTTCCGAGTCTATTTCGTTTTCATGCGACACATTATTCATTTGTTCGGTAATGTAATTGCCTAATTCTACTTTACTGAAATATTCCTGAACTTGATCTCCAGGAGTTTTAAAGAATGTTCTTAAGATAATATCTGAAATCCAAATGATAAACTTTGTAGGCCAAAAGAATAATTGGTAAAAGAAATAACTTGGAACAGCAAAAAACTTAATAAAAGAATTCGCATAAATTTGAAAGAAAACTTTCGGAAGGAATTCAGCTGTTAATAAAATGATGGCTGTTGAGATTAGAGTTTGAAGCAATAATCCAACAAATGAAGTAAGCTCGAAGTAGTTGTTTAACCAATCGATAATTAAGTCGCCCGAATAAATTCCGTAAATTACTAATACAACATTGTTTCCAACGAGCATTGAGGTAATAAACTGAGATGGCTTTTCGGTAAGTTTATTTAGTATAGAAGCATTAAAGTTTTGTTGTCTTTTCTCGATAGATAAATACACTTTGTTAGAAGAAACATAAGCAATTTCCATTCCTGAAAAGAATGCTGAAAGCAATAAACAAATTACAATAATGGCGATTTCCATTTAGCTATTTTCTGTTTTGATACTTGTTTTGGAAATGTCTTCTAAAAAAGAACATGCCAACAGCAACTACCGCAATGATAATACTTAAAAGAATGTCATTAAATGGTTTGCCTTCTGAATATTTTTTAAATGCATCGTATAAAAAGAAAGCTGCAAATATTAGATAGATGTATTGAATGAATTTTAAATAAGTCATGGTGTGTTAATTTTATCAAATGTAATGAAAAGGAAAATGTAAAACAATTATTTGTCGGTAGTGTTAACTTCTCCGCTACTTTGTTGCATATTAAAAATTTTGAAATCTTTGCTGAAGTCAACTCCTGGGCCTTCTAAATAACTACCGCCTTCATCAGTATATTTAAAGTGTTTTTCTGTAAAGAACCATTCGTTTTTTTGGTCAAAATATAATTGAGAAGTTTCTAGTTTTTTGCCATTTTGAGAGCTAATAGTAACATTTCCTTGTAAGTCAATTATATCTGTTTTTTTATACGAAATAGCATAATCAGCTTCAATAGTTGTAGTGTTTCCTTTGTTGTCAAATAAGGTTACGTGAATTCCTTTTGGAAATTCTGTAAAAGGATTTGAAATGTTACTATAGTCCATCATTTTTGGACTTTTTAGAATTGATCTGATTTTGCCAGAATCTGTATATTTTAAATTTAAAGTGTCGGCTTCACCTGTAGGGATAAAACTTGTTTCGCTAAGTTGTTGCACCTTTTTAATGTCGCTTTCACATGAAAAAAACATAGTCACGATAAATATCGTGACCATGTTTAAAATATTATTTTTAATGAATAGTTTCATCTTATAAGCTTGGAACTACAATACTTTCTCCAACCCAACAGTTAAACGCAACTCTTTGTCCTGCTTTTCCTGATTGGAAAATTTCAGTTTTAGAAGGAGCGGCTGCTCTATAGCTTGCAGCTGTTTTGTTAGCTGTTGCTTTGATTGATGAATCAACGGCTCCAGCTTTGTCACAATATTGTGCAGCTAACCAGTACATAGCTCTTTTTTCAAATTGGTCATTACCACATTCGTTGATGCTACTTCCGTAAAGTTGTGCAATCAATAAATAAGCTTTACCAAATGATGGTTTTACAGATAGAGCTTTTCTTGCATACGTACGAGCTTGAACTTTGTTTGATTTACTATACATAGCTGCAATTCTGTAATATACATTTGCTTTTTTAGTGTTGTCAGTGTATAAATTAGCTGCTTGATTAAAATAATCTAAAGCTTTAGTAGTATTTTTTCTTTGAATTTCTACTACACCTAATTGATATGCTGCATCAGCACTTGGGTTTAATTTGTAAAGTGCTTCTGATATTTTTGAGAATATTGGGTCAGAATCACATCCTTTTGCATCTAAACGATTTGCGGCTCTTTTTAACCATTCTTCGTTAGTTTTGTTTAACTCAAATCCTTTTTGGTAAAATGGAATAAGTTTTTCGCAAGTAGATAATTCTAAAACAATATTGTCCATGTCATTTCTAACATTTCCAAAAATTTCCAAACTATTTTCAATTCTAGCTTTTCTTGTTTTTTCTTTGTCAGTTAATGCTTGTCCTGCTTCTTCTTTTGTTAAAAAAGTATCGTTTTCTTCAGATAATTCTTTTTCTTCTTCATCAAGTTTTTTAGAAATATCGTCATATTTATCGAATACTTGTTGTAATTCTACACCTTTGTTAGCTTTGTGGTTGTTTACTAAAATTTCGAAGTAAACATACATTGCTTTTGCATATTTAAAGTTTGCATAATCAGTTTTGAAGGCAACATCTAACAATTGAAATACTTCATCAGTCGTTCCAACTTTGTTTTCAAACAATACTAAACCTTTTTTCATTTTATTTCCAGCGCCATTTCCAGGAAAGTGTTGGTCGTGTTCATCATATAATTTCAATAAATCACGAACGTACTTTTCTTTATCTTGAGGAGTTGTTGCTTTTTCAATTTTCAATTTAACTGCAAATTCTCCTAAAGTGTAAATGCTTTTATGGAAAGACGGGCAATCTTTTCTTAAAGTTGTTAAATAGTCGTAAGCCGTAACATCTTTTGCTTTTACAGAAGTTGACATTAAGCTTAGTGTTTCTGTACAAGCTTCCGTATTTTGAGCCTGAACAAAAAAACTAGTTAAAGCTATAAATAATAATGTTAATTTCGTTTTCATTTTTCTGCTTATAAATAATTATTAATCAATTTTTCTTCTTTCAAACCATTTAGCGCCAAGATTTAATCCAACACTAATGTTAAAATAATTCTCTTCTATTAAACCGTTTGATGTAGTTCCTCTTTTCCCAAATTCAAAACCTAAATCGATTCTAGAGAAACCTAGTGGTAAGCCTAAACCAAAATTCATGCCATAATCGTTTATACTTTTATTATTTAATACTAAACCGGTATTTTCATATTTAAAACCTGCTCTATAAACAATTCTTTGAAGATAATTAGAAAAAGAATCATATTTAGGGATGTAATAACCACCAAGAGCAAAACGAGTTGAGTTTTCATAAGAAACTTGCGTTAATTCTGTAAATCTATTTACTAGGTTTTTGTTTTGTGTGAATGTAAGCTCTGAACCAAGCAACCATTTTTTGTTTTCACCTAAACCAAAGCCTAAGCTTAATCTACTTGGGATTGTTAATTCCTTGTTTGGTAAGTTAATGTCTTCATCGTCGTTAGATAATTCTGTTCCATCAATAGTATAAACAACTGTTGCAATGTTTCTAAAATTTGTGGTACTTAATTTACTTTCAGGCGAATAGGTTAAGCTTGAGTGGAATGTGAGTTTAGAGTTTATTTGTCTATTATACAATAATCCTATGTTGAATGAAACACCATTTAATTCAGTTGTGTTTTTTTCGCGAGTTGTGTATTGGGTTAATTCAGGAGAAAGTGCTTTTTCTGTAAATTCATTTATTATGTCGCCAAAATGGTATGCGAAGTCAAAACCAAAACTTAAGTTGTCGTTAAAGGTATAAGAACCACCAACAAATACTTTGTTGATAAATCCATTTCCTTGTGATCTAAAATATCGAGTACCTTCTGTTGATTCAACCGTGTTTTCGTTTTTGTAACCAACAGCAGAATAAGGCATCAATCCAAATGCCATTCCAAATTTCCCTAAAGGTAATCCTACGGCAAGATAATCAAAACTGGTTCTTTGCGCTTTTTCTTTTTCTGTATCTGTTGAGAAATTTGTTGATGAATTTGTCCCTCCAACTGCAAAAGTGGTTAATTTTAGTTTTGAATATGAGGCTGGATTCATTAATCCTAATTGAATGCTGTCTCCAGTAATTGACAAACCTCCCATTGCTCTTGCGTCTTGAGTACCTCTAAATTTTACTTCTCCTAATCCGTAATATGAATAGGGTGACGCTGTGTTATCTTGTGCCCATGAGTTTAATGAAACAATAATACTAGCAAATACTATAAGCTTTTTAATCATTTTTTTCTGTGTATAGTGATAATAAGTTCAAACTCTCTAGTAAGAAATTTGAATTGGCAAATATGGTGCTTTTTAATCTTTTAGCCAAAAATTCTGCGTCTCCTCCTGTTAAAATTATTGTTAAATCTTGATTTTTAAGAGAATATTGTGAAATAAACCCTTCGATTTCAAAGATTACTCCATTAATAACGCCGCTGTGAATTGCGCTTTCTGTACTATTTCCTATAATTTCAAAATCTTCACTAATGCTTAATAAAGGCAATTTTGAAGTGTAATTGTTTAAACTCTTGTACCTAATTTTAATTCCTGGAGAAATAGCACCTCCTAAATATTCATTTTCAGCATTCACAAAGTCATAAGTTATGCAAGTTCCAGTATCAATAATCAATCGATTTTGGTTTGGGTACATTAATGTAGCTCCAGCAGCTAAAACCATTCGGTCAATTCCTAAAGTTTCTGGTGTGGCGTATAAATTGGTAAAAGGAAACTTCGATTTATGCTCAATGATTTCTGTTTGGAACTGACTTTTGATGAAATTCACCACTTCTTCATCTAATTTTCCAACCGAAGAAAGGATGATTTTTTGAAGATTGGAATATTTTTTAAAAATATTTTTAAAATTTTTTAGCGCTTCATTTGTTTCAAAAATAAAAAAGTCAACTTGCTTATTGTGTTCAAATACAGCAACTTTAATTCTTGAATTTCCAACATCGATTGTTAAAAGCATGGTTTTGTTTTATGAAGTGCAAATATACAAATTGATTTTTTTTATTATTTGTTTTGGAAAATATAAAAATCGTTCTATATTTGCACCCGCAATCAACAAGCAGTAATGCTCTAAATTGTAAAGGTACCTTAGCTCAGATGGTAGAGCAATGGACTGAAAATCCATGTGTCCCTGGTTCGATCCCTGGAGGTACCACAAAAACCACTCAAATGAGTGGTTTTTTTGTTTTATATCGGTTTTAAATAGGATTATAAAATCATCTCTTCATATGAAAGTACAACAGGATAGCCTTTTTCTTTGAAATACGCTGTAGGGTTTTCTTTAGAAATTGCCATAACAAAATCGCCACCCCAAGCGCCTAAGCTTTTTATAATGCCTTTAAAATCTGGGAAAAGTTTTTCTTGAATGGTTTCAATTTCTAGAACATCACTCATTATAATTTCATGCTTTTCCATTTGTTTGGCAAATTCTTTTCCTTCTTTGCAATCTATGGTGTCGTAAGTTATGGTGTTGATTTTTGAAATTACGGCATTTACATGATGGTGTTTCGACATATAATTCGCAATTGCCAGCTTGCTGCTTTGCTTCTGATTCAAATACACAAAATGAATGTTTTCTTTGAATGATGGATTGAAATGAATCGCTTTGAAATGAGGTGTTTCATTTTCTAAATGATATACAATTGGCGAATTTGATTTCGCACAAGCAATGTCATAACCGCTTCCACCAAAACTTTTTTGTAATAATTCAAATGCGTCAATGTTTAGCCAATCGCCAATGCTGTTTATTAGAGTAGAAGAAGTGCCTAAACCCCAAAGTCTTGGAAAAGTTAAGTGTGTTTCAATTTCGTAGCCTTCTTTTTCTAAAAATGTTGGATTTTGAATAAAAGCTTGATGTAAAATTTCAATTAAAGTGTTTTTTACAGCTGAATTTTTATCGTTTGTGATTTTATTTTTTATTTCTTCAAACGAAATTAAGTCTTCAAACCAAATACTTTTATCCGAATCAAAACTTGTCCATTTAATTTGGTTGTTAGTTCCTGATTTTACGATTAAGCTTTGTCCGAATTTTGTAGGCAATGCTAAAGCTTTCGCACCGTCTAAAACAACGTATTCGCCTGTAATGAGTAATTTTCCGTTACTGTAAAAAGTTTGGGTTTCCATTAACTTCTAATTTTTTCCAAATAGTCAACTACTAAACTATGCGAAACGGTTGTGTCTTTGAAATAATCTAAGACTTTTTGTTTCTCTTCTTTGGTAGCTTGATGTTGGTTTAAGATATTCATCAAATGCATTTTCATGTGTCCTTGTTGGATTCCCGTTGTGGTTAAAGAACGAAGTGCTGCAAAATTTTGAGCTAATCCAGCGGCTGCTACAATTTGCATTAATTCTTCCGCAGAAGGTTTTCCTAACAATTCCATTGAGAATTTTACTAATGGATGTAATGAAGTTAAACCTCCAACTGTTCCCAACGCTAACGGAATTTCCATCCAAAAAGTGAAAATATCGTTTTCAATTTTTACATGCGATAAACTCGAATATTGTCCAGATTTACTTGCGTAGGCATGAATTCCTGCTTCCACGGCTCTGAAGTCGTTTCCTGTTGCTAACACTACGGCGTCGATTCCGTTCATGATGCCTTTGTTGTGCGTCACGGCACGGAAAGGTTCTACTTCGGCAATTCGTACAGCGGTTGCAAATTTTTGAGCAAATTCAACTGAATCGATATTTTTATCATCTGAAAGTTGGTTTATCGGACAAGAAACTTCAACACGAACAACACAATTTGGTACAAAATTGCTTAGAATACTCATTACAATTTGAATGTTTTTTTCTTCCGAAGTAAAATCCAAATATTCCTGAGCTTGATTTTCTAATGTTTTAGCAAATTGCTCTAAACACGTATTAATGAAATTCGCTCCCATGCTATCTTTAGTATTAAAAGTAGCATGAAGTTGATAATAATTTGGAATTTCATGGGTTTTATCTCTTAGTTCGATGTCTAAAATTCCGCCACCACGCTTTTGCATGTTTTTGGTGATTTCTTGTGTGTCATCGAAGAAAGTTGGTTTTATTTTATTGAAAAAAGCAGTTAATTTTTCTGAATTTCCATTGAAAAGAAAGTGAACTTGACCAATTTTTTCAGTATTGATAATGGTAGCTTTAAAACCGCCTCTTTCGCCCCAAAATTTTGCTGCTTTTGATGCCGCTGCAACAACCGAACTTTCTTCAATGGCCATTGGAATTGTATAGCTTTTTCCGTTGATGGTAAAGTTTGGTGCTACTCCGTAAGGAAGATAAAAATTAGTTAAGGTGTTTTCGATGAATTCGTCGTGAAGCTTTTGTAAGTTTTCGTCCGAATTCCAATATTTGGTGATGCTTTCTTTTGCTTCTTCTGGATTTACGAAATAGGTATTTGTAATCCAATTTATTTTTTCTTCTTTGGATAATTTTGAAAAGCCTTTAACATTTTGATTCATAGCAGTGAATTTTTTTCAAATAGAAGGCAAAGATACTAATTGGATTAATTAGGAAGACTATTTATCCATTTAAATAAAGTGGTTTCAAATAAAATTTTATCAATTGGTTTAATGATAAAATCATTCATCCCAACTTCTAAACATTTTTCTTTCTCGCCTGTAATAATTCCAGCAGTAATGGCAATAATTATTGTATTTGGATTTGTTTTTCTAATTTCTGTTGCCGCTTCGTATCCATTCATAATTGGCATTTGGATATCCATGAAAATAATGTCAGGATTGTGTTCTAATGCTAAATCAACCGCTTCTTGACCATTTTTTGCTTCGTAAATGATGCTGTTTGGTACTTTGTTTCTGATTAAAGTTTTGGTTAATAGCATATTAATTTTGTTGTCGTCAACTATTAAGATGCTAGGCGATTGCAACGAAATTTCTTCCTTGGTTTTTTTTATTGGTTGTTTGGTTTCGGAGTAATTTTGGTTAATAAAGTTTTGTAAAGCTTCGTGTTTTATTGGTTTTATAATGCTTTGAGCGTTTTTGTAACTACTAGTTTCATTAAATTTTGAATTAGAGTTTTGCATCACAATTACCGAAAGATTTGGTAAATTACTTAATTCATTTATGATTTTAGTTGTTATTTCTTCTGACAAATATTCTAAATCTAAAAGCAATAAATCAATTTGATTTTCTAGGATAAATTTTGAAATAGTTTCGATACTATTTTCGTATGATTCTGCATCAATATTATAACATTGTAACATGTTTTTAATTATTGAAGAAACAAGTTTATTGTCTTCAATAATTAAGGCTTTTTTAAAATTATGATTGTTAACAGATAAATGATTGTTGCATAATTCAGATTTTAATAGCAATTCAAAGCTAAAAGTTGATCCAACATTAAGTTCGCTTTCAATTTCTAATTTGCTGTTCATTAATTTTAAAAGACTGTTGGTGATGGTTAACCCAAGCCCAGTTCCGCCATAATTTCGAGTTGTAGAATTGTCTTCTTGAGTAAAAGCTTCAAGGATTTTTTTCTTATTCTCTTTTTTAATTCCTATTCCGGTGTCTTTAATGCTAAATTTAATTTTTGAAGTGTTTTCGTTTAAGTTTGTTGCAGAAACTTCTAATTCGATTTGTCCTTTTTGAGTAAATTTAATCGCATTGTTTAATAAGTTTTGTAGAATTTGTTTTAGCCGCATTTCATCAACCCAAATAGCGCAGTGTACTTCTTCGTGAATATTAACAATAAGTTCCAAGTTTTTTTGATGCGCCATAAATTTCATCATATCAATACATTGATTGATGATGGTGTGTAAGCTTGTTTTTTCTTTGTCGATGATTAATTTTCCAGCTTCAATTTTAGAAATGTCTAAAATATCATTTACTACATCAAGAAGTGTGGAAGCTGATTGATTAACCGTTTCTAAATGTTGTTTTTGAATTTCAGTTAAATCGGAGTTTAAAAGCAAATTGCTAAACCCAATAATTCCATTTAAAGGCGTTCTAATTTCATGGCTCATATTTGCCAAGAATTCTGATTTTGCTTTGTTAGAAGATTCGGCTAATTCTTTTGCAATAACGGCTTCTTCGGCTACTTTTCTTTCTGTGATATCAATTAATACGCCTTCAATGTAAGCAATCTCATTGTTGATGATAATTCCTTCGCCATATTCTTCAATCCAAACATAATTTCCGTCTTTTCGTCTAATTCTACACGTTGCTTTATAGGGTTTTCTATTGTGTAAAGCTTCGTCAATGATGAGTCTTAATTCTTCTTTCTCGTCAGGATGATACAAATCGAGTAACGAAATTTTATTGCTCATAAAATCATCGCGATGGTATCCTGTTAATTTTTCAATTTCATCATTTAGATAAACTTTTGTTCGAGCAGTGTCATATTTAACTAAGAAAACAGAAGCAGGAATATTATTGGCTAATAATCTAAATTTTTCTTCACTTTCTGCAATTGCTTTTTCGTTGTTGATTCTTATGATTGTAGAAGCAATATTGTTTGCAAGTGTAAGTAGGATATTAATTTCTTCATCTGTCCAAATACGTTCGTTTTTACAATCATCAAATCCAATGAAACCGATGAAAGTTTCCTTGTCAAAAAGAGGAATTATTAAAATTGAAACAATGTTTTGATCAATTAATAAATCTTTAAAATTGCTTTCAGGAACATTCTTGGTTAAATTTAGGTACGGTTTTTTGTTTAATATGATTTGCATGAAATCTGCAAATTCCTCGTGTGGGATATTTTGTAACAATGGATTGTCTATCTCTGCTAAATCTGTTTCAGAAACCCATTCAAAGCGTTGACTCATCAAATTCGTTTTGATGTCATTTTCAAAATAATACAAACGATCTACTTTTAATACTTTACCTATTTGTTCAATTGAAACATCAAAAATATCATCTTTGTCTTTGTGAATTAGTAAGTTGCTAGTTACGTTTGCAATTGCTGTTAAGATTTCGTTTTTATAAATAATTTGATTTTCAGCGTTTTTTCTCCTTGTAGTTTCTATTGCTAACGCTATAATTTCGGCAACGGTTTTACAAAAGTTAATGTCTTCATTTGTCCAGTATCTGAACTCGTGAGTAGCTTCTAAACACAAAATATTATTTAGCTCTCCACCAATGTAAATAGGAATGTCTAGTAATGATTTAATATTGTACTTAGGGAAATATTCAATTGTAAATTCTTTAAGAGATTCATCTTTAAACACATTTGAAGCAATAATTATTGGTTGCGATTCAATATTTGAAATGTAGTTGCTAATATTTTTCTTAGGAATTGACAAATCTGCATAATGTTTGTCTTCGCTATGTACATAAATGTTTTTTAAATCAATTTGGTCTTGTTCATAATTCCAAAGCGCCACTCGGTCAATTTTTAATCCGATAGCAGTTTCTTTACAAATATGTTGAATTAAAGCTTCTAAATTTGGAAATGTTAAGAAGTTTAAGGTAGATAGTTTGTTAGAAACGTTGTTTAATCTGCTTATTTCTTCTATTCGTTTGTGTTCCTCTAATTCTAAAAGTTTTGTAGCTGTAATATCTCTAATAATACATGAAAAACCAGAGACCATATCATTTTCGTCTCTTTTTATGGTTACTTTTTGCGAAACCCAAATTTCTTCGCCATTCTTTTTAATTATCGGAAATTCTAAAATGTCAAACTCATCTGTTTCTGAGATAGAATCGATATAAAATTTTGATACAGTGCTTTTGAAATCGTCTCTAATAAAATCACTAAAGTGTCTTCCTAAAAGCTCTTCTAATCGGTAGCCTAAAGTTTGAATTGAAAATTTATTAGCATAAATAATATTACCATATCGATCACTTTCATAGATAATATCTTTAGCATTTTGAATTAAATTGGCATATTTAGTTTCTAAGCTAATTTTTGAAGTAACATCTTGTCCAGTTGCTACGTAAGTGTTGTTGGTTTGTTTAAAATCGGTCCATTGAATAAACTTGTATTCTCCGTTTTTGCATTTTAATTTTCTAAAATAAACCGAGTTAGGTTTAAATTTATTAGAATAGTCACCAGCTTCAAATTCGGTATCTTCTGTTAAAGACCAAAACGCTTTTCCTAGAACTTCTTCTGGAGTGTAACCTAAAATTTTAGTTATAGAATCATTACAGTATTGAACATTTCCTAAATTATCAGCTGCAATAATTATGGAGTTGGTGTTGTTTATAATGTCTTGTGTAAAAATTAGTCTTTCATTAGCTTTAATATTTCGTATTATCTGACCTAAGTGAATTACTAAAATTATAAAGAGTGCATTAACAAGAGTAACGATAGTTGTTGTTTCTTCGTTTTTAAATAACGTTAGGAAAAATAATAAAAGAAAGTTAATGCCAATAAAAATAAGATAGGTTGTAAATCTCTTAAAAATGGCAAATGCAAAAAACAGTAAAAGGAGGTGTTTTGAAAACAACAAGAAGGTTATGCTTTCTGTAAAAAAGCTAAAAACTGTTGATGCAAGAAGTAAAAAAAAACAGGTACGAAATATAATAAAGCTGTATTTAGCAACTTCTTTCTTTGATGTTATAATGAAGATAAAGACACAAAAAGCACCTGTGAGAAATTCGAAATACGAGTTTACACTTTTAGATTCGTTAAAAATTAAATTAAAAAGCTCGGCAACAGGAAAAATTAATCCTAAGTATAAAAAATAATAGCGATATTGAGCGTTAGAATGATGATTTACGGTATTTCGTAACGTTCTAAAATCAATGTTAGACGATTTTAATTGAAAGTTAAAAAACAACCCAAAAACGGTTAGTAATAAAATTAAATAAATAAAAACATATAGACTGACAACAGCCGAGATGTTGGATAAAAAAAAGAATCCATTTTGTAGAGTTACTGCCATTTAGCGATGTTACCGTTTCAAATATAAATGTAATTAAATATTTTATAAAATCAAAAAGTTTATTAAATCAAGTTAAAATTATGGTTAATTCATATATTTTCACTAAAATTGGAAGTTTTTTAAGAACATAATATTATGAAAAAATACAGTTTAGCGATTTTACTTTTTGTAGCAAGCTCATTATCAGTTGTAGCGCAACAAAAAATTACGTTAGAAGAAATTTGGGGCGGAGCCTTCAGAACCAAAGGGATGGATGCTTTGAGCGCCATGAAGAACACTAACCAATATACGGTTTTAAATTTCGATAGAAATTCTAAAAGTTATCAAATCGATTTGTACGATTTTGCCACTTTAGAAAAAGTAAGTACTCTTTTTGATACTAAAAACCATTCAGAAGTAACATCAATCGATAGTTATTCTTTTGATAAAAACGAGAAAAAGATTTTAATAGCAACCAAATCAAATCCTATTTTCCGTCATTCTTTCACAGCTGAATATTTTATTTATGATATTCCTTCAAAAACGGTAAGTAGTTTTACGGCTAATGCTATTCAAGAGCCAACATTTAGTGCTGATGGAACCAAAGTTGCTTACGCATTTGAAAACAACCTATATGTTCATGATTTGTCATCAGGAGTAAAAATTCAAATTACGCAAGACGGACAAAAAAATAAAATCATCAATGGTATTACGGATTGGGTGTATGAAGAAGAATTTGCATTCGTAAAAGCGTATGATTGGAATGTAACGGGTACAAAAATCGCTTATATCAAATTTGATGAAACGGAAGTTCCAGAATTTTCAATGGACATGTACAATGAAGGTTTGTATCCAACACAAACCGTTTTCAAATATCCAAAAGCGGGTGAAAAAAATGCAATTGTTTCGTTACATATTTTCGATTTAAAATCAGGAACAACTAAGAAAATCAATTTAGGAAATTACAAAGATTTTTATATTCCAAGAATCAAATGGACGAATGACGCAGCTACTTTAAGTGTTCAAGTTATGAATCGTCATCAAAACAATCTAGATTTACATTTTGTTGATGCTAATGCTGGAACTACAAAAATTGTTTTAAACGAAAAAGATGCTGCTTACATTGATGTTACCGATAACTTAACGTTTTTAAAAGACAACAGTTTTATTTGGACATCAGAAAAAGACGGATTCAATCATATTTACCACTATGATAAATCAGGTAAATTGAAAAAACAAATTACTTCTGGAAAATGGGAAGTAACAAACTATTACGGTTTTGATGAAAAATCTGGAATGGTTTATTATCAGTCGGTTGAAAATGGTTCTATCAATAGAGATGTTTACGCTATCAAAGTTGATGGGAAGTCTAAAGTAAGATTATCTTCTAAAACAGGAACAAATTCGGCAACTTTTAGCCCGAATTTCCAATACTTCATCAATACGTATTCAAGCGCAACTTCAGCACCAACATACACTTTAAACGATTCAAAAACTGGAGCGGTTGTTAAAACTATTGTTTCTAATGAAGCTGTTGAACAAAAATTAGCAAAATACGATGTAACTCCTAAAGAGTTTTTCGTCTTAACTACTGAAAAAGGGCACCAATTAAATGCTTGGATGATTAAACCGAAAAATTTCGATCCAAATAAAAAATACCCAGTTTTCATGTATCAGTATTCAGGACCAGGTTCGCAACAAGTAGATAACGCTTGGAATAGCACAGATGATTATTGGTTTATGATGTTAGCACAACAAGGTTACATCGTAGCTTGTGTTGATGGAAGAGGAACAGGTTTCAAAGGAGCTGCTTTTAAAAAATGCACACAAAAAGAATTAGGAAAATTTGAAGTAGAAGACCAAATCGATGCTGCTAAAGTAATTGGAAAATACAACTACGTTGACGCTTCAAGAATCGGAATTTTTGGATGGAGTTATGGCGGATTCATGTCGTCTAACTGTTTGTTCCAAGGTGCCGATGTTTTTAAAATGGCAATCGCAGTAGCTCCAGTAACTTCTTGGAGATATTATGACAGTATTTATACAGAGCGTTACATGCAAACTCCACAAGAAAACGCAAGTGGTTATGATAACAATTCACCAATCAATCACGTAAGTAAATTAAAAGGAAACTTCTTGTTAATTCACGGAACTGCTGATGATAACGTTCATGTTCAAAATACAATGAAAATGGTTGAAGCATTAGTTCAAGCAAATAAACAATTTGATTGGGCAATTTATCCAGATAAAAACCACGGAATTTACGGCGGAAAAACTCGCTTACAATTGTACACTAAAATGACGAATTTCATCAAAGAAAAATTATAATAAACCAATAAACTAAAACAAATTATATGGAAAACAATGCTGTAAAAACAGGACATCCTAAAGGGTTGTACTTTTTATTCTTCACAGAAATGTGGGAGCGATTCAGTTATTATGGAATGAGAGCCATTTTCATTCTATTCATGACTAAAGTATTATTAATGAAAGATGCCGATGCTTCTGAAATTTACGGAAGTTATACAGGATTGGTGTACTTAACACCTCTTTTAGGAGGTTATTTGTGTGACAAATTTTTAGGGAATAGAAGAAGTATTGTTATTGGAGGACTTTTAATGGCAATTGGTCAGTTCTTCATGTTCTTCAGTGCTTCGGTTGGAGCAAATGGTGGTGTTTCTCTTATGTGGATGGGGTTAACAGCAATTATCATTGGTAATGGTTTTTTTAAACCAAATATCTCAACAATGGTAGGACAATTATATCCAGCAAATGACAGAAGAATTGATAGTGCTTTCACCATTTTCTATATGGGAATCAATTTAGGAGCTTTCTTTTCTCCTTTAGTTTGTGGTTCAATGGATTTTAAATGGGGATTTTTAGCGGCTGGTATTGGAATGCTAATAGGTTTAGTAGCGTTCATTTTAGGTCAAAAAAAGTATCTAATTTCTGAAGAAGGGAATGCAATTGGATTACCAGTTAAAAAGTTAGATGTTAAAAGTATCGCTATGATCATTGGTTCAATAGGAATTATTTTCTTTATGTTGAACTTTAAACAAATGTTTAAAAGTGATGTAGATATTATCAGTTATTTCATTTATGGAGCAATGGTAGCTATGCCAATTTTAATTTTTAGTGATAAAAGTTTAACTAAAATTGAAACACAAAGAATTACAGTAATTTTCCTTTTAGCGTTTTTCGTTATTTTCTTCTGGGGTGCTTTTGAACAAGCTGGAGCTTCATTAACTTTATTTGCAGACAGACAAACAGAAAGAACAATTTTTGGATGGGAAATGCCAGCGTCTTATTTTCAATCGGTAAATCCATTAGCGGTTATTTCATTAGCTCCAATTATGACAATTGTTTGGGGATTCTTATATGCTAGAAAATTAGAACCGTCTTCTCCTAAGAAAATGGCAATTGGACTTGGTTTAGTAGCTTTAGGATATGTAGTTATTGCTATTGCTGTTAAAGGTTTAGGATTAGGTGAGAAAGTGTCAATGTGGTGGTTAATTGGTCTTTATGTAATTCATACTATTGGGGAATTATGTTTGTCACCTATCGGATTATCAATGGTTTCTAAATTAGCACCTTTACGTTTGTCGTCTTTAATGATGGGAACTTGGTTCTTAGCAAATGCTGCGGCGAATAAATTTGCAGGAACATTAAGTGCTTTAATTCCGGGTGGTGAAGATGGGACTGGAGGAGCAACTTCATTCTTAGGTTTCCAAATTACGAATTTATATGAGTTCTTCATTTTGTTCATCATCATGTCAGGTGCAGCTGCTGCCATTCTTTTCGTATTAAGTTCTTGGTTAGAAAAAAGAATGCATAATGACCATGTTGAAGCTAAAACGAATAAGTAGTAAAATAAAATAAAATATTTTTTATATCTTTCAAACCTACAAGAAACCCTTGTAGGTTTGTTTTTTTAATACAATAAATTATGTGGAAAAGTCATCCTAAAGCATTGCCTTACTTGTTTTTATCTGAAATGTGGGAACGTTTCGGTTACTATTTAATGATTGGTATTTTTACCTTATATCTTAAAGATGTTGAAGCTGGATTCGCTATGACCGAGAAAGAAGCATCCGATTTATACGGAACTTTTATCGCTTTGGTATTTTTAACTCCTTTCATTGGAGGTTTAGTTGCGGATAGATATTGGGGCTACAAAAAATCTATCGTTATCGGTGGAATCATGATGGGAGCTGGTTATTTCATGATGGGAATTCATGATATTACAATGCTTTACATAGCCATGACATTGGTTATCGTGGGTAACGGTTTTTTCAAACCAAATATCTCAACTCTTTTAGGTAATTTCTATACCGAAGATCAATATAAAGATAAAAAAGACGAAGGTTACAACATTTTCTACATGGGAATTAACGTTGGAGCGTTCATTTGTAACTTCTTTGGAGCTGCTTTACAAATTTTATTAGGTTGGCAATATGCTTTCATGGCAGCTGGAGTCGGAATGTTTGTAGGAGTTATTGTTTTCTTATTAGGAACAAAACATTATGGCGATAAAACCGAGAAAAAAGGAGTACAGGCTGGCGATATGCCTTTCTGGAAAATTGTAATGTTTATTTTAGTACCATCTGCAGTTTTTGGGGTAATTGGTTGGTTATTAAAAGGAGTAACTTCAGAAGCAAATCCTAGTGGTTATATTTTTGGTTCGGATAGTACGGATGCTTTTATTTTTGCATGTATTCCAGTAATTTTCTTCTACGGAAGTTTATATTTCAAAGCCAAAGTGGAAGACAAAAGACCAATCGGTGCTTTGTTAACCATTTTTGCAGTTGTAATTTTATTTTGGGCTGTATTCAAATTGAATGGTTCGGCTTTAACAACTTGGGCAGACCGTTATACCGATAGAGAAATAACAGGAACCACTCAAACCGTTTTTAATGGATTAAAATTAGCTAAAGAAGTAGAATACAAAAAAGACACTGTTGAATTATACGATGCGAGTTTCCGCATTCAAAAAGTAGATGGAGAAGTTCAAAAAACAGTTGATTATCCAGTTTATTTCAGAAACGTAGCTAAAGATAAATTACCAGAAGAAGGTTCAAAAGTTTCGCTTTGGGCAACCAATTTAAGTCAGTCGATCAATCCAGGTTGGGTTATTATTTTAACACCATTAGTTGTGGCATTCTTCACCTTTTTAAGAAGTAGAAAGAAAGAGCCTTCAACGCCAACAAAAATAGCATTCGGATTATTAATTTCAGCTTTATCTGTTTTAGTAATGATTGCTGCCGTAAATATGGGAGCAAACGGAACAGAAAAAGTAAGTGTTTGGTGGTTAGTTGCCAATTATGGAGTTATCACAATCGGAGAATTATTTTTGAGTCCGATGGGATTATCTGTAGTTTCTAAATTAAGTCCAACGAACATCACTTCTTTAATGATGGGTGGTTGGTTCTTATCCACTTCCATCGGAAATAAATTAAGTGGTGTGTTAGCAAGTCTTTGGGATACCTACGACAACAAACAAGACTTCTTTTGGGTTAATTTCGGATTATTAATGTTTGCTACTTTATTGATGTTTATTTTATTGAAACAACTTAACAAAGTAATGCAAGAAAAAGGAATTCACTAGGATGAAAGCAACTCAAACTATAGAAGAAATTCAAAATTTCGAAGGAAAATATCCAAAACAACTTTGGTATTTGTTCTTTAGCGAAATGTGGGAACGTTTTTGTTTCTACGGAATGCGCGGAATGTTAACTTTTTTCATGGTACATCAATTGTTCATGAAAGAAGATGTAGCTAATTTACAATATGGAGCAACCCAAGCTTTTGTTTATGCTTTCACTTTTGTAGGAGGTTTGTTTGCCGATAAAATTCTAGGATATAGAAAATCCTTGTTTTGGGGTGGAATTATGATGATTGTTGGAAGTGCCATTTTAGCAATCGATCCGAAACAATTTTTCTTTCTTGGAATTGCTTTTACCGTTATTGGAACAGGATTTTTTAAACCGAACATTTCTACCATGGTAGGAACTTTATATAAAGGGAATGATTCGAGAAGAGATGCTGGTTTTTCATTGTTTTATTCTGGAATTAATATTGGTGCACTTTTAGGAGGTTACGCTTGTATTTACATCGGGAAAAATTATTCTTGGAATTTAGCTTTTGGCTTAGCCGGAATTGTAATGACAATTAGTTTGATAACTTTCTTATTTACGCAAAAAAGTTTAGCTACAATTGGACTTTCTCCCTTATTGCATTTAAAAGATTCGAAAAGAAAATTATATGAATATGCTACATATATAGGAACTTTAGTGGCTATTCCATTAATTATGACAATGGTTTCCAATCCTGAATATACCGATTATTTTATGTATACCATCGGTCCTGTTACTCTGTTGTATTTGGGTTATGAAATGCGAAATTTCACGCTTCAAGAAAACAAAAAGTTGATTGCGGCAATGGTTTTTATTGTGTTTTCAATTTTGTTTTGGGCGTTTTTTGAGCAAAGTGGCGGTTCATTAAGTTTATTTGCCGCTAATAATTTAGACAATGATTTTCTAGGTGTTAATTTAGATCCTAACGGTGTAAATAACGCTGCAAATTCATTATTCGTAATCATTTTTGCACCCCTTTTAGGATTGGTTTGGGTTTGGTTAAATTCAAGAAAAGCTGAACCGAATACAGTGGTGAAATTCGGATTAGGATTTTTATTCTTAGCCTTAGCTTTTTACACGTTCTATTTTACAAGATTTTTTGCAAATATTGACGGAATGACTTCGCTAGAAATATTCACTTTAGCTTATTTTATCATCACTTTTGGAGAGCTTTGTTTATCACCAATTGGATTATCGATTATGACCAAACTTTCTCCTTTAAAATTACAAGGTGTTATGATGGGAATGTGGTTTTTAGCTAGCGCTTACGGTCAATATGTAGCAGGAATTTTAGGTGCTGGTATGTCAAGCGCAAATGAAAATGCTACCAAAGCAGAAAAATTAATTGCCTACACCGATGGTTACCAACAATTAGCAATTTATGCTTTAGTTGCTGGAGCGGTTTTAATTGCTATTTCGCCAATCGTTAGGAAATTGATGCAAGAAGTTAAGTAACAATTATTTTTGGCATTTAATTTGTTACATTTGTTTTATAAATTTACAATATGAAAAAGATTTTACTAATAGCGTTTTTAACTTTGACTAGTATGTCAATCCAAGCGCAAGAAGAGTTAACATGGCATACCGATATGTCAAAAGCTACCGACATTTCAATCAAAGAGAACAAACCTATGTTCTTGTTTTTTACAGGTTCTGATTGGTGTGGATGGTGTATTCGTTTGCAAAAAGAAGTTTTCAAAACACCAGAATTTATTAAATGGGCAAAAGAAAACGTAGTTTTGGTTGAATTAGATTTTCCAAGAAAAAACAATCAAACTGATGTTGTAAAAATGCAAAATGCTCAACTACAAAAACAGTTGCAAGTTAACGGTTATCCTACTGTTTGGTTTGTAAGTGCTGTTAAAACCGCTGAAGCTAAAATAAATTTGACGGCTTTAGGAAGTTCAGGATATGTTGCAGGTGGTCCTCAAGTTTGGCTTGATGGTGCTAACCAAATTATTAAGAAAAAGTAATTTTACTTCAATCTATAGAATCCCTTTTCGGCAATAGCATGAAAAGGGATTTTTTCTTTTTTACAAGTGGCTTCCCAAAATTTAATATTGTTTTTGTAGTTACTTTTATCTGCAATAATTTCTTTTGGTTTCATTTCTTGAATCAATCGAGTTAGATTGATTTTTGGATTCTGAGTTAAAACAATAATTTCAGGTCGAATCGAAGTTTTATAAATACCCAAACTATCAATTATTAAAATTCTTTTATTTTGAAATGAAATTGCGTTTCGGATTGGAAAAATTCGTAACGAATCTGAAAATGTTCCTCTAATGTAATGATTTAAAGTAGTGTAATGATTCTCTGGAATATCACTAAAAGCTATTACCTTGTTTTGATTTTTGATGCCAATTAGCGTTGTTTTTTCATTGAAAATTACTAATTCACTACTGTTGTTTTCATTCCATTTTATGCTGATGTAACTCAATTGAAAGAGTAAAAGTGTTCCTAAAATATATTTTACATTTTTAGCTTTAGAGTGATAAAACCAATAAATAAAACCAATTATGACCAAATACATCGAAAAAGTCAACCAACCTGAAAACGAAATATTCGTGATAATTCCGCTTTTAAATTGGGCAATCCAATGAATGTAATTGTTCATAAATTGAATACTGAATTCTAAAATTTTACCTAAAAAAATCGCAAACGAAGGCAGAATGTAATTGAGAGGTAAAATCACGATTCCAGCAATCAAAACCAAACTCGAAAGCGGAATAATAACCAAGTTTGCAAGCAAAAATAATAAAGGCAATTGATTAAAATAATACAAACTCAAAGGTAAAACACCAATTTGCGCTGCTAAAGAAACCAAAACGGTATCGGTAAAGTAAACCGCAATTTTATTTTCGGAAAAATAGAATTTTTTGTAAAAAGGTTGAAACAAAACTATCGATAAAACGGCTACATAACTCAATTGAAATCCAATATCAAAAATCGCATTCGGTTTCATCAATAAAATTAAAAAAGCGGAAATAGCTAAAGCATTATAAATTGCTTTCGGTTGATTGAAATAATTTCCGATACTAATAAAACTAAACAAAGTCACCGCTCTAGTTACCGATGCTGGTAAACCTGTAAGCAAGGCAAATAACCATAAAATCGCTAAGACGATTAATAATTGAATTTCCGCTCCAAAACGAATTCTTTTTAGTGGTTTCAATAGGAACACAATAAAAAAGTAAATAATAGAAATGTGCAATCCCGAAATCGCTAGAATGTGAATCACGCCTGCATTGGAATAATCGGTAATGGTTTCCTTGTCTAATTCTAATCGTTGTCCTAAAATTAAAGCATCAATTATGGCTTTTGTTTTGGGTTCGAAATGATGAATATCAAAACTTTTACTGAGATTGTTTCTTAAATTTTCTATGTTAAAATCAAGTGTTTTGTGTCTTTGAATGATTTTAATTTGATTTTCTTGCGTATAAATTTGATGAAATACGTTCTGCTTTTCCAAATATTTCGAATAATCAAATTGGTACGGATTGAAAGCTTTTGGAACTGGATAGATTGCACTGTTTAACCAAATTTCATCACCAGAATGTAAGGTTTTAATATTTGATTTTGGAACATAAAGCAATAGTTTTCCAGAAGTAATCGAATCATTAAAATGTGAAAGTGAAATGAAATATTTGTTATACTTCGTATTCGGTTTTAAAGTTGTGGTAACGATGGCTCGTATCGAATTCGTTTCTTCAAATGATTTTTTAGAGTAATGATTTTTTGAATTCAAATCGGAATGAATGTAAAAATTCATCATTCCTAAAGTAAAAGCGAGTAGGTAAGTGGTAATTCCAAAAGCAATATTTTGAAGTAATACTTTTTTACTTCTCCAAAATAAAAACACAAATAAAGTTAGGCAACCTACAATCGAAAAAACTATTTTCTCAAAAGTAAATTGCATAAGATAGCTAACGATAATTCCTATCGCAAAGCTAATTGTTACCGTAAGTAGGGGGAATTTAAATACTTTCAAACAAAATTGTTTTACAGTATTTAAGTTTTATGTTTGAGACAATATTAAGCCAAATATATTAAAAAATATCTTACTTTTTTAAAGAATTTACAATTAATGCTGCCGTTTTTTTACTCGCGCCTTCGCCACCTAAATTTTGTTTTAAATCGGCATAATTTTTTAGTAAAACGGTTCTGTTTTCTGGATTTAGAATTTTTTCTAATTCAATTTTTAGGTTTTTTGTATTCAATTCTTCCTGAATTAACTCTTTAACCACTTCTTTATCCATGATTAAATTTACAAGTGAAATGTATTTTAAAGTGATGATGCGTTTGGCAATTTGGTACGAAATGTAGCTTCCTTTATAACAAACCACCTCAGGAACATTGAATAAAGCGGTTTCTAAAGTAGCCGTTCCAGAAGTTACTAAAGCAGCGTGTGAATGGCTCAATAAATCATAAGTTTTATTCGAAATAAATTTCACATTTTCATTCGTTAAAAACGTTTTGTAAAACTCATATTCCTGACTTGGAGCACCAGCAATCACAAATTGATAATCAGGAAAATCGTTGGTTACCGAGAGCATAATCGAAAGCATTTTAGCAATTTCTTGCTTTCTACTTCCGGGTAAAAGTGCAATTATTGGTTTTTCAGATAATTGGTTTTCTTTTCTAAAAATTTCGTCTGAAACCTCTGTTCTACTAGCAATTGCATCAATTAATGGATGTCCGACGAAATGAACTGGGAAATGGTGTTTTTTCTCGTAGAAATCTTTCTCAAACGGAAGAATTACATACATAAAATCTACATCGCGCTTAATAGCTTTGATACGATTTTCTTTCCAAGCCCAAATTTGTGGCGAAATGTAATAATGCGTTGGAATATTTCGCTCTTTTGCCCAAGTCGCAATTCGCATGTTAAATCCAGGATAATCAATAAAAATAATTGCATCAGGTTTGAACGTTTCAATGTCTTTTTTACAGATTTTGATGTTATTCAAAATCGTTTTTAAGTTCATTATGACTTCAATAAATCCCATAAAAGCCAATTCGCGATAATGTTTTACTAAAGTTCCGCCTACATTTTGCATCAAATCGCCACCCCAAAAACGAATTTCGGCTGATGGATCTTTTTCATACAAAGCCTTCATTAAGTTAGAACCATGTAAATCGCCCGAAGCTTCTCCTGCTATGATATAATATTTCATTTTCTAATCGTCTAAATTTATAATTCCCAAGAATTTAATTGATGCATTGCGTGATGTGCAGTTAAATCAAATTGCACGGGCACAATCGAAATGTAGCCGTTTTCTAAGGCCCATTCATCGGTGTCAGTTCCTTTATCTAAATTGACAAATTTTCCAGTTAACCAATAATATTCTTTTCCTTGTGGATTGGTTCTTTTGTCAAATTCTTCTTGCCACATGGCTTTCGCTTGGCGACAAATTTTCACTCCTTTGATATCTTCTTTGCTTAATTTTGGGAAATTCACATTCAAAATCACACCTTCGGGCAAACCGTTTTTTAAAACTTCGGAAGCAATTTGCTTAACGTGAGCTTTGATTTGATTAAAATCGGCATCCCAACTATAATCTAACAACGAAAATCCGATAGCGGGAATTCCTTCGATTCCAGCTTCAACTGCGGCACTCATCGTTCCTGAATAAATTACATTAATCGATGAATTTGAACCATGATTAATTCCTGAAACACATAAATCGGGTTTTCTTTTTAGAATTTCGTTTACAGCAATTTTTACACAATCTACGGGTGTTCCGCTGCAACTGTATTCTTGTTCAAGGTCTTTGTCTAAATGTACTTTTTCTAGTTTTAATGTGTTGTTGATTGTGATGGCGTGACCCATGGCGCTTTGCGGGCTATCAGGAGCTACAACTACCACATCGCCAAGTTCTTTCATAACTTCAATTAAAGCGCGAATTCCTGGCGCAACAATACTATCGTCGTTGGTTACTAATATAAGTGGTTTTGACATTCTTCATACATTTTTTGCTAAATTAAATAATTTATGCCGAAACCTTTTTTTTGAATGACAATTTTTGTTGGTTTAACAAAAAATTATAGTATTTTGCATGCTTATGGCATGATTTTTTGTGTAATTTAGTTGAAAATTTTTCAATGAAACGAATAGTGGAATTTATGAAAAGAAATTATAAGGTTATATTGTTGGTAACTGCTTTATCAGCAATACTGTGGAGTTTTATTCCTAGAGAAAAAAAAGAGGATCCAGAGAAAGACAAACTTTTATTGGAGTTGTTGTCTTTTGTTTTAGAAAAAGGACATTATAGTCCGGTTGAGTTAAACGATGATTTTTCTAAAAAAGTGTACAGTAAATATTTAAATAATATTGATCCTACAAAACGATTTTTTCTTCAAAGTGACATTGATGAGTTCAGTAAATATGAAACTCAAATTGATGACATGATTAAAAATAAAGATTTAACTTTCTTTAACTTAACAAATGCTCGTTTGTTAAAAAGAATGAAAGAATCTAGAGAAATTTATGAGTCTATCTTAGAGAAACCTTTTGATTTTAATGCAAAAGAGAGAATCAATGTAGATTACGAAAAATTACCTTTCAGTAAAAACAAATCTGAATTAGTAGACAGATGGAGAAAGCAATTGAAATTATCTGCTCTTTCTTCGATTACAGATAAGCAAAAACTTGAAGAAGATAAAAAGAAAGATGACGCTAATTACAAAGTAAAATCTTTTGAAACTATTGAAAAAGAAGCTCGTGAAAATTCATTGAAATCATTAAATGAATATTTTGATTTTATTGAGAAAGAATTGGAAAGAGATGATTGGTTTGCAATATTTCTAAATTCAATTGTAGAACGTTTTGATCCACATACATTCTATTTTTCACCAGATGATAAAGAAAAATTTGATGTAAGTATGAGCGGAACCTTCCAAGGAATTGGAGCTCGATTACAAAAGAAAGAATCTGGAGTTGAAGTATCGGAATTAATTTCAGGTGGTCCGGCTTGGAGAGGAAAAGAATTAGAAGCTGGCGATTTAATTTTAAAAGTAGGTCAAGGTAAAGAAGAACCTCTTGACATTGCTGGAATGCGTTTAGATGATGTAGTGAAGAAAATTAAAGGTCCAAAAGGAACTGAAGTACGTTTAACAGTTAAAAAAGTTGATGGTACTATAAAAGTGATTACGATAATTAGAGATGAAGTAGAAACAGAAGAAACCTTTGCTAAATCGAGTATTGTAGAGAAAGATGGAAAGAAATTTGGGATTATTTATTTACCTAAATTTTATATTAGTTTTGAAAATAAAGAAAATCGTGACGCTTTTAAAGATGTTGCGGCTGAAATTGAAAAATTGAAAGCACAAAACATTGATGGACTTATCATGGATTTACGCGATAATGGCGGTGGTTCTTTAGAAACGGTTGTTAAAATGGTTGGGTTGTTTATTCCCGAAGGACCGGTTGTTCAAGTAAAAGCGCCTAAAAAAAATCCGGAAATTCTGCCAGATCCTGACAAAAGAGTACAATATGATGGGCCACTTGTTGTAATGATTAATAATTTTTCGGCATCAGCATCTGAAATTTTTGCTGCAGCTATTCAAGATTATAAACGCGGTATTGTTGTAGGAAGTAAACATTCTTATGGAAAAGGAACGGTTCAAAATATGATTGATTTGAATCAATTTATCAGAGGAAATTCTTATGGTGACTTAGGTGCATTAAAAACAACTATTCAGAAGTTTTATAGAATTAATGGAGGTTCAACACAACGCGAAGGTGTAAAAAGTGATATTGTATTTCCAGATCGTTTTGCCTATTTAGATATGGGAGAGCGTGATGAAGAAAGTGCTTTGCCGTGGGATAAAATTGCACCTGCAAAATATCAACCACTTAACATTAACTATGATAATGTAATTGCAAATAGTAAGAGAAGAATTGCATCTAATCCTACTTTTAATCTTATTGATGAAAATGCAAAATGGATTTTTGAACGTAAAGATGAAAACGATTTCAGCTTGAATTTAAATGAATTCAACAGAGAAATTGAAACAACCGATGCAAAAATTAAGAAGTTTAAAGCAATTACTGATTATAAAAATAATTTTGTGTTTACCTCTTTGCCAGACGAAGTTGCTTTGTTTGAAAAAGATACTTTACTAAAACAAAAAAGAGAGCGTTGGCACGAAGACATGCAAAAAGATATTTACATTGAAGAAACTTTAAATGTTATTTCTGATATGAAATTATTAACTAAAGGAAAAGGATTAACTCAGAAATTGAGTTTGAATTAATCATAAAAAAACCCGATTCGTGAGAATCGGGTTTTTTTATTCTAGTTTTTTCAATTTGTTTTCTGCTTTTTCTAAATCTAATTGTAGTTCTAAAGCTTTGTTTTCCTTTTTAAGAATTTTCTCTCTCCATTTTAATTCGTCTTCTGGAGTTAGTTTGCCTTTTCTTCTAAGTTTTTCAAATTTTTCTTTATCTTTTTCTAAATCTTTTTTGTTGTTATCAATTTTAGATTTAGCTTTTTCGATATTGTTTTTAGCTTTTTCCCTTTGGGCTACCGCTTTTTCAGCTTGTTTTAGTTCCTTTTCAGCTTTTTTCTGAGCTTTTTCAGCTTCTTTTTTTGCTTTTTCAGCATCTTTTAAAGCTTTTTGACGCTCTTTTTCAGCCTTTTGTTGCTCTTTAATTATTTTTTCTTCTGCTTTGATTCTTTCTTTTTCGGCTTTTTGTTGTTCAAGAAGCATTTTCTCTTGCTTTACTTTTACACTGTCAATTACAGTTTCTTGGGCTAATGTGGCTTGTAAACTAAATAAACCTACTAAAATTAAAAATTTAATTTTCATGATTTTGGATTTTAAAATTATCTTTACAAATGTAACAAAATTCAAGCCAAAGTATGAATAGATTTATTTATCTCCTTATAATTGTTTCCTTATTTTCATGTAGAGAGTTTAATGATATTAATGAAAAAAATATTGATGTTAATCAGAACCTAAATCAGAATAATGCTCTTTCAGATAATTTTGATTTTTTGCCAACTTCAACTACAAGTGATGTTTACAGTCGCAATTCGTATTCTTTTTCATATTCTGAAGAGCATGAACAAAGTGAATGGGTTGCCTATTATTTAGATAACGATGATATAGTAAATACTAATTTTGAACGACCTTTTTTTGAACAAGATCCAATAGTAAAAACAGAATCTGCTGATTGGAGAAATTATAAAAAGTCAGGTTACGATAAAGGGCATTTGTGTCCAGCGGGAGATAGAAAAATATCATTTGATGATTATACAGAAACTTTTTTTACTTCTAATATTAGTCCGCAAGAACATGAGTTTAATTCGGGAGTTTGGAATCGTTTAGAGGAAAAAGTAAGATATTGGGCAACAAAAAATGATGGATTATATGTAGTAACAGGCGGTGTTTTGAGTGATAATTTAGAAACTATTGGTAAAGAAAGTGTTTCGGTACCTAAATATTTCTACAAAGTACTATTGTCTAAAGATGGTTCTAAAATGATTGGTTTTCTTGTTCCTCATGAAAATTCGAAGCAGCCTTTATATGAGTTTGTCGTTTCTGTTGACGAAATAGAAAAGATGACAGGTATTGATTTTTATCCTAATTTAGAAGATGCAATCGAAAATCAATTAGAATCGAAATCAGATTATAAGGATTGGAGTTTTTAATTACCACTCATTAACTTTATTGGCATCTAGCTTTATAAAAATAAAAAGTAGAATAGTAAATGCCCATAAACTCGAACCTCCGTAAGAGAAAAAGGGTAGAGGTACTCCAATTGTTGGGAATAATTTAATCAACATGGCAATATTTACAAAGAAATGCGTAAACAGATATGTTGCTACGCAATATCCATAAACCCTACTGAATTTAGTTTTTTGGTTTTCTGCTAAATAAATTATTCTTAAAAATAAAGCAACGAATAGTAAGATAACAACGGTGCTTCCTATAAAACCCCATTCTTCACCTACAGTTGTAAAAATGTAATCGGTATGTTGTTCAGGAACGAAGCCTCCTTTTGTTTGTGTTCCTTCTAAATATCCTTTACCTATTAAACCACCAGAACCTATGGCAATCATCGACTGATTTAGGTTGTAACCTTCTCGTTTCATGTCGACATCATCACCAATTAAAACGTTTATACGGTCTTTTTGATGCGGTTCTAAAACACTATCATATACATAACTTACAGAAAAAGCAAATCCCGCCATAACTAAGTAAAGTAATCCGTAAACAATAGGATTTCTAGAAATTTTTCTATTAAATATGTAATGAATTACCATTATTACAAATACAATTCCAATTAAATAAATGGGTTGAATTACTAATGATAGAAAGAACAATGCAATGGCAATTATACCCGAAAAAAAGTACCAACTTGGCAATCCTTCACGATTTAAAACAAAGATTAGTGATATGAAAATCATGGCACTACCAGCATCGGGTTGCATTAGGATTAACAAAACAGGTATAAAAACGATTGCTAAACCAATTATTTGATGTTTAGTGTATTTTAAGTTAATTTGGGAGTAACTTAAATATTTTGCCAATAATAAAGCAGTCGCTGTTTTAACAAATTCGGAAGGTTGAAATCCAAATCCTCCAAATTGATACCAGTTGGTTTGACCTTTCTTGGTAACTCCAAAAACAAATAAACCGAGTAATAGTATGATTCCAATGCCATAGAATACAAATGAAAGGCGTTCAAAAATCTTGGCATCACTGAATAAAATTATCAGTATCAAAGGGATGGTTAACCCAATAAAAAGCATTTGACGACCATAGATTTGTGAAATGTCA
The DNA here is from genome assembly GCF_003259835.1 of Flavobacterium aquaticum. GTDB lineage: Bacteria > Bacteroidota > Bacteroidia > Flavobacteriales > Flavobacteriaceae > Flavobacterium > Flavobacterium aquaticum. The sequence goes on along the minus strand of NZ_QLMI01000006.1, from coordinate 91,224 downwards.
AAAATAGAAGTTTCTTCTAAGGGTAATGATGCGGAATAAATAGTCATCCAGCCCATTATTACTAATGCTATGTAAAGCAAAATGCTGATGTAATCGATTCTATTTCCTACGCTTTGATTTTTCATTTAGTTTTCCTCTTCTTCTTTTTTGGCTTCGCTAATTTCAACATTAATTTTGTTTAATGAATCTTGAACTCTTGTTGGATCTACTTTTCTCTGGAAAATAATATTTTCAATTTTTCTATATTCGTCCTCAATGCTACCGTTTAGCATTCTATCTTCTAAATCTTTTCGACTAATTTTCCCGTTTAAATATTTTTCAATCATTAAGGTCGCAATCGGTCCGGCCCAACGACTTCCCCAATAGCCATTTTCAATAAAAACAGCTAAAGCAATTTTTGGATTTTCTCTTGGAGCGAAAGCCACAAAAATAGAGTGGTCTTTTAATTGGTATGTTTTCCCAGCTACTCTAATTTTATTTTCAGCTGTTCCTGTTTTACCACAAATTTTTATTCCTTCTACCCTTAATCCAGAAGCGGTACCAAAATTATACACATCTTCCATTCCTTGAATTATAGGTTGGAAATATTGTTTGTCAATTGTTGTATAATGCTTTGTTGTGAATTTTTTATCTAAATTTTGACCTTTAATTTTCTTAACGATATGAGGTGTAAAGTAGTATCCTTCATTTGCAACAGCAGCCATCATGTTTGCTAATTGAATTGGTGATGTTAAAACTTCACCTTGACCAATTGAATTTGAAATAATGTATGAACTTCTAATTTTTGCACCGTTATAAGCTCTTTTGTATAATTTAGAATCGGGAACTAAACCTTTTGCTCCAATAGGCATATCAGTTCCTAAGAATTGACCCAAACCAAAACTTTTTACGTGGTTTGCCCAATTGTCAACACTATAATAAGAATCTTTGTATTTTTCTATAGTTCTTTTGTAAGTGTGACCAAAATAACTATTACATGATTTATAGGTTCCGTTATTTAATTGTAAGGTGTGAAGACCACAGTGGCATTTCATGAAACGACCAAAGTTTGCTCCATGATTACAATAAAAGGTAGTTTGTTCGTCAATAACTTCTTCCTGTAAGCCAATTAATCCTGTTATAATTTTAAATGGAGAGCCAGGAGGATACGCAGCTTGAAGTCCTCTGTCATATAAAGGTTTTGCAATGGAGTCGTTATAAAGTGTTGTGTAGTTTTTTGAACGTTGTCTTCCCACCAATAGTGCAGGATCGTATGTTGGGGCAGAAACCAAGGCTAAAATTTCTCCAGTTTTAGGTTCAATTGCAACAATTCCACCTCTTTTGTTAATCATTAACTCTGTACCATATTGTTGCAGTGCATGATCTATGGTTAGTGTAAGGTCCTTGCCTTGTTGTGCAATGGTATCAAACTTTCCTTCTTTGTATGGACCAATAATTTTGTTGTGTTTGTCACGAAGTAAATATTTTACTCCTTTTACTCCTCTTAAAATTTCTTCGTATTGTTGTTCAACTCCTTGTTTTCCAATCAAATCACCACTGTTGTAGTATTTGTTTTTTTTCAGAATAGCTTCATTTACTTGTGTTATGAATCCAAAAATATTAGCACCTTCTTTAACTTGATAATCACGTAAAGAACGTTTCTGCGTATAAAAACCTTCAAATTTTCTTTCTTTTTCCTGAAATGCCGCGTATTCAGCTTTGTTCAATTGAGATAAAAAAACAGAAGGTAACATTGGGCTATACACTCTTGCTTTTTCTACTTTTTTGATAAAATCGGCTTTAGTGATGTGTAAAAGTGAACAAAATTCGGTAGTATCGATGTCTTTAATTTCTCTTGGTACCACCATGATATCATATGATGGTTGATTGGCAACTAATAATTTACCATTTCTATCATATATGTAACCTCGCTCCGGAAAATCAAATACTTTTTTAATGGCATTGTTTTCGGATTGTAGTTTTAAATTTTCATCAATTACCTGAAGGTAAAATATTCGAGCAATCAGGATAACCGAAGTAATTATAATTACGGCGGGTAATAAAGCTTTTCTCATCGCTTACTTGGCTTAATTATATATAGAATTAGTAAACATATAGTAAACGTAAAAATAGTACTGAAAAGTGTACGCGTCAATATCGTAAATAATAAATCGAATCTAAAATATTCAAAAAAGAATAAGGTAAAATGATGAATAAAAATGGCTAATAATAATAAAGTAATGCGCTCTGGCGAAATTTTATCAGCAATTTTTACCGTTTGATATTCATAACTTAATCCAAAAGCGAATTTAAATAACGATGGTCTTATGTAAGCCAAAACTAAAGAAGCCATCGTGTGAATTCCACCCGAATTACAAAACATATCCAAAAGAATTCCCATAGCAAAACTTCCTAAAAGCAAAACACTCTTGTTGCTATTTACAGGATATAATAAAATAAACAAAACATACGGATACGGGTTTAAATACCCAAACATATTAATATTATTAAATATTAAAAGCTGTAAGAGTAAAAAAACTACAAATCGGATGCTATTTAAAACGCTATTGTTCACTTATTTTTTTGGTGCTGTGGTTGCTGTTTCGAGTTGTCTTTTTTCTTTTTTTCTTTTGTTTTCAATCACATAAACATAGCCTAGAGATGTCATGTCATTAAACAAACGAATATTTATTGTGTAATAATTTGTCTTTTTATCAATAAAGATTTTATCAATTTTTCCAATCGGTATGTTCTCAGGGAAAATATCTGAATTACCACCTGTTACAATAGAATCTCCATGTCTTAATGAGGCTAATCGAGGAACGTCAATTAGTTGGGCAAAACCTACATTTCTTCCATCCCAAATTAACGAACCAAAATGGTTTGAATTCTTAATTTTAGCATTAATCTTCGATTTAGTATTCAAAACACTTTGAATGGTAGAATAATTTGGAGATGTTTTTTCTATAATTCCAACAATTCCTTTATCATTAACCACTCCCATGTCTACTTCAATTTTTGAATTCTTTCCTGAGTTAATGGTAATGTAGTTTTCTCTTGTATTGAAACTGTTTTTTACCACTTTTGCTACCACAACATTGTAATTGTTAAGGTCGTTTCTAAATAATGTTTTAGAAGTTAAAATGGTGTCTTTTTTGTTAAAAAGCAATTCCTTAAGTAAAGCATTTTCAGAAGCTAAATCTTTATTTTTTTGCTTTAAACTAAAATATTCATTTACTTCATTCACTTTTTCATAGTATGCACCAGTAACAGCGTTAGCCGAATTTACATACTCGCTTCGGTGATAGGAGTGCGATTTTACAACCAAAGAAAATGAGATGCCCAAAAGCAGCAAAAACAGCAAACGATGGCTGTTTTTTATGATAAAATTAATTATTTGCTGCATGGACTATTTTTTATTTAATCAGGATTCCTTTGTATTTGTTGATGTTCTTTAAGGTCATTCCCGTTCCTCTTACAACGGCTCTTAAAGGATCTTCTGCGATGTAAACAGGTAAATCTGTTTTCATCGAAATTCGTTTGTCTAAACCTCTTAACATCGAACCTCCACCTGCTAGGTAAATACCTGTGTTGTAAATATCGGCAGATAATTCAGGTGGCGTTTGTGATAAGGTTTCCATTACCGCATCTTCAATACGTTGAATCGATTTGTCTAATGCTTTTGCAATTTCTCGGTATGATACATCAACACGTTTTGGTTTTCCGGTTAATAAGTCTCTTCCGTCAACTGCCATATCTTCTGGTGGACTATCTAAATCTTCAGTAGCAGCACCAATTTGAATTTTTACTTTTTCAGCGGTAGTTTCTCCAACAAATAAATTGTGTTGCGTTCTCATGTAATAAATGATATCATTTGTGAAAACGTCTCCGGCAATTTTAACCGATTTATCACAAACAATTCCGCCTAATGCGATAACTGCAATTTCTGTTGTACCACCTCCGATATCTACAATCATGTTTCCTTTTGGTTGCATAATATCTAAACCGATACCAATTGCAGCCGCCATAGGTTCATGAATCAAATATACTTCTTTACCATTAACACGCTCAGCCGATTCTTTTACCGCACGCATTTCCACTTCTGTAATTCCCGAAGGAATACAAATTACCATACGAAGCGCTGGCGTAAACAATTTCTTTTTTAGCGCTGGAATACTTTTGATAAACATTTTTATCATTTGTTCCGATGCATCAAAATCAGCAATAACCCCATCTTTCAAAGGACGAATGGTCTTGATGTTTTCATGAGTTTTACCTTGCATCATGTTGGCCTCTTTACCTACAGCAATAATTTTGCCAGTAATTCGGTCTCTTGCAACGATAGATGGACTGTCAATCACGACTTTATCGTTGTGAATGATTAGAGTATTTGCGGTACCAAGGTCGATTGCGATATCCTCGGTCATGAAATCAAAAAATCCCATAAGTTTGATAAGGGTTTAGCGTTTTTTTGTATAATAGTATTCAACTCGCAAAATTATAAAAATAATCTGGAATAAATACAAATAAAAAGCGCATTAAAAAAAATATTTTAATGCGCTTCCAAAATATGTTTTGTAAGTGAAATTTTAATGTTTGAAATGACGAATTCCAGTGAACACCATTGCCATGTTATTATCGTTGCAATAGTTGATGCTTAATTCGTCTTTTATTGAACCTCCTGGTTGAATCACCGCTGTAATTCCAGCTTTGTTTGCGATTTCAACACAGTCTGGGAATGGGAAGAACGCATCACTTGCCATAACTGCACCGGTTAAATCAAATTCAAATGAAGTTGCTTTTTCAATAGCATGACGTAAAGCATCTACTCTTGAAGTTTGTCCCGTACCAGAAGCAAATAATTGTTTGTTTTTTGCAAATACAATTGTGTTTGATTTTGTGTGTTTACAAATTTTTGAAGCAAACAATAAATCTTCTATTTCTTCTGCTGTTGGAACAGCCGTTGTAACCGTTTTTAAATGGTCTTTTGAATCGGTAACGTTGTCTTTATCTTGAACTAAAACTCCATTTAAACAAGTTCTTACAGTTGTTTGAGGTAATTCAACGTCGTTCAAAATTAAGATAATTCTGTTTTTCTTTTCTTCTAAAATATCAATTGCTTCTTGGTCATAAGACGGAGCAATTACTACTTCGCAGAACAATTGGTTAATTTCATTCGCTGTAGCGACATCAATTTTTCCATTCGCAATTAAAACACCTCCAAAAGCAGATGTTGGATCACCTGCTAAAGCATCTAAATATGCTTCTTTCATTGTGCTTCTTGTAGCTAAACCACAAGCGTTGTTGTGTTTTAAAATCGCAAAAGTTGGATTGTCGTTTTTGAATTCGTTCATTAAATTCACAGCTGCATCAACATCTAATAAATTGTTGTATGACAATTCTTTTCCGTGAACTTTGGTAAACATTTTATCGAAATCACCATAGAAAAATCCTTTTTGGTGTGGATTTTCACCATAACGCAATACATTTCCGTTTTGCTCGCTGATTTTTAAAACTGGTTCTTCAAACACTTGGTTGAAGTAGTTGAAAATCGCCGAATCATAATGTGAAGAAACATTAAAAGCTCTTGAAGCTAATAATTTTCTGTTTTCTAATGTTGTAGCTCCGTTGTTTTCGGTATAGAAATTCAAAAATGGTACGTATTGTTCAACTGAAGGAACAATTACCGTGTCTTTGAAGTTTTTAGCAGCTGCTCTAATTAACGAAATTCCACCAATATCGATTTTTTCGATAATATCTTGTTCGCTAGCTCCTGAAGCAACGGTTTTTTCAAACGGATACAAATCCACAATCACTAAATCGATTTGCGGAATGTTGAATTCTTTCATTTGCTCCACATCACCAGCATGATCTTGACGGTTTAAAATACCACCGAAGATTTTTGGATGTAAGGTTTTAACTCTTCCACCTAGAATTTCAGGGAAAGCTGTAATATCTTCTACTGCTACTACTGGAATACCTAAATCTTTAATAAAAGTTTCGGTTCCGCCGGTAGAATAAATGGTTACATTGTTTTGGTGAAGGGCTTTAACAATAGGTTCTAAACCGTTTTTGTCAAATACAGAAATCAATGCCGAAGCAATTTTTTTTGTTGTGTTCATGGTGTTGTGTTGTTGTATCTGAATAGTCTCAGATAAATGTTGTTGTTTTCGTGGTGCAAAAGTAGTTATACTTCTTAAAATAGTCAAACTTTATTGTTTTATATTTTTTCTTTGTGAGCACGAGCGTGAGAATTAATTTTCTAACAATTCTTCAATTTTTACATCCAGTTTAAAATCATCTAAATCGTTTAATAATTTTTGAATTTTTTCATTCCAATTTTTTTGTTGATTGAAATTAGTTCCTCTTTGAGTTTCATCTTCATATTGAGATTGGAAATTCCAGTGTTCTTCATCAATTTTGTTGAATAATGATAAAAAGATATTTGGACTAATTTTAGCACCAGTTTCTTCAATTTTGGCTAATTCTTTTCTGAATTTTCTTGCGTAAATTTCAGTAATATTAAAATGCATTTGTTCATGATTTAATATGTAATCTTCTTTAATTTTATACCAAGATTGGTTTTTGTTGACAGTAGCGATTATCTTAACTTCTTTGATTTTTGATGCTTCAATGTTTTTCGGATATGCTATCAAACCTGGAGCCATTACAGTAGATGCATTCTCGTAACTATGGACTTTATTTTGAGATTTAAAATCGGTCCAAGTTATTTTTCTGTTTTCATTCCAAATCAGAATGCTATCATTTTCAAATAATGATGACTGAGCAAAAGTAATTTCTGAAATTAAAATCAGGATTATGATAATTTTTTTCATATTGGTTTTAAAAACTCAAATATAAATAAATTCCCTCCAACTGTAACATTTTCTCTCATTGCTCTACTTATTAGTAATAGCTCAGTATTATGCTTTTATATTTACGATTACTTTCAGAAAGTTTCAGTTTTGCCATCAATGCGTTGCGCAACAATAAATTGCGTACGCTTTTATCGTTGTTAGGCGTTACCATTGGTATTTTTTCCATTATTGCGGTGTTGGCTGCGGTAGATTCTATGGATAAAAAAATCAAGGAAGATTTGAGTGATATGGATATGAATACTGTGTATTTAATGCGTTTTTCATTTGGCCCGTCTGAAGTACCTCGTTGGAAACGCGAACAATTTCCTGATGTAACTTATGAGGAATACGAATATCTAAGACGTAATGTTAATGGAATAGATAAAATATCTTTCAATTTATTTACACGTAACGAAAGCATCAAATACGATTCAAAAACGGTTAATTCTATTCGAGTTAAACCTTCTACCGAAGAATTTTTTGATATTGAACCCGTTAAAATTGAGAAAGGTCGTTTGTTTACCGAATCGGAATCCAACTCTGGTAGTCCAGTTATTGTAATAGGAAGTGAAGTGGCAACTGGTTTATTTGAAAATAGTGATCCTATCGGCAAAAAAATTCGTTTGTATGGTCAGCGTTTTACCGTTATTGGTGTTTTGAAAAAGCAAGGTCAAGGTATGTTTGGAGATAGTAACGACGTTGCTGTATTTTTTCCTGTGAATTTCTTAAGAAAAATGTATGGTGATAATAGTAAAGCTTTAACTCCAGCTATGTTGATTAAACCTGAAAAAGGGATTGATATTGAAGAATTCAAAGCCGAATTGTCGCAAAAATTAAGAAGTTTTAGAGGCGTAAAAACAGGTGAAATTGATAATTTCTTTATGAATGTGTTGTCTGGTTTTACCGATTTTATTGATAACATTGTAGGACAAATGAACATGATTGGATGGATTATCAGTGCGTTTTCGCTTTTAGTGGGAGGATTTGGTATAGCTAATATTATGTTCGTATCAGTAAAAGAACGAACCAACTTAATCGGAATTCAAAAAGCATTAGGTGCTAAAAATAAATTCATCTTATTTCAATTTTTGTTTGAGGCTATTATTTTGTCTTTAATTGGAGGAATAGTCGGTATGTTTTTAGTATGGATTATTGCTTTAATATTGTCAAGTGCTTTGGATTTCGAATTTGTGTTAAGTGCTTCCAATATGTTGTTAGGTTCAGGATTAGCAGCATTTATCGGTTTAATTTCTGGAATTATTCCTGCAATTTCAGCTTCTAAGTTAGATCCTGTAGAAGCTATTAGAAGTGGCATGTAATTTGTGGCAATAAGTGACAATCATTTTGTAAATTTGTTCACATTAATTATTAAAACAGTTCGAAATAATGCTAAAGCAATTATTAGGAATCCTATTTTTCGGTTTTACCACTATAACATTTTCTCAAACTATAACCATAAAAGACAAAGAATCGGGTGACCCTTTAGAATCGGTTACGCTGGCTTCTGAGGATAAAAAAGTTTACGTTGTTACTAATAATAAAGGTCAGGCTGATGTTTCTGATTTTGTTGGGTTTAATAAAATCATCATTCAATCTTTTGGATATGAAACTCAAATTGTGAGTTATAACCAATTGGAATTAGCTTCTTTTCAGTTAAGTTTAGCGCCTTCATTATTAGCAATGGATGAAATTATAGTTTCTGCTAATCGATGGAAGCAACATACTCGAGATATTCCAGTAAAAATCACCTCAATTTCCAAAAAAGATATTCAATTGCAAAATCCACAAACGGCAGCCGATTTATTAACGGTTTCCGGGAAAGTGTTCATGCAAAAAAGTCAGCAGGGCGGAGGAAGTCCTATGATTCGTGGTTTTGCGACCAATCGTTTGCTTTATGCTATTGATGGTGTGCGAATGAATACCGCTATTTTTAGAGGTGGAAATATTCAAAATGTTATTTCGTTAGATCCATTTGCTATTGAAAAATCGGAAGTATTGTTCGGACCAAGCTCTGTTATTTACGGAAGTGATGCTATTGGTGGCGTAATGAGTTTTCAAACGTTAACGCCACAATTCACAACAGAAGAAAAACCATTTGTAACCGGAAGTGCTTTTACAAGATATTCATCAGCAAATAACGAAAAAACAGGTCATTTTGATGTGAATGTAGGTTGGAAAAAATGGGCATCGGTAACCAGTATCAGTTCTAATGATTTTGGCGATTTGAAAATGGGAAGTCGTGGTCCAGATGAATATTTACGTCCTTTTTATGTACAAAGACAAAATGGAGTAGATGTCGTTGTGACGAATGATGATCCTTTGATACAGAAACCAACGGCTTATTCTCAAATCAATTTGATGCAAAAAGTACGTTTTCAACCTAATGAAAAATGGGATTTTCAATATGGTTTTCATTTTTCGGAAACCTCTAGTTATTCGCGCTACGACAGACATATTAGATATAATAGTTCCGGCTTACCTCGATATGGTGAATTCGATTACGGTCCTCAAAAATGGATAATGAACAATTTGTCGATTTCGAATATGCAAGCTACTAAATTGTACGATGAACTTTCCATTCGAGTGGCGCATCAGTTTTTTGAGGAAAGTAGAATTAGTCGTAACATGAACAACCCAAATCGTGCTACGCGAATTGAAAAAGTAAATGCTATTTCAGTAAATGCGGATTTCACCAAGAAAACAAGTGCTAAAAATGCGGTTTTTTACGGAGTTGAATTCGTAACGAATGATGTAAATTCGGAAGGAATTGATGAGAATATTGTTACTGGAATAAGTCAAGCAGGACCAGCTCGTTATCCACAAGCTAAATGGAATTCTTATGGAATTTATATCAACGACCAATATAAATTTTCTGAAAAAATGTTGCTTCAAGCGGGATTAAGATACAATCAATTTGTATTGGATGCGGAGTTTGATACTACTTTTTATCCGTTTCCTTTTACTGAAGCAAAAATTAACGACGGCGCTTTAACTGGAAGTTTCGGTTTGGTGTATCGTCCAACAGCGAAATGGGTAATTAGTTCTAATGTAGCAACTGCTTTCCGTTCTCCCAATGTGGATGATTTAGGAAAAGTATTTGATTCTGAACCAGGTTCGGTTGTAGTTCCAAATCCAGATTTAAAAGCGGAATATGCTTATAATGTAGATTTGAATGTGGCGAAATTATTTGGAAAGAATGTAAAAGTAGATGTTTCTACTTATTATACTTTGCTCGAAAATGCTATGGTAAGAAGAGATTTTACTTTGAATGGTGCAACTGAAATTTTATACGATGGCGAATTAAGTAATGTGCAAGCCATTCAAAATGCAGCAAATGCAAAAGTGTACGGAATTCAAGCTGGAATTGAAGTGAAATCAGCAAGTGGGTTTTATTTTCATGGCGATTTGAATTTTCAAAAAGGAGAAGAAGAATTGGATAATGGAGAGAAAAGTCCTTCTCGTCATGCGGCGCCATTTTTTGGAATTGGTCGTTTGGGATATGCCAATTCTAAGTTAGATTTACAATTTAATGCACAATTCAGCGATGAAGTTTCGTATGATAATTTAGCCGAAGAAGAAAAAGGTAAACCAGAAATTTATGCAATTGACAGCAATGGAAATCCATATTCTCCAAGTTGGTACACATTAAACTTAAAATCGATGTACAAACTTACTGAGAATTTTACAGTAACCGCAGGTTTAGAAAATATCACAGACCAACGCTATCGTCCTTACAGTTCAGGAATTGTAGCGCCAGGAAAGAATTTTATTTTGGCTTTGCGAGCTAAGTTTTAAACAAAAAAAAATCCCGATAGTGATATCGGGATTTTTGTTTTTATCTGATTGGTTGATTTTGAATCAAATCCAAATACAAGTTAATTTTGTTTTTCAATTCTTTTCTGTGAGCAATGAAATCTAAGAAACCATGCTCTAATAAGAATTCTGATGTTTGAAAACCTTCTGGTAAATCTTTACCTGTGGTGTCTCTTACAATACGCGGTCCTGCGAAACCAATTAAAGCTCCTGGTTCTCCAATATTGATATCACCAAGCATTGCATAAGAAGCAGTTGTTCCGCCCGTTGTTGGGTCAGTACATAAAGAAATGTAAGGAATTTGTTCTTCTGCCAATTGTGCTAATTTTGCAGATGTTTTTGCTAATTGCATTAAAGACATTGCAGCTTCCATCATACGAGCTCCACCTGATTTTGAAATCATTACAAATGGGATTTTATGTTTGATAGAATAATCAATTGCTCTTGCAATTTTTTCACCTACAACAGCTCCCATAGAACCACCAATGAAAGCAAAATCCATACAAGAAACAACTAAATCTTTTCCTTTAGATTTTCCAACTCCTGTACGAATAGCATCTTTTAATTTCGTTTTATCCATTACATCTTTTAAACGATCACTATATTTTTTAGTGTCTTCAAATTTTAATGGATCTTTTGAAGTTAAATTCGCATCTAATTCTTTGAATTCGTTATTGTCGAATAAAATTTCGAAATATTCTTTACTACCAATTCTTACGTGATAATCGTCTTCTGGACTTACCCATAAGTTTCTTGCCAATTCATCTTGATCAACAATTTTTCCTGTTGGTGATTTGTACCATAAACCTTTAGGAACATCTTTTTTGTCCTCAGTTGCGGTTGTAATTCCTTTTTCTTTTCTTTTAAACCAAGCCATAATTAAGTTAGAAGTTAGAAGTTAGAAGTTGGAAGGAAGACCTTAACTTTATCTAATTTCAATTAATATTTTTTTCTTTCTAAAATTCTAGTGAGAAGATTGATGCAGAATTAAGGAAAACTTCCAGCTTCCAGCTTCCAGCATCGAGCTTCCAGCCTATAAAGTGTTTACATTATTTAAATCGGCAAAAGCTTGTTCTAATCTTGTGTTGAACGTTACTTCTCCTTCACGAACCCATTTTCTTGGATCGTAATGTTTTTTATTTGGACTATCAGCTCCGTCTGGACTTCCGATTTGAGTTCTTAAATAATCAATTTTAGACGTCATATAATCGCGAATTCCTTCTGTAAAAGCAAATTGTAAATCGGTATCAATGTTCATTTTAATTACTCCGTAAGAAATAGCTTCTCTGATTTCTTCTAAAGTAGAACCTGAACCTCCGTGAAAAACAAAATCAACTGGGTTATTTCCAGTGTTGAATTTATTTTGAACGTATTCTTGTGAATTTTTAAGGATTTTTGGAGTCAATTTCACATTTCCTGGTTTGTAAACGCCATGTACATTTCCAAAAGAAGCAGCAATTGTAAATCTTGGACTTACTTTCATTAATTCTTCGTAAGCATAAGCCACTTCACTTGGTTGCGTGTATAATTTTGAACTATCTACATCAGAATTGTCAACGCCATCTTCTTCACCACCTGTAATTCCTAATTCGATTTCTAATGTCATGCCCATTTTACTCATTCTTTCTAAATATTTTTTAGAAATTTCTATGTTCTCTTCGATTGGTTCTTCAGATAAATCAATCATGTGAGAGCTGTATAATGGTTTTCCAGTTTCAGCAAAATGTTTTTCAGAAGCATCTAATAAACCATCAATCCATGGTAAAAGATTTTTTGCACAGTGGTCAGTATGTAAAATAACAGTTGCACCATAAGCTTCTGCTAATGTATGAATGTGTTTTGCTCCAGCAACAGCACCTAAAATGGCGGATTTTTGATTTTCGTTTGATAATCCTTTTCCAGCATTAAATTGTGCTCCACCATTAGAAAACTGAATGATAACGGGTGCATTTAATTTTGCCGCAGTTTCTAAAACCCCATTAATTGTACTAGATCCTACAACATTAACAGCAGGTAATGCAAACCCTTTTTGTTTTGCATAGTTAAAGATTTCTTGAACTTGATCTCCGGTAGCAACACCAGGTTTAATATTGTGACTCATAGTTGTATGTTTTTAGTATAGTTGTGCAAAAATAATAATTTAAAAAATTAGAACGGATAATTAATACCAAAATTTAGCACTGTTTTGCTAAAGTTGACTCCTTTCATCCATCGGTCGCCCACTTCTCTTCCTGGGTCGTAGGCTTTGTAACCTAAATCGAAACGGAAAACAAAGAAGTCAAAATCGTATCGTAAACCTATTCCAGAGCCAAAAGCTAAATCTTCAAAAGAGCTAAATCCGTTAAAAGTATAGTCTTCATCTGTAATATTGTCAAATACATTCCAAATATTTCCAATATCAGCAAAAACGGCACTGTAGAAATTTCCTCCCACTCTAAATCGGTATTCTAAACTGTAGGCTAATTTAAAGTTGGCTTCGTTAAAATCATTAATTCCTCCGCTTCGTCCAGGTCCAAGGCTATAAGCTTGCCAACCTCTGTTATCATTAGAACCACCAGAAAAATAACTTCGTGAAAAAGGAATCGATTGTGCATTTCCATAAGGAACAGCTAAACCAGCAAATGCGCGCATCGCTAAGGTGTTTTTCTTGCCAAAATCCCAATGCTTGATAAAATCGACTTCTCCTTTTATGTATTGCGAATATTCAATTCCGAACATGGTTTTGTTGCCATTTTGATTCAAATCTTCGTTTTTTGTTCCCGCTAATAACGATAATACATTTCCGGAAGATTCAATTTTTGTTCTAATTGAGTAAAAGTTGTTGTCTAGTAGATTTGCTTTCGTATTTCTAAAAAATGTAATTCCCGAAGAAACAATTAAGTTGTTTTCAATTAAACGCTCTCTTCTTTCTCCAATACTTCGTATGATTTTATAATCTTGGTCGTTTGGATTCAATGAAGTGCTTCCGTTTTCAACATCATTAATGAAATTTACAGCTCCAGATGTTGTTAAATTTCCGTTTTCAAGGTTAGCTGGGTCAACGTTGTAATCCTGAGCTAAATCGTTTAATGTGTTGTAAGAAGAAGTATAAACATTAAAATAATTTTCAGGATTTAAGTTTTTAATAAATTGAATATTTAGTAAATCGAAACGAATGGTATTGTTTTGTTTTGGAGTCCAATTGTAATTGAAAACACCTGTTAAATTTTCTTTGTCTAAACCGATATTTCGCTGACTTGTTAAACCAATTGTAGCTGTAGTGGTTGGAAGCATTTCTTTTTTAATAATTCTTCTGGTATCAATTGGAAAAACAATTCTTGGAAAACTCAATTTTGCTTCCACACCATATTCTGAAATATTAAAAAATACATTGTTTGGATTTGCTAAATCTTTAGAAGAACCAATGTTTCCTCTTGCCGAAAGTTCAAATGTTTCTGCTCTTTTAAATAAATTTCGCCAAGTAAAAGCCATTCTTCCGCTAATTCCAAATTGTTGAATATCAGAAGTAGTAACATCTACAGAAGGTTGCCAAATGTATTTTGGCTTACTCATCAAATAAATGTTAGCAATTAGCGAAGAGTTAGTGCTGTCGCTCGGATCTTCAACATATTCGATGTTTGGATAGTTAAATACTTTTAAATTACTTAACGATTTAGAAGTTAACGTTCTATCATTATCACTAAAAAGTTTTCCTTTTTCTATGAAAATAGCGTTTGTGATAGCTTTTGGTTTGTATTTTAATTTTCCAGCACTGTAAATGTTGAAATTTCTATATGTTACACTATCATTAAACTGATTTCGCTCTTTTTTTGAAGTATTATTTGTAAAAATATTAACCTGACTAATTTTATAAACCGAAAAAGGTTTTTTTACTAATGTATCTCCTTTTTTTACTAGTCTATCATCAATTTTTATGTTGACATTCATTTTTTGAGTAGAATCATTGTAAATGGCGTCATATTTTACATTACTTTCCTGAAAATGATATACACCATTATTTCTTAGATATTGTGTGATTCTTTTACGTTCGATATCAAAATTGGTAAAATTATATTGGTCACCTTTCCTGATAAAACTCTTTTTTTCTTCAAGTGAATATAAGCTATCAACAACAGGAGTTTCAATAAATTTAAAAATAGAATCAATAAAATAAGGTTTTCCAGTGTCAACTTTGTACACTATTTTTCCTTTTCTATCGCCAACCGAATCGATAGACATGGTTACTTTATTTCTAATAAAACCATTGTTGTAATAAAACCCACTCAATCTTTCTTTAGAGCGTTCCGCTTTTTTTTCGTCAATAATTACGGGAGCTTCTCCAGTTTCTTTCATGAAATTAGACAAACCACTAACAAAAAATGATTTTCCCAATCGGTTTACTTGTTTGGCAGATAAAAATCGGTTTAATCTTTTGATGCGATTTGGTTTTCGGTTCAACCAAGCTTTATAAGAGGAATCTGGATTTGGCTTAGCAAGATTGTAAAGTGTTAGCCCGAAAGGATAATTTAAAAATCTAGTATTGGGTTGCTGAACTAATAAATTATTAATTCGTTCTTCTTTATTGATTTTATCATTAATGTAAATCTCGTTTTTAGTCAATAATTTTTCACTTTCGGGTACACGTTTAACTAACGAACACGAATAAATTATTGTTCCGATTACAAATAATAATGTTATTTTTGATAAATTATTTCTCAAAGCACTTTTTAAAAGTTAGTCAAAAATACAATTTTTATGGTTAGTAAAAACCAAATTAAACTAATAACGAGTTTACAACAAAAAAAATATAGAAAACAAGAACAACTTTTCTTTGCCGAAGGCGTAAAGGTAGTTCAAGAATTGTTAAATTCTAACTTTGAATTGCAAGATTTGTTTACTACAAAGCAAGATTTTCTTACAGTTTCAAAAAACAAAGTTCATGCCATTTCTGAAGCCGAATTAAAAAAAATTAGCGCTTTAACAACTCCTAATACTTGTTTAGCAGTTTTTAAAATTCCGAAAGCAAAAGAAATGATTGAAAAAGGATTAATCGTTGCCTTAGATGATGTTCGCGATCCAGGGAATTTGGGTACGATTATTCGTTTGTGTGATTGGTTTGGTATTGAAACGTTGTTTTGTACAGATGAATCGGTGGATATTTATAATCCTAAAGTGGTTCAGGCAACAATGGGTTCTATTAGTAGAGTAAATGTGGTATATGGAAATTTAGAATTGTTTTTATCACAAACTAAATTACCGGTTTTTGGAACTTTCATGGATGGGAAAAATATTTACCAAGAAAAATTGCCAAAAGAAGGTGTCATCATCATGGGAAATGAAGCTAATGGAATTTCGCCTTCAGTTGAAAAATTAGTTTCGGAACGAATTGCCATTCCGCGTTTTGGAAATCTTCAAGTTACAGAAAGTTTAAATGTAGCAACTGCAACCGCTATTATTTTGAGCGAATTTAAACGAAGTTAATTCTTAGTGGAATGAAAAATTGATGAAGAAACCACGAGTTTTCATTTCTTGTACATTTCCTGTCCAAGGACTATTTGGGTCGTTGTCGCGAATTAACTCATCGTTCATACCAAAAACACCTCTGATAGACGGTGAAAAAATGAAATATTCTAAATACAAATCAATTCCAAAACCAACTTCGTAAAAATTTGACCATTTAGTCATTCTAAAACGATTGTTGAAATTGTCATCTGGAGAAGCTGCATTACTACTAAGATTTAAAGCGGTAGAAACACCTCCAAGCAAATAAGGTCTAACATTTCCCGTTCGTAAAGCCGAATATTTTAAAAGTAATGGAAAGAAAACATAAGTAGATTTCACTTCTCTTAAACGGTCTCCAGTATCGGTAATGTTAGGAAAGGTTAAATTACGTTGGGTAATAATTAATCCGGGTTCAAAACGTAAATCAAAATATTCTGCTAATCTTAAATTTCCAATTAAACCTACATTAAAACCTGTTGTAGTTCCTACTTCAATATCTTCGGTAACGTTAGTGTAGTCAATTTTAAAATCTAAGCTGTTGAATCCAAGGTAATAGCCCCAGTGAACGCGCTGTTTGTTCCAGTTTTCCTTATTGATAATAGGATCTTTACTAAACATGCCTTCCTGAGCAAAAAGTAGGGGTGAAAAAAGTAATAAAAACAGTAACTTCTTCATATTATTTTTTAGATGCTTGATAAATAGTAGCTACTCCAAATGTTTGAGGTAAGTGCTTCACGTCTATAAACCCAATTTTTCTCAAAATATTGTTTAAGGCTTCTCCAAAAGGGAAATTTTGTGCTGAAGTTGATAGATATTGGTACGCTTTTTTATCTTTTGAAAATAATTTTCCAATAGTTGGCATTATGAAATTGGTATACACATAATATCCTTGTTTAAAAGGAAATTGCGTAGGAACCGAAGTTTCTAAAATAATCAATTGTCCGCCCGGTTTTAGTGTTCTTAAAATGTCTGTTAAGCCTTTTTCTAAATTTTCAAAATTACGAACACCATACGCAACTGTAATCGCATCAAAATAATTATCAGGATACGGAATGTTTTCACCATCTCCTAAAACCATTTTAATTTTTGCGTCTAAATTTTGCGCTGCAATTTTTTTCTTCCCAATGTCTAACATACCTTGAGAAATATCTAAACCAATGATTTCGGTTGCAGAAGTATTGGCAAATAAAATAGCTAAATCACCTGTTCCAGTAGCAATATCTAAAATAGATTTTGGTTGTTTTGCCGCCACCATTTTTAAGATTTTTTTCTTCCACTTGGCATCAGTTCCAAAAGAAATAACTCGGTTTAAACCATCATAGTTTTCAGAAATGGTATCAAACATTTGAGCAACCTGTTCTTTTTTTCCTAATTCAGAATCTTGATATGGCGTAATATTTTTTGACATTTTGCAATTTTTTGGAACACAAAAGTACTGATAAAAAATCAAATACAATTGCAAAATTCAATTTCAATAGCAACTTCAAAATTCAAATTCAATGTCAATTTTGATTTAAGAGCCTATTTTTAGGAACACTGATTTAAGAAAATTAAAAAATCCGTTGAAATCTGTCAAATCTGCGTCATCCGCGTTCTAAAAAAACTATTTTCTAACGTACGTTAAAAAAGTAAAATCGTAATCGTGTTTTTCGTCTTTAGAATGAAATTCTTCAAAGACTAATTTCCATTTATCAGTATCAATTTCTGGGAAAAAAGTATCCGCTTCAATGGTAGTATGCACGCGAGTTAAATCGATTTTATCGGCAGTTTCTATGGATTGATTGTAAATTTCGCCACCTCCAATGATGAAAACTTCTTCATTTTTTGGACACAAATCTATCGCTTTTTGTAAACTGCTCGCTATTATACAACCTTCTGGAACTTCATAATCCTTTTGTCGCGTAATAATAATATGTGTACGATTTGGTAACGGTTTTGGAAAACTTTCAAAAGTCTTTCTTCCCATCACAATATAATGTCCTGATGTAATGGTTTTGAAACGCTTAAAATCATCTGGCAAATGCCAAATCAATTGATTGTCTTTTCCTAAAGCATTGTTTTCGGATGCTGCTGCGATTATGGTTAACATAGAAATTATTTGAAACGCTAAGGTAGTGTTTTGTGGGGAATTATTCGTAGTGTTATTTATATACCAACAAATTCACAGGTTGTTCAAGTATTAAATTTTTTTATATGTTGTTGTTTTTTTATCTCCATTCTTGAAAATAATTCCCATTTCAACTGCTTTTTTCAAATCTCTACTAGCTGTTGCTGTTGATACATCTTTGAAATAATTGAGATAATCTTTTCTTGTAAATTCTTCAACATGATTTTCGATGAAAATTTGAATTCTATCTTCATTAGAAAGTTTTTTTGTAGTGTTTTTCAAAAGTTCATCTAAAGATTGGTCAATAATACTGAGCATGTACTCAATGAATTTTGTGGATTTTCCTTCCTTGTCAGAAGCAGACAGCGCATGGTAATAGGCGGTTTGATTTTTGGAAATTAAAGTTTCAAAAGGTAAAAATTCAAATACAGGATATTCTTCCATTAAAATTAAGGTTTGCCATACTCTTCCCATTCTTCCGTTTCCATCCATAAAGGGGTGAATAAACTCCATTTCGTAATGAAAAACACAACTTTTTATTAATGAAATTTCTGATTTATCCTTTAGATATTGAAATAAATCCTTCATTAGAAAAGGAACATTTTCAAAAGGAGGTGCCACATGTTCCACTTTTGAACCTTTTACAATTCCGACACCTTTTGTTCTATATTTCCCAGAATTTTCAATAAGATCTTTCATTAGCATTTTATGTGCTTTTAAAAAATCTTTCTCGGAATGATGTTTTAGACTACTTATGTTTTTGTACACTTCTAGAGCATTCAGCACTTCTACGATATCTTTTTGAGGTCCAACAACTCTTTTGTTTTCTAAGATTGCAGTAATTTGTTCTTCTGATAAAGTATTTCCCTCAATGCTTAACGAAGAATGTATCGTTTTTATCTGATTTTGTTTTCGTAAACTAGGGTTGCTTTTAACTAAATATTTGGCATTAACTTCTCCAATTTTTTCTGAAATGGAAGCAATGTATTTTAAGATTTGAGAAGTTATTTCGTATGGTGGTTTCATGTTTTGATACTATCATTTGATAGTATCAAAAGTAATGATTTAATTCGGTATTTTGTGGGGTTGTTGAGGAATTTTACGAAAAACGTTATGAGTCTTAACAAAGTGTGTCTTGCAAATTGATTATTTTCTATTTAGCTCTGTATTCAAATTGTTTTGTTTTATTTATTATTTCTTCCAAATCAGAGTTTCTTAAATTGATAATATTCAATTTTTTTAATTTATGAGTTAAGAAGATAATGTTGCTTTCAATAGTTATGTTTGATTCAGATTGTAAATATTCATTTTGTAAGTCAATAATTATGTCGATAGTTTCAATATTTGTCTTTTCAAAAAGTTCTCGCTTTAGATTATTATATACCCAAATAGTTTTTTCTTCATAATCCATTTCAGAAAAAGCTTTGGTGTAATCGTCTCCACCGTGAAAGTTTATGTGTAAAACTGTTAACGAATATTTGATTTTTTGATACCCTTTCCATGGTAATTCAAATCCCCACCAACCAAATAAAATTGTCAAAATCGAATATTTAATTCCTGGTAAAATTGTGCTTTTTCCATTTGGAATTTCATAAACTTTTGAATTACCGTAATAAGAAAATAAAAAGATATTTATACTAGTTCTATATGTTCTGTATTTAATATTATTATCCATTTATTAGTTTTTTCTAAGTTCCGTCAAACGGTTGTTATAGGCTGGTGTTTGGATTGACTATTCCTCGGGATAATCAATAAATGATTTTACTTCTGTATGTAAATTATATATGTCTTTAATGAATTTTGAAGCTGTTGTATTTCGTTTCCCATATAAAGATTTAGTCAAAGAAGCTGTGCCTTTTTCATTAGAACTTCTAAATCCTGAATAAAATAAATTCTTTTTAATTCTTTCTTTTAAGGGTAAAAGCTTTTCTGGAACAGGCGCAAGTAACATACTTACAATTTCAAGCTCACATTCTTTTAATCTTTCTTTAGCTGTACCTTTTCCGATACATAGTTTGTAGATAACAGTTGAGCTTTTACTAATAAAATAAATATATCTTGAAGTCATTTTTAATTATAGAGTTCTGTTAGACTCATCATTAACTCGTTTATATTTGAAATGTTATATCGCACATACATCCAAATTTTGGTAGATTGCCACTACTCAATTGTGTTTATTGATTTTTTAAACCGCCACAACACCTTTAATATGTGGATGCGGATCATACCCTTCTAACGTAAAATCTTCAAACTTGAAATCGAAAATATTTTTAATTTCTGGGTTCAATTTCATCGTTGGTAAAGGTCGGCATTCGCGTGATAGTTGTAATTCTAACTGTTCCATGTGATTATTATAAATATGCGCATCTCCAAAAGTGTGAATGAATTCACCTACTTGTAAATCGCAAACTTGCGCAATCATCATCGTAAACAAAGCATAAGACGCAATATTAAATGGAACGCCTAAGAAAATATCAGCACTGCGTTGGTACAACTGGCAACTTAATTTTCCATCGGCAACATAAAACTGAAAAAAGGCATGACATGGAGGCAAAGCGGCTTTTCCATTGGCAACATTTTCCGCAAACGAAACCGAAGTATCCGGCAAAACACTAGGATTCCAAGCGGAAACCAACATTCTTCTGCTGTTTGGATTGGTTTTTAGCGTTTCGATTAATTCGGTAATTTGGTCAATTTCTTCGTTGTTCCAATTGCGCCATTGGTGTCCGTAAACGGGACCTAAATCGCCATTTTCATCTGCCCATTCGTCCCAAATTTTCACTCCGTTTTCTTGTAAATATTTGATATTCGTGTCACCATTTAAAAACCACAACAATTCGTAAATAATCGATTTTAAGTGTAATTTCTTAGTGGTTACCATTGGGAAACCTTCGCTTAAATCAAAACGCATTTGGTAACCAAAAACACTTAATGTTCCAGTTCCTGTTCGGTCGCCTTTTTGGTTGCCGTTTTCTAATACGTGTTTTACTAAATCGTGATATTGTTTCATGGCTTAATGTGAAATGTTAGCTACGTCTTTTGGATTGTGTTTGTGTTTGAATAAAATGGCAAATGCGATTGCGATTACTGCAGCATAAGCAGCAAAAGTTAACCAGATGTTGTGCCAGTCTTTTTCTCCTGTTGCAGCATCGGTGAAATACATGCTGATGATTTGTCCGCTGACAACACTTCCTAAAACCGCACCAAATCCATTCGTCATCATCATGAATAATCCTTGTGCAGATGAACGAATTTTAGAATCGGTTGAGGTTTCTACGAATAACGAACCTGAAATATTAAAGAAGTCAAATGCCATTCCGTAAACCACACATGATAAAATAATCATCCATAATCCATCACCAGGATTTCCGTAAGCGAATAATCCGAAACGTAAAACCCATGCAATCATACTAAACAACATTACTTGTTTAATACCAAAACGTTTTAAGAAAAACGGAATCGCTAAAATAAATAAGGTTTCCGAAATTTGAGAAATCGACATAATTAAAGTCGAATATTTTACTACTAATGAATTAGCATAAACTGGATCGTGTTTAAAATCATCTAAAAACACATCACCATAATCATTCGTTAATTGTAAAGCAGCTCCAAGGAACATACTGAATACAAAGAATAAGGCTAATTTATAATCGGCAAATAATTTAAACGAACTTAATCCCATAAGTTCCATGAAAGACTTGTTTTCTGTAGTATTTCCTTCTGGTTCACATTTTGGTAATGTAAAGGAATATAATCCTAAGAAAATAGCAGCAATCGCAGCAATGTAAAACTGATTTTCAGAAGCTTTATTTCCGGTTAAGTTGGTAATCCACATGGCTACAATAAAACCAATAGTTCCCCAAACGCGAATAGGTGGAAAATCTTTCACCACATCTAAACCTCCTTTTTTCAAAGCGTTGTAAGCAACTGAATTTGAAAGTGCAATAGTTGGCATATAGAAAATCATCGCCACTAAAATCACCCAAAAGAAATCAGATGGATTGCTAACTTGTGGAACATATAAAAGTGTTAAACCACCTAAAATATGAAGAGCTCCGTATAGTTTTTCAGCGTTTATCCATCGGTCGGCAACAATTCCGCAAAGGGTTGGCATAAAAATCGAAGCAATTCCCATAGTAGAAAAAATAGCTCCGAATTGTGCTCCATCCCAATTTTTGGTTCCGAACCAATAATTTGCTACTGTGATAAGCCAAGCTCCCCAAACGAAGAACTGGAAAAAGTTCATTATCGTTAATCTGAATTTTACATTCATACTGTTATTGTTAAAGTATTAAGATTCTTTTTTTGAGATTTCATCTCTAATTTTTGCTGCTTTTTCGTAGTCTTCGTTTTGCACAGCTTCGTCTAATTTTTCGTATAATTCTTTTAACGAATATCCTGAATAACTATCCGCAGGAACCACTACATCTTCTTGTCCAAAAGTTTCAGGAGTAGAAAGAATGTCATCGTTTTCCTGATTTTCTGCATTTTCAGAAGGATTAATGCTTAAGTAAATTCCGGCTTTGTCCAAGATGTTTTTGTAAGTAAAAATAGGAGCATTAAAACGTAAAGCTAATGCAATAGCATCCGAAGTTCTGGCATCGATGATTTCCTCGATTTTGTCTCTTTCGCAAATAATGCTTGAGTAAAAAACACCATCGACTAACTTGTGGATAATCACTTGTTTTACCACGATGTCAAATCGGTCGGCAAAACTTTTAAATAAATCGTGTGTAAGTGGGCGAGGTGGCTTGATTTCTTTTTCTAAAGCAATTGCTATGGATTGCGCTTCAAAAGCACCAATAACAATAGGTAGTTTTCGATCACCATCCACTTCATTTAAGATTAAGGCATAAGCTCCGTTTTGCGTTTGGCTGTAGGAAATACCTTTTATAGTTAATTTTACTAAACTCATTTCAAATTGTAAATTATCATTTCTTTGATGCCTGATTTGGATTTTTAAACATCATCACAAAGTCAGAAAATGGCTAACGGAAAAACGGTTAGCCATTACTTCGTCAATTCGTTACCACTCGGGTCGCTCCAAAAATAAAAAAAAGAGCTATCTAAACAAAGATAACTCTAATTTTAATTTAATATATTTTTTAAACAACTATTTTGTTACGAGTTGCTTGCTTTAAATGCTTTTAATTTTTCAATTAATTGAGGCACTACAGTGAAAGCATCACCTACAACACCATAATCAGCTACTTTAAAGAAAGGCGCTTCTGGATCTGTGTTGATAACTACTTTTACTTTTGATGAGTTAATACCTGCAATGTGTTGGATTGCTCCAGAAATACCAACAGCAATATATAAGTTAGAAGCTACTGGTTTTCCAGTTTGTCCAACGTGCTCACTGTGAGGTCTCCATCCGATGTCAGAAACTGGTTTAGAACATGCAGTTGCTGCACCTAAAACAGAAGCTAATTCTTCAATCATTCCCCAGTTTTCTGGACCTTTCATTCCACGACCTGCAGAAACTACGATTTCAGCATCAGCGATAGTTACTTTTCCAGTTACTTTTTCTACGTTTTCAACTTTGATTCCGAAATCAGCATCGTTTAATGATGGTGCGAAGCTTTCTTCAGTCATAGCAGCAGCATTTTCTACTAATCCGAAAGAATTTTTAGCAATTCCTAATACTTTTACTGGAGTTGAAATTTCAGTAATGTTGAATGCTTTGTTTGAGAAAGCAGTTCTTTTTACTTGGAAAGGCGAAGTACTTTCTGGTAACGCTACAACATTTGAAGCATAACCTGCTTCTAAAGCTACCGCTACAAGAGGAGCTAAATACAAACTATCTGTAGTTGAAGAAACCAATACAATTTGAGTTCCTTCTTTTTTAGCTGCTTGAGCAATTACATCAGCATACGCTTTTGCGCTAAAGTTGTTTAATTTATCGTTAGAAACGTTTAATACTTTGTCTACTCCGTAAGCCGCTAAAGCACTATTGTCAGAGTTGTTAATAGTTACAGCAGTAACTGTTGTTCCCATTGAAGCAGCTACCTTTTTTGCGTAAGAAGCTAATTCAAATGCTACTTTTTTAATTTTTCCTTCTGCTGATTCAGCATATATTAATATCGACATGATTCTTTAATTTTTAGGTTTGAAATTAGATAACTTTCGCTTCGTTATGTAATAAGTTAATTAACTCATCTAAATTATCAGCACTTACTAATTTAACTGCTGATTTTGCAGCTGGTTTTTCAAATTTAACAGCTTTAGTTGCAGTTGCATCGCCAGTTGGTTCTACTAAAGTTAAGGCTTTAGTTCTTGCCATCATGATACCTCTCATGTTTGGAATACGTAAATCTTTTTCTTCTACTAAACCTTTTTGACCACCAATAATTAATGGTAAACCTGCAGAAACGATTTCTTTTCCACCATCAATTTCTCTAGTTACTTTTGCTTCGTTTCCATTTACGTCGATACCCACACAAGCGTTTACGAAATTGAAACCTAATAATCCAGCAACCATCCCTGGAACCATTCCACCATTATAGTCTAACGATTCTTTTCCAGCAATTACTAAATCATAACCTCCGTTTTTAACAACTTCAGCTAATTGTTTTGCAACAAACATTCCGTCTGTTGGATTTGCGTTAATACGAATTGCTTCGTCTGCACCAATAGCTAATGCTTTTCTTAAAGTTGCTTCAGCGTCAGCGCCACCAACATTTACAACTGTAACATTTGCTCCTTGTTGCTCTTTAAACCAAATGGCTCTTGTTAAACCAAATTCATCATTAGGATTAATTACAAACTGAACACCATTCGTGTCAAACTCGCTGTCACCATTGACAAAATTAATCTTTGAAGTAGTATCAGGTACGTGACTGATGCAAACTAATATTTTCATTTTTATGTATTTTGTTAGTGAATATTTCAGTCCCAAAAATACAAAATAATTTCTAAATAAAAACTATGCACGCATAATAAATATGTTTTTCTTAGATAAATTAGCTTTTTTTTAGGAATAGTTTAATTTAAGAGTTGTGTTTTGTGTTTTGATTGAATATTTTTAACGCTAAAACGTTTTAGTAGAAAGTGATACCATTTTTTTTGTAATCGAATTGGAATAATTTTATTTTTCTTACTTTTGCCAATCATAATTCAAAGAAATTACTTTCATGAGAACGATACAATTTAGAGAAGCTATTTGTGAAGCGATGAGCGAAGAAATGCGTCGCGACGAATCAATATATTTAATGGGTGAAGAAGTAGCAGAATACAATGGAGCTTACAAAGCTTCAAAAGGTATGCTAGATGAATTTGGACCAAAACGTGTAATTGATACACCAATCGCAGAGTTAGGATTTGCAGGAATTGCTGTAGGTTCGGCTATGAACGGAAATCGTCCTATTGTAGAATTCATGACTTTCAACTTTTCATTAGTAGGAATTGACCAAATTATCAACAACGCAGCAAAAATGCGTCAAATGTCGGCTGGACAATTTCCAATGCCAATGGTATTTAGAGGTCCAACAGCTTCTGCTGGTCAGTTAGGTGCTACGCACTCTCAAGCTTTTGAAAACTGGTTTGCTAACACTCCAGGTTTAAAAGTAGTAGTTCCATCAACCGTTTATGATGCTAAAGGGTTGTTGAAATCAGCTATTCGTGATAATGATCCAGTTATTTTCATGGAATCAGAACAAATGTATGGAGATAAAGGAGAAGTGCCAGAAGGAGAATACACGATTCCATTAGGAGTTGCCGATATCAAAAGAGAAGGTTCAGATGTAACGATTGTTTCTTTTGGAAAAATTATTAAAGAAGCACATTTAGCTGCTGAAGAATTAGCAAAAGAAAATATTTCTTGCGAAATCATCGATTTGAGAACGGTTCGTCCTATGGATTATGATGCCATTATTAATTCGGTTAAAAAAACAAATAGATTAGTAGTTTTAGAAGAAGCGTGGCCATTTGCTTCAGTTGCTTCTGAGATTACTTATATGGTTCAAGAAAGAGCATTTGATTACTTAGATGCGCCAGTTCAGAGAATTACAACTGCGGATGCACCAGCTCCATATTCGCCAACTTTATTAAAAGAATGGTTGCCAAATTCTGAAGATGTAATTAAAGCTGTTAAAAAAGTTATGTATAAATAACAATTAACTTATTATATTTGAAGCTTCATCAGTAACTTTCTGATGAAGTTTTTTTTTCCTATGAAGACAAAAATAGTACTATTCTTTTTATTTCTGAGCTCAATAGTTATTGGGCAAACTAAGGTTGGTGGAAATGTAACTGACGAATTTGGTGAGCCTATAGCTTTTGCAAATGTTATATTTAAAAACTCAAAAGAAGGAGTTATTACCGATGAAAATGGAAATTTCTATTTCGAATCTAAAGAAAATTATTCCACTTTAGTGGTTTCTTATGTGGGATTTGAAAAGAAAGAAATATCATTAAAACCTGGTTTAAATTCAGGTTTAAAAATTCAATTAAAGTCGGGAACCGAGCTTAAAGAAGTTGTAATTTATACAGGAAAAACTTCTAAAAAGAACAATCCGGCAATTGATATTTTACGAAAAATTTGGGAACGTAGAAGAAAAAACGGACTCAAAATGTTCAAGCAATATGAGTATGACAAATACGAAAAGGTTGAATTTGATTTAAATACGATAGATTCCGCTTTCATGAACAGCAAAGTGTTTAAAGGAATGGAGTTTGTTTTTGATCAAATTGATACTTCAAGTATTTCTGGAAAAACCTATTTGCCAATTTTTATAAATGAAACACTAAGTGAAGTTTATGGTGATAATGAAGCGAAAAAAACAAAAGAAATCACAAAAGCTAATAAAAACTCTGGATTTGGTTCTGGAGATGGAGTGAATACATTCATCAAAGATTTATATGCCGATTTTGATATCTATGATAATTACTTAAAATTTTTCGATAAAGACTTCGTAAGTCCATTGTCAAGAACAGGAATCAATGTTTATAATTATGTATTAAACGATAGTATGTACATCGATAATAAATGGTGTTATAATATTGTGTACTATCCAAGACGTAAAAACGAATTGACTTTTAAAGGTGATTTTTGGGTAAACGACACCACTTTTGCTATCAAAAAAATTAATTTAGAAGCCAGTAAAAGTGCTAATATCAACTGGGTAAAAGAAATTTATATTGAGCAAGAATACGAAGTATTGAACGATTCTGTTTTTTTGTTGAAAAGAGATTATATGATGTCTGATTTTAGTTTTTCTAAAAAAGAAGAATCAAGAGGGGTTTACGGAAAACGAACAACGCTTGCCAGAAATCATAAATTTGACATTAAAAAAGACGATAAATTTTACAAAGAAGAGGTTAATTTTTACGATAATGCGGTGTTTAATAAACCCGATGAGTATTGGGAAGATAATCGATTTGAAGCTTTAAATAAAAACGAAGCTGGCATTTATAAAATGCTCGATACTTTAAAAGAAGTACCGCGTTTTAAACGAATTTACAGTCTTGCCTCAATTTTAGGAAGTGGATATATCGAAATTCCTAAATGGAAAATGGATTACGGACCTATTTTTTCGACCTTCGGATATAATGATGTTGAAGGTCAAAGAATAAGAGTTGGTGGTAGAACTTATTTTGGTTCTCATGATAAGTGGCGTATTCAAGGCTACACGGCTTACGGATTTAGAGATAATCAATTCAAATACGGAATTTCGGGTAGATGGATGGTAAATCCTAAAAAAAGGTTGATTTTATCAGTAGGAAATCGTCGCGATGTAGAACAAATGGGAGTTAGTTTAACAACTTCAAATGATGTTTTAGGGCGAAGTTTTGCCTCATCAGCATTATTTGCAAGTGGTGTAAATAATCAATTAACTTCTGTAAATCTTACAACTTTAGGATTTGAAATTGAACCAGCAAAGAATTTTACTTTTCAAACGAATCTAACTTATAGAACATTAAAATCGGCTTCAAACGAATTTAGTTTGGATTATTACACCGATTTAACACAAACCGAAATAAAAAATGAAGTAAAACAATCAGAAATAAATTTAGTTGCAGAATATACTCCAAAACGAAAAACCGTAGGTTATGGTGTTGATCGTATGGACGTAGATTTCAATTATGCTCGAGTTTTTCTGAGTTATAGTCAGGGCTTAAAAGGAGTTTTAAATAGTGATTTTAATTATCAAAAATTACAACTTTATTACCGTCAACCAGCTTTAATAGGTGGTTTTGGTAGATTGTTTACCACTTTTGAAACGGGTAAAATTTTCGGAGAAGTGCCACTTGGTTTAATGGGTGTTATCCCTGGAAATCAGTCATGGTTTGTAATCGAAAATACATATAATTTGTTAGATTACTACGATTTTGTGGCAGATGAATATGCTTCGTTACATTTAGAACATCATTTTAACGGAAGATTGTTTTCGAGAGTGCCGCTTTTAAGAAAACTAAACCTTCGCGAAATTATTGGTATCAAAGGCGTTTACGGTAGAGTTTCTGATGAAAATGTAATGTTAAATGCATCAGGGTTAACTTATGTTGCTCCAGAAGATATCTATTGGGAATACCACGCAGGAGTTGGAAATATTTTCAAAGTGATGCGTATTGATTTTGCTTGGAGAGGAAGTTACTTAGAAATGCCAGATGCTAGAAAATTTGCTATAAGAGCTTCATTTGGTTTCTATTTTTAATGGAAGAGGCAATTGCATATTTATATAAAAAAGATACTATTTTTAAACAAATAAGCCAGCAATATGGAATTCCTGTGCAGCCTAAAAGAGCTCAGGGATTTGAGACATTAGTACTCTTAATTTTAGAACAACAAGTTTCTATAGATTCTGCAAAAGCTACTTTTAATAAGCTAAAAAACGCGATTCCTGATTTTTCAACTGAAAATCTATTTGTTTTTTCAGATGAAGATTTTCGTGCCTGTGGAGTGAGTCGTCAAAAAACGAAATACATAAAAGCGCTTTCAGAAGCTATTTTATCAAAAGAATTAGATTTAGAGAGTTTGGCTTTCAAAGATTCTGAAGTTGTTCGAGAAGAACTTATTAAAATCAAAGGAATCGGTAATTGGACAATTGATATTTATTTGATGTTTTGCCTGAATTCGTTGGATATTATTCCGCTTGGTGATATTGCAGTGGTAAATACCATGAAAGAGTTGTTAGATATTCATACTAAAGAAGAAATGGAAATCTATGCTCAAAAATGGAAGCCTTATCGCTCAGTAGCAACTTATTTTCTTTGGCACTATTACCTTGAAAAAAGAGGAAGAAAAATCACATATTAAATCTTTGTAAAATCTATACTTTTTTTGCAAAACTCTTTTGTTTCTAATGTTTTATAGTGGTAACTTTGCACCCGCTTTAAAATATAAGAAAAATGACAGCAGATAAAATTACTACATTTGATGTATTGATTGAGATTCCAAGAGGAAGTAGAAACAAATACGAGTACGATTTTGAATTAAAAAGAATGCGTTTTGACAGAATGTTATTTTCGTCAATGATGTATCCAGCAGATTACGGATTTATTCCAGAAACATTAGCATTAGATGGAGATCCATTAGATGTATTAGTTTTAGTAAACGAGCCAACTTTTCCAGGTTGTGTAATGGAAGTAAAGCCAATCGGTGTTTTCCATATGGCAGACGACAAAGGACCAGATGAAAAAGTAATTTGCGTACCCGTTTCTGACCCAATTTGGAACAAATTAAACGATTTAAGTGATGTAAATCCGCACTTAATTAAAGAAATCGAACACTTCTTCCAAGTGTATAAAGATTTAGAAAACAAAAAAGTAGATGTTGAAGGTTGGGGAGATGTTAACGAAGCAAAAGAAATTTTAGTGAAGTGTACTAAGCGTTTCGAAGAATTAGAAAATAAACCAGAAGGATTATTTAGCATTAAATAATTTCTTTTTTTGAAATAAATAAAAGGCAGTATTTTTAATAAAATATTGCCTTTTTTGTTTTATTTTCTTAATATTACCATAAAATTAACAAACACCAAAACTAAATTATATTTTATGGAATCAATGATGATTTATGTTCCTATAGTCATGGCACTATTAGGATTGGCATTTATGGCTGCCAAACGCGCTTGGGTTCTTAAACAAGACGCCGGAGATGGAAAAATGAAAGAAATTTCAGATTACATCTACGAAGGAGCCTTAGCATTTTTAAAAGCAGAATACAAATTATTAACGTTTTTCGTTCTTGGAGCGAGTGCGGTTCTTGCGGGAATTTCATTTATTGTTCCAACAACACATTGGTTAATCGTAATCGCATTTATTTTCGGAGCTATATTTTCTGCTTATGCAGGTAATATTGGAATGAAAATCGCAACTAAAACTAATGTTAGAACTACGCAAGCCGCTCGTACAAGTTTACCACAAGCATTAAAAGTTTCTTTTGGTGGTGGAACGGTAATGGGATTAGGTGTTGCAGGTTTAGCTGTTTTAGGATTAACAGGATTCTTTATCATATTTTTTAGATTTTTCATGAATGGAGAATGGACATCAACAGATGACATGACTATCGTTCTTGAAACTTTAGCTGGTTTTTCATTAGGTGCTGAATCTATCGCATTGTTCGCTCGTGTTGGTGGAGGAATTTACACTAAAGCTGCCGATGTAGGTGCTGACTTAGTAGGAAAAGTAGAAGCTGGAATTCCAGAAGACGATCCACGTAATCCTGCTACTATTGCAGATAACGTTGGTGATAACGTTGGAGACGTTGCCGGAATGGGTGCCGATTTGTTTGGTTCGTATGTAGCAACCGTTTTAGCGGCAATGGTTTTAGGAAATTACGTAATTAAAGATATGGGTGGTAAAATCGATGACGCTTTTGGCGGAATTGGACCAATTTTATTACCAATGGCAATCGCTGGTTTCGGAATTTTATTTTCTATCATTGGAACAATGTTAGTCAAAATTTCAAGTGACGATGCTAAAGAAGCTCAAGTACAAAAAGCATTAAACATTGGAAACTGGGTTTCTATCGCTTTAACAGCCGTTTCTTGTTTCTTTTTAGTGAAATTCATGCTTCCTGAAGTAATGACAATGGAATTCTTCGGAGAAGGTGCACAAGAAATTTCAGCAATGCGTGTTTTCTACGCTACTTTAATCGGATTATTTGTTGGTGGAGCTATTTCATCAGTTACAGAATATTACACAGGATTAGGTACAAAACCAGTATTAGCAATTGTACAAAAATCTTCAACTGGAGCAGGAACTAACGTAATCGCTGGTTTAGCTACGGGTATGATTTCAACTTTCCCAACCGTATTATTATTCGGAGCTGCAATTTGGTCAACATATGCTTTAGCAGGATTTTATGGTGTTGCTTTAGCCGCTTCTGCAATGATGGCAACAACAGCAATGCAATTAGCAATCGACGCGTTCGGACCAATTTCAGATAACGCAGGAGGAATCGCTGAAATGAGTGAATTACCAAAAGAAGTTCGTACAAGAACCGATATTTTAGATTCAGTTGGTAACACAACTGCTGCAACTGGAAAAGGTTTCGCAATCGCTTCGGCTGCATTAACTTCGTTAGCTTTATTTGCTGCTTATGTAACTTTCACAGGTATTGATGGTATCAACATCTTCAAAGCTCCTGTATTAGCAATGTTATTCGTTGGAGGTATGATTCCTGTAGTTTTCTCTGCATTAGCAATGAATTCTGTTGGTAAAGCAGCAATGGACATGGTATATGAAGTACGTCGTCAGTTTAAAGAAATTCCAGGAATTATGGAAGGAACTGGCAAACCAGAATACGGAAAATGTGTTGAAATTTCTACAAAAGCAGCTTTACGCGAAATGATGTTGCCAGGAATTTTAACAATCGGTTTCCCAATTGCAATTGTATTATTAGGTAAATTAGTTTACGCAGATAACAACCAATTAATCGCTGAAATGTTAGGTGGTTATATGGCGGGAGTTACGGTTTCAGGTGTACTTTGGGCAGTTTTCCAAAATAATGCTGGTGGTGCTTGGGATAATGCTAAAAAATCTTTCGAAGCTGGAGTTATGATTAATGGAGAAATGACATACAAAGGTTCTGATGCGCACAAAGCAGCGGTAACTGGAGATACAGTTGGAGATCCATTTAAAGATACTTCTGGACCATCAATGAACATCTTGATTAAATTAACGTGTTTGATTGGTTTAGTAATCGCTCCAATCTTAGGAGGTCACGGTGCTACAACTGAAAAAGGTGCTTGTTGTGCAAAAACAGAAATGATGTGTTGCGACAAAGGAAAATGCGACATGTCTAAATGTGCTGACATGACAAAAGAGGAATGCGCTAAAATGTGTGAAGAGAATGGTTGTTCTGAAGAATGTAAAGAAAAATGCATGTCAATGTATGACGAAAACGGAAAATTCATTGGTAAAGAAAAACATGTTCACGGACCAAACTGCAACCACGACGAGCACCAAGAAATCATCAACATGGAAGTTAAAAAAGTAAAAGATGCTAACGGAAAAGTAAAAGCAACCGTTACTTTAACTAAAATGGTAGATGGTAAAGAAACTACTGAAGAAAAAGTTTTCGAAGGAGACGATTTAGAAGTAGAAGCAAAAATTGCTGAACTAGGAAAATAATCTTTTTCAACATAAATAATGAAAACCGTACAGCAATGTGCGGTTTTTTTATTTAATTTTAGCGAAACAAACACAACTCCAATGAAATACAAAATACTGACTTTGTTGTTGCTTATTTCTGTAATTAGCGTAGCACAACAGAATCTTAATTTAATTCCGAAGCCGCAAAACATTGAATATCATTCTGGTTCTTTTGTTATGAACTCGAAAACAGTGATTCAAGCCGATAAAAATTCTTTTGAAGCAAAGTATTTACAACAAATCATAAAGCAACAATTAGGTTTAAATTTAGAAATTACAACTTCTTCTAAATCAAAATCTAAAATTGTATTTTTAACTAAAATTATTGAAGAGAAAAAGTCTTTTAAGGAATGGTATAATTTATCAATTTCAAAGAATGAAGTGGTTATAAAAGCAACTGAAACTCACGGAACTTTCTACGGTATTCAAACATTAATTCAATTACTTCCATTAGAGAAATCACTCGAAATTAAAATACCTTGTTTAAGTATAACTGACGAACCCAAATTCCAATGGCGCGGCATGCATCTCGACGTTTGTCGTCATTTCTTTCCAAAAGATTTCATCAAAAAATACATTGATTATTTAGCGATGTACAAAATGAACACCTTTCATTGGCATTTAACCGATGATCAAGGTTGGCGCATTGAAATCAAAAAATATCCCAAATTAACCGAAGTCGGCGCTTGGCGAAACGGCTCCATGATTGGACATTATACTGACCAAACTTTCGACAACATTCGCTATGGTGGATTTTATACCCAAGATGAAATCAAAGAAATTGTAGCCTACGCCAAAGAGCGACACATTACCATTGTTCCCGAAATCGAAATGCCAGGTCATGCTCTAGCGGCATTAGCATCGTATCCTGAATTTTCATGTACTGGCGGACCTTTTGATGTAGGAAAAACTTGGGGTGTTTTAGAAGATGTTTTTTGTCCAAAAGATGAAACCTTTACATTTTTAGAAAATATTTTGACAGAAGTAATGGCTTTATTTCCTTCTGAATACATTCACATTGGCGGCGATGAATCTCCAAAAGTACGTTGGAAAAGTTGTCCGCATTGTCAAAAAAGAATCAAAGATGAAAACTTAAAAGACGAACACGAATTACAAAGTTATTTCATTCAAAGAATCGAAAAATTTGTCAACAGCAAAGGTCGAAAAATCATTGGTTGGGACGAAATTTTAGAAGGAGGATTAGCCCCAAACGCAGCCGTAATGAGTTGGCGTGGCACCGAAGGCGGAATTGCAGCAGCGAAACAAAAACATTTTGTAGTAATGTCGCCAGGATCGCACTGTTATTTCGACCATTATCAAGGCGAACCTAAGAACGAACCGATTGCTTTTGGCGGTTACACCAATGTGGAAAAAGTGTATTCTTTTAATCCTATTCCAAAAGAACTTTCTGCGGAAGAATCGAAATATATTTTAGGTGCTCAAGCTAATCTTTGGACGGAATATATCAACACAACAGAACACGTTGAATATATGCTTTTTCCAAGGATAGTAGCGCTTTCAGAAGTCGTTTGGGGAACATCCAATCCGAAAGAATACAAAGAATTCGAAAAAAGATTGATTTCACATTTTGAAATATATGATAAAAAAGGAATCAATTACAGCAAAGCTATTTTTGAAGTAACTTCAAAAGTACAACCAGCCGAAAATGGAGTAGCATTCGAATTAAAATCAGCAAATCCAAACGGAATCAAATATACAACCGATGGTTCGGAACCGAATACGAATTCGATACCTTATGAAAAACCAATTCTAGTTGCTAAAAATCAAACCATAAAAGCGGCTTATTTCGAAAATGGAAAAGCAAAAAGTGCTACTATCGAACAATCGTTTTTCATAACTAAATCAACTGGGAAAAAGATTGAATTGGTTCATCAACCACATGAAAATTATGGAATCGGTGGAAGTTTTACTTTGGTAGATGGAATGAAAGGAAATCCTTCAAAATTCGGTAGAGATTGGTTAGGTTTTTGGGGAAAAGATATGAATGCCACTATCGATTTAGGAAAAACAGAAACAATTTCAAAAATCAGCATCAATACGCTTTCTTCAGAAGGAAGTTGGATTTATTATCCCAAAAGAATCGGAATTTTAGTTTCAAAAGATGGTAAAAATTATATTCCAATCACAATTGTTTCTTCCAAAGAAATTCAGGAAAATAAAGGAAAAATTGTGGTGGAATTTGACAAACAAAACGTTCAATTTATAAAAGTCATTGCAGAAAATAACGGAATCATTGCCGATGGAAATCCAGGAGCAGGTTCCAATAGTTGGTTATTTGTAGACGAAATAAGTGTAGAATAATGACAAACAGAAGAAATTTTTTAAAGACAACCGCATTAGCAACTGCAGGCGTAGCGTTTCAGGCTTTCAATGGAAAATCTGAGGAGAATGAAATTGATACCAATTCAGGAAAAACTAACAAACCAATCGTACTTTCTACATGGAATTTCGGTTTGAAAGCCAACGAAGCTGCTTGGGAAGTACTGAAAAATAAAAGTCGCGCTTTAGATGCAGTAGAAGCTGGTGTGAAAATTCCAGAAGGCGATCCAAATGAAAGAAGTGTAGGTTACGGCGGTCGTCCAGATAGAGATGGTCGCGTAACATTAGACGCTTGTATTATGGATGAATTTTCGAATATTGGTTCGGTAGCGTGTTTGGAGCACATAAAACATCCTATTTCTGTAGCAAGAATGGTGATGGAGAAAACGCCTCATGTAATGTTGGTTGGTGAAGGTGCTTTGCAATTTGCCTTATCTCAAGGATTTCAAAAGGAAAATTTATTGTTGGAAGCTTCCGAAAAAGAATGGAAGGAATGGCTAAAAACCAGTGAATATTTACCAAAAGCCAACATTGAAAATCACGACACTATCGGAATGATTGCGTTAGATGCGCATGGCAATTTATCGGGCGCGTGCACTACAAGTGGTATGGCATTCAAAATGCATGGAAGAGTAGGTGATTCTCCTATTATCGGTGCTGGTTTGTATGTGGATAACGAAATTGGAGCCGCAACAGCAACAGGTCATGGTGAAGAAGTAATCCGAATTACGGGTTGTCATTTGGTAGTGGAATTAATGCGTCAAGGAAAATCACCTCAAAAAGCATGTGAAGAAGCGGTAATGCGAATTGTAAAACTGACGCAAAATCGTGGAAAAAATTTAAAAGATATTCAAGTTGGTTTCATCGCTCTAAATAAAAAAGGAGAATATGGTTCGTATTGTGTACAAGGAGGTTTCAATTATGCCGTTCACGACGCAACAGGAAATAAATTAATTGATGCGAATTATTATTTAAAAACTTAGTTTTATTAACCACATAGAAACATAGATAGAAAAGTTTTACAGAGTCCATTTATGGATTCACAAAGTATATGTTTCCTATGTTAGTGAAACGACTTATTACATTCCAAAAGAAACTATGTTTCTATGTGGTTAAAAACATATTTATGAATTTAAAAAAAATCGAAATAGCTTGTTTTAACCTTGAATCTGCTCTAATTGCACAAAAATCTGGAGCTGATAGAGTAGAATTATGCGCTGATATGTCCGTTGGTGGTACAACTCCAACAATTGAAACGATTCAACAAGCTCGAGAAAATTTGACTATTGATTTATATGTGATGATTCGACTAAGAGGAGGAAATTTCGTCTATTCTGGTGCTGAATTTGAACAAATGAAATCGGAAATCGAAGCCATCAAGAAATTAGGAGTCAACGGCTTTGTTTTCGGGATTATGAAATATGATAATACGATTAATATTGAACA
Source organism: Flavobacterium aquaticum (assembly GCF_003259835.1). Taxonomy (GTDB): domain Bacteria; phylum Bacteroidota; class Bacteroidia; order Flavobacteriales; family Flavobacteriaceae; genus Flavobacterium; species Flavobacterium aquaticum. The sequence continues at coordinate 54,606 of NZ_QLMI01000006.1, read as the reverse complement.
AAATAAAGCTTTGGTTGATTTAGCAAAACCATTTCCATGTACATTTCACAGAGCTTTTGATGAAGTTTTAGATTACAAAAAAGCTTTAGTAGATGCTATTTCTTGTGGATTTTCAACGATTCTAACTTCTGGAACTTTTCCAAATGTCATGGAAGGAAAAGAAGTTTTAAGACAATTAGTCATTCAAGCGAATAATCGAATCGAAATCATGCCCGGTGGCGGATTGCGTTCGACTAATATATCGGAATTAAATGAAATGGTAAAAGCGAATTGGTATCATTCATCAGCGATTACAGATGGAAGTGAAATTGCTAATCCAGAAGAAATCATCCAACTAAAGAAAAAGCTACAATCTTAAATGAACTTCTTAAATTTTAAGCTTTCACTCTAAAAACTTATGTGACTTATATGTTTAAAAAAATAACATTATTTGTAATTTTCATCTGCTATTCCGTTTCAGCACAGACTTCCTATCTCAATTTGTCATCAGAAAACTGGACATTCAACAAACAAAATGAAAATAAAAAACATAAGGCAACAATTCCCGGAACTATTCATACTGATTTGTTTCAAAACCAATTAATTCCTGATCCATTTTTTGGAGCCAATGAAAAGCAATTGCAGTGGATTGAGAATGAGAATTGGGAATATGAAACACATTTTACATTGTCAGAATCCGAATTAAAAAATCAAAACATCGAATTAGAATTTGAGGGTTTGGACACTTATGCAACTGTTTTTTTGAACGGAAACTTAGTTTTAGAAGCTGATAATATGTTCCGAAAATGGACCATTTCTGCAAAAGCACATTTGAAAATAGGGACCAATCATTTAAAAGTTGTTTTTCATTCGGCAGTTCAAAAAGGAAAAGAGGAAGCGAAAAAATTATCTTATACTTTACCTGAAAAAGAACGTGTTTTTGTTCGGAAAGCGCAGTATCAATTCGGTTGGGATTGGGGACCACGATTCGTAACGGCAGGAATTTGGAAAAAAGTCCAATTAAAATTTTGGAATTCGGCTAAAATTGAAAGTGTAAAGTACAATCAAAAAGTTTTGAATGAATCGATAGCTGATTTAGATTTTATTTTCACCATTTTCGCCCAAAAATCAGGAAAGTATCAAATCAAATTAGGTCAAAAATCATTTCCCTTTGAATTGAAAAAAGGACAAAATGTGGTTAAAGTTCCTATATCTATTCCGAATCCTATTTTATGGTGGAGCAATGGCTTGGGCGTGCCACATCAATATGTTTTTCGTTTTTCATTGGAACAAAACCAACAAAAAATTGAAGAGAAAGAACTTAAAATTGGTCTACGAACTATCGAATTAATTCAGGAAAAAGACCAAGTTGGAAGCAGTTTTTACTTCAAATTAAACGGAAAACCCGTGTTCATGAAAGGAGCAAATATAGTTCCACCCGATAGTTTTTTATCACGAGTTTCGGATGCTACTTATTTTTCATTAGTTGAAAATGCTAAAAAAGCGAATATGAACATGCTTCGCGTTTGGGGCGGCGGGGTGTATTTTGATGATGTATTTTATGAAGCTTGTGACTCTAACGGAATTTTAGTGTGGCAAGATTTTATGTTTGCGTGTTCGATGTATCCGGGCGATGAAAAATTTGTAGAAAATGTAAAACAAGAAGTAATTGATAACGTAAATCGCTTACAAAACCACCCAAGTATTGCGATTTGGTGTGGTAATAATGAAAACGACGAAGGTTGGCACAATTGGGGATGGCAAAAGCAATTCAATTATTCAAAAGCAGATTCAACCCAAATTTGGAACGATTACAAAAAAGTATTTAATGAAATGATTCCGCAGACATTAGATAGTTTACTTCCAAAAGAAAAAAATATTTATTGGTCGTCTTCGCCATCGATTGGTTGGGGAAGAAAGGAAAGTTTATTGCAAGGCGATTCCCATTATTGGGGCGTTTGGTGGGGAAAAGAGCCGTTTGAAATTTATGAGAAAAAAGTAGGACGTTTCATGAGCGAATACGGTTTTCAAGGTATGCCAAATTTAGAAACGTTACAAAAAGTCATGAATAAGGAGGATTTGAATTTCACTTCCGAAGCTTTTAAAAATCATCAAAAACACCCAACAGGTTACGAAACCATAAACGAATACATGGAACGCGATTATGTAGTTCCAAAAGATTTTGAAGATTATACATATGTTTCCCAATTGTTGCAAGCTCGCGGAATGAAAACGGCAATTGAAGCCCACCGAAGAGCCAAACCCTATTGTAAAGGAACGTTATATTGGCAATTTAATGATTGTTGGCCAGTTACATCTTGGAGTTCATTGGATTATTATGGAAATTGGAAAGCGTTTCATTATCAAGCTAAGAGAAGTTTTGAAAATTTACTGCTTTCGGTAAATGAAGAAAATGAGATATATAAAGTGTTCTTGGTAAATGATAACTTTGAAAGTTATTCAGTAAGATTGGAGTTAGAATTACTTTCTTTCGATGGGAAATCGCTTTGGGAAAATTCAAAAGAGGTTACGGTTAAAGAAAATACAAGTATAAATGTTTATGAAATTCCTAAAGATGAATTTGAAAAATTTGATTTGAAAAGTTCGGTTTTAAAAGTGAATTGGGAAGAAGTAAAAATAAATTATTTCTTCGCTAAACCAAAAGATTTAAAACTTCAAAAACCCAACATAGAAATCAAAATTATAAATGATTTTATGATCGAAATTTCTTCGGATGTTTTAGCTAAAGATGTTTTTCTCTCATCTGAAAATGAAGTGTTTTTTGAAGATAATTATTTTGATTTGCTACCGAATGAAAAGCGAATTGTCAAATTGTATAAAGCTGCAAAAGAGATAAAAGTAAAATCGTTGTTTGATACGATGAAATAAAAAAACGCCTCAATTGAGGCGTTTTGTATATCTAAAATAATCCGTTTAATTCGGCATCAATTCTATTGATAATCATTCCTAAATCTTCTGGATTGTTTACAAAATCAATATTATCTACATCAATGATTACCAATTTTCCTTTGTTGTAGGTTTGAATCCAAGCTTCGTATCTTTCGTTCAAACGGCTTAAATAATCAATCGAAATAGAGTTTTCGTAATCTCTTCCTCTTTTATGAATTTGACTTACTAAATTCGGAATAGAACTTCTTAAATAAATCAATAAGTCTGGCGAACCTACTAAACTTTCCATTAATTCGAAAAGCGAAGTATAGTTGTTGTAATCTCTATTAGACATTAATCCCATAGCATGAAGATTGGGTGCGAAAATATGCGCATCTTCATAAATGGTTCGGTCTTGAATAATGTTTTTACCACTTTCGCGAATTTGCAATACTTGACGAAAACGACTGTTTAAGAAATAGATTTGAAGATTAAAACTCCAACGTTCCATTTGATGGTAAAAATCATCTAAATATGGGTTGTCTACCACATCTTCAAAATGCGGTTCCCATTTAAAATGTTTGGCTAATAACTTAGTAAGTGTCGTTTTTCCTGCTCCAATATTTCCTGCTACTGCTATGTGCATTATGGTAAAATTATTTTGTAATTAGTAATTTCATTTTGGGTAAAAATAGACAAAATTCCATCTCTAAAGAAAAATTTTGAAATGATTTTTTCATCAATTGCTATTTTGCTGCTACTCTTAGAAGTTAATTCGTAGTAATATAATTTATCATCTGTTTTATAAATGGAATTGCCATTTTTTGTAAACTGAATTGCATCAAACTTTGATAGATTTCCTAATTTTTCAATCGTACCATAAATCGAAATGCGGTATAAATTCAAATTTACATCGGTCCAATAAAAATGCGTGTAATCGGATTCGTAATATGAAATTGGATTTTCAAGCATGGTAGAAATCCACTTGAAAGCATCGGTATTTACATTGTATAAACCAATTTTTGATGAAATACCATCGTAAATCCAAATTTGGTTTTGAGAAGACAAAGCCACAGCTTCTAAAGTAATTGGAGTTGATTTTAAATTGAAATCTATCTTTTTAATTTCGTTTAATTGATTGTCCAAAAGTACTACGGTGTTGAAATTTTTATAAAAAACTACAATTTGTAATGGATTTTGAAAGTCAACTCGAGTAATTTTTCCTAAGCCTAAATTGTTGTATTGAAAGGTTTTAGATTCGCTATTTTTGATTAAGATATTGTTCTTGATACTGTAGCTATTTATTTGATTATCAAAACCTAAAAATGCATCACATTCTATTTTTGCAGTTTCTAATTTTGTGACAGGGATAATTTCCTGACTACTTACAGAAAAGTGACATAAACTTATAAAGGTTATAAATAGTGTTTTTTTTAATGACATTGTTAAACTATTTCTGAAAATCAGGGTCTAATATACTACTTTAACACAAAAATAGCAGTTAAATGTGTAACAAAATGCACTATTGATAGTCTATATATACATCTATAACATCTGAAAAGAATGAAAAAAATTATTATTGCTTCGATTTTAATGATTTCTGGGTTACTAAATGCTCAGAATTTCCAAGGAATGGCGGTTTATGAATCTAAAACCAGTACAGCCGATTTTATGAAAGGAATGGGTGGAAACCGTGAGATTACTCCCGAAATGCAAAAACAAATTGAAGAACGAATGAAAAAAATGTTTGAGAAAACGTTTATTTTAAATTTCGATAAATCAGCTTCTATTTACAAAGAAGAAGAAAAATTAGATGCACCAGGACAGCAAGGTGGTGGAAGAATGATGATGTCTATGATGGGTGGTGGTGGCACCTTTTATAAAAATGCTAAAGAAAAGCAATATGTTGTTGATAAAGAGTTTTTTGGGAAGGAGTTTTTAATAAAAGATTCGTTGCCAAAATATGATTGGAAATTAGAAGGCGAATCAAAACAAATTGGTAACTATACTTGTTTTAAAGCCACAGCGGTTGTTAAAGTAAGCGAGTCTGATTTTAGAAATTTTAGATTTAGAAACAACAATGCAAAAGAAGGCGATAAAAAAGCAGAAACAGTAAAAGATACTGCAAAAGCTAAAAAAACCAATTTCACAGACGATTGGGAAATGCCGAAAGAAAATACGATTACCGCTTGGTATTGCCCAGAAATTCCTATAAATCAAGGTCCAGAAAATTATTGGGGATTACCTGGTTTAATCTTAGAAGTTAACGATGGCAAAACTGTAATTTTATGTTCTAAAATAGTTTTAAATTCTAAAGATAAGGTTGAAATCAAGCCTGTTTCAAAAGGGAAAGTGGTTACCCAAAAAGAGTTTGACGAAACTGTTAAAAAGAAAATGGAAGAAATGCGCGAAATGAATTCAGGTCCAGGCGGTCAACGTGGCGGATTTAGAATGGGAGGCGGACGTTAATTTTCAAAAATCAAACATGAAAAAAATATTTTTTATCCTTATAATGGCACTTACTACAAGTGCCTTTTCTCAAAATATACGTTTCGAAGGAACTGTTAAAGATACTACAGGAGTTGGTTTAGAAATGGCTAATATTATGGCAATTAATAAACAAACAAAGGCAATGGATGCTTATGCTATTACCAATGAAACAGGGAAGTATGTTTTAAATTTAAAAGCCAATACAGCTTATACTTTAAAAGTAAGTTATATTGGTTTTCAAACCTATGAAAAATCGGTTACAACTGGAGCAACTAATATGAATTATCCAGTAGTTCTAAAAGAAGGAACACAATTAAATGAAGTAGAAATTGTACATGAAATGCCAGTGAGTGTTTCGGGCGATACCATTATTTATAATTCGGATTCTTTTACAAATGGTACAGAACGAAAGTTAGAAGATGTTTTGAAAAAGCTTCCAGGTGTTGAAGTTAATAAAGATGGTGAAATAGAAGTTGAAGGGAAGAAGGTTCAAAAAGTAATGGTGGAAGGAAAGGATTTTTTTGATGGTGATACGAAGTTGGCTACCAAAAACATTCCGGCAGATGCTTTAGATAAAATACAAGTTTTACGAAATTATAACGAAGTTTCTAATTTGAAAGGATTGGAAAATAACGAGGAAAGTATTGCTTTGAACATCAAATTAAAAGAAGGAAAAAAGAACTTCTGGTTTGGAGATATGACCGCGGGAATTGGTGTTGGAATGGAAGATACACGTTATATTGTTAATCCGAAGTTGTTTTTCTATAGTCCAAAATACAGTTTAAATGTTATTGGTAATGTGAATAATATCGGTGAACTGCCATTAACAGCTCAAGATTATTTCAAGTTTACGGGAGGTTTCAAAAATATGATGCGTAAAGGAGGTTCTTCTTTTAATGTAGCTTCTAACGACTTAGGAATTATGGGACTTCGTAACAATCAAGCGGCTAATATTGAATCTACTTTTGGAGCGGCTAACTTTAGTTATAATCCATCAAAAGCTTGGACATTGAGTGGTTTTGGAATTTTATTAGGAAACAAGACAGAAATTGAAACTACTACTATTTCAAATCGTATTGATAATTTGCCAGATGGCTCTTCACAAACCATAACAGAAAATCGCGAAGAGTTTACGAGACAAGACAGTAAACAAGTGTTATTGAAACTAAGTTCTAGTTATGTGCCTTCTGAAAAAAAGCATTTCGATTACGATGCTTTAGTTAAGTTTTCAGATCAAAAAGAAAATACAAGTCTGTTTTCAAATTTATTATCTGATATTTATACAGGAAAAGATCAAAATCCGTTTTCAATCAATCAAAATCTAAACTATTATTACACTTTAAACGAAAAACACGTATTTGCTTTTGAAATGCAACACTTGTATCAAAAAGAAGATCCGTTTTATAATGCTAATTTAAGTGTATTGCCATTTGGAGCTTTATTGCCTTCATATATAACAGAAGGAAATCCATTAGATCCTGTTGATCAGGCAAATATTAGAGACGATGTTTCTCAAAAAAGATTTGTTCAAACGAATAAACTCGATTCAAAGTTTGATTATTACTATATGTTAACTCCAAAAAGTAATATCAATTTGACTTTAGGAAACACCTATTCATATCAAAATTTTGATTCTTCTATATTTCAAATTTTGGAAAATGGAACGCAAAATAATTTAACGGATAGCTCAGAAATTAACGATGTGAATTATGCTTTTAATGATGTATTTTTAGGAGTTCATTATAAATTCATGTTAGGAAAATTTACATTTAACCCAGGATTTAGTGTGCATCAATACAATATGAATGATGAGCAACTTGGTACATCAAACAAGCAATCATTTACTAGATTTTTGCCTGATGTATATGCATTGTGGCAAATTAAAAAATCGGAAACGTTAACCTATAATTACTCGTTAACAAACAATTTTACCGATATCAATAAATTAGCGCAAGGTTATGTGTTTTCAAACTACAACAGTTTATTTAGTGGAAATAGATTTTTAGAGAATTCAACTTCCCAAGTACATTCGCTACGTTATTTTAAATACAACATGTTTAATTTTGAGAATATTTTTGCGAATATTACTTACACCAGACAATTAGAAGCTATCAAAAATAGAGCATTATTATTAGGTGTAAACCAAATTTCTTCTGCAGAAAATATGGATTCAAGTTTTCCAGATGAAACGTTTTCGGCAATTGGAAATTATGGACGTTCATTTGCAAAATATTATAAAGTAAATTTTAGAGCTGGTTTTAATTGGTCAAAATCAAATAACATTCGTGTTTATCCAGATACAGATGCTAATCCAAGTAATAATCCAACAGAATTACAAACGATTGAATCGTATTCTCAGAATTATAATTTGAGTTTTTCTACAAATTATAAAACTTTGCCAAACTTAACATTAGGATATAATTTTACTGTTAATGATAACTTTTCAGATATGATTTATGTGGATAGTCCAACATTAACATTAGAATATTATTTCTTAGATGCCTTTTCCTTTGTTTCGGAATATTCTTATTTTCACAATAGAAATAAAGCAAAAACAATTGATAGCGAATACGATTTCTTAACAGCAAGTTTAATGTATCAAAAGAAAGACAGTAAATGGGAATGGAAACTTTCAGGAACTAATTTATTAGATACTAAATCGTTAGATACTAATAGTTTTGGTCAGTTAGGAGGAACTAGTACTTTTTCAAGCTATAGAGTGCAACCACGATTTGTTATTCTGAGTTTGAAATATACTTTATAATAAAAAAGACCTGAAATTTCAGGTCTTTTTTATTTAAGTTTTTTTTCGATTGCTTTTAATCTCTTTTCTAAAGCTTCATTTTTTTGTTTTTGGAGTTCTAATTCTAGTTTTAATGCTTCAATCGTTTTTTGTTGTTCTTGTATTGATTTTACTATTGGAACAACAAATTCAGCATAACGTAAACTGTAAAAATCATTTTCGTTTTTTGGTACATCAACACCGCTAAAATCGTAGTTAACTTTTTTTGCCGTTTGTTCTACTTCTTGAGCTATAAATCCAGAATATCTAATGTTGTTGTTTTGACTTTTTGAATCAATAGCTTTAAAATTATAATTATAAGTAACAGGTTTTAGGTTTAAGATAAAATCCAATCCTACAACATTGTTTTGTATGTTTTCTTTCAAGCGTCCATCCGAGATGTTAGACCAACCAACTGCTCCGCCAATACTTGTAACATCAAAATTACCAAGTCTAATTTGATTGTCGCCTGAAACATATGTATTATATCCAATTGCGGTTGAATTGTTGTAATCTCCCGAATTATAGGCATTGTAGCCAATTGCGGTATTGTAATTTCCTGAATTATTTGAAACCAACCCGTTGTTTCCAATACTAGTATTAAAAGAACCATTGTTGCTTGATAAAGAGTTGTTTCCCAAGGAAATATTATGATTTCCCGAAGTATTATTCATTAAAGCATTGTAGCCTAAACTTATATTGTTTTCTCCTGTATTGTTGTTTTTTGAAGCATTTCTACCAATACTAGTGTTGAAACTTCCTGTTGTATTGTTTTCCAATGAATTTGATCCAACAGCTACATTATTATTTCCAGTTGTATTTGCTTTTAAAGTGAATTCCCCAAAACCAGAATTGTAATTTCCAGTATTTGCGTATAATGATTGATTTCCAAAAGCGGAATTTCCTATTCCAATGGTTGAACTAAACAAAGCATTGCTTCCAAAAGCACTATTATTGTTTCCTGATAGGTTGTTGTATAAACTATTAAAGCCAATGGCTGTGTTGTTTGAGCCAGAATCGTTGTTGTACAAGGAGTTGCTGCCTAATCCAGTATTCTGATTTCCAGTTTTAGACTTGTACAAAGAAAAAGTTCCAACGGCAGTATTCTGAAAACCAATAGTATTATTGTTTAAAGAATTATTGCCAATTGAGGTGTTTTGATAACCTGTGGTGTTGAAACTTAAAGAGGCTAGTCCTACAGCAACATTATTACTACCTGTTGAGTTAGCAGTTAGTGTATAAGAACCAATTCCAGTATTATTATTTCCACTTGTGTTGGTGTATAGCGAGTAAGTTCCTATTGCAACATTATAGTTTCCATTAGTATTGTTGTATAGGCTGTTGTTTCCTAAAGAAGAATTTTCATTTCCTGAAATATTCATTAATAATGAATTTGATCCAATTGATGTATTTGAATTTCCAGTAGTATTGTTGTTTAATGAATATATTCCTAAAGCTGTATTAGAATTTCCAACGGTATTATTGGTCATAGATAAGGCTCCAATTGCACTGTTGGAATACCCTGTAGTATTGTTTTTTAGAGTATTAAATCCTACGGCTGTATTAGAGTTTCCATTAGTAGTGCTACTTAGCGAAAAACTACCAAACGCAGTATTATTAGAGCTACTTCCAACAGGTCGATAAGAGTTATTTCCAAAAGAAGTATTATTGATAGCTATAATTCCTGAATGATTGTTGTTTCTTCTAAAAATGAAGTCCGTATTGTCTTTTGTTCCAATATAGTTGTTGTTTGGATTGGTGTTGGTGTTTCCATTTATCAACCAAACATTTTTTGTGTTTGTTACAGAATTCCAAGAAACACTATTGTTGTCCCAATAATAAAAACCAGGTGCGTTATTGCCAACTGTTGTTGCTAGGTAAATTAATAAGCCATTTTGATCACTTGTTGGATTAGTGGCCGGAAAATTATTAACTCTTGGAATTAGAATTCCATCCGTATTTGAGGGTGAGTTACTATCAGTAGCTACAATATCTAATGTAGATTTTGGATTTGTTGTGTTTATTCCAATTTGTGAAAAGATTGCGAAACTATTTAAAAAAATCACAAAAAAGAATATTTGTATAATGGTTTTCATTAAAAATGAATTTTTTGCTAAAGTATAAAATCTGAAAATAAAAAACCCACTTATTTTAAAATAAATGGGTTTAACTATTTTGTATTCAGTAGATTATTAGATGTTAAAAGCTGCTTTTACTTTATCTACGAAATCTAATTTTTCCCAAGTAAATAACTCAACTGTAACCGTTTTTGTTAAACCACCTGGAGCAGTAAACGTTTTAGTTACGGTTTCAGGAGTTCTTCCCATGTGACCGTAAGCAGCCGTTTCGCTGTAGATTGGATTTCTTAATTTTAAACGTTGTTCAATAAAGTAAGGACGCATATCAAAAATGCTTTCTACTACTTTACTGATTTCTCCGTCAGTTAAATTTACTTTTGCAGTCCCGTAAGTATTTACGTTGATTGATGTTGGTTCAGCAACTCCAATAGCGTAAGAAACTTGTACTAAAATTTCGTCAGCTACACCTGCAGCTACTAAATTTTTAGCAATATGACGTGTAGCATAAGCAGCAGAACGGTCTACTTTAGATGGGTCTTTTCCTGAGAATGCACCACCACCGTGAGCTCCTTTACCACCGTAAGTATCTACGATAATTTTTCTTCCTGTTAAACCAGTATCTCCGTGAGGTCCTCCAATTACGAATTTTCCTGTTGGGTTAATGTGGTATTTAATTGCATCATTAAATAAATGAGCGTATTGAGGATTTTTAGCAATCACTCTAGGAATTAAAATTTCGATAATGTCTTTTTTGATTTTTGCTAACATCGTTGGTTCATCAGCAAAATCATCATGTTGAGTTGAAACTACAATGGCATCAATACGAACCGGTTTGTTATCATCAGAATATTCTAAAGTAACCTGAGATTTCGCATCTGGACGTAAGTAAGTGATTTCTTTGTTCTCTCTTCTTAAGTCCGCTAATTCTTGAAGAATTTGGTGAGATAATTTCAAAGCTAACGGCATGAATTCAGCAGTTTCATTTGTTGCATAACCAAACATCATTCCTTGGTCACCAGCACCTTGCTCTTCTTTGCTAGCTCTGTCAACACCTTGGTTAATATCGGCAGATTGCTCATGAATTGCAGATAAAACTCCACAAGAATTTGCTTCGAACATATATTCGCTTTTTGTGTAACCAATTTTCTTGATTACATCTCTTGCGATAGTTTGTACATCTAAATAAGTATTTGATTTTACTTCACCAGCTAAAATCACCTGACCTGTTGTAACTAAAGTTTCACAAGCTACTTTTGACTCAGGGTCAAATGCTAAAAAGTTGTCAATTAATGCGTCTGAAATTTGATCCGCAACTTTGTCTGGATGTCCTTCACTCACTGATTCTGACGTAAATAAATAAGCCATAATAAAATATTTTTAAATTTTAAGCGAGGAAAAATAATTGCAGGTAGTGCCTAAAGAAGTAGTAATTACTGCTTTAGCATTTTTTAATGAGGTTGCAATCAGTTCAAATTTTTCCTCTTAGTTTTCGGATGCAAATGTATGAAATGAAATTGAATTCCAAATGATTGTTAACTTTTTTTTATTTTTTTCTTCGGAAATTACAAATAGAGGTTTCTTTAGATAAATTTTCGGATTGAAATTCGTTTTTAACGAAAAATATTCTAAATAATTACTTTTAAATAACAAAATTTAGAAAAATAATCTATTTATTTTTTTATTGTAGAAAATAAATCTAATTTTGCCCTGTTAAACTAAAAGAAATAGAAAATGAACTTTACAATGTGCAATATGTGTATGATGATGTGGAACAATCCGCAGAGGAAGCCTATTGCATAATTTTAAAAGTAAATTAATTCAATATAACCTCTGTCGAAAGCAGAGGTTTTTTTATTTCTAAAAAACAACAAAATAATGAAAATAGCCATTTACAATCCAAGACGATGTTGTCGAATGTGTAGCTGAATCAAACTCAGTAAAATCAAAAAAATACATTTAAAAAACACACAATAACATCAAAAATAAAATATCATGAGCACAAATAAATTTGCAACAAACGCATTACACGCAGGACACGACGTAACTAAAAAAGGAGGAACAAGAGCCGTTCCAATTTACCAAACTACTTCCTACGTGTTCAATAACTCAGACCACGCTGCCAATCTTTTTGGTTTGGCCGAAGCTGGGTTTATTTACACACGATTAAATAATCCAACAAACGATATCTTAGAACAACGTTTAGCCAAATTAGAAGGTGGAATTGGAGCTGTTGTAACTGCATCAGGAACCGCAGCAATCTCAACTGCTTTATTAACGTTGCTAAAAGCTGGCGACCACATTGTGGCTTCTAACAGTTTATATGGTGGAACATACAATTTATTAAACGTGACTTTACCAAGATTAGGTATCACAACAACATTCGTAGATCCAACAAATCCTGAGAATTTTTTAAATGCAGCGCAAGAAAATACAAGAGTGTTCTTTGCCGAAAGTTTAGGAAATCCAAAATTAGATGTACTCGATTTAAAAGCCATTTCAAAAGCAGCACAAACCTACAAAGTGCCTTTTATTGTGGATAACACAGTGGCAACACCCTTTTTGCTAAACCCAATCGAACACGGAGCAAACATCGTAATTCATTCGTTAACGAAATACATAGGTGGAAACGGAACTTCTCTTGGAGGAGTAATCATCGATGCAGGAAATTTCGATTGGAGCAACGGAAAATTCCCAGAATTTACAGAACCTTCTGCAGGTTATCACGGATTAAAATATTATGAAGTGTTAGGCGCTGCCTCGTTTATAGCAAAAGTTAGAATCGAAGGTTTACGAGATTTAGGTGCTTCGTTAAGTCCATTCAACGCATTTCAAATTATTCAAGGTTTGGAAACATTAGCTATCCGAATCAAAAAGCACAGTGAAAACGCTTTGGAATTAGCTAAATGGTTACAAAAACGTCCAGAAGTGGCTTGGGTAAATTACCCAGGATTGATTTCTTCAAAATATTATGATTTAGCCCAACAATATTTACCAGAAGGACAAAGCGGTATTGTAACTTTTGGATTAAAAGGAGGTTATGAAGCGGCTAAAAAAGTAGCTGATGAAACTCAATTTTTCTCATTATTAGCAAATATCGGTGATACAAAATCATTGATTATTCATCCAGCAAGTACAACGCACCAACAATTATCAGAAGAGCAACAAATTACAACTGGAGTAACGAAAGATTTAATTCGTTTATCGGTTGGATTAGAAGATATTGAAGACTTGAAAGCCGATTTACAAGGTGTTTTCGAAAAATTGCCCGTTCAAAATTTAGTTTAGGTTTTTGTTTGTTTGAAGACTGCCGATAGACCTACCTAAAGGCAGTCTTTTTTTTAAAAAGAGAAATGAGTAAAATTCAAAAAATAGTGTTCCAAAATGTTCCATTGCAAAATGGAGTTGTGCAAGCAAAAGTGATTTTGTCCTATCAATTGTTCGGGCAACCCGTTGGTTCAGCTCCTTTGGTGGTGGTGAATCATGCGTTGACGGGAAATTCGCAAGTTATTGGAGAAAACGGTTGGTGGCAATCGTTAATTGGTGAGAATAAAATTATTGACACCAAAAAATATGCGGTTTTAGCTTTCAATATTCCTGGAAACGGTTATCAAGATGAAGAAAATTTGATTGAAAATTATCAAGATTTTACCACTTACGATATTGCCAATTTATTTTGGAAAGGAATCGATTCGTTTAAAGTGAATCAAGTTTTTGCTGTTATTGGTGGAAGTTTAGGCGGTGCAATTGCTTGGGAAATGGCAGCAATTCGACCAAAAGCGATTGCGAATTTAATTCCCGTCGCAACAAATTGGAAAGCTTCTGATTGGTTGATTGGAAATGTGTTAATTCAAGATTTGATTCTGAATAATTCCAAAAATCCAATTCACGATGCCAGAATTCACGCCATGTTATTGTACCGAACACCTGAATCACTCCAAGAAAAATTTCACAACAAATTGCAAAATTCGGATGGATTGTTTCAAGTGGAAAGTTGGTTGTTCCATCACGGAGAAAAATTGCATAATCGATTTCAACTTTCGGCTTACAAACTCATGAATCATTTATTGAAAACTACAGATATTTTTAAAAACAATAATAAATCAGATGTCATCAAAAGTATCTCGTCAAATATTCATCTAATAAGTGTGGACACAGATTACTTTTTTACAGCAAACGAAATCAAAACCGCTTTTCAGGAAGTCAAAAATTACAAAAACAATGCATTTTATCACGAAATCAAATCCATTCATGGACACGATGCTTTCTTGATAGAATTTGAACAACTAAACAACATACTAAAACCTATATTTAATTAGAAATCAAATGAAAATATTAAAATTTGGAGGAAAATCATTAGCAAACGGAGAAGGATTGCAAAAAGTAATTCAAACGATTGCTCAAAAATATTTCAATAACGAACCCATTGCAGTAGTAGTTTCGGCAAGAGGAAACGCAACGGACGAATTGGTAATTCTATTAAAAAAAGCACAAGCCAACATCAATTTTCAAGCGGATTTTGAACAATTCAAAAAATACCAATTGGAAGGTTTGAAAGAAAATATCTTCGAAGAAGAATTTTCTGTTTTACAGAAATTATTAGAAGGCGTTTCGCTTTTAGGAGATTACAGCGAAAAAATCAAAGACCAAGTTATTGCGTATGGTGAAATTCTATCGGCAAAATATGTCGCTTATGTTTTAAACGAAAATAGCATAAAAGCTCAATTCACCGATTCACGCCAGTTAATTAAAACTGATTTGAATTTTGGAAATGCGCAACCAATTGATGCTGTTTCAAAGCGAAATGTCTTGGATTATTTCGAGAAAAATACGGATAAAGTCAATATTGTAACGGGTTTTATTGGTTCAACGTTACACAATGAAACCACGACTTTAGGCAGAAACGGAAGTAATTATACCGCTTCTTTATTAGCGAATTATCTGAATGCCGAAGAATTTCAAAATTACACACACGTAGACGGAATTTTCACCGCTAATCCCGATTTAGTGGCTGACGCAAAAAAAATCGAGCGTTTGTCCTTTAATGAAGCGAATGAGTTGGCAAATTTTGGAGCACAAATTTTACATGCCAAAACCATTATTCCTTTGGTGGAAAAAAATATTCCATTACGCATTTTAAATACTTTCAATCCTGAAAATGATGGAACTTTAATAACTTCCGAACAAACTAATGAAGGCATCAAATCGCTTTCTGTTTTGACAAATGTTTCGCTGATCAATCTTGAAGGAAGAGGTTTGTTAGGTAAAACAGGGGTTGATGCAAGAATTTTCCGTGTAATGGCTGAAAACGACATTAGCGTAAGCATCATTTCGCAAGGTTCTTCAGAAAGAGGAATTGGTTTAGTTGTGAGTTCGGATAAGGCTTCCAAAGCGTTAGTTGGCTTGGAAAAAGAATTTGAAACCGATTTTTATACGAAAGATGTCAATAAAATTTCGGTAAACGATAACATTGCTGTGATTTCGATTATTGGGCAAGATTTAACGAATTTCCATAAACCCTACACGGCTTTAATTCGAAATAAAATCACCCCAATTTTGTTGAATAATACGGTTACAGGAAGAAATATCAGTTTGGTGATTAGTCAAGATGAATTCAAACGCGCTTTAAATGTGATTCATGGCGAAATTTTTGGTGTGGCGAAAAAAATCAACATCGCGATTTTCGGTCACGGAACGGTTGGTGGAACTTTGATTTCCCAAATTTTAGAATCAGCAAAAAATATCGAAAAGCGTAAAGGGATTAAGTTGAATGTGTTTGCTATCGCGAATTCAAAGAAAGTGTTGTTGAATAAATTCGGAATCAGTGAAAATTGGAAAGCAACGTTAGAAGATAAAGGTCAGGAATACAAAGTTGAAGACATAATTGCTTACGCCAAAGAACATCATTTGGAAAATTTAATCGCAATTGACAATACCGCAAGTTCGACTTTCATTGAAAATTACATTTCGTTAGCCGAAAATAGTTTCGATTTAATTTCGTCAAATAAAGTAGCTAATACGGTAAGCTTTGATTTCTATAAAAAGCTTCGAAAAGTATTAAAAGATAACCAAAAAGAATATTTGTATGAAACGAATGTTGGTGCTGGATTACCATTGATTGATACGATTAAATTGTTGCATTTATCAGGTGAAAATATCACTAAAATTAAAGGTGTTTTCTCTGGAACATTGAGTTATTTGTTCAATAATTTTTCGATAGAAGACAAAAAATTCAGCGAAGTTTTAAAAGAAGCCATCGACAAAGGTTTCACTGAACCTGATCCAAGAGAAGATTTAAATGGAAACGACGTTGGACGAAAATTATTAATCTTAGCACGCGAATTAGATTTACAAAACGAATTCGAAGAAATCCAAATTCAAAACTTAATTCCAGAAGCTTTACGAGAAGGAAGTGCAGCAGATTTCTTAAAGCGTCTTTCGGAATTAGATGGAATTTACCAAAACATCAAAGACGCTCAAGGTTCAAATGAAGTGTTACGTTACATCGGAGAATTATCAGGTGATTTGCAACAAGATAAAGGAAAATTAGAAGTGAAATTAATTTCCGTTCCAGCTAATTCAGCTTTAGGTTCTTTAAAAGGTTCTGATTCTATTTTCGAAATTTATACCGAATCTTATGGAGAGCAACCTATCGTAATTCAAGGCGCTGGAGCTGGAGCATCGGTAACCGCTAGAGGCGTTTTTGGCGACATTTTACGCTTATCTGAAAAAAAATTATAACCACCCAAACTCAAAACCTGCAAGATGTAAAAGTCTTGTGGGTTTTACACTTTAACAGTTCAACGATTAAACAATTCAACAAGCAAAAACAATGAGCAACCAAAATTTAGGATTAGAAACACAAGCCATTAGAACGCAATTAGAGCGCACTCAATATTTAGAACATTCCGTTCCCTTATATTTAACTTCCAGTTTTATTTTTGAAGATGCTGAAGACATGCGCGCTTCATTTGCGGAGGAAAAAGAACGTAATATTTACAGCCGATTTTCCAATCCCAATACATCTGAATTTGTTGAGAAAATTTGCCTAATGGAAGGAGCAGAAGACGGCTATTCTTTCGCAACAGGAATGGCAGCGGTATATTCTACTTTTGCTGCTTTATTAAATTCGGGCGATCATATTGTTTCGGCAAGTAGTGTTTTTGGTTCCACGCATACGTTGTTTACCAAATATTTTCCAAAATGGAATATTACAACAAGTTATTTCGATGTCAATAAACCAGAAACAATTGAAAATTTCATTCGACCGAATACGAAAATTCTTTATGCGGAATCACCAACCAATCCAGCAGTTGATATTCTAGATTTAGAATTGTTGGGTAAAATTGCAAAAAAGCACAATCTGATTTTAATTATCGATAATTGTTTTGCGACTCCTTACATTCAAAATCCTATTCAGTTCGGCGCCGATTTAGTGATTCATTCTGCAACCAAATTAATCGATGGTCAAGGGCGTGTTTTAGGAGGCGTAACTGTTGGGCGTTCTGATTTAATTCGTGAAATTTATTTGTTTTCCCGAAATACTGGTCCAGCGTTATCGCCATTCAATGCTTGGGTGTTGTCTAAAAGTTTAGAAACGTTGCCGGTTCGTATCGAAAAACATTGTGAAAATGCTTTAAAAGTTGCTGAATTTTTAGAAAATCATCCAAATGTCGCTTCAGTAAAATATCCTTTTTTGAAATCGCATCCCCAATATGAAGTCGCTAAAAAGCAAATGAAATTAGGCGGAAATATTGTAGCGTTTGAAATCAAAGGCGGAATTGAATCCGGGAGAAAGTTTTTAGATAAAATCAAACTGTGTTCGTTGTCTGCGAATTTAGGTGATACGCGTTCTATTGTAACACATCCAGCTTCTACAACGCATAGTAAATTAACAGAAGAAGAACGTTTGGCAGTTAGTATTACGGATGGTTTGGTGCGCGTTTCTGTTGGTTTGGAAACCGTTCAAGACGTAATTAACGACTTAAAACAAGCGTTAGAATAAAAGTTTTCAAACTATTTTATAGATTTTTATTCTTTTTAAGACGATTAATTTAGAATATAAATCTATTAAAATTATTTTATTAATGAAATTTTAGAAAATATTTCATTATTTCAATTTTGTCACTACATTTGCAGTGTTCATAATTATAGTGTTTGTTATCACGAAAGCTGGAGGGAATAGACCCTGCGAAAGCTTAGCAACCCTACACTTGTAGAAGGTGCTACATTCTATTCCGATTTTATCGGAAGCAGATAACGTTAGAATTGCTCTCCAACTTTCTACGGTAACAAATTAAGTTAATCAAGAAAATTAGGCAATTAGCCTTTGAGAGAGAATACAATGTCAAAAATTCAAGAAGAAATCAAAAACCGAATTCTCGTGCTCGATGGAGCTATGGGAACGATGTTACAACGTTATAAATTTGAAGAAGAAGATTTTAGAGGCGAGCGCTTCAAAGATTTTCCACATCCTTTAAAAGGAAACAACGATTTGCTTTCCATTACCCAACCAGAAGCTGTAAAATCAGTACATCGCGCTTATTTTGAAGCAGGTGCTGATATTGTAGAAACCAATACTTTTTCGGGAACGACTATTGGAATGGCCGATTATTATTTGGAAGATTTAGTCTACGAATTGAATTTTCAATCGGCTAAAATCGCTCGTGAAGTAGCGGGTGAATTTACCGATAAGCCAAGATTTGTGGCGGGTTCCATCGGTCCAACAAATAGAACCGCTTCTATGAGTCCTGATGTTAATGACCCAGGTTTCAGAGCAGTGAATTTTGACGATTTAAAAATTGCCTACAAACAACAAGTCGAAGCTTTAGTTGATGGCGGTTGCGATTTACTTTTGGTAGAAACGATTTTTGATACGTTGAATGCGAAAGCCGCTTTGTTTGCTATTGAAGAAGTAAAAGAAGAACGAAATATCGATATTCCAGTAATGGTTTCCGGAACAATTACCGATGCTTCTGGAAGAACATTATCGGGACAAACGGTGGAAGCTTTTTTGATTTCGATTTCGCATATTCCTTTGTTGAGTGTAGGGTTTAATTGCGCTTTAGGAGCCGATCAATTGAAACCGTATTTGAAGCGATTAGGAAATAATACGTCATTAAATATTTCAGCGCATCCCAATGCAGGTTTGCCTAATGCCTTCGGACAATACGACCAATCACCAGAAGAAATGCAACAATTAATTCGCGAGTATTTACAAGAAAATTTAGTGAATATCATCGGTGGATGTTGCGGAACGACTCCTGACCATATTAAATTAATTGCTGAGGTAGCAAGAGAATTCAAACCAAGAGAAAGTGTTTTGGTTTAAGCAAAGAAATACAATGAAAAACAATATTATAAAAATACAATTCGAAACATTTTTACAGTCGCAACGATGTTGGGTTTGTCAATACGTCAGCAACAGTAAATCCTTTTGGAAAGATGTTGCGAAACATTATAAAAGAATAAGTAATGAGTTATAATTCCGATAAATATTTAAAATTATCAGGTTTAGAACCTTTGATTGTAACTCCAGAAACCAATTTTGTAAACGTTGGAGAACGAACAAACGTAACCGGTTCTAGAAAATTTCTTCGCTTAATTAAAGAAGAAAAATACGATGAAGCTTTAGAAATTGCACGTGCTCAAGTAGAAGGTGGCGCGCAAATCATCGATGTTAATATGGATGAAGGAATGTTAGATGGTGTTTATGCTATGACCAAATTCCTAAATCTAATCGCGGCCGAACCCGATATTGCCCGAGTTCCTGTGATGATTGATTCTTCAAAATGGGAAATCATCGAAGCTGGGTTGAAAGTCATTCAAGGAAAAGGTGTGGTGAATTCGATTTCTTTAAAAGAAGGAGAAGCTACTTTTATTCATCATGCCAAATTAATCAAACGATACGGAGCCGCTGTAATCGTAATGGCTTTTGACGAAAATGGTCAAGCCGATACTTACGAAAGACGTATTGAAATCTGTAAAAGAAGTTACGATATATTAGTTGAAAAAGTTGGTTTTCCAGCTGAAGACATCATTTTTGATCCTAATATTTTTCCAGTCGCAACCGGAATGGAAGAGCATAAATTAAATGCTTTAGATTTCTTCCGAGCAACCAAATGGATTCGCGAAAATCTTCCGTATGCGAATATTTCGGGCGGAGTTAGTAATGTATCATTTTCTTTCCGTGGCAACGATAAAGTTCGTGAAGCGATGCATTCGGCCTTCTTATATCATGCCATTCAAAATGGAATGACAATGGGAATCGTAAATCCAGAAATGTTAGAGATTTATGATGAAATTGACAAGGTTTTGCTTGAACATGTTGAAGATGTTCTTTTAAACAGAAAAGACGATGCTACCGAAAGTTTGTTGGAATTAGCGGAAAGTTTCAAAGGCGATATAAAATCAAATGAAAAAGCTGTGGCAGAATGGCGAAATAGTTCGGTTCAAGATCGATTAACTCATTCTTTAGTAAAAGGAATTGACGAGTTTATTGAGATTGATGTAGAAGAAGCACGTCAGTTAGTTGAAAAACCTATAGAAGTTATCGAAATCAATTTGATGGCTGGAATGAATGTGGTTGGTGATTTATTCGGAAGTGGAAAAATGTTCTTGCCACAAGTGGTGAAATCGGCACGTGTTATGAAAAAAGCGGTGGCTTATTTACTTCCTTACATTGAAGCTTCAAAAGATGGAAAATCGTCTTCGGCCGGAAAAGTGTTGATGGCAACTGTAAAAGGTGATGTACATGATATTGGAAAAAACATTGTATCTGTAGTTTTAGCGTGTAATAATTTTGAAATCATCGATTTAGGTGTGATGGTTCCGCCCGAAAAAATCATAGAAACTGCGGTTAAAGAAAATGTAGATATTATAGGTTTGAGTGGTTTGATTACGCCTTCGTTGGATGAAATGGTGTATTTAGCCAAAGAAATGGATAAACTGAATATCAAAATTCCAATAATGATTGGTGGTGCGACAACTTCTCGTGCACACACAGCAGTGAAAATTGCACCAGAGTATAAGGAAACCGTGGTTCATGTGAACGATGCTTCTCGAGCAGTAACGGTTGCAACCAATTTATTACAACCCGATACTAAAGTTACCTATGCAAAATCGCTTCGTGGAGAGTATGATGCGCTTCGTGAAGGTTATTTAAACCGAAGTCGCGAGAAAAATTTCTTATCTATTGAAGAAGCAAGGAAAAATAAATTCAAAATCGATTGGGATACTTACGAACCTGTAAAACCAAATTTCATCGGTACAAAAACTATTGAAGTAGAACTTTCAGAATTAGTAGATTTTATAGATTGGACACCGTTTTTTCAGTCATGGGAATTGTACGGGAAATTTCCAGCGATTTTAACCGACGATATTGTAGGTGAACAAGCAACTAATCTTTTTGAAGATGCGCAAAAAATGTTATCTCAAATTGTTTCAGAAAAATGGTTCACAGCAAAAGGAATTTTAGGAATTTTTCTTGCGAATTCAATAAATGATGACGATGTTGAGGTTATTACTTCAAGCGAAGTTGAGAAGTTTTTAACGCTTCGTCAGCAATCACAAAAAACAGTGGGAGCTCCAAACATTGCTTTAGCAGATTTTATTGCTCCAAAAGAAATTGGTAAACAAGATTATATTGGATGTTTCTGTGTTTCAACTGGTTTTGGTGTTGATGAAAAAGCTTCGGAATTTGAAAAGCAATTAGATGATTACAATTCGATTTTGGTAAAAGCCTTAGGCGATAGATTAGCCGAAGCTTTTGCAGAATACTTGCATTTAAAAGTACGTAAAGAAATTTGGGGTTACGCTTCTGATGAGGTTTTGTCAAATGATGAATTAATTAAAGAAAAATACAAAGGAATTCGTCCTGCGCCAGGTTATCCTGCGTGTCCTGACCATTTAGAAAAACCAACGATTTGGAAATTATTAAATGTAGAACAAGAAATAGGTGTTAAGTTAACCGAAAGCATGGCGATGTGGCCTGCAGCATCGGTTTCAGGATATTATTTTGCGAATCCAGAAAGTAAATATTTTGGTTTAGGAAAAATTAAAAAAGACCAATTAAAAGATTACGCCAAAAGAAGAAATATTAGCATTGATTTAGCCGAAAAATGGCTCTCACCCAATTTAGCAGATTAAAATGAAAGTAACTGAACATATACAAAACGCCAACGGAAAACCTTTGTTCTCCTTCGAGATTTTACCACCTTTAAAAGGGCAAAATATTCAATCGATTTTTGATAGTATTGATCCGTTGATGGAATTCAATCCACCGTTTATTGACGTGACTTATCATCGTGAGGAATATGAATTCAAAGAGCTAGAAAATGGCTTACTTCAGAAAAAAGTAGTTAAAAAACGACCTGGAACCGTTGGGATTTGTGCTGGAATTCAGAATAAGTATGAAGTAGATGCTATTCCTCATATTTTGTGTGGTGGTTTTACCAAAGAAGACACAGAGAATTTATTAATTGATTTAGATTTTTTAGGAATTGATAATGTTGTAGCACTTCGTGGTGATGCGGTTAAGAGCGAAATTTACTTCAAACCTGAAAAAGAAGGTCATGCTTATGCTTCGGAATTAGTAACGCAAATTAGCAACTTGAATAAGGGAATTTATCTGGACGAAGATTTGCAAAATTCCACCAAAACCGATTTTTGCATTGGAGTAGCAGGTTATCCAGAAAAACACATGGAAGCACCAAGTTTAGATAGCGATATTCATTTTGTAAAGCAAAAAATTAAAAACGGAGCTGATTATATTATTACCCAAATGTTTTTTGATAATAAAAAGTTCTTCGATTTTGTAGCCAAATGCAGAGCGGCTGGAATTACGGTTCCAATTATTCCAGGATTAAAGCCTATTGCAACAAAGAAACAGTTGAATTTAATTCCACATCGCTTTAGTGTTGAATTGCCTGATGATTTAATTATGGCGGTTGTAAAAGCTAAAGATAATGATGCTGTAAAACAAATTGGAATTGAATGGTGTATCCAACAAAGTAAAGAGTTAATCGCGGCAGGAATTCCAGTTTTACATTATTATTCTATGGGAAAAGCAGAGAATGTTAAAGCAATTGCAACAGAAATTTTTTAAATTATAGTTCTTTTTAAAGTTAGGTCTCCTAAGTATTTTGTACTTAGGAGATTTTTTTTAAATCCAAGTTAAGCTTTTATTCGTAAGTAAAGTTAGTGTTTCAAAAAAGTTGTTTATTAAGTTGTAATCATTAAGATTTTAAATTAACAAATTGTTATTTTAAATGAAAGATGATTTTTAATTACCTATTTAGTAATAAATTTATCGACGAAAAACACAGAAATTCGATTAATGACATTTTGTTATTTTTTAAAAAGTGTATTTTTTCGAATTTTTCTATTTTTTGATTGTTTTGACAGGTTTAATTTATATTAATGTGTTTTTACGAGATTTTATTTAAATATAATTCAATAAAAATGTTAAATATTTAATTTTAATTTTCTTTAAAATGATTGTGATTGAAAAAAATATATTTTTTATTCAAAAAATAATTGTAAATTTATAATAACAAAAAACTATACCCATGAAAAAAATTATCTATTCATTCGTAATTTTATTCATTTCCCAGTTAACCTTCGCAAATGAATTAGATTCTATCTTAACAAAAGCTAGATCACTAACCGAGAAGAAAAATTATTCTGAAGCAATTAAAGAGTATGAAAATTACATTAAATTGTCTAAGGGTGAAAATTTAAAAGATGTTTATATTGAAGTAGCCAATTGTTACTTTTATCAGAATAAAAAAGAGGTTGCCGTAAAATACATCAAAGAGGCCATTACCAAATATGGTTTTACGGAAGAAGATTTCATTTACAATTCGTTGTTGAATGAAAATTTGTCGAGTTACGCACTTTCTGTGGTTTACGATGATTACGACAAACTCAGACAAAAGTATTTGGTAACTTTAAATTAATTAACGTTACAATACTTTTAAAATCTCCTTACAGTTTCAGTTGTAAGGAGATTTTTTTATTTCTTCTTAGCTGTTTTTTCTCTAAAAATCTGCTCTAAGTTTTTACTTTTCAATACAATTTGAAGTGTTCTTAACTGATTGTCTTGAGCAAAATCAAACAGCGCTGGACGCATATCGGTTGTTGAGGTAAAAGTCAGTTCCCAAACTAAATCGTGCGTATTTTTTGCTGATTTTAAATTTGGAAGAGAAGCAAAAATAGTTTCATCTACTTTTTTATCAAATTCAACTTCAATAATTTGTTCGGCTTCTTCGGTAACTAAATTGTTTAGTTTTTTGTCAGTTACGATTTTACCTTTATCGATAATGATAATTCTATCGCAAATCGCTTCCACTTCTTGCATGATGTGCGTGGAAAGAAAAACTGTTTTGTCTTTTCCAATATTTTTAATCAAATCACGAATTTCTACTAATTGATTTGGGTCTAAACCTGTTGTAGGTTCGTCTAAAATCATTACATCAGGATTGTGTAATAAAGCCGTTGCTAATCCTACACGTTGGCGATATCCTTTTGATAATTCGCCTATTTTCTTATGACTTTCAGGTGTTAATCCTGTCAAAGCAATTACTTCATCAATTCTCGATTTCGCAACTTTATGCAAATCGGCATTAAAAGCCAAATATTCTCTCACATACAAATCCAAATATAACGGATTGTGTTCTGGTAAATATCCAACCGATTTTTGTACTTCTTTTTGTGCCGAAGTTACATCGTGTTCGTTCACAACAGCAGTTCCGCTATCTGCCGTTAAATAAGTGGTCAAAATTTTCATTAAAGTGGATTTTCCGGCACCATTTGGACCTAAAAAACCTACGATTTCTCCTTTTTTTACAGAAAAACTAATGTTGTCTAACGCTTTTTGGTCTCCGTAATTTTTTGAAATATTTTGAACTTCTATCGACATAGCTTGTAAATTTTAGCAAAAGTAACTTTTTTTAAAAGAACTCAAATTTATTTAAAAAAGTATTTCGTTTTCATTTTTTTATTACTTTTACACAATCAAAAAATAAATGGCATAATGCTTACACATAGCACATTTTTTTATAACAATTCTTTTTATTTTTTCTGGAGACAGATGAGGGATTGTTGTGCTATTATATAAATGAAAGAAATTTATTTTATAAACATACAATCCCGATGTAAATCGGGATTTTTTTTTGCTCAAAATTATGGGAATTAAAGTCGCAATTCAGGGAATTCATGGGTCATTTCATCACCAAGTGGCACAACGTTACTTTGGTGAGGCAATTGGTTTGGATGAATGTGCCACATTTAGAGATGTGGTTACAAGTTTAAAAACCAACCAATCGGACAAAGCAATAATGGCGTTAGAAAATTCTATCGCGGGTTCAATCTTGCCAAATTATGCATTAATCGATTCAAATGATTTACACATTATTGGTGAATATTTTTTGGATATTCACATGAATTTGATGGTGTTGCCAGGCCAAACGATTGAAGATATCAAAGAAGTACATTCGCATCCAATTGCTTTGTTGCAATGTGCTAATTTCTTTAGTCAATATCCGCATATTAAATTGGTCGAAAGTTCCGATACTGCAATTACTGCAAAACGAATTCAGGAAAATCAATTAATAGGAATTGGTGCTTTGGCAGGTCCAGTTGCGGCTAATATTTATGATTTGGAAATTATCGCTGATGGAATTCATACCATAAAAAGTAATAAAACACGCTTTGTGGTTTTAAAAGCAAGTAATAAGGAAATTTCAAAAGAACTCATCAATAAAGCTTCAGTGAAATTTGAATTAGATGACACGCCAGGCTCCTTGGCAACGGTTTTAAATGTGATGAATAATTGTAAATTGAATCTAACAAAAATTCAATCGTTACCTATTATCGAAACCCCTTTTACCTATGCTTTTTTTGTGGATGTGGTTTTTGAAAAATACAAGCATTTTGAAAAAGCGAAAAAAGTAATGGAAATTATGACAACCCATTTTAAAGTTTTGGGCGAATATGAAAGAAGTAAGCAATTGTAATTTAAGAATAAATAGTAATTTTACAGTGAAATAAAGGTTATGGAAAATAAAAAAGAATTACGCACTTGGTTAGATGATTTTCAGTTGAATCATCCGCTTGTAATTGCAGGACCATGTAGCGCAGAAACCGAAGATCAAGTTTTAAAAATAGCTCACGAATTAAAGAATTCTGATGTTTCTATTTTCCGTGCTGGAATTTGGAAACCTCGAACACGTCCAGGTGGCTTTGAAGGTGTGGGCGAAATCGGGTTGAAATGGTTGCAAAAAGCCAAATCTGAAACCGGTTTGTTAATGGCAACGGAAGTCGCTACTGCAGCTCATGTAAAATTAGCATTGGAACACGATATCGATGTGTTGTGGATTGGTGCTAGAACCACCGTAAATCCTTTCGCCGTTCAAGAAATTGCCGATGCTTTGCAAGGAACGGATAAAATCGTTTTGTTGAAAAATCCTGTAAATCCTGATTTGTCTTTATGGATTGGTGGTTTAGAAAGATTGTATAATGCGAATATTAAGAAATTAGGCGTAATTCACAGAGGATTTTCAACTTACGAAAAAACAAAATACCGCAATAATCCGGAGTGGCAAATAGCAATCGATTTACAAAATCGTTTCCCTGATTTGCCTTTGATTTGCGATCCTTCGCACATTACTGGAAAGCGCGATATGATTCAAGAAGTGTCGCAACAAGCTTTAGATTTGAATTACGACGGATTAATTATCGAAACCCATATTGACCCAGATAACGCTTGGAGTGATGCTGCCCAACAAGTAACACCAGCAACATTGAAACAAATGTTCATCAATTTACGCGTTAGAAAAGTGTCGGATGATGAAAGCGAATACAACCAAAAAATGGCAAAACTGCGCATGCAAATTGATGAATTTGATGGAAAACTGTTAGAAATTTTGGGTAACCGAATGAAAGTTGCTGATAAAATCGGTTTGCTTAAGAAAGAAAAAAACGTGGCTATTTTACAAAACCAACGTTGGAACGAAATCTTAGGGAAAATGATTTTAGAGGGCGAAGAAAAAGGATTGAGTAATGAGTTTGTGATGCAATTGTTTAAGGCGATACATCAAGAAAGTATAACTCATCAAGAAAAAGTGATAAATAAATAAATTTTAGCTAGAAACACTATCTTTGTTGAAATAATTATTTAGTCATCCTGAGCTTGTCGAAAGGCTGACTTCTAACTTCTAACTTTGAATGACAGGAATCGTATATAAATCTACCGGAAGTTGGTACACCATTAAAACTGAAAATGGTGATTTTTTGGAGTGCCGTATAAAAGGTAAATTTAGAATGAAAGGTATCAAAAGTACCAATCCTATTGCGGTGGGAGACGTTGTAGATTATGATATTGAAAATACAACTGATGAAACTACTGGTGTCATCACAGCGATTCACGATAGAAAAAATTACATTGTTAGAAAGTCAGTAAATTTATCGCATCAAATGCATATTATTGCATCCAATATTGATGTGGTTTTTTTATTGGTAACCATTAATAATCCGCCAACAACCACAAGTTTTATAGACCGATTTTTAGTTACTGCTGAGGCTTACGGAATTGAAGCAATTATAGTATTCAATAAAATAGACACGTTTGATGATGCTACTTTAGACGAACAATTGTATTTACAACATGTGTATTCATCAATTGGCTATAAATGTTTACGCGTTTCTGCTAAAGACGGAAAAGGAATTGACGAGCTAAAAGCATTAATGAAAGACAAAGTTTCAATGTTTTCAGGGCATTCGGGTGTTGGAAAATCTACATTGGTAAATACATTAGAACCTTCGTTAAATTTAAAAACCAAACAAATTTCGGAATCACACGCGCAAGGTAAGCACACCACAACGTTTGCTGAAATGTTTGATTTGTCTTTTGGAGCTAAAATTATCGATACGCCAGGAATTCGTGGTTTTGGAATTGTAGATATGGAAAAGCAAGAAATCGGAGATTATTTTCCAGAATTTTTTGCTTTGAAAGACCAATGTAAGTTCAATAACTGTTTGCATAAAGATGAACCACATTGCGCCATCAAAAAAGCATTAGAAAATGATGAAATTTCATGGTCGCGCTATAAAAGTTATACTCAAATTTTAGAAGGCGACGAAGAACAATATCGTGCTGACATTTACGATGCCGAGCGAAGAGCCAGCGATGAAACCAGAAAATAATTGTGAATGATAAATTATAAATTGTAAATTCACAACTCACCATTCACCATTCACAACTATCATGAAAGCAGTTATTCAAAGAGTTTCTCAATCTTCAGTTACAATAAATAACGAAATTGTAGCTCAAATTCAACAGGGTTTATTAGTTTTAGTTGGAATTGAAGATGCCGATAATCAAGAAGATATTAATTGGTTAACCTCAAAAATAGCCAATCTAAGAATTTTTGAAGACGAAAATGAAGTAATGAATTTGTCGTTAAAAGACATTGATGGCGAAATGATTGTAGTTTCGCAATTCACGTTACAAGCGGCTACAAAAAAAGGAAATCGCCCAAGTTACATCAAAGCTTCAAAACCTGAAATTGCTATTCCTCTTTATGAATCTTTTGTGCAACAAATGGAAATTGAATTGGGCAAAAAAGTACAAACCGGACAATTTGGAGCAGATATGAAAGTTGGTTTGGTTAATGACGGACCTGTGACTATAATTATTGATACAAAAAATAAACAATAAAATGAACCTAAAAAACTCCCAACAAGAAGTAGACAATTGGATTAAAGAACACGGAGTTCGTTATTTCAATGAATTAACAAATATGGCACAACTTACCGAAGAAGTAGGTGAAGTTGCTAGAATTATAGCTCGTCGTTATGGCGAACAATCAGAAAAAGAATCGGATAAAAACAAAGACTTAGGTGAAGAATTAGCCGATGTAGTTTTTGTAGTTTTATGTTTAGCCAATCAAACTGGTGTTGATTTACAAGCCGCTTTTGACAAAAAAATGGATTTAAAAACGAAACGCGATCACGACCGTCATCATAACAACGAGAAACTTAAATAATGGTGTGTTGTGAATTGTAAATGATGAATTATGGGAGATAATGTTATTAAAAATAAGTCATTTAATTTTGCATTACGAATAGTTAAATTATATCAGTTTCTGAATCAGGAAAAGAAGGAATATGTTTTAAGTAAACAACTTCTAAGAAGTGGAACTGCTATTGGTGCTTTGGTTCGTGAATCAGAGCAAGCAGAAAGTAAATTAGATTTTATTCACAAGCTCGCCATTGCTCAAAAAGAAGCAAATGAAACAGATTATTGGTTGGAACTTTTGTTTCAGTCAGAATATCTTAACGAAACACAATTTCAATCATTAAAAAATGATATTATTGAAATAAATAAAATTTTAGCTTCAATAATTATTACAACAAAACAAAGAATAGGGAAGAAATAATTGTGAATGGTGAATTGTAAATTATGAATTCACCATTCACAACTCACCATTAAAAACATGAACTGGATTTTACTCATTATAGCAGGATTATTCGAAGTAGGTTTTGCTACTTGCCTCGGAAAAGCAAAGGAATCAACTGGAAATACTTCCTTACTTTGGTACGGCGGTTTTTTGGTATGTCTTTCTATTAGTATGATATTATTAGTAAAAGCCACCAAAGAATTACCCATTGGAACCGCTTATGCCGTTTGGACAGGAATTGGAGCCGTGGGAAGTGTTTTAGTAGGAATCATCGTTTTTAAAGAACCGGCAACTTTTTGGCGTGTGTTTTTCATTACTACATTAATTTTATCCATCGTTGGACTAAAAATGGTTACGAAATAATGAATTTACATTTAGAAAAGGGAAAAGGGAAAAGGGAAAAGGGAAAAGTAAAAATCACTGGTTCAAAATCTGAAACCAATAGATTGTTGTTGTTGCAAGCTTTATATCCTAATTTGACTTTGGAAAATACTTCAAATTCTGATGATTCGGAAGTGATGTCTAGAGCGCTAAATTCACAACTCACAATTCACAATTCACAACTCATAGACGTTCACCACGCCGGAACCGCCATGCGATTTCTAACCTCTTTTTTCGCCATTCAAGAAGGTAAAGAAGTGGTTTTAACAGGTTCTTCAAGAATGAAAGAGCGTCCGATAAAAATTTTAGTTGATGCTTTAAATCAGTTAGGCGCTGAAATTAGTTATGAAGAAAACGAAGGTTTTCCACCAATAAAAATCAAAGGAAAGAAGTTAACACAAAGCAAAGTTTCGCTTCCTGCGAATGTGAGTAGTCAATATATTTCGGCACTTTTGTTAATTGCTCCAAAGCTTAAAAATGGTTTAGAATTAACTTTGGAAGGCGAAATCACCTCAATTCCATACATCAAAATGACCTTAGCGTTATTGAATGAAATAGGAGTGACAACTTCATTTGTTGGAAATAAAATTTCTGTAAAATCACAATTCACAATTCACAATTCACAATTCACAATTGAGTCTGATTGGAGTTCGGCATCCTACTGGTATTCTATTGTTGCTTTGTCTGAAATAGGTTTTCAAGTTACGCTTTCAAGCTATAAAGAAAATAGCCTTCAAGGCGATAGTGCTTTGGTAAACATATATCAAGATTTTGGTGTTGAAACTACTTTTAATACGGATAATTCAATCACGATTTCAAAAGAAAGAATTCATAATTCACAACTCACAACTCACAACTCACAACTCAACAATTCTCCCGACATTGCTCAAACTATTGCAGTTACTTGCTTTGGATTAGGAATAGGTTGTGATTTAACAGGATTACATACGCTAAAAATCAAAGAAACAGATAGATTAGAAGCTTTAAAAACAGAACTAACAAAATTAGGAGCTGAAATTTCAGTAACTAATGATTCTTTGCATTTGAAACCTAACGATTTATTTAAAAGTGGAAATTCCCATCCTTTGGAGGGGTGCCCGAAGGGCGGGGTGGCTACCTATCAAGACCACAGAATGGCAATGGCATTTGCACCATTAGCGTTAAAAGTTCCTGTAATTATTAATAATGCTGAGGTGGTTTCTAAGTCGTATCCTGATTTTTGGAACGATTTAGCACTTGTTGGGATAATTGGTTCAGAAGTCAACTAACGTTTTATAATCTGAATTTGATCTAAAATAGTTTGCGATTTATCTGGAGAAACCGGAATTTGAATTTTGTTTTCCAATTCAAGACTTCCACCATCTGATTTGTTGTAAGCTGTTACAAAGTTGAAGTTTACGATATACGATTTATGAATGCGTAAAAATCGGGAATCTGAACATAAAATGTCTTCAAAATTCTTTAAGTTTCGGCTAACCAATTGTTTGCTGCTATCGTTACAAAATACTTCTGAATAAGCACCGTCTCCTTTAATGTACATTATTTTATCGGTGTCTAAAAACAACAATGAATTTCCAGATGGAACGGCTATTTTTGTTAAGGTTTCTTGTTGCAAGTTTTCTTTAAAAGCTCTGAAATTTTCAAAACGTTGTTTTTGTTTAGCAACGCGTTCAACGGCTTCGGCTAATTCTTCTGGAATGATAGGCTTTAATAAATAATCAACCGCTGAAAATTTGAATGCCTTCAAAGCATATTCGTTATAAGCAGTTGTGAAAATAATTGAAAAATTCACTTCGTTTTCATCGAAAAAATCTAATAATTCTAAACCACTATGCCCTGGCATTTCGATGTCTAATAAAACGATATCGGGTTGGTGTTTTCTGATGGCTTTTACACCTTCGGGTAAATTTTCGCATTCAGCAACAACAGTAACTTCAGGACAATATTCTTGTAGAATATAAGTGAGTGAAATTCGTGCTCTTTTTTCGTCGTCTATAATAATGGCTTTCATTTTAGTATGTAATTGGAATTTCAATAATAACTTTAGTTCCTGATGACTGACCGTTTTTATTTAATTTATCTTCAAAATTAATGGCAATATTTTGCTGTTTATATTGATTGAGTAACTCAATACGATTTTGCATAGCTTCAGTTGCAAATGATAAATGATCTTTATTTTTGATGGCTTTTAACTCGGCGCTTTTTTGTCTACCAATTCCGTTGTCATCGATTATGATTTTTAAAGAATCAAAAATGCGTTCAAAATCGATGGTTAGTTTTTTTTCTCCTTTTTTATGTAATAAACCATGTTTTACTGCATTTTCTACATAAGGTTGCAAAAGCATCGATGGAATTTTGATGTTTTCAATATCAATGCCATAACCAATATTAATTTCATAACTAAAATCTTCATCAAAGCGCGCTTTTTCAATATCTAAGTACAAGCCTAAAGTTTTAATTTCTTCTGAAAGCGTTATGTTTTCCTTTTCACTCATTTCTAAAATAGTTCTAGTAAGTGTGGAAAATTTAGACAAATAAGAAACAGCTTGTTTTTTATCATTAGTCAAAATAAAGGATTGAATAGTATTCAAAGCATTGTAAAAGAAATGTGGATTCATTTGCGATTTAATTGCTTTTAGTTTCGATTGATTTAAATTCTTTTCTAAATTGACTTTGTCTAATAAAAGTTGGTTTTTCTTCTCAATTTTTTGAATTTGATATTTGTAGAAAGTATAAGCCAGCGCAATGATAATTAATCCTAAATAAATTAAGAAAAAAGTGTTTAGCCAAAATGGTTTGTTGATTTTGAAATTGATTTGCTGTATAGGAGTTTCATAATTAGCATCAATTTTTAGGTATAATTTGTAATCTCCAGGAGAAACAGATGATAAAATTAGATTTCGGTTGTTAATTTCTAATCGGTTCCAATTGCCATCATTTATTTTGTACAAGACGCTATTTTTCTCATTTGGATTAAAAGAAAGCACAGAAAAATTAACGGTAATATTGTTTTGATTGTATTCTAAATTACTTAAGTTGTTTTCGTTTTGAAGAACATTATTAACTTTTATTTCGTTTATAATAAGTTCTGGTTTTGCAAATTCCTTATTCTTGAATTTATTCTTAACGATAATTCCTTTTGAAGTGGCAAAATAAATTTCATTTTTAATTACTGCAACATCTGTAACTTCTAAATCACTTGTTAAAGGTAGAATTTTTCGGTACTTGTTGTTGATTAAATTATATTCAATTATACCGTTAGTAGTAAAAAGAAAAATAGAATTCTCTTGAATTTTAAACTTGGTAAAACGCTCTTTTAAATGTTCTTCAAAAATAGAAACCTTTGTAATTTTGTTATTAGCATCAATTTTGTATAATTCTTCGCTAGTAGATAACGCATAAACTACATTTTTGTAAGATTGTAAATTGGTAATGAATAGCGGTTTATTTTGAAATTTTAATTCATTAACGTCGTTTAAATTAACGAATTTCAATCCCATGTTGGTAGCATAATAAATGCAATTATTTTCAGAATTAAATGCTGTTGATTTGCCATTTAATCTAAAAATTGAACTTTCGTTAAATCCGTTAGGTACATTATAATGTTTTTTAAAAATAGCATCCCATTTGCTTTTTTGGTTGCCTACTTTAAATAACCCACAAACGCCACTTGCAGCGACAGCGTAATAAGTGTTATCAATTTTTTTTATGTCTTTTACAGCTGTTGACCATTCTTTTGTAATTGTGTTTTTTTTGTCTAAGATTTTAAATTTTGATGAGGTAAAGTAGATGTTTTGACTTTTTTCGTTTCCAATAATTTGGTTAATAGGGTGGTTGCTATTGTTTTTGTATACCGTTTTAATTGATAAATCATTTAATTGAAGACCATATATTAAATCGTTTTCTGTTCCTATTAATAGTTGATCGTTATATGGAGAAAAAATTGTCGGCTTTGGATCTAGTGGGATGAAATTGTTTTTGAAATCTTGAATAAAAAGCAACCCGTTATTTAACGTTGAAATCCAATAGTTTTGTTGTTTATCTTTAAAAATATAAGATACGTTATATTCAGAGAAGTACGACGTTGCTTTGTTGTTTTCATATTTAATAATTCCATTTGGGGTGCAAAGCCAAGGTGCATTATCTATTAAAGCTACGTTTTGAATAAAATCAAATGAGTTACTAAATTCTTTTCTTGTAAGTTTATTTTCTTTATATGTGTAATAATAATTTGAATATTTTGAAACGATGAAAAGTTCGTCTTTTATCACTTGAACAATAGGAACTTCTAATGTTTTCTTGAAATCATCCGAAAGTTCATGTTTTTTTATTTTTTTAGGATAATCAATTTCGTAAATGTATTCACCAATGATATAAAATTTTGATCCAACGGAATAAGTTGAGCGAATGTTTATATCCGTTAAAGGGTAAAAATAAATAGGTTTTAAACTTTTTAAATCATAAACGATTACTCCATTGAGTTGCATTAAAAATAGTTTGTCCTGAATAATACTGTATTTGATATATCCTCTAGATTCTTTTTGAGATAAACTTTTTAATTCACCATTTTCAACATAGTATAAATAACCATCAAAATTGCAATACCAAATTCTTCCAAAACTATCTTCTCTAATGCATGAACCTGATTTAGAGGTTTGGCTATCTGATGTATAAGTTTTAAAAACATTTCCATCATAACGACATAATCCCTTGCCTGTAGCAAACCACATGAAACCTTTACTGTCTTGAAAAATATCATACACACTATTAGATGGTAAACCGTTTGTTCGATCGATATTATAATAATAAGGGTTTTGTCCAAATACTATTTGGGTGAGAAAATAAAATAATATGACTTGAAATAGTTTCAATTAGAGCGATTTGTTAACAAATATAAACAATTATTAAAGTGTTTGGAATACCTCAGTTTGTGAAACCTGCTTTTTAATTAACGAAATCTGTTTCTGTCCTTTTTTCGTTAACCGAAAATAGTATTTGGTAAACTCGTTAAAAATTAACGACTTGATAAAAATAATTTTACATCGAAATTCTAAATCGATATTTATGAAAACAAAATTATTTTCTTTTTTATTCTTTTTAACTTGTGCCTTTACTTTTTCGCAAATTACTTTAAATGAAAGTTTTGAATCAGGTTTGCCAGCAGGTTGGAGTAATTCTAATTATTCGGTAACAACTGCAGCTAGTTGTTCTGGTTCCCAATCATTGACTGCTTCTTTATTTACAAGTGGTAGTAATGCTAATCTTCAAACAACAAGTTACATTTCGAATGGAAATGCAATCACATTTTCTTATGGATATAAAGCACAAAGTTCAAGTACTGGTTATTTAATTGCAAGGCTATACTATGAAGTTAACAATACAAATACTTGGACTCAAGTAAATACAAGTGATGTTTTTTCTACAAATTGTCAAACTCTATCAGCAACTTTGGCTGCAGGTGTTGTACCAGCAGGGACTCCAATTCGTTTTAGAGCACAAATAAATTTTATTGTGAGTGGTGGAGTTGTTTATATTGATAATGTTCAAGCAACTCAAGCTATTTCTGCAAACTCTTCTACAGAATATAATTTCGACGGAACTTATGTAAATACAGCGGGTTCTAATCCTTTTATACCAACAGTTTATACGTCTTTTACAACAGATAGAAATGGAAATGCAAACCGAGCATTAAATATTACCAGCAATTCTGGAGTTTCTGCAACCATTCCAGGTTTACCTTATGGAAATTCAGCAAGAACAATTTCATTTTGGGCTAAATTGAACATGATTCAAACACCTTACAATATGACTTTTTCATATGGGCAAGGTAGTATGAATAATGCAATAGGAGGGTCTTTCAATTCAACTACAGTTGATTATTTTGGCTATGCTAATAATTTAAGTGCAAGCAGTAGCAGTAATGCTTCTACATGGTATCATTTTGCTTATGTTTATGATGGTACTACAGCTAAAATATACAAAAACGGAGTACTTTTAAGTTCTCAAGCAAAATCTTGGAATACTTTGAACAATAATGATTTATTTAAACTTGGTGTTGGAGTTGGTGGTGAATTAAATTTTGTTGGCGCGATAGATGATTTAAAGATTTATAATTATGCATTAAATGATAGTCAAATTTCAAGTTTATATGCTAATAATGCTTTAATGGGTAATTCTCTAGTGTATCAATTTAATTTTGATAATAGCTATTTTGATATAACAGGAAATAAAAACTTTGCAACAACGGGTGCTTTTACTGTAGATAGAAATGGAAATCCGAATAATGCTTTAAGGTTTACAAATACAGGAACAACCGTTAATTTAGAAAATTTACCTGTTGGAAATTCCTCTCGTTCTATTTCTATTTGGTTAAAAATGCAATACTATTGGGGCGATAATTATTTATTTGGTTATGGGACTCAATCTGCTAATCAGTATTATGGTTTTTCGTTAACTTCTAGTCAAATTAACAATTATGCATGGGCTAATGATTTAACTAGTGCTACAAGTATTCCGTTAAATACATGGAAGCATTTGGTAGTTACTTTTAATAGTGTAACTGATGTAGCATCAATATATCTTGATGGTGTATTAATTACAAGTGCAGTTAAATCTGCATGGAATACTGCAAATAATACAACGTTTAATTTGTCTTCAGGCTCATTTGAAGGAACTGTAGACGATTTAAAAATTTACAATTACGAATTATCTCCAACAGAAATTTCAAATTTGTATAACCATAATGTATTATCATCATCAGATTTCTCTCAAAACAATTTTGAAGTAAAATTATATCCAAACCCAGTTCGCGATATTTTAAACATTGAAAGCGAAAACGATATTCAATCTGTAGAAATTTACAACATTCAAGGGCAAAGAGTACTTTCATCTAATCAAAACCAAATCAATGTTTCAGATTTAGCTTCTGGAATGTATTTGGTAAGAATTCAAGACATCGATAACAATATGGCAACTAAGAAAATCGCAATTAAATAGTTAGTTTTTTGGTTTTAAATTTTGGGCGTTGTCAAGTAAAACAAGGGTTTTGTAAAATAAACCGCATTTTACTTGACAACGCCTATTTCATAATCGTATATTTGCCAACTGAATTTTAGTGTTTTATGAATAGAATTCTAAAACACTTTAATTTTTAAACACTTAAACATTTTTTAATGAAATTATCTCATTTCAATTTCAATTTACCAGAAGAATTATTAGCTGAATTTCCAGCTGAAAATCGCGATGAATCTCGCTTAATGGTGGTTAACAGAAAAACGAATACTATTGAGCACAAATTATTCAAAGACGTTATTGATTATTTTGATGATGGCGATGTAATGGTGTTAAATAATACAAAAGTTTTTCCAGCACGTTTATACGGAAATAAAGAAAAAACGGGAGCTCGTATTGAAGTTTTTTTATTAAGAGAATTAAATGCAGAACAACGTTTGTGGGATGTTTTAGTAGATCCAGCACGTAAAATTCGTATTGGAAACAAATTGTATTTTGGTGATGACGATTCGTTAGTAGCTGAAGTAATTGATAATACAACTTCTCGTGGAAGAACATTACGTTTCTTATACGATGGTTCTTACGAAGAATTCAGAGAAAAATTAGTAGAACTTGGTGAAACTCCAATACCTAAATACATCAATCGTGAAGTAACTCCAGAAGATGCTGAGCGTTACCAAACCATTTATGCAAAAGAAGAAGGTGCTGTAGCAGCTCCAACTGCTGGTCTACACTTTTCTAAACATTTATTAAAGCGTTTAGAAATTAAAGGTGTTGATTTTGCAGAAGTAACATTACACGTTGGTTTAGGAACTTTTAATCCAGTTGAGGTAGAAGATTTATCGAAACACAAAATGGATTCTGAAGAAATGATTATTACGCAAGAAGCTTGTGATATTGTTAATAATGCAAAAGCTAAAAAGAAAAAGATTTGTTGCGTAGGAACAACTTCTATGAGAGCAATGGAAAGTTCTGTTTCTTCTCAAAGAACATTAAATCCTTACACAGGTTGGACAAATAAATTTATTTATCCTCCTTACGATTTTAGTATCGCAGATTGTATGATTACTAATTTCCATACACCAAAATCAACTTTATTAATGATGATTTCTGCTTTTTGTGGTCACGATTTAATGAAGAAAGCTTACGAAGAAGCTATCAAAGAAAAATATCGTTTCTACTCTTATGGAGACGCGATGTTAATTATATAATTTTTAAAAATCTCAATCGAAAGGTTGAGATTTTTTATTTTAACAGGTTTCGCTTTTTGCTGCTTTGAAACTTTTACCTAATTTTACCCTTCAAACAAAACTACCTAATGACTTTTCAAAACACACGCGAATTCGCACAAAGTTTAGATGCTCAAGACGAATTGAGAAAATACAGAGATGAATTTCATTTTCCTCATGTAAACGGAAAACAAGTAATTTATTTTACAGGAAATTCTTTAGGATTACAACCTAAAAGAACAAAATCTTATGTAGATGAAGTAATGAGTGATTGGGCAAATTTAGCAGTAGAAGGTCATTTTTATTCCGATAAACCTTGGTGGGATTATCAAGAACGTTTTGCCGTTCCTTTGAGCGATATCGTTGGAGCAAAACCTACGGAAGTTGGAGTGATGAATACATTGACGGTAAATCTTCACTTATTAATGGTGTCTTTTTACAATCCAACACCACAGAAATACAAAATTATTTGTGAGGAAAAAGCATTTCCAAGTGACCAATATATGTTCCAAAGCCAAGTAAAATTTCATGGTTTTGACCCAAAAGATGCAATTGTTGAAATCAAAAGAAGAGAAGGAGAAGCAAATATTCGTTTAGAAGATGTTTTAGCCAAAATTGATGAGGTTGGAAACGAATTAGCTTTGGTCTTAATTGGTGGTGTAAATTATTATACAGGACAAGTGTTTGATATGAAAACCATCACGGCAGCCGGGCAAAAACACGGAGCTTATGTGGGGTGGGATTTAGCACACGCTGCTGGAAATATCAAATTAGATTTGCACGATTGGAATGTTGACTTCGCCGCTTGGTGTAGTTATAAGTATATGAATTCTGGACCCGGAAATGCTTCAGGATTCTTTGTTCATGAAAAACATCATAACGATAAAGAATTAAAACGTTTTGCAGGTTGGTACGGGCACAACAAAGAACGTCGTTTTAAAATGGAGCCTGATTTTGACCCTGTTCATGGAGCAGATGGCTGGCAAATTAGTAATCTTCCAATTTTGTCTTTAGCACCTTATTTAGCTTCGGTAGAAATGTTTGCTGAAGTTGGGATGGATAAACTAATCACAAAACGAAATTTAATAACTTCTTATTTAGAATTCATTCTTCACGAAATTGACAAAGAATTAGAAGGAGCTGATTTTGAAATTTTAACCCCATCTAATCAAGAAGAACGTGGTTGTCAATTATCCGTTTATCTTCACGGACAAGGAAGAGAATTGTTTGAAAGATTGATGAAAAATGGTGTTATCACTGATTGGAGAGAGCCAAATGTGATTCGTTTAGCACCAGCACCATTCTATTGTTCATTCGAAGATATGTATGAATTTGGTCAAATATTGAAAGAATTAATTTCAAATAAATAATTAAAAGCCGGACATCTTGTTCGGCTTTTTTGTTAAATAAACTATCTTTGTACGGTATAACCGAATTACATGAAATCATGACTAAAGAACAAATTTTAGAAAATTTTGATCCATCCCAACCAGGGTTGGCAGATGCTACTATTTTTGGTTTGCCTTTTTCGGCAGAGCAAAGTGAAATTATTGTAATTCCAGTGCCTTGGGAAGTTACAGTGAGTTATGGTTCTGGAGCTTCTAAAGGTCCAGATGCGGTTTTAGACGCTTCTTTTCAGGTAGATTTGAATCATCAAGAATTTCCAGAATTATGGAAATTAGGAATTTATATAGATAAACCCGCTAAAGAGTTAAAAAAGAAATCTAAAAAGTTCAAAAAACAAGCGGCTCCAATTATCAAAGCTTTAGAAAGCGGAATGATTTTAGACCATCATCCTTCATTAATGAAAGATTTAGAAGAAATCAATTATGCGTGTTCTGATATGGTGGAAGCCGTTCGTGAGCAAACATTAAGTTGGATGAACAAAGGTAAAAAAGTAGTGCTTTTAGGTGGAGATCATTCAACACCGCTAGGATATTACCAAGCTTTATCAACTAAATACGACAATTTCGGAATCTTACATTTAGATGCGCATATGGATTTACGTATTGCTTATGAAGGATTTACTTATTCGCATGCTTCCATCATGTACAATACGTTACAAATTCCTCAAGTTTCAAAAATTGTACAAGTAGGAATTCGCGATTTTTGTGAGCAAGAAGTAGAAGTCGCTTTAAAAGACAGAGTTTTAGTTCATACCGATAGCGATTTAAAACAAGAAGCATTCGAAGGTAAAACTTGGCAACAACAATGCGATCAAATTATCGCTTCGTTACCAGAAAAAGTATGTATTTCTTTTGATATTGATGGAATGTATCCTTGGTATAGTCCAAATACTGGAACTCCTGTTCCAGGCGGATTTTCATTTGAACAAGCCGCTTATTTGTTCAGTCGTTTAGCTGAAACTAATAAAGAAATCATTGGATTTGATTTAGTTGAAGTAGCGCCAGGTGATGACGATTGGGATGGAAATGTAGGAGCAAGAATGTTATTTCACATGTGTGGTGCTTTTGCAAAATCTCAGAAAATGAATGTTGGAAATAAAATCAAGTTTAACAAATAATTTATATCTTGCATTAAATCAGACGAAAGTCTTAAATAATTCGCCCCTTAATTTATTTAAAGACAAAAATATGAGTCATTTTGTAATTGAACAATGGAGAGAATATCCAATTGAAGTTCCAGGTAAGGTTAGATATGCTGTTTCTAATTATGGTAGACTTAAAAGTTTTACCGATAAAATTGAAAACGGGAAAATTCTAAAAGGTGCTCCAACTGAAGGTTTTCTATTTTTACGTTATGTTAGATCGGTTAACGGAAAAAAAAGTTATTATTCTCATGCCATTCATAAAATGGTAGCGGAGCTTTTTATTCCAAGAGTAAGTGAAGACCAAGAATATGTTTTACATCTTGATTATGATAAAATGAATAATCAGTTGTACAATTTAAAATGGGCAACTTACAATGAGATGCGCGCTCACGGTCATAAAAGTCCAGCTGTAAAAGAAGCTTTTAAGAAGTTTCAAGAAAATAATATTAAGAGAGATGGTAAAAAGCTAACTTCTACACAAGTCATTCGAATTAAATTAAAAATGAAACGACAAGGTGAAAAGTTCAGCGTTAGAAAAACCGCAAAAGAATTTAATGTTTCCGAAATGCAAATTTACCGCATTAAATGGGGTCAAAATTGGGGACATATACAAGTATAAACCGAAGCATTGCTTCGGTTTTTTTATAAATTCTCCATATTCTCCAAAATCGTAATCGCTTTTTCTTTTGTTGCTGCTAACTCTTCTGGTTTCATTTTTCTTAGTAGTGCTAACATCATGCTCATTCTTTGATTATTAGCAAAATGTTGTTTTTTCTCATCTAAAAAATTCCAATACAGACTGTTAAACGGACAGGCTTTTTCGCCCAATTTCTCCTTTACTTTGTAATGGCAACTTCCACAGTAATTGCTCATTTTATTAATGTAACTTCCTGACGAAACATAAGGTTTGGTTGCCACAATTCCACCATCCGCATATTGACTCATACCGCGTGTGTTTGGCATTTCAACCCATTCAATCGCATCGATGTAAACGCCTAAATACCAAGTGTCAACTGCATCAGGATGCAATTGGGCTAACAAAGAAAAATTGCCAATAACCATCAATCTCTGAATGTGATGCGCATACGATTCCGTTAAACTTTGGGAGATCGAATGTTGCATACATTTCATTTTGGTTTTTCCAGTCCAAAAGAATTCAGGTAGCGGATTGTAGTTTTCTAAGGCGTTCATTTTAGCATAATTCGGCATTTCTTTCCAATAAATTCCTCTGACATATTCGCGCCAACCAATAATTTGTCGTACAAAGCCTTCTACTTGTGCCAATTCAATAGTTTCTTGATTTTGATAATAATACGAAACCACTGCATCAACTACTTCTTTCGGACTAATCATTTTGGAATTCATCGCAAAAGACAAACGCGAGTGAAATAAAAAATTATGTCCAGAAAATAACGAATCTTGATATGTTCCAAAATGTGCCAACAAATACTCACAGAAATAATCAATCAATTGCAAACTTTCATTTCTGGAAGTGGGCCAGCTGAAATTTTCTCTATCAATACTTCCAAAAGTGGTGATGTTTTGACTTTTAATTTCTGTAACAATTTCACTCACATTTTTATGAAATTCCAAAGGAAACGGGATCGGAACTTCGTTTTTATATTGATTGCGATTGTTGTGGTCAAAGTTCCATTTTCCATCTAACGGTTGATCGCCGACCATCAAAACATCGTGTTTTTTTCGCATCATGCGATAGAAATTTTCCATCAAAAGTTGCTTTTTCCCTTTGAAAAAATCAGCTAATTCAGTTCTAGAAGTATAAAAATGTTCGGAATCTACTGCTTTTGTGGGAATAGAAAGTTTTTCGCAAATGGATTTCAGTTGTTCATCCAACCGATATTCATCTGGAAGTTGGTATTCAAATTGCTCGATTTTATTCTTTTCAACCAAATCCAAAATCAATTGTTCCAAATTCTGAGGATTATTGGCATCCGAAATTTTATAATAAACAACTTGATGACCTTGTTTTGTCAATTCGTCCGATAAATTTCGCATCGAAAGAAAAAACGCGACTACTTTTTGAATGTGATGTTTCACATAATCCGTTTCCTGACGCATTTCTGCCATTATATAAGTCACATCTGGATTGACTTCATCAAACCAAGAATGTTGTGAATTGAGTTGGTCGCCCAAAAGTAATCGAAGTGTTTTCATCTAAAATAATTCAGGAATTAACCACATTTTCTGAAATTTTCCATCGCTATCGTACATTTCTGCTTGACGTTTGATGTTGAATTTTCTATCTCTTGGATCGTTGCCAACACCAGCATTGTACATCCAATTGCCATAATTACTGTGCACATCGTAATCAATCAACATACTTTCGAAATAAGCTGCGCCAATTCGCCAATCTTGTTCCCATTCTTTTGCCCAATAACTCGCTACATTTTGACGGCCTCGATTGCTCATCCAACCTGTTTTTTGCAATTCAATCATGTTGGCATTAACGAAATGTTCAGGTGTGGTGCCATTTGTCCATTGATTAAAAGCTTTTGTATTTTGATTCCAATGGTATTCTTTTTGCAAAATTCCATTCAATTGGAATATTTTGTTTCCGTGTTTTAGTGAAATGTATTTGAAATAATCGCGCCAAATCAACTCGAAAATCAACCAATACGTATCTTCGTTTTTGACAACTTTTTTCTCAAATTGTTGGACTTCCCAATAAATCATTCGTGCCGAAATACTACCATTTGCCAACCAAGCCGAAAGTTTCGAACTATAATCTTTTCCAACCAAACCATTACGAGTTTTCTTGTAAACCGCTAGTTTTTTGGTGTCCCAAAAGTAGTCTCTGATTCTTTTTTTAGCTTTATTTTCCCCGCCTTTAAAAGGAAAAGCCGTTTTATTCGGTTGTTTGAACTCCGAAGTTTCGGAGTCAAATCCTAAATCTTCTAATGTAGGAATTGTAGTTTTTTCTTTAATTAGATTAGAAATCGGTTTTGCAGTTATTGAAACAGTTGGTCGCACTCGAATTTTCTTTTCCAATTGTTTTCTGAACTCGGTAAAAACCTCTGGAATCTTTTCCCAATCTTCATACGGTACATCATCAGGATGAAATAGAAATTGGTCGTAATATGTTTTCCAATTCACCGCTGGAATTAGATTTCTTACTTCATTTTCTACATCCACTTCTTCTTGCGTCCATTCATTTTGACTATAAATCGTATCGATTTGATATTTTGCCGCTACTTCTGGAATTAATTGTTCGGGATAACCGTAATAAACTAATAATGTGATATTTTTCTCAGCTAAATTTTGTTGTAATTCGGCTAAAGTTTCTAAAAGAAA
The DNA here is from genome assembly GCF_003259835.1 of Flavobacterium aquaticum. Lineage (GTDB taxonomy): Bacteria > Bacteroidota > Bacteroidia > Flavobacteriales > Flavobacteriaceae > Flavobacterium > Flavobacterium aquaticum. The sequence goes on along the minus strand of NZ_QLMI01000006.1, from coordinate 10,447 downwards.
TTGCGTTCTAAATTTTTCTGTTTTCTTGAAACCGTATTGAGTTGTTTCTAAATGTCTTGGATCTAGACAATATATTCCAATTACCTTTTCATTTTCTCTACAAGCATTGTACAACGAATGATTGTCAATTGTGCGTAAATCATTTCTAAACCATACTAATCCGTTCATGCTATTTGTTTTTATTCATTCTACATTTATCACTGCAATACACTACTTCTTCCCAGTTTTTCTCCCATTTTTTTCGCCATGAAAAAGGACGTTGACAGGTTTTACATATTTTTTCGGGAAGATTTACTTTTTTATGCGCCATTATAACATCGAAGTTGAAGGTTTGTCAGGTCGCGCATAATGAAATCTGTCGGATAGTTTCGGAAGAGCATAACCATCTAAACCATTAATAGCTACTACATTTCCTCTATCCAATTGCATCCAATTGTCTTCGTGGAAAAGATTTTCATCCGCATAAAAGATTTCAATAGAGGCGATAATGTGAATACAATCGTTTTCCTCAATTTTGTATTCGTTTACATATTTGCAAAGTAATTGTACCGGACTTCCTTTTACAAAGGGAACTTTGAAGTCGTCAATAAATTCGGGTTCTAACTTCGTTTTGTCGAATTCTGAAATGTGTTCTTCGTAACTTGAAGACGTATGATGCGCATCAGCAATCATTTCTTCGGTAATATGATTTACAGTAAAATATCCGGTTTCTTTTATGTTTTTATAAGTGTCTCTTGGAACCGTTGTGGGTCTTAAAATAAATCCTAATAATGGTGGTTCACTACCTAAATGCGTAACGCTGCTGAAAACAGCAATATTCAAAATGCCTTCAGTTGAAACTGTTCCAATTAAATTAGCGGATTTGTAACCGGTAACACAATTGACTAAGTTCAGTCGCGGCACTTTTGACATGTAGAACAATTCGTCTTTCGTAATCTTTCTCATAGCAATTTTTATTCAAAGATACATTTTGTTTAACTAATATTAAAAATAATTAAACAAAATTTGAATTCAAAATGAAAAATCTAATTAAAGTCGGGTTTAGAAATTTATTATTCCGTATTTTTGCAGTCCAAATTTTTACAAAAGTCTTCATGCAAACGCCACAAAAAATTGCTGTTGTAGGTTCTGGATTAGTAGGAACTTTATTGGCAATCTATTTAAAAAGAGCCGGACATACAGTACATGTTTTCGACAGAAGTCCCGATATTAGAACGGTTGAGTTTTCAGGTCGTTCCATTAATTTGGTGATGTCAAATCGTGGTTGGAAAGCATTGGAAGATGTAGGTTTAGATGAAGAAATTAGAAAAATCGGAATTCCAGTGGATAAAAGAGCGATTCATTTACAAGATGGAAAGCTGAATTATCAATATTACGGAAAAGAAGGTGAAGCTATTTTTTCATTGTCAAGAGGCGTTTTGAATAGAAAAATGGTCGATTTAGCTGAAGCTGAAGGTGTAGAATTCTTTTTCGAACGTAAAATTTGGGATGTAACCTTAGCCACCGCCACTTTGTGGGAAGGCGAAACCGAACAAGGCGAGTGGACCGAGTTAAAATACGATAAAGTTTTCGGAGCCGATGGTGCTTTTTCGAGAATTAGACACAGAATGCAACGTCAATCGATGTTTGATTATTCGCAAGAGTTCATGAAAATTGGTTACAAAGAATTGCATATTCCAGCCAATGCTGATGGATCTCCAAAAATTGATATTCATTCCTTACACATTTGGCCAAGAGGAAATTTCATGTTGATGGGATTGGCTAACTTGGACAACTCGTTTACTTGTACTTTGTTTATGCCGATTGAAGGAGAAAATTCGTTTGAATCGTTAACTAATGAAGAAAAATTAGTTTCGTTTTTCGCGACTTATTTTCCAGATACAAAAGATGTAATTCCAGATTTAGTGCGTGATTTTTTCAGAAATCCGAATAGTTATTTGGCGATTATGAAATGTTTTCCTTGGACATTCAACGATAAAATTGCTTTAATTGGTGATTCTGCGCACGCGATTGTGCCTTTCTACGGTCACGGAATGAATGCAGGTTTTGAAGATATTACCATTCTGAATGAATTAATGCAACAATATGGCGACGATTGGGATCGAATTTTTAAAGCTTACGAAATTTCAAGAAAGCCAAATGCTGATGCGATTGCCGAACTTTCGAGAAGAAATTTTGAAGAAATGAGTGCAAAAACTGTCGATACCAATTTCTTACTACAAAAGAAAATCGAAAAATGGTTTTCCGACAAGCATCCCGAAAAATGGATGCCGTTATATAGTAGAGTAACTTTCAGTTTACAACCTTATTCAGAAGCGATGGCAATTGGCGATTTTCAAAATGAAATTATGCAAGAAGTTTTGAAAATGGATAATATTCAAGAAAATTGGAATTCAGAAGAAGTTGAAAATAAGATTTTAGAGTTATTAAAATAAAAAAAGAGGCAATCGCCTCTTTTTTTATTCTTCTCTATTCACCAAATCCATACTAAATGCAGGCGTACAAATCGCCAAATATTCGCACGGTTCATCAAACGGATTTGAATATTGAACGCGAGTGTTTTTCTCAATTTTAATCGATTGACCTGCTTCTAAAACTACAGCTTCATCTTCGATGATGAATTGCTTTTTCCCTTTGATGATATACGTGTATTCATCAAATTCTGGAGTTTGAAAAGGTTCGCTCCAACCAGGTGGCGCAATCATGTGAGCAATCGAAATCGCTGAATTGTTTGTAGTTGCCAATCCGTGATGTTCTTCAATCAATTTTCCATCAGTGGTTGGAACTACGAATGGTGCTTTTTGGATAAAATATTTTTTCATTTTGTTACTTCTTAAATATAAAATAAACCGCCAATACTAAAAAACAAAACCCAACTGCGTGATTCCATTTAAAAGTTTCGTTCTTAAAGAAAACCATTGAGAAGATCACAAAAATCACTAAAGTAATTACTTCTTGAATCACTTTCAATTGCATTAATGAAAACGGACCGCCATTGCCTTCATATCCAATTTTATTCGCAGGAACTTGAAAGAAATATTCAAACAAAGCCAATCCCCAACTGATTAAAACAATAGTGATTAACCCAGCGTTTTCAAACCATTTTAACTCTTTGAATTTTAAGTGTCCATACCAAGCCAATGTCATGAAAACATTAGAAAGGATGAGTAATCCAATAGTAATAAATCCTTTCATTAACGTTTAAACATTTTCATTAATAAACCAAAAGCGCCGCGGATAAAGCTCGCACTCGTAACTACTTTGGTAATTGATTTCCCAACTACTTCAGCCGTGCTTGGTTCTTCTTTTGCTTTTCGGGTTGGTTTTTCTGCTTCTTGTTCGGCTGCGACTTCTTGCGCTTCGGCAATTTTTTTATTTAGCATTTCGTAAGCACTATCTCTGTCAACAACCTCGTTATATTTTTTCGCTAATTTCGATTTTGCGATGCTTGCTTCAATTTCACTTTCTGTTAAAACATCCATTCTACTCATTGGTGCGCGCATCATAGTGGCAACTAAAGGTGTTGGAGTTCCTTTTTCACTTAATGCAGTTACAAAAGCTTCTCCAATTCCTAACGAAGTTAATACTTCATCGGTTTCATAAAAATCAGTATCGGGATAATTTTCAGCTGTCATTTTAATCGCTTTTCTATCATTTGCCGTGAAAGCTCTTAACGCATGTTGAATTTTTAAACCTAATTGCGCTAAAACTCCCGTTGGAACATCCATCGGATTTTGGGTAATGAAATATACTCCAATTCCTTTCGAGCGAATTAATTTCACAATCGTTTCAATTTGATTTAATAAAGCTTTGCTTGCTTCGTCAAAAATCAAATGCGCTTCATCAATAAAAATCACCAATTCTGGTCGTCCAGCATCGCCTTGTTCGGGCATTGTATTGTAAATTTCGGCTAATAAACTTAGCATGAAAGTTGAGAATAATTTCGGTTTGTCTTGAATGTCGGTTAATCGCATGATGTTCACGTAACCATTTCCGTTTTCGTCAATTCGCATTAAATCTTGAATATCGAATGATTTTTCGCCAAAGAATAATTCCGCACCTTGTTGTTCTAATTCGATAATTTTTCTCAAAATCGAACCGGTTGAACTGGTTGAAATTCTTCCGTATTCGGCTTCAAATTCTGCTTTTCCTTCTTCGGTTGCGTAATTAAGAACTTTTTTGAAATCTTTTAAATCCAATAATGGCAAACTATTATCATCACAATATTTAAAAATGATAGAAACCACGCCAGCTTGCGTATCGTTCAAATCTAAAATTCGAGAAAATAAAACCGGTCCAAATTCAGAAACCGTAGCTCGTAGTCGAACTCCATTTTGTTCTGAAATTGTCATTAATTCCACAGGAAACCCTTTCGTTTCATAAGGAATCGAAATTTTAGCATGACGTTCTGTAATAAACGATTTTTCTTCGCCAGGCATAGCAATTCCAGAGAAATCACCTTTAATATCCATCATTAAAACCGGAACTCCATTTTGCGATAATTGTTCCGAAAGTACTTGAATGGTTTTGGTTTTTCCAGTACCTGTTGCTCCTGCAATTAATCCGTGACGGTTTAAGGTTTTCAAAGGAATATTTACGTGGGTATTTGGAATCGCTTCGCCATCTAAAATTCCGCCACCTAATGTGATGAATTCGCCTTTACAAGCGTAGCCTTCGTTTATATGTTTGCTAAAATCTTCTGTCTTGCTCATTTTGATGTATTTTGAATTTCAAATGTAGTTAAAATCAGAGGAAATTTCAAGGACAATGACAAGTACAATTTCAAAATTCTGAGGGCTAACTTCTAAATTCTAACTTCCAAGTCGTATCTTTGCCCACTATTTTTATTTAAGATGTTACAAAAAGAAGTACAATTAGCGGTTGAAAAAGGCGAAATGTTGCCTTTAATGGAGGAGTTTTACACGATTCAAGGCGAAGGATATCATACAGGAACAGCAGCTTATTTCATTAGAATTGGCGGTTGCGATGTAGGTTGCCATTGGTGCGATGTAAAAGAAAGTTGGAATGCGGAATTGCATCCACCAACGAATACCGATGTGATTGTTGCCAATGCCAAAAAATACGCCGACACAGTTGTGGTAACAGGAGGAGAACCTTTAACTTGGGATATGACATTACTGACTTCTAAACTAAAATCACAAAATTTAAAAGTACATATTGAAACTTCTGGAGCTTATGAAGTTTCTGGAACTTGGGATTGGTTTTGTTTGTCGCCAAAGAAAAATAAATTGCCAGTTCAAAGTGCTTACGATATCGCTAATGAATTAAAAGTAATCATCTACAATAAACACGATTTTATTTTTGCCGAAGAACAAGCAGCAAAAGTAAATCCAAAAGCAATTTTGTTTTTACAACCCGAGTGGAGCAAAAAAGAAGAAATGACACCTTTAATAGTTGATTATGTGATGAATAATCCAAAATGGAGAGTTTCGTTACAAACACATAAATATTTGAATATTCCTTAAATTATATGAAGAAGTTTTTAGTATTAGCTGTATTTGTTTTGTTTTCTAATCTAAGTTTTTCTCAAATTGGAGGAGAAGACGAAGTGTATTTGGGAGGCGATTTTATTGATGCCAAATTTCAAAACGGAGGGATTGATAAATTTTACGATTATATAATTGCAAATTTTGACACCCAAACAGTAGAGAAAAAAGGACAAATCGTTTTTGAATTTACTGTTAATGAAAATGGAGAAGTAAAAAATGTAAAAGTGCTTCGCGATTTAGGAACGAATTCGGCGATAGAGTTAATTCGCGTTTTACGAAAAGCTCCAAAATGGCAACCCGCTTCAAGAGGAGGAAAGCCAGTCAGTATTAATTTAAAAATGCCTTTGACATTTAAATAAATAAAAAATCCCAAATCATTAGTTTTGGGATTTTTTGTTTTTATATCGATAACTTAGCTAAATAATCAAAATGTTCGCCTTCTAAAATCAATTCGCATTCTAAACCATTTGCAATTGCTGCGTTTTGAAGTGTGTTATAATCCAAATACAACCAATCAAAAGTGTCTTCGGTTTCTCCTTTATATTGAATAGTGAACGTTAATTCGCCATAATAACCATTCGCCGGAACTTCGTAAGCACCGTCTTCGTCTTGGTCGTACATATAAATTAGGTCCGAACTATCAATAAAAATTTGTCCACCTTCGTTTAATAGCGATTTTAATTTTTGCAAGAACTTCGAAATTTGATTCATTTTTCCGAAAATCCCTGTTCCGTTCATCAAAAGAAGAATAGTATCGAATTTTTCCGAAGTATCTAAATTCAATACATCCGAAACTTTACAATTTTTCAAACCTCGTAATTCACAAGCTTTGATTGCGTTTTCTGAAATATCAATTGCCGTAACATCAAAACCTTTTTCTTGCAAATACAAAGCATGACTTCCTGCACCACAGCCTACGTCTAACACTTTTCCTTTCGCCAATTGTAACGCTTTTTGTTCCAATTTTGGCATCTCTTTAAAATCACGAAACAAATAAGAAACGCTCATTTCATCGGCTTCCGAAATAGAAGTTTCAGTAATTAAATCTTCGGGAGAATTATGGGTTTGGTAATCTAAAATGGCTTTTCCGAAAAGGTCTTTCATGGTTTGTATTTCAAAATTCAACATTCGTTATTCTAAATTCGAAATTCAAAATCGTAACTTTGCAGTAGAAAATTCATAAAATGCTAAAGCCAAATTTAAACGAACTCGGAAAACTTGCCAAAGATACGCATAACGAAACCAAAAAGTATTTTGACAAGTTAAAAAAGAAAACACCCAAGAATTTGGATTATGTAATGCAAGATTTACACGATGCCGAATTCAAAAAAACGGATTGTTTGGAGTGTGCCAATTGTTGCAAGACAACCGGACCGTTGTTTACTTCGGCTGATATTGAACGAATTTCAAAGAGTTTTCGTCAAAAACCACAACAATTTATTGACCAATATCTTCGCATTGATGAAGATAATGATTACGTTTTAAAAAGTGTTCCATGTACGTTTTTAGATAGTGACAACAAATGTTTTATCTACGATGTCCGCCCAAAAGCCTGCCGAGAATTCCCTCATACGGACAGAAAGAAATTTCAACAAATCTCAGATTTAACTTTGAAAAATGTTGCGATTTGTCCAGCAGCGTTTAATATTGTGGAGAAAATGAAGGAGAAGTTGCCGCTTTAAAAGTGGTCAGTGTTCAGTTGAAAGTGTTCAGTTTTTGTCGCAACCTTGTCATTCCGTTAGGAATCTAAAATTTTATTAGTGAAAATTCGTGAAATTCGTGTTTTAACATCCAGCTTCCATCATCACTCATAAATCAAATACTTCTTTCTTACTTCTTTAAACTGTTCCAAACCTTCTTGCCAGGTTTTTCTAATTTCTTTTTCGGACATTCCGGCTTCAATTTGTTCGCGGAGTTTTTTGGTTCCGGCTAATTTGGTAAAGAAATCATTAAAGAAAGCGGTTTTATCTGCTGTGTTTTCGTAGGCTTTTAATAACCATTTTAATTCTAATCGATGTATTTTTCTAATTTCGGTTAAATCTTCACCAAAGCATAACTTTCCATTATGAACTGGATCTTTTGCTCCAAAATTAGGTTGCGGAGTAAAACTGAAATCAAATTCGCTTTCAGGTAAAAATGGCGAACCGTATATTTGGAATTGCTTTTCGGTACCGCGACCTAAACTCACATTCGTACCTTCAAAAAAGCACAAACTCGCATATAAATTAATCGATTGGTCATTCGGTAAATTTGGCGAAGGCTTCACAGGTAAGCTGTATTTCATATCGTGCGAATAGTTCAAACACGGAATAACAGTCAAGTTACATTGTAAACCGTCTTTCAGCCATTTTTCACCGTTAATCATTTTGGCATACTCGCCAATCGTCATCCCATGCAAAACAGGAATTTCATGCATCCCAACAAAACTTTTATGTTCCTTTTCTAAAATCGGACCATCAATAATACTTCCATTCGGATTTGGGCGGTCTAAAACCAAAAGCGGAATATTATTTTCAGCGCAAGCTTCCATTACATAATGCAACGAAGATATATAAGTGTAAAATCGTGCACCTACATCCTGCAAATCAAAAACCAAGATGTCAATTCCTTCTAATTGCTCTGGTTTTGGCTTTTTATTGTTTCCGTAAAGGGAGATAATCGGTAAATTTGTTTTGGTGTCTTTTCCATCAACGATTAATTCACCAGCATCAGCTGTTCCTCTAAAGCCGTGTTCAGGAGCGAAGATTTTAACGATATTTATTTTATCCCAAATTAATTCATCTACTAAATGAACATATTCTTTTTTATAGAAAGATTCAATCCCTTCTTTTGGAAATTCGGTGTAATGAACTTCAATTGTACCTGAAATACTTGTTTGATTTGCAACAACCCCTACTTTTTTATCTTTTAATAATTCAATATTTCTCATAAATAAGGTTTCTGCACCAGTTTCAATTCGGCTGTTTTTAGGAATACTATAATCAGCACTCGGTTTTATCTGCGGAATAGCCTTTTTGCTACTTCCACACGAAACGATTAGTAAAGAAAAAAATAATAATGTACTTTTGAAAAATAATTTAGATGTCATAAAAACCTTGAATTTAGAATATTTCATAGCCAAAAGACTAATTGCTGCTAAAAGTTATAAAAGTAGTATTTCTTCGCCAATTATAAAAATTGCGATTACGGCAATTGCCATCGGAATTATTATGATGATTATGGCGGTAGCTACGGGTGTTGGACTTCAAGATAAAATTCGCGAGAAAGTTTCGGCTTTCAACGGGCACATTATTATTTCTAATTTCGATGATAATCAATCGCAAGTTACTACCGAACCCATTTCTATCAATCAAAGTTTTTATCCTAAGTTTAAAAATGTAGAAGGAATTAGTCACGTGCAAGCCGTAGCAAGCAAAGCTGGAATTATTCGTACAGAAAAAGCATTCGAAGGAATCATATATAAAGGTGTTGGGAAAGATTATAATTTCACCAATTTAGAAGAATATTTAGTCGATGGTAAAATTCCAAATCTAAAATCCGAATTAAATACCGAAGTTTTGATTTCGGAATACTTAGCCAAGCGTCTTCATTTAAATGTAGGAGATAAGTTCCTAACCTTTTTCATGAAAGAAAACGGAAAACTTCCGAACAAAAGAAACTTTCTAATCACCGGAATTTTCAACTCAGGTTTTCAAGAATTCGATGCTACTTATATAATAGGAGATATTCGCCACGTGCAACTCATCAATAAATGGCAACCAACAGAAGTCGGAGCATTCGAAGTTTTCGTAGACGATTTCTCAAAAATCAAAGAAAAAGGTGAGGAGGTCTACAAAGAAATTCCGCCTACTTATAATAGTATCACCATCGAAGAAAAATATTACAGCATTTTCGAATGGCTAAAATTGTTTGATTTTAACATTTTGGTGATTCTAATCGTAATGATTGTTGTTGCCACCATCAACATGGTAGTCGCATTATTAGTCCTAATTTTAGAACGCACCCAAATGATTGGAATTCTAAAAGCTATGGGAGCTAATAATTGGAATGTTCGAAAAATATTCCTGTATAACGCTTTTTATTTAATCGCCCGCGGATTATTTTGGGGAAATCTAATCGCTATTTCTTTATTGTTAATTCAAAAATTCTTCGGCGTAATCCAACTCAATCCAGAGAACTATTACGTAAGCGAAGCACCAGTAAGTATCAATTTACTCCACATCGCATTATTAAATATCGGAACCGTAATCGTTTGTTTGTTGGTTTTATTAATTCCATCTTACATCATCACCAAAATTTCACCAGTAAAAGCAATACGTTTCGATTAATATTTAGAAGCACATGTTCGGCATTCCATAAAACTATCAGTCCCGCTGTCCGCTACAATTTTTTTTAAAGTTTTGTCATGCTGAGCTTGTCGAAATAAAGCAAAAAAAGGATTTCCACTCCCATCGGGGCTAGATAAGACTTCTTCTATTTCAGATAACCATCCCACTAGCTCGCGAAGCGAGCAACACTTTGCCCTTGAATTTGAACTTGTCATTCCGCCGAAGTAGGAATCTCCTGCGCAGCAGGCTACCGCTTAACGCAGTTAAGCCCACAACCCACCAAACCTCTTTTATGAACTTTATCTATACTATAATATAAGTAAAGAAAAACTTATCTGACTTATATGTTTAATAAACCTCTTCGCGACCATCGCGCCACCTTCGCGTCCCGAGGCTTCGGGACTTGCGGTTAAACCAAAAAAAACTTTCTTATATTAAATCCTTGTTATCAGTATGTTAAGAAAAACATGAAAAAAAAGAATAAAAAAAGATTGTAAAAGACTTGTGGTTACGGAAAAGATTTCTACTTTTGCACCCGCATTAGAGCAGAAGTTCATACACAAGCTGAAGATTAAACAAATCAAAAAAACTTTAAAAAAAGTTGAAAAA
>NZ_QLMI01000005.1 GCF_003259835.1 Flavobacterium aquaticum | reverse complement strand
AAATTCTCTAAAAGTGTAGCTTCAAAATATCATGAGTCTACCCCTGCTTTTACAAAAGATGGAAACACCATGTATTTTACCCGAAACAATTATCTTAACGGAAAAAAAGGTAAAAATTCAGAACAAACCATTCTTTTAAAAATTTATAGAGCTAAAAAAGAAGGTGATAAATGGACAAACATTGAAGAACTCCCATTCAATAATAACAATTACAGTGTAGCACATCCCGCTTTAAGTGCTGATGAAAAAACGTTGTATTTTGCCTCTGATATGCCAGGAACTCTTGGTGTTTCTGATATTTTTAAAGTAAGTATTAATGCAGATGGTAGCTTTGGAACTCCTGTGAATTTAGGAAACAAAATCAATACTGAAGCTAGAGAAACATTCCCTTTTATCTCAAAGGATAACGAATTATACTTTGCCTCGGACGGACATCCTGGACTTGGCGGATTAGATGTATTTGTTACCGAATTGAAAGATGATGGAACTGTTGGAAGTATCAAAAACGTGGGAGAACCTGTAAATAGTTCTATGGATGATTTTGCTTTTATTATTGATACTAAATCGAAAAGAGGGTTTGTATCCTCTAACAGAAAAGAAGACAATTTAGGATACGATGATATTTACAAATTTTTAGAAACGGCTTCAATTCCTAAAGATTGTGAACAACAATTAAAAGGAATTATTGTAGATTTTGACTCTCAAGAACCTATTGTATCAGCAACTGTAACTTTATTTGACAATAGCGGAAATAAACTTAAAACCGTTACTTCTGACGCCAATGGAAAGTACGATTTTGGAACAGTAGAATGTGATACCAAATTAAAAATTAGAGTAGAAAAACCAAATTACAACACCAATGAGATAACCGCTATTATTCCAAACAAACCAGGAATCACAGAATCTAAAATCACCTTAGAACTAACAGAGAAACCTATGAAACCTGGTGACGATTTAAGAAAAGCTTTAGGTATTGATATAATTTACTTCGATTTGGACAAATCAAATATTCGACCAGATGCAGCGGTGGAATTAGCAAAAATCGTGGAAGTAATGAAACAATATCCAAACATGCACATCGATGTTCGTTCTCATACCGATTGTCGTCAAACCGCTAAATACAACGAAGCATTATCAGACAGAAGAGCTAAATCAACCATCGCATGGTTAGTAAAAAACGGCATCGCAAAAAATAGACTAACAGGTAAAGGTTACGGAGAATCACAACTAGTAAACGATTGTGGTTGCGAACCTACAAACCAATCTAACTGTAGCGAAGAACAACATCAAAAAAACAGAAGAAGTGAATTCATAATTGTTAAACTGTAATTTCTATTTGATAAAGAGAGGCTAGATACAAGCTATTCCATTAGTAGTTTGATTGGGGGCGCAATTTAATCGAAGCCTCTCTTTTAATAGTGAATATTTTTTTAAGAGAGGCTAGATATTTTTTTTGATTACAAAAAATCATAACTAATTAGGGGGTAGTTTTTATATCGATGCCTCTCTTTTAATTTAAAATTTAGGTTATAGTTTTCTATAATTTGATTTGGGGACAAAACTTTTGTAGTTTTAATGAGCTAGAGGTCTTTCTAGCTCATTTTTTTATAGTTATTAAAATAATTCTTAGCTTAATCTAATTGTAATTTATAATTTTGTTATAGAAACATAAATAATCAATTTGTTATATTCCTGAACACCAAAATTAAACACGATTTTATAAAAAACAAGTAGATTTTTGGCTCGGAAGCATAGTAAATATGTTCAAAATCTAATGATTACCGAATTCATAGCTTAGTGGTCATCATCAATAACAAATTTTGGTTTTGTAACAACATTATTGCCATCTTCAGAATATTGTGTAAATACTTTTCTACAACGTCAATTTCCATTAAGTGAATTTGACTTAACTCACTATCTAATTCCTCTAGATTCCAAAACGTTCCTCAGTCTTTTGGATAGGGTACTCGAGGAAAATCTATTTTTAAAACTCTTTGTGTTTTTCTCAATAACTTGGACTATGTAGTACTACATAAATGTAATCTAAAATAGAAAGTGTACTAATTTATAATTGTAGGTCGTAGCCTTCAGGTAGTTGTGCATAAACTCTAAACTTCTAAATCTGGAATATATTCAGCTCCAATAGCTTTTGCAGTTTTCTCCTCAATTTCTATGTAGAGATTAGGATTGCGAAATACTTCATCCATAAACTTTGTTGAGATATGACTTCTGGGTATAGATACAATAGAAATAAATAGTAACCTCCAAAAAATGGCTTTTATCTTTAATAAATTCTCATCCCTACAATATTTCAGAAATTTTTAATCAATTGTAATTTCTCAATATCTTTATTAGCAATACAACTATTTAATTTACTTAGTTAGACTTAATTAAGATACCCTATTATCTACCAAATCGGTTATATCTCACAAGGCTACATCAAGACATGTTTTGGTCATTTTTGGCCACTTAAATGTATTTAAATCACCCACAAAATTATTGATTAGTCTAATGATAAAATTACTATTTTATTAAGTAAAAGTTTTAAATCCTCTTTAAATAAGTTCAATTCACCTCCACTCTGCTCCACAAAAAAACCTGTAAAGTATTAATTTTACAGGTTTTTTTATTTCCAATAACTAAAATTTAACCTTCTATTTATCAAAACAACTTATCAACAAAAATACATTATAATTTGTTGATTACTATTTATTCAAACAAGACTAAAAAGTCTTTTTAATATTTAAATTTGTTCCATACCACAATAAAAATTCTGCATTATGGACAAATTTGTAATCAAACGAAATGGCACGTATTTACCCTTTGAACCTTTCAAAATAGAAGAAGCCATTACAAAAGCTTTTGCCAGTGTAAGCGAAACTTTAAATCTAAAAGTAATTGAAACCGTGTTCCAATTGTTATCGCACGAAGACACTTGGGCAGTAGAAGATATCCAAGATAAAATTGAAAAAACGCTTTTCGAATATGGTCATTATGAAGTGATGCGTTCTTTCATGTTGTTCCGTCACACCCGAAAACTGCAGCGCGAACACGTTTTAGGATTAAATGATGACACCACTTATGTCGACAGCACCCAAACCATAGAAGAATACACTAACCAAACGGATTGGCGCATCAATGCCAACGCTAATACTTCATATTCTAATGCAGGTTTAGTAAATAATGTCGCGGGAAAAATCATTGCAAATTATTGGTTAGACAAAGTCTATTCGAAAGAAGAAGGCTACGCACATCGTAATGGCGATATTCACATTCACGACTTAGATTGCTTAACGGGTTATTGTGCCGGTTGGAGTTTACGTGTTTTATTGAATGAAGGTTTTAACGGCGTTCGTGGTCGAGTGGAAAGTCGTCCTCCGAATCATTTTAGAGAAGCATTAGGACAGATGGCGAATTTTCTTGGAATTTTACAAAGCGAATGGGCCGGTGCTCAAGCTTTTAGTTCGTTTGACACCTATTTAGCTCCTTATGTTTTCAAAGATAATTTATCGTATGAAGATGTTTTAAAAGCGATTCGAAGTTTTGTTTACAATTTGAATGTGCCTGCACGATGGGGACAATCGCCGTTTACGAATATTACTTTAGATTGGGTGGTTCCTGACGACTTAAAAGAGCAAATCCCAACACGAAACGAACAGCATCTTTTCAAGGGAATTACTTCAGAAGATTTTATAAAAAGAGCCAAAGAAAGAGGCGTTTCAGACATTACCGAAATGCGTTACGAACATTTTCAAAAAGAAATGAATCTCATCAACAAAGCCTATTATACGGTTATGACCGAAGGTGATGCGCATGGACAACCGTTCACCTTCCCTATTCCAACGGTTAATATTACCGAAGAGTTTGATTGGTACGGAGAAAACACCGATATTCTTTTCGAAAATACCGCGAAAATTGGTTCGTCTTATTTCCAAAATTTCATTGGTAGTCAATACACTTATGATGAAAACGGCAATAAAGTTGAAAATCCAAATGCTTACAAACCGAATGCCGTACGAAGTATGTGCTGCCGTTTACAACTCGATTTACGCGAATTATTAAAAAGAGGAAATGGTTTATTCGGAAGTGCGGAAATGACAGGAAGTATCGGCGTGGTGACTATCAACATGGCTCGATTAGGTTACTTAAACAAAGGTAATAAAGCCAAATTATATTCCGATTTAGATCGTTTGTTAGAAATTTCGAAAGCGACATTAGAGAAAAAACGCGTTTTTATTCAGGAAATGTACGATAGAGGATTGTTTCCCTATACCAAACGTTATTTGCCTCATTTCAGAAATCACTTTTCAACAATTGGTGTGAACGGAATTAACGAAATGATTCAAAATTTCACCAATGGAAAAGAAGATATTGTTTCTGACTACGGAATGGCATTCGCAACTGAAATTTTGGAACACATTCGAACCAAAATGAGAGCTTATCAAGAAGAAACAGGCAATTTATACAACTTAGAAGCCACTCCGGCAGAAGGAACTACTTATCGTTTTGCTAAAGAAGACAAGAAACGATATTCCGACATAATTCAAGCGGGTGAAGGTGAAAATATTTACTATACAAACAGTTCACAATTACCAGTTGATTACACCGAAGATCCGTTTGAAGCTCTGCTATTACAAGACAATTTACAATGTCAGTACACTGGAGGAACGGTTCTACACTTGTATATGAACGAAAAACTAAGTTCGGTAGAAGCGTGTCGTAATTTCATTAAAAAAGTAATTACGAATTTCAAATTACCTTACATCACGGTGACTCCAGTTTTCAGCGTTTGTCCGAAACACGGTTATTTGAATGGCGAACACGAATATTGTCCTAAATGCGATGAAGAATTATTAGCAACCTTAAATACAACATCTTATGCAAACACAAACCACTGAAGCCTTGCTTCAACACAATGAAAAAAGAACCAAATGTTTGGTTTATACACGAGTAATGGGCTATCACAGACCCGTAGAAAGTTTTAATATTGGAAAAAAAGGTGAACACAAACAACGAACCCACTTTAGAGAATGTAAATCTTGATTTTCTGAACAAAAAAGCCATTCATAGTTTTACACCCTTCACACTTTTAGATTATCCCGATAAATCGGCTTGTATCCTATGGTTTGCGGGGTGTAATATGAAGTGTGATTATTGTTACAATCCCGAAATAGTTTTCGGAAAAGGGGCTTTTTACTTTTCCGAAATCATTTCGTTTTTAAAATCGAGAAGAAATTTGTTGGATGCCGTAGTTTTTAGCGGTGGCGAATGTTTGATACATAAAGACATTATCCCATTCATAAAATTAGTGAAAAGTTTAGGATTTTTAATAAAAATAGACACCAATGGAAGTCAGCCCAAAGTACTAGAAAAACTAATAGAAGAAAATTTCATCGATTATGTGGCTTTGGATTTTAAAGGTCCGAAAGAGAAGTTTTTTGCGATTACAAAATCGGATTTTTATGTTCAATTTCTAAGTTGTTTTGAATTGCTTCAAGCAAGTTCCATTCCATTTGAAATCCGAACTACTTATCATTCCTCTTTATTGAATCCAGAGGATATTGTTGCTATGCAAGACGTTTTATTAGAATTAGGTTATGATAAAAACTATTACATTCAAAATTTCAGAAATTATCAAAACACGATTGCACCACTACCCGATTCGCAATCCATTTCGGAAAAGGATATCCATCAGAATATGACTAAAATCATATTTCGATGATTTAAAATCCCTAACTTTGTGTAAATTTTATCTATGTTTTCAAAAACCTGTGAATATGCCATACGAGCTACCATTTACATTGCCTCAGAATCGTCTGCTGGCAAGCGTTGCGGTATTAGAGACATTGCCAGAAAAATTGAATCACCAGAACCTTTTACAGCTAAGATTTTACAACGTTTGGTAAAAGCCGACATCATAAAATCGATTAAAGGAAATGGCGGTGGTTTTGAAATCGAAAAGGTACAATTGAAACACATTAAGTTAGAACAGCTCGTAAAAGCTATCGACGGAAATGACTTATTTGACCGATGCAGTTTAGGACTTCATGATTGTTCCGACAAACAACCGTGTCCCTTTCATCATAAGTACAAGCCATTACGTGAAAATTTGAAGAAAACGCTGAAAGAAACTTCTCTTTTGGATTTAATTAGTGAATTCAACACCGGAGAGACTTTCCTTAAGCTTTAAAAAATTTAATTAAATAAAAGATAAAAATATCCTCTAATGAAAACAACTTCGGATTTAAAAGAGAAAATTCTTGAATTGAAGAAAAGAAAAAATGCGGTAATTCTGGCGCATTATTATCAAGAAGAAGCCATTCAAGAAATTGCTGATTTTGTGGGTGATAGTTTAGAATTATCGAGAAAAGCATCGCAAGTTGATGCGGATATTATCGTTTTTGCTGGCGTTTATTTCATGGCAGAAACGGCTAAAATTGTCAATCCAAATAAAAAAGTAATCGTTCCCGATGTAAAAGCAGGTTGTTCCCTTGCCGATGGTTGTCCGCCAGATGAATTCAAGAATTTCTTAGAAAAATATCCGAATCATACCGTTGTTACTTACATCAATTGCACAGCCGAAGTTAAAACCTTAACCGATATTGTTTGTACTTCTTCCAATGCTAAAAAAGTGATTGCATCCATTCCAGAAGACCAACCTATTGTGTTTGCTCCCGATAAAAATTTAGGAAAATATTTAATTGCTGAAACAGGTCGTGATATGGTTTTATGGGAAGGTTCTTGCATTGTTCACGAAGCGTTTTCTTTAGAAAAATTAATCGATTTATATAAAAAGCATCCTACCGCTACCATCATCGCACATCCTGAATCGGAAACGCATATTTTGAAAGTAGCACATTACATAGGTTCGACTTCAGGCATGTTGAATCATGTAAAAAACAGTCCAAACGACACTTTTATCGTAGCCACAGAAGCGGGAATTTTACACCAAATGCAATTGGATAATCCAACCAAAACATTAATCCCAGCACCTTCAAAAGAAGACAATACTTGCGCGTGCAGCGAGTGTGCGTTTATGAAAGTCAACACTTTAGAAAAACTCTATCAATGTTTACAAGATGAAAGTCCAGAAGTGCATTTGGACAACGAAATCATCGAAAAAGCTTTACTTCCAATTCAAAGAATGTTAGCGCTAAACTAAAACATCATGCAAAATTTAGAAACCGATATACTCATAGTAGGCACAGGATTAGCGGGATTATCTCTTGCGAAATATCTCAGTGAACAAAATCCGAACCTACAAATTACCTTACTTAGCAAAACTTCCATTGACGAGTGCAATACCTATTACGCTCAAGGCGGAATTGCCGTTGTACACGATTTTATCAAAGACAGTTACCAACAACATATTCAAGACACTTTACTTGCTGGAAAAGGCATTTGCGATAAAAAAGTAGTCGAACACGTAATTACAGAAGCTCCTGCCCGATTACAAGAATTGATTCAATGGGGCGTGGAATTAGATAAGAATAATTCAGGCGAATTGGATTTAGGATTAGAAGGCGGTCACTCCCAAAACCGAATTGTACACCACAAAGACAAAACTGGTTTAGAAATTGAAACCAAGTTGATTCAAGTCGTTCAGAATTTACCGAATATTACCATCAAAACTTCCTTTTTTGCCACAGATGTATTACTAGACAATCAAAAATGCATCGGAATCATTGGATTTGATGAAAAAAGCGAAGTGACATCCATCGTAGCAAAAGCAACCGTTTTAGCTACTGGAGGTTCTGGGCAAGTGTTTGGTGTGACTTCAAATCCGTTTGTTTCTACGGGTGATGGTGTAGCAATGGCATATCGAGCGGGCGCTAAATTGGATAAAATGAAATACATTCAATTTCATCCCACAGCACTTTACGAACCTAATAAAAGTCAGGCTTTCTTAATTACTGAAGCCATTCGAGGATTTGGAGCTCATATTTTGAATCAAAAAATGGAGCGTTTTGTTTTTCAATATCATCCTGATGGCGAATTAGCGACACGAGATATTGTTTCGAAAGCCATTTCGGATCAAATGAAAAAAGAACATTCGCAACACGTTTGGCTGGATGTTACACATTTGCCGATAGACACATTTAAAACAAAATTTCCAAAGGTTTACAACTATTGTTTTGAAAATGGCATTGATGTTTCAAAAGATTTAATTCCGATAACTCCGGCAGCGCATTATCAATGTGGCGGAATTGTCGTGGATGAAACGGGAGCAACTTCTATCAAACAATTGTTCGCTATAGGAGAATGTTCGCACACCGGACTTCATGGTGCCAATCGATTGGCTTCAAATTCATTATTAGAAGCGATTGTTTATGCGCATGATTTAGCGAATCATTTGATTTCATCAATAGATGCGATTAAATTGAATAAATCTGAAATTACGCCAATTCGTTATAAAAACATTCATCACGACCAGATTTTGCAATTCAAAAACCAACTACAACATTTCATGAAATACGATGCTTTGTACACTTCGGGAAAAAATACTGAAAAAGTATATGAAATGGTTACCGAAATGAGCAAACGCTTCAAAATGAAGTTCAAAAATTATGATTCGCATCCGTTTTTATGTGAAACTTATAATTTGATTCAAACCGCAGAAATTATTTTAAAAGATTGTTTACCCAAAAGATACCGAGTAAAATCGGTTAAAAAAGAAAAAACTATTTCGTAATGCTGAACTTATTTGTCCATCCAAAACGCATTTTTTTGGTGCTTTTCGTTTGTTTTCTAGCGTTTAGCATTTGGATTTATGCCATTCCGCTTTTTAGCCCAACCCCCTATTCTAAAAAAGAACTTCATTTAGTAGCCGAAGGTCGATTGGTTTGGCAGAAAAACAACTGCCATACGTGTCATCAATTATATGGTTTAGGCGGTTATTTGGGTCCGGATTTAACAAATTTGTATTCTAGAACTGCTAACAATGAAGCGTATATTAAAGGTATTATAAAATCGGGAGTAAAACAAATGCCTGCTTTTGAAATTTCTGATGACGAAATGAATGGCCTTTTACACTTCTTAAAAAATGTAGATGCCACAGGAACATCAAATCCGCAAGATTACCAACCTGAAATAATAGGAACTTTTAGTTTAGAAAAGAAATGAAGAATTTTGGAATTTGGCTCATCAGAATAGCCCTAGTGCTGTTTGTATTAGGTTTGTTTTTTGGACATTTAGCTTCCGAAAGTTATCGTATTACCCAACCAAAATCAGGTGTTATGGGATTTTTATCGCTTCGTCCGCTTCATGTGAGTAGCGCTTATTTGGGGATTATAACTGCAGGATTAGGTTTTCTGACTTTAATTATTGCGAAAATGAAAACCACACGTTTTGGTACTTTTTTACAATATTTTCATTTTTCACTTTGGGTAATTGCTTTACTTGGAATTTTCTACAGCTATTTTACAGGTGATTTTGGCGGAAGAGAATATTGGGAATTCAATCCTGTTTGGGCTTTACCGATTTTTCTCTCTTTTATTATTTTCTTAGTTTTCTATCTGCATCAAATTGGATTTTCTGTAAAATGGCCTGTGTATTATTGGATGTGGCTTACTGGAATTATCTTCTTTATTTTCACTTTCATCGAAAACTATTTGTGGATTTTTCCTTATTTCAGACAACATTTTATTGCCGATATGACGATTCAGTGGAAAGTAAATGGTTCGCTCGTGGGAGCTATTAATCAAATCATTTATGGTGTTGCTTTTTATTTGATGGAAAAAATAAGTGGAGATGAAAAATCGTCCTATCAAAAACTGTCTTTTGCGATGTATTTTCTAGGAATGTTTAATTTGATGTTCAATTGGGGACATCATATTTACTTACTTCCAACAGAAAAATACATTCATTACATTGCTTATGCGGTGAGCATGACCGAATGGATTATTTTAATTCGTATTTTCTACAAATGGAGTCAACAAATCAAAGAAAACAAACAATTTTACTACTTTTTCCCTTATCGCTTTTTAATGGCTTCTGATTATTGGGTAACGCTAAACTTAACCCTCGCCTTATTCATGTCGATTCCAGCCATCAACTTATACACGCACGGAACGCATATCACGGTGGCGCATGCGATGGGAACTACTATCGGTATCAATACGATGATTATTTTGGCTGGTGTTTTTTACTTTATTAAACCTACTTTCAACTCAGTAAAATGGCGATTGTATGGAAGCATTGCGTTTTGGATGGTACAAGTTACCTTATTACTTTTTCTAATTTCCTTAATTGGAATGGGCGTTCAACGCGCGATTTGGCAAGCTGGATTAACTTCGGAAAGCTTCAGTAAAATGAGTAGTTCTAGTGGAAATTGGGTTTTACTTTTCATCATTTTTGGAACGATTTTAATGTTCAGTATGGCGAGTTTTTTCATATATCTGTTTATTCAATCTTGGAAGAAAAATGAATTAAAGATTGAGGAATAAATTTATCCTAAAAAATAGGATGATAAAAATCAGGTAAAATATCATAATTCCATTGTATATTTGACCCTTAATACTTTCAAATTTATCATTGCTTATGTTTTCAAAATCATGCAATTATGCTATAAAAGCTACCATATTTATTGCCAAACATTCCTTAGAAGAAAAAAAGGTAGGTTTTGTTGATATCGCTAAAGAAATCGATTCGCCACAAGCGTTTACAGCTAAAATTTTACAAATACTTGTAAAAGCTGGGATTATCGAATCGGTAAAAGGGGTAAATGGTGGATTTTATATTCCGATAAAAAGAATTAAAAAGACTTTCTTAGTTGAAATTGTAGATGCCATTGATGGCGATGCCGTTTTCCATGGTTGTGGATTAGGATTATCGCAATGTTCTGAAACACATCCTTGTCCAGTGCATGATAAATTTAAAAGTATTCGTAATGAACTAGCGCATATGCTAGAAACCACGAATTTAGAAGAATTAGCTTTGGGAATTAAGTCAGGAGAAACTTTCTTGAAATCGCTATAAAACCAATTCTTCTAATTTGTAGTATTTTTAAAACTGAAACATCAAATTAATAAAGATATTTCGTCCCATTCTTGGAAGATTTTTCCAATCGGTATAAGTAGTATAATTGGCATCGAACATGTTTTCAACACCCATATTTAGCATCATTTTTGATTTCTCAAAAGTGAATTTATATCCAAAATTGGCATTTACAATCGCATAATCTGGTGTTTTGTCTTCTCCATAAAAAGCATTGTATTGAGTTTGTGTAGCATTTCCTTTTAGTTGTAATTCCGAACTGAATTTTCCTGGTCTAAATCCGACAGAAGTCATGTAATTAAACGGACTCATAAAAGGCAAACCGTTATTCTCATTGTCTTTTCCTAAGTTATATACGAATTGTCCTTTCCAAATCCAGAAATCTGATAATTGATAACTTACCGTAAAATCGGAAGATAAAATAGTCGCATAATCTAAAGCGGTATACACTTTTATTCCATTAGCACCAATAGTCATAGGCGCTACCGAAGCATCAGGAATTCCGATGATATAATCGTAAATGTGAAAATACGATGCTGATATTTTGGTTTGCCATTTCGAATTTTTGAATCCAATATTAGCATTTCCTTCTAATGATTTCTCGTTTTTTAAATTGGGATTCCCGATGTAATCAAATCCGTCAAAACTGTTGAACAAATAAAAACCATAACCTTCTGAAACTGATGGAGCGCGTTCGCCATACCCCATTCCGAATCCATACGAAATTCCGTCCTTGTTATAGAAATAATTAGTGGAAAAACTTTTTAGGAATCGAGATTTTGAAGCTTCCATTTCTGGATAGAAAATCTGTAAACTTTGCAAACCGAAATCACTCGCAACATTGTTATTATGAAAACCTAAATTCGTATTGACTTTTACATTAGAATGACAGTTGATTTCGAAATTATCTTCCAAATAAATTCCAGTGTACAAGGTACGAACATCAGGCCAAGTGTACATAAACATTAAGTTTTCGTTTGGATCAGACGGATACATCGTCATTTCGGCAACGGAACGATTGTAAAACGAATTCAAATTGGCTAAAAATTGATGTTTTTTGTATTTCCCGTTTACTTTGGAATAAAAACCAAAGGTATCACTCCAACCTGGCATGTCCATGTGAATAGGAACATCAGGGCGTTTGGTGTCGTCCATGGTGTGCGTAATCGTATTGAAATAGAGTTTGGTTTCCCAATTATCGATTGAATCAAAACTTGGTTTGTAATTGAATTTTATCGAAGTAATCAAAGCTTCCGCCAAAGAAACATCCATCGGTAATGCAGGATATCCAACATCGGTAGCTCTATCAAAAATTACTGAAGCTTCAATGTTTTTATTAGGCGTCAATCGGTAACCCGAAGTTGCGGAAAGATTCAATTTTCTGAACTGTGAAAACCGAATTTCTTTATCATTTCCTGCTTTATAATTTTCGGCATCTCGAAACATTACATCGGTATCCACATAAAATAAACTATCAGCATAATTGATGGCAGAACCTATGATTTTCTGACGATTATTCGTTTCATAACCTGAATTCACGAAGAATTCCCAACCCGCATTGGTAAATTGACGTTGGCTTCTTTTTAAATCAATCGAACCACCAATTGTATTTCCATGACAACTGCCTTGTTGTCCAGAAGAAATGGTAGCTTCTGACAAATTTGATACTTCAACATAGGAAGTTACTGGATCCATTTTATCGGTACAAGCACCAAAGATTCGCATTCCGTCGATGGTAACAACGGTTCGCTCGGTTGCCATTCCGTTGATGATGGGTTCCCAAGCATAAGCACCTCTTTTGATTAAATCTACTTTAGTTGATTTTTGAAGAAATTCGTCTAAAGTAGCAAGTGTTTTGGTTTGTTTTTCGTGCAAAGCTGCTTTTGTACCCACTACCAAAACTTCTTTAAGTTCTTTGGTTTTAAGAGAATCCGCTTCTTGACTAAAAGTAAAACAAAACGAAAGTGACAGAAAAAATACTATTAATTTTTTCATGATATAAAAGTTTTAAAAAAGGTCGTTATGACACTATAATGACCTTTTTTATAAGTAAAAATTAAAATTCGATTTCGAAGAAAATACTACTAGCAATAACTGTTTCTGTGATTTCTTCTCCTTTTAAGATAGTTCCTTCAGCGTTAGCTAATTGTAAGTTGATTTTCCAATAACCTGTCATAGTTAACGATAATTTCCCATCGTATAATCCACCTGCTAAAGTTTGAGTCGCATGAACGTTATTTGGAGAGGTATGATTTCCCATACTTGGCATTCTTGGGTCGATTTTTACGGTATAACCATCAACAACTGGGAACGTCATCATGTTTTGCATTTTCCAAACACCAACTTTCATATCGTTAACCGCTACTTT
The DNA here is from genome assembly GCF_003259835.1 of Flavobacterium aquaticum. Taxonomy (GTDB): domain Bacteria; phylum Bacteroidota; class Bacteroidia; order Flavobacteriales; family Flavobacteriaceae; genus Flavobacterium; species Flavobacterium aquaticum. Next base: position 274,906 of record NZ_QLMI01000005.1, on the reverse strand, counting down.
TGGATGATGAGGCTCAATGTAAGCCAATAAATACTTAACACCATCTGAACCTGTAAATGTATTTACTTTACGTTTTGCAGAAGCAGGCACGTCAATTACATCTGTAACTGTATAATCTACACCATTTATAGTGTAATCGATTTTTAAATCCCAGTATTCGGTTTCATTTTGAGCCATTTGAAACATGATATAGCCTTTGTATAAAGTTCCGTTTTCAGTTACTTTTTCTACTGCAGAATAGGGACATGAATGCGTCATCATAGTCATATGCATTAGTGGAGCCCAACTCACTTCTGCATTTTTTATATAATTATTGGTTGCGTTTTCTTTGATTCGTAGGCTAATTTCATTGTATCCTTGTTCTAGACTTCCCATATGAGAATACAATTCAATTGTATGTGTATCGTTAGTGATTTCTTTAAATTTAGTAATTCCTTCTAATTCATTTACAGCAGTTTCATCATCGTTTGAACAAGACACGAAAGTTAAGGCCATAGCAAAAATGGCTACAATATATTTTATTGAAATTTTCATTATATTTTTTTAATTAAAGTGATTGTAATTGCATCTGAAATGTGATTTTCAGAGAAATTATGATATAAGTTGAGTGGGTTAATTCAGTAAATGAACTAACAAAAACCAATATTTAATTAAGAAATAAATGTGGGTGGATGAAAGAAGGCACAATCATTCAAGTGAAAGTAAAGGTTAGAATAATTGTTACCAATAGAAGTTTTATTTAAAAAATAAATTTGTCTAATTTCTATAGGTTGAATTTCCTGAAAAAATACAATTTCAGTTTGTTCGAAAGATATCTTTTTTTCAGAAGAATTTTCAGAACTGCTTTCGGAAGCTTTTGCCAATTGTTTTGCCAAGTGACACTTACCGTTACATTTTAATTCGGGTTTGGATTTGTTCTCACAAAGGTTAGTTACAATGTAATCATAATTCACGGCATACTCTAAAACCGGAAGTATTGGCTTCAGGAACATTAACGCGGTTAATATGATTAGTAATTGTTTCATAGGACAAATTTACACCAAATAAATTATGGTTTAATATGATTTCAGTCATATTTTTATTACTTTTATTGAAATTAATTTGTGCTTTTCTAAAATAACTGAAACCTATAACATAACCCCCTTATGCAGATAGATTTAGATTTATTATTTACTTGGGGCGCTATTGCCAAGGAGTACAAGAAAAATGAAATCATTTTTCACGAGGAAGAATCTGCGAATTTTTATTATCAAATTATTGAAGGTTGTGTTAGAATGTACAATTCTAATGACGAAGGAAAAGAATTTACTCAAGGCTATTTTAAAAATGGTCAGAGCTTTGGAGAACCACCTTTGTTTATTGATGAACTGTATCCTTCGACTGCCGTAGCCTTTAAAGATTCGAAAATAATAAAAATTTCGAAGGAGAAGTTTTTGAAAATTTTAGAAGAATATCCTTTTATTCAGAAACAATTCTTGAATTTAATGGCGACTCGAATTCACACCAAAGCAAAAACTACAAAAGACATTGTAAATCAAAAACCGGAGTTTCGAATTTTAGCTTTTTTAAATGCCCACAAAAACCCCGATTGTCCTAAAAAAGAATTGGTAGAATTTACAAGACAAGAAATTGCCAACTTTACAGGTTTACGTGTGGAAACGGTGATTCGAGAACTTTCAAGAATGAGCAAAACGAATAAAGTGGAAATTATTAATCACAAATTATATTACTGATGTCGTTTAAAACAACTTTTTGGATTCGGTTTTCGATTCTTAATCTAATGCTTGTTGCATTATTAGGACTTCTAATGCGTTACAAGATTCTTTTTGAATTTCCACTTCTCGATCAAAAAAGTGTACAACATTCGCATTCTCATTTTGCTTTTGCAGGTTGGGTAACCCATACTTTAATGACGTTACTAGTCGCTTTTTTACAAAAACACGATACACTCAATAAAATCACATTTAAAAAATACAATCTTATATTAATTGGGAATTTAATTTGCTCTTATGTAATGCTAATTTCCTTTATTATGCAAGGTTATGGAGCAATTTCGATTACTTTTTCAACCCTTTCTATTTTTGTTTCTTATTGGTTTGCTTATTCTTTCTTTAAAGATTGCAAACAAATTGAAACTTCTTCTGTAGCAACAAAATGGTTCAAAGCAGCATTATTTTTTAATGTGATTTCGTCTTTGGGAACTTTTGCTTTGGCTTATATGATGGCAACTAAAAACATCCATCAGAATGAATATTTAGCTTCTATTTATTACTACTTGCATTTTCAATACAATGGTTGGTTTTTCTTTGCTTGTATGGGATTGTTATTGGATTATTTAAAAATAACATCAAACTCAAATCGCATTTATTCGCAATCGTTTATTTGGTTATTTTGGTCCTGTATTGCAGGGTATTTTCTATCAACGCTTTGGTTAGATTTACCACTACTAATTTATATTTTAACTGCTATTTCGGCAATTGTTCAAGTAGTTGTTTGGTATTTACTATTTAAAACTATTTTTAAAGAAAATAAATCCATCTTCGTAAATCTTCCAAATTATTTAAAATATCTGATTTTATTTATCAGTTTTGCTTTGAGTGCGAAGTTCCTATTACAATTAGGTTCCACCGTTCCTGCAATTAGTAAATTAGCCTTTGGTTTTAGACCTATAATAATTGCTTATTTACATCTGATTTTGTTAGCTATTATTTCGCTTTTTCTATTGTTTTATATTTATGTGAATGATTTTATAGCAGTGAATAAGAAAACCGTTTTAGGACTAGTATTATTTAGCATTGGCGTTGTTTTGAATGAAGTTGTGTTAGGAATTCAAGGTGTTGCGTCTTTTAGTTATACATTAATTCCTTTTATTAATGAAGCCTTGTTCGGAATTGCCATACTTCTTTTCGCTAGTATTTTATGGACATCTTTTTTTACAAAAAAAGGATAAAAAAGTATTTTTTATGATTCTACGCATAAAATAATGAGCAGATAATCAAGTACTTTGTGTGTATAAATTATTCAAATTATGAAAAATTCCATTAAAACTTTATTGTTAGCCAGTTTACTAATCACCTTTGGATGTAAACAAGGCGAAGAAACAGCATCAGAACCAACATCAGAATCTACAGAAGTACCAACTGGAGGACAAGAAAATGTAGTAGATGCAACATCAAATCCAAACATTGTGCAAACTGCAATTGGAAGCAAAGATCACACCACTTTAGTTACGGCAGTAAAAGCTGCAGGATTAGTAACTTCTTTAAGTAATGCTGGTCCTTTTACTGTATTTGCACCAACCAATGCTGCATTTGATAAATTACCTGCTGGAACCGTAGAAGGATTATTAAAATCTGAGAAAAAAGGCGATTTAGAAAACATTTTAGGCTATCATACGTATGTAGGTTCGTTGAAAGCAGAATATATGCAAGACGGACAAGAGTTTGATATGGTATTTGGTGGAAAAGTGAAAATCACTAAAAAAGACGGAAAAACATTCGTAAACGGTTCTGAAATTGTGGCTTCCATTGAAACATCAAATGGTATTATCCATGTAATTGGCGACGTTTTACTTCCAAAATAAAAAACAATTATTAATTCATCTTTTATAAAGGTAAAAAGCGTAGACTTTAACAGTTTACGCTTTTTATTTTATAACCCTCCTAATCGGATTAAAGATCCTAAAACCAACATTGAAATTGCAATCAGAGTTACTACTATGATAAGAATCGTAACGTAATGGTATCTTTTAGGTGTAAGTTTTGGAAAAATAAAAAGTTGGGCAGAAATGGCTAATGTTAAAGAAGTAATAAACAAAATAAGTTTAATGGAAATTACTTTTTCAATTCCGTTTGAGAAAGAAAACCATTTGGTAAAAGTAACATCATAATCGTACGCCATTAAAATTCCGGTAATCACAAGCGTAATTAAAGAAGGCATTCCGATAGGTTCAAATTTATCTTTAAATGTTTTAAGTTTCTCTAAATCCTTAGTTTTTATCGCTTCAGGTAAATAGCGAGTAGCCAAAATAAGATGCCCCCCAATCCAAACGGTTGCCGCCAATAAATGAATGACTAATAAAAAATGATGATACATTACGCTAACGTTTTATACATGATAACATTGGCTATATTGAGTGCTCTTTCTTTGATTTCAATGGCTTTTTCGCCTTCAAATAATTCATCAACGGTTGTGGTGAATACGATTACCCAATGTTGAAAATGTTCTGGATTCATAGGACATTTACTGTGTAAATCTTTGTGTACTTGCATGGGACTTCCGTTGTAATTTCCGGTGTAGAACAAGATGTTTTCCCAAAAATCGTACATTCTGGGTAAATGAGTTTCCCAATTTACCTGGGCAATTTCCGTAAACAGAAAACCGATAACTGCATCAGTTTTAATTTTATCATAAAAGGTATCGACTAAAAGTTCAATATCCTTTCTATTTCTAATATCTGTTTTCATTTTGTAATTTGATTAAATAACAATTACAAGTCTTTTTTATTGAATTTTCGCATCGAAATGAAAAACGGAACAATCGCCCACAAACTCAATAGCACAAATGAAACCATTAATCCAACCGAAGTCCCAAAGAAATCTTTAAAAATTGCTCCAGTATATCCCATCATAGCGGAAACATCTAAATGCAAAAGAATTTGAATTCGAGCTAAGTCAATCGGACTAAAAGCGGTGATACCAACCATCATGTTCTCGATTGGATATTCAGCTAATTGGAAAAGTAAAAACAAAACCATTCCGTCAAATAATAGCGCGAAATACAACCAAATCATTATCGCTAAACCAATTCCTTTTGCTTTATCTCGGGTTAAAATCGAACTCAAAAATGCCAATGCGACAAAGATGACTGAAATCAAACAACCATTGAGCAACATCATAAAACCGATACTATCAGGAGAATTGACTAACAACGGAATTCCTGCCCCAATAAAAAACGCAAAAACCATCGCTGTAGATAATCCGAAAAACAAACTCAACCAAATCTTTTTTCTTTTGATAGGTTGACTTAGTAAAAGCTCAATAAATTCAGCACTGTTGTACAAATAAATCGTAGCAAATAAAATGGAAACCAACGGAACCGTGAATAAAATTACGTTTAAAATCGTTAGTAATCCTTTTGAAGAATTGTCTTCTAATGCAAAAGAACTCCAAGATAGAATAGACAAAATCAGCGTGTAAGCCAAAACGATTTTGTTTCGGATAATGTCGGATAATATAATTTTAATGATTCGGTTCATTTTGTTTGTTCTTTAAAATTTTAGCAATTGCTTTTGAAATCTTCTCTTCGCCAGTAGTCGTTTTTAATTCTTCCACTTTTTGATGAAAATGTACTTTCCCTTCTTGCATAAAAATGATTTCGGTAATTAAATCGTCCAATTCACTTAGTAAATGCGATGTAATCAAAATCAATTTTCCTTTTTCTTTCTCTTTGATGATTTTTTCTTTCAAAACCTCAGCCGCTAACGGATCTAAACCTGCTGTAGGTTCGTCTAAAATCAATACATCTGGATTAAAAAGAAAAGCTAAAACAGCACTTACTTTTTGCGTAGTTCCACCAGATAAAGTGCGCATTTGCTTATCAAACATTTTTTCTAATTCGAAAGCGTGCAACAAATCTTCATCCAAATTATCTGATGAATTTCGAATCTTTTTTATCATTTCGATAATTTGACCAATCGTCATATTATCTGGATATCTTCCAATTTGTGGCATATATCCAATTTTTTCACGATACAAATACTCACCTAAAACGGAATTTCCATTAAAATGAATCGTACCCGAATCAGGCAAAACCATGCCTAAAACCGATTTTATCAAAGTGGTTTTTCCACAACCATTCGGACCAATTAAAGCGATACATTCTCCTTTTTTACAAGAAAGATTGATGTCTTTTAAAACTTCAAATTTTCCAAACTTTTTCTGTAATTCTTTTATCTCAATCATAGCGGCAGTGACTTCATTAAAGGCTTATTATCTACAAAATTATCAGGTGTTATACTGGGTAATACTTTTTCAGATTTATCTAACAGCGTAATCATAAAACTCCGATACAGCAACATGGCGGAAGGCGTGTTTTCAGTTAATACAGCGAATAAACTCAGCGGATGATACGGAACATCGCCCATTCCATCTTTGTCCAAATCGTAACCTTCATATTTGTCCCAATAATTCGCATTGAACGTATTTAAAACCAAACTTCCATTGGTACTGATATCGAAAGTGTTTTTTAGAAAATTATTATTCACAATTTCATTTTCCATGCAACTCGCTTGGATTTTCATTCCCCAACCATTCGATTCGAAACTATTTTTCTCAACTTTGATTCGAGACGTTCCTTCCATGTAAATACCAGAAGTATTTCGAGCAAATCGATTGTTGAAAATATAACTATCTGCGATTTCTTTCAGTAATAATCCATAAGCTGAATCGCCCCAATTTTCCTCGAAATAGTTATTAAACATTTTTACGTTTTTAGTAAACATTACGGCTACTCCTGCTCCATTGTTTTTGAAAACATTGGTTATGTAAGCATCGTCATTAGAAAACATAAAATGCAATCCGTAACGAATGTTATTGTTTGCAATATTTCTCCAAATGACAGATTGAGTTACAAATTCGAAATAAATGCCGTCACGATGACCTGTGATTTTGTTTCCGATGATTTGTAAATTATTACTTTTCCAGCAGTGAATTCCGTTTCCGATTAACTGTTCGGCTTTACCGTAAGCTTTAATTACGTTATTTTTAACGATACAATTTGTACTGTTTTGAAGGTAAATTCCAAAGAAATTATTATCGAGAATATTACCCTGAATTGTGACGTTATTTTTATCATAAACACGAATACCACAAGGATCATTTAACGCGGCGTGACCTGAATTTATAACTTTAAATCCTTTTACCACTACATCATTGGCGTTGATGGACAACACTTCTTTTTTATTCTGACCATCTAAAACAGGGAAGTTCTTTCCAATAAAATATATCTTTTTATTGATTAAAATCGTTCCCTCTTTATAAATGCCCGAATGTACAAGAATCGTATCGCCATCTTTTGCTACTGCAAGGGCTTGCTTGATTTTCTTCACTGGAAAGTTAGCTCCTACCTGAATAATAGCTGCTTTCCCAATTGAAAAAAACAAAAGGAATACTATGAAACTAATTTTTTTCATTAATACATTGTGAAAACTTGTTCCCAAGTTAACGTTTTGGCATTAAGTTGTTTTTGAAAATTGTCTTGGTCTTTATCAGATGCAAACGCTGCAAAATTACCTCGCATAGGAGAATTTATAGAACCTCCACGCAAGTAAAAACATTGCTCGGCTGGAATTAAAGTATTGTCTTTTGCATAATCGTTAACAAAGAAAGATTGTACTTGCACATTCGTATTTTCTTTTGCGTATAACAACATGCAAGACAAATCATCAAACTTGTAGTAGCGACCTTTTTTGGTCAATAATTCGGCACCAAATTTTCCGTTTGAAATGGTCATCTTGCAAAACTCGCAAGTATCTACATTTAATTTGATAGGTTTTGGTTCATTAGAAACGCAAGAAATAATAAAAAGCGACGAAAATAAAAGTACAATCTTCTTCATAACTAAATAGTTTGTTTTCTTTTGAATAAATTGAATTCTCTAAATACAATGTAAAATAACATTGCACCAGCTGCAATTAAAAACCATCCTCCAATATCTGGAACTGAATAGGCTCCAAAATTCAATAATTGTTTGTATCCAATTAACGGTGGTTGATAGGCCATTCCAGGAACTTTAATTGCGGCATTTGGATCTAAATTGTGTCCGTATTCGTAATTCCATCGGTAAAAATCTACTCCTGCTAAGATAACGAAAAGTATAAAGGTTCCGAAAAAAGCTAGTACGAATTTTCTGTTATTGATAAAAATTAAAGCTAAAGAAATCAAAGCGAAAGCACCAATGATGTAAGGCAAAATTTTAAATTCGATAAAATTCTCGGTATGTAAAGTTGCCATTCCGATGTAGTGATTTAAACCGTTAATGATTTCTACATCGCCACCAATTTTATTAGCATGTAATTTTAGCACCAAACCTTCAGGATATTGAGGCGCATCTAAATCGATTTGCCACATAGGAACAAATAAAGAACCTATAAACAATCCTGCGATAATAAATAAAAAGATTTTTGAAACTAAAGCAAGTTTTGTAGTTTCCATACAATTGAGTTTAAAAAAGGGACAAAAGTTACTTTGTCCCTTTTGTTAAAAATTTATTTTGTTGCTGGTACGTTTGTTCCTAAACTAAATTGTAATGGAACATTTGAACCTTTTGGAGATACTCTAATGTATCCTTGCATTTCTTGGTGTAATGCACTACAGAAGTCGGTACAGTAGAATGGGAACGTTCCTACTCTATCTGGAATCCATTTTAATGTAGTAGTTTCTCCTGGCATAATTAATAATTCACCATTGTTAGCACCTTTCACAGCAAATCCGTGAGGTACATCCCAATCTTGTTCTAAGTTGGTTACGTGGAAATATACTTCATCACCAAGGAAAACACCTTCAATATTATCAGGAGCAAAGTGAGATCGGATAGATGTCATGTACACATGCACTTTGTTTCCTTCTCTAACCACTTTCGCTTCTTTTTCACCTTTTGCAGCGTATGGATGTTTATTATCTTCTAATTTATAGAATTTCAACTGCCCATTGTTTCGAATTAAATCTGCTGGAGCTGCTTGTGCATAATGCGGTTCTCCGATAGTTGGGAAATCTAAAATTAGTTTCATTTTATCGCCACTAATATCAAATATTTGTGCTGATTGCGCTAACTCTGGACCTGTTGGTAAATAACGGTCTTTTGTAATTTTGTTGTACGCTACTAAGTATTTTCCAAATGGTTTTTTACTATCTCCACCAGGAATACATAAGTGACCTACTGAATAATAAGTTGCAACGCGGTCTAATACTTTTAAGGTTTTGATATCCCATTTCACTACTTCAGAAGAAACGAAGAAAGTCGTATAAGCATTTCCTTTTCCGTCAAATTCAGTGTGTAATGGACCTAAACCTGGTTTTTGAACTTCACCATGTAAAGCTGCTTCGTATTTCACAACTGGAATTCCTCCATAGTCGCCTTCAAATTTTTTCCCTTTTATAGCTGCTTGTAATTTATCAAAACTAAATACAGGAATTAAAGCTGCTAATTTACCAGAACCTACGATGAATTCTCCTGTTGGGTCAACGTCACAACCGTGAGGTGATTTTGGACAAGGAATCATATAACAAATATCTTTTAATTCAGAAGCATCTAAAACCAATACTTCATCTTTCATAACAGATTTAGCAGAGTGTGTATGCTCATCCCAAGTGTTGTGCGCATATTTCACTTTCTGTTTTTTACCTTTTCCTGCTTTGATGTACTCTTCTGCTTTTTTCCAGTTCACAGCCATGATAAAGTCTTTATCTTTTTGAGAAGCATTTACTTCTAACAATGTGTTGGCTTGTTCTGTATTGTAGCAAGAGAAAAAGAACCATCCGTGAGATTTTCCTTTACCAGCATGCGAAAGGTCAAAATTTACACCTGGAGTTACAATTTGGAAAGCCAAATCCATTTCTCCCGATTTTTTATCAACACTTACAAAACTGATATGTCCTTTGTAATTTTCTTTATAAGTATTGATTGGAACGTCTCCATTAGAATAATCGGCAGGAACACTAAAACGAGTACCCGCTACCACATATTCTGTATTTTCTGTAATGAATGGAGAAGAGTGATTACCTCCACTGTTTGGAAGCTCGATAATTTCAGCCGTTTTAAATGTTTTTAAATCAATTCTAGCAATACGTGGGGTATTGTTAGCATTCCCAAAAACCCAACGACCATCAACTTCACCGTTAGTTTGAGACATTTCGGTGTGGTGTAAATCGTCCCAAGGCACAAATCCGTGAGAAGTGTTTAACATTGGTTTTGTTTCTTCGCTGTATCCCCAACCTTTTTCTGGGTCAACCGAAAATACAGGAATAACTCTGAATAAACGTCCGCTTGGTAATCCATAAACACTTAATTGTCCACTAAAACCACCTGAAACGAAATTGTAAAACTCATCGTATTTTCCTGGTGCAACATACGCTTTCTCAGCAGCGTCGCCACTTACAGCATCTCCTGAGCTTTTTGGCTTACAAGAAGTCACAAACGCACTTCCCAAGGCAATTACTAAAATTGCCTGTACAAATTTATTTTTCATGATATATGTAGTTAAATTAAGGTATCGCATTACTTTCACTTAACACAATACCTTTTTACGTTTATTTTACACCGTCATTTTTACGCATATACTCTAGAATTCCTCTAGCTTCATCGTCTGAAATACCTTGATTAGGCATACGAACCAAACAAATTTCCAATTGTGCTTGCACTTCAGGATCTTTGTCAATCATAGGATCTGGATTAGTTATAAAGTTCATAATCCATTGAGGTGTTCTTCTTTCAGTTACGCCTTTCCAACCTGGACCCACTAATTTTTCATCAGTCATTTTATGACATGATGTACATTTTACACCAGCAACTTCTTCCCCTTTAGAAGCCATTGCTTGGTCTAATGTTGCGCCTAATTCAACAGTGTCGTATTTTCCTTCGCCACGTTTTGGATCATACGAAGCCGGATCAGCGGCTGCTTCTGTTGTTGCTTCACCTTCAGCAGGTTGATAATTATCCTCGGCAGATGCTTCTTTTTTACCGCATGCTACAGCTACAGCAAGAGATAAAACAAGTAAAATTGATTTGTTCATGATATTTTAATATTAAAATTATTACTACAAATTTCTGAAATTGAGTGCTTTAAAAGTATGATTACAATCATAAAAAAGGATATTTTTATCTTTATTATTAACAATTGTTGAACAAAAAAGGCTGTTTCCATTTTTTGGAAACAGCCTTTTGCAAAAACCTACTTATAAAAATTAAATAACCCTCAGTATTAAGTAATTATATTTTAAACAGAAATTGTATTAAATTCTAATTTGTTTAATTGTAATTCCAATTGTAAAATATCATTTTGAATTTTTGAATTCTTTTCTTGAAAAATTGATTTATAATAGTCTATTCCATTTAAAAGATTTGCTTTAAAAGTTTCCCATTTTTTGATTTGTTGTGGAGTTATCTCGAAAGCTTCATTTATTTGGTTAGTCAAATACGAAACATACAAGCCTAATTCTTTTACAAACATATTAGGTCTATCGGTATGATTTTCGATTTCTTTCTTGCCGTAAATGTGCTGAATCATCTCTTTTAATGAAAATTCTCTAGAAAAATAAGCCATGTTTGGACCAGGACAAACCACAACACCTTGCGCTTGACCTTTGATTGGAATTCCTAATTCGATATGACTTGCATTTGCTAATCCCACACACAAACATGATTTTTCTGTGATTGAATTGTATTCTTTCGTGTAAGTTTCGAACGAAATGACATCACGTTTTGCTTCTAACTCTTCCAATTTCTTGTCTTGATGTTTTTTTGAAGCGGTACAAGTGCCTTCTTTTTTGTATTCTTTACTTAAAGCTAAATATTTCTTTGGACAAGAACTTCCTGCTTTTCCTGAAGCAATGCGTTGGCTTTTAAAGAAATCATTTGTCATTCCTTTAATTGTGTTGAAAGGAACTCCTAAAGGTGAAATGTTACTCAAATACAAATCTTTTTCTTTAGCATCGGCTAATAATTTTCTAGTTTCCGCATCAACTGAAGTAGCTTCTGGAACTAGAAGAAATGGTGAACCCCAACCCACAGCATCCACTTGATAATGGTCTAATAAAAACTTATGTTCTTCTGCTGTTCCAACGCCTCCTTGTACTGTGATTTTTAAAACAGGTGGTTCGTTTGGAACTATTTTATTTTTTGATGCTAAAGCATTTGTAAATAGTGAATAGGCTGATTGAATTAATTCTTCTTTTTTCTTTTTGAATTCTTCTAAAATTGGGCCTAATAAAAAACCATCAGTAGCAAAAGCGTGACCTCCACAATTTAAACCTGATTCGATTCGATATTCGGAAACCCAAAGTCCTTTCTTAGCTAGAAAATTTCCTTGAATCATCGCCGAACGGAAATCACTTACTTTCAAAATAATTTTCTTATGAAATTGTCCGTTTGTATTTGGATAAAAAGCATCAAAAGTTTCCATGTAACTATACAATCTTGGATTCATTCCAGCAGAAAAAACTACGGATGAATTTGTGGTACTGTTTACAAAACCACGTAAAGCAGCATGGGCATCGTTATAAATTACAGGTAATTGTTCGTCATCACTAAAATTATCTTTATCAATTTTTGTCATGATGTTCACATCAATACTACCTGGTGCAAAATGATGGTCTAAGATTGCTTTCAATTCCATCATATTGGTTTTTCCTGAATCAATTAAATGCTCTAATTTGATTTTCAATTCGGAAGTTGTTGGCAAAATGGAGATAAAATCTTCTAATTGCGTTCTTTTTTCAATCAATTCTGATTTGAAACTTTCGAATTTTTGAGTGACAACTGTATCGAGTAAATTCAAATAATTGGTAATTCTTTTGGCCCTAAAATCTTCAACTTTTTGTGAGATTTCTTCATAAGGTTGTTTGAATTTTTCGGCATAAAAAGCGGTCATTTTTTCAATCAAATCATCATCCATGATAGAGATTACAGAATCAATTCCGTATTGTGCCACTCGCACCGGACTATCAATAGTGAAAGCCAATCCCATAACAGGAATGTGAAAAGTGTGTACGTTTTTTTGTAAAGTCATATTGTTTTCTTGGTTAATTTTTGTGTTCGATTTATCTCTTACCAAAATAAATAGTGACAAATAAAATACAATCCTTCAGATTAATATATGATTATTATCATGCTTTGAAAATTAGAAGAATTTAAACTAAAATCACTAAAATAATTCCCATTAAACCACCAAAACCTAATATCAAATATTTCCAAAAAGGATGCGCTTTTTTTAATTCCATAAACTGAAAAGCTACCAACCAAAACTTAATCAAAGCTAAAGTCACAACCGTTGTTGCCATAATTTCTGCACTTACATTTAATGCTAAAAAAGCAGCAATTATAGTCAGTGCCAACAACAAAATAAACGTAGAAGAAATCGTATCTTTCATAATCTTACATTTAAAAAAGTAAATAAAGTACTGGGAATAAAAGCAACCAAATTAAATCGCACATGTGCCAAAAACTGACGCTTGCTTCGATGTCTTCAAAGGATGCTTCGGTTTGTTTTTTCTTGATGGAAAATGTAATGACTAATAAAATTACTAATCCCACCAAAACATGTATAAAATGAAAACCCGTTAATAACCAATAAAATCTAAAAAAAGAATTGTAATCCATGTGCAATCCGGCTTGTAATTTTTCGTAATATTCGAATGATTTTAAAACTAAAAATCCAAGACCTCCAACCATTGCACAATTGAAATAAAACAACGTCTTTTTGATGTTAGCGGCTTTAAAAAAGTAAATCCCTTTGGCTACAAAAAAGCCGCTGGTTAACAACAGAATCGTATTTATTATTCCAATTGTTTTGTTCAGTTTTAGACTACTGTTGTGAAACAATTCACGCTCTTCCGAACCGTAATATGCTAATGCTAAAATTGCCATTCCGAATGTGATGAGTTCCAAATAAATGATAATCCAAATTAAAATGCCTCCAGGCGGATAATATATTGATTTTGTATTGTTCATGATTGTAATAATTCAACTTTACCTGTGTGTAAATCGTAAAATGTTCCTACTATTTTTATTTTCTTTTGATGGACCAACTCTCTAATAATTTTGCTTGAAGAGAGAATGTGATCTATGGTGGATAGCACGTTCAATCGACCTGTTTCATTTGATAAATGCTCGGGTAATGGATACGTTCTGTGATGACTAAATGCCACTTTGATTTGATTGGTTAACTGGGTTAGATGTCCCAAATTCACATTATCAATTGCACCTTGAACCGCACCACAATTGGAATGTCCTAACACCACCAACAATTTTGTTCCTTTTACTTTAACAGCATATTCCATACTTCCTAAAATGTTTGGATCTTCAATATTTCCAGCTACACGAGCTACAAATAAATTTCCAATTCCTTGATCAAAAACAATTTCAGGTGGTACACGAGAATCGATACAAGACAACACAAAAGTGTGCGGATGTTGGTCTTTTTCTGAATGATGTGCTTCATCAATAAAATCATTATGCATCGGTACATTATTAACATAACGCTGATTTCCTTCCATCAATTCTTTCAAAGCTTCATTTGCGGTTTTTGGAACATGATGATGCTCAACAGTTTCACACGAAAAAATAAAGATGATAAAAATGCTGAATAAAATAGTACCTATAATTCTCATAACTCTTTCTATTAATTATTCCATTCCAACAATCGTTTTTCGCCATTAATTTGTTTGATATCGGTAATATCTTGCGACATTTCGATTACGCCTTTATATCGTTTTTGAGTATCTCTAACTGCGAAATAGCGAATGTAAATCAGACGTTCTTTGTAGTTAATCCAGAAAGAAGCTTCGTTTTGCTCGCCTTTTCTAAACGCTTCTAAAATTTGCAAAACGGTATCTACACTTTTAGGCGGATGACAAAAACGAACTTCCCTACCAATAATTCCGGCACTTCTTGGAAAAACGCGTTCTTCACCTCGATTGTAGAAAATTACTTTATCGTTTTCATCAACATAAGTTAAATCGATAGGTAAGGTTTTGAAAAGTAGATTTACTTGTTCAATTGTCATGAAGCCTTCATCGTAATGCGCTGCATTTTCGTTGAAAACCACATCGGTTCTGCGTTCTGTATCTTGAGAAGGATGAATGTATTCGGATTCTTTTGGGAATTTTGGTGGCGCTTCTGATAACATCCAACCTATTTCATCTTCTCCTTTTCTCATTTTAATCCAATCTTCATCAGATAGCATTTCTAAAGCATTTGGAAACAACACGTTTTCTTCTACTTCTAGTAAACGATATAAATTTTGAGAGATTAAATTGGTATTGTATTTGGCTGAAGTGAAATCTTGGTCTTCCAAATTTTTTCTAACAATGCGAAACATTTCTCTAATCGTATCGTGAAACGACCACATATTGCGAGATGGTCCTGTCCAACCTTTTTGTTCTAAAAACGGAAATAATTGATTTTCTTTTCGTTCAAAGCGTCGTTCAACAGTTGCTAAATGATTAAATACATTGTAAAATTTCTGAAATTCTTCTTTTGGATTAATGACATTTAATTCTTCTAATAATTGATGAATCAAATCGGTTTCTACGAAATAAGTATGAATGGGATGTCCTTCAATCACGTTTGTATGTGTTTCTGATGTTGCCATTTTATTGATGTTTGATTTTCTCGTACAGTTTTACCAATGATTTTAGTAAAGCTTCAGGAGACGTTAATATTTGATAATGATTTTGACCGAACATTTGCGGTAAATAATATTTGGCTTGCGCTTCAATGGCTAAGGCATACGAATTGATTTTTCGTTCATTTAATTCTCGCAACGCTTGTTTGATATCTTGAATGCCGTGTTGTCCTTCATATTTATCGTAATCGTTTGGTTTTCCATCTGAAAGCACGATAATCCATTTGTTTTTGGCATCCAATTGATCCATTCGTGCGCCAGCGTGACGTAATGCGGGACCAATTCGAGTATAACCATTAGGCTCAACAGCTCCAATTTTATGTTTGGCTTTGTTCCAACTTTCGTTGAAATCTTTCAAAGTGAGATAAGTCGTGAAATTTCTGGTTTTGGAATAAAATCCGTCAATCGCAAAATCAATGTCGAACTCGTGCAGAATTTCGCCAAATAAAATGGAAACTTCTTTTTCTACATCAATCACTCGATTTCCTGCGGCATAACCATCGCTTGAAAGACTAATATCTAACAAAACTAAAATCGCAATGTCTTTGTTTTTCTTTCTTTGAGATAAATAAATGCGTTCGTCTGGCGATTTTCCAGAATGAATGTCGGTATATAAATCGGTTAACGCGTCTAAATCGAAAGCGTCACCTTGTAATTGTCTTCGTTGTTGTTGCATTTTATTATTTACGCTGGTAAGCATTTTTCGTAAACCATTTAAAGTGGTTTTGTACTTCGCCATCGTATTTTTATAATAAGTCTCGTGAGTTTTGAGTTGGGTTTTTGGATACACTTTACAGAAATTAGTCAAGTAATTTCGTTTTTTGAAATCCCACTCATCATATTTTAAATGAAAGCCTTTTTCATCTACCTCAGCACTTTCGGCAATGGAAGTATTTTCAACAAAATCGGCTTGATATACAGAATGTACCATATCATCCACACGAACCGTAAACTTCATGTTCATTTCTTCCAAGGCTTCTTGATGGTCTTTTAAATCGTCTTTTCCATCAAAATCGCGCCAATTTCCGTTGAATTCTTCTACAGTTTCAATTTTCTCAAAACTGTGCATTAACACATAATCTTCTTGTTGTTTTTTGTCGATAGTAAGCGATTCAATTTCTTCAACGGCTTTCGCATGAAGTGTGGTTTCGGCTACGACATTGTTTTTTATTTTTTTAGTATTGTCATCGAAATTTTGCAATACATTTTCGGATTCAATTTCGGGTGTGTTTTTCATCCACTTTCCATACAACCAAGAATAATCAATAGATTGGTCTTTTTTATTAACGGGTAATTTTGGTACCGCATCATAATAAAACTCTTGCATAGATGGATAATTTTCAAACATTTTTCCAATGACTAATGGCGCTGTTTCAAAAGCTTTTTCTAAAGAAAGTTCAGTTGAATTATCTTGGTTATCCCAATTGAAATTCAGTTGTTTTTGAATGCTCAAATACACCGTTCTGAAAAAATAGAATTTCAGATTTTCTTCTTTTGTTGGGAAAAGTGAACAATTTATTGGAAGAAAAAAGTTTTTGTTTTTGTAACCGCCTTCTCGTTCGGCTGGAAAAATATCGATTGGCGCACCACAAATCGCTCTCGCAAAAAGCGTCAATCGCGGTTTGATGTCAGATAAGTTGATTTGACGGCTCAGAATTTCGGCATCATTGAGTCGTTTATTTTTAAAGTACTTGAGTACTTTTTTATAGATAATTTCGTCTAATTCTAAGCCCATATCTCAAATCTTTAAATCATTAAATCGCACAAATCGTTTAAAGCTTGAATGGTTTCTTGCTCATCTGTTAAAGGTTCAACAACGGCAACGTGAACGGCTAATCGTTTTGGTAATCCGTTATTGATAAGTTTCGCGGCGTCCACTAATAAACGGGTGGAAACAGTTTCGGTTAGCCCTAACTCGGTAAGATTTCTAATTTTTGTTCCGATTGCGACTAACTTTTGAGCGATATCTGCTTGAATTCCGGTTTCATTAATTAAAATTTCGGCTTCGATTTTTGGATTTGGATAATCGAATGAAAGTGCAACAAATCGTTGACGAGTAGAAGGTTTCAATTCTTTAAATCCTTTTTGATATCCTGGATTAAATGAAGCAACTAATAGAAAATCAGGATGCGCTTTGATGGTTTCTCCTAATTTATCAATGAAAAGTTCTCTTCTGTGATCGGTTAAGGAGTGAATGGCTACGATGACATCTGGACGTGCTTCGGCAACCTCATCTAAATATAAAATGTAACCGTTTTTTACAGCTATGGATAAAGGTCCGTCAATCCAAATGGTTTCGGCTCCTTTGATAATGAAGCGTCCAATTAAATCGGTTGCTGAAGTTTCTTCGTGACAACTTACGGTGACTAATGTTTTGTTAACTTCATTCGCCATATATTCGATAAAACGGGACTTTCCAGAGCCTGTTGGACCTTTTAATAATAAAGGTAAGCGCAATTGGTTGATTTGATTGAAAATTTCAATTTCTGAACCTACTGCTTTATAAAATATGGTTTTTTCTGCTACTATCATGGCAATTTATTTTTGAAAAAACCGAAACCAAAAGCGGGCAGCGACAACTCTGAGCAATTGGTCTCGGCTGGTTATTAATTGTATAATTCTAACCTAAAATAATTAATAACTATTCTTTTATAAGAGCTTCATCTGTAGGTTTACCGTATTTGATAAACTCTAAAATGTATAAGGTAATTCCGGTTGTAAATAATGTAGCACAAAGCAACAATACGACAAAGTGAATACTGATTTCGTTTTGAACATCCATAAAATCCATTTTCATTTTACGTTCCATGTACACTTGGGCAACACCTGCTACACCGAAAGCTACTGTCATTCCTAACATTCCGATATTAGACAACCAAAATGCCATGTGACCTCTTGTGCTGTCGTATAATTTTCTTCCAGTAATGTTTGGTAAAGCATAGCTAATAATCGCTAAAACAATCATCGCGTAAGCGCCCCAGAAAGCGTAGTGACCGTGCATTGCTGTTACTAAAGTTCCGTGAGTATAAATGTTGGTTTGTGGTAAAGTGTGCGCAAATCCTAACAATCCAGCTCCAATGAAAGATACAATAGAAGCACCGATCGTCCAGAATAACGCAATTTTGTTTGGATGTGATTTTTCTCCTTTTCGGTACATGTACACTGCAAATAATGCCATTGCTAAGAACGCTAATGGTTCTAGTGCAGAGAAAATTCCACCTACGATTAACCAAATTTTATTCACTCCGATGTAGTAGTAATGGTGACCTGTTCCTAATAAACCTGAAAGGAATGTCAAACCAACAATTACGTATAACCATTTCTCAATAACTTCTCGGTCAACACCAGTAAGTTTGATTAATAAGTATGATAAAATACCTCCCATGATTAGTTCCCATACACCTTCAACCCATAAATGCACTACCCACCAACGGAAGAATGAATCGGTAACTTGGCTATCGAACCAAATCATACCAGGTAAGTATAATAATGCTGCGAAAACCAATCCCATTGTTAAAACTAATGAAGTTGTGGTTCGTCTTTCTGCTTTGTATAAAGTGGTGAGGATTAATCCTAAGAACAGTAAGACATTGATTACAACTAAAACATCTAATTCTCTTGGAATTTCAAGGAATTTTCTACCTTCCCAAATATTAAAGTGATACCCAACGATTGCTAAAACGCCGACAACCGCCAAGGAAATCAACTGTACATAAGCCAATTTTACATTGACTAATTCTCTTTGCGCTTCTTCAGGAATGATATAATAAGCGGCTCCCATAAAACCGGTTAATAACCAAACTACTAATAAATTCGTGTGAACAGCTCTTGCTGTATTGAACGGAATAAAATCGTGAAGACCATCCATTCCAATTCGGGCAAAGCCCATAATAAAACCATAGATAATTTGTAATGCAAATAATAACATGCATAATCCAAAGAACCAATACGCTACTTTTTGTGATTTATATTTCATAACTCTATATTTTGGATTATTTGTCTTTAGCTAAAGGTGAAACCACGCGGTCAAAACCATTCAAATCAATATTTCCAATCCATTTGAAGTAAGCAATCATGGCTTCGGCATCGGCATCGTTCATTTCGTATTTTACCATTTTTCTGCCTTTTGGTCCCCAAGGAACTGGCGATTGTAAAACGGCTTTTACATAGCCTTCTCCTCTTCTTTCGATTACTTTAGTAAGTTCTGGAGCATAGTAGCCTCCTTCTCCAAGTATGGTATGACAACCCATACAATTATTCGATTCCCAGATTTCTTTTCCTCGAATAACTTTTGCATCAATCTTATCATGATAAGTTTGATCATTTTTAGGCATGAACGAGTAAATAGTTAAGCCGATAAAGACTAAAAACGTTACTACGGTTCCACCTAAAAAAAATGCTCGTGCTTGTGATTTTGATAACATATTTTAGATATTAGTTAGAAATTATAAAGGATGTTTTTATCCTTTAATTAAATACAAAATAACTGCCAAAAAAAAACATTCGTTATGATTCAAATCATACAATAGAAATTAAATTAAGGATAAATTTGTCTTTTATTAAATTAAATATAAAAATATGGTTATAGATTCAAACAAAACAGTGGGAAACATAGTAGCAGATGATTACAGAACTGCGGGTGTTTTCAGTCAGTTAGGTATCGATTTTTGTTGTAAAGGAAACCGAACAATCGATGAAGTATGTGCAAAAAAAGGCATTGATAAATATGCGCTTTTAGACGAATTAGAACGTGTTACGGCAAACAACAACAGTCAAGGAATCGATTTTAAATCTTGGGAATTGGATTTGTTGATTGATTATATTGAGAAAAAACACCATCGTTATGTGGAAGAAAAAATTCCACAATTACTATCGTTTTTACTTAAATTGGAACAAGTTCACGGTGCTCAACATCCAGAACTTTTTGAAATTAAAAAACTATTCAAAAGAAGCGCCGACGAATTAACGCAACACATGAAAAAAGAAGAGTTAATTCTGTTTCCTTTTATCAAAAAAATGGTAGAAGCTAATCGAAATAATACTCCAATCAACAATCCCGGATTTGGTTCTGTGGCCAATCCTATTGCGATGATGATGGAAGAACATGAAAATGAAGGTGAACGATTTGAAAAAATTGTAGAATTATCAAACAATTATACACCGCCAGCTGATGCTTGCAACACTTACAAAGTAACTTATCAAATGTTACAAGAATTTGAAGCGGATTTACATGCGCACATTCATTTAGAAAATAATATTTTGTTTCCAAGTGCCATTGTTTTACAAGATAAGTTTTATTAGTTAATTAGGTTCTTTAAACGGAGTCGTTTTGGTAAACAGAGCGACTCTTTTTAAAGTAAAAGGACTGCTAAAATAATTAGCAGTCCTTTTTTAATTAAAAATAACCCATTTATAATTAATCTATTTTTTGTAGGTAAACAATTGCGGATTAAATGAAACCATTACCCATGCCCAATTGTTACAATTGTTGTTATTTCCACCTTTTAAAATTTCCATAGTGTTGCTAGCAAACATTTTTGAAACACCTCCAGAAATTACAAAGTTTTTATCCATTTTATAAATAGCTGTTAAATCGATTTCTGTACCTAAATAGCTATCTTGTTCTTCTAAAGTAGCCATGTTGTAAACTGAAGTAGCACTATAAAAAAGATGTGGAGCTAACGTTACTTGCCATTTATTCTTGTCGTAAATAAATTTGGTATAAAAATCTTGTAATCCAACCGAATTTTTATGATTCCCAACGTAGAAATAATCCATTAAACCATTGAATCCATGATTGGTTCCAAATAAAGGCGTGAACGATTTTATTTTAGTATCGGTATCATTTTGATCTTTTCCAGATAAATATTCGAAACCTAATTCGGCTTTGAAAGGATTGGTGAATTTATATCCCAAATTAAATCCCGCATAATACGCACCAACAGCAACTTTATCATTAGTGATGGCAGCTTCACCTGTTTGAGCATACAAACCGAAATCACCATAAAATTTTGAAGCATCCCATTTTCCATAAGTTCCGAGAGTTTGTAAATAGGCAACTTGAAATTTATTTTCTACCAAATTTTCATATTGGTAGCCATTATTCAATGCTAAAAAGCTTAAACTTAGTTTTGAAAATTTTTGGTTGAACCAAATGAACTGCATGTTTTTATAGTTCGTCACATAAGCAGATTCGTATAAGGCTTCGTTGTTATTATTTAACGCTGCTCCGAAATCCAATTGGTAGCCATTTTTCTTATTGGTAATCAAAACTGCATCGTGACTTTGACCTTGTTGCAACCAATCGATTCCGCCCATAATTCTTTGATTATCATAAGAAAGTACTTGTCGACCGAATTTTGCTGTCCAATTCGTATTGAAATCATACGAAATCCAAGATTCGAATAACGCTACTCCGTTTTTATCCGACGGAGAAGTTGTAGCCACATCACCCCAAACTTTTACGTTTTGAAACGATACATTGGCTTTAAATTTTTCTTGTTTGTAAAAAAAATTCATTCTTGAGCGTTGGGAAACAAATGAAGTGGGATAAAAATCGTCTTTCATTAATTCTTTGAAACCATTTCGGTATTCAAAACGAGGTCGTATTTGTAGGTTGACATCTAACTCTTGAGCAAAAGAACCTACAGTTGAAATTGCAAAAGCAACCGCAACTAACATTTTATTTTGAAGTTTCATGTTGTATTGATTTTTTGGGAAGCCACTACTATATTTTTGCCGCTTCATCTTTGATTTTTGAAACCGTTTTATCGTAACTAACCCCTAAGCCTTCTTGTTGGAATGCTAGTTCACCTTCTGCATTAAATACACTAATGATATTGGAATGTGAGAAATCTATCGGAGATATTTTTTTATAATTTACGGCTAGAACTGCTGCAAATTCTCTGGTGTTTTCTTCATTTGAACGCAAGAAAACCCATTGATTTCCTGTCATTTTATTTTCGATAGAGAAATCTTTTAATCGTTTTGGAGTATCAACCGTTGGATCAATACTTACTAAAACCAATTGGACTTTGTCTTTGTATTTTTCTGGGATTTTGGCTTCAATATTTCGCATATCAGCAACTAATCTTGGACAAGCCGCTTTACATGAAGTGTAAATCATCACCATAACAAGAACTTTTCCTCTTAATTCTTTCAATTCAATATCTTTTCCGTCTTGATTGGTCCATTTTTCAGGCAAGTTGTAAATTGATAAATCGGTTATTGGTTTATCTTTTATGTCTTGTTTTTCCTCTTTTGAATTGCATCCGATTAATAAAAGGGAAGCAATTACGAATAAAATTATCTTTTTCATGACTCAATTTTTTAATTGAAAACTCAATTAGCGATGTTTTTGGCACATCGGAAACCTAAATTTTTTGTAGTATAGTTTGCTTTTATACTGCCTCTGAAAGCGTAACGCATAAAAGCGGCATAATTCATTAAATCGGTGGCATTGACAGAACCGCTTCCGCAAAACAAATCTTTATCGGTATCTTTATCTTTTCTAGATTCTCCTGATAAAAAAATGCTATTGAAATCGAAAGTCCATTCCCAAACCAAACCGTGCATATCGTAAACACCCCAGTAATTCTTAAATGTTTTCCCTACGGAATTGTTATAAGTTTTGTTTTTTTCGTACCAACTCAAGATGTATTTATTGAATTCTTCTCTTGAACGAGCGTCTTTTCGTTTTTCATCGGCCATGGCTACATATTCCCATTCATCTAAAGTGGCTAATCTTTTACCTTGACATTCGCAGTATTCTTTAGCTGAAAACCAAGAAACGTTAGTTACAGGCGCATTTGGATTTAATTGTCCGAAACTTAAATCGCTACTCCACTCTGATAAATAAGTTGTATTGGCAAATAGGCGTTTGATTTTTGATTTTCTGTAGTTCGGATTTTTTTTCAAAAATTCTAAATATTGTTGATTCGTTACCGGATACACATCCAACAAAAAAGATTTGATGTTCACTGGTTTCTTATCTGTTGTTCCATATAACGGAACGTAACTTCCTGCTCCAATGGTTACCATATCTTTGGGCACCTGAGAAAGAGAAATGGAAACCCAAAATAATAAAATTAGGCAGTAGTGAAATCGTTTTATAAATTGAGTTTCCATGATTAATTTAAAATGTGTTAGTGTATATCTTTATTGGTTTTTGGAGCTGGTTTTGCTCTTTGTGTTTTAACCATTTCCGGAGTTACTTTTGTTTTATTGTTACCCCAACTGTTGTATACATAAGTTAAAACATCTGAAATTTCTTGATCCGTAAGGTTTTGACTAGTCATTACAGAATTGTATTTTTTACCATTTACAGTGATTTCGCCACTTAATCCGTGAAGAACTGCATTGATAGCTCTATTTGGATCTGCATTTAAGAAATCAGATTTAGACAATGGTGGGAAAGCCGCTGGAATACCTTGACCTTCAGATTGGTGACAAGCGAAACAAGTTCTTCCATAAATATTTTTACCATCTGTAATTTGTTGTGCAAGTGTTTTATTTACCACAACATCTTTTCCATTAGCTGATTTTGGCATGTTTTGAATCGTTCCACCTTCTGGATGATAAATTCCTTCTTGGGTTGTACCTGAATAAATTTTAGCATTCTCAGCACCTTCTACTTTTAACATTCCCAAAGCTCCTTTATTGAACGCTCTGAAGATTGAGTGATCTACTAAAATGAAAGTTCCTGGAACATCTACTTTAAACTCCACAATAGCAGAACCACCGGCAGGAATTAAAGTTGTTTGAACATTTTTATTAATCATATCACCACCTTCAATGTGAACTTTATCAAAAATTTCTCCAATAACGTGGAAAGAGGAAACTAAATTTGGTCCACCATTTCCCATGTAAATTCTAACCGTTTCACCTACTTTAGCTGTTAAAGCTTTGTCCCCTGTTAAAGCACCAACTTTTCCATTAAACACCACATAATCGGCATGTTCGTCTACTGCTTTTGTCATGTCAAAAGGTTGCATTCCAGGTTCTCCGTATTTTCCTTTCGTATAAAAATCACCTTGCATTACGTAGTATTCTTTATCTACTGGAGGTAAACCACCTTCTGGTTCCACCAAAATTAATCCGTACATTCCGTTTGCAATGTGCATCCCTACAGGAGCTGTAGCACAGTGGTACACATATAATCCTGGATTGATGCATTTAAAATTAAAAGTTTTTTCATGTCCTGGTGCTACTAAAGATGAAGCTGCGCCACCACCTGGACCAGTAACGGCATGTAAATCGATGTTGTGAGGTAATTTGTTGTCTGGGTGATTTTTTAAGGTAAATTCAACTTCATCACCTACTCTAGTTCTAATAAAACTTCCTGGAACACTACCTCCAAAAGTCCAGTAAACATACTTAACACCGTCGGCCATTTCACCTTCGATTTCTTTGATTTCCATGTTTACTATTAATTTTTTAGCAGGACGATCTCCAACAGGTTTTGGCACAAATGGAGGAGCTGTTAATTCTGCAATCATTTCGTCACCAACTGAAATATCGGCATAGTTGGTTGTTGAGTCACCGTTCTGTTTACATGCGATACTTGCTGCACAAGCCACACATAATACCAAAACTTTTTTAATAAAATTACTCATGGTAGAAAAAATTAGTTTTAAATATTGGTTTCAATAATAGTTTCGTTACTATCATTTTATAGGTCAAAATTAAAGGACAAAAACATCCTTTAATATGATATAAATCATGTTTCGAAAAAAAGTTAAAAAAATATTAAAATGTTATAAAAAAAATTTAGCAAAAAGAATTTTAGAATTTTACCTTTACTTATTTTAAAGAAACAGATTAATAGTTGGGTTAATCATAAAAAAAACTGCAAAATTTAGAAGTAATAATGTTTTTTAATATTAATTTATGGTTAAGCTATAAGAAAACGGTTTGTGACCAAGGCAAATTCCTCTTGTTTTCAATTGATTTTATCATTGGAATTTTAGAAATATCAAATATAATTGTCTCAGATCATCCTTAAAAAAGTTCGAATCGCCTCTACTCTGCTCCACAAAAAAACCTGTAAAGTATTAATTTTACAGGGTTGTATTTTAAAATATACTTACAACAAACTATGCATAAATAAAAATGCATCTTTTCTTATTTATTTAATAAAAAATAATCTGCAATTACTAAAGCTGCCATTGCTTCCACAATAGGAACAGCTCTTGGAACTACACATGGATCATGTCGACCTTTTCCTTGTTGCTCAATAATTTCACCTTGATTGGTTAAAACTTCTTGCTTTTGAATTAATGTTGCAACGGGTTTAAATGCTACTCGGAAGTAAATATCCATTCCATTTGAGATTCCGCCTTGAATTCCTCCTGAAAGATTGCTCTTTGTAGTTCCATCTGGGTTATATGAATCGTTGTGCTCGCTTCCTTTCATTTTAGCGCCACAAAATCCGCTACCAAATTCAAATCCTTTTACTGCATTTATTGAGAGCATTGCTTTTCCTAATTCGGCATGTAATTTATCAAAAACAGGTTCGCCCAAACCTATTGGAACATTTTGAATGACACAAGTAATTGTTCCTCCAATAGTATCTCCTTGCTTTTTAATTACTTTGATATAATTTTCCATTTTTTCGGCTGTAGCCAAATCAGGACAACGAACAGCGTTACTTTCAATCTTTGAAAAATCTAAATCTTGATAAGGTTTATCGATGAAAATTTCGCCTACAGATGAAACAAATGCGTTAATTTTGATTTCGGAAATAATTTGCTTTGCAATAGCTCCACCTACTACTCTACTTGCTGTTTCGCGAGCTGAACTTCTTCCTCCTCCACGATAATCGCGAATACCGTATTTTTGTTCATAAACATAATCAGCATGACTGGGTCTATAAGTATCCTTTATATGTGAATAATCATCAGATTTTTGATTGTTATTTGGAATAATAAAACCAATTGGAGTTCCGGTAGTTTTCCCTTCAAAAATTCCTGATAAAAATTGCACTTCATCTTCTTCTTTTCTTTGGGTAACAATAGAAGATTGACCTGGTTTTCTTCTTTGCATTTCTGCTTGAATAAACTCAAAATCTAAAGTAATTCCAGCAGGACAACCGTCTAGTATTCCGCCTAAAGCTTCTCCATGTGATTCTCCAAAAGTGGTTAATTTCAACAATTTTCCAAAAGTATTTCCTGCCATAGCTAAGTATTATCTGAGTTTATAAAACATCTTGTAACAAATGTAATGATTATTTAAAAAACAGTGGAAATAAAAAACAAATCGAATTTTTAAATAAATATTTTTAATAATTTAAGTTAAAACAGTAAATTAGCATATTAATCTAACCCAAAATAACATGAAAAAAAGCATTCTTTTAACAATTTTATGTAGTTCTATATTATTCCTATCGTGTTCAAGTGATGATGAAAATGGAAATAATGGAACTAATTTTGAAATTCCGTTAAACAATAATAACTACTGGACTTATGATGTAGATAGCGAAGGAACACTTTCAAGAGATTCTTTATATATTTCAGGTGATGTTGTTTTTAATACTAAAACCTATAAAAAGTTTCAAACAAGAGATGATGTAGCTACTGGATTTTATTCCTCATCACTACGAAATAATGGTGTTAGAAAAAGTGATTCAAAATTACTTTTATCGGGCGATTTATCTTTAGCGCCAGGTCAAAACTTACCGATTAATCTTGATTTATCCTTAGATGATTTTGTTATTTTTAATAGTAATGCCTCAAATAACCAAGCTTTAAATAGTTCGGCAGTTACAGGTTCAATTAATGAAACTGTAAATGGTTATCCTTTAACTATTAACTATTCTTTACAAAGTTATGGAGGAGAAACTCTTTCTACTTTTGCAACTAATGGTGTTACCTATTCTAATGTTAAATCAACTAAAATTAAACTAAACGTAAGTATAACTACAGTCATTACAGTTTTAGGATCACCACAAACTATTACAGCTTTAGCTGCGCAAGATGTCTTAGTTTCAACTCAATATTTAGCAGATGGAATTGGGGTTGTCTATACAAATACTGTATCTTCATATAATATTAATAGTTTTATTGCAGATGAATTTGGAGTTCCTCCAACAAATACACAAACACAAGAAGAATTTTTAGACACTTACATTATAAATTAAATTGGCATAGTATTTGTGAAGAATTGGCTATATTTGTAAAAACAGATTTATATGAAAAAAGTAATTTTATCTGCTATTATGCTACTAGGCTTAGCATTCAGCGCACAGGCTCAGGACATTTCTAAGAACGCATTAGGGTTGCGTTTAGGTGACAACGACGGTTTTGGTGGAGAAATTTCTTATCAGAGAGGTTTAGATTCTAATAATCGTTTAGAATTCGATTTAGGTTGGAGAAACAGTAAAGATGTTGATGCTTTTAAATTAGTTGGTTTATACCAATGGGTATGGAACATTGAAGGAGGTTTTAACTGGTATGCTGGTGTTGGAGCTGGTGTTGGAAGTTGGAGTTACAATAAAAACGATTTCAAAGACAGCGGAAGTTTTGTATTAGCTGCTGGTGATATTGGAATTGAATATAACTTTAAAGAAATTCCATTACAATTATCTTTAGATTTTAGACCAGAAATTTATTTTGGAGGTGATTACACAGAATTTAGAGATGGTTTTGGTCCAGATTTAGGATTAGGAATTAGATACAAATTTGATTAATTAAAAAGTCCCGATTAAATCGGGACTTTTTTTTATTCTATAATTAATTTATTTCCTTTTGGAATTAAAGCTACACAATAAGGAGCTGTCATTACAGTTGTTGCCATTTCTCCTTTTTTGGGTCCAATTTCACTTTTCTTAACAACTATTGTATTATCATTATTACTAACAGATTCTATATCAATCGTATAACCTCCTGAATTTTTTTGACCCTGATATAAAACCAAAACATTTTTTTTCTTAAAATCTACTTTTAAGAAATTAGCATATTGCGATTCATCTAATTTTAGTGACTCAATAAATTGAATATAGGTTTCATTATCCTGAATTAACAAATGACCTGCTTTTTCAGACCCGCCCATTTCACTTTTAAAAATAATGGTATATGTGGTATCTAAAACTTCTTTAGGTGCATTACTGCTACAAGATAACATTAGTAATAAAAAAGGTAAAAATTTGATCATTTTTTAGAATTTATGGCTTTTAAATAAACCTGTTCATATAAAGGTACAATATTATGAATATCAAAAAGTTTAGCCGTTGCTAAAGCATTTACTTTAAATTGAGCCAACTTATTTTCATCTTTTAAAAGTGAAATTGCATCGCTACTCATTTTAGCAACATCACCAACATCACTTAGATAACCCGAAAAACCATCTTTATTTACTTCTGGTAAACCACCTGAATTACTTGAAATTACAGGAACTCCGCATGCCATTGCTTCTAAAGCAGCTAAACCAAAACTTTCAGTTTCCGATGGTAGTAAGAATAAATCTGAAAAGCATAAAATCTTATCAATTTCATTACTGTTTCCAAAGAAAATAACTTTGTTTTGAATTCCTAATTGCTCGCACAATTGCTCTGCTCCTTCTTTTTCTGGACCTTCTCCAACCATCATTAATTTGGATGGTACTTCTTTCTGAATCTCAAAAAAGATTCTCACAATATCTTCGATACGTTTTACTTTTCTAAAATTCGAAATATGTGTAATAATCTTTTCATTATCAGGCGCCATTAAAGAACGATGACACGGAATGTTTTCTTTTAATTTCTCTTTATTTAATTCAATGAAATTTGGAATAACATCTATCTCGTTTTTAATATCAAATAAACGATACGTATCGTCTTTCAAACTTTGAGAAACGCTCGTCACTACATCCGACTTATTAATACTAAAACTTACAGCTGGCTTATAAAATGGATGGTTTCCAACTAAAGTAATATCGGTTCCATGAAGCGTGGTGACCATTGGAATATGAATTCCTTCATCTGCTAACATTTGTTTTGCCATGTAACCCGCATAAGCGTGTGGAATAGCATAATGCACATGTAAAACATCAATTTTGAACAATTTTACCATGTCAACCAATTTGCTTGAAAGCGCTAATTCATAAGGTTGATAGTGAAACAACGGATATTCTGGAACGTGAACTTCGTGGTAGTGTACATTAGGATTCAATAAAGCCAAACGGACAGGTTGACTGTATGTAATGAAGTGAATTTCGTGTCCTCTTTTGGCTAATTCCAAACCTAATTCGGTTGCCACAACACCACTTCCTCCAAATGTAGGATAACAAACTATAGCAATTTTCATTTATATAAATTTTGAAATAAAATTACCACTTCTAACGTTGGCAATTCTAAAACATTTGTTAAAAATTATTTTTTAAAAGCCGCTTCGTAAGTAGCTATCCAATCTTGTACTGAGATTTTTTTTACCAACTCACCAATCAATTCAAATGGAATATTTTCAGGTTTTTTGATACGCAAACAACTTTTTCCAATATCTAATTTTTGTTTCGAATGTTTTGGATATTCCGTTACAAACCAATCGTACAACTCAGGCTTAGCATATATTCCCATATGATAGAAATTGATGCTGTTTTTTTGACTTGCAAATCCCATAAAAGGCAACGCTTGTTTTGGATTACAATGATAACCTTGAGGATAAATTGAATGCGGCACCACATAACCAGCCATGCCATAACCCATTCCTTCTTTAAATCCTTCTGGAAGATTTTCTAAAATTATATTTCTTAGTTTGTGTAATGCTTCTCTTCTATCTTCTGGAGCTTCGTTGATGTATTGCTCTACTGTTGTTGCTTCTGATGTCATGGTTCGTTTTTTGAAATTAGAGAATTAAATTTACAAAAATTACTCAACAATCGCTTCGTAAATTACTTTTTGAATATTTTCTCTGATATTTTCTTTTGATAATTTATTCGCAGCGTTTGAATCTGGATATGTTCTATTTGATAAGAAAACGTATACAATTTCTTTTTCTGGATCAGCCCAAGTCATAGTTCCAGTAAAACCGGTGTGTCCGAAACTCGTTAGTGAAACGCAACCACAAGTTGGACCTTCATTTCCTAATTGCGGTTTATCGAAACCAACCCCTCTTCTATTTCCATCTTTACAGAAATAACAGGTATTGAACATATTAAAAGTGTTTTCGGAAATATAGGTTTTTCCGCCATAACTTCCTTTTTGGAGATACATTTGCATCACTTTTGCAACATCTAAAGCATTAGAAAACAAACCAGCATGTCCTGAAATTCCACCTTGCATCGCGGCAGCCATATCGTGAACATATCCTTGAACTAGTTGATGTCTGAAATAGGTGTCGTTTTCCGTTGGAATAATTCTATTTGCATTCATTTTTCGCAACGGATTATACATTATGGTATTGGCTCCTAAAGGCTCAAAAAAATTAGCGTGTGCTAAATCTTCAAGCGATTTTTTATTGTGATATTCTAAATATTCTTTGAATAAAATAAAAGAGAAATCACTGTATTTGTATTGTTTTTTTGGCAATAATTCGCTGTCTAAAATTGTTTTTACAATCGTATCATTATAATCCTTTCTCAAATATAATTTATCAGCAACGTGAATTGGAAATTCATCAGAAAATTCACTTCTGTAAAAATGAGTACTTGGACGGTTCAGACTGTCTAATGTAGCTTTATAAAAAGGAATCCAAGGTTGAAAACGAGCTTGATGCGTTAACATATCTAAAACTGTTGCATTGGCTTTATTAGAATTTTTAGCCATTGGTAACATGGATTTTAACTTAGTTTCTAAAGTTAAATGTCCTTTGTCAAATTCTTGCATTACGTTAGGTAAAGTAGCTACAATTTTAGTCAAGGAAGCAATATCATAAACATCTGAATTACTAACTTTTTGGCTCGATTCATAAGTATGATTTCCAAAAGATTTTTGATAAATAACTTTTCCTTTTCGAGCTACAACCACTTGAAGTCCAGGTGTCATTTTCTTAGAAATAGCATGATTAGCAATCGAATCAATTTTTATTAAAACTTTAGAATTCATCCCCACATTTTCAGGAATTGTAAATCCTAAACGTTTGATTTCTAAAGTTTCTATTCCTTCATTTACTTTGAATTCATCGTCAATAGAAACTGGTAATTTTCCTTTTGCTCCCATTGCTCCAAAGATAATTTGAGGGGCAATCGTTTGCGCAATATCATTATTTTGATAGGCAACGATGATGGTTTCAATATCTTCAAAATTCTTTAAATTAGTCAATGAATATGGCTTTGTAAAACAAGTTAAAATCACTTCGTTTTGCTTGGCAATTTGGTTTATCCAAAGCATTTCTTTGAAATTCAAATTGTGATTTCTCCATGCGCCATCTTGTTTGTGATACCCAATAATTACTTTCGTATAATCTTGCAATTGTACTAAAACTGAATCTAAATTCTTATTTGTAATTTCACTTACAGAAGCATAATTTCTTAAGTTCAATAAAAAAGTGTCTGATTTGTCATTTCCTAGTTTGATATACGCAATTTTTTCTTTTTCAATATCGCGAACAGGAACTAATTTAACATGATTTTTGATTACAGTTACTGCATTTTCGTATAATTTATAGTTCAATGCGTCATATTCAACTGCATTCAAATCTTGATATAAATTATCTAAAACGATGGGTTGATAGTTATTTAAATTAGATTTGTATTTGTGAGCTAAAATCTTTTTAACAGAATACATCAAACGTTCATCTGTAATTATACCTGAATCATACGCTTCTTTGAATTTCTTAATCGCAACCGGAACATTTTCAGCAAACAACAAAACGTCATTTCCAGCTAAAAAAGCTTCTAAATCAATGTCGCCAGGTTTTTTAAAATTACTTGCACCTTTCATATTCAAGGCATCGGTAAAAATTAAACCTTCAAATTGCAATTCTTTTTTTAACAAATCAGTTACAACAGCATACGAAATTGAGGTTGGATAATTCGCTCTAGGTTCTAAACTTGGCACATTCAAATGCGCTACCATTACACTTGTTAATCCGTTTTTAATCAACTCTTTATAAGGATAAAGCTCCACGTCATTCAATCGATTTTTATCAAAATTTACAACGGGTAAAGTATGATGCGAATCGGTTGAAGTATCGCCATGTCCTGGAAAATGTTTCGCTGTTGCATAAACGCCTTCGTCTTGTAAACCTTTCATTAATGCGATAGCTCTGGCGGTAACATTTTCTTTTGTTTCCCCAAACGAACGATTACCAATAATGGGATTTTTTGGATTAGTATTGATATCCACAACAGGAGCAAAATTGAAATGAATTCCCATTCGTTTTGATTGTTTTGCCATTTGATTTCCAGCTTTTTCAATCAATTTCATGTCTTGAACAGCTCCAAGCGTCATGTTCCAAGGATAACGATAGGTAGAATCTAATCGCATGCTTAAACCCCATTCGGCATCAATTCCGATGAACAAAGGTACTTTTGCTTTTGCTTGAAAACGATTCGTTAATTTCGCCTGACGTACTGGTCCGCCTTGAAAGAAAATTAATCCTCCAATTTTATATTCTTCAACTAATTTATCGATGGATTTGTTATGAGCTTCGTCTTTGTTTGAATAAGCGGCAACCATAAACAACTGCCCTACTTTTTCTTCAAACGAAAATTGGTTGTAAATACTGTCAACCCAAACTTGTTGTGAAACTACTTTTTTAGCAGTTAAAACAGGTTTGGTTTTATTTTGGGAAAATGATATATGTATGAAAACTACCGAAAACAGTAGTGTGAGCACTCTTTGCATAAATTTTAGTTTGATTTTTTAACTTAGAACTAAATCCATGCCAAAATACTACATCTTAACTTTAAAATAAAGCGTTTTAGGTTTATTTTATGAAGAAAGTTGTTAACTAATGGAAAACTTAATTTTCAAGAAATTAATCTATCAAATCGATATGACGGTCGTGATAGCCTAACAAATATAAAACACCATCTAAACCAATGCTTGAAATAGAACTTTGTGCATTATCTTTTACTTTAGGTTTCGCATGAAAAGCAATTCCTAAACCAGCTAGATTTAACATAGGTAAATCATTTGCACCATCACCAACAGCAATGGTTTGATTGATATCGATTCCTTCTTTGCGAGCGATTTCTTTAAGATATTCTGCTTTTTTGTTACCATCTACAATTTCGCCAAGATATCCACCAGTAAGAACTCCGTCTTTGATTTCTAATTCGTTAGCATAAACGTAATCGATTCCTAATTCTTTTTGAAGATATTTTCCAAAATAAGTAAATCCACCAGAAAGAATGGCGGTTTTAAATCCGTATGATTTTAGAGTATCAATTAATCTCCTTGCTCCTTTAGTTATAGGTAAATTTACAGCAACTTCTTCTAGAACTTCTTCACTTAAACCTTTTAAAAGAAGCATTCTTTGCTTGAAGCTTTCTTGAAAATCAATTTCGCCTTGCATAGCAGATTCGGTAATGGCTTTTACTTGTTCGCCAACACCAGCAAGTTCGGCAAGTTCATCAATTACTTCAGTTTGGATTAGAGTCGAATCCATGTCAAAGCAAACGAGACGTCTATTTCTTCTAAAAATATTGTCTTCTTGAAAGGCGATATCTAAATTTAATTCAGACGAAATAGCCATGAATTTTTCGGTAAATTCAGATTTATCTTTTATTTCACCACGAATGGATAATTGGATAGAAGATCTTGGATAATCATCTTCTTTTACTAATGAAACTCTTCCTGTCAATCGCTTAATAGCATCAATATTTAAGTTCTTTTCAGAGATTACTTTCGTTACTTGAGAAATTTGTTCGGCTGTTAATTTTTCTCCTAAAAGTGTTACAATATAACGATCTTTTCCTTGAAGATTGACCCATTTTTCGTATTCATCAAGAGGAATTGGTTTGAATTTGGCTTTAATTCCTAATTCATAGGATTTGAATAAAATATCTTTTAAAACGGCAGCCGATTTTTTTCCCGATTTGATTTGGAACAAAATTCCTAATGAAAGTGTATCGTGAATGTTAGCTTGACCGATATCGAGAACATTGGCATCATATTCTGCTAAAACAGCTGTTAATGATGATGTCAATCCAGGTTTATCATGTCCTGAAATGCTTAATAAAAATATATCGCTATCCATGAGATATTTTGAAAAATGAAGCTAAAAAAATCTGTTATGCCAACTTTCACTAGCAGGAACCTCCCAAAAATCTTGCCACTCACCTAATGTATTAAGTAAATTATTGAAGACAATTGTGTTTTCTGAAACCGCTTTTTCTTTTGCCATTTTTTTAAACTCAATAAGAGGTTTAAAAGCAACGTGATCGCCTACTTTAAAAGTAACGTTCATTTTATCCAATAAATCTACATTGTATTTTTGCTCTAAGTTTTGAATAAATTGTACCGAAGCATCTATTGAACAACCCGTTGCAGCTTGAACTTCTTGATTTACAGCAATAATTATAAAACGATTATAACGCGTTACAAAAGAAGCTTCAAGGTTTTGTCCATGCGCAGTCCAATTTTCTAAAAAAGAAGTTAAGTCCTTTTCAATATCTTGAATTTCTTCATCAGAAAATTTTCTATTAGATTGATAAATCCAAATTTTTGATTCTTCAGGTAAAGTATCGAAGGGTACAAACATGTTTATTTTTTTACGATATCAGTAACAATTTTAAACGAAACAAATTTACCTAGTTTAGCATCAAATAAATCCATTTCATAATACGTAACATCAACAGCATCAGAAACTTTTAGCACTTTGTCTGTTAATAAAAAGGCATTATCAAAACTACTTAATAAAATAAATTGATTGTTTTTTCCTGAATCTTCTTTAACAACAAAAGTTAAAAATTGCTCTGATTTAATTTCTGATATTTTTCCTGTAAGTACTGCATCAGGAATTTCTTCAACTACTTCTTCACCATTTGTATCTGATTCTTCATCCACCATATTCATAAAAACTGATGGACATTTAGCTCCCATTTTTAATCCAATATCATAACCTAATTCTTCCATTTTTTTGTCATTAGTGATGACATTTTTACCATAATGTCTTTCAACATCTTTTTCGTATTTATTTAAAGCTTCAAGAATACAAAGTCCTAATGTTATTTCTAAATTTTCTTTAGTAACTTGTTGTTTTGTAGCACATTCACAACCAACATCAGACATTTTATCGATTAGTTGTTCTTTTGTAAGTTTTTGTGCAAAAGCAACGTTTCCAACAAGGATAAGTAATAATACAAGTTTTTTCATGTTTTGTTTTGAATTATAAATTTTGTGCATTTGCAATTATTTCTGCAATATCTAACACTTTAACTTCGTTTTCTTTGTGTGCAAATTTTACTCCATCAGTCATCATGGTATTGCAATATGGACAACCTGTAGCTATAATATTTGGAGTAGTTTCAAGAGCATCTTGAGTTCTTAAAACATTAATATCCATATTTCCTTTTTCAGGCTCTTTGAACATTTGAGCGCCACCAGCTCCGCAACATAACGCAGCACTTTTGCTTCGTTTCATTTCAACAATATTGGCATTTGTTTGAGATAAAATGTCTCTTGGAGCTTGATATTCATTGTTTGCTCTACCTAAATAGCAAGGATCGTGAAACGTTATACGGCTTCCTTTGTATGTATCTTTATTAAAATCAATACGTCCTTCTTTTAAAAGTTGTTGAATAAATTGTGTATGATGCAAAACTTCATAATTTCCACCTAAACTAGGATACTCATTTTTTAAACAGTTAAAAGAATGTGGATCGCAGGTTACAATTTTCTTCACTTCGTAAGCATTAAGCAATTCAATATTCATTAATGCTTGCATTTGAAATAAAAATTCATTTCCAGCTCTTTTCGCAACATCTCCTGTACAACTTTCTTCGGTACCTAAAACTGCAAAATTTACATTTGCTCTATTTAAAATTTTAACGAAAGCTCTTGAGATTTTTTTTGCTCTGTCATCGAAACTACCAGCAGAACCTACCCAAAATAAAATTTCAGGTTGTTTTCCTTCGGCCATCATTTGGGCCATTGTTGGTACAATTAAATTTTCAGACATATTATATACTATTTATGATAGTTAATGTAAAATTATTCGTTTACCCAATTTAAACGATCCATTTGATTATAAGGCCAAGGAGCACCATTGTTTTCAATATTACTCATCATATTGTTTAGTTCCATTGGAGCAGCACTTTGTTCCATTACTAAGTAACGACGCATATCGATAATAATTGATAACGGACTGATATTAATTGGACATTCTTCTACACAAGCATTACAAGTTGTACAAGCCCATAATTCTTCTGGAGTAATGTAATCATTTAATAATGATTTTCCATCATCAACAAAAACACCTTTATTTAAATCGATATTTCTTCCTACTTCCTCTAAACGATCACGCGTATCCATCATAATCTTACGAGGCGATAATTTTTTACCTGTTTGATTCGCCGGACAAGAAGATGTACAACGACCACACTCCGTACAACTATAAGCATTTAATAATTGTACCCAATTTAAATCTTGAACATCAGAAGCACCAAACTTAGCTGGAACAGCATCAGGATTTGCTGGCGCTGCGAATGGATCAGCACTTGGATCCATCATTAATTTTACTTCGTTTGTAACACTTTCTAAATTGTTTAATTTCCCTTTCGCGTTTAAATCAGCAAAGAAAGTATTAGGGAAAGCTAATAAAATATGTAAATGTTTAGAGAAATATAAATAGTTTAAGAAAACTAGAATTCCGGCAATGTGTAACCACCAAGCGGCTCTTTCGATAATTACAACCAAACCTTCACTCATTCCGTTGAACATTGGAGCAACAAATTGAGAAATCGGGAAACTTCCTGCTTGATTATAATGACCAATTCCTAAATTTTGTAAATGAAAATCAGCCGCATTCATTAATAAGAATAACGTCATTAACACTACTTCAAAATATAAGATGTAATTAGCATCATTTCTTGGTTTTCCATCTAAGTCAGAACTAGCAAAACGACCTAATTTGGTAACATTTCTTCTAATCCAAAAGATAATAACGGTAATTAAAACTAAGAAAGCTAGAATTTCAAAAGAACCAATTAACACATCGTAAAATCCTCCCATGAAAGATAAAACTCTATGAGTTCCGAAAAGTCCATCAATGATAATTTCAATTACTTCGATGTTGATAATTACGAATCCAACATATACTATAATGTGTAAAAATCCTGCAACGGGACGCTTTACCATTTTAGATTGGCCCAAAGCAACCATAGTCATGTTCTTCCAACGTTCAGAAGAATTATCGCTACGATCTATATCTTGTCCTAATTTAATATTACGAATTAGTTTTTTTACATTAATTGCAAAATAACCAATACCAATTGCTAAAAGCAATGCGAAGAAAATATTATCTAAAAATTGCATCGTATAAAATTTACTTTTTAATTGTATCGTTTACTGGCGCTACGTATGGCTTGTTCTTTTTACCAAAAAGAGAAACATTTACATAACGTGTTGGATTTAAGCGAAGGTCTTGCAATAATAATTCTAGCTCGCTTGAAGCTTTAGAAAAATTATTGTACATGGTTTCATCTTTCATTAGTTTACCCATGGTTCCGTTTCCTTTTTCGATGTCACCCATGATTTTATCAACACTTGCTAATGTTTTTTCTAAATTTTTAACGGTTTGACCCAAGTTAGCTTTTGCAAGTGAGTCAGACATTTTTTCTAAATTAGATGATGTTTTATCAAAGTTTGTTAACATCGAATTTAGTTTAGGCTTGTTATCAGCTACTAAACCATTAAGATTGTTAGAAATTTCGCTAAATTCAGAAAGTGTTTTGTGCAATTCAGAAATACTACTTTTTAAATTTTGCTTTGTTTTTTCGTCTAAAATATCGTTTACATTAGAAAACAAAACATCTGCATTGTCTAATAGTTTTTGAACTTTATATTGTAGAGGCTCTAATTGTTGAGCCAAAGCATCTGTTAAACCTAATTTGCTACTAGCTTTTAGGTAATCACCAGTTTTAATGTAATCTTTATCTTGAAAATTTGGTTTGATAGCAATTTGTCTCCCTCCTACTAATCCCGAATCGTAAATTTCAGCTACACTTGATTTAGAAATTGGAAAATCTGTATTAATCTGCATTTCTACCAATAACTTTCCATCAGGCTGAATGTCGATTGAATTTACTTTACCAATAGCTAATCCGTTCAAAGTTACAGGTGCAGAATTTACAAGTCCGGCTACATTATCATATACAACGTAAACTCGAGTACTAGTTTCAAATAAGTCTTTTCCTTTTAAAAAATTATATCCCCATATAAATAATAATATAGATACAATAACGAGGACGGCGGTTTTGATTTCTCTTGTTAGTTTCAAAGCTTAATAATTTTTAACAAAAATAAACTTTTATTTTATTTTATTGCATCGGTTACGCTTATTTTTATTCCATCTTTATAAGCTACAATAAAGGCAGTAGAATATCCTTTTTGTTTGGCAATCTCCAGTTTTTGTTTGATTTCGTCATAACTTTTTTCTGAAGCATAAAAATATTTATATAAACTACCAGCTGGTTCTACTGAAATTGGACTTAACCCTTTAAAATTTGATGGTGTTGTATCTAATTTTTTAGTACTAGCAGAAATTTGAATTTTAAACACAATTCCTTTATCAACCATTTTTTCAGGGGTTTTTACAGGAATTTCTTTTTTAGGTGTTTCTTTAACAATTACTTCTTGTTTATCCTCTTCTTTATTATCATTATTAGAAGGACTGAAAAATTCATTTTTATAATCCATAATAGCACCTGCAATAGCTTCAGCTAATTTTTCTTGACCTTCTTCTGAATTTAAAAATTCTCCTTCTTCTTTATTTGATACAAATCCCATTTCAACTAGAACTCTTGGCATTGTAATTTGACGTAATACTAAGAATCCAGCTTGCTTTACACCTCTATTTTTATTGTCGGTTTTTTTAGTGAAAAATTCCTGAACTCTTCCAGCTAACTCTATACTTTGATCAAGATGTTCTTCTTGCAAAATAGAAATTCCGATAACTGATTCGGGCGAATTTGGATCAAAACCATCATATTTAATCTTATAATCGGTTTCCAAAGTAACTACCTCGTTCTCATTTTTAGCTACTTCTAAGTTGGAAGCATTACGAGTAATACCCATTACATAAGTTTCATTTCCAGACGCTGCTTGATTTTTATTTGCGTTACAATGCATGGAAACAAAAATGCTTCCTTTTGATTTATTGGCAATATTAGCGCGTTGTTGTAATTCGATAAAGACATCTGTTTTTCTAGTATAAACAACATCAATTTGTGGGTCTTTTTCTAAAATAGCACCAACTCGCAAAACAGTCTTCAAGGCTATATTTTTTTCAATATTACCGTGATAAACAGCGCCATAATCTTTTCCACCATGACCAGCATCTAATACTACTTTAAATTTTTGGTTTTGACTGTATCCAGAAAAAACACTCAATGCAATCACTACAAAAACAATTCTCTTAAACATATGCAATTGATAATTAATTCGTAAAGGTTACTATATAAGCTGAAGTATATCCTTTTTTCTTTGCTTCTTCTAATTTTTTCTTACAAGCATTATAATCAGTTTCTTCTCCGTAAAAATACTTGTATAATTTTTTATCTTTTTCAACTGTAATATTTTTTAAACCTTTAAAATTTGATGGTTTTGTATCTAATTTTTTTGTTCCAGCTGAAATTTGAACTTTATAATACGTTTTAGCTGATTTTGTTTTATT
The DNA here is from genome assembly GCF_003259835.1 of Flavobacterium aquaticum. Taxonomy (GTDB): domain Bacteria; phylum Bacteroidota; class Bacteroidia; order Flavobacteriales; family Flavobacteriaceae; genus Flavobacterium; species Flavobacterium aquaticum. Next base: position 234,754 of record NZ_QLMI01000005.1, on the reverse strand, counting down.
TATCTCATTTTCAATACTTAAATTATTATCATTTGAAGCTTTAGTTATAACTACAGTTTCTATTTCAGCAACAGAATTAGCATTGAAAAAATTATTTTTATACGTTAAAATCGCTTTTGAAATCGATTCCGACATTTCTTCTTTTCCACTTTCAGAACTTAAATATTTACCTTCAACTGGGTGCGAAACAAAGCCTAATTCTATCAATACTCCAGGCATAACTGTAGCATCTAAAACCCAAATAGGTTGCTGTTTTACACCTCTTGAAAAGCGATTGTTATTTTTAACAAAGTTCTTCTCAATTTCAGATGCTAAACTAATACTTTGATCTAAAAATTCTTCTTGTAAAATTTTTAAACCCAACAATGTTTCTGGATTATTTGGATCAAATCCTTTATACTTTTCGTTGTAATCTTTCTCTAAAAAGATAACTCCATTTTCTTTTTTAGCGATATCTAAATTCGTATCAGTTCGTGACATACCCATAACAAAAGTTTCTGTTCCTTTTGCGGCTGTACTTTTTACACCGTTGCAATGTACTGAAATAAATAAATTAGCCTTTGCTCTATTAGCAATATTAGCACGTTCTTTTAATCCGATAAAAACATCTGTTTTTCTAGTGTAAACCACTTCAATGTTATTGTTTTTTTCTAAAATCTTTCCAATTTTTAACACAACATCTAAAACAATATCTTTCTCTTTTATTCCGTTTTTTATTGCTCCTGGATCTTCTCCACCATGACCCGCATCTAAAACCACCTTAAATTTAGAAGTATTCTGAGCAAATGCAAAGCTGAAAGTGAAAAATAAAACCAGTAAAGACAGATATTTAGTGTTTTTTTTAGATGGCATAAAACAATTGATAAGTTTATAAGTTATAATTTTATTAAAACATTATTTTTGCAAAAAAATATATGTAAGTTTGACACTTCAAAAAGTGAGCCAAATTTTTACAAAAATACTATTAAAAGCATTGCATACCAAGTTAATTCATATCGTTTTTTCAGTAATTTTTCTAACATTAGGAACTACTTTCGTTTTTTCTCAAGAAACTCCCATACCAAATACGGTTACTTTATCAAAATCTGACATTGAAAAAGTAAAAGATTCTACTGCTACCACTAAAGACACTATAAAAAAGAAAAAACCTTTTTTAGATGGTGTTGTAAACATGAAAGCTAAAGATTATGAAAAGCTAGACCAAAAGAAAAAAACAGTTACCCTTCATGATGAAGCCGAAATTTATTATACCGATTTTGAACTTAAAGCAGGACGGATAGTTTTAGACTACGAAAAAAACCTAGTTTATGCTGGCCGATTAAAAGATTCTGCAGGGAATTACATTCAAAGACCTGTTTTTAAACAAGGGGAAAATGTGGTTGAACCTGATTCGATTATTTTTCATACCAAATCAAAAAGAGCTAAAGTTTGGAATTCGAGAACGCAACAAGGCGAATTGTTCATAAAGGCTGAAATTTCAAAAAAAGAAAATGATTCGGTTTATTTCATGAAGAATGCACGTATGACTACGTCTACAAATATTGAAGATCCTGAATATTACTTTTTGGTTAAAAGAGTAAAATTTGTTCCAAAGAAAAAAGTAGTAATTAGTTCTACTCAAATGTATATTGCTGATGTTCCTACTCCTATTTGGTTGCCTTTTGGTTATTTTCCAATGACAGAGAAAAGTACCTCTGGATTTATTATGCCAACGCCAGGACAAAATAATCAACAAGGTTACTTTTTACAAAACGGAGGTTATTATTTTGCACTAAGCGATTATTACGATTTAGCAGTTCTAGGAGATTATTACACAAATGGTAGTTATGGTTTACGAGCCGAAACCAGTTATGCCAAACGCTACAAATTTAACGGTAGAGCTAATGTTAGATTTGAAAATAACATTCAAAGTGAAAAAGGATTTCCAGATTATTCAAAATCAAGGCAATACAACATTCAATGGTCGCATAACCAAGATTCAAAAGCTTCGCCAAATTCGAGATTTTCGGCTTCGGTAAATTTAGGAAGTAGTCAATATTTTAGACAATCTGTTAATCTGAATAATATTGGGTCAACGGTTAATAATAACTTAAGTTCTTCTGTTTCCTATTCAAAGACCTTTCAAACGGTTCCGCAGGTAAATATGTCTATGTCTGCTACGCACTCTCAAAACACAAATACGCAACAGATAGATATGACACTTCCAACATTTCAAGCAAGTGTTGATCGTGTTTTCCCTTTTGCATCAAGAGATGGAGTTAAAAAAGGAATTATTAAAAACATTAGTTTTCAATATAATATTAGAGGTGAAAATAGAATTCGTACTACAGATTCTTTATTCTTTAAACCTCAAATGTTTAGAGATGCACGATCAGGTTTTCAACACTCTATTCCTATTAGTACTAACTTTAAAGTTTTTAAATATTTTAGTATTTCAGCAAGTGCTAATTATAATGAAGTATGGACTTTTAACACAATTGAAAAGTTTTACAGTGCTACAGAAAATAAAGTAGTTACTGTAGATCAAAAAGGATTTGAATCTTATAGAACTTATAATTTTAATGCCGGTATTGGTACCACAATTTACGGAACATTCAATTTTGGAGAAGACAAGAAAATTGAAGCTATTCGTCATGTAATGAGACCTAATATTTCATATGGTTTTACGCCAAGTTTTGATCAATATTTTGAACGCTATGCTTTAGATGCAACTGGAATTAATTTTGATGATTATACGAAATTTGACGGAGGTCTTTTTGGTTCGCCTTCAAATAATGTTTCCAATACAATGAATTTATCCTTAAGCAATACATTTGAAGCTAAGGTAAAAGATAAAAACAGTAAGAAAGGTGAAACTAAAAAAGTAATGCTTTTAAACAATTTAAACTTTTCTACACGTTACGATTTTACTGCCGATTCATTAAAATTAAAAGAAATTTCAGTTAGTGGTGGAACACAATTGTTTAAACAAAAAATGAACATCAACTTTGCCGCTGTACTTGACCCTTATGCTATTGATAATTCAGGAAAAAGAATAGAAAAATTTAATATTGATAACGGAGGAAGTTTATTGAGATTACCTCGTGCCAATTTAACTTTAAACTATAGTTTTTCAAGTTCTGATGGCGATAAAAAAAGTAATACTTCTGATCAAAATGTTCAAAATGGAGGTCGTGAAGATGATTTATTTGGCGTTGGAGCTGATTTAAGTGATAATCGCCAGAGTTTGTTTGGAAAAGATAAAGAAGGCGATAAAAAAGAAAAAAATTCTGAATGGTACAATACAAAACTACCTTGGGATTTAAGAATTGCCTATTCTATAAATTATAACAATTCAAACCGACAAGACGAAATTGCTTCTCACTCTTTAATGGCATCTGGAAATATTGAATTAGCGCCAAGATGGAAAGTTGGGTTTTCATCTGGATATGATTTTGTACAAAAAGGAGTTACGTTTACACAATTCCGTTTTGAAAGAGATTTAGAAAGTTGGAGAATGAGTTTCAACTGGGTTCCATTTGGAACTAATACTTACTGGGGCTTTTTCATAGGAATTTCATCTTCAATCTTAAGCGATATTAAATACGACAAACGTCAATTACCAGACCGAGTTTTCAGACAATAATAAATCTACAACATGAAAAAAATTATTTATACCGACAAAGCGCCAGCTCCTATTGGACCTTACAACCAAGCGGTTTTAGTTGGCAACACCTTATATACTTCAGGGCAAATTGCCTTAAACCCAGCTACTATGGAGTTGGTTTTAGACAATATTGAAACCGAAACCAAACAAGTGATGGAAAACATGAAAGCCGTTTTAGCAGCAGCCGACATGACGTTTGAAAACGTAATTAAAACCACCATTTTCATCATGAACATGGGCGATTTTACACGAATTAACGCTGTTTACGGAAGTTACTTTGATGAAGCAACAGCACCAGCTAGAGAAACCGTACAAGTAGCGTGTTTACCAAAAAATGTAAATATTGAAATCTCAATGATAGCAGTGAAATAGCTTACACACTTTTAAAAGTGTAAATTATATCCTTAAATACAAATTATATAAAAGCAGTTATTCTCGTAATAGCTGCTTTTTTATGTAATAAAAGTTTTATATATTTGATGTTATTTGTTAGTTGTATACAATATATTTTCCGAACTTACGCTGAAAGCTTCTCTCCTATTTTTTCGAAAGAAATTTAATGAAATTGCAACCGAAAAATCTTATTCGATAATTGAAATCCGAACCGAACTTTGACGATAAACTTTGTGTTGAAATTACGTTTTCGGGAAAATTCGCTGTGAAACTAAAACCTGAAACTAAACGTTGCGTGAAAATATGCTTTGCGTGACAATCCGAACTTTGCGTGACAATCCGAACTTTGCGGATAAACGTTGCGTTGAGTTTTTAAGTTCCGAAAATATTATACTGTATACAACAGCGGTTTAAAAATATGGCTAGTTTCGGTAAAATCCGAAATGGCGCAGTTGTTTAATTTAAAGTTTTGGTTATATTTGTGAAGGCTTGGTGTTGCATTTTCGCCACATTTTTAAGCCGCAGAACGTTAGCCGTCAGTTCATCGGAACTTGGAAAAACTCGATAATAAAACAAATTTTACAACGTTTAAAAAGAAAATCTAAAACTTATCACTTATGAAAAAAATTCTTCTGTCTGTAATAATTGCAATGTCTATAATTGCTTGTAAAGAAAAAACCGAAATAAGCAAAGAATCTTCAGCTGAAAAAAATGAAGTGAAATCAGAAATGAAAGATACGATTACAGAAAAAAAATCTGAAATAACTTTCAAAGATTACAAAACCGAATATAAAGAAACAACAGAAAAAGCTAAAATAGATTTTAATAGCAATCCAACTGCAAAAAGTTATAAAACAGTTATTTCCGAAATTTATAAAATTGAAAAAGTAAATTTTGCAGGTAATTACATTATTGTAACTTGGGGATGTGGAACATCTTGTATTTCTGGAGCAATGGTAGATGTCAGAGATGGAAAAGTTTATGATTTACCAAATGATGACGAATGGGAAGGAATTGGAAATTCGGTTAATTCAGACAAAGAAAGTACATTATTAATAACAAGCCTTTCAGGAATGAATTTAGGTGAAGGAATTGAAGCTCTTGAAAAATATTGGAATTGGAACGAAGCAAATAAAAAGTTTGAATTCATTAAAATTGCGGAAGTTAAAACAGAAAATGAAAAATAAAACCGAACCGCTAACACATGTTTACAGCAATAGCTTCGGAACGTTAAAATTAAAACATACAAAAAAGCAGCTATTTCTCTCAAAACAGCTGCTTTTTCTATAAACAAACATGAAATTTTATTTTTTAATGAACATATTCGTGTAGTATTTTCTACCTTGTTCATCCATTTTTATCGAAGCTCCAAAATGCGTGTAATCGCCTTCTAAATTTGCTTTATGACTTGGACTATTTACCCAAGCATTAACTGTAGATTGTGCCGTAGCATAAGCAAAAGCAACATTTTCACCTACTCTATAAGCTCCTAAAACCGATTGCAAATTTGATTTTCTTTGATCAAAACCTTCATGTGTTACCGTTTGTGTAGCTAACATATAAGCATTGTGTTCTGAAGATTTATAAGAAATATGCTCTATAATTTGCAATGGATTTAATCCTATAGAAACTCTGTATTCATTAACTTTATCTAATAATTCTAACTCACCAGCATTGTGTGTGTAGTTTTTAGCAGTTTCAATTGGTTCGCTTACACTTTCACTGTCAGATGAACATGATGTTAAAGATGATAAACTAATTGTTAGGGCAAAAAGAGTAATCATTAATTTTTTCATAAGTAGAGAGTTTTAAGTTGTTGTGTTAATAAATACTAAAAATCGATTAAGTGATTGATTAACAGGACAAATGTACAAAATCATCGGTAACTTGCAAAAAAAATCGATGAAATGCATTAAAATTTAACGTTTTAAACATTTGAATATCAATTACTTAAAACTTTACTTACAGGAATAAAAAAATCCCAAGTTAAAAAACTTAGGATTTTGAATTAAAAATATAAAATATTGATTATCAAGGCGATAATCGTTCTATTTTCCAATCGTATTCATTGGTTAATTGATAGCGAATTCGGTCATGCAAACGGTTAGGTCTTCCTTGCCAAAACTCCACTTCTACTGGTCGTACTAAAAAACCACCCCAATGTGCCGGACGCAAAATTTCTTTTCCCTCCCACTCTTTTTCTAACTGTTTTAAATTTTCTTCTAGAAATTCACGATTCGGAATTACTTCACTTTGTGGCGAAACAATCGCACCAAGCTTACTTCCATCTGGTCGTGATGCAAAATAATTATCGGAAATATTCTCAGCCGTTTTTTCAGCAATTCCTTTTATAATAATCTGACGTTCCACCGTTGGCCAAAAGAACGATAAACACACATTCGGATTATTTAAAATAGCTTTTCCTTTTTCGGAATTATAATTGGTGTAAAAAATAAAACCTTCTTCATTAAATTTCTTAAGCAACACCACGCGAGCTTTCGGGAAACCGTCTAAACCAATAGTCGTTACGGTCATCGCATTCACTTCTTCTGCAGCATTTAATTCTTCCGCTTCGTAAAACCATCGATGGAATAAATTAATAGGATCTTCCGGAATTTGGTTTTCCAATAACTCGCTCTTTTCGTATGATTTTCTATAATTGCTTAAATCTTTCATAATAACAGTTGTTTCAACAAAGCAAAGTTACAAAGGGAAACTCGTTTTTTTACTAAAACAAAAATTAAAATTAAACCTTTTTGAATATCTTTAGTCTTATAATCAAATTCAGCATTTTGCAAGACGAAAAAGCTTTCATTTCCGAATTACTAAACCCGAAAACGCAAAATGAAGCGTTTAGAAAGCTATTGCAATTGTATCAAAAACCCTTGTATTATCACATCAGAAACATGGTTTTGAGTCACGATGATGCTGATGATGTGCTGCAAAACACATTTATAAAAGTATTTGGAAATCTAAAAAATTTTAAAGGCGATAGCAAATTATATTCTTGGATGTACCGAATTGCAACTAATGAAGCCATTACTTTTATGCAACAGCGAGCAAAGAAACAAGGGATTTCAAATGAAGAAGCCCAACAAAAAGCCGTAAACAAACTAGAAAGTGATGTTTTTTTTGATGGCGATGAAATTCAACTGAAATTACAAAAAGCAATTGCCACTTTACCTGAAAAGCAACAATTGGTTTTTAAAATGCGCTATTTTGAAGAATTAAAATACGAAGAAATGTCGGAAACTCTAGAAACTTCGGTGGGTGCTTTAAAGGCGAGTTACCACATTGCAGTTAAGAAAATTGAAGATTTTTTACATTCACATTAAACCTTTACCAATAATTTTTGTCCAATAGATATGAAACCTTTTGATTTAGAAAATAAAAACGAAATAAAATCGGGATTTAAAGTTCCAGAAAATTACTTTGAGCAATTCGAAGCTAAAATGATGGCCCAAATTCCAATAGAAAAAGAAACAAAAGTAGTTTCCTTATTCTACAGAAAACAAGTTTGGATAAGCGCTATTGCTGCTGTTTTTTTAATCGCAATCGCCATTCCGGTTTATTTCAATATGGCTAAGGAAAGTTCGCTTGATGCTTCTACCATTGAAAGTTATTTATCTCAACAACAAGGAATTGGCATCACAGAATTATCCAAACACTTAACCGATGAAGATATTACAGCAATAGAAAATAATTTATCTTTAAACGAATCAAATCCTGATGCTGTTGAAGATTATCTTTCCGAATCGGAAAACCTAGAATATTACATTAACGAATAAAATTTACCCATTATGAAAACGAAAATCATACTTCCAATTATATTTCTTTTAGTTACATCGTTATCTTTTTCTCAAGGGTTTAAAGAAAAAAGAGAAAAAGTAAAAGCACTAAAAGTGGCTTATATTACTGAGCAATTAGAATTAACTACAGATGAAGCTCAAAAATTTTGGCCTATTTATAATGCTTTTGATGATAATCAGGCAGAGCTACGTCATGAAAAAATGAGAAGCATTTTAGACCGATTCAAGCCTGGAAATGTTGAAAAATTAAGTGAAAAAGATGCGTCTAATTCATTAGCACAAATGGAAAAAATTGAAGAAGATTTATTCAATTTAAAAAAGAAATTCATCAAAGATTTACAAGGCGTAATTAGTGCCAAAAAAATCATCAAACTAAAAAAAGCCGAAGAAGATTTTAATAGAGAATTATTAAAACAAATGCGCGAAAAAAGAAGAGGTTAGTTATAAATCTTAAAAGCGTTCAACATAAGTTGAGCGCTTTTTTTTATTCCATTTGAAATCGAACCAACTTATTTCTTCCAGTAGCATAAAACACTTTCTCTGATTCAAATCTAAAAGTATAAAAATCTTTATCATCAGAGAATTTTGTCCAAGTTTTGTCAAAATCAGCCGAGTAAAACATTCCAGTTCCACCAACAGAAATTAACTGTTTCCCTTTACTATTCGGAACAAATTGAACACAAGATGCGTAACCAAAAGCTTCTTTTTCGGCGATTAGTTTCCAAGTTTTTCCACCGTTTTTTGTGATGGCTTTGTTTGCCCAATTTTGGTCTTGTTTTTCGTAATTTCCACCTGCAATAATTCCGATTTTTTCGTTATAAAAATCAGCAGTAAAAATTCCTGTCATAATTTCGCCTTGAACAATTGGCGTTTCATATACTTTCCAAGTTGCACCAAAATCCTTAGAAACAAAAACTCTCGATTTCTTTCCTCCAGAAACCATAAAAATCGATTTCCCTTTTATAGTTAAATTCGTGTTACTAGTTGCAAAAGCGGCTTCACCTTCGGCAACTTTTGGTAAAACATCGCAATTTACTTTTTGCCACGTTTTGCCACCATCGTTAGTTTTTATGAATGCTAAACAGTTTTCGATTGGGTCACCCATGGCAAATCCGTTTAAATCATCCACAAATTGCATACTATCATAAAACACTTTTTCATGTTCTTCTCTATAAACAACAGTTTCTTCCAACGTTTTTTTATCAATACGAATCAACATCGCTGGATTTCCAACCGCTAGAATGAAAATAGCTTCTTTGGTTCCTGCAATACTTCTAAATTCGGTAGTTCGGGGAACGGATTGAATTTCTTTTAAAATGGTAGTATCTTTTTTCTTATCGTAAAATCCGTAACGACCTTTATCCATTCCCATCCATACTTTTTCATCATCAACAAAAATGGCTCTGCAACTCAATTTCGTTTCGAGAATTACTTCCGATTTAAATTTTCTGCTTTGAGCTACTACTGAAATACTTATGAATAACAGAAATACAACTATTTTCTTCATTGGATAGGTTTTATTTTCAAATATAGTGGAAATGTTTCAAAGCAAAAATATATTTTACAAACATTTGATTATCAATAAATTGATTAGTATTGAAAAACTTTGGCACAGTAATTGGTTAACTTAAAATAGAAATAAGAACCCTTAAAAGAATATATTATGAAAACGAAATTGATACATCTGAGCTTACTGGCATCATTGACGATAGGTTCACTTTTTGCACAAGAAAAAACTACGGTTACAGCAAAAAATTCGGATATCAGCGACAACTTAGATTTAAGAGCGGTTGCAACTGTTTTTGGTGATGCAAAAGACTTAGAAGATTTTGAAAGAAGATTGAATGATCCAAAAACTCAAATCTCTAATTTAGATTTGAATAACGATAATTACGTTGATTATTTAAGAGTTATTGAAACGGTTGAAGGCAATGTACATTTAGTTGTAGTGCAAGCGGTTTTAGAAAAAGATGTTTTTCAAGATGTAGCTACCATTGAAGTAGAACGCGATAGCAATAACCGTGTTCAAGTTCAGGTTGTTGGTGATGTTTATATGTATGGTACGAATTATATTTATGAGCCCGTTTATGTTCATACTCCGGTAATTTATAATACATTTTGGGTAGGAAACTATCGTCCGTATTATTCATCATGGTATTGGGGTTATTATCCAAGTTACTACTATTACTGGAATCCGTTCCCAATTTTTAGATACAGAAATCACATTCATGTTCATATTAATTTTGGTCACAGCTATCACTATGTTTCACACAGAAGATGTGCTTCAGTTTATAACAACTATTATGGTAGAAGAGGAAATGGTTATGAAAGAAGATATCCAAATCGTTCATTTGCACATAGAAATTCAGGATATTCAAACCGTTATGAATTAGATTCAAGAAGAAACATCAATTCGCCACGAAATAGAAGCGAAATAACTTCAAACTCACCAAGAGGAAATCGTGAAACAAGAGAATTTAACGGAACTACGCCAAGAACTAGAACAGAAACAAGTACTCCAAGAAGTAACGGAACAAGAGGAAATTCTGGTACACGAGTTGTAACTGAAAACAGAGGGAATTCTCCAAGAGTTACTACCGAAAATAGAGGAAGAAACGAAGGTCCAAGATCAAATGGTGGCAGAGAATATACTGAAAACAGAGGTAATTCTTCTAAAGACAGAGGAACTATTTCAAGTTCGGGAAACAGAGGAAATTCTGAATATCGAGGAAATTCTTCAAGAGGTAACTCTCAACCAAGAAATAGTGCTCCACGAGGCAATTCAAACTCAAGAGGTTCCGAAGGAAGAGGAAGCGGAAGAGGATAAATATTAAAGCTGTCAATTTTGGCAGCTTTTTTTATTTTTATTCGTATCTTTGCAGGCTGATTTAAAATAAATAATGAGATTACACAGAAATTTAGTATTCACAACAATCGATTCGCTAATGGCGATTTTTAACGAAGGTGAATACGCTGATAAAGTTGTTGCTAGAGCTTTAAAAAAAGACAAACGTTGGGGAAGTCACGATAGAAAATTCGTAGCTGAAACCATTTACGAAATCGTAAGATGGAAACGTTTATACACCGAAATTGCAGAAGTAAAAGAACCTTTTGATAGAGATAAAATTTGGAGAATATTTGCCGTATGGGCAGTATTACGAGGTTATACCCTACCCGATTGGAAATATTTTGAAGATACACCGGTTAGAAGAATCAAAGGAAAATTTGATGAATTAACCAAAACCAGAAAATTCAGAGAATCTATTCCAGATTGGATGGACGAATTGGGTGTTAAGGAATTAGGTGAAGAAACTTGGACTAAAGAATTAGCAGCTCAAAACGAACAAGCAAAAGTAATTTTAAGAGTAAATAAACTTAAAACAACTAAAGAAAAATTAAGAGCTATCTTAATGGATTTGAATATTGAAACCGAGTTTCATAAAGATTATCCAGATGCTTTAATTTTAACAGAAAGAGCTAATGTTTTTTTAACAGATGCTTTTAAAGATGGTTTATTTGAAGTACAAGACGCTTCTTCTCAATTAGTAGCTTATTTCTTAGATGTTCAGCCAGGAATGCGCGTTGTGGATACTTGTGCGGGTGCGGGTGGAAAAACCTTGCATTTGGCTTCTTTAATGGAAAATAAAGGCCAATTAATTGCAATGGATTTGTACGAAAGTAAATTAAAGCAATTAAAAATCAGAGCTAAAAGAAACGGTGCTTTCAACATTGAACCTAGAGTTATTGAAAGTACTAAAACGATAAAAAAATTACACGAAAAAGCCGATAGAGTTTTAATTGACGCACCTTGTAGTGGATTAGGAGTTTTAAAAAGAAACCCTGATAGCAAATGGAAATTACAACCAGAATTTATTGATAATATTCGAAAAGTTCAGGCTGAAGTGTTAGAAAATTATTCAAAAATTGTAAAACCAGGTGGAAAATTAGTTTATGCAACTTGTTCGGTATTACCTTCAGAAAATCAAGAACAAATTAAGCATTTCTTAAGCACCGAAATTGGAAAAGAATTTAACTTTGTAAAAGACCAAAAAGTATTAGCTCACGAAAGTGGCTTCGACGGATTTTACATGGCATTATTAGAAAGAAAAAAATAAAATTGATATGAAAAAACATTACCTACTAACGTTTTTATTGTGTTCATTAATGGGTTGGACACAAATTCCAGCTGGATATTATAGTACTGCAACGGGAAGTGGTTATACATTAAAGACACAGTTAAGTACAATAATTACCTCAGGTCATGTTGATCAAGGTTACGGAGCATTATGGACTTTATATGCAAACAATAATACATTTCACGATCAATATGATGATAATGACAATAGTATTTACGATATGTACTCTGAGATAATTGGAAGCCCAGAAACAGGAAGTTATCCTTTTACACCGTCTACAGATCAATGTGGTAGTTATAATAATGAAGGAGATTGTTATAACAGAGAACATTTAGTTCCTCAATCTTACTTCGATCATTATGGTGATAATCCAATGAAAAATGATCCATTTCATGTTGTCCCAGCTGATGGAAAAGTAAATGGATGGAGAAATAATTTACCATTTGGCATTGTATCAGGTTCTACAAGTCCTTGCAATACTGGAGCTACTAATATTCCTTGTAATTCAATAAATAATTCTAAAAAAGGGAGTAATACTATTTCTCCATTTTCTGATTTTGCCGGAACAGTATTTGAACCAATAGATGAATTTAAAGGTGATATTGCTCGTTCTTATTTTTATTTTGCTACACGATATGAGAGTTTAATGGATGATTTTTACATTGGTGCTAACGCAAGTTCTTGTGAAGCAAAAAACATGTTTGATGGTTCTACAAATAAAGTTTTCTCTGATTCATTTATATTATTATTAATTAAGTGGCACAAACAAGATCCTGTTTCTGCTAAAGAAATTGCACAAAACAATGCAATTTATAATTTTCAAGGAAATAGAAATCCTTTTATTGACAATCCTAATTATGTTTGTGATATTTGGATCACTCAATGTAATACTGTTGATATTCTTTCTTCTGAAAGTTTTGCATTCGAAAACACAATTTCAATTTACCCAAATCCTGCAATCAATAACGAAGTAACTATTTCTTCTGAAACAGAGTTAAAATCAATCGTTTTATACAACATCAACGGACAAATCATCCAAGAAATTAAAAACCCTACGCGAGTTGATAATTCATACAAAGTGAATAACTTATCTAGTGGATTTTATTTAGTGCAATTAGCTTCTGAAAATGGAGTAGCAACTAAGAAAGTTATTGTAAACTAAGATTTCAAATTATAAAACAAAAAAAGCCTCATCAAAAAATGATGAGGCTTTTTTTGTTTTGCATTTTTTAAGATAACGTATAAGTGTTTATTAAATAAACTCTAAACTTCATCCAAACCCAATAACAACAACTGAGCTGTCGCTTCATTTGTTGCTAATGGCACGTTGTGTACATCGCAAATACGAATAAGCATGTTAATATCCGCTTCGTGAGCGTGGCTGGAGTTTGGATCTTTAAAGAATAAAACCATTTTTGTTTTTCCTTCTGCTACTCGTGCTGCAATTTGGGCATCGCCACCTAAAGGTCCAGAAAGCATTTTCTTTACTTTAAAACCGGCTGCTTCTGCCCTTCCACCTGTGGTTCCGGTAGCAATGATTTTTATTTTTTCTTTCGATAAAATGGTTTTGTTCTTATTTAAAAACTGCACCATATCGGCTTTTTTTCCGTCGTGTGCTATAATGGCTATTTCCATGAGTAACTAATTTCCTTACAAAGATAAAAAGAAAAAATCCCAAATCGATAGCTTCTGATTTGAGATTTCAACTACTTTAAATTTATTTTTTATTTGTTTAAAATGTGATATTCAATTAAACCATCGATTGGTCTTCGTAACACATTTCCTATTGTAATTCCGCGTTTTTCTAAAACATTGGTTAATTCATCTTTCAAATAAAAGGCAATTGAACCAATAAAATGAACGGGAACTTCTTTGCAATTTTCAAATTGTTCAATATAATTTTCAACAAAAGCTTCCATTTCTTTTTGAATGAATTTTTGGCAGAATTCGGTGTCTTTATGACGAATTAAAAACTTCGCAAAAGTGGCTAAATACGCATTAGGATTTGGTTCTTTGTATAAATTGTGTTTGATATAATCGGCATCCAAATTGTATTCTTCTTCAAATTCTTGCGCTAATTCTTTCGGCATTTTATTGAAATAATACGCACGAATCAAATGACGTCCAAAACGATTTCCAGAACAATCATCCATCGCAATATAGCCTAACGATTGTACTTTTTGATGCAACACTTTTCCATCAAAATAAGAACAATTTGAACCCGTTCCTAAGATACAAACAATAGCTTTTTCGTCTTTTGGTGTTGTAGCATACACGGCTGCATACGTGTCTTCATGAACCACAACAGAAGCATTTGTAAAATAATCTTGAAAAACCAAGGTTAAGAAGTCTTTCATTCGGTCGGTTCCACAACCTGCTCCGTAGAAGAATAAGTGTGTTGCTTTGTCTTTGTTGTGCGAAATATCAAATTTATCGTCTAAACGATTGATGATTTCTTCTTTTTGTAATACTTCAGGGTTTAATCCTAAAGTTTGAGTAGTGAATAATACTTTTCCGTTATCATCAATTGCAATCCAATCGGCTTTAGTAGAACCACTGTCAACAAGTAATTTCATTTGGTTGGTGTTAGTTTAGTTTTGGGAACAAAAAATCCCGCATACAAATGTAACGGGATTTTTTAAAAGAAATATTATTTTAAACCAGCAACATGTACTGATAAATCAATTAATTTACTTGAATAACCGTATTCATTATCGTACCAAGAAACCAATTTAAAGAAAGTCGAGTTTAATCCAATTCCAGCTTTAGCATCTACTACAGAAGTTCTTGAATCGCCCACAAAATCTTGAGAAACCACATCGTCTTCTGTGAATCCTAAAATACCTTTCATTGAAGTTTCAGAAGCATTTTTAAGCACTTTCATGATTTCTTCATAAGTAGTTTCTTTAGCTAATTTAACTGTTAAGTCAACTACAGAAACATCAACTGTTGGTACACGGAAAGACATTCCTGTTAATTTTCCGTTTAATTCTGGAATTACTTTTCCAACCGCTTTTGCAGCTCCTGTTGAAGATGGAATAATGTTTACACTAGCTGCACGACCCCCTCTCCAATCTTTTTTAGAAGGACCATCAGCTACCATTTGTGTTGCCGTTGATGAGTGAACTGTTGTCATTAAACCTTCTACAATTCCGAAATTATCGTTGATAACTTTTGCTAATGGTGCTAAACAGTTTGTTGTACATGAAGCATTTGAAACAATCGTATCTGTAGCTTTTGCTTCGGTATGATTTACTCCCATTACAAACATTGGTGCATCTGCCGAAGGAGAAGAAATTACAACTTTTTTCGCACCACCATCAATATGAGCTTGAGCGGTTTCTAAAGTGGTAAAAATTCCTGTACATTCTGCAACAACATCAACATCAATATCTTTGTCATCCCATTTAATTAATTTGGGATCTCTTTCTGCTGTTACACGAATAAATTTATCGTTAACATATAATTTTCCGTCTTTTACTTCTACTTTTCCATTAAAACGACCATGAACTGAATCGTATTTTAATAGATAAGCCAAATGCTCTACATCTAATAAATCGTTGATGGCTACTACTTCTACATTATCTCTGTTGAACGTTTCTCTAAATACAATTCTTCCGATTCTTCCGAATCCGTTAATTCCTAATTTTACTTTTGACATTTTTCTTTTCTTTAATTTACTATTTTGTTATGATGATACGATATCGGATACTTTTACCAATTCCATATCGATTTCACTTTGTCCTTTTATGGCTTGTTCTAGTGGTGTTAAGGTTACTTTATCTTGATATAAACCTACCATGAAATTTGATTTTCCTTCTAATAAAGTTTCAACAGCTTTAACTCCCAATCGAGAAGCTAAAACTCGGTCAAAACAAGATGGAGAACCGCCACGTTGCATGTGTCCTAAAACCGAAACACGAACGTCATATTCTGGCATATTCTCTTCAATATAATCTTTTAGTTCAAAAACGTTTTTACCAATTTTATCTCCTTCAGAAACTACGACAATACTTGAAGTTTTTCCTGAACCTTTACTTCTTTTTAACGATTCTACTAATCGGTCTAAACCAAAATCTTCTTCAGGAATTAGAATTTCCTCTGCTCCTGCTCCAATTCCTGCATTTAATGCAATGTGACCAGCATCTCTTCCCATTACTTCTACAAAGAATAATCGGTTGTGTGAATTTGCGGTGTCTCTAATTTTATCAATCGCATCAATTACAGTATTTAAAGCGGTGTCGTATCCTAAAGTATGACTTGTTCCAAAAATATCGTTATCAATAGTACCAGGAATTCCAATTACAGGAAATCCGTATTCTTCATTAAAGATTTCAGCTCCAGTAAAACTACCATCGCCACCAATTACTACAAATGAATCAATTCCAGCCGCTACTAAATTGTCATAAGCTTTTTTTCTTCCTTCTGCTGTACGAAAATCTGCCGAACGTGCCGATTTTAAAATAGTTCCACCTTTATTAATAATGTTTTTCACATCACGAGGTCCCATTTCTTTAAAGTCACCTTCTATCATTCCTTGGTATCCTCTGTAAATACCAACACATTCTACATTATAATAAGCACAAGCTCTAACCACAGCACGAATAGCAGCATTCATTCCAGGAGAATCTCCTCCAGAAGTTAAAACACCTACTCTTTTAATCTTTGTCGACATATTATTTTTGATTGTTTATGTAAAGTTATAAAACGAAAAATTAAAAAACAGCGATTCTTGCAAACTATTTAATTATAGTTGCAAATTCAAACGTTTTCGTTAATAACTTTTTGATTTTTCTACTAAAAAACTACGAATTAATCGATTTCAGGAACTCTAATTTGCTCTTGTTTTGTAGCATCGTTAGATTTTGTTTTTCTTTGATTAATGAACTCAATAAATTCAGGTGGAAACTCAGAATCTGGCAATTCATCTTGTGATTTTGATGTATCGTCTTTCTTTTTGTTTTTACTAAATATTTTTTGCATCATTTCTTTGAAAGTATTGAACTCCACATTGTAGGTTATTCCTAATCCTTGTGTATAACCAATACCTTCTCCTACATAATTGATATCGTTTTCACGATTGAAAACATGTGCATTTAAAGTTCCGTCTTCATTAATTTGAATTAAGACTTCTAAATTACCTACAATAACCGATTCTGTTACACCTCCAACAGGAACACCGACTTTTCCGTTTATCGAAATTCGGTCGTTAATTCGTGTATTCATTGTTACACCAACTCTATCCGAAACCTCCGTTAGTCTATTTCCTTGCGAATAATCTAAACCTAATTGTAAGTTACTATCTGCATCAGCAAATAAGCCATTAATGATAGAACTTGCGCCTTCAATTAACGAACCATAAGCTGCATTTCCAGTTGATTCAGCAGTTACAAATGAACCCGTAGCCATTAAAGCAAAAGCTTGTGTTTGACGTGTATCTTTGTCTTGTAATTTGTAATCAATTTCACTTTTTAAAACGGAACTTACCGTTGGGAAATCAATATTAAAATCAGGCTGTGGATTGCTTAAATTTCCGTTTAGTAAAATAGTTACGTTTGTATCTACTTTTCTATTAAATGAAGCACTCTCTACCAAAACTGCTGGATTTGCTAACGTTTTATAAGTTGCTTTTAAATCTAAAACGGCATCCATTGGTTCACCATCCCAGCGAATAGTTCCTCCTTTTTCTACATTAAATTTTTTATCGATAATTCCTCCATATTTAAAATTATATTGCCCTTCTTGAACAATAAAATCTCCAAACATTTCAAATTTACCCAGTGTGTTTATATTCATTTGCATAGATCCTACACCAGTTCCTTTCATGGCATGACCTGTTTCGCGGTTTAGAATAATCTCAATATCAGCATCGGTATCTATATCAAAATTAAAATCGAGTTCTAATCCTTGATATTTATTTTCTTTTGCAATTTTACCCAATAGCGATTTCTGATATTCTTCTGTTGTCATAAAGTTAATAAAGGAATTGTTTCCTAAATCTTCTTCATCATTAACCGGAATTTTTATTGAAGTTCCTTTTTCAGATTCACCCGCTACTTTGATATTTAATGCATCTACTGAACCCGTGATACTAGCTTTACCTTTCATAAAAGCAGTTCCATAATAATAAGCATCTTCTGAATCTTTAGTATCTAAAGCTAAAATATTATCCGAAATTAAATGTAAATCGAGTTCCCAATCGCCAAGATTTTCGTGACGAATTGTACCATCAATTACACCTTTTGTTTTGTATTTAGTATCGGTTACTTCAATTTTTCTCAAACTAAATTGATGTTCGGTTAAATCTACAATAGCATTTTTTTCAAAGGCATAGTCAACGTTTAGGTATGGAACACGCATTCCAGCATCATTTAAATATAAACGACCATCGATTTCAGGCTTAGTTAAAGAACCTCCAATAGTGGTTCTACCTGTTGCGTTTCCTCTAACATCCGATAAAACACTTCCTAATAAAGAGCCAAATGGAGCTAAATTAAATTTTTCAAAACCAGCAACTAAATCCAAACTTGATTGTTGCCCAACAAAATTTACATTTCCATCTAAGAAAAAGTGTTCTTGACCATCTTGTTTTAAACTCGAATTCACTTTAAACTGATTGAAATTTTCGTTTCCTTCAATTTTGAAATCTAAATCACCTAATAAAAACTGATTGATTTTTAAACTATCTATGGTTAAATTCGAGACAGGTTCATACTTATTTCTATCTTGCTTGTAGATAATGTTTCCGTTAATTTTTCCGCCAAATGATAAACTATCTAATGCAGGCGTTACCTTATTCAAATCAACATCATCAAAGGTTAATTTAAAATCTTTATAGGTAGAATCACGCATGGTTCCAAAGAAATCAATCTTTTGATTGTTGTGTGATAATGTTAACTTTTCGAAATTAAAATCTTTAAACTTTTTATCAAATACAATTTTATTGTCTTCTGTTTCTTGTTCGTTGATAAACCAAACATAGTCTTTGAATTTAATCTCCGATTTTTTAATACCTACAATGGATTGCTTGTCTTCATTAATTGTGTGATACAAGTTTAAATCATACGAATCTTCGCTTTTTGGACCACCTTTAAACTCGGAACGAACAAATAAAGTATCATTTAAAGTAAGATTAATCAAATTGAAATCTGCAATTTTATATTTATCATTTTTAATAGAATCGACAGTTATGTAAGCATTATATAGTGGATTCTTATTATCGATATCAATACTAATATTTTCAATTGTATTTTCATATACAATAATATTTGGCGAGGTAAAATCGAAAACAAACTTTCCTTCATCACCATTTATTTTTCCTTTTGCTTTAGTGTTTTCCGATATTTTTACATCGGGAATAAAAACTTCTACAATTTTGTCATAGATTGTTAAATCAAAATTTATGAATTGCCCTTTTTCTAATTTATTTGGTGAATAATTGGCATATAAACTTCCGAGTGCGTTTTCAACCATTTTTTGCACTTGATTTACTTTGTATTTCCCTACAATTTGACCTGTAATGATATCTGGAGAATTAATTTCAATGGTTCTAATTCGTTCAGCATCAAAAGAAGAAGTTACTTGAAAATCATCAAAAAAGTACGAATCTTTACTATTTTGATACGAAACATTATTTACATGAAGTACTCCCGCTAAATCATCAATTGAATTTCCATTAGCTTTAAAATCGATATTTCCTTTGAAAATGGAAATGGAATCTGATTTGTAGAAGTTTAAAATATGTAAATCGGCATAGTCAATTTGGGCTTTAAAATCGTAGTTTTTAGCTTTCAAACTCAAATCGATAGTTCCATCGAAATCCATTTTTAAATTAGGATCATTACTATTGAAATAACCTTTGTAATATGGCATTTTCATGCTTCCATCAACCGAAATGTTTTGATAATTATATCCGTTATAATAAAACTTATCAATTTTTCCTTTTATGGCAGTATTCAATAATTTTTGAGTGAATCCTTTTCCGTCAACGTCTAAATCTAAAGTAGTTTTTCCAATCTGTTTTTCACTTAAAAGTGTTCCTAAATCAAAAGCATCTAACTTAATATTTCCTTGATATGAAGCATTATCAATATTATTGATGTTTTGCATTGCTAAATTACCTTCTAAATAACCTAATTGCGACAACATCGAA
The DNA here is from genome assembly GCF_003259835.1 of Flavobacterium aquaticum. Taxonomy (GTDB): domain Bacteria; phylum Bacteroidota; class Bacteroidia; order Flavobacteriales; family Flavobacteriaceae; genus Flavobacterium; species Flavobacterium aquaticum. The sequence continues at coordinate 214,618 of NZ_QLMI01000005.1, read as the reverse complement.
ACATCGGCGTTGATGTATTTTTGAGTTAATTCAACATCTCCAGCAATATTTACATTTCCTAATTTGGCTAAAACTGAAGGCAAATTATTTCCTAAAATTCGAGGAAGAATTGATTTCAAATCTTCGTAATTGGAAGTAATTCGATCAAAGTTTCCTTTCATATAAAACTCTTGATTTCCTTTTCCAAAAAGATTTCTAAAATTGGCAGTTCCAATAATTTCTGATTGATTCTTATCTACTAATTTAAGATTATGAGTCGTGAAATTATTTAATGTTCCTATTAAATGCGTATCAACATAAAAGACATTATTTTTTCCGAATTCATTGTAAAAATAATTCAAATCGTTTGAAGCAATCGTAGCTTTATCAAACTGAACATCAAAAATAACTTTGTTATTAAAATCTGAAAAATCTTTTCTATTGTACTTCAATTCTACTCTACCTTTCATTTCGGATGAAGGCGTTTTCATTGCCAATTGATCTAACAGAATATTTTTCTTAGTGTAAGTGAAATCAGCCGTGATATTCTCTACCAACAACCCACGATGATCTTTGAAAGACAACTTGTCTATAAACGTATAAACATTTGGACCTTTGATTAAAAAATCTTCAATTTTACCATTAAGTTGAGTAAAATCAAGCATTTTTGGAGTTTGAAGATTGTAATCGATGTATTGAAAACGGCTGTTATAAACCGTCATCTTATTCGCTTTCATTCTAAATTTTCCCGAAGAAGGCGAACCATCATCAAAAGCTTCAATGAATTTATCTAAGTTCGTATAATCTTCGTTTTTGTAATTTACAATGCGAACATCCATTCCATGCAAAACCACATCTTTCAAATACGGATGACCTGGATCGTAGATTTTCTTGAAACTTAATATTGACGTATTTAATTTCTTGATGTAAAAAAGGGTGTCTTTATGATGATCTAAAACTAAAACATCGCCAAATTTTACACTTCCAAAAGGCGTAATGGCAACTTTTTCAATAGAAATATTAGTTCCAAATGATTCATTTAAACTATCTGTAGCGTACTTTCCTAAAGCAGTTTGCACAAAAGGTAACGACAAAAGTATACCCAATAATAGAAACAGCAATAAAATTGCGATTAGGGAACGAAATAGTATTTTTTTAAATTTTTTGATACGTTCTTTTGTTTTAAATTTGCTACCAATTATTTAACTTGGAGTATAACCCAACAAAAATAAGGAATTTTGTAGGATAATTACAATATCTTTAATTCAAATTTCATGCCTAAAATGTCAGAAAGAAAAATATATACTTTAGCTATCGAAAGTTCGTGTGATGATACGTCTGCAGCCGTACTATGTAACGATGTTGTTTTATCAAATATTGTGGCTAGACAAGCGATTCACGAAGAATATGGTGGCGTTGTTCCAGAATTAGCTTCTAGAGCGCACCAACAAAACATTGTTCCGGTAGTAGATGTGGCAATTAAAAAAGCAGGAATTACCAAAAACGACTTGAATTGTATCGCTTTCACACAAGGTCCTGGCTTAATGGGTTCGTTGTTAGTTGGTGGTTCTTTTGCGAAATCGATGAGTATGGCTTTGGATATTCCATTGGTTGCTGTGAATCACATGAAAGCGCATATTTTGGCCCATTTTATTGATGAAGAAGGTTTTGACAAACCAACTTTTCCTTTCTTGGCATTAACGATTTCGGGTGGGCATACGCAAATTGTGAAAGTAAATAGTTTTTTTGATTTGGAAATAATTGGCGAAACTACTGATGATGCGGTGGGCGAAGCTTTTGATAAATCGGCTAAAATCTTAGGACTACCCTATCCTGGTGGTCCTTTGATTGATAAATTTGCAAAAGAAGGAAATCCGAAAGCTTTTCCGTTTACTAAACCAAAAGTTGACGGATTAAATTTTAGCTTCAGCGGTTTAAAAACCCAAATTTTATATTTCATCCAAAAAAATATAGCGCTAAATCCCAATTTTATTGAAGAAAACAAAGCGGATATTTGTGCTTCTATCCAATATACTATCATTAATATTTTGATGGACAAGCTAAAATTAGCGGTTGCTGAAACTGGAATTAATCAAATTGCGATTGGTGGTGGTGTTTCGGCAAACTCAGGAATTAGAACCACATTAAAAGAAGCAGAAAAAAAATACGGTTGGAAATCTTATATTCCAAAATTTGAATACACAACCGATAACGCTGCAATGATTGGAATTGTAGGTTATTATAACTTTTTAGAGGAAAATTTCAGTCAAGCTGATGTGACTTCTAAAGCACGAATTGAATTTTAAATCCTATGCAACTATTCTATAATTCGGATATAAAACAAGGCGATACAACTTTCTTTTTCGACAAAGAAGAAAGCAAGCATATAGTTAAAGTATTGCGCAAAAAAGAAAGTGATAAAATTTTTATTACTAATGGATTAGGTTTTTTATTTGAATCAGAAATTATTTTAGCTTCCGAGAAAAAATGCGAAGTTAAAATCACAAAAGAAACCTTTCAGGAAGCTGATAAATTTTACACTCATATTGTTGTTGCTCCCACAAAAATGAACGACCGATTAGAATGGTTTTTAGAAAAAGCAACCGAAATTGGCATTCACGAAATCACGCCAATAATTTGCGATCATTCCGAACGAAAAGTATATAAAATTGATCGAGCTGAAAAAATCATTCAAGCCGCAATGAAACAGTCGCTACATTATTATATTCCAAAAATCAACGAACCTATTTCTTTCTCACAATTTGTAAAATCAAATATCAACGGGCAAAAATTTATCGCACATTGTGAAGAAACGGATAAAAAATCGTTTAAGAACGAAGTCAACAAAGACAAAAAAGTTACAATTTTAATTGGTCCGGAAGGCGATTTTTCTACAAAAGAAATCAATTTAGCTATTGAAAATGAATTTATTCCTGTAACTTTGGGAAACACAAGATTGCGAACAGAAACCGCAGCTTTAGTAGCTTGTCATACAATTGCTTTGATAAATGAATAGATTTTTAGTCCTTATAATATTAGTTTGGAATTTGGGTTTTACCCAAGAAATTGCTGTTGCTAAATATTCTGGTGGTGGCGATTGGTATGCGAATCCGACTTCTTTACCTAATTTGGCTAAATTTTGCAATCAAAATATCAAAACTAATTTAAACACTAAAATCGCAACAGTTGAAGTGGGAAGTGCTGAGATATTTTCCTATCCTTTTGTGCACATGACGGGTCACGGAAACGTAGTTTTTAGCGCTAATGATGTAATTAATCTAAGAAATTACCTTACTTCAGGAGGATTTTTACATATTGATGACAATTACGGAATGAATGAATACATTCGAAAAGAAATAAAAAAAATATTTCCTGATAATCCGTTTACAGAAATTCCTTCCAACCACATTTTATTTCAAGAACCTTTTAATTTTCCTAGTGGATTACCTAAAATCCACGAACACGACAATCAAAAACCACAAGCTTTTGGAATCTTTATCGAAGGTAGAATTGTACTTCTTTACACCTACGAAACTGACTTAGGTGATGGTTGGGAAGATACAGAAGTTCATAACAATCCTCAAAGTGTTAGAGAAAAAGCCCTAAAAATGGGAGCTAACATATTAAATTATGCATTTAAAAATTAATTCTTTATTTTGAAGAAAAAAATTAGTTTTTATTAAAATATGCAGAAAAACTACAGCAATTTATTTTTCAATACCTTTTAATTTTGATTTATTATCATTTTTAAACGAAAAATAGTGTTACATAATTTTTACATAAACTTTGATTTAATGTAAAGAAACACAAACATTATACTAAAAAAATAAAAAAATCGTTATAAAAATGTTAACTAACCATATCAACTAACTAAAATGTATTATTTATGAAAAAAATCCTTTTATCAGCAGTTTCTTTACTGTTATTAGTTTCATGTAGTAATGATGAATCAAACACTTCAAGCGAATCTACAACAACGGCACACAGACACAGAGGTTGTGCTTCTCATGAAGTTCATGAGCAACAGCTAAGAGAAAATCCCGAATTAGCTGCAAAAATGCAAGAAATTGAAAATTTCACTCAAAATGCAATTACAAACGGAAGGTTAGTTAATGGCAGAATTGAAATCCCTGTTGTTGTAAACGTATTATATAGAACAGCTGCTGAAAACATCTCTTTGACTCAAATTCAATCTCAAATTGATGTGCTTAATAAAGATTTTAATGCTTTAAATAGCGATTTTAACCAAGTACCTACAACTTTCTCAGGCGTTAAAGCTAATGTTGGAATTACATTTGTATTAGACGCTGTTTACAGAAAATCAACAACAAAAACATCATGGGGAACTCGTGATGCCATGAAAAAAGCAAATCAAGGAGGAATTGCACCAACATCTCCAACAACTAAGTTAAACTTATGGGTTTGTACTATTGGTGGAGGAATTTTGGGTTATGCACAATTCCCAGGTGGTTCATCAGCAACTGATGGAGTTGTTATCGATTCTAAATATTTAGGGACTACTGGTACTGCTACAGCTCCTTTCAACAAAGGAAGAACAGCAACTCACGAAGTAGGTCACTGGATGAATTTAAGACACATATGGGGAGATGCTACTTGCGGAAGCGATTTAGTAAGCGATACTCCTACTCACAATACAGCTAATTATGGAATGCCAGCTTTCCCTCACTACTCTACATGTGCAGGAACACCAATTGAAATGACTATGAATTACATGGATTATACAGATGATGCAGGTATGTACATGTTTTCAAACGGACAAAAAAGCAGAATGTTAGCCATTTTTGCTTCTGGAGGATCAAGATTTTCATTTGCTCAGCCATAAATCAAATGAAACATTTGAGTTAATTTGCAAAACTCACCATTATGTGGTGAGTTTTTTTTATTTTAGCAAAAAAGAAAATAAATGACTTCAAAAGAATTATCCTTCGGAATTGTAAGAGCGGTTGCTATAATTGCATCTATTTTACTTCTGTTATTTTTCTTGTATAAAGTTGCAACCGTTATTGTTTACTGTATAGTTTCAGTTGTATTTTCGCTTTTACTTTATCCTTTAGTATTATTTTTAAGACGAAAACTAAAATTCAGAAATACATTAGCTGTCGTTGTTTCTTTACTATTAGTTATTTTTTTAATATCTGGAATCGTTTTACTATTTGTTCCATTAATTATTTCGCAAGGTGAAAATTTATCACTTTTAGACATTAATTCCCTAGAAAACAATTACAATAGACTACTTAATGATGTCACTATATATTTAAATTCACACAATATAGATTTACAACAAATTGCAAAAAGTTCAAACCTTACCTCATTCTCTAATTTTGAATTCATTCCAAACTTTTTGAATAATATAGTTAGTACCGTTGGAAATATCGGAATGGGTTTAGCTTCTGTTCTTTTTATTTCATTCTTTATTCTGAAAGAAAGAAGTTCATTTTCAATAGCTTTCAAAAATATTTTACCTGTAAATCAAAAAGAAAAAGTTTTAAATTCTGTAGAAAAAATAAACGAAATGCTTTCTAAATACTTTTTAGGATTGCTTTTACAATTATTTATTATTTTAGTTTTATACTTCATTGTATTTCTAATTTTTGGAGTAGAAAACGCTTTAATCATTGCGCTCTTATGTGCAGTTTTCAATATTGTTCCTTATGTAGGTCCAATTATCGCCACTTTTGTAGCCGGAATATTAATCATGATTAGCAGTATTGGAACTGGTGCTGATTTTGCTTCAGAAACTTTGCCAACAACGATTTATGTTTTAATTGGAATGTTTGTTGTACAATTGATTGACAACAATATTAGTTCGCCTTTAATTTTTTCAAAAAGCACTAATTCTCATCCTTTGGAAATTTTCTTAGTGATTTTAATTGCTGGAATTTTATTTGGAATTACCGGAATGATTATCGCCGTTCCGTTTTATACCTCATTAAAAGTAATTGGAAAAGAATTTTTACCCGAAAATAAAATCATCAAAGCCCTCACAAAAAACTTATAGTTTTGAATTTAGAATCTCTTTTACAAACTGAAATACAAGATTTTATCAATCAAAATCTGAATTCGGATAGTTCAAAGTTGGCTTTGAAGAAAAATCCGTTTCCTGAAGTTAATTATTCGGTTCTCATCAATCAAATAATTGCAAAAAAGAAAGCGAAAGATAAACTTCCAACCTGGTTTTCTGCTGAAAATATCATTTATCCTGAGAAAATTTCCATCGAACAAACTTCGTCAGAAACTACAGCTAAATATAAAGCTTCCTTAGTTTCAGGAGAAAATTTGATTGATTGTACTGGAGGATTTGGCATTGACGATTATTTCTTTTCAAAACAATTCCTATCGGTTATTCATTGCGAATTGAATGCGGATTTATCTCAAATCGTAAAACATAATTTTGAAGTTTTAAAATCCACAAATATTGAATGTTATCAAGGTGATAGCACTCAAATTTTAGAACAATTGAATCAAAAGTTCGATTGCATTTACATCGATCCTTCCAGAAGAAATGATGCTAAAGGCAAAGTTTTTATGTTAGCCGATTGTTTACCCAATGTAGTTGAATTACAAGATTTTTATTATCAATTTACCGATACGATTTTAATCAAAACTGCTCCTATTTTAGATCTTCATGCGGGTTTATTAGAATTGAAAAATGTGGCTGAAATTCACATTGTTGCAGTTGATAATGAAGTAAAAGAATTGCTCTGGAAAATTGAGAAAAATTTCGACGCATCTCCAGAAATTATTGCGGTTAATTTAGAAAAAGAAAAGCAAGTAATTACCAAAATTGAAAGCACAAAATCGTATTTTGCATCTTTTAGTTTACCCAAAAAATATCTGTACGAACCAAACGCATCTCTAATGAAATCAGGCGGTTTTGAAGCGGTTTCCGAATTGTTCGCTGTTGGAAAATTGCACCAACATTCGCATTTATACACTTCGGATGAACTTATTGATTTTCCGGGAAGAAAATTTCAAATTGATGCGATTATTCCGTTTCAGAAAAAAGAAATTTCACAATTCATACAAGGCAAAAAAATGAATGTTTCCACTCGAAATTTCCCTATAAAACCAGAAGAAATTAAGAAAAAATACAAGATTACCGATGGTGGAACAGTTTTTGCTTTTTTCACCACAAATATGAATAATGAAAAAATAATTTTACTTTGCACCAAATTATAATCCAAATGAAACACCTTTTATCGCTGCTATTATTACTAACACTAAGTGTTAATGCTCAAAAAAAAGACTGCATTTATGACATTGAAGAAAAAACCGATTCAACTTCATTAAAAGTCTTACCAAATGTTTTAATGCACGAAAAAATATTTGGAAACACGAATGAATATTTGTTTTTTGGACTTTTAAACAACAATGGAATTCCAATATTAAGCATTCAACAATTACAAAAAAGTAAAGATTTTATTAAAACGAGTTGTATTGCCAAAAACTCAAAAATCATTTTACAATTAATGAATGGAAAAATTATTACATTAATAAATACTGATGAAGAAATTTGTAGTGAATTAATGTACGATTCAGGAGAAAACAACAATATAAGAATCTTAACGGGTTATTTTTATTTTACCAAAACAAATTACGAAGAACTAAAAAACAGTCCAATAAGTTTAATGCGCATTCAATTTTCAGGAGAAACTAAAGATTACGTGCTTAAAAGCGAATTAAACTCAGAAACATTAAAAACAACTTCTAAACCCGATAGTTATTTTGTGCAGTTTTTGAAGTGTGTGGAGTAAGTCGTTTTGAGTCTTTATTTCAGTGATGTTAAACTGACAATAAGCCTTTATAAATAGAACTAAAATTCTATTGAACAGCTGATTTTCCTAAGGGAAATCTGGAAGTGGGCATTTTAGTAAACCGTTGTTGGCTTTTGTAGTTATCGCAAAGTTTTATTTTTTATTAATGAACTTAAGATTAAAAATGTAATAATGAACATTATAAATTGAATAATGAATACAGGGAGAAAGCTATTAGGCTCAGCATATCTGTACCCAAAACTAATTATTGATACTGGAAAAGTAACAAGAAGTGCAAAAACTGTCCATTCACCATAGAAAGTGTCAGAACCATAAACAGAACAAACTGTAAATGTACCAAGTCCAACATATAAAATTGAAATTAAAAATGCTAGGTTAAGGTTTCTAATAAAATTTATTATTTTGCTAATCAAAATTTCAAAGGTTTTAAACTTCATTAAGTTTTTATAAGTCAAGTTTTTCACTAATGCTGCCAACGGTTTTCGGCTTGGCGATGTGGCGGATTTTTCGCACAAAAGCTCATTAGAATTACTGCTGTTGAACCATGCACAAATTTTTCATAGAAGCACTTCAGCCGCCATATTGCCAAACCGATGTTGGCAGTAGTTGTTTTTATTTCGTGTTTAATATCCATCTTCTCGTTCCGATAACCATTGTTTATATTTGTTTTTATAGTTTTCCTTTGTCAAACTGTCTTTAAGCACAAAGTCAACGCCACCGTCATAAGGTGCAACTATAATTTTTTTGTCAAATGAAATAAAAAATGCTCTTGTGTTGTCATTTGCAATTTCCCTTAAAAGTTTGTCGTGATAATTTGGCTTCCAAATTGTCTGTGCAAATGCTGGTCTATAAATGTCAGGCTCGTCATATTGTTCAGCGTCAATTTTATGCAACTCAATGTTGTCAAGTCGAACAAATGAAAATTGCTTAAAGATTTCTTCCTCGTCAGTTATGTGAATTTGTCGGTCGCCTCCCCAATTATATTCACCTGTCACAATTAATATTGGAGTTTCAAGTCCGAATAAGTTTGTAATAATCTCATTTTGTCGTGAAAGAAGAACTTGCCATTCGTTTTCACCTTCTGGATAACGCTTTGATTCAGGTAAACTATGAATTCTAAACCACCTGTCAGTATAGTCGTGTTTGAACAGATATGAAATCGGAACTGTGTCAGGGTAATTTAAAGTCCATAATTTCTGAAAATCTTCTTTTGTCATCGTGTCTGTTTACAATTACTGCCAACTTGCTTATATCATCAAATATACTAAACTTTTTAACCAAAATAAAAACATTTCAGGAAAGTATAAAAACAAAAAAGCCTTGCGTTTGCAAGGCTTTTTGTGATCGCGCCAGGATTCGAACCTGGGACCTACTCATTAGAAGTGAGTTGCTCTATCCAGCTGAGCTACGCAACCTATTTTATTATCGTCGGGGTGGCAGGATTCGAACCTGCGGCCTCCTGCTCCCAAAGCAGGCGCGATAACCGGGCTACGCTACACCCCGAAAACAAAAAAGCGGAGAGACAGGGACTCGAACCCTGGCGACGGTTACCCGTCGACAGATTAGCAATCTGCTCCGTTACCACTCCGGCACCTCTCCTATTATTGTTGTAAGAACTTATCTTTTTTGCGGTTGCAAATGTATATTTTCATTCTTAATTATACAACATTTTAGGGAGTTTTTTTCAATATATTTTTCTTATTTCTAAAAAAACGCTTACAATCAATACAATAGCTTTTCAATAAAAATGAAATCAAATTAGTAATATCAAAATAAAATTCGATTTCAACTTAGAATATCAACAAAAACCTTGCCTCAATTCGAATAAAAATAGTAAATTCGCAATTCAAATAAAAACCTTTCTATCATGAAATCGCCACTAACTAAAAGTTTGCCAAAGCAAATACCTTTAAATAGAAAGGCGATAACATATATTACCGCTAATAAATAAAATTTAAATATATGAATAAAAAAGTAGTTATCGTTTCTGCCGTAAGAACTCCAATTGGAAGTTTCATGGGAGCTTTATCTAGTGTACCTGCTACAAAATTAGGTGCTGCTGCCATCAAAGGCGCTTTAAATAAAATCAATTTAGACCCTAAATTAGTTGACGAAGTTTTAATGGGTAACGTAGTTCAAGCTGGTAACGGCCAAGCTCCTGCAAGACAAGCCGCTTTATACGCTGGTTTATCTGAAAGTGTAGCTTGTACTACTGTAAATAAAGTTTGTGCTAGTGGTATGAAAGCTGTTATGCAAGGTGCTCAAGCTATCATGGCTGGCGATGCTGAAATCGTTGTTGCTGGTGGTATGGAAAACATGAGTTTGATTCCTCATTACGTTCATTTAAGAAACGGAGTTAAATTCGGACCAACTTCTTTAATTGACGGAATGCAAAAAGACGGTTTAACTGACGCATACGATAACAACGCTATGGGTGTTTGTGCCGACTTATGTGCATCAGAATACAACATTACAAGAGAAGCGCAAGATAACTTCGCAATTCAATCGTATGAGCGTTCTGCAGCTGCGTGGGAAGCTGGTAAATTTGATGCAGAAATTGTTCCAGTAGAAGTTCCTCAAAGAAGAGGTGACGCTATCGTAGTTACTAAAGATGAAGAATTTACTAACGTAAAATTAGATAAAATCCCTTCATTAACTGCTGTTTTCACAAAAGAAGGAACAGTTACTGCTGCTAACGCTTCCACTATTAATGACGGTGCTGCGGCTTTAGTATTAATGAGCGAAGAAAAAGCGCAATCTTTAGGATTAACTCCATTAGCTTACATTAAATCATACGCTGATGCGGCTCAAGAACCAAAATGGTTTACAACTGCACCTGCAAAAGCATTACCAAAAGCATTAGACAAAGCTGGTTTAACAGTTGCTGATGTTGATTTCTTCGAATTCAATGAAGCTTTCGCTGTAGTTGGATTAGCAAATGCGCAAATCTTAGGATTAGACAATGATAAAATCAATGTAAACGGTGGTGCGGTTTCTTTAGGTCATCCTCTAGGATGTTCTGGAGCAAGAATTATCGTTACTTTAATCAATGTTTTAAACCAAAACAATGCTAAAATTGGTGCGGCTGCTATTTGTAATGGTGGTGGTGGTGCTTCGGCAATTGTTATTGAAAAAGCATAATTTATAACTTTTATTAATGGTGAATTTTGAATTTTAATTACATTTGTAATTAAATTCTTAATTCATCATTTCTTATTTTGAACCAACATGTTTGGAATTTGTAATTTAGCCATAGTACCCGTAAGAGCAGAAGCTAGTGACCGAAGCGAACAAGTTTCGCAATTGCTCTTTGGCGAACACTTTAAAATTTTAGAAATGACTGCCAAATGGGTGCAGGTGGAATTGGCATATGATAACTACATCGGTTGGATTGACTCGAAGCAATATCAAGCTATTTCAGAAGAGCAATACCAAATTTTAAATGATACTCCAATTGTTTTAAATGCTGATTTGGTGGAATATATTACTACTCCAAACAATCAATTAACTTCAATTACATTGGGCGCTTCTCTATCATTTTTAGATATTGAAGAAATTAACACCAATAAATATAGTTTTGAAGGTATTAAAGTTTGTGGTGAAAAACCAAAATCAGATTTAATCAAAACGGCTTTCATGTATTTGAATGCTCCTTATTTATGGGGAGGAAAAACTCCTTTTGGAATTGATTGTTCTGGATTTACTCAAATGGTGTATAAACTAAATGGTCACAAACTTTTACGAGATGCTTCGCAACAAGCTACACAAGGAGAAGCTTTAAGTTTTATTGAAGAAAGTGAACCTGGTGATTTAGCTTTTTTTGACAACGAAGAAGGCAATATCATTCACGTAGGAATTATGATGGAAAACAACTACATCATTCACGCTTCAGGAAAAGTACGAATTGACAGATTAGATCATTTGGGAATATACAATGCAGAAACCAATCGACACACTCATAAACTAAGAGTTATTAAAAAAGTAATATAAAAAGTCCCGATTAAATCGGGACTTTTTGTTTTAGTTGATAGCCTTTGCTTTTTCAGGCTGGCCTGTAATATCGTAAGCTGATTTTAATAAACTTTTAGTGTTAGCATCAGTTGGATTAATAGAATATGCTTTTTCAAAATCTGGCAAAGCTTTTAGAAACATTTCTTTTCTCTTTTTCATTAACTCATCAAATTTTTTCGCATCATTTCTTGAACTATTAATTTCATTTATCAACTTTTCTTCGTCAGCTAAATGCGAAATTCCTGCATTATAATAAATTTGAAATTCTCCTTGTTTTAATTCTTCATCATTGGGTGCTAATTTTCTTGCTTCGGCATAAGCGGTTTTAGCTTTTTCTAATTCTGAATTTTGAGAATAAATTAGAGCTAACAACTTTAATACATCTGGTTTTTTTGTTGAATTTTTAACATCTTTTGGTTTTTCATGAGATCCTAAAGTTATGTAATGTGTTCTATCTGCTCTTGTATTAAATTCTTCTTCATTTCCATTTGCTTTATTAACCGCATAAAAAGTAACTCCATTATTCAAATAATCACTAACTACATATTCTTCATATAGCTTTTGAGCCAACTTAAAATCCTCAGCTTGAACAGCTAAAATACATGCATTTTTAAGTGATTTACCTTCTTGTTTGGGATCAAATACATATAAAGAATAAAACAATGCTGAAGCTTCTTTAAATTTAGATGTATTATTTAAATTCATTGCAATAGCAGATAATCCTTGTTTAAATTCGGTTTTCTCTTGAATTAATTCATCAGTATAAATCTTTTTACCTGATTTTTTTTCGAATTCTAAAGTTTCATCAATTACTTCTCCATATTCTTTAATAAACTCTGGCTTATACAAATTCATTTGATCTTGCACAGTTGCTTTTGCTCCTTTAGAAGCTAAAACTACTGTTGGATACATAGTTTTGTAAAACTTTGCATACACTTTATCAGATTCTTCAGTAGCTAAAGTTTGTAATGCATCGCTTGTAGATTTATATGTTTCTAAATCTTTTTCAGAAATAGTTTCTTTACTATAAATTTTCTTTAATGTTTTTAGCTCATCTTTTTGAGCAAATGTGGCAACTGACAATAAAAGTGTTGCACTTAATACTAATTTTTTCATTGTTTTAAAATCTGGGTTAAACAAAAGCCCAAAATAAATTTGGGCCTTATTCTATTTATTCTTGTGTTTCTTCTTCTGATGAATCAATATCTGTACCAGTTTCAGCATCAGAAATATCTCCATTTTCGTCTAATTCAACTTCTTCATCTTCGCGAAGTACTTTAGTTACTGCAGCGATTGAATCGTTTCCTTTGATGTTGATTAGTCGAACTCCTTGAGTTGCTCTTCCCATCACACGTAAATCAGAAACCATCATTCTAATAGTTAATCCTGATTTGTTGATAATCATTAAATCATCAGCATCGGTAACGTTATTAATTGCTATTAAAGCTCCGGTTTTCTCAGTAATGTTAAGTGTTTTAACACCTTTTCCACCACGATTCGTGATTCTGTAAACATCTTCTCCATCGTCATCAACTAATTTGGTACGTTTTCCGTAACCGTTTTCGGTAACCACTAAAATTTGAGAATCTGCAACATGATCTTTATCGATAGAAACCATTCCAATAACTTCATCTTTTTCATCGGCTAAGGTAATACCTCTAACTCCTGAAGCAGTTCTTCCCATTGGACGCGTTTTCTCTTCTTCAAAACGAACTAATTTACCAGACTTAACTGCCAATAAAACTTGACTGTTTCCTGTAGTTAATTTTGCTTCGATTAATTCATCGTCTTCTTTAATTGTAATTGCGTTGATTCCGTTTTGACGTGGACGTGAATATTGTTCTAATGGTGTTTTCTTAACTTGACCTTGTTTCGTAGCCATAATTACATAGTGACTATTGATGTAATCTTGGTCTTTTAAGTCTTGCGTACAGATAAATGCTTTTACTTTATCATCACTTTCAATGTTGATTAAGTTTTGAATAGCACGACCTTTACTTGTTTTTGTTCCTTCTGGAATTTCGTAAACACGCATCCAATAACATTTACCTTTTTGCGTGAAATACATTAAATATTGGTGATTTGTTGCTACAAATAAATGCTCTAAGAAATCTTGATCTCTAGTTCCAGCCGATTTTTGTCCAACTCCTCCTCTATTTTGTGTTTTGTATTCTGATAACGAAGTACGTTTGATATAACCAGCATGAGAAATAGTAATTACAACACTTTCATCAGCAATTAAATCTTCGATACTAACATCTCCACCAGAATATTCGATTTGCGAACGACGCTCATCACCATATTTATCTCTGATTTCAGTTAATTCGTCTTTAATTACTTGCATTCTCATTTCTTTGCTTGCCAATAATTCTTTCAAATATGCAATCAATTTCATGATTTCTTCGTACTCAGCGCGTAATTTATCTTGCTCAAGACCTGTTAATTGTCTTAAACGCATTTCTACGATTGCACGTGCTTGAATTTCAGATAATTTGAAGCGCTCAATTAATTTTGTTCTTGCTTCGTCACCATCTTTAGAAGCTCTAATGATTTTGATTACTTCATCAATATTATCAGAAGCAATAATTAAACCTTCTAAAATATGAGCTCTTTCTTCAGCTTTTCTTAAATCATATTGTGCTCTACGAACTACAACATCATGACGGTGTTCCACGAAATGGTAAATCAAATCTTTAAGATTCAACATTTGCGGACGCCCTTTTACCAATGCAATATTATTTACACTGAATGAAGCCTGTAATTGAGTATATTTATATAATGTATTTAAAACTACGTTTGGAACCGCATCACGTTTTAATTCATAAACCACACGCATACCATTTCTATCCGATTCATCACGAATGTTTGATATACCTTCTATTTTCTTATCATTTACTAAATCGGCAGTATGTTTAATCATATTTGCCTTATTTACTTGATAAGGAATTTCAGTTACAATGATCGCTTCTTTTCCATTTACTTCTTCAAAACCAACTTTAGCACGCATTACAATACGACCTCTACCTGTTTTGAATGCTTCTCTTACTCCTTCGTAACCATAGATAATTCCTCCTGTTGGGAAATCTGGAGCTTTGATATAATTTATTAACTCATCAATTTCAATATCATTGTTATCAATGTAAGCCAAAGTACCATCAACAACCTCAGTTAAGTTGTGAGGCGCCATATTTGTAGCCATACCTACTGCAATACCCGAAGCTCCGTTTACTAACAAAGTTGGTATTTTAGTTGGCATAACTGTTGGCTCTTGTAATGTATCGTCAAAGTTTAATTGAAAATCAACTGTTTCTTTATCGATATCAGCCAACATTTCTTCCGAAATCTTTTTCATTCTGGCTTCCGTGTAACGCATTGCTGCTGGACTATCTCCATCGACAGAACCAAAGTTACCTTGACCGTCAACCAATAAATAACGCATACTCCATTCCTGAGCCATACGTACCATAGCGTCGTATACTGAGGAATCTCCATGTGGGTGATACTTTCCTAAAACCTCTCCGACAATTCTCGCCGATTTTTTGTGGGCAGATCTTGAGTTAACTCCCAAATCATACATTCCATAAAGTACTCTTCGGTGAACAGGCTTTAAACCATCTCTAACATCAGGAAGTGCTCTTGATACAATAACAGACATCGAATAATCGATGTAAGCTGATTTCATTTCTTCCTCTATGTTAATAGGAATTAACTTTTCTCCTTCTGACATAAGTATTTATATTAAAATTATATATTAGTACTAAAACGTGCCAATATACGGCTTTTTGAACTTTTAGCACAAATTTTAAAACACTTATTTCGACTATTTATTAACAATTTTGTTTACAAATTGCTTATAAATCCTATCCTACTTTCTTTCATTTTTCAAATATTTTTTGTCATTTAGCCTATCTGTACTTTTTATAAGGTATGATTTTTGTATTTCCTTATAGAATTTTGTACTTTTACTTATATTACTAATGCTATGGACGATAATTTTTCACCACGAGTTAAAGACGTAATTACCTACAGTAAAGAAGAAGCTTTACGATTAGGTCACGACTTTATTGGTACCGAACACTTAATGCTAGGAATACTTCGAGATGGCAATGGAAAAGCAATTAACATCTTGAATAATTTAGCTGTGGATTTATCTCACTTAAGAAAAAAAGTAGAGATACTTAGCCCTGCAAATCCAAATGGTATTCAAAATATTGAAAAGAAGAACTTGCATCTTACACGCCAAGCGGAACGCGCATTAAAAACAACCTTTTTAGAAGCGAAACTTTTTAACAACTCTGAAATAAGTACCGCACACCTATTACTATGCATTTTACGCAATGAAAACGACCCAACAACTAAATTGATGGGTAAATTAAAAATCGATTACGAAACCGTTAAAGAACAGTATACAGCCATGATGACAAACGAAGACGATTATTTAGAAAACTTGCCAAAAGCGGAGTCGTTCAATGACGATTCAGGACAAGATGACAGTTTAAAAGAAAGCTCATTTAACAATCCGCCATCAGGTGGAAAAACCAATAAAAAATCAAAAACTCCAGTTTTAGATAACTTCGGTCGTGACTTAACCGAAATGGCAGAAGAAGGAAAACTAGACCCAGTTGTGGGACGTGAGAAAGAAATCGAGCGTGTTTCTCAAATTTTAAGTCGAAGAAAGAAAAACAACCCACTTTTAATTGGAGAACCTGGAGTTGGAAAATCAGCAATTGCTGAAGGTTTAGCATTGCGAATCATTAAGAAAAAAGTATCTAGAAATTTATTCAACAAACGTGTGGTTACACTTGATTTAGCAAGTTTAGTAGCTGGTACAAAATACCGCGGACAATTCGAAGAAAGAATGAAAGCGGTAATGAATGAATTAGAGAAAAACGACGACATCATTTTATTCATTGATGAAATTCACACTATTGTTGGTGCTGGAGGTGCAACAGGTTCGCTTGATGCTTCAAATATGTTCAAACCAGCATTAGCAAGAGGTGAAATTCAATGTGTTGGAGCAACTACTTTGGACGAATACCGTCAATATATTGAAAAAGATGGTGCTTTAGAAAGACGTTTCCAAAAAGTAATTGTAGAACCAACATCTGTTGAAGAAACGATTACCATTTTAAACAACATCAAACCAAAATACGAAGACCATCACAACGTTTTATATACACCAGAAGCAATCGAAGCTTGTGTGAAATTAACAAATCGATACATGACCGACCGATTCCTTCCAGACAAAGCTATTGACGCTTTAGATGAAGCAGGTTCTCGTGTTCACATTATTAATATTGATGTTCCGAAACAAATTTTGGAATTAGAACGTCAGTTGGAAGAAGTTCGTGAGCTTAAAAACACAGTTGTTAAAAAACAAAAATACGAGGAAGCTGCTAAACTTCGTGATGATGAAAAACGTATCGAAAAAGACTTAGCAATTGCTCAAGAACAATGGGAAGAAGATTCAAAAAACAACAAAGTAACAGTTACAGAAGATAACGTTGCCGATGTGGTTTCTATGATGACAGGAATTCCAGTAAATCGTATTGCTCAAACTGAAAGTAATAAATTAGCTCACCTACCAGAACTTATTAAAGGTAAGGTGATTGGACAAGACGAAGCAGTATTAAAAATTGCAAAATCTATCCAAAGAAATCGTGCTGGATTGAAAGACCCGAACAAGCCAATTGGTTCGTTTATTTTCTTAGGTCAAACCGGAGTTGGTAAAACACAATTAGCAAAAGTTATTGCAAAAGAACTATTCGATTCAGAAGATGCACTAGTTCGTATCGACATGAGTGAATACATGGAAAAATTCGCGATTTCAAGATTAGTTGGAGCTCCTCCAGGATACGTTGGATATGAAGAAGGCGGACAATTAACGGAAAAAGTAAGAAGAAAACCATACTGCGTAGTACTTTTAGATGAGATTGAAAAAGCACATCCAGATGTTTTCAACATGATGCTTCAGGTTTTAGATGACGGACATTTAACAGATAGTTTAGGACGTAAAATCGATTTTAGAAATACGATTATCATTATGACTTCTAACGTTGGAGCGCGTCAATTGAAAGATTTTGGTCAAGGCGTTGGATTCGGAACCGCTTCAAAACAAGCACAAACCGAAGAACATTCTAAAGGAATTATCGAAAATGCCTTGAAAAAAGCATTCGCTCCAGAATTCTTAAATCGTATTGATGATGTAATTGTCTTCAATGCCTTAGAGAAACACGATATTGATAAAATTATCGATATTGAAATGGATAAATTATATTTAAGAGTTAAAGAATTAGGATACACTTTAAAACTTTCTGAAGCCGCAAAAGATTATATTGCTGAAAAAGGTTTCGATAAGCAATTTGGTGCACGACCTTTAAAAAGAGCAATTCAAAAATATGTTGAAGATGCACTTGCAGAGGAAATCATCACACACAAAATACATGAAGGCGATCAGATTTTCATGGATTTAGATGAGACAGCTCAAGAACTCAAAATAGAAATTAAGAAATTAGAAGAACCAAGCTCATAGCTTGGTTTTTTTATTTTATGCAATTTTAAAATTATATTAAAAAAAATACTACATTAGATTCTTAATTTATTCGTTTAAAAATGTTAGACAAAGTTATTGTAGGTAGCGAAGAATGGTGTTCCTTCCCTACTTTAGGAATCCCAACAATTAAAGCACGTGTTGACTCAGGAGCAAAAACTTCTGCTCTTCACGCTATCAATATTGTTACTTTTGAAAAAGACAGTGAAAGTTGGGTTAAATTTGACGTAAATCCTATTCAAAATAATGCTAAAGCAGTAATTCATTGCGAAGCACCATTGGTAGACAAAAGAGTTGTCAAAAGTTCGAGTGGTTTTAGAGAACAACGCTACGTTATCAAAACCAAACTTGAGATTGGTGGAAAAACTTGGGAAATCGAAGTTACACTTACCAACCGTGATTCGATGGGTTTCCGAATGTTATTAGGTCGTGAAGCGATGTCGGGACGTGTTTTGGTCGATCCAGAGCAACGTTATTTATTGGGCCAACCTACAACCGAAAAACTAAAAGAATATTACTACGCTTCTAATGAATCTAAAAAAGGTTTAAAAATTGGTTTATTAGCAAGCAATCCAGAATTATATAGCAACAAACGAATTTTAGAAGCAGGCGAATTAAGAGGTCATGAAATGCATTTCTTAAATTTGAAATACTGCTACATGAAATTAGACGCAACAAAACCTGAAATTCATTACCGTGGAGGAAAAGTTCTAAACGATTTTGATGCCGTAATTCCTAGAATTCGTCCTAGTATGACCTATTATGGTTGTGCTTTAACGCGTCAATTTGAAGCTTTAAAAGTTTTTGCTTTAAACAATGCATCTGCTATTACGCAATCGAGAGATAAACTGTTTTCATTACAATTATTATTAAACAACGGAGTTGACATTCCAACTACTGGATTTGCCAACTCACCTTTAGATACTGACGATTTAATTAAAATGGTTGGAGGTTCGCCTTTGATTGTAAAATTATTAGAAGGAACACAAGGAAAAGGTGTCGTTTTGGCAGAAACCAAAAAAGCAGCTGAATCCGTAATTAATGCTTTCAAGAGTTTAAATGCGAATATTTTAGTGCAAGAATTCATCAAAGAAGCCAATGGTAAAGATTTGAGACTTTTTGTGGTAGATGGAAAAGTTGTTGCTGCCATGCAACGTGAAGCTGCTCCCGGAGAATTCAGAGCTAACATTCACATGGGCGGAACTGCTTCGGTGGTGAAAATTACTTCGGAAGAAAAGAAAATTGCTATTAAAGCAGCAAAAGCTATGAATTTAAAAGTGGCTGGAGTTGATATTATTCGCTCTTCAAAAGGTCCTTTATTGTTAGAAGTAAATTCATCTCCAGGTTTAGAAGGAATTGAAGGCGCTACTCAAAAAGACATCGCAGGCGAAATGATTAAAGCGATTGAGAAAAACTTTAAGTGGAAATAATATGAAAAAGCAATATACAGTTCCTTTGGTGCTGTTCCTTTTAGGGATGGCGATTACAATAATTGGTTCTTTATTTAAAATTATGCATTGGCCTGGAGCTGGAATTATGCTAACTTTTGGGATGCTTACCGAAGCAATTGCTATCATCACGTTAATTGTAGTTTTACTTAAAAATACGAAATGAATCCGTATATTGACATCACATTAAGAAGTGTTGCTGTTTATTTTTTCATGATAATTGCTTTGCGAATATTTGGAAAAAAAGAACTTTCACAACTTAATACGGCTGATGTTATTCTGATTTTACTAATTAGCAATTCGGTGCAAAATGCGATGGTTGGAGCTGATACTTCGTTGTATGGCGGAATTATCGCTGCTTTTTCACTTTTCTTAATCAATTTTATTTTTAAGAAAGTAATGTTGAAATCGAAATTTATTAAAGGATTGGTTCAAGACAAACCAGAAATTTTAATTCATAACGGTAAAACTGAATTCAAAACTCTTGCTCGATTAGGAATTACATCAGAAGAACTTGAAGAAGCCATGCGCGAACACGGAATTGAATATTACAAAGATGTAAAATTAGCCATGTTTGAAATCGATGGGAATATTAGTATTATTTCAGGAAATGAAAATCTTAAACAAACGCATCACAAAAGAAAAGCGCACAAAACATTAGGAGAACTAAATAATTAATATGAATAAAAATCGATTAGAAGCTTTTAGCGACGGCGTTTTAGCCATTATAATTACCATCATGGTTTTGGAATTTAAAGTTCCAGATGATACAACACTTGAAGCCGTTATTAAATTATCGCATAAGTTTTTGAGCTATATTTTGAGTTTTATTTATGTTGGAATTTACTGGAACAATCATCATCATTTAATTCATTCACTAAAAGATGTAAATGGGAAAATTTTATGGGCAAACTTACATTTACTGTTTTGGTTATCCTTAATTCCTTTTACAACAGCGTGGATTGGTGAACACCACTTTGCTCCTTTTCCAATGATGTTATATGGAATTGTCCTATTAATGAATGCATTAGCTTATTTTATTTTACAAAAATTAATATTAATCGACCACGGAAAAGACTCAGCGCTTTCAAAGGCTATTGGAAAAGATTATAAAGGAAAAGCTTCCGTAGTTTTATATTTGACTGCTGTTTTCTTAACCAAATATTATGTCGAAATTTCAGGAGCTATTTATATTTTAGTAGCTTTAATTTGGTTAATTCCTGATAAACGAATCGAACGCACTTTTAACGAAACTAAATAATTATGCACATCATCAGTAAAATACTAATCGTAATTATAGCCTTATTTCACTTGTATTTTTTATGGCTAGAAATGTTTGCTTGGACAACAAAAGCTAAAAAAGTTTTCAGAACCATTCCCGAAGATTTATTTGAAAAAACGAAAGTTTTAGCAGCCAATCAAGGTTTGTATAATGGATTTTTATCCGCAGGATTACTTTGGTCTTTAGCTATTTCTGATGAAAATTGGAGCCGAAATATTGCTGTCTTTTTTCTTTGTTGTGTTACTGTTGCTGGAATTTTCGGAGCTTATTCCGCTTCTAAGAAAATATTTTATGTACAAGCACTTCCCGCAATTATAGCTATTATAACCATTATATTTTTATAAAAAAAAAGCTCAAGATTTTCTTGAGCTTTTTAATTTTATATACTTTGTATTAATCTTCCATTTCTATTTGAAAACTATTCAAAAACGAAACTGACTTTTCTATATCGTAATGTAAAATTCGATCTTCTGAAACAAACGAAACTTCTTCTCTGTACGATTTTACAAAAGCTTCAATAAATTCACTTGATTTTAATGGTCTTCTGAATTCTAAAGCTTGCGAACCGTTTAATAATTCGATAGCTAAAATACGTTCTACATTTTCAACAATTCGTAATGTTTTAGTTGCAGCGTTTGCTCCCATGCTCACGTGATCTTCTTGTCCGTTTGATGAAACGATACTATCAATACTTGCTGGAGTTGCTAATTGTTTATTCTGACTAGCGATACTTGCTGCTGTATATTGTGGAATCATAAAACCTGAATTCAATCCTGGGTCGTTTACTAAAAACGCTGGTAAATTTCTTAATCCCGAAATCAATTGATACGTTCTTCTTTCTGAAATACTTCCTAATTCTGACAAGGCTATTCCTAAGAAATCTAAAGCTAATGCTAAAGGTTGTCCGTGGAAATTTCCTCCCGAAATAATCAAATCTTCTCCTACGAAAATATTTGGATTGTCAGTAACCGAGTTGATTTCAGTACGGAATACTTTCTTTACATAATCAATTGTATCTTTTGAAGCTCCGTGTACTTGTGGAATACAACGGAATGAATATGGATCTTGCACATGTACTTTTGGTTGTGCAATAATTTCGCTATCTTCTAACAAATCGCGCATTCTTTCAGCCGTTTGCACTTGACCTTTATGTGGGCGAACTAAGTGAATTAAATCAGTAAATGGTTCAATTCTTCCATCAAAACCTTCTAACGAAACTGCTCCGATTACATCTGCTAAATACGAAATTTTCTCTGCTTTAATCAAACAGTAAACACCGTAAGCGCTCATGAATTGCGTTCCGTTCAATAAAGCTAATCCTTCTTTCGATTGTAAAACGATTGGTTCCCAACCAAATTTTGCTAATACTTTTGAAGCTGGTTGTCTGAAACCATCAACATAAACTTCGCCTTCTCCTAATAATGGTAATGATAAATGCGCTAACGGAGCTAAATCGCCCGAAGCTCCTAACGAACCTTGTGTGTAAATTACTGGAAAAATATCATTATTGTAAAAATCAATCAAACGTTGCACGGTTACTAATTGAACACCTGAATGTCCGTAGCTTAACGATTGGATTTTCAATAACAACATGATTTTTACAATTTCATGTGGTACTTCCTCCCCTGTTCCGCAAGCGTGCGATTTTACTAAATTCTCTTGAAGTTTTGATAAATTTTCATTCGAAATTTTCACATTACACAACGAACCAAAACCTGTGTTAATTCCGTAAATTGGATCGGAGTTTGATTTCATTTTATCATCTAAGTATTTTCTACATTTCTCAATGTTTACGATAGCTTCCTCTGATAATGCCAACTGTTTTCCTTGAAAAACAATCTCGTTAATCATATCAATCGACAATAAATCTGAACTTATATAATGTGTAGTTTCCATTTGGTTAATTTTAAAAGTCCAAAATTCTGCAAACAATTGTTAAAATGCAAGATTTATCAGCATTATTAACAAAAAATAAATATCTCTCAAATTTTAAGGGAAATCTGGGTGCATTTTTAAGAATTTTCAATAAATTAGCGCTCTCTAATAATACAACATCAAATCATGAAAAATACAGCGTTAACGCACATTCACGAAAGTTTAGGAGCTAAAATGGTTCCATTTGCAGGATACAATATGCCTGTGCAATATGAAGGAGTAAATGCAGAACACGAAATCGTTAGAAATGGCGTTGGTGTTTTTGACGTTTCTCACATGGGAGAATTTTTCTTAAAAGGAGAAAATGCGTTGGCTTTAATTCAGAAAGTAACTTCAAATGACGCTTCTAAATTAGTTGATGGAAAAGCACAATATTCTTGTTTACCAAATAACGAAGGCGGAATTGTTGACGATTTAATCGTTTATAAAGTTGCTGATAATCACTATATGTTGGTGGTGAATGCTTCTAATATTGAAAAAGATTGGAATTGGATTTCTTCGCACAATGATTTAGGTGTGGACATGCAAAACCTTTCGGATGACTATTCTTTATTAGCGATTCAAGGTCCAAAAGCTGCTGAAGCGATGCAATCTTTAACTTCTATCGATTTATCAAATATGGGATATTACACGTTCCAAATTGGTGATTTCGCTGGAAAAAGTGATGTAATTGTTTCTGCTACAGGTTATACTGGTTCGGGAGGATTTGAAATTTACTTCAAAAACGAAGATGCAGAATACATTTGGAACAAAGTTTTTGAAGCTGGAGCAGCTTTCGGAATCAAACCAATTGGATTAGCAGCGCGTGATACGTTACGTTTAGAAATGGGATTCTGTTTATACGGAAACGATATTAACGATACGACTTCGCCATTAGAAGCAGGTTTAGGATGGATTACCAAATTTGACAAAGAATTTACCAATTCAGAAAACTTAAAGAAACAAAAAGAAGCAGGTGTTTCTCGTAAATTAGTTGGTTTCGAAATGGTAGAAAGAGGAATTCCTCGTCACGATTACGAAATTGCGGATGCTGATGGTAATGTAGTTGGAATCGTAACTTCTGGAACACAATCACCTTCTATGGGAATTGCTATTGGAATGGGATATGTTCCAACAGCTTTAGCTACACCAGATTCTGAAATTTACATCAGAATTAGAAATAAAGATATTAAAGCGAAAGTGGTTAAAATGCCGTTTTACAAGAAATAATCAAGTTTAATTACACAGAGATTCGCAGAGTTGTTTTTGAATTAGATTGTGTTGATTCAGAGATTCTCAGAGCGTTTCACTTTTAAATTTTAAAACATATAAGTCATATAAGTTTCAAGTTGATTTAGATTGCGAATATAAGTTCATAAAAGATTTTTAGATTATCGCTTTGCGAACTTTGCGAAAAACTTTGCGAGCTTTGCGTTTAAATTTGTACTTGACTTTTAAACTTGATTTTTTACATTTGCACTGAAATTTTGAATATTGAACAACGAATTAAGAATATTGAAATTATATAGAAATGGGAAGAGCGTTTGAATTTAGAAAAGCCCGTAAAATGAAACGTTGGTCAGCAATGGCAAAAACGTTTACACGTATAGGAAAAGATATTGTAATGGCCGTTAAAGAAGGCGGACCAAATCCTGAAACCAACTCCCGTTTAAGAGCGGTGATTCAGAATGCGAAGGCTGCGAATATGCCAAAAGATAACGTAGAACGCGCTATTAAAAAAGCATCAGATAAAGACACGGCTAACTTTAAAGAAGTGTTGTTTGAAGGGTATGCACCTCACGGAATTGCAATTTTAATTGAAACGGCTACAGATAACAACAACAGAACGGTTGCTAACATTAGAAGTTATTTCAATAAATGCAACGGAACGTTCGGAACACAAGGTTCGGTGGAATTTATGTTTGATCATACATGCAATTTTAGAATTCCAGCAGAAGGACAAGATGTGGAAGAATTAGAATTAGAAATGATTGATTTTGGTGTAGAAGAAATCTTTGCTGACGAAGACGGAATTTTAATGTACGCGCCTTTTGAAAGCTTTGGAGCTATCCAAAAAGAATTAGAATCTCGTGGTTTAGAAATCTTATCTTCAGGATTTGAAAGAATACCACAAGTAACAAAAGAATTAACACCAGACCAAGTAGCTGATGTTGAAAAACTATTAGAAAAAATTGAAGAAGACGATGACGTAATGAACGTTTATCACACAATGCAAGAAAGCGCTGAGTAATTCTTTTTCTATCTTATATACGAAATCCTCGCAAGAAATTGTGAGGATTTTTTTATATATTAGCGTAATCAAAAAAAAAATATAATATAATTATATATTTAGTTATACATTAAATGAATAAAATTATGAATGCAGTATTTGGAACAATTTTAGAGAATCTTCGAGCAATAGAAATAGTTGAAATTTCAACTATTCCTGTTTTCACAAAAGACCGAACTAATACTGGAGATTCTAAAGAACTTACGGTTAGTCAATTTATTGAAAGATATTTACCTGCAGATTACAAAGTAAAAAAAGGAATTATTTACTCTTTAGATGGTGCATCTAAAAATATCGATTGTGTTGTTTTAGCTCCAAATCATCCTGCACTTAACACTCCAATAAGAGAAGTCATTTTAGCTGAAGGAGTATATGCAGCAATCGAAGTAAAACCAGACATAACTGTTTTAACAGATAAAAGTGAGTTTAATAGAGGTTTATCTCAAATTAAATCTGTTAAAAAATTATCAAGAGAAACTGATATTTTGGATTTTAATCAGTTTACTAATAAAGCTAAAAAATCTGATTATTATAAAAAGATCCCTTCTATCATTTTTAGTCATAAATCAGCAGAACCTAAAAAAACGATAGAATTCATTCAGAAAAAAGTCGAAAATGGTGAATACAAAATCGATGAACTTCCTGATTTAATTGTTAGTCTTGATAATGGAGTAATAATGTATACCCCAGATTTTTCTTCAAATTCTATTTCTAAAGACCTTCCTAATGAATTAAAGTCTGTCTTCGGTGAATATGTTTTTACTCATTTTGAAACTAAAAGCAAAGAAGAAACATTAGCACTTTTCCTAGTTTTATTCTTAGGCTTAACACCTCCAACAATGTTGATTAGTAAATTTATAATTACTGATTATTTAAGAAAAATAGATATTAAATTTATAAAGAAATTTTATCCAATTTTTTTAGACATAAAAAAAGCAACTGAATGTTTAGAAAAAATGAATGAATTAGTAGAGCAAAAAAAAAGTAGCTAAAAACCCGATAGCGCGGAATTGCATTCCGTGCCCACAAAACAAATAAATAAAAAAATGAATCTACTACTCGAACAATTAGAAAAATCTAAACAAAATAAAGAACTTTTAAATTTTACAGTTTACAACGATGATTCCAAATTTTGGTGTGGTTATGTTGTTGATTATTCAGAAGATTTTGTTGCGATACAACATTTTACAAAATTTGGTAAAAAAGATGGAATAATAGTTCATCCTATAGAACGTTTTGAAAGAATCGATTTTAATGACGATTACGTTAAAGCAATGGAATGCGTTATTGATTATAGTGATGAAATTTACAAACCAAACCCAATAAATTTTGTTTTTCTTCAAGAAGAAAGCTATTACGAAAGTGTATTAAAACAACTTAAAGGAAATAAAAATGTTATTACAAGTTTTGAGATTTCAAATGATGAATATTATTCAGGTTACATTTTAGAAGTTTCTGAAACTGATTTCATTATTAATTGTGTTGGAAAAAATGGAGAAGATTTAGGAATGTCTATTTTTAAAATCGAAGATATTACAAGTGTTCAATTAGATGATGTAGACAATAGAAGAAGAAATATTTTATTCAAATGGTTAAAAGCTAAATTATAAAAACAGCTAAATAACAACATTGATAATCGTAAAAATCTTTTTGCGTTAAAAAAACAAAAATTAAGAACTGACCAATGAAAACATTAAAAATCATCATCATAAGTATTGTGATAATTTCAATTTTTGCGTTGGCTTTTTATCGAGAAGATACTGTTAATATTGAGGGCACTTGGGAACCAGAAAAAATAGTTTTAGATAATAAAATTCTTTTTCCGACCAAAATTGATAGCCTTTTAAGAGGAATTCGTTCAAAACATGTTGTTATAAGTGAATGGAACGATTCTCTTTATATTGTAGATGGAAAAGAAAGAATAACTTCAAGCTTTCAAATTCAAAAAAATAAAAGTGGAAATCATTTGATTCATTTATCATCAAAAGAAAAGTCACTAAATGGAACTTTTAATCTTAAAGTAGACACATTATACACTGATTCAGATTCGTATGAAATTAAGGTGAATATTCAATCAAAAACAAGTATAATTATGTTTAAAAAATCTCTTCAAATTAAACCTTGGAAACCACAATACCCAAGAAGAGGTGCTGTTTAAAACAAAAAAAACGATAGCGCGGAATTGCATTCCGTGCCCACAAAACAAAAAATCCTGAGCTTTCACTCAGGATTTCTTATATGTTTGAAAATTATTCATGACTATCAGTTTTCAATCTATTATCAATTGGTAACTCTAAAAATTCCATGATTTCTACTTTTCCAAATTCTTTAAATAGTGGATTTAAGATAATGTTGTATTCTAATGGTACTATGGTTGATGGCACTTTCAAAGCAAAAAAATCGTTACTCTTTGCTAAATTTGAAAAAATTTCTGTTGTTTTGGATGAGTAAGGATATTGATTCCATCGTTCAGGAAGCATTTCTAAAGTTTTTACTAAAAATTCATCTGGAAACTCAATTTTTGCTACTAATATTTTTTTTGGTAAAAAGGCTTTATTTTCGGAATGAATATAATATTCTAAAAGTGCTAAAGAAATATTTTCTGAACAATAAACTGCACGAGTTCCTACTTGATTCCACCTACCACCTACTTTTTCAGCCCCTATGCCGGTTAGTGTGGCGTCTTTATACTTTAAATTTGCAACTCTGTAAACAATCATTAGCTATAAACGTTATATTGTATTCTAACAATTTCATTTTCAACTAATTCAAAACCGAAACTACTGTCTAACAATTCAAAAGGTTTTTTGTTTCCAAGAGTTTTTGAAGGAGTTAAAAGCCATTCTTTAAAATTTTCTGGAGAATCAAAAACTTCATATCCAAGACCAAATAAACGTGAAATTTCATAAATTCTTTCAGATGTTTCTCTTCCATACACTTTTTTCTTCTGCATACTACTGATAGAAGTTGGCAATATAAATTCAAACTCTTTTTCTTTGGCTCCGATGCTTTCAATCAATTGTTTCCAATCATCTTTTTTTACACCAGTTCTAATTCTATCAATTAATTCCAATTTAAAACCTGGAGCATCTTTTATATGATACACCACCCATGAAGGAGAAAATTTGACAAAAGCATCAGTTGATTTAACTTTCGGCGAAACAGTTCCTTTTGAAACTTGTTTAGATTTTGAAACAGTTGTTTTAGTTGTCATAATTGTAATTTTACTTTACTAATAGCGTAAATTTACAATTTTTATTTTGATATAATATAAAAACTTTTATAAAATTTAGTCAAATAAAAAAATCCTGAGCTTTCACTCAGGATTTCTTCTATATCTAAAATCAATTACTTGATAATTTCAATTTTTAAAGCTTCTTCTTGGTTAACCGAATCAAAGAAACCTTGTTCGTTCATCCAATCATCGCTAAATACTTTACTCATGTATCTTGAACCATGATCTGGGAAAATGATAACTACATTACTGTTAGCATCAAATTCTCCTTCTTCAGCATATTGTTTCACGGCCTGAAAAGCGGCTCCAGAAGTATATCCTACGAATAAACCTTCTTTCTTAGCTAATTCTCTTGTAGTGTGCGCACTTTCTTCATCTGAAACTTTGATAAATTTATCAATGATATCAAAATCGGTAGCCGTTGGAATTAAGTTTTTACCTAAACCTTCAATACGGTATGGATAAATTTCAGCGTTATCAAATTCTTTTGTTTCGTGGTACTTTTTCAAAACTGAACCAAAAGCATCAACTCCTAAAATTTTAATGTTTGGGTTTTTCTCTTTCAAGAAACGTGCTGTTCCAGAAATAGTTCCTCCAGTTCCACTACAAGCTACTAAGTGTGTAATTTGACCGCCTGTTTGTTCCCAAATTTCTGGTCCTGTAGATTTGTAATGTGCATCAACGTTTAACTCATTAAAATATTGATTGATGTAAACGGAACCTTTGGTTTCTTCGTGCAATCTTTTAGCAACATTGTAATACGAACGTTCATCATCTGCAGAAACGTGAGCCGGACAAACATATACCTTTGCTCCCATTGAACGTAACATATCGATTTTATCTCTTGATGATTTTGAACTCACCGCTAAAATACAATCGTATCCTTTGATGATGCTCACCATTGCCAAACTAAAACCTGTATTTCCTGAAGTAGTTTCAATAATGGTGTCTCCTGGTTTTAGGATACCTCTTTTTTCTGCTTCTTCAATAATATATAACGCAATACGATCTTTTGTAGAATGACCTGGATTAAAGGCTTCAACTTTTGCATAGAAATTACCTGTTAAATCAACTGAAACTTTATTCAGTTTGATTAATGGTGTATTCCCAATTAAATCTAATACACTATTATAGGCTTTTATTTCTTCTTTCATATGAAGATACTGTTTGTTTTAATGTTTCCAAAATACTATGCATTACTAGCATTTATAGTATTCTATACTTATTTAATATCTTAAAATTGTCTAATTTGACACTTCTAAAACCTTGCAAATTTAACAAAAAAAGTTTAACTACTTCTTAATTTTTTCTAAATCTAACAAAAATGCAAATTCTTTAGCTAATTCTTTCAATGCTTCAAATCTACCCGAAGCTCCTCCGTGACCAGCATCCATATTTGTATCTAAGAATAATTGTTTGTCATTTGTTTTCATAACACGCAATTTTGCTACCCATTTTGCAGGTTCCCAATACTGTACTTGCGAATCGTGAAGCCCAGTAGATACATACATATTTGGATAAGCTTGCTTTTTCACTTGGTCGTACGGTGAATAGGATAACATATAATCGTAATACACTTTATCATTCGGATTTCCCCATTCGTCATATTCTCCAGTTGTTAACGGAATCGTATCATCTAACATAGTTGTAATGACATCCACAAAAGGAACTTGAGCAATAACTCCATTATATAATTCTGGATTCATGTTTACAATAGCTCCCATTAACAAACCACCTGCCGAACCACCTTCTGCATATAAATGTTCTGGCGACGTATATTTTTCAGCAATCACAAATTTTGAACAGTCAATAAAATCGGTAAAAGTGTTAATTTTCTTTAAAAGTTTTCCGTTCTCATACCACTCTCTTCCTAAGTCCTCTCCTCCTCTAATGTGCGCAATCGCATAGATAAATCCTCTATCCAATAAACTCAAACGAGTAGATGAAAAATAAGGATCCATAGTAGCACCATACGAACCATAAGCATACAACAACAATGGGTTTTTACCGTTTTTTTCAATTCCTTTTCTATATACCATAGAGATTGGCACTTTAGTTCCGTCAGTTGCGGTTGCCCAAACTCTTTCTTCAATGTAATTGTTCTTGTCGAATTTTCCACCTAATACTTCTTGTTCTTTCAACACTTTTTTCTCTTGAGTTCTCATGTTGAAATCAATCACTGAAGATGGTGTTGCCATTGATTGGTAACCATAACGAAGAATTTCAGTGTCAAAATCTACGTTTGTAGTTGTGTAAGCTGTATAAGTTTCGCTTTCAAATGGTAAATAATACTCGCCTTTTCCATTCCAAGGACGAATTTGAATCTTATTTAATCCGTTTGAACGTTCTTCAACCACTAAATAATCTTTGAAAATTTCGATTCCTTCTAATAAAACATCTTTTCTGTGTCCAATTAAATCTTTCCAGTTTTCAGCAGCAGTAGCAGTTTCTGGCGTTTTCATTAATTTGAAGTTGGTTGCTTTATCTTTATTAGTAACGATGTAAAAACTATCGCCATAATGAGAAATCGAATACTCTAATCCACGCGTTCTTTTTTGGAAAACTTTAAATTCTCCATTCGGATTTTTCGCATCTAAAATTTGGTACTCAGAAGTCAACGTACTTGACGAACCAATAACCAAATATTTTTTAGATTTTTCTTTGTAAACAAACGTATTGAATGTATCATCTTTTTCATGATAAACCATTACATCAGCCGAAGGTTCTGTTCCTAAAGTATGTTTGTAAATTTTATCAGAACGTAAGGTTTGTGCATCTTTACGCGTGTAAAACAACGTTTTGTTATCACCAGCCCAAGTAGAACCACCAGTAGTGTTTTCTAATTTAACTGGAAGAATTTCACCTGTTTCTAAATTTTTAATTTGGATAGTATATTGTCTTCTTGAAACCAAATCCACTCCAAAAGCAGCCCATTTGTTATCTTCACTAATATTTAAACCACCTAAATTAAAATAAGAATGTCCTTTTGCCATTTCGTTGCAATCAAACAAAACTTCTTCTTTAGCGTCTAAACTGCCTTTTTTACGAGCATAAATTGGATAATCTTTACCTGTTTCATAACGTGTAATGTAGTAATATCCATTGTAAAAATAAGGAACAGAGCTATCATCTTCCTTAATTCTACCTTTCATTTCCAAGAACAAATCGTCTTGTAATTGTTTGGTATGAGCTGTTGATTTTTGATAATATTCGTTTTCTTTATTCAAATAATCAATAACTTCTGGGTTTTCTCTTTCGTTTAACCAATAATAGTTATCAATTCTTTTATCACCGTGCTTTTCTAATGTTTTTGGAACAATTTTAGCAACTGGTGGCTGTAATTTATCAGACATTTTTTTTGTTTTATTTTGACTGTGAACTGGAGCAAAAATAACACAACCTAAAAGGAAATACGTGATTTTTTTCATGAAGTTTTACAATAATTATTAACTGCTAATTTACTATTTTTGCTGAAATAAAAAAATAAAAATTATGTTTGGAGATATTATGGGAATGATGGGTAAATTAAAAGAAACCCAACAAAAAGTTGAAGAAACAAAGAAGCGTTTAGACTTTGTTTTAATCGATGAAAAAAGTAGTGATGGCTTACTTGAAGTTACCTTAACCGCTAACCGAAAAATCAAAAACATTACCGTAAGTGATGATTTACTTAACGACAAGGAAATGCTTGAAGATTATTTAGTTAATGTTTTAAACAAAGCTATCGAAAAAGCAACAAACGTTCACGAAACGGAATTAGCAGCTGTTGCCAAAGAAGGCATGCCAAACATTCCAGGAATGGATATGTTTAAATAATTCCCATTCCTAAAGCAATTGCTACTAAAAGCAATAAAACAGCGACAAAAACTTGGAGAAATTTTAGGGTAACTTTCTTTAAAAGTTGGTTACCCAAATACGCTCCTGCAATAGCACAAAGCGTTGCCGAAATCAATAATACTTTATTTTCATACAAAGTATAAGTTGTGATTTTTGAAGCGTAAACACTCAATCGAGTAAAATCAATAAACATCGAAACTACAATTCCTGTAGCAATAAAACTTTCTTTGGATAAACCGGCTTTAATCAAAAACGCACTTCGCAAAGCACCTTGATGTCCCGAAAGTCCACCGAAAAATCCGCTTAGAATTCCACCTAAAGGCAACTTATCTTTCCCAAATTCCAACTTACTTAAATATGGAATCAAATCTAATAGCGCAAAAATTACTAATAAAATGGCAATTATGAATTTCACTGGTAAAACATCCCACTCTTTTCCAAAAAGCGAATAACTAAACAAAGGTTGCAAATCCGAAATTTGCAACAACAACCACGAACCTATCATAGCCGCAAAAATGGCTGGAATTCCGAATTTCATTAAAACTTCTTTATTCGCATGCTTTCCAACCAAGAAAAACTTGAATAAATTATTGGCAAAATGCACAATTCCGGACAAACCTATGGCAATATCAACTGGGAAAAAGAGCATAAAAACCGGGGTTAATAAAGTTCCCAATCCAAAACCTGAGAAAAAGGTTAGAATGGCGGTTAAAAAGGCTACAAATGATATGATTATGATTTCCATAGAATTTTTGTTTCAGGTTTCAAGTTTGAAGTTTCAGTTTTCAAATTAGATTTTCTTAATTTCTATTATTTTTCAAATCTGTGTTCCAAAAAATTAAAAAGTCAATTTAGAAAACACTTCCATCACATATTCATGCATAACTTCTTTGTAATCTAAATGCGTTACAATTCTTAGTTTTCCATGTCCCATCGAACTAATTGCAATGCCTTTTTGCTTTAATTTTTCCATGAAAAGTTTTTCATCTACAAAAGGTTGCAAACCAAAAATCAAAATATTGGTTTCCACTGGTTCCACATTAGCAACCCAAGGCATTTTTTCTAATAAACTGCCTAATTCTTTCGCTCTTCTATGATCAATTTCTAAACGACTGATGTTATTTTGCAACGCAAACAATCCAGCGGCAGCCAAATATCCAGATTGACGCATATTCCCTCCAAAAATCTTTCTAATACGCAAAGCACGATGCATATCCGCCTTACTTCCTAGCAAAACCGAACCAACTGGTGCGCCCAAACCTTTCGATAAACAAACTGAAATCGTATCAAATAATTCACCAAAATGTTTTGGATGTTGTTTTTTAGCTACTAAAGCATTCCACAAACGCGCACCATCTAAATGATATTTCAAATTATGGTCGATACAAACTTGCTTAATTTCTTGCAAAGGTTGTAAGTCATAACAAGCACCACCACCTTTATTGGTTGTGTTTTCAATGCTTACTAATGAAGTTAATGGGGCGTGATAAAATTCTGGGTCGTTGATTCCATTTTTAACTAAATCAGCCGTAATCATCCCTCTATTTCCATCAACTAAACAACACGAAACACCACTGTTAAAAGAAGCTCCGCCACCTTCATAATGATAAATGTGTGAATATTTGTCGCAAATCACTTGTTCGCCTGGCTGTGTATGCAACTTAATCGCCGTCTGATTTGCCATCGTTCCCGAAGGGAAAAACAAAGCGGCTTCCATTCCAAACAAATCTGCCAAAGTTTCCTCTAACTCATTGACTGTTGGGTCTTGTTTATATACGTCATCACCAACTTTTGCATTAAACATTGCGTTTAACATCTCCACAGAAGGCTTGGTCACTGTATCACTAACTAAATTTATTTCCATATATCAATCAGATACCTTATTTTTGATAAAATTTTTAGGAGCTTATTCCCGCTATGCACTATATCTTTTCAAACCTGACAGGTTTTGGAAACCTGTCAGGTTTAAAAGGATGTCGTTACTATCGGGGCTAGGGCATCCCATTTCAAAACAAAACTACAATATTTATGATAAATACAGAACAAGTCAGAGATATTATTGATCGCCTTGGTGCGTTAAGGAGGTATCTTTGACATTGATGCCAAAACGATTGAAATAACTAACGAGGAAGAAAAAACCTTCGCTCCTGACTTTTGGAACAACGCCAAAGAAGCCGAAATCATTATTAGGAACCTACGTTCAAAAAAGAAATGGGTAGAAGATTATGATAAAGGGGTTGAACTTTCTGAGGAACTTCAAATTATGATGGATTTCTTCAAAGAAGGCGATGTAACCGAGGAAGAAGTCGAAGAACAATATCAAAAAACCTTACATCACATTGAAGATTTAGAGTTTCGCAATATGCTTTCCGACGAAGGAGATAGCATGAGTGCGGTTTTACAAATTACGGCTGGAGCTGGTGGAACCGAAAGTTGTGATTGGGCTTCTATGTTAATGCGAATGTATTTAATGTGGGGAGAAAAACAAGGGTATAAAATCAAAGAATTAAACTTTCAAGAAGGTGATGTAGCTGGAATTAAAACGGTTACGTTAGAATTTGAAGGTGATTTTGCTTTTGGTTATTTAAAAGGTGAAAATGGTGTGCATCGTTTGGTGCGAATTTCTCCTTTTGATAGTAATGCGAAACGTCATACGTCATTTGCATCAGTTTATGTATATCCTTTGGTAGATGATTCTATTGAAGTAGAAATAAATCCTGCAGATATTGAAATTATAACTTCTCGTTCGAGCGGTGCAGGTGGACAAAACGTAAACAAGGTTGAAACTAAAGTACAATTGTTTCACAAACCTACGGGAATTCAAATTCAATGTTCGGAAACGCGTTCGCAACAAGATAACCGCCAACGTGCCATGCAAATGTTAAAATCGCAGTTATACGAAATCGAATTAAACAAACGATTAGCACAAAGAGCCGATATTGAAGCAGGAAAAATGAAAATCGAATGGGGTTCGCAAATTCGAAATTACGTAATGCATCCTTATAAATTAGTAAAAGACGTTCGTTCAGGATACGAATCAAGTGATGTTGAAGGTATTATGAACGGAGAAATCGATAATTTCTTGAAAGCCTATTTAATGATGATGGGACAAAAAGAGGAATAATTCAGATGAATCCGAGTATTAAAAATCCGAATTTCAATTGTTGAAATTCGGATTTTTTTATACAATATTTAAAAAAACTAAAATCTTTTTATATATTAGGCAAAACTAAACCCAATAAACAACTAATGAAACAATTTACAATTGAAGAAATCAACGAAATTCTTAAAGGAACAATCGTTGGTTCAATAACTACAAAAATTACAGCACCCGAACAATTAGAAGTAGCCAATGAAACTGAAATATCGTTCATTGGGAATAAAAAATACGAAAAATTTTGGGCTACTTCAAAAGCATGTGTAGCAGTTGTAAACGAAGATATTTCAATCGAACCAGGAGAAAACAGAGCCTTCATCAAAGTTAAAAATGCCGATTTAGCTATGTCGCAAGTTTTAACGCTTTTTGCTCCTCCTCCACCTGTTTTCAAAACTGATATTCATCCAACAGCTACAATTGATGAATCCGCTAAAATCGGAACTGGCACAAAAATAGGTGCAAATTGTTATGTAGGTCCAAATGTAACTATAGGAGAAAACGCTATTCTATATCCAAATGTGACTGTTCTAGACGAATGTACCATTGGTAAAAATACTACACTTTGGTCTGGTGCTGTGGTTAGAGAACGTTGTCATATTGGAAACGATTGTATTATTCATCCAAATGCAACTATTGGAGCTGATGGCTTTGGTTTCCGTCCTGATCCTGAAAAAGGTTTGGTAAAAATTCCACAAATTGGAAATGTAATTATCGGAAATAATGTAGAAATAGGTGCTAATTCATCTGTAGATAGAGGAAAATTCAGTTCAACTATTTTAGGTGATGGCTGTAAAATTGATAATTTGGTTCAAATCGGACACAATTCTAAATTAGGAATGTTCTGTATTATGGCAGGAAATAGTGGATTAGCGGGTTCTGTAACACTTGGAAATGGTGTAATCATTGGCGGAAGCGCTTCTATCAAAGACCACACAACTATTGGTGATGGTGCTATGATTGGTGCAGGTTCTGGTGTTGCTGCAGATGTGGAAGCTGGAAAGACAGTGTTAGGATATCCTGCAATTGATGCCAAAGACGCTTTAAGACAATGGGCAATTTTAAAAAGAATGGTAAACGATTCAAAAAAATAAAGTAATATTGTAATAACTATAAAACAAAAATCTATGTATCAAAAACCTTCTGCGGCGTTTATTGCTGCATCTTGGATTGCATTAGGAACTGGAATGATTGGTTATTTAATCGGATTATTCAGAGCTGATATGCTATTAAACGAAAAAGGATATTACTTCACCGTTTTAATGTTCGGACTTTTCGCTGTGGTTTCTTTACAAAAAAGTGTTAGAGACCGCTTAGAAAATATTCCTGTAACCGATTTATATTATGGAATTTGCTGGTTTGCCACCATATTATCAATTGTTTTACTAATTGTAGGATTGTGGAATGCCACTTTACTTCCGAGTGAAAAAGGATTTTATGCCTTTTCATTTCTACTTTCCATTTTTGGAGCCATAACAGTACAAAAAAACACAAGAGATAGTCAAGCTCGAGATACTAATTCACAACAATAAAAAATAACATTAGTTAAATTTATTTCAAATCCATCTAAAGAATTTATTTTTCAGATGGATTTTGTATTTTAGCCAACCAATAAAACAACAAAACCCAAATGGACATTAATTTTAATAAAAACGAAGATCATAACAAACTTTTACTTTCCGATTTAAAAAACCGATTTGCCCAAGTTAAATTAGGTGGCGGACAAAAACGTATCGAAAAATTACACGCTGAAGGCAAAATGACAGCTCGTGAACGTATTGATTATCTTTTAGATGAAAAGGCAAAAAGCATTGAAATTGGTGCTTTTGTTGGAGATGGTATGTACAAAGAACATGGCGGTTGTCCTTCTGGAGGAGTTGTTGTGAAAATCGGATTTATTTCTGGAAAACAGTGCATCGTGGTAGCTAATGACGCTACTGTTAAAGCGGGTGCTTGGTTTCCAATTACTGGAAAAAAGAATCTTCGTGCGCAAGAAATTGCTATGGAAAACCGCTTACCAATTATCTATTTAGTGGATTCGGCTGGAGTTTATTTACCAATGCAAGACGAAATTTTTCCAGACAAAGAACATTTTGGTCGTATTTTTAGAAATAATGCCATTATGAGCAGCATGGGAATTACTCAAATTGCCGCTGTTATGGGAAGTTGTGTTGCTGGTGGTGCTTATTTACCTATTATGAGCGATGAAGCTATGATTGTAGATAAAACCGGAAGTATTTTCTTAGCCGGAAGTTATTTAGTAAAAGCCGCAATTGGTGAAACAATTGATAACGAAACTCTTGGAGGAGCAACAACACATTGCGAAATTTCAGGTGTGACGGATTATAAAGCTAAAGATGATAAAGATGCTTTAGATAGAATTAAAAGTATCGTAGGCAAAATTGGTGATTTCGATAAAGCAGGATATAATCGTGTGAAAGCCGAAAAACCAGCTTTAGAACCAAAAGATATTTACGGAATTTTACCAAAATCAAGAGCTGATCAATACGACATGTATGAAATCATCAAACGTTTGGTAGATAATTCAGAATTTGATGAATACAAAGGTGGTTATGGAAAAACCTTAATCACAGCTTACGCTCGCATCGATGGTTGGGCGGTTGGAATTGTAGCTAACCAACGTAAAATAGTGAAAAACGCTAAAGGCGAAATGCAATTTGGTGGAGCAATTTATTCCGATTCTGCGGATAAAGCGACACGTTTTATTGCCAATTGTAACCAAAAGAAAATTCCATTAGTTTTTGTGCAAGACGTTACCGGATTTATGGTAGGTTCCAAATCAGAACATGGTGGAATTATCAAAGACGGAGCTAAAATGGTAAATGCGATGGCAAATTCGGTTGTACCAAAATTCACTGTAATTGTTGGAAATTCATACGGTGCTGGGAATTATGCGATGTGTGGAAAAGCGTATGATCCAAGATTAATTTTCGCTTGGCCAAGTGCAGAATTAGCGGTTATGGGCGGAACACAAGCTGCAAAAGTATTAGCACAAATTGAAGCATCATCTTTAAAAGCAAAAGGCGAAGTCATCGATGAAGTAAAAGAAAAAGAGTTATTCGATAAAATCAAAGCAAGATATGACGAACAAGTTTCACCATACTACGCTGCTTCTCGTTTGTGGACAGATGCTATCATTGATCCATTAGAAACCAGAAATTGGATTTCTATGGGAATTGAAGCAGCTAACCACGCTCCTATTGAGAAACAATTTAATTTAGGAGTGATTCAAGTTTAATATTTTGAAAAATAAAACTAATATTTATATGTTGACATTATTGACAAGTTTAATAATGTTTAACATATTGTATTATACATTAGGAACAATCTTCATAAAAGAAACTCCGTTTGGATTTGAATTTAGATTTACAAAATTAGAAAACATACTAGTTTATTTTATGAAGGTTATCATTATGAAGCTACTTTATTAAATTTAGTTTTAACTCTTCTTTTCAGTATATTCATAAGTTATTCATTAATCAAAAATGTTTGGGAAATTTTTTATTCAAACAATACAAAATGAAGAAATCACTTTTCCAACCTTTCAAAACCAATATTTTAGATATTTCGTTACCCGAAAAATTCACATTCCCTTTTTATTACGAACCTAATGAATTAAGTAGAATTGCAACAACTGAATTGCAATCGTATTTAGAAACACAAACCGATTTTGAACACAATTTCGGATTGAAAGAAAATCAAGAAGGTTTAGTAATTGGAAAAATGTTTGGTGTTTTAGTTTGTCAAAATCAAGAAGGAGAATTAGGTTATTTATGGGCTTTTTCTGGGAAATTGGCTGGTGTGAATCACCTTCCTTATTTTGTTCCAACGATTTTTGATATGTTGCACGAAGATGGGTTTTTCAGAAAAGAGGAAGAAGTTTTAAATGCTATCAATCGTAAAATTGAAATTTTAGAAAATTCAGACGAACTTCAAAACAAGAAAAATCAATTAGACGTTACTAAAATAGAAGCTTTAACCGATATTCAAAATCAAAAAGATAAAATCAAAAAACTGAAAATTGAACGCGATGAAAAGCGAAATTCATTCAACAATTTAACTACCTCTGAAATAGAACAATTAGAATTAGAACTTTCGGAAGAAAGTAAAAAAGAAAGCATTTTACTCAAAAAAATGACGAAATATTGGAATTTTCAAACAGAAAATGCTCAAAAAGAAATTAATTTACTTTTAGACGAAATCAACCAACTTAAAGAAGAACGCCGTCAAAAATCAGGTGCTTTGCAACAAAAATTATTTGCTGAATATTCTTTTTTAAATCAATTTGGCGAACGAAAAAGCATTGGAGAAATCTTCAACAATAATCCGCCAGCTGGTGCTGGAGAATGTGCTGCTCCAAAGTTATTACATTACGCTTTTGAAAACCAATTAAAGCCAATTGCAATGGCTGAATTTTGGTGGGGACAATCGCCAAAATCGGAAATTAGAAAACATAAACAATTTTATCCAGCTTGCAAAAGTAAATGTGAACCAATATTAATGTCACACATGCTAAAAGGTTTGGATATGGAAGCAAATCCGTTTCAGGAAAATCCAGCGGAAGGGAAAAATATTGAAATCGTTTTTGAAGATGAAGTATTAGCGGTAATAAATAAACCCGCAGAATTTCTATCTGTTCCAGGAAAAATAATATCAGATTCTGTTTACCAAAGAGTCAAAGAATTATATCCAAATGCAACAGGACCATTAATTGTACATCGACTAGACATGTCGACTTCAGGTTTAATGTTGATTGCAAAAGACGAAGAAACGTATGTAAAACTGCAAAGTCAGTTCATCAAAAGAACGATTAAAAAACGCTATGTTGCTTTGTTAGATGGTGTTTTAGAAGAAAATGAAGGTTTTATCGATTTACCGCTTCGTGTAGATTTAGATGACAGGCCAAGACAATTGGTTTGCTACGAACACGGAAAGCCAGCGCAAACTAAATGGGAAAAGATTGAAGTAAGAAACAATCAAACTTTAGTGTACTTCTACCCTATTACGGGTAGAACACATCAATTACGAGTGCATGCTTCACACGAATTAGGATTAAAAACTCCAATTGTTGGCGATGATTTGTATGGAAAAAAAGCTGATCGCTTACACTTACATGCGGAAAGTTTGACTTTTGAACATCCGATTTCGAGAGAAAAAATGACAATTACAAAAGAAGCAACATTTTAAAAAAGTGAGTTTCTTATAATTGAAACCCACTTTTTATTTAATTGAATTTACAATCAAGACTTTATAATTTTAATTCTAAAATCTTTCTACTTTAATTATTTCAAAATTTTTCTCACCAGATCCAAAATCCCATTTTATTTGATCTCCAGTTTTATTTCCAACTAAAGCTAATCCAACATCACCAACAATTGATTCTGTATTATTTCTTCTTTTAGCTTTTGATGGTGCTACAAAAGTAAAATCTTGCAATTCATTTGTTAGAATATCTTTAATAGTAACTCTGCAATCAATGGTAACCACATTATTTGGTAATTCTCTGCGTCTAATTTGTTTCGCACGCTTTAATTGCACTACTAATTGATCTTCCACAAACGGAGTCACTTTTTTTCTTCTTAGTAAATCTTTAATTAAATCATAAATTCCTGTTGTTAATATAATATCTTGATTCATTTTTTTATTTTTTTATAAATGCCTGAATGAAACCTAAAGAAATACCCAACCAAATTCAAGCATGAATTCAGCACAAAAGCATCAAAAAAGGCAAATAATTATTATTTATTTTGAGTAAGAAAATAGAAATTTCCCTGTCTTGGGCTTGACAGGGATTATTTAATGAAGACTTTTGAACTTTTTAAAAAAGAATCATCATGCAAATAATTCAAAGTAATGAAACTTCGAACTATAAGTATGTTAAAAAAAGTAGACTGATTCATTTCAAATAAATATCTTCAAATTTATAACTATTTCATACGACAAAAAAAAATTTAACAATTCATTATCCTTTATTGGTAAAACATAGTTCTCTTATTTTTTACTTTATAATTACGATTTTATTTTATTTAAATTATAAGTTTTTAAATTCAAACTCTTATATTTAGATTTTGAAAACTATCCTTATGAAAAACAGTTTTTTAGTTATCCTAGCGATATTAGGAATCCAACAAATTAGTGCTCAATTTACCCGTCGCGACTCTTTACAAGGTGGTTTACGCATTGAAAGAACCTCCTATGATGTTAAACGCTATGATTTAAATATTACCATAAATCCAGAGCAAAAAAGTATAAAAGGTTTTAATGAAATTACTTTTGAAGTGATGGTTCCAACTCAAAAAATTCAATTGGATTTATTTGACAATATGAAAGTA
Organism: Flavobacterium aquaticum; assembly: GCF_003259835.1. Lineage (GTDB taxonomy): Bacteria > Bacteroidota > Bacteroidia > Flavobacteriales > Flavobacteriaceae > Flavobacterium > Flavobacterium aquaticum. The sequence continues at coordinate 172,769 of NZ_QLMI01000005.1, read as the reverse complement.
GATTCGATTGTTTGGAATGCTAAAAAATTGAAATACGTTCGCGATAACGATGCTGTTTTTATCGATTTTCCTGAAAAATTAGCTTCAAAATCGAATCATAAACTAAAATTTTATTATTCAGGTAATCCAAGAATTGCCCGAAATGCTCCTTGGGATGGAGGTTTTGTTTTTTCAAAAGACAAAGCGGGTAAAGATTTCATCGCAGTTGCGGTTCAAGGAACGGGAGCAAGTTTGTGGTATCCGGTAAAAGATTCACAAACAGATGAACCTGATAATGGTGCTTCAATAAAAGTTGCTGTTCCAAATGGATTGATGAATGTGTCTAACGGACGTTTTTTAGGTTCTCAAGACTTGAAAAATGGATACACTCGCTGGGATTGGGAAGTGAAAAACCCAATTAACAATTACACTATAACGGTAAATATTGCTGATTACGTTCACATTCAGGATAAAATGCCCGATTTGGATTTAGATTATTATGTCTTAAGGGAAAACGAAGCGAAAGCTCGCGAACATTTCGCAGAAGTAAAACCGATGATGGAATGTTTTCAGTCGAAGTTTGGACGTTATCCATTTTGGGAAGATGGTTATAAATTAGTTGAAACGCCTTACTTAGGTATGGAACACCAAAGTGCTGTTGCCTACGGAAATAAGTACAAAAAAGGTTATATGGGATTTGACATGTCAGGAACTGGAGTTGGAATGTTTTTTGATTACATTACAATTCACGAAACGGGTCACGAATGGTTTGGAAACAGTATTACAAGTACAGATATTGCCGATATGTGGATTCATGAAGGCTTTACAACGTATTCAGAAACCGTATTTATAGAGTGTATAAAAGGATATGATGATGCGATGAAATACATCAACGGTCAAGCAAGAAATGTAAGAAATGACAAACCTATTATTGGACAATACGGTGTAAACAATGAAGGTTCTGGCGATATGTATTATAAAGGTTCGTTATTATTAAACACCTTAAGACACGTAATTGCTGATGACGAAAAATGGTGGAAAATGCTTTATGATTATTCAGAAACTTTCAAAAAGAAAATCATTACTTCAGATACGGTAATTGACTACTTTAACAAGGCTTCTGATACAGATTTAACACCAATATTTAGACAATATTTATATACCAATCAACTTCCTATTTTTATCTATAAAATTAAAGGTGACTATTTATACTATTCTTGGGACAATGTAAACGAAGATTTCAACATGCCAATAGATATTGGTTTTGAAGACAAAAAAATCAGATTAAATCCTACATTAAAAGAACAAAAAATTAAACTGAAAAAGCTTAGTAAAAAAAGTTTTCAAATTTATGATAATCAATTTTTTGTTAAAATTAAAGAAGACAATTAGTCTTCTTTTTTTATTAATTTATGTTTTTATTAACGCACCACAAAATCATAATATGTTAATTTTTAGTAAATTAGCGTTGTGTAATTTTAATCCGTTTATTTATGGCTAGAATTAGAGAATTAAACAAATGGGCTAATGCAAACACATGTATTCCTATAGATATTCTTAGAATTTCTTTAGGTACTTTTTTACTATTAAAAGGAGTTTCTTTCATCGTAGACAAAAAGTACTTACATGAAATTTTAAATTCGGTGGGAAGTTTTGGTAGCGAAATGTTGCTAATTCATTATGTTGCAATGGCACACATGGCAGGAGGAGTAATGATTATCATTGGCTTCTTAACACGTTGGTCAATTTGGGTACAGTTACCTATACTTTTAGGTGCTTTTACAATAAATTTTATTGGAGTCTTTAACCCGTCAGATTTTATTCAATCCTTGTTAGCTTTTGCTACTAGTGTATTTTTTATCTTCTTTGGCAGTGGAAAACATTCTGCAGATTATTATTTAAAAATGGAAGAATAACTACTTAAGGTTGTATAAAAATTTTAATATAGTACTTACTTTATACTTCATAATCCATTCAAAATATGTATTATATTATTTTTGATTTATACAACCTTTATTTTTTTTAAAGTTCGGATACGATTGATCTTTTTTGTTTCAGTTTCAACAAATTCAGACACAAACAAAATTTCTTTTGGTTTTTCAAACTTATCTAAGGAATTAAAAATTGTTGTATCAATTACTTGTTCCGATCCTTCAACAACCAAAACTACTTTTGAACCTAAAATGTCATCTGGAAGACTTGTTATAAAAAATCTATTGTCAATTTTTGAGGCTAATTTGGCTTCTATTTGCTCAGGAAATAACTTAATTCCGCCACTATTTATTACATTATCATAGCGACCTATCCATTTGAATTGTTTCTCATTTAGAATTTCAACAATATCATTTGTAATTACTTTCTCATCTGAAACACTTTGCGCATCAATTACTAAACAATTTCTTTCATCATTAGAAATGGAAACATGTTCTAAAACATTAAAATACGCCTCGCCTATTTTTTTGGCTGCAATATGAGTAATGGTTTCAGTCATTCCATAAGTTTCATAAATATCTGATTTTATATTCTTTAATTTTGAGGCTAAATCATCAGAAACTTTTGCTCCTCCTATAATTATCTTTTTAAATTGATGTAATTTATCTAAACTATTTTCTGCCTGAAGTGGAACAATTGCAACAAAATCATACGCTTTGTGAGGCAATAAATCATCTAAGTGTGAACTTGGAACCATAATATCCAATTCTAAACCTAGCATCATAGCACGAACAATCATCATTTTTCCAGCAATATAACGTGCTGGTAAACATAATAATGCTTTGTCTTGCGGATGCAAATTAAAAAAATTACCTGTTGCAATAGCTGAATGCACCATGGATTGCTTCTTAATTGTAATAACTTTTGGTACTCCAGTGGTTCCTGAAGTAGTTAACTCAATCGTTTCTTTATCATCTAACCAATCTAACAAAAAAACACCTAAGTCTATTTCATGTTCTTTTCCTTCTTTAATTAAACTGTAAGCCAATTGAAATAGCGCTTCTTTATCAAAATGAAAATCATTTATTTTAAAACGATTGTGAATGCTCTTATAATTTGGAATCATTGAAATCGATTTCTTTGTTAGTATCAATTAATTTTCCTGTTAACTTTTCTTTCCAATTATTCCATCCATAAACTTTAGAAAAAATTAAAAGCAAGATTGGAAATATTACAAAAACGGGTGTTAAAACATCAAAACCTGCTGATGGTTCTGATAAATCTTTTAAAATAGAATTAGTTTGAAATGCTGTCCAATCAGCTGTTAAGAGTAAAGCTCCTACTAAGTTATTGGCAGCATGAAAACCTAATGCTAATTCTAAACCTTCATCCATTAAAGTCATAATTCCTAAGAAAAAACCAGTTCCTATGTAATACACCATAATGATATAACCTATTTTTCCTACTTCTGGATTAGCTATGTGCATTAAACCAAACAAGACAGATGTAATAATCAAAGGAATTAATCTACTATTAGTGGCTAATCCTATTCCTTGCATCATATGAGCTCTAAAAAGATATTCTTCAAAGCTAGTTTGCATCGGTACTAAAATTATTGCCAGAATTAAGAAAACAAAAAACTTCTCAGAATTAAAATTCCAAACAAAATTCTCAGGTTGGGTAAAATAAAGTGCTAAAATCATCAAAGTCGTAATGCTTCCCCACAAGAAAAAAGAGAAAAAAACGCGTTTCCAATCTATTTTTTGACGTGAGGTGGTCAAACTAGTTATTGATTGCCCTTGAACAAATTTAACCCAAAAAAGAACTAACAATAAACCGAAGGCTAAAGGACCTACAAGTATTACAAAAGTTAAATTAACTCCTATTAATTTGATTGTCTGTTGTATAACTTCATTCGTATCTACTCCATCAGACATAATAAAGTTGAAAAACATCAATAAAATAAAGCCCAAAGGAATTGGTAAATAAGAAAATAAGTTAACTTTTTTAGATTTTAATTGCTCTATATACATAACTTTTAAACGAATTAAGTTTGCCACTAAAGTACTATTTTTTATTTCTTTGTAAAAAAGAAAATATGATAACTATTTACCATAACCCAAGATGTACCAAATCGAGAGAAGGTTTGTGCGAAATTGAAAATTTGAATCAACCCTTTGAAATTCGAAAATATTTAGATGAGCCTTTTACAAAACTAGAGCTTGAAGATATTATTAAAAAACTCAATATCAAGCCAATAGAATTAATCAGAACCAAAGAATCTATTTGGATAGAAAATTATAAAGGAAAAGATTTAAGTGATGCTCAAATCATTGAAGCAATGCTCGAAAATCCAAAGTTAATTGAACGTCCAATAATTGTAAATGGAGACAAAGCCGTAATTGCAAGACCCAAAGAAAAGATTAACGAAATCCTCTAGTAGTTTTAACAAAGATTTAGCAATTAACGGCTAAACCAAAAGTTACTTTTGCAGTCTTATTTGCAAAAAAAATATTTATGAACAAGAAAATTCTTATTGCTACACTATCGTTATTCTTAAGTTTAACAGCCTTTGCACAACGACCAGATGCTAAAAAAGTAACCATTTCGGGAAAAGTAATTGAAAAAGGAACTGATTTTCCTTTAGAATACGCTACCATTGTTTTTGAAAATGCTAAAACAAAACAACTTTCTGGTGGAATTACCGATGAAAATGGAAATTTTAAGTTTGAAGTATCGGCTGGAAACTACAATGTTAGAGTCGAATTTATTTCTTTTAAGACGTTACCATTACAACAAAAAGAATTTAATACGGATACCAACTTAGGAGTAATTCAAATGGCTGCCGATGTGGCTCAATTAAATGAAATTGAAGTAATTGCTGAAAAATCAACAGTTGAAATTAAACTCGATAAAAGAGTTTACAACGTTGGTAAAGATATGATGGTAAAAGGCGGAACTGTTAGCGATGTCTTAGATAATGTACCATCTGTAACTGTTGATGCAGAAGGAACAGTAGCACTAAGAGGAAATGAAAATGTAAAAATTTTAATAGATGGAAGACCTTCTGGATTAGCTGGAATTAATATTGCAGATGCTTTAAAATTATTACCTGCAGATGCTGTAGAAAAAGTTGAAGTTATCACAAATCCATCTGCACGTTATGATGCAGAAGGTGGTGGAGGTATCATTAATATTGTTCTTAGAAAAGGTAAAGCAAATGGAGTTAATGGTTCTATTATGGTAAACGCTGGTGATCCTGAAACTTATGGAACAAGCATTAACTTAAACAAAAAAAGTGACGATTATAACTTGTTTTCTAACTTTGGTTACAACTACAGAAACAATCCTGGAAACTCAATGGTAGATGCAGAATATTATAATTCTGATGGAACTACAAAAAACTTTATAAACGAAAGAAGAACAAACGATAGATTAAGCGAAGGTTTTAATGCTAATTTTGGTATTGATCTTAATCTTTCAAAATCTTTAACTTGGACAAATGCTTTAACTTTCAGAGAAAACAGAGGAAAAAATCCTGATAATGTGTTTTTCTATAATTTTGATTCTGGATTTAACCCAACATCAACTAGAAATCGTTTTAATGATCAAAGAAGTGATGAATTTAGTATTGAATATGCCTCTAATTTTGTAAAAAAATTCAAAAAAGACGATCACAAATTAACAGTTGATATTGCAATTTCTCAAAATAGAGAAAATGAATTTGCAACTATTTCAGACCAAATATTAGGAAACCCAAGTAGTTTAGATACAGAAGAAACTTCTAATACACAAAAACAGCAAAGAAATTTAATTCAAGCTGATTATGTGTTACCAATTGGTAAAAACGGTCGTTTTGAAGCAGGATATAGAGGAAGTTTCTTAAACAATTTAACTGATTTTACAGTAACTCCTGACGATTCAAATTTCTCAAACACACTTGAATATATTGAAAATGTAAATGCGCTTTACATGCAATATGGTTCAAAAATTGATAAATTCTCTTATTTCTTTGGATTACGTTTTGAAGATAGTAATATTGAAGTAAATTCTTTAACTGAGAATGATTACAACACAAAAAAATATAACAATTTATTCCCTTCTGCTACATTTAACTATGAGTTTTCAGAATCAAGTTCTGTTAGTTTAAGTTATAGTAAAAGAATTAATCGTCCTAGAGGTCGTTTCTTAAATCCAGTTTCTTCATTGTCAAGTAACATTAATATCTTTCAAGGAAATCCAGATTTAGATCCTTCAATGACAGACGCAATTGATTTAGGTTATTTGAAAAAATGGAATAAATTAACATTCAATACATCGGCTTATATAAATATAACAAATGATTCTTTCCAATTTATTAGAAGAGAATCTGGTTTATTTGCAACTACAATTGTAGATGGAGAAGATATTGTTGATCCAGTTACAGGAGATGTAACACCTATTGGAGGAACTGATATTAGAACTCCGGTAATTCTAAGCACACCAATTAACTTAGCTAAGGAATACAGAGCTGGTTTTGAGTTCAATTTAAACTATACACCATACAAATGGTGGAGATTGAATGGAAACTTTAATGCATTCAGAAGCGAAACTCAAGGTGATTATTCTTATGTTGACTATTTAGGAAATACAATAAATCAAAACTTTGATAACGTAGCTTTTACTTGGTTTGCAAGAATCAATTCAAAAGTAACATTACCTTATAAAATAGATTGGCAAACAAACGGAACATACAATGCACCTCAAACAAATGCTCAAGGTAAATCATTAGGTGTTGCCTCAATGAACTTAGCATTTAGTAAAGATATCTTAAAAGATAAAGGTACAATTGCTTTAAATGTTAGTGATGTTTTCAATTCAAGAAAAAGAATCATGGAAACTGAAATTCCTAATGTAGTTAGTTCATATAGCGAAATGCAATGGAGAGAAAGACAAGTTATGCTAACTTTTACATATCGTTTCAACAAACAGAAAAACGAAAGAGACAGACAACCTCGTAGAGAAGACAATGGTGGTGAAGGAGATTTTATGGGAAGACCATAATTTCAAAAACCATAACAAATAAAAAAAGTCCCGATTAAATCGGGACTTTTTATTTTTAAAATTAAAAGAAAATTATCCTTCTAATTCAGCTTGTTTTTTTGCTCTTTTCTCTTTAATCAATTCCATGATAGCTCCGCCCAACCAATAGTGAACAAATCCTACTAAGAATATCATCAACCAAAAACCAATAGTTAATATGGTTAAGAAAAGTAAAAAACCTAGGTACTGTTGAAATTCAAACATAATATTTTCCGGAATTTATGAATTCACGTCAAAGATAATAGTAATATTTATTTTTGACAATAGAATTGCTATTATTTTTAGCTAAAACCACTTTTTGATTTTAAAATAAATAAACATTACCGCAACAACGGACAACATAATTCCCCAAATAATAAAATAGCCATACTCCCACTCTAACTCAGGTAAATTCTTAAAGTTCTGACCATAAACACCTACGATAAAAGTTAAAGGTAAAAAGAACATCGAAACCACTGTTAATGTTTTCATCACTTGATTCATCTTATGGTTCTGTGCCGAGAAGAAATAATTGGAAGCACTTTCTAATGTTATTAAATCAGAATCAATTTGTTCCAATAATTCTAAACACTTTTGATGTAATCTGGAGAAGAAAGTAAAATTCTCAGGCTGAATATCATTAAACACATTATCGTCTTTAATACTTTTAATGGAATATAAACAATCTCGTAATGGAATAATGGAACGTTTCAAAAAATTAAAATTATCCCGATGTTTCTCAATCAATTCTAAAACTTCTGGATTGGTATTAATCTTAGATAAATCAATCAATTCATCTACTTTATTTTCCTCACTTTCAATAGTTATATAGAAATTTTCAATTATCGCATCTAATAACAAATACAATAAATAATCGGCTTTTTTTGTTCGTACAACTCCTGAATTGGTTCTAATTCGTTCTCTGATGTGTGTAAAAAAATCACTTCTTTTCTCTTGAAAAGAAATCAAAACATTATCCTTCAACAAAAAACTAATTTGCTCTACACTAATATTATCAGACTCTTTTTGAGGTAAAAGCGATTTCACATTGAAAAATAAAATATCGTGATACTCTTCTATTCTAGTTCGTTTGGTTGTATTTAAAATGTCACCAATAATGAAATGGTCAGCACCAAACTTAGCGCCTACTTTTTCAATAAAAGCATGATTATTTAATCCGTGAATATTAATCCAATTCACTTTTAAAGCATCAATATTAGTATCCAAGTCGTGAGGTTCACATTGTTGAAATTCAATAACTTCATCAGTATCATACACAAACATTTGCATTTCTGTTGGTGTATCTTTGTGAATACCTGTATATTCTAACGTACTTGGATGAACTTTTCTTCCTTTCTTGTATTTAATTTTTCTCAAAACAAACAAATTTTATATAAAGATAGGAGTTTTTAAAAATGAGAAGTATTTTTACGGAAATTTATTTTCAATGCAAACCTTATTCATCAACATAAAAGAACTATTACAAATTAGAGAAGTAGGAATTGATAAAATTTCGGGATCAGATATGGCAATATTACCTAAAATTGATAATGCTTATCTTTTAATAGAAAACAATATTATTTCCAATTTTGGTCCGATGGAAAACTGTCCAAAACTTTCTGATGTTGAAATCATTGATGCCACTGGACAAGTGATTTTACCAACTTGGGTTGATAGTCATACTCACATTGTATACGCAGGAAACCGAATTCAAGAATTTGTAGATAGAATTAACGGTTTATCATACGAAGAAATTGCGAATCGTGGTGGCGGAATTTTAAATTCAGCTAAAAAACTAAACGAAACTTCAGAAGATGAAATTTATGAGCAATCGAAATTACGTTTAGAAGAAGTTATGCAACAAGGAACGGGTGCAGTAGAAATTAAATCGGGATACGGATTAACTGTTGAAGGCGAATTGAAAATGTTGCGCGTTATCAAACGTTTAAAAGAAAATTATCCAATTGCTATAAAAGCTACATTTCTTGGCGCTCATGCTTTTCCAATGGAATACAAAGAAAATCATTCGGCTTACATTGACTTGATTATCAACGAAATGTTACCAAAAATTGCTTCCGAAAACTTAGCTGATTATATTGATGCTTTCCTTGAAACAGGATATTTTTCAGTTGAAGAAACCATAAAAATCATGGAAGCTGGAAGAAAATATGGTTTAGAACCAAAAATTCATGTGAACCAATTCACCGCTATCGACGGAATTAAAGCTTGTGTAGAAAACGGAGCATTATCGGTTGATCATTTAGAAATCGTAACCGATGAAGACATTGAAGTGTTGAAAAACAGCAAAACAATGCCAGTTGCTTTACCAAGTTGTTCATATTTTATTAGCATTCCATACACACCTGCAAGAAAAATGATGAATGCAGGTTTACCATTAGCTTTGGCTACCGATTATAATCCTGGCACTACTCCATCAGGAAATATGAATTTTGTGGTGGCTACGGCATGCATCAAAATGAAAATGACTCCAGAAGAAGCTATCAATGCAGCAACTATCAACGGAGCTTATGCTATGGGAATTTCTGAATCTCACGGAAGTATCACAAAAGGAAAAAAAGCAAATCTCATCATCACAAAACCAATTATGAGTTTTTACCAATTGCCGTATGCTTTTGGAACGAATTTAATTGATAAAGTAATGATTGAAGGCAAATTTATTTAATATGATAAAAACTCTTTTACTTGTTGGATTTGGAGGCGCCATCGGAAGTATTTTTCGATATTTAACCCATTGGTTGACAACAAAATATTTTCAAGGTTCGTTTCCTTTAAGTACCTTTTTAGTGAATATTTTAGGAAGTTTACTTATTGGATTATTCATTGGTTACCTAGGAAAATATTTCCCAGAAAATCATCCTTTGAAATTTTTATTGATTGTTGGTTTTTGCGGAGGATTTACCACTTTTTCAAGTTTTGCATTAGAAAACTACAATTTACTTCAGAATAACAACCAAATTACAGCTTACATCTATATGGCAACTTCCATAATTTTAACCATTTCAGCTGTTGGATTAGGAAGTTACTTATCAAAATACATATAAAAAAAAGTCCAATGAAATTACTCTCATTGGACTTTTAAAATTTTATAAAACGATTATTTCAATTCGAAACTTGTTTTAGAAACTAATTCTGCATTTTTGTCAAATACATTTACAAAGTAAGTTCCTTTTGCAAAATCTTTTCCTGGTACTTCTTCATTTACCTGAACTGTTTTGTTTTCATATTTTACAGTTGAAATAAAGCTATACGTTAATGTTTTATCTCCAGCAGGAATTGTTTTCTTTTCGCCTAAAATATTGTTTTTACTATCAATAATTTGAACATAGTACTCTCTTGCTCCTGTTTTTGCAATTTGGTTTTCAGCAATTAAAAAACTTACTTTTAAAACATCAGCTCTACTTGCTTTGTCTGTTTCAATTTGTTTTCCAGAACTTCTTTGTTTAACAGCTAAAACTTTTAGGTTTAAAACGGCTAACTTAGAACCTTTTTCAACTGTTTTTGTTAAACTTTCATTTTGAGTTAACAAAGTATCGTTGAATTTTTTAGCATCTGATAAAACTACATTAGTACTATCTAAACTTGAAGTTAAAGCAACATTTTGTTCTTTTAAAATTTTGTTTTCAGCTACTAAATTATCCATTTCTCTTTTTAAACGGAAATATTCATTTTTGTACTTTGCCATTGCAGCTTCATCTCCTTTAGATTTTTCAACTTGCTCTAATAAAGCAACCATTTTAGCTTGTTCTGCTTGCAATTCTTCTTTTAATGCTGTATTATCAGCAATCATTGTGTCATATTCTGCAATTTTAGCTTTTAGTTCTTCTGACAAAGTATTTTTTTCAGCAGTTAATGTAGTTACCGTTTCTTTATTATCGGAAGATAATTTAAAAATATAACCGATACTTCCTAATAAAAGTAATGCTAAAACAACTATTGCAGCTTTTAATCCAGAATTGTTTGATTTGTTTTCCATGGGTTAGTTTTGATTGGGTTATTTATAAGTTTTTTCAAAAATACACTTTTTAAAGTATTTTCTAAATATTAAACGAATTTTATTTAAAAATAGTACTTTTGATTGCATTTAATAATTTTATGGAGAATATTACCCTTTTAAGCCAAAACGAATTAGCCAAAATAACCAACCACAGAAGTGGTGAAGTAAAATTTGGAGAAAAAATCATCACAATACCAAAAGATGCAGATATTGTTGATTTCATAACCAACAGTGAAGCTAAGTTTGTTCTTCTAGGAATCCCAGAAGACATAGGTGTTCGTGCAAATTTAGGACGTGCTGGAGCTGCTTCGGCATACGAAAGTGCTTTGCAGAGTTTAGCAAATATTCAACATAATAAATTTTGTAAAGGAAGTAATCTTATCGTTTTAGGACAGCTTAACGTTTCAAATGAAATGGAAAAAGCTCAAAACTTAAATATTTCTAATAAAGAAGACAGAAAAGAACTTTTTAAATTGGTAGAACAATTAGATGTAGAGGTTTCTCATATTATTCACCAAATTTGTTCTGCAGGAAAAATTCCTATCATTGTAGGTGGCGGACATAATAATGCATACGGAAACATCAAAGGTTTAGCTTTAGCTAAAGGAAAACCCGTAAATGCAGTAAATTTTGACGCTCATACCGATTTTAGAATTTTAGAAGGAAGACATTCTGGAAATGGATTCAGTTATGCTTTTGAAGACGGCTTTTTAAAGAAATATTTCGTTTTTGGATTACATGAAAACTTCGTTTCAAAAAGTGTTTTCAATACGTTGAAAGAATTGACTTCTAGAGTAAAATACGTTACCTATGAAGAAGTGGAAGTAAAACGAGAGAAAAACTTCGAAACTGAATTAGAAAACGCACTAAACTTTATTAAAAATGAACCTTTTGGCGTGGAATTAGATTTAGATGCAATTCCTAATATTCCTTCCAGTGCTATGACTTTGAGTGGTTTTAGTGTGGATAAAGCGCGTCATTTTACTTACTTTTTTGGAAAACATCAGAACGCTTCTTATTTTCATATTTGTGAAGGAGCTCCAGCTCTTGATGATTCAAAAAACAATCATTTAACCGGTAAATTAATAGCTTCTTTAATTACTGATTTTATGAAGGCAAAAGTTGGGTAAAACCAAATTCCTCAAAATAACACTATCTTTGTACCCTTATCAAACTTATTTGATAGGAAAATTTACTATTTATGACATTTAACGAATTAAAATTATTTAACAATATACAACAAGCTTTAGAAGAAGAAGGCTACACAAACCCTACTCCAATTCAAGAGCAAGCAATTCCTGAAATATTAGCAGGACAAGATTTAGTTGCATGCGCGCAAACCGGAACTGGAAAAACAGGTGCTTTCGCAATTCCAATTTTAAACTTGATTCATCGAATTGTAGGTTCGGCAAAAAAAGCAAAACATATTAGAACTTTAGTAGTTACGCCAACAAGAGAATTAGCTATTCAAATTGACGAAAGTTTTAAAACGTATGGAAAATATACCAATGTAAAATCATTAGTGATTTTTGGTGGAGTGAATCAAGTTCCACAAGTTAATGAACTAAAAATGGGAGTTGATGTTTTAATCGCAACTCCAGGAAGACTTTTAGATTTGCACAAACAAGGTTTTATCGATTTGAATCACATGCATCATTTGGTTTTAGACGAAGCCGATCAAATGTTGGATATGGGGTTTATTAATGATGTAAAAAAAATCATCAAATTAACTCCTGAAAATCGTCAAACGTTGTTGTTTTCGGCAACGATGCCTTTAGCGATTAGAGAATTAGCGGATACATTTTTAACAAGACCAAAATACATTTCGGTTACACCAATTTCGAGTACAGCAGAAAATGTGACACAAAAAGTATATTTCGTAAACAAAGACGAAAAACGTTTACTTTTAAAACAGTTAATTATTCAAGAAAGTTTGAGTAATGCTTTAGTGTTTACTAGAACCAAACACGGAGCCGACAACATTGTAAAAGTGTTGAAAAAAGCAAGCATAAAAGCTGAAGCTATTCACGGAGATAAATCGCAAAATGCACGTCAACGTGTTTTAGAGCAATTTAAAAATAAAGAAATCGATATCTTAGTTGCTACCGATATTGCAGCTAGAGGAATTGATATTGAGCAACTTCCATTTGTAATAAACTTTGATATTCCAAATATTTCGGAAACGTATGTTCACCGAATTGGTCGTACAGGTCGCGCTGGAAATTCTGGTTTAGCCATTTCATTTTGTGGAAAAGACGAAAAACCATACTGGCAGGATATTGAGAAATTAATTCGAATGAAAGTCAAAGTAATCACAGATCATCCATATGAATGGAAAGATGAAGTTAAAAATCCAGATGCAAAACCTGACTTAAGAAATAAAAATAAGATGAATCCCAATTCAAAATCAAGAAAGTCGGATGCTTCAAAGAAAAACAAAAAACGTTGGTACTAAGCCAACGTTTTTTTTATTTATCTACTAATCTTTTTATAGTTTCGAAAAGTTTATGACTTTCAAACGGTTTTACGATAACTTCATTAATTTGAGCGTCAATAATTTTATCTTCAATATCTTGCTTATCAAAAGCCGTTACAGCAATAATTGGAGTTTGAATTCCTTTTTGTCTAATTAATTTTGAGGTTTCAAATCCATTGATTAAAGGCATGTTAATATCCATCAAAATAGCATCAAAATGAGTTTTAGTCACAAGTTCTAAAGCTGCATAACCATCATCAACAATTTGACATTTAAAACGATTATTTTCCAAAAGTTTTTTAGTTACCACTTGATTAATTTTATTATCCTCTACCACTAAAATTTTATATTCTTTTCTTACCGAAAGATCAACATCTAAATTATCAATAATTGATTTTGCTTTCGAATCATCTGATTCTAGTGGCAAAGTAAAAGTAATGGTTGTTCCTTTTCCTTCTTCGCTTTCTAATTGAATGGTTCCATTAAACAATTCAACTAATTTTTTAACAATGGTTAATCCTAAGCCTGTTCCTTGATAATCGTCTTCTTTACGATATACTTGAACAAATTTCTCAAAAACTTTATTTTGATCTTCTTTTGCAATACCAATTCCGTTATCAATTACTTCAAATTTCAAATAACATTTTGTTCCTATTTTTTCAATCAGATGCGCTTTAACTAATACCTTTCCGTTTTCGGTAAATTTAAGAGAGTTACTCATCAAATTAATAAAAATTTGAGATAATCGAATTTTATCGCCAACCAAAACTTCTGGAATTGAATTATCAACTTCAATAAAAATTTGGTTGTTATTTTTAATCGCTAAAAAGTGAAGTGAATCTTTAATAACCGTTAATTCGTCATGGATATTAAAAACCATATCTTCAAGAACTACCTGATTTTCTTCAATTTTATAGACTTTTAAAATATCATTTACCAATGACAATAAATACTTAGCTGAAAATTTTAATGATTTTAAATGCGGACTGTTTTTTAATTCTTTGTGTTCGTCTAAAATGATATCTGTAATTCCAACAACTCCATAAAGAGGCGTTCTTAGTTCGTGACTAATAGTTGAAATGAATTGGGTTTTTAATTGAGATGCTTCTTCAGCTTTTTCTTTTGCAACTAATAATTCATTATTGGTTCGTTTTAATTCTTCATTAATTTTTGCTTTGAACTTGTTATTTCTAATTAAAGACAATAGCAACAACACCAAAATGAAGAAAATAATAGCTAAAAGAATAACGAAAACACGATTGGCCTGTAATTTTTCAGCTTGAATTTCTTTTTCTTTTTTAATTTGATCAATCTCTCTATTAATCTCGTCATGCTCAATTTGCAACCCTCCTATTTTAACATCACTTAATCGCTCTTCGTTATAAATTTTATCTTGTAATTCGTCATGTTTTAAGAGATAGAAGTGTGCTTTTTCAAAGTTTTTAATTTTATAGTAAAAATTTGAAATATCATTATAAACATCACTTGCGTTAGACTTGATTAACTCAATATCATTTTGTTCGCAAAAATGAACCGCTTTTAAATAATATTCTTCCGCTTTTTGATTGTTATTCAAGTGATTGTAGTATGCACCAAAATTTGAGTTTAATGATATTTTAGCTTCATTATCTCCTTCTTTGTCTACATAATCTTTAATTTCATTAAAATATTGAATTCCAGAACTAAAGTCTTCTACAGCAAAATAGGCACTTCCAATATTAAGTTTAGAAAACATAATTTCATATTCATCTTTATGTTGAATAGAATATTTTAAGCCTTCTTTATAATGTTTAATACCTTTTCGAAAATCGATTTTTCGGTAACAATAAAGGTTACCTAAATTGTTATTTAACCAACCTTTTACAGTGTCGTTATCAACTTTATTAGCTAAAATAAGTCCTTTAGAATAAAATTCTATTGCTTTTTTATAATCAGCAAATTCTTCGAAGTTTAAACCAATAATATTATAAGCCTTAGCAGCTAATAAATCGTTATCATTTTTTGTAGCAATAACTAGAGCTTTTTGAGCAAAATCGAGCGATTTTTTAGTTTCTAATTTTAAAAAACTTTGCCCCGCCTTTTTCAACAACTGTTTCGCCTCTTTATTAGATAAATCAGTATGCTGTGCTATTCCTGAAAGTGAGCAAAGCCAGAATACTAAAACTAAATAAAAATGCTTATACGTTATCATTTAAGTGCATTGAAAAGGAGTTACTAATGTAAAAAAAAATCCTGACTTAATCAGGATTTTTTAACAAATGTTTATCGTGTTAATTTTTTGTATTTAATACGAGTTGGCGTTACATCTTTTCCTAGACGTTTACGCTTGTTTTCCTCATATTCTGTAAAACTTCCTTCAAAGCTATACACTTGAGAATCACCTTCAAAAGCTAAAATGTGCGTACAAACTCTATCTAAAAACCATCTATCATGCGAAATAATTACAGCACAACCTGCAAAATTTTCCAAACCTTCTTCTAAAGCACGTAATGTATTCACATCTAGATCATTAGTA
The DNA here is from genome assembly GCF_003259835.1 of Flavobacterium aquaticum. Lineage (GTDB taxonomy): Bacteria > Bacteroidota > Bacteroidia > Flavobacteriales > Flavobacteriaceae > Flavobacterium > Flavobacterium aquaticum. The sequence continues at coordinate 156,791 of NZ_QLMI01000005.1, read as the reverse complement.
GGCTCATCTAAAAGTAATACGTTTCCTTCTTCTTTTAGCGTCATGGCTAAGTGCAATCTATTTCTTTCTCCTCCTGATAAAGTAGCTACTTTTTTATTTTGTTCACCACCACCAAAATTAAAACGAGATAAGTAGGCACGAGAATTTACTTGTCTTCCACCCATCATAATTAATTCTTGACCATCGCAGAAGTTTTCCCAAAGGGTTTTGTTTGGATCAATATTAGAGTGTGATTGATCAACATAGGCGATTTTAACCGTATCACCAATTTCAAATGTTCCTGAATCGGCTTGTTGTTCACCCATAATCATTTTGAATATTGTAGATTTACCAGCTCCGTTTGGTCCGATAATTCCAACAATTCCAGCTTGTGGTAAAACGAAATTTAAATCATCATATAGTAATTTATCTCCAAATGCTTTTGAAACATGTTTAGCTTCAATTACATTGGTTCCTAAACGAGGACCATTTGGAATGTAGATTTCTAATTTTTCGTCTAGTTCTTTTTGGTCTTCGTTTAATAATTTATCGTAATTCTGTAAACGTGCTTTTTGTTTGGTTTGACGCCCTTTTGCTCCTTGACGCACCCAATCCAACTCACGCTCTAAATTTTTTCTACGTTTTGACGCTACTTTTTCTTCTTGCGCCATACGGTTTGATTTTTGTTCTAACCAAGAAGAATAATTTCCTTTCCATGGAATTCCTTCTCCTCTATCTAACTCTAAAATCCAACCCGCAACATTATCTAAGAAATATCTATCGTGCGTTACAGCAATTACAGTTCCTGAATATTGTGCTAAATGTTGTTCTAACCAAAGTACCGATTCAGCATCAAGGTGATTCGTTGGCTCATCTAATAATAAGACATCTGGTTGTTGTAAAAGTAAACGACATAAAGCTACACGACGTTTTTCTCCACCCGATAAAACTGAAATTGGCGTATCTGCATCTGGTGTACGAAGCGCATCCATAGCGATTTCTAATTTAGTATCGATTTCCCAAGCACCACAAGCATCGATTTTATCTTGTAAAACCGCTTGACGCTCCATTAGTTTGTCCATTTTATCAGCATCTTCATATACTTCAGGCAAACCAAAATCGTCGTTAATTTTATTAAATTCTTCCAATAAAGCAAACGTTTCAGCCGCACCTTCACGAACAATATCGATTACCGTTTTAGTTTCATCCAAATAAGGCTCTTGTTCTAAATATCCAACTGTATAACCTGGTTGAAAAACCACATCTCCTTGGTAATTTTTATCAACTCCAGCAATAATTTTTAATAATGAAGATTTTCCCGAACCATTTAATCCAAGAATACCAATTTTTGCTCCGTAAAAGAAACTTAAATAAATATTTTTTAGTACTTGTTTATCTGCTCCTGGATAGGTTTTACTCAATTTTTGCATTGAGAAAATCACTTTCTTATCATCTGACATAATCGTATGTTTGTTTTATTAATTGTTAAAATGTATTGTAACTTGTTATACTCTTCCTTTTAATGCATTGAAAACCCAAGCGATGGCAAAGAAACCAACTCCAACAGCTGAAAATCCCCAACCTGCTACATCGGCATAACGATAGATTCCTAATCCGATTAAAAGTAATCCCATTAAAATCATAATGAAAGTTGCCCAAGCCAAAATTGTATTTTTATTCATTCCCATAATTAAGTATTTTTAACTAAAGTTTTGTAAAATTTAGGACTGCGAAGGTACAAATTTTAAAACTTTTTATGCTTTGTATTAATTGAAAATTTTAATCAACATTTCCTTCAATAAATCGTGTTGTGTCATAGAGGAAGCGCCTACTCCTTTACTTTTTACATCCGTATCTCGCAAAGCTGCAACAATAGCACTCACTTTTTTCATTGGATAATTTCGAAATGCTACTTCGTAATCTTTAACAAAATACGGACTCACTTTTAAAACTTTAGCCGCATTGAACTGCGATTTATCTTTTAATCCATGATATTGTAATAATTGTGAAAAGAAACCAAACACCAATCCCGTAGTAACCACCAACGGATTATCTTTTGGATTTTGCGAAAAATGATCGATGATTTTGTAGGCTTTCAGTTGGTCTTTTTCACCTATGGCTTTTCGTAACTCGAAGTTGTTATAATCTTTGCTAAAACCGATATTTTCTTCAATATCTTTTGGTGTAAACGTATGTCCTTTTGGAAGTATAATTTTTAGTTTTTCTAATTCATTATTGATTTTAGATAAATCCGTTCCTAAAAATTCTACTAAAATAGCAGCTGCCTTAGGTTCAATACTATAACCTTGTCCAGATAAAACACGCTTAATCCAATCGCCCACCTGATTTTCGTACATTTTTTTACTTTCGTAAACTACTCCGACTTTATCTAAAAGTTTGGTGATTTTTTTACGCTTGTCTAACGTTTTGTATTTGTATGCAAAAACTAAAACGGTTGTTGGTTGTGGATTTTCGGCATAAGCTTCTAATTTATCAATAGTTCTTGATAATTCTTGAGCTTCTCTAACCACCACTACTTGTCGGTCAGCCATCATTGGATAACGTTTTGCATTTCCAACCACATCTTCCATAGAAACATCACGACCGTATAAAATCGTTTGATTGAAATCGCGTTCGTGTTCTTGCAAGATATTTTGCTCAATAAATTCAGTTAATTTATCAATATAATAAGGTTCATCGCCCATAAAAAAGTAAATGGGTTTGATGTTTCCGGCTTTTATATCTTTTGTAATTTGAATTACTTCATCCATAATTTAGTATTCAGTGGTCAGTAAATAGTTGGCAGTTTGTAATATTTAACTAATTTTGAACTATGCAAAAATTGAATTTTCCAACGTATTCCTTTCGGTTCAAAAATAGTGAAAATAAAGTGTCTATTTTTGATGAAATTAGAAAAAAATTTATTCTTCTTACACCAGAAGAATGGGTACGTCAACACGTAATTCATTTTTTGTTACAGGATAAAAATTATCCAAAATCCTATATAAACGTTGAGAAATTAATCAAAATTAACGATTTAAGCAAACGATATGATGGTGTTGTTTTTCAACCTAATGGTGAAATATTTTTATTAATTGAGTGCAAAGCTCCAGAAGTTCCCATTTCCCAACAAACGTTTGATCAAATTGCGCGTTATAATTTAGTTTTGAAAGCTAAATATTTAATGGTTACCAACGGACTAAATCATTATTTTTGCCAAATGGATTTTGAAAATGAGAAATATGTTTTCTTGAAAGAACTTCCAGAATATAAATGATGAAAGCTGGATGATGAAAGAATTTATTCTTTGAAACTCCAAATAACCTGAAACTTGAAACCTGAAACAAAAAATCACTTGAAAAAAATAGCAGTAGTCATATTAAATTGGAATGGAGCCAAATTGTTAGAACAGTTTTTGCCTTCAGTAATTGCTTTTTCAGATGAAGCTACGATTTATGTTGCTGATAATGCTTCTACTGACACTTCTATTGAAGTGATTCAAAACCAATTTCCTTCGGTTAAAATCATTCAAAATACAGGTAATTTTGGCTTTGCAAAAGGTTATAATGAAGCATTAAAATTTGTTGAAGAAGAATATTACGCTTTAGTAAATTCGGATATTGAAGTTACCGAAAATTGGTTGGCCCCTATTTTAGAAATTTTTGAAAATCAAGCTGAAACTGCAATCATACAACCTAAATTATTAGACTTCAAAAAGAAAACGCATTTTGAATATGCTGGTGGTGCTGGTGGTTTTATTGATAAATTTGGTTATCCGTTTTGCCGTGGAAGAATTTTCGATACGGTTGAAGAAGATAATAATCAATACGATGATGAAATCGAAATCTTTTGGGCAACCGGAGCTTGTTTCTTTATCCGAAAAGATGTTTATCGCAAATTAAATGGTTTTGATGATGATTTCTTTGCCCACCAAGAAGAGATTGATTTGTGTTGGAGAGCTTTTAATTTGGGCTATAAAATAAAATACACTTCAAAATCAATAGTGTATCACGTTGGTGGTGCGACGTTAAACGAAGGAAATCCAAGAAAAACCTTTTTGAATTTCAGAAATTCATTGTTGATGTTAACTAAGAATTTACCGAAAAATAAATTGTTCCCCATCATTTTTATGCGATTGTGTTTAGATGGATTGGCGGGAATTCAATTTATTTTGAAAGGAAAATTCAAACATTGTTTTGCTATTATTCAGGCACATTTTGCTTTTTATGGTGTTGTAAATCAATTTTATAAAAAACGAGGTGTAATTCAAAAATCAAATTACTATAAAATAAACAGCATCGTTTATCGTTACTTTATCAAGAATGGCAAGGTCTTTGCTGACCTTTTTTAACAATAGTTTAGGTTTAAAAAAGCTATTTTTTAACAATTTCCATTTAATTTTGTAAAAAAATAATTATCGTATGGGAAGAGTAATGTTATTCGCCACAGTAGCTGCTATTTCATTAAGTTCTTGTGTTTCAAAAAAGAAATACACGGAATTAGAAGCTAAAAACAAAGAAATTCAAGATTTATTAAACACAGCAACCGTAAAATTAAATACGTGTTTGACTGAAAGAGAAGCTTTAGCACAACAAGTTGACTTCTTAAAGAAAAACAATACCGATTTAATTAACAACATGGGAAATTTAACAACGTTAACTACCAAAGGTGCTGAAAATCTGGAAAAATCTTTAGAAAGTTTAAAAGAGAAAGATTTAAAAATCACACGTTTACAAGACGCTTTAACTAAAAAAGACAGTGTAACATTGGCTTTAGTTACAAGTTTAAAACGCGAAGTAGGAATCGATGATCCGGACATTAACATCAATGTTGAAAAAGGAGTCGTGATGATTTCGATTGCTGATAATTTATTATTCAAATCAGGAAGTTACGAAGTAAGTGATAAAGCAAAAGGTGTTTTAGCTAAAGTGGCTAAAGTAATCAATAGCAAACCAGACTTCGAATGTATGGTTGAAGGTCACACCGATAATGTGCCAATCAAAAATGCCGTTTTATTAGACAACTGGGATTTATCGGTAAAAAGAGCAACATCAATCGTAAGAGTTTTACATAAAGATTTAGGCGTTAGTCCAAAACAATTAATTCCAGCTGGAAGAAGCTCTTATATTCCTTTAGTGGAAAACGATTCTCCTGCTAACAGAGCAAAAAACAGAAGAACTCGTATTATCATTATGCCAAAAATTGACCAATTCTACGATATGTTAGAAAAGGAAATGAAAAACTTAGAAGGGAAATAATTTACCTTTAAAATATAAAAAAAACGCCTCAAGTGATTGAGGCGTTTTTTTTATATTACATCCAAACTTCCTTTTCCTTCACGAATGACTTCAGGTTCATGTCCTGTTAAATCAATGATTGTTGAAGCTACATTGTCTCCGTAACCACCATCGATAACCAAATCTACTTTGTTATTCCATTTTTCGAAGATTAGTTCTGGGTCGGTTGAATATTCAATTACCTCATCTTCATCATGGATGGATGTGGAAACAATAGGATTTCCAAGCATTTCTACAATTTGCAATGCAATATTATTAGCTGGAACACGAATTCCGACTGTTTTTTTCTTTCTGAATTCTTTTGGTAAATCGTTATTTCCTGGTAAAATAAACGTGTATGGTCCAGGCAAAGCGCGTTTTAAAATTTTAAAAGTCGAAGTATCAATTTGTTTCACATAATCAGAAAGATTACTCAAACTCGAACAAACGAAAGAGAAATTCGCTTTTTCCAACTTAATTCCTTTGATTTTAGCTAATTTTTCAAGCGCACGAGAATTGGTAATATCACAACCTAAACCATAAACCGTATCGGTTGGATAAATGACTAAACCTCCATTTTTTAAAACCTCAACCACTTTTTTAATTGCGGCTTCACTTGGTTTGTCTTCGTATATTTTTATGAATTCTGACATCTTAATTTTTGTTTAAAGTTAATTTTGTTTCAGGTTTCAAGTTAACAAGAAGAACTTGAAACCTGAAACTTGAAACTTTTTTACCCAATCACTTCCAACTTCGCAAAACGCAACAACAACTTCTTCAAACCACCTACATCAAAGCGAATTTCTGCTTTTTTGTCCGCTCCTATTCCTTCAATGTTTACGATTTGTCCTTTTCCAAAACGTTCGTGCATTACGATATTTCCAACATTTAAATTCGCATCGACAACATTAGAACTTCCTGAATTGCTTGAAACAGGTTTTAATCGTCTAATATTTGCTGTTGGACTTGGTTGGTCTTGTGTTAAATATTTTGGTGGTGTTCCTGCGGTTGGCTTTGCTAATCGTAATTTTGATTTATCAATATCGCCAAAAACATCAATATCCATAACCGGTTTGTAACGATAACCTGAATCTACTGGATTCAAATATTCTAAATATTGGTCGTTGATTTCTTCAATAAAACGCGAAGGTTCACTATCTACTAATTTTCCCCAACGGTAACGCGATTGCGCATACGTCAAATACGCTTGATGTTCGGCACGAGTTAAGGCTACGTAGAATAAACGACGCTCTTCTTCTAATTCGCTACGAGTATTCAAACTCATCGCACTTGGAAACAAGTCTTCTTCTAATCCCACAATAAACACGTGCGGAAACTCTAATCCTTTTGCCAAGTGAATCGTCATTAAAGCTACTCTATCGTCATCGCCAGTATCTTTATCTAAATCGGTGGCTAAAGCTACGTCTTCTAAAAATTCAGCTAACGCGCCTCTTGCTCCGTCAATTTCTTTTTGACCTTCAGTGAAATCTTTGATACCGTTTAGAAGTTCTTCTATATTTTCAATCTTCGCAATTCCTTCTGGAGTTCCGTCTTTTTTGAGTTCTTGAACTAATCCAGTTTTCTTAGTTACATGATCAGTTAAGAAAAATGCATCTTGATTTTCATTGATAACTTGGAAACTCTTAATCATCGTCACAAAATCATTCAATTTTGCTTTTGTTCCTGCGTTTAGTTTCAAATCGATTTTATCAATGTGTTCCATCACTTCAAAAATAGAACGCTTGTAATGATTGGCCGCAACTGTTAATTTTTCAACCGTCGTATCACCAATTCCTCTTGCTGGATAATTAATGACACGAACTAAGGCTTCTTCATCTTTTGGATTAATCACCAAACGCAAATACGCTAAAACATCTTTAATTTCCTTACGTTGATAAAACGACAAACCACCGTAAATTCGGTACGGAATATCGCGTTTACGCAACGCATCTTCCATAGCTCGAGATTGCGCATTCGTTCGATACAAAATAGCAAATTGTCCGTTTAACATTTGGTTTTGCATCTTCTGATCGAAAATAGTTGCTGCTACAAAACGACCTTCTTCACCATCGGTTAAACTTCGGTGGACTTTTATTTTTGGTCCGTCATCGTTGGATGTCCAAACGATTTTATCTAACTTGGTTTTATTCTTATCGATTACGTTATTCGCAGCTTCTACGATGTTTTTAGACGAACGATAATTTTGCTCCAAACGGTACAATTGTACGTTTTCGTAATCTTTCTGGAAATTCAAAATATTATTGATATTCGCTCCACGGAAAGCATAAATACTTTGCGCATCATCGCCCACCACACAAATATTCTGAAATCTATCCGACAACGCACGAACAATCAAATACTGTGAATGATTCGTATCTTGGTACTCATCTACTAAAATGTATCGAAATCTATCTTGATATTTCGCTAACACATCTGGAAAACGATTCAATAATTCATTGGTTTTCAATAACAAATCATCAAAATCCATCGCACCCGATTTAAAGCAACGTTCTACATATTGTTGATAAATTTCCCCCATGCGTGGTTTTTTGCTCATCGCATCGGCTTCTTGTAATTCGGGATTATTGAAATATGCTTTTACTGTGATTAACGAGTTTTTATAGGATGAAATTCTCCCTAAGATTTGCTTTGGTTTGTAAATATCTTTATCCAACTGCATTTCTTTGATGATTCCGCCTAAGCAACGTAAAGAATCTTGAGAATCGTAAATTGTGAAATTAGACGGATAACCTAATTTATCGGCTTCACTTCTTAAAATCTTAGCAAAAACCGAGTGAAAAGTTCCCATCCAAAGGTTTTTAGCTTCATTATTTCCAACAATATCTGCAATACGTTTTTTCATTTCACGTGCGGCTTTGTTGGTAAAAGTTAAGGCCAAAATATTAAATGCATCTACCCCTTGACTCATCAAGTTAGCTATACGAACGGTTAACACACGTGTTTTACCAGAACCAGCGCCTGCAATTACAATCATGGGACCGTCTTTCTGCAAAACAGGTGCTTGCTGTGCTTCGTTTAATTGGCTGATATATCGCTGCATTTCTTTCATAGGATTCGATAACTTTTAACTAATTTACAAAAATACATCATGAAAAGGGTTAATACAAGTTTTTAAAAAATTTAGATGATGGATGTCGGATGATGGATGATGGGTGAAGGCGTTTAGAAATTTGAATTTGATTTTTGAAATTGAATTTGATATTTGATAATTTTAATCTTAATTTGCGATGAAATTAAACCAACTTAAAAATGACAATCGAAGATAAATTATTAGAAATTGCTGCTTACACTTTACCTGCTTTTATTACGGGTGGTGTAGCTTTTGTAATGATGCAAAAATTTTATAATAGCGAAGAAAGCAAACGCAAATTTGAATTACTAAGAGAAAATCAAAAACAAGCATTACCAATTCGTTTGCAAGCGTATGAGCGAATGGTTTTATTGTTGGAACGAATCAATCCAACACAATTACTAATTCGTGTGGCACCAACAGGAAAAAGTAAAGATGATTATGCAACTTTATTATCGCACCACATTCAAACTGAATTTGAGCATAATTTGACGCAACAAATTTATTTAACAGCAGAAACTTGGGATATCATATTGAAAGCTAAAAATAGTACGGTTCAAATGATTCGAAAAAATGCACTTCGCGATGATGTAGCTGATGCAGATAAACTAAGAGAAGCCATTATGATTGAGTTAACCGAAACCGAAGCGCCAAGTAATATTGCAATTAGCTATTTGAAAGAAGAATTGAAAAGAGTTTTTTAAATACAAATCCCGAGTTGAAGCTCGGGATTTTTTTATTTTTCGTTTAAAAACTTCCAATACAACTCTTTCATGGTTTCATCCGAAGTTGATGCTAATTTTTCAACTAGTGTTCTGTATTCCGGTTTTTTAAGTAATAAACGAACGTTATCTCTTCCAAACTTAGTGAACTGCCACTTGTGATGCACCGTTGCTTTAAACAATAATTCAATCACTTTTTCATCATTTGGATTTAGCTGCAATAGCAATTCTAAAGCATTTTGTCTAACAGAACTTTCATAGTTTTCAGAAGCAAAATCTAATAATTGATTGTACGAAGTAGCTTTCACTTGCTCAGGCAAATTTTCCGTATTCATAGCCAAGGCCAACCAAGTCAAGCGAAAACTTTTATCATTATTCCCAACAATTTCTTTTGTTTGTTCCAAATAATGCAAACGCTCATCAGGAAAGTTTTTCCAAAGATTAGTTAGAGCTATTTCTTTCGTTTGATACGAATTGTCATCCAACAATGTTTCATATTGCGATTTAAAAGCTTCTGGAATTACTGGTGTGGATTCTGCAACCGCTCTTCGAACTAAAATATCGTTTGTAGCTAGAGCGTTTTCTAAAATCACTTTTCGTTCATCAAAAGGAACATTTCGCGTTTGATATACTATGTATTGTTTGATAGGATAATAGGCATTTGATTTTAAAATTTCTGTTAATTCAGATAATGATTTTTTACTTTTCCTTAGAGCAAAATAGTCTTGAATGAATTTGTTTTTAGATAGATATTTTTGAGCGATTTCCATTTCAAATCCAGGCTTTTCTAACCAAATCCTTTTGAAATTTTCCACATCATAACCCGAAACCTGTTTTACAATTTTTAAGAAATCATCAGTATTTACGTTTTTATATTGGTGTTTCTTTAAATACTTTTTAACCGCTTTTTGGAAATTCTTTGCTCCAATATCTTCTCGCATCACATGCAATGTCCAAGCGCCTTTTTTGTAAAACGATAACGAACTCGCCTTTTCATTCATTACTGGAATCGTATCGGTTTTAGAAGCACGTTTTAACTGTTCGGCATAATCGTTTAATTCTTCGTAGAAATAATCATCGCCAAACAAATGACGTTCTGTTAATAACGCATAATAAGTCGCAAAACCTTCCTGTAGCCAATGATGTTTTCCAGACTGCGCCGTAATCAAATCCCCAAACCACTGATGCGCCAACTCATGTGCGTTGACATTTACATAATTTCTATCATTAAAACCAATTTCATCTACTACAAAATCTTGTGCAAAAATCGTAGAAGTGGTATTCTCCATTCCCGCATACAAAAAATCACGAACCGGAACTTGTCGGTAAATGCCCCAAGGATACTTGACGCCAATTTCTTGTTCCAAATAATCGAATAGTTCTTTGGAATAACGATATGTTGGTTCAAATTTCGAAACATCATTTTCATCCAAGTAAAATTCTAATGGCGTTCCTGATTTAGTTTTTGCAGTTTGTTTTTCAAAATTTCCAATAGCCAACATTACTAAGTAAGATGACATTGGTTTTTGCATTTCATATTCCCATAGTATTTTCTTTTCATCCGATTTTACAGGAGCTACTCTATTTACTAAGTTTCCATTAGACAATACATGAAATTTATTATCAAAATAAACACTTATTTTAAAAATTATTTTTTCATTTACATCATCAAAACTTGGTAACCAATGACTCGTATAACGTCCTTGACCTTGTGTCCAAATCTGTAAACTTTCATCTTTCCCTGTGAAGTAAAGTGTTTGTTTCGGCTTTGCAGAGTATTTTAATTTTACAGCATTTAATCCTTTTTTTAATCCATCATGTAAAATCAAATGAGTATTGGTGTGAGTATACTTCAACTGATTATTGTTAGAGTCATTCAAATAAACAGCAAAAAACTCCATATTTTTTGCATCAATTTTAATAGAATCTATCTCATTTTTAATTTCAAATATGTAAGTAACATTTCCAGTAATCGATTGATTAGAAGCATCCGGAAATAATAAAGCTTCACAACTTATAAAATCAACTTTATCAATTTGTTGAGCAAAAGATACATTAATAAAAAACAAGGCTAAAAGAATACGAAACATCTTGATGGATTTTAATAAGGTACGAATATAAACATTTTCAATTTCTCTAATTTCTAAATTAACAAATTATAAACTATCTTCGCTTTTACATTAGGAACACAGATTAAAGTAATTATATAAATTTTTAAAATTTCTTAAATCAGTGTTCCAAAATTAAATTTTGAACTTGTAATTGCACTTGAATTTGAATTTACTCGAAACTCCCATAGAATATCTCAAAGGCGTTGGTCCGCAGCGTGGCGATTTATTGCGCAAGGAGTTGGGTATTCATAAATATGCCGATTTACTAAATTTATTTCCAAATCGTTATATTGATAGAACGCGTTATTACAAGATAAACGAACTGCAAAACAGCAATTCCGAAGTACAAATTGTTGGGAAAATCATCAACATCAAAACGGTTGAACAAGGCAAAGGAAAATCGAGATTAGTAGCCACTTTTGTAGATGATACTGGCCAAATGGAATTGGTTTGGTTCCAAGGTCAAAAATGGATTCGCGAAAGCATCAAAATTAATATTCCTTATGTGATTTTTGGAAAAGTCACCCAATTTGGCGCTACATATAACATGGCACATCCAGAAATGGAATTGTTAGAAGAACACAAAGCCAGTCTTCGTTCGGCTATGCAACCAGTTTATCCAAGTACGGAAAAATTAGCCAATAAAGGAATTTCGAACAAAGTCATCAATAAAATGATGCAACAATTGTTTATGGAAACGCAAGCTTTGTTTTCTGAAAATTTACCGAATTATCTTTTAGACGAATTGAAATTGACTCCAAAAAATGCTGCTTTGTTCAATATTCATTTTCCGAAAAGTCAAGATTTATTGGCAAAAGCGCAATTCCGATTGAAGTTTGAAGAGTTGTTTTTCATTCAATTGCAATTGATTACGAAAAATCTCATTCGCAAACACAAAATCAAAGGAATGCCTTTTGAAAAAGTGGGTGAAAACTTCAATAATTTCTATAAAAATCATTTGCCTTTCGATTTAACGAATGCTCAAAAAAGAGTATTAAAAGAAATCCGAAATGATTTAGGAAGCAACGCCCAAATGAATCGTTTGTTGCAAGGTGATGTTGGTTCTGGAAAAACGATTGTTGCTTTAATGTGCATGCTTTTGGCAAAAGATAATGGCTTTCAAAGTTGCTTAATGGCGCCAACTGAAATTCTAGTCAATCAACATTTTAACGGAATTACTGAATTAGCTAAAGAACTTAATATCAATATAAAAATATTAACTGGTTCAACTAAAACTTCAGATAGAAAAATCATCCATGAAGAACTTGAAAATGGTACTTTGGATATTTTAATTGGAACGCATGCGTTATTAGAAGACAAAGTACAATTTCATAATTTAGGCCTAGCGATTATTGATGAGCAACACAGATTTGGTGTGGAACAACGTTCTAAACTTTGGAAGAAAAATGATGTTCCACCTCATGTTTTGGTAATGACCGCTACTCCTATTCCTCGAACTTTAGCCATGAGTTTGTATGGCGATTTAGATATTTCTGTTATTGATGAATTGCCACCTGGCAGAAAACCGATTCAAACCGTACATCGCTATGATTCAAACCGATTAAAAGTTTGGAAATTCTTAAAAGATGAAATTGCAAAAGGTCGTCAAGTATATATTGTGTATCCGTTGATTCAAGAATCGGAAAAAATGGATTACAAGGATTTGATGGACGGTTACGAAAGTATTTCAAGAGATTTTCCTTTACCTCAATATTCAATTTCAATAGTTCACGGAAAAATGAAACCAGCGGATAAAGACGAAGAAATGCGTCGTTTTGCGGAAGGAAAAACCAATATAATGGTGGCGACTACTGTGATTGAAGTTGGGGTAAATGTACCGAATGCTTCTGTAATGGTTATAGAAAGTGCGGAACGTTTTGGTTTATCACAATTGCATCAGTTACGCGGTCGCGTAGGTCGTGGTGCCGAACAAAGTTATTGCATCTTAATGACGAGTCACAAACTAAGTAACGATAGTAAAATCCGAATGGAAACGATGGTGCGTACCAATGATGGTTTCGAAATTTCGGAAGTCGATTTAAAATTGCGTGGTCCAGGTGACATTATGGGCAAACAACAAAGTGGCGTTTTAAATCTTCAAATTGCGGATTTAGTTAAAGACAAAGACATTCTACAATTGGCAAGACATCATGCCATAAAACTATTAAAAGATGATGCTCCAATGGAAAAATCAGAACACGCTAAATTAAGAGAAGCTTTTATTGAATTAAGCAAAAAGAAGACAATTTGGAATTACATTAGCTAAATTTCATTTAATGTAACGAAGCTTAGAAAAATTATAACAAAAAGTAAATTTCAACACCTATTTCGTAACTTTTTTAAATAAATCTCAAATTTTTAAAACATTTGTACCTACAACAATGTTAAATAAATGGTAAGGTTTTGGCATAATTATATAGTAAAACTTAGTTTTGTATAAAATCTTAAGTTTAGTCCCGTAATTATGAAAATAAAAACTATAAGCATCACGCTAATCACTTTAACTCTTGTTGGTTTAATTGGATATCGAATTACAAAAAACAGTGCCGAATCTGAAAATGGTGGTGGAAAAGGAGATAAAAAACCTCCAATGATGGTTGATGCCATTGTAGTTTCTGAAACTAATTTTGCGAATACTATTTCACTTTCTGGTTCTATTGAAGCCAATGAAAATGTAGAAATTAGAAGTGAAGTTTCGGGAATCGTAGAAAAAATCTATTTCACAGAAGGAACAAACGTAAGTAAAGGTCAAGTTTTATTTAAAGTAAACGATATTGAACTTCGTGCCCAACTTTCGCAAGCCCAAACCCGTCAAAGTTTAGCTTCAGAAAACGAAAGAAGAGCTAAATTACTATTACAAAAAGAAGCGATTTCTCAAGAAGAATATGATATTGCAAGTGCTGAATACAGAAGTCTTAAAGCACAAACGCAATTAATTCAAGCACAAATTGCTAAAACAACTGTAAGAGCGCCTTTTTCTGGAAAAATTGGATTACGAAACATTTCTCCTGGAACGTATGTAACTCCTACGACTCTAATCACCAAATTAGTAAGCTCAAATCAAGTTAAAATTAGCTTTTCAATTCCTGAAAAATATGCTTCGGAAGTTGAAAATAATACTGCAATTCAATTTACGATTCCGAATAATCCTGAAAAATTTACAGCAAAAATTTACGCTATCGAACCTGAAATTGAAACTTCTACTCGAACTTTAAAAATCAGGGCCATTGCTGAAAATCCGAATGGAAAACTTTTGGCGGGGACTTTTGCTACTATAGAACTTCCTCTAAAAAATATCAAAGGCGCTATTCAAATTCCTTCAGAAGCTGTTGTTCCTGTTCAAAATGGAAAAGTAGTTTATATTGCTAATAACGGAAAAGCAAAAGAAGTAAAAATAGAAACGATTGCTAGAACGGATAAAGATGTAATTGTTACGCAAGGCGTTAAATCAGGAGATACGATTTTAACTTCTGGCGTTATGGCTTTAAAAGACGAAGCTGATATCAAAGTAAAAGTAAAATAAGCTTTTCTAAATTCTAATTTCAAACTTCTAAATTTAAAATGAGTTTATCTACTTTAAGTATAAAAAGACCCGTATTTACCATTGTAATCAACTTATTGATTATCCTTTTTGGTATTTTAGGATTTAGTTATTTGGGTGTTCGCGAATTCCCTTCGATTGATCCTGCCGTAATTAATGTTCGAACGAATTACACTGGTGCTAATGCCGATATTATTGAATCGCAAATTACAGAACCACTTGAAAAAGCTATTAACTCTATTGATGGTATCAGAAATATTACGTCTTCGAGTAATCAAGGTTCGAGTAATATTACAGTCGAATTCAAATTAGAGAAAAACCTGGAAGAAGCTGCTAACGATGTGCGTGATAAAGTTTCGCAAGCTGTTAGAAGTTTACCTCAAGATATTGATGCGCCACCAGTTGTTTCAAAAGCAGATGCCGATTCAGATGCCATTATTTCGATGACCGTTCAGAGTCAAACTAGAAATGCTTTGGAGTTGAGTGATTATGCTGAAAACGTAATCTCTGAGAGAATTCAAACGATTCCTGGTGTGAGTAGCGTACAGATTTGGGGACAAAAACGTTATTCGATGCGTATTTGGATGGATCCTATCAAATTAAATGCTTACGGAATCACAGTTGCCGATGTTCGAAATGCTTTAGACAAACAAAATGTAGAATTACCTTCAGGAAAATTAACAGGTGCCAATACCGAATTAATGGTAAAAACTCTTGGAAATTTATCTACAGAAAAGGAATTCAACGATATTATCATTGTAGCTGATGCGAATAAAACCGTTCGTTTGAGCGATATTGGTTATGCAGTTTTAGCTTCTGAAAATTTAGAAACCAAGTTCACAGAATCAGGAAATCCGATGGTGGCTGTTGCCGTTATTCCACAACCTGGAACGAATTACTTAGAAATTGCCGAACAATTTTATGCCGAAGTTGATAAATTAAAGAAAGATTTACCAAGTGACATCAAATTAGATATTGCTTTGGATAATACTGTTTTCATTAAAAAATCAGTAGTTGAAGTTGCTGAAACATTAGCCATTTCGGTAGTTTTGGTAATCATCATTATCTTTTTATTCTTTAGAGATTGGTCCATTGCATTCCGACCTTTAATTGATATTCCAGTTTCGTTGATAGCTACTTTTTTCATCATGTATTTGTGTGGTTTTTCCATCAATGTATTAACACTTTTAGCAATTGTTTTAGCCACTGGATTAGTAGTCGATGACGGAATTGTTGTTACCGAAAACATCTTCAAAAAAGTCGAAGAAGGCATGTCTCCAATCGAAGCAGCCATCAAAGGTTCTAATGAAATTTTCTTTGCTGTAATTTCGATTTCAGTAACGTTAGCTGCCGTTTTCTTACCGATTATTTTCTTAGAAGGATTCGTTGGACGATTGTTTCGAGAGTTTGGAGTTGTCATAGGTGCCGCCGTACTGATTTCTGCCTTTGTATCGTTGACGTTGACTCCAATGTTGAATGCGTATTTAATGAAAGGTGGCGAACAAAAGAAAACAAAATTCTATGAAGCCACAGAACCTTTCTTTGTGAGTTTAAATACCGGATATGCAAATTCTTTAACTAAGTTCCTAAAAAGAAAATGGTTAAGTTTTCCAATCATCATTATTTGTTTGGGATTAATTGTATTGTTCTTTGCGATTCTTCCAAAAGAAACCGCTCCTTACGACGATAGAAGTTTAGGAATTGTCAGCGTAACTACTCCAGAAGGTTCTACTTACGAATATACCGATCGTTTTATGGACGATTTATCTAAATTAATCAACGATTCGATTCCTGAAAAGAAAGTAGCATTGGTAATTACTTCACCAGGATTTTTATCTTCCTCAGTAAATGCAGGAAGAGTTCGTTTAGCTTTGGTTGACCCAAGTGAACGAGAAAAATCGCAAAAAGAAATTGTTGACGATTTAAACAAATGGACTAAAAAATATCCACAAGCCAAAGTAAATGTTTCGGAACAACCTACTATTTCTGTAAACAGACGTGGTGGTTTGCCAATTCAATACATTATTCAAGCTCCGAATTTTGAAAAATTAAGAGAAAAAATTCCACAATTCATGGAAGAAGCAAGTAAAAACGAAACTTTCTCCAATGTCGATGTGAATTTAAAATTCAATAAACCTGAAATCAACGTAACAATTAATCGTGAAAAAGCAGAGAGTTTAGGAATTTCTGTGATAGATGTTGCACAAACATTACAGTTATCGTTAAGTGGACAACGTTTTGGCTATTTCATGCAAAATGGAAAACAATATCAAGTTATTGGACAATTTGACGAAAAAGACCGCGATGCTCCATTAGATTTAACTTCGATGTTTGTAAAAAACAAAGCGGGCGAATTAATTCAATTAGACAACGTAGTTGAGGTAGAAGAACAAAGTAATCCGCCACAATTATTCCATAACAATCGCTATATGTCGGCAACGGTTTCTGCAGGTTTAGCACCTGGAAAAAGTATGATTGACGGTATCAATGCAATGGACGAAATCAAAGAAAAAGTGTTAGACGATACTTTCACAACCGATTTAGGTGGAGAATCTCGTGACTTCGTAGAAAGTAGTTCGAATACTTCTTTTGCTTTTGGATTGGCTTTACTATTGATTTATTTGATTTTAGCCGCTCAGTTTGAAAGTTTCATTGACCCTTTTATTATCATCTTAACCGTACCAATGGCAGTAGCTGGAGCGTTATTCTCACTATGGCTATTCGGGCAAACATGGAATATATTTAGTCAAATTGGAACCGTTATGCTGATTGGACTCGTTACCAAAAACGGAATTCTAATAGTCGAATTCGCCAACCAACTTCGAGAACAAGGAAAATCGAAATACGATGCCATTTTAGAAGCTTCGGAAGCTCGTTTACGACCGATTTTAATGACGAGTTTAGCCATTGCTTTAGGAGCTTTACCAATTGCTTTGTCACTTGGAGCTGCTTCGGCAAGTAGAATGGGAATGGGAGTTGTTATTGTAGGTGGAACGATGTTCTCGTTAATCTTAACTTTATTCGTAATTCCAGCCATTTATTTAATGTGGTCAAGAGCCAAAAAACACCGACCAGAATTTGATAATTTAGACGCTTTAGAAAAATAATATTATGCAAAATTTATATAAAATAGTATTCCTTTTCATCATTGGATTTTCAGCACAAGCACAAGAATTGCTTTCGCTTGAAGACGCGGTAAAAATTGCTTTAGAAAACAATTACGACATTAAAATTGCTGAAAATAATTCCAAAATTGATGCTACCAATAACAATTTAGCCAATGCCGGAATGTTGCCATCATTGAATGCGAATTTTACCAACAATAACAGTCAATTAGACACCAAACAAACGCAAGGTGATGGAACTGTTCGTGAATTAGACAATGCCAAAAACATGAATTTAACTTATGGAATTGGTTTAGATTGGACGATTTTCGACGGTTTAAGCATGTTTGCAAGAAAAGAGCAATTAAACGTTTTGGAACAACAAGGAAAAGCCGAATTACAAACCGCCATTTTAACCCGAATTAGCGATGTATATACAACGTATTTCGATTTAGTGCAACAACAACAAGTTTTGGCTTCGATTGATACGGCGATTGTAATTTCAAACCAAAGATTGACAACAGCTCAAAATCGTTTTAGCATTGGAAAAGCTTCGAAATTAGAAGTTTTGAATGCACAAGTAGATTTAAACAGTGATTTAAGTTTGCAATTGAGGCAAAAAGAACTCATCAAAATCAGTAAAATAAGACTTAATGAATTATTAGTTCGTGATATTCAGACTGATTTTAAAGTCGCTAACGAAGTTACATTCGAACAAAATTTAGATTTCAACGATTTAAAATCGACAGCCGAAAAACAAAATCCGCAATTACAAGCGCAAATTCTCTCTAAAAAAGTAGCCGATTTGAATTTGAAACAAGTTAAGGGGAATCGCTATCCTACAGTTAGAATTACTTCGGGTTATAATTTCACACGTTCAGAAGCTTCTTTAGGATTCATCACGCAATCTTCTGGACAAGGTTTTGTTTATGGAGTAACGGCTTCTGTGCCTATTTTTAATGGCTTTCTTCAAAACAGAAACGAAAAAGTAGCGAAATATCAAGTAGAGAATGCAGGTTTACTTTTAGAACAACAAAAATTATCGCTAAGCTCACAATTATCTTCTTTATTTGCGAGTTATCAAACCAATTTAGAGTTGGTAAAAGTGGAAGAAAAAAACTTAGAAATCGCCAAACAAAACTTAGATATTACGTTAGCTAAATTCAAAATTGGAACCATTACCACTATCGAATTCAGAACCGCTCAACAAAACTTTGTAGAAGCTTCTGTTCGTTATTCAAATGCACAATATGTAACCAAACTTTCAGAAATTAACTTAAAAGAATTAGCCGGTACATTAAAATTGAATTAATATTTTTAGATTTGTTAAAATGTTTAATTGTCAAACTGTGAAATTGAGAATCCGCTTTTCACTAATCACTTTTCACTAATCACTAAAAAATGGTCCAATACAACCCAAAAGACTGGATTACTTTTATTTTTCGTTTTCACGAATCGGATACGTTTCGTCAACTAATTCCTATGATGTTTTTCATTGGATTATATTCCTACGGAATAGCGTATCTGGAAATAGAATATTGGAAACTTTCCGAAACTAGTCATGTAAAGAACCTGAATATCATGCACACCACCGTAGGTTTTGTGTTGTCGTTATTATTGGCTTACCGAACCAATACGGCTTACGACCGTTGGTGGGAAGGTCGAAAACAATGGGGTTCATTAGTAAACAATAGTCGAAATTTAGCCTTAAAACTTTCCGCTTATTTGTCTGATGAAAATGATAGAAATTTCTACAGAAAAGTGATTCCGGCTTATGCTTCGGTGCTTGCGAAACATTTATTGAATGAAGAGGTAAGTAAAATGTTGTTTGAAGGTTTAGATTTGGAAATCGATCATCACAAACACCGCCCGAATCAAGTGGCAAAAATGTTGTTTCAAAAAGCGAATGATTTGTATAAATCAGGAAAAATTACGGGTGACCAATTTTACATCATCAATTCCGAATTACAATCGTTTACCGATATTTGTGGTGCTTGCGAGCGTATTAAAAACACGCCAATTCCCTACTCTTACAGTTCGTTTATTAAAAAATTCATCTTCTTTTTTGTAATGACATTACCTTTCGGATTTGTATTTAGTTTGGGTTACTACGTAATTCCAGTGGTGATTTTTATCTTTTATGTTTTAGCGAGTTTAGAATTAATCGCCGAAGAAATCGAAGACCCATTTGGCAACGATGCCAACGATTTACCGATGACGAAAATAGCTTCAAATATTAAGAAGCATGTGGAAGAGATTTTATAAGGGTTTCGAGGAAATTTGGTATATTTGAAAATAATACTTTTACTATTCTTTAAAAAAATTATATCATGAAAAACCTATTCCAAGCCACACTCCTACTCTTCACTATAGCTTTACTAACAAGCTGTAAACAAGAAACGGTAGCTACTCAAAACGAGTATTTTACACAATCTGCTGATAGCATTCAAAATGGTGGGGTAAAAGTCATTCCAATTACAACTCCAAAAGGTACTTTTAATGTTTGGACGAAGCGCATTGGAAACAATCCAAAAATTAAAGTATTGCTTTTAAATGGTGGTCCAGGTGCTACGCACGAATATTTTGAATGTTTCGAGAATTTCCTACCAGCAGAAGGCATCGAGTTCATTTATTACGATCAATTAGGTTGCGGAAATGCAGATAATCCTAACGATACTTCAATGTGGGATTTGCCAAGATATGTGGAAGAAGTAGAACAAGTTCGTAAAGCTTTGAACCTAGACAACACCAATTTTTATTTGTTAGGACATTCTTGGGGCGGCATTTTAGCGATGGAATACAGTTTGAAATATCAAAACAATATGAAAGGCTTAATCATTTCCAACATGATGGCAAGTTGCCCAGAATATGATAAATACGCCAATAAAGTATTAGCCAAACAAATGAATCCAGAAGTGTTGGCAGAATTGATGAAAATAGAAGCTAATAACGATTTTTCCAATCCAAAATACATGGAATTATTGCTTCCAAATTTCTATGAAAAACACATTCTTCGTTTCCCTGCTAAAGACTGGCCAGAACCTGTAAATCGTTCGTTTGCAAAGATGAATCAATCATTATATGTAACCATGCAAGGTCCGAGTGAATTTGGAATTTCAGGAAAATTAGAAAAATGGGATAGAAAAGCCGATTTGAAAAACGTAAAAATTCCAACATTAGTAATCGGAGCAAAACACGATACAATGGATCCAAAACACATGGAAGAGATTTCAAAAATCTTACCAAATGGTTCGTATTTATTCTGTCCAAAAGGAAGTCACATGGCATTTTACGACGATCAAAAAACGTATTTTAGTGGATTGATTTCGTTCTTGAAAAAATAAACAAAAAGCGACTCTTAGTAGTTGCTTTTTTTGTATCTTAGATTTCTATTTCAAAATTCAAAATGGCGAACAAAGCGTTACTTTTTACTCCTGCTTTAACCCACGAAAAGTCGTTAAAAACTTTGGTGGAAAATCGGACCATTTTTTCTTTAGATCATTGCGAATTGAATATTTTTGAAACCTATCAAAAATCAGATTTGGTTCCTTTGAAGTTTAATGATTTGGTGGTAACAAGTATGTTGCGTGGAAAAAAAGTGATGCATTTATTTGAAGATCCAAGTTTTGAATATTTACCCGGCGAAACCGTAATTGTACCTTCTAATGCCGAAATGAAAATCGATTTTCCCGAAGCTTCAAAAGAGAATCCGACGCAGTGTATCGCTTTGGCAATCGACAATCAAATTATTACGAATACTTTGGATTTTTTAAACGAGAAATATCCGAAAGAAGGAAAAAGTAATTTGTGGAAATTAGACCACGAAAATTATTTCTTTTACAACAATGTAGAATTAGCTGGAACCATCAACAAGTTGATTAAAGAATGCATGGGCAATTCGCTAACCAAAGACGTTCTTGCCGATTTAACGCTTCAAGAATTGATAATCCGAATTATTCAAACGCAAACCACAAAACGTTTTGAAAACGAAAGATTTATCGATAGCAATAGTCCGATTACACCAGCGATTGAATATATTAAAAGTAATATTCGAGAAACCATCAATTTGAAAGATTTAAGCGATAAAGCGTGTATGAGCACCACTTCATTTTATCGTTATTTCAAAAGAGAATTAGGCATGAGCCCAATTGAATATATCTTGAACGAAAAGATAAAATACGCCAAAAAACTATTGAGCAATCCCAACATTCAAGTCAATGAAGTTTCATATGCTACCGGTTTTGAAGACTGCAATTACTTCATAAGGTTATTTAAAAAATATGAAGGTGTTACTCCGAAGCAATATCAGTTGATGAATTATAATGGGTGATTTTTAGTTTCAGGTTTCAAGTTGATTTTTACTCATTTAACCTAATTTCTTCTAAATTCTGAACTTCTTCTTCTGTAAATAATCTATAATTTACTTTGAATGTTTTTCCGTAAGGGGTTTCTAATGAAAAACCACCTGCGCCTATTCCATCGGTTACATCTAAAGTAAAATGAGCGTGTTTCCAATATTCGAACAAATCTTTGTCCACCCAAAATTCAAATCCTTGAAGGGTTCCAATGCAAACATCGCCATAGCGCAAATAAAATCCGCCTTTTTCAAAACATTGTGGTTGCGTTCCTTCGCAACAACCGCCTGCTTGATAAAACATCAAATCGCCAAATTTATCCGAAAGGATTTTGATTAATTCTATAGCTTTTTCGGTAGCTTCTAATCGTTTTATTTTTTCCATATTTTGAAAGATTACACAAAGTTTCACAAAGTACAACACGAAGTTTTTTTACCATTTACGTTAAATTCTATGCGTACTATGTAAAGTGAAACGCCTAAAACTTAACCCAAAGCAAATCTATTGTGTCTATGTGTTTATAAAAAACAAACCCAGCATTACACTGGGTTCGTTTATCATCTACTAAAAGAAACCTAATTTGTTCTTGTTATAAGAAATCAACATGTTTTTAGTTTGACGGTAATGGTCTAACATCATTTTGTGATTTTCTCTACCAATTCCTGATTGTTTGTAACCTCCAAATGGCGCTCCAGCTGGATAAGCATGATATTGGTTTACCCAAACACGTCCTGCTTGAATAGCTCTTGGTACTTGATATAATTCATGTGCATCACGCGTCCAAACACCTGCTCCTAATCCGTACATGGTGTCGTTAGCAATTTCTAAAGCTTCTTCTGTAGTTTTAAAAGTCGTAACCGCTAAAACTGGTCCGAAAATCTCTTCTTGGAAAATACGCATTTTGTTGTGCCCTTTGAATAAAGTTGGTTGGATGTAATAACCGCCTTCTAAATCGCCACCTAGATGATTTACATCACCACCGCATAACAATTCAGCACCTTCTTCTTTACCTAAATTAATGTACGAAAGAATTTTGTCTTTTTGAATTTGTGAAGCTTGAGCTCCCATCATCACCGTTGGATCTAATGGATTACCCATTTTGATTGATTTTACTCTTTCCAATACTCTTTCGATAAATTTATCATAAATCGATTCGTGAATTAATAATCTTGATGGACAGGTACAAACTTCTCCTTGATTTAGGGCAAAAAGAGCAACTCCTTCTAGAGCTTTATCTAAAAACTCATCGTCAGCATCCATTACCGATGGGAAGAAAATATTTGGTGATTTTCCACCTAATTCTAACGTAACCGGAATAATGTTTTCTGTAGCATATTGCATTACCATTCTACCTGTCGCTGTCGAACCCGTAAATGCTGCTTTACAAACTTTTGGATTGGTTACCAAAGTTCTTCCTAATTCCGCTCCAAAACCATTGATAACATTGATAACTCCTGCTGGAACTAAATCTCCGATAATTTCCATCAAAACCATAATTGAAATTGGCGTGCTTTCTGCTGGTTTCAACACTACACAGTTTCCTGCGGCTAAAGCTGGAGCTAATTTCCAAACGGCCATTAAAATTGGGAAGTTCCAAGGAATAATTTGTGCTACAACTCCAATTGGCTCATGAACGATGATAGAAACCGTATCTTTATCTAATTCGGTAATTGAACCTTCTTCGGCACGAATTACACTTGCAAAATATCTAAAATGGTCAATTGCTAATGGAATATCGGCAGCCATAGTTTCACGAATGGCTTTACCGTTATCTAACGTTTCAACCGCAGCGATGTATTCTAAATTAGTTTCAATTCTATCAGCGATTTTGTTCAACATTATACTTCTTTCTGTAGCCGAAGTTTGACTGAATGTTTTGAAGGCTTCGTCAGCTGCATTTACAGCCATTTCAACATCCATTTTAGCCGAATGCGCTGCTTTTGCCATTAATTTTCCATCTACTGGAGAAAGTACTTCGAAATATTGCCCTGTTGAAGGCGCTGTCCATTTTCCGTTAATATAATTATCGTACTTTTCTTTTAGTTGTGGTCTTTGAATTAAATTACTCATAATTTTGATTTTTGGTTTGTTTCTCAAAATTAGATTCAATTCTTATCATAGAATAGCACAATTATTTCATTTAATAGCACAAAACTGATATTGTCTCAATTTTAACATCTAAAAATTACATTTCTATTAATTTTTTACTCAATTATTTATCGAATTAATAATATTTCCTTTCTAAACTTATCACCAAAAGGCTGTTCAAAATTTCTAAATTCTAATTTCTAAATTCTAATTTTATAAAGTATCTTTGCCGTTTAAAATTCGATACAAAATGCGTATATCTTACAATTGGTTAAAACAATTCATTAAAACCGATTTAAAATCTGAAGAAATTGCCGACATTCTTACCGACTTAGGTTTAGAAGTAGAAGGCGTTGACAAATACGAAAGTTTAAAAGGAGGTTTACAAGGCGTTGTGATTGGTCATGTACTTACATGTGAAAAACATCCTGATGCTGATAAACTAAAAATCACAACAGTTGATTTAGGTGATGGAAACGCGCCTGTTCAAATTGTATGTGGTGCTCCAAACGTGGCGGCTGGACAAAAAGTTCCTGTGGCGACTATTGGTACCAAGTTATTTGATAAAGAAGGAAACGCATTCGAAATTAAAAAAGGAAAAATCCGCGGACAAGAAAGTCACGGAATGATTTGCGCTGAAGACGAATTAGGTCTTGGCGAAAGTCATGACGGAATTATGATTTTGAACGAAGATTTAAAACCTGGAACTCCAGCTTCAAAAGTATTCGAAATAGAAACCGATGAAGTTTTCGAAATTGGATTAACGCCAAACCGTGCTGATGCTATGTCACATATGGGTGTGGCTCGCGATTTACGTGCTGGTATCCTTCAAAAAGGAACTACTTCTGAATTAATTACGCCATCGGTAAGTAAATTTAAAGTAGAAAAACGTACGTTAAAAATCGATGTAAAAGTTGAAAACGACAAATTAGCATCAAGATATTGTGGGGTTACGATTTCTGGAGTTACAGTGAAACCATCTCCAAATTGGTTACAAAACCGTTTGAAAGCAATTGGTTTAACTCCAAAAAATAATATTGTTGACGTTACGAATTACGTTTTACATGAATTAGGTCAACCGTTACACGCTTTTGATGCGGCTCAAATTAAAGGAAATAAAGTAGTAGTAAAAACGGTTCCGGCTGGAACTAAATTTGTTACTTTAGATGATATCGAACGTACACTTCACGAAGAAGATTTAATGATTTGTGACGAAAGTGGTCCAATGTGTATTGCAGGTGTTTTCGGAGGAAAAACTTCAGGAGTATCTGAAAAAACTCAGGCTATTTTCTTAGAAAGTGCTTATTTCAATCCCGTTTCAGTTAGAAAAACTGCGAAAAGACATACGTTAAGTACTGATGCTTCTTTCCGTTTTGAAAGAGGAATCGATCCAAGTATTACAGAATACGCTTTAAAACGTGCTGCTTTATTGATTCAAGAAGTAGCGGGTGGAGAAATTACTTCGGACATCGTAGATATTTATCCTAAAAAGATTGAGGATTTCAGTGTATTTATTCATTTTAACAAAGTGAATAAAATCATTGGTGAAGAAATTAAACCAGAAACGATTAAGAAAATTTTAGCTTCATTAGATATCAAAGTTAACAGTATCACCGAAGCAGGTTTAGGATTAACCATTCCTTCTTACCGTGTAGATGTTACTCGCGAAATAGATGTTATTGAAGAAATTTTACGTGTTTACGGATATAACAATATCAAAATCCCTTCAAAAGTAAATGCAACAACAGCTTATTCATCAAGAACGGAAGAATATAAAGTACAAAATATCATTGCCAACCAATTGTGTTCGTTAGGTTTCAACGAAATGATGGCGAATTCACTAACTACGCCAGATTACGTGAAACTTTCGGAAAACTTGAAAGAAGAATTCAATGTAATGATGTTAAATCCGTTGAGTAGCGATTTATCAGCGATGCGTCAATCGTTATTGTTTTCTGGATTAGAAGCGGTTTCTTTCAACATCAACAGAAAAAGAAGCGATTTAAAATTCTTCGAATTTGGAAAAAGTTATCACAAAACGGCTAATGGTCACGATGAAAACAAACACTTAACGTTATTAGTAACTGGAAATAGACAAAACGAAAGTTGGACAAACGCACAAACGAAATCTGATTTCTTCTTGTTTAAAGGGTATATCAACACGATTTTAAGTCGTTTAGGATTAGATAAAAAAGTGACTTCATTACCATTTGAAAATGATATTTTCGCAGAAGGTTTAGCTTTAGCAGTTGGAAAAGAAGTAATTGTAGAATTTGGAACAGTTAAAAAATCAGTTTTAAAACATTTCGATATCAAACAAGAAGTGTTATTCGCTGATTTTGCTTGGGATAAAATTCAAAAATACGTTTCTACGAAAATTAAATTTACCGATATTCCAAAATATCCTGAAGTTCGTAGAGATTTAGCGTTATTATTAGACGAAAACGTCCCATTCGAACAAATCTATAACATCGCCAAACAAACTGAAAAAGGCTTGTTAAAAGACGTAAATTTATTCGATGTTTACACAGGAAACAACTTACCTGAAGGTAAAAAATCATACGCTGTAAGTTTCATTTTACAAGACGATTCAAAAACCTTAACCGACACTCAAATTGATAAAATTATGAGTAAGTTACAAGGTAATTTTGAAAGTCAGTTAGGAGCAAGCTTGCGTTAGTATTCAGTTTACAGTCACAGTTTACAGTATAAAAAACTCCCGATTCATTTGAATCGGGAGTTTTTGTTTTTATATTATTATCTAAAAACTATTCCTTCACAAATTTCACATTAGCACTACCCTTTTGGGTATTTATTTTTACGAAATACGTTCCTGAAGCTAGGTTAGAAACGTCTATTGTATTTAAAGTATTTGTACTTGCCATAACAATTTGCCCTAATTGATTATAAATTTCAATAGAATTGATTTTTAAACCTTGTTTAGCTTGAATATTCAAAACATCTTTTGCTGGATTTGGATATAAAGTAAAATAAGTTCCAAAATCAAAATCTTGCGTGCTTAAAGCAGCAACAGTTGTTGTGTACGTATTCGTTGTTATCGGGAAATTGTAATCAAAGTAAATGTTAGCATTATTAGTGAAAGTATTTCCAACAACTAACGTAGGTTTCGTTTTAATTTTAAACACCACATAACCATCATTAGTGGCATCATTAAAATCTAAATTGATGTTTTCAAAAATGAATTCCACTTTGTTTCCATTAATTCTCGTATAAAAATCGTGACTACTTTTTAATGGAACTAACGTTGTAATATCAAACTTAGCCAAATCAATCATATCTTTCACCACAATATTTTCTGCAGGGAAAGTTCCTGTGTTTTCAAAACGAATTACATAATGAACGTAGTTACCCACTTCGCTAGGTGTAATAGTTGTACCTTCTAAACACGTTTTATCGTTTGGATCGTATGAACCAACTACAATTTGCTTTATAGCAAAAATATTATCGTATTGTATTTCATCATTGGTAAAAGGAGTAATTTCAGCTAAAAAATTTATTTGATCTCCATTGTTAACTGCCGGTATTTCCATTGGAGAATTTACGTTTAATACTAATGCAATTTCTCTGGTTTCAAAAGGTTGTAAATTAGTATAATTCCAGGTTAAATTATTTACAGCTGTACTATTAAAAACCGGATTAGAAGAAACAAAATCTAATTTAGCATCATCAAATGTTAAAGATATACTACCATTCTCAACTTGATTTCCTTTGTTACGATAAATCAGTTTATAATTAGCATCAAAACCTGGACGAGCTGGAACTGTTGGAATCAACACTACTTCAACGTCATGATGAACTCCATTTGCTGTTACACAAAAATCTTGCGTAAACGGACTTGTTTGTGTTGGAAAATCAACAGTAAAACTAGTTGGGAAAATATTAAAATAGCTAGGGTTTTCAAGGTTTGGAGTTATAGTATGATTTCCTGCGGAAACTGGTATATTATAATTTCCTGTTTGGTTTACAATTAAAGAACCAGCATTAGTTCCATCAGTAATTGAAAAATTTAAATTGGAATAATTGATATCCGAAGCATCGCAACCATTGTTGTTTGAATCTAATTTGGTATTTCCTGAAATTTCATAGAATGTTCCTCCTGGTGTGAAAGAGCAGTAATCGTTTACGTTGCAATCAGGAATAAATGAATATAAACATTGTTGTTGCACATAATCAATTTCTTCAGCATCTGCACAAATAAAATTTAAGTTTGGGTTACTAAAAAAATCTAAAGTACACGAACTTTCATTTCCATTTTTTAAAAATAAACTTAGTAATTGATTTGAACTACATTTTAAATATTCTAACTTTGACAAGTTTTCAATATTTAAAGTTGTAATAAAATTTGAATCACAATCCAATTCTTTAAGTTTTGTTAATTCATCAACATTTAATGATGTTAATTGATTTGAATTGCATCTAAAATATTCTAAATTTAACAATCCTTGAACAGAAATAGAATTAATTTGATTATAACTACATATTATAGAGTTCAAATTGGTTAAATCATGAGCACTAAAATTCGTTAGTAAATTATTTTGAATAAAAAGGATTTCCAAACTTTCTAAATCTTCTATATTAATCTGTGCTAATTGGTTATTATTTGCGTTTAATAATCGTAGATTTAGTAATCCTTGAAGATTTAAGTTTGAAATTTGATTATCAGAACACCATACAGATTTTAGATTAGTTAAAGATTGTAAATTTAATGAAGTTAATTGATTGTTAGAACAATTAAACTGTACTAAATTAGTCAAATTTTGAATGTTTATTGAAGTTAATTGATTACTTAAACAAGATAAATGTTCCAAATTAATAAATGCTTCTATTCCTGAAATATTTGAAATATTTGAATTTGAAACATCTAGCCATTTTATAGCCTGAGCCTCACTCACTTGTATCTCACCATCATTATTTGAATCAATAACATTGTAACTATAAACACCCCAAGTACCATTCATCGAATTGTAAACTAATGAACTTGTTGACGCAATCTGATTACTCGGGCTCGCACTCAACAACTTCGCTTTAAAATTAGCATCAGGTATATTCACAATCTGTGCATTAGCTAAAAAACCAATTATCAAAAATAACAAAAAGTAAAGTTTTTTCATTTGTAAGAAATTAAAGAAGTAAAAGTAAGATAAATCACTAAATATCAAAGCATAATCTAAAAATATTTTAAGAAGGAAAATTCCTCAAATTTCACTATTTTTACCCCATGATAAAAGTCGTTTTAATCGGTTCAGGAAATGTGGCACAACACTTAATTCAGGTGTTGTTGCAGGCTAAAGAAGTGGATTTGGTACAAGCGTTTGCTCGTAACCCAAGTCATTTATCGTATTTACTTCCTGCAACTAAAATCACAGCTGATTATCAAAAAATTACAGAAGCAGATTTGTATATTATTTCAGTTTCGGATAATGCTATTACGGAAGTTTCTGCGCAATTACCATTTGAAAATCGTTTGGTAGTGCATACTTCGGGTTCCTCAGATATTTCTGTTTTGAATGACAAGAACAGAAAAGGCGTTTTTTATCCATTACAAACGTTTACTAAAGGAAAAGAAATCGACTTCGCTCCTATTCCCATTTGTTTAGAAGCTGAAAAGGAATCAGATTACCAAATTTTAGAAAAATTAGGCAATTGCATTTCACAAAAAGTTGTTCATATTTCTTCCGAACAACGAAAAAGCTTACACGTAGCTGCTGTTTTTGTTTGTAATTTTGTGAATCATTTGTACCAAATTGGAAATGAAATTTGCAAAGAAAACAACGTTCCGTTTGAAGTATTACATCCGTTAATTCAGGAAACGGCTCACAAGATCATGGAACTTTCTCCAAAAGAAGCACAAACGGGACCAGCCTTACGAAACGATACCAAAACCATTGAAAAACACTTGGATTTCTTAGAAAATCCTGAATATAAAAACCTATATCAATTACTTACACAATCGATTCAACATGTCAAAAAGTTATAAAGAACTCATGAACGAAATCACCACTTTCATTTTCGACGTAGATGGAGTGTTAACTGACGGAACTATTCACGTAACCCCAACAGGCGAAATGCTTCGTAATATGAATATTAGAGATGGTTATGCTATGAAAGCCGCTGTTGAAAATGGCTACACTGTTTGTATCATATCAGGCGGAAGCAACGAAGGTGTTCGTGTTCGTTTGAGAAATTTAGGAATTACAGATATCCATTTAGGCGTTCCAAACAAAGTAGAAACCTTCAAAGAATTCACAGACATTTACAATATCCAACCTGAAAATGTGTTATATATGGGTGATGACATTCCAGATTATCACGTAATGCAATTAGTAGGTTTACCAACGTGTCCACAAAACGCAGTTCCAGAAATCAAAGGAATATCCAAATACATTTCGCACGTAGAAGGCGGAAAAGGAGCCGTTCGTGATGTCATCGAACAAGTGATGAAAGTACAAGGCAAATGGATGGAACATTTTGATGCCAAATTTGATTAAGTGATGGAAGTTGGATGCTGGAAGATGGAAGTTTTTCTTAAAAAAGTGAAACGTCCGACGCTTCGGACTCAGTGTATCTCTTTCAACACAATAAATCCCGAAGCATCGGGACAAAAAACTCGGTGAATCTCTGTGTAAAAAACTTGAAACCTGAAACTTGAAACAAAAAAACAAACATGAAATACTTAAAACTAATTCGATTCCAAAATTTACTAATGCTAGCCTTTATGCAATTGGTATTTCGTTATTTATTTTTAGCACAATCGTATGTAGATTTAGCTTTAACCGATTTTAATTACATTTTGTTAGTCATTGCAACGGTTTGTATTGCCGCAGGAGGTTATGTCATAAATAATATTATGGATCAAGATACCGACGAAATTGCAAAACCTCAAAATCGTGTGGTTGGTGTTTCTATTTCGGAAACAATGGCTTATAATTGGTACATTGGGTTAACCATTGTTGGTGTTGGAATTGGATTTTATTTATCAAATGTTATTTACAAAGCTACATTTGCTTCGATGTTTATCTTAGTAGCTACATTGCTTTATATGTATGCTACGAGTTTTAAACAAATTCCAGTTCTTGGAAATGTTGTAGTGGCATTGATGCTTTCTACAAGCATTATTATCATTGGATTATTTGATATTTTACCAGCAATTGATATGGATAATCGTTTCCGAATGAAAGAAGCTTTCGATATTTTAATGCATTATGCCATTTTTGCTTTTATCATTAATTTAATTCGAGAAATCGTTAAGGACATGGAAGATATGGATGGCGATTATCAATCAGGAATTAATACTTTACCTATAGCTATAGGAATTCAAAAAACAAAAATAATTGTTGGAGTTTTAACTGTAATTTCAATTGGAATTTTGGCCTATTATGTAAATTCTAATTTATTCGAATTGGATTACGTAGTGTATTATGCGATGATTTTAATTGTTGGACCACTAATTTATTTCGGAGTGAAATTACTAAATGCTACAACTAAAAAAGAATTCCATCACTTGAGTTTGGTTTTGAAAATCATATTATTTTTCGGAATTTTATCAGTTGCGGTAATTGTTTTCAATTTAAAATTAGCCAATGCTTAAAGAAAAACTAAATAAAATCAATATTATTTTAGCTTCAGGATCGCCGAGAAGACAGCAGTTTTTTAAGGAAATGGATTTGCATTATACCATTCGCCTAAAAGAAATTGAAGAAATTTATCCCGAACATTTACAAGCGGAAGAAATCACGAATTTCTTAGCCGAATTAAAAGCAAGTGCTTTCGAAAATGAATTGAAAGAAAACGATGTTTTAGTTACGAGTGACACTATTGTTTGGCTGAATGAAAAAGCATTAGGCAAACCAAAAGATTATGAAGATGCGTTTAAAATGCTGCAGCAATTAGCCAACCAAACGCATGAAGTAATCACATCGGTTTGCTTGAAATCGATTGATAAAACTGATGTTTTTCATTGTACAACTAAGGTTACTTTTGCCAATTTATCTGATGAAGCAATCAAATATTATCTAGATAATTACCAACCTTTTGACAAAGCCGGAAGCTATGGAATTCAAGATTGGATAGGTTTAATTGGAATTTCAAAAATTGAAGGTTCTTATACGAATGTAGTAGGTTTACCAACCGAAATGTTATTTCAAAAATTAATGAATTATGCTGAAACTAATTGATAATCCGTATTTACACGAAGAAATTGCAACATTAGTAGTTATTCTATTATATGTAATTCTACGAATTAGTATTGCTAAAGTTGTTAGACGTTTTGCTCGACTAAATGAAGTTTTAGAACATCGCACCAACCTGATTATCAAATACATAAATTTACTACTTGGCATTTTAGCTTTGATTTCTATAACAATCATTTGGGGAGTTAAGAAAGACCAAATTTTACTTTTCATCTCTTCGGTTTTTGCGGTGGTTGGTGTGGCTTCGTTTGCCCAATGGTCGATTCTAAGTAATATTACCGCTGGAATTATCATCTTTTTTTCTTATCCGTTTAAAATTGGTGATAAAATAAAAATTCACGACAAAGAATATCCAATTGAAGGCGAAATTGAAGATATTAAAGCATTTTACGTGGTATTAAAAACTAGTGATGGTGAATTAATTACGTATCCCAACAACCTTTTGATGCAAAAAGGAATTTCAGTAGTAAATAAACCTGTAGAAGAAAAAGAGTTTTTTGATTAAATCAATTGATAAAAATCTGTTAAAAAGGAAGTAATTAAAACTTCCTTTTTTTTATTTCCTTATTTTTGAAACAAAACCATTGCAATGAACAGAAGCTTTACTTCAATTTTTATATTTTTTATTTCAATAATAGCATTCGCTCAAGCGCCACAAAAACTGAATTCAGTTGAAATTTATGAACAAGTTCAAAAACTAAATTTCCTAGGAAAAGTACTATATGTTGCTGCACATCCCGATGATGAAAACACGAAACTTATCACCTATTTTTCAAATCATTATCACGCACAAACGGCTTATTTATCGTTAACTCGTGGTGATGGCGGACAAAATTTAATTGGAACCGAACTACGAGAAAAATTAGGAGCAATAAGAACTCAAGAATTATTAGCAGCCAGAAGAATCGACGGTGGAGAACAGTTTTTTACCCGTGCAAACGACTTCGGATTTTCAAAGGAACCGAACGAAACTTTCGCTATTTGGAACAAAAACGAAGTTATGGAAGATGTTATTCAAGTCATTGAAACTTTCCGTCCAGATATTATTGTAAATCGTTTTAGTCACAATACGCCGGGAACTACACACGGACATCACACGGCTTCGGCTATGTTGAGTTTAGAAGCGTATGATTTAGTAAAACACCAACCAAAACGCATTTTTTTCAACACGTCTTGGTGGTTTTACGGAAGTCAAGAAGCGTTTGATGCTGCCGATAAATCAAAATTATTGGCTATTAATTCCAATGTATTTTATCCGTTGAAAGGAAAAAGCAATAACGAAATTGCTGCTTTGAGCCGCAGTCAGCACAAATGTCAAGGCTTTGGAACGCTTGGAAGTCGTGGCGATGAAACCGAATATTTAGAATTGCTAAAAGGCAATTTACCAAGTAATACCAATCTTTTTGAAGGAATTGATACGTCTTGGAATCGAGTAAAAGGCGGTAATGAAATTGGAAAAATTCTGTACGAAATTGAAAAGAATTTCAACTTTGGAAATCCATCAGTTCATATTCCGAATTTAATTAAAGCGTATGATTTGATTCAGAATTTAGAAGATTCGCATTGGAAAGAAATTAAATCAAAACAAATTATTAAGATTATTGAAGCGTGTAGCGGTTTGTTTATGGAAGCCGTTGCCGATACTGAAACCACAACAAAAGATAGTAATTTCAACATCAATATTGAAGTCATTAACAGAAGTCAATCGAATGCAAAATTGATTTCTGTGAAAGCCTTACAACTTCCAATAGAAACAAAAAATGCTGTTTTAAAAAACAACGAGAAAACAAGTTTCCAACTTAAAAATGTGGTCATTGGCGAAAGTGTTGATTATTCCAATTTATTTTGGTTAAAAGAAAAACAAACTGAAGGAATGTATCGTGTTTCGGATAAATCAATTCGTATTCTTCCTGAAGTTTCATCTAATTTTCCAGTTGTTTTCACCATCGAAATTGAAGGAAAAACAATTGAATTCGTAAAAAATATTTGCTACAAATTCAATAATCCTGATGATGGAGAAACTTATGTTCCGTTTACAGTTTTACCTGATGTTACTACTAAAATTGAACCTGAAGTAATTATTTTCAATGGAACACAAGCAAAAGAAATTACAGTTTCTGTAAAAGCGCATAAAGCCAATGCAAAAGGTATTTTATCGTTGAATATTCCGAATGATTGGAAAGTAAATCCAAAAGAAATTCCGTTTGAAATTACCACCAAAAACGAAGAGAAAAAGTTCACATTTACACTTTATCCAACAAAAGCTGAAATTGCTACAAAGTTGAGTGCAAAAGCTCAAATAGGCAATCAAACATTCGATAATAAATTAATTACGATTCAATATCCACATATTCCAAAACAAACCATTTTAGTGCCTTCTGAATCTAAATTAGTAAAATTAGACATTGAAACTAAAGGCAAAAATATTGGATACATTATGGGCGCTGGCGATGAAGTAAACAAGAATTTAGAAAATCTCGGATTTAAAGTTTCTACGATTAATCCGAACGAAATTTCAACAGAAAAACTGCAACAATTTGATGCTGTAATCTTAGGAATTCGAGCTTTTAATGTAGTTGATGAATTAAAATACAAGAATAAAATTTTATTTCAATATGTAGAAAAAGGTGGTAATTTAATCATTCAATACAACACTACTAATAATTTGGTTACCAAAGAAATAGCACCGTACAATTTAGAATTATCAAGAGATAGAGTTACTGATGAAAATGCAAAAGTTTCTTTCTTAGCACCAAATCATAAAGTTCTTAATCAACCCAACAAAATCACTGAAAAAGATTTCACAGGTTGGGTACAAGAACAAGGTTTATATTATCCAAACAAATGGAGTCCAGAATTTATTCCTATTTTAGCTTCCAATGACGAAGGTGAATCTTCAAAAACAGGTGGTTTAGTAATTGCCAAATTTGGTAAAGGAAATTATATTTATACAGGTTTGAGTTTCTTTAGAGAATTACCAGAAGGCGTTAGTGGCGCTTATAGATTATTAGCAAATATGATTGCTTTAGACAAATAAAATAGAGATGGATAAACAAAAACACAAATGGAAAAAAAGTTATAGCATCGTATTGATACTAAATGCTATATACATTTTAATTTTCTATTTACTAATGGAAATATACAACTAATATGGAAATTTTAGATTGGATTGTATTATCCACTACCCTATTTTTTATCGTGATTTATGGTGCTTTGAAAACCAAAGGAAGCGCCAATGTAAAAGACTATTTGTTAGATAACAACGAAACACCTTGGTTTACGGTTGGTGTTTCAGTCATGGCTACGCAAGCAAGTGCGATTACTTTTTTGTCTACGCCTGGACAAGCCTATCATGACGGAATGGGGTTTGTGCAGTTCTATTTTGGTCTTCCATTAGCGATGATTGTAATTGCATATACTTTTATTCCAATTTACCATCGATTAAAAGTATATACAGCTTACGAATATTTAGAACAACGTTTTAATGTTCAAACCCGAACTTTAGCCGCTATCTTATTCTTGATTCAAAGAGGATTAGGAACTGGAATTACAATTTATGCTCCTTCTATCATTTTATCAGCACTTTTGGGTTGGAATTTGAATATGCTGAATATCATCATTGGAATTTTAGTAATTGTTTACACCGTAACTGGCGGAACAAAAGCCGTGAACGTTACCCAAAAACAACAAATGTTCGTGATTATGTCGGGAATGTTTATCATTTTCTTTTACATTTTAGCGAATTTGCCTCAAGAAGTTGATTTTTCAAATGTATTACATATTGCTGGAGCTAATGGCAAAATGGATATTTTAGATTTCTCTTACAACCCTGAAACACGTTACACGTTTTGGAGTGGAATCACAGGAGGATTCTTCCTAATGCTTTCCTATTTTGGAACTGATCAATCTCAAGTTGGACGCTATCTATCAGGAAAATCAATTAAAGAAAGCCAAATGGGATTAATAATGAATGGATTGTTGAAAGTTCCAATGCAATTTTTTATTCTTTTAACTGGAGTTTTAGTGTTTGTTTTCTTTCAATTTAATGATGCTCCATTGCATTTTAACCCAACGAATGTTGAAAAAGTAAAAGCTTCGGAATACAAAGTCGATTATGAAAATTTGGAACAAAAACTATCCCAAATCAACACGGATAAAAAGATTGTAAATCAAATTTATATTGAACAATTAAAGCACAACGAATTTGATAATCCAATCTTGAAAAAACAAATGGTCACACTTTCCTTAAAAGAAAAAGATTTACGAGAAGACGCAAAAGATGTGATTAAAAAAGCTGATGGAAAAACCGAAACCAATGATAAGGATTATGTTTTCTTATATTTCATTTTAAATTACTTACCTAAAGGCCTTTTAGGATTATTGTTAGCCGTAATTTTCAGCGCAGCTATGTCATCTAGCGCATCTGGATTAAACTCTCTTGGTGCTACATCTGCTATTGATATTTACAAAAGAAATGTTAGCAATAAATCAGACAAACATTATGTGTTAGCTACTCAATACTTCACGGTATTTTGGGGAATTGTAGCGATTGGATTTGCTTGTATAAGTTCTTTATTTGAAAATTTAATCCAGCTAGTTAACATCATCGGTTCGATTTTCTACGGAACTGTTTTAGGTATTTTCTTAATTGGATTTTATATCAAATATATCAAAGGAAAAGCTGCTTTTATTGGGGCTTGCATTAGTCAACTAACTATTTTTTACATCTTTTACTTAGATGTAGTTAGTTATTTATGGCTGAATTTTATTGGAGCGTTACTAACAATTAGTATGTCTTATTTTCTTCAAAAAGTATTCAGTAAATCAGAAAAACAAAAAGAGTGATAAAGTATAAAACTCCATCACTCTTCTACCCTATTAACTAAAATATTTAATGACAATTGGCTTCGGGTTGCACAAATAAACTCATATTACTTGGTGATAAATATGGAATATCTAACCCTAAACCTCTTATTATAAATAACATTCCAATAATTACCGCTACTAACGGTATTGCTTTTTGAATCGTTCCTCTGAATGAAAATGAAATCAATCCAGAAGCGTAAACAACTGCTACCATCATAGGAATTGTTCCGATTCCAAAAAGTATCATATACCCAATTCCTAAAGAAACATTCTGCATTGCGATAGCTCCAAACAGTGCTACATAGACCATTCCGCATGGTAAAAAACCATTCAATAATCCAATAGTAAATAACGATTTATAGCTTTTATTTTTAAACTGTTGCCCTAAACTTGATTTTACTTTTGTAATGATTCTATAAATTGGTTTTGAAAAATTGTATTTGGCAAATACTCGTTCCGGAATTACTGCTACTAAAATCATCAAAATCCCAACGATTATAGATAGTTGTTGTTGCATTCCGGCTAAATAAAAACTTCTTCCTAAAAGTCCGAATATTAAACCTAATGTTCCGTAAGCCGTTAATTTCCCAATATGATACGTTATAATTTGTGCGATTTTTTTGACTTCATTACTTCTATCTACGGGTAACATCATAGCAATTGGACCGCACATTCCTATGCAGTGAAAACTACTGATTAAACCAAATATAAAAGCTGAATATAACATCAATTACAAATTCAAGAATAAGTTCAAGTTCAAATTGTGAAACAAAAATTTAAAAAAATTACTCTGTGAAACTCAACTCAACATAAAGTTAAAAATTTATCTCTGTGAATCTCTGTGTAAATAAGAATTATTCCATTCTAAACGAATCTTTGTTCAAATATTTCACACCATCATATTCCCAATCGATAGAAATGTCCCAAAGACCGTCAGCCAAATTACTTTTAGGTATGAGCAAATGTGGACTAGATAGTGAAATCGGAATTTCAAAATCTAATTTCTGACTAGACGGTCTATATAAGGACACTTTTCCATTAATTTTTGAATAATCGAAATCGGCTGGGAATTGAATTTTAACTCCGTCTGCTGTTTTTTCGATTGTTACTTTATTTGTTAACGCATTCGCATTTTCTTGTTTTTCAATATCACCTTGAACTAATGCTTCTTTTTTGTAATAATCTTCAACAACTAGTTCGTGATCGTATTTATCATTAGATTGTACTTTGTACACATACGACAAAATAAATGTCATAAAAAGTGCAAAAGCAATAACGATTCCGGTTCCCCAATTAAATTTCATAGCTGTATTTTTTTTAATTAAAGTTTCTTGGTCCTTGGAAATTAGTTGAAGTTTCTTCTATCAACTTATCACCATTATATAATTCTAATTTTAAATGTACCTTTTCTTCTTTTAGCAAACTTTCAGGAATATCAATGTATAATGTTCCACTTACTAAACCTTGTTTTGGTACTTTAATTACTGGACTTCCTACTAATTTTATTTCTCCTTTGTAATTGACTATTTTAACCGTCACATTATCAAATTCTTGTTCTGTTTTATTAACGATTTTATACGTGTAGAAATTTCGAATGTTTTCTCTATTGTGTTGGAACAATTGCCCCGACATTGGTAAGAAATTAGCTTCTACATCATTTCGTAAAAACAACATTCCTATTAAAACGCCGACTAACAATGTTAAAACAGCGATGTAACCTTTCATTCGAAGTGTTAATTTGAACTTCTCTTTATTGACAATTTCATCTTCACTTGCATAACGGATTAATCCTTTTGGTAATCCTACTTTTTCCATAATCACATCACATTCATCAATACAAGCAGTACAATTGATACATTCTAACTGAGTACCATTACGAATGTCAATTCCGGTTGGACAAACTACCACACATTGGTTACAATCGATACAATCTCCGTGACCTAATGCGGCTCTATCTTCACCATTTCTCCATTTTTTTCTTCCGTTTGTTCCTTCTCCTCTTACATGGTCATAAGTTACATTAATGGATTTGTTATCCAATAAAACACCTTGCATTCTTCCGTAAGGACAAGCAATAATACAAACTTGTTCTCTAAACCACGCGAATACAAAATAGAATACTCCTGTAAAAATTAATAAGGCAATTAACGTACTTAAATTACTTGTTGGTCCTTCGGTAATCATTTTGATAAGTTCATCGCTGCTAATTAAATACGCTAGAAAAACATTGGCAATGAAGAATGAAAAAATAAAAAAGATAGTCCCTTTTGTAACTCTTTTTCTTATTTTTTCAGCATCCCATTTTTGTTTTGCTAATCGCATTTGAGCTCCTCTGTCACCATCAATCCAATATTCGATACGTCTGAAAACCATTTCCATAAAAATAGTTTGCGGACAAAACCAACCACAA
The DNA here is from genome assembly GCF_003259835.1 of Flavobacterium aquaticum. Taxonomy (GTDB): domain Bacteria; phylum Bacteroidota; class Bacteroidia; order Flavobacteriales; family Flavobacteriaceae; genus Flavobacterium; species Flavobacterium aquaticum. The sequence continues at coordinate 117,038 of NZ_QLMI01000005.1, read as the reverse complement.
AATATACGTCCGAATGCTACTGTAAATAAAGTCAACCCTACTACTCCAACAATCATTGAAATAACAAATAAATGAAAGTCTTGAGGCCAAAATGCAAATCCGAAAATACTAAAACGTCTTTCCATTACATTAAACATCAAGAATTGATTTCCTCCAATTTTAATAAATGGTGAAGCAATTAAGAATACCAAAAGAAAATAACTCAATAATTTTCTTTTATCATAAAAAGGTCCAGAAGGCTTTTTAGGATAGATAAAATTTCTTTTTCCTTCTGCATTAATAGTTGCAATGGTATCTCTAAAACTTTCGTCTGGTAAATTTGACATAATTATGCAATTTTTAGTTTAAAAAAGGTTTTGAGAATTTCCCAAAACCTTTTTCATAATTTTATTTTTCTGCAGGAGCTTCTACCTTAGTAGAGTCTACTACTGCTTCAGCTGCTGGAGCTGCAGTTTCTGTCCATATTTCTCCTTCAGCGGCTTTTGCTCCTGGAGGATTAGAACCTTCTAATGTTAAAATATAACTTGCTACACTTTGAATATCTTTAGAAGATAAATTTGCTTTCCAAGCTACCATTGAAGGGTTATTTTTACTTCCTTCAGAAATTAACTTGAAGACATTTTTAATTCCTCCACCGTTAATCCAGTTTTTATCCGTTAAATTAGGTCCAACTAAACCTCCACCATCAGCTTTATGACATGCAGCACAAGCGTTATTGAAAATTTCTTTTCCTTTTGCTAAACTTGCAGCATCTGTAACTGCAACAACGGTTTCGTAACTTACTTCATCAGCTGGATCTTTTGGCATTTTAGATTTTTCTAATTCTGCTAATGCTACTTCGTTTTTAAACTCTTGTTCTTGATCGTACTCATTCATTACATGGAAACGAACCATATAAACTAAAGCAAAAATAATGGTTCCATAGAACAAATATACCCACCATGGTGGTAATACATTGTCTAACTCTTTGATACCATCGTAATCGTGCTCTAACATGATATCTTCTTCTCTCTCTATTTCTTTAGAGCGAGTTAATTTACTAACTATGTTTTGATACCATGAACTCTCTGTAAAAGAAACCGACTGAGCATCTGCTAATTGTTTCTTTTGTTCGTCTGTTAATAAATGGTATGTTACTTTATCAACGGCATCGATTACAATTTCGATTGCGATTAATAAGAAAAGGAATACTCCTAAAAATAAAGCTACCATAGGAAACTTTATAAATGCTGGCCTGTCTCCTGAATCGATAAAATATTCCAAAGCTGCAAATACTACTGCAAACAGTAATGGAACTCTTACGTATGATGGAATTAATTTTTTCATTTGTTGAAAATTTTGATGTTATGAGAATCTGAACAACCATGAAACTACCCAATATTTACAAACATCATGGTTGTTTCAGTTTCTCGCTAATTATAATTATAACTACTCGTCGTTTAAAGGCATTTCACTAATTTCTTTGATTTTTTCTTTGCTGTAAGTAAATGCCCAAATTGTGAACAATACAAACGCTGTAAAGAAAATAGTCAACGAAATGATTGGATAAATATCTACTCCTGTAATAGTTTCCAAATTATGTTTAATGAACTTTAGCATAACTTTTTATTTTTTAACTTGAGTATCTGTACCTAATCTTTGTAAATATGCAATCAACGCTACAATCTCTCTATCTTTCAATGGAGAAGCTGTTTGACCTCCAAATGATTTCTTAATTTCTGGATTTGCTAATAAATTGGTTTCAATTTTAGTAGCTTGTTCGTCCATATGTTTAAGAGCATTATTAATATCTGCATCAGAATAAGGAACTCCTAAAGTTACCATGGTTCTCATTTTGTCTTGAGTTGTTGATTTATCTAACTCATTTTTAATTAACCATTGGTATCTTGGCATAATTGATTTCTCATTTAAACCTTGAGGATCATACATGTGGTTAAAATGCCATACATCATCTCTACCTCCATTAAATGGTTTTCCTTTAACACCTTCGCGAGCTAAATCTGGACCTGTACGTTTAGAACCCCATAAGAATGGATGGTCGTAAACAAATTCACCAGCTTTCGAATAGTCACCATAACGCTCAACTTCTGAACGGAACGGACGAACCATTTGAGAGTGACATCCCACACAACCTTCACGGATGTATAAATCTCTACCTTCTAATTCAAGTGGTGTATATGGTTTAACTGACGATATAGTTGGAATATTAGATTTTACTAAAATCGTTGGTAAAATTTGAATTAAACCACCAATTAAAATCGCAACTGTAGTTAAAATCATGAATTGAACTGGTTTTCTTTCTAACCAAGAGTGTAATTTTTCACCTTTTAAACGGCTAGGAGAAATCACGGCTAAAGCTGGAGCTTCTGCTAACTCATTCTCAACTGGAGAACCTTGTCTTACTGTTCTAATAACATTGTAAACTAAAACAATTACCCCTACTAAATATAACGTTCCACCCACAGCACGCATCCAATACATTGGCATTAATTCGGTTACTGTTTCAAGGAAGTTACCATATTGTAATGCACCACCGTCTGGTTTAAATTGTTTCCACATAGAAGCTTGAGTAAATCCAGCAACATACATTGGAAGTGCATATAAAATAATACCTAATGTACCAATCCAGAAATGGAAATTCGCTAATTTTTCAGAGAATAATTTCGTTTTAGTCATTCTTGGGATTAACCAATAAATCATACCGAATGATAAGAAACCATTCCAAGCTAAAGCTCCAACGTGTACGTGAGCAATAATCCAGTCTGTAAAGTGTGCAATAGCGTTAACGTTTTTCAATGATAACATTGGACCTTCAAAAGTAGCCATACCGTAACCTGTGATTGCTACTACGAAGAATTTCAATACTGCATCTGTACGCACTTTATCCCAAACACCTCTTAAGGTTAATAATCCATTAATCATACCTCCCCAAGATGGAGCAATCAACATCACAGAGAAAACAACTCCTAAATTCTGAGCCCAGTCAGGTAAAGCAGTATATAATAAGTGGTGAGGTCCAGCCCAAATGTAAATGAAGATTAACGACCAAAAGTGGATAATTGATAATCTATAAGAATATACAGGACGATTTGCTACTTTAGGTACGAAGTAATACATCATTCCTAAAAATGGTGTAGTTAAGAAGAATGCTACCGCATTGTGTCCGTACCACCATTGTACTAAAGCATCTTGAACACCTGCATAAATTGAATATGATTTCATTCCTGATAACGAAACAGGTAGTTCTAAACTGTTAAAGATGTGAAGTACCGCAACTGTTACAAATGTTGCAATGTAAAACCAAATAGCTACATAAATATGACGTTCTCTTCTTTTAATAATGGTTCCAATCATATTGATACCAAAAACTACCCAAATAAGAGCAATTGCAATGTCGATTGGCCATTCTAATTCGGCATATTCTTTAGAAGTAGAATAACCTAATGGTAAAGTAATGGCTGCAGCAACTATAATTAACTGCCAACCCCAAAAATGAATTTTACTCAAAAGGTCGCTAAACATTCTTGCTTTTAATAAACGCTGCATTGAGTAATAAATACCTGCAAACATTGCGTTTCCAACGAAGGCAAAAATAACTGCATTGGTGTGTAAAGGTCTTAAGCGTCCAAAACTTAAAAACGATATGCCGCTGGTTAAGTTTGGAAACAAAAATAGGAAAGCTAAAATAAGCCCCACTAACATCCCTACTACACCAAAGACTATACTAGCGTAGAGGAAATTCCTTACAATTTTGTTGTCGTAATAAAATTGTTGCTTCTCCATAATTAGATTGATTTTTGTTTTTCTGTTTGTATTAATTTGTTAGGATTTTCTTTTTTCACTATTTCATCATCAAATAACATTCTGACCGATGGTGTATAGTCATCATCGTACTGTCCACTTTTAACTGCTTGTATAAAAGCACCTAAAAAGACAATCGCTACTACTATACTAATTGTGATTAATAAATAAATGACACTCATACCTTAAATTGTGTTAACAAAGTTACTTCCACTCGTTTTTATAAAACATGACTTTTATCATGTATTAAAATTTTCTTAAATTTAATCAATTTATTTCTTTCCAGCATACAAATTTGTAAGAATTGTTACAAAACTTACAATAGTTATTGTACTGAGCGGCATAATGATAGCTGCTACAATAGGATCTAAAGCCCCAGTTACGGCATAACTTAGTCCTACAACATTGTATAATAAAGAAAGTCCAAAACTCATATAAATCGTTTTCATGGCATTTTTAGAATAGCGCATAAAAAAGGCGATTTTATCGAATTGTGTTGCATCTAAAATTCCGTCACAAGCCGGTGAGAATACATTTACGTTTTCTGAAATGGATAATCCTAAATTACTTTGTGCTAATGCGCCAGCATCGTTTAACCCATCACCTACCATCATGACGTTTTTACCTTCTTTTTGCAATTGTTCAATGTATTGTAGTTTTTGCTCGGGTTTTTGATTGAAAACTAAAGTCGTTTTCGAAGGCAACATTTTCTCTAAAATTCTTCTTTCACCATCATTATCACCAGATAAAACAACCAAATTGTAATGTTTAGCTAAATCGGAAAACAATTCTTCTAATCCTTTTCTGTATTGATTATTGAACACGTAACTTCCTTTGTAAACACCATTGATTTCCACATGCACTTTGGTTTTCTTATGCGTGTTTTCGGTCATAGTTTTTAGGAATTGTGAAGAACCTAATTTTATGGTATTTCCTTCGATTTCAGCGAAAATTCCTTTTCCAATGATTTCTTCAAAACTTGTAGTTTCTATTTTTTCTTGATTTGGAATAAAATCGTACAATCTTCTACTTAATGGATGATTCGAACCACGTAAAACGTTTTTCAACAATCTTAATTCGGAAGCATTTAATTCCGTTCCTTCGTAAGTAATAGCTGTTTTTTTATTAGTTGTAATCGTTCCTGTTTTATCGAAAACAATCGTATCTACTTTAGCCAATTGTTCTACAACTAAAGCATTCTTCAAATATAATTTTCGCTTGCCTAGAATTCGCAACACGTTTCCTAATGTAAACGGAGCCGTTAATGCCAAAGCACACGGGCACGCCACAATCAAAATCGCAGTGAAAACATTAAAAGCGGTTTGAACATCTATGAAAATCCAATAAGTAAAGGAAACGACCGCTAAAGCCAATAAAGCTGGCGTAAAATAGCGACTAATTCTATCGGTAATGTTTTTGTGTTGTTGCTCTACTCTTTTTTGGAAGACATCATTACTCCATAATTGAGTTAAATAACTTTGGGAAACCGAAAATAGCACTTCCATTTCGATGACTTTTCCCATTTGTTTTCCGCCAGCGAAGACTTTATCACCTGATTTTTTCTCAATCGGAACCGCTTCACCTGTTACGAAACTGTAATCAATTGAAGCTTTTTCGGAAATTAAAATTCCATCTACAGGAATTAATTCTTGATTTCGAATTAACAATCTGTCTCCTTTTTGAATATCATATACTTGAACCGATTCTTCATCTCCATTTGGCAATACTTTCGTAATTGCAATTGGAAAATACGATTTATAATCGCGTTCAAATGAAAGGAAATCGTATGTTTTCTTCTGAAATAACTTTCCTAATAACATAAAGAAAATCAATCCTGCCATACTATCAAAGAAACCTTGTCCGTAATCGAAAACGATATCCACCGTACTTCTTACAAACATTACTACGATTCCTAAAGCGATTGGAATATCAATATTCAACAAACCTGATTTCATACTTTTCCAAGCGGAAACATAATAACCAGAAGCGGAATAAATAAATGTAGGAAGCGATAATCCGAAAATCAACCAACGGAAAAATCCGCGGTATTGATCAATCCAATATTCTTCTACTTCAAAATATTCGGGAAACGAAAGCAACATGATATTTCCAAAACAGAAAAACGCCACTCCTATCTTGTAGATTAAAGTTCGGTCGATTTTTTTCTTGCCTTCATCAAAATTTTCTAACGAAATATAAGGTTCGTAACCTATCGAACTCAATAAATAGACGATATCTTTTAAAGAAGTTTGTTCAGGATTGAACGTAACTCGGACTTTCTTTTCTCCAAAATTAACTTGCGATGCGTTTATTCCTGGTTGAAGTTTTTGTAGATTTTCCAGAATCCAAATACACGAACTACAGTGTATATGAGGAATGTAGAGTGAAACAATATGTGTTGTACGCTCTTGGAATTCCAATAATTTAGTAACAATTTCTTCATTGTCTAAAAAGTCATATTTGCCCTGAATGTCTTGTGGAGTGGCGCCGGGTGCTGCCTGAAAATCATAATAACACGTTAGGTCGTTTTGACTAAAGATTTCGTACACAGTTTTACAACCATTGCAACAAAACTTCTTTTCGTCATATACAATCTCGTCTTTTTTTATAATTTCATTACCACAATGGAAACAATTTTCTGCGTCCATAAATTTGCTCATTTTACCTGTAACAAAGGTCACACATAAATGTAGAACAAAATATGATATTTGTCATACAATTTTGTAATTTTGTAAACGCAATAAAAATTTTCACTCTATGAATAAATGTGAACAGTGTATCGTGAGGCAATTTAGTTCGTTAAAAGCGTTGAATAAAGACGAACTTTTAAGAATGGCCGAATGCAAAACTTCCTACACCATAAAAAAAGGCGAACCTATTTTTGAAGAAGGCGAAGTTACCAATGGAATTTATTGCATCAAAGACGGCGTTTGTAAGCTTTCTAAACTTAGCGACAACGGGAAAGACCAAATTGTAAAATTGGTTAAACCAGGCGAATTATTAGGGCAACGTTCGATGATTAGTGACGAACCTGCGAATTTAAGTGCTGTTGCTTTAGAAGATATGGAAGTTTGTTTTATTCCGAGAAGTGAAGTGATGCAGTTTTTTACGCAAAACAACCAGTTTTCGATGAATGTGATGAAAACGATTTGCGAAGACTTAAAAGGAGCCGACGATCACATGGTAAACATGGCACAGAAAACCGTTCGCCAACGTTTAGCCGAAACTTTAATTTACTTAGAAGATACTTTTGGTAAAAACGAAGACGGCACTTTACGCATCCAATTATCAAGAGAAGAATTAGCGGGAATGATTGGAACTGCTACTGAAAGTTGTATTCGATTGCTCTCTGAATTAAATAAATCAGAATATATTGAGTTGATTGGAAAGAAAATCAAACTTTTAGATAAAAATAAATTAAAACGATTAACATAAGAGAATCCGCTGAAAAGCGGATTTTTTGTTGGGTGAAATTGTAAGATTTTTTTAGTATATTTGAAGAGAGATACTTTGAACAATCTAATCGCATCACTAGCTTAGAATCTCAAAATTCAATACTCGAAATGAATAAATTCAAAATATTTACAAAGACAAAGAAAAATTACTTTACAAAAGTAGACATATTGCTTGCACTAATGTCTTTACTTATATTGATTTATTGGACTATTTCATCATTAACAGACGAAAGTCAATTAACTTTTTTTAAAGAATTAATATTGGGATGTGTTGTTATTACAATATTTATTTTATTTCTACTGAAACTGACATCTTTTTTGAGAAAAAAACCAATTATTGGAAAGTTTGATGGTTACCTAGAATTATATAGTGACAAAATAATAGCAGGTAATAAGACATTTTTAATAGATTCAATAAAGAAAATAGAAATCAACGCAGGTGATTATAATGGTCAATTAGAAATATCTGGATATGTTGATCCAGATGGTAGCGTTAAAAACGGAACAACTAATTTCATTGAAATAATTCTTCATAATAATGAAAAATTTAAATATAACTTTCAACAAGATTTTGAACACAACATCTTAAATATTAAGGATACATTAATTGAATACTCTAAACAAGGTAAATTACACTTTTTAAATTTAATCGATATTCTGAACATTACAGATTATAAAGAAATTCAAGAATTCAAAAAAAACTTCATTCAATAGAGGCAACTTTTGCCAAATCTAATAGTACTGAATCATATTCATTCACAAAAAAATCCGCTTTTCAGCGGATTTCTTTTTATTCTGTTGATCCTTCCCAATTAGAAAAACCACCTACTAAGTTAAAAGTGTTTTCAAAACCTAATTGTTCCATGGCTTTACAAGCGTTGGCACTACGTACTCCAGCGGCACAATACACATAATAGTTTTTCGATTTGTCTAACTCCTCTACTCTATAGATAAAACCTTGTCCTTTATAGATATCAATATTAATCGCTCCTGGAATATAACCTGCGTTAAATTCGTCTTCGGTACGAACATCTAATATAACGCCGTTTTCATCTTGCGAAAACTGGCTCCACCACGTATTTTGATCTAAGTTTGTCATTGTACTTTTTTTCCAAAAGTACTATCAAAAAATGCAATTTTAAAACTTTAACAAAAATTTATCAAACATTTGTACATACAAATAAAATATTTACTACATTTGTACATACAAATTTTACAACATCAAATGAGAATAGAAGAAATCATAAAACCTAATACTCCTATGGCAATGGAGAAGAAAACATTATTGAATGTTTTGTATACTCAAAATGTCATTTCGGAAAAGTTTAATGAGATATTAAAGCCATTTGACCTTTCCCCTGAACAATTTAACGTGTTACGCATCTTAAGAGGTCAGAAAGGAAAGCCTGCTAATATGTGTATGATACAAGAACGCATGATTGCGAAAACCAGTAACACCACACGTTTAGTTGACAAATTGTTATTAAAAGAATTAGTGCTTAGAGAAGTTTGCCCAATCAATCGCCGTAAGATGGAGATTACTATTACGGAGAAAGGTTTGGAACTTTTACTACAATTGGATCCTTTAGTAGAAGCTCATGAGCAATCTTTTTCTAAGAATTTGAGTGTTGCAGAATTAGAATTATTAAACGAATTGCTTGAAAAATTTAGAAATTAAAACCCTAAAATTACTATGACAAATTTTATAGAAAATCAGAAATGGCGTTATGCTACTAAAAAATTCGATGCTAACAAAAAAGTATCAGCATCAGATTTAGAAACTTTAAAAGAAGCTATCCAATTAAGTACTTCTTCTTATGGTTTACAGTTATACAAAGTATTCATCATCGAAAATCCTGAAGTAAGAGCGCAATTACAACCTGTTTCTTGGGGACAATCGCAGATTGTTGACGCTTCTCACCTATTAGTTTTTGCTAACATTGTAGATGTTAAAGAAAATGATATTGATGCTTATGTTCAAAACATTGCAGATACAAGAGGTTTATCAGTTGAAGATTTAAAAGGATATTCAGACTTTATGAAATCGAAAATTGTTCCTTTACCAGTGGAACAAAAAGCAGTTTGGACTTCAAAACAAACGTATTTAGCTTTAGGAAATCTTTTAAATGCTGCTGCAGAATTAAAAATCGACGTTACTCCAATGGAAGGTTTTGAACCAGAAAAATACAATGAAATTTTAGGATTAAATGCATTAGGATTAAACGCTTCATTAGTAGCAGCTGTAGGATACCGTCATGAAGAAGATGCAACGCAACACTATGCAAAAGTTAGAAAACCAAAACAAGAATTATTTACTACTATTTAATTATAACCATTAACATTTAAAACAATTTTAAACATGAAAAATTTCAAATCAATCGCTTTAGCTCTTGTAGCTTTTGTATCATTCGCAGTAAATGCACAATCAAAAAAAGTTGATGTAAATAAAAGTACTATCAATTGGGTAGGTAAAAAAGTAACAGGTGCTCACGAAGGAACAATTACTTTCAAAGAAGGCGCTTTAGTTTTCAAAGGTAAAAAAGTAGTAAACGGAAACTTTACTGTTGATATGACAACTATCAATACTACAGATTTAGACGGAAAAGGAAAAACAAATTTAGATGGACACTTAAAATCAGATGATTTCTTTGGTGTTGAAAAATTCCCAACAGCTACTTTAGTTTTCAAAACTATTGGTGAAAAAGGTAAAGGAGTTTATGCGGTAACTGCAGATTTAACTATCAAAGGAAAAACAGAACCTATTAAATTTGACTTAACTGTTGCTGGAAATACTGCTACAACTGATTTAAAAGTAGATAGAACAAAATACGGAATTCAATATGGTTCTGGAAGCTTCTTTGACAACTTAGGAGACAAAACAATCAACGACGAATTCGAATTAAAAGTGAAATTAGTATTCTAATTGAACTGGGAAACTTTGCTATGAAAAACAAAAAAAGCCTTGAAGAAATTCAAGGCTTTTTTATTATACATTTTAAAACAATTATTTAGACCATTCTGCAATGCTATCTTTATTCATTTTTTCATAATCCCCATTTCCTGCTTTCACAGATAATGCTAATGATTCTTTTGCAGTTGAAATAGCTCCTTTTTTGTCTCCCATTTTAGCTTGGATTAAAGATTTTAATCTCAAATACCAAAAAGGTACGTCTCTATCCTTTGGTGAATTACTAATAGCAGAATTTACCCAAGTTAAAGCTTTATTTAAATCGCCATTAGATTGATAAAAATATTGTGCAGAAGAAAAATAATCTGCCGCAGATGGACCTGCTAACGTTTTTTCAATACTTTTCATTGCCATATCTTGTGTAGGAACAGAAAATGGAATAGATACCATTGTTCTCTCCCAAGATAATTCAATTACACCTGTATCATTTGTTAAATTGTTTAAAAAGATTGAAAATGATTCAATTGATTTGTTTAAAGTTTCTGGTTTAACTGTAACTTTCAAAGCCACTTTTGAATCATCCCAATTTTCAGGTAATCCCCAATTATTAGTGTCTGTATAAAAAATTACATCCCAACTATCTGCCTTTGGAGTTGTAAATAAAGCATACTTACCTTTCTTAAGGTCTTTACCTGCCACTTTTACATCTTCACTAAAAGAAATCGTGGTATTTGCATTTGCACCAGTTCTCCACATTTTTCCAAAAGGAACTAAATCTCCATAAACGGTTCTTCCTTTTGCACTTGGTCTAGAATACTCAACTTGAACTGTAGTCAATCCAACAACTTGTTCAACTTTTGCTAACGGACTCGATTGAGGTGTTTTTACTTGTGCCTCAACCATGAAATTGGCTAATACTACAGCCAACATTACAATAATTTTTCTCATAGGTTATGTTTTTGAATTTCAAATTTACAAATTGTATTAGAATCAAATGTTAATATAAACTTAAATGAATAATTTTTGTTTAATTAATAATAAAAAAGATTAAACAAATTTATATCTTTACAAAAAAAATAATATGAAAATATATAGATTACATACCAAACAAAATCTTCCGATAAGCTTAGATGAAGCATGGAACTTGTTATCTGATCCAAAAAATCTTCAGAAAATTACACCAGACTACATGGGATTTAAAATTCTTTCAGGAGCAGACAGACCAATGTTTCCAGGACAAATCATTCAATATATAGTTACGCCAGTTTTAGGAATTCCAACGAAATGGGTTACAGAAATTACTCATGTGGTGGATAAACAGTATTTTGTAGACGAACAACGTTTTGGACCTTATGCGCTTTGGCATCACAAACATTTCATCAAAGAAATTCCTGGTGGTGTTGAAATGGAAGATATTGTAGATTATAAGGTACCTATGGGAATTTTGGGTCAATTGGTTCATCCAATATTAGTAAAACCCAAATTAGATGAAATTTTCGAATATCGAAGAAAAAAATTAATCGAAATGTTTGGTGAATTTAAAGGATAATATCATGAAAAACATACTATTAATAGGCGGTTCCTACGGAATAGGATTAGCCATAGCACAAGAAATCCAAAACGAAAACAATGTTTTTGTCGCTTCTAGAACCAATGAAAATTTATCAGGTTTAAATGTGACACACATTCCATTTGATGCATATACTGATATTTTAGATACATCAAAATTACCTGCAGTTATTGATGGTTTAGTTTATTGTCCTGGAAGCATTAATTTAAGACCTTTCAAAGGATTAAAACCTGAAGCTTTTGAAACTGATTTACAAATTAATTTCATAAGTTTGATTAAAGTAATTAAAGCCGTTTTACCAAATTTAACTGCCGGAGAACAATCGAGTATTGTACTTTTTAGTAGTGTAGCTGCTTCTATGGGAATGCCATTTCATACCAGTGTTGCCGCAGCAAAAGGAGCAATTGAAGGTTTTGCAAAAGCATTAGCCGCAGAATATGCGCCAAAAATTAGAGTAAACGTAATTGCACCATCATTAACGGATACACCTTTAGCTGATAAATTCTTGAATAATGAAACAAAACAAGAAAAATCAGCAGAGCGCCATCCCTTAAAACGATTTGGAAAACCAGAAGACAGCGCGCAAATGGCAACCTTTTTATTAAGCGATAAAAGCAGTTGGATTTCGGGACAAATTTTCCACGTTGATGGCGGAATGTCAACATTATTAGTAAACGGATAAAAAATTAAAAAACAACTTCAAGTTCAAACTCAAAAATCAAACTTGAAACTTGAAACCTGAAACAAAAAAATATGAACATCTTTTGGTTTAGACGCGATTTAAGAGTAGATGACAACATTGGACTTTTTCATGCTTTAAATAGTGATGAAGAAGTGCTACCTATTTTTATTTTTGATGAAAACATTCTGTCGCAATTACCAAAAAATGATGCGCGAGTAACCTTTATTCACGAACAATTAGAAAAGATTCAATCGGAATTGAAGAAATACGGAAAATCATTAGCAGTTTTTCATGGCAAACCAATTGAAATTTTCGAAAAACTAATTGCAGAAAATACAATTTCATCAGTTTACACCAATCACGATTATGAACCTTACGCTCGCAAACGTGATAAGGGAATGAATCAACTTTTTGTAAGTAGAGGAATTTCGTTTTTAACCTCAAAAGACCAAGTAATTTTCGAAAAAAGCGAAGTGGTTAAAGATGATGGAAGTCCGTATGTAGTGTATACGCCTTATTCGAAAAAATGGAAAGAAAATTTCAAGAAAATTAAATTATTTCATTATCCATCGGAAGAAAAATTGGATAGAATTGCGCAGCACTCCTACCCTTTTTTATCGTTGGCTGAAATTGGTTTTGAAAAATCGGAAATTAAAGTTACGCCTTTTGATGTTTCTGAAAGTTTAATTCAGAATTACGAAGTAACTCGAAATTTTCCTGCTTTAAACAAAACTTCTTATTTGGGAATTTATATACGTTTTGGAGCGGTTTCTATCCGAAAAATGATAGGGAAAGCTATCGCTGAAAAGAACGAAACCTTTTGGAATGAATTGATTTGGCGCGAATTTTTCATGCAAATTTTATGGCATTTTCCGCATACATCTAACAAAAGTTTCAAGGAAAAATATGACGCTATTCAATGGGAAAATAATGAAGAAAAATTCAAAAAATGGTGTCAAGGAAAAACAGGTTACCCTTTTGTTGATGCTGGAATGCGTGAATTGAATAAAACGGGTCACATGCATAACCGCGTTCGTATGATTGTAGCTAGTTTTCTATGTAAGCACTTATTAATAGATTGGCGTTGGGGCGAAGCCTATTTTGCTCAAAACCTTTTGGATTACGAAATGGCGAGTAACGTTGGAAATTGGCAATGGGCTGCAGGTTCTGGAGTCGATGCCGCACCTTATTTCCGAATTTTCAACCCAACAGAACAAATCAAGAAGTTTGATAAAGACTTAAAATACATCAAAAAATGGATTCCTGAATTGGAAACTCAATATTATCCCAAACCAATCGTAGACCACAAAGAAGCACGAGAAAAATGTCTTAAAGTTTATAAAGAAGCGGTTGGATAAAATAGCGTTGCCCTGAACACTATAAAACTATTAAAATGAAAATTGTTTGGTTCAAGAGAGATTTGCGTTTGCACGATCATGAAGCCTTACATGAAGCCTTATCGACTTCGGGGAAGACTTTATTGCTTTATATTTTCGAACCATCGTTGATGAAAGATTATCATTACAGTCAACGTCATTTTGATTTTATAAAACAATCCTTAGAAGCATTACAGAAAGAACTTTTAAAATATCACACGCAAATCTTAATTGTTCAAGGCGAAGCAGTTGCAGTTTTTGAAAAACTATCCCAACTCATTGCTATCACTACTATTTACTCACATCAAGAAACTGGAATTAAATTAACTTTTGATAGGGATTTAGCTGTTGCTAAATTATTGAAAAACAAAGGTATTATTTGGAACGAATACATCACTAACGGTGTTATTCGAGGCATTAAAAACCGAAAAACTTGGAAAGAAGATTGGTATGATTTTATGGACAAAAATTGTCTTCCGTTTCAACCTACACCAAGAAGTTTTATCAAATATATTGAAATTGAAGAATTAGAAAATCATTTCGAAATTCCATCAATTCAAACGATTCACAATCCCAATTTCCAGAAAGGTGGCGTTCCAACGGCTTTACGCTACATGAAATCATTTTTTGAAGAACGCGTTCAAAATTACAGCAGTCACATTTCAAAACCTGAACTGGCTAGAAAAGGCTGTAGTCGTTTATCGCCTTATATTGCTTGGGGAAATTTATCTATTCGACAAGTGTATACCAAAGCTTGGGAATTGCATCAGCAAGGGAAATTCAAACGTCAGATTTCCAATTTTGCTTCTCGATTGCGTTGGCAGGCGCATTTTATCCAAAAGTTTGAAATGGAATGTTCGATGGAATTTATCGCTGTAAACAAAGGCTATCGCAATTTGAATCAAAGAGTTAATGAAAAATACCATAAGGCTTGGATAAACGGAAAAACGGGTGTACCGCTAGTTGACGCTTGTATGCGTTGTTTAAATACCACTGGCTATTTGAATTTTAGAATGCGCGCTTTGGTGGTTTCGTTTTACACGCATCATTTGTTTCAACCTTGGCAAAATTGCAGCCCGCATTTGGCACAACAATTCTTAGATTTTGAACCTGGAATCCATTATCCGCAAATTCAAATGCAAGCTGGTGTGACTGGAATTAATACGTTACGAGTTTATAATCCCGTAAAAAATTCGTTCGAACATGATGAAGATGGAAATTTCATTAAAAAATGGGTTCCTGAATTAGCGAATATTCCAGCAGAATTTATTCACGAACCTTGGAAATTAACTCCAATTGAATCTATGTTGTATGGATTTGAATTGGGAAGAGATTATCCAAATCCCATTGTGAATTTGGAAGAAGCCAGAAAGTTCTCAAGTGATTTCTTTTGGTCGATGCGAAAAAATGAATCGGTTAAAAAAGATAGTAAGCGCATTTTAGCTAAACATACGCTGCACGATCAAGAAATGAGTTAATTCAAATCTCGAACTTTCTCAAAATTTAATTCGTTGAAATTTCGAATAATGATATTGGCTTTTGACAAATCTTGGTCTTTAGAATGAAAACTATCGTAACCCACGCAGAAAATTCCTGCTGAAACTGCGGCTTGAATTCCGTTTGTACTATCTTCAATTACAATGCAATTTTCTTTTGAAGCAATTGATAAACTCGCGGCATGTTCAAAAATTGCCGGATGCGGTTTCGACTTCGGAAAATCTTCACCTGAAACAATATGTGTAAAATATTGATGCAAGTTAAAACGAATAAACACTCTATTAATCGTAACCTTTGAAGCTGAAGAAGCTACAATAAGCTGAATTCCGTTTGCATGTAAATCTTTGATTAAATCTTCTACTCCATCAATCAAATACAAATCTTCTTTCAAATCGAAAGCTTCATTAAATAAATGGCGTTTTCTTAAAATTAAATCTTCTACATCTTCTTGTAAATCGAACTGTGTTTTTAATTTCTGGAAAATATTACGAGTGGAATTACCTGTAAACGAACGATACATTTCATCTGAAACTTCGATGTTTAATTCATTAAAATGTTGGTAATACGCAAAATGATGTACCGGTTCGGTATCTACAATTACGCCATCCATGTCAAAAATTACTGTTTGTATCATTGGTTTAATCAAAAAAATTAAAAACACGAATTTCACGAATTATCACGAATTATTCTATGTTTGCTTAATAAAGTGAAACGTTCGAAGTTTTTCAACAATTAAAACTCTTCTATTGTGTCTATGTGTTTTAAAAAATTAGAATTCAAATTCTCTGCCATCATCAGCTAAAAGTACATTTTCAAAAATAGTTTCTGCTTCGGTTTTAAAAGGTTCGATAGAACCGTAACGTGTAGAATAATGTCCTAAAATTAAATTTTTAGCATTAGCTAATTTTGCGATTTTAGC
This sequence comes from Flavobacterium aquaticum, assembly GCF_003259835.1. Taxonomy (GTDB): domain Bacteria; phylum Bacteroidota; class Bacteroidia; order Flavobacteriales; family Flavobacteriaceae; genus Flavobacterium; species Flavobacterium aquaticum. The sequence goes on along the minus strand of NZ_QLMI01000005.1, from coordinate 100,830 downwards.
CGCCTCTTTTGCTGTACAATGCTTTGTTTTTTCAGTATATTGTTGTTCTGAATCTAGAAAAGTAGATTCATGATATAAAACATCTACGTCTTTTATAATTGGAACTATTGATTCATCATACAACGTATCGCTACAAAAAGCATAACTCATCGGAGCGTCTGGTGGAAACGAAAGCAATTTATTAGGAATTACTTCACCTGAATCCAAAGTTACATTCCCTCCGGATTTAATTTTATCGAAATACACTTTTTCAATTTTATATTTCGCAACAGCTTCCACATTCAAATGGCGTTTTCCTAACTTTTCTTGAAACAAAAATCCGTTGGTATATACTCGATGATTTAGTGGAATCGTTTTTACAATTACCGTTTCGTCTTCAAAAATCACTTCACTTTCTTTGGATTCTAACTCATGGAAATATAAATTGTAACCTGTAAACGAACCCGAAGCTCGTAATTGCAATAAAATAATTTCCTTGATTCCTTTTGGACCATAAACGTGTAAATCATTTTCGCGATTTAACAACATAAATGTTGAAATTAAACCGATTAATCCATAAAAATGATCGCCATGTAAATGCGAAATAAAAATATGATTAATGCGAGAAAACTTGATTTTATGCTTGCGCAATTGCACTTGCGTTCCTTCACCACAATCGATTAAAAACATATGATTTTTTATGTCTAAAACTTGTGAGGTGGGATTCGTTATGGTTCGTGGAGTGGCTGCGTAACAACCGAGTATTTGTAGTTTCAAGGTTAAAAAGTTTCAGGTTTCAAGTTTCAGGTTTCAAGTTTTTCTTCCAACTTCCATCACCCAGCATCCATCATTAAAATCCTAAATCGCGTTCAATTTCGTCCATTTCAATCATGTCGTGAGCTTCTAAAACAGAAGGAACCACGTTTAAATAATTGGGAACTTTATTAAAATCAACTTCATCAGAAACAATAATCATTGATTTTTTAGCTTTTTTATGAGTTTTTGCCAACTCTTTAAAATGAGCTAAATCAGCATTAGAAAGGGTTTTATTATTCGACACATCCAAAATTAAATTCTGACCTTGAAACACATGATATTCATTGGTAATTTTACCCACAAAAGCTTCCGCATTATTCTGTGTGTCTTTGATGATAGTGGTATGCCCTTTTTGATCTACTTTCATTTTGGTTGGGATTTTTTATTTGGCTTAGAATTTATTATGTAACTCTCACCTAATTCAATTGCTCTTATATATTGTTCTTTAAGAAAATCATTTTCAATTTCGTCAAAAATTAATACTTTTTCATCAATACAATTTCCAAGTTTCCAATTATAATCTTTAACCGATTTTTCTGCTATAAATTTTGCTTCTTTGAAAGTTTTACAATTTATTAAACATTCAATATTTGAGTTTATATCTTCATATTCAGAAAAATCATCATGAATTTTTATTTCAAATTTTAAATACTTCATTTCAACCATTTCAATTGAATTTCTGATTTTATGCTAAGATACTAATTTTTAATCTTACTTGCCAATAAATAAATCACTGCCATTCGTACCGCAACTCCATTTTCTACTTGTTCCAAAATCACTGATTGTTGTGAATCAGCAACATCTGAAGTAATCTCCACTCCTCTGTTAATTGGTCCAGGATGCATGATTACGATTTCTTTATTCAGCGAATCTAATAATTCTTTGGTTACGCCGTATTGTTGCGTGTATTCTCTTGTCGTAGGGAAATAACTTACATCTAAACGTTCGTTTTGAACACGTAACATATTCGCTACATCTGCCCATTCTAAAGCTTTACGTAAATTCGGTTCAACCGTAACTCCAAGTGATTCAATGTATTTTGGAATTAACGTTTTTGGTCCGCATACTTTTACTTCTGCGCCTTGCATTTGGAGAGCGAAGATATTGGATAAGGCTACTCTTGAGTGTAAAATATCACCTACGATTACGATTTTCTTTCCGCCAACATCGCCTAATTTTTCACGAATCGTAAAACTATCTAATAAAGCTTGTGTTGGATGTTCGTGAGCGCCATCTCCAGCATTTACAACACTTGCTCCAATATTTTGCGACAAGAAATGAGCTGCTCCTGGGCTGCTATGACGCATTACCACCATATCTACTTTCATCGATAATATGTTGTTAACTGTATCAATTAAAGTTTCTCCTTTTTTAACCGAAGATTGTGCTGCTGAAAAACTAATCACATCTGCTGAAAGTCGCTTTTGAGCTAATTCGAAGGATAATTTAGTTCTCGTACTGTTTTCAAAGAAAATGTTAGCGATGGTAACATCTCGCAAAGACGGTACTTTTTTAATTGGCCGATTGATAACTTCTTTGAAATGGTCAGCCGTTTCGAAAATTAAATCGATATCTTGTTTGGTAATGTGTTTTATTCCGATTAAATGATTTACTGATAATTCTTTCATTTATATGTAGTTGTGTTTGTTGTTGCTGGGTGTTAGTTGATTGATGATGGATGAAAAACTTATTTTGTGATTAGGTAAACGGCATCTTCTCCATCGTTTTCAAGCCATTTTACTAATACTTTTTCATTGTTTATGGCATCTACTTGTCTTCCTCTATAATCGGGTTGAATTGGTAAATGACGGCTGAATCTTCTGTCAATTAACGTTAAAAGTTCTACTTCTGATGGTCTTCCAAAGGATTGAATCGCTGTTAAAGCGGCATTTATACTTCTTCCTGTATATAAAACATCGTCAATGAAGACTACTTTTTTATCTTCTACTAAAAAATCAATTTGGGTTTTATTGGCTTCTAATGATTTTTCGCCTCTTCTAAAATCATCACGAAAGAACGTAATGTCCAAAAATCCCAATTGAATGTTAGAAACTTTGTATTCTGATTCTAAAATTTGTTTGATTCTTTCGGCTAAAAATTTACCTCTTGGTTGTAAACCGATTAAGATTGTATTTGAGAAATCTAAATGATTTTCAATTAGTTGACAAGCTAATCGATGCAAGATAATGTGTACTTCTTTTGAAGTGAGCAAAACTTTTTGACTCATAGTGTGTTGTTTGTACAAATTTAGAATTTATATTTCTAATAGCAATTGTAATCTAAAAAAAAGAGAAAATTCATGCTTAACTAAAATGTTATTTGCCACGGATTTTATGGATTTAAAAGGATTACAATTAGAAAAAATCTGTGATAATTAGTTAAATCAGTGGCTTCTATCTAAAAAAAATCCCGTTACTAAAAACAGCAACGGGATTGATATTAAGAATACATTTTCTTTCTTAACTCTTTGATTTTGTCATCTTCTAAATATTCGTCAAATGTCATGTATCTGTCGATGGCGCCATTTGGTGTTAATTCTAAGATTCTGTTTCCTACGGTTTGCGCAAATTCGTGGTCATGCGTAGTAAACAATACCGAACCTTTGAAATTATTTAATGAATTGTTAAAAGCTGTAATCGATTCTAAGTCTAAGTGATTCGTTGGTTCGTCTAACATTAAAACATTAGCTCTAATCATCATCATTCTTGATAACATACAACGTACTTTTTCTCCTCCAGATAAGACGTTACATTTTTTCAACGCTTCTTCTCCTGAGAAAATCATTTTCCCTAAGAATCCACGAACATAAACTTCATCGCGCTCTTCTTCTGTTTTTGCCCATTGGCGTAACCAATCCACTAAATTTAAATCTACTCCATCAAAAAATTCGTGATTTTCAACTGGTAAGTACGATTGTGTTGTGGTAATTCCCCAATCAAATGTTCCTGCATCTGGAGTCATTTTATTGTTTAAGATTTCGTAAAAAGCAGTTGTTGCTCTTGAGTCTTTAGAGAAAACTACAATTTTATCGCCTTTAGCCATGTTTAAATCTACATTTTTAAACAATGTTTCTCCATCAACTGAAGCGGCTAAATCTTGTACATTTAAAATTTGATCTCCAGCTTCTCTTTCGGTTTCGAAAATAATTGCTGGATATCTTCTGCTTGAAGGTTTAATCTCGTCTAAATTTAATTTTTCAATCATTTTTTTACGAGAAGTAGCTTGTTTCGATTTTGCCACATTCGCACTAAAACGACGAATAAATTCTTCTAATTCCGCTTTTTTCTCTTCAGCTTTCTTATTCTGTTGTGCTTTTTGACGAGCCGCTAATTGCGAAGATTCGTACCAAAACGTATAATTTCCAGAATAATGTGTAATTTTTCCGAAATCGATATCAGAAACGTGTGTACAAACCGCATCTAAAAAGTGACGGTCATGCGAAACCACTAAAACCGTATTTTCATAATTCGCTAAGAAATTCTCTAACCAACCAATGGTTTCAAAATCCAAGTCGTTGGTAGGCTCATCCATAATCAACACATCTGGATTTCCGAATAAAGCTTGCGCTAATAACACACGAACTTTTAGTTTTCCATCCAAATCAGCCATTAAAGTATAGTGATGTTCAGCACCAATTTCTAAATTAGATAGCATAGTTGCGGCATCGCTCTCTGCATTCCAACCGTTCATTTCGTCAAACTGCAATTGCAATTCTCCAATTCTGTTGGCGTTTTCATCTGTATAATCGGCATACAAAGCATCCATTTCTGTTTTAATAGCATGCAATACTTTATTTCCCATTAAAACTGTTTCTAAAACAGTGTGCTCGTCAAATAAATTGTGATTTTGGTTTAAAACCGACATACGTTTTCCTGGCTCAAGAATTACTCTACCAGACGTTGGTTCCATTTCACCTGCAATAATTTTCATGAAGGTAGATTTCCCCGCACCATTGGCTCCAATGATTCCGTAGCAGTTACCTTGTGTGAACGTTGTATTTACTTCATCGAATAAAATTCGTTTCCCAAATTGAACCGATAAATTTGAAACTGTTAACATTTTTGTATTTTTTTATAAAACTGTTGCAAAAGTACTAAAAATAGTAGATTTTTGAACACAATAATTTAGAATTAATATAGGTTTATTTTAACTGTACATTAACAACAAGATTTGAATATAACTGATACATTTGTTCAGAATTAATAATCAAGTACATGATTAAAAATTACATAAAATACTTTTTACCCCTATCTATCGTCCTTTTCTCTACTTTAACTTCTTGTAAAAGAGTCTTTAAGGAAGATGATTATGTTTCGTATTTTGGAGGAGAAATCTTAAATCCTCAAGAGAAATATATATTGTTTTTAAAAGATGATGAAGTTATTGATACGATTTATTTGGATAAAAATAATCGTTTCATGCACAAATTTGATTCGTTAGCTCCTGGTTTATATACTTTTAAGCATAATCCTGAATATCAATATGTTTATTTTGACAAGAACGATAGTTTAATGGTTCGTGTAAATACGTTTGACTTTGATAATTCAGTTGTCTTTTGTGGTCGTGGTGATGAAAAGAATAATTTCTTAATGGAATTGTATCTTAAAAACGAAGCTGACAAAGATAAAATGTATGACAATTTTGATAAAGACGTAAAAAGTTTTATCAAGAATATCGATTCTAGTTTCGCTATTCGTAAATCTTTTTATTTAAAACGCAAAGCAGAAATTGGTTGGGATGAAAATTTTGATGTAGTTGCGAAAGCTTGTCTAGATTTTCATCATATTACCAAAAAAGAAATTTATCCGTATGCTCATCAATTTAGAACAGGTGAAAATATCAGAACAAAATTACCTTCTAACTACTATGAACATCGAAAAGATGTTGATTTTGAAAATGCCCTTTTAACCAATTATTCTCCTTTTATTAAATATGTAAGCGTAATGTTAAACAATGTTGCCTTACAAAAAGATCATCTTGATTTAAATGAGAATTCATTAGAAAACAATATTGAGAAATTAAATATTACTGATACTTTAATCAAAAATCAGAAGGTTAAAAATGTGGTATTAAACAATGTAGCAATGATGTACTTGTTAGAAGATCAAAACATGTACAACAACCAAAAATTTATTGAACGCTACTTACAATTAACTACTGACAAGGAAAACAAAAAAGAAATTACAGAGATTTACAATTCCGTTCAGAATTTAAAAGTAGGTAATCGTTTACCTAAAATTGAATTGGTAGATACTGTTTATAAACCGTTAGACATAAATACTGTTATTAACAAACCAACCGTTTTATTCTTTTGGACGAGTCATGCTGAATCGCATTTTGCAGCTTCTCATAGAAAAGTAATGGAATTACAGGCAAAATATCCAGATTATGAATTTATTGCTATCAATGTAAATGATAATGTCGCTAATTGGAAAAACGCATTAAAAAAATACAATTTTGAAGGCGTAAAAGAATTACACGCTGTTGATTTTGAAACAATAAGAAAACAATGGGTCATCACAAAAATTCACAGAATTATCATCTTAAATGCAGATGGAACTATTAAAAATGGATTTGCGAATTTGTTTGACGTGAATTTTGAACAGAATTTGAAATAAAATTAGTATTGTTTTTTGGATAACCATTACTAATTAAAAAAGCGTTCTAATTTAGAACGCTTTTTGCTTTTTATATTCTTCAGAAATTATTTATTCCCTTTTTCGTAATCTGCAATAAACTGAGCAATTCCGATATCTGTTAATGGATGTTTTAATAATCCAGTGATTGAAGATAAAGGTCCAGTCATAACATCAGCACCAATTTTAGCACAGTTAATTACGTGCATGGTGTGACGTACAGAAGCCGCTAAAATTTGTGTTTCAAATCCGTAGTTATCATAAATTTGACGAATTTCATCAATTAAATTTAAACCATCTGTAGAAACATCATCTAATCTTCCTAAAAAAGGAGAACAATAAGTTGCTCCCGCTTTTGCAGCTAATAAAGCTTGTCCAGCAGAGAAAATTAACGTTACATTGGTTTTAATTCCTTTATCAGAGAAATATTTACAAGCTTTAACGCCTTCTTTAGTCATTGGTAATTTCACTACGATTTGTTCGTGCAAGTCAGCTAACTCCTCACCTTCTCTAATCATACCCTCCAAATCCATTGCATTTACTTCTGCACTTACATCACCGTCAACAATATTACAAATGTCTACGTAATGTTTTAGGATATTGTTTTTTCCTGTAATGCCTTCTTTGGCCATTAACGATGGGTTTGTAGTAACACCATCTAAAATTCCTAATTCTTGTGCTTCTTTAATTTGCTCTAAATTAGCTGTGTCAATAAAAAATTTCATCTTTTTTAAATTTTAAAGTATTGTGTGTTGTTTTGAAATGCAAAAGTACGAATAAAAAATTCCAAATTCAAGGGCAAGGACAAGTTCAAAATCAAATTCAAAATAAGGTGAAATTTAATTCTTCAAATTCAATTTCATCATGATGTCAATTTGTTCGTCATCTCCCAATTTGAAAATATGTTTGTCAAATTCAACAAAACCATTTTTCTTATAAAAACTAATTGCACGCGGATTTTCTTCCCAAACACCTAACCAAACATAATCAGCGTTTTTCTGCTTAGCAACTTCAATAGCTTTATCGTACAACAATTGTCCTACACTTTTACCATGAAATTCTTTAGAAACATAAATTCGTTCAATTTCTAAAGCTTTATTATCCTTTAATTCGGTTTGAGATTCGCCAAAATTAAGTTTCAAATAACCAATTACTTCCGCATCAAAAACAGCAAAATAAAATTCTGCATTTGTATCGGTAAGTTCGGTGGTTAATTTTTCTATTGAGAAGCCTTCATTCAAATATTTTTGCATATTTTCTTCTGAATTACTTTCCGAGAATGTTTCAAAAAAAGTTTGTCTTCCTATTTTTTGAAGTTTTTCAATATCTTGTAATTCGGCTTTCGCGATTGAGATATTTTGCATGATTAAATATTTTATAAGGACAATATTAATTTAGAAGCTGAAACGAGTTAAGCTTTACAACACCTTTCACCCATAACCTTTTACCAATCTACAACTTATAATGATTCATCAACATTTTTTCATAAACTGTATCAGGCAAAATACGTTTTAAAACAATAGAAAACTTTTGCATGAATGCCCCAACTTTATAATGTACTTTTGGTTTATCGGTTTGAATGATTGCAAAAATTGCTTCTGCCATTTCGTTTGGATTACTACCGCTGTCAACGTGTGAATCCATTTCTTTTAAAGTGTTTCCGTAAGGAACTTCGTAAGCCGAACCTTTAACAACCGGAGCATGATAACGTCCTGCTGCAATATTAGTAGCAAAATCGCCTGGAGCTACATTCGTAATTTGGATTCCGAAGGATTTTACTTCCATTCGTAAAGCTTCGGTAATTAATTCTAAAGCACCTTTTGAAGCCGAGTAAATCCCACGATAAGGTAATCCCATATAACCAGCAATAGAGGTAATATTAATAATTAAACCCGATTTTTGTTCTCGCATTTGAGGTAAAACCGCTTTCATCACTTCAATTGGTCCAAATAAATTCGTTTCGAAATTGTTTCGGATTTCTTCTGTTGGAATTTCTTCGATTGGACCTGTAATTCCTACTCCAGCATTATTAATTACAATATCCAATCGTCCTGATTTCTGGATAACTTCGGCAACGCAATTTACAATACTTTGCTTGTTGCGAACATCCAAAGCTACTAATGGAAATATCGAATTCGTGATTTTTTCAGGATTTCGACTTGTACCATATACGACAAAACCTTTTTGATGTAAAAACTCGCCAATTGATTTTCCAATTCCTGATGAACCACCTGTAATTAATACTACTTTACTCATTTTAGTGTGAATTATAGTGCGAAAATACGGCTTTATATTATTTCAAGGAAATTCCTAACCCAACTTTCTCCGAAAGCAGCACTTTTCCTTTTTCGATGGTGCTTCCAAAAGCGATGTCGTTAGCAATTAAATTCGCACCATCTAAATCTACATAATCCACTAACGGAACTAAAACGGCTCCGGCTGAAATTCCTACGGTAGATTCGGTCATGCAACCTATCATGATTTTGAAATCGTTTGCTCTTGCTTCTCTAATTAGTTGTAAAGCTGGAGTTAATCCGCCTGTTTTGACTAATTTGATATTGATGGTTTTATAATGTGATTTTAAATCGGAAAGTTTAGTTTTTTCTTGGCAATCTTCATCGGCCATCCAATTGGCAAATTTAGAAGCATTCAAATGGGAATAATTTGAAATTCCGATTTTCATGGGTTGTTCAATATAAGTAAATTGAACTGATGCAGGATTCTCTTCTAATTGCTGACATTCGGAAATAGAGAAACTTCCGTTCGCATCTAAAGCGATTTCTTTTTCGCAGTTCAATAATAAATCCAACGCTTTTTCATCGAAGTGATTCCACTTGACTTTGAATTTATTCCAATCGGATTTTGCTATTTTTTGCAGTTGTTCTTCAATTGGCGCTACACTTATCGTGATGGAAGATTCTGGTAATTGTTTTATTTCAATCGAATTTAATTCTAAGAAACTTTTGTTTTCTAACTTCCCAAATAAATCCCAATACGCACAATCTAAAGCCGAACGCAAAAAAGAATGCAATTGTAAACTTTCTAAAAAAGCATAAAATTCGGAAGGATAATTTATGGATTGTTTTTCGATTAGAGCTTGAATTTCGGCTAATTTTTGAGTGAAATCGTTTAAATTAATTCCGTAGTAATCAATCGCTGTACATTCGCCAAAACCTGTTTTACCGTTTTTGGAAAGCGAAACAATTAAGGCTTCTCTGAACGAGTAACTTCCATAACTAATTGAAAACGTTTCTTTTAGTTGTAAGCGAACAATTTGCCAAGTGATGTGCATAGGAATTAGAATTGGTGTAAAAATAAAAATCCCGAACAATCGGGACCACAATTCAAAAGAAATAAAAAATGGCAAGCGACCTACATCGCACCGCTACAACCACATACCTTTGCTGTGTTCCCACCCTGGAGGAGTCTGCAGGAGCTGGTCGTGTAGGACTTGCCGGTGCAAATATACAACCTTTTTATATTTTTGCAAGGCAATTGTGAGTATAAAAAATCATTGTATATTTACCTTATTAAATATTTCAACCATGTTAAAAGTTAAGCTATTCGCTTTCATTGTTTTAGGTGTAATTTCTACCTCATGTAAAGATGATGAAAATACATTAAAAAATTTATTTTCGATTGAAAATCCTACCATAAAACCGATTCTTAAGCTTGAAGAAAGCATTGATTTGGTCTTACAAAACAAAGAAAACAAAACAATTGATTCTGTTGTTTACTACATTAACGAAGTTAAAATTGGTTCGGTAAAAGGAAACGAGAAATTACCTTTCGCCTTGAACAATCAGAAACTAGGAAACCAAACCATTAAAGCTTTAGTTTATTTTGAAGGACAAAATATTGATATTACTTCTGGATTTTCAATTTATGCAAGTGCTGAACCAAAAATTTTGAATTATAAAATTGTGAACACCTATCCTCACGATATCAATGCATATACGCAAGGATTTGAATTTTATAATGGTGTTTTATTAGAAGGAACAGGACAATATAAAGAATCGACTTTAAGAAAAACCGATTATAAAACCGGAAAAGTTACCGAACAAATTAAATTAGAAGACAAATATTTTGGTGAAGGAATTACAGTTTTAAAAGACAAAATCTATCAATTGACTTGGAAAGAAAAAACGGGTTTTGTGTATGATGCAAAAACTTTCAAATTAGAAAAAACATTTTCATTTGAAACCGAAGGTTGGGGAATTACTAATGATGGCGAAAAATTATATATGAGTGATGGATCAGAAAGAATCTACATTTTAAATCCAGAAACTTTTAAAGTTGAAGATTTTATTAATGTTTATACCAATGGTGCAAAGATTGAAGCCGTAAATGAAATGGAATGGATTAATGGAAAAATTTGGGCAAACATTTATCAGAAAGATGCTATTGCGGTGATTAATCCAAAAACAGGAGCTGTAGAGAACGTAATCAATTGTCATGATTTAAGAAGCAAAGTAACACAACACCAAGAATTAGATGCGTTTAATGGAATTGCTTATAATTCTGCTACGAAAACGTATTTTGTAACAGGTAAAAATTGGGATAAAACATTTGAGATAACAGTTGAATAATTTTATACAAAAAACACAAAAAAAGCCTCATTTCTGAGGCTTTTTTACTTTTAAATTTTATTGGTAATAACATCTAACCATTTTTTAGCAATTCTAAACTCTTCTCCGATGATGAAATTTTTAGCATCGGCATGAAAGAAAACTAAATGAATTTCTTTGTGGTTACTTAAGGTTAAATGCAATGCCAATTTGTTGATTTCATGATTGTTTTTTGGGACGTTTCCATGTTTGTCGAATTGAACTAAGGTACATTTTTTAACTTCTTTCAAATTAACAACTTCATTAATTTGAGCTTCTTCTCCTTTTCTAAAGAAAGCTATCATATCGCCTTTTAATCCAATTCCTGAATTGTTTGCCCAAAAATCGGTATCTGTGAACTTGGCGTTTTTATCGGACGATAATTCGTTTAACGTGTTTAATAATTGATTTTTTCTTTTTCTAACGTTATTATTGATGATGAAAATAGGAATAATGATTAATGAAAAAAATACGATTCCTATAATAGTGTTGGTAATGTCCATTTTGAATTTATTTTAAATTAAGTGTATAATAAGACTTCCCAAGTATACTATTTACAAGGGATTAACAAAACTTAAAATAAATTTTACCAGAAATAATGAAATGGAAAAATGATTCTAGATGTGTTTAAAAACAGATTTAAAAAGTTCTTTTTAACAAAGAAAACTTCAAAACTATTTTTATTGAATAATTCCAATTGAACTAAAGAAGTTGGCAATAAAAACGAAGGAATTTGTTTTCTAACAATTTCACTCGAACCTGAATAATTTTGATTCGTTTTTAGTGAAATCGATTCTTTTTGAATTCCTTCCTGATTAAAATCAATTTTTCCTTGATTAAAATGTAAAGAAATTTCTTTTGTAGATTCTTTTTTTATTGGTTGAGAAACAGCCAAAGTATCATTACTATGCAACAACAGATAACCGAATACGAAAACGGTTAAAGCGGTAACAATATAATGAGCGGCTCTTTTCAATTGAATTATTTTTGCAAATGTAAGTATAAATGAACTACTTAACTAATTTCGAAACAATTTCAGAAACTGGTAAAATTGCTTTCGTATTTTCAATACTTGGTCCGGCAACCCAAACGGTTTTATAAGTTACTTGCGTAGCTGCTTTTTCAGTAGCTTTCATTCCGATGTAGAAACGAATCATTTTGACCCATTTTTTAAGGCTTTTATTCTTATTTAATAAAGTTTCTAACCAAGTTTGTTTAGTTCCTACTTTTTGAACATAAGGCGTATTGATTACTGTACATGGTGTTCCCGAAATTCGCTCTGTCATTACGATGTCTTTAGCACCATAATCCACACAAGCTTGTTTATATTCTTGAGAAACTCCTGATTCAATAGAAGCAATAAACGGACTTCCAACAGAAACGCCAACCGCTCCATAGCTTAGCATTTTATCTAAATCAGCCTTACTTCCTACTCCACCAGCTGAAATTACAGGTAAAGAAGTATTTTCATTTAAAGATTTTATTAATTCTTCTGGACTAATATTTCCTCTATGACCACCAGCTTGGTTGTTTACTGCAACTAATGCATCAGCTCCTAAACTTTCTACTTTTTTGGCGAAAGATAAATCGGTAACATCACAAAAAACTTTGATTCCAACTTTATGTGCTTCATTTATAGTTTCTTCAGGAGAACCCAATGAAGTTAGTATGAAATCAACTTTTTCTTCACATAAAATTCGTAATTGCTCTTTGTATTTTACGTTAGACTTATTAACAATTAAATTAAATCCAAAACTTCCTCCTGGAACTTTTGCTGCTTTTAATTCGTGAATTGCAGATTTTAATTCTTCTAAACTTCTATAATTCAAAGCCGGAATACAACCTGCAACGCCACTTTTCATTCCTTCAATAACCATTTTAGTATTTGACACTAAAAACATTGGAGCCATAATTACAGGATGTGTAATTTGTAAAAGCGAAGTCAACGATTGTTTTTCCATTTTATTTGAATTTATTTTCAAATATATGAAAAATAAAAATATTATGCACGCATATAAAAATTATTATTTTACTGTTTTAGACTAAAAATGTGATAACAATTGTTAAAATTCTTAATAAAAACTTAATTTAATAAGAGAAAACACTGATTTAAAATAAATTTGAGCAAACTAACTTAATAATGAAAAACAAACTTACACTTCTAAGTAGTATTTTGGTATTATTTCTATTTTCTTGCAGTGCAACAAAGAGCAAGAAGAAGACAACAAATAAAGCCAAAATGGAAACCGTTGCATCGGATGCTAAAAAACCAGATGCTAAAAAAGAACCAAAACCTTATAAAAAGGTAATTGATTCAACTGCTGTAACTCAAGATGGACTTATTGATGTTCACAAAGTAGGAGAAAAATACCTTTTTGAAATTTCAGATTCCTTAATTGGGAAAGAAATTATGACAATTACAAGATATTCTAAAACTCCGGCTGGAGGTGGAATATTTGGTGGTGAAGAAGTAAATCGTCAAGTTGTACGTTTTGAAAAAGGACAAAATAACACTATACTTCTTCGTTCGATTACGTATGTAATTATGACACCAGATGAAGACAAACCAATTACAAAATCAGTTAAAAATTCAAGTGCAGATCCAATAATTGGAATTTATGACATTCTAGCTTATAAGAAAGATAAATCGGGGAAAGAAAATATTGCTAGCGTTATTGATATGACTGCTGCTTTCGAATCTGACATGCAAACTTTCTCTCTGAATTCAATTAACAAACAAATGTTAAGCATTCAAGCTTTTCAGAAAGACAAATCGTTTATTCAGTTTGTAAAGAGTTTTCCAATTAATACTGAAATTAGAACTACAAAAACATTTACTACCGTTGCACCACAATTATCAAGAAATCCAACACCTAAAATTGGGGTAGATTTACCTGCGGGATTAGATGCAGGTGTAGTTACAATGGAATTAAACACTTCTTTTATTTTACTTCCTGAAAATCCAATGCGTAAACGTGCTTTTGACAAAAGAGTTGGATACTTTGCTAACGGATACGATGTTTTTGAAGAAGATTCTCAAAAAGCAGATACCGATATTTTTGCTGTGAGATGGCGTTTAGAACCAAAAAATGCTGAAGATGCTGAAAAACAAAAAAGAGGTGAACTAATTGAACCAAAAAAACCAATCGTTTACTATTTAGACCCAGCAACTCCAGACAAATGGAAACCATTCATCAAACAAGGAATCGATGATTGGCAAGAAGCTTTTGAATTTGCTGGTTGGAAAAATGCAATTCGAGGCGAATATTGGCCAGAAAATGATCCAACAATGAGTTTAGAAGATGCTCGTTTTTCGGTATTGAGATATTTTGCAGCTGAAATTCAAAATGCTTATGGTCCAAATGTTCATGATCCAAGAACAGGAGAAATCATGGAAAGTCACATTGGATGGTACCATAACATTATGAGTTTATTACGCGATTGGTATTTAATTCAAACATCAGCAGTTGATCCACAAGCAAGAAACAAAAAGTTTGACGATAAATTAATGGGTGAATTAATTCGCTTTGTGGCTGCTCATGAAGTAGGACATACTCTTGGTCTTCGCCACAACATGGGAGCTAGTTTTGCAACTCCAGTAGAAAAACTTCGTGATAAGGAATTCCAAAAACAAAATGGTCATACTTCATCAATTATGGATTATGCTCGTTTTAATTATGTAGCACAACCAGAAGACGGTGTAACTGATTTATTCCCAAGAATTGGTGATTATGATAAATGGGCAATTAAATGGGGTTATTCATACTTTAAAGATGCCAAAGACGAAGATGCTGAAAAAGCATTATTGAACGAAATGACGAAAGAAGCATATAAAAATCGTCGTTTATGGTTTGGTACCGAAACAAATCCGTATGACCCACGTTATCAAACGGAAGATTTAGGTGATAACGCTATGAAAGCTTCTGATTATGGAATTAAAAATTTAAAAAGAATCTTACCTAACTTAATTGAATGGAGTAAAGAAAACGGTGAAGATTATGATGAATTAAATGGTTTATACAACTCTTTGACAGGTCAGTACAGACGTTATATGGGTCACGTTACCAAAAATGTTGGTGGTATTTACGAAACTCCAAAAACGTATGACATGGAAGGAAATAAATACGAAGTGGTTCCTTCAGCTATTCAAAATGAAGCCGTTGCTTTCTTAAATGAGCAATTATTCAAAACTCCAAAATGGTTATTAGACCAAAACGTATTATCTAAAATTAAACCTGAAAACGGAGTTGAAGCTATCAAATCAATTCAAGACGGAACACTTTCTAGTTTATTAGCTGGAGATCGTTTAGTTCGTTTATTAGAAACTTCATCTCAAAACAAAACAAATTATTCTGTTGATGAATTAATGAGCGATTTAAGAAAAGGAATTTTCTCTGAAATAAGAGCTAACGCACCTATTGATATTTATAGAAGAAATTTACAAAAACTATTTGTTTCTAAATTGATTGAAACCATGTCAACAGAAAAAACAAATGTTACTTTCTTTAGTGGTAGAAGAATTGTTTTAGCCGATACCGATATTCCATCAATTGCTCGTGGGCAATTAAATGAATTGAAAAATCAGTTAAAAGCTGCTGCAGCTGGTTCTGCAGATCGTTTAACTAAATTTCACCTAAACGATTTAGTTGCAAGAATTGAAAATGCAATGAAACCTAAATAAACTAATAAGTTTAAACAAAAAGGGATGACAATTAAGTCATCCCTTTTTTTATATTTTAAATTAATTACATTTTCTTTTTTGTTCCAGAAGTTTTTGGAGCCCCTTTAATTTCATACTTACTTGTAGCTACATTGTAAACATAAGTACTATTTTGAGTTTTTGTTTTTAAGTTAAAACTACCATCAGCGTTCAACATAAATTCAAAACCTTCATTTCTATTTTTTTCAACATCATGTGAAGCGGTTTTATTGGCATCTAAAAAAATAGTTTCCTTAATATGACTTGACTTTTGAGTATTTCCTAACAAAAGTGTTTTAGTTTCAGTATCCCAAAGCTGGTCTTCGGTAACTACTCCATTTTCCTTTTTTAATTTGGTATCAATTTTAATTTCTTCTTTCCAATTTACATGATAAAACTTTTTTCCTTGCGCTGAAAAACTTTTTACAACAAAACCTGTTGGTTTAAAATCAGTTTTTTCAAGTTTTTTCACTTCTAATGTATCTACTTTATCTACATTTTTCACAAAAAGGACAACGCGTTTTCCTGATTTTTCAGAAATAACTTCAGCAGAAATGTTATCTACTTTTGTTAAAACAACATTTTTTGAAGCTGCTGGTTTTGCTTTTGTTTTTCCTTTTTGAGCGAATCCGATTGTTGATACTGATAAAATAAGAAGTAAAAATAGTTTTTTCATAATAGTAGGTTGTTAATTAGGTTACCAATATACAAAAAAATAGATACGATTGAATTTTATGAAATAAAAAAACCGAATCATTGCTGATTCGGTTTTAAAATTTATTTACAATTTGTAAATTATTTCACTTCTTCGAAATCTACATCTTGCGTTTGGTCTCCTGAAGCAGCCGCTTGTGGCTCAGCTTGAGAAGCTCCTTGCTCTTGTGATTTGTACATTTCTTCTGTAGCTGTTTTCCAAGCTGCATTTACGTTGTCTAAACCTTTTTGAATAGCTTCTAAATCTTGGTTTTCGTGAGCCATTTTTAATTCAGTTAGAGCGTATTCAATAGCTGTTTTGTGCTCAGCAGTTAATTTATCACCAATTTCTTTTAATTGACTTTCTGTTTGGAAAATCATCGAATCAGCTTCATTAATTTTTTCTACTCTTTCTTTAGCTAATTTGTCTGCTTCAGCATTCATTTCAGCATCTTTTTTCATTCTTTCGATTTCTTCTGGAGTTAATCCTGAAGAAGCTTCGATACGAATATCATGTGATTTTCCTGTTCCTTTATCTGTAGCAGAAACTTTGATGATACCATTCGCATCAATATCGAAAGTTACTTCAATTTGAGGAACTCCTCTTGGTGCTGGTGGAATACCATCTAAATGGAAACGACCAATTGTTTTGTTATCATTAGCCATTGGTCTTTCTCCTTGTAAAACATGGATTTCTACCGATGGTTGGTTATCTGCTGCTGTTGAGAAAACTTGAGATTTTCTTGTTGGAATAGTTGTATTAGACTCAATTAATTTTGTCATTACACTTCCCATAGTTTCAATACCTAATGAAAGTGGTGTAACGTCTAATAATAATACGTCTTTTACTTCACCAGTTAAAACTCCACCTTGAATTGCAGCTCCAATTGCTACTACTTCATCAGGATTTACTCCTTTTGATGGTTTTTTATTGAAGAATTTCTCTACTTGTTCTTGGATAACTGGGATACGAGTTGAACCTCCTACTAAGATAACTTCGTCAATATCAGAAACTGATAAACCAGCATCTTTTAACGCTTTAGCAACTGGTTCCATAGAACGTTTTACTAAAGATTCAGCTAATTGCTCGAATTTAGCTCTTGTTAAAGTTTGCACTAAGTGTTTTGGTCCAGATGCCGTAGCTGTTACGTATGGTAAGTTGATTTCTGTTTGAGCAGAAGCTGATAATTCAATTTTAGCTTTTTCAGCTGCTTCTTTTAAACGTTGTAATGCCATTGGATCTTTACGTAAATCAACACCTTCAGCAGCATTGAAATCGTTTGCTAACCAATCGATAATTACTTGGTCAAAATCATCTCCACCTAAGTGAGTATCTCCGTTTGTAGATAATACTTCAAAAACTCCGTCTCCTAATTCTAAGATAGAAATATCAAAAGTACCTCCACCTAAATCGTAAACTGCGATTTTTTGGTCTTTTCCTTGTTTGTCTAATCCATAAGCTAAAGCTGCTGCTGTAGGCTCATTGATGATACGCATTACTTTTAAACCAGCAATTTCACCAGCTTCTTTCGTAGCTTGACGTTGCGCATCGTTAAAGTAAGCTGGAACAGTAATAACTGCTTCAGAAACTGAATGACCTAAATAATCTTCAGCTGTTTTTTTCATTTTTTGAAGTGTCATTGCAGACAATTCTTGTGGTGTATATAAACGACCATCGATATCAACACGAGGTGTATCGTTGTCTCCTTTTACCACTTTGTAAGCTACTGTTGAAGCTTCTTTTGCACTTTCAGTATACTTGTTACCCATAAAACGTTTTACCGAAGCAATCGTTTTTGTAGGGTTAGTTACTGCTTGTCTTTTTGCCGGATCTCCAACTTTAATTTCTCCACCTTCTACAAATGCAATTACAGATGGTGTTGTTCTTTTACCTTCTGCGTTTGCAATTACAACAGGTTCTCCACCTTCCATTACAGCCACACATGAGTTGGTTGTTCCTAAGTCGATTCCAATAATTTTGCTCATTTTTATACTTGTTAGATTTTAAATTTCAATTTTAAACTCGATGACTCTAATTCAATGATTGTGCCATAACGAAAAATACAGAAAATTGACAGAAAACTGCTTTTGTCAGGTTTTTAAAACTGACAAAATGTCGTTTTATGCTGCTTTTTTTATTCTATTCTGACTTAAATTTCTAAAATTAGCCATGTTGAAAACTAAGATAGAAATCAAAATCAAGGAATAAGAAACGATTTGAGCAACAGAAACCGATTCTTTAAAATAGAAAATCGCTAAAAAGAAATGAATCAAGGGATTAGTGTACATTAAAATCCCAACAGTTGAAGAATTCAATCCTTTTAAAGCATAAAGATTAAGAAATAAAGGAATAATCGTGAAGACGATTACAATGATTAGAAGTAGTGAATAAAACAGAAATTCGGTTGGAACTGCTCCACCATAACTCGGATAAAACGGTAATAAAATAGCTGATGAAATCACCATTTGAATGGTTAATATCAAGAATTTATCGAAATCACTATTCTTTCTTTGGGAAACTAAATATAATCCGAAACTTAAAGCGATTATCACACTGTAAATCAAATCTTTGAAATTTCCGTAAGACAATATTATACAACTAATTACACATAATCCTACTGCAATCCACTGCCAAACATCGATTCTTTCTTTCAATAATATAAAAGCTAAAACGGTGGTTAAAATTGGGCAAATTATATAAGCAAACGAAGCCGATTGTAAACTCACATGATTCACAGCATAAATAAATAAAAACCAATTCAATACTAGCAAAAGTCCGCCAACAAGCGTCATGATTACAGCTGATTTTTGTTTTTTCTTTGAAAGTTCTTTAAACGTTTTCTTCGCTTCAATAACCACTGATTTTCTAAAAAATAAATTAATTCCCAATAAGAAAGCCGTAGCAATAAAAACTCGGAAGAATAAAATATCTAATGAAGGATAATCTGTTAAAGGCTTCAAAGCCAAACTGAAAAATCCCCAAATAACAAAGGCAACAAGAGCAGCTAAAAAATACTTATTTATTGGCATTACTTTTTTTTGCAAAAGAACTAAAAAAGAAGGAAACCAAATCCCAATTTTATGTTATTAATTCAAAAGATTTATAACGATTGAACTGTTTTACGTGTTGCATAATTTCAATTTTAAAAACTATCTTTGCTATACTAAAGAACTATTTATGGAATGTATTTCTGTTTTTGATATGTTAAAGATTGGTGTTGGACCTTCGAGTTCTCACACCCTTGGACCATGGCGTGCTGCCGAACAATTTTTAAAGGAATTGCGCGAACGTAATCTAATTGATACCGTAATTGGTGTCAAAGTGGATCTATACGGTTCTTTATCATTAACCGGAAAAGGGCATGCGACAGATTTAGCTGTAATGCTTGGTTTAAGCGGTGCTGACCCAGAATATATTCCTGTGGAAAGTATCGATGTGATTATTTCTGCCATCAAAAACAAGAAAGAAATTTTCTTAGGAAATGAAATCTTAATTCCGTTTTGTTTTGAAACTGATATTGTTTTCAACCGAAACTTTTTACCTTTTCATGCCAACGGATTAACTTTTACAGCCAAAACTGATACCGAGACTTATTCAGAAACCTACTATTCTATTGGTGGCGGATTTGTTGTAAAAGAAAAAGAAGACCATCACAAAGAAGAAATTTTACATACTTTTCCATTTCCAGTGGAAAAAGCAGATGAATTGTTGGCTTTTTGTGTAGCCGAAAATAAAAAAATATCGGAAATTGTATACGAAAATGAGAAAACCATGCGTAGCGAAGAAGAAATTCACAACGAATTACTTCGCATTTGGGATACGATGTTAGAATGCATGTACATTGGTTGTCATTCAGAAGGAATTCTTCCTGGCGGACTTAATGTGCGACGAAGAGCGTACGACATGCACAAAAATTTAATTGGTGTTTTACCTTATGAAGATCCGTATTCATGGTTGCAAATCATCAGACAAACCGAAGTTAAATTCCGTCAGATTTTAAAATGGGTAAGTTGTTTTGCATTGGCAGTAAATGAAGTAAATGCTTCGTTAGGCCGTGTGGTTACAGCTCCAACAAATGGAAGTGCGGGAGTAATTCCAGCCGTTTTGATGTATTATTTGGTAATCGAAAATCATGAAGCAGGCGAAAAAGAAATCAAACAATTTTTAATGGTAGCAGGCGAAATTGGTTCTATCTTCAAAAAAGGCGCAACCATTTCAGCAGCTATGGGAGGTTGTCAGGCGGAAATTGGCGTTTCAAGTGCTATGGCAGCAGCAGCTTTGTGTGAATTAATGGGAGGAACTCCAGCTCAAGTTACCATGGCAGCTGAAATTGCAATGGAACATCACTTAGGATTAACTTGCGACCCGATTGGTGGTTTGGTACAAATTCCGTGTATTGAAAGAAATACAATGGGTGCAATTAAAGCCATTAATGCCGCCGAATTAGCCTTAGAAACCGATGCTTTAAATGCAAAAGTGCCATTAGACAAAGTAATCAATACGATGTGGGAAACAGCTAAAGACATGAATACCAAATACAAAGAAACCTCAGAAGGTGGATTGGCGGTTGCTGTTGGATTGGCGGATTGTTAATGAAAAGTAATCGACTAAATTATTTTTTTCTTATTGTACTGGTTTTAATTCTTGGAATACTTTCAAGGAAAATATCAGGCATTCCGTTATTTATTGGAGATATTTTGTATGCTGTTTTGATTTATTTCGGATTTCGATTTTTGATTATGGATTCAAAAAAATCAACCTCGCTCCTACTGAGTTTACTTTTTTGTTTTAGTATTGAAATCTTACAATTGGTTCAAATCGATTGGTTAATAGCTATTAGAAAAACCACTTTAGGTTATTACATTTTGGGCGAAGGTTTCCTTTGGTCGGATTTACTTTGCTATATAATGGGAACTTTTATGGCTTTTCTAATAGATAAGAAACTTATTAAAACTCAAAACTTAAACTCGTTGTAACAAAAAAGTTATTGGATTTATTATCGAAGAAAATAGCTTCTTTTGAATCGAAATAACGAGCTTCGGTTCTTAATTTTACTTTTGAATTTGGTAAATAATCTAAATTTATGGAAGCTCCTGAGGTTTTAAAAGTATCTGAAGTGGCAATTATCACATTATCTTCATCTTGATAATATTCAAATCTAACCGCAGTTTGCCATTTTGAATTAATCGAATATTGAGTAATCAAAACGGGACTCATCCAATACAAATGTTTGTCATTTAAAGACGAACTGTCTTGAATGCCAAAATCAAATCCTAAAATTGTGCGCCATTTTGAATTCCATGTATTATCCCAATATAAATTGTTGAAATAACGCATTGCCAATTCAGTTCCATAAAACTCTTTTCCGATAAAAGTACTCCAATTAAAAGTGGTTTTTTCTGAAGGTTTGTAAATAATTTGAGTCCCTAAAGCTGGAGCAACGTCTTTTTGTGGTTTGTTGATGCGTTGCCAACCATTAGTTACCAATCCCGAAAAACTCCATTTGTCATTTGGCTTATAATTGTATTTGATTCCTGTCATAAAATAAGGCGAATTTTCAGCTAAAATAGAACGTGTTAAAGTCAAATTGGTAGCCGTTGTTGCCGATTCAAAGCCGATGTAACTTGGCATGATTCCAACTTCAATGGATGATTTTTTGTTGTCATTCAAATACATTCCCACATAAGCTTCGCTTACTAATTTTATATCTTCCGAAGCGTAATTATCATCTACATACGTTCCTGCATGAACCGCAATTGAAGCATAGGCATTTCCGTATTGTAATTGTGTACGAATCAAACCATTGTTCACATTAAACTCATTATGTCTATTGTAATTATACATAAATGGCAGTTTAGCATCTGTAGTTGGATTACTAAAATCGTATGCATAATACGTTTCTAAAAAACCAGAAACTTTAATTTTTAAGGAATCTTTTTCTTGAGCGTTTCCTAAAAAGGATAAAAGCACTACACTATACAGCCAAATCTGTTTCATTGTCAATTTTTTTATGTTGTTTTTTAGCTAAAATGGCTAATCCAAAAGTAATAACTCCTACCCTTCCAATAAACATTATGCTAATTAAAATTATTTTTCCCCAAACCGATAAACTTCCGGTAATTCCCATACTTAAACCAACTGTTCCAATAGCTGAAGTAGCTTCAAATAGTAACTTTTCTAACGATTGATTTTCAGTAAAGCTCAACAAAAATACACTAAAAAATAAAATTGCTGTATAAAAAATAAAGGTCGAAACTGCCATTTCTAGTCGGTCTGCTGGAATTTTTTTACCTAAATAAGTCACTTTTGCTTGATTTCTTACTTTGCTCTTTACAATAGCAATTACAGCCGTTAAAGTTGTTATTTTCATACCACCACCAGTACTTGATGGTGCTGCACCAACGTACATTAAAAAAATAATAGTTAGCAAAACTCCTAAAGTCAAATTACTTAACGGAATTGAATTATATCCTGCAGTTGAAATAGCATTAACCGTTTGAAAAGCTGCAATTTCTAATCGTTCAAAAACTGAATAATGTTGTATGGTACTTTCTCCAAAAAAAGTAATTGCTGTTGCAATAAACAAAACACCAAAGAACGATAAAGTAATCATTTTTGTAGTAAACGAAATGGAATTAGATTTTTTTGAAAAATAATACCAAATATCTGTTACCACAATAAACCCTAATCCTCCTGAAATAGTTAAAAAGAGTACAATTCCATTTAAAAAAGTATTGGTTGCATAAGCTTCAAAACTAGTATTGTATAAACTAAATCCAGCGGTACAAAAAGAAGAAACACTATGGAAAATACTAGTCCAAATTGTAAAAAAAGTATCGGAATGAATAGGTCTAAAAGCGAAATAAAACAAAATAGCTCCAATAATTTCGATGGTAAACGTGAATACAATAACCGATTTTAAGAAATCCTGAATTTTGAATTCTTTTGGCATAGTAAACTCATTATGTAAGATTTTTTTATGCCAATGTGTAATCTGTTTTGTGGTAGAAAGTAAAATATAAGTCGTTAACGTCATATAACCAATTCCGCCAATTTGAATCAATGTTAGAATTATGAATTGTCCAAAAAAAGTATAATTATCAAACGTGCTTACCGTTGCCAATCCTGTGGTGGAAAGCGCTGATGTGGATGTAAAAAGAGTGTCAATAAAATCTGTTGGGATTTTCTGAGAAAAGGGTAAGGATAGAAAAATCCAACCCAAGACCATGTACATGAAAAATCCAAAAAACAAACTCTGTTGTGGATTTAATCGCAAATGAAATTTTAAGTATTCGCGTCTTACGGTTTGAAATAAAGTTTTAGGCATTATTATTTTTCAATTTTAAATTTATAATAGTTTTTAATAAAGTGCGAAGCATGCACTAATCCGAGTTTTTCAGCTACTAAACCCAAATCGTTGAGCTGATTTTCTAAGGCGTCATCTCGTTGAGGGCATTGATTAATTTTGATAAATTCTCGAAGCCAATAATCTGAATTTGAGTTAGATTGTGGTGGACAAATTGCGTTATTTAAAGACAAACTATCGCTGTTGCTTGGCACATTAGCTGTGTTGCTATCTGAATTTTCCATATGTAATGATTTTTTATGTCAGAATAAATCGATAACCAATTCCGCTTTCGGTGAGAATCATTTCGGGATGATTGGCATCTTTCTCAATTTTTTTTCTTAATTGTGCTACAAACACCCGTAGATATTGGGTTTGGTCGCTATAACTTTTTCCCCAAATTTCCTTTAATAAGTATTGATGAGTTAATACTTTTCCTTCGTTTTTTGCCAAAATGGCTAACAAATTAAACTCGGTTTGTGTTAGTTTAACTTCTTCATTATTCACTTTTACAATTCGAGCTACCAAATCAATTGAAAAATTAGTAGAACTAATTATTGGCTCTGAAGCTTCTTTAATGTGATTTCTCATGTGAGAACGCACTCTTGCTAATAATTCCTGTGTTCTAAAAGGCTTTATCAAATAATCATTCGCTCCATTATCCAACGCTTTTACAATTTCTGATTCTTCGCTTTTAACCGATAAAATCATGATGGGATTCAAATACCATTCTCGCAATTGTTGCAATACTTTTTGACCGTCAACATCGGGTAAACCCAAGTCAAGCATAATCAAATCCGGTTGATAAGTGGCTGCAAAACGAATCCCTTCTAAGCCATTTTCGGCTAATTTTACCTCAAAATCATTCGTACTTAAAGTAATTTCTAAAAGTTTTCTGATTTGCGATTCATCATCTATGACTAAAATTTGGCGCTTATTCATTTTCTGTCGGATTAAATTTTGAAACTTCAGTTTTAATTTTGATTACGAATTTGGCTCCATCTTCTACTCTATTTTCTAAAGTTACAGTTCCGTTTTGCGCTTCAACGAAACCTTTAACAATAGACAATCCTAAACCAGAACCACCTGGTCGCGAATTTTTAAGTCGGTAAAATTTATCAAAAACAAAGGCAATTTCATCTTCTGGAAAACCTTTTCCTTCATCTAAAATTTTAATTTGCAAAGTAGCTTCGGTATATGATAAATTGATTGTTATAGTGCTTTTTTCAGGCGTATAAATTATGGCATTGTTCAATAAATTGTAAATAACATGTTCTGTTAAACCGTAATCCAATTTAAAAAGCGGTAGATTTTCGGGAGCAGTAACTACTATTTTTTGTGTGTATGATTTAATTTTCAGCGCTCTAATTACTTCATAAACAATTTCATTTACATCAACCCAATCCATTTTTGCAACAATAACACCCGATTCTAATCGCGACATATTCAATAAATTTTCAACTTGATTATTCAGTCGCAACGAAGCAATTGAAATTTCTTCCAATAATTTTTCTTTCTGATTATCGGACATAATTGCGTTGCTTTGAAGCGCATCGGTTGAACCAATAATGGCTGCAATAGGCGTTTTTAATTCGTGAGATAAACTATCTAAAAGGGTGTTGTAGAGTTTTATGGATTGTAATTTTGACTCTTTTTCATTCGCAATTCGTTCAATTTGTCTGATTTTGAACGTCAAAACAGCATTAATTAAAGCAATTACAAAATACATAAAGAACATAAATTTGTCTTCAGTATTTCCGATATGAAACGTATAATAAGGCTTGATGAAAAAGAAATTCCAAATTAAAGCACTCAAAACAGCAGCTAATAATGTAGGAACAATTCTGTAAAACATGGCTACAAAAGAAACGGTAACCAAAAGGATAAATGCTATTACTTTATAACCAATAATTTCTTTAAATGCAAAGCATGCAAGCGAAATCAGCACCACTAATATTATGCTGAAAATATATTGATTATTAAGATTTGATGTTCTACTAAACACGCTTTAAAACTTTACCATTGAATTACTTGGCAAAGATAAGTTGGGTTTTATAAATAGCGTATAAAAGAAGTGCTAATAAGTATAAAGATTTTATAAAGATTTCTTTCTTCTGGTATCAATTAAATGAATAATTTGCCATTTTCCATTGTCGTTATACAAAGTAAAAGCGTTGGCACCAATATGGCTTAACTTATCATTTACGTAAAATTCATACGGAGTCCAAACGTGTGCTAAGTTGCCATCAATTTCTACTTTATAATCGATAAGTTTTTCAAAAACCTTTAAATTCGCAGGAATTGTTGCAATTGAATTTAAAAACTCATCAAACTTTTCGTCTTTTAATTTATAACCTTCTTTTGTATTAGCAACTGTTCGCACTACAATTTCAGGATGGCATAATTCTCTTAATGCAACAGTATCTTTTGCATGGAAAGCTGTAAAAAAATCATCTACCACTTTTTTTGGATTGGAATCTTGAGCAAAAATAGAACTTGATAAACTAAAAAGTATCAACAAGAATAGAGGTTTCATATTAATTCATTTTAATGCATTAGTAGCACTTGAACTAAATATGTTACAATTCCAGCAACATAACCCGCAATAGCTAAAGGTGTTATCTTTTTTAAATACCACATAAATGTGATTTTTTCTTTCTCCATTACGGCTATTCCTGCAGCAGAACCAATTACTAACATACTTCCTCCTGTTCCTGCGCATAAAGCGATAAATTCCCATAAAGTGTGATCCATTGGATAATCTGCTAATGAGAACATTCCTTGCGTTGCAGCAACTAAACTTCCGTTATCTACAATTGAAGATAAAACTCCTATTGCAACAATCATAGAATCTGTATTTGGTAAAGTTTTAATTAAGAAATCTGCCATTTCTCTCAAAACACCTACTTCTTGCAAAGCAAATACCATTAATAAGATTCCCATGAAATAAAGAATTGAACTAATATCTACTTTGGTTAAGGCATAAGCTACTGAGAATTTGTCTTTTTCTTCTTGTGTTTTCTTTCTGTGATACATTATCGAAACTAAAGAAACCATTGATAATGAAATTAAAACACCAATAAATGGAGGTAATCCAGTTAAAGTTTTAATTACAGGAACCATTACTAAACCTACCACACCAGCAATGAAAACACTCATACTTCCTCTCATTTTTTCTTCCTGACGCACCTGAGCCATCGAAACTTGAGCACGAAGAACAGCAAATCCTTTCATACTAAAACTTGCGATTATAACAGGAACTAACAACACCATGATAGAAGGCAAAATCAGGGCTTTCACAATTCCAAAAGAACTTACTTGTCCGCCAATCCATAATAAAGTTGTAGTAACATCACCAATCGGACTAAAAGCTCCTCCAGCATTAGCTGCGATAACAACAATTCCTGTTAATACCATTCTAATTTCTCCTTTTGGCATTAACTTTCTCAAAAGTGTCACCATAATGATAGCGGTTGCCAAATTATCTAGTAAAGCAGAAAGAACAAAGGTTATAAAAGCAACAATCCATAATAACCTCAATACCGATGTTGTTCTAATTCTGCTTGTAATTACCGTAAAACCTTTGTGTATGTCGATTAATTCTACTATAGTCATTGCTCCCATCAAAAATATCAACAAGCCAGAAATTTCTCCAAAATATTCCATCAATCTTTCTGTAACCAAATGTTGATCATCGTTACTATATAAAGCAATAACAACCCAACAAATTGTTCCAGTAAGTAATGCGGTAATTGTTTTATTTATTCGAATAGGAGACTCTAAAATAACTGATAAATAGCCAAGAATTGCAACGAAGAGTAATATAGGGATCATTTTTTTATTTTTAAAACGGCACTAAATTAAAACATTAATTTAACATTAATTTAATATTTGATAAATATTTTTCACCTTTTTAAAAAAGAAAATAACATTTACTACCTTTGTGTTTCAAATACGATAAAACATGTCAGTAGCTAAGAAAGATTATAAAAGAATTACAACAAGAACCTTAATAGATATGAAAGAAAATGGAGAAAAAATCTCCATGCTAACTTCATATGATTTTACAATGGCAAAAATTGTAGATTCAGCTGGAGTTGATGTTATTTTAGTAGGTGATTCGGCAAGTAATGTTATGGCAGGACATGAAACAACTCTTCCAATAACACTAGACCAAATGATTTATCACGCATCAAGTGTGGTTAGAGCTTGTGAAAGAGCTTTAGTCGTGGTTGATTTACCTTTCGGAAGTTACCAATCAGATTCTAAAGAAGCGTTGCGTTCTTCTATCAGAATAATGAAAGAAAGTGGCGGACATGCTGTAAAATTAGAAGGTGGAAGCGAAATAAAAGATTCGATAAAAAAAATATTAAATGCTGGAATTCCTGTAATGGGACATTTGGGTTTGACACCTCAATCTATTTATAAATTTGGAACATACACCGTTAGAGCAAAAGAAGACGCAGAAGCAGAAAAGTTGTTAGAAGATGCAAAAATGCTTGAAAAACTAGGTTGTTTTGCCTTAGTCTTAGAAAAAATTCCTGCAGCTTTGGCTGAGAAAGTAGCTAAAAGTATTTCTATTCCTGTAATTGGAATTGGCGCAGGTGGTGGCGTTGATGGACAAGTTTTGGTAATTCACGACATGTTAGGAATGAATAATGAATTCAGCCCAAGATTCTTACGTCGTTATTTAGATTTGTACGATCAAATGACAAAAGCCATTGGGCAATATGTTACGGATGTGAAATCACAAGATTTTCCAAATGCTAACGAACAATATTAATTGTGTCTACTAAAGAAATTTCAACAAAAGATAATCTTCAAATCCTTCACGAAGACAACCATATCATTGTCATTAATAAGCGTGTAGGCGATATTGTTCAAGGAGATAAAACCGGAGATAAACCACTTTCGGATGTGGTAAAAGAATACATCAAAGAAAAATACAATAAACCTGGCGATGTTTTTTTAGGAGTCGTTCATCGTTTAGACAGACCAACTACTGGAATTGTTGTTTTTGCAAAAACTTCTAAGGCTTTAACACGTTTAAACGAAACGTTTAAAAATAGAGAAACACAAAAAACGTATTGGGCAGTGGTAAAAAATTGTCCTCCAAAAGAAAAAGATACTTTAATTCATTTCTTAAAACGAAATACTAAAAGCAATACTTCAAAAGCCCATTTAAAAGAAGTTCCTGAAAGTAAAAAAGCTAGCTTAAGTTATCAAATTATAAAAAAACTAGATAATTATTTTGTTTTAGAAATTGATTTGCATACAGGAAGACACCATCAAATTAGAGCCCAATTACAAGCAATAGGTTGCCCAATTAAGGGCGATTTAAAATATGGTTTTGATAGAAGTAATCCAGATGGAGGAATACATCTACATGCTAGAAAATTAGTTCTAACACATCCTGTTTCAAAAGAAATTATTATATTTAATGCACCAACACCAAAAGATAGCATTTGGAATACACTCTAATATCTAAAATCTATGAAAAAATTAATTCTTTCTCTAACATTAATTTCAGCTTGTTACTCCTTCTCTCAAGAACATTTTAGTGGAATTTCAACATCTAAAAGAGGTGGTTTGTTAAATGCAAATAACAATCCAGCCGAATTAGTTAATATGAACACTAAATATGAAGCGAATCTTTTTAATTTTTCGCTAGGAATGGCTAATAACAAACTAACTTTTAGCGATTTAGTTAGTGGAGATAACTTAGAAGATAAAATTTTTGAAGGAGATGAAGCAGTAAACTTAAGATTAGATGCTCAAATTCTTGGTCCTTCTTTTGCTTTTAAATATCAAAAATGGGGTTTTGGAATTACCTCTGTAGCAAACATAAAAGCAAATGCTATTAATGTAGATTCAAAATTAGGAGATGCTATTCAGAATGGTAATTTAAGTGATATTTTCTCTCAAACCGCTATTTCTTCAAATGACAATCAAAGATTAAATGCCACCACTTGGGGAGAACTTAGTTTTACAATTGCCAGAAACTTAATCGATTTACCTAAACATAAATTGAATGTTGGAGCTAATTTACGTTTATTATTTCCAGGAGCTTATGCCAACTTTTCTGCAGATAATCTAAATGGAACTATTGTAAATAATTTTGGAGATATTTCACTTGTTGATGCTTCTGCTAATATTAATATCGCTTATGCTGGTGTTTTAGCGGATGATTATAACGACCAAGGAAACTATAACGAATTTTTCTCTCAAGGAATTAACGGATTTGCAACTGATATTGCAGTAAACTATCGCTGGAAAGATGAAAATGACGCAAACAGTTACCGATTAAATGCCGGACTTTCAATAAAAAATATAGGTTCAATGACTTTTAAATCGGATAATAATTTAAGTAAAAACTACATCTTAAATGTTGATGATTTTGAAAGTTTAGATTTAAATCAATTTGAAAATGCAGAAAGTTTATCTGAAATTGAAGCAATTTTGAACGATCCTGCAAATGCGGCATATTTTCAATCAACATCAAGCACAGCAGATTATACTGTGAAATTACCAACCGTCATTAATGCTTATGCTGATGTTCGTTTAACTAAAAAATGGTTTGTAACAGGAAGCATCAATCAAAAAGTTAGCGATGATAGTGAAAGCGACATTATAACTACTCAAAATTCATATACTTTAATACCAAGATTTACAGCAAAATGGTTTGAAGCTTATGCCCCACTGGCAGCAAATGAAATTTCAGGATTTACAAGTGGAATTGGTTTTAGATTAGCTGGATTTTTCATAGGATCAAACAGTGTTTTTACAGCTTTAGCTGATAGTGGAAAACAAGCCGATTTATATTTAGGAGTTCGTTTCGGATTTTAATAATTTAAAAAATATTTTATATGAAATGGAGAGGTAGACGTCAAAGTGACAACGTAGAAGACAGAAGAGGAATGTCGGGCGGAGGAAAAGTTATTGCAGGTGGTGGAGCCATCGCAATCGTATTTTTTCTCGTAAAAATGTTTTTTCCCGAAGCAGCTCCATTTGTTGATACCATTCAACAAAGTCAAGGTGCACAACAAACCGAACAAGTAGAACAAAGAGAACTTACTCCAGAAGAAAAAGAAATGGGCGAATTCGTTTCAACTGTTTTTGCTGACACAGAAGATATTTGGACCAAAATATTTGAAGAAAATAATTTAGGAACATACGAACAACCTAAAATGGTCTTGTTCACAGGTTCTGTAGAAACTGCTTGTGGAGGCGCAAGTTCTGCTTCAGGTCCATTTTATTGTCCTGGCGATCATAAAGTATATATGGATTTAGCTTTTTTTGAAGAATTACGAACCCGTTTTGGTGCTAAAGGTGGCGATTTTGCTATAGCTTATGTAATTGCTCACGAAGTAGGACATCATGTGCAAACAATTCTTGGAACTTCGGGAAAAGTAAGACAATTACAACAATCTAAAAGTGAAGCCGAAGCTAATAAACTTTCTGTATGCTTAGAATTACAAGCCGATTTTTATGGCGGATTATGGGCGCATTACAACCAAAAATACTTAGAGGAAGGCGATATTGAAGAAGCTTTAAGTGCTGCACATGCTGTAGGTGACGATGCTATTCAAAGTAAAATGCAAGGACATATTGTTCCTGATTCATTTACTCACGGTTCGTCTGAACAACGTATGAAATGGTTTATGAAAGGCTTTAAATCGGGCGATATTCGTTTAGGAGATACTTTTGCCGAAGAACTTTAATTGTGTTGAAAATTGAAGCACCCGAATCTGATTATTTATATATTCAAGATTCTCAAATACCAAATGCTGGAAAAGGTTTGTTTACAGCAATTGACATTTATCCAAATGAAATTATCTCACTTTTTAAAGGAGAAATTTTATCCAATAAAGAAGCTCAAAAAAGAGTTTCTGAAGGAAATGACCGCTATTTCATTAACATGCTAGACGGTTCAATATTAGATTCAATGAATGTTGATTGCTTTGCCAAGTATGCCAATGATGCCGAAGCTTTCTCTAAATCACATTCAAAAATAATTCCAAAATCACATTAGACGATAATGATAATGTTTGCATCGTAGCTACAAAGAAAATCAAATCCCAACAAGAGATTTTTTGTAGCTATGGAGCTAAATATTGGAAAAAACATAAATAATTCTAATCTATTCCCTTTTAAACTATTTTTTTTTGTAATTTTGTTTAATATTTTTAATTTTTTTTTAAACAAAATGAATGTTTCATCCAAAAAAGACTTCACCGATATTGAAATTGATAGAATAATAGAAATGGCTTGGGAAGACAGAACTCCTTTTGATGCAATAAAATTTCAATTTGGTTTGAGTGAAGCAGATGTTAAGGCTTTAATGAAAAAAGAACTCAAATTCAGCAGTTATAAATTGTGGAGAAATAGGGTTGAAAATTGCAAAACAAAACATTTAGCAAAACGAGTTGAAAGTATTGATAGATTCAAATGCAAACTTCAAAGAGCCATTACAAACAACAAAATTTCAAAAAGATAAGATGAAAAGCAAAATTCCTGATAATGTAGTTTTTTCAGAAGAAAACGGATATAATGCTAATGTTCTCGCTTATCCTACGAGTGTTGGCGCGCCAGCAATTAAATTGGATAACGTTGTAGATTGGAAAAATATTGGTATTAGAAACGTAAACAAAGAATTTGAAAGCAAGTTTAACGAACTCAAAGCCGAGTATGAAAAATTAATGCAAGAATACGAATGGAATGAAATTTTATACAATGCCAAATATTCGTTTGAACCTATAATTGGTGAAACGTATCATTTGTATTTAGCAAAAGATGGTTCCAATTTTCTGTCATTAATTCATCCCGATTTTTGGAATAAAGAACATATTGGTTCTTTTAAACTGAATAGCAATAAAAAATGGATTCAAATAGATTCCAAAAACGATATTTTTTAAATTATTGAATTCTTCTAGAAGCAATTAGAAGAATTCAATAATTACTATTTAACTAACCTAACCATCCTTCCCTATCCAAACTTCTATACTGAATCGCTTCTGCAATATGATGCGATTGAATAGAATCAGAATTCTCTAAATCGGCAATCGTTCTGGAAACTTTTAAAATTCTATCATAAGCTCTTGCGGATAAATTCAAACGTTCCATCGCAGTTTTTAGTAATTGCAACGAAACCTCATCTAAAACACAAAACTCACGTATTAATTTACTACTCATTTGGGCATTATAGTGAATGTGTTCAAAGTTTTCAAAGCGTTGTGATTGAATTTGTCGTGCTTTCGTAACACGTTCTCTGATAGCTACGCTACTTTCTGCTTTTCGAGTCTCAGTTAGTTTTTCAAACGGAACTGGCGCAACTTCAATGTGAATATCAATTCGATCTAACAATGGTCCCGAAATCTTACTCAAATAACGTTGCATTTCTTGAGGAGATGAACTCACAGGAGCATTTGGATCATTAAAATAACCTCCCGGACTCGGATTCATACTTGCGACCAACATAAAAGAAGATGGATACGTAATCGTAAATTTCGCTCTTGAAATCGTAACTTCCCTATCTTCTAAAGGTTGGCGCATTACTTCTAAAACTTCTCGTTTAAATTCGGGTAATTCATCTAAAAATAAAACGCCGTTATGTGCCAAAGAAATTTCACCTGGTTGTGGATAACTTCCACCTCCAACTAAACTTACACTTGAGGCTGTATGATGCGGACTACGAAAAGGGCGTTGTGCCATCAATCCAACATCCTTAGTTTTACCTGCTACCGAATGAATTTTAGTGGTTTCCAAGGCTTCTCGCATCGTCATTGGAGGTAAAATACTTGGTAATCGCTTTGCCAACATTGTTTTTCCTGAACCTGGCGGACCAATTAAAATAATATTATGACCACCAGCCGCTGCAATCTCCATACAACGTTTTATTCCTTCTTGTCCTTTGACATCGGCAAAATCGTGTTCTGGAAAGTTTAAGGTTTTTGAAAATTCTTCGGTTGTATCGATTCTTGTGGGTTCTAAATTTCCTTTTCCTTCAAAAAATTCGATTACTTCGGTAACATTTGAAATTCCATAAACATCAATATTTTCAACTATAGCGGCTTCTTTTGCAATTTCGGAATATATGGAATACATTTGCCATACATACTTAAATACAATACTATGAATAAAGTGGCAATTTATGCAAGGGTATCAACGGTTGATAATCAAATTTATGACCGTCAAATATCAGATTTAACCAAAGTTATTAATAATCACGGATATAATATTAATCAAATAGAAATATTTGCTGAAAAGTTATCTGGATATGATAAAGAAAGACCCCAGTTAAATAAACTAATTTCAGAAGCTTCAAATTATAAATGCATCTACATTTCTGAAATCTCACGCCTTGGACGTGACCCATCACATACAAGAAAAATTATTGATGATTTAACTGATAAAAATATTCCAATTTATATTCAGTCCATTGGTCAATCAACACTTAACCCAGATGGTTCAAGAAATACTATAATGTCAATCATCCTTCAAGTATTGATGGAATTTGCACATTCAGAAGCCGAAACAATGAAAACCAGAATGAAATCTGGCAAACTTGAAGCCGTTAAAAGTGGTAAAGTTGCTGGTAACAATCAAGCTTATGGATATGCTAATGTGGATAAAATGCAAGTTATTGATGAAGATGAAGCAATGGTGGTTGAAAAGATTTTTCAGATGTATCTTGAAGGTAAAGGAACAAGGGTAATTGCTGGAATACTTAATGATATGAAGATTCCAACAAGACTTGCAAAAACCCATAAGGATAAAACGGTTTCATTTGAAAAAACTGGAATTGAAAAATCGGGTGCTGATATTCTTTGGGATGGTAACACAATACTTCAAATGATTAAAAATCCAATATACAAGGGAACAAGAATCTTCAAAGGTGAAAAAATACCTACACCACAAATCATTTCAGAAGAAATTTGGGAACAAGCTAATACTTTGCGAACCACAAAAACACATCGTAATTATTTAACATCTTACACTTACCTACTGAAAGACTTTTGTTATTGTGGTAAATGTGGTAAAAAGTATTTAGGAACTTTTAATTTAAAGAAATCACACGAATTTTACAGATGTGTTTCATTTCTTAAAAAAGGTCAACAATGTGGAAATGCTGGTATCAACATCAACCTTATTGAAAGTGTTATTTATCACCAGTTAATTCAATCTGAAAACCTTCTGAAATATCTGGATAACCCAAATGATATCCTAAATCAAATAAAGGCTGAATTATCTGATATTGAATTACAGTTCAAATTGCAATCTAATGTATTAGCATCAAAAGAAAGAGAACTTGAAAGGCTTCTTGATTTGTATCTATCAAATCCAAGTTACAAAAAAGAACTATTTGAAAATAAAGAAAAGGAACTATCAAATGAAATTGAAGCTTTGAATAAAAAGATATCTATTCTTAAAAAACAAATCTTTGATAAACAGTTAACTGTTGCAAATTATGATAAAGAAACTGCAACAAAAGAAATGCTAATAAATGCAAAGAATAATAGGACTGAATTACAGACCATCTTCAAACAGTTTATTAATAAAATATACATCAATACTCTTAATAAAAGATTCGCTCTTATAACACTTGAAATTAAGATTAACGGTGTAATTATTCCAAATACTTTGAAGCTGATAATTGATGTAAAGAAATCACATAGACGTGGACATAACAAAGTAAAATCTTATCAATACATTGCAGTTTCAAAAATGGAAAACAATCCAGTATTCAAGAATAATGTTCTTATGAATGATTTGAAGGATATTGAAGAAGAAGTTGAAAAGTTATTTGAATTGGCTGAAAAAGTAAAAGATGTTAATCAAAATATTCTACCAGATACAATTGATATTGTTCCAGAAGAAAATTGGCTTTCAATCAATCCTAAATAATTATATTTGTTTAACTCATAAAATTTCAAATGGAAAAATTCTTAGAATCATTACTAAAATATTTCAGTTTAATAATTGCCATACCACCAATTTTTGGTGCAATATGGCAATTGATTGAATTATCTAAAATGTCATTATCTTACATTAGATTTTTTTCTGTAAGTCAATTAATACCAGATGGTATTTTAACATTAGTTGTAATATTGTTATTTTTTTTATGGATAATTTATACACCAAAAGAAATATTTAGTGAAGAAATAAATACTGAAAATAAGGAAATAACAACAACATATTTCGATGTTAAAAAACCAAAAAAATATTTAGGTATATTGTTTATAATAATCTCGTTTTTAATTATGGGGGTTTGGTATGAAAAAATCACAAACTTTTTCTTAGATAACATTAATCAGTCATTTTCATTTTTTTTGGCTGTACCATTAAATTTTTTAATTTTTGTGCTAATTTTCTATCTTGAAATAATATCTATCGAAAATCTAAAACCATATTCAGAAAAGAAAATATTAGAACCACTTAGATATTTTCTATTTAGTATTTTAGGATTTTTTACAATGAGTGTTGTATTAAAATATTATTCAGAATTCAATAAACAAATGTTATTCCCAAATAATCTGGTAAACATTAAAA
Organism: Flavobacterium aquaticum; assembly: GCF_003259835.1. GTDB lineage: Bacteria > Bacteroidota > Bacteroidia > Flavobacteriales > Flavobacteriaceae > Flavobacterium > Flavobacterium aquaticum. Next base: position 64,505 of record NZ_QLMI01000005.1, on the reverse strand, counting down.
AAGTTGAAAATGATATTAAAACAAAATATCCAAACACTACGGTAAAACTAAAATACCTTAATGATAAATACATTTTCTATTCAATTACAGATAAAAAGAAAAATGAAAAAATCAAGATTGTGAAATTTGATAATTTATTTGAAGAATAATCTGCAAAGTGGCATTTCCAGCCACTTTTTTTATTTCAAAATAAAATATGTTAAAATTATGTTAAATATATTAATTTAATTTTTTATATAAAAAAATTTGCATATGTCATTTTTAATTCGTTACTTTGTACTGTAATTTTCGGGATAATATATCTCATCAAGATTCATAGCACAGCTGGCTATACATTTAATCAAAATTATTTATTAACGAACCGTATGGTTCAAAATGAGTTTTAACGGCTTTACCAACAAGCCATTAGGATTGGTATTGCTTTTTATTAATGTTTAAATTAAATAATGTATGGCTAAAAACAGTAAAATTGAATGGACAAATCACACCGCAAATCTTTGGTGGGGTTGCACAAAAGTACACGAGGGATGCGATAATTGTTATGCTCTTTCTTTCTCAAAACGAATTGGAAATGATATCTGGGGTGATGATAAACCCAGAAGAATGGTAGCTGATGTATGGGATAATCTGAAAACTTGGCAAAATAATGCTAAGAAAGCAAATGAAATCCACCGTGTTTTTGTAGCGTCTATGATGGATATCTTCGAAAAATCAAAAGATAATATGGTTGACCACAAAGGAAATCCAATTGAAGGTTCAACTGGAATCCTAAGAGACAAATTCTTTAATGAAGTTGTTCCAGCAAGTCCAAACCTAATGTTCTTGTTGCTAACCAAGCGACCAAGCAACATCAATAAAATGATACCTAAGGAATGGCTAACCAATCCACCAAAAAACGTAATGTTTGGAACTTCACCAGTTAACACCAAAACTGCAAAAGGTCTTATCAAACAATTGCAAAAGGTTAATGGTTACAAATTCCTATCTGTTGAACCTCAACTTGAAAACATTACCAATATCGATTTAACTGGTATTGATTGGGTTATTCAAGGTGGTGAATCTGGACACGGCAAAAGACCGTTTGACCCAGATTGGGGGCGTACACTAAGAGATATCTGTAAAGAACGTAACGTTCCGTACTTCTTCAAACAAATCGATAAGAAGCAAGAAATACCAGAAGATTTAAAAGTAAGACAATACCCAAAATTCTTTAAATCAGAAAACGAATTATTGATTGATTATCACTTTTCAGTTGATGCAATTCAATGGATAACTGATTATACAAGTGAAGTTAATGTAATGAAATTCAATAATCTTTATTCAGATTTATCATTTGACGAATACGTTATTAATGATGATGCATTACAACTAACTGAAAAAATCAAAAACCAAAATATCACCTTTTTTGAGGAATATAAATCTGGTTTTATAGATTAATCAAATCAATGCCGATTAAGGCATTTCCAATACATTTAAAGCACTTTTAATACGATTTGATACATCTGTATCATTTCGTGTTAAATCGTGTCTTAAATCGAATAAAAATAGATTGTATTTATTATAATATAAAATTCAATAGAAATTAATTATATGAAATAATTATACTTTTTGAAAATTGATGGTATTTATAAGTAGGTTCAATAACGAAATTTAAAATAAAACATATGGGTAAGAAGCCAAACATAACAACTGGATTTGTAACCAACTTTAACCAATTTTCAAATAGAGAAATTAAAAGCATTTGTAAAGACTATTTTGATAAAGCAAACCATCAAACTATTATAAACCTTCTTGAAGATGAAGATTTCAGTTTAAATATTTATCAAGTTGGTGAAGGTGAGGATAATGAAATTTATATCAAAAATAACGACAAAGACAAATGGCAAATAATTAATAGAGTTGATTAGTAAATTGAAGTTAAATTAAAAACAAAAAATTAAATTATGATTATTAAAATTAACGTTTTATACAAACAGAAATTAAAACCAATGGGAATTTTACTTTGTGAAATCCCATCCTATACAGAAGGTGTTAATAGTTTTTTTTATGCAACACTTGTTGATGATACATTTACTGAAATTAGAAATTTTTCTTCTGAATCAATTGAAAATTTGCTTTCAGATATAAATCATTACTTATATGAATCGCAGTATTCAATAAAAGCACTATTCAGACCATACATTGGTGAAGCTTCATTCAAGGATGATATTGATGAGAATATTCATCTATTGGTGATAAATTAAAATTTAAAGGGTGCTGATAGCACCCTTTTTTATTTGCAGTTATCTTTATTAAGCATTTCTTCAAAGTTGATAATTTCAATCTGTTTACTTTTAATATCCTTAACAAAAACATACTTATCATTAAAATATAGTAATTCAAAATCCTTTTGTTTTTTACCAGTATAACATTCCAAGTATTCAATGTTTTTGATGTTGGAAGGTACATAATAAAGATGATGAAATTTAGTGAATATGCTATTCATAAAGTACAAACTAATTTGAAATACAAGTAAAACAATCAAACTATAATAGTCTTTAAAAATATCACCATATTTTTTAATAATGATATCCCTAATCACTTTAATTGATGAAATAAAAAATGTATACAAAATTATTAGATGTGGTGTTGTAAATTCTTTATGACTTAGAACATAAAGCGAATACCCAAAACCTAACACAAACAAACCCAATAACAATAATTTAACAGCCAAATATTCTTCATAAGGACTTAGTGTATTATCATCTTTTTTTTCTTTTACAAATACACTCAAATTAATAAAGACAAAAATCAATAAAAGAAACAAAACAACTAATCCATCAGAAACAACTTGTGTTAAAGAAAAAAATCTGATAAATGAAATTTCAATTCTAACAAGTTCTAACAACTGCCAGAATCCACCCAATACAGTTGGTATTAATATCAGAAGATTGATATTCTCTTTAATTAAATGAAGTACTTTTTTAACTCTATCCATAAATCAAAAATAAATAAAAAAAGGATAACCGCTAAGTTATCCTTTAAATTTTGAATCAACCAAATTAAATTGTTGAATTGCTTTTTCTCTATTCTTTTTAAGATGATGATACTTATTTTGACTTAACAAATAATCAATTACCTTAACCCAGTAATCCAAAGAAGCTTTCTTACTGTTTAATGGAATATTCTTTTTAAATCCGATTGCATACTTTGCCCAAGATACAATGCAAGGTGATAGTGATTCTTTCATAATTTTTTATCTAATATAGCTTTTAATTTCTTGATTGTATTCATACTTACTTTTTTACCATCTTTTGAAACTGATAGTTTTGCTAATTCTCTTAAGCTACCTTCTGGATATTTCTTGATGGCTTTAACAGCATCTGGATATTTGGCTAATGTATCATTAACATCTTCTGTTGTTCCTTTGACACGCCCCTTATAAACATTACCTTTAGCTTTAGCTGTTTCAATTCCTTGCCTTTGATTTTCCAATATACTTTCTTTGGTCATTTCTGCAAGGTTGGCAAGGATATCTGTTATCATTTTAAATGATGGGTTTACCTTGCCATTAGGTAATAATGATTCAATACCCAGATTATCAATTTTAACTGTTACACCCTTTTCTTTAAAGTAATCCAATGTTCTTTGTATATCACTTGCGGAACGCCCCCAGCGGTCAAGTTGTGATGTTGAAACATAGGTAACTATTCCAGATTCAATTGCTTCAATTAACTTGATTCCAGCTGGTCTTTTAGCAAATGGTGTTGAACCAGAAATTGTATCAGTAAAAACTAATTCATCTGATTTGGTTTGTGCATCTTGCCTATCTGTTTTTTGCCCTTTGTTAAGTGTGCTAATTCTTATATACCTTGCTTTTTTCATTGGTTTAAATCGATTTAAAATGATTAATAATTATATTGAAGTATCACCAGCCGATTCAACCCTTACAAGGTTATTAATTATTTATAATCTTCAATGTATTCAATATCTAAATCAATCAGTTCTTGAAGTTGGTCACAATATACATTGTGAACTTCTTTCTTGATTGTTTTATTACCCTCTAAAAGAAAGTAGGAATAAGTATCATCCCAACTTAATCTTATAAACAACCACCCTTTGTGATGGTGTCCATTAACAAGGATTAACAATCCTTTGTTTTGAAAGTTAACTAATCTTTCTACACCCCAACTCCAATACACTTGAATGTTTGGTAGTTTTAATTGTGCAACGGTTTCAGATATATCAAAATCCCTTTGACATAAATTTTCAAGATAATCAAATTTTTTGTTTAAATTTGCCATAAGTATGTATGTATTTAATTCGCAAGGATTGAATCATAAATTAAGGATGGTAGCCACACCATCCTTTTTTTATTTCTGGTGATAATCTCAATATTTCAAATAACTTATAATGTGTTCCTCATTTGAACAAGTCAAAGATATAACTAATATTTTTATTGTGCAAATTTAGGGTGGTATATTTTGCACAATATTTAAAATATTTTTCAATAGTGTTTTTGGGGTTCAACAAAGGTTTGTTGAAATAGAATTCGTTTGCAGTTAGATTATAGTCTATTGTTGCACACTTACAAAACATTTCAAAAATGTACGGACTTTTTAAACCTTAAAATAATTAATATCTTTACCAAAGTAATGAGAAACAAAGGAATGTATTGATTGATTTTGTTGGTGGATGTGGTGGTATTTCCATTGAATTGGTGGTGGTTCACCTTGTCAACCTTTTTTAAAGTAAAATAAAATATGCGGTTTGGCTAAGATATCAAGTAATTTTAGGGTGATATCAACCAAATTTAAGGCTTTAGAAAGCAAATTCAACAAAAGTTATTAACAGCCAAAACAAGCAAAATAGTACATATTATTATCTTTAAAAATAATTTTTTACCACATTTCACCACTTATTTAGACATTTTCCAGATAAGAATTTTAGGTGTTAATAACTTAAATTGGGATTAAATAACATATAAATTAACTTTGCTTACATCCATTAACAAATGGTTTAGTTCTTTGATGAAATGATAAATGCAATTAAAAAATGTAAAACTTTTAATGTACTTCGTTATATAAGTACAGAAAATAAAAAAACCAACAATTGGCGTTGTTGGTTTTAGAGTGTTAACTGAATATTAACTTAAATCTTTACAAAATGGAAAGAATTGAAAAGGGTTCCAGATTAAAAGATTTTATTAAGTTTTTGAAAAGTGTCTTTACGGCACAATTCATTAGAGAACTTATTAAAATTGCTATTACCATTATTTGGTAACATTTAGAAAAATTGAAGGGGTGTTGACGCACCCTTTCATATTTATTATGTACAAATGTACATACAAAAGTAATTAAAAAATATTATATACAATATTTTTATATACATTTTCACATACTTTAACATCTAATTATTTACCTATGTCATTAATTGAAATCTTATTATCAATACCTTTTATTATTCTATGTGTATGGATATTGTTTAAAGCAATTGAAACTGCAAAGAATAGTGGTTATAATGATTCTTATAAAAATCGTAATAAGTAATTAAGTTTCTATTATTAAATTTTGTTGTTTTTTCTGTTAACCTCGGCAAATGTGTTTTTGGGGTGATTTCAGTTCAATCAAACAAAAAAGCCAGCTTTAAGCCAGCTTTTAATTTACTTTTTGAAATACATTTTGCTTTCATCATTTCTTCTTTTTTGAAGTCCTTTCAATACCCTACCGTTTGCATATACCCATTTATTGAATTCTCTTTCAATTTTTCCATCCCAGATATTTAGATTGATTACCCTTAATAGATTTGATTTCTTCAATGCATTAACCCCAAGGTTATAAGCAAATGAAACCAATGCGTTAAATTGATTTTGATTTACCTTATCAGTTGTCATTGCATCAACGGCAAGTTCATAGTTTTTAACTTGTTCTTTTAATATTTCAATGGCTTGTTCTTTTGTTATGGCTTCATCTTTCATTGTTACTTTTGTTCCATCGCTGTATCTTGTTGTTCCGTAACCTATTGTTGGTACTCCAGCTGGACATAAGTAAGGTGTTGCTGAAAAGCCTTCATACTTCATAATTAGTTTTAATCCTTCTTCATTGATTGATGTGATTTTCATTTAACTTCATTGTTCATACTTCTTGTTATTTGTTCTATCCTTTTGGCTGAAAGTTCAAATTGTTCACCAAGTAGAATATATTTTAATTCATTTGTTAGTTCATTCATATCATTGAATTCTTCAAATATTTGCATATCCCTTATGCATTGGTATGATAAGATTCCATTCTTAACAAATTGAAATATCAGTTCTTCATTTTCTTTTAATAGTTGATATCTATTCATTTTTATTTAATTATACCTATAGATTATTTAGATGTAAATAGTTAAGCTTCATATCTTTTTAGCTTACTTGGTTCAATTAAAAATTCAACACAAGGTTTCAGCACCTTTTCGTTATTCCATCCCATTGTGGTTACTGGCATCCAGAAATTGGTGGTGTGGTAATATACATCTTGATAAAGCGGTTGACACATCCAATAACCATCATTGAAGAAGAAGAATATAATTGCTTGTTCATTTCTTTCTTTGGCTTGCTCCAATAGATATTTAACTTTTGATTCTTCAATTGCAATGGTCTTATAGGTAGTGGTGCTGATGTTACGATTCTTCACTTCAAAGATGTATGGTGTTGAAGTGGTGGTTGCGGTGTAATACCCTTCTTCCCTATCCATTCCATCTTCTGGTGTGAAGATGAATGAAGTAACGTTATTCTGTTGGAATAACTTTTTCATTAGCTGTCTTTCTTTCTTGCTGGCTTGTATAAATTTATTCTGATTCATTTTTAATATTCTTTTCTGCTCTGGCTCTAAGTGCCTTTATTCTTTCTTTAATTTCATCATCCAATTCCATTGGTTCGTTTAATTCTTCTTCATCTATATCTTTGAAGAAATCAAGTAATGCTTTCATAAATTTTTCTCTTTTCATTATAATTTTATTAGTGCTTTTAGCTTTTCTTTTGCCTTAGTTATTATTTGTCCAACTCTTTGTTTGCTTAAATTCATTTCTTCACCAATTTCTTCAAGTGTTAATGAATCACCACCAAAACCAAAATAATACATCACTGCTATCTGTTCATTCTTTTTTAAGTGGTTCAAGGCTTTTTTAAGCTTCAGTTTGATATCTGAATTATCTTCAACTTCTTCTTCAATGATTTCAATTTCATCTGATTGAAATGTGTTCACATCTTGCATCTTAATTAATTCAATCATATACTTCTTTATCCAGAATGAAGCGTAATAGCTGAACTTCACATTTTTGCTTATATCGAAGTTTTTAATGGCTTCTATTAATCCAATATTTCCTTCAGCAATCAAATCATCAATTGTTAAAATATCCTTGACTAAAAATGAATATTGGTTTGCATAATGAACAACCAATCTAAGGTTGTGGTTGATTAATTTTTCGTAGGCTGAATTATCATTTTCATCTTTGTACTTATGGAATAATTCAAGTAATTCTAAATTATTTAATGGTGGATATTTCTTTAAATCATTTCTAAAAATCTGGTTCAATTTTCATTTCAATTATGTTTTCGTTATTGTTCTTTCTAATAAATATCTGGGATATTGAAAAAGTTCATTTTTTATTAAAAAAAAATGAAAATATTTTTACTTTAAATAATAAACCCCTCACATTCAATATGTAAGGGGTTTTATTATTTTTATAAATCTTTAGAAGTTTGCACCAGATTCAATTGTTTTAACTCGATTTGATACGTTTGTAAATTCTTGAACTGAAACAACTGGTGCTGGTAATGATTGATTAGCTGAAGCCATTGCACTGGCTAACATATCATAATCAATTTTGATTCCGTTAACTGGTGTTGGTATATTGGTATTACCACCAACTATTCCACCACCAGCGAATCCTTTAACACCTAAACTTCTAAAGAACATTGCACCACCAGCTTTTCTTTGTTGTTCTTTATTTAGAATAACTTCACCTTGTTTAACATAAGCAAGTGTATTATCACCATTTGATAATGGAACTGAAAGGTTTGCACCATTATCAATTACACTACCAGATTGAAGCGTTGGAACTTCACCACCATCAGCAAATTTTGGTGTTTTGGTTGAAGCTATCTTTTGAATGTTCTTTAAACCAGTTGCAGTTACAATTGCAACGTTTGCTATCTTTAAACCAATTTCGTAAGGTGTTACGGCTTTGGTTGCTAATTCTGCTGTAACCCCTTGGTACATATTTATTGTAGCCATAGCAAGTGCAGCCGCTTTACCCATTGCTGTATTTTCACCTAATAATTCAGCTAATCTACCAAGTGTTGATTCAGCCATTGCAAGTTTTGCCATCTCGGCTTTCTTGTTGATATCGGTTTCAAACTGCTTATACTTTGCATTAATTAAAGCAACCGATGCACCAGTTTTTTCTGCTTGTTCAACCTCTCTTAATCTTGCTTCTTCATTTCTTTGAAGTTCTAATTCAACTGCTTCTGAATAGCTTAATTCTTCTGATGCACGTTTATTTTCAAGGTCAATTGCTTCTTGCTCTTTTTTGGCTTCCTTTCTTACTTTTTCAGCATCTTCATTTGCAATTCTATTTTCTTCATTAACCTTGTTAATTGCATCATTGTATTCAGTTTGATTAATTACACCTTGTTGAAGTTTAAGAAGAAAATTATCCCTTTCTTTTTGTGCTAATTCATTATTCAGTTTAATAGTTTCTTCAAGTCTTGCTTGTGAAAAGAAACCTTCTTCTGCTATTTTCTTTTGAATATTTTCTTTAAATATTTGAAGTTCTCTATCAGCATTAGCAACTAATAAATTAGCTTGTTTACCTAAATATTCATTTTGGATATTTAACTTTTCAGCTTCATATTCTGTTTTAGATTTTTTACCAGCCTTATATTCTTGTTCATTTAAGGCTAACTTCTTTTTCATTAACCCTTCTTCAAACTTCAATTCATCTTCAAGTAATTTCTTTTTAACTCCAGATTGGGCTATGTATAAATCAATTTCAGCCTTGCTTTGTCTTATTGCTTCATCAATTCTTTTTTGATTTAATTCTTTTGCTTTATCGTTGGCTTCTTTTTGAAGTGCTACCCTATTTACTAATTGTTCAGATTCTTGACCAGTAATCCTTTCTTGTATATCAGCAATTTCAGTTAAAGCTTGTGCTTGTGCATCAAGTGTTTCTTTTGTTCTACCTTCAGCTTTTATTCTAAGATTAGCAACAATTAAAGCTTGGTTAGCAATTGCAAGTTCATCTTTCAATTGTTGCTTTAGAACTTTACCTAAATCATCATTTGCTTTAATTCTTTCACCAATTGATTTGGTTTCATCATCTCTAATTTGACGGAACTTTTCAGCATCTTTTTGATATTGTAATTGTGTTAATCTTGATTTACGTTGTGAAGCTTCAAGTATTTGTTCAGCCTTTGCCAAATCTTGTGCTTCTTTAACTCCAGCTTTAATTTCATTGGTAAATTCTTTAACACCTTTTGATGCACTTTCAAAACCTAACATATCTAAACCATCAGCAATTAAACCCATAGTTTTTTCAGCAACTTCACCAGCTAATTCAAATCCCATTACAATACCATCAATAATGAATTCACCCAATGGCTGAAGTGCTTTTAAAACGCTGTTAATTATTCCAGTAACTGAAGCGAATGCAACTTTCAATTTATTTGTTGCTTCTTCATTTCTTTTCATTGCTGATTGGATAAGTGCAAATGCACCAACTAAAACAGCTAATACAGCACCAATTGGTGTTGCAATGAATGAAAGTGATGCTTTAGTTAATCCCATAAAACCTTGACCAGCACCAGCAAGTGATGTTTTTAATAGATTACCAACACCACCAGCTTCTTGTGAACGCTGGATAAAACCACCTATTCCACCATTGAATAAATTAAGTTCACCCAATGCTTCAGAAATAGATTCTTTGTAGTTACCAATGTTTATTTTTTGTTGTTCATATGCTGATGCATTTTGTTTAATGAATTCATTGTTTTCATTAAGTTTTGCATTGATATCATTAAGTGCTTTTACACCTTCTTCTGTTGCAAGATTAAGTTCATTTCTTAATCTTAATAATTGGGTATTGTTATTTCTTGCTGAACTTATTGAATTGATTTCAGTTTGAAGTGCTGATGATATTGCTTCTGTTGCAGTTGAAAATTTGTTGGTTGAACTGGTTAATTGTTCAACTACATTTTTTTGTTGTGTATAACTTGATTGAAGTCTTTTAAGTTCAACTTCATTTTTTGAAAAAGCATCAGTATTTTGTTTTCCTTGTTCAGCAAGTGCTTTTTGTGAAGATTTTAATCTATCAATTTCAGTTCTTGTTTGGGTCATTTTAGCAATCAATGCTGAAGTGTTTATATCCAAATCAAGAATTTCAACCTTTTTAGCCATTCTTATTTCATAGTATTATCTTTTTATGTTATTGTTTGTTTTTATTAACCCCACCAACTTGTGGTATTAGATATAACAGTTCCATCCATTGATTGTAATTTCAATGTAGTTGTACCACCTAATGGATTGATTATATCCAATAATGAATAAGGTGAACTATTTAGAATTGTTACTGGTGAACCATCATTAATTACCGCTTGTAAATATGGTGTGGTTATGTTTGTTTCAAAGAAGATATTTATTATTCTTGTCCAAGCATCAGCATTTGTTATAGTTTGTCCAGTTATTGTGATATATAATTCTTCTGTTGTTGGTGGTGTTAAATCTGGTCTTGGTAAATCATTATCGATTTTGATAAGTTCAACTTCAACCAATTTGTTAGGTGTCCAGTTATTGATTTTATTAACTAAATAATAACTACCAAGTTGTTCAATGTAATATTGCTTTTTAAAATCAAAGGTTGCTATATCTGTACTGGTTAAATTAAATTCAGCAGTTGTGATATTTGCGGTTGAAATTATATTTCCAATTTGACCATAGTAATTTGTCACTACTTCATTATAACTTACACCAGAATAAGATTCAATTGGTGCTGTGGTTGCTGTGGTTGCTTGAATTAATGCTTCACTTCCAATTGTAACTGGTGATGAAAAAGTATAATCTTGAGCTTTTAAAAAGTAAAATCTTTTATCAAGCACCTTATATTCAACTTCTTGAACACCTTCATTTTCATTTATTTCTTTATTCCATAATTTATAAACGTGGCTTTGAAATGGTAGTTCCGTTGCATTTAATTCTTTTTCTGGTGTATATATTTTGGATTCAATTATATTCTTTTCATCATCCAAATTTTCATTTAAAACGAATATTGAACCATCATTATAATTTGAATTCTCATCATTATACTTATGCTTAAGATTATTCTTTTGTGCATAGTCACCATAGATATATTTTTCACTTTTTACCCTTTGAAATTTATCACTCCAATCAACTTTATCAGCCGTTGCAATCCTTTCATCAAGGGTTAAAAATTTGTAGTTATTGGTGTATTTATCTTTGAAAATAGTTAGTGAATAACGCCAAAGTATTTCTTTCAAGAAATCAGTTACTTTGAACTGGCTTAATGCTTCATTGAAATCAATAGCTAAATTATCAATCTTTGTAACTTCTATACTTAATTCTGAACCATCATCTGATACCAATGGTGCATTACCTTGAACAATTAAACAAAATGTTTCACCAGCTGTTAAGGGTTTAATGAAATTGTAATCAAATGCAGTTCCATAATTTTGGAATGAACTTAATTCAGTACTTGCTCCTAAACCTACTGTATCGGGGTTTGTAGTTGGCTGTTTATTATACGCAATATGCAATTTTGTATAACACTTAACTGTTGATGGATTACTTCTATATTTAAAATTTCCAGATATTTTTATTCTGTAATTACCATCAACTGGTACTTGAACGTGAACGTTATTAATTACAGTAGTACCAGATGATGTTGAAAATGTATTATAAGTTATGAATCTTCTTTTTGAATCAGCACCAGCATTGGTTGAGAAATTAATATCTGAACTTTCAAAAAATCCTACTTCTGGTAAAAGTGTAAATGTTCCCTTGGGATAAGTCATCCAAAGATTTTGAAAATCAGCACCAGAAAAAACACTACCTTCATAAGTCATTCCATAATTTGAAAATGTCTTATCCCACAAATAGCTTACTTTAACTGATGGTACTAAATAATCAATGTTGATTGTATCACCACTATATTTTAATTTACCATTATAATCAGCAAGAATGTACTTGTAGTTTAAATCATTATTCCAAGTGTATGTTACACCAGAAAGTGATTTATCGTGATTGATTTCAGTTAAATTTAACTGGTCAAGTGTTTTATTTTCAATTGCTTTGAAAAGGTCAATAACACCATCATAAATATTCAATTTATAATCATCATCTGTTGTTTCACTGATAACACCCCAGCCTTCATAAATCACACAATCATTACCAACGTAGTAATTGATTTTATTCTTTATGTATGGTGATATAGATTGATTTCCAGCAACACCCAGAAAATTCATTGCTATGTTATTTTCTGGACATTTAGGGATTGAAATAGTTCTTGTAAATGAAGCTTGACGATTAGCCACACCAGAAATATCATTCACTTGCAAAGTATATGCAAGCGGTGCTGAAGGCTTTAATTTTAGTTCTTGACCGTTAATGTATAATCTTTCTTCATTCATTAATAAGTTATGGTGTTAATACTTGGTAATTCTACTGTTACCCTTAATTTGTTATTTCTTGATTTGGAATTATAAGTTGTTGAAGCATCACTAACTTTAACCCCAATAAAATTGAATGCATCCACTTGAATAAATGGTTCTTGATTAATGTACATTTCAACCTTTGGTGATTTTAGTAAATCCAATAAATATTCTTTTTCTTGTGTTGTATATTGTGTATTCACTTGAAGTGTTCCAGTTGCAGTTTTACCCAATGATTCTGATGTTGAAGTAATATTTTGAAGATTATCCCAAACACCTTGAATATCATCCAAATCTTTGGTTTTAATCACTTCATTGAAATATCTATCAAATAACCAATATGAATACCCACCATTTGAATTAAACCATTTCAAATAAACACCACATCTTGATTCTATTTTTTTAACCTTGATATTGCATTTGAAAAATCCATTAACCCATAATTCAAGATTGTTTAAATTACTTGTTGTTATTAATGTTCCATCAATCGTTGTATCATTACCACCATCAGATAAAAAGATTCTTTTCACATCAGCAGTTGTTGCTGTATAAGTATCTGAAACAATTCCAGTGTTTGAATTTTTGATTGAATAAGTATAACCAGTTTCTAAACCTTGAATTGCAAAATCAGCTGGATAACCTTCAAAGTAAGTTAGATGATAATCTACACCATTTGATGATGGTAGTAATACTTTGATATCATTACCAGCCATTACTTTTTGATTGTAAAATGGTAGTTGTTCAACACATTTTAAGAACTTATATTCTTTGTTTATTGTTTCACCAGTTGTTGCATTATAAACAAAAAATTCTGGTGTAATTGTAAGTTGTAATGAAGCATCATTATAGATAAAATCACCACCAGATAAATCTGGTAAAATGGAATCTTTAAAACCATTTTGATTGATAAGAGTTGTAACAACTGGTTTAAAATTGAATTTAAAAACATTGTTAAATGGGTAAACCACAAAATCATTTGTTCCAATTGTAATTGAACAATTTGTGATTCCAGTCATTGTTGATTCAAAATTTACAATTGAATCATTATAAGCTGGGTTATATGTTGATAGTAAATCACTATTAAAAATTATCATTTATTGGTTACTAATTTTTCTATTGCTACCGTTACTTCATTAATGAAAGCTGTAACATTAATCTTTGTTATTCTATCCAGTATAGATTGTATTCTTTCTGGTGTTATTACCTCATCATAAACATATTGATGATTTTCTTTTTTTGTACCCTTTTGCCCTATCTTGCGAGCTATCAAATAAGCAAGTGTGCTTATCTTCATTTTTTCTTCAATTGGTTGAATACCCTTTTGAATTAACCAATCTTCAATTGCTTTTGTTGGTGGTTGTTTTCCAGCTATTCTACCAGCCAAATAAACATAACCAGATAAGGTTGCACCATCAGTTCTATAATCGACTTGTAAGCCGTTTTCAAACTCACCAGATGTTCTTTTACCACCAGCATTATAAAGTGCTATTATATCAGCTTTAATGGCTTCAAATTCTTCTTTTATAATTCTATCATTATCATCAAACATTCTTTGAATTAATCATTTAAAATCACATTATAATTCACAAGAACACCATCAAGATTGAAATCAAATAAGTTAATTACTTCAATAGTTTCAAACTTCTGAATATTAGCATCAGCACAAACAAGTGTATCTTTTAAAACTTGTAAAGCACCATCAATTATTGGTTTTATATGGTTATCATATTTTTGTTTATAGTCCTCATCCACATCAGAAGAAACCAATATCATTAATTTACCATAGCTTGATTTTTCTTCAAATCCAGAATCACTAAATGATGATGAAGTTGTTATTGGGTCAACAAACAAATGGATTTTATCATTGGTCATTTCATCATATAGATTTTGATAATCACTTCTTGAATATTCAAACACCCAATCATTATCTTCAGCTAAATTCTTTAAAAATTCATACATTAATTTTTCAATCTTTTTTTCTGTAATTCAGAAATTTCTTTCTGTATTTTATTCTTTTCTTTATCCATTTTAAGTTTGGTAAAAACTACTGAATATTGCATTTTTTGAATATCATCCCATTTGGTTAAATCACCATTTGCTAATGAATCAATTGTGTTAATCACCCCAAATTTTGCCATTCTTTCATTTGCATTAACTGTAATCAAATCAATATCTTCTTCATCATCATTTAATTCATTCATTTCGATATTGGTAATGAATTCTAATTGTTCTTTGATGTAATTAATTATACCGTAGAATTGCGTTATTGTAAACCTTTCAATGTATCTTTTTTCAAGTTTGGTTACAATCACCATTACATCTAAAATTGAATCAATTGAAGCATTATTAAATGAATCTCTAATTTCAATAACTTCACTAAAGGTTAGCATCATAAATGAAGGTAATTGTATTTTAATAGGTTCTTTTGACCACCATTTAAACTTATTATACTTTGGATTTTTAATTTCAGTTATTGGTTTTAGATACTCCAAAATCATCATATATTCATCAATCAAATTCACATCATCTAATTGAATAAAATCCTTAAATTTATAATTCGTTATCTTCTCCATTTCAAACCAAAATGTTTGCTTTTCTTACTGAATTTCATTAAAAATAAATATCTTAATGCATCCAATGCGTGGTTATAATTATCTATTGGAATACCCAATTCTTTACCTTCCTTATCCTTCATCCATACATAATTTTGAAGTTCTTTGATAAGGTTTAAACTTCTTGAAGTAACTTTAAATGGTTGTTGCTGGATTAACTGAATACCATAATTGATACTATCTTTTCCTTTTACAACTGGTAAAACATTTAAACCATAACTTTTAAGTTCAGCAATTGATTTTGGTTCAGCTGAATCAGCATATATAATTCCAAATCTTGCTGGTGATTGTTTTATTAGATTTGCAATCTGACTATTCAATAATCCCTTCTGATAAATCACTTCATCAACAATTATTTCACCATCATATCTATAAACTGAAATTAATGAAGTGGGGTCATTAGTAAAACCAAAATCCAGACCACTACCAATTAATTCAGCATTTTCGGGCAATGATTCTATTTCCTTCCAATCATTGAAGATTGCACCAGATTGAACACCCAATTGACCCAATCCCATAACCTTCCAACGGTTTAACCAATAATCAGATTTTTGTGCCTTTTGTTCCCAGCTTTGAATTTCTTCTTTAATCTTGATATCAAGAAATTCATTATCCTTAAAGGTTACAATTAGAAAATCAACACCTTCTTTACCTATTAATTCAGAATGCGCCCAAAATGGTGAAGTTGGATTATAATCAAGAAATGTGAATTGTTTTGTACGAATATTTAATTCTTGGAATGCTTCAAATGAAACATTGTTTGCTTCATTGACAAACAAAATATCCCTTCTTGAACCTCTTAATTTTGAATGGTCATCAGCTGAAAAGAATTCAAATATTGTATCATTCAACTGATATATTCTATCTGTTTTATTGTGTTTAGATTCATCATATAATCCCATTTTTGTGATGATATCAATGAAATCTTTATAAGCACCTCTTTTAAGTACTGGGATGCTTTCAGCAACTATTGAAATGTGAAGATTACGGTTTAAACCATAAAGAATTAAGTACTGAAGTATTGAATAAGTTTTACCAGCACTTGTACCACCTTGCACCACTCTTATTGGTGCTTGCATTCCCCCAATTTTTGAAAATGCAGTTGTAGGTGAAAACATTAGAATGGCAAGTTTTCATTCTCGTTATTTGGGTTGTTTGTATCTTCTTTTTTTAACTCAATTGGTGTTGGTGGTACTTCGTAATACAACACATCCTTTGCTTCAATTTGTGGTATTCCATTTATAATTGAATCAATCAATGCTTTTTGTTCATTACTACCAGCAACAATATTTACAACAGTTTTTTCATTTTTGTTTACACTTTCACTTATATGTTTAAGATTCCATTCTTCAAATCTTCTTTCAAGAATCCAAGCCATTTTTGTCCAATTCTTATCATTGGTATTAAGTAGCTTATCTAATAAATTGTTCTTTTGTGTTATCATTGCACCGTGAACCATTTCAACAAATTGTTCACCAATTTCTTTATCCAAAGCACCAAATTTTCCATTTTTCCAATTATGAAATGTTTGCCTTGTTATTCTATCTTTTTTTGATAATTCTTTATTAACTAAGAAAATCAAATCATTATCAGTTAAGAATATGATGTTTTCATTATTAAGAACATTTTCAAGTTTCTCCACCCATTTTTCCATTTTTGACCAGTTACCACTTCCTACACCATTATTTTCATTCATTAAAGTTTTATTTTACATTTATGTTATTTTCTTAATTATACTGGTAATAAGGTGTTTTGTAAATAGCCTTAAAAAAAAACCACCTAAATTGGTGGTTTTTATTATTCATCTTTTTTTAATTCGTTAAGGTCTTTTTTGAAAGTTTTTGCTTTTTTGATGATGTTATTCACAATGGTTAAAAATGGTGGATTACCCAATTTTTGTGATGTTTCATCCCAGCTTTTCATTTCAATATAAATCCATAGCATTGTGGTTATTTTGGTTATTAAATTTGGAATACCCCAGATTAAATTTTTTTCAATCATAAAGTAATCAATCAAATAAGCAAAAACAATTGTTCCCATATAGAAGAACGTTTTAACCACTATATTGAATAGTTTTGTTGATTGGTATGATTTCCATCCATTTAACTTGATTGTTGTGTAAATGGCAAATAAAGTATCAAATCCGACTGCCAAAGAAATGATTATTAAAAATCCTTTAATTGGTGATAGGAATGTGATTGTGCTTATTAAAGCTAGTTTTAAAAATGTTAATGAATAGTAAGATATTTCGGTGTTCATTAATTCTCATAAGTATATTTATTTTTTGTTATTGGTTTTGCTATTAATTCAGATTTTACTGATTAGCCATTAATTTGAAAAACTATTTCCATACTTGATGGATATTTAAAATTAACTGATATAAAATATTCATCAGTTATTTCATTATAATATATATCACTCCAATTATCTGTACCTTCTTGATAATTTTCATTTTCAATAACTAGTTGATTGTAATCAATACATTCTTGTTGCGTACCCTTATACCACATAATTAAGTTGTTATAGTTTCTAAAAAATCATTATTTTTTGGTTCAGTATAGATAATAGTTTCTTTTATAAAACCATTAAATGGTTCTGTTGTTAAATTAAATGCACCTAAAATAATATTTGAAGAATTAGTTACGCCAGCTGAAATATCACTACCACTTGAAACACCATTTAAATAACTTTTAACATTATCAGTTTGAAATGTAGAAGCAATCTTATTAATAACATTTAAATTAAATGATGATGTGGGTGATGAAATAGCACTAGTAATTGAACCGCCAAATCTTGTTTCAGTTAAAATTAAATTTGTTGATGAAACTCTATGTCTTGATAAATAATTTACATCACCAATTACACCACCAAATATTGTTACAATACCTTTTGCACTACTAGTTGTTGTTTGGTTGTTAAGAACCTCATTATAAATAGTGTAACCAGTTGTACCAGTTAAACCACTGTAATTTAAAAGCCTTAAATCGTGAGCAAAAAAACCAGAATAACAATTATCATCATTATCCCAAACAAGATAAGGTTGTGAATTTGCTGTGGTTTGTTTAAATGCACCTTTTGTTTGTTGGTATGTAGTAGCTGTTGAACCAACTTCACATTGAAATCCAGTTACTCTAAAACCTTTAGGGGATTGTGTGTTATATTTAACTATACCAGTATTACCATATTCCCAATTTGAACGATAGGCTTCAATTCTCCAAACACCATTACCTAAATCAGTTTTAGTGCTGGTTGGACGACTTGTATTATTATTAAGTGAATTAAAAATAATAAAATCAGCATTTGAATCATTTGGTTCACCAATTTGAGGTTCAGATAAATCATCCATTATTATATAAAATGAATAAGTTAATGGTTGACCTTGTACACCAACATTACCATTATAAATAAAACGGCTTGTTGAACCATCATTAAATCTTACACAATTGGTAAATGGCAATCCAGTCCACCCACTAAATGATTCATAAGTAACATTACCAGCCAAACCAATTGTTGATGTTGGTTCTGAAACTTCAATTAAATTCTTTTTAGATTGGTCATACATTTTAACTATTCTACCAACACCATATCTTGAACCATTTGTTGATTGATATGCTGTTAGTCCATCAACTTCAAGTTGTGCGCCCCAAACAAATAAACCATCTGAACCATTTGCACTTGATGTTGCAACCCTAAAACCAGTGTATAAATAATTATTACCAATAGTATTTTGAAAAATATAAGTAACAATACATCTATACCAACCATTTGAAATATTTTCAATTGAAGATGAAGTAACATTTGAACCATCGCTTACTATAGTACCAGATGTTAAATTAAATCTTGAAGCTTCATTACCAAAAATACCCCCAACCCAAATTTCATCCATTTCACCAGCTTTGGCATAAACAGAAATAGTTATTTCTTTACCTTTAATTTGCGGTGAAACTGTATTATTTACACCAATATAATTACCATTAGATGTTGGAATTAATTTATCAGCTGTTGAACCGCTTAATGGGTCAATTGCAACATTAGCTGTTCTAGTTATATTACTAATATAATTCCAAGATGCGTGTGTGAAATCTTCACTATATGGTATTTGATTTTTACCTAAGAATGTTTTTATTGCGTTAATATCTACAGTATCACCACTAAAACCAAAATCTTGTTCATTATTGTTAAATTCATTTCTAATTCTAACACAATTACCTAAGTAATTTTGATTTAATTTAGTATATGAATAAACACCATCACTGTTTGATATTTTATTGAAATATTCCCACACAAGGTTATTACCCAAATATGCTTTCTGTATTTGGGTATTACCTAATTTCACATTGTTTATATTTAAATTTCCAAGTTTCATTAAATTATAAAATAGATTGTTGTTGGGTCTTTTGTTACAATTGCATCATATTCTGCTTGTGTTACTGTAAGCAAAGCATTAGTTGTATAAGTTGTACCAGTATGTTTGTTTATGAAAGGTGATTGTGCTACTGATTTACTTCTTAAAGTACCATTTGAATTAGTGAATAAAACATTATTCATTGTATCACCAGTATCATTTCTAGTTGATGGATATGAATGCAATCTTACATAATCAGTTCCAATATCAAATTTAGCTTGTGGATATAAATAACCATCTTGGAATCTCCATAATAATCTACCAGCATCACCCCAAGCATCATAATTTGTTGATTTTATTGCTGAGAATGTCATTTGCTGCATTGTTGTTGGAGCTCCAGCCATTCTTGATATAAATTGATTTGGTCCAGCTGAACCATTTCCACCATTACCTAATAACTGAATAAATGGTACAGTTCCACCACCAAAAATATGTCCAAATTGTGAACCTAATATCTCATTATCAAGGTCACTTTGTGTTGGTGCGGTACCAAAACTCACTATACTACCAATTAAACCAGCACTATTCTGTCTATATATTTTTTCATTAACTAAATTAGCATTATTTATTAATCCCGACTTTTTCCAAACTGATGTTGTAGCTGAAGATAAATCACTTGTTAAAGCCAACGTTCCAGATTGATTAGGAAATTCAAAACTTTTTGTACCACCAGATATTAAACCAGTCTTTAATAATGCGAATTTTCCAGAAGTACCACCAATTGTAACACCTTGGTCAAAACCATTAACAAAGAAACCAGTTGTATTACCACTTACCGTACTTGTTATAATAGTTCCATTATCAAGATTAGTTGATATTTGTGCTGAAGTTGAAGTTGGAAAATCAACTTCATCACCTTCTATATAAAAATTTAACTGTCTTGTTCCAGTTGTATAATTTGTAGCAATTTCAAAATTTGAATGTGCGTCAGAAGTTGTAAATCCATTATTACCTACAATAACATTTGATGTTGTATTACCAGCATCAGTAACTTCTTGTAAAGTTGGTGTAGATAAACTATTAATATTGATTTCTGCAACGTGCAATAATGTATAATCATCTTGAATAATGAAATTTATTGTTTCATCTGTACCAAGGATAAAATCATTATCATTAATCAAATCAAACTTCAATTCACCAGCACCAAAATTGTGTTTAAAAACAATTGGTGTAGATTGTTGGTTTGTTATTCTGATTCTTTTACCTATGTAACTGAAAACTGGTGATACAAATCCAGCTGAATTAATTTGTGTTACTGATGATGAATCTTTGATAATGTAATTTGTATAGTTTTTAAGTTTAAAAATTGTAATAATTCCAGAAGAAGAACCAATATAAGCAATTGTTTCATCAGCTTTTTCAAGATACAAATCACCAGTTGGTGTTGGTTCAACTTCAATAATACCATCAGTAACAACAATTAATGTTGCTTGAATTGTGTTATTTGGTACTGGTGGCGCAATTGCATTATCAACCGCTTCTGTTCCAGCAATTCTTTGAAATGTATTGTTGTTATCAGCAACAATTAAATCAATTCTGGTCATTCCAGATGATGCCAAAGGAACATTGATTTCAACAACATCATCATTTGTGTATTGTTGATTTGCAATCAACCAAACCCAATCAGCGTTTATGGTTAATGTTTCACCAGATAAGTTATAACCAGTTTGGTTAAGTATTTTATTAGCACTTGGTAAATCAGCTGTTGTAACAAATGGGTTAATTCCATCAGCACCATCATTAATTAATTCAGATGTGTTTGAAATAGCACCAGCACCCAAATTTTTAACGAATAGAATATTAACCAAATTAGCCATCAAATCAGCTTGACTAGTATAAACAACGCCATTAACTTGAAACTGGCTAAAATGGGTACTACCTACCAATTGAAACTTGGTATCATAAGCATTATGAATTGCAATGTTATTTTCACCTTGTTTGATAACAATGAAATTCTTCACATAGTTTCTACCATTGTGTGAAAAAGTCTTTGCATTTATATTATTAATTATGTGCATTAATTATATCTTTCTAATTCTCATTATTCTTTCACCAGATGGTGATGATGTGCAGTTTAATGATTTCCATTTTGGAAATATTTCTTTATTTGCATCTAAGTATTTTTTGATTTGTTCCCATCTTGAACCAGCCAACTGCATTTGCATTGTTGAAATATCCTTTAATGAATTTCTTTCTGCTGGAACACTATCATTTGATTGCTTTATGGTTGCTCCAAATGGTGTAATATTTGTGTTTATTTGCATTACATACTTTGCCATAAAATAATCAGCTGTTAAAGCCTTTAATCCATCTTGATGATATACAATATCATTGTATGTAAAAGTTGAACCAGAAAGCAAATCTTGATAAATTGGATTATTAAGATTGTTCAACACATCAAAATAAAATTCTGAACCCAATACATCTTTCAATTCAGTTAACTGTGCTTGTTCAATGATTGGATTGATTTTATTTTCATCGACTTTATTACCGATATCTTTATAATTTTTGATTTCGGTTGCAGTTATAATCTTATTCATTTGTTGTTTTTTTTGGTTCTACCAATGGAATTATATTCCAGTTATTATTTGGGTTAATTGGTTCGTGAAACTTGCTGAAAACAGCTTTAAATGCATCTGATATAATACTTCTTTCTTCTTGTTTATTTTCCCAATGCATAAATTTAGCTTGAACAAGCAATTCACCAGAATTACCAAATATTGAATTATCAGAATTATCAATTAAAATTGAAGGAATACCATAAGCTTTTCTAATATTTCTTGCTGTTGATTGTTCAGTACTTTCAAACTTCTTATCATCAATATTTGAATCAATATTTTGTATCAAAATATGTTCAGCTAGATTATCAGATTCAAGATTTGCTTCCAACAAAAGAACCCCAGATGAATTATCTGAACCTTTTAAATCATTGATTGTATTAACAAAATCATTTCTTTCATAATCATCTTGAAATGGTTTAGTTACAAATAGTTTTGCACCAAAGAAACCTTTTCTTAAACCACTATTTTTAAATACTGATGCTTGATATTCTGAATCAGCATCATATAAAACTGAATCAATATCAGAAAGTGAATAAGTTGAACTGAAATCACTATTGATATGTAAGATTTGACCTTTATACTTTGACCATCCACCAGCACTTTCAACTTGTTTTTCAATTATTGCTGGATTTGGATTGAAACGGTCAATTATCTTGAAATCTTTTTTTTCAATCTTCTTACCTTTTGATTTATCCCAGTTATCATAAACAATGAATTTACCATTGTAACCAGTTGAATCAGTTGAACCAATTCTAACTTGTTCACTACTTATTAAATCAACTGAAATAACTTCATAAAGTGCATTGTAATTAATGTGTAAAAAGATGTTGTTTTGTTCCGAAAACTCCCTTGAAACAATTCTATAAAGTTGATTGATTGTTAATCCTTTCTTATTGATAATTGGTGCATTCTCTTTAGCGAATTCAAACCCTTTACCATAAATGTATTTTGAATTAATATCAACACATTGTTTTGCTGTAACACTTGAATTGGTTAAACTCTTAACAAGGCTCGGATAAGCATTATCAGCACCCCAATTATAAATACCTTCAACCTTGTTGTATTTTATTGATAATCTATTATCAACATCAATTAATCTTATCTTCATTATTCCTCATCAGCATTATCATTTTCGTTATTGATTAATTCAACCCAATTTTCTGGATATACTTCAAATAGTGATATTCTATTTGGATTTGCTTTTAGAAATTCAATACATAATTCATCTGGTGCATTATCAATTGTTATTGATTTACCACCCCCGAAATTGATGCCTAATACACCAATATTATTTCTTAATTTGAAACCACTATTTTCAACTTGTGGTTTAAGTAATTCAACCCCTTCAGATTGAAGTTTATCAAAATATTTCTTATGCTTATTCTTGCAATTTGAACAACCAGAATTTGGAAATAAGAACTTGTAATAATCCATCATTTCATTTCTTAATGATTCATCATTCATTATCTGTTCATATCCAATTTGAAGTAATTCTTCTAATCTTTCTTTATTCATATTCTATTGTTTTTATAAAAAATTAAGGTAGATAGCTTTTTAAACCATCTACCTTAATTATACTGTTAGAACCCTATTTTGTAAACCTAATTATGCAAATAATGAATCAACTTTAGCTTTAGTTGTAGCATAATCAGTTTCTAAGTAAATCTTGTAAGGATAAGATTCACCAAAACCTTCTTGTGATTTTAAAGTGAAAATGAATGAACCATCATTTTCTAAAGAAGTAAATGAACCTTCAGCCATTTTTAAACCATTTTCTAAACCGAAAACTTTATAAGCATCAGCATTTGAAGTTCCTTTGAATTTTGTTTCTACAACAACCACAAATTCACCTTCTAAAAGTTCTTTTATTCTTTCTGCATCTTCTGCACTTTGCCCAAACACTCTACAAGCGAATGAATGTGAAAAAGTATCAACACCAGAATCATTTAATGCAACTTCTGAACCAGTTGAACCCAATTGTTTTATCCAACTAATTGAAAAACCAGTAGCACCAGAATTCAATGATAAGTTAGTAACTGTTGAACCAGTTTCAGTAATTGATGTTCTATCTAAATCAGCAACATTTATAATAACTGCTTTAGTTTCTAAACCGCTTTTAGCACGGTTTGCACTTGAACAATCATAAGAAATATTAGCTGTTAATTTGTTTACACACATTTATATTTTTAAATTAATAATCTTGTTATTTTTGGTTTAAAGCCTTGGATGGCTGACTATTCAACCACCCAATTCTTTAAAGAAATTATTATGCTACTTGTAATACTACCAATTCTTCTGGTAATGCTATTTGAGTACCTAATTTGAAAGCTACTTTTACTTTAACTCTTTCAATTTGTGGTAAGTAAATTGCTTCTGCTGTATCAGCTTCATCAAGTAAATCTGTACCGATATAGAAGTTTGAAATTCTACCAGATACAATTCTTTTTGAACCATTTAATCCGTTTAATGCATAGATTTTAATGTTAGTACCAGGTACCACAATTTCACCATCAACAGCATCAACACCATAGTGGAATAAGTTTGCATTCTTTAATGCAGTTGTATAGATTCTGAAATAATCCCAACCCATAAAGATTGCTGTATCAGCTTGGTTTAAGATATCCATTGGAATTTCTGAATAAACCATATCTATTAAACCTAATGCTGTTGCTGAAGTAAATGTTGAAGCTGTAACAACTGTAGTACCAGTTTCAGCATCAATAACTTTTAAGAAACCATTGAATTTGTTTAAATCATCATTTAATGATGCTGTATCACCTTGCCATAAAGCCTTCTCATTCTTAATAGCAACTTTTGATGTGATTTCAGTCATTAAATCTTGCTCAAATACTAAAGCATCATCTTTAGAACCAGCATTGATTTGTGAGTTCATCCATTTAGTGTTTAACACTTTAGGGTCTAAAAACTCTCTTACTGCAATTGGTGCAACTTGAAGAATTCTTTGTGTGAATTTTACATCTGAATTTCCATCAGTAGAACTACCAACTGAATCATCTTGTAATTTTGGGTCAACACTCATTAAGTTTAAAGCTTCTGCGTGTTTAATACCAACTTGGATATTACCAGAAAATAAACTCATTGTTTTGCTATCCATCAAAGAACTTTTGATGATAGGTAATTTTTGTTCGTTAACGTAATCCGTTAAAGCATTTACATTATATGCCATTTTTTGTTTTTCTTTTTATAGTTGTGTTATGTAATTAGAACTTTGAGTTCAAAATTTGATAAGCTCTTGATAAGTTTTCATTTTGAGCTTTGATAGATGGGTTGTTACCCTTATTTTCAGTTGAAAAATCACTACCAATTTGCTTTGCTAATGCAATGTATTTTGATTCCATTTCATTAGTTTTTTCAGCCATAGCTTGCATTACTTCAAGCAATGTATTTACTTCTTCATTTGATGTTAATTCACTTAATTGTGCCTTTAAATCAGCTATTTCAGCTTTTAAATCTTCAACTGATTCTGATGTATCATCACCTTCTTTTTCTTTTAATTCAGCAACAACACCATCTTCAACAACAACCAATATTAAATTGGTTTCAAGTGGATATTCACCAACTGGTAAAAAGGTCTTTTCTGCATCAGCATAAACAGCACCACCAACAGTTAACATTGTTCCTTCAAAAAAGTAAGTTGAATTTCCATCTTCTGATAAAATACTTGATAATTCAGCATCAAGTGGTGCTGTATCATCTTCTGAAGCATCTGATTCTTCTGGTTTGATTTCAGTTAACAAACCTTTTTCAAATACCATTGTTGAACCATCTGGCATTAAGAATTCACCATTAGCTTCTTTACCATCAACAGTTGCTTTTTCACCAACTTCTGGCATATCACCTTCTGATAATTCTGGAAATATAATTTCCATACCAGTACCATCTTGAAGAATCAATTCAGCTTTGATTTTACCAGTTAGCATATTCATTATGCTATCAAGTTTTTTGTTCAATTTCTTCATTAAACCTTCTTCTTCTTTTTCTTCTATGTTATGTAATTTTGCAACAGCCATTTGTGGCTTTTGTAGTTGTGTTGCAATTCCTAATTCTAATGCTTGAGTAGCATTTAAGTATGTTTCATTTCTAAGTAATGAATGGATTGTATCAGAATCAATATCAAGTAATTTTGAATAGAACTTTACTAA
The DNA here is from genome assembly GCF_003259835.1 of Flavobacterium aquaticum. GTDB lineage: Bacteria > Bacteroidota > Bacteroidia > Flavobacteriales > Flavobacteriaceae > Flavobacterium > Flavobacterium aquaticum. The sequence goes on along the minus strand of NZ_QLMI01000005.1, from coordinate 38,082 downwards.
GTCATTTTCAACCGTTTTTAACTCATCTAAGTAATAAGCCAAAGCACTTGTATCACCAACCGCTTCCATCCAAGGCAAATGAATCATAAAAGCGTTTTCTGCACCTTCTGGGATAATTCTTGTATCACCCGCCATAAAAATTACTGATGCAATTGAATAAGCTTTTGTAGTAATTGTGGTGATTGGTTTCTTTAAGTTTCTTAAATAATTGTAGATATCAGTACCAGCATCAACAAAACCACCAACAGAATCAATTTTAACAACAAATGAATCTGAATTTGGTTGTGCTTTTACTTGTTTGATAACATCTAATAAAGTGCAATCCACACCTATTTCACCACTTATATATATCTTTCCTATGTTCATACATAGAAATTATACTGGTGGTGATATCATTTGTAAATAGCACCTAATTATTCTTAGGTAATACCAATAATTATTCTATAATATTCTTATAATTTATTATTAAATAATTACATAATATTAGATATTATACTATGTGGTGACAATACTTATAAAGCCTTTATTGATAAGAGATAAGAAGATATTTAGATAAATAAATAATTGAAGAAATACTAAAAATAGTAATGTAGTTTACTTGCAACCGATTTGTTAAAATCGTATCTTTGCATTATAAGTATAAAAAAGGTTTAAATACTGTTTACTTCTTGATATAATATCTTAAATTATATCATATAAATATTTTTTTAATAAAAAATATAACTTTTTATAATTCTAACATATTTATAAATGTAAGCTATTAAATAAATAGTTTGCCTTCGGTATCCTATGGGGTTGCTCCCATAGGTTTTGCCACCGAAGTGAATCAAAAGGCAAAATAACGAAAGGCAAAATATTAACTTAAACTTGAAAAAGAAAAACAATGTACAAACAGTACACAAAAGAAAAACAACCTCTTACTTAAAACTACCAACAGCACTTGTTGAAGATGTTAGAAAATTAAACTTATCAAAAGATTATCAATCTTACTGTTTCAAATTCATTGGAATTATTCAAAGAAATAATTTCATTGATTATAAAGATTTATTTGAAGAAACAGCAATTCCAGTTGAATACATAAAGAAATCATTTAATGATAATAAATATCTAAATTGGTTACAACCATTATTAGATTCTGGTATAGTTATTAGAAGTAATTATTATTCTGATATTACTAATACTTGTTATAATTATTCTATTAATAATTTATATTATAATCATAATAATATAGATATTATACTATGTGGTGATAATCACTCTAAACCCTTATCAATAGTAGCTTTCAGAGATATTATAAAAGAATCTAAAGAAGATAATCTATACTTAAATTACTTCAAAAATGATTTTGAAAGCTTAACAATAGATTATTCAAAACTTGAAGAAATTATTGAAAGAAGAATCAATGAAATAACCATTGATGCTTTTGCTATGAATGAAGATATTCTTGATGAATCATTCTACCTAACTTTAAATAAATCTGGAATGTGGATAAAAAGAAGTGATGCTATTCAAAAGGCAAAAGAAATGAAAATGAATTTAATAAAAGATGGTAAAAGATTTGTTATTGAACAACCAGATTCATTTATATCAAAGAAAAAAGAAATGATTAGAATAATGTATGGTGAAGCTTTATTAAATCTTCAAAATGGAAATCTAAGAGCAAAAAGAAATGATACCAATAGAAGACTTGATACTAACTTTACTAATATGTGTTCTGAACTTGTAGATGAAATTTGTAACCAGAATGATTTGATTCAAATTGATTTAAAAAACAGCCAGTTTGCAATCCTTTCATTGATGCTACAAGATAAATTAAATACACCCGATTTTAAGCTATTTAAAAGCTTAACAGCTTCTGGTAATCTATATGAATACATTCAAGATAAACTTGCCTTAAACACAAGAAAAGAAGGTAAAAATGTAGCGTTTGAAATCCTATTCAGTAGCCATAAGAATAGAACCAAAAACAAAGCTAAATTGAAAGAATTATTTCCAAGTGTAATTGAATTTATTGATAACTACAAAAAGGAAAATGGTGATGCAATGTTTGCAATTAAAATGCAACGTAAAGAATCAACAATGTTTATTGATAATATTTATAACCAACTGAAAAAAAAGAAATTATTTGCTTTAACTAAACACGATAGTTTAATTGTTAAAGAAGAAAACAAAGTTGAAGTTATTAAGCTAATTGAATCTTATTTTGAGGGTTTAAATTTCGATTACAGCATTGATATCAAAGAACCAATTAAAGTGGCTGAAATCGAAGAAAACAATAAAGAAATAAGCATTGATGAATATGAACGAAGAATGATAATTAAGTATGGTTCATATCTTGATATGGTAAAATTTGGGATGGTGATTGGAATAATGAAAAATCATTTCAAATCATTGGATGATGTTACTGAAGAATTTAAAAATCAATCATTTTGTAATTTCAAAATCAATAATCAATTAGTTAATATTTTAAGATAAAAGTTAATTTTTCAAAACAATTTAGTTTGAATTAAATATCTTACATAAATTTGTTTTCTATTAACTAAAAAAAAATTAAAAAAATGAATGTAGATGAAGTTGTGTTTCTAAAGTCTGGTAGTCCAAAATTAATGATTACTTGGTTAGTTGGTGTAACACCAAACAATTCTCCAATCGATATTAATAAAATCCTAATGGATAGACCTAATTATATTGTTGGTGATATTTCAATAAAATATTTTAATAAAAATAATGAAGAAAAACTAACTTTACCAGCTAATACATTAATTGACAATTTACAAAACCGTATTCCAGTTAAAAATCAAAATTTAAGTGTTGGAAATGTTGTAAAACACAAACTATCTGATATTGAAATGACTATAACTTGGGTTGTAGGACAAATTCAAGACAGTAATAGTCCGATAAAATTAAATGAATTGTATAACAGACAAGGTTTTGTTAATGGTGATATTGCTTGTAGTTATTTTGATAAAACAGTACACGTGACAAAATTATTTAGAGCAAATGAAGTTGAAAAAATATTCGAATAATATAAAAAGCTAATCCTTAGATTAGCTTTTTTATTATCTTTGATATATGACAGCAAAGTTAACAATAACATACACAGTGATTTTGAAGTTCAATAATTTTGATACTTTAACAGCAATTACAAAAGAAAGGTTGATTTATTTAATCAATAACAATCCTTTTGAAATTGAATATTTTGGTGGTGAACTAGATAACCAAGCTGATTATATGGATGAAGAAATGGAACAAGATTTTAATAATCATTCATTTCACACTTTTCATTTTGATTTGGAATCTTCAGATGAACCAAATTTTGAAGCTGATAATCAAGAAGTAATTGAAATCCTAACCAAAGCCATCAATGAAAACGAAATTAAAGATGTAAGAAATGATGGTAAAGATGTTGAAGTATTTCTTTACTAACCTACTTGCATTGCATATAAAAGTGTATCGTACTTTGGATAAGTAATATCCTTAAAATCCAACTTACCAGTTAACCAATCATTCTCATCTTTTTTGTTCAAGATAATTGGCATCCGTTTCTTGTAGTTATGAATGTATTCCATTGTTTTATTTGCTTCTGTAGTCATAATACAAAAGCTATTTAAAACCTCATCATTAGCTGGATTTTTCCAAGTTGAATACAAACCAGCGAATGTAAATATTTCACTTTCTTGATTGATTATAAGATACTTTTCTTTATTCTTACCTTTTTCATCCAACCAACGCCACTCATAAAAGCCAGAACTAATTACCAAACATCTATTATGTGTTACTTCAGCAAATGTTGGTTTTTCTTCAATAGATTCTACCCTACCAATTAAAGTATTCTTTCTGAAATCAGTATTCTTTGACCACTCTGGAACTAAACCCCAAGAATAATCAGTTCTTATTTGTTTTGGATTTTCATTTAAAATGATTGGAACATTGGGATAAGTGAAACCATTTATATCTTCTGATTGTAAATAAGCTGTATCATCATCAATTTCAGCATCAAATCTATCTTCAACATCCTTAAAAGGAAATCTTAATTGCATATAAAAACACATTCTACTTCAATTTAATGGTTATAATATCTTCTAATCTAGTAGTATAACAAGGTGAAAGCCTTTCTTGCTTCATTTTATGCCTTCTTTGAAGGTCATTACGCCCAAATTTTACTTTATTTCCATAACGTTTATTCAAAGAATCCAATGATTTCATTATATCAATATGCTTTGGATTCTCACCACCAAAGATTTTAAGCTGATGTGATTCAGCTGGAGTTAAACAACCAACAATTACACCAGCCTTTTTATAATAAATACCCTCTTTATAAATCGATTTTAAACCCATTTGAACAAGTCTATTGATTTCAAATGTGCTGTTAGTAGGAAAATCAGTTTTGATGTTTAAAAAGGCTCTATGTTGTTGCAAATCCTTTCTGAAATAATTACTGGTAATAAACACCGTTATCATATTACAATGACTATTCTGTTTACGTAGCTTTTCACCCAGTACTGCTGAAAATGTTGATACCCTTTCTGCTATATCATTGATGTTATTATACATTTTTTCAAAGCTTCTGGTACAAGCTATATTTTTCTTTGGTTGGATATCTTCAAGTTCAATTGAAGGAATACCCATTAAATCGTGCTTCAGTCTTAAACCAACAACGGTCATATTTTTACGAACCCAAGCATCATCCATTTGGGTAAACTGATAAGCATTGTTTATTTGAAGTGCTTTTAATCGTTTTGCGTGCTGTCTACCAATACCCCAAACATCTTCAATTGCAGTCCATTTTAAAGCCTTAATTCTTTTTTCTTCATCATCAATAATGTAACAAGATTGGGTTCTTTCTGGGTACTTCTTAGCAATCTTATTTGCTATTTTGGCTAATGCTTTAGTTGGTGCATATCCAACACTAATTGGAATACCTAACCACTTACCTACCTTTTTAATCATATCCAATCCCATTGTTTGATAATTGAAGTATTTAAACCCATCAAACTTTAAGAAACATTCATCTATTGAATAAACTTCTGAATCTGGTGAATAGGTCTGTAATATGGTCATAACCCTATTGGATAAATCACCATACAATTCATAGTTACTTGAAAAAACATTTATGTTATGTTGCTGAACCAAATCTTTAATTTCAAATAATGGTACACCCATCTTAACACCTAATGCTTTTGATTCATTGGAACGTGCAACAACACACCCATCATTGTTACTTAAAACAACAATAGGTTTACCATTCAAGTGAGGTTGAAAAACCCTTTCACAAGATGCATAAAAGTTATTACAATCGATTAAAGCGTACATTTTTTTAATTTGATTTTACAAAGTTATCTAATTAAAAACTTGAATTTTAAATTGTTAATAATTAAAAATAAACTAAATTTACATTACAAACCAATACTAAATCAAACTGTTATGAAAAAATATTTTACTTTTTTAATGTTTATCTTTTCTGTATTAATTTTTTCTCAAACCAAAAAACAACTTATTGCTGAGAATTTAGAATTAAAAGATAAGTTATCAGAATGTCAACAACAAACCAGTATTATTAAAAGTCAAATAATACAATTGGAAAATGAAAAAAATATTTTAAATGATTTATATAAGGCTATACAAAAAAATTCGATGGAAGTTGGTTCTCCATCATCTCAAATAGATATTTATGAAAATACTTCAAATAACTTATCTGGTATAAGTAAAAGTTTTTTCTTAGATACATATAATGAATTGGAAGAAATTAAGGGTATAAATGTAAAATCTGAAATTTGTGAAAATTCGCCAACACGATTAGAAGAACTAACGGGTGGCTACAAAGTATTTTATGTTTCAAGTAACAAACTTGTAGAAGCTGATGGAAATTTATTTTTAGCAAATGTTAATTCAGAAAATTCAAATACAATTGTTAATTATAAATTTGTTCAATATAAAAAAGGAAGCTGTATAATAGATGGTAAACTTAAAAAAGTAATTTGGGGTGTTGGAATAGATTTAAAAATGAAAATAACTTCAAAAAAGAAAAAGGTTGATATCTCTTCATTACCAAAACTTGCAGCCGCTGTAAATTATAAAGAAGCTGAAGCTCAATTTAGTATTGATGTAATTGGTATAACTGGACAAAAAATTATTAATAACTTAAATCTATCTGGTGAATTCAATGTTGAAAATTATGGAAAAGTAATCAGTGCAATAGATGAAATCATCAAGAATATTTCATCAGAAGGTGTTAATATTGAACCTCAATTAATTTCAATAGAATAATTTTTTTATTCCCTTAATTAAGAAATTGCAATATCTTTAACGTTTTGGATTGGTATCATAATCCCTTTAAAACCTTCTTCTTTGGCTTTAATAGCGATAGATAAAGCTCCTTTTATAGGTTGCAAAGTTCCATCAAGCGATAATTCGCCCATGATGATGTAATTTTCGATTTCTTTTGAGGTAATTTGAGAAGAAGCAGCTAAAATTCCAACCGCTATCGTTAAATCATAAGCCGAACCTTCTTTTCGTAAATCGGCAGGCGCCATATTTACAATGATTTTTTTACCGGGAAATTGATAGGAATTGTTTTTAAGTGCTGCAGCAATACGAAAACTGCTTTCTTTTATGGCCGAATCGGGAAGCCCAACTAAATGATAACCGATTCCTTTCTCTGTGTTTACTTCTACTGTGATTGTGGTGGCCTCAACGCCAAAAACGGCACTTCCGAATACTTTTACTAACATGGCTTATACTTTTTAAATGGCTTATACTGATACAAATATAGAAAAAGTATTGAAAAAAATAACTTTTTTATGAATTAGACAATCTGTTGGCAATTCAATACTTTTGTACTTTGTATTTACTATTAAAGTTTTATTTATGAATTTCACATATATCAATGCAACTACAGGTACTTCGGAAAAGTTTACTAACAAAACAATTACCCACTTTTTACATACGCATCTTGAAGAGTTTGGAGATACCGAAGAAGACATTCAAAAATGTATAGATTATGTTCTAAATCCAAATAAAGGCGGACAAATTATCATTGGTACTGATGAAGATAAAATTGTTGGAATTGTTATCCTAAATAATACAGGGATGAAAGATTATATTCCTGAAAATATATTGGTTTATATTGCCATTAATAATTCACAAAGAGGAAAAGGCTATGGAAAAAAACTTATGGAAAAAGCCATTTCTTCTGTTGAAGGAAATATTGCACTTCACGTTGAACCCAATAATCCTGCAAAAGCTTTATATGAAAAACTTGGTTTTACGAATAAATATTTAGAAATGCGATTGATAAAATAATTCGTATTATTGATAAATATCTTTTAGTTACTATGAATAAAAAAATCCCAATCGTTTGATTGGGATTTTTTATTGAAAAATTATTTTTTAAAAGCCGTCACACCATCCTGTAACCAAGTTTTATATTCCTCAACATCTGGCGTGTAACCAACAGGTTTAGAAATATCTTTTCCATCAGCATCTAAAACAACATAATAAGGTTGGGCATTAATGTTATATCGTTCAATTTGATATTCTCTCCATTTTTTCCCAATGGTAGTCACTTCACTTCCTGATTTTGAAACGTATTGTTCTTCTTTTGGTAATTCACGTTGGTCATCACCGTATAACGAAATCAGTACAATCTCATTTTTTAAGATTTTTAAAATTTCAGCATCAGACCACACATTTTCTTCCATTTTTCTACAATTCGCACATGCATGTCCAGTGAAATCTAATAAAACAGGTTTGTTTACTTTTTTTGCATAAGCTAAACCTTCTTCATAGTCATGAAATGCTGTTATTCCTAATGGTCCAATATGCGCATTTTCTGGTAAAGCAGATTCAGAAGAAACTCCAGAGCTTACTGTATTTTGATAACCAACTCCATACGGACTTTCACTGTAAGTCATAGGTGGTGTAAATCCGCTCAATATTTTTAATGGCGCTCCCCATAAACCTGGAATTAAGTAAATAGTGAATGTGGTAACAAATAAAGCTATGAATAATCTACCTACAGAAATATGAATCATTGGACTATCGTGAGGCAAAATTAATTTTCCGAAAAGATATAATGCCCAAGCTCCAAAAACAGCAATCCAAATGGCTAAAAAGACTTCTCTTTCTAATAAATGCGTTTGTAAAACTAAATCAGCATTAGATAAAAATTTAAAAGCAAAAGCCAATTCTAAGAATCCTAATGAAACTTTAACCGTATTTAACCATCCACCTGATTTTGGTAACGAATTCATCCAACCTGGAAACATAGCAAACAACATAAAAGGCAAAGCAATTGCAGAAGAGAATCCTAACATTCCAACTATTGGTCCTATTCCACCTTGTCTTGCTGATTCTCCTAATAATGATCCTACAATTGGTCCAGTACATGAAAAAGAAACAACAGCTAAGGCTAACGCCATGAAGAAGATTCCGATGATTCCACCTCTATCAGCTTGTCTGTCTATTTTATTTAAAAATGAATTGGGTAAAACGATTTCAAATGCTCCTAAAAATGAAGCCGCAAAAACGATTAGAATTACAAAAAATATCAAGTTAAACCAAACATTTGTAGATAAAGCATTTAATGAATCTATTCCAAAAATAGCCGTTATTATCATTCCTAAACCTACATAAATAACAATGATAGAAATTCCATAAATAAAAGCATTACGAATTCCTGCTGCTTTGGTTTTACTTTGTTTTGTAAAGAAACTTACCGTCATTGGTATCATTGGAAACACACAAGGCGTAAGTAAAGCAGCAAATCCACCTAAAAAGGCTAAAATGAAAATTCCCCACAAGCTTTTCTCTTCTTCGTTTGAAGTTGAAGTCGGAACAATTTCTTTTGTAGCTTTTTCAGAATCTGTAGCTGTAATCAATGTTGTATCGGCACTAACAGAAGTTGTATCATTAGAAACTACATTCGTTGAAGTAACTTCTTCCACCTTAATTTCTGGCAATTTAAACGTAAACGTAGCATCTTGCTGAATACATTGTTCTTTACAAACTTGGTATTCCACATAAACTTTTACTTCTTTTACTTTTGGATTGGTAACTTTTATGATTTGCTTGAACTGAGCCGTTTTTGCAAAGTAATATTCGTCTACTTCAAAAATATCGTTATAAACTTTTTTATATGGACTTTCTTTGGTTTTTCCAACTAAATCGAAGTTTCCTTTTGCGTTTTTGTAATCAAAAACCGTTGGAAGTGGTCCGTTTTCTGGAGTAAACTGCGAATACATGTGCCACTCGTTTTCGATAGTAGCATCCATGACCAATTCAAATTCGGTAGCCGATTTTTGAACTACTTTAGTTTTCCATTGTACCGGATTTATAATTTGTGCATTTCCAAAAAATCCAAAAATTAAGGCGATTAAGGCAAAATATTTTCTCATTCTTCTAATACGATTTTTATACTGTTATGTGTTGTTTCTTTACTTATAAATCTGTTATCTGCTCGTTTTCCTATTACCCAAACAATTTGGTCTTCCGAACATAACAACCATTGATTTTCTTTATCTAAAAGCGAATATTTCTCGTCTTTGAAATACTTACTCAATTTCTTTTTTCCGTTCATTCCTGAAGGATAAAAATAATCTCCCTCTCGCCATTTTCTAATTGTTAATGGAAATTTGATCTTATTTTCATCTACAAATATACAATTGGAATCTGTTTCAAAAATGTTAACTGTTTTACAAAACCTAAGTTTTAAGGGAATATTAACTTTACTATCCAACGATTCAATGATGAAAACTTCTGATTTATCTGTTGATTTTTTTTCGGAAAGGATTAATTTCTCTCGGTCTTTCAATAAAACATGCGTTTCGGAAAACACTTGCTTTCCTGATTGTGCTTTGACCAAATCATAAATATCATTCCAAGCCGAAAATCCATAATTTTTAAGCCATTGATATAAATACGCTTTGTAATTTTGGAATTGAAGCAGCGGTTTTAGATGAATCTCTAATTGATTTTTCTTCTCTTCAACTACTTTTTCAAAAACCAATTTTGAAGCATCGCTAACTAAAGACTCCGCTTGTTGCAAATGATGTAAAGTATTTTTAAACGAATCTAAAAATCCCGTATTCAATTCTTTTAAAATAGGTACAATGTCATGACGCAATTTATTTCTAAAATACTTGTCTGATGTATTACTCGAATCTTCTCTCCATTGGATTTTATTTTCTAATGCATAATTTTCAATTTCTTCTCTTGAAAACGGCAACAACGGGCGAATAATGTTTCCATTTTGAGCTGGAATTCCTGTCAACCCTTCTAAACCTGTTCCTCTAGTAAAATTGATTAAAAACGTTTCGACATTGTCATCCAAATGATGTGCTGTAACCAAATAATCCAATTGGTTTTCAGATAAAAGTTTTTGAAACCAATCATAACGTAACTTTCGAGCGGCTAATTGAATGGAAAGTTTGTTTTCTTTAGCAAATTCGAGCGTATCAAACGACTCAATAAAATAAGGAATATAGCTGTCTTGGCAAGTTTCCCTTACTAACATTTCATCTCCATTACTCTCTATTCCACGAAGTTGAAAATTGCAATGTACTACGCAAATATCAAACCTCAACTTATAAAACAAATCCAGTAAAACCATACTATCAATTCCACCACTAACCGCTAAGAGCAATTTCTTGTCTTTTAGCTGGGAAAAATTTTGTTCGATATGGTTTTGGAATTTTATTAGCATGACCAAAAATAAGGAATTATTTGGATTGCAGCACCTCAAACATTGCTTTTGCTTTCAACAAACATTCTTCGTACTCATTTTCAGATATAGACTGAGAAGTTATAGCACTTCCGACAGAAAAAGATAAATATTGATTTTTCGAATTGTACAAAATACTTCGAATCACGACATTAAAATCGAAATCGCCATTTGGATTAAAATAACCTACTGCTCCACTGTATAAACCGCGTTTGGTTTCTTCTAATGTTTCAATGATTTGCATGGCCGAAATCTTTGGTGCTCCTGTCATGCTTCCCATAGGAAAAGTGGTTCTTAGAATTTCAATGGGTGAAGTGGTATTTTCTACTTCCGAAACAATAGTCGAAATCATTTGATGCACTTGCTTAAACGTATAAATCTCACATAATTCTTCTACTTGAACGCTTCCTTTTGTGGCTGTGTGCGATAAATCGTTTCGAACTAAATCGACAATCATGATGTTTTCTGAACGCTCTTTTTCGTTTTGAGCTAAATCTGATTTTAATTGTTCGTCTTGTTCTATATCAAAACTTCTTCTTGCTGTTCCTTTTATAGGTTGGGAAATGACTTTATTTCCATCTTTTCGTAAATATCGTTCTGGTGAAGCGGAAAGCAAATACTGAAAATTATTTTTGAAATACACTGCAAAAGGTGGTTCTGAAATCGCATTTAGTTTTTGATAGATTTCCAAAGGTTCGATTTGAGCATTTTCAGCATAGAATTCCATACAAAAATTGGCTTCGTAAATGTCGCCACGATGAATGTGTTCGAGCATTTTGGAAACTTTGGAAAGATAATTTTCTTTTGAGATGCGTTGTTTTATAGTGATGGATGATGGGTGATGGGTGTTGGTTGTTATTGAAAGGATTTCTTCGAAATCTGAATCTATTTCGTCATCGCATAATCGTAAATATTGAATTTCGAGTTCATTTTCTTTGATTAAAAATAACTTTTTGGGTTGGAAGAAAAACAAATCGGGAAAATCTAATCCGTCGAAATTGTTGGAATGTAAAGCTTCGGTATCGTTTTTCAAATCGTAGGATAAGTAACCAAACAACCAATCTTTCGTTTGACTTTGGTACTGATACAAATCTTGAAACGCATTTTCATAATCGGTTTTAATCGAAGTAAAAGCATCTACCGCCAAAACCGCATCGTAACTCGAATACTTTTGATGATAGGCATTCGAATCTAAAAAAACGACTTCTCTGTGTTGGTTCGCCCAATTCAAAAGTTGGTTTTTAAAGTCGGAAAACTGGGAAATATCTTTTGTAATTACTGTTCTCAAATTGGAAAATTTACTTCGTAAAAGTACAACAAAAAAATAGTTGTTGAAAAATGGGGCAAATGTTAAAATTTGGCACGGTTTTTATTCTTGCCTCAACAACTAACCTAATTAAAAATTCATTTGTATTGATTCTAAAACTACACGTATTAAAAACAATTAATCAATAACTTTAAAAATGAATTTTTATGAACAAAAACACCAAAATCGTATTGACTTTGCTAGCTCTTGGCATGGTCTTATCTTGTAAAGAGAGAGTTGCAGAAGAATCAGCAGATTATTCAGAAAATGCTGTAACTGATAGCACAAGCGTTATTTCTTCTTCCGCAGCCGTTGAAAACAAAAACAGCAATCGAAAATTTGTTCGAACCGCCGATGTAAAATTTAAAGTCAAGAATGTTGCAAAATCGACTTATGCGATTGAAGATGCAACTACGAAATTTGGTGGATTTGTAACCTATACCAATCTTCAAAGCAACATTCACAGTGAAGACCGAACCAAAGTGAGTCAGGATAGTACTTTAGTAACTACAAAATATAAAGTAGATAACAACATAACGATTCGTGTTCCAAATACGAAAATGGATACGGTGATTAAAACTATTGCGAAACAAATTCATTTTTTAGATTATCGCATCATTAAAGCGGATGATGTTTCGTTACAAATGTTATCCAATGAATTAGCGCAAAAAAGAAGCAATTCATCTGAAAAACGTTTGGCAAATGCAATTGATTCGAAGGGAAAGAAACTAAATCAAGTGGTAAAAGCAGAAGAAACGTTAGATGCTAAAAAAGAACAAAATGACGCTTCAAAATTGCAGAATTTATCGTTACAAGATCAAGTAAATTTTAGTACTTTAACGCTAAACATTTACCAAGACGAAAGCATCAAACAAGAAATGGTAGCTAATGAAAAAAGCATCAACGCTTACCGACCAAATATTGGCTTACAAATTTGGGATAGTGTAAAAACGGGTTGGTTTATGTTAGAACATATTATTTCATTTGTAGTGGTGCTTTGGCCATTTGCCTTAATTGGGTTTTTAGGATTTTTGGGATATAAAAAGTTTTTAAAAAAGTAAGAAATAAGCCATCGGGAAACTGATGGTTTTTTGTTTAATAATTTCATTATCTTTGAAATAACTAACCAAAAACTATTTAAATTATGAAAATTGCAACTATTATTGTTCGAGTACTTTTAGGAGCTATGATGCTTTTTGCTTCTATTTCTTATTTTTTCAAACTTGGTCCTGAGCAACCAGAACCAACAGGAGATTTAGCCACGCTAATGGCTGGTTTTATGGCTTCAAAATACATTTTTCCTGTAGCAAAAGCTATTGAATTAATAGCAGGATTAATATTAGTAAGTGGTAAATTTGTTCGATTAGGAACTATCATTTTGTTACCCATAAGCATCAATATTTTTCTAATTCACGTAGTTGTAACAGGTACCGATATTCCAATGGCTGTAGCAATTTTATTTGCTAATGTGTTTTTAATTTATGCTAATTGGGATGGTTTTAAAGAAATTGTAAAACCATAATATTAAAAACTTCAAATAAAAAAATCCCAAACTCAATTGAATTTGGGATTTTTGATATAATAACTTTTCTATTTACACGTGTAATGCTCTGTTATCAGTAGCTGCTAATGCGGCTTCTTTGATAGCTTCTGCAAATGTTGGGTGTGCGTGAGACATTCTTGAAATATCTTCTGCACTTGCTCTGAATTCCATAGCTGTAACAGCTTCTGCGATTAAATCGGCACATCTTGCTCCAATCATGTGAACTCCAAGAACTTCATCTGTTTTTGCATCGGCTAAGATTTTTACAAATCCGTCAGTGTCTCCACCTGCTCTTGCTCTTCCTAAAGCTTTGAATGGGAAACTTCCTGCTTTGTACGCTACACCTTCTGCTTTTAATTGCTCTTCTGTTTTTCCAACAGCGGCAACTTCTGGCCAAGTGTACACTACACCAGGAATTAGATTATAATCGATATGAGGTTTTTGACCTGCTAAGATTTCAGCTACCATTACTCCTTCTTCTTCCGCTTTGTGTGCTAACATAGCTCCACGAACTACATCACCAATTGCATAAACATTTGAAGCTGAAGTTTGTAAATGATCGTTTACTTCAATTTGACCTCTATCGGCAACTTTTACTCCTGCTTTTTCAGCGTTTAATCCATCTGTATAAGGACGACGACCTACAGAAACTAATGAATAATCACCTTCTAACGTGATGATTTCTCCTTTAGCATTTTCTGCTTTTACAGTTACCACATCTCCAGCTCTTTCAACCGATTGTACTTTGTGAGACGTGTAGAATTTCATTCCTTGTTTTTTCAATACTTTAGTCAATTCTTTTGATAAAGCAGCGTCCATTCCAGGAATAATTCTGTCCATGAATTCTACTACAGAAACTTGCGCTCCTAAACGTAAATAAACTTGACCTAATTCGATTCCGATAACACCACCACCGATAATTACTAAGTGTTTTGGAACTTCTTTCAGTTTCAAAGCTTCAGTAGACGTGATGATTCTTTCTTTATCTAATTTGATAAATGGTAAGCTTGAAGGTTTAGAACCTGTAGCAATAATAATATTTTTTGATTCGATGATTTCCGAAGAACCATCTTCTTTAGTAACTTTTACAGAAGTAGCGCTTTCAAATGAACCCACTCCGTTAAAAACGGTAATATTGTTTTTATCCATTAAGAATTTCACACCACCTGAAGTTTGATCAACAACCGCTTGTTTGCGAGCAATCATTTTTTCTAAATTCACTTTTACATCACCAGAAACTTCAATTCCGTGGTCAGCAAAATGTTGTAACTCTTCGTAATGATGTGAAGAAGCCAATAACGCTTTAGATGGAATACATCCTACATTTAAACACGTTCCTCCAAGAGTTGAATATTTTTCAATAATAGCAGTTTTAAAACCTAATTGGGCACAACGGATAGCTGAAACATATCCTCCAGGTCCAGAACCTATAATGGTTACATCAAATTGACTCATGATTTTATATAAAGTTTGTTGTTTGACTTAAATTCGGATACAAAAGTAACGCTTTTTGAATTAATTATTTGTTACTTTTTTGGTAAATTATTATAGCTTAGTTTAAAGTAAAAGCGGTTGTATATTTTACTTCTCCAATCATAAAAGAACTGTGTGTACTTCCGATATGTTGCAAACCGGTAAGTTTCGTAACCATGAACTCACGATATTCTTCCATATCCTTAACGTTCACTTTTAAAATATAATCATAATCGCCACTTACGTGATAGCATTCTGAAACTTCAGTTAATTTCACTACTTCGTTTTCAAAAGTGGTAATAAAATCTTTAGTGTGTTGATTTAACTTGATGTGGCAAAAAACTACGAAAGATTTGTCTAACTTAACTCGGTCTAAAAGCGCTACGTATTTGGTAATAACTCCTTCACGCTCTAATTTTTTAATACGTTCGTAAACAGCGGTTACGGAAAGATTTAATAATAGGGAAAGCTCCTTAGTTGTCCTTTTAGAGTCTTCTTGCAGAAAACCTAAAAGTTTTTTGTCGATTGCGTCCATTGGTTAGTTGTGTTGTTTGTTTTTTAGTTGTCAGCAAATGTAACTAAAACGAATAAATAACAGAAATAAAAACTACAACTTTAACTAAATTTAGAATAAAAATCTAATTTTAATTTCAAGTATTGAATAATAGTTTGTCAAATTATATTTTTGATTTAAAATAAACAACTAAACTTTAAAATTATGGAAAAATTTAATCCGGCAGATCGTATTCAAGATTTACAATATTTCGGAGAATTTGGTGGTGTAAATCCATCGATTTCAGATAGTTCAACATACACATTTCTTTCAGCAAAAACCATGTTTGATACCTTTGAAGGTAATGCTGAAGGTTGTTATTTATATTCGCGTCATTCATCGCCAAGTAATTTATATTTAGATAAAGCACTAGCAGCAATGGAAGGAACAGAATCGGCAAATGTAGCTGCTTCTGGAATGGGTGCTATCACTCCTACTCTTTTGCAATTATGTGGAAATGGTGACCATATCGTGTCAAGTAGAACTATTTACGGCGGAACGTATGCCTTCTTGAAAAATTTCGTTCCAAGAATGGGTATCAAAACTACATTTGTTGACATTACAAAATTAGACGTAGTTGAAGCGGCTATTACTCCAAATACAAAAGTTTTATACTGCGAAACAGTAAGTAATCCTTTGTTGGAAGTTGCGGATATTGCTTCATTGGCTAAAATTGCTAAAAAACACAATATCAAATTAGTAGTTGACAATACGTTTTCACCTTTATCAGTTGCTCCAGCGAAATTAGGTGCTGACATTGTAATTCATTCTTTAACAAAATACATCAACGGAAGTAGCGATACGGTTGGTGGTGTAACATGTGCTTCTCAAGAATTCATCAACAGCTTGAAAAATGTAAACGACGGAGCAAGTATGCTTTTAGGTCCAACAATGGACAGTTTGCGTTCGGCTTCTGTGATGAAAAACTTAAGAACGTTACACATCAGAATGAAACAACACAGCCACAATGCAATGTATTTGGCAAACAAATTTGAAGCTGACGGAATTAAAACCGTTTATCCAGGTTTAGCAAGTCACCCAAGTCATGAAATTTACAAAACCATGATTAATCCAGAATATGGTTTTGGAGGAATGATGACGATTGACGTAGGAAGTTTAGACAAAGCCAACGCTTTAATGGAATTAATGCAAGAAAGAAACTTAGGTTACCTAGCTGTAAGTTTAGGTTTTTACAAAACATTATTCAGTGCACCTGGAACTTCAACTTCATCAGAAATTCCTTTAGAAGAACAAGCAGAAATGGGCTTAACTGATGGTTTAATTCGTTTTTCAATAGGTTTAGATAACGATATCGAAAGAACCTACGAAATGATGAAACAATGTATGGTAGAATTAAGGATTTTATAATTCCATCGAAATAAATGTAACAAATCCGATTTAGCAATGAATCGGATTTTTTTGTAACAAATACGTAACTTTGAACTCTAATACACAATTAATTTACCTGTAATGAAAAAATATATTTTAAGTTTTCTATTGGTTGGAAGTTTTGCTGTTGCGCAAAATTTAACCATTGAAGAAACCGTTTTAGGACCAAGAAAATATGCTCCAACAACACAAACTGCCCAACAATGGCGTAAAGATTCAAAATCCATCACCTATTTAAGCACTGACTTTTCTTCACTAGTTGAAAAAAGTGCTGCAAACGGTTGGACGGCTTCAACTTTAGCTACAAAAGCTGAATTTGAAACCGCTTTGAAATCGAAAATTTCAAATGATGAGTTTACGATTAGAACGTTTCCATTTTCAATTAATTGGAAAACTGTAAATACATTTGAAACGGAAGTTGCGGGTAAGAAAAACAATTACAAAGTAACTTATGATGTAGTTTCAAAGCAAATTACTTCTGTGATTAGTTATGCGATTGAAGGATCTCAAGCTAAATTCGCTTCTAATAATAATATAGCTTGGTTACAAGATAATAACATTCGAATTACAACTCCATCGGGACAAGTTATTGAAGTTACCAACGACGAAAATAAAGCAATTGTAAACGGTTCTGATTATGTTCACCGTCAAGAATTTGGTATCGACAGAGGAATGTGGTGGAATGAAAAAGGAACTCAATTGGCTTACTATCGCAAAGATGAAACTATGGTAGCTAATTATCCTTTGACAAATTGGAATGAGCGCGAAGCAATCAACAAAGACATCAAATATCCAATGGCTGGAATGACTAGCGAGAATGTCACTTTGGTAATTTATGATGTAGCTTCGGGTAAAAAAGTAACGATTCAAACAGGTGAACCAAAAGACCAATATTTAACTATGGTGTCTTGGGAACCAACAGGAAAACATATTTTCATTGGAATTTTAAATCGTGAACAAAATTTTTTGAAATTCAACAAATATGATGTGGCAACAGGTGCTTTTGTTAAAACGTTGTTTATGGAAAAAGCTGCTACTTGGGTAGAACCACAACATGCATTAACTTTTGTTCCAAATAACCCAACTCAATTTATTTACCAAACGGATTTCTTTGGTTTCAACCAAATGTATTTGTACAATACCGATGGAAAACTATTGAAAAACTTAGGTTTTAATGATGTTGTAGTAAAAGATGTATTAGGTTTTGATGCTACCAACACAAAAATAAACTACATTGGAACAACAAATAATGGATTAGACCGCCAATTGTTTCAAGTGGATTTAAAATCAGGAAAAACAATCCAATTAACGACTGTTCCTGGAACGCACACAGCTTCTGTTTCTTCAGATGGAACGATGATTTTAGACCAATACAGCAACTTAACTACTCCAAACGAAATTTCGATTTTAAACATCAAAAATAAAATGGCGAATACTTCTTTAGTTAAAGCCGAAAATCCTTTCACAGGAAAAATTGATTTACCTAAAATTGAATTCGTAACCTTAACTTCTCCTGACGGTAAAACACCGCTAAATGGAAGATTAATTTATCCAGGCAACTTTGATGCTACGAAAAAATATCCCGTAATGGTTTATGTTTACGGAGGTTCTCATGCGCAATTAGTGAACAATCGTTGGTTAGGCGGTGCTGGATTCTTCGATATTTACATGGCTCAAAAAGGATACGTAGTATTTACGTTAGATAATAGAGGAAGTGATTCTCGTGGGAAAAAATTCTGTGAGGTTACGCATAGAAATTTAGGCGTAAACGAAATGGCAGATCAAATGAAAGGAATTGAATTCTTAAAATCAAAATCATTTGTTGATGCTGATAAAATCGGAGTTTTTGGATGGAGTTATGGTGGTTTCATGACGACTTCTTTAATGACGAATCATTCAGACGTATTTAAAGTGGGTGTTGCAGGTGGTCCAGTAATTGATTGGAAATACTACGAAATCATGTACGGAGAACGCTATATGGATACACCACAAGAAAATCCAGAAGGATATGAAAAAACGTCTTTATTAAACAAAGCGAAAGATTTAAAAGGAAGATTGTTGGTTATTCACGGAGCACAAGACCCTGTGGTAGTACAACAACACAGTATGAATTTTATTGAAGCTTGCATCAAAGCAGGAAAACAAGTAGATTATTTCTTATATCCAAACCACGAACATAATGTAGGTGGAAGAGATCGCATTCACATGTATGCTAAAATTGCAGATTACTTTGATTTACACTTGAAAAAATAAATTTTCACAAAATAAAAAGCGAATCCGTTGAATTATCAGCGGATTTCTTTTTTAAGAAGTTTTCAAAATATAAAGCATTTTTCTATATTGCAACCTCAAACAAAACTAAATGGATACTAAAATCATAAAAAACAGAGAGTTAAAACTTTGGGAAGCCTTAATTCCCGTTTTCGCTCTAATTGGAATACTTGCTTACAATGTGCTTTTTGCTTATAACGGACCCGATGATAATGCTTTAGGAGGAAGTAATCAGTTTATTCTTTTACTTGGTGGTGGGGTTGCGGCTATTATGGGATATTTTACAAAAGTTCCGTTCCATAAAATGCTAGATGAAGTAGCTAATAACATCAAATCTACTGCAGGAGCTATCTTAATTTTATTAATGGTAGGTGCTTTAGCGGGAACTTGGATGGTAAGTGGTATTATTCCTTCCATGATTTATTATGGTTTACAAATTTTGAGTCCGGCTGTGTTTTTACCGGCTACTTTGATTATTTGCTCGGTAATTTCTATTGCAACGGGGAGTTCTTGGACAACTTCAGCAACAGTAGGTATTGCTTTAATTGGAATTGGTGGTGCTTTAGGTTTTGAACTTGGTATGGTGGCTGGTGCTGTAATTTCAGGTGCTTATTTTGGTGATAAATTATCGCCAATGTCAGATACAACCAACCTTGCTCCTGCTATGGCGGGAACAGATTTGTTTACCCACATCAAGTACATGAGTTTAACGACGGTACCTACTTACATCATAACTTTAATACTATTCATCATTTTAGGACTTTCTGTAGAAGTTACAGGAGAAGCAAATACAGATGATTTATTAAATTCAATAACAACAAGTTTTAACGTAACGCCTTGGTTATTTTTAGTTCCAATTATAGTTATTGGATTAATCGTTAAAAAAACAGAACCTTTAGTTGCACTTTTAGTTGGAACATTATTAGCTGGAATTTTTGCAATCATTTTTCAACCTGAAATTGTAAACGGAATCACAGGTGCAGAAAACATGACTTTTAAATCGGCTTATAAAGGTGTAATGCAAGCCATAACTACTGAAGTTATTGTTCCTACAGAAAACAAAACACTTGCTGATTTATTTACTTCTGGTGGAATGGGTAAAATGCTACCTACTATTTGGTTGATTTTATGCGCTATGGTTTTTGGAGGAATTATGGATGCCATTGGAGCTTTATCAAGAATTAGCGAATCCTTGCTAAAATTAGCACACTCAACTTTTGGATTATTCGCTTCTACTGTGGGAAGTTGTTTAGCATTAAACATTACGGCTTCAGACCAATATTTAGCGATTGTAGTTCCTGGAAAAATGTTTGCCAAAGCATACAAAGATAAAGGTTTAGCTCCAGAAAACTTAAGTAGAACATTGGAAGATACTGGAACGGTAACATCAGTATTAGTACCATGGAATACATGTGGTGCTTATCAAGCGGGAACTCTTGGTGTTTCAACTCTTGATTATTTACCTTATGCCTTCTTTAATATTTTGAGTCCATTTATGACGTTAATTTTCGCAGCTTTCAATATTAAAATTAAACAATTAGTTAATACTATCAAAGAATAGATTTACTATAATTTTAATTTATACTTAAATAAAATTTAACCATTACTTTAACAAGGTAGTGGTTTTTTTATTCGTAAATTAGCAAGTGTAAAAAATTAAAAAACAAACACTTACAAACATAAATTAAAATTATTGAATATGGAAAACTCAAACGACATTAGCAAATGCCCATTTCATCAAAACCAAAAAGGATTAAGTGATGGTGTTAAAAATCATGATTGGTGGCCAAAATCATTGAATTTGGATATTTTGCACCAACATGATACCAAAACCAATCCATTAGGAGAAAACTTCAATTATGCTGAGGAATTCAAAAAACTAGACTTAGAAGCCTTAAAGTCCGATTTAAAAAACTTAATGACCGAAAGCCAAGATTGGTGGCCAGCCGATTGGGGACACTATGGTGGACTTTTTATCCGTATGGCTTGGCATTCTGCTGGAACCTATAGAATTTCAGATGGTCGTGGTGGTTCTGGAACGGGAAATTTGAGATTTGCTCCTTTAAATAGCTGGCCTGATAATGGAAATTTAGATAAAGCACGAAGATTATTATGGCCAATCAAAAAGAAATATGGAAATAAAATTTCTTGGGCAGATTTAATGATTTTAGCCGGAAATATGGCCTACGAATCGATGGGATTAAAAACGTTCGGATTCGCTGGTGGTCGTGAAGATATTTGGCACCCTGAAAAAGATATTTATTGGGGAGCAGAAAGAGAATGGTTAGCTAAATCAGGAAGTAAAGGCACAAGATATTCAGGAGAAAGAGATTTAGAAAATCCGTTAGCAGCAGTAATGATGGGATTAATCTACGTAAACCCAGAAGGCGTTGACGGACAACCTGACCCATTAAAAACAGCTCATGACGTTCGCGTTACCTTCCAAAGAATGGCGATGAATGATGAAGAAACCGTAGCCTTAACAGCTGGAGGTCACACCGTTGGAAAAGCTCACGGAAATGGTGATGCCTCAACATTAGGTCCAGAACCAGAAGCAGGTCCAATTGAAAATCAAGGTTTTGGTTGGTTAAACCCAAAAGGTGGCGGTGCAAATGCCGTTACTAGTGGTTTAGAAGGTTCTTGGACAACGCATCCAACGCGTTGGGACAACGAATATTTCCATTTATTATTAAACTACGATTGGGAATTAAAGAAAAGTCCGGCTGGTGCTAATCAATGGGAACCAATTAATATTAAAGAAGAAGACAAACCAATCGACGCACATAATCCTTCAGTAAAAAGAAATCCGATTATGACAGATGCGGATATGGCGATGAAAATGGACCCTGCATACCGAGAAATTTCAGAGCGTTTTTACAAAGATCCTGCTTATTTTTCAGATGTCTTCGCAAGAGCTTGGTTCAAATTAACACACAGAGATTTAGGTCCAAGTTCTCGCTATTTAGGTGCCGATGCTCCAAAAGAAGAATTGATTTGGCAAGATCCTATTCCAACAGCAGATTACACCTTATCAGATTCAGAAATCGAAGATTTAAAAATAAAATTATTAAATTCTGGATTAACTAGAACGGAATTAATCAATACCGCTTGGGATAGCGCAAGAACTTTTAGAGGTTCCGATTTTAGAGGTGGTGCGAATGGTGCAAGAATCCGATTGGAACCACAAAGAAATTGGGTAGCCAACGAACCTGAAAGATTGCAAAAAGTCTTAAATAAATTAGTCGAAATCCAAGCTGGTTTATCGAAAAAAGTAAGCTTAGCCGATTTAATCGTTTTAGGAGGAAGTGCTGCAATCGAACAAGCTGCAAAAGAAGGCGGATTTAACGTTAAAGTTCCATTCCATGCCGGAAGAGGCGATGCTTCACAAGAAATGACAGATGCAGAATCATTCGAAGTATTAGAACCAACAAACGATGCTTTCAGAAACTTCATGAAAGCGAAATATGTTGTGGAACCAGAAGAATTAATGTTGGACAAAGCGCAACTTTTAGGTTTAACCGCTACAGAAATGACGGCTTTAATTGGAGGAATGCGTGTTTTAGGAACTAATTTTGGAGGAACCAAACATGGCGTCTTCACTGATAAAGAAGGTGTTCTTACGAATGATTTCTTCGTGAACTTAACCGATATGAACTATTCTTGGAAACCTGTTGGAGATAATCTTTACAACATCGTAAACAGAAAAACAGGTGCTACTAAATGGACAGCAACTCGTGTAGATTTAATCTTTGGTTCAAATTCAATTCTTCGTGCTTATGCAGAAGTGTATGCACAAGACGACAACAAAGAGAAATTCGTAAATGATTTCATTAACGTTTGGACAAAAGTAATGAACGCTGACCGATTTGATTTGAAATAATTTCAAAATAAAGCTCAATAAAACCACCTAATTTCAGGTGGTTTTTTTATTTCATTACTTTAAATTTTGATGGAAAAATCTTCCATAATTTTTATCTATCACAATATCTAAAAATATAATAAATATCATGTTTTTTTGTTGTTTCTATTTGTAATTTCGCACTCAGAAAAATAACAATAATTTTAAATACAAAATCATGGCATTAGTTGGAAAAAAATTCCCAAACATTACAGTAGACGCAATCTCTTTCATGGGAGATAATTTAAGAATCAACGTTTTAGAAGAAGCGGCTAACAACAAGAAAAAAGTAATCTTATTTTGGTATCCAAAAGATTTTACTTTCGTATGCCCAACAGAATTACACGCTTTTCAAGCTGCTTTACAAGAATTTGAAAAAAGAAACACAATGGTAATTGGTGCTTCATGTGATACAAACGAAGTACACTTTGCTTGGTTAAATACAGCTAAAGATAACGGTGGAATCGAAGGAGTAACTTACCCACTTTTAGCTGATACAACAAGAAACTTAGCTGCTGCTTTAGATATTTTAGATGCAGAATGGGTTTACAACGAAGATTTAAATGACGAAATCTTAGAAGGTTCAAACGTTACTTTCAGAGCTACTTATTTAATTGACGAAGATGGAAAAGTATTCCACGAAAGCGTAAACGATATGCCATTAGGAAGAAACGTAAACGAGTATTTAAGATTAATTGATGCTTACACTCACGTTCAAACTAAAGGTGAAGTTTGTCCAGCTAACTGGGAAGAAGGAAAAGAAGCAATGAGTGCTGATAGAAACAGTACTGCTGCTTATTTAGCTTCTCACTAATTCAATAACAAATTCAAGCTCAAGTTCAAGTTCAAATTTTATATTAATGATTTGAACTTGTTCTTGCCCTTGTAATTGAAATTTACAAATTATGTTTACAGAAATAGAACAAGATAATTTAGCGGAAGTAATTGCAAACAATGAAACTGTTGTGGTTCAATACTCAGCTTCATGGTGTGGAAATTGTCGTATTATGAAACCAAAATTCAAAATGATGGCTTCACAAAACGAATCAATTCCTTTCATAATGGTTGATGCAGAAAAATTTCCAGAATCAAGAAAATTAGCAAAAGTGGATAATTTACCTACGTTTGCTACTTTCAAAAATGGTGTATTAGTTAATCAAACACAAACTAATAAAGCTGAAGTTTTAGCAGAATTGATTAATGAAGTAATTTAATTAAAAGTTTTATGTTTCAAGTTTGTAGATACAACTAAAAACAACCTGAAACCTTAAACTTGAAACAAAAATAAATATGAAATTACCCGTAATAAAACAGTTAACTCAATTTATTGAGGATAACGATCAAGATTATTTAGTGGAAACTATCGAAGTTCTAGAAAACCTTTGCGAAGTTTCTTCTTTAAAAGATGAAGAATTAGATGTAATTGCCGAATTAATTTCTAATATGTATGGTGCACTTGAAGTACATCAAGCCATCAAAAAAGGAGCTGATAAAAAAACCGCTTTAAACGATTTTATGAAGCGAGTTTTAGGTTCGATAGACAAATAATACTATTTCAAAAGAATGAATATATTAAGCTTTATGTGATAAACATAGAGCTTTTTTCATTTTAATATTCAAATCACACAAAAATTATATGCATTCATAGTAATTTAACAATTTATTTATATATTGCACATTATTAAATTAAAAATAGTGTGTATGAATAAAATTACTCTTGTCGCATCATTTGCCTTTTTATTTATTTCATCAATAAGCTTTTCACAAGCTCAAAGAGTCGAATTCAAACCAAGACCAGCTGAATTTGAATATTTTGAATATCGAAACGATAGTATATTTCCACTAAAAACTCCAATTCAAAATACAACGAATCGCGTTTTTGAAAGCAAATTACCTTATCCAATTATTTTTATCCACGGATTAAATTCGAGTTCTGAAACTTGGAACGATGCTACAGATTATTACGATACTCAATACTCATTTGCTTTTGGGGGTAGATTTGACTTTTGCTTGAACGCTGACAACAACAATGCTACCACAAATAAAAACTTTTTTCCTACTGCCGGAGCAGATATAGCGGCATTTGAATCGTTTGTTCAAAATGGTGATTATTATTATGTGAATTTTAATGTGAATCCAAATGGCGCTGTTGGAACAACCGTTTTGAGTAATCAATCAGCCGTTGCCAAACAAGGTGCTGCTGTTAAAGTTGCTGTTCAAAGAGTAATGGAAGTTACAGGAAAAGATAAAGTGATTTTAGTTGGACATAGTATGGGCGGTTTGGCTTCAAGAGAATACATTCAAAACTCCTACAATTGGCAAGCGGACAACCAACATCACGTAGCTAAATTATTAACTTTAGGAACTCCACACGGAGGAAGTAATGCAAGTGATAGCGGACTAGGTTGGTTTGGAGGAATTCAAACACGTTCTGAGGCAATTCGTGATTTAAAAACAACTTATTATTACAGTGGTGATCAAGGTAGATTTTTATTCGGAGGAATGGAAGTTAACAATTCTTCCAATATGAACGAACATTTAACTGGAGATGACTTTTACAATTATGATGTTAATTGCAATGGAATTATCGGAGAAAACGTTCAAGGTTTAAACCAAAAATCAATTGACAATTTAATTGATTTCGCATGTGTCATTGGAAGAATTACAGGTGGTACAACAGATGGTGTTGTTTCTGAACCATCTTCAAACTTTAACCATTATTATCCAAGCTTAACATATCCAGCAAAATTATTTTATTATGTATCGGGATTTGATTTTATTGAAAATCATACTGAATTACCCGGATATTACTACCAACAAATGCAAGGTTTAGACGAACCAAATGTAAAAGAATTAGCATACGGAATAAGCACAAACAAAGATTACATTGGTTATACAACCGTTCAAAACCCAACAGGTGCAGATAATGATTTCTTTAAATTTACTGTAACTGATAATGTAAACGCAGTGGTTTCAGTTACTAGTATTGTAACTTCTTCTATGAATGGAACTATTTTAAACTCCGCAGGAACAGCTGTTGGAGCTTCTCAAAATAATAGCGGAAACACTTTAAGTTTTACGAGAACTCTTACTCCGGGAGATTACTTCTTGAGATTAACGAGTACAAGTCCAACAAATACCAACTACCAAACACCATATCAATTTAATATTACTACTACTTTAAGTACTGGAGATAACAGTTTTACTTCATTTAACTATTATCCAAATCCAGTTAAAGATATTTTACATTTAGATAATATCAGTTTAACCAAAGCAAGTATTTATAGTGTATTGGGGCAATTAATCGATACTAAAACTTTTGAAAACTCAACCTCTAATACTTTAGATTTAGCTAGTTTAGAGAGCGGAATTTACTTAATTGTATTAGAAAATGATTTGGAACAGAAAACGATAAAAGTAATTAAAGAATAAAACGAAAAACGCTCTAAATTAGAGCGTTTTTTTTATTTGTAATATTTCTTTCTCAACCAAAAGGCGACATTTACTAAAATTATCAAAGCAGGAACTTCCACTAAAGGTCCGATAACGCCAGCAAACGCTTGTCCGCTATTAATTCCGAAAACACCTATGGAAACAGCGATGGCTAATTCAAAATTATTTCCCGAAGCTGTAAACGATAATGCCACAGCATCACGATAATTAGCACCGATTTTCTTGGCAACAAAAAACATCAAGAAAAACATAATAGTAAAGAAAATCACTAATGGAATGGCAATACGAACCACGTCTATTGGTAAATCGACAATCATTTCGCCTTTTAAGCTGAACATGACTACAATAGTAAATAAAAGTGCTATAAGTGTAATTGGAGAAACAAAAGGAATAAACTTTTGATTAAAAAATTTATCACCCATATACTTTTTAATCGCATAACGACTTATTACAGCCATTGCAAACGGAATTCCGAGATAAATTCCAACCGTTTGAGCGATTTCTGAAATAGTGATATTTAATTCTAAACCTTTAATTCCGAATAAAGGTAACATGACTTCCAAATAAAAATAAGCATACAAACTAAAGAAAAACACTTGCAACAAACTGTTAATTCCGATTAAACCTGCTGTTAATTCACGATTTCCTTCGGCTAATTCATTCCAAACGATTACCATGGCAATACAAGGTGCAATTCCGATGATGATTAATCCCATCATATATTCTGGATAATCTTTCAGGAAAAAAGTCGCTAATGAAAACATTAAAAACGGCCCTACGATCCAAGTGATGAAAAACGAAGCCGATAATAACTTAGGTTTTTCAAACATTTGAGGCACTTTAGAAAAATCGATTTTGGTTAAGGGTGGATACATCATTAAAATCAATCCAATCGCCAACGGAACATTCGTAGTTCCAGAAGAAAAGGAATTGATAAAATCAGCAGAATTGGGAATAAAATAGCCTATTCCTACTCCAATTAACATCGCTAAAAAAATCCAAAGGGTTAAATAACGGTCTAAAAATCCTAATCGTTTTTTCATAGTATTATTTTATTTGAGAAAACACAAAATACATTTCACTAGCAATTTGTAAACTTCTTTCAGCGTATTTTTCGTTCATTAATTCGGTTCCATCAAAGGCTTTTGGATCGTCATATTTGATTGGGAATCTGGCTTCTGCACCAAAAACCATTGGACAACCTTCATCAGCATTATTACACGTCATGATGGCTCCAAAGTTAGTTTTCGGATTAAAATCATCGAAATACGCTTTTGAAAAACAGATGATTGGGTGTTGATTGTCATCAAATTTCACAGCGTAAACTGGATTTTGTTCGTTACTGATTTTTTGAATTTGAAATCCTTGATTCATTAACGTTTCACCCACTTTTGGAAACATTGCTGTTGCTTCCGTTCCGCCAGAATAGCAAAAAACATTCTTGATTCCGAATTGAAATGCCATCACTTGTGCCCAAATTTGAGACAAATGACTTCTTCTGGAATTGTGCGTACAAATGAAGTTCAATCGAATTTCTTCGTTAGTATTAACTTTCTTTTGAATATAATCAGCTAATGGTTTTAAAACTTCTTTTCGTTCTTCTGAAACTGAAATATTCTTGATAATTTCGATAGTTTTTGATAAATTTTCTAACATAATTATTTGAGTGAATGGTGAAAAGTAATTAGTGATTAGCCCTTTTTAAATTAAAAAATTAACAACAACCTGAATCTGGTGTACAACAAGAAGTTTCTTTCGGTTTCCACTCGCCTATTTTTACTTTCAATTTTTCTAGTGGAATGCCGCAATTGTCTTTTGCTAAGCAATCGGTTAATTTTGACTTTAACTGGAAGTTGGTTCCGTCGAAATCTAAACTGAATTTTCCGATAGTTTCCTTCATTTGATATTCGACTTCAATTTCTAAATCTGGAATTTGCAATTTAGTTTCTGATAACTCTATAATGTGAACCAATTTCTCAGGATGTAATCTATGATCGTAATCGTTTGCTTCCCAAAGTTGGAAGTTTGCGACTTCTTCTGTACGAACAACTCCACCACAATCGATGAAATGTTTGGTGATTTTACCTACTTCCGTTACATGAAAATGATTTGGTACTAAATCGCCATTTGGCAATTGAAAAGCTATTTGAGAAAGCTTTTTTAATTGGGTTTTGATTTCTGATAATTTCATTTTTTTAGTAATTAGTGATTAGTAAAAAGTGATTAGCTAACAACATTTGTTTTTTAACTTATGACGAATCATACCAAAGTGATTTTCAATTTTATCAATGGTATCTGGATTGATACAATAACAGATTGCGGTTCCCTCGATAGTCCCTTTGATGATGTTAGCGTTTTTTAATTCTTTCAAGTGTTGCGAAATCGTAGGCTGTGCTAATGGTAATTCGTTTACAATATCACCACAAATACAAGTATCCACAGTTAATAAATAGTCTACAATTGCTATACGAGCAGGATGCGACAAGGCTTTGAACAAAGTTGCCATTTCGTTTTGCTCTATTGAAAAAGAATCAGATTTTGAAGCTCCCATGATTTTTTAAATTATTATATTGCAATATTACGATAAACAAATATAATACACAATAAAAAATCCCGAAATTTCTTTCGGGATTAGTTTATAGATACTGAAACTAATTCAGCATGACAAAATTGTTACTCTTTTACAAACTTCGCATTGGCACTACCTTTTTCGGTATTTACTTTTACAAAATATGTACCTAAAGCTAAATTAGCTACATCAACTGTATTTACAGTATTAGTAACTGCCAAAACAATTTGTCCTAATTGATTGTAGATTTCAACAGATTTTATATTTAAATCTTGTTTTGGTTGAATATGCAAAAGGTCTTTTGCTGGATTTGGATACAAGGTAAAATAATTTCCAAAATCAAAATCTTGAGTATTTAAAGCAGCAATAGTAGTTGTATAAGTGTTTGTTGTAATTGGGAAATTATAGTCAAAATAAATATTAGCATTGTTAGTAAAAGTATTACCTAAAACTAAAGTTGGTTTCGTTTTAATTTTAAAAGCTACATAACCATCATTTGTTGCATCATTGAAATCTAAATTGATGTTTTCAAAAATGAACTCTACTTTGTTTCCACTAATTCTAGTGAAAAAATCATGACTGCTTTTTAATGGAACTAAAGTAGTAATATCAAACTTGGTTAAATCAATCATGTCTTTTACCACAATATTTTCTGCAGGGAAAGTTCCTGTGTTTTCAAAACGAATTACATAATGCACGTACTTTCCTACTTCGCTTGGTTCAATTGTTTCGCCTTGCAAACACGTTTTATCGTTTGGATCATAAGAACCTACGACGGTTTGGTCTAATGTAAAAGTGTTGTCCGCAGGCGTTTCATCTGTATTTACAGAACTAATAGTTGCCGTAAAATTTAAAACATCTCCGTTATTTACAGCTGGTATTTCTGTTGGTGAATTCACATTGAAAGTTAAGATAATCTCTCTAGTTTCAAAAGGTTGTAAATTAGAATAATTCCATGTAAAACCATAATAAACAGGATAAGAAACAACGAAATCTAAAACAGCATTATCAAAAGATAAGCTTACAGAACCGTTTTCAATTTGATTTCCTTTATTTCTATATACTAATTTATAAATAGCGTCAAAACCAGGACGAGCTGGAGTAATTGGTACTAAAATAACTTCTAAATCCGATTTTATACCATTAGCAGTAACACAAAAATCTTGCGTAAACGGACTAGCCTGCGTAGGGAAGTCTACAGAAAAACTCGTAGGTGAAATATTGAAATAGTTAGGATTTTCAAGATTTGGAGTTACCGTGTGGTTTCCTAATTGCACAGGAATATAATAGTTACCAGTTTGGTTAGAAATTATAGAACCCACAACACTACCATTAGTAATATTAAATTTCAAATTAGAATTAGTATCTGTAGCGTCACAACCATTTGTATTGAAATCAAATTTTGTGTTTCCTGTAATCTCATAAAAAGCTCCGCCAGGCGTAAAAGAACAATAACTATTCACATGACACGTAGCACTATAACCATACGCATTTATCTTTAGTTGTACCTGATTAATATCTGTTTCATCGGCACAAACATATTGTAAATTTGGATTGTTAGAAAAATCTAATGTATACAAATAAGTTCTGTTTTTAATATTTATAGCTTCTAAAGAATTATTATTGCAATCTAACCAAGTTAAATTAGAATTTTGAGAAACATCTAAATTGGTTAATTGATTAAAATCACACTTTAAATTAACTAAAGCTAAACTTTGAGAAACATCTAAGTTAGTTAATTGATTATAATAACAATCAAATTCTATCAAAGCGGTATTTTGAGATACATCTAAACTTGTTAATTGATTAAAACCACAATTTAAGTATTCCAAATTGACATTTTGAGATACATCTAAACTTGTTAATTGATTTTCAAAGCACCATAATTTTTCTAATGCTGTATTTTGTGTAACATCTAAACCTGTTAATTGATTATCATAACAATAAAATCGTATTAAAGCGTTACTTTGTGAAATATCTATACTTGTTAATTGATTAGCATTGCAATAAACATCTATTAAAGCAGTATTTTGTGAAAGATCTAAACTTGTTAACTGATTACCATCACAATTTAAGTATTCCAAATTAACATTTTGAGATACATCTAAACTTGTTAATTGATTAAAACCACAATGTAAGTATTCCAAATTAACATTTTGAGATACATCTAAACTTGTTAATTGATTAAAACCACAATGTAAGTATTCCAAATTGACATTTTGAGATACATCTAAACTTGTTAATTGATTATTTTGGCAATCTAAAGATGTTAATGCCACAAAATCTTCAATACCTGTTAAGTCAGCAATATTTTTGTTATTAACATTTAAATAGAGTTTCGTGTTAATATTAGCAGTAGTAACATAATTATCATTAGCAATACCATTACCCATACCAGCAGTTGTTTCTAAATAGTGTTCAAAGTTGTCGTCTGGCACGTAGGTTTGTTGCGCATACCCTAATGTAATGCTACCTAATAAAGCTAAAAACAGAAAGAAGTACAATTTTTTCATTTGTATAAATTTTTAGTAAAGAAAAAAAAAAAAAATGTTTTAACAATTTTTTTTACAACAAAAAATAAACTGCAATGCGTTTTTTAAACAATTAGATTAACGCACACCTTTTAGCAATAAAAAATCCCGAAATTGCTTTCGGGATTGATTTATAACACTTCGGCAAGCTCAGTGTGACAAAAAAGTGAGATTATTTACCTCCTTTTTCCATTTTAGCTTTTAATTCCGCAAGAATATCGTTGTTATCACCTAAAGTAGATGTCTGAGCTGTACTATTTGATGTAGTTTCAACTGCAGTTTTAACGTTTTTCTCTTCTTCTTCTCTGAAGATAGCTGTATGAGATGCTACTACTCTTTTGAATTCTTTATTGAACTCAATAACTTTAAAGTCAGCAGTATCTCCTTTTTTCAATTTTTTACCGTCTTCTTTTTCTAAGTGACGTGTAGGAATGAAAGCAACGATATCGTCACCAAATTCTACAGTAGCTCCTTTGTCAACAATTTCTGAAATTGTTCCGTTGTGGATAGTTCCAACAGCGAAAGCATCTTCATACTTATCCCAAGGATTTGGAGTTGTTTGTTTGTGACCTAAAGATAATTTACGACCTTCAACGTCTAACTCTAAAACAACTACGTCTAATTTATCACCTACGTTTACAAATTCAGATGGGTGTTTGATTTTCTTAGTCCAAGATAAATCAGAGATATATACTAAACCGTCGATACCTTCTTCTAACTCAACGAAAATTCCGAAGTTAGTAAAGTTTCTAACGATTCCAGTGTGTTTAGAACCTACTGGGTATTTAGCAGTGATATCTGTCCATGGATCTTGCGTCATTTGTTTGATTCCTAAAGACATTTTTCTTTCATCTCTATCAAGAGTTAAGATAACTGCCTCTACCTCATCACCAATTTTCATGAAATCTTGAGCTGATCTTAAGTGAGTAGACCAAGACATTTCAGAAACGTGGATTAAACCTTCAACACCTTCAGCAACTTCGATGAAAGCACCGTAATCAGCTAAAACAACTACTTTACCTTTTACTTTATCACCTACTTTTAATTCAGCTCCTAAAGCATCCCATGGATGAGCGTGTAATTGTTTTAAACCTAATTGAATTCTTGTTTTCTCATCATCGAAATCAAGGATTACAACGTTTAATTTTTGGTCTAATTCTAATACTTCAGATGGGTGGTTGATTCTTGACCAAGATAAGTCAGTGATGTGGATTAATCCGTCTACACCTCCTAAGTCGATAAATACACCATAAGAAGTAATGTTTTTAACAACACCTTCTAATACTTGACCTTTTTCTAACTGACCGATAATTTCTTTTTTCTGAACTTCGATATCAGCTTCGATAAGTGCTTTGTGAGATACTACTACGTTTTTGAATTCGTGGTTAATTTTAACTACTTTGAATTCCATAGTTTTGTTCACATATTGATCGTAATCACGGATTGGTTTTACATCAATTTGAGAACCTGGTAAGAATGCTTCGATTCCGAATACGTCAACGATCATACCACCTTTAGTTCTACATTTTACGAAACCGTTAACGATTTCTCCTGTTTCGTTAGCTGCAATAACTCTATCCCATGCTTTGATAGTTCTAGCTTTTCTGTGAGATAATACTAACTGACCTGTTTTGTCTTCACGAACGTCGATTAATACTTCTACTTTATCACCAACTTTTAAGTTAGGATTGTAACGGAATTCGTTTAAAGAAATAACACCTTCAGATTTAGCGTTGATATCAACGATAGCATCTCTATCAGTAATTCTTACAACAACTCCTTCTACTACTTCCTCATCTCCTGTAGAAATGAAAGTTTTAGTTACTAGATCTTCAAATTCTTGTAAGTTTTTCTCGTCAACTGCATCAATACCTTCTGCATAGTTGTGCCAGTTAAAATTCGCTAAAAACTCTTCTTGTGTTTTGTTAATTTCAGACATGCTGATTAAAAATTTGTATGCCGTGCTTCTAGCGTTTCTTAATGCGAATTAGAAAACAACAGCAGTGTTTTACTTAAATGATTGATACCTAATGGAAACGCTATCCGCCAAAAGGTGCGCAAAATTACAACTATATTTTTGATTAACAAAACTTTGAAACCAAGTTTTTATTCTTGTTCTAACATTATTTTATGTTTTGTAACTGATTTATTTTAAATACATTTGCCAAAATTTAACTAACAATAATGAAAAAAATCGTATTTATTATCGCATCTACTCTTTTGATAGTAGCATGCAACAACCTAAAAGACAATGAATTTCTTATCTCTGGAACTGCAAATGGTGTAGAAAATGGGAAAAAAGTTTTTGTAGAAATCCAAACTGAAACTGGATCTTTAGCTAAAGATACTGCTGTTGTTAAAGACGGTAAATTTGAATTAAAAGGAATTACTGACGGTATTGATATAGGATTTATTAGAATTGAAAACGAAGAAATTAATTTACCTATTATTTTAGAAGAAGGTAAAATTGAAATCAACATTGTTAAAGATTCATTACACAAATCTACTTTAGGTGGAACTCCTAATAACGAAAAGTTCCATACCTTTAATTTAGAAACTAGAGCTATCTCTGAAAAAGTAGTAAAATTTGAGAAAGACAATGGTCCTGCTATGCAAAAAGCACAAATGAGCAAAGACACTGTTACCATTAATAAACTATTAAAAGAATACAAGAAATTTCAAAACGAAATGAATGACTATTCTAAAAAGTTCATTAAAGAAAATCCAGACGCTTATTTATCTGTATTATTGTTAGAAAACTTTTTAATGAGACAATATTTAACTCCTGAAGAGGTAAAAACATATTTCAACGGACTAAGCAAAGAAATTCAAGACACAAAAAGCGGAAAAAAAATCAAAACTGCTTTAGATGCTCTTAATGCGGTTGTAGTTGGAAAACCAGCTCCTAACTTCTCTGCACCATCACCTGATGGAAAAACGATTTCTTTAAAAGAATCTTTA
Organism: Flavobacterium aquaticum; assembly: GCF_003259835.1. GTDB lineage: Bacteria > Bacteroidota > Bacteroidia > Flavobacteriales > Flavobacteriaceae > Flavobacterium > Flavobacterium aquaticum. Next base: position 3,415 of record NZ_QLMI01000005.1, on the reverse strand, counting down.
GGAAAAGTAACTATCATTGATTTTTGGGCATCTTGGTGTGGACCATGTAGAGCTGAAAATCCTAATGTAGTAGCTTTATACAATGAATTCCATCCTCAAGGATTAAACATCATTGGAGTTTCTTTAGATAAAGATGCAACAAAATGGAAAGACGCTATTGCAAAAGATGGTTTAGTATGGCCACATGTTTCTAACCTTAAATTTTGGGAAGATCCTATTGCTAAACAATATAATGTTCAATCAATTCCTGCTACTTTTATTTTAGATGCAAAAGGAGTTATTGTAGCAAAAGACCTTAGAGGCGATGCTTTACGTGCTAAAGTAAAAGAACTTTTAGCAATAAAATAATCCTACTTTAAAATATATTTAAAAAAATCTCCTTAGGGAAATTTTTTTATGTTTTTCATTTACAGAACGTTATAAAATAGTCGGTAAAATAGTATAAAATTCCTTTGCAGGAATAAAAAACAATTCTATATTTGCAACCGCTTAGACAAATAAGCAAGATGGCTTGGGGAGATACTCAAGCGGCCAACGAGGGCGGACTGTAAATCCGCTGATTACATCTTCGCAGGTTCGAATCCTGCTCTCCCCACAAAAGCACCTTTAACGAGGTGCTTTTTTTGTTTCTTTCAGTTTTATAAGACTAAAACATACTTCTGACATTCACCATGTACCCATTATATACCTAGTATCTACTTAGTATCTTTTTTATCATTAATTAAATCAAATGTTTTTATTTTTATTTATATTTGTTGATTATAAGCCATTTAAATTTAGTATTTGCCATGAAAAGTATACGTATTGAAAAGATTTTTCACCATGATGCTTATCGCATTGGGGTGTTTTTTGAGAAGGATTTTGAAATTATTGCCATTTTAAAACGATTGGGCGCTACTTACAGCGGTTCTCGTAAGTGTTGGTATTTAGATTATTCCAAAGCATCTTATCATGCATTACGTTCACATTTTCCTGATTTGGTTGTTGTTACTGAATCTTCTAATGCTTCTTTGGTGACCGGTATTGATAACCGTGACCTTTCACCCATAGCTTCTTCAAGCGCTCTTCAGTTAGACTCTTCTTTGAGTAATCCTGAACATAAACAAACACAAATGACTTCGGATAAATTGAAGTTACAATTGTTGCCAAGCATTGGTAAATATTGGGTTTTTAAAATGCGTTTTCATCATGAAATTAGCAAACAACTTCTGAAAATTAAAGGAGTTTATTGGAACGGAAATTACAAGACTTATTTGGTTTTTAAACATGAAATTGTAAAACAACAAGTGGAAACTGTTTTAGGTATTGCTTCTTTTTTTGGAACGGATTATTTTGACAAGAATTCCATAGCTTTTAAAGGAAAAATTAAGGTTTTACCTCACACAGAAGCGGTTTCTTGGATGGAAGTTTATGTTCCTAAAATGGTAGTGGTTCATGAAAAATTAAAACGTTTTTCAATGGCGCGCTACAGCAAAATAAAAGATTGTTATTTGCTTCCTGCCGCACCAGTTGTTATGGATTCGTTGTTTTTGCAATTTGAATCATCTGGCATTACAATAGAGTCTTTACTTCCAAAAAACTATTTGGATAAACGAAATTTGCCCAATAAAAAACAATTGGATTTATCTAAAACGAAAAGAAGCTTACTGGATTTGGTTCCAGAGCAAGCTCAAATTTATCTGGGCAAGATGATTGACACTTTGTTAGCTTTAAATTACAGTAGTTCGACATTGCGAACGTATTGTGGTGCTTTTGTTCAATTTTTACGATATTTTGAATATCGAAATCCTGAGGATATAAATAGAGAGGAAATTATTCGTTTTTTAGGATCTTTAATGGAGCGCGGTTTATCTGCTACGAGTGGACATAGTATGGTGAATGGGGTTCAATTTTATTATCAGCAAGTTTTAGGAAAAATTGACTATAGTTTTGTGCTTCCACGACCAAAGAAGGAGAAAAAGTTGCCTGTTGTATTGACTATGGAGGAGTGTTTGCAGATTTTTAAAGTTGTAGATAATCCGAAACACAAGCTTTTGTTGTTGATAGGTTATGGAGCTGGGTTGCGTGTGAGTGAGATTGTGAGTTTGAAATGGAGTGATATTTTATTTGAGGAACACAAGATTCATGTTAAGAATGCTAAGGGCAAGAAAGATAGAATGGTGATGTTGCCCTACTCTATTGTTACTTCTTTGCAGCTATATAGAGAACTTTACAAGGGTAAACATTATGTTTTTGAAGGTCAGTTTGCGGGCGATCCTTACAGCACTGGAAGTGTGCAACAGGTGATGCGCAATGCTATAAAGTTATCGGGTTTAGAGAAGAAGGCTACGGTGCATACTTTGCGTCATAGTTTTGCGACTCATTTATTAGAAAACGGCACGGATATCCGCTACATTCAGCAATTTTTGGGGCATTCGAGTATAAAAACTACGACTGTTTATACGCATTTAACGAAAACAGCTGTTGATAGGATACAGAGTCCGCTAGATCGCATGGTTGATATAAAAGGTAAGAAAAAACTTGAAGAATAGTTTTTAAAGTTAAAAAAAGTTGCATATATTTGATGATATTTACTAGTTAGTGGCAAGCTTAACAAAAATCGCACAAATGAAAATTTTTAAAGTTTTTGAAAATATAACTGAAGTAATTGGATGGTTGCAAATTGTTGCATCGCCTACTCTGATTTGTAGTGGAATTGGAGCTTTCATTTATTTCCGAAATCAAAACTTGACTAATTTAATAATTGCACTTTGCATATGTTTTGTTGGAGTTGTTATAGGAATACTTTTCGCAAATAAAATATGGAGAACTAAAGGAACGGTTTGGTTTATGTCAAGAGTAAATGCGAGTCCGGAATTAGACAACTTAAGCGTAAAAATCAAACCTGATTTTATAGCAATCTTGAAATACAGAACTGCTGAAGAAGGGGGTCGAAAAACTGCAATATATTCTGGATATAGACCAGATATAAAATTTCCATTTGACAATATGTTGACGTGTGGTTTTCAAACTTTTATTGATCAAGAAAAGGTATTCCCTGGAGAAAGTGTCAGAGCGGAAATTAAAATCATCGCGACGGAATATTTTAAAGGTCAACTATTCGAGAATTTGGAATTTGATTTTCGAGAAGGCTCAAATATAATTGGAACTGGAAAAATATTAGAAATTGTAAATCCAATATTAAAAGCCAGCCACTAACAGCGGTTTGCTTCAATGGCTACTTCCGGATTTTCCTACGGAAAATCCGCTGCTGAATGGAATGTTTTGTTATATTTGTAATGGCTTGGTGTTGGTTCAACGCCACTGAGAGCAAGCCTCATAACGTTGTGTGCAACATATTTTCCGAACTTACGCTGAAAGCTTCTCTCCTATTTTTTCGAAAGATTATTTTTTAAATTGTTATCCAAAAATCTTG
>NZ_QLMI01000004.1 GCF_003259835.1 Flavobacterium aquaticum | reverse complement strand
GACGCAAATGAATGTACGAATAGTGACGGCGCAGTTGTCACCGTAAACGCTCTACCAACTGTTGTTGCTAATGACGCAGAAGTTTGTACAGGATTCACAGTTCAATTAACAGCAAACCCGGCAGGTGGAACATGGAGTGGTGCTAATGTAAGCGCATCCGGATTGTTTGATGCTTCAGGTTTAGCTGCAGGACCATATAATGTGACGTATACGTATTCAGACGCAAATGAATGTACGAATAGTGATGGCGCAGTTGTAACGGTAAATGATTTTCCTGAAATTGTTTGTCCAAGTCCTGCTTTATTTGATGTTGATTGTGGTGTTTCAGCTAGTGTTGCCCAAGCGGCTACAGATTCGAAATTTAGTACTTGGTTTAATTCATTTGCAGGATTAAATTCCGACCCTAATATTGAAATCGTAGCGGTACAATATGTGTACAGTCCATCTAGTGCAGATCCTGACGGAGATAGTAATGCTCCTTTAAATCCTATTATTGGAGTCCCAGGTAGTATAGAAACATCCGTAACAGTAACATGGACAATTCGTAATACTGATACTGGATGTGAATCCTCTTGCTCTTCAACTTTTACTATGTCATTTAACTGTAGAATTGGATGTCAAACAACACCAACACCTGTTGCTTGTAATGGAGAATCAAGTGGATCTATTCAAGTTCTAGGTTCAAACGGAATCCCGCCTTACAATTTCTATTTATACAATTCAAGCGATCTCAATAATGTAATTGATAGTGTAATGGGAGTTAATGATGAGCCAGGTGGAGCCCTATTTTCAAATTTACCAGCAGGTACATATACTATATTAATTACAGATGCGGTTCAAACATTAGAAGATGCAACGGTATGTGACGCTACAATAAGTCAGCCAGATGCTTTGTCGCTTTCTTTGCAAATGGAACCAGAAAATTGTATTGATACAGCAACAGGAAGTATTAGCGCTACTTTTTCGGGAGGAGTTTCTCCTTATATGGTAAGTATTGATAATGGTCCAGCTTCTGAGCAATTGTCGCCTTTTACTTTTACAGGTTTAAATACTGGAAATCATACGGTTAAAATTATTGACGCTAATGGTTGTGAGATATCAGAAGATATTGAAGTTGAACTAATTCCTTGTGATGATGCTCATTGTACTTATACTCAGGGTTTCTATGGAAATTATGGAGGTTTAGGTTGTGTACCTGATTTAGGTAGTGTTAATTCTCAAATAATGATGATTAGAGCTTTAAATCAAGTAGGCGGATCATTTAATTTTGGAAGTGTAAATACAGGTAATTATTTTCTTCTAAAACTTTCTGATGTTAATGGTGTTTCAATACCAAGAGATAATAATATTTACAAGATGCTTCCAGGTGGTGGAAGTCCAAGAAAATTAGTTGGATTTGCTACCTACGATACTCCTGCAACATGGTCTGATGGTGATCCTATATACGCATCTGGTTCGAGAAAAGGTAAGATTAATAACAATTTATTAAGTCAAACAATGGTCTTATTCTTTAATCTTCAAATCAGTAATGCATTGGCTTCGGTTGAATTAGAATCTACTTTTGCAACTGCATCAGATGTAGAATGTGGTGCAAATATACCTAATATGGAAACCGTTCAAATATTTAATATTCCACAAAATGTTATTGATTACTTGAATTTAAATGGTGGTGCTACAGTAGGTAACTTATTCATTTTAGCGAATAAAGCACTTGGAGGTGAATACATAAACGGTCTTTCTCATTCAAATATTAACGCCGCTGTTGATGCAATTAATAGAGGATATGATGAATGTAGAATTAATGTAGCAGTACCTGAAGATATTGAAATTAAAACAGTTTCACTTTCTGATGGTTTAATTGTAACTGCTTATCCAAATCCATTTAAAGAATATTTAATGTTAAATTATAAGTTTAATTACGAATCAAATGTTGATATTCAGATTTTTGATACAAAAGGTTCTTTGTTGTATGAGTATAAAGATACAGACGCTTATTTTGGCAAAGAATTAAAACTAGATATTAATTTTAATCGTGCTGGCGGAGAATTGTTTATTTTGAAATTAATGACTTCTAAAGAAGTGATTACTCATAAAATATTCTCTGCAAATCAATAGCTTGATTGTTTGATTTTTTAAAGAAAGAGCCGTTTTTGACGGCTCTTTTGCTTGTTATAGAAGACTTAGAGTTCTTTCTAATGCCATTCCTCTAGATCCTTTTATTAACATTAAACACTCAGCTGGTTGATTTGAACTAAAAAAAGCTGCAAAATTTTCAAAACTTTCGAAGAATTTTAAATGTGAGTTTGGTGTTTGGTTAGCATAAAAATCTTTTCCAATAAAATAAGTAGTTATCGTAGTTTCATTAATTAGTAAATCTACAATTTTCTTGTGTTCGATAAGACTTTCTTCTCCTAATTCAAACATATCACCAAGAATTGCAATTTTATTGCTTTTTTCTAATTGAATAAAATTAGTAATAGCTGCCGACATACTACTCGGATTTGCATTATAAGCATCTAGAATTATTTCGTTTCCGTTTTTGTGTATCAATTGGGAACGATTGTTTTCAGGAATATAATTTTCAATTGCCTCTTTAATTAACTCGTCTGTTACTTTGAAATACTTTCCAATAGTTATTGCAGCATTAATATTATTGGCGTTATAAATTCCTATAAGATGTGAATTGATGGTTAGGTTGTTATACAGAATTTTCACCATTGGATTTGCTTTTACATCTGTAATTCTAACATCAGAATTTGGATTATATGCCGAAAAACTAAATCTTTTTATATTATTAGTTTTTTCAGTTTGAATAGTGTCATCTTCATTTATAAAAGCGATTTTGTCATTATTTCTTAGATAATCATACATTTCGCTTTTGCCTTTGATTACACCTTCAACTCCGCCAAAACCTTCTAAATGTGCTTTTCCAAAATTAGTGATATAACCATAATCTGGTTGTGCAATTTTACATAAGAATTCAATTTCTTTCTGGTGATTAGCGCCCATTTCAACAATACCAATTTCTGTTTCTTTTGTAAATCGTAAAAGAGTAAGAGGAACTCCAATGTGATTGTTTAAGTTTCCTATGGTAGCAAGGGTGTTATATTTTTTTGATAGTACAGCATGAATTAGCTCTTTAGTTGTTGTTTTTCCATTGCTTCCAGTTAAAGCTATAATTGGTAATCCTAAATAAGATCTATGGTATTTGGCCAACTCTTGTAAGGCAACAAGTGAATCTTCTACTAATAATGTACGCTCATCAATCTGATAGTTTGGGTTGTCTATAATCACATATTTAGCTCCTTTTTCTAAAGCTTCTTTTGAAAAGGTGTTGGCGTCAAAGTTTTCACCTTTAAGCGCAACAAACAAACAATCGTTCTCTATTTTTCGTGTATCGGTTGAAACGCTAGAGCAGTTTAGAAATAAAGAATGCAATGTGGTAATTGTGATCATATTTGTTGTTTTAAATCGAAACGAAGATAAAAAAAAGCCCTTTCAAACGAAAGGGCTTTTTTAAGTATTTTGTATGAAAATTATTTTTTAGGATTTCCTCTAGGAGTCTTTTTGTTTGACTTAGGACCTACTTTAGACATCGCACATCTAAATCCGATGTAATCTGTAGCCATGTCTTGAGGGAAGAATCTTCTAGAAGCAGGATCTAACCAGTATGCTCTATCTCTCCAAGAACCTCCTTTGTAAACTCTAACGTTGTCATCTACTAAAGTAGTTCTCTTGTCAGATTTATCAAATTTCTTGTCCATTTTACCTAAACTATCAGCAGTGATAGAATGTTTAGGAGCTTCGTACATTCTGAATTTTTCTTCTCCACCTTCTTGCTCTTCTTCAGAACCTCCAAATTTGTAGAAACGTGTAGATTGTCTATCACCATCTCTATAATTTCTGTTGTCTGAAGTTGAGAATTGAGTTCTTAAATAAGTTTCGTTTTCATCAACAGGAACTTGAGCAATTTGACCAGGGAAATTTCTAGCCATAATTCTACCATTACTCAAAGTATCGTAAGTGATATTGTCAGAAGTTACTAATTCAACAACTCCGTCTTCACCAATTTTATTTTTAGTATAAACGTTACCTCTAAAGTAGTTAAAGTCATTTGCTTCGTCATCTACCATTGGTCTGTAAACGTCTTGTACCCACTCAGCTACGTTACCTGCCATGTCGTATAATCCGAAATCATTTGGTGCATAACTTTTTACTTTATTTGTAATATCAGCTCCATCATCAGACCATCCGGCAATTCCGCCGTAATCTCCTTTACCTTGTTTAAAGTTAGCTAATTGGTCACCTCTGTACTGTCTTTTAGCAGAACGAGTATATTGACCACTCCAAGGGTATTTCTTTTGTCCTTTATAGATGTTGTACTCTCTGTTTCCAACTAAAGCTACTGCGGCATATTCCCACTCAGCTTCTGTTGGTAGTCTATATTCTGGTAAAATTAAACCAGAACTTCTTTGAGCATAAACATTTTTAGCAGTATCTGCAGCAGGTCTTCTTCCACCACCCATTTCTTTTTTCAATACTACTTCTTCATTTCCACCAAACGCTTTTGAAGGTGTATTGATATAAGTTTCAGTACTGAATGAATTTTCAGCAGTTACGTCAGAACCTAATTTGATTTTGTTATCTTTCTTAAGGTAGCCTTCGCGCTCTAAAATGTTTTCATTTACACGGTCAGTTCTCCATTTGCTAAATTCAACTGCTTGAATCCAGTTAACTCCAACTACTGGGTAGTCAGCATAAGCAGGATGTCTTAAGTAGTTGTTAGTCATCGTTTCGTTATATCCTAAACGATTTCTCCATACTAAAGTATCTGGAATTGCTCCGTTATAAATATGTTTGTAATTTTCTTCTGTTGGAGGGAAAACTGTTTTTACCCAAAATAAGTATTCAGAATACATTTTGTTGGTAACTTCTGTTTCGTCCATGAAGAAAGATTGTACGTGTTGTTGGTTTGGAGAGTTATTCCAATCATGCATAACATCGTCTTGTACTTTACCCATAGTAAAAGTACCACCCTCAATAGAAATCATTCCTGGAGGAGTTTCTTGTTGTTTAAACTTGTCATTAAACTGGAAACCACCTTTTTTGTCATTGATTTTCCATCCTGTAGCTGTAGAACCACCTTTGGTGCTTCCTTTTTTGCTACAACCCGTAAAACCTAATGCCAGTGCTAATACTACTAACACTTTTAAAGCCATAATTTTCTTAATTTTCATACTTTAGTAGGTAATAAATTTAGTGTCGCAAGATAATAATTATGAATTAAAATGCAACATGTTTTTAAAATTTTGTAAAAAAAAATTAATGTTATGTTAAAATCCTTTCTCTTACAACGTTTTATCCTAAGTTTTATTGTAAAAAATTAGAATAAAATAAATAATTTTTTTCTCTTTGTAATATATATGTGTTAATCACGTTTTACTGCTAATGAAAAAAACTATTCTATTTTTGCTTTTATTGTCTATTTCGTTTGTTTTTTCTCAGCAAACGGAAAATGTATCTATTAATTGGAATTCTAATTTAGATTACAATACAGGTGATGTTTTAATTAAAGTTCCACAGTTTGATTTAGAATTTTATAATATTGATATTCCGTTACGAAAAATTCAATACAAGCAAGTGGTGCCAGTTTCTGCAAATGCAAATGCCTCAAGTTTAATTGTTACTAATGTGAATTATCAAACTATTAATGAGTCTGAGCTTTATGATTTAAACAAAACATTAATTCCACTTAAGATTGATGCAAAGTTAGAAATTGTTCGTGCACGAGACGTCTACAAAGGTGTTTTGGTTTTGAATCCTATTATAAAGGAAGGAAGTGTTTATAAGAAAGTTATTTCGTTTACTTATTCGTTTCAAGAAGGACAAGCTAATAGAATCAATAATCAGAATATAATTCAGAGTACTTCGAATTCGGTTTTAGCAACAGGAAATTGGCATCGTTTCTATGTTGAAAAATCGGGTGTTTACAAAGTTTCTAAGTCTTTTTTGCAAAGTATAGGCTTTAATGTAAATGTAGATCCGCGAAATATAAAGATTTATGGAAACGGTGGTAGAATGTTGCCTCTTGAAAACACATTGCCTTATCCAAATGATTTAGAAGAAAATGCAATTCAATTTGTTGGAGAAGATGATGGTGTTTTTGATAACAGTGATTATATTTTGTTTTATGCTGAAGGGGTTGATACTTGGAATACCGAGAGTTTAACCAGCGTGAATTTATTTGCTGATAAATCCTACTATTATATTACTTCTTTAGGTTCTTCGGGAAAAAGAATAGAACAGGCGCTTCAGCCGATTGCTTCTCCAACTCTAACTTTTACTCAATTTGATGATGTTATTTACTATGAAAAAGATTTAGTAAACGCTGGAAAAGTAGGAAGAAGATGGTTTGGAGAACAGTTTAATATTGACGATACTCAAAATTTCGAATTCACTATTCCAAATCTCGACACTTCTGTTCCTGTTCAAATTAAAGTTAATACAGCATCAAAATCATTCGGAAGCTCTTCATTTAATATAAAGGCTAATAATATCGATTTAGGAACATTAAATTTTCCGCAATTAGTTACTGGAAGTGGAGTTGAAGGTTATGAATCTGCTTTGAATACTGTTTTTAATGCAACTTCTTCCTCAATAACGATTGCATTGGCTTACAATAATGGTGGTGTGCCAAGTTCTAATGGTTTTCTAGATTTTATAAGATTAAAGACAAAACGAAATTTGATAGGCTTTTCTAAACAGTTTTTGTTTTTCAATGATCAAGAGCAAACTAATATTGGTGTTGGAGAATATAGAATTTCAAATGCTTCAGGTATAGAACAAGTTTGGGATGTAACAGATTTGTACAATGTTGTTAGTTATCAAAATACAACAGGAGCTAATTTTAGTTTTAAAACAAATTTAGGAACGGCAAGAAAATATGTAGCGGTTGATTTGTCGGATACTTTTACGCCTTTGCGCGATTCAAATGCTGCTGTTTTAAATCAAAATTTGAAGGGAACTATTTTTAAAGATACTCAAGGGAATTTTCAAGATATTGATTATCTAATTATAACACCTGATTTTTTAATTTCTCAAGCCGAACGTTTGGCAGATTTTCATCGAGTAAATTCTGGACTTGTTGTGAGAGTGGTTTCTTTGGAAAAAATTTATCATGAATTCGCATCTGGGAAACAAGATATTGCGGCGATAAGAAATTTAATAAAGTATGTGTATTGGAATGCTTCAACTCCTGATAAAAGAGTAAAATACGTGAATCTTTTTGGAGATGCTTCTTATGATTACAAAAATCGATTATTTAACAACACTAATATAGTTCCAGTTTTTCATGGGTTTAATCCATTTGCTTCTGAAACTAATAATATTTCAAACTTTTCTTTGTTTTCTTCTTTTATGTCTGATGATTTTTTTGGTTTGATGGATGACAATGAAGGTACAATGTTAGGAGGTTTTGATGGAATTGATATTGCTGTTGGAAGAATGTTAGTCTCATCTGCTGGTCAGGCTAAAGAAATGGTTGACAAAGTAATAGAGTATCATGATGAAAAATCATACGGAAGATGGCGAAATAATTATGTAATTTATTCAGATGATGCGGATAATCTTACCGATGCTACGCTGCAATTTGGGCTTGATAATTTAGCCAATACTTTAACAACTCAAAAACCTTTTGTTAATGTTGAAAAAATTCACACCGATTCGTATTTGCAGCAAGTGGCGGCTGGAGGAGAGCGCTATCCAGAAGCAAAAAATGATTTTTTAGACGCATTAGAATTAGGAGCATTAGTGTTTAATTATTTTGGACATGGTAATGAAGAATCGCTAGCAAGAGAAAGATTGTTTGAAAAAATTGAAGCTCAAAACTTAACGAATCGATACAGATATCCACTTTTTATAACAATAACTTGCGAGTTTACACGTTTTGATGATCCAAACCGTTTCACAGGTGGCGAGTATATGTATTGGAATAAAGCAGGAGGAGCAATTGGTTTGATTGCAACTACACGTCAAATAGGTGTTACAACAGGTTTTGTAATGAATAATTTATTAAGTGAAGATTTGTATGCTTTTGGGTCAAATGATTATCCTTCAATTGCAGAAGCTTTACGTACAACAAAATTAAGTACTGGTTCAGATAACAGAAGGGTAGTTTTTTTTATTGGTGATCCAGCATTAAAATTAGCTATTCCAAAACCTAGAGTGGTGCTTACTAGGGTAAATGATGTTCCTGTAAGCCAACCATTACCAGTACTTCAAGCTTTAAGTTTGGCTAAGATTTCTGGCGAGGTGCGAGATGAAAACGATGTTTTGTTGTCAAACTATAACGGAGATTTAGCAGTTCAAATTTTTGATAAAGATATTAACAGAAGTACTTTGGCTAATAATGGAGTCGCTGCTCCAAGTCCGGGAGGTACAAACATTATGGGGAATTTTTTCCCAGCAGGTCAATTAATAAAAATGAATTTTACAACTTTAGGCGAAACCGTTTTTAGAGGAAACGCCTCGGTTGTAAACGGACAATTTGAATTTAGCTTCGTAGTTCCGCAAGATATTAGAATACCAGTAGGAAATGGAAAGATTAGCTTTTACGCAAAACGTAATATGCCAAATCTCGAAAATCAAACAGGATATGATAGAACAATCCAAATAGGAGGTGTTAACGTAAATGCTGTAGCAGATTCAAGTCCGCCAAAAGTAAGACTTCATATGAATGATGAAGGTTTTGTTTCGGGTGGAATTACAAATTGTTCTCCAATATTATTGGCTTTTTTAGAAGATGAAAATGGAATCAACACAGCAAGTGGAATTGGACATGATATTGTTGCAATTTTAGATGGCGATGAATCTAATCCATACGTTTTAAATGAGTATTATGAAACCGAAAACGATGATTATACTAAAGGATTTGTAAGATTCCCATTTAGAGATTTGACGCCAGGCTTGCATACGATTTTATTTAAAGCTTGGGATGTGTACAATAATTTGGTTACGGCAGAGATTCAATTTAATGCTATTTGTTCAGATGAAGGATTGCGCATTGAGAAAGTATTAAATTATCCAAATCCATTTGTAAGTTATACCGAGTTTTGGTTTAATCACAATATGCCATTTGAACCGCTTGATGTACAAGTTCAAATTTTAACTATTTCAGGAAAGTTAGTAAAAACAATTAATCAGCAAGTAACAACAGATGGTTTTCTGTGTAGAGATGTAACTTGGGATGGTCGTGATGATTTTGGAGATAGAATTGGTAAAGGAGTTTATGTTTATAAGCTCAAAGTAAGATCAACTTCAACTGGTAAATCTGTTGAAAAATACGAGAAACTTGTAATACTGTAATAAAATACTATATTTGTCAAATTAATTTCTATGAATACAATGAAAAAAATTGCTCTATTATTAGTCTTATTTTCTGTAGGACAATATGTTAAAGCGCAAGAAGATAATAGCCGAGTTATAACAACTGGAGTTCCTTTCTTATTAATTGCTGCTGATGCTCGTTCTGCGGGTATGGGAGATATGGGAGTTGCAACTTCTGCTGATGCTTTTTCGCAACAATTCAATCCTGCTAAATATGCCTTTTCTTTACAAAAACAAGGTTTCTCTATAAGTTATACGCCTTATTTATCTAGTATTGCTAATGATATTTCTTTAGGCCAGTTATCTTATTATAATAGAATTAATGAAAGAAGTGCTTTTGCAGCTTCTTTTCGTTATTTTGGTTTAGGTGATATTGATTTGAGACAAACGCCAGATCCTGATGAAGTGGTTAGAACTGTAAATCCAAACGAATTTGCATTAGATGGTTCGTATTCATTAAAGTTAAGTGAGCGTTTTTCAATGGCTGTTGGAGGAAGATTTATTCGTTCGGCATTAAGAATACCAGATGAAAATAATGATGTATCAGCAGCAACAACATTTGCAGTTGATATTGCAGGATATTACCAATCTGAAGAAATTGCTTATGATGATTTCAACGGAAGATGGAGAGGGGGATTTAATTTTCAAAATTTAGGTCCAAAAATTAGTTATGACAAAGACGATTTGAATGATAATTTCTTACCAGCCAATTTTAGATTAGGTGGAGGTTTTGATTTTATTTTTGATGAGTATAGTAAAGTTGGTGTAACTGCAGAAATTACTAAATTATTAGTGCCAACACCTCCAGCAAAAGTAGCTGCTATTGATGCTGATGGAAGTGGTGATATTGATGATGCAGAGCAAGATTTGGCAGACGATGCTTACAGTCAGGCATTATCAGATTACAGAAAGACTAGTTGGACAAGTGGTCTTTTTAAATCATTTGGTGATGCACCTGATGGTTTTTCAGAAGAGTTAAAAGAGTTTACATGGGCTTTAGGGGCAGAATATTGGTATCAAGATTCGTTTGCTTTAAGGCTAGGTTACTTTAATGAGAACGAATTAAAAGGAGCAAGAAAATTCTTTACTTTAGGAGCAGGGTTTAAATATAACATCGTAAAAATTGATGTTTCCTATTTATTCTCAGCATCAAAAGTGAGAAATCCATTAGAAAACACATTGAGATTCTCTCTTACGTTTAATTTTGGAGATAACTACGATGAACTTTAAACAAAAAATAAATTAATAAACAATCCAAATTCTTATTTTTAGAATTTGGATTTTTTTTCCTTACATATGAAGCAAATTTCAATAAACACGACCATTTCGGTACTATCAAAAGACGAATTATCTCAAGAAGAAATAAGTTTAATGTCTCAAGCATTTGAAGCAAGAAGTAAAGCCTATGCGCCTTATTCTAAATTCACAGTAGGAGCAGCCATTCTTCTAGATAACGGAGAAGTGATTCAAGGTTCTAATCAGGAAAACGCAGCTTATCCATCAGGATTATGCGCAGAGCGTGTGGCAATTTATTATGCGGGTGCAACTTATCCAAATGCAAAAATTGTAAAAATGTTCATCACAGCATCTCCACAGGATAGAGATTTAGAAGAGCCAATTCCGCCATGTGGAAGCTGTAGACAAGCAATTGCTGAGTACGAATTCAAACAAGATTTGCCAATCGCTATTTTCTTTATGGGAGCAAAAGGAGATATTTATAAGTCAGATTCATTAAAAAATATCCTGCCATTAGTTTTTGATAAGAATCACCTATAACGATTTCGTAACTTTTTTTATCGATTTTGTTATAAAAAATACAAAAATCGTAGAATTTAATTTTTTCAATCAGGTTCTATGTAGTATTTTTGCTGTTCGTAAAATTGTGATTGACAAATAAAGTCTTTCGCAATTCAATTGTATTAAAAAAACAAACCAAAATGAAACCAATTACAAGAGAAGTTTACCTAAAATGGTATGAAGACATGCTATTTTGGAGAAAGTTTGAAGATAAACTTGCCGCTGTTTATATCCAACAAAAAGTTAGAGGGTTTTTGCACCTTTATAATGGTCAAGAAGCTGTTTTAGCTGGAGCTTTACATGCAATGGACTTGTCTAAAGATAAAATGATTACCGCTTACCGTAACCACGTTCAGCCAATTGGAATGGGTGTAGATCCAAGAAAAGTAATGGCAGAATTGTACGGAAAAGTAACAGGTACTTCAAAAGGTATGGGTGGATCGATGCATATTTTCTCAAAAGAACATGGTTTTTATGGAGGACACGGTATCGTAGGAGCGCAAATTCCAGTAGGAGCAGGTATTGCTTTTGCAGACAAATATTTTGAAACTGGCGGTGTTACTTTAACTTATTTTGGTGATGGTGCTGCTCGTCAAGGTTCTTTGCACGAGGCTTTCAATATGGCAATGAACTGGAAATTACCAGTAGTATTCATCGTTGAAAACAACGGTTATGCTATGGGAACTTCTGTAGAAAGAACGGCTAACCATACTGATATTTGGAAACTTGGTTTAGGATACGAAATGCCTTGTGGGCCAGTTGATGGAATGAATCCAGTAAAAGTAGCTGAAGCAATGCACGAAGCAATGGAAAGAGCGCGTCGTGGAGACGGACCAACTTTCTTAGAAATGAAAACATACCGTTACAGAGGACACTCAATGTCTGATGCACAATTATATAGAACGAAAGAAGAAGTGGAAGAATACAAAAAAATTGATCCAATTATTCAAGTTTTAGATGTAATCAAAGAAAATAACTACGCAACAGAAGCTGAAATCGAAGTAATCGATCAAAGAGTAGCTGATTTAGTGGCTGAATGTGAGAAATTCGCTGAAGAATCTCCATTCCCAGAAGCTCAACAGTTATATGACGTAGTGTACGAACAAGAAAATTATCCTTTCATTCCACATAAATTATAAGAACTATGGCACAAATTATAACAATGCCCCGTTTGAGTGATACGATGACCGAAGGAGTTGTAGCGACTTGGTTAAAAAAAGTGGGTGATACAATCAAAACAGGTGATATTTTAGCCGAAATTGAAACGGATAAAGCTACAATGGAATTCGAATCTTTCCATGATGGTGTTTTATTACACATCGGAATTCAAGAAGGTCAATCGGCTCCAGTAGATTCTTTGTTAGCGATTATTGGAACAGCTGGTGAAGATATTTCAGCTTTATTAAGTGGCGGAACTGCTACGGAAACCAAAGAAGAAAAAGTAGTAGAAGAAACTAAATCTGTCACATCGAGCGCAGTCGAGATGCCAGCTGGTGTAAAAGTTGTAACGATGCCTCGTTTGTCTGATACTATGACAACAGGAACAGTTGCAACTTGGTTGAAAAAAGTAGGAGATGCTGTAAAAGAAGGCGACATTTTAGCTGAAATCGAAACAGATAAAGCTACTATGGAATTCGAATCTTTTAATGCAGGAACATTATTATATATCGGAGTACAAGAAGGTGATTCTGCTCCAGTTGATACCATCTTAGCAATTTTAGGACCAGCAGGAACTGATGTTTCAGGAATTGCGGCTAATTATAAAGTTGGTGCTGTTGTTGAAGCTCCAAAAGCAGAAGAAGTAAAAGAAGTTGCTCAAGCAGTTGTGGTAACAGAACAAGCTACTTCAAATAGAGTTTTTGCTTCTCCATTAGCTAAAAAAATTGCTCAAGATAAAGGAATCAACTTGTCTCAAGTAAAAGGTTCAGGTGAAAATGGAAGAATTGTAAAATCGGATGTAGAGAATTTCTCTCCATCTGCCGTTGCAACTCCAACTCAAGCCGTTGCAGAAGCTACAAGTGCAGTTGCAGCTGTGAAACCATTTGTTCCAGCAGGAGAAGTTTTCCAAGAAGAAATCAAAAATTCGCAAATGCGTAAAACCATTGCGAGAAGATTATCAGAATCTAAATTTACAGCACCGCATTATTATTTAACTATCGAGTTGGATATGGACAATGCTATTGCTTCAAGAAATATGATTAACGGATTGCCAGAAACGAAAGTTTCCTTCAATGATATGGTAATCAAAGCAAGTGCGATGGCATTGAAAAAACATCCACAAGTAAATTCACAATGGAGAGAAGATGCAATGGTAATCAATCACCACGTGAATATTGGTGTTGCAGTAGCAGTTGAAGACGGATTAATGGTTCCAGTATTGAAATTTACAGATCAAATGAGTTTAACTCAAATTGGTGCTAACGTCAAAGATTTAGCTGGAAAAGCAAAATCTAAAAAAATTCAACCTGCTGAAATGGAAGGAAGTACGTTCACTATTTCTAATTTAGGAATGTTCGGAATTCAGTCGTTTACTTCTATTATCAACCAACCAAATTCTGCTATTTTATCTGTTGGTGCTATTATTGAAAAACCAGTAGTTAAAAACGGACAAATCGTAGTTGGAAACACAATGACAGTTACTTTAGCTTGCGACCACAGAACAGTGGACGGAGCAACAGGAGCTCAATTCTTACAAACGTTCAAAGCGTTTATGGAAAATCCAGTAACGATGTTAGCATAATAAGTGTTAAATTTATCATACAAAATCCCGATTTATTTGGGATTTTTTTATTTTTACTTAAAACTGAAAACTATGAAAAAAATCGTATTCCTAATTTCTTTCGTTGGATTGTCATTGCATGCACAAACCAATGTTACTTCGAAAAATATTTCTAATGTCAATTACCAAGTTTCAGAAGAAAACGTTATTAAGACTTTGTCTTATTTGACTTCTGATGAACTAGAAGGAAGAGATTCGGGAAGTGAAGGAATCGAAAAGGCTGCGGTTTATTTAGAAAATCTATTAAAAGAAAACGGAATCAAACCATACTTTAAAACTTATCGTGATACGTTATCAAATTTTGACAAACCTGCTTTCAATATTGTAGGTTATATTGAAGGAACGGATAAAAAATTAAAAAATGAATTTGTGGTAATCGGAGCGCATTATGATCATATCGGAATGTTACAAAATGGGGTGAATGCTGATGTGATTGTAAATGGTGCAAACGACAACGCAACTGGAACCACAGCGGTTACTGAAGTAGCTAAATATTTCGCTAAATTCAAAAATAACAAGCGAAGTGTACTTTTTGTATTCTTTTCTGCAGAGGAAAAAGGACTTTTAGGTTCAAAACATTTGGCAGCAAAATTGAAAGAACAAAAAATGGATTTGTATTTCATGTTCAATTTTGAAATGATTGGAGTGCCAATGAAAGACAAAGGAATGGATTTCTATCTAACAGGTTTCGGAAAATCCAACATGGCGACTACAATTAACGAATATGCAGGAGAAAAGTTAGTGGGTTATTTACCAATTGAAACCAAATACATGTTGTTCAGAGCATCTGATAATTATCCGTTTTTTACTGAATTTAATGTTCCAGCACAAACGGTTTCGACTTTTGATTTTGAAAATTTTCAATTCTATCACCAACCAGATGATGAGTTTGAATTAATGGATACAAAACACATGACGACTGTGATTTCCAAAACAATTCCAGTTTTAGAAAAAATGATAAATGCCCCAAAAAAAGAAATCAAATTAAATGAAAAGTAAAAACATCATCATAACGGGAACTTCTCGTGGAATAGGTTACGAATTAGCCTTGCAATTTGCAAACGCTGGACACCAAGTGTTAGCTATTTCTCGAAAAACTCCAAAAGAGTTAATCGAAAATCAAAACATTACGTGTTTGTCAATTGATATTTCAAATCCCGAAGAATTACTTCAAGTGGAAAATTTTATCAATCGAACATGGAAAAAAGTAGATGTTTTAATTCATAATGCAGGAAGTTTGTTGCATAAACAATTCACGCAAATTACTTCAGAGGAATTTCAAAGCATATACAAAGTCAATGTTTTTGCTGTTGCCGAATTAACAAAAATCTGTATTCCATACATGGAAAAAGGAAGTCATGTTGTGACTATAAGTTCGATGGGAGGTATTCAAGGTAGTATGAAATTCGCTGGATTAGCCGCTTATTCCTCAAGCAAAGGTGCGGTAATTACCTTATCCGAATTATTAGCAGAAGAATATAAAGAACAAGGAATCGCCTTCAATGTTTTAGCACTTGGAGCGGTTAATACCGAAATGTTACAAGAAGCTTTTCCAGGTTACGAAGCGCCACTTTCAGCAAAAGAAATGGCAGATTATATCTTCAATTTCTCCTTAACCGGAAACAAATATTATAACGGAAAAGTATTGCAAGTTTCATCTTCAACTCCGTAATTTTTCGTAAATTGTATTTCATTTAAATTATAAGACCATGACAAAAGTAAACGCCATTCAATTATTTGAAGACAGAAAAGTTAGAACTGCTTGGGATGCAGAGCAAGAAAAGTGGTATGTTTCTATTGTCGATGTAATAGAAGTTTTAACCAATAGTGATCGTCCAAGAAAGTATTGGAGTGATTTAAAATCGAAGTTGATTAAAGAAGGAAGTGAAGTGTCCGATAAAATCGGACAGTTGAAAATGCAAGCTCCTGATGGTAAAATGCGACTAACCGATGTGGCAGATACAGAGCAACTTTTTCGATTAATTCAATCCATTCCGTCACCAAAAGCGGAACCTTTTAAATTATGGTTAGCCCAAATTGCATCTGAAAGATTAGATGAAATACAAGATCCAGAACTAACTATTGATAGAGCTTTAGAACAATATTTACAATTAGGATATTCCGAAAGCTGGATTAACCAGCGATTAAAAAGCATCGAAATTCGTAAAGAATTAACAGACGAATGGAAAAATAGAGGATTAAAAGAAGGACAACAGTTTGCCACTTTAACCGATATTATTTCAAAGTCTTGGTCAGGAAAAACAACGAAAGAGTATAAAATTTTAAAAGGGTTGAAAAAAGAAAATCTTCGGGATAATATGACTAATACCGAATTGATTTTAAATATGTTAGCCGAAGCTTCAACCAAAGATATTTCACAAGCTGTAAGCCCTGAATCGTTTGAAGAAAGCAAAAAGTTGCAAAACAAGGAGGAAATGTAGCAAAAGTAGCACTCAAAGAGTTAGAAGCTAAAACAGGAAAAAAAGTAGTTAGTTCGCTAAATGCAAAATCTTTGCGTGATGCTAATAAAAAGATTGATAAATAATTGAGCGAAGTTTTACAAAAATACTTACCCGAACACGCAGTTCATCATTGTTTTGAGTTAATCAAAGCGAATCATGTGCATCTAAAAATCGTTAATGAACGTCAAACTCGTCATGGAGATTATCGAAAAGACGCACAAGGCTATCATTTGATTACTGTGAATGCTAGTTTGAATAAATACCGATTTTTAATTACATTAATTCACGAAATTGCGCATTTGGTAGCTTTCGAAAAATATGGTCGTAACATAAAACCGCATGGCGATGAATGGAAGCTCACTTTTCAAAGAATGATGGTGCCATTTATTCGTCCAGAAATATTTCCAAATCAATTGTTGCCATTACTTGCTAAACATTTTAGAAATCCAAAAGCGAGTAGCGATACTGATGCAAAATTAGCCATCGCTTTAAAGCAATTTGACCAAAAAGAAACCGATAAAAATTATATCTTTGAAATTCCAATGGGAAGTCATTTTAGAATTCACAATGGGAAAATTTTTAAGAAAATAGCATTAAGAGTTAAGCGATATGAATGTTTAGAAATAAGTTCTGGACGATTATATCTGTTTCAACCCAATGCTGAAGTGGAATTGTTGCCCAATTAGAAAAGCAGCAAAAAAATCTTTCAAAAAATGAACAAAAATTATTACGCAATATTGATGGCTGGGGGAGTTGGTTCTCGTTTTTGGCCTGTGAGTACAGCCGAGTTTCCTAAGCAATTTCACGACATGTTAGGAACTGGTGAAACACTAATTCAAAAAACGTTTACTCGTTTGTCTCAAATCATACCAAAGGAAAATATTTTAATCCTTACTCATGAGGATTATAATAGCATTGTTTTAGAGCAATTGCCAATGGTAAAGCAAGAGCAAATTATTCTAGAACCTGTAATGCGAAATACCGCACCTTGTATTTTGTATGCTTCATTGAAGATTAAAAAGCAAAATCCAGATGCTATAATGGTTGTTGCTCCGTCTGATCATTGGATTGAAGATGAAATGCAGTTTTGTTCTAATTTGCAACATGCTTTTGATTTTTGTGAACGCGATGAAAACTTAATGACTTTAGGAATTTTACCAACATTCGCCAACACTGGTTACGGTTATATTGAATTTGATAAATTAGATTCTCGTCCAATCAAGAAAGTAAAACAATTCAGAGAAAAACCAGATTATGCTACAGCAAGAAAGTTTATTCAAAGCAGAAATTATCTTTGGAATGCTGGAATTTTTGTTTGGAGTGCGAAATCGGTTTTAAAAGCCTATGAAGAGTTTCAACCAGTGATGTATGATCATTTCATGAACGGTTATGAAGCTTTAAATACTGAAAAAGAAGCGTCATTTATCAAAGATAATTATCCGTTAGCTCAAAATATTTCGGTGGATTATGCTATTCTAGAAAAAGCACAAAATGTCTATGTGTTACCAGCAACTTTCGATTGGAACGATCTAGGAACTTGGGGTTCATTATACGATAAATTACCAAAAGACGAACAAGAAAATGCCGTAGTTAATGCTTCTGTTTATTTGGAAAATGCTACTAATAACATAATCAGAACTGAAGGAAAAAAACTCGTTGTTATTGATGGTTTAACCGATTATATTATCGTAGATAAAGATGATGTTTTGTTGATTTATCCAAAAAATAAAGAGCAAGATATTAAGCAAATAGTATCAAAATTAAAGTAACACTATTTTACATCATCTTCTAAATACATTTTTCGAACACGTTTGAATAACTCAGAAGAATATACAAAATCGGTAACGGCTTCGTTATCGGTTTTGAATATTTCTTTGTTAGAACCTTCCCATTCTAATAAACCATTTTTTAAGAACACGATTTTTTCACCAATTTCCATTACCGAGTTCATATCGTGTGTGTTGATTACTGTGGTAATGTTGTATTCTTGTGTAATTTCCTGAATCAAATTATCAATTACAATCGCAGTTTTTGGGTCTAAGCCCGAGTTTGGTTCATCACAAAAAAGATATTTCGGATTATTTACAATCGCTCTCGCAATCGCCACACGTTTTTGCATTCCACCCGAAATTTCAGATGGTCGCTTTTGATGCGCATTAACTAAGTGAACTCTATCAATAACAAAATCTACGCGTTCTTTAATCTCCTTAACCGATTTATTGGTAAACATTTTTAGTGGAAATCCAATGTTTTCTTCAACCGTCATGCTATCAAAAAGGGCACTTCCTTGAAAAACCATTCCAATTTCGGTTCTCAATTCACGTCTCTCATCATTAGAAAGTTCGGAATAAATTCTACCATCAAAAGAAATAGTGCCGCTATCAGGTGTATGAATTCCTAATAACGATTTTAAGAAAACGGTCTTTCCAGAGCCACTTTGTCCAATAATAAGATTGGTCATTCCAGCTTCAAAACGAGTAGAAACTCCTTTTAAAACGGTTTGTTCACCAAACTTTTTTACGATATTTTTTACTTCAATCATTAGCTTAAAAGAAGTTGTGTTAATATAAAGTTCATTAAAATGATTACTACCGATGTCCAAACGAATGAAACGGTACTCGCTTTTCCTACTTCTAAAGCGCCACCTTTCATGTAATA
Organism: Flavobacterium aquaticum; assembly: GCF_003259835.1. Taxonomy (GTDB): domain Bacteria; phylum Bacteroidota; class Bacteroidia; order Flavobacteriales; family Flavobacteriaceae; genus Flavobacterium; species Flavobacterium aquaticum. Next base: position 352,902 of record NZ_QLMI01000004.1, on the reverse strand, counting down.
GCCATGAAACGAAGGAATTGTAGCTAAAATGAAGGCAAAAACAATAGTTTTAATGAAGGCATAAGCAATATGAAACGGAATAAATTCAGTTTGAAGTCCAGTTGTGAATTCGAAACTTGTAGTAAATCCGCCATAAACGGCTGCCATCCAACCTCCAAAAACTCCTAAAAACATACTTAATCCAATTACGAACGGATATAAAAGTAAAGCAATTATTTTTGGAAAAACCAAATAGTTTAAAGAATTAACACCCATAACTTCCAAAGCATCAATTTGTTCGGTAACACGCATGGTTCCAATACTTGATGTGATGAATGAACCCATTTTTCCAGCCATAATGATGGAAATAAAGGTAGGTGCAAATTCTAAAACAACCGATTGACGTGTTGCAAATCCAATCAAATATTTTGGGATTAACGGATTGGTTAAGTTTAATGCTGTTTGAATAGCTACAACACCACCTACGAAAAATGATATAAAAGAAACAATTCCAAGTGAATCGATAATTAAATCATCAATTTCTTTAAAGATTAATTGCTTCATGGCAGACCATTTAGTGGGCTTGTTGAAAATTTCTTTCAACATGATGAAGTATTTTCCTATTTGCGATAAGTAGCGAATGAGCATCATTTTGATAGTGTTCAGTTTCTAGTAAGCAGTAAAAATACTATATTTTTATGGAAAAGATTAAAACAATTTCTCTTTCATCTTCTTCCAACGATATTTTCTAACAAATTTAGCTTGTTCAGGTGTAACCAGCATGGTTTTGTTTTCTCTTTTGGCTTTCCAAAAACCTTTGATATAATCTAAGAATAATGAAGGTTTTCCTTTTCGCATGGCTAATTTTAAAGAAGCAACGGATGTGATTAAAAATCCGTAGCCTAACGTATAGAAAGCTTCTCCTTGTTTGAATCTTGCCGCTTGGTTGTAGCTCGCACCCGTAGGTTTTAGATGTTTTACGTGTAAACTTTCATCGGTTACAACTTTCCAATGGTAGAATTTACAAAGTAATTCGTCAACGGTATCCCAACCCATTTGCGGTTTTAATCCACCGATTTGTTTGAAGGTTTCTTTTCGATAGGCTTTTAAGGCTCCACGAATATGGTCTTTATCTGTAAGATTTTCTAAAACCCAATTTCCATTTTTATCGATGTAACAAAATCCTCCAGCCATTCCAATTCGTTCATCCGATTGGAAATGTTTGATGATGATTTCAAAGTAGTTTTTTGGAAAAATCAAATCAGCATCTACTTTTACAATGATATCGTAATTGTCGTCGATGTGTTTTTCTCCTTCATGAAAGGCTTGAATCACTTTACTTCCAGGTAAATGAATAGCATCCGATTTTTTATTCACTAAAGTGATAAATGGGTGTTTGGAAGCAAATTCAGAAACAATTTCCGGAGTTTTATCAGTTGAATTATCATTCACTATTACAATTTTTGTTGGTAAAACAGTTTGTTCTACTAACGATTGCAAAGTTAAGCTCATAAAAGCTTCTTCGTTGTAAGCTGGAATGATAACGTAATATTTCATTTGACTTATCACTTTTTACTTGTCACTTTTCACTCTTTCGGCGTAAACCAAATAATATCTCGGAGTAAACCATCTCAACAATGGTCTAAAACCTAATTTCTTAACTGGATGTGTAAATTTCACTCGGTCTACAATTTTAAAGCCTGCTTTTTCAAGTAGCCAATCCAATTGCCAATCTTCAAATTCGTGATAATGTCTGTCCCACATATCGGTTTTACTTCTATAAGCTGGTGAAAACCATAAACGTAATGGAATCGAAATTAAAATTTTATCCGCTTTTACGTTTTGTAAAACTGTGTAAGGATTTAGTAAATGTTCGAAAATTTCAAAACCTGTAAACACATCGTAGTTTTCAGTTTGAAGCGCCGATTGATTGTTGTCAATGTCTTCACCTTTTGTGTTGATAACAGTATAACCATTATCTGCCATAATTTTTGAAAAAGGATTTGGAACACCTAAGTCAAAAATGGTTTCAGAAGTTTTGATGTGTTTTTTTAGAAAATCTAAAGTGATGTTGAATCTTTTACTCGGATATGTTTTTTCGTACATTATAAAGTTTGTTTCAAGTTTCAGGTTTCAAGTTGGAAACAGTTTGTAAAATTAGCAATTTAACCTGAAACTTTAAACCTGAAACAAAAAAGATTACATCTTGTAAACAATTGCATTAATATTCATTCCGGCACCAACAGAAGCAAAAATAATAACATCGCCTTTGTTTAAATTTTGTCCTTCTAATTCTCCGTTTACAATTAAATCATATAAGGTTGGAACCGTTGCAACGCTTGAATTTCCTAATTTATGAATACTCATTGGCATAATTCCTTCTGGAGTTTCCATTTTGTACAATTTGTAAAAACGATTAATGATGGCTTCATCCATTTTTTCATTTGCTTGATGAATTAGGATTTTCTTTACATCCGTTATAGCAATTCCGCTTTTTTCTAAGCAAGATGCCATTGCTTTTGGGACATTAGATAAGGCAAATTCATAAATTTTTCTACCATACATTTTGATATAGCGAATATTTGGGTCTTCTTCTTTACTAAAAGAGTTTCCAAAATATAAAAACTTAGATTCATCAAAAGAAAAAGTAGCCGATTCGTGAGCTAAAATTCCGCCTTCATCATCAGTAGCTTCAATGATTGTTGCGCCTGCACCATCTGAATAAATCATGCTATCTCGGTCGTGTCTGTCTACAACGCGTGACAACGTTTCAGAGCCAATCACTAAACATTTTTTAGCCATTCCAGCTTTAATAAATGCTTGTGCTTGAATAACGGCTTCTATCCAACCAGGACAACCAAAAAGCACGTCGTAAGCAACGCATTTTGGGTTTTTAATTTGTAATCCATATTTAACACGAGTGGCTAAACTAGGAACAGTGTCCGATTGAATGGTGTTTATTTGAATATCTCCGTAATTGTGAGCAAAAATAATGTAATCTAATGTTTCAGGATCAATGCCTGATTTTTCAATAGCTTTTTTTGATGCAATTACAGCCATATCAGAGTTTACCATGTCATCAGCTGCATAGCGTCTTTCTATGATTCCTGTAATTTCAACAAATTTTTCTGCAATAATATCATTTGTCATATTAAAAGCAGTGCCGTCTTCGTTCAAAAAATCGTGTTGAGCAAAATCAGAATTCGTAACTTTTTTAGTTGGAATATAACTTCCTGAACCTGTTATTTTAATATTCATAATACGTATTGTTAGTATAACGAAATTATTAATTATTTCTTAACATAAAGCCAAAATGGATGTTTTATTTGGTGCAATTATTAAATCATCATTTTAAACTTAAAAAAATATGAAAATCAACTTTTTAATGGCATTTAATTGAATTTAATCTGCATAATCGTTGCCATACTCAGTGCTTGTGTTTTCATTTGTTCAGCATATTTTCCTGCGAAATGCTCATCAATTGTAGAATTAAAATGGGTTAACCAAGTATCGAAATGTTCTTTTTTGAAAGCATGCTTATCATGAACGTCTTTATGAATAGAAAACATATTGTTGTAATAACCTCCTTTTAAGAATAAAGATTGTTCCCAAAAAGTAGCTAATATTTCAAAATGTGCTTCCAAATGTTGGTCAACCGTAGTTACTTTTGTAAAGAAAAAATTAATCGATTCATCAGCTAAAAGTTTATCGTAAAATTTTCGCATGATTAATAGAATATCTTCACGCGTTTCAATATCATTCATCTTATAATTTATTAAAAAAGGCTCAAGTTTTTAATTTGAGCCTTTTTGATTTATTACTTTGTACTTTTAATTTCGCACCTCGTACTTTGAATTACATGTAAGCCTCAATTGGTGCACAAGAACAAACTAAATTTCTATCTCCATACGCTTCATCAACACGACGAACCGTTGGCCAGAATTTATTCTCAGCAATATAATCTAATGCAAACGCCGCTTGTTCTCTTGTGTAAGGGAAAACCCATTCGTTAGCTGTAACCATTGCTAATGTATGAGGTGCATTTCTTAAAATATTATTGGCATCATCTTTTGATGAAGCTTCAATTTCTTTACGAATAGAAATCATGGCATCACAAAAACGATCTAATTCTGCTAAATCTTCTGATTCAGTTGGTTCAATCATTAACGTTCCAGCTACTGGGAAAGAAACGGTTGGTGCATGGAAACCGTAATCCATTAAACGTTTTGCAATATCCGTTACTTTGATTCCTTTTTCTTCGAAAGCTCTACAATCTAAAATCATTTCGTGAGCCGCTCTTCCCATTTCTCCAGAATATAAAACTGGATAATGTGCTTCTAAACGCGCTTTCATATAATTTGCATTTAAGATAGCATATTTAGTAGCGTTTGTTAAGCCTTCAGCACCTAACATTGTAATATAGCCATAAGAAATCAAACAAACTAAAGCCGAACCATAGGGCGCAGAAGAAATCGCTGTAATTGCTTGACTTCCTCCTGTTGGAATAACTGGATTCGTTGGTAAGAATGGAACTAATTTTTCGTTCACACAAATTGGCCCAACACCAGGTCCACCACCACCGTGTGGAATAGCGAATGTTTTGTGTAAGTTTAAGTGACAAACATCAGCACCAATAGTAGCAGGATTCGTTAATCCAACTTGTGCATTCATATTTGCACCATCCATATATACTAATCCTCCATTTTCGTGGATGATATTTGTGATTTCGATAATAGCACTTTCAAAAACTCCGTGAGTTGACGGATAAGTAACCATTAAACATGATAAATTATCTTTGTGTTGGATAGCTTTTGCTCTTAAATCTTCCACATCGATATTTCCATTATCCATGGTTTTAGTTACGATGATTTCCATTCCTGCCATAGCAGCAGAAGCTGGATTAGTTCCGTGAGCAGAAGCAGGAATTAAACACACATTTCTGTGGTTATCGCCTCTTGATAAATGATAAGCACGAATAGCCATCAAACCTGCATATTCACCTTGAGCTCCTGAATTTGGTTGTAACGTTGTTCCTTGGAAACCTGTTACGACATTCAATTGTTGCTCTAGTTTTTTTAACATGATTTGGTAACCTTCTGCTTGTTCAACTGGAGCAAAAGGGTGAATGCTATTCCAGTTAGCCATAGATAAAGGCAACATTTCAGCAGCAGCATTTAATTTCATCGTACAAGAACCTAACGAAATCATCGAGTGATTCAACGATAAATCTTTACGCTCTAATTTTTTGATATAACGCATCAATTGCGATTCTGAATGATGGTTATTGAAAACATCATATTGTAAGAAAGTTGATTTTCTTACTAAATTTTCAGGAACCATTACTTCATTTGCTAATTGATTTACTGTAAATGCATCTTTTCCAGTAGCTTCAGCAAAAATTGCAATAATTTGATTGATATCATTTACAGAAGTTGTTTCGTTAAAAGAAATCGAGATCGTTTCAGCATCTGGATAGAAGAAGTTTACTTCGTGTTTCTCAGCAATCGCTTTTACTTTAGCAGCATCGGCTTTTACTAAAATCGTATCGAAGAAAGCAGAGTTTGTTTGGTAAACTCCTAATTTATTTAAAGCGTCAGCAGTAGTAACAGCAGAAGCATGAACTTTATCAGCAATATATTGTAAACCTTTTGGTCCGTGATACACCGCATACATTCCAGCCATAACCGCTAATAAAACTTGTGCAGTACAGATGTTTGAAGTCGCTTTTTCACGTTTGATATGTTGCTCACGAGTTCCTAATGCCATACGTAACGCACGGTTTCCGTTTGCATCGATAGAAACACCGATGATTCTTCCTGGCATCGAACGTTTGTATTCTTCTTTCGTTGCGAAATAACCAGCGTGTGGTCCACCATAACCCATTGGAATACCAAAACGTTGCGTAGTTCCTACAACAACTGCAGCTCCCATTTCACCAGGAGAAGTTAATTTTGCTAACGATAATATATCAGCAGCAACTGCTACTTTGATTTCGTTTTCTGCAGCTTTTGCGATAAATCCAGCATAGTCATAAACTTGACCATATTTTCCTGGATATTGTAAAATCGCACCAAAGAAATCAGTTGAGAAATCAAATGTTTCGTGATTTCCAACTACTAATTCAATATTTAATGGGGTAGAACGTGTTTGTAAAACAGATAATGTTTGTGGTAAAATTTCTTCTGAAACGAAGAATTTAGATACATTATTTTTCTTTTGATCGCGTGTTCTTACATCGAATAACAATGCCATTGCTTCTGCAGCAGCTGTTCCTTCATCAAGTAACGATGCATTTGCGATTTCCATTCCGGTTAACTCGATAACGGTAGTTTGGAAATTCAAAATCGCTTCTAAACGACCTTGCGCAATTTCGGCTTGATAAGGAGTGTAAGCTGTGTACCATCCTGGGTTTTCAAAAATATTTCTTTGAATAACCGCCGGAACGATTGCTGGGTGATATCCTAAACCAATGTATGATTTGAATACTTTATTTTTCTTTCCTAATTCTTGAATGTGAGTTAAATACTCATACTCTGTCATAGGAGCGTCTAAATTTAAGTCGTTTTTTAAACGAATATCATCTGGAATTGTTTCGAAAATTAATTGGTCTAAAGATTCTACACCAACCGTTTTAAACATGTGATTTAAGTCACTTTCACGTGGCCCTAAATGTCTCAAAGCGAATGCATCTGTTCTCATTTATTAAAAATGTGTATGTATGTTATTATGTGTTGTTTTGGACAACAAAAGTAATTATTAATCTTGTAATTTTTTGTTTTTAAAATGTGAAATTTTGTGATTTTATCAACTAATTTCAAGTCTTATTAACAGATTAATTAATTTTGTTGAATGGTGGTTTTTAAGAAAATTCTCGATTTTTATATCAATAGTAGTTTGCATGTGGCATTATCAGCTTTTGCTTTAGTGTCGATGACGCAATATTTCTTTGGTGTTGAAGGCGATTTCTCGGTAGCTTTTTTTGCTTTTTTTGGAACGGTAGTTGGTTATAATTTTGTGAAGTACGATGCCATCGCAAGGTTAAACAAAACCGAAATCAAAAATGAACTCAAGGCTATCGTTTTTTTGAGTTTTATTTCGTTGTTGGCTTGTTTTTATTTTTTCTTGCAATTGAGTTGGGCAACAAAACTAAATGTTTTCATCTTTTTTGGACTAACACTTTTATACACATTACCCTTTTTTCCAAACAAACAAAATGCCCGAAATTGGAAAGGCGTAAAAATCTATATCGTTGGAATTACTTGGGTAGGCGTAACGGTGATTTTACCTTTGGTAGAAGCTGAAATTCCATTTTCTAGAGATGTGCTTTTGATGGCTTTTCAACGGTTTTTATTAGTATTCTCTATTGTTTTAGTGTTTGATATAGTAGATGTGAAACACGACGATATTCATTTACAAACTGTTCCACAGAAAATAGGAGTGAAGTTGACGAAAAAACTTGGTTATCTATTATTGTTTTTATTACTGCTTTTAGAGTTTTTCTATACCAATAATCAACATTTTTTACCATTCTTTTTCAAACTTTTGGTTTGCGGAACGATTGCAATTTTTCTCTTTTTTGCCAATGAAAATCGTTCCCGATATTACGCATCCTTTTGGTTAGAAAGTGTTCCGATTTTGTGGTGGTTGGTGTTAATCCTGACAGGTTTCAAAAACCTGTCAGGATTGTGAATTTACCCATTAATCACAATTTGTTGTTCTACTTGTGCTTGACTTGTTTTTCGTTTTCCTCTAAAGAAGAAATATAAGTTTAAGAACAGCATCAATCCCAAATAAATTGAAAATCCGCCGATTTTATAACTCAGTTTTTCAATTAAAACTTGGTAAGTATCATCATACATATTCATTTCTAATATCATTAGCGCAAAACCTAAATTCAGTAAATAAAATCCGGTTTCGAATAGTTTGTTAGTGGCATTGGCAATTTCTTCTCGACCTTTAAAAATATCCAAAATATAAATTTTACTGTTTTTGAAAAGCGTTTTTGAAACATAGTAGGTTAAAAATAAAGCAATTGGAAGATAAATTGCATAACCGATTAAAATTTTTGTAGTTTCCATAATACGAGAGTTTAAATTAATTTTTTGATGTAATTATTTAATAAAATAATGTTGATGTAATGCATCACGGCAATCGCAATAATGATGAAAGCCGATTTTGAGGTAATCACTTCGATGAGTTGTGTGATACTTTCAATTTGTTCCCAAGAAATTATCGTCATCGCACAATACCCAATGTTTAATAAATAATAGCCCACCAAAAGCAATTGATTTATTTTATGACACAAGTCTTCATGATTTGGAATCAATTCCGAAACGAAAATATTTCCATTTTGATAGCAGATTTTACCAACTTTTACAATGATAATGCCTGTGATGCTGAAATAAATTAGATAGGCGATGATGTTGAGGTTCATGGTTTTTCTTTTTGAGAGTAAATGATTCCTGAAATATAGATACAAAGTACCAAAGGTGTAAAAAGCAATATCCAAGTTAGCTGATCGATATAGTTTATGTTTACGTTATAATACCACAAACTAAAAAATGTGGTTACTAGTAGAAAATATATTTTTATGTGAATATTTTCTTTATGGTTTTTCCAGAAAAAGATTCCAACAATTATTTGTAGTAAACCTGTTAACATTGTTGAATATGCTGCAAAATATAAACTGATTGGTTCCACAATTCCCAAAACTGCAAGAAATATTGGAATTATTAGTGCAATTGAATTAGTTAATTTTAAATTTTCCACATTAGCTATTATTTTAAACTTTCAGAAATAATTGAAAGTTTGGATTAAATTTTTTTATTTCATGATTTTAATAACCAATTTTGCCAACCAATTGTCTTTGTATTCTGTGATTTTATCCAAAACATTATCGGCTTTTAAAACGAAGTCGTACAATTTTGTGGTTTGATCTACAAAATGTCTTTCAGCTTCTGTACCATCGGATTTCATTGTGGAAACTTCTTTTAAAACTTTCAAAGCGGGTTTGATTTCGCGTTTGCTACGTTCTCTTGAAATTTTTACGGCCAATTCGTCTAAATCTTTTTCCGCTGTGAAAAATTCACGTCTTTCGCCTGCTTTGTATTCTTTGTAAACGATGCCCCAGTCCATTAAAGCTCTTAAATTCATCGATGCATTACCGCGTGAAATTTGTAATTCTTCCATAATGTCTTCCATAGAAACCGGTTCGTGCGAAATCATCAACAACGCATGAATCTGTGCCATGGTTTTGTTAATGCCCCATTGAGAACCTAATGCTCCCCAGGTTTGTACGAATTTATTTTTTGCTTCTTTGAATTCCATGAGACAAATGTACAACAAAGTTTTTAAAGTTTCAAAAAAAAATGAAAGTTTGTTTTTAAAAGAAACCGAAGTGATTAGTTTCGGTTTCTAAATATCTAAAATTCCAATGATCTAAATTAACCCAGCTCTTTTCAACAAAGCCTCCACTTTCGGTTCTTGGCCTCTGAATTTTTTATACAATTCCATTGGTAATTCGGTGCCACCTTTAGAAAGTACGTTGTCTTTGAATTTTGTTGCTACTTCTTTGTTGAAAATCCCTTTTTCTTGGAAATATGCAAACGCATCTGCATCTAAAACTTCCGCCCATTTGTAGCTGTAATATCCTGAAGAATAACCGCCTTGAAAAATATGTGAAAAAGAAGTACTCATACAATTTTCTGCTACATCTGGATATAAACTCGTGCCTTCCATTGCTTGTTTTTCAAAAGCTTTTACATCGTCAATAGTTTGCGATTTACCATGATACGCCATGTCTAAAATTCCGAAACTTAATTGACGTAATGTTGCCATTCCTTCTAAGAAACTCGCACTCTCTTTGATTTTTTCTACATACTGATGCGGAATAATTTCACCTGTTTCGTAATGTTTCGCAAATAAAGCTAATGCTTCAGGCTCGTAACACCAGTTTTCCATTACTTGACTTGGTAATTCCACAAAATCCCAATATACCGAAGTTCCTGATAAACTAGGATAAGTTGTATTCGCTAACATGCCATGCAATGCGTGCCCAAATTCGTGAAACAATGTCGTGACTTCGTTAAAAGTCAATAATGATGGTTTTGTTTCGGTTGGAGGCGTGAAATTACAAACAATAGAAACATGTGGTCGTTCGTTGATTCCGTCCTTTATATATTGTGGTTTGAAAGATGTCATCCAAGCGCCGTTTCGTTTTCCTTTTCTTGGAAAGAAATCCGAATAGAAAACAGCCACTAATTGTCCTTCAAAATCTAACACTTCAAAGGTTTGCACGTCTTCGTGGTATTTGTCAATGTCAAAAACTTCTTTGAAGGTGATTCCGAATAACTTTTCAGCGATTGTGAAAGCGCCATTCAATACATTTTCCAATTGGAAATAGGGTTTCAACAATTCATCATCCAAACTGAATAATTTTTGTTTTAATTTTTCGGAATAATAAGCGCCATCCCATTTTTCTAATTGGTCAATTCCGTCTAATTCTTTTGCGAAAGCGGTTAATTCAGCAAATTCTTTTTGAGCTGCTGGTTTTGCTTTTTCCAATAAATCATTCAAAAACGATTGTACTTTTTCTGGATTTTGCGCCATTCGTTCTTCTAAAACAAAATGCGAATGCGATTGATAACCCAATAAATTAGCACGCTTGTGACGTAATTCAACAATGCGTTTTACGTTTTCTTTATTATCGAATTCATTATCCTGAAACGATTTTTTTCCAGCAACAATAGCGATTTCTTTTCGCAATTCACGATTTTCGACATACGTTACGAAAGGTAAATAACTTGGAAAATCTAAAGTAAAAACCCAACCTTCTAAGTTTTTCGATTTGGCCAAACTTGCTGCCATTTCTTTAGCGCCATCAGGTAAACCTTTTAAATCGGCTTCATTGGTTATATGTAATTGATAGTTATTGGTTTCAGCCAAAACATTTTCTCCAAAAGTTAGTTTTATTTTGGCTAATTCGGTATCAATTTCGCGTAGTTTTAATTTGTCTTCTTCATTCAGTAAAGCTCCATTTCTAGAAAAACCTTTGAATTTTTTGTCTAATAAAGTCGCTTGTTCAGTAGTTAAGTTCAGAGTGCCTTTTTGATCATAAACGGCTTTAACTCGTTTGAACAAATCTTCATTCAAAGCAATATCGTTACTAAATGCAGTAATCAATGGAGAAACTTCTTGTGCGATTTTTTGCATTTCATCACAAGTTTCAGCTGAATTTAAATTGAAGAAAATATTCGATAAACGATCTAATTGTTCTCCAGAATAATCCAAAGCTTCAATTGTATTCGAAAAAGTAGGTGCTTCTGTGTTTTTTACGATGTTATCGATTTCAGCACGACCAAGTTCAATAGTTTTTTCGAAAGCCTCTTTATAATCTGAAAGATTAATCTTACTAAATGGTGCTGTATTGTGTTTTGTTGTAAATTTTTTTAAAAAAAGTTCCATAAAAATTTGTTTTTATCGATAAAGTGTATAATTTTGTCGACGAAATGATGTATGAACATCCTTTTTGCCCCAAACAGAGAGAGAGTAGAATTTTTTTATAGTTGTCACTTAATTGTGAGTAGAAACCCCGAATTATTGCTAATTCGGGGTTTTCTATTTTTAGTTTTATTTCAATCCTTCCGAAGCTTTTAAAACTGCTTGTTTTAATCCTTCTTTGTAAGCGATGATTTTATCCAAAACACATTCATCAGAACTTCCGATAATTTGTGCTGCTAATATTCCAGCATTTTTTGCGCCATTTAATGCAACTGTTGCAACAGGAACTCCACCAGGCATTTGCAAAATCGATAAAACCGAATCCCATCCATCAATAGAATTGCTCGATTTTACAGGAACTCCAATTACAGGAAGTGGCGACATAGAAGCAACCATTCCAGGTAAATGAGCCGCGCCACCAGCACCAGCAATAATTACCGAAATGCCTCTTTCGTGTGCGTTTTTACTGAAATCAAATAATTTTTCAGGTGTTCTGTGTGCCGAAACAATATCTACTTCGGTTTCGATATCAAATCCTTTTAATATATCGATGGCTTCTTGCATTACCGGCATATCCGAAATGCTTCCCATGATGATGGCTACTTTACTCATTTTTCTTTATTTAAAGATTGAAAAATTAAAAGATTTAAAGATTGAAAATTCGTTTTAATAAAAATCTTTCAATCTTTTAATTATTCAATTGTTGTACTAATTACTCTAATACTATTTTTAACTTCTTCCGCAATTTTTCTTGCTTCTGTCATATCTTCATTTACAATCGTAACGTGTCCCATTTTTCGGAAAGGTCTTGTTTCTCTTTTTCCGTAAATGTGTGGCGTTACGCCATCAATTGCCATGATTTTTTCTATGTTTTCGTAAACTACTTGTCCAGAAAAGCCTTCTTCACCTACCAAATTTACCATAATTCCGGCAACTTTGCTATCGGTATTTCCTAAAGGTAAGTTTAAAATCGCACGCAAATGGTTTTCAAATTGCGAAGTATAACTTGCTTCAATCGAATAATGTCCAGAATTGTGTGGGCGAGGAGCGACTTCGTTTACCAAAATTTCATCATCTGCTGTTTGGAACATCTCAACTGCTAATAATCCAACATGATGAAACGCTTCCGAAACTTTTAATGCAACTTCCGTAGCCTTTTCAGCAACTTTTTCATCAATACGAGCAGGACAAATTACATATTCTACTTGATTCGCTTCAGGATGAAATTCCATTTCTACCACTGGATAGGTTTTTACTTCTCCAGAAACAGAACGCGCTACAATTACGGCTAATTCATTTTTGAACGGAACCATTTCTTCTGCAATGCATTCCACATCAGGTAATTTTACTAAATCTAATGCTGAGCGACAAATTTTAACGCCATTTCCATCGTAACCAAATTGCGCACATTTCCACACAAATGGAAATTCTAATTCGTCTTTTGCTAAAGCATTTCTCAAATCGTTTAAGTCAACAAAACGTTGGTGTGGCGAAGTTGGAATATCGTTTGAAACGTAATAATCTTTTTGTTTTCCTTTGTTTTGAATCAAACGCAAGGTTTTTGGCGAAGGATAAATCGGTAATCCTTCTTCTTCCAATTTGTCTAAAGCATCTAGGTTTACATTTTCAATTTCGATGGTTAACAAATCGACCATTTTACCAAATTGGTAAACGGTGTCAAAATCCATTAAACTGCCTTTGTAAAATCCATTGCAACTGTATCGTGCGGGAGCTTCTTCGCTTGGTTCTAAAACTAAAGTTTGAATATCGAATTTTCGAGTTTCGGTCAAAAGCATTTTTCCTAATTGACCTCCTCCTAAAATTCCTAATTTAAAATCAGAAGAAAAATAATTCATTTGTTGTAGTTGTTGTTTGCGCAAAGATACTCAGACAATTGATAATTAACAATTGATAATTAACAATTTGTTACTTGTTGAGTTTTTTCAAAAGATTTCGAGTTGCCGCTTGGTAAGCCGCGGAATGATTCGAATAATCTTGAGAAATAATCGTTTTTAATTCATCGTGAACCCAATCGTATTTCTTTCCCAATACAAAAAGTGCTTTCATAGCATACACTTTTGCAGCTACTTTTTCGTCTTGAATCAAGCGGTCAATTAAGGCTTCGATTAAATTGTGTTTTTGTTCTTGGGTGAGAGAAATGCCATTTTTTCTGTGATTGCTTTTCGCTAAAAAGAATGCTATTTTAGTAGCTGGTCGCAATGCTGAATCATCTTTTATTTTTGGAAGAATAGCGCAGAAATCTTCTATATAAGGAACAAATTGTTTTAATTTCTTTTCACAAACTAAATCTAAACTCCAAAATGCTTTTACATGTAATTCATGTTGGATGTCAAAAGCTAACTCAATCATTTCGCTAAGATTTTTTTCATCTTTCATGGAAAAATTACTCACCATTTTTCGGCTGGCTACATGACAAGTGCTTTCTTCGATTTTCTGATACATTTGGCTTTTCATTCGGTAAATATATCAAATTTGCAAAAAAGTTGAAATACTTTGTAGCTATTCATTTGACTTTCTTAAATTTGTTGTTTATTTCTAAATCTAACAAAAAGTGATACAACTACACGATAAGAAATTTGAAGTTTTTATCTCGGGAGAGGAAATTAACTTCGCCATAGAAAACATGGTCAAACAAATTGAAGACGATTTTTGTGATGATGTTCCTGTTTTTATTGGCGTTTTGAATGGCGCTTTCATGGTTGTGGCTGATTTATTAAAAAAATACAGTCACAATTGCGAAGTTTCGTTTGTAAAAATGGCTTCGTATGAAGGAACGCAAACCACAAATGAAGTAAAAGAGCTGATTGGTTTGAATCAAAGTTTAGAAGGTCGTTCTGTAATTATCGTGGAAGACATTGTAGATACAGGAAATACGATTGAAGAATTAAAAGCGATTATGAAACAACACAATGTGAAACATTTCAAAATTGCTACTTTATTCTTAAAACCAGAAGCCTATACAAAAGACATTAAACTAGATTATGTAGGCATTCGAATTCCAAATAAATTTATTGTAGGATATGGTTTAGACTACGATGGTTTAGGGAGAAATTTGAAAGACGTATATCAATTATCTGAGTAAAGAAGACAGAACAAAGAGAATAGAATAAAGACCAAAATTTTTAAACACAACAAAAACAATGATCAATATCGTATTATTTGGTAAACCAGGAGCAGGAAAAGGAACTCAAGCCGATTTTTTAAAGCACAAATACAATTTAGTACATTTATCAACTGGTGATATTTTTAGATTCAACATTAAAAATGACACGGAATTAGGTAGATTAGCTAAAACTTTTATGGATAAAGGTGATTTGGTTCCAGATGAAGTAACTATTAAAATGTTGCAAAGCGAAGTAGACAAAAATCCACAAGCAGCAGGGTTTTTATTTGATGGTTTTCCAAGAACAATTGCACAAGCAGAAGCTTTAGATAAGTTTTTAGAAGGTAAAAATCAAGAAATTACTGCAACAGTTGCTTTGGAAGCTAATGATGAAATCTTAGTGCAACGTTTGTTAGAAAGAGGAAAAACTTCAGGTAGACCAGACGATCAAGACGAAGAAAAAATCAGAAATCGTTACCAAGAATACAACGAAAAAACCGCGCCATTAATGGATTATTACAAAGCGCAACACAAATTTTACGCAGTTGACGGTATTGGAGCTATAGATGAAGTTACCGAAAGATTGAGTTTAGT
Organism: Flavobacterium aquaticum; assembly: GCF_003259835.1. GTDB lineage: Bacteria > Bacteroidota > Bacteroidia > Flavobacteriales > Flavobacteriaceae > Flavobacterium > Flavobacterium aquaticum. Next base: position 337,706 of record NZ_QLMI01000004.1, on the reverse strand, counting down.
TTTAGATACATTTCAATAATAAAATAAGGCCTGAGAGATAAATTTCGGGCTTTCGATTTTTTTTTCGATATTTGCACACAGAAAAGGAGCTATTTCCGCAATTTGGGATTTTAGCTCTTTTTTTATAATTTTAACTATGGAAATTTTAATCATTCTCTTTCTGATTCTTTTAAACGGTGTTTTCTCAATGTCGGAAATCGCATTGATTTCAGCACGTAAAAACCGTTTAGAAACAGCGGCTAAAAAAGGAAATAAAAATGCGAAAGTAGCATTAGATTTAGCCAATTCACCAAACGAATTTTTATCAACCGTTCAAATCGGAATCACTTTAATTGGGATTTTAACAGGTATTTATTCAGGAGATAAAATCACTACAGATGTTCAAAATTTTGTAGCCACTTTTGAAGCATTAAAACCATATTCAGAATCTATTGCCGTTGGAATAGTAGTAGTTATTTTGACATTTTTCTCTCTAGTTTTAGGAGAATTGTTGCCAAAACGAATTGGCTTAAATTATCCTGAAGGAATTGCTAAAGCAGTTGCCGTTCCAATGAAATTAGTTTCTACGATAACGATGCCTTTTATATGGTTATTAACTACGTCAACTGAGTTTTTATTGAAAATGCTTCAAATAAAACCAACCGCTGATGGAAAAGTTACTGAAGAAGAAATCAAAGCTATTATCAAGGAAGGAACAGAAGTAGGAGAAGTTCAAGAAATTGAACAAGATATTGTAGAACGTGTTTTTCATATTGGCGATAGAAAAGTCAATTCGTTAATGACGCACCGAAATTCAATTGTGTATTTGTCTTACGAAGATTCAATTGAAGAAATCAAAGCGAAAGTTTTAGACGAATTACATTCGGTTTATCCTGTATGTGCGGATAATTTAGACGATGTAGAAGGAATCGTTTTATTAAAAGATTTATTTGCTAATTTCGAGAAAGGCAAATTCGATTTAAAAGCAATTACCAGAGAACCGGTTTATTTCATTGAGCATACATCAGCATATAAAGCATTGGAAAATTTTAAAATTTCAAAAGTGCATTATGCTTTGGTTACCGATGAACATGGTGTTTTTCAAGGAATAATTACATTGAATGATATTTTAGAAGCGTTAGTAGGGGATGCGGCTGATTTCTATGAAGACGAATTTAAAATTGTAGCAAGAGAAGACGGTTCGTGGTTAGTTGATGGACATTATTCGTTGCACGATTTCTTAACTTATTTTGATATGGATGAGTTAATAGGAGATTACGAAGTAACAACAGTAAGTGGATTAATCATAACAGAATTAGGAGTAATCCCAAAACAAGGACAAAAGTTAATTTGGAACAAATTAGAGTTCGAAGTTATCGATATGGACGGTGTTAAAATTGATAAAGTTTTAATTACCAATTTAAAAGAATAAAACAATGACAGAAGGAAATTTTGTAGACTACGTAAAAATATATGTTTCTTCCGGAAAGGGAGGGAAAGGGTCGTCGCATTTACACAGAGAAAAATTTATTGAAAAAGGTGGTCCAGATGGAGGAGATGGTGGTCGTGGTGGACACGTATATATTAAAGGAAATAAAAATCTTTGGACTTTATTTCACTTGAAGTTCTTAAAACACATGCGTGCTGGTCACGGAGGTGATGGAGGAAGTTCAAGAAGTACTGGGCATGATGGAGAAGATAAATACATCGAAGTACCATTAGGAACGGTTGTAAAAGACCAAGAAACAGGTGATGTTTTGTTCGAAATTACTGAACACGATGAAGTGAAAATCTTAGCTGAAGGAGGAAAAGGTGGTTTAGGAAACTGGCATTTTAGAAGTTCAACCAATCAAACTCCTCGTTATGCGCAACCAGGTATGCCGGTAAAAGAAGTTGATGTAACTTTAGAATTAAAAGTATTAGCAGATGTAGGTTTGGTAGGTTTCCCAAATGCAGGAAAATCAACTTTATTATCTGTTTTAACTTCGGCTAAACCCAAAATTGCTGATTATCCATTTACCACTTTAAAACCTAATTTAGGAATTGTAGCTTACAGAGATTTTCAATCGTTTGTGATGGCTGATATTCCTGGAATTATTGAAGGTGCTGCAGAAGGAAAAGGTTTAGGTCATTATTTCTTGCGTCATATCGAACGTAATTCAACGTTGCTGTTTTTAGTTCCTGCGGATGCGGATGATATTAAGAAAGAATACGAAATTCTGTTAGATGAGTTACGTCGTTACAATCCAGAAATGTTGGATAAAGATCGTTTGATTGTGATTTCAAAATGCGATATGTTAGACGATGAATTAAAAGCAGAATTGAAAAAACAATTGGACAAAGAATTTAAAGGAACACCTTATATGTTCATTTCTTCTGTAGCTCAACAAGGTTTACAAGAGTTGAAAGACAAATTGTGGCAAATGTTGAATGTAGAAGAAAAATAAAAATATTTGGATATTCATATTGTTGATTACTATTGGTTTAGGTGATTTGGATTTGCTGTTTAACTTTTTTTAACAAAATTTTAATTTATTGTTGTTTTTTTGTTGATAAAGATTATATTCGCACAGTTAACCCAAATTTAATAAAATGAAAATCAAATTACTATTAGTTTTATTGGTTGCTCAAATTGGTTTCTCTCAAGAGAGAAGTTGTGCTGCCACAGAGAAAATGGAAGAGCTTTCAAATAATCCTAGGATGAAAGCTATTTACGATAGTCACAAAAGATTATTTGAGACAGAATTCGAGCGTCTTTCAAATGAAATTCCAAATGGAACCTATAGAAGAGTAACCCTGAGAATACCAGTTGCTGTTCATTTTCCTTCTGCTAGTGCAACTTTAACAGAATCTGAAAAACAATGTTTGAGAAATTTGGCTCAAAATCAGGTCGATATTTTAAACGCTGATTTCAATGCTACAAATTCAGATTTATCTATTTGGACAGGTAGTACAGGGGCTTTTTTCCCAGGAGTTAATACTGGTGCTTTAGATGTTAGTTTTGAAATTGCAAATGGAAATCATCCAGCTAGTACTGGTTTGGCTAATGGAGATTTAGCGGTTACCTTTAGACAGGCGTTTGGTGGTGGTCCTAATGGAGATTGGGATCCAGATTGGGCAGGATATTTAAACCTTGTAGTTAAAAATTTATCTGGAGGAACGCTAGGATACGCTTATTTAGGGTCATCGCCAGCGGATGGAGCTGCAGTATTTATTAATAGTTCAGCCTTTGGATCAGGAGCTGGATGTACAGGTTTTGTTCCTGGAGCGCCTTATAATTTAGGAAGAACTTTAACGCATGAATTAGGGCATTATTTGAATTTGAACCATATTTGGGGAGATGCTACTTGTGGTAATGATGGTGTTGCAGATACTCCACAACATAATACTTCAAATGGTGGTTGTCCTGCTATTTCACATTTGTCTACTTGTTCTGGTACGCCAAGAGAATTGACTATGAATTATATGGATTATACCAATGATTCTTGTATGTATATGTTGACACAAGGTCAGGCTACTCGTATGCAAGCTCATTTAAACGTAATTGCTTCTTCTTTTAATCAGGATACTTTGTTGTCTAATGGAGATTTTGATAAAAATAGTTTCGTAATTTATCCAAATCCTAATAAAGGTTCTTTTAATATTCAGTTTTCAGAGATTGTAAACGATTATTCTATTCAGATTTTTGATCATTCAGGAAGAATTGTTTTTGAAAATAAATATTCAGGAAATAGTAGTCTGAGTCAAGAAATGAATTTAAGCGCTACTGCAGCTGGAGTTTATTTTGTAACAATTAAATCGGATGACTTTATCACAACAAAAAAAGTACTTGTTCAATAAACGAGTTTAATAAAAGTAAGAAAAAGCATCTTCTATTTGAAGGTGCTTTTTTGTTTTTAATGCAGTTATTGTAATAAAAAGTTAAAATTGCTTTAATCTAACTTGATTTTGAAATGATAATTTTATCGAAATCGTATTTTTAAGTATATTCGCCACACAAATCAAAAGAACACAGATTTATTATGAAAAAATTATTATTATTTGTCGTTTCTGCAATAATGCTTGTGCCAGCTTCGGTAAAAGCAGATGAAGGAATGTGGTTTTTAATGTTCATTGAGCGTTTAAATCACCGCGACATGCAAAAAATGGGCTTGCAATTAACAGCCGAAGAAATTTACAGTATCAACAATCACAGTTTAAAAGATGCAATTGTGCAATTTAACGGTGGATGTACAGCTGAAATGATTTCAAAAGATGGATTAGTTTTAACCAATCACCACTGTGGATATGATGCAATTGCAGAATTATCTTCAGCAGAAAAAAACTATTTAAAAAATGGATATTGGGCAAAAAACAGAGCAGATGAATTAAAACCATCAAGTTTATACGTGCGTTTCTTTGTTCGTATGGACGATTGTACAAAAAGAATCTTATCTGTTGTAAATCCTTCAATGAGCGAAGCTGATAGAGAAAAAGCTATCAATGCTGAAATCGCTAAAATTGAAAAAGAAAACAACGAAGGTGGGAAATATACGGTTTCTGTTCGTCCATTTTTCCAAGGAAATGAATATTACTATTTCGTTTACCAAGATTATAAAGATGTTCGTTTAGTAGGAACTCCACCTGAAAGTTTAGGAAAATTTGGTGGTGATACTGATAACTGGGAATGGCCACGTCATACAGCAGATTTCTCTATGTTTAGAGTGTATGCTGATGCAAACGGTAATCCAGCTGAATATTCTACAAACAATGTTCCTTTAAAACCAAAACATTATTTACCAGTAAACATTGGTGGAGTTAAAGAAAATGACTTCGCAATGATTTTAGGTTATCCAGGTAGAACTAACCGTTGGATGCCAGCAGGTGGAATTGAGCAAAACGTAAAATTTGCTTATCCAGCTTGGGTGGAAGGTTCTAAAACCGGAATGGACAACATGAAAAAATACATGGTTCAGTCTGATGCTTTAAACCTTATTTATGCTTCTAAATTTGCAGGAGTTGCTAACTACTGGAAAAACCGTCAAGGAATGATCGATGCGTTATCAAAATTTGGTACAGCTAAGACGAAAGCAGCTCAAGAAGCTAAATTCCACAAGTGGGCAAATAAACCAGAGAATAAAGCAAAATATGGTAATGTAGTTCCTACAATCAATAAATTTTATGCTTTAACGAACGAAAAATCGCGTCATGATAACTATATAATGCAATTATTTAGAACTTCTGCTTTTGGAACAGTAAGTAGAGGTTTAGGAAGACAGTTAGAGAACTATGCTAAAGCAGATGCTACTAAGAGAGCAGAAATGGCTCCAGCTATTTTAGAGATGGCTCAAGGAATGCATAGTGAATTACATATTCCAGCTGAAAAAGATATTTTAGCAGCTCAATTGAATTTATATGCTAAAAAAGCAGGATATAAATTAGCTCCAATGGTTGAGAAATTAGCTAAAGAAAACAATGGGGATTTCACAAAATATGTAAATGCAGCATTTGATTTAAGTATTTTTACTTCTGTTGATAGAGTAAAAGCTTTCTTAGATTTACCATCTGAAGATTTACTTAAAAATGATCCACTTTTCGTTTTAACGAATGACTTATTAACTCATTATAGCTTTAGAAGTGAAGAATTAATCAAATCTCAAAATGATTTTGGTGCTTCTTTCCGTTTATTAGTTGAAGGTTTAAGAGAATCTAAAATTGGAGAAATCAAATATCCAGATGCAAACTCTACTTTACGTTTAACGTATGGAAAAGTTCGTTCTTTACCAGCTGACAAGCGTAATGATGCTACAATTAACAATTATACTACGTTAGCAGGTCAAGTTAAAAAATACAAAAAAGGTGATTTAGAATTTGATTTACCTACAAGAGTATTAGAAATGAATGCTGCTAAAGACTTTGGACGTTATGCTGATAAAGATGGTTCATTACACGTAAACTTCTTAACAGATAATGATATCACTGGAGGAAATTCAGGTTCGCCAGTATTAAATGGAAAAGGAGAATTAATCGGTTTAGCATTCGACGGAAACATCGAAGCTATGGCAGGTGACGTAATCTTCGACAAAAAATTACAAAGAACAATCAACGTTGATATTCGTTATGTGTTATGGGTAATTGAGAATTTCTCAGGAGCTAAACACATTGTAGACGAAATGACAATTGTGAAGTAATTTCTAAATAGAAAACAATTAAAAACGACTTGAGAAATCAAGTCGTTTTTTTATGCAAATTATCCAAAATCATTTCACTATTTTTGAAAAATGAAATCGCTACTAAAAAAAGTTTGCATAAGCAAACACCATTAATAAAAAGGCGATACCATATGTTACCTGCAAAAATATGATATAAACATATGAAAATTATCCAAATCTTTTTTCTAATGCTTTCGTTTTCAGTCTTTTCACAATCAGCATTTGAAAAGGCGGAGAAATTGTATGCACAAAAAAAATATAACGAAGCTGAAAAACTATTTTCCGAATATTTAAAATTGAAACCCAATCACGCCAAAACCATTGAATATCTTGGCGATATTGCCGGACATCAAAAAGATTGGGATTCGGCGATTACCAACTATAAAAAACTTAAAGTTAGTTATCCTAAAAACGCAAATTATTGGTACAAATATGGTGGCGCATTGGGAATGAAAGCTAAAGAATCCAATAAATTCAAAGCTTTAGGAATGATTGACGAAGTAGAAGAATCGTTTTTAACCGCTGCAAAATTAGATCCAAGACATATCGATACACGTTGGGCATTAGTGATGTTATACATAGAACTGCCAGGAATCATAGGCGGAAGCGAGAAAAAAGCACAACGATATGCTGATGAATTAATGGCGCTTTCAAAAGTTGATGGTTATTTAGCTAAAGGATATATTGATGTGTATTTCAGTCGTTATACGAAAGCCGAAATTCATTACAAAAAAGCGCACGAAATTGGTAATTCAAAAACCACTTTCGAAAAATTATATGACTTATATTTGAAGAAGTTAAAAGATAAAGCGAAAGCAAATAAGTTAAAAGATCAATTTGAAAATAAATAGTGCAATTGTTGAAATCTTGAATCGTTTAATCGATTTGACAAATTAACAGTTTAACAATTCAACATAAAAAATGAGAACACATTTCATAGCCATCGGCGGAGCAGCCATGCACAATTTAGCATTAGCTTTACACAACAAAGGATATCACGTAACAGGTAGCGATGACGCTATTTTCGAACCTTCAAAATCACGTTTGGAGAAAAAAGGATTGTTGCCAGCTCAAGAAGGTTGGTTTCCTGAAAAAATCACAACCGATATTGAAGCGATTATTTTAGGAATGCACGCTAAAGCGGATAATCCAGAATTGTTGAAAGCACAAGAATTAGGCTTGAAAATTTATTCGTATCCCGAATTTTTATACGAACAATCGAAAAATAAAACCCGAGTGGTGATTGGTGGTTCGCACGGAAAAACGACGATTACTTCGATGATTTTACACGTAATGCATTATCATAATATTGAAGTGGATTATATGGTAGGAGCCCAGTTGGAAGGTTTCGATACAATGGTGCATTTAACCGAAGACAACGATTTTATCGTATTAGAGGGCGATGAATATTTGACTTCTCCAATCGATTTACGACCAAAATTCCATTTGTATCAACCGAATATTGCGTTGTTATCAGGAATTGCTTGGGATCATATCAATGTGTTCCCTACTTTTGATAATTATGTAGAACAATTCAGAATTTTTGCTAACCAAATCACGCGTGGTGGAATTTTAGTGTACAACGAAGAAGACGAAGCCGTAAAATCAGTAGCAGAGGAAACGGAAAATCAAATTCGAAAAATTGCTTATCAAACACCCAGTTATACAGTTGAAAACGGAACGACTTTGTTAGACACACCAGAAGGCCCAATGCCAATTGAAGTGTTTGGAGCACACAATCTAAGCAATTTAGCTGGTGCCAAATGGATTTGCCAATGTATGGGAGTTGATGAAGCTGAATTTTACGAAGCCATCGCCAGTTTCAAAGGTGCTTCAAAACGTTTAGAAAAAATTGCTGAAAGTACTAATAAAGTAGCTTACAAAGATTTTGCACATTCGCCAAGTAAAGTTTCAGCTACTACAAAAGCGGTGAAAGCACAATATCCTGATAGAAAATTAGTTGCTTGTCTAGAGTTGCACACGTATAGTAGTTTAAATGCCGAGTTCTTAAAAGAATACCAAGGTGCTTTAGACGCAGCCGATGTTGCAGTAGTTTTCTACTCACCCGATGCTGTAAAAATCAAACGTTTGGAGGAAGTTACTTATGACCAAATCGCACAATCGTTCCAAAGAGAAGATTTGATTATTTACACCAATCCAACCGAATTCAAAGACTTTTTATTCAGTCAAAATTTAGAAAATTCTGCCTTACTATTAATGAGTTCAGGAAATTACGGCGGATTGAATTTTGATGAGGTGAAACAATTAATTAGTTAATATTTCAATATGAAAATGTGACAAACAAAAAAATCCGAATTTAATTCGGATTTTTTTGTTTGTCACATTTAGTTGAAACTTGTGGTTCAATCTAAATTTTATTGTTTAATTACTTTATGATAGGAAATATTCCCATTTGTGTTTTTTACATTAACAATATAAACTCCTTTTTTTAGATTGTTTACTAGAAGTTTTTTTATCTGTTTATTTTCTTCAATTACCTTTTTTCCTTCTAATGTAAAAATAGTTACAGAGACAATATCTTCACTAAAATAAATAGTTTCATTAGTGGGATTTGGAAATAAATAGAGGTCATTTAAATTCCAATTTTCGGTATCTAATATATCTTCCATACCACTAAAAATTCTTGCAACCATATAATCATTGAAAATACTTCCGCATATTAAAATTTGACCTGTTGATTGAAGTTTCATATCGCCAACTCCAACACCATTGTTTCCAGGAACTATATAATTAGCTTTTCCATCATCACTAAATGTTAAATCAAGTTCACCATTAGTTGTTAGTCTTAACAAACTCAGGTTTCTTTGTGGAGAAGTGCTATACGATCCAGCAATTAAAATTTTTCCATCAGATTGGATTTCAATAGCTTTAGGATAGTCAGAAGTGCCAATCATTGTTGTGTTAAATTTTCCGTCTCCACTAAAAGTTGTATCTAGTTCACCATTTGATGTTAATCTTACTACTCCGATATCTTGAGAGCTACCAATATATGAATCAGCAAGTAAAACAATTTTGTCATCAGGCTGAAGTAGCATATCGTTAACAGTGTCATTTCCGTAAGAACTTGCAACTTTTGTAATAAATTTACCGTTTGTAGCAAATGAAGAGTCAAGCTGACCTTGTTGCGTAAGTCTAATGGCTGTAAACCAGCAATTGTTATTGTTGATAGGATATGAATATCCTCCCATTACTATTTTTCCATCAGATTGAATCGCTACACATCTTCCTCTGTCATCACTTTGAATCGCTATTCTTTGTTTTCCTTGAATACCAAATGTAGTGTCAAAAGTTCCATCTGGATTTATTCGAGCAATAGCAAAATCAGCATTAGAACTTGTGCCACACTGGCCAGCAACTATTATTTTTCCGTCAGATTGTAATGAAGCTGAACGAAGATAATTAATGTTTTCTTCAAAATTAAAAACTAGTTTTCCTGATGTATTAAACGAAGTGTCTAATGTTCCATCTGCATTCAAAAGTGCAATACCAAAGTTGTAATTTCCACCAGCTACAAAAACATCTCCAGCTAAAATAATTTTTCCATCTGGTCTAACAATTACGTTATGTACACTAGATTTAAAACCATCAAATGGAATAATAACTTGTCCTTGATTCCCGAAAGAAGTATCGAAAGTTCCATCAGACATTAATTTTATAACTGAAAAATTATCATAACCACCAGCAACAACAATTTGATCGTTTTGCATAATTGTTAAGCAATTTGAATAATCAATATCGCTATTTGGTTCAGTGTAAAAAAAACCATTGTTGCCAAAACTTGTATCAAGATCGGCAGCTTGTTGTGAAAAAAGCAATAATGTATTTAAAGATAATATTAAGTAGAGTGATTTTTTCATGTAATTTGTATTTGAAACAAATATAACCAAAAAGCAATTACTTCTTATAACGATAATGCCCCACAATTTTCCAACTCAACAAACAATCTTCTAAAACTTGCCCGCTTCCTACGTTGTGCACAATCATTGGGTTTCCATTACTGGATTTTACGTGAGTCACAATTCCAATATGAGGTAATTTATCGTTAATCATCCAAGTGACTAGATCACCCGTTTTGTAATCTTTTGGATTTTGCGTAATCGGTAAAGTTGTTCCTTTTCGAGAAAAGAAAACCTCTAAATTAGTAACTCTTCGGTGGTCGATGTTTTTATCGGTAGTTTTTAAACCCCATTTTTCTAAATTCGGATACAATGAAAAGTTAGCTTTCATGTCTTCATGTACTTTCTTTTGCAAATCAATTCCTAATTTTCGATAGGCACGAATTACCACATCTGTACAAACGCCCGTTTTTGCAGGAACATCACCATTTGGATATTTTATCCCAACATAATCCGGAGTATAAACCACTTCAGGATCAATTATCGAAATCGCGGCATTGGATAGTTTTTGGTAGAAATCATTTGGGTTTTCAATGAGTTGATTTGTAGGTTTTGATTCTGTTATTTTTTCAGTAATAGTTTCAGATTTCTTACATCCAAAAGAAAAACAGATTAAAAGTAAAGGAATAAATAGTTTCATGGTTTGTTATTTGTTGTAGATTGAAACGCAATTTTTAAGCCATTTATTTTGAAGGTTTTTTTAAAACCACATAGAAACATAGAAAAATAAGAATTTCATAGTCAATAAATTGATTCATTTAGCTTCTCTGTAACCTAACTAAAATGCCTTATTAAATAAAAAACAAACCTATGTTTCTATGTGGTAAAAGTTTAGATTTTTTTCATTTTTTAGATTTTTTAATTAGCTTTGTTCTTATAAACGCCAAAATAAAAATCTTATGTACACGCCAATCAACCAATGGGCCGAAGACGATCGCCCACGTGAAAAATTCCTCCTAAAAGGCAAATCCGCCTTATCTGATTCCGAATTGCTTGCTATTTTAATTGGTTCCGGTTCTCGAAATGAGAGCGCGGTACAATTGTGCCAACGCATTTTAGCTTCTTCCGAAAACAATCTAAACACTTTAGGAAAAATGTCGGTTTCCCAACTTATGCAATTCAAGGGAATTGGAGAAGCTAAAGCCGTTTCCATCGCCGCTGCATTAGAATTGGGAAGAAGACGAAGAGCTGAAGATGCCATCGAACTAAAAAAAATCACATCTAGCAAAGCAGTTTTCGATATCATGCAACCCATAATTGGCGAATTGCCTCACGAGGAGTTTTGGGTATTGTATCTTAATAATTCCAATAAAGTCATCTACAAAGCTCAACTCTCAAAAGGCGGAATCACCGGAACTGTTGTTGATATTCGAATTATTTTTAAAATGGCATTCGAACAAAATGCAACGGGTTTAATTCTGTCACACAATCATCCCTCAGGAAAATTAATCGCAAGCGAAGCCGATTTAAAAATCACAAAACGTATCAAAGAAGCAGGACAAACCTTAGAAATTCAAGTTTTAGATCATCTTATCATTACCGAAAATGGGTATTTGAGTTTTCAGGATGAAGGGATTTTTTAGTTTTTTAAAACACATAGACACATAGATTTTAATTTTTAACGCAAAGTCGCCAAGGGTTTTCGCAAAGAAAGCAAAAGTATACCCTTGAAAATTATAAGATTCTAAACAAAAAATGATAAAGTAAAAAGTTTATAGAAGAATTGTCCCCTTGAGGGGACTTTAGGGGTGTTATGCGATTTTAATTTTGAAGCACACAGTCACATAGTTTTTTATTGACAAGAATTTACAAAGAGATTCACAGAGTTTTTTTTGAATAAATTTATGTTGAGAGAGATTCACAGAGACGCTTTGCTTTTGGAACACTTTAAAGAATACTAAAGTGGATTCCTTAGCGAACATTGCGAAAATACTTAGCGTCTTTGCGTTTAAACCAAGAATTATAGAAATTTTAAGAATTCTTAATTTTTTATCTAATCCATAAGCCGTATTTTTATCAAAAATTAAAATATCATGAAAAATATAAAACTTTTAGTTGCAACACTTTTAGTAACTCTTACTGCTTCGGCGCAGTTTACACAAAAAGCTTTGCCTTATGCGTACAATGCTTTGGAGCCATTTGTAGATGCACAAACTATGGAAATTCACTACAGCAAGCATCATGCTGCGTATGTTAAAAATTTAAATACTGCTTTAGCAGGAACTGCAGATGAAAAATTAAGCTTAAACGAAATTTTTGCAAAGATTTCTACTATGCCAGCAGCAGTTCGTAATAACGGTGGTGGGCATTATAACCACGAGTTGTTTTGGTCAGTTTTAACACCAGAGAAAAATACTAAAATGTCGGCTGAATTAGAAAAAGCAGTAATTGAAACTTTCGGAAGTATAGACGTTTTAAAAGAAAAATTAAATGCCGCTGGAGCAAGTCGTTTTGGTTCAGGTTGGGCTTGGTTGGTTGTTACTAAAGAAGGAAAATTAGTAGTGAGTTCAACGCCAAATCAAGATAATCCATTGATGGATATTGCAGAAGTAAAAGGAACTCCAATCTTCGGAATCGATGTTTGGGAACATGCCTATTACTTAAAATACCAAAACAAAAGAGCCGATTATTTATCTGCTTTATGGAGTGTTGTAAACTGGACAGAAGTAAGTAAAAGATACAAAGCAGCGATGCCAAAACCAGATACTTTTGCTTCTTGGCCAGAAATCAAAACGTTTCACAAAGTGATGTCGCAAACTTTTCATCCAAGTGAAGAAGGGAATTTACAACCTATCAAAGAGAGAAGTGCTGAAATGGCTGAAAAAGCTAATACTTTAAAAATGGCAAAAATTCCAGCGGAATTCAATAAAAAACAAATTGTAGCTTCGGTTAATAAATTAGCTAAAGATAGTAAAGCATTAGATAAATTAGTAAAATCTAAAGCTTCTGACGAGAAAATCACTAAAGCTTTAAATGGTTTACACGATACTTTTCATACGATTGTAGGATTGTGTACGCATGATGAAGAATAATATTTGAGATTAAAATATAAATGCCTTGTGATGAAAGTAAATCACAAGGTTTTTTATTAGAAATTATTTAAGAAATTTTTCTATTCAATTTCTTATCTTGCAACACTAAAATTAATGTTCGTTGAACTATGATTAGCACCAAAAACATCACTTTTTCCTACACCAAAGACCAAATCTTTCACATGCCCGATTTGTATTGTGAAGCGGGAAGTACTTTGTTGATTACAGGTGATTCTGGAAAAGGAAAAACTACCTATTTGCATATTTTAGCAGGCTTGTTAAAACCAAAAACGGGCGAAATCGAAATCGATAAAACCGATATCGTTTCCCTTTCTGAAAAAGCAACCGATAAATTTCGTGGAAAACACATTGGAGTGGTTTTTCAAAAATCGCATTTTATTGGCGCGTTGACGGTTTTAGAAAATTTGGAAATGGCAAGTTGGTTAGCAACGGGTAAAAAGCATACGAAAAGAGCTAAGAAACTTTTAGAACAATTGGGAATCGAAAGCCAAGCGTCTAAATTACCATCGCAATTAAGTATTGGGCAACAACAACGTGTTTCGATTGCCCGAGCGTTGATGAATGAACCAAAAGTGCTTTTGGCAGACGAACCGACATCAAGTTTAGATGATAAAAATGCGGAGAAAGTAATCGAATTGTTGACTTCATTGTCGAAAGAATACAAAGCGGCTTTGCTAATCGTTACGCATGACAACAGAATTAAAGAAAGATTTATCAATAAAATTACCTTGATATGATAGCAAAATTAGCATGGAAAAATATATGGTTCAAACCATTAAATACCATCTTGAGTGTTGTTTTGCTAACCTCAAGTGTAGCGATTATTACGACTTTAGTTTTAGTCGAAAAGCAATTTGAAGAAAAATTTTCTAGTAATATTGATGGAGTTGATTTAGTAATGGGAGCGCAAGGAAGTCCATTACAATTGATTTTATCTTCTGTTTACCAAGTGGATTCTCCAACAGGAAATATTAGCTACGATTCGGCAAAAGTTTGGATGCAACATCCATTTGTTCAAAAAGCAATTCCATTGGCATTTGGAGATAATTATCGCGGTTATAAAATCTTAGGAACAACTCCTGATTATTTAGAAAAATATGGGGCAGAAATATCCGAAGGAAAACTTTTCGAAAAAAACTTCGAAGTCGTAATCGGAAGTGATATCGCTCAAAAATTAAGTTTAAAAATTGGAGATGAGTTTTTCGGTTCGCATGGTGATGCAGCTGAAGGAGAAGTTCATGACCATTACGGATATAAAGTTGTCGGAATTGCAAAACCAACAGGAAAAGTAGTTGATAATTTAATTTTATGTACGATTCCAAGTGTTTGGCAAATGCACGGCAGTCATGGTGAAGAAGAAAATCCTGCTCATGGTGAAGAAGGTCACATTCATGTAGAAGGAGAAGAACATCACGAAGAAGCAGACATGACTTTAGACGAACCTGGAATGGAAATCACAGCTGTTTTACTAAAATTCCGTAACAAAATGGGAATTGTAACTTGGCCAAGAATCATAGCACAAAATACTAAAATGCAAGTCGCTTCTCCAGCTATCGAAGTAAATCGTTTATTCTCTTTATTTGGAATTGGAATTTCAGCATTGCAATATTTAGCTTATGGAATTATGTTAATTTCAGGAATTTCGATTTTCATCGCTCTTTACAATACATTGAAAGAACGTGAAAATGAATTTGCCTTAATGCGTGTCAACGGAGCCAAAAGATTACAGCTTTTAAAAGTGGTAATGATTGAAAGTTTGCTTTTATGTGTGGTTGGATTTATTTTTGGTACGATTTTGGGAAGAGTAGGATTAAGTATGTTGTCCAACTCAGCCGAAGAAGATTTCAAAATGAGTTTCAATCCATACGAATTTATTTGGGAGAAAGAAGGAACTTTATTTTTACTAACTATATTTGTGGGCTTTATTGCAGCGTTAATTCCAGCTATAAAAGCCTACAATTTAAATATTTCAAAAACATTAGCAAATGCGTAATTATATTAAATTAAGTTTGGCTTTAGTCGTTTTTATTTCGATGATGAGCTTTTCAGGTAGTACAACTTCATCAGTAAAAACTACTAACAAATCATCAGTAGCAGCAGATACACTTACATGGAAAATGTTAGGTGATATCAAATATGTTCGTAAAAAACACGCGACTTATGGCGAAGTAGAATTTCCACAAGTGAACATGAAATTGAAAATGATGCAAAAGAAAACCGTTTTCATGAGCGGATTTATTGTGCCAATTGATAACAAAAACTATGCATTAAGTAAAAACGTATTCGCAGCTTGTTTCTTCTGTGGAAAATCAGGACCAGAGACTATTGCTGGAATCAAATTTAAAGGTGGCGCTTTTCCAAAGTTAAAAACCGATACCTATGTAACGTTGAAAGGAACTTTTAGATATAACGAAACCGACGTTGAAGATTGGATTTACCATATCGAAGACGCCGTAATTATCTCTCAAAGCAAATAAATTAGAAGCCCATTCGTTTGGGCTTTTTTTAATGGCTTGATCCCGCTGTCCGCTATACAAGGTGTCGCTCCCATCGGGGCTAAAACAATCATAAGGTTAAAACAATCAGTAGTAAATTAGAAACATACCGAAATCATAATTGGTGACAATTCGTGAAATTCGTGTTTAAAAATAAAATGAAATCATTCCAACATAAAAAACATCTCTTTTTCGATTTAGATCATACGCTTTGGGATTTCGATAAAAATTCAGGATTTGCGTTTGATACGATTTTCAAACAACAAGGATTTGATATTGAATTATCGGAATTTCTAAATATTTACATTCCCAGAAACCAACATTATTGGAAATTGTACCAAGTGAATCAAATTTCGCATGACGATTTACGTTATTATCGTTTGAAAGACGTTTTTGATGCTTTAAAATTTGAAGTTTCAGACGAAATGATTCATCATTTATCCGAAGAATATATCAAATATTTACCCGAATATAATCACTTGTTTGATGGCGCAATCGAGTTGTTGGATTATTTAAAACCAAAATATCAATTACATATTATAACAAACGGATTTGCTTCGGTTCAAACTAAAAAAATGAAAAATTCGAATATTGATCATTATTTTGAAACGATAACCAATTCAGAAATGGCTGGAGTTAAAAAACCACATAAAAACATATTCGATTTTGCCTTATCTTTGGCAAACGCTTCAAAAGAAGAAAGCTTAATGATAGGCGATAGTTATGAAGCTGATATCGTTGGAGCACAAGAAGCTGGCATTGAAGCGGTGTTTTTTAATGAACAAAATATTGTAGTTGAAAATCCAGTTTTACAAGTAAGTCATTTATTAGAATTAAAAAATATATTATAGTTATGAAGAAAGTAGTTTTAATTATCGGATTGTTTTTAAGTTTTGTTTCTGTTGCTCAAGAAAGTTATAAATACATCATTATTCCGTCTCAGTTTTCTTTTTTTACAGAGCCAAATAAGTTTGGACTTAATGAATTAAGCAAATCTTTTTTTCAAAGTGAAGGTTTTGAAGTGTATTACGATAATGAAAAACTTCCAGATGAATTATCTAAAAACAGATGTTTAGCTTTATATGCAAATGCTTTAGAAAACAACAATATGTTTGTAACTAAGATTCATTTTGAATTAAAAGATTGTACAAATAACGTGTTGCTAAAAAGTGAATTAGGAACAAGTAGAGAAAAACAATATAAATTAGCTTACACACAAACTTTCAGAGAAGCCTTATCATCACTTAAAGGAAAAATAAATTTTAAAAAAGCAGACGTAATTCAAAATGTTGAAGTTGTGGAAACTCCAAAAGAAGTAGTAGAAGTTTCTAAAAACGAAATTATTACTAGTAATGAAGCCACAAACACTTTATTTGCAATTCCAACGGCTAACGGTTATAAACTTGTAAACGATAAACCAGAAACGATTTTTGTTTTAAAGAAAACTTCTGCTGAAAATGTTTTTTTAGCTCATAAAGATTCTAGATCAGGTGTTTTAATGAAAAAAACTAGTGGTTGGTTTTTTGAATATTATGAAGGAGATAAATTGTTTTCAGAAAATGTTGAAGTTAAGTTTTAAGACTAATATCCGTACTTATCTTTCCATCGATTTTTCAAAAATTGACGTAATTCTTTTTCACGAGCATTTTCTCCTGGTTCAAAAAATTTAGTTTCAGATATTTCAGTAGGTAAAAATTCTTGTTCGGCAAAGTTGTTTGGGAAATCGTGTGAGTATTTGTATTCTTCTCCGTAACCTAATTCCTTCATCAATTTGGTTGGTGCATTTCGTAAATGAATAGGAACCGGTAGGTCGCCAGTTTGTTTGACCATTTGTTGCGCTTTTCCAATTGCCATATAACTGGCGTTGCTTTTTGCTGAAGTTGCTAAATAAATCGCACATTGACTCAAAATAATTCGGCTTTCTGGATAACCAATTGTCGTTACCGCTTGAAATGTATTATTCGCCATAATCAAAGCGGTTGGATTCGCATTTCCAATATCTTCACTAGCTAAAATTAGCATTCTACGGGCAATGAATTTTACATCTTCTCCACCTTCAATCATTCGGGCTAGCCAATACACCGCACCATTCGGGTCGCTTCCGCGAATCGATTTTATGAATGCGGAAACAATATCATAATGTTGTTCGCCAGTTTTGTCATACAATACCGTATTTTTTTGCACCAATTGCATTACTTTTTCATTTGTAATTTCAATGGTATCGCTTTCTGTAGCATTAATGACTAATTCGAAAATGTTTAATAATTTTCTTCCATCGCCACCTGAAAGTCTTAACAAAGCTTCAGTTTCTTTTAACTGAATATCTTTATTTTGTAATTGAATATCAGTTTTCATCGCACGATATAACAAGGCTTCCAAATCATCTTTAGTAAATGCATTCAATACATATACCTGACATCTTGACAATAAAGCGGGAATGACTTCAAAACTTGGATTTTCAGTCGTTGCTCCAATTAATGTAACCCAACCTTTTTCCACCGCCGCCAATAAAGAATCTTGTTGCGATTTACTAAAGCGATGAATCTCATCGATAAATAAAATCGGATTTTTAGCTGTGAATAAACCATTGCTTTGCTTCGCTTTTTCAATAACTTCACGAATGTCTTTTACACCCGAATGTATGGCACTTAGTTGGTAAAACGGACGTTTACTTTCTTGCGCCATGATTTGTGCCAAGGTAGTTTTTCCAGTTCCTGGAGGTCCCCATAAAATCAAACTTGGAATTAATCCTTTGGCAATTTGTTGTGTTAACGAACCTTCAGGTCCAACTAAATGCAATTGGCTGATGTAATCCGATAATTGTTGTGGGCGAATGCGTTCGGCTAATGGTTGATTCATGTCGTAAAATTACAAAAATATGCGATTCTTTTTAGTTTTACCACATAGAAACATAGGTTTTAAAATTATTGATTAAAGGCATTTCATTTATTTAAGATTATATAGACTTCGCTTTGTGAACTCTGTAAAAGTGTAACGCTATGAATACCTCAAAAGTCCTTCAAGTGGGCAATTTTCTTTGAAGGTTTATATCTTTTACCGAACTTTTTTAGAATCAATTACATTTTAATTCTAGAGGTTTTCTTTGGCTTACTTTGCGAAAAACTTAGCGACTTTGCGTTAAAAATTAAAAACTTATGTGACTATGTGTTTTAAATAAGTCTGCCATAATTTCATAATTATCTTTTTGGCTTTATCTTTGAGTTCGATTCAATATGGAAAAACAACACGATAATCCTTTTCAGTTTACAAAAGCGGTCATTTTATTGCCGTTATTTTTTGTATTGACTTTATGGTCGGTTTTTTGGTATGAATTACAATTTCAACATAATTTGTCTCATTTTGGAATTTATCCAAGAGAAGTGTATGGATTAAAAGGAATTCTATTTAGTCCATTTTTACATGGCGATATTGAGCATTTGGCAAATAATTCCGTTGCTTTATTAGTGTTGTTGCCAATCTTGAGATATTTCTATAAAGAGCAATCGTTCGTGGTTTTGCTTTTAGGAATTCTATTTTCAGGATTAGGAACTTGGTTGCTAGGAAGACCAAGTTATCACATTGGTGCGAGTGGATTAATCTATGCTTTAGTGAGTTTTATTTTCTTCAAAGGTATTTTTACCAAATATTATCGATTGGTAGCTTTATCATTTACCATCGTAATTTTATACGGAGGAAGTGTTTGGTATATGTTTCCTAATGTAAAAGAAGGTATTTCGTGGGAAGGCCATTTAGCAGGATTTCTTGTGGGATTAGCCTTGGCTTTAGTTCTAAAAACACCTCAATTTTCAAAACCTATTTTCTATGAATGGGAAAAACCCGATTTCAATCCTGAACTCGATCCATTCATGAAAAACTTCGATGAAAAAGGAAATTTTAATCCACCACCAAAACCTGAAGAAGTGATTAGAGAATATTTTAATTCTTCAATGAAAGTTGTTTATGAGTTTTTAGGAGGGAAGAAGTAATTTTCTATTGGATTGATTTGTAAAGCGTGTTTCTTTTGCTGCTTTTGTCTTTTGATAAATATCTAAAAACAATTTTCTTGTTAGTAATCTTGATGATTTTTAAAATTGAAGTTTCGTTCGTTTCATCATTATAAATTAACTCAATTATATTGTTTGAAAAACGATATTTACCTGTTAAAACTATAGAGACATCAAGTTTAATTTCTTCGATAAAAGTTCCGTCTTCTTTAAAAGTAAAACAACTTTGTTGGATAGTTGAGATTGTATTTTGTTCTTTAGAATTTGAGCAAAATTTTCCTATCAAAGTATTTTGACTAAATGATAAAATTGAAAAAAGAAAAATTAGACAAAAGAATATTTTTCTCATAATTATTAATTTTGAACACTGAACTACATTCTCTGTCTCAACGCTTCATACAAAAAAGCACCACAAGCTACCGAAACATTTAATGATTCAATAGTTCCAAACATTGGTAATTTTGCTTTTTCATCAACAATTTTTAATACAGAAGGATTCACACCTCGGTCTTCGCTACCCATAATAATGGCAACGCCTTCGTTGAAGTTGATGTCGTAAATGTGTTGGTCTGTTTTTTCTGTAGCAGCAACAGTTTTGATTCCGCTTCCTTGTAAATAGAAAATGGCATCTTTAATATGATCTACTTTGCAAATCGGCACATTAAAAACTGCTCCAGCCGAAGTTTTAACGGTATCACCATTCACAGGAGCTGAACCTTGTTTTTGGATGATAATTCCATCAACACCCGTACATTCAGCAGTTCTGATGATAGCGCCAAAGTTACGTGCATCTGACAATTGATCTAAAATTAGGAATAAAGGTTTTTTACCAGTTTCAATAACACTTTCAACCATAGTTTCTAATGCAACAAAAGAAATAGGAGCAATGGTTGCCACCGCACCTTGGTGATTATTTGGAGTTAATCGGTTTAGTTTTTCAACAGGAACGTAGGAGAAGTTGATGTTGTTTCTTTTCATCGTTTTCATCAAATCCTGCATCAAGTCGCCTTGTGCATCTTTTTGAACGAATACTTTATCAATTTCCTTTTTAGCGTTAATTGCTTCAATTATTGCTCTAATCCCGAATATTTGGTTGTCTTTTTCCATGTGGCAAAGGTATAAAAAAACCACTTCAATTGAAGTGGTTTTAAATTTATGTTTTTAGAACTTTTTGAGTTTATTTTTTTAAATTAACTCTGTTCCCTGTTCTTTTTGCTATTCTTCCTTGGAATACAACTTGGTTGTCTGGATTTGTAATGGTAAAAGTATGCCCCACTTTTGTAATTTCAAATGTTATAATTGCATTCGAGTTTCCATCATCTAATCCGCCTTGATCCATAGGGAAGTAAGAAGATACATTTTCAGTTTCTACTAATGGTATTCCTGGTTTGTTAAATGTAACAGAAGCAGGAATGTTTATTGGTTGACTATAACCTGAAGTTGTCCAAAGACTAACATCTAAATAATAAGTTCCATCAGGCATTGAAGTACTTAAAGTTAATTGTTCTGGACAATTGCTGTAACTAAAATCAATGTAATTGCCATCACTATCGATAAGCTCTAAGTCCATATCTAAGTCACAGTTATCAACGGTTGTTCCACCATCATCAAAAGTACCTGACCAATTTAAGTCGATTACTAAATCGCTTGAATTTTCAATGTTGATATCAAAAACTAAATCACCAACAGTTCCTAATAATGTTCTGTTAGAAACTACTTTTAATTTTAAGTTCTCTGTGCTTTCAATATCTAAATCGTTAAGTAAAGAGATGTCAACACTGTAAGATGTAGTATAAGCTGGAATTTCAAAAATGTAACCAACTGGTCCTCCATTTTCTTCAATCGCAACACAGTCAGGATCGTTACTACGACAGCCAGGAATTGAATAGTCTTCAAGATCTGTTGCTGTACTTTCGTCTAACATAACCAATCGGTATTGAATAGGCTTGTTGATAGCTTTATCTAAAGTGAAGTCTAAAGTTACTACATCACCTTCTTTAGCTGTGAAAGTTGTAGTACTCGATGTTAAAACAGGTTTTACTTTACTACCTAAATCAACATCGTCGTCGTTACAAGATGTAATTATTACAAGTGACGAAAAAAGCGCCGTTGTAAATAAGAATCGTAATATATTTATTTTTTTCATAATGAATCGATGTTAAAGTTTAGTGTATACTGCTGTAAAAGTTCTTCGTGCTGTACCGCTACTAAAGCCTCTAATTGAATAATACATGGTTATAGATTCTACTTCTCCAGTATCGGTGTCAAGTGTTACAAAACCTGAGTCGCTATCACCTTCAACTAAATTAGAGTAGTAGTCACCAAGATATTGTTCTTCAATTTGTATAGATTGACAAACATCATTGAATACAAAACCATCTCGAGGAGCACCATCAGAAGTTAAATCTCCATTTCCATAAGGACCTGTTGAAGAAGTTACATATTGACCAATACTAATTTCTGTAATTTCTTCATTTGGGAAATAGTAAGTTGTATTGTTATCAGTTCTTGTAACAACAAGGCTATATGTTCCAGCTAAGTTAGATTCACATTTTGCAATGGTAATTGTAATTTGCTTTTTATCATCAGCAATTACTGCATTATCTGAGTCTGTTCCTTCTAAATTGATTACAATTGTTTTAGGAGTATTTCCTGGAAGAATCGAAGGATCTACCGTAATTGGAATTTGAGTAAAATCTGAACCTGCAGCTAATGTTGTAGTTGAACCAGTGATTGTATAATCAGTGCCTTGAATGGCTGTACTACTTGGGTCAATTGTAAAAGAAACAACAATATCTTCATTTGATGGTGTTCCGTTAGCACCACCAACAAGGTTAATTTTTTCGTTGATTAAATAGGGCTCAGTATCAGCTCCTGTAAAAATATAAGAGTTAAAACTTTTGCTAAATCCTACAACTCTAGCACCATTTCCTGTGTTTTCATCATCGTCTTTAACACACGATGTTATCATTAAAAGAGCGAATAACGCTAATGATAAAATTTTAATTTTTTTCATATTTCTTTTTTTTATTCGTTCCAAAATATTTTACTAGTAAATGCTTGTGCTTCTGTTTGTTGAGGAACATTTGTTGTGTTTCCTGCGATTTCAGAACTTGGATACAGAAGACGAATTGGTCTTGAACTTCCTGGAGCTACTGTAGATAAAGGCACGTGAGCTGGGAATCCAGTTCTTGTGTTTTCAATCCAAGTTTCGGCACCATTAATTCCGTTTAAAGCAATCCATTTTTGGTTGATAATTGCCTCAATTTCGTTTCCTGCTGAACTATCCCAGTTAACAAGTGAGATAGATTGACTATAGTAGGTAATTGCATCACCTTCTGTTAATCCTAAAATTTTGTATGATTCTTTAATACCACTTTCGTATAAATCTTTAGCAGATCCTGTTAAATATCCTCTTTGTACAGCTTCTGCTTGAAGTAAGAAACTTTCTGCTGCAGTAAATATAATTCCGTCTTGAGCAGAGTTAATTAATAAACCAGGACCAATATGAGAAACAGGGTAGTTAGTAGCAGGTTCTAAAATGTCGCCTTGTTGATGACCTGCATATGACCCGTTTGATGCTGCTGCATAAATACGATTTCTTCTTGTATCGTTTGTATTAGTTAAATATTCAATAGTATATTTTGTTGCAGCAGTAGAACTATAATTGTTTACAAAAGCATCGTTTACATTTAAAAATAATGAAGCAAAACCGTTTTGTTTATTAGTAGCAGCTGCAAAACCAGGATTGATTTTTACATTATCATTAGCGCCTAAAAATTCAGCTCCATCAGCTTCCATTTCGTCAATTTTGTCTTGAACATAAGTTCCAGAAGCAGTTCTTCCTGATTCTCTTAGAAGAATTCTTAGTTTTAATGTGTTAGCAAATTTTTTCCAAGTTTCCATGTCGCCACCTAACATAACATCATTTCCGCCTGGGTTTAAGCTTCCAGCAGGAGCGTTGTCGATTAAAGCAATTGCTTCATCTAATTGAACAATTAAATTACGATAAATTAATAAGTCATCATCATACTCAGGCGTTAAATTAGTACTTCTTTTATGTGCTTCTGTGTATGGAATATCTCCATATAAATCTACTAGATATTGATAATAATACGATTTCATAATTTTAGCAATTGCTTTATAATTATCGTATTCTGTTCCTTCAGCGTTTTGAATAAATGTATAATTAGCAGTTCTAAGTTGTAAATTTTCAAAAATACTAGAATAAAAATCTGAAGTTACATTGTAATTGTGTTCATTAAAATAATAACTTGAGTTAGAAGCTCCAACATCTCTTGTCCAATTGTTCATCATAAGATTACCTAATTGGTTCATATCTCTTGCTAATGTATTGTAAGTGTACACTTGAGTGGCAGCAAGAACAATTGCAGGGTCTATATTTTCAGATGTCGGATTGTTTGGGTCTTCATTTACATCAAAAAAATCATCGCACGAATTCAGACTAGTAAGTACTACTAATCCAAAAGCTATATGTTTAAAAATATTTTTCATAGTATTTCTTAAAAAGTTAGGTTAAAATTGATTCCATAGGTTCTTGTTGGTGGAGCTTGATTTCCAGTACTAAGACCTATATTGTTACCTGTAGTGAATGAAAATTCAGGATCGGTATAATTTCTGTTTTCTTTTGGTAAAATCATGAAAACATTTCTAGCGTTAATGCCTACAGAGAAGCTGCTAATTCCAATTCTACTTAATAAATCTTTTGAGAAAGTGTATGATAAAGCAATTTCTCTACATTTGAATGCAGTTGCATCTAATACAAAGTTTTCGTCTATTTCTCTGTAAATTCCAGTATAGTAATCTTGTCCTCCAGATGTAGTAACTGAATTGTTTTGTGTATAAACTCCTGGTGAAGTTTCAACTACAGAGTTAGGGAAAATAAAAGGTTGTCTTCCACCTTGAGCAGTAGAAATATCAGTTCCGTTTTGAACTAGACCATCTTTAATCCCTGCATAAAATACGTGTCCAGTTCTATAGTCAAATACTCCAGAAAGTTTGAAGTTTTTGTAAGTTAATGAACTTGATAAACCTAAAATATAGTCAGGAGTTGTTTTTCCTAATTTTACATTGTTGGCTTTTAATGGGTCTCCAGAAGAAGCGTCAATTATAATATTTCCGTTTTCATCTCTTTGGTAACCTGTACCAACAATCATTGGAAATTGCTCTCCTGCAATTGCCGCAATACCAGCAGTTCCTAAATAATCACCAACTGCTGCTTGAACAGAAGTTTCGGTTACTTTTTCTACAGTTGTTTTTGGTGCACTGTAGCCAAAACGAATATCCCAAGTTAAATTGTCATTTTTAATAGGGGTTAATCCTAAATCTAACTCAAGACCAGTTGATGTAGATTCACCTACGTTTATAGTAGCTACGTTAGCTCCAGAAGCAAATGAAGGAGAAGTCTGAAGAATTTGATCTGTGTTTTTTGAAGTATAGTAACTCGCATCAAAAGTAATTCTTCTTTTAAAGAATTCTAAATTTATATTAATTTCTCTAGAGATAAGGTCTTCGTTTTTCAAGTTCATATCCGTTAGCGTAGGATCTAAAACGAAAGAGTTGATTGTGCTGTATGGGAAACCTGCAGTTTCACCACTAATAAATCGATCATTAATATCGTAAGGATTTATAGCTGCGTTACCAACTTTTACAATACTAGCTGAAATTTTAGCATGAGTTAACACATCGCCACCAAAATTTTCAAAAGCTTTAGTTGGGATAAATGAAACTCCAGCACTACCATAATTAAAAGACCTGTTATCTGGATTTAAAACAGAGGTTAAGTCATTTCTGAAAGTTAAATTTACATATAAATAATCTTTATATCCAAAATCGAAGTTTCCAAAAATCGAAGCGTTTCTTTGTTTTGATTTAAAATCGTATGGAACTACACTTCCTGTAATATTTGAAATATTGTATATGCCTGGCACAACTAAACGTTCTCCTTTCATAGAAGAAGCATTTGATTCAATATTTGTAATGTTGTTACCAATGTTTGCTTTGAATGAGATGTCATTAGTAAGCATGTAGTTAAAATTTAATAAGAAATCAGAATATATTCTTCTTGAATTACTATTATTAACTTCATAAGAAGAGACATAATCAAAAGGAGAATCCCAATAAACGACTTCTGCTTTATAACCATTGAAAAATTCATAACCATTAAAAGAAGTTGTTCTAAAACTTGCTCTGTAAATTGCATCGATGTTTTTATTGAATTTATATCCAATTTCTCCGACACCTTCAATAGTTTGCCCTTTTGAATCAATTCTTTCATTTTTAAGTCTCCAGTATGGATTTAATTCCCAATACGTCCAGTGTGTTGCATTGTCAGGATTTGAAAATGCTTCAACAGGTACATTTACAGGGACTTGAGTTAAAGAGTTGTAAATAGAACCTTCTACACCTCCAGCCGTATTTTGGTGACTTGTAGTATAACGAACATTTGCATTTAAACTCCATTTATCATTTGATTTCCCAGCACTAAAGTAAAAGTTATTCTTTTTAAATGAGTCTGTTGGAATAATTCCACTAGTTTCTTGATTTCCAATAGAAAGATTTACATAGCCATTTTCGTCGCCAGAAGAAACTGCAATAGAGTTTAACATGGTGGTTCCAGTGTTGAAAAATGGTTTGTAGTTGTCTTTAATAAAAGAGTAAGGCATTAAAGTTTGTTCCAAACCAGTTGGTTGAAGTGAACCGTCTAATTCTGCGCCCCAACTTGTATTTTCTGTAAAATCCTGTGCGCCTTGATAGCCTTGTCCAAATCTGTTTTGAAGTTTTGGTAACATTGAAACCTCTTCAAAAGTAACTGAAGTGTTTATAGCGATGTTAAATTTATTTTGGTCTTTGTTTCCTTTTTTCGTAGTAACGATAATCGCTCCATTAGCTCCAAGAGAACCATATAAAGCGGCTCCGTTGGCTCCTTTAATAACGTTTATGGATTCAATGATTTCAGGGTTTAATTCTGCTAAAGCTCCTGAAGTGGAAATAACGCCATTAATTACAATTAAGGCTTCATTGTTTCTAGAAATAGAACGGAAACCACGTAACTGAATTCTTGTACTAGGATTTACACCATTATTGATAGTGTTAATTTGCAAACCAGATACTTTTCCAACTAATCCAACGGCAGCATTTGTTGCTTTCGCTTGATTTAGTTCGTCTGTTTTTACAACTTGAGATGCTGTTGTAATTTCATCTGGTTTTCTTTTTATACCTAAGGCTGTAACTACAACTGATTCCAATTCAGTTACATCCTCTTTCATCGTAATATTGATTTTAGAAGATGATACAACTACTTCTTGTGGCAACATTCCGATGAATGAAAAAACAAGAACTGCTCCATCATTTACTTTGATTTCGTAGTTTCCGTCAAAATCAGATTGAGTTCCGTTTTTAGTTCCTTTTTCAATGATGGTTACACCTGCTAGAGGCACTCCTCCTTCATCGATAATTGTTCCTGTCACAGATTTTGCCTGAGCAAAAAATTGCTGACTTAGCAATAGTGCCAAGAAGGTTAATAATAATTTAGTTTTTGATTTCATATTGGTTGATTTGAATTTATAATTCAAAAATCAGAAATTTTTTATAACAAACCTAATATAATATTAACTTTTTTATAACATTTTTTGTACAAAATCAAAAATTTGTCTTAAAACTTATGTGAATAATCGAATTTGATAGTTTTATCGCTTGGTCGCTCGTGCTTCCATTAGCGTAAACTAAATTGAACAATCCGTTTTTGGTAAATAACCCAAATCCGAAGCCTAATCCTAAAATTTTATCATCAATCGCAGCTGTTTTGTCTTGAAAATAGCCGTAATCGGTTATGGAGTGAACATATAAATTCGGTGCGACTAAATAGCGATATTCTGCCATAATTCCGCTAAAAACATTCGCTTGTAAGCTATTTTCGTTAAAACCTCTAATTGAATTGATGCCTCCAAATCGAAACAACTCGTTAATTATATAATCATCACTTTGTAAATAAAAAGTCTGATTTCTTAAATAAATGCTGTTTTTTGGATTTAAATTAAAATTGTAATTCAAATCCAATTGGGTAAAAAACTGATTCGTTTTTTGAGATGTAATTGTTCGATTTCCTGTTCCTGCTTTTATGAAGATTCTTGCTTTTTCAGGAAAAATGAAATTTTCGTTATCAAAATCGGTATATTCAAAACTCGAAGTCAAAAATGTGTTCGTAAAATCATTCAAACTAAATGAATTTGTATTTTGAATATCTACTGAAGTGGTTTTTTGATAACCAATATAAGCTTTTGTGTTGTATGAAAAATAATAACCTAAATTCAAATCGGTCACAGTGTTCTGAAAAGTGGAATCTTGTTTAAAAATTCTCAAATTGGCTTTAATTCCAATCGGACTTTTAAAGATGTACGGCAATTCTGTTCCGATGTTAAACGAAGTTTGTTTGTTGCCGTCGTTTTTCCAGTACAAATTAAATTTTTCACCCGTGTTTAAAATGTTTTGCAATTGCAAATCTAAATAGCCATTAAAAGTTAATTTACTTTGGTCGTCGTTTGAAAATCCAATGAAACCATCAAATTTATTGGGTTTTGATTTTTCAACGTAAACGAAAATCTTGGTGGAATCTGTTGTAAATAAAATTTCTGGATATTTGATTTGATTAACGAAGTGCAACTTGTCAAAAGTATCGTTAATCTGTTTTAAATTGTCTTGATTGAAAGTTGCTTTTTTGGCTTTTTTGGTAATTGCTTTTTTAATTCCTGCTGGAAATTTATCGTAACCTACAATGACTAAATCGGTAATATTTCTTTTAGCATTGAGTTTTATTTGTAAATCGGAAATTAAATTATTTTCAATTCTTCGTTGATTGACTAATTGTAAATTGGCAAGTGAATACCCTTTCTTTTCTAAAAGCGTAATTTTGCTCTTCATGAAATTTTCAACTTCATTGGTAGCAATAGTTAAAGTGTCTTTCTCTAATTGTAATAGCGATTTTTCTTCGGCAGAAAGTTTACCTATATATATAGTGTTGCTTTTTATCGAATTTCCTAAATTGTATATAAAAACAAAACTGCTGTCGTTTGCTTTTTTTTGTTCCAATAACTGCCAATCAAAAAAACCTTGATTCGTCAACTTGTTTTCAAAACGTTTTTGTTCTTCCAAAATAGAAGCCACTGAAGCGTGTTTAGTTTCGTATTGTAAACTATCGATGTTTTTGTTTTCAATTTCCGAAGCTCCTTTTATGTTTAAATAGAAATTTTGTCCCAATGAAAATTGGAAGCAAAAAAACAGTAGTAAACCCAAGAGTAATTTCATAGCAGTAAAGAAACGAAAAAAAGTAAAATAAATTTTATATCTATTTTGTCATTCTGAACTTGTATCATAATCTAACGCAACAATTCATGTGATTTTTTGTCTTTCTTTTTTGTAACACAATACCAATCAAATTACTACAAAAATCAAATCGCATTGAAAATTAATAAATTATGATTTGGAAAGTAAAAAATAATTCCTACATTTGCAACCCCGTAAAAAGCGGGAATTTTAAACAGTAAAAATTTTTAGTATTTAATTATGCCAACAATTCAACAATTAGTAAGAACAGGGAGAACCCAAATAACTAAGAAGAGTAAATCGGCTGCTTTAGATTCTTGTCCTCAAAGAAGAGGTGTGTGTACTCGTGTTTACACAACAACTCCTAAAAAACCAAACTCAGCAATGAGAAAGGTAGCTAGGGTTCGTTTAACAAACGGTAACGAGGTGAATGCATACATTCCTGGAGAAGGTCACAATCTACAAGAGCACTCGATAGTATTAGTTAGAGGTGGAAGAGTAAAAGATTTACCAGGTGTACGTTACCACATCGTACGTGGAGCATTAGACACTGCGGGTGTTGCAGGAAGAACACAACGTAGATCTAAGTATGGAGCAAAACGTCCAAAACCAGGACAAGCACCTGTACCAACTGGAAAGAAAAAGTAATTTAAAAATCTTTTAAAGAAAAGACATGAGAAAAAGAGCGGCCAAAAAAAGACCCCTTTTACCAGATCCAAAATTTAACGATCAGTTAGTAACACGTTTTGTAAATAACTTAATGTGGGATGGTAAAAAATCAACAGCTTTTAAAGTTTTCTATGATGCATTAGAAATCGTTGAAACTAAAAAGCAAGATGCAGAAAAAACTGCTTTAGAGATTTGGAAAGATGCATTAACTAATGTTATGCCTCACGTAGAAGTTCGTTCACGTAGAGTGGGTGGAGCTACATTTCAAATTCCAATGCAAATTCGTCCAGATAGAAAAATTTCTTATGCTATCAAATGGATGATTCTTTATGCAAGAAGAAGAAACGAAAAATCAATGGCAGGAAAATTAGCTTCTGAAATTTTAGCTGCGGCTAAAGAAGAAGGTGCTGCTGTTAAGAAAAGAATGGATACTCACAAAATGGCAGATGCTAATAAAGCATTCTCTCACTTTAGATTTTAATTCGTATAGAAATGGCTAGAGATTTAAAATATACAAGAAATATTGGAATTGCTGCTCACATTGATGCTGGTAAAACAACAACAACTGAGCGTATCTTATTCTATACAGGAAAATCACACAAAATTGGTGAAGTACACGATGGTGCTGCAACAATGGACTGGATGGCGCAAGAGCAAGAAAGAGGTATTACAATTACTTCTGCTGCAACAACTTGTGAGTGGAATTTTCCAACAAACCAAGGTAAAGTTTTACCTGAGTCTAAATCGTACCACTTTAACATTATCGATACTCCTGGTCACGTTGACTTTACAGTAGAGGTAAACCGTTCGTTGCGTGTATTAGATGGTTTAGTATTCTTATTTAGTGCGGTTGATGGTGTTGAGCCTCAATCTGAAACTAACTGGAGATTAGCTGATCAATATAGAGTTCCACGTATGGGATTCGTAAACAAAATGGACCGTCAAGGTTCTAACTTCTTAGGAGTTTGTCAGCAAGTAAAAGATATGTTGAAATCAAACGCAGTAGCGATTACTTTACCAATTGGTGAAGAAGCTGATTTCAGAGGAGTAGTTGACTTAGTTAAAAATCAAGCTATTGTATGGCATGATGAAACTCAAGGTGCTACTTTCGATATTATCGA
The DNA here is from genome assembly GCF_003259835.1 of Flavobacterium aquaticum. Taxonomy (GTDB): domain Bacteria; phylum Bacteroidota; class Bacteroidia; order Flavobacteriales; family Flavobacteriaceae; genus Flavobacterium; species Flavobacterium aquaticum. The sequence goes on along the minus strand of NZ_QLMI01000004.1, from coordinate 306,935 downwards.
CATTCCTGCTGATATGGTTGACGAAGTAAAAGAGTATCGTTCAATTTTAATTGAAGAGATTGCTACTTACGACGAAAACTTATTAGAAAAGTATATGGAAGATGAAAACTCAATTACTGAGGATGAAATCAACAATGCTTTACGTGCAGCTACAATCGACATGGCTATCATCCCTATGATTGCTGGTTCTTCTTTCAAAAATAAAGGAGTTCAATTCATGTTAGATGCAGTTTGTAAGTATTTACCATCTCCATTAGATAAAGAAGGTATCGAAGGAATTCATCCTGATGATGCTGATTTATTAGAAGAAGATCAAAAGAAAATTATCCGTCGTCCTGATACAAAAGAGCCTTTCGCGGCTTTAGCATTTAAAATTGCTACTGACCCTTATGTTGGTCGTTTAGCTTTCTTCCGTGCTTATTCAGGTCGTTTAGATGCTGGTTCTTATATCTTGAATACACGTTCAGGAAATAAAGAAAGAATTTCTCGTATCTATCAAATGCACGCTAACAAACAAAATCCAATCGAATATATTGAGGCTGGAGATATTGGGGCTGCTGTAGGATTTAAAGATATCAAGACTGGAGATACAATGTGTGATGAAAAACACCCAATTATTCTTGAGTCAATGAAATTCCCTGATCCAGTAATTGGTATCGCGATTGAACCTAAAACAAAAGCTGACGTAGATAAAATGGGTATGGCTTTAGCTAAATTAGCTGAAGAAGATCCAACGTTTACAGTTAGAACTGATGAAGCTTCAGGTCAAACGATTATTTCAGGTATGGGTGAGTTACACTTAGACATTCTTGTAGATCGTATGAAACGTGAGTTCAAAGTTGAGGTTAATCAAGGTGAGCCACAAGTTGAGTACAAAGAAGCGTTTACTAAAGCGGCACAACACAGAGAAACTTACAAAAAGCAATCTGGAGGTCGTGGTAAATTTGGTGATATCGTTTTCCGTTTAGAGCCTGCTGATTTAGTAGATGGTAAAGCTCCTATGGGGTTACAGTTTGTTAATGAGGTAAAAGGTGGTAACGTACCAAAAGAATATATTCCTGCTGTAGAAAAAGGATTTAGAGAAGCTATGAAGCAAGGTCCTTTAGCAGGTTATGCAGTTGATAGTTTAAAAGTTACATTATTAGATGGTTCATTCCACCCTGTGGATTCTGATGCTTTGTCATTCGAATTAGCAGCTAAAATGGGTTATAAAGAAGTAGCTAAAGCTGCAGGAGCTGTTGTTCTTGAGCCAATCATGAAAATTGAAGTTATTACTCCAGAAGAAAACATGGGTGATATCGTAGGTGACTTGAATCGTCGTAGAGGTCAAGTGAATGATATGGGTGATAGAAATGGTGCTAAAACTATTAAAGCTAATGTTCCTTTATCAGAAATGTTTGGTTATGTTACTACATTAAGAACATTATCTTCTGGTAGAGCTACATCTACAATGGAGTTTTCTCACTATGAAGAAACACCTTCTAACATTTCAGAAGCTGTAATCAAAAAAGCAAAAGGTAACGCTTAATTTTTAAAGAGATGAGTCAAAAAATCAGAATAAAATTAAAATCTTACGATCACATGTTGGTTGATAAATCAGCAGAAAAGATTGTAAAAACTGTAAAAAGTACAGGTGCTGTGGTAACGGGTCCAATTCCATTACCTACTCACAAAAAGATTTTTACTGTATTACGTTCTCCACACGTTAACAAAAAATCAAGAGAGCAATTCGAGTTAAGTTCTTATAAGAGATTGTTAGATATCTACAGCTCTTCTTCTAAAACTATCGATGCTTTAATGAAATTAGAGTTACCTTCAGGAGTTGAAGTAGAAATTAAAGTGTGATAAACACTATTGCAAAAATGCAATGATTTAATAATAAAAAACCGTTAATGTGAAAGCATTACGGTTTTTTTCTTATCATTTTTAGTGTGTAAAATGTGCTTTTTTTAGCTAAATTTTACTTAACTATTTATTTTTGCGATAATTAAAAAATAATTTATATATTTGCACCCTCAAAATGAGTAGTGTGCAAATACTATTTGTATTATAAATAAGAGTTTAATTAATAATTAGTTTAATATGTCTGGGTTAATCGGAAGAAAAATTGGCATGACTAGCATCTTTGATGAGAACGGGAAAAATATTCCTTGTACTGTTATCGAGTGTGGTCCATGTGTTGTTACCCAAGTCAGAACCAATGAAGTAGACGGATATTCTGCTATTCAGTTAGGTTTCGATGACAAAGCTGAAAAACGTTCAATTAAAGCTGAGTTAGGTCACTTTAAGAAAGCGGGAACAGCTGCGAAGAAAAAAGTCGTTGAATTCAAAGGTTTTGAAGAGGAGTACAAATTAGGCGATGTAATCGCTGTTGACTTATTCACAGAAGGTGAATTTGTTGATGTTGTTGGTGTATCAAAAGGTAAAGGATTCCAGGGGGTTGTAAAACGTCATGGTTTTGGTGGTGTTGGACAAGCTACGCATGGTCAACATAACCGTTTGAGAGCGCCTGGTTCTGTAGGAGCTTCATCTTATCCGTCAAGAGTATTCAAAGGAATGCGTATGGCTGGAAGAACTGGAGGAGAAAATGTAACAGTACAAAACCTTAGAGTTTTAAAAGTGGTTGGTGAGAAAAATCTTTTAGTTGTAAAAGGTTGTGTTCCTGGTCATAAAAACTCTTATGTAATCATTCAGAAGTAATGGAAGTAAAAGTTTTAGATATCAACGGAAAAGAAACTGGAAGAAAAGTTCAACTTTCTGATTCAGTTTTCGCAATTGAGCCTAATAAACATGCTGTATACTTAGATGTAAAGCAATATTTGGCTAATCAAAGACAAGGTACTCACAAAGCTAAAGAAAGAGCTGAGGTTGCTGGAAGTACTCGTAAAATTAAAAAACAAAAAGGAACAGGTACGGCTCGTGCTGGATCTGCTAAAAATCCATTGTTTAAAGGTGGAGGTACAGTTTTTGGACCAAGACCAAGAAGCTATTCATTTAAATTGAATAAAAACTTGAAAAGATTAGCTCGTAAATCGGCTTTATCTTTAAAAGTAAATGAGTCAAATTTAGTGGTAGTTGAAGATTTTACATTTGAAACACCAAACACTAAAAATTTCATTAACGTATTGAAAGCTTTAGGGTTAGAGAATAAAAAATCTTTATTTGTGTTGGGCGATACAAATAAAAATGTATATTTGTCGTCACGCAATTTAAAAGCGTCTAGCGTTGTAACTACTTCAGAATTAAGCACTTATGCAATTTTAAATGCAAAAAGTTTAGTTCTTTTAGAAGGTGCTGTAGACGGAATTGAAGCTAATTTAAGTAAATAATAAGATTATGAGCATCATAATTAAGCCTATTATAACTGAGAAAATAACTAAAGATGGTGAAGTTTTTAACCGTTTTGGTTTTGTAGTTGCAAAAACTGCTAACAAAATTCAAATCAAAAATGCTGTAGAAGCGGCTTTTGGTGTGAATGTAGTTGCAGTTAATACAATGAACTACAGAGCTGATAGAAGTGTTAAATATACTAAAAGTGGTTTAATCAGTGGTAAAACAAATGCTTACAAAAAAGCAGTTGTTCAAGTTCAAGAGGGAGAAACAATAGATTTTTATACTAATATCTAATAGAAAATGTCAGTTAGAAAATTAAAACCTATTACCCCGGGTCAGCGATTTAGAGTTGTTAATAGCTTTGACACTATTACAACTGATAAGCCGGAGCGTTCTTTGATCGCACCGAAAAAAAACTCTGGAGGTAGAAATAGTCAAGGAAAAATGACCATGCGTTATACAGGCGGTGGTCACAAACAAAAGTATCGTATCATTGATTTTAAAAGAACTAAAGTAGGTATTCCTGCTACGGTTAAAACAATCGAGTACGATCCAAACCGTTCAGCTTTTATTTCATTATTGTATTATGCAGATGGAGCTAAAACTTACATCATTGCTCAAAATGGATTACAAGTTGGACAAACTGTAGTTTCTGGTGAAGAAGCATCTCCAGAAATTGGAAATGCAATGCCTTTAAGTAAAATTCCTCTAGGAACTGTTATTTCGTGTATCGAATTAAGACCAGGTCAAGGAGCTGTTATCGCTCGTTCAGCAGGAACTTTCGCTCAGTTAATGGCAAGAGATGGAAAATATGCAACAATTAAAATGCCTTCAGGAGAGACAAGATTAATCTTGTTAACTTGTATGGCTACAATTGGAGCAGTTTCTAACTCAGACCACCAATTAATTGTATCAGGAAAAGCTGGTAGATCAAGATGGTTAGGTAGAAGACCTAGAACAAGACCAGTAGCAATGAACCCAGTTGATCACCCAATGGGAGGTGGTGAAGGACGTTCATCTGGAGGTCACCCACGTTCAAGAAAAGGTTTACCTGCTAAAGGTTATAGAACTCGTTCTAAAGTTAACCCGAGTAATAAGTATATTGTAGAACGTAGAAAGAAATAATTAGATAGACATGGCACGTTCATTAAAAAAAGGACCATTCGTTCACTTTAAATTAGAGAAGAAAGTTCAAGAAAATATTGCAGGTGGTAATAAAGGTGTTGTTAAGACTTGGTCTAGAGCATCAATGATTACTCCAGATTTCGTTGGACAAACTATCGCAGTTCACAATGGTCGTCAATTTGTTCCAGTTTATGTAACTGAGAACATGGTAGGACACAAATTAGGAGAGTTTTCACCAACAAGATCTTTTAGAGGTCATGCTGGGGCTAAAAATAAAGGTAAAAAATAATAGGAAGCTATGGGAGTTCGTAAAAGAGAAAGAGCAGAGCAGACTAAAGAGGCAAAAACACAAGTTGCTTTTGCTAAATTAAATAACTGCCCTACTTCACCAAGAAAAATGCGCTTAGTTGCGGATTTAGTTAGAGGTCAGAAAGTAGAATTAGCTCTTAATATATTAAGATTTAGTCAAAAAGAAGCTTCAAGAAAATTAGAGAAATTGTTGTTATCAGCAATTAATAACTATCAGCAAAAAAATGCTGATGCTAATTTAGAAGAAGCTGGCTTATTTGTAAAAACGATTACTGTAGATGGTGGTATGATGTTGAAAAGACTTCGTCCAGCTCCACAAGGTCGTGCACACAGAATTAGAAAGCGTTCTAATCACGTAACAATCGTGTTAGGATCAAATAATAACACACAAAGCAATTAATAAACAGTATGGGACAAAAGACAAATCCAATCGGAAATAGACTTGGTATCATCAGAGGATGGGACTCAAACTGGTATGGAGGAAATGATTACGGTGATAAAATCGCTGAAGATGCTAAAATCCGTAAATACATCCATGCACGTTTATCAAAAGCTAGTGTATCAAAAATAATTATCGAGAGAACTTTAAAACTTGTAACCGTTACTATCACTACTGCTAGACCTGGTATCATTATCGGTAAAGGTGGGCAAGAGGTAGACAAGTTAAAAGAAGAACTTAAGAAAATTACTGACAAAGAAGTTCAAATCAACATCTTTGAAATTAAAAGACCTGAACTTGACGCTTATTTAGTAGCTACAAGTATCGCTCGTCAAATTGAAAGTAGAATTTCTTACAGACGTGCAATTAAAATGGCTATTGCTGCTGCAATGCGTATGAATGCAGAAGGTATCAAAGTACAAATTTCTGGTCGTTTGAATGGAGCTGAAATGGCACGTTCAGAAAACTTCAAAGAGGGTAGAATTCCATTGTCAACTTTCAGAGCTGATATCGATTATTCATTAGGTGAAGCACATACTACTTACGGTAGAATGGGTATCAAAGTATGGATAATGAAAGGTGAGGTTTATGGAAAAAGAGATCTTTCTCCGTTAGTAGGAATGGACAAACAAAAGTCTAAACCTTCAGGATCTTCTGCTCCTAAGAGAGATGGTAAACCAAACGCACGCAAAAGAAAGTAATTATTTAAACTAAAGAAAAATGTTACAGCCTAAAAGAACAAAATACCGTAAGGTACAGAAAGGTAGAATGAAAGGCGTTTCTCAAAGAGGACACGAGCTTTCAAATGGAATGTTTGGTATTAAATCTTTAGATTCTTCATTTATTACTTCTCGTCAAATTGAAGCAGCTCGTATCGCAGCAACACGTTTCATGAAAAGAGAGGGTCAATTATGGATCAAAATATTTCCAGATAAGCCTATTACAAAGAAACCATTAGAAGTACGTATGGGTAAAGGTAAAGGTGCAGTTGAATATTGGGCTGCAGTTGTTAAACCTGGTAAAATTATGTTTGAAGTTGGAGGCGTGCCTCTGTCAGTAGCAAAAGAGGCTTTACGTCTTGCTGCTCAAAAACTTCCTGTTAAAACTAAGTTTATCGTTGCTAGAGATTTCGAAGCATAATCAAAATTTATTATGAAACAATCAGAAATTAAAAATCTATCTGCAGCTGAGTTACAAGAACAACTTAGTCAGTTAAAGAAAACGTATACCGACCTAAAAAATGCTCATGCAATATCTCCAATTCAAAATCCTCTTCAGTTAAGAACTTTAAGAAGATCAGTTGCGAGATTACACACAGAGTTAACTAAAAGAGAGTTACAATAATTGTACACTAGCTGAAAGATGGAAAAAAGAAATTTAAGAAAAGAGAGAATTGGTGTGGTGACTTCAAATAAAATGGAGAAATCTATTGTTGTGTCACAAACTACAAAAGTGAAACACCCATTATACGGTAAGTTCGTGTTGAAAACTAAGAAATATGTTGCACACGACGAAACAAACGATTGTAACATTGGAGATACTGTAAGAATTATGGAGACACGTCCATTAAGTAAATCTAAATGTTGGAGATTAGTTGAAATCATTGAAAGAGCGAAGTAATTATGGTACAACAAGAGTCAAGATTAAAAGTAGCAGATAACACAGGAGCGAAAGAAGTTCTTACGATCCGTGTTTTAGGAGGAACGAAACGTCGTTATGCCTCTGTTGGTGACAAAATTGTAGTTTCAATTAAAGATGCAACTCCAAACGGAAACGTTAAAAAAGGAGCGGTATCAACTGCAGTAGTTGTACGTACCAAAAAAGAAGTGAGAAGAGCTGATGGATCTTACATCCGTTTTGACGATAACGCATGTGTATTGTTAAACGCTGCAGGAGAAATGAGAGGAACTCGTGTTTTTGGTCCGGTTGCCAGAGAACTTCGTGAAAAACAATTCATGAAAATTGTATCATTAGCACCTGAAGTGCTTTAATTCTTATACAAATGATAAAGCTAAAAATTAAATCAGGAGATATCGTAAGAGTTATTGCTGGAGACCACAAAGGTTCTGAAGGTAAAGTTCTTAGAGTTCTTCGTGAGAAAAACAAAGCGGTTGTTGAAGGAGTTAACATGGTTTCGAAACATACAAAACCAAGTGCTAAAAACCCTCAAGGAGGAATCGTTAAGAAAGAAGCTCCTATTCATGTGTCTAACTTGTCTTTAATTGACCCAAAGTCAAAAGAAGTGACTAAAGTTGGTTTCAAACAAGAAGGAGACAAGAAAGTGAGATTTTCAAAAAAATCTAATCAAGTACTATAGTTATGGCATATATTCCTAGACTAAAAGAAGAATATAAGAGTAGAGTTATTGCTGCTCTTACAGAAGAGTTCGGTTACAAAAATGTAATGCAAGTTCCTAAACTTGAAAAAATTGTTGTAAGCCGTGGAGTTGGTGCAGCTGTATCTGATAAAAAATTAGTAGATTACGCTGTTGAAGAATTAACAAAAATTACTGGGCAAAAAGCAGTTGCTACTATTTCTAAGAAAGACGTTGCGTCTTTCAAATTAAGAAAAGGTATGCCAATTGGTGCTAAAGTAACGTTACGTGGAGAAAGAATGTATGAATTCTTAGATAGATTGATTACTTCATCTTTACCACGTGTAAGAGACTTCAACGGAATCAAATCAACTGGATTTGATGGTAGAGGAAACTACAATTTAGGAGTGTTAGAACAAATCATTTTCCCAGAAATTGATATTGATAAAGTAAATAAAATTGCTGGTTTTGATATTACTTTTGTAACTTCAGCTGATACAGATAAAGAAGCAAAAGCATTATTAGCGGAATTAGGATTACCTTTTAAAAAGAATTAAGACATGGCTAAAGAATCAATGAAAGCCCGTGAGGTGAAAAGAATTGCATTAGTAGAAAAGTATGCTGAGAAAAGAAAAGCTTTAAAAGAAGCTGGTGATTTCGAAGGTTTACAAAAATTACCAAAAAATTCTTGTCCAGTTAGAGTACACAATCGTTGTAAATTAACAGGTAGACCAAGAGGGTATATGCGTCAGTTTGGTATTTCTCGTGTAACATTCCGTGAAATGGCAAATCAAGGATTAATTCCAGGTGTTAAAAAAGCATCTTGGTAATTCCAAAAAAAGTTATTACTTTTGCAATCCAAAAAATAAGTTTAATTGGTTAAAGGTTCAATCCGCTGAGGGCGGATTGAAAACCATAACCGCAAATCTATACATATGTATACAGATCCAATTGCCGATTATCTAACGCGTGTTAGAAATGCAGTAAGAGCCAACCACAAAGTGGTTGAAATTCCTGCTTCTAATATGAAGAAAGAGATCACAAAGATTTTATTCGATCAAGGATATATCTTAAGTTACAAATTTGATGATTCTAATGTTCAAGGTACAATCAAAATTGCACTTAAATATGATAAAGACACGAAAGAGTCAGTTATCAAAGATATCCAAAGAATTAGTAAACCAGGTTTACGTAAATATGCTGGTTCATCAGACTTGCCAAGAATCTTAAATGGTTTAGGTATTGCTATTGTTTCTACATCAAAAGGATTGATGACAGGAAAACAAGCTAAGCAATTAAATGTTGGTGGCGAAGTTGTTTGTTACGTATATTAATAAAAAGACGAGACAATGTCAAGAATAGGTAAAAATCCAATTGCAATTCCAGCTGGAGTAACTGTAGAAGTTAAAGATGCTGTAATTACAGTAAAAGGAAAATTAGGCGAGCTTACTCAAGAATTTTCTGATGTAACCGTTAAAATCGAAGATAACCAAGTTATCGTTGAACGTTCATCGGATCACAAAGATGAGAGAGCGAAACACGGACTTTATCGTTCATTAATCAACAATATGATTGTTGGTGTTTCTGAAGGCTTTACAAAACAATTAGAATTAGTTGGAGTAGGATACAGAGCATCTAATCAAGGTCAAAAACTTGATTTAGCTTTAGGATTCTCTCATAACATCGTTTTAGATGTTGTAAGTGAAGTTGTTGTTGAAACAATCTCAGAAAAAGGTAAAAATCCGATAGTGAAATTATCATCATTCGACAAACAATTATTAGGTCAAGTAGCTGCGAAGATCAGAGGTTTCCGCAAACCTGAACCATATAAAGGAAAAGGAGTTAAGTTTGTAGGAGAAGAACTAAGAAGAAAAGCAGGTAAATCAGCTTAAAAATTAAGACTATGTCATTAACGAAATCTGAAAGAAGACAAAGAATTAAGTTCAGAATCAGAAAGATTGTAAGCGGAACTGCTGCTCAACCAAGACTTTCTGTATTCAGAAGTAATAAAGAAATCTATGCGCAAATCATAGACGACGTAAACGGTACAACTTTAGTTGCTGCTTCATCGAGAGATAAAGAAGTAGCTCAAGGAACTGCTGTTGAAACTGCAAAAGCAGTTGGTAAATTAGTTGCTGAAAAAGCACTTAAAGCAGGTATTTCAACAATCTCTTTTGATAGAGGTGGGTATTTATACCATGGACGTGTGAAATCATTAGCTGAAGGAGCTAGAGAAGCTGGACTTAAATTCTAAGAAATTATGTATCATAATTATAAAAACGTAGAGATTGTAAAACCAGGAGGTCTTGAATTAAAAGATCGTTTGGTGAGTGTAAATCGTGTTACTAAAGTTACTAAAGGAGGTAGAGCATTTGGTTTCTCTGCTATCGTAGTAGTTGGTGATGAAAACGGAGTAGTGGGTCATGGATTAGGAAAATCTAAAGATGTTTCTGAAGCAATCGCTAAAGCGGTGGAAGATGCTAAGAAAAACTTAGTTAGAATTCCTCTTCAAGGACAATCTGTTCCTCATGAGCAAAAAGGTAAATTTGGTGGTGCTAGAGTATTCTTAATGCCTGCTTCTCACGGTACTGGAGTTATTGCTGGTGGTGCTGTTCGTGCGGTATTGGAGTCTGTAGGTGTTCACGATGTATTATCTAAATCGCAAGGTTCATCTAACCCTCACAATGTGGTAAAAGCAACTTTTGATGCTTTATTACAAATGAGAAGTGCTGCTACTGTGGCTAAACAAAGAGGAGTATCTTTAGAAAAAGTATTCAAAGGTTAATTAACAGGAAATCATGGCAAAATTAAAAGTAAAACAAGTAAGAAGTAAAATCAATTGTCCTCTTGATCAAAAGAGAACTTTGGAAGCTTTAGGTCTTCGTAAAATGGGACAAGTTGTTGAGCATGATGCAAATCCTGCTATCCTTGGAATGGTAAATAAAGTTAAACACTTAGTTTCTGTTGAAGAAACTAAATAACACTATACAGTTATGAATTTAAGTAACTTACAACCAGCTGAAGGTTCAGTTCACAACCAAAATAAAAGAGTAGGTAGAGGAGAAGGTTCTGGTAAAGGTGGTACCGCTGCACGTGGACACAAAGGAGCTAAGTCTCGTTCTGGATACTCTAAGAAAATTGGTTTTGAAGGTGGTCAAATGCCACTTCAAAGACGTGTTCCTAAGTTTGGTTTCAAGAACATCAATAGAGTAGAATATCAAGGTATTAATCTTGATTCGTTACAATTATTAGTAGATAACGGTGTAGTAACTGATACAGTAGATTTTACTGTATTTGTAGATACTCGTTTAGCTACAAAAAATAGCTTAGTAAAGATTTTAGGAAGAGGTGAGCTAAAAACAAAACTTAAAGTAAGTGCTCACAAATTTACTGCATCTGCAAAAGCGGCTATCGAGGCTGCTGGTGGAGAAGCTGTAACTTTATAATCCTTTAGTAAAATGAAGAAATTTATAGATTCATTCATCAACGTTTGGAAAATCGAAGAGTTAAAAAATCGTATTTTATTAACTCTTGGATTATTATTAGTGTACCGTTTTGGTGCGCAAGTTACCCTTCCGGGGATTGATGCTACTAAATTGACAAATCTTACAAACCAAACTGATGAAGGTATCGGATGGTTAATTAATGTATTTACAGGAGGTGCGTTTTCGCAAGCTTCTGTATTTGCATTGGGTATCATGCCATACATATCAGCTTCTATCGTAGTTCAATTAATGGGAATTGCGGTGCCATATTTACAAAAATTACAAAAAGACGGTGAAAGTGGTAGAAAGAAAATTAACCAAATTACAAGATGGTTAACAATCTTAATTACTTTAGTTCAAGGTCCTGGTTATATCTATAACTTGTACAGAACTTTACCAGGTGAAGCATTTATGTTAACTGGACCTACATTCATCTTCTCTTCAGTTCTAATCTTAGTAACTGGAACTATTTTTGCAATGTGGTTAGGAGAAAAAATTACCGATAAAGGTATTGGTAATGGTATTTCTTTATTGATAATGGTAGGTATTATTGCAAGAATGCCACAAGCATTTATTCAAGAATTTTCGTCTAGAACTTCTCAAGCAAATGGAGGTGTTATGATGATCGTAATCGAATTAATACTTTGGTTCTTAGTAATAATTGCATGTATTTTATTAGTAATGGCTGTAAGAAAAATTCCAGTACAGTATGCAAGACGTACAGTTTCTGGGGATTTTGAAGAAGACATGATGGGTGGTAACAGACAGTTTATCCCATTAAAACTAAATGCATCAGGTGTTATGCCGATCATTTTTGCGCAAGCTATTATGTTTATTCCTGCTGCTGTTTCTGGTTTGGCTAAAGAATCAGATACTGCACTTTCTATTGCAGGAATGTTCAACGATCCATTCGGTTTAGTATATAATATAGTTTTTGCTTTGTTAATCGTAATTTTTACGTACTTTTACACCGCAATTACTGTACCAACTAACAAGATGGCAGATGATTTAAAAAGAAGCGGAGGTTTTATACCAGGTGTTAAGCCAGGTGTAGAAACCGGAGATTACCTAGATAAAATTATGTCGTTAATCACTTTTCCAGGATCATTATTTCTTGCTTTAGTAGCTGTGTTCCCAGCTGTTGCAGTAAGTTTACTTGGAGTTCAAGGTGCTTGGGGTTATTTTTATGGTGGTACTTCTTTATTAATTATGGTTGGAGTTGCAATAGATACTATTCAGCAAATAAATTCTTATTTATTGAATAAACACTATGATGGTTTGATGAAAAGTGGTAAAAATAGAAAAGCAGTAGCTTAATTTTTTATGGCAAAACAATCAGCAATAGAACAAGACGGAACAATTATTGAAGCATTATCAAATGCTATGTTTCGTGTAGAGTTAGAAAACGGACACATTGTAATTGCTCATATCTCTGGTAAAATGCGTATGCATTACATTAAATTGTTACCAGGCGACAAGGTTAAACTTGAAATGAGCCCTTATGATTTGTCTAAAGCAAGAATTACTTATAGATACTAAAGCTATTAAAATGAAAGTAAGAGCATCAGTTAAAAAGAGAAGTGCCGAGTGCATTATTGTACGTAGAAAAGGAAGATTATACGTTATTAACAAAAAGAATCCTAGATTTAAACAAAGACAAGGATAATTATGGCAAGAATTGCAGGGGTAGATATACCTAAACAAAAAAGAGGAATCATTGCTTTAACATACATATTTGGTATTGGTAGAAGCAGAGCTAAAGATATTTTAGCTAAAGCTCAAGTGAGCGAAGACAAGAAAGTTCAAGATTGGAATGATGACGAGATCGGAGCAATTCGTGATGCGGTATCATATTACAAAATTGAAGGTGAATTGCGTTCAGAAGTTCAATTAAACATCAAACGTTTAATGGATATCGGATGCCAAAGAGGAATTCGTCACAGAGCTGGACTTCCATTAAGAGGTCAAAGAACTAAAAACAACTCTAGAACTAGAAAAGGTAAGAGAAAAACTGTTGCTAACAAGAAAAAAGCAACTAAATAATAAGTAATAATATGGCTAAAACAACTGCAAAAAAACGTAAAGTTATCGTTGAATCTTCGGGAGAAGCACATATTAATGCTACTTTTAACAACATCATCATTTCTTTAACAAATAAGAAAGGTGAAGTAATTTCTTGGTCTTCAGCTGGTAAAATGGGCTTTAGAGGTTCTAAAAAGAATACTCCTTATGCAGCTCAAATGGCAGCAGAAGATTGTAGTAAAGTAGCTCTTGAAGCTGGACTTAAAAAAGTTAAAGTTTATGTGAAAGGTCCAGGAAATGGTAGAGAATCTGCTATTAGATCAATCCATAACTCAGGAGTCGAAGTTACAGAAATCATTGATGTAACTCCAATGCCTCACAACGGATGTCGTCCTCCGAAAAGAAGAAGAGTATAATTTAAGTATAACACGGGTAGGTTTAAAATTATCGAAGGATATAGACCTGAATTCATAATTCCTACCTTTTTTAATTTTTTAAAATGGCAAGATATACTGGTCCAAAAACAAAAATTGCTCGTAAATTTGGCGAAGCAATCTTCGGAGATGATAAAGCCTTCGAAAAAAGAAATTACCCTCCAGGGCAACATGGTTTAGCTAAAAAGAGAGGTAAAAAATCTGAATATGCTGTTCAGTTAATGGAAAAGCAAAAAGCTAAATATACTTACGGTATTTTAGAAAAACAATTCAGAAACTTATTCAAAAAAGCATCTGCTGCTTCTGGAGTAACAGGTGAAATCTTATTACAATTATGTGAAGCTCGTTTAGATAACGTAGTTTACAGAATGGGTGTAGCTCCTTCTCGTAGAGCAGCTCGTCAAATTGTATCTCACAGACATATCACTGTTAACGGTGAACTTGTTAATGTACCTTCTTACCACTTAAAAGCTGGTGATAAAGTTGCTGTACGTGAAAAATCAAAATCTCTTGAAGCTATCGAGCGTTCTTTAGCAAGTTCTTCTCAAGTTTATGAGTGGATTACATGGAATAATGATACTAAAGAAGGTACTTTTGTTTCTGTACCTCAAAGACTTCAGATTCCAGAAAATATTAAAGAACAACTAATCGTTGAGTTGTATAACAAATAATAATTGACTTTAGTCGAAAGTATGGCAATATTTAATTTTCAAAAGCCCGATAAAGTTATCATGATCGATTCTACAGATTTCGAAGGTAAATTTGAATTTAGACCTTTGGAACCTGGTTACGGATTGACTGTTGGTAATGCACTTAGAAGAGTTTTGCTTTCTTCTCTTGAAGGATATGCAATTACATCAGTAAGAATTGAAGGTGTAGAACATGAGTTCTCTACCATCTCTGGTGTGGTTGAAGATGTAACAGAAATTATCTTAAATCTTAAACAAGTACGTTTCAAACGTCAAATTGAAGATATCGATAACGAATCTGTTTCTATCGCTCTTTCTGGAAAAGATAAAATTACTGCAGGTGATTTTCAAAAATTCATCTCTGGTTTTCAAGTTTTAAATCCAGATTTAGTTATCTGTAATTTAGACAGCAAAACATCTATCAACATGGAACTTTCTATCGAAAAAGGTAGAGGATATGTTCCAGCTGAAGAGAACAAAAAATCAAACGCTCCAATAGGAACTATTTTTACAGATTCTATTTACACACCAGTAAAGAACGTAAAATATTCTATTGAGAATTTCCGTGTGGAACAAAAAACAGATTACGAAAAATTAGTTTTTGAAATCATTACAGATGGTTCTATCCATCCTAAAGATGCATTAACTGAAGCAGCTAAGACGTTAATCCACCACTTTATGTTGTTCTCTGATGAAAGAATTACTCTTGAGGCAGATGAAATTGCTCAAACTGAGTCTTATGACGAAGAATCTCTTCACATGAGACAGTTATTGAAAACTAAATTAGTTGATATGGACTTATCTGTTAGAGCATTAAATTGTTTAAAAGCGGCTGAAGTTGATACATTAGGTGATTTAGTTTCTTTCAACAAGAACGACTTAATGAAGTTCCGTAATTTTGGTAAAAAATCATTAACTGAATTAGATGAGTTAGTGGCAAATAAAAACCTTACTTTCGGTATGGATTTAGCTAAATACAAGTTAGATAAAGAATAATTGCTTCATATTTTGCGCTCCTATAGAGGATTGATGCAAGATGAAGATAAAAAAAAGACGTCATGAGACACGGAAAAAAATTCAATCATTTAAGTAGACAAAAAGGACATAGAGCTGCAATGTTAGCTAACATGGCTTGTTCTTTAATCGAACATAAACGTATCAACACTACTGTTGCTAAAGCGAAAGCTTTAAAACAATTTGTTGAACCATTAGTTACAAAATCTAAAGAAGATACTACTCACAACCGTCGTATTTGTTTTTCTTACTTAAGAAACAAATATGCAGTTACAGAACTTTTCAGAGAAGTTGCTGCTAAAGTAGGTGACCGTCCAGGAGGATACACTCGTATCATCAAGTTAGGAAACCGTTTAGGAGATAACGCTGATATGGCAATGATTGAGTTAGTAGATTTCAACACATTGTACAATGGTGGTAAAAAAGAAGTTAAGAAAACGACTCGTCGTGGAAAAGCTAAAAAAGCTGAAGGCACTCCTGAAGCTCCAGTAGCTGAAACTTCTGAAAATACTGAAGCTACAGAATAATCATGAAACCATTCATGTAAAAATAATAAGGATAGACTTTTTTAAGTTTATCCTTTTTTTTTGGTTTTACGAATCAAACATTTTCTAAAAACAACTTTTATAACTAAATTTGCACCCACAACAACACAACACAATGAAATACAACAATCGTTCTAAAGCCGTTTTACTTCTTAAAGACGGCACTATTTTTCACGGAAAATCAATCGGAATTGAAGGTGTTACTTTTGGTGAAGTCGCTTTTAATACGGGAACAACAGGTTATCAAGAAATTTTTACAGATCCTTCTTACTTCGGGCAAATCATGGTTACAACCAATGCGCACATTGGAAATTATGGTGTAAACGAGAAAGAAGTGGAATCAGATTCAGTGAAAATTTCTGGATTAGTTTGTAAAAACTTCAGCTTTAATTACTCACGCGAAGATGCTACCGAAAGTTTGTTTGATTATTTAAGTAAACAAAATCTTATCGTAATTTCGGATGTAGATACAAGAGCATTGGTAAGTTATATCAGAGATAACGGTGCGATGAATGCAGTTATTTGTACGGATGGAACTCCAATCGAAGAATTAAAAGAAAAATTAGCGCAAGTCCCAGATATGAATGGTTTGGAATTGGCTTCTAAAGTTTCTACTAAAGAACCATATTTCTTTGGTGAAGAAACAGCAAAATATAAAATTTCAGCTTTAGATTTAGGAATCAAAACCAATATTCTTAGAAACTTAGCTAAGAGAGATTGTTACATTAAAGTTTTCCCATATAACGCTTCATTTGAGGATTTAAAGGCATTCAATCCTGATGGCTATTTCTTATCAAACGGACCTGGTGATCCAGAACCATTAGAAACTGCTCAAGAAGTAGCGAAACAAATTTTAAACGAAAATAAACCATTATTCGGAATTTGTTTAGGACACCAAATTATTGGTTTAGCTAATGGGATTTCAACTTATAAAATGTTCAACGGTCACCGCGGAATCAATCATCCAGTTAAAAATGTAATTACAGGAAAAGGTGAAATTACATCTCAAAATCACGGTTTTGCTATCGTGAGAGAAGAATTAGACAAACATCCAGATTTTGAATTAACGCATGAACATTTAAATGACGGAACTGTAGCTGGAATGCGAATGAAATCAAAAAACTGTTTCTCAGTGCAATATCACCCGGAAGCAAGTCCTGGACCTCACGATTCAAGTTATTTATTTGACCAATTTATCCAAAACATAAAAACGGCAAGTAACTAAAACGTTATCGTTTATAAGTTTTTTGAGTTTTTCAATATCATTATAGTTTAAATTATAAATTTGTTATTATTCACAAGATAGTAACTTAAAAAAATATAAAATGAGTATAATTATCAAAGTTCACGCAAGACAAATTTTAGATTCGCGTGGAAATCCAACAATCGAAGTAGATGTAGTTACAGATAACGGAATTTTAGGAAGAGCAGCTGTTCCAAGTGGTGCTTCTACTGGCGAACATGAAGCAGTAGAGCTTCGTGATGGCGGTAAAGCTTTCATGGGAAAAGGGGTTTTAAAAGCAGCCGAAAATGTAAATACAAGAATTGCTGAAGCGATTGTAGGAATGTCGGTTTTCGAACAAAATTTAATCGACAAAATGATGATTGAATTAGATGGAACTGCAAATAAATCAAATCTAGGGGCTAATGCTATTTTAGGTGTTTCTTTAGCGGTGGCAAAAGCTGCGGCTAACGAATTAGGGATGCCATTATATCGTTATGTTGGTGGGGTTTCTGCAAATACATTGCCAGTTCCAATGATGAATATCATCAATGGCGGTTCGCATTCAGATGCTCCAATTGCGTTTCAAGAATTCATGATTATGCCAGTTAAAGCAAAAGATTTTACTCATGCAATGCAAATGGGAACTGAAATCTTCCACAACTTGAAAAAAGTATTACATGATAGAAATTTATCTACAGCAGTAGGTGACGAAGGTGGATTCGCTCCAAATTTAGCTGGAGGAACAGAAGACGCGTTAGATTCAATAAAATTAGCAGTTACAAATGCTGGTTATACTTTTGGTGACGATGTAATGATTGCTTTAGATTGTGCGGCTTCAGAATTTTATGTAAACGGAAAATACGATTACACTAAATTTGAAGGTGAAACCGGAAAAATCAGAACTTCTGAAGAACAAGCTTCTTACTTGGCTGAATTAACTGAAAAATATCCAATCATTTCTATCGAAGACGGAATGTACGAAGACGATTGGGAAGGTTGGAAATTATTAACGGAGAAAATAGGTGATAAAGTACAATTAGTAGGGGATGATTTATTCGTAACGAATGTTGAAAGGTTATCTCGTGGAATCAGTCAAGGGATTGCGAATTCAATTTTAATTAAAGTAAACCAAATTGGAACTTTAACTGAGACTATTGCAGCTGTAAATATGGCGCATAATGCAGGATATACTTCTGTAATGTCTCATCGTTCTGGAGAAACCGAAGATAACACGATTGCTGATTTAGCAGTTGCTTTAAATTGCGGACAAATCAAAACAGGTTCGGCTTCTCGTTCAGATCGTATGGCAAAATACAATCAATTACTAAGAATTGAAGAAGAATTAGCTGATGTAGCTTATTTTCCTGGTGTAAATGCATTTAAAGTAAAAAAATAATCACTTTTAGATATCATTTTTAAATCCTGTTGTAGTATTTTACAGCAGGATTTTTTATGTATATTATTTAACCATAAATTATAGATATTTTCTTTATTGTTTAATTATTATTTGTTAAATTCGCAATTCACATTAATTTTATCATAAAATATCATATAAATAATATGTCAAAAATTGCAATATTAGAGCTTGATGGCAAAAAGTATGAGTTCCCTGTAATCGTTGGGACTGAGAATGAGGTTGCTATCGACATAGACAAGTTGCGTAGTGCATCTGGTGCTATTACTATTGATCCGGGATATAAAAACTCGGGTTCATGTACGAGTGAAATTACTTTTTTAGATGGTGAAGAAGGAATTTTACGTTACAGAGGATATTCAATAGAAGATTTAGCTGATAAAGCTGATTTTTTAGAAGTTTCTTATTTGTTGATTTTTGGAGAACTTCCAACAGCAGCACAATTAGCAAAATTCGAAAATGATATTCGTAAATATACATTAGTTAATGAGGAAATGAAAAACATCATTGATGGTTTTCCAAAAACAGCTCACCCAATGGGCGTTTTAGCTTCGTTGACTAGTGCTTTAACTGCTTTTAATCCTAAGTCTGTGAATCCTCACAACGAAAAAGAAATGTATGAAGCGGTTTGTAAAACTATGGGTAAATTCTTAGTAATTGCTACATGGACTTACAGAAAAACTATGGGTTATCCTTTAAATTATTACGATAATACAAAAGGTTACGTTGAAAATTTCATGCGTTTAATGTTTGAATTACCAACTGGACCTTACAAAGCAGATCCAAAAGTAGTAGCTGCTTTAGATAAATTATTCATCTTACACGCAGATCACGAACAAAACTGTTCTACTTCTACAGTGAGAATTGTAGGTTCTTCTCATGCAGGTTTATTTGCTTCTATTTCTGCTGGAGTTTCTGCACTTTGGGGACCACTTCACGGAGGAGCTAATCAAGCAGTTTTAGAAATGTTACAAGAAATCCATGACAATGGAGGTGACGTTGCTAAATTCGTTTTAAAAGCAAAAGATAAAGACGATCCATTCCGTTTAATGGGATTCGGACACCGTGTTTACAAAAACTTTGATCCAAGAGCAACTATCATTAAAAAAGCAGCTGATGATGTATTAAATTCATTAGGAGTTGATGATCCATTATTAGATATTGCAAAACAATTAGAAAAAGTAGCTTTAGAAGACGAATATTTCAAATCAAGAAACTTATATCCAAACGTAGATTTCTATTCAGGAATTATCTACCGAGCGATGGGAATCCCAGTTGAAATGTTTACTGTTTTATTTGCTATTGGTCGTTTACCAGGTTGGATTGCACAATGGAAAGAAATGAGAGTAAATAAAGAACCAATTGGTCGTCCAAGACAAGTTTACACAGGATATCCATTACGTCCATTTAAGGAAGTTAAAGATAGATAGTCATAAAAAAATCCCACTGAAAAGTGGGATTTTTGTTTTATAAGTTTAAAATTTATTCAGTAGGTTTTTGTACTTCCTCTTCTGTGTTTCCTGTTAAATCTTCCACTTTATCTTCTACAGTTTCGGCTGCATTTTGTAATGATTCTTTTAAGTTGTGCGCTTTTTCTTCCACCCAACCAGCTGCTTCTGCGGTTTTTTCTTTTGCTGCATCAACAAATTCGTTTACTTTTTCTGGCACGCCCATTTCTTCTAGCTTTTGAGACGCTTTTTCAGCTACATTTTCAACCGTTTCTTTTACGTCTTCGGCTACATCTGCAGCTTTTTCAGCTACGTTTTCAGCTACTTCGCTTAAGTTTTCTTTTGCTATTTCCGCTTTCTCTTTTGCTTTCCCAAAAAGAGAACTGAAAAAATTTGATAATCCCATGATAATTTGATTTTATAGTTTTCTCAAATTTAATCATTTATATCTAAAAAGAATCTTTTTGAAGCGAATTTATAACGGTTTACTAATTAATATTCTCGTTTCCTTTTTCTATATTTGCCAAAAGCCGAAAGCTATGTTACAATTAAATGTAAAAAACGAAACTTCCCGTTTAAGGGCTGTGGTGTTAGGAACTGCTACAAGTAACGGTCCAACACCTACTATCGAAGAAGCCTATGATCCTAAATCATTAGAGCATATTAAAGCTGGAACCTATCCTGTGGAAGCAGATATGGTAAAAGAAATGGAAGCTTTTAACAAAGTGTTCCAAAAATACGACGTAAAAGTCTTCAGACCTCAAATTATTGAAAATTACAACCAAATTTTCGCCAGAGACATCGGATTTGTAATCGATGACATTTTTATCAAAGCCAATATTTTACCGGACAGAGAACGCGAATTAGATGCGATTCAATACGTAATCGATCAAATTGATCCTAAGAAAGTGGTGCGTCCGCCAGAAGAAGTACATATTGAAGGTGGAGACGTAATGCCTTGGAATGAGTATATCTTTATCGGAACTTACAAAGGTTCGGATTACAAAGATTATATCACAGCAAGAACCAACATGCAAGGAGTAAATTATATTAAAGAATTGTTTCCAAATAAAATTGTGAAAGAATTTGATTTAGTAAAATCGAAAATTGAACCTCGTGATAACGCTTTACATTTAGATTGTTGTTTTCAACCTGTGGGAACCAATAAAGGAATTATCTACAAAAGTGGTTTCCGTGAAGAAGCCGATTATATGTTTTTAGTGAATTTATTCGGAAAAGAAAATCTATTCCACATCGAAAGAGAGGAAATGTATCACATGAATTCCAATGTGTTTTCCATTGCTCCTGATGTAGTAGTTTCCGAAAAAAACTTCACCAGATTAAATAATTGGTTACGCGAAAACGGATTTACAGTAGAAGAAATTCCGTATGCTGAAATTGCAAAACAAGAAGGTTTGTTGAGATGTTCAACTTTACCATTAATTAGAGATTAAAAACTTTGTTTCAAGTTGCAAACCTGAAACTTGAAACTTGAAACCTGAAACAAAAAAATAACATGAACCAAACAACTAACTCCATATTGATGATTCGTCCGGTAGCATTCCGTATGAACGAACAAACAGCGGTGAATAATTATTACCAAAAAGTATTGGATAATTTAACACCAGCTTCGGTTAACGCTAAGGCACAAGAAGAGTTTGATACTTTTGTCCAAAAACTTAAAATGATAGGTTTAAATGTGGTGGTGGTTGAAGATACGTTAAGTCCAGATACGCCAGATAGTATTTTTCCAAACAACTGGATTTCATTTCATGAAAATGGAGATGTTGTTCTATATCCAATGTTTGCAGAAAACCGTCGTTTAGAAAGAAGAGAAGATGTTTTAGATCATTTAGAAAATGAAGGTTTTGTAATCAATGAGATTATGGATTACACTTCAGCTGAAGATGACGATATTTTCTTGGAAGGAACAGGAAGTATTGTTTTAGATAGAGCTAACGGAAAAGCGTATTGTGCTTTATCGCCAAGAGCAGACGAAGAATTATTCATTGAATTTTGTGAAGATTTCGAATTTACACCTGTGATTTTTGAAGCGTTTCAAACAGTAAATGGGGAAAGAAAACATATTTATCACACGAACGTAATTATGTGCGTAGGCGAAACATTTGCGGTTATTTGTGCAGATTGTATCGACGATAAAAAAGAACGTAAAATGGTCTTAGATAGTTTAAAAGGCGATGAAAAAGAAGTAATTCTTATCACCGAAGACCAAGTAAACAATTTCGCTGGAAATATGTTAGAGGTAAAAGGAACAGATGACAGAAGATATTTAATTATGAGTGCCTCAGCTCACCAAAGTTTGACTAAAAAGCAAATTGCACAATTAGAAGAACATGTAACTATCGTAAGTTCAAGTTTAGATACAATTGAAGCTTGTGGTGGTGGAAGCGCACGTTGTATGATGGCGGAAATTTTCTTACCGAAAGAATAATTCTAACATCACTTCGAGTGATTTTAAAAAGTAAAAATCCCAAATTCCGAATCATTCGGAATTTGGGATTTTTTTTCTTCCAATTCTCAACTTACTAGATTCCTCTAATAATGGTTAAGATAGCACTAATAATATACTGAATACCAATAGCAATCGTTAAAAATCCAATGATTCTAGAGATTGCTACAATTCCTGATGAACCTAACATTTTTGCTAAAAAATGAGCACTACGAAGTACCAAATAAATCGTAGCCGCAACAACAGTAATTGAAATTGTTGAAATTATAATTTCAGAGGTTGTATTGTGTTCTTGATAATAAGCAATAAGTAATGAAATAGAACCAGGTCCGGCTAACATTGGCATGGCTAAAGGAGTAAGCGCAATATGTGTTCTGTTTTGAACTTCTTTTTGGACTTTTTTGTTGATTCCTTTGTTTTTACTGAAATTTCCATTCAATAATCCAAATCCAGAACTCGTAATAATAATTCCACCCGCAATTCGCAACGCTGTAATAGTTATCCCGAAAAAACTTAGCACATATTGACCAATAAAAAACGAAATCAACAAGATGATTAAAACATTAATACTGGTAATTAAAGAAACTTTTGCTCGTTCAGCACTCGTATAACCTTCGGTTAAAGCCACGAAAATAGGAACAGTTCCAATTGGGTTTAATACTGAGAATAGGGCGGCGAATAGGTAAATAAATAATTCCATTGTTTTTTTACAAATTTAGTACAAGGTAATTATTTTATTTACGAATCAAAAAAAAATCTAGATTACTTTTAGGTTTACTTAATGTAAGGAAGATTAATAAGCATCTAATGGAGAGTAGAAGGTGTTTTTTTCTTTTTCCAATTCAAGTTTATCAATGAATTTTTGAACGCCTTTACTGTTTTTGGAATAGTCTACTGAAATATAATGATGGTCGATATGAAAAGTAATTGAATTTCCTGGCTTGAACAATACTAATTTATAATAAGGAATCACTAAAGCATAAACATCTAATCGAGATTGAAAGCCAATTATAATGCCTTTTGGTCTTAATTCAATGTTGCAGAATTTTACCGAGTTATTAACGTGTAATAAATCGTAGATTGCCGAGCTGCATCGGGTAATAAATAATTTTGGAGAACCGATGCCTCCTTTTTTAAAATTGTCAAATATTGAGAATGGTTTTCCAACTAATTCGTTGATTTCTCTTTCGATTTTTAAGTCTTTGTATGAGATGTTATAAAGCATTTTTGTTTAAAATTACTTCAAAAATGGTTTCGAAATCAGACTTTAGCAAATTTTTATTATTTGTTTATTTATCGTAACTTTAAATTTCTAAATAAAAATAAAATGAAAACATTAGTTATAGGAGCTTCCACAAATAAAGAACGTTATTCGTATAAAGCTATCCATAGTTTAGTAGATAAAAGTCACCAAGTAGTAGCCATTGGAGCTAAAAAAGGAATGGCATTTGATATTCCAATCGAAACCGAGAAATTAGATTTTCATGCAGTAGATACGGTTACTTTGTATCTCAATCCAAAAGCACAAGTGGAGTATTATGATTATATTCTTTCGTTAAAACCAAGACGCGTTATTTTTAATCCAGGAACCGAAAATCCGGATTTTTATAAAATATTGGAAACAAATAATATTCAGTATGAAGTAGCTTGTACGTTGGTTTTGTTAGCGACCAATCAATACTAAAATTTGGTTTGACTTGTAGCAGGTTTGCTAATTAATAACAAACCAATAAAAGTAATAATTCCGTTTACGATAATTAATTCGTTATCAATTACGTAATCTCCAAAAAGTGCTGCCGAATTTTTGGCTAACAAAAAGCAAATCAATGGAGAAATAACACAAATAATTGGAACTAATTTATCGTGAACGGTTTTTGATTTCATAAACAATCCAAACGCATATAATCCTAAAAGTGGACCATAAGTGTAACTTGCTACTTTGAAAATCATTGTTACTACGGATTTATCATTCAATGAATTGAAGATGATAATAACCAAAAACATTAATAAAGAAAATCCAACATGCACTAAATGACGCGTTCTAACAGCGTTGGGTTTATTTTGGTTTTCCGCTTTATCCATTCCTAAGAAATCTACACAAAATGATGTTGTTAAAGCAGTTAAAGCAGAATCAGTTGTAGCGAAAGTTGCCGCGGTTAATCCCAATAAGAAAACGACAGCTGGAATAATATTCAAATGATTAAATGCAATTTCAGGGAAAAGCAAATCAGTACGTTTTACACCATCAACCATTGGAACCGAAATGCCATTTTTCTCAGCATATAAATAAAGTAAGGCGCCAACACTCAAAAAGAAAATATTGATAATTACAAAAATTCCAGTAAAAGTAAACATGTTTTTTTGTGCTTCGCCAATGTTGGCACAACTTAAATTTTTTTGCATTAAATCTTGGTCTAATCCAACCATAGCGATGGTTACGAAGATTCCGCCTAGAATTTGTTTCACAACATAATTTCCTTTCAAATAATCTTCATAGAAAAAGACTTTAGAATAATTACTGTTTTTAACGGTTTCAAAAGCATCAACAAATCCTAAATCTAAACTATTACAAATAAAAATAATCGTCAAAAACACTGAAGAAACTAAGAAAAACGTTTGTAAAGTATCGGTAATAATAATGGTTTTTAAACCACCACGATAGGTATAAGCAAAAATCAAGGCTAACGAAATTAAAACCGTAACCGCAAACGGAACTTCAAAATCGTCAAAAACAAAACGTTGTAACACAATCACGACTAAATACAAGCGAAATGCAGAACCAATAGTTCTGCTAATCAAGAAAATAGTCGCAGCAGTTTTGTAACTCACAACTCCTAATCGTTGCTCAATATAGCTGTAAATAGAAGTCAAATTCATTCGGTAGTATAACGGAAGTAAAACCGTTGCTATGATGATAAATCCAATCGCATTTCCTAATACAAATTGGAAATATTTGAATTGTAAGTCAGGATTTCCTACTTCACCAGGAACAGAAATAAATGTTACGCCAGAAAGTGCTGTTCCAATCATTCCAAAAGCAACCAAATACCATTTCGCATTTTTATTTGCCTTAAAAAAAGCGTCATTGCTACTGTCTTTTTTGCTAACAAAATTGGAAATTAAAATCAGAATTCCGAAGTAGATAATGATAATGGCTAAAATAGTTCCTGAAGTCATATATTGGTTTTTAGTTGTGCTAAAGTAGGAAAAAGATAGAAGTTAGAAACGATATGTTAAAAGAAAATTCATTTATAATTATTTTTAGGAAACTCCCAACTTCCAACTTCCATCTCCCAACTTTTTTTTACTTTTGCTAAATGGAATTACCATCAAAATTACTAGAAAATGCAGTTAACGAAATGTCTCAATTGCCAGGAATTGGTAAAAGAACGGCATTGCGATTGGTGTTGCATTTATTAAAACAACCTTCAGAACAAACTGAAATTTTGTCTTCGGCTCTAACGGCTATGCGAAATGATATTCAATACTGTAAAGAGTGTAATACGATTTCGGATGCGGATATTTGCGGAATTTGTTCAAATGCTTCTCGAGATAAATCGATTATTTGTGTGGTGGAAGATGTTCGCGATGTAATGGCATTAGAAAATACAGGAATGTTTAAAGGCGTTTACCATGTTTTAGGTGGGAAAATTTCTCCGATTGAAGGTGTTGGGCCTAGTCAGTTAAAAATCACTTCACTTGTTGAAAAAGTAAAAGCAGGAAATGTTTCTGAGATCATATTTGCTTTAAGTTCCACCATGGAAGGTGATACGACTAATTTTTACATTTACAAACAGATTAAAGAATTCGAAATTAAAACATCAACTATTGCCAGAGGAATTGCTGTTGGTGATGAATTAGAATATGCAGATGAAGTAACTTTAGGTAGAAGTCTATTAAATCGAATTCCATTTGAAACTTCAATAAAACCATATTAGTAAAAATTTAATCAAAATTCAATAATAACTTCGTTTTTTTAATTGTAAAAACTATATTTGTTACCTAATTTAGTGTGCTTTACATTTTTGTTTTTTTGAACCATCAGCAGCACTCAAAATAAGTATAGATTTTACATGAAAAAAATATTTTTTTTATCCATAATTGCAGTCTTTTTTACTTCTTGTATTTCTACAAAAGAATTAACTTATTTGCAACCTAATACAACATCAAAGTCAGATTCTATAAGAGTGGCTCAGGAGGTTTCTAAGCCATATAGAGTTCAAACAAATGATATCTTAAGTATTAATATAAAAGCTTTAGATCAAAAATTAGTGGAAATGTTTTCTGTTTCACAAACGAATGGACAAACACAGGCATCTCCTCAAACTTTATTCTTTAATGGATATACTGTTGATGATCATGGAAATATTCGTGTTCCTATTTTAGGCGAGGTTAATGTTTTAGGTTATACAACAGATGAGGTTCGTCAAAAAATTGAAAAACAATTATTAGAAGAGTACTTTAGAAAAGAAGCAAATATTTTTGTTACGGTTAAACTTGCGGGATTACGTTATACAATAAATGGAGAAATAGGTTCGCCAGGTACTAATGTTTTGTACCAAGACAGAGCTACAATTATGGAAGCTATTGCTAATTCTGGAGATATTCCTATTACTGGAAATCGAAAAGAAGTGCAAATTATTAGAAAATTTGCTCATGGTTTTGAAACTTATAGTATCGATTTAACAAAGGAAAGTGCTATGAATTCTCCATATTTTTACATTCAGCCAAATGATTACATCATTGTTAAGCCATTGAAACAAAAAACTTGGGGTACAGGAGTTACAGGAGTACAGTCAGTAGCAACTATTATGACTGCAATTTCTTTAATTACAACATTATTAGTGTTGTCTAAAACATTGTAATTGAAATGCTAGATACTAAAGATTTTAATTTTTTCGAATCCCAAAATACATTCGATTTCAAAGGATTTCTTTTGAAAGTTATTAGTTATTGGAAATGGTTTTTACTGTCTTTGATAATTACTTTTGTTTACGCCTACAACGTAAATATTCGTAAAGAAAAAATTTACGGAATGGAATCGCTTATAGTGGTTGAGGACCAAAACAATCCATTTTTTACATCAAATACGAGCTTAGTTTTTAACTGGGGAGGAACGTCTGATAAAGTTCAAACAATTATTACAACCTTAAAATCGCGTTCTCACAATGAAATAGTTGTAGACAGATTACAGTATTACATTAAATATCTAAGAAAAGGAGAATATTTTTTTCAGGATGTCTACGGAGAAGTTCCTTTTTATGTAGAAATCGATAAAACAAAAGGGCAACTTTTTAAGCAATTAATCAAAATTAAATTTTTATCTCCAACTCAATATGAATTAAGTGTTGATTTTGGCGAAGCAACTTCTGCAAAAACAATGCAGTATAGTGATTTAGTTTCTCAGCCAGTTAATGTTTCTGGCGGTGTGTTTAAAAAGAATTACAAAATTAATGAAGAAGTAGCATTGCCTTTTCTTAATTTAAAAGTTATAATTAAACCAGAAGCTTACGAATACACAAATCAAGAGTATTATGTGCGTTTTGATGACTTCAACTCAACGGTTGCAACATATAAAGGAATAGATGTTAGTGCTGATGCTAAGGCGCTTTCTGTTGTTAGATTGCAAATGGAAGGTTCTAATAAATACAGACTAGTAGAATACTTAAATACAACTGTTGATGTATTAAGAAAAATTCAATTAGAAAGTAAAAATCAGTTTGCAAATAATACAATTGGATTCATAGACAGTACTTTGAGAGAAATGGAAGGTCAAATCAAAGAAGCTGAGAACGAATTAAAAGAATTTAGAAGGGGTAAAAATATTTTTGAATTAGATGAAGAAGGTGGTAGCGGACTTTTAAGTTCAAAATTGTCTGCTTATGATGTAGAAAAAGATGGTATAAATAGAAAAATTGCCTACTATAATCTACTTAAAAATTATTTAGAGAAAACAACCGATTATTCTAAACTTCCAGCGCCAACAGTTGCCGGTATTGATGATCCAAACATCATTGGAAACGTAGCCAAATTAATTCAATTATCTGCTGAGAGAGCAAATATGTCTTATTCGGTTAAAAACAAAAAATTGTTCTCTGATTTTGATGTTGAAATGGAATCGGTAAAAAAAGTATTATTAGAAAATATTTCAAGTGCTAAAAGTGCTTTAAATTTAGATTTGTCTCTTATTAATAAAAATATTGCAAGAGCTGAAGGCGAAGCTAGTTTATTGCCAGAGAACAAACAAGAGCACATCAAAATTACTAGAAAGTACAATCTAAAAGATAAAATTTATAGTACCTTTTTAGAGAAAAGAAGTGAGGCTGAAATTGTAAAAGCTGCCAATATATCCGATATTAATTTTCTAGATCCAGCTAAAGATGTTGGTGGTGGTTTGAGAGGACCTAAAACGAGCATAAATTACATTTTAGCAGCAATGTTAGGTTTCTTGATTCCTTTATTAGTTGTGTTTGTAATTACACTTTTAGATAATAGTATCAATACAACAGATGATATTCAAAAATTAACTCGAATTCCATTAATTGGAGTTGTTGGAAAGAAAAACACTGAAAATAATTTATCTGTTTTTGAGAAGCCTAAATCTCCTTTGGCAGAATCATTCAGAGCAATTCGTTCTTCGTTGCAGTTCATGTATAAGAAACAGCAAAAAGAAGGAGCAAAAATCTTGATGCTTACATCTTCTGTAAGTGGTGAAGGAAAAACATTTTGTTCTATAAATTTAGCAACAGTATTTGCTCTAAGCGATAAAAAAACGGTAATTGTAGGTTTAGATTTAAGAAAACCAAGAATTTTTGGTGATTTTAATATTGATAATATCACGGGTGTTGTAAATTATCTAATCGGTCAAAAAACTATTGATGAGGTAATTCAAAAAACACATATTCCTAATTTAGATGTAATTCCATCTGGACCAATTCCTCCAAATCCTTCCGAATTATTAATGAGTGAAGCAATGGCAGAAATGATTGAAGAATTAAAAACAAAATACGATTACATTGTATTAGATACTCCTCCAGTAGGTTTAGTTTCTGATGCTTTAGAATTAGCTCATTTTTGTGATGCAACACTTTATGTTACACGACAAGGATTTACTAAAAAAGGAATGTTAAGTGTTGTAAATGATAAGCATAAAAGAGGTGAGTTACATAATATAAGTATTGTATTTAATGGTTTCCAAAACAAAGCAAAATATGGTTATGGCTATGGATACGGTTATGGCTACGGCTACGGAGCCTATGGTGAAGCTTATCATGATGAAGTTAAACCTGTAAAAGGTTGGAGAAAAATACTAGATAAGTTCAAAAAGAACAGCTAAACTGCTTAGGCAAATTACATGACAAAGATTTCAAATAAAAGAATACTTATTACTGGAGGTGCGGGTTTTATCGGATCCAATCTTTGTGCTTATTTTCTAGAAAATAATGAAGTTATATGTTTAGATAATTTCTCAACGGGTTATCGTCATAACATTGAAAATTTTCTTTCAAATCCTAAATTTACATTAATAGAAGGTGATGTCAGAGATTTTAAAACTTGCGAAGCTGCTGTTGCCGGAATTGATTTTGTATTGCATCAAGCTGCCTTAGGAAGTGTTCCTCGTTCAATTAATGATCCAATTACTTCAAATGAAGTAAACGTTGCTGGATTTTTAAATATGTTAACGGCTTCAAGAAACGCTAATATAAAGCGCTTTATTTATGCAGCAAGCTCTTCTACTTATGGAGATTCTGAAGCTTTGCCAAAAGTAGAACATATTATTGGAAAACCATTATCGCCTTATGCAGTAACCAAATATGTTAACGAATTGTATGCTGATGTATTCAGTAAAACTTACGGAATTGAAACTATTGGTTTGCGCTATTTTAATGTTTTTGGAAGAAATCAAGATCCAAATGGTGCTTATGCAGCAGTAATTCCTAAATTTGTAGCCCAATTTTTAAATCACGAGAGCCCTATAATAAATGGTGATGGAGAATTTTCTCGCGATTTTACTTACATTGATAATGTAATTCAAATGAACGAATTGGCAATGTTAACCGAAAATCCGGAGGCAATAAACACAGTTTATAATACTGCTTTTGGTGAAAGAACTACTTTAAATGAATTAGTTAATGCATTGAAAGAATTCTTATCAGAATATGATTATGAAATTGCTAATGTTCCTATTATTCACGGAGAAAATAGAGTGGGAGATATTCCACATTCACTAGCAAGTATAGAAAAAGCAAGTAAACTACTAAATTACCAACCAAAATTTTCTATGAGAGAGGGTTTAAAAGAGGCGGTAAAATGGTATTGGAATAATTTAAAAAAATAAAAGATAATACAATGATTAAAAATATCTGTTGTATCGGTGCAGGATATGTTGGCGGACCAACAATGGCGGTGATTGCTCAAAAGTGTCCGCATATTAAAGTTACGGTTGTTGACTTAAATGAAAAAAGAATTGCAGCTTGGAACGATAAATACGTAAATAATATTCCTATTTATGAGCCAGGATTAAGCGATGTTGTGGCAGAAGCTCGTGGTAGAAATTTATTCTTTTCAACCGAAGTAGATAAAGCAATCGATGAAGCAGATATGATTTTTATATCGGTAAATACGCCAACTAAAACGTATGGTGTTGGTAAAGGTATGGCTGCCGATTTAAAATATATAGAATTATGTGCTCGTCAAATTGCGCGTGTTGCTAAAAACGATAAAATTGTAGTTGAAAAATCAACTTTACCTGTAAGAACAGCAAGCGCTATTAAAGATATTTTAGATAATACTGGAAATGGTGTTCAATTTCAAATTTTGTCTAATCCAGAATTTTTAGCAGAAGGAACAGCAGTTGAAGATTTATTTGCGCCAGACCGAGTTTTAATTGGTGGAGACACAACTCCAGAAGGTCAAAAGGCAATTCAACAATTGGTTGATATTTATGCTAATTGGGTTCCAAATGAC
The DNA here is from genome assembly GCF_003259835.1 of Flavobacterium aquaticum. Classification (GTDB taxonomy): domain Bacteria; phylum Bacteroidota; class Bacteroidia; order Flavobacteriales; family Flavobacteriaceae; genus Flavobacterium; species Flavobacterium aquaticum. The sequence continues at coordinate 275,702 of NZ_QLMI01000004.1, read as the reverse complement.
AAAATTTTAACGACAAATGTTTGGTCTTCTGAATTATCAAAATTAACAGCTAATGCATTTTTAGCACAGCGTGTTTCTTCAATTAATGCCTTGAGTGAATTGTGTGAAAAAACAGGTGCAGATGTTAATGAAGTAGCAAAAGCAATTGGTTTAGATAGTAGAATTGGACCTAAATTCTTAAAAGCTTCTGTAGGTTTTGGAGGTTCATGTTTTCAAAAAGACATTTTAAATTTGGTTTACATCGCTAAATCATATGGTTTAAATGAAGTAGCCGATTATTGGGAACAAGTGGTTATTATGAATGATCATCAAAAACGTCGCTTTGCAAAAAATATAATTAAAACATTATACAATACGGTTTCTGGTAAAAAAATTGCATTCTTGGGTTGGGCTTTCAAAAAAGACACCAACGATACCAGAGAATCTGCGGCTATCTTTGTGGCTGATGATTTGTTAAGCGAACAAGCAACAGTTACAGTTTATGATCCTAAAGTAGATTCAGCTCAAATTCAATTTGATTTGAATTACTTAGAAACCCGTTCAGAAGAAGCTAATAATAAAGGAGTTCAAACGGTTGATAATCCGTATGAAGCTTGTAAAGATGCTCACGCTATTGCTGTATTAACAGAATGGGACGAGTTTAAAACATACGATTGGCAAAAAATATATGACAATATGTTAAAACCAGCTTTTGTTTTCGACGGAAGAAATATATTGAATAAAGAAGAGTTAGAAAAAATAGGATTTATTTACCAAGGAATTGGATCAAGATAATGAGCGAAAAAATTGCAATTATAGGATTAGGATATGTTGGCTTGCCATTGGCACGACTTTTTGCTACCAAATTTTCAGTAGTAGGATTTGATATTAATCAGCAACGTATATCCGAATTAAATCAAGGAATTGATGTAACGTTAGAAGTAGAAGAAGATTTACTAAAATCCGTTTTAGTATCTCAATCTACTTCTGAAAAAGGGTTGTATTGTTCTAATAAATTGGAGGATATTTCCGATTGCAATTATTTTATTGTTACGGTTCCAACACCTGTTGATAAACATAACAAACCTGATTTAACACCACTTTACAAAGCAAGTGAAACTGTTGGAAAAGTACTTAAGAAAGGTGATGTTGTAATTTATGAATCTACCGTTTATCCTGGAGTTACAGAAGAAGAATGTGTACCTGTTTTAGAGAAAATATCTGGATTAAAATTTAATGTAGATTTTTTTGCAGGATATTCGCCAGAACGAATTAATCCAGGTGATAAAGAACATACAGTTGAAAAAATATTAAAAGTTACTGCTGGTTCTACTCCTGAAATTGGTAAAAAAGTAGATGCTTTATATAACAGTGTTATTACAGCAGGAACGCATTTAGCACCAACCATTAAAGTAGCGGAAGCAGCAAAAGTTATCGAAAATTCGCAACGTGATATTAATATTGCTTTTGTGAATGAATTAGCTAAAATTTTTAATTTATTAGGAATTAATACGCACGATGTTTTAACTGCGGCTGGAACTAAATGGAACTTTTTACCCTTCAAACCTGGTTTGGTTGGAGGACATTGTATAGGTGTTGATCCTTATTATTTAGCTCAAAAAGCTTTAGAAGTAGGTTATCATCCTGAAATTATTTTGGCAGGTCGTCGAATGAATGACAGTATGGGCGAATATGTGGCTTCGCAAGTAGTGAAGACTTTAATTCGTAAAAACATCAAAGTAAATGGAGCAACTATTTTAATGCTAGGATTCACTTTTAAAGAAAACTGTCCTGATGTTCGCAATACCAAAATTGTAGATGTTGTAAAATCGTTAGAAGAATATAGTACAAAAGTTACGATTCATGATCCTTGGGCAAATTCCGATGAGGTGCAACATGAATATGGTTTAACTTGCCATACAACACTTGATGCTACAACAAAATATGATGCGGTTGTTTTAGGTGTGGCTCATAAAGAGTTTTTATCTTTAGATATTGCTAAACTACTTAATCCAAATGGTGTAGTTTATGATGTAAAAGGTATTTTACAAAACGCTGTTGACGGAAGATTGTAAAAATCTAATTTTGGAAACCAAATCAAATAGTTTATTAAAAAACACACTGTTATACTCCATTGGGAATTTAGCCTCAAAAGGGCTTAGCTTCATTTTGGTTTTTTTTACTACATTTTATCTTTCAAGAGAAGATGTAGGTGTTTTTGATTTGTTTTTAACAACCATTAGTTTATTAACTCCTATAGTAACACTTCAATTAACTGATGCTGTTTTAAGATGGTTAATAGAAAATAATCAGTTTGAAAATAAAGCAAGGGTATTAACAACTTCGAGTTTTATTTTGCTAGTTTCCATTTTTATAGCAATTGTTGGAGTTTTAATTTTCCAAAACTTCTATCCTTTTTTATTTTATAAAGAGCTTTTATTTTTATTAGGATTTCAGTCTTTTTTCTTACTATTTCAACAATTTCAAAGGGCTATTGCAGACAATAAAGGATATGTTTTGTCTAGTGTTTTTTACACTTTTTTATATGTATTTCTTGCCATTCTTTTTTTGGTTTTTTATGATAAAAAAATAGAAGGATTACTTTATTCTAATATTATTGCAGCTTTTTTTTCAACTGTATTTATTGTGTTTAGAAATAAAGTGTTTGGCTATATTCACGGTAAATATTATAGTTTTCAAGTAGCAAAAGAATTACTCTTTTATTCTATACCGTTAGTGCCAAATAGTTTGTCTTGGTGGGCAATATCTTCAGCAAATCGCTATTTGATTGTTCTTTTTTTAGGAGTGGCTTCAAATGGTATTTTTGCTATTGCATTTAAGTTTCCTACAATTGTTTTGCTACTTGTAAATGTGTTTTATTTGGCTTGGCAAGAAAAAGCAATTGAAAATTATAATAGGGAAGATAAAGATGATTATTACAGTGCCATTTTTAAAAAGTATGTAAAATATTTGTTTATAATTTCTATTAATTTATTGTGTATTAATCAGCTGTTTTTAACTTATTTTGTTGATATAACGTTTTATGATTCATGGCGTTATACCTCTGTTTTATTGTTGGCTATCTTATTTAACGCATTAAGTGGTTTTTATGGAACTATTTATTTAGGTGCAAAAAAAACAAAAAGTATTTTTTTAAGCAGCTTAATAAGTGGGATAATTGTATTATTACTTTCGTATTTTCTTATCCCAGTTTTAGAATTGTTAGGAGCAGCAATAGCAATATTTTTTGGTTATTTTTTCTTATTTCTTTTCCGATTTTTTGAAACCAAAAAGTATATTAAAATAGTATTTCCATTTGCTACATTTTTTGTTTTATTTGGTGTTTTTATGGTTTTATCTGTAATAATGTTTTTGGAATTACCTTACGGAATTTTTTGGCTACCTTTAGTAGCACTAGTCATAAGTTGTTTTTTGTTACAATCAGAATTGCAAATAGTTTACAATAAGTATTTGAAGAAATGGATGCGTTAAAAAAAATATTATTTATTCATCCCGACTTAAAAGGTGGAGGAGCCGAACGTGTTTTGGTTCATCTCGTTAATGCTTTGCCTAAAGATAAGTATCAGGTAACTTTATTCACTATTTTTAAAGAAGGAATTAATAAAAAACTATTACATCCAGTAATCAAACATTTTTATTGGTTCTCAAAAGTGTTTAGAGGTTATTCTGTTTTGCAAAAAATAATTCCGGCTTCGTTTTTGGCAAATAGATTAAAAGTTAATGATTATGATATTGTAGTTGCTTATTTAGAACATGTTCCTACTCGAATTTTATCTGGAATCACCAATCCAAAAGTTAAAAAAATAGCTTGGTTACATACGAAAGCAACTCCCGAATTACTATCCCGAACTTTTAGAACTTTTGAAGAAACTAAAAATGCGTATCAGTCATTTAATAATATTGTTTGCGTTTCTCAAGAGGTTAAAAATTCTTTGTTACATATTTTTCCTCAATTAGAAAATAAAACACTTGTTATTGAAAATACGATTGACTTTAGTTTTATTGAGCAAAAATCGCAAGAAGTGAGTTTTGATATTGAATTTGATAGTAAAACTCTAAATATTGTCTCTATTGGTCGACTTATTGAAGTGAAAGGTTACGAGCGATTGATTCAAATTGTAAAACGAATAGCTTCTTCAACAGATATTAAATTCAAATTATATCTAATTGGTGATGGGGAATTAGCTTCAAAATTAAATGCAATCATTAAAAAAGATAAGCTAGAAAATTATGTGCAATTGTTAGGGTTTAAAGAAAATCCGTATCCTTATTTGGCTATAGCAGATTTGTACGTTTGCTCTTCTTTTACCGAAGGATACAACTCTGCTATAATTGAAGCATTAGCTTTAGAAATTCCAGTTTTAACAACCGATTGCCCAGGAATGAACGAAATTTTAGACAAAGGAAAGTTTGGTAAAATAGTTCCAAATACAACAGAAGATTTATATAAAGGATTGGTAGAATTAATAACCAAATCAGAGGAATTAAATCTATTAAAACTAAAGGCAAAAGAGAGGGCTGTATATTTAAAAGCTCAAAATTCAACACATTCTGTTGAACATTTATTTGATACTATTTAATCATGAACACGAAACTAATTTCCATTATTATGCCCGTTTACAATGTAGAAAATTACATTGAAAAGGCGGTTTTGAGTGTTCTTCAGCAAACCTATGCAAATTTCGAATTGTTAATTATTAATGATGGAACAAAAGACAACAGTATTCAAAAAATTGAAAAATACGCTTCAGATTCCAGATTGAAAATTTTTCATAAGGAAAATGGAGGTTTGTCTGATGCTCGTAATTTTGGATTAGAAAGAGCGCAAGGCGATTATGTGTATTTTATGGATAGCGATGATTTCATTGAATCAGATTTATTGACTTTATGTATTGATAAAATTGAGAAAGAAAATGTACCTGTTGTTGTTTTTGGCTATTTTTTAGATACAGAAGATAAAAGTGGAAATCTTATTTCTTCCGAATCAATTGTTCATGAATATGAAGTAATAAATATTGAAAATAAAAATACAACTGTAACCAATAATACTATTGGATTATTAGGTTATGCTTGGAATAAATTTTACGCTATCGATTTTTTAAAGCAACATAATTTTAAATTTGAAAAAGGGGTTTCTCTTGTTGAAGATATTTTGTTTAATGCTCCCGTTTTTTCTTCAGTAAATAGCATTCATTTTATAAATAAACCGCTGTATCATTACGCAAATCGACCTACCACAACATTGATAAAAACATTTCATGCGAATTCATTTGACTTGTATTTGAAAAAGAATGAATGTTTAAAAAAGTTCTTTAATAAGTGGGAAATTAATCATTCTAATGAATTACTGGCGAATAGTTTGCTTTTAGGAATTCGATATTGTGCTAATAATTTGTTTGCATTTAAAAATAATTTAACTGAAAATCAAAAGTACAATCATTTAAAAACCATGATTGTACATCCCGAAACACAAAGATTAATACCGTTTTACAAGCCAAATAGTAAATTGGATTCTGTTTATAAAACTATTATTTCACAAAAAAGAGCTTTACTTTTGTACCTGATTTTAAAAATCATCAAATAAATGTTTTTAAAGAAATACATTCCTTACTATTTAAAAATTAGAATACTTCTTTTTTTACAAAAGTTTAAAAGTGCGACCATTTTCTCGACTCAAAACTTAAAAAAAGAAGATTCAAAAGTTTTTATTTTTTTAGCGGCAAATTATAGTAATCTTGGCGATGTAGCCATCACTTATGCACAAGAAAAATTTATTCAAAACACATTACCCAATCATAAAGTAGTTCTTATTTCAATAAATAAAACTATTGAAGGAATTGTCTTTGCAAAATCTATTTTGAATCCGTCAGATTGCATTACAACTGTTGGTGGTGGAAATTTTGGAGATTTGTATGATCAAATAGAAACTTTACGTCAGTTAGTTATTGCGTCTTTTCCAAACAATAAAATTATTTCGTTTCCACAAACTTTTGATTTTTCAAATTCTCCTAAAGGGAAAAAAAGTCTAGCAAAAGCAATTTCTGTCTACAGTAAACATTCTAACTTGAGTTTTTTTGTTAGAGAACAGCAATCTTTTGAATTAATGCAACGTCATTTTCCAAAAGTGAAAGTGTTTTTAACACCAGATATTGTATTGAGTTTAGATAAATCGCAACCTCAAATCACACGCAATGGCGTTACATTAAGTTTAAGAGCAGATGACGAAAAATTATTAACTTCTGAACAGAATGAATCGTTAATTAATTGGGCAAAAGAAACTTTTTCTAATGTTTCATTTTATGATACTCATATTAATAAAGGGAATTTATCTGAGCAACAATTAGATGAAGAATTAAACAAAATTTGGAATCAATACAAATCTTCAGAACTTGTAATTACAGATAGATTACATGGAATGATTTTTTCTTACATAACAAATACACCTTGTTTAGTTTTCTTAAATAACAACCATAAAATTAGTGCTTCATACGAATGGATTAAAGAGCAAGCACCGGTAATTTTAATTAAGAATTTCGATTTAGAAAGTATTAACGAAGCTTTTGAAAGCTTAAATTCATCAAATACAACTGCATATAAAAATTTGATGGAAAAATATTTACCTTTGAAACAGCAGCTATTATCTTAAATGTTTGATTTCATACCAATAGAACACTATACTTTTTTTTACTATCAAATTTTATTGGTTTTTTTGATAGGCATTTTGCTACACGCTGTTATTTTAGAAATCGATGATGCAAGAAATACACGATTTTTAAAAATTTTTGGTTATTTGTCTTTGGTTTTTGTTCTGCTTTACATGGGTTTTAGACCTATTCATAGTGTTTTCGTAGATATGACCATGTATGCCTATTCCTTTGAGCGATATTTAGATGGAAATCCCTTAGAAGTAACCGAAGATTATGGTTTTTATTGGTTTTTAGAATTTTGCACTAAAGTAATGTCTGTTGAGGCTTTCTTTTTTACTTGTGCTTTAATTTATATCATTCCACTTTATATTCTCTCTATTAAATGGTTTAAAGAGTATTGGTTTTATGCATTTTTTGCTTTAGTTGTGTCCTTTTCTTTTTGGGCTTATGGTACAAATGGAATCAGAAACGGATTAGCAACGTCTCTTTTTTTATTAGCATTAGCTTTTAAAGACAAGAAAATAGTTCTGTATGCCTTGTTACTAGTTGCAATTTCTTTCCATAAAACTATGGTTTTACCCGTTTTTGCATTTATAGTTTCAAGTTTTTATACCAAATCGCAAACCTATATTTTTATTTGGTTAACTACCATTTTAGTTTCACTAGCAGTAGGTAACTTTTTTGTGGAATATATAGAATCGTTAGGAATAAACGATAGAAGATTTGAACAGTATTTTACAGATGAAATAGATGAAGCCATAACAAAAACAGGATTTCGTTGGGATTTCTTAATTTATAGTGCCACTGGAGTTTTCGCGGGTTGGTATTACCTATTCAAAAAGAACTTTTCAGATAAGTTGTATGAGCAACTTTTTAATATGTATTTGATAACTAATGCGTTTTGGGTTTTGGTTATTAGAGCTAATTTTACCAATAGATTTGCATATTTGTCATGGTTCATGCTAGCTATTATCATTTTTTATCCAATTCTAAAAGAACAACTTTTTAAACAACATCATCGAATGGTTGGTGCCGTATTATTGCTGTATTTCATGTTTACTTATATTTTTAACGTAATTCTAGTTAAGTAAAATGAAATTAAGTGTCATTATCCCGGTTTATAATGTTGAAAAATATGTAATTCGTTGCATTAATTCTGTCATTCAAAATGATTTGGAAGCTTCTGCTTATGAAATTATTATTGTTGATGATGAATCACCCGATGATAGTGTGAAAACCATAAAGTCGCACTTTCAAGATGTTGCTAATTTAAAAGTTATATCCCAAAAAAATAAAGGACTTGGCGGTGCCAGAAATACAGGAATCTTAAATGCAAAAGGAACTTTTTTACTTTTCTTAGATGCAGATGATTATTTGGTTCCTAATACATTAAGTCAAATTGTAAATCAAGCAATTGCATCTCAAGTTGAGGTTTTGGAATTTGGAGCTCAAGGTGTTTTAGAAAATGGAGCCGTTTGTTATACCCTTTCTAATTCTTCAAATGCTTTGGTTTTGGATGGAATAGGCTATTATCAAAAGGTTCGTTATGCTAATTCGGCTTGTAATAAATTATATAGCACAGATTTTTTACGAAACAATCAACTTTTTTTTGAAGAACAGCTTTATATCGAAGATTTTGAATTCAACACCCGTGTTTTTCTTCAAGCGAAACGAATGTTAGCAGTTGAAACCATTGTTGGGCAATTTTTGCAAACACCCAATTCGATTACTCGAAATAGTAGTCTTGCTAAAAAAGAAAAAATGCAAAATGATATTGAACGCGTTATGGTGATCACCAATCAATTGTATTTAAAATCTGCGAATCAAGATGCTTTTTTTAAAGAGCGTTTGGGTTTTTTAACAGCTACTTTAGTTGTTCAAATGATTAAGAACCAATCAGATTATAAAACTATTCTTTTAAAAATAGAATATTTAAAAGCTAAAAAGTTGTTTTTTGTAAACCACAAACTGTTTGATCGTTCTAAAAATCTATTTCGAATCTTATTCTTAAAGCATTCTTTACTTTTAAAATTAGCTTTACCTTTGTACCGATTTTTGAATAGAAAAAGTTAATGAAGAAAAAAATCTGTTTTGTAGTTTCGGCACCCATTACTGCCAAAGTATTTTTAATTAAACATTTTGAATACCTTTCAAAAGAGTTTGATATTACTTTAGTAGCTAATTTTGAAACACAAGCTGATTTTGAAGTTCCGTTTGTAAAAAACACCAAACATATTGCAATTCACAGAAGCATCAATCCTTTAAAAGATTTCTTAGCTTTAATTCAGTTGTATTTTTTCTTTAAAAAAGAATCGTTTCATGTGGTTCATTCCGTTACGCCAAAAGCAGGTTTGTTAGCAATGATGAGTTCTTGGCTCTCTAGAATTCCAACCCGAATTCATATTTTTACTGGACAAGTTTGGCACACACAATCAGGTTTTAAAAAACAATTTTTAAAGTTTTTAGACCGACTGTTGGTTTGGTTTACCACTCATATTTTGGTCGATGGTCAGTCGCAACGTCAATTTTTAATTGCTAATAAAATTATAACCGATAAAAATTCTAAGGTTTTAGGAAAAGGTTCCATTAGTGGAGTAGATGTGCAAAAGTTCAATCCTTCTTCAGAAATTAGAAATTTGTATCGCGAACAACTGAACTTTCAAAATAATGATGTTGTATTTGCTTTTCTAGGTAGAATGAATACCGATAAGGGCATTTTAGATTTAGCAAAAGCATTTCAAAAGCTACATGCAGATTTTCCGAATGTGAAATTGCTTTTAATTGGATTTGATGAAGAAAATATGCAAGAGAAAATTCGTCAAATTCAAACCGAAAATATTATTTATTTTGGTCCTACTCCAAAGCCACAAGAAGTTTTACAAGCTGCAGATGTGTTTTGTTTACCAAGTTATAGAGAAGGTTTTGGGACAAGTGTTATAGAAGCTTCGTTGTTAGAATTACCAATAATTTGTAGCGATACCTATGGTTTAGCAGAAACTATTATCGAAAATAAAACTGGGTTACGTCATGAAGTTAAAAATGTAGATCAACTTTATAATCAAATGAAATTGTTGGTTCAAAACGAAGAGACAAGGACAGTTTTAGGTAAAAACGGAAGACAGTATGTATTAGAACATTTCTCAGCAGATGAAATTTCGTTGCAATGGCTTACCTTTTATAAAGATATTTTAAAATAATGTATAAAAACATAGTAAAACCCATATTAGATTTTATTCTGGCATTGGTTGGATTTATCCTGCTTCTGCCCGTGTTTTTATGCATTACCATTTTGTTGTTTTTTGCCAATCAGGGCAAACCTTTTTTTATTCAAAGACGACCAGGATTTAATGGTGCCATTTTTAGCATCATTAAGTTTAAAACCATGAATGATAGAAAAGATAAAAAAGGGAATTTGTTATCCGATGCAGAACGATTAACTGCCGTTGGACGTTTTGTTAGAAAAACATCATTGGACGAAATTCCGCAGTTGCTCAATGTTCTAAAAGGCGATATGAGTTTGGTGGGTCCAAGACCTTTATTAACGCAGTATATGCATTTGTATTCGCCTTATCAAAATCGTCGTCATGAAGTAAAACCGGGGATTACAGGTTGGGCACAAATCAATGGGCGAAATGCAATTGATTGGGAAACCAAATTTGAATTGGATGTGTTTTATGTAGAACATATTTCTTTCGGATTGGATTTGAAAATTCTTTTGAAAACGGTAAAAAAGATTTTAATCAAAGAAGGCATAAATGCTCAAAATTCGGCAACGATAGAACCTTTTAGTGGCACTACTTCGGTTTATGTTTTTGGAGCTGGAGGTCACGGAAAAGTGGTTTTAGACGTACTTTTGTCGGAAAATAAATATGTTATCAAAGGAATTTTAGATGATGCACCCCAATCGGATTCGTTGTTTGACATTCCTATCAAGAAGAATTTTAATAGAAAAAAATTACAGGCTCGAAATTGTATTGTTGCCATTGGCGATAATGCCATTCGAAAAAGAATAGTTACCACATTAGATACCAATTTTATTATGACCATTCATCCCAATGCTATTGTGTCCAAATTTGCCAAGATTGGACCTGGAACTCAAATTATGGCAGCTGCAGTTGTAAATCCAGATGCTATAATTGGAAATCATTGTATCATCAATACAGGAGCAATTGTAGAGCATGATTGTAAATTAGAAGATTATGTTCATGTAGCGCCAAATGCTTGTTTGGGTGGAAATGTTACAGTGGGAGAAAAAACATTAGTAGGTATTGGAGCCACTGTTATACCTAATGTTAAAATTGGAAAAAATGTAAGTGTTGGAGCAGGAACATTAGTTTTGCAAGATGTGCCTGACAATGCTGTCGTAGTTGGTGTTCCAGCACGAATTATTAAATATCAAGAGAATTAAAATGGAAGAGAAAATTTGGCTTTCTTCTCCTCACATGGGAGGAACGGAACAAAAATATGTGCAAGAGGCTTTTGATAGCAATTGGGTAGCGCCTTTAGGACCCAATGTAACTGGTTTTGAAAATGATTTGGTTCATTTCTTGGGCAACAATGTTCAAGTTGCCGCTTTGAGTTCAGGAACTGCTGCTTTGCATTTAGGTCTTATTTTGTTAGGAGTAAAAGCAGGTGATGAGGTGATTTGTCAATCGATGACTTTTTCTGCTTCTGCCAATCCAATAGTTTATCTGGGTGCTACTCCTATTTTTGTAGATAGCGAATTGGATACTTGGAATATATGTCCAATTGCATTAGAAGAAGCTATTCAAGATAGAATCGCAAAAGGGAAGAAGCCAAAAGCAATTATTCCTGTTCATTTGTATGGAATGCCAGCCAAAATGGATGAAATACTAGCCATTGCGAATCGCTATGAAATTCCTGTTTTAGAAGATAGTGCCGAAGCGTTAGGTAGTTCATACAAAGGACAAAAGTGTGGCACGTTTGGTACGATGGCAGCTTTATCGTTTAATGGAAATAAAATTATAACTACTTCTGGAGGCGGTGCTTTGGTAACAAAGTCGAGTGCTTTAAAAGATAAGACCATATTTTTAGCCACTCAAGCAAGAGATGCAGCTCCACATTATCAACATAGTGAAATTGGTTATAACTATCGATTAAGTAATATTGCTGCCGGAATTGGTCGTGGTCAAATGGAAGTTCTGGAACATCATGTGGCTTTGAGAAGAAAATGGAATCAACGTTATCAAGATTTTTTTAAAGCAATTTCAAGTGTAATTGTTTTTAAAGAACCAACTGCTGATTTTATTTCTAATCATTGGTTAACGGCTATTCTGTTAAATTCTTTTGAAGAAAGAGAAGCCTTACGATTAAAGTTTGAATCTCAAAATATAGAAACACGCCCTTTATGGAAGCCTATGCATTTACAACCTGTTTTTGCATCTTATCCATATTATGGTCGTTCGGTTGCAGCCGATTTATTTGAGAAAGGATTGTGCTTGCCTTCAGGGTCTAACTTGTCTGATAATCAATGGAAAAGAATAATTTTGGTTCTTGAAGATTTTTTTAAAAAGCAAAAAGAAAATGCATAAACGATTCTAACTTTAATAAGTTGTTGTATTTTTGTAGCTCCCCAATCTGTTAAACAATTTTTAAGTGTCAAATAATCAGAATAATTCTTCAAAAAAATCGGTTATTCAAAACATAGCCAAAGATTTTTTTGAAAATCGATTTAGTAATTTAGCCTATTTACCAAGATGGGTTATCTTTTGTATTGATATTATTATTGTTTTATTTGCTAGCTTGGTTACCTATTTTATTGTAACTAATTTAACATATAAGTACTTTGATACTTATTCGGTTTCTATTCGTTATGTAATTACCATTTTTACTTACGCCTTTTTTTTCTTCGCTTTTAGAACCTATGCAGGAATTATAAGACATTCTAGTTTTATTGATGGTATGCGATTATTATTGGCTACTTCATTTGCTTTTTTCTCATTAGTAGTTTTAAATTATACCCATTATTTTATTCATGGTACTAAGATTTTCTTGCTGCCCGAATTATTTATTCACAGTGTAATTTCGTTTGTACTTTTATTTCTTTTCCGAATAGTGGTCAAGTTTTTATTTGAAACCTATATCGAATTAGAAAATATAGATAAAATTAAAAAAATTGTAGTTTTTGGAGTAGATGCCAATGCCTTTGCTTTAGCTAAAGCTTTACATTCTGAACAACCAAAGCGATTCAAAGTAGTTGCTTTTATCGAAAAAACATCGGCAAATAAGACCAAACAAGTTCTAGGTTTGCCAATTGTAGGTTTTAAAGGTAATGCGGCTGTTATCATTAGAAAGTTTAATGCTTCGGGAATTATTTTAAGTGATTCTTCTTTAACTAAAAGTGAGCAGTTGAAAATTGTTGATGATTGTTTAGAACACCAATATCAAGTACTATCAACTCAAACGGTAAAAAATTGGGAAGATCAAAAAAATATCACTAAAAGCATTAGGCAATTTGATATTAAAGATTTGTTAGAGCGTCAACCTATTGAGCTTCACAATCAAATTATTTCGGGGCAAATTAGCGGAAAAACCATTATGGTTACAGGTGCAGCAGGTTCTATTGGAAGTGAAATTGTACAACAAGTTTTAGATTTTAAACCATCAAAATTAGTTGTTGTTGATCAAGCAGAAACGCCTTTGCATCAATTAGGATTGTTGATTGAACCTATAATAAAAAATATTCCCTATTTGTCTTTTGTTGCTGATATAAAAGACGCTTTTATGATGGAGCAAATCATAGGAACACATCAACCTGATGTTATTTATCATGCAGCTGCTTATAAACATGTGCCGTTGATGGAATTAAATCCGTATCAGGCGGTTTTAACTAACGTTTATGGAACCAAAATCATTGCCGATTTAGCTCTAAAATACAAAGTGTCTTCTTTTGTGATGGTTTCCACTGATAAAGCCGTGAACCCAAGTAATGTAATGGGAGCTAGTAAGAGAATAGCAGAAATGTACGTGCAGTCTTTGTCGATGAATGCGCAAGCAAAGCAGTTAGAATCAACTAAGTTTATTACTACTCGTTTTGGAAATGTACTAGGTTCTAATGGTTCTGTTGTTCCGTTGTTTACTAAGCAAATTCAAGAAGGAGGTCCAATAACCATAACGCATCCGGATATTATTCGTTATTTTATGACTATCCCTGAAGCTTGTCAATTAGTGTTAGAAGCAGGTTCTATGGGTAACGGAGGTGAAATTTATATTTTTGATATGGGTGAACCTGTTCGAATAATTGATTTGGCTTATAAAATGATTCGTTTAGCCGGATTTACTCCAGAAGAAGATATTAAAATTGAAGTAGTAGGCTTACGACCAGGTGAAAAATTATATGAAGAATTGTTGAATGATGTAGCTAAAACACTACCAACTCACCACGAAAAAATTATGATAGCACAAGAAGTAAGTGTTGCTAATTTTGATGATTTTCTTAATCAATTACAACGATTAGTTCAAAGTGCTAAAGAAATGAAATCTGAGGAAACCGTTGTGCTAATGAAGAAAATTGTGCCTGAATTTAAGAGTAAAAATTCTGAATTTGAGCGTCTTGACCACTAATTTCTTTGCTTATTAGTAAAGTCCCTTATATTTGCATAAAATTTAGATTATGAAATTTGTAAAAATCACTCTTTTATCGCTGTTATTCGTTTTGTTTTTAACCACTTCTTGTGCTTCAAGAAAAGAATTGGTGTATTTACAAGGCGCTTCTAATGCAAAAGAGTTGGTTTCTTATGAGCCTGTTTTGCAACCTGATGATGTAGTAATGATTGTAGTTTCATCTGAGAATCCAGAAGTTGCAGCGCCTTATAATTTGAAAGCTATAACGGTTCAAGGTGATTCAGAGAATACAATTGGAACACAAAGAATGCAAACCTATATTTTGGATAAGGAAGGAAAAATTGAATTTCCATTATTAGGTTCTATTGCTCTTGGCGGATTAACAAAAACGCAAGCAGTAGTTAAATTAAAAGAGCTATTAAAAGATCATGTTAGTGATGCGGTAATCAATTTCAGAATTTTAAATTTTAAAGTAACGGTTTTAGGAGAAGTTCAAAAACCTGGAACTTATTCGGTTGCTAGTGAAAGAATTACATTGCTAGAAGCTATTGGAATGTCTGGAGATTTAACCATTTACGGAAATAGAACCAATGTTTTATTAATTCGTGAAAAGAATGGAACCAAAACTATGGAACGAATCGATTTAACAAAATCCGATTTTTTGAATTCTTCAGCGTATTATTTATCTCAAAACGATGTGGTTTATATTGAACCTAATAAAACTAGAATCAATTCTTCAGCTATCGGACCTAATTTAACTGTAGGAATTTCAGCCCTTTCTTTGATTGTTACCATTATAGCTTTAACCGTAAAATAAGATGCAAAAACGCGAATTAAATACTCCAACTTTATCCAGCAATTTTAACTTAAAAGAAGAAATTGAAAACTATATTTCGCATTGGAAATGGTTTGTTGTAGGTGTATTTGTTTGTTTTACAGTTGCTTATTTATATTTGCGCTACACAATTCCACAATACAAAGCTACCTCGACTATTTTAGTGAAAGATGATCGAAAAGGAAGTATGGCTTCTGAATTATCTGCTTTTTCAGATTTGGGATTGCTCTCGGGTGTAAAAAGTAATGTTGATAATGAAATTGAAGTAATCAAATCGAGAACTTTAATTGCCTCTACGATTAAAGATTTAGAACTTACTACCGCTTATTTGAATTTAGGAAGAGTAAAATCGGAAGAACTTTATAAAGGAAGTCCCATCCAAATTTTCTTTTCAAAAGCAAATGAAACTTTTTTAAATACATTTCATAATTTCCGAATTTCTTCTGCAGATGCTAACCGATTTGATTTTTATGATGCTTCTGGGGTTAAAATAGGAACCTTTTCGTATGGAACCAAGTTTAAAATTGATGCAGTTGAAGCTATCGTAATGAAATCTGGCGCTGATTTATGGAAAGAGGAGTTTAATATTGCTATTCAAGTTTATCCAATAAAATCATTAGTTGAAAGTTTTAAATCGAGATTAACAGTGAGTTCGTTTGGAAAAAATACTAGTGTTATCGAATTAACCCTTGTTGATCCTGTTCGACCTAAAGCAGAAGATTTTTTAAATACTTTGGTAAAAAACTATAACCAAGATGCTATTTCAGACAAAAAATATATTGCTGAAAACACCTCAAAATTTATAGAACAAAGACTAAGTATAATCAGTGATGAATTAAAAGGCGTTGAAGCTGATGTGGAGTCGTTTAAAAAAGATAATAAAGTAACAGATATTGTTTCAGAAGCTGGATTATTTTTAGAAAATGCTACCGAGTTTGAAAAGAAAGAAATTGAAACCGAAACGCAATTAAAAGTTGTAAGTAGTATTTTAGATTACTTAAATTCGAATACTTCTTCAGAATTGATTCCTGCTAATGTTTTACCAGCAGAGGAAGGTGCAAGTGCTTCCATCTCGCAATACAATCAATTGGTTTTAGAGCGCAATAAATTATTGAAAACCGCTGGACCAAAAAACAGTTTGGTACTAAATTTAGAAGCTAAAATAAGCACATTGAAAAGTAGTGTTGCTTCTAGTTTACTTCAGTTGCAAAGCAATTTAAAAATTAAGAAGAAAGATATTGCACGTCAAAATGCTATTTTAGGCGGAAAAATAGCTCAAATCCCAACTCAAGAAAAGATTTTTAGAGATATCGATAGAAAGCAAAATATCAAAGAAGCTTTGTATTTATACTTGCTGCAAAAAAGAGAAGAAACTCAAATTTCTCTTGCTGTAACAGCACCCAATGCTAAAGTAATTGATGCAGCAATTGCTTCAAAAAACCCGGTTTCACCTAATCGTCAAGTTATTTATTTGGGAAGTTTGTTTTTGGGATTGTTAATTCCTTTTGCAATTCTTTACATCAGAAGATTATTAGATACAAAAGTTAAATCGCGATTGGATATTGAGCAAGCTACCACGATGCCTTTTATTGGAGATGTTCCAAAATCGGTTTCAAATGAAGCTATCATTTCAAGCAGCAGCAGAACAAGTACGGCAGAAGCACTTCGAATTGTACGAACAAATTTAGAGTTCTTACTTAATGAAGTTCCAGAAGGAGTTGCTAAGACTATTTTCTTAACATCAACATTTCCAAAAGAAGGAAAAACTTTTATTTCGGTTAACTTGGCTTCCACTATTGCCTTGTCTGATAAGAAAGTTTTGTTATTAGGATTGGATATCAGAAACCCTAAATTAGAAGAATATTTGGATGTTCCTAAAGTAGGTGTTACTAATTATTTAGCTTCTAAAGATCATAAAAACAGTGCTGATTTTTTAACAAAAGTGGAAGGTTTTTCTAACTTTTATGTTATGCCTGCAGGTGTGATTCCTCCAAATCCTGCCGAATTGCTTATGGGTAAAAAAGTAGGTGAATTGTTTGAAAAATTAAAGCAAGAGTTTGATTACATCATCGTAGATACTGCACCAGTAAGTTTAGTAACCGATACTTTATTGATATCAAAATATGCAGATGCTTTTGTATATGTTACCAGAGCAAATTACTTAGACAAACGAATGTTGACTTTGCCAGAAAAATTATATCAAGAAAAGAAACTGCCTAATATGTCAATCTTAATTAATGATACCGATTCTACAAAAGGGTACGGATATGGCTACGGATATGGATATGGCTACGGAGTTGAGGTTGAAAAAAAATCTTTTTGGAAACGTTTTTTTAAATAGTTTCGGCTTTGTAGCACAAAGTCTCACTAAGTTTTACACAGAGTTAAACCGAGTTTTTTTGAAGTAGATGCTGTTGAATAGAGCTACACCGAAGCGTTTTGCTTTTTGGAGAAGCAAAAGAGATTTTTAAAACTATTGTAAGCATTGTCTGTTCCTGGTGGTTAACAAATCTATGTCAGCTATGTCAAGTGTAACGTCCGAAGCTTCGGACTAAATCAACGCAAAGTAAAACTATTGTGTCTATGTGTTTTAGAAAAAAAATAGATGCTACTTAATAGTGTTGAACTTGCCTGATATGTTTATTTAAAAAACATATTTTTAATCATGGTTTCCTCTAAGGTTTTGTGATTTTTAATGATCACCTTATTTTGAAAAGCCGCTACGTGATTTTTATGATGAATGTCAGAACCCACAAAATCATACAAGTTTTCTTTTAAAAGATAATCGGCTGTCTCGGCAACATTTTTTCCATAATAGCCTACGGTAGCTAACAAATTTAACTGAAATAAACACCCCGCTTTTTTTAGTTTTGTAAATTCTTTTTTATTGGAATGAAAGTAATTGTAACGCTCTGGATGTGCTAAAACTAATTGGTAGCCTTTAAGTTGCAACTCAAAAAGAAAATCATATAACTGAATGGGTGCATTCAAATACGACATTTCAATTAGAATAAAATTATCTTTTAGTGTTAGCAGACTTTCTTGTTGTGCTAATTGTATTAAATTTTCATCTAAAAAATATTCTGAAGCACAATTAAGAGTTACTTTTTTAGAAAGTTCAGGTAATTCATCTTGAACTAAATAATGCACATTTTTTATAGTTTCAGTTGTATTATCCCATACGTTTTTCATAGTATGAGGCGTAGTAATCACTTTTGAAAAACCAAAATCAATCATCGATTCTAATAAAAATTTAGAGTCTTTAATTTTTTGTGCGCCATCGTCTATTCCTGGTAAAACATGAGAATGAATATCTACATATCCTGAAGGAATTAATTCGGCTAATTTAGGTTTAGATTTGAAAAGCGATAACATGATTTGGAATTTGCTGCAAAATTAAACTATTTGTATTAATATTTGATTATCAATTGGCTATTATCCATTCAATAAGTTTGTATCATAACCAAAATAGTTTAATTTTGAAACGTTAATAAAGAAAGTACATTACTACATGAATAAAACTGAATTTTCAGAAGAAGAATGGTTGTTTGAGATTGCTCCAAAGGACAAATTTTTCTCATTAAATCTTAAAGAAGTTTGGCGTTATCGAGATTTACTTATGTTGTTTGTAAAGCGCGACGTTGTAACGGTTTATAAGCAAACCATTTTAGGACCATTGTGGTATTTGATTCAGCCTTTATTTACTTCTGTTATTTTTACGATTATTTTTAATAATGTAGCCGGAATTAAAACGGGAGAAACACCTGCTTTCTTATTTAATTTAGGTGGTGTTATGGTGTGGAATTATTTTACTTCTTGTTTAAATGATACCTCTGATACTTTTAAGAAAAACGCTTCAATATTTGGAAAAGTATACTTTCCAAGACTTATTGTTCCATTATCAATTGTGATGTCTAATTTGGTGAAATTTGGTATTCAGTTTTTAATTTTTATTGCCTTTTATATCTATTACTTTATGATTGGTAAAGTAACATTCCAATTCACAACAGCAACTTTGTTTTTCCCAATATTAGTAGCTATAATGGGAATTCTTGGTTTAGGATTAGGAATGATAATTTCTTCATTGGTTACAAAATATCGCGATTTGAGTTTTTTGGTCGGATTTGGAGTTCAGCTTTTAATGTACGTGTCTGCCGTTATGTATCCAATGGTGTTGTTAAAAGAAAAGTTACCCACTTTTGGATGGTTAATAGAATACAATCCATTAGCTTATGTGATAGAAACAGCACGTTATATGTTGTTAAACGAAGGAAGTATTTCTGTTTCAGGATTACTTTATACTGTTGTGGTAACAATCGTTGTGTTTTTTGTAGGATTATTGATTTTTAATAAAACAGAAAAGAGTTTTATTGATACAGTTTAGAGTGAGGAGTGAGAGGTGAAAAGTGAGGAGTTAAATTTAGGAAATAATAAAGAATAGTAATTTGTAAATGAAAAGATGAATCACAAGGATTTAGATGTTTGGAAAAAAAGCATGGATTTGGTTGAAGCCATTTATGCTTTATCTAAGTTTTTTCCTGATGATGAAAAGTTTGGACTTACAAATCAGATTAGAAGAGCATCGGTTTCTGTTCCTTCAAATATTTCTGAAGGTGCTGCAAGCAAAAGCGATAAAGAGTTCATACAATTTCTTTATATTGCTTTAGGATCATTGTCAGAATTAGAAACACAATACTTGATAGCTGTTCGTTTAAAATACATAATTGAGAATAAAGAAATTGAAAATAAAATTAATGAAGTAAAGAAAATGATAGTTGGATTACGAAATTATTTGTTGAAAAAGTAATTTTTACAATTCACTTCTCACCATTCACTTCTCACTATTTTTAGAATGAAAGATATCATATTAAAAGCCGAAAACATTTCTAAACAATACCGTTTAGGAACTGTGGGTACAGGAACATTGAGTCATGATTTGAATCGATGGTGGCATGCTATTCGTGGAAAAGAAGATCCTTATTTGAAAGTGGGAGAAACCAATGATAGAAGTTCAAAAGGGAATAGTGACTATGTTTGGGCATTACAAGATATTAATTTTGAGGTAAATAGAGGAGAGGTTTTAGGTATCATTGGAAAAAATGGAGCTGGGAAATCAACTTTATTAAAAATCTTATCAAAAGTTACTGCACCAACAACTGGAGTAATTAAATCAAGAGGAAGAATTGCTTCTTTATTAGAAGTAGGAACCGGTTTTAATCCGGAGTTAACAGGTAGAGAAAACATCTATTTGAATGGTGCTATTTTAGGAATGACTAAAAAAGAAATCACGTCAAAATTAGATGAAATCATTGCTTTTAGCGGTTGCGAACGTTATATTGATACGCCAACAAAACGCTACAGTAGTGGAATGACCGTTCGTTTGGCTTTTGCTGTAGCGGCTTTTTTAGAACCTGAAATTTTAGTTGTCGACGAAGTGTTAGCAGTTGGTGATGCCGAATTTCAAAAGAAAGCAATTGGTAAAATGCAAGACATTTCTAAAAGCGAAGGTAGAACTGTTTTGTTTGTGAGTCATAATATGGCAGCGGTTAGAAGTTTGTGTACCAAAGGAATGTTGATTGAGAATGGAAAAACTGTTTTCTTTGGTGATATAGATGAAACTATCGATTTGTATTTGAAAAGTAGCATATTTTCATTTAATAGTAATAATTACATTGAGTTTGAAGAAAAAGAAGCTCCAATTCAAATTTCTAAGTTTGAAGTTAGTTCTTTGAATTTAAAAGGAGAGCGTTCAAATTCAAGTGGTGTTTTAATGGGAAATATTTTAGAGTTTTCCATTTTTGTGTTAGCAAAACAAATGTATAATAATCTAAAGGCAAGTATTATTATTTCTACTGCCAGTGGTACAAGAATTGCAGCTATACGATCACATGAAATAACGGATTTTGTTTTTGATTCAAAAGGAGATTTTGTTTTTAAAGCAACTGCTTCAGATTTAAAATTAATGCCGGGTGATTACGTAGTTACAATTGCTTTGGCAGAAAATAATACTACTATTGATATAAAAGAAGAATGTTTAGGTTTTACAGTAGTGCCTAATGATGTTTATGGAACAGGAAGAATTCCAAAAGGGAATTTATATGTTTATTCTGATGCAAAATGGGAATTAAATCAAAAATAAAACGTTGGTTTTCAAAAAAGTTGAAAAATGTATTGGAATACGAAAAACTTCCAGTGCTAATTCTGCCTACAAAAAATATTGAAGTTGGTAAAGAATCTTTTCACAATGGAAATTTTGAAATAAGAGGTTCAGGTAAAGTTAAAATTGGTTCATTTTGCGCATTAGGTAGGGATATAAAATTTATTACATCTAATCACGATTACAATTTTGCAGTGATGCAATATGGTTTTTACAAAAAATATTTTCAAGAAAAACCAAAAAACGCTAATCTTCAAACAAACAAACTTTCAATAGAAATAGGAAGTGATGTTTGGATTGGAGATAATGTGAGTGTTTTGCCAAATATTAAAATTGGTCATGGAGCTATAATTGGAACTGGAAGCGTAGTAACAAAAGATGTTGAACCTTACACCATTGTAGGAGGAGTTCCGGCTAAGTTTATAAAAGATAGATTCGCAGAAACTTCAAAAAAAATACTTCTAACTTCAGAATGGTGGAACTGGGATGATGAAAAAATAAGAGCAAATAAAGATTTCTTCTTTAAAAATTATAATGCTAATGAATAAAATTCATGTTTATTGGTGGGCACTCAAAGCGCAAGGAGAGATTGATAATTACGGAGATATTTTAGCTCCTTTTTTAGCAGAAAAATTATCTGGAAAAAAAGTAGTTAAGGTTTCTCATCCTATGCAACGCTGGTATAAATGGTTTATTAAGCATTATGTAACCGTAGGAAGTATTATTTGTGCTGCTAGTAAAAATTCAATTGTTTGGGGAAGCGGTATTATTAAAAAAAATGAAAATGTTAGAGCTGCTAAATTCGTAGCTGTTCGAGGACCAAGAACTAGAAAGCGTTTATTAGAATTGGGTTATCAAGTCCCAGAAGTATATGGCGATCCTGCTCTTTTATTGCCTAAATTCATCTCAAATGTAGCAGAGAAAAAGTATGCATTAGGAATTATTCCGCATTATGTTGATTATGATGCTATTGTTGCTCGATTTAAAGATGATACAACAATAAAAGTAATTAATTTAATGACTAATGATGTTGTGAAAACAACTCAAGAAATACTAGAATGTAAACAAATTATTTCTTCTTCTTTACATGGTGTAATTGTATCTCATGCTTATGAAATTCCAGCTTTATGGGTTAAGTTTTCTAATAAATTAGCGGGAGATAATGTAAAGTTTTATGATTATTTTGAGTCATTAAATATCACGTATTCTAAAGAATTTTACATCAATCCTTCTGAAAGTTCGATTGCTGATTTTGAAAAACTATTAAGTGAAAATACTTCAATATTATTACCATCAAAAGATAAGCTAATACAAACACAAGAAGCTTTATTTGCTTCGTGTCCGTTTAAGAAATGAGAAAAGGCGCAAATATTTCAAAGGATGTATTATTAAATCCGAGTGTTTCATCACATCGGGTAATAATTCCTTTGTATATTCCAAAAGAAGAAGACTATTACAAAGAAGCCTATCAAATATTTGAATATTGTTTGTTTTCGGTTATTAAAACTAGTGCAACTCAATTAAAAATATCTGTAATTAGTAATAACTCATGTGATTCGGTAAACGATAAACTTTACGAATTACAAAAAAAAGGTTTTATCGATGAGTTAATTATTGAAAAAGAAGCCGTCGGAAAAATTAATAGTATTTTAAAAGCACTTCGAACTGCTGAAGAACGCTTAATAACCATAACCGACGCCGATGTTTTGTTTTGTAATGGTTGGGAAGAAGCCGTTTCGGAAGTTTTTGAAGCTTTTCCAAAAGCCGGAGCCGTTTCTCCTGTACCCGTTTTTAGAAAGCATTTTCATTTAACTGCCAATATTTGGATTCGAAATCTTTTTTCAAAACGTCTTTTTTTTAAACCTGTAAAAAACGTTGCTGCATTAACTCGATTTGCTAATAGTATTGGTTGGCCTTGGCTTGATGATAAATGGAAAGATGCAATAGGAACACTAACCTCAAAAAACGGAACTGTTGCTGTTTTAGGTTGTCCTCATTTTGTGGCAACTTATAAAAGAGAAGTTTTTCAAGAATTGCCAAAAGAGAACAGCAAATTTAAATTAGGTGGTGATAGCGAATATTTATATACAGATGAACCTGTTTTAAAAATGGGAGGCTATCGATTATCAACATACGATAATTATGCGTATCATTTAGGAAATCAAATAGAACCTTGGATGAATGAAGTATATAATTCGGTTTTAGAGGTTCCAAAAAAAGAAAGTACTTATTCGAAATTTGCTGTTTTAAAAAGAAATCGATTAGAATATTTGTTTTCGGAATATCTATTTAAAAAAATATTGTACTTTAAACCTATAAAAAGAATGCTTTTAAAAAGCAAAGGTTTAACGTCAACACAAATAAACAATTTTACCTCTTGATTACCTTAGTTTTAACCAATAGAAATCGCGATATTCGAATCATTAAAAATTGTTTGGATTCTCTTCAAAACCAATCAGATATTGATTTTGAATGGTTTCTGGTTGATTATGGTTCAAACGAAACGTATTTGAACGAACTAAATGCATTGGTTCTTAAGTATCCTCAAATTCAATTTATTTCTTGTCCTACTTCGGGTCAGTTGTGGAGCAAATGTCGTTCAATTAATATTGCGCTTCAAAAAGCTACCCAACCTTATTTTGTGGTAGGTGATATCGATTTGATTTTTCATCCCAACTATATTCAAACTTTGAAAAGTGTTGCAAATCCTACTATCGTACATTATTTTCAATACGGATTTTTAAGTGAGACAGAATCGGTTAAAAAACAAAGTTTCGAAGATTTTAAAGTTGATTTCAAAGGCGGTAAAGATGTAACGGGAAATACGATGTTCCCAACAGCAAGTTTAAAAAGCGTCAATGGTTTTGATGAGTTTTATCAAGGTTGGGGAGCAGAAGATACCGATGCGCATATTCGAATGCAAAATTTAGGATTACAAGTTGTGTTTTATGAAGAACAAATTTTGGTAAAACATCAATGGCATCCAAAAGCGTATCGCAGTAAAAAAAGCACGCATCCTTATCATTCACAGCTAGAGCGAATCAATCATGCTTACATGATTCAAACGCAAAACAATAAACGTACGGTAGTTAATCAGTATCAAAATTGGGGACAATTAACTCATGATGCTGATTATCAAAAATTGCAATTTCCTGAAAAGAAAATAATTATTTCCTCTTCTTCACTTCAAGTGAATGCTCTATTAGCGCAATTGAAAAATTTCAAAAATGAAGTAATTCAAGTTGAAATTCATGACCTTTCTAAAGCAGAGAAAAATAAAAATCGTATTAAACGAATTCTAGGAAAAAAAGCACTTCCTTTTTATGAAATGGAAAATGTAAACAATCTGGTTTTAGAAGAAATTATAAAAAATTATCGTAATTGCCCTTATCACTATTCATTTAATAGACAAACGAATACAATTGTTTTAGTTATAAATTTTGTAGCATGAAAATTTTAATGGTTTCCATACCTACTTTGCATTTCTTTCGTTGGGCCAATCAACTACAAGATGCCGGACACGAAGTGTATTGGTTTGATATTACAGGAATGAGCCAGCCGGTTTCAAAAATTTCATGGATAAAACAAAAAGTAGATTGGAAATTAAAATGGGATTATCCAGGACGCCTATTGGTTAAAAATAAGTTTCCGAAATTATATAAATTCATTCAGCAATTTAACGAAAAAGACACAGCTAAAACTTTTGAAAATTATTTGAATGAAATTCAGCCCGATGTAGTACACAGCTTTGCTTTGTACTTGTCTTGTTCTCCAATAATTGAAGTGATGGAGAAAAATCCAACTCAAAAATGGATTTATTCTTCTTGGGGAAGCGATTTGTTTTATTTTCAAAACGAACCTGCTTACTTAAAAGATATTAAACGTGTTTTACCACGAATTAATTATTTGTTCACCGATTGCAAGCGCGATTATGAAATAGCAAAACAATACGGATTTATAGGTGAATTCTTAGGTGTATTTCCTGGTGGAGGTGGTTTTGAGTTAAACGAAATGGAAACTTACAAATTGCCTGTTTCGCAACGAAAAACCATTCTGATAAAAGGTTTTCAAGGTCGTTCTGGAAGAGCGATTCCGGTTCTAAAAGCGATAGCAACTTTAAAAGAAGAATTACTTAATTATGAAATTGTAGTTTTTGGATCTGATCCTCAAACTTTTGAATATGTAACCAATTCGGAATTAAAAAAGTGGAAGAATTTCAAGATTTTAGGAAAAATTCCACACGAAGAAGTCCTAAAATTAATGGGAAAATCCTTAATCTACATAGGAAATAGTAATTCAGACGGAATGCCAAATACCATGTTAGAAGCCATTTTTATGGGAGCTTTTCCAATTCAATCTAATCCAGGTGGCGCAACGGCTGAGTTAATTCAAAACGGAGTCAATGGCTTGTTGATTGAAGATTGTGAAGACGTAGAAAAAATAAAAGAAATTGTAATTCACGCTGTCAATAATTGTAATTTTGAAAAAGCTGAAAGTTTAAATCAAGTAGAAATTGTTCCAAAGTTACACTACCTAAAAGTTAAAAATGAAGTGATTTCTATCTATAAAAAATTAAATTAAAATGAAAAAAGTAGCCATAATTCCATTACGTAAAGGTTCTAAAGGAATTCCAGGAAAAAATAAGAAAAAAATGTTAGGTCGTCCTTTGTTTTCTTGGGTTTTAGGTGCCGCTATTTTTTCTGATTTAGACGAAGTTTATGTGTTTACAGATGATGAGGAAATTTTGACTTTTATTTCTAAAGAATATCATTGGACTTCAAAAGTAAAAGGGTTACTTCGCAATGATGAAAACGCAAATGATACCGCATCTACAGAAAGTGCAATGCTAGAGTTTGCCGAAAAAATCAATCACGATTTTGATGTTTTGTGTCTGTTGCAAGCTACGTCGCCTTTAACTACATCACAAGATATTAATAATGCTTTATATCAAATAGGTAAAGAAGGAAAAACTGCAGCATTAAGTGTTGTAAAAACACATCGTTTTACTTGGAATGCTGACGGAACATCTCAAAATTACGATGTTTTTAACCGACCAAGAAGACAAGATTTTGCAGGTTTACTTATGGAAAATGGTGCAGTTTATGCCACAACAAAAGACGCTTTCATTAAAAGTAAAAACAGGGTAAGTGAAACCATAGGTTTGGTTGAAATGCCTGAAGAAACTTTAATGGAAATTGATAGCCTTTCTGATTGGACTATCATAGAAAGTTTACTGGCAGAACGTCAAAAATCTTTTAAGAAACAAGAACGAATCAATTATTTAGTATTGGATGTCGATGGCGTTTTTACAGATGGATGTGTCTATTATGGTGCAGAAGGCGAGTTGATGAAAAAGTTTGATATGCGTGACGGTATGGGATTAGAAATTCTAAGACAAAATAACGTTGAAGTTGTAGTTATTACATCAGAAAACTCTGATTTAGTGGCAAAACGCATGCAGAAACTTCAAATCAAACATGCCTTTTTAGGAGTTAAAGATAAATATTCATTCCTTCAAAATTTTATAAACCAACAACAAACTTCATGGCCTAATTTGGCTTATGTAGGTGATGATGTAAATGATTTGGCTAATCTTTGCACAGTAGGTTGGTCATTTGCTCCAGCTAATGCTACATCAGTTGTAAAACAACAAGTAGATTTTACGTTATCTCACAATTCTGCAGATGGTGCCATCAGAGAAGTTTGTGAGTGGGTGATGAAGTATAATACAAGGTTTTAATTTAATACATAATCTCGACTTCGCTCGATTTGACAGATCGGTAGTTCTTTAGAAATTGTTATTCCACTATTGTCACCCTGAGCTGAGTCGAAGGCTGATGAAAACTATTTCGACTCCGCTCGATATGACATTGTCTCGACTGCGCTCGATTTGACAGAGCGGTAGTTCTTTAGAAAATGTATTTCCACCATTGTCACTCTGAGCGAAGTCGAAGTCTTATGGAAATTATTTGGATTCCGAAAAGACGGAATAGGCAATTGCTCGATATAATATAGGAGTAGTTTTTAAGATAATTAATTCCTACTAATTTCATTTATAGCACAATTTTGTCAAGTCGAGCGGAGTCGAGACTTTTTTGTTTAAAGAATAATTTCTATTTTTATATTTATAAATATATACGCCATGAAATTTTATTTTGTTTACATCCTCAAATGTTCTGACAATTCTTATTATGTTGGAATAACTTCAAATTTAGACCGTAGAGTTACGGAACACAATGCTGGTAAATATTCAGATGCATATACTTTTTCAAGACGACCTGTTGAGTTGGTTTGGTATCAGGAATTTTTAGAGCCTAATCAAGCTATATCTTTTGAAAAGAAAATAAAAAAATGGAGTAGAGCTAAGAAAGAAGCTGTGATTAAAGGAGAATGGGATTTGTTGCCAATTTTGGCTGAATGTAAGAATGATACTCATTTTAAGAATAAAGAATCTCGATACTTCGACTAAGCTCAGTACAGGCAAACTCGATTTGACAGATTAGTAGTTCTTAAAGAAAGTGTAATTCCACTATTGTCATTTCGAGCGCAGTCGAGAACTAATGAAAACCATCTCGACTTCGCTCGATTTGACAATGTCTCGACTCCGCTCGATATGACAGAGCGGTAGTTCATTAGAAATTGTAATTCAACTGTTGTTACCCTGAGCGCAGTCGAAGGTTGATGAAAACTATCTCGACTCCGCTCGATATGACAGTCTCGGCTGCGCTCGATTTGACAACCAGTAATCCTTTCTAAACTCAATTAACCAAATAATAATCACTTAACATTGTGATTATTCGATAAAATTATTTTTCTTTGCCTTTCTAATAGAATGAAAATGACAGAATATAAAAAACCTTACGTAATTGCCGAAATTGGTTGTAACCATAAAGGTGAAATGGAAATCGCAAAAGAATTAATCAAAATAGCTAAAATATTTTGTAATGCGGATTCGGTAAAATTTCAGAAGCGTAACAATAAAGAATTATTGACAGAAGATCAATACAATGCACCGCACCCTAATCCTGCGAACTCATACGGAGATACTTATGGTGCACACAGAGAATATTTAGAATTTGATGTAAATCAACACGCGGAATTAAAAGCATATTGTGAGGAAATCGGTATTGTGTATTCAACATCGGTTTGGGACACAACTTCAGCTAAAGAAATTGCGTCTTTAAATCCAGAATACATAAAAATTCCTTCTGCATGTAACAACAACTACGATATGTTAGGTTGGTTATGTGATAACTACAAAGGGGAAATTCACATTTCAACTGGAATGACTACTAAAGGAGAAGCGGATGATTTAGTTAATTTCTTCATTGAAAAAGGTAGAAACAAAGATTTAGTATTGTATAATTGTACTTCTGGATATCCAGTTCCATTTGAAGATGTTTGCTTATTAGATATCAATTTATTGATTGAAAAATACGGCGACAAAGTAAAACATATCGGTTTTTCTGGACATCATTTAGGAATTGCTGTTGACGTTGCTGCTTATACTTTAGGCGCAAATGTTATTGAACGTCATTATACTATCGATAGAACTTGGAAAGGTACTGATCATGCAGCCTCTTTAGAACCAGAAGGATTACGTAAATTATGTCGTGATTTAAAAGCAGTAAGTAAAGCACTTAGCTTTAAAAGTCAAGATATTTTACCAATTGAGCAAGTACAACGCGATAAATTGAAAAATAAAAAAGTATAATTTTTATGCTTAAAAATACCATCCGATTATTTTGGTGGAACGAAAAAATTATCCAAGGCAAATCCAAAGAAAATTATGGGGATGTCTTGGGTAAATTTTTAGTGGAAAAAA
This sequence comes from Flavobacterium aquaticum, assembly GCF_003259835.1. Taxonomy (GTDB): domain Bacteria; phylum Bacteroidota; class Bacteroidia; order Flavobacteriales; family Flavobacteriaceae; genus Flavobacterium; species Flavobacterium aquaticum. The sequence goes on along the minus strand of NZ_QLMI01000004.1, from coordinate 246,654 downwards.
TTTCGGGTAAAAAAGTGGTTTTTGCTTGGCCTAAAAAGTTTTCTTTTTTAGATTTTTTCTCACCCATTTATGTAACCATTGGAAGCATTTTAGCTAATGTAAATCACAAATGTATCGTTTGGGGAAGTGGTATTATCAATAAGGAAATCAAAATTAAAAATGCTAAATTTTTAGCCGTTCGTGGTCCTCAAACCCGAAAGTATTTAATAGATTTAGGTTATGAAGTGCCAGAAGTTTATGGCGATCCTGCTTTGTTATTACCTCGTTATTTTAATCCAAAAGTAGACAAGAAATATCAATATGGCATTGTTCCGCATTACAACGATTATAAAGTAGTGGAGAAGTGGTTTGAAAACAGACCTGACATCCATTTGATTGATATGATGACCAATGATATCGAATCTAAAACAATCGAATTTTTACAGTGTGAAAAGATTATTTCTTCTTCTTTACATGGTGTAATTATTGCCCATACTTATGGAATTCCGGCCGTGTGGCAAAAATTTTCAGACAAAGTTTTTGGTGATGATATCAAATATCAAGATTATATGGAATCGGTTCAAATTCCATTTTATCATCCTGAAATAAAAACAGAAGCCTACACTAATGATGAAATGAACAACTTATTTGATGAATACGTTTCATTGCCAAATCCTCAAGTGTTAGAAGATTTAAGAAATGGATTAATGCAAGTTTGTCCTTTTAAAAATTGATATGAATAGCATCAGTTCCCAAGACGAAATAAAAAAAATAATTCTTCATATTGAAGAAAAATGGCCAGTTGAAAAATGGGAAATAAATCATATCAAAATATGGCCTTATCTCCGAATTAAACTGTACATTCATCTTTTAATGATGATGAATAAAAAGTTAGAAAAAGAGGAAACAACTTCTGATGTTAAGCAACCCTCTAGTTCAAAAAAAACTATATTTTCTAAGCTATTTCTAATTTTTTCTTCTTTTTTTAAGTTGAATTTTTTCTTCTTCAGTTTAAAAAAGAAATCACATTTATTATTCGGTTCACACATTCATAGGGTAAAGCAAAATGGACTTTATTTTAACCGATTTTATGATTCTTTAGTGGATATTCATCATCTTAAAAATGAGGTTTATAATGTAGAATATCAAAAAGTTTATCCTAATACTTTTAATAAAGAAGCCGTTATTTCTTTAGAACAAGAAGTAAGAAGTTATAAAAATTTATTAAAGTTTAAAGAAAAGTTTACGCCTAAAAACGATAGTATTTCTTTAGAGAGCTATGATGATTTTTATGCTTATTTAAAGCAATTGCCTATTCGATTAGATTTGTTGCGATTCTCTGTTTCAGATTTGAAAAACTGGTCTAGAAGAGTTATTGCTTTGCAGCCTTTCTTTAGAAGATTTTATAAGAAGACTCAACCTAAAACAGTTGTTTTTTTAGGCTTCTATGGCTATGACGATTTGTATGCCGCTCTTTTAACCGCAAATCAAATGGGAATAAAAACGGTTGATTTTCAGCACGGTCCGCAGACAAATATTCACATGGTTTTTTCATCATGGACTAAGTTTCCATTAGAGGGATATGCATTATTACCTAAGGAATTTTGGAATTGGGATGAATTCTCAAAAATGAATATTAAAAAATGGTGTTTTAAAAATCATAGTATTGCAAAAGTCGTAGGACAGCCTTTCGTTAATTATTGGTTGAAAAATAATCATTTTGAAAGAAACGAGAGCAACACTATTATTTACAGTTTGCAAACGTTTCCTTTTGAAATTCAAGATATGTTGACGTCTAAAATTATTCAATTAATTAAGGATTTACCCTATCAATGGATATTGCGATTACATCCTAGAAATTACATTGAAATAGAAGAAATAAAAGCATTTTTAATTCAAAATCAAATTGAAGATAAAACAATCATTCAAAGTTCTATTAATGAAATGCCTTTGCCAAAAGCATTACTTTCCTCAATTGTACATATTACTAATTTTTCGGGTTGTTTAATTGAAGCTCATTTGTTAGGTGTTCCAACTATATTGATTAATAATATTGGCAAAGAAATGTTTTATCAGTATATTGATGATAAATTGGTTTATTATTTTAATCCGGAAGAGGAGCGATTTTTAAATGATGTTGCTTCGTGTATTCACAGTTTGGAAAATTCAAATCAAACAGAATCTATTCAAGAATATCCTAATCCATTTCTAAATACATAGTAATTAAGTTCTTAATTTCTTTTTGGAAATACTATATTTGCCCTCTATTTAATGAATTTGAAAATGAGTAAAAAAGCCTTTATTTTTTTACCTGATGGTGTTGGTTTGCGTAATTTCGCTTTAACCAATTTTAATGCTATTGGTACCGCTTTAGGATACGAAATAGTGTATTGGAATAATACGCCTTTTAAAATAAAAGAAGAATTAGGATATGATGAGGTAAACATAACAAATCATCAATTGCATCCTTGGACAACCGTATATACTCGTGCTAGAAAGCGTTGCGAGTTAAATGTTTTCGATAAAAAATTCAACGAAACCGTTTATAATACCTATAATTTTCCGCAATCTTATAAGGGAATAAAAAACATTATCAAAAGTTTAAATGTTGATTTTTTAGTAGCCACAAAATCTACTGAAAAAGGAGTAGAAAGCATTCGAACTAAAATTAAAAAGTTAGAACGAAGTACCTCCAAATACGAGTATTGTAAAAAACAATTACAAGAGCATCAACCGGATATCGTTTTTTGTACAAATCCACGACCTACTCAAGCCATTGCGCCTATTTTAGCGGCTCAAGATTTAGGAATTCCAACAGCTTCTTTTATATTTTCATGGGATAATTTACCAAAAGCTACCACACTAATTGAACCTGATTTTTATTTTGTGTGGAGCGATTATATGAAAAAAGAATTGCTTCAATATTGTCCGTATGTAAAGCCAGAACAGGTTTTAGTTACCGGAACACCACAATTTGAAAGTCATTTCGATACGAGTTTATTGCAATCAAAAGAAGATTTTTATAATTCACATCATTTAGATTTAGAAAAAAAATACATTTGTTTTTCAGGTGATGATATCGTAACCTCACCTTTAGACCAATATTATTTAGAAGATTTAGCGATTTCGGTTCGTGAATTAAATCAACAAGGTTATAACTTAAGCATTATTTACAGAAAGTGTCCAGTAGATTTTACGAATCGATACGATGCTGTCTTACAAAAATATCAAGATGTTATTGTTTCTATTGATCCACTATGGCGACCAGTAGGCACAAGTTGGAATGAGATTATGCCAACCAAAGAAGATTTTGCCTTACAAGCTAATATTTGTCATCATACTGAATTTGTTGGAAATATTGCTTCATCCATGGTCTTCGATTTTGTGGCACATGATAAATCGTGTTTGTTTTTTGATTACGAACAACCGCAATTACAAAAAGGAATTCGCGATATCGGACAAAATTACAAGTACATTCATTTTCGTTCGATGCCAAATAAAGAAGCAGCCCTATTTGTTTACGATAAAAAAGAATTAACTTCTATTGTAAAAGACATTTTAGACGGAAAACAATCCAATGTTCCTGTCGGAAAAAAATGGTTTGATGTAGTAGTTGGAACTGAACCGACAAAAGCTTCTGAGAAAATTTGGAATGGGATTAACAGTATTGTAAAAAAATAATATGTTTTTCAACTCCTTATCTTTTGCCATTTTTTTACCCATCGTATTTTTACTGTATTGGTTTGTTTTTAATAAAAATAAAACCACTCAAAATGCAGTATTAATTGTTGCCAGTTATTATTTCTATTCGTGTTGGGATTGGCGTTTTCTGTTTTTATTAGTGTTTTCTACTTTGTTGGATTACTTCAGTGCCATCATGATGGAAAACAGCACTACTGATAAAAAACGAAAAATTTGGTTGTGGTTGACTATCGGAATCAACTTAGGATTTTTAGGTGTTTTTAAATACTATGATTTCTTTGTCCAATCGTTTGCCGATTTGTTAAACGGTTTCGGATTTCAAACGAATCCCGTTTTATTAAAATTAATACTTCCAGTTGGAATTTCGTTTTATACGTTTCATGGCTTATCATATGTAATTGATATTTATTACAAACGCATCACCGCCGAACGCAATTTTATAGATTATTCGCTTTTTGTGAGTTATTTTCCGCTTTTAGTAGCTGGACCAATTGAAAGAGCTACTCATTTATTACCACAAGTAAAAATAAAACGTCATTTTAATTTTGAAAAGGCAAAAGAAGGCGTTTATCAAATCATTTGGGGGTTGGTTAAAAAAGTAGTCATTGCGGATAGTTGTGCTACTTATGCGAATGCCGTTTTTGATAATTATGAATCTATGAATTCATTATCATTGATGTTAGGAGCGGTATATTTTGCTTTCCAAATTTATGGAGATTTTTCAGGGTATTCTGATATTGCTTTAGGAACATCTAAATTATTCGGAATCGATTTATTGAAGAATTTTAATTATCCGTATTTCTCCAGAGATATTGCCGAGTTTTGGCGTCGTTGGCACATTTCGTTATCATCTTGGTTCCGCGATTATTTATATATTCCACTTGGTGGAAGTCAAGGTGGAATGTGGATGAAAGTAAGAAACACATTTATCATTTTCTTAGTGAGTGGCTTTTGGCATGGTGCTAATTGGACGTTCATTATTTGGGGATTGTTGAATGCGATTTACTTCTTGCCTTTGTTATTACGAAATAAGAATCGTTCTAATATGGGCGAAATTGAAATGGGTTGGAATTTCAATAGTGTAAAAGCCATTTTAAATATTTTAGGAACTTTTGTCCTAACCACTGTTGCTTGGATTTTCTTTAGAGCCAATTCCATTTCAGAAGCTATTGGATATATTCAAAAAATGGTGACCGATTTCCATTTTGATTCGCAGTATTTAAGTAACGAACGATACAACTTTGAATTGCTACTTTTAGTACTGGTCTTTGTATTTGTAGAATGGTTCAATCGTTCTAAAGTAGAACCTTTGTCTGGGAAAGCAAGTTGGATAAAAGTAACGTTAGCGATTATGGCTTTATTAGCTTTAGGCGTATATTCCGATTATAAAGAATTTATTTATTTCCAATTCTAATGAAACAGTTTTTAGTCTTTATAGGAAAAATAGTGTTAGTGCTTTTGCTTTCTGCTTTTGCATTGGATTTTATTTATACTACTGTTTTTGCACAATCGGAAGCTCGAAATAAAGTAGAAAATGTAATCAACTCGAAACCTCAAGATTACGACGTGATTATTTTAGGAACCTCAAGAGCTAATAATCATTTTGTTTCGGAATTATTTGAAAAAGAAGGCTTAAAAACCTTTAATTATGGTATGAGTGGAGCCCATTTATTTGAAACTTCTTTGATGCTAAAATTAATGATAGAACGCAATTGGGAAATAAAAAATATCATTGTAGAAACCGATTTAAATTTATCCAACGAAAAACGTGATGATGGAACTTTTGGACGTTTCATGCCATTTCTTCATAAATCTGAAACTATAACAAACCATTTTAAAAAAGAAGCTGATTTTACGGAATTGTATTATGTGCCTTTTTACCGATACATTCAATTTGATGAAAAAGTAGGGTTTAGAGCTTGGTATAAAACCTTGTTAAACGAGCCTACTAACACTTTGGCAAATAATGGTTATTATCCGCTTGGGCATAACCCAAAAGCTAATATGAAGAATAATATTGAAAAATTAAAACCTTTGCGTAATCGTTATTTCGAAGAAATTAAGCAAATTTGTAAAGCTAATCATATCAATTTGATAGCTGTTACCACGCCAATGTGTTCTAATGTAAAAGGAATGGAATATTTTAAAAAGGTGAAAGCTTTGTATCCTGAAATTAAGGAATACGAGCATGTAGTTGATGGAGACGAGTACTTTTCTTCTTGTGGACATTTGAATGATAAAGGAGCAAGGTTGTACACCGCTAAAATAATTGAAGATTTATTTAAAAAATAGTACATGCTTTTTAACTCGATAGAATTTTTACTTTTTCTACCCACGGTTTTTTTCTTGTATTGGTTTGTATTTAAAAACCAATTACGAGCACAAAATGTATTGTTGTTGGTAGCCAGTTATATTTTCTACGGTTGGTGGGATTGGCGTTTTTTATCTTTAATTATTGCTAGTACTTTTTTAGATTATTTTATTGCAATACAATTAGGAAAAACAGACGTTTCCAAAAAGCGGAAATTCCTTTTAGTAATTAGTTTAGCGGGAAATCTAGGAATGCTAGGTTTTTTTAAATACTACAATTTCTTTGTTTCAAGTTGGATTGAAGCTTGGTCGAGTGTTGGAATTACTATGGAAGCTAGTACGCTCAATATTATACTTCCTGTGGGAATTTCGTTTTATACGTTCCAAACTTTGAGTTACACTATTGATGTGTATCGTAAGGAAATGCAACCCACAAAAAGTTTTATTGATTTTGCGGCATTCGTAACTTTTTTTCCGCAATTAGTGGCGGGTCCTATCGAAAGAGCTTCTCATTTATTACCGCAGTTTTATAAAAACAGAACTTTTGATTATCAAAATGCAGTTGATGGTGTCAAATTGATTATTTGGGGAATGTTTAAAAAAGTGGTAGTCGCAGATAATTGTGCCTTTTTTGTGAATAAGATTTTTGAAAATCCAGAAGCGTATTCAAGTGGTGAATTGTTCGTAGGAATGGTGTTCTTCGCCTTTCAAATTTATGGTGATTTCTCAGGATATTCTGATATGGCAATAGGAATTTCTAAGCTTTTTGGATTTGATTTAATGGTGAATTTCAAGTTTCCTTATTTCTCTCGTGATATTGCTGAGTTTTGGCGTCGTTGGCACATTTCTTTATCCACGTGGTTTCGCGATTATATTTATATCCCACTTGGCGGTTCAAAAGGAACACAATGGTTTCAAATTCGAAATGTAATGATTATCTTTTTAGTCAGTGGCTTTTGGCATGGTGCTAATTGGACTTATGTGGTTTGGGGTTTATTTCACGCCTTGATGTTTTTACCCTTATTACTATTCAACGTAAACAGAAGTCATTTGATAACCAAATCTTATGGATGGCTCGATTTTGCTAAAATAGGAGTTACGTTTTTAGTAGTTTGCATTGGTTGGGTATTTTTTAGAGCGGATTCTATTGCTGATGCTTTTCAGTATTTAGCGCATCTATTTGAATTGAAAAGTTTAGGATTATCCTTATTCTATAAAACCAATGCGAATTTGATGATTTTTGCCCTAAGTGCATTGGCGGTCGGAATTCTATCTATGCAAGAATTGGTTTGGGTCATCAAAAAAAGAGACTTACCAAAAATCTCCGCTTTTGGTGCTTTACTTTTAGTATTGTTGATTTTCTTTATGGGTAGTTTTAAAAATCAAATGGACTTTATTTATTTCCAATTCTAATGAAAAAGTTTATTAACAAAATAGCGCTTTATACTTTTTTCATTCTTTTGATTGGAAACGGAATTGCTTTTCTATCCTTGTATGTTTTAGGTAAATCGCAATTGTATAAAAATCAGTTTGTAAAGAATGGAGTAAAAGAAAAACATTTTGATTATGTAGTTTTAGGTTCTAGTACCGGATTAACTACATTAGATACGAAATTGATTGATAAAACATTAAATACTTCTGGATTAAACATTAGTATGGACGACACTTCTTTGAGTTCGCATTATTTGATGTTACAGTATTTTCTTTCTTTAGGAAAAACTACAGATCAATTGATTTTATGTGTTACTCCTGGAGATTTACAAAATCCGGTAAACGAATTAAATAATAATGATTATCGTTTTTTAACGGAAGTTCAAGACACTTTGATCTATAATTATTATGATCGAATGGAACAAGGAGGATTAAAAGTGCTTGCTTATTCTAAGTTCATGCCTATTTTAGGTGTGAGCTATTACAATAACGAATTGTTTTATCCTTCGTTATATGCTTTTTTAAAACCTAATAAAAGAAATCGATTTGATGATAAAGGAAATTTCACTTATCCACAAATTAAAAATAATATAGAAAAAGGAATTGTTTCTAATATCGAAACAAGTTATCTAAATCCTTCATTTTTAAAGATTAAAAAACTATGCAAACAAAAAGGAATTGATTTAGTTGTTTATCAATCTCCTATTTATAGAAAAAATGTTGTTTTCCCAACAAATGAAGATTTTAAAATAATTAACCACTCTACAATTTTACCCGAAGAGTTATTTTACGATAATATTCACGTAAATAGTAAAGGCAGAACTTTTTGTACTTTAGCCTTTTGTAAAGAAATTAAAAATCCCTAACTCATGCACATTGCTTTTTTAACTCCAGAATATCCGCATTCGAAAATTAAACATTCGGGTGGTTTGGGTACCAGTATTAAAAACTTGGTGATGGCTTTGGTTGCAAAAGGGGTAAAGGTTACAGTTTTTGTATATGGTCAACCAAAATCGGAAGTTTTTGAAGAGAATGGAATTGCTTTTCATTTTATTTCCAATAAAAAATATCAATTAGGGAAGTGGTTTTTTTACAGAAAATACCTTCAAAATTATATCAATGCGATTATTAACAATGAGAAAATTGATTTAATTGAAGCGCCTGACTGGACAGGAGTTACCGCTTTTATGAATTTTACCGTTCCATTAGTAATTCGTTTTCACGGAAGTGACACCTATTTTTGTCATATCGAAAACCGAAAACAGAAGTTTAAAAATCGTTTTTTTGAAACTTTAGCGGTGAGAAAAGCAAAAGGGTTTATTGCCCCAACAAAATATGCAGGTGAAGTTTCGGCTGAACTTTTTGGGTTACACAAAGATCAAATAAAAACCATTCATTACGGTTTAGATTTAACTCAATTCAATAATGAACATCCAGAACGTTTCGAAAAAGGACTTGTTTTGTACATTGGAACTATCATAAGAAAAAAAGGCGTTTTTGAATTGCCGGAAATCTTCAATAAAGTAAAAAATCAATTTCCTGAAGCCAAATTGGTTTTAATTGGTGGCGATTCTGGAGATGTTGCTACTGGAAACAAATCTACATGGGAATTAGTAAAACAACAGTTTCTTGAAAAGGATTTGGAACAGGTTTCCTATTTAGGAAAAATACCTTACGCCGAAGTGCAAGATTACATTAAAAAAGCCAATGTTTGTGTATTTCCCACTTATGCAGAAACCCTTGGAATGGTCACTATCGAATCGATGGCAATGAAAAAAGCGGTCGTAAATAGCAATATTGGTTGGGCACAAGAATTAATGGAAGATGGAAAAAGTGGTTTTTTAGTGCATCCGGCTAATCATGGAGTGTTTGCGCAAAAAATATACACAATTTTAAGTGATTCGGATTCTAATACCAAAATGGGTAGCGAAGCTAGATTATATGTTGAGGAACATTTTGATATTACTAAAAAAGTAGCAGAAAATATAAATTACTATCAACATTTGATAAAGTAAAACGATGAATCTAACTTTTGTACATGATTTTAAAAAAGTTACAGCAATCTATCAAGATTTAGCTGCCGTTTCATCGTTTGATTCTTCTAAAGCTATTCAAAAGTTAATTTTCGAGTTTGCGCAACAGTTTCCTGAAGCTCAATTAATTTGGGTACATGAATCGTTAATAAATCAAGTGAATCAGAATTGGATTGAAAATAACGTTAAAAGTCAGGTGATGTATTTTTATAATCCATCAGAAACGGAATTTTTATCGGACAAAGTAGGTTATGTAGAACCTTCTCCATTTATTAAAATTAATAAAAAAGTTAGCTTTGCAAGTTGGCAAGCAAGTACTTTTATAGGAACTATCTCGGCTCAAGATTTTGTCAATTTTGGTAGTCGATTCATTAAAGATAATTTTAGTTTTGGTTATTTTTTAACCATTATTTCAAAAATTGGTCATAGAAATGGATTACGAACGTATTCCAACCCTAATTTACTTCAAGGAGAAAAGAAAGTAACTTCGCATATTGGAACCACAAAAGAACTTTTTTATTGGACGGCGCAATATTATGGATTTTCTAAATGCTTACAGTTATTTTTGCTTTTTGTGTTGTATGAAAAACAATTTCCAATTGCATCATTAATCAGTGTAATTTCGGTTAAGCGAATTGCTTTTGATAGAACTGAAACTAAACAAGAAGTTTCAAATGTAGCTTTTTCAGAAGTTACTTTAGATGTTTTGATTCCGACTATTGGTAGAAAAAAATATTTGTATGATGTGCTTTGTGATTTAAGAACTCAAACGAAAATTCCAAATCGCATCATTATTGTAGAGCAAAATCCGCTTGAAAATAGTCAGTCTGAGTTAGATTATTTGAAGAATGAAATTTGGCCTTTTGAAATAATACATCATTTTATTCATCAAACAGGTGCTTGTAATGCAAGGAATATTGCTTTGAAAGATGTAAAAAGCGATTGGGTGTTTTTTGCTGATGATGACATCAAATTAGCATCTACTTTTATCGAAGAAAGTTTAAAAAACATTTTAAAAACCACTGAAAAAGCGTTTACTTTGGCTTGCTTTAGACCTAATGAAGTTCCTGTTTTTCATCACTTAATGCATTGGGATACTTTTGGTTCTGGATGTAGTATTGTAAAACGAGAAGCATTAGAAGGTTTGCAATTTGATATGCGTTTTGAAAATGGTTTTGGAGAAGATGCCGACTTTGGTATGCAATTGCGTAATAAAGGTTTTGATGTTATCTATTTGCCACAGCCTCAGATTTTACATTTGAAAGCTCCTGTTGGAGGATTTAGAGTAAAACCTACTTTTCCTTGGCAAGACGAACAATTCCAGCCTAAACCTTCGCCAACGGTGATGTTGTTTAAAATGTTGTATCACACAAAAGAACAAATACTTGGCTATAAATTGAATTTGTTTTTAAAATATTACAACCAACAAACGATTAAAAACCCATATAAGTATTACAAAACCATGCAAAAGCAATGGGAAGTAAGCGAAAAATGGGCTGAAAAATTAAAATTGCAATCAAAATAATATGGTGTTTACTTTAATCATTTGTACGTATAAGCGTTCGCAACCTTTATTGAAACTTTTGCTTTCGGTAAAGCATCAAACGTTGTATCCAAATGAGATTTTGATTGTAGATGGTTCTCTGGATGATTTCACTAAGGAAATGCTGACTCAAAATTCGTTTCAAAATTTGAAGTATTTCAAAGTAGATGAAAACGATAGAGGCTTAACGAAACAACGCAATTATGGTATTGCAAGAGTTCAGGAAGCAAGCGAAGTAGTTTGTTTTTTAGATGATGATACGGTTTTAGAACCTACTTATTTTGAAGAAATCATCAAAACCTATTCATTATTTCCAGAAGCATTAGGTGTTGGCGGCTATATTACAAATGAAACCAATTGGACCAAAACAACTTCAGATTATCAAGCCAAAGTAAATGAATTTTATTACGATGGTTGGAAAAGAAAAGAGGGTTCTCGATTTGTTTGGCGTAAAAAGTTAGGTTTAGATAGTAATCGTCCACCAGGCTGTTTGCCTGAGTTTTCTCACGGAAGAAGTATTGGTTTTTTACCGCCCTCTGGAAAAATTTATGAAGTAGAGCAACTTATGGGAGGTGTTTCTTCTTTTCGGAAATCGGTTTTTAAGGAATTTCAATTTTCAACTTATTTTGAAGGATATGGCTTGTATGAAGATACCGATTTTACGCTGCGATTATCAAAAGTTGGGAAATTATATATCAATACCAATGCGCAATTAGGACATTATCACGATGCTTCAGGAAGACCAAATAAATATGATTATGGAAAAATGGTCGTTAGAAATGGGTATTATGTGTGGCGAGTGAAATATCCAAATCCGTCCTTTAAAGCGAAAATAAAATGGCATTTGATTACGCTTTTATTAACCGCTATACGATTTACTAATGTTGCTACCACATCAAAAAGAAAAGAAGCTTTAACGGAAACTTTAGGGCGAATTTCAGGATGGTTCACTTTATTTTTTAATCCTCCACTATAATGTTGTATTTACTTAAAAAGAAAATCAATCGAAAACTAAAGGAGTTTAGAGAAAACTACCAACATGTTCGTTTTTACAACGAAACAGAGGAAGTGTTGTTTTTAAGTTTAAAGCGAAATACAAAAGTTAGAACGTATTTGAACCTTATTTTTAGATTGCAACAACAATATCAGCAGCCTATTGTGATTGAGTTTTCTTTGTTTCGTTATTTCGTATTGGTTAAGTGGTTTAAAGAATTGGATTTTATTTATTTCTCAAAACCATTTCAAAAGCCTAAGATTTATCGTTTGTTTTCGCATCAAAAAAATTCCGATTTCCGAGTGAATTTTAATTACAAGAAGGTTTATAGTACAGATGAATATGTAAAAGAGGCCGTTCCTTATATTATGCATCCGCGTAATTATTTAATTCCAGAACCAAGTTTGCTTGAGAAAAAAGTAGGAATTGTTATGAGCGGTAACTTTGAAGCTAAAATTTACGATTCGGATGTCATTACTAAAAATTTTCAACTTCTAAATCGATGGCAGATTTACAGTGAAATTATAAAGCACAAAGCTGTAGTAACGATTACTGGAACAGAGTTTAAAGAACAATTAGAAGCTAGTGTTTACAAAGGTTCATTTGTAGTAATGAAATGGCAACAAGGCGCAATTCCTTCAGAAGAGTGGCGTCATTATTTATCATCAGCTAAATTTTTATTTTGCGCTCCAGGAATGACAATGCCTATGTGTCATAATGTAATAGAAGCGATGTCGATAGGAGTAGTGCCGATTATTAATTACCAAAATTGGTTAAATCCAAGTTTAATAGATGGAAAAAATGCGTTACTTTACAATTCAGAAGAAAGTATTCATCAAGTAATCGATAGGGCTATACAAATGAATGATTCAGAATACTTAGCACTTCAAAAGAATGTAATTTCTTATTACGAATCGTATTATAAAAATTATGATTTTGAAGCGAATAGATTTCAACCTTTAATTTTATTAAATGAAGATAGTAAAGACCTTGTCTAAAAAATATAAATATGTTCTTAAGAGGTATCAATCTTTTAAAACGAATCCTTTAACTAAGTCGAACCCATTTTGGGCTTTGATAAAGTATTTGTATATCAATTTTTTGCTTTATGTGTTAAAGAGAGAAGTTACAATCACTTATTTGAATGGTATAAAAGCCAAAGTTAAAAAAGGTGATGGTATCGTAGGAAATTATCATTCAGGGTTGCATGAAGCTGCTGATTCTCTTTTTTTGATGCATTTACTGCGAGAAGGAGATTCTTTTTTAGATATTGGAGCTAATGTTGGACACTATACTTTACTTGCTGGTTTGTATTCGAAGTGTAAAGTAACTGCAATTGAGCCTATTCCTTCAACATTTGAACGATTATCGAATAATGTTAAAAGTAACAATTGGAAGTATCAGCCAGAGTTATTAAATATTGGTTTGTCAAATGAATCGGGAGAATTAGTATTTACTAATCAGCAATTTACCACTAATAAAGTTTCTACAAGTGGACACGGAATTAAAGTTAAGGTCAAAACATTAGATGAAATATGTTCACAACAAATTCCAGATTTTATAAAAATCGATGTGGAAGGTTATGAGTGGTTTGTATTAAACGGTGGATTAAATACCTTGTCAAATCCTAATCTCAAGTTGATTCTTATTGAGTTAAACGAATCTGGAAAGAATTTTAATATTCAAGACGAACAAATTATTGAGCTATTAAAAGACAAAGGCTTTTTGCCTTATGTGTTTGATCTTGAAACGAAAACTTTTGCAGCGATTGATTTTAAAAATACGAACCAATTTAATACGTTATTTATTAAAGATTTAGATTTTGTTTCTTCTAGAATAGGAACAACTTTAGAACTTCAATTTTAAATAGTTCTCTAAAATAGCTTCTTCAATTATTCGTTTGGTAATGTACAAATCTCTAACCAAAAATTTTCGATTTTTAATATAGCTTCAAGAAATTCTTGCATATCTAAAGGTTTTTTTACATAGCTATTACAATTATTTTCGTATGCTTGATTGATATCATTTGCAAAAGCAGATGTTGTTAGCATAATTACTGGAATTTTCTTTAGGTTAGAATCTTGTTTGATTTTTTTTAATACTTCATGACCGTTATAAATAGGTAAATTTATATCTAAGAGTATTAAGTCGGGTTTTTTTGCTTCTAAAAAAGCATTTCTATTGTAAAGAAAGTCCAGCGCTTCTTGACCATTTCGTGCTACACTTATTTCTGTATTTATTTTACTTTCTTCAAAAGCATCTTGTGTGAGTAATATATCTCCTTCGTTATCTTCAACTAAGAGAATGTGTACTATTTTTTTTGATTCCATATTACTTCGTTTTTTAAATTATAACTAATTTTTTGCAATTCTTTACTAAATATTCGTTTAAATGGTTTAATCTAATTATCGTTTGTTTTAGGTATTTCAAAATAAAATGTAGAACCAATACCAACTTGAGATTCTACCCAAATTTTGCCACCTAAAAAGTCTAAATGACGTTTCACGATAGAAAGCCCTATTCCTGTGCCTTCATATTCTTCACGATTGTGTAAACGTTGAAAAATAATGAAAATTTTATTGTAGAATTTAGCATCAATTCCTATTCCATTATCTTTTACAGAGAATACCCATTTATTTTCTTCTTCTTTACAATTAATAATGATGTTAGGTGCTTCATCTTTTTTCGAATATTTAATAGCATTGTCTAAAAGAGAATGAAGCACTTGTGTTAAACCTGTTTTATAAGTTTGAATGTTAGGTATTTTTTCATGAGAAATGGTTGCTGATGTTTCAGATATTATTTTTCCTCTTAATAGTTTAAAGTCAGAAATTATTTCATTTACATCAACTGTTTCAATTAAATCTGTTGGTCTTCCAGCTCTAGAATATTCTAAAAGATCTAGGATGATTTGCTTCATTCGTCTAGAACCATTTGTGGCAAATTCGATATATTGTAAAGCTTTATCATCTAATTTATCTTCATATTTACGTTTTAGTTGATCCATAAAGCTAGAAATCATTCGTAATGGTTCTTGTAAATCGTGAGAGGTTATAAATGCAAATTGTTCTAACTCTTCATTAGAACGTTCTAATTCTTTGGCATATAACTGTAACGATTCGTTTAATGCTACAAGTTGGGCTTCATGATTTTTTTGTTCAGTAATATTTGTCATTGCTCCAATCATTCTAGTAGCTTTTCCTTTATTATCTCGTAAAATAATGCCTCTATCAACCACATAAACAATTTTACCAGATTTGTTAAAAACTCTATATTCTGCTTCCCATCTGCTTATTGAAGGGTTTTCTATAGCATCTGATAAGCTTTTTTTCGTTTTCAGAATATCTTCAGGATGAAATTTATCATTCCAGAATTGACTTTCTTTTAAATTTGAAGGTGTGCCTTCACCAAAAAACTTTTGAATATTCTGAGATCTAAAAAACGTTTTTTCTTTAATATTCCAATCCCAAATCGCATCATTAGTTGCTTGTGTTACTATTTCGAAACGTTCATTAGCTTGAAGAATCTTTGTTTCTGATTTTTTACGTTCTGTAATATCTCTAATGAAGGCACAGAAAAATAAATCTTCTCCTTGATTAATAGGTATTACTGTTAGTTCAATTGGAAATTCATCTCCGTTTCGTTTGATGGCACTCAACTCTAACAGTACGTTAAGGGCTTTTCCTTCTCCCGTTTTGAGATAGTGCTTCATACCTTCTCTATGGTATTTTCTGTAAGGTTCTGGTACAATTAGTTCTGATAGTTGTTGTCCTAATGCTTCTTTTTCCTTCCAACCAAAAATTTCTTCGGCTTGCTTGTTCCAAAAAGTAATAGCTTCTTTCGTGTCGATACAAATGATGGCATCTAAAGCGCCACTCATGATTAATTTTCTTTTTTCTTCGCTATCACTAATTTCTTTTTCTGTTTTTTTGCGTTCTGTTATATCTAGAATTACGGCTAGAAATCTTCTTTGGTTATTTTCTGAAACCAATTGTAAATGCACTTCTACGGGGTAAAGAGTCCCGTTTTTTCTTTTATGGTTTGTAAAAAAGATTAGTTTTTCTTTTTCTTTATTTATTAGCGGTTTAGTCAGTTCTTTAAAAGAATCTAGTGTATAGTCGGGCTTAATGTCTAATGGTGTTAGTTTTTTTATTTCATCTGCAGCATAACCAATATTATTTATTGCGCCTTTATTGACATAGATAAATTTGAAGGTATCAGCATCGAATATATAAATTTCATTTAAGCTATTTTCTAGGGTGTTTTGTAGGCTGTTTTTTTGTAGTTCTACTATTTTTTGGTCATGAATGTCTTGGAAACTTCCGTATAGGCGAATGCATTTTCCATTTACCATTTCAGCATTTCCTATGCATCTTACCCAACGTTCTTTATTTTTGGCAGTTAAAAGAACGGCTTCGAAATCAAAAGGTATTCCTGTTTCTAAACTTATTGCTGTTTTTTCTGCCACCATTTGTCTAAAATCTTCTCTGTAGAAATTGATGCCATTCTCTAAATCGGGTATAAACGTAGCTGGGTCTGTTTCATGAAGTTCATACACGATGTTTGACCAATACATTTTATTTTTTATACAGTCAAGTTCCCAACTTCCTATTTTGGCTAATTTGGTTACTTGTGCTAATAGTTCTTCATTTTTGCTTTCTTGAGTAATATCTAATAAAATAGAGTTAAAAAGAATGGTACCGTCTATAGAAAATTCGGGTTTTCCATAACCTTGAAGCATACGTTTTTCTCCATTTGGAGCAACCGAACGGAATTTAATAGACCAGTTTGTTTTACTTGTTACTGAATCAACAATGCTTTGTTTTACTGCATCAAAATCGCCTCCTGCCTTGATTTGATTCCATGCTAAGTCAATGTTGTTTGTAATTTCATCTGCAGTATATCCCCAAATTTTTTCTGCTCCTTTACTAACGTTTCTAATTTCATCGCTACCATCAGGATGAAGTATGTATTGATAAACGACACCTGGAATATTGTCGGATAAGTTTTTTAATCGTTCTTCTGTTTCTTTACGGTCGGTTATGTCTTGAAAACTCCCTACAAATTTTACACATTTACCATTTTCATATTCTGGATTTCCAATTACTCTTATCCATCGTTCTTTTTTGCTGTTATTTATGATAATAGCTTCATAATCTAAATAAGTTCCTTCTGTTATGCTTTTGGTTATGCATTCTGTAACATAATCTTTATGCTCTTCTTTGTAAAAGCTTATGGCAGTATTTACATCTGGGATAAATGTTTTTGGGTCTGTTTCGTGTAAACGATGTACTTCGCTTGACCAGAATAGGTTATCTTCTATTAAATCATATTCCCAGCCTCCTACTTTAGCAAGTTCTCGTGTTTGTCTGTTGAGTTCTTTTATTTTTTTTTCTTCGGTTATATTTTTTGCAATGGCATAAATTAATCCCTCTTCAGACGATGCATTAGATGTCCAGCTCAACCATATTATTTTCCCGCTTTTGGTTTGGTATCTATTTTCGAAGCTTGAAGTAATTTGACCTTGTGTAATGCCTACTAATTCATTTTTTGAGATGACTTTATCATCTGGGTGTACAAAATTATTAAAAGGTTGATACAATAGTTCATCTTCTGTATATCCTAATAAATCACAACCCGCTTTATTTATTTTCAAAAATCTACCTTGAAAATCGGTTAGGCATACGATATCTGGAATGGTATTGTATAAGTAACCTAAATCGTTTTCTAGTTTTTTTCGATTGATTTCAGATCCTATGAATTGCTTTAATTTTTCAAATAGTTTGATGTGTTTTTTAAGGTGATTTATTTCTTTTTGTGAAGCTATTAGCAGTACTCCCACAATATGATTGTTGTAAACAAGTGGGAAAGCGGCTGCGTTTTTAATAGCTGTTTTTTCAGCGGCTACTTTTCGAATAAAATCATCATTCTTGTTGATGTCTTCCCAAAGTAAGGTTTTCTTTTTGCTCCAAACAGCTCCAGGTAGCCCTTCGTTTGGTTTAAAATTTCGTACCTCTTTTGTTAATTCTAAAAAAGTATAAGCATTTGTAGAAGCTACTTTATTTGTAATTAATTGCAACTTTGTATTTTCAATATTTGGCATCCACAACTCAACAAGGTCAAATCGACCATAATCTGAAATAGTTTGGCATAGTAATTTAGAAGATGATAAAAGGTCTTTTTCAGAAGAGAAATTTAAACTTATTTTTCCTAATAATTCTTTTTCAAGTTCTTTTTGTTTTTGGTCTGTAACATCTCTTTGAATCGCAATCCAATGGGTATAGGTTCCTTTTTCATCTGCTACAGGAGATACTTTAAAATTATTCCAAAATTCCTCACCATTTTTTTTGTAGTTTGCTATAGTGATTTCGCATGATTCCCATTTTTCAATTGCATTGTTAAGTTTTTTAAGTTCTTCATGATCTGTATTGGGTCCGTGAAGGATTTTAGTTGTTTTGCCAATTATTTCGGAAGCTTTATAACCTGTCATTTTAGTAAAAGCTTCGTTAACGTATATGATTTTGGGTCCTGAATAGTCGATGAGTTCTACTTCGGTAATTACAACTGAATCTTTAGTATTGGTTACTACGCTACTAAGTAGTCTTAATTGTTGTTCTTCTTCCTTTTGTTTTGTTATATCTCTAGAGTTTGCTACAATTCCTTTAATTGCAGGATTATCTGTCATATTTGTTAATACAGTTTCAATCCATCGCCATTCTTTATTGCCGTCTTTGAGTCTGAAAGGTTCTACGATTACTTTTTTTTCCTTAACGATTCTCTGCATGTAGTTTGAAGCTTTTTCGATATCTTCTGGGTGAATGAAAT
This sequence comes from Flavobacterium aquaticum, assembly GCF_003259835.1. GTDB lineage: Bacteria > Bacteroidota > Bacteroidia > Flavobacteriales > Flavobacteriaceae > Flavobacterium > Flavobacterium aquaticum. The sequence continues at coordinate 227,837 of NZ_QLMI01000004.1, read as the reverse complement.
CAAAAATTGTATTTCCTTGAAACTCTTCAGGAGTTATTCCTAAAATAGAGGTTGTTGTTGGGCTAGTATAGCTGTATTTCCCATTAGTATCAATTATGCTTATCATGTCGCCTCCTTCTTGAACCAGCGCTTTAAAACGTTGCTCACTTTGAAGAATTATTTCTTCCTGTTCAATCCTCTTGGAAATGTCTTGGCAAACAACTAGTATACATTTTTGGTTGTTGAAATCTATTTTATGGCCATTGATTTCCATTTGAATTAGTTTACCGTTCTTTTTTTGATGGGTAAAAACGCCAAAGTAGATATTTCCATTTTGGTCTTTAATTGTTGCATGAGCTTTAATAAGTTTTTCTATTTCATGCGGAGGTCTAATATCCTTTATGGTTAGCTTCAGAAATTCTTCTTTTGAATAGCCATAGTGTTCAATAGCAGCAATATTTACATCTAGAATTTGAAATGTTTGATAGTTGTATATCCACGAGGGTAGTGGATTTAGATTAAAAAGATTAGAATTTAAATGGTCCTTACTCATCATTTAATTGCTTTTATATTGAACTGTAAATTTTGAATTCTTAAATTAACAAATAATATACTGATTATCAATTGTTAGTTTTGAATTTTATTTAATATTGTCCGGAAAGAATTGTAGGTGAGTTTTGGTGAGATTTAGGGGTGTTTCTCTTTGTATTTATAGTTTGTTTTTTTCTTTAATTTCTATTAAAACTTCTTTACAAATGGGTTTAGATAGGTATTTTTCTATTAATAAAAACTGCTTAGCTTTTTCCATATCTGCTTTGTTTATTGATGAAGTAAGTAAATAAATAGATGTGTTTTGTGATGTAATCAAATGTTCCACTTTGTTTAGAAATTCCCAGCCATTCATTTCGGGCATATTGATGTCTAGAAATATAACATATTGTTCATTTTTTAGATATTCTTTTTCTAAATGATTAAAAGCATCTTTACCATTGCTAAATGTTACAATTTCTTCTGAAATAGCAATAAGTTCTAGATTCTTTTTAAGAATTATTATCGAAATTGGATCGTCATCTATTATGAAAATGTGTTTTTTCATAGGCAAAGATTTTTTTGTTACATGGTATGCGTTTTATTTACTATTTCATTGATACTGTTTTCTAATTCTTTTACAGATTGGTTAAGATGATTAAGTAATTCTTCATCATTTACCGAATCGGTTTCGTTTATTAATTTGATGAGCCCTAAAATATTTGTAAGTGGTGCTCTAACTATATGCGATTGAATCCAAGCGATATCTTTTAATTTAGTGTTTTGACTTTCAATTTCATTAAGATGTTCTATGCTTTTTGTGATGTCGTTACTTACTATAATTATGGCTTCTTTATCGTTATGGATAATTTTATTATATTTTACTTCAGAGATGATTTTCTCTTTATTTTTTTTTTGATGGGTTTGAGTAATTATGGTTTGATGGTTGTCAAAAATAGTTTCCTCGTCTTTAAAAATAGTTTTTATAGATTGATTTAATAATTCTTCTTTTTTAAATTCGTACAATTTTTCACAGGCTTGGTTTACATCTAAAATTTGTAAAGTTGTGGCATCAATTACAAAAATAGGTTGCGGACTTAACTGAAATAAATCGTTATATAATTGTTCTGATTCTTTTATTTTTATTATGTTTTTAAATCGTTCAATGTTATAAACTAAGCTTTTATATAACATAGCGCTGTTAATTTCATCTTTTAAAAGATAATCAGAAGCGCCAAGTGCTATTGCTTTTAAAGCAAATGAAAAATCAGAATATCCTGTTAGTACCACAACGGGTATATTGTTTGATATTTTTAAAACGTCTTCTACTAATTCAGTTCCACTTTTGTCTGGTAATGAAAGATCTAAAAAAATTATATCACAATCATTAAGACTTTCATTCGAATCTTTAAAATCATTAAATCTTTCGAAATGTTTTATTGTAGGCAATTTTATTTTTTCGCTTAAATATTCTTCTAAGAGAAAAAAATCGCCTAAATTGTCTTCAATGACTATTATGTTATACTTTTTTTCGTCTACAATCATATTACTTTTTAGAAGGTAGTTTACAAATATTAAACCAATAATTACTCAGGGCATTTATAGTTTCAAAAAAATCATTAATATCAGCTGGTTTTGTAATAAAACAATTAGCATAATTTTCGTAGGTTAAATTAATATCGCTAATTGCAGAAGATGTTGTTAAAATTGCAACTGGTATGTGTCGCGTTCTTTCATTCTCCTTTATTTTTTTTAATACTTCGTGTCCATTTAATAGAGGGAGATTAATGTCTAAAAGAATTAAATCAGGTAGCTGTGTATCATCGTTTTGATCAAATAAAATATTGATAGCTTCTTTTCCATTTCTAGCTACTTGAATATTTGCTTTACAGCTACACTCTTCAAAGGCTTCCGAAGTTAATACAATATCTCCTTCATTATCTTCTACAAGTAAGATTTGATTTTTTTTCATGACTAGGGGGGTAGTTTTGTTGTTTGTTTTTATAAAGATAATTTAATTTATCTAAATAATAATCAAAAAAACAGTTAATTGTGATTTTTTTTATCTCTTTTTTCTTATAAAATGGTGATTTTAAATTATTTGTATTTAGTGTTTTTTATTGTGTTTTTTGGTAAAGTAAAATAAAATGAACTCCCTTTATTTGGAGAAGAATCAATTTGAATTTTTCCTCCTAAAATTTCGATTGCTTTTTTAGTAATAGATAAACCTACGCCAGTTCCTTTGTTTTCAGAGCTAGAATTTAATCGTTGAAATAATTGAAAAATCTTTTCATGATACTCTTTGTCAATTCCAATTCCGTTATCTGAGCAAGTAAATTCCCAGTAATCAGATTGTTCTTTGTGCTTTATTGTTATGTGTAGCTTTTCATTATTCTTTTTAAATTTAATTGCATTTTCAATCAAATTTTTAAATATTAGATAAATTAAATTTTCATCAGTCTTAATAATTGGTAGCTTAGAAATGGTAATGTTGTCTAAGGTTAACTCATTTTCATATTCTTTTATTATGTTTTTAATAACTAAATTTAAATCTATGTTTTTGAAATTTAGGTTTTTACCAATTTTAGTATGCTCTTGTAAGTTTAAAATACTTTTACGCATGTAGTAAGCACCGTCAATAGCGTATTTTATGTATTTATGTCCTTGCTCATCTAAACTGTTTTTATATTTTTTTTCAAGATTTGTTAAAAAACTAATTATGGTTCTATTAGGTTCTTGAAGATCATGAGAAGCTAGGAAAAAGTAATTTTCTAATTCGTTATTGGTTTTTTTTAGTTCCGTTGATTTTTCTTTTAATTCTTCAATTTTTTGTCTAATGGCAGAATTATGTCTTTTAAGTAACGTGAATAAAAGTAAACCGGTTGAAATAACAAAAAAGCATCCTTTAATATTTTGAAAATTAGTTATTTGTTCTTGGGTGTTTTTAGTAATAAATAAAAGCACAAAATGGTCGCTCAAGAATATCCACAATATTCCAATTGTAATGTATAATAGTGTTATCTTAAGCTCAGACTTCATATTTATTCTTTTTCTTTAGGTAAAGTAAAATAAAAAGTACTGCCCACATTTACTTCAGATTCTACCCAAATGGTTCCGTTAAGATTTTCTACAATTTTCTTAACAATTGCTAATCCCATTCCGCTTCCTTTGTCGCCTTCTCTTGTGTGTAATCTTTGAAAAAGTACAAATATTTTTTCTAAATATTCATTTTCAATTCCAATTCCGTTGTCTTCAACAGCAAAGGTTATTTGTTTGTCATCTTCTTCAATTACTTTAACAGATACTATTGGTGCTACATTTTCTTTAGAGTATTTAAAGGCATTACCAATTAAGTTTTGAAATATTTGAATTAAAGGAGATTTATATGAGTTTAAAACGGGAAGGTTTTCATAAATTAATTTGCCATGTGGGAATTCTAATTTGTAAAAAGATTCAATTTCATGAATAATGTCATTTAAGTTGATGAATTCTTTTTTATCATTGTATTTTCCAACTCTAGAGAACTCTAAAATATCTAGAATAATATTCTTCATTCTTTTAGCACCATCAACAGCAAAGAAAATGTATCTTTTTCCTTTGTCGTCAATTACATCATTGTATTTCTTCTCTAGTTGGGTTAAAAAACTAGTAATCATTCTCAGAGGTTCTTGTAAGTCATGCGAAATGATGTAAGCAAAATATTCTAACTCTTTGTTAACTTTAGTAAGTTCTTTTGCTCTGTTTTCTAATTCCAAATTTAATTTTTCTAAATCAGCGGTTTTTTTATCTACTAAGGTTTCTAGTTTTAGCGGTTCTTCGGCTAGTTTTCTTAGATACAATGCAATTATTATACTTAAAACAATTCCGTAAATTAGAAACTCGATGGATCTGTTTAAATACTTAGGTTCTTTTAATTTTACATACAAATACCAATCTCCTGCGGGTATGAAAGATTTATGTATAATTCCTTGGCTAAAATCGGCATTGTTTTTAAAAAACTTAGGACCGCTTAAATCACCTTCTTTTTGTACAATTTGATATTCAAAGTTTGAAGTGCTTCCAAAGTCGTCTAAGTGAATGGATTTTAAAAAAGTGTCTGTTTTAATAATAACTGCGGAAAATCCCCAAAATTTTCCATTTTTATAAATAGGTTCTCTACCTACAATGCCCATTCCTCCTTGTACTAATTGAAAAGGTCCTTCAAAAAAGATTTTATTTTTTGTTATAGCTTCTTTAGCTGCTTTTTTATGAAGTTTGTCATCTGTAAGGTTGTAGCCTATGGTATTTTCATTGCCAATTAAAGGGTAGGTTTTTATTATTTTAAATTCTTTAACTAATTGAATTCCATCAACATATTTGTTTTTTTCTACTAAATTTTTTGCTACGGGTTCAAATTCTTGTTCTTCTAAATTTTTTTCGGCAATAAAACTAATTACTTTAACCACATTAGAACTGTAGTTAATTGTACTCTCAAGCTGGTTTTTTATTTTAAATGATTCTTCTTTTACTTTTATTAACTCATTACCATATTCATTGTTGTAAATTCTGTAAGTTAAGAATATACTAATAATGAGTAATATAAAAAAAGATATGATGGCCAGTTGGTTTGGCCAATAATCTAAACATCTATTTACTTTTTTAAGTAGGTTCATTTTTTAGGTAATGTAAAATGAAACGTCGATCCTTTGTTAACTTCAGATTCAACCCAGATGGTTCCATTTAGGTTTTCAATAATTTTTTTTACAATAGCTAATCCCATACCAGAGCCGCTATATTCTTGTTTTGTGTGTAATCTTTGAAAAATTACAAATATTTTATCATGAAATTCTTTATCTATACCAATGCCGTTGTCTTTAATTTTAAAATGCCAATTTTTATCATTTTCTACTACTTTAATTTTTACGATAGCACTTTTATTAGGATGTTGGTATTTTAGGGCGTTTCCTATTAAGTTGTGCAATATTTGTGTTAAAGGCGTTTTGTAAGAATTTATGATTGGTAATTTATCATAAATAATCTTAGCTTGCGTTTCGTTTATTGTTTGATTGTTTATTTTGCAAACTTCATCAATAAGTTTATTTAGGTCGATTTTGTCGCTTTCTTCTTTTACTTTTCCTACTCTTGAGTATTCTAGGATGTCTAGAATAATATTTCTCATTCTATTAGCTCCATCAACGGCAAAGTAAATATACTGCTTTCCTTTGTCATCAAGAACATTATCGTATTTTTTTTCTAAATGTGTAAGAAAACTGGTAACCATTCTTAAAGGTTCTTGTAAATCATGAGAAGCTACATAAGCAAATTGTTCTAGTTCTTGATTAGAATTTAGTAGTGCTTTTGTTTGTTTTTCTAGTTTTTTATTTAAAATTCGTAACGAATCTTCTTGTTCTTTTAAATGTGTAATATCTTGTAGAGCTCCTACAATTCGTATCGCTTTTCCTTCTTCATTTCTTATAATAACTCCGTTGTTTATGATAAAGGCATATTCATCATTTGCTTTTTTATACCAATATTCCTGGCGCCAATTTTCTTTTTCGGGATTATTAATTGCATCAACTAATGAATTTATTACAGCATCGGCTTGGTCTGGTCTTACTCTAGATTTTATTAGATTTAAAATATCAGTATTGTTTATAAAACTTGGAACTTTATAACCAAATGATTTATAGAAACCCTCACCTCTATACATGGTGTTTTTTTCTACATCCCAGTCCCAAATAGCTTCATTTGTGGCAGCAGTAGATTTTTCAAAACGATCGTTTGAAGCTTTTAAAGCATCTTCATATTTTTTTGTATTTGTTATATCTTTATAGTATACAGATAAACCATTTTTAGATGGATATATCGTAATGTCTAACCAAATTTTTAATTCTTCAAAATAGTCTTGAAAGTTAATTGATTTTTGATGCTCAAAGGCTTCTTTGTAATTTTTTTCATAAATTGTTCCTAAAAGTTGAGGAAAAACGTCCCAGAAATTTTTTCCTATAATTTGGTCTCGACTCAAATTTACAATGCTCTCCGATTTTTTATTCCAATATTTTACAATCCAATTTTGATCTAAAGAAATAAAGGCATCGTCGATACTTTCTAAAATGTTATTTTTTTCTTCAAGAGATTTTTCTAATTCATAATTTGCTTTTTTTCTTTGAATGGTAGTTGATAGGTTGTAAACTATATTGTTTAAAAAAGTTATTTCGCTATTCGACCATCTTCTTTCATTAATACAATCATCAAAACCAACAAATCCGTAAAAAATATTGTTTATGAATAAAGGAAGAACTAGAAAAGATTTTATCGATTGACTTTCAAGATTTTCCTTTAAATTTCCTTCTGGAAACTTAGATGTTATTCCTGAAATATGTTTTCCTTTTAGCAAAGGATCAAAAAAAGTAGTAAATGCTTCAATGGGAACATTTTGTAAGTCGGGATTGTTTATTTGAGGAGTAATACCATCTTTTGTCCATTCAATTTTTTGACTACAGGTTTTTTGTTCGTTTTCACTAGTTTCGTCTATTTCAAAATAGTAAATTCTATCAACATCAATGGTGTTTCCAGTTACTTCAAATACTTTGTGTAGCGATTGAAACCAATCTTCAGAATGCATTAATTCGGAAATTACATTTGCAATGGATGACAAATAGAAATTTTTTTTCGCTAATTCTAATTCGTTGTTTTTTTGCTTGGTAATGTTTTGAATACTTCCGTAAACCTTTGTTTTTTTATTAAACGTATTTGTTTCAGATTTTCCAATGCATCTTACCCATTTTAAGTTGCCTGAGTTGGTTTTAATTCTAAATTCTGAGTCGAAATGTTTACCATTTTCAATAAGATTTAAGAATATGTCACCCGTATTACTTTGATCTTCCTCGTATACTAATGCTAGAAGTGATTTAAAACTAATATTTTTGTGTGTTTTTAGTTCAAGAATATCTTTAACTACTTGAGAAAGAAAGAAAGGTTTTGCTTTTTTGTTTTTATCGTATTCCCAACTACCTATTTCGGCCAATTTTGCTGTTTCTTGGAATAAATGTTGTAGTTCTGTTATTTCAGAAATGTTTCTACCGTAGGCAAATGAAGTGTTCTCTTCTCCAAAAACATCCGAAGAACTCCATGCAATCCATTTATAATCGCCGTTCTTAGTTCGGTATCTATTGGTAAAATTATTTGCTTTTCTGCTTCCTGAAATTGTTTCTTCGTATTCTAATTCGGTCGACTTTAAATCTTCTGGATGTAAAAAGAAGGTAAAATGATTAGAAGTAAGTTCTTTTTCTGTAAAACCTAGTAACTCACAAAATGAAGGGTTTACATTTGTAAAAAAACCATTAGAGTTTACGGTTGCAATAATGTCTGGAGCACTTTCAAACATTAATCGGTGCATGTCTTCTTGTGTTTTCCTTCTTAGTTCATCTCCTAAGAAGTTACTTAAAGAAAGATAAGGTTCTGTTTTAATCTCATGTAGTGTTAAGTCGTTTTTAGAGTAGAATAATATAGAACCTATGAAATCATTATTGTTAAAAATAGGAATTGCTAAAATAGATTTAACTCCTATTTCTTTTACGCTTGCTTCTCTAAGAAATTTTTCGGTAATTTCATCTTCTTGCCATAATAGATGTTTTTCTGTTTTCCATACAATTCCTGGTAAGCCTTTGCCTTTTTCAAAACTATTAATATCTTTTGTTTCGGAATGAAACTTTTTAAACTGATTGTTTTTTGAACTCCATTTTTTTAACCGAATAGCTGTCTTGCAGGAATTTAGAAGCCAAATTTCACTTGATAGAAAATTATCGTATTTTGTTAAATAGTCTAAAATATCTTCTAAAATTTCATCTGTATTCTTAGGTTGTTTACAAATTAATGAAATTTGATTTTGTATTTTTTTTTGAATTTCGACTACTTTTTTTGTTGTAATATCTCTTAATAAACCAATCATTTTAATTGGATTCCCATTTCCATCTCTAATTACAATAGCGTTTTCCTCCACGTAGGCATAAGAATTATCACTTTTTTTAAAGCGAAATTCTTTGCTCCATTGACTTGCATTTGGGTTATTAAAAAAAGCATTCCATTCTTCTCTGTGTCTTTCAGTATCAATAGGGTGCATTAATTTATCCCAATCTTCGAGTTGAAATGGATTGCCATCAAGTTTATGTCCAAATAATCGAGTAAAACTTTCGCCCCAATTAAAAACATCGTTTTGTATGTCCCAATCAAAAATAACATCTTTTGTAATCTTATTTAAGAGTTCCATTTTTTCATTGGTTTCAACAAACTCGGTAATGTCTTGAAAGATTCCTACTATTTTTATAGGATTGTTATTTTCATCTTTAATTACTTTTCCCGAAGAAATAATATGTTTGATTTTATTATTAGCAGTTAAGAATCTTTTTTTGATGCGATATTCAATGCCTTTTTCAATGGCTTCTGTCATTTTAAGTAATGCAATTTCTCTGTCATCAGGATGAATGACACCTAATCCCATACTAAAATCAACCTTCGTATTAATAGGCTCAATTTCTAAAATTCTAAAAACACCATTAGACCAAAAGAGTTCATTTGAAATAAGGTCTAATTCCCAACTTCCAGTTTTTGCAACTGTTTCTGTTTGATCGATTATTTCTATACTATAATTAAATTTTTCTAACATATCATTTAGGGGGTGAAGTAGAATAAAATGAATTAAGTAAGGCTTAAGAAGTAGGATTTGAGTTTTGTAAAATTACAAAAAAGTTTTACAAAAAAAAACTGTTTTCATAATTCTGTTTATAGTTATTAATGTTTGTAACTGATTGTTTAACAGGTTTTTTAAAGATGTTCTGTTAAAATTACACTTATTAATAAATGTATTACACTTATTACTTCTGCTTAGGGTATGAGTAAAGATTGCCACAAATTTGTGTCAGTTCAAAAGATGATTATTCCCTAAAATAAAGAATTATGAACACAAAACTTTACATAAAATGGTTTGAAATTGTAAAAGGCTTCCTTTTCTTTTTCTTGGTGTTTTTTTCACCCGCAATTTATTCACAATGCACTAATGGATCTGTAAGACCTGCGGATAATTTTACTTATACTTTATGGTCGCCAAGATGTTTAAACGGCACAGATGGCGAAATTAGACTATCTAATATTTCAAGTACCGAAGGTGCGAATGATTTTACAAACCAAGCCTATCAAGTACGAATTTTAAGCGGTCCTGGAGGAGCAAGAAATTTTCCAGTTTCTCTTAATTCAAGTACTTACACCATTACAGGTTTAGCAGCAGGAACATATATAGTAGATATTATTGATTCTTGTGGAGGAAATAGTTCTGATAAAACTATTGTTGTGCCTAATGGTTTAAATAATGCTACAATTGTATCAACTTCAATTGTACATGTAGATAGAAAAACAGGAGTTAATTCTTCGGCTTGTGGTGATGTTTTAAAATTTAGAATAAAAACTACTTCTGGTACAACTAGTGGAAGTGTTACTTATAATTTTACAAATACATTAGGACAAAGTATTTCAGTAGTAAATACAATCCCGCAGTCAGCAGTTTCAAATATTAGAAATTTTCTAACAGATTTTGAATTGCCAATTTCATTTTTTAACAATACTAACATTAATTACTCTGCTTATAATGATTGTGGTTCTGTAAGAGGAGGAAGTTTAAGTTTGCCAACTGTTCAAGAGTTTTTCTTTGATACTCCAAGAATTCAAACTTTTCCAGATCCTTCAAATCCATGTGCTGTAGGTTATGATGTAAAGATGTTTAGAAACAATTTGGTAAATCCTGTTTATGTTGAGGTTGAAGATGTAAATAATCCAGGACAACCTGTTGTAAATATTTTTGGAAACACAATAGTAGGTCATCATTTTGATATGTCTCATTACAATAGTGTGTCTCAAGGAGCCTCAATGGCAATTGGTTTAGGATTAAGATATGGAGTGAGTTATAAAATTACACTTACAGATGCATGTGGTTTTACTACTCAAAAAGAAATCAGACAAGATATTGCTCCTTTTCAACCAGAAATTTCTTGTACTACATCTGCGCGTGATGGTTCTGTTTTCTTTGATGATGTTTGTTTCTTAAATTTTAATGAAATGCCAGTTTCAAGTATGGCTACTGGACCTTTAACAATTACAGTTAATTCAGGACCATCAAATTACAATACACAGTTTGATTCTGGAGTTACAATTAATTCAAATCAAATTCAATATCCTTTTTCAATGCAGTTAAATAATCCGTTTGCTACAAGTTTATTAGCAAATGGTGGAGCTAAATCTTTTCCTCCGGGCAATTATAACTTTACTGTAACAGATGCATGTGGTAAAACAAAAACATTTGATTTTGAAGCTAATTGCACACGAAGCACAGAAATGTCCTATGAATTAGGAAATTGTGGTGAGGTTCAATCTACTGTTTTAGTGTCAATGAAAGTTCCAGTAGGAATTCAAGGAACTTTTGTAGCTGTTTATAAATCGGATGGTACCATTCTTAATTCTGGTGATATTAATTCTAGTGCTCCTTTCTTTTTTTCAAGTGTAGGCGGAGGAACAATTAATTTTCAAGTACCAATCAATCAAACTTACGTTATACGTTTTGGAGGAGTTACAGGTTTAAATAATAAAGTGCAACCTGTTCAATTTGGTGGTGTAAACGGATTGCCAAGATTAACGGATGGATTTTTATACGAGTATACTTTCAATACAACAATACAAACTTTTACTTTTGAATCGATAGTAGCTTGTGAAACTACAGTAAATATGGTGGCAACAGGTGGAAGAGCTCCTTATACTTATGCTTTGTATGATGCTAGTGGTAACCAACAAATCTTTAATTATCAAAGTTCTTCTGTTTTTAGTGGACTACAAGCTGGAAGTACTTATTTAGCTAAAACTATGGATGCTTGCGGACGCGAGTTTGCTCAATCTTTTTATGTGTACAATGCTCCAAATCCTACTGTTTCAATTGCAAGTAGTGTAGGCTGTAATGGAACATTAGCTTCAGTTTTAATGTCTAATTTGCCTAGTCAATGGAAAATTCAAGAAATTGTATCAGGAACACAATATCAAGGTACTACATCAACATTTTTAATTGAAAATTTAGGCGTTGGAAATTACCAATTTGTTTGTACCGATTTAACTACGCAATGTGCTAATCAACAACAAATAGCAGTCGAAATTGTGGCTCCAACTTGTCCAGTAGCTAGTGATGATGTTTTGGTTTATGCTCCTAATTCACAAATTACTATTAACGCTTATCAAAATGATAATGTAGGAGCAGCTGTTAACCCAACAAGAATTCGATTTTTAGAACCTACTAATGCTCAAAATAAAGAGTATTGTTTAGAGAATAATTTGATAGCATTTGATATGCCAAATGAAGGAAGATGGAGTATCGATATAGTTTCAGGATTGATTCGTTTTGTGCCTCAGACAACTTTTTTTGGAAATCCTACGAGTGTAACTTATTTTATTAGAGATTTTAATGAAAATATAAGCAATGAAGCTACAATAAGTTTCGATTTGTTACCAGTTACACAATCTGATTTGTCAAATTATGTAATAGGCCAGGCAGTTACGATGAATTTAATCCAAAATGATACAATTGGAGATGCTGTAAATCCAACTACTATTGAATTTGCAAATCCAACAACACCTAACACAACAGTTAATCTTAATGGAGCATCAATCATTATGCAGGTTTCAGGAGAAGGTATTTGGAATTTAAGTACAGTTAATGGAGAAGTTTCTTTTACACCAGAAGCAACTTTTACAGGAACGCCTTCAATTCAATCTTACAGAGTTCAAGATTTTCAAGGAAATTGGTCTAATGTTTCTGAAATTCAATTAAGTTATAATTGTGTTGTAGATGTTGTTTGTCCTGTTTTTCTAGATGAAATTGTTTCTTGTGCTTCAGAAATTCCTTCTGCCACACAATTAACCATTGCAGCGTTTGAACAATTAGGGATTCATCCAGGTGAAATTATTGGAGAAGAGTGTAGTAATGTTGTTATTACGGCTTCAAATACTGGAGATACAGGTTGCGGAGGTGTTGTTGTAAGAACGTATACTATTACTTTTTATGATCCTCAAAATCGTAACAGTCAAGCTGTTTTAAATAGTTTTTCATGTAATCAAACGTTCTTTATTCAAGATAATGAGAACCCTACAATTCTTACTCAAATTCCAAGTAGTTTAACTTTATCTTCAATAGATTCATTGCCAACTTATACAATAGAAGCTACCGATAATTGTACTTCAATGGTTGCAATAACTTACGAGGAAGAAGTAATTTTAGGAACTTGTAGCTCTAATTCAGAAATTATTAGATATTGGTTAGCTACTGATTCTTGTGGAAATGTTGCAGAGTTAACTCAGCATGTGTATATTCAAGATACAACAATTCCAGAGTTTACAACTTCTTTAGAAGCTTTAGTTTATTCAGATTGTGAAAGTGTGCCAAGTATTCCAGAAGTTGTTGCTGTAGATAATTCAAATACGGTTTCTATTACTTACGAAGAAACTCAAGAAGCAGGTGATTGTTCAAGTCAATCTAAAATTTTTAGAAAATGGACAGCAATGGATGCTTGTGGAAATGTAGCTTATTTGAATCAAGAAGTGGTGTTAAATTGTGGTGTAAAAATTTACAACGCTTTAACTCCAAATGGCGATGGTAAAAACGATTTCCTTTATTTAGAAGGAATTGAATGTTACCCTAACAACAAAGTTGAAATTTTTAACCGCTATGGTGCTAAAGTTTATGAAACTTCTAGCTACGATAATGTTACAAATGTTTTCAAAGGAGCTTCAGATAGTTCACTTAACGTATCAAATGGAGCATTACCTCAAGGAACTTATTTTTATGTGATTTCATACGATTACATTATTAACAATATAAACGATTTAAAAAACGTACAAAAAACAGGATACTTATATATAGCATCCAATTAGGCATTCATTTTATGGATATTTTGGGGAAGCTTATTACTCTGAAAGGAGTTTATATAACTCCTTTCTGGTAGTAAGTATCAACTTTACCCAAATATTCTAAAATTCTCATCATTAAATCCCCCCGAAATACAAAATGAGAAAGTTAATTCAATTTTTAGTAGCAACTCTAATGTTGTTACTATTTACTACGGAGTCTGTGTTTTCGCAACAGGATCCTCAGTTTACAAATTACATGTACAACACTACTGTCATCAATCCGGCTTATGCAGGAACTCGTGATGCTTTGAGTGTTCTAGCACTTTACCGATCGCAATGGGTTGGATTAGATGGAGCTCCAGTTACGGCTGCAGCTTCGATACATTCTCCAATGAAAAATTCTAATTTAGGTTGGGGTTTGTCTATTATCAACGATGAAATAGGACCATCTATTGAACATACTATTTCTGCTGATTTTTCTTATCGTATTACTTTTGAAAATTTATCTAGATTATCTTTCGGATTTAAAGCCACTGCAAATTTGTTGAATGTAGATTATACGAAGTTGAGCATCTACGATCCAACAGATCCTGATTTGCAAAATAATGTAGATAATCGATTTTCGCCCAATTTTGGAGCTGGATTTTATTGGTATTCTGATCAATATTATCTAGGATTGTCAGTGCCTAACTTTCTTGAAACGAAGCATTATGATGATAATACAAGATCTTCTAGTGCTAAAGAAAGTATGCACTACTATTTTGTGGGAGGCTATGTTTTTGATTTTAGTGATACAGTAAAATTTAAGCCGGCTTTCCTATCGAAATTTGTTTCTGGTGCTCCTTTACAGGTTGATTTAACAGCTAACTTTTTATTCTTCGACAAATTAACAGCTGGTGGCGCTTACCGAATTAATGGCGCTGTAAGTGCTTTAGTAGGTTTTCAAGTTTCGGATGCTATTTTTGTAGGATATTCTTATGATGCTGAAGCTTCTAAATTGGCTAATTATAATTCAGGATCGCACGAATTCTTCTTACGCTTTGAAGTGTTTAAAGCAGAAGCTAAAGTGTTTTCTCCAAGGTTCTTCTAAAAAAAAGATATTATGAAAAGCATCGTTACTGTCTTAGTTTTAATGCTTTTTTTTATTGGATTTTCACAAGAAAAGAAAATAAAAGAGGCAAATGCAGCCTATGAAAAATTAGGTTACATGAATGCTATTTCTATTTACATTGAAGTAGATAAAAATGGTTATGGTTCGCCCGATATTTATAAAAAAATTGGTGATTCCTATTACTTCAATGCGAATTATACCGAAGCAAATAAATGGTATGAAAAATTAATAAAATCTTCAGAAGTGATTGATTTTGAATATTATTATCGTTATTCTCAAACGCTAAAAACGATTCCAGATATTGAAAAATCAAATTACTATTATGCGCTATTTTCAAGATTTAAAAAAGCCGATTCTAGAGCGCAACAATTTGAAGAAAATTCTAATTATTTAGAGCAAATTAAAAACGATAACGAACGTTATACAATTTCAAATTTAGCAATTAATTCTACGTTTAGCGATTATGGTGTTTTCCAATTAAAAGATAGTATCATTTTTACTAGCACTCGTGAAACTAAGGATTCTAAACTTGATAACTGGACGAAGCAACCTTTTTCAGGTTTGTATAGTAGTAAAATGAATAAATCAAAACTATTTGAAAGTTCAAAACCCATTCTTAAAAATACAATTTTTAATAGTAATGAATCTACCGCTATTTTAACAAAAGATGGTTTAATACTTTATTTTACTCGAAATAATTTTAAAAAAAATAAGCAAAAGAAAAACGCAAAAGATGAAGTATCTCTTAAAATTTACAGCGCTAACTTCAAAAATGGGCAATGGACAAATGTTGTTGAACTTCCATTTAATAGCGATAATTATAATTGTGCGCATCCTGCTTTAAGTGCCGATGAGAAGACGCTTTACTTTTCTTCTAATATGCCTGGAACATTAGGACAATCTGATTTGTATCGTGTGGCAGTTTTAGCAGATGGAAAATTTGGTACTCCAGAAAATTTAGGCGCCACTATCAATACTGAAGGGCGTGAAACATTTCCTTTTTTGTCTTCTGATGATGAATTGTTTTTTGCTTCTGATGGTCATTTAGGTTTGGGTGGATTGGATATTTTTGTTTCCAAAATGAATAAAGACAATAGTTTTTCAAAACCTGTAAATCTAGGTAGCCCTATTAATACGGCTTATGATGATTTTGCTTATGTTGTAAATTTAGAAACACAAGTGGGTTACTTTTCTTCTAATCGACCAGAAGGAAAAGGAAGTGACGATATTTATAAATTTATCGAAAATGCAACTATTTATTCTAAAGAAGAGCAATTTTTTACGGGCAATTTAGAAGATGCTCTTTTTGGGACTCCTATAGCTAATGCTATTGTTTCGTTATTTGATGATTCTAAAAAAATGGTAGATAAAACCACTACAAATGCTAATGGAGAATTTATTTTGAATAATAATTACAAAGCATCGGGTTGGTATCTTAAGTTTGAGCATACAGCTTACGAAACAAAAGAAGAGTATATAAAATCGCAATTAATTTCAAATAAAAACACTTCTGTTGCTTTGTTGCCTAAAGAAATTCAACTAAAACACGGTGTTGATTTAGCAAAGTTTTTCTCCATACAAAACATTTATTTTGATTTAGATGATTCGGAAATTAATCCTAAAGCCGAAAAGCAAATTGCTATACTCTTGCATGTTTTACAGCAAAATCCAGAATTAAAATTAGAAATTAAATCACACACAGATAGTAGAGCTTCGGCTGATTATAATTTAGAATTATCTAATAAGAGGGCTTTTGCTACACGTAATTGGTTGGTTGCGAAAGGAATTAATGTTAACAGAATTACAAGCAAAGGTTTAGGTGAAAAAGAGCCTATTAATCATTGTGTTGATGGTGTTACATGTTCAGAAGAGGAACATCAAATGAACAGAAGAAGCGAATTTATTGTAACGGGGTATTAATTTTTTTTGTATTTTAGAACAATGGAAGAAAAGTTTTTAAATCATCAAGATTATTTGCGTGTAAAGACTCTAGAAAGTTATAAAATTCTAGATACTTTGCCCGAAGAAATGTATGATGATATTACTCTATTGGCTTCATGTATTTGTGATATGCCTATTGTATTGTTGAGTTTAATTGATGATAAACGTCAGTTTTTCAAATCTAAAGTAGGTATTGATTTACAAGGAACTCCAATAGAACATTCTGTTTGTTTTCACGCCTTACTTTCAAATGAAGAACTATTTGAAGTGCCAGATTTAAGAAAAGATGATAGATTTCAAAATAATCCTTTAGTAGAAAATAATCCAAATTTAGTTTCCTATTTTGGTGTTCCGTTGCAAAATTCGGCAGGAATTGCTTTCGGAACTTTGTGTGTTATTAGTCAAGAAGAGCCAAAAACAATTTCAGAAGAAAAAAAGCAAATTTTAAAACGACTTGCTAAACAAGTAGTTTATTTGTTAGAACTTAGAAGACAAAATTTTGAGTTAAAACGATACCAAGAAGAAGTTGAATATTATTCAAAACAAATGGAAGAGTTTGCTCATACAGCAGCTCACGATTTACGAGCTCCTTTGCGTGCTGTAAAATCTTTTCTACAACTTATAGAAATGAAGCGCGAAGGTCAAGTAGATGAAAAAGAAAAAAAATACTTCGATTTTATTTATACTAATATTGATACAATGAATCAATTAATAGTTGATTTATTAGATTATGCAAAATCGGATAGCAAAATTGATGAAAAGGAGAGTATCGATTTGAACGAGTTTATTATTCAAATTTTTCACAATTTAGTAGAGCATCATCATTTGTCAAATTCAAGTTTAAAAATTAAAGAAATGCCTACTTTGAGTTTTTCAAAATTAGCGTTGCACATGATATTTTATAATTTAATAGATAATTCACTAAAATATAGAAGCCAAGAAAAAGATTTGGAATTAAAAATAGGATATGATTCTGATTTGTTTAATCATTATTTTGAAGTGGAAGACAACGGTATTGGAATTGCAGCAGAATATTACGAATCTATTTTTAAACCCTTCAAAAGATTGCATACAAAATCAGAATATGCTGGAAGTGGTCTTGGATTAGCATCTGTGAAAAAAATAATTCAAAAGCTTGGCGGCACAATCACTGTAAAATCGGTTTTAGGAAAAGGAACAAAATTTACAGTAGCAATTCCTAAAGAATAATAGTTTTTTCTAATAAAATAATTTATCTTTATAAAGTTTAAAAATCTAAATTCATTAAATGCGATTATTAAAAACCATCGTTATAGATAGTAACTCCGATGTTGTAGCCCAACTTTCAAAATTTGCTGAAGAAAATTCAGTAATTATTGAAATTTGTGCTTTTTCGGATAGCTTGTCTGAAGCTATGCCTTTGATTAAAGCACATAAACCCGAGTTAATTTTTTTAGATGCAACACCTATTAATTTATCTGAATTTCATTTGATAAAACAATTAGATTTCAATATTCCTAAATTTATTTTTATTTCAAATGATATTACTAAAGCCTATGATGCTTTTCGATATAATGCTACGGATTTTCAATTAAAACCACTCGATTTCAATGATCTTATTGTTTGTATTTATAAAGTAATTAAGCTAATTGAAATGGAATTGAGTTTCCAAAATCAAAAAGTAAACCAAATTAAAAGTTATGGAAGTGAAACAAGCGACAATGGTTTTATTGCCATTTCGTCTTCCGATAAGATTGAATTAATTAAAGTTGAAGATATTATGTACTGCAAGGCAGAAGGGAAATATACAGAATTTGTGTTGTCTAATAAACAGAAAATTCTTTCTAGTAAAAACCTTGGAGAATATAATTCCT
Source organism: Flavobacterium aquaticum (assembly GCF_003259835.1). Classification (GTDB taxonomy): domain Bacteria; phylum Bacteroidota; class Bacteroidia; order Flavobacteriales; family Flavobacteriaceae; genus Flavobacterium; species Flavobacterium aquaticum. Next base: position 209,510 of record NZ_QLMI01000004.1, on the reverse strand, counting down.
TACTTTTAAATAACTACTTTTTTAGAATTCATCATTCGTATGTAGTTAATATTAAAAAAATTGTCAAGATTGTTAAAAAAGATGGATTCTACTGTGAGTTTGAACACGGAGTTTCGTTACCAGTTGCTAAGAGAAGACAAGAAGAATTTGTAAAATTTATAAAAATATAAATTGATGAAGGCAAAAGTTAAAAAAGTAATGATAGTAGATGATAATGAGTTTGATTGTTATATCACCTCAAAAATCGTTACTAATTTTGATGAAAATATAGATATTATGGAGTTTAACTCTTCCATAACGGCTATTCAATATTTAGAAGAATTTCAAAATGTAACAGCAAAATTACCCGATTTAATTCTTTTGGATATCTACATGCCTGTTTTAGATGGTTTTGAATTTATTGAAAAGTTTAATTCGCTATCTGATACTCTGAAAAATCATACTAAGATATGTATTTTGTCTACCACGGTAGATGATTTGTATATTCATAAAGCTAAAGTTGATGAGTCGGTTTTGTTTTCAAGCAAGCCTATAACAAAAGAATTTGTTGAGAGTATTTTTTAATTTCTCTTAACTTCAATCTGTTTTCTTGTATTGTTTCAACATAATTGTATATTTACATTTTATCTTTTAAAATGAAATTTGCAATTATCACTCACGTTCAACACATCAAAAACGATAATTTCTATTTTGGTTACGCACCCTATATTCGAGAAATGAATATTTGGTTACAATATGTAGATGAGGTAATTGTGGTTGCGCCTTTAGTAAATAAAGAATTAAATCCTATTCACGAAAAATATCATCATTCTAACTTGCGTTTTCGTACGGTTTTAGAATTTAATATTACTTCGGTAGCTAATATTTTTAAAGCGTTATTTAAACTCCCAAAAGTTTTTAGTACGGTTTATTCAGCCATGTCTCAAGCTGATCACATTCACTTGCGTTGTCCTGGAAATATGGGTTTAATTGGAGCTATAGTTCAAATTTTATTTCCAAAGAAGCCTAAAACAGCTAAATATGCTGGTAACTGGGATCCAAATGCCAAACAACCTTTTACTTATAAATTACAGCGTTGGATTTTATCCAATACTTTTTTAACCAAAAACATGCAGGTATTGGTGTATGGCGATTGGAACAACCAAACAAAAAATATCAAACCTTTTTTTACCGCAACTTACTCCGAATTGGATAAAAAAGTAATAGAACCAAAAACATTAGAGGCATGTATTGATTTTTTATTTGTTGGAACATTGTCTAAAGGTAAACAGCCTTTATATGCTATTCAGTTGGTTGAAAAATTACATCAACAAGGGAAAAATGTTCGACTGAATTTGTATGGAGAGGGAATTCTAAGAGACAATTTAGAACAACATATTTCCGAAAATAAACTAGAAAGCATCGTTTCTTTAAAAGGGAATCAGTCAAAGGAAACGGTCTTAAAAGCCTATCAAAACAGTCATTTTTTAATTTTACCTTCTAAAAGTGAAGGTTGGCCAAAAGTAGTTGCCGAAGCTATGTTTTGGGGTTGCGTGCCTATTGTTTCAAAAGTTTCTTGTGTGCCTTATATGTTGGGCTACGGAGAAAGAGGTATTCAACTAGAAGAACAATTAGAAAAAGATGTTATTCAAGTGACAAGTTTGTTAGATGATGAATTATTATATCAAAAAACGGCTTCTGGAGGACAAAATTGGTCTCGCCAATTCACAACAGATAAGTTTGAAGATGAAATTAAGAAGTTGCTCTAAATTTTGCTAAAATCTTTTGTGTACCCAATCACTGTAGCAGGATTTCCTCCAACAATAGTTCCTGGCAATACGTCTTTAGTTACTACAGCACCAGCACCAATTACAGCACCCTTTCCAATTGTTACGGGTTTAATAATTAGCGCATTCATGCCTATAAAAACATTGTCTTCTATAATTACATTGCCCATGCTAAACTCAGAAACGCCTTCTGGGGTAATAATTGGAAAATGATTTAAAATTTTTGCACCAGAAGTAATTAAAACATTGTCTCCAATTGATGTAGAAACGTTTTTTAAATTGTCGAATAATACATTGGTTCCAATAAAAACAGTCTTGCGATTTTTAAATTGAATACCATATAATTTTAGCAATTTAGTTCGCAATGAAGGCGGAACAAAAAATTGCATTGAAAGGTGAAGTAAAATAAATTTAAAACCTTTTTTAAAGAAAGAAAGAGAAATTTTATTCCAAGTAGCACTATGCTTTTCCATAATTTATTTTATTTCTATACTTTAAATGCTTCGCTGGAACTCCTGCAACAATGCTGTAATCTTCAACATCTTTAGTTACAATTGAGCCCGAAGCAATTACAGCTCCTTTACCAATTTTATTTACACTATTTGTAATAATTACATTATTGCAAACCCAAACTTCATCTCCAATTTCTAAAGATGATGATGATGTTTTATTTTCATACAAACTAAAACCATCATATTCGTGTTTGTGGGTTTGTATCGTAACATGGTCAGAAATAGTGACATTTTTTCCCATAATAATACCTCCACAAATATCTACTTCAATGTTTCTAGAAAGCACACATTTTCCTAAAAAAGTTATTCCTGAATTTTGATTTGGTTTGTCAAAATTGGTAATAACGACATTATTTGTAGCTTCAATGTAAGTTGTTTTAAAACGAACAAAAAAGTAAGCTTTTTTTACTAATTTAATTATTGGAAAAGTAAATAGCAACGAAGTTAAAAATCGTTGTAAAACATAATCTATTTTGTATAAAAATTTTTGCATTATTTGTAAACGTAGAATTTTGAAATAATAAATCGTAAAGGTGTTAAAATCAAAATAGTTATAAATGTACTTATCAAATAATTTATTTCAAAATAATTAAAAGTATTATATAAAATATTAGCTAATACGTAAAAGAAAACTAAGCTTAAGCAAAACTTAATTAGTTTACTGTTGCTATGAGTGGTTTTAAAAAGCACCCTTAATTGAAGCGTATATAGCATTAAGTAAGAAATTCCATAAACAATCATAAATGCGATTGATTTATTAAATTTTAGAATATCAACAAAAATATAAAGTGATACAAACACAAAACCATAACCAAAAAGACTAATGATAATGTATTTTAAAACTTGAGATTGTAATTCTTTATTTTTTAGGATCTTCAAAATGCGTTTGTTTTAAGAAATATAATATTTTTTCTTGGTTTTTTCTTATTCGTCCTAACATATCAGCCATGAAAGCAAAGATTGTGATAATAACGCTCATGCCTAAAAGAGATAATCCTATAATACCAAAACTTTTGTAAGGTGTTATGGTATTGTAGATAATCCAATGTAATAAAGCCCATCCGCCAAAAAACATAGCAATTAGAAAAATAACGGTTGCAATTCCTAGGAAAAACTGTAGCGGGCGATAATCTTTTAATGACTTAAAAATTATTGACGAAGTTTTGTAAGCATATTTAAAAAGATTGTTAGCTACTCTGGAAACTCTGTCTTCAAAATATAAAACGGTAATTGGAATTTGGGCTACCTTGAAGCCTTTATCTAATAAATCTAGAATTGTTTCATGCGTGTACGTAAAACTTCCATGTAGATTTAAACTTAATAAAGTATCTTTAGAATAGGCTCTAAAACCACAAGAAGCATCGTAAATTTTAGTTTTACTAACAAAACTTACAATTTTATTTACTTGTTTATTTCCCCAAAATTTTATTCCTGGCATATTATCAGGTTTTCCGCCAGAAAATCTAATGCCTAAACAAAAATCAGCTTGTTGAAGAACGATTGGATTGATTAATTCAGCAATTTGATTTACATCAAACTGTCCATCAGCATCTATACTTACTAACACATCTGCTTTTGTTTTTAAGGCGTAATTAAGTGCTGTTTGAAATGCTTCTCCAACTCCTTTATTTTTATTGTGACTCAATACAGTTGCTCCAGCCTTTTTTGCTTCCTCAACGGTGTTATCTGAACTTCCATCATTAATGACCAAAACTTCGGTTAAGTTAAAACCTTCAAAGCTTTTTGGTATGGATTGAATGACCTTATAAATTGTTGCTTCTTCATTTAAAGCAGGCATGTAAATAACAAGTTTTTCTAACATCTTAGATTATTTTTTTTATCAACAATAAGGTTATTCTAAATTCGTTAAGCAACAAAACAATAAAAAATAAGTAACTAGCATAAATAAAGTAGTTTCCGTTTTTTATAAATAAAGTATAAATATAATAAAAACTTAAATAGATAATAGGTAGTAGTACTAACCAATAACGACTAAATCCTGTTCCGGCTAATACAAAACCTAAAAATACTAACCCAAAAGCAATACTTAACTGTTTAATTATTGGATTCTTCCAATTCTTATAAAGACCAAAAATTACAGCTAATAAAAGAACTAAACTAATAGCAAAATTTCTAATTCCCGTTACTGGTACAAATAGTGAAATAAAGGCAGGAATACCATTAATTCTGTTTACTTGAAAGTGTTGTTCTATTCCTAAACCACATTTAATGTTATACCATAGTGGATTTTCGTCCATTTTATAACGACTAAAATAGCTTATTTCGCTTAAGTTTTGAGATTCGATATTGTAAACATATTTGAACCAAAAGAGTAGCGGAGTTGTTAAGATTATTGAGTAAAGAACTATTTTTCCAAAGTTTTTTCTATCCTGTTGAAAATAAGAATAGTAGTAAAGTAATACCATCAATCCTAAAACAGCATAAACATATCGAGTAAAAACCAAAAGGATAAAAAGAGCAAAAAGGCGTTTAAAGTTGGAAAGTTTTTTTTCTGAATTAAGGTAATAAATGAATCCCCAAAATGTTACAAAAACAATTGCTTCAGGATATAAGGAAGGCAAAAACGATAAAAAACCCGAAGAAACACATGTTAAAAGCAATAAAGTGTAGGTAATTGTAGGTTCTAAATTAAGTTTTTTGAAAGTTAAGAAAGCAAATCTAATTCCTAAAATACAAAGACCTATATGAAATAACTTATGCAAAGCAAAACCTAATATAGGAAGTTTTGGAGTTGAAAAAAAAGCCATTAAAAAAGGAACAATAGGAATAACAGAAGAAGGGCTTTTAGTTTGATAGTATTTACCTTCTAATATATTTTGAGCAATTTTGTTATAAGTAAGTTCGTCACCTTGTAAAGGCAAAAATAAATTTCTCAAAGCGAGTAAAATAAGTATACCAAAAAGAATGTAATATAATTTTTTACTTTCTAATAGTTTATGCAATTGATTCATATAGGTTGGTTTTCATCGGTAAAAATACTATTTTTTACTAATTAATCGCTTGCTGATTGATTAAACATAGGTTCTATGTCTGATAGGAATAAAAGAAAAGATTATATTTGTCGATGAATTTAATTGTATTTCAGCTATTAAAACAGATATCCGCATAATTCAACTAATTGACAGCCTTGAAGCAGGTGGTGCCGAGCGTATGGCTGTTAGTTATGCTAATGCGCTTCAAAAAAGGGTTTCTTTTTCTGGTATCGTGGTAACGCGTAACGAGGGTAGTTTGCAAAATCAATTAGACAAAGATGTTCCTTATTTATTTTTGGACAAGAAGAAAGTTTTAGATTTAAAAGCATTATTTAAACTAAGAAGTTTTTTAAAAGTAAATAATATAAAATTCATTCAAGCTCATAGTACCTCTATATATTTTGCTTTTTTACTAAAAATAGTACTTCCAAGTATTAAAATTATTTGGCACGATCATTATGGTAAAAGCGAAATGTTAGATAAAAGAAAGTCTTTTGTATTAAGGATAATTTCTATTTTTGTTTTTGGAATCGTTGCTGTAAATCAAAAATTAGCAGCATGGTCTTTAAGTAATTTATTTTGTAAAAAAGTAATTTATTTGGCTAATTTTACGGTATCAGCTAATGAAACTTCATTTATAAAGACAAAATTAAACGGAACTTCAGGAAAGCAAATAGTTTGTTTAGCAAATTTAAGACCACAGAAAAATCACATCCTTTTGTTAAAAGTAGCAGAGAAATGTAAAATTAGTCATCCTGATTGGACGTTTCATTTAGTTGGAAAAGATTTTCAAGATTCTTATTCTGATATGATTCGAGATTTAATTGTTGAGAAAGGACTTCAGGAAAACGTTTTTTTATATGGTTCATGTGATGATGTAACTTCAATTTTACAGCAATGTCAAATAGGAATTTTAACATCAGATTCTGAAGGTTTACCCGTAGCGCTTTTGGAATACGGATTTCAAGAATTAGCTGTGATTTCTACTGCTGTTGGAGAAATACCTACCGTTATTGATGATAAAAAAAGTGGCTTGTTAGTTCGTCCTAAAGATACATTATCATTTTCAGATGCATTAACGGAATTAATAGAAAATGATACTTTACGAATTTCGTTAGGTGAAAATTTAAAAGCCACTATTTTAAATACTTATTCAGAAGAAAAAGTGATGTTAAAATATATAAATTGGGTAAATGAAAAATAGTCAATTAACATATTTTAATCTAATTATAGTACATGTAATTATTGGATTTGTAATTTATTTATTGCCATTCCTAGCAAAGTTATATACTGTTTTTGTTTTTATTTTTGGTGTTATGTACATGCTAAGAACTAAAAATAAGAATAATGAAGCGTTGCTTATTTGTGGTTATATTGTAGGTGTCGAGGTTTTTCTGCGAATGACAGAAGGAAATCCAATTCACGAGTTGTCGAAATATTTAGTTATTGTTTTTCTCTTTTTTGGAATGATTTACAAAGGATTTTCAAAAAATTCATATATCTATATTGTTTTTTTATTACTATTAATTCCCGGAATTATTATTGGTGCCAATGAATTAAGTTTTGATACTAATTTAAGAAAAGCTATTGCATTTAATATATCTGGTCCTGTGTGTTTAGCAATTGCATCTCTATATTGTTATCAGCGCGTGGTAACAAAAGAGCAATTATTCAAGATGTTTGTATTTATAGGACTACCTATACTAAGCATGACCATTTATTTATTTTTGTTTACACCTAGTAATAAAGAAATTTTCATTAGTACACAATCAAATTTTTCGGCTTCAGGAGGATTTGGACCTAACCAAGTTTCTACATCTTTAGGTTTAGGAATGTTTGTTTTTTTTGTACTAGCATTACTTTATTCCAATACAAAAAAAATGATTATTATAAATTTAGTAATTTTTGTCCTAGTTTCTTATAGAGGAATCTTAACTTTTTCGAGGGGTGGAGTTATAACTGGGGTAGCAATGATTGTTTTTTTAGTGTTAATTTTATTTTATTATTCGGGTCCAAAAGTTAAGAGTAAATTATTAACTATAATATTGTTCTCAGTTATTGGAGGTGGTTTATTATGGTCTTACTCAGTTTATAAAACGAATGGAATGATTGAGTATCGTTATGCTAATAAAGATGCTAGAGGAAGAGATAAAGAAGATAGACTTGGAGGTCGTGAAGCAATTGCAGGAACTGAAATTAGTGCTTTTAAAGAAAATCCAATTTTTGGTATTGGAGTTGGTAAAAATGCAGAATATAGAGAAGAAATTATTGGGCATAAAGTTTCTTCACATAATGAAATTACGCGTATGTTAGCCGACCATGGTTCATTAGGATTACTTGGCTTATTAATATTGTTTATAACGCCAATTTCTTTATATTTTGGAAATAAGCAAAATATTTTTTTAATTTCCTTTTTTGTTTTTTGGGCATTAACTATTAATCATGCCGCCATGCGAACAGCTGCACCAGCTTTTATATATGCCTTATCACTTTTAAAAGTTAAATTTGTAGATGAAGAAACGCCTGTTGTACATAGGGAACCAGCTGTCTAAACACGGATACAATAAAACTTCTATTGAAACACTAGGGGTTTTTCTTAAAGATGAAGGGTATGATGTAATATTTACCTCTAGTAAGAAAAATCAGTGGGTGAGAATGCTAGACATGATTATTACAACTTTTTTAAAGATAAGAAGTGTTGATTATGTTTTAATAGATACCTATAGTACGTCAAGTTTTTGGTATGCTTTTTTTTGTAGTCAAATAGCGCGCGTTTTTAATGTTAAATACATTCCAATCTTAAGAGGCGGTGATTTACCTAATCGTTTAAAAAAGAATCCTAAATTGTGCCAAATGGTGTTTGCTAATGCTTATAAAAATGTAGCACCATCTGGTTATTTAAAACAAGCTTTTCAAGAAGCAGGTTTTACAAATGTTATTTATATTCCCAATTCGATTGAAATAGAAAAATATAAATTTAAAGATAGAATAGAATTTGCTCCAAAATTACTCTGGGTTCGCGCTTTTGCTACCATTTATAATCCTGAAATGGCCGTTAAAGTGTTGTTTGAATTGCAAAGAAAATATCCAAATACCTCGTTAACAATGGTTGGTCCTGATAAAGATGGAAGTTTGCAAACAACAAAAGCATTTGCTGATTACATCAATTGTAAAGTATGTTTTACCGGGCAATTGTCTAAAGAAGATTGGTGGCAATTAGCATCTGAGCATGATATTTTTATCAACACAACTCATTTTGATAACACACCTATAAGTGTTATGGAAGCCATGGCTTTAGGATTGCCGGTGGTGAGTACCAATGTAGGCGGAATTCCTTATTTACTTACTGATAAAGAAAATGCTCTATTAGTTAACGATAATGATGTTGTTGCGATGGTAGATTCTATTTGTTGTTTGATAGAAAATCAACAAAAAACGAAAGAACTAACTTCAAATGCACGAAATTTTATAGCCCAAATGGATTGGAATGTAGTGAAAGAGGATTGGAAGCAGGTTTTGAAGTGAAAGTGAGTTTTTTTGTTTCAGGTATCCTGTTTTTGAATGTTGAATGAGGAATAACGAATGTTGAATTTTGAAATCTTTAACAATTATTAATTACTATTTCAATAAATTTTCAACGATGATTTCGTGGTTTCTTTTAAATTCGTTACTTTGCGTTAGAATTATAAAAGAATGAGTGCCTCCCAAAAAATACATTTTGAAATTTCAGAACGCAAAATTTTATTGCGTGTTATGGATGTATTTTTTACTTTAATGACTTTAGCATTAATTGGACATTATACGAAGTTTGATTATTTCAGAATATCTCAGAGCAGTTTTTATTGGACAATCGTTTTAGCACTTTATTTGGTTTTCTTCGGAACAATTTTCGAAATGTACAATTTGCAGACTGCTAGTAACCGATTTCAAATTTCTAAAAGTATTATTTTAACAACTTCTGTAACCGTTTTACTTTATTTGTTAACCCCTTTTTATACTCCAGTATTGCCTTCCAATCGTTTGCAGATTATATTGTTTTTCTTTTCTATTTTAATTTCATTATCAGTTTGGCGCTATTTATATATTGTTTTCTTTGCGTCTAATCGATTTATGAAAAAAGTACTTTTCGTAGGAAGTAGTAAAGAGGTAGATGCATTGGTAACCGAATTAGCTAAATTTAATCCACATTACAGAGTTGTGGGTTATATTGCAGTAGATGAAGCACCAAATAAGACAAATGTTGAGCGTATTTTAGCGGAAAATCTAGATGAGTTTGTGTACCAAAATTACATTTCGGAAATCGTGGTGGCTAATGTTAAAAATAAATTAACCTCGGTTGATTTGTATAATAAGTTACTTCGACTACTTGAAAAAGGTATTGTAATTAGAAAGTATAATCAAGTTTATGAATACAGCACGTATCGTTTGCCTATTCATTTTGAAGATAGAGAATTGTATAAGTTTTTCCCTTTTAGTAGAAGTAATCAAAACAAATTGTATGTGTATTACAGTCGTTTTTTTGATATTGTTTTTTCGCTAGTTGGATTAATTAGTTTTTTTGTATTGGCACCTTTTTTATGGATTGTCAATCTTTTTGTTAATAAGGGAAGTTTTTTTTATACCCAAGAACGTGTTGGGAAAAACGGAGTTCCATTTACGATTTACAAAATGAGAACCATGGTACAAAATGCCGAACAAAATGGAGCTGTTTTTGCTACAACAAATGATAGCCGAATTACTCCTTTTGGAAAATTTCTACGTAAAACAAGATTAGATGAATTACCTCAATTTATCAATGTTTTAAAAGGCGATATGGCAATAATTGGTCCACGTCCAGAGCGACCTGTGTTTGTTGAGCAAATTGCTAATGCCATTCCTTTATATCAAACACGCCATGTTATTAAACCTGGACTTACAGGTTGGGCACAAGTGAATTATCCTTATGGTTCTAACTTAGAAGATAGTTTGATGAAACTGCGTTACGATTTGTATTACATCAAACATCGAAGCTTGTTTTTAGATATCAATATCGTAGTAAAAACAATGAGTACGGTATTGTTTTTTAGAGGACAGTAATCAGTTTTCAGTTATCAGTTTTCAGTCGTCAGTTTTATTAACGTGTTAAATTTGATTTCTTAATCTGTAACACAATTTTTCCAATCCAATAAAAGTGTAAGGCGATAAATGGCCAAACGATTTCCAAATGAATTTTTGTAGTCATAAACGCTAAATAAACTAACAACATTGCTAAAATAATTTGTCCAAATAGCACTATTCTTTCTTTGATTCCTTTTTTAAGATACCAAGCAAAAACTAATAAAAGCGGATTAAATAGTAAAATATTATAATTCCATAAGATTTCTTCGTGCAATGAGTATAATCCTACCAAAGAGAAGAAAAGTCCTAATAATCCAGCAAAGATAAAGTAACTAATTTTTATCCATTTTTTGTTTAAAAGAACTAAAATCAAAAGCGCTGTAATTAATGAGTAAATCGAGTTTAACCAATTAAATGGAGTTTCAACTTTGGTTACTTGAAGAATTTTTGAATTACTCTTTTCAATTTTATTCCCATTTACTTTTGTAGCCGAAATGGCATCTTTAAATTCATAAGGTAAAAACAGACGAGTGGCTGGTTCATCTACTTTGGCTCCAAAAATCAATTGAATTCCCAATTTCATATAAAAGTCACTCATGTACGGATATAAAATTTCACGATACGACATTTTTGAGCTATCTGATTTTATATATTCTTTGCCTAAAATGCCATTGATTTTATCCACAACCATTGTGGTGCAATTTCTATCAATGAATTTATAAGTATAAAAACGCTCATCACTATAAACCGAATGATTTAGTTGTTGAAATAACGTATTGATCTGAGAAGGATTAAGGTCTAATTCTTGTTCAATTATTTCACGATTTTCCATTTGATAATTGTAATAAAAATCGATAAAACTACCATTTGTAACAAAATATTGCAAATCGCCTTTTATAAATCTACCAATGAAATTAGGTGTGCTAAAATCAAAAGCACCATAATTATAAACGACATCAATGGCATAAATGCTGTCTTGAATACGAATTCCGGTGTGACCATACATAGCATACGATTCTGGTCCTAAACCACAAGTTAAAATACTGACTTTTGCTTTTTCAGAAAGAGTGATATTTTGGGCAAACCCATTAAAAGAAATTAAAATAAGTAAAGCGAAAAGTAGTTTTTTTATCATGTTCTTTTGTTTCAAGTTTCAGGTTTCAAGTTTTGGCACACGGATGAAACGGGTTTGCTTACACAAATCGCTGGTTTTAGCGTTTTTTTTCAACACATAGACACATTAGATTTGCTTTGTCTGTATTTTAGGCGTTTCACTTGACATAGCTCACATTAGATGTGCGATTTGTTTGTTATGCTATTCAATTTCTCTTTTATTTACTTTTTCAACGCTATTCAATTCTGTTTTTAAAAACTTTTATGACTTATATGTTTAGTTTCAGCATTCACCATCCATCTTCCATCATCAAACATTCATCATCTAAACAATTCCCAATCTACTTTTATGGAAAAAATATTGGAATACAAAGCTGCACTTTGGTCACCTAAATCGGTTAAAGCGTAATCCACTTGAATGCCTTTGTATTTAAATCCTAAACCAATATTAGGTTGAAAACTCAATTTTTTTGAATCATCAATTTGAGTAATTTGTTGAAAATTTCCAACACCTGCTCTCAAATAAACCAAATCGATATAACCAAATTCTAATCCAAGTGCAGGATCAATACTTACTGTGTTTGTTGAAATGATGTCATTTGTTCGAGCAAATTGCATGTTTAAATTTGTTGCCGCTAACAAACTATAATCATAACGAATAATCCATTTTTTAGACATTCCTAATTGCGCTTTTGGCAACGTAATTTCACTAGTTTCAGGTAATTCTTGATTTTCACCTGGAATAGCATCTGCAATTTCTTGGTATTTATCTTCGTCTATGGTCCAAGTATTGTAAGTAGTAGTAATATCGCGAATCATTAAACCAAATTTCCAGTCTTCATCATCACTTATGTACTGAATTCCTAAATCCAATCCAAATCCCCAAGAATTAGCAAAATCTCCAATAATTCTTCTGATTACTTTCGCATTTACTCCATAATTTAAACCTTCAATAGGTAAACTTCTAGCATAAGAAACAGTCAAGCCATAATCAGCAGTAGAAAAAAGCGAAATTCTGTTGTAGTCGATGTTTCCCTCGCTATCAATTAATTGTGTAGTGTTTAAAATATCATCAACTCCAAAACGAATTAAGGAAATTCCAACCGCGCTTCGGTCGTCGATTGGCATGGCGAAACCTGCATAATCGTATTGTGCTATATTGGCAAAATAACTGGCATGCATCAATGAAAACTGTTTGTCTTCTAGTTTTAATAATCCCGCAGGATTCCAATATCCAGAATTCACATCGCCAGTATGAGACACAACAGCGTTAGACATTCCTAAAGCAGCAGCGTCAACTCCAATATTCATAAATTCATTTGAATATTTTCTAACGGTTTGCCCATAGGTTGTCCCACAAAAACAAATTAAAAGTAGTAAAATGGTCTTTTTCAATGCCAATTTTTTTACAAAGATGAAATAAATTTCTCAAATAGTAAACTCTAAAAGTATTAACTTATTGTATTACATTTGCTGTAAATTAGGGAAGGCTTGTTTTTAGGTCTTTTTTAGTTGTAATTTTGCAATTCGTTTTAGTTGCAATAACAGCATTAAATTAAGTAAAGAGTTTAAAAGTCACGTTATATGAATATCAAAAAGCACATTCCCAATCTAATCACTTTGCTAAATCTAGCAGCAGGATTGTTAGCTATCATCGCTATTTTTAAAGGCTATTATGATGAAGCGTTTATTTTTGTTTGTTTGGGTATTTTCTTTGATTTTTGGGACGGATTTTTAGCCAGAAAATTCAATGTAGCCGGACCTTTAGGCGTGCAGTTAGATTCATTAGCGGATATGGTAACTTGTGGTGTGGTTCCGGGATTGATGATGTTTGTGTTGTTTCAAAATATTCAAGAAGATTCTACTTCGGTTTATTATTTAACGGAAGAGTATTTTTATATGGGATTTGTGCCTTATTTAGGCTTCCTAATTACGTTAGCTTCTTGTTATCGTTTGGCAAAATTTAATATCGATACGCGTCAAACCGATTCTTTCATTGGATTGCCAACTCCAGCAAACGCTTTAGTAATTATGAGTATTCCGATGATTCAATTTACAAATGATTCTGAAGTATTAAATTCTATATTATATAATCCTTACGTGTTATTGTTTATTACAATCTTGAGTTCATATGTTTTAAACGCTGAAATTCCTTTGTTTTCATTGAAAATTAAAGAATTTACTTGGGCAAAATATAAAATGCAAATCTTGTTTTTAATTGGTTCGTTATTGTCCTTTTTTATTTTAGGATTTGTTGCTATTCCTTTGATTATCATTAGTTATGTGTTGGTTTCTGTAATCAGTAATAAAATTACGACTAAGGCGTAATGGCGTCCAAAAATTACAGAAGAAAACCTATTGCAAAACGAAAATCCAACACTACAAGTAAATGGATTTTCTATCTGATTTCTTTTGTTTTGTTTTTATTTGTTGCGATTGGTATTTATAAATTTCGCGATGGTTTCTTGTATTATTTAGGTTTTAAAACCGATAAAAATATTGAAACTTTATCCAAAGAAGAACGAAAGTTAGCCGATATTCGAATCTATGAAGTGTTGCACAAACACGATGAAAAAGCCATAGGTTTTGATGTTTCAGAATACCAAAGTGAAATCGATTGGGAACAAACCTATCATATTGATGAATCGTTTGAGTTGTCGTTTGTGTTTATTCGTGCTACCGCTGGAAAAAATAAAGTAGATTCAAGATTCAAAGAAAACTGGAAAGCATCTAAAGAAAGAGAGCTTATTCGAGGCGCATATCATTATTATCGTCCCAACGAAAATTCGATTGAGCAAGCTGAAAATTTTATCAAAACCGTAAAATTACAAAAAGGAGATTTGCCTCCCGTTTTGGATATCGAAAAATTACCAAAATCCCAATCAATAGATAATTTAAAAGTAGGATTACGTCGTTGGTTGAAAAAGGTAGAAAAGCATTATAAAGTCAAGCCAATCATTTATTCGGGAGAAAGTTATTATTCCGATTTCTTAAAAGAAGAATTTTCCGAGTATCCACTTTGGATTGCCAATTACAATTTTTGGAGAAATGATTTAGAATCTGATTGGCAGTTTTGGCAATTTACCGAAAAAGCACAAATTCAAGGCATTGAAGGAATGGTGGATCTGAATATTTTTAATGGTGACAAAAATAAGTTGTTGTTGAAGTGCATTCGATGATTTTTTTAACGCAAAGACGCAAAGTTTTTTCGCAAAGGGCGCAATTAATTAAAACACATAGAAACAGTAGTTTTACTTTGTGTTGATAGATTGTAAGGCGTTACACTTTTAAAAGTTCACACTAGACTATACGTAGTTTGTCATGCTGCCAAGCATCTCTTGAACAATACGATTAAAAAAATCTTAGTGTAACTTCGTGCTAAACTTAGTGAAGCTTTGTGCTACAAAAAACTACTCTTTATTCAGATTTAGTTCTCCTTTACCATGAATGATGGTGGTTTTTGGAGCATCAAAATCAATTTTTGTTTTACGTAATTCGAAGTTTTGTCCAAGATAAACACGTCTTACCATTTCGTCTGCTACTAATTCTTCTGGTTTTCCTGCTTTTAAGATTCCACCTTCAAACATTAAGTAGGTTTTGTCGGTAATTGCTAAAGTTTCTTGAACGTTGTGGTCGGTAATTAAAATCCCAATGTTTTTATTTTTTAATTGAGCTACAATTCTTTGAATATCTTCCACTGCTACAGGGTCAACTCCTGCGAAAGGTTCGTCTAATAAAATAAACTTTGGGTCAGTTGCTAAAGCACGTGCAATTTCAGTTCTACGACGTTCTCCTCCTGAAAGTAAATCTCCGCGATTGGTTCGAATGTGTTCCAAAGCAAATTCAGCAATTAATTCTTCCATTTTAGCTTCTTGTTCGGCTTTTGAAAGCGTGGTTAATTGCAAAACACTCAGAATGTTATCTTCGATACTTAATTTTCTAAAAACAGAAGCTTCTTGTGCCAAATAACCAATGCCGTTTTGTGCACGTTTGTACATTGGGAAATTCGTAATATCCATATCATCTAAATAGATATTTCCGCTATTTGGTTTTACTAAACCTACAATCATGTAGAATGAAGTGGTTTTTCCGGCACCATTTGGACCCAATAAACCCACGATTTCCCCTTGATTTACTTCCACGGAAATTCCTTTTACTACACTTCTTTTTTTATAGGTTTTAACTAAATTTTCTGCTCTTAATTTCATTTTTCTAGTTTATGAGTTTAGAAGTTTATGAGTTTATAAGTGAAATTACTCTGCAAATAAACAAAAAACATTCAACGAACTACTACTTTTAACTTCGATTTTGGAATTTGTTATTTCGAACTTTGTTCTTCCAAAGCTTCCCAAAACTCATACGCTCTTCTTAAATGAGGAATTACAATAGTTCCGCCAACTAATGTAGCAATTCCCATGCTTTCCATCATTTCTTCTTTAGTAACGCCGTTTTTGTAAGCGGTTTCTAAATGGTATTTGATGCAATCATCGCAACGTAAAACCGCTGAAGCTACTAAGCCTAATAATTCTTTGGTTTTAACGTCTAAGGCACCTTCCATGTAAGCATTCGTATCTACATTGAAAATTCTTTTAATGACTTTGTTGTTATCTGCTAATAATTTTTCGTTCATTTTTGAACGGTAATCATTGAATTCTTTTACTAAATCTGCCATTTTTTTATGCTTTTAATTTTTCTCTTTCTTGACTTTTTACCACTAAAACACTAATTAAAATACTAGCTTCATATAAAATCATAATCGGAATTGTAACGATAATTTGACTCAAAACATCTGGTGGTGTAATGACTGCAGACACAATTAACACGATTACTAAAGTGTATTTTCGGTATTTTCTTAAAAATTCAGGAGTTACCAATCCAATCTTGGTTAAGAAGAAAATGATGATTGGTAATTCAAATAACAATCCACTAGCAATTGCTGATGTTTTCATTAAACTCATATAAGAATCAATATCAATCGAATTACTAATTTCTGGACTCACTATATAACTGGCGAAAAATTGTACCGATAATGGCGCAATTAAATAGTAGCCAAACAATACACCAATAAAAAATAATATTGAAGAAATTATAATAAATGATGCCGCATATTTCTTCTCTTTTTCATATAAAGCTGGACTAATGAATTTCCAAATTTCCCATAAAATAAAAGGGAAAGCAAAAATAAATCCTACCGTAATGGAGGTCCACATGTGCATCGAAAATTGACCACCCATTTCTCTATTTTGAATAGGAAGGTTTATTTCGGTAATACACATCGTATCGGCCATGTCAAATTGTTTTCCTAAATCACAAAAAAATTGGTAAGTAATAAAATCGGGGCTTTTTGGGCCAAAAATAATTTCATTGAAAATAAAATCACTGAAAAAGAAAGCGACAATTCCACACAAAATAATGGCTGCCGAGCTTCTTACTAATAACCAACGTAATTCTTCGAGATGGTCTAAAAATGACATCTCTTTTATGTTTTTTTCTGCCATTATACGATTCCTTCTTTTAAAATATCGTGTAAGTGAAGTATTCCTTTGTATTCGTTATTGTCAATTACAACTAATTGTGTAATCGAATTGTTTTCCAAAATATTCAACGCTTCCGAAACTAAAATGCTGGAATTAATGTTTTTTGGATTTTTCGTCATGATGTCTTGCGCTGTTAAATCGGCAAAAGTATCACGATTGTTCAGCATTCTACGAATATCTCCATCTGTTACAATGCCAATTACTTGATTGTTTTCAATAACTGCTGTTACACCCAAACGTTTTTCGGAAATCTCCATAATTACTTTTTTGATAGAAGCATCTGGAGTAACCATTGGTTTGTGCGACGTATCTAACATATCTTTTACGCGCAACAATAATTTTTTCCCTAAAGAGCCACCAGGATGATATACAGCAAAATCTTCGCTTTTAAAGTTGCGCATTTCCATTAAACAAACCGCTAAAGCATCACCAAGAACTAATTGAGCGGTAGTACTGTTGGTTGGTGCTAAGTTATTTGGACAAGCTTCGTTTTCTACATAAGCATGTAAAATGTAGTGCGATTCTTTTCCTAAATACGAATTTTTATCAGCCGTCATCCCAATCAAGGTATTACCAAAACGTTTTAATAACGGAGCCAATACTTTAATTTCTGGACTGTTGCCGCTTTTTGAAATACAAATGATAATATCCTCTGGTTGCACCATTCCTAAATCGCCATGAACCGCTTCTGCAGCATGTAAAAACATAGAAGGCGTTCCCGTTGAATTTAAAGTGGCTACAATCTTTTGAGCGATTAAGGCGCTTTTACCAATTCCAGTTACGACTAATCTTCCTTTGGTGTTATAAATTTCGGTAACACTTTTGGCAAAGTCTTCATCTAAGTAATTTATAAGATCTGCAATGCTTTTACTTTCGGAAAGTAAAGTTCGTTTTGCGGTAGCTAAAATCGTATCTGTTGTGCTCAAAATAGAAATTTTAAAAAATTTGTATGTATAAAAGAAAATCGTATCTTTATGTTTGCAAATTTAGGTAAAATCATATTAATAGAGAATGAATCCACACGAAATTGATTTACATAAAGAATTAAAGAAATATTTTGGTTTTAACCAATTCAAAGGACTTCAGGAACAAGTAGTTAAAAGTATCATCACAGGAAATAATACCTTTGTGATTATGCCTACTGGTGGTGGGAAGTCGCTTTGTTATCAGTTACCAGCCTTGGTATTAGACGGAACTGCAATTGTGGTTTCTCCGCTGATTGCTCTGATGAAAAACCAAGTTGACGCCATTCGAAGCTTAAGTTCAGAGCAAGGAATTGCTCACGTTTTGAATTCTTCATTAAATAAAACCGAGATTGCCAAAGTTAAAAAAGACATTACTTCGGGAATCACTAAATTGTTATACGTAGCCCCTGAATCGTTAACAAAGGAAGAGTATATTGAGTTTTTAAATAGTGTAAAAATATCATTTGTTGCAATTGATGAGGCGCACTGTATTTCAGAATGGGGACACGATTTTCGTCCAGAATATCGTAATTTAAGAAACATTGTTCGTCTTTTAGGCGATGTGCCGATGATTGGATTGACAGCGACTGCAACTCCAAAAGTGCAAGAGGATATCTTAAAAAACTTGGATATGCCAGATGCAAACACGTTTAAAGCATCGTTCAACCGACCTAATTTATATTACGAAGTACGTACCAAAACTAAAAATATCGAATCGGATATCATTCGATTCATCAAACAGCATAAAGGGAAATCAGGTGTTATTTACTGTTTGAGTCGTAAAAAAGTGGAAGAAATTGCCCAAGTTTTACAAGTCAACGGTATTAGCGCTGTTCCGTATCATGCTGGTTTAGATGCTAAAACGAGAGCGAAACATCAAGACATGTTCTTAATGGAAGATGTAGAAGTCGTAGTAGCAACCATCGCTTTTGGTATGGGAATCGACAAACCAGACGTTCGTTTTGTAATTCACCACGATATTCCAAAATCATTAGAAAGTTATTATCAAGAAACAGGTCGTGCTGGTCGTGATGGTGGCGAAGGACATTGTTTGGCTTACTATTCGTATAAAGACATTGAAAAGTTAGAAAAATTCCTTTCTGGAAAACCCGTTGCCGAGCAAGAAATTGGTTTTGCGCTGCTGCAAGAAGTAGTTGCTTATGCCGAAACTTCAATGTCGCGTCGTAAATTCTTATTGCATTATTTCGGTGAAGAATTCGATGATGTCAACGGAGAAGGTGCTGATATGGATGATAACGTTCGCAATCCAAAAAAGAAAGTCGAAGCACAAGACCAAGTGGTTACTTTGTTAAAAGTAGTTCGCGATACGAAGCAATTATTCAAATCGAAAGAAGTCGTTTTAGCGCTTGTAGGTAAAGTCAATGCGATTATCAAAGCTCAAAAAATTGATACCCAATCTTATTTTGGAAGTGGTGCTAGTTTTGATGAGAAATATTGGATGGCATTAATTCGTCAAGTTTTAGTGGATGGATTATTAACGAAAGATATTGAGACTTACGGAGTGTTAAAGATGTCAGATAAGGGAGAAGCTTTCATTAAAAAGCCAGTTTCATTTATGATGTCAGAAGACCATGAATATAACGAAGAAGAAGACGAAGCAATCGTAACCGCAGCTAAATCTTCAGGAACTGCAGATGAAGCTTTAATGGCAATGTTACGCGATTTACGTAAAAAAGAAGCAAAAAAACTAGGTGTTCCACCGTTTGTAATTTTCCAAGATCCTTCTTTGGAAGATATGGCGTTAAAATATCCAATTTCTATTGATGAACTGAGTAATGTTCATGGAGTAGGAGAAGGAAAAGCTAAAAAGTACGGAAAACCATTCGTTGATTTAATCAATCGATATGTGGAAGATAACGACATTATTCGTCCCGATGATTTGGTAGTAAAATCTACCGGAGCTAATTCTGGATTGAAGTTGTATATCATTCAAAACGTAGATAGAAAGTTAGCTTTAGATGATATTGCGAAAGCAAAAGGTTTGGATATGGATGGTTTATTGAAAGAAATGGAACAAATCGTATATTCGGGAACCAAATTGAATATCCGCTATTGGATTGACGAAATTTTAGACGAAGATCAGCAAGAAGAAATTCACGATTATTTCATGGATTCGGAATCAGATAATATCAAAGACGCTTTAAAAGAATTTGATGGAGATTACGATATCGAGGAACTTCGTTTAATGCGAATTAAGTTTATTAGCGAAGTAGCGAATTAATTCTTAATTTTTGAAATAAGGAACAAAGATTGGAATAATTTGAGAAATTCTAAAAATAAAAAATCCAAATTCTTTAAAATAGAATTTGGATTTTCTTTTTACATCGAATACTCCTTAAACATATAAATCCAAATAATTCGCGATAGTTTAATGTTAACTAAGGTTAGACTTAAAATTACAGCTCCAATAATTGGAATAATTCGTAAATCGAACGTTTCTTCAAAAAACGGCATGCAAATAAAATAAGTCATTAATGCTTCTGCGACTCCAAGTCCGTAACTAACAAACATTGCTCCAAAGAAAAAACCAGGTTCTTTTTCAAATTTTGTTCCGCAATTGGAGCAATTTTCATGCATTTTTGGGAAACTAAAACTAAAATGTAACAATCCTTTTTCAAAAATCTTTCCTTTGTTGCAATTGGGACATTTGTTCCCAAACATGTTTATAATGGTTTTTAACATTTGCTTTTATTTTTAGCAAATTTAAGCGATTATAATTTAAAATAGGTTTTGTATTTTCGCATATTATAGCACAAAAAAGACATTTTTAACATGAAGAAAAACGAAGTTTACGAAATTAAGAAGTTCAAACGCAATTTCTTTCATCACAATTTATATGTCAATACATTTCAAAATCATTTAAAAGAGCATCGTTTTATTGAGTCTTTGCACCGACATGATTTTTATGTTTTGGTTCTGTTTACTCAAGGAAGAGGTTTACACAAAATAGATTTTGATGAATTTATAATTACAAAAGGAAGTTTTTTTCTAATGCAACCAGGGCAAATTCACCTTTGGGAACTTTCTTCAGATATTGATGGTTACATTGTTTTCTTTTCTAAAGAGATTTATAATTTGCACTTCAGAGATAAGAAAATTGAAGAATATTTGTTTTTTCAATCGTCTAAAAATAATCCAGAATTGCAATTGAAGGATAAGGAAATGAAGCAAATTCAGCCTTATTTTGATTTAATGGTGACAGAAAATGAACAAGACGAATTGCATAAAAAAGACAAAATGCTCAACTTGTTAGATTGTATTTTGATTGAAATTTTAAGAATTTATAATGTCGATTCTAATCATTTAACTTCTACCTATAATCATAAGTTAAAAGAATTTGAATTGTTATTAGAGCAGTTTTATAAAACCGAAAAATCGCCTTCGTTTTATGCAGATAAAATGGCAATTACCTTAAAACACCTCAATAGAATTTCAAAAAATATATTGAATATTACTATTACCGAATTAATTACCAGAAGAGTTATTTTAGAAAGTAAACGTATTATGGTAGATCAAAATAAAACAATTGCTCAAATTGCTGATGAATTAGGTTACTCTAATTATTCCTATTTTTCAAAATTGTTTAAGAAAAGTGCAGGCGTAACTCCAACAGAGTTTGTCAATCAACTTAAAAATTAATTCTGATAAATTTCGCCTCGATGTGGTTTTAAAATATCTCTAAAAGTAATCATATCTTTTTCATCTACCACAATGAAAGCAATCGCATGCATTTCATTGATAACTTCAAAACCTGTTTTTTCTAATGTGATTTTTTCCTTTTCTAAATATTCATTTAGATGAATATCATGATGTTCCGCTGTTTTGGCTGCGGCTTCACCTCTAAAATCCCAAATTAGTTTTATTTTTCTGTCCATTATTTCTAAATAAAAATCAAAGGTAAGTTTTTAGTACATTTGAAAAAACTAAATAGATATGAAAGTTTTATTTGCCTTACTTTTCGTTGGAACTTTTGCGTTTTCCCAACAACTTACATTAGAACAAGCGAATCATTTGGCGAGTTTGCCTGTGAAATGTTTGCAGCAAGAATATCCAAACAAACTCAATCAACTTTTACTTAACGAAACCGAGTTATTGTCTCCAAAAGTCTTGCATCCTGCTTTTTATGGTTGTTTCGATTGGCATTCTTCGGTACATGGTCATTGGAGTTTAGTGTATTTGTTGACTCATTTTAAAGACATAAAAGATCGAGAGCAAATCATTGAAAAGTTAAAAATTAATCTTTCTAAAGAAAACATTGCTCAAGAAATAGTATATTTTGAAAAGGCACACGAGAAATCTTTTGAGCGTACTTATG
The DNA here is from genome assembly GCF_003259835.1 of Flavobacterium aquaticum. Lineage (GTDB taxonomy): Bacteria > Bacteroidota > Bacteroidia > Flavobacteriales > Flavobacteriaceae > Flavobacterium > Flavobacterium aquaticum. Next base: position 187,191 of record NZ_QLMI01000004.1, on the reverse strand, counting down.
GATGGAATTGGTTACTCAAATTACAGTATGAATTAGAAATCTCAAAAGAACCTTTTGCTAAAGAATTAGCTCAAAATTTACTTCCTTTAACCGATTTAATTGTCAAACGCTATATCGAGTTTTTACCGAAATTATTATATCCGATTCGTGTTGGAACACATTCTAATACTGCTTACGGATTGACGAATGCTTGGGATTATGCGACTTATTCTGAAAATGTTGCTTTACAAAAAAGTATTGCAGAACATGCAAAAAGATTGTTTTTGAAAGATGAAAATTGTCCGTTTTATTGGGAGCCAAGTGGAACCGATTTTTTATCACCTTGCATGGAAGAAGTTGCTATTATGCAACGTGTTTTACCAAAGGATGAATTTCTTCCATGGTTGAAAAAGTTTGCCCCTCAATTGTTTTCCAAAAAATGGCAATGGGAAGTTGCACGCGTTTCTGACAGAACAGACGGTCATCTAGTACATTTAGATGGCTTGAATTTCAGTAGAGCATGGAATTTATATTTTTTAATTCATCAGTATCCTAAACAATTTTCGCATTTGAAACCTTTGGCTGATACGCATTTGTCTTTTTCGCTACCTTCTATTGTAGATGGTAATTACGAAGGCGAACATTGGTTGGCTTCTTTTGCATTGCGAGCTTTTGAGGAAAAATCGAAAATCAAGTAGTATATTTGCCGAAATTTTTAACATTATGCCACGCGAATTTCAATTTCAAGTTTCACCCGAAGTAGCTGCTAACGAAAGTTTGTTGGCCCAACATGTAGCCAAGTTATTTCAGGTTAGCCCAAAAGAAATTCAAAAAGTTGCTGTTTTAAAACGTTCTATTGATGCGCGTCAGAAAGCCATTAAAATGAATATTAAGGCGAATGTTTTTTTGGTTGGAGAAGATTATGTTGATTCAAAAATCGAGTTACCTGATTATCCAAGTGTTGCCAACAAACAAGAAGTTATTGTAGTAGGAGCAGGTCCAGCCGGATTATTTGCTGCTTTACAGTTGATTGAATTAGGTTTGAAACCTATCGTTTTAGAACGCGGTAAAGATGTACGTGGTCGTCGTCGCGATTTAAAAGCGATTAATCGTGATGGCATCGTAAACGAAGATTCCAATTATTGTTTTGGTGAAGGTGGAGCCGGAACGTATTCCGACGGAAAATTATATACTCGCTCAAAAAAGCGCGGTGATGTTGATAGAATTCTAGAACTTTTGGTAGGTTTTGGAGCTACACCAGAAATTATGGTGGAAGCACATCCGCACATTGGAACCAATAAATTACCACAAATTATTCAGGATATTCGAGAAAAAATTATCGCATGTGGCGGACAAGTTTTGTTTGAAACTCGTGTGACTGATTTCATAATCAAAAATAACGAAATGCAAGGCGTTGTCATTCAAAATGGTGATGTGATTTCGGCAAATAAAGTCATTTTAGCTACAGGACATTCGGCTCGTGATATTTTTGAATTATTACATAAAAAAGGTGTTCATATAGAAGCGAAACCTTTTGCTTTAGGCGTTCGTGCAGAACATCCACAAGAATTAATCGATCAAATTCAATACTCGTGTGATTTTAGAGGCGATTATTTACCGCCAGCACCGTATTCGATTGTAAAACAAGTGAACGGTCGTGGTATGTATTCGTTTTGTATGTGTCCCGGTGGTGTAATTGCGCCTTGCGCTACAGCTCCTGGAGAAGTAGTTACCAATGGTTGGTCACCTTCTAAACGTGATCAAGCGACAGCAAATTCTGGAATTGTAGTAGAGTTAAAGTTGGAAGATTTCAAACCTTATGAAAAATTCGGGCCTTTAGCAGGAATGGAATTTCAAAAAGCTATCGAACAAAGAGCATGGCATTTGGCAGGAGAAACCCAAAAAGTTCCTGCCCAAAGAATGGTTGATTTCACACAAAATAAAGTTTCAAAAGACATTCCGAAAACATCTTATGTTCCTGGAACTACTTCGGTAGAAATGGGACAAGTTTTTCCTGGATTTTTAACCCAAATCATGCGAGAAGGTTTTGTACAATTCGGAAAATCAATGAAAGGTTATATGACAAATGAAGCTATTTTACACGCACCAGAAAGTAGAACTTCTTCACCTGTAAGAATTCCAAGAGATAATTTTTCATTGGAACACGTTCAAATCAAAGGTTTATATCCGTGTGGAGAAGGAGCAGGTTATGCCGGTGGAATTATTTCAGCAGCAATTGATGGTGAAAAATGTGCCTTGAAAATTGCCGAGAGTTTGAAATAGAAATTTACCAATTCGCAAAAGAAACCCCAATTCCAATAGTAGTTTGTCGGTGATTGTAGTCAATCATGGTTTCTCCGTATCCATTAAAAAATTGAACATGTCCTCTCAAGTGTCCTTTCATTGGGAATACATAATTTAATTGTAAACTTCCACCTTTCAAACGATCAAATGGATGTGTAGCAATCGCATAGAATTCATGTCGGTTATAATGATATGAAACGTTAATTTCCCCATTCCCAATATATTTAGTAATGTTAGGATTTTCATCATCATTATCAGAACTTCTTATCCAAGGGTTAAGTGTGATAATCCAATTGTCGATTTCATAACCAACATGAAAAATAATTCTATTCCAACTTCTCGATAGTGGTAAGTCTCTTCCGTTAGATTGATGATTAAATGCAAAGCCAATCGATTTGAATTCTCCTTTGAACGCTTTCATTTTTATAGGATATCTAAAGATGATTTCAGGTTCATAGTTAATTTCTCTGAATGCTCTTGAAATATTTTGATTGTATACTTGCCAATGAGCTTTTTGAGTATAGCCAATCCAAATATCTCCTTTGTTCCACATTAAACCTTGAATAACTTTTGTTTTAAAACTTAGTTGAAATTTAACTTCAATATTGTTGAAGTCTTCAGATTCGATAGCGGTATAGGATGGATTTTCACTAGTAGGTTTTTCGTTAGGATTGTCAGAAATTCTTCCAGCTGAAACGTATATGGGTTTATAAGAAACCAAACGAAAGGTTCCTTTTTGGTTTTCTTCGCCTAATTCCCAAAGTTGATCATATGTTTTTTTGATAATGTCAAGCGTGTCTTGAGAGGAGCTTTGGGCTTTACTTTGTTGTCCAATTGCTAAAAAGAGAACAATTCCAATAATTATTTTTTTCATATAGCAAGTTTTCTTAAGCAAAATAAACAAAAAAATCACAGCTTTTACTGTGATTTTAATTTTGATGCGAAAAGTAATTGTTTTTTAGAAATTTGTTCCGTTTGGTTGGTAAACATATTTAAATGTAAAATATCTTGTCAAAGAAGTTGCCTCCGGATTTGCAGGAGCATCTTTGTAATAGCTAATAATTTCCATTTTTGCATATTTTCCATCATGTGTTTTTACAACAAATACTTTTCCTGCAATTGGAGTAACTATGTTTGTTGCTCCGTCATAATTGTACCAACCATTTCCGCTTCCAGTTGGAATCGCGTAAGTACTTGCACCATCTTGATTAAAAGTTGAAGCATTTGGAATTGTAGTAACAGCATCTAAAGTATTTGAAACAATACTTACAGCTCCATTTCCTGTGCGAGTTGGCTCATCTGTAATTCCAATTGCAGTTCCACCATTTACAATAATTGTTGTGCCACGAAATGCAATATCCCATGAATCGTTTGTTACAATTGCGTTTTGAGAAAAACTAAATTTTGTAAATTCACCTCCAACTGGTGCGCCCATTCCGCCAGTTTGTGGTGCATATAAATTTGAGAATGTTTTAGTTTCTAAATTTGCTGTTCCAGATGCGTTATCATCGTCATTAGAGCAAGAGGTAAAGAAACTAAATACTGAAAGTATTAAAACCGATTTGAAAAAATTTGATTTGATCATAATTATAAAATTTATTGATTAATTGTTTTTTAAAATTGATATTGGATTCTGGTAAATAATTGTCTTCCTGATAGATTTGGAATATTGTTTTCATCTTTATAATCAAACAAGTTGTTTACCCCAAGTTGAGCTGAAAAACGATATTTAAAATCTTTATTTATGGTCAGATTGGTTAAAAAATAGCCTTTGACAAATTCATCGTATTTATCTAAAATGGCATTATTGTTTGAGTCGAAAATTCCATATTTACTTCTATAAAAAACACGTGCATTAATTGATGTTTCAATTGAAGGTATAAGATAATTTAGTTTGATATTTGCTATATGTTTTGAACGATTGTATAGTCCGAAATAGTCACTAGGTTTCAATCTGAATGAGGTTAATGTTATTGGATCTCTTGCGAAAATTTCGCCTCGTTCAATTTTATCTACTATGGTTTGGTCTTTGGCAATTAAATATTGGTAACCTGAACTGATTGAAAAATTAGAATTTAATTTATAACTTCCGTTTAATTCTAAACCATAAGTAAAGATTTTATCAATATTGAAGTAAGAAAAAACATTTTGACCATTTGTTCTTTGCGCAATAGCTCTCGTGTCAATTAAATTTTCGATAGTATTATAGAATAAATTGTAATCAAATGATAGTTTATTCTTTTTATAATATCCTCCAAAATTGATGTTTATAGAACTTTCTGGTTTAAGCGAATTTGAAAAATCGTACCCATTGGTAAATAATATCTGCCCTTGACTTTGTAATTCAGCAAGCTTTTCTGCTGCTACATTATAGCCTAAAACGATATAACCCACTGATGAATTGGTGAAATCGAAATATAATTGGCGTAAATCAGGAGCTTTATAACCATATCCAAGAGATGTTTTTAACGAAAAATGATCATTCCATTTATAATTTAACCCAATTTTTGGGCTAAATTGTGATTGATATTGGTGATGGTTGTCATAACGAAAACCAACCAATACATTCCATTTTTCTTTTAAGAACCATTCGAATTGACCAAATAAATACTCAGAATTTAAGTTTACTTTTTCTTCAAAATAGGTTCTTTCTAGCGTTTCATGATTCACTCCAATTCCTGTTGTAAGCTTATTTTTCCCAATTTTATAGTGTGAACGAATTTCAGGTCTATAAAACCATTGGTTTAAATTACTTTCATCAAACAATTGATTGTTTTCGTCATTTAAATATTCATCTGCTTTATAGTTCGTTGCATATAAATCATAAACTAATTTGAAGTTATCAGAAACGGCATGATTTAATAAAATAGAATTATTCCATTCATTAATTTTACTTTTTCCTCTGAATTTATCGGTTCCAACTTCTGATTTATAATCTTGGTTTTGATTGTAAATTCTCGAGTTTAATAGCAAATTCACTTTGTCAGAAAAATTAACTTTTACTTTTGGTTGAATAGTAAAATTTGAATAGGGTTCAACTGTTTGAACAAAGTTACTTTCCGAAAGATTATAACCATCCGTTTTAAAGTAATTTCCAAACAATTCAAATCCGATTTTTTTCTTACCATATTCAAACGAAGTTGAAATATCATGAGTATTAAATGTAGCCAACTTGTAATTGATATTACCTTTTAATTGTTCTGTAGTTGTAGTTTTTTTTGTGATAATATTTACAACTCCGGCTAATGCTTCAGAACCATACAAACTTGAGGAAGCACCTTTGACAATTTCAATTTTTTCGATATTGTTAACCGAAATTCTGCTTAAATCTAAAGTTCCTGCACTTTTTCCAAAAAGAGGTTGACCATCAATTAAAACCATAACATAGGCAGCATCTAGACCTTGAATTTGAATACCTTCGCCACCGCCAAAATCAGGAACAGTAATTAACCCCGTTTGCTCTTGAATAATTTCATTCAAACGACTTAACCCTGATTTGCGAATACTTTCGCCTGTGATAATTTGTGTTGGCAAAGGTAGTGTTGCAACGCTTCTTTCAGTTCTTGTTCCTGTTACAATAACTTCTTTAAGATGACTCGTTTTTAAAGTATCACTCTCAACTTGAGCTACCAAATATTGACTACAAGAACTAAAAAATAGTATGCCTATGTACTTTTTAAATTGCATTATTTTGAAACTATAAAACTGTCAATTACTGTATTGATTTCTTCTTGGCTTGCGTCTGCTTTTAATTTGCTTAAGTGCATATATAAAGGCTTTCCATCAATATCGCTTTTTAGTTTAATGTCTTTATTTTTTGCAAATTCTGCATTCCATTTTGTGCGAACTTTTTTCCAAAATTCTTGGTTGGCTACCCACCATTTTTGAGCTGCTTCACATTTTGAATCATCAACTTTTGTATAAGTATTATGACCTTTTTCTTGCGCTAAAACATAGTCATTACCTTTTTCGTCTCTAATGATTTTATCGTTGTCCTGGTCGTGAATCCATCCATCCTTGATGATTTCGTGAACATTAGTTCTTTTAGTAATGTTATAATCACTTCTTTGCGTATACTCTCTTCTTGGAAGTGGTGCGTTTGTAGTGTTTTCCCAATAGTGGCGACCATCTGCATGAATCCATGATGAGCTTCCTTCATACCTTGGCTTATCATCAACTTCATACACTTTTTGTGTCCATTGACCTTTTACTTTATCTTTTGGAAGTGATTTAAATTTCCAATTTTCAAAACCGTTGTAGTCATATAATTTGGTGTTTTCAAATAACCAATCTTGTCTCCAATGCTTTACAATATGACCTTTTCCAACAATTAATAAATGCTGAATTGAAATTTTATCAGAACCATCTTCAATTAATTGAGCCCATTCTAAAGCGTTTTCATGCTTTACTTTTGATGCTTTGTAATTTGCAGAATCTTTTGGGTAGTTGAACGTTTCTGCAAAATTGAATTTGATTTCATAGCAACCACACATTGCTTTAATCGATTTAACATCTTCAGTTTTTTGTGCATAAGTTGAAACTGATAAAAACAAAATAGCAAGTAATAAATAGTTCTTCATTTTTTAGTATTTTAAATTAGACTAATTCTAAACAATGCAAATTTAAAATATTATTTAGAACAAATCCAAATAATAATCAAGTTATTTTTAATAATTCTAAATAGCGCTTGATTAAAAAGTTTTTGCTTTTATAAATTGGAAACAGGAAATCCTTTATATTGAATTTGATACAAAAAAAAATCACAGCTCTCACTGTGATTTTTTTTTGGGGGATAAAAAGGGGAATTATATTTTTTTAACGTTTACAGCATTCATGCCCTTAGCGCCTTTTTCTAAATCGTACGTTACTAAGTTACCTTCTTTAACATCGTCGATTAAACCACTGATGTGTACGAAGTATTTTTCTCCAGTCTCTACTGCTTTAATGAAACCAAAACCTTTAGAGTCATTGAAAAAATCGATTGTTCCTCTGCGTTCTACTGGAGCTTCATCTGCTTCTGTTCTTCTTGAGATACCAATTTCAATGCTTTCTACGTCTACTACAATTCTTTTAGAAGGATCTGGAGGAGTGCTTGTTAAGTGCCCGTTTTCGTCTACATAGACATATAAATCCTCTCCAGATAATTTTGGATTGGCTTTACGAGCTTCTTTTTTTTCTTGTTTTTCTTTACGTTTTTTTGCTCGAAGTTTTTCTTGTTCTTTTTTGTTAAAGGTTTCTTGTGGTCTAGCCATTAAATTTTAAATAAATTAAATTAGTATTTGTTTTAAAAGTAAAAGGATAAAAACACACAAGCGAATAAACAAAAATTTATAAAGTACTTTTATTCAAAGTATTGCGAGAAGAAATTCATATCATTACTAATGTGGCAAAGGTAGTGAAAAAAACGTTCACTTAGCTAAAACATATCATTTTTAAGTTTTACGATATTTTGAAATGAACTTATTCAACACAAGTTAAACTTATCACAAACTCAAAAACTAGCTTTCAATCCTTTCTTTTTTCGTATTTTTGACAAGCATTATACCACACATGATAGAAGAACAAGTAATTTTAGTCAATGAGCAAGATGAGCCTATTGGGCTTATGAATAAGATGGAGGCACATGAAAAAGCCGTTTTGCACAGGGCTTTCTCTGTATTCATTTTAAATGATAAAAATGAAGTGATGTTACAACAACGCGCACATCACAAATACCATTCTCCGCTTTTGTGGACCAATACTTGTTGTAGTCATCAACGCGCAGGTGAAACTAATATTGAAGCTGGAAAACGCCGTTTGTTTGAAGAAATGGGTTTTAAAGCCGAATTAAAAGAGTTGTTTCACTTTATTTACAAAGCACCTTTCGATAATGGTTTAACCGAGCACGAATTGGATCATGTGATGATTGGTTATTATAACGAAGCTCCTGAAATCAATCCAGATGAAGTTGAAAGTTGGAAATGGATGACCATTGAAGCTATCAAAGAAGATATGATTGAAAATCCTGATACTTACACGGTTTGGTTTAAAATTATATTTGATGAGTTTTATCATTATCTAGAAGATCATAAATTGTAAAATTCATTTAGGGAACACAGATTGAAGAAATAAGAGAAATTTTAAAAATCTTATTTCTTAAAAATTAAAATTATATTCTGAATTCAAATTTCTAAATTCTAAATTGCCATGAGAGTAACTGTTTCAAGAAAAGCCCATTTTAATGCCGCACATCGTTTGTATCGCAAGGATTGGTCTATGGAAAAAAATCAGGAAGTGTTTGGAAAATGTAACAATCCCAATTTTCATGGGCACAATTATGAATTGATTGTTTCTGTAACAGGTGAAGTGGATAAAGAAACAGGTTATGTGATTGATACTAAAATTTTATCCGATTTAATTAAAGAACACATCGAAGAAGCTTTTGATCATAAAAATTTAAACGAAGATGTTCCTGAATTCAAAGATTTGAATCCTACAGCGGAACATATTGCTTACATCATTTGGAACAAACTTCGTGTTTTAATTGATGCTGATAAAGAGTTAGAAATTACGTTATACGAAACACCAAGAAACTTTGTAACTTATAAAGGTTTGTAATATGGCGATTCAAATAGGAGATAAATTACCAAATTTTAAAGCAACCAAACAAGATGGTAGTGCTTTTGATAGTCACGAAATTCATGAAAAACCCGTTGTAATTTACTTTTATCCAAAAGATTTTACACCCGGTTGTACTACGCAAGCTTGCAGTTTTAGAGATGCGTATCAAGATTTTCAAGATTTGGGAGCCGAAGTTATTGGTGTAAGTGGTGATTCGGCTACTTCGCATCAAAGTTTTCAACAGAAATATAAATTACCTTTCATCTTACTTTCGGATGCAGATAGAAAACTGCGTCGTTTGTTTGGAGTTCCAACGGCACTTTTTGGTTTATTGCCAGGAAGAGTGACGTATGTTTTTGATGCTAAGGGTAATTGTATTTATATTTTTGATAGTATGAGTGCTAAAAATCATATTGGAAAAGCATTGGAAGCGATTCAGAAGTCGAAATAGTTATTTAAAAATCTAATTTTAGTATTTTAATAGTTTTTTTGCATCTTTGTAGTTAACTATTTTGAATATGAAGTTTTATCCTTTAACGTTTACACCGATACTTAAAGACCGCATTTGGGGCGGAACCAAGTTGAAAACTTATCTCAACAAACCAATAGTTTCTGAAACTACGGGCGAGAGTTGGGAAATTTCAACTGTTCCTGGTGATATTAGTGTGGTTGCTACTGGTGTTTTAAAAGGGAAGAACATTAATGAAATTATCGATTTATATCCCGAAGAAATTTTAGGAAAATCGGTCATTAGTCGTTTTGGAAAACAATTTCCATTGCTTTTTAAATTCATTGATGCGAAAGAAGATTTATCGATTCAATTGCACCCGAATGACGCATTAGCTAGAGAACGTCACAATTCTTTTGGGAAAACTGAAATGTGGTACGTGATGCAAGCAGATGAATCGGCACGTTTGGTTGTGGGATTTAAAAAAGATTCCAATCAACAAGAATATTTAGCGCATTTAGAAAATAAAAAATTGATTGATTTGTTGAACGAATATCCCGTTTCAAAAGGCGATGTTTTCTTCTTAGAAACTGGAACTATTCATGCTATTGGAGCAGGAGTAGTGGTAGCAGAAATACAGCAGACGAGTGATGTTACGTATCGCATTTACGATTGGGATAGAGTGGATGCTAATGGAAATGGAAGAGAATTGCATACCGAATTGGCTTTAGATGCCATAAATTATCAAACAACAACTTCTAAAATTGATTACAAAGAAGTAGCAAATAAAAGTACTGCTGTAGTAGATTGTCCATATTTTGTTACGAATATTATTGCTTTGCAAGAAACTTTTATTTGGAAAAGAACCAAGCAAGCTTTTACTGTTTTCATGTGTACTAACGGCCAATTTGAAATGATAGTAAATGGCGAAATCTTGCGTTACCGAATGGGCGATACCATTTTGATTCCGGCTTGTATGGAAAATCTAACTTTGAGAGGAAAGGCTACTTTGTTAGAAATTTCGATATAATGTATTGAGAACAAAATATATTATGTAATTTTGCTTCAAATTTTAAATTTATACAAAATGGCAAGCGTTAAAAACTTGAAAAAAGAAATCAACTACGTTTTAGGGGATATTGTAAACATCGTTTACATTTGGGAAATGTCTACAGCTGGAAAACCAACTGAAGCATCTGATAAATTAGTTGATGAAATCTACGAAACTTTTGATACTTTAATGACTAGAACGAATCAAAAAGACGTTGAGAACAAAAAAGCGCATTTTAAACAAATCCGTAAGGATTACGAAGCGGCTGCAAATCAATTTGTTGCGAAAATAAACGAATTAAACTAAAAAATTGCGATAAAAAAGTGCAGATTTTTTTTGGAAATTTAAATTTCAGAACTATATTTGCACCGCAATAGAGTTGCCGGTGTAGCTCAGCTGGCTAGAGCAGCTGATTTGTAATCAGCAGGTCGTGGGTTCGAGTCCCTCCATCGGCTCTAAAGTAGAAACCATCACAGAAATGTGGTGGTTTTTTTGTTTATCTACATTTTGTAAAAGTAAATATTTCTCCTGTATCATCATATACAAGTTCTACTTTCAAAGATTTAGTGGAATTAATTAATTTGTAAAAATCAACTTCTTTTAAATTTTGTTTTATAAAATTTGTTGTTCTAATACTGAATCTACAAATGTCCTTTTCATTGTAAAGAATAACATCATGAGTTGTAAATAATTTCTCATCATCGATATAAAAGTTTATGTGACAAAAAGAATCTGAGATTTTATTTTGATATTCTTTGGATAATTGTGCTTTGAAAGTAATATTGTCCGGAGCAGGCGCATCATAAGTTCTTTTAATAACAAAATCTTTTACACAATTTTCCGTTTTCTTACACGACATCGTCAAACAAATCAATATTGCAAAAAGAGAATGTTTCATAAATTATTTTATAAAGTTGTAGTAAAAAGCTTTGTATCTAGTAAAGATAATAAAAAAAGCGGTCAATTACTGACCGCTTTTTTTATTTCTGAGCTTCTAAAGCTTTTCGTTCTTTAACATATTCCTTAAGCATTTTTCCGTATTTTGATTTGGCAACTTCTGGTGTCATACTTTTTTGAATCGTATCTAAGTAAACGGTATTAATATCTGCAATTTCTGAAAGCGCTAAATAAGGCGCAATTTCTTTGTTTGCATTTGTAACAGCAAAATGTGCGGTGTAGCGATATTTTCTCTTTAATAAGTTATTATAAGCTTTCTCAATGCTGTCTGTAGTAGTTGGGTTAGGTTGGTATTCGTTTTTTAAACGTTTTGCCATTAAGGCTAAGTTTTGATCTCTGAACTTACTATTTAAGCTGTCAAATTTTTTCCATAAATCATGATTCTTAGAACCTGTAATTTTAGCATCGGCAAAAAAGTGTTTTAACGTAGTTTCGATTTTAATTTCTCCTGGTTCCGCGAAAAACGGTAAACTGTTATCAATTGAATTGGTTTGTCCTCTGTCTAAAAATAAATACAACATTTCTGGACTTTCTAATTTGATGTGGCTTTTAAATTTAGAATCGCCTGAAATCTCAATACTGTCAAGCATTACTAAAGCAGAATCTTGAATTTTTTGTAAATATAACTTTCCTTGACTTAATCCTTTTACGTCACCTGAAATATGAACATTTGCATCTGAAGCTCCTTCTTTGTTACAAGCTATTAATGTGATAACGGCAATTATGGCTAAAACTATCTTTTTACTCATGATATTATTTGTTGTATTTTGGATTTCGTGAATCTTCGATTTCATTTTAAATTTTAATTTGTGTTCGCAAAGTAAATAAAAAAATCCTCAAAATACTAAGTACTTTGAGGATTTTCAAGTGTAATATCAAATACAAATTTCGATATCAAATTTTAAAATACTTCTAAAATCTAAAATCTAAATTCAACAATCTCAAATCTTAGCCTCTTAACCAAGCTTCGCGAACTGCTTTTTTAGTAGCATCTGTTGATTGGTAGCCATCTTGTTTTTCTTTTGGCATCACTACTTTTCCTTTAACGGTTTGCTCTTTTCCATCTCTTTTAATTTTAACCGAAATCGCATCACCATCTTTCCAGTTCATACTCGCCATGATTAAATCGTAGATGTTGTCTAAGTTATAATTTTTGTCGTTAAAAGCTAAAAGTGTGTCGTTGTTTTTTAATCCTAATGTTGTCATGAATACATTTAATTCGGTATCTGGTAAAATCATGATTTCTTTTGTACTAGGATTTACTGTAATATAAGGTTCTGTTTGTCCTTTTAAGAATGGATTTCCAGCAATTTCAGTTGTAGCCTCAGTTACACCCATTTTAGCAAAATATTGCTCGTATGGAATTGGAGTTTCACCAGCTACGTGATTTTTTAAGAATTCACCAACAGCAGGATATGTTAATGCTGTAATCTTACCAAATAACTCTTCGTCTTTGAATGCTTTATTTGTTCCGTACTCTTTAGATAATTCTTGCATTAGGTTTAAAATTCCTTTTTTACCATTGCTGTTTTCTCTAATTAAGATATCCATACACATCGCAATTAAAGCTCCTTTGTTGTAAACGTTTAAGTATTGTTCTTTGTAAGGCGGATTTAATACGTTTTTACTCATTTTAGTAAAACTCATATTGTCGTTCATTTGACGTGATTGAGCAATTTTACCTGCCATTCTTTCAAAGAATTCGTCTTCTTCAATTAATCCTTGATTTACTTGAAATAAGTTTGCAAAATATTCAGTTACTCCTTCATACATCCATAAATGTTCTGACATTTGAGGATTGTTGAAATCGAAATATTGGATTTCGTTTGAATGAATCGTTAATGGAGTTACAATATGGAAGAATTCGTGAGAAACTACATCTTTTAATTGTTCTTGTAACATTTCTAATCCCATCATCTCAGGCATAACAACAGTTGTTGATGTTGGATGTTCTAATGCACCAAATCCTTTAGCATCTTTTGCTTTCATGTCTGATAAGTACAATAAGATAGCATATTTTTTTGTTGAATTGATAGGTCCTAAGAAACGTTTTTGCGCTTTCATCATGTTTTCCATGTTTGGCGTAATTTGTTCTGCAGTATATTTTCCTGTTGGAGAAAACACACTGATGATAATTTCCATATCATCCACCATAAATGAAGTATAATCAGGTTTTGAATACATGATTGGCATTTCTACCAAGCTAGCATATTTAGGCATTAAAAACACGTCTGAAGTTGCACTAGCATCTGCATCTGTCATAGCCGAAATTCCCATTAAAGTTTCAGGATGTGTAACCGTTAACTTGTATGGTGTTTCTTCTTTTCCTTTGAAGTAGCCAATGAATCCGTGTGTGTTTAGCATAAAGTTAACGCCTGCATTGATGTTAGTTCCAGCTGGTGAGAATACATCTTCGCTTTCTCCAAAACCTGCACCACCTTCGGTATCAAAAGTGTCGTTGACTAAATAAGTGATTTTTGCTAGTTTCGTAGCGTTTGAAATAGTATATGAGTTTTCGTCAATTTTAGCAACTTTAAGTGTGTTTCCCTTAGCGTCAAAAGCTTTTACATTTTCAATGAAACGACCGTAATCATCTTCAGAATAAGTTCCAGGAACTGTTTTAGGAAAGTGAAAAGTGGTAGTTTCAGTTGTAAAAGTAGGAGGAGTAACGGTTACCATTACTTTGTCGTCTTTTACATTGATTAAATCGATTGTAACAGCTACATCATTTTGTTTGGTAGTCGTTTGCGTTGGACTACAGCTCCATAGAAATCCCACTAAAGAAAGGGAAAGTATTATTTTTTTCATCTTAATCTATTATTGAATAAGATAATAAGTCGATAATATAGTGTTTTTGTTACAAATAACGTTTGGAAATTTTATTGGTTTGATTTAGTCTATCAAATGATGCCAATAAAAAAAGCTCTTATTTATTTAAGAGCTTTAATTTTTAGTCGAATTTATTTTTGAAGTAGTATTTGCTATCTAAGTCTTCATCTTCTAATTCGTTGTACTTTATTGGTTTTGGTTTAGGCTTGCTTGCCGTTACTTTCTTTTTCCAAAGTTCAAAATTGTCTTTGGATAATCTTTTTCGCATTAATTCGGTGACTTCATTTTCAGTCACTCCAAACTCCTCTTTTAAAACTTCAAAAGGTTTTTTTTCCTCCTGAGCCATAGCAACAACTCTATCTAATGTTTCGTTGTCGAATTCTGAAATTTTCTTCTTTCTCATCAGATGAATACTAATTCTTACTTTTTTATTGGTTTATAATTCAATATTAGTAAAAAAATAAATTCAAAAAATGTGCCAATTGTTTTTTCTGAAATTTTTAAAATTATCCAAAAGTTACAAGGTGTTTTTAGAGAATATTTATAAAATTGTTCGAAACGTTAAATTTATTCTTGCGTTTTTAGGTTGTGATGCTTTTGGAATTTGATGTTTGTAATGAATTTGACTGCCTTCTTTCATTAATAATAAACTTCCATGGTTTAAATTCAAGTTTATTTTTGCTTCCGAAATTGTATTATGTTTCAATTGAAATTTTCGTTCTTCTCCAAAACTTACCGATGCAATGATGGGATTTCTGCCTAGTTCTTTTTCATTATCTGAATGCCAGCCGTTGCTATCTTTTTCGTTTCGGTATAAATTGGCTAAAACGGTTGTGAAATTTTGTTCTGAAATTTTGTCCACCTTCTCTTTTATAAACATCATAGTAGGATTCCAAGCATGAGGATGCATAGTTAAACCCGAGTAGGAATAAGGTTTACCTTCGTTTCCAAAAAGACAAGTTAATCTAGGTTGGGCAATTTTCTTTCCAAAAATAGTGATGTCATCTTGTTGCCAAGGGGTTTCATTCATGAGTTTATTAAATAATAAATCTGCTTCTTCTTTGTTGAAGAAATTAGGATAAAATTCAAAAACCGCATCAGGTAATGGTAGAATAATCTTTTCTTTTGGGAATAAATCGAGCATAAAAAAAGCGATGATTAACATCGCTAATTTACTATTTTATGGGGAAAGTTATTTGTTGTCTTGTAATAAATTTTTGTAGATATATCCAGCAACAATAGCTCCAGCAATTGGTGCTACCCAAAACAACCATAATTGACTCAAAGCTTCTCCTTGAACAAACAACGCTTGTGAAGTAGAACGAGCAGGATTTACAGATGTGTTTGTAATTGGAATACTAATTAAGTGAATTAATGTTAAAGCTAAACCAATTGCAATTCCAGCAAATTTTCCGTTGGCCAATTTATCGGTTGCTCCTAAAATGATAATTAAGAAAAACATTGTTAGAATAAATTCGGTTAAGAAAGCAGCCATCATACTATAACCTCTGCCATTATAGACTTCTGATTCGTAGAAATTAGTTGCAAATGCACCAGCACCTTCTGAAGAGAAAGCATCACCACCATTTAAAATAAAGTATAAAGCACCAGCAGCTACTGTTGCTCCTATTACTTGTGAAACAATGTAAGGCAAAATTTCTTTTGAAGAAAAACGTCCGCTTGCCCATAATCCTAAAGTTACAGCAGGATTAAAATGACCGCCAGAAATATGTCCAACAGCATAAGCCATTGTTAAAACGGTTAGTCCAAATGCTAGGGAAACACCTACTAATCCAATTCCGATATCGGGAACTCCAGCTGCAAAAACCGCTGCGCCACAGCCACCAAATACCAACCAAAAGGTTCCGAAAAATTCAGCTAATAATTTTCTCATAGTTAAATAGTTTTAGTTACAATTTCTTGTAATGGTTATCTAACTAAATTTAATAAAAAAGTATTTTGTTTTAGATGCTTGAAAATAAAGTTATTAACAGTCTATTTCGTGTTATTTCTTTTTCTTGAACTGAATGTTCATAATAACAATTGCAGTAATTATTAACAGAATTCCAATCCATTGAATTAATAAAACTTGTTCGTTTAATAAGAAATATGCCATCATAACCGAAACCGGTAACTCAAGCGAAGATACAATACTACCTAATCCAATTCCCGTATGAGGAAAACCAGCGTTTAATAACATGGGTGGAATTATTGTTCCAAATAAAGCTAAAACAATTCCCCATTTCGCAAAAATTTCAAAGTTAAATGGAGTTACTTGCGTGTATAAGCTGAAACCAAATACGATAACTGCTCCACCTAACAACATATACAAACTTCTTTGAGCAGACGAAATGCCTAATGCGACTTTGTTTGCTGTAAACATAGTTGTAGTAAAAGAAGCAGCTGCTAATAATCCCCAGAATAATCCGTTTGTCCAATCAATTGTTGGGTCATTGAAATCAATTTTGAAAATATTAATCGCTAAAGCAGTTCCAATTAAAACAATAATAACAGAAATTATTTTTTGGAAAGATGGTGCTTTTTTATCCAAAAACCATTCTAATAAAACGCCCATCCAAACGGTTTGCATCAATAGAACAATTCCAATAGAAACGGGAATGTATTTTACAGCTAAATAATAGAAAACACTGGTCATTCCTAAAGAAGTTCCAGCTAACATTAACTGGAAAATGTTTTTTGGAGAAGCTTTTACGGCTGTATTTTTGTTTTTAGTTCTTTGGAATAAATTAATAATTAAAATTCCAATAATTCCTAAAATAAATTGTGACGAAGTTACTTCGGCAGTAGTAAATTCTTCTTTATAAGCCAGTTTTACAAATGTAGCTAGCATTCCGTAGCTTGTTGCTCCAAGAGCTACTAAAAAAACACCTTTAATTATATTGTTGTTTGACATATCCTAAATTTTTAAGGGGCGCAAAGATAGGGTAAAAAGAAAAAAGAGAATAGATAAAAGAAAAAGATTTTTTTGATGATTGAATTTTAGTAAGAATTTAACATTGCATTTCTAAATAAAAATCAGATAGTGGAGTTATGATAATTTAATCCCATTTCTATGAAGCATTTTTTACTATTGATAGCAGTTTGTTTTTTATGTTGTAATAATTCGGAAGTTGAAACTTTAGCGGTAAAAGATTATAATTCTTTTCATAAAGAAGCAAAGGAATTTTGTAAGGAGAATCAATATAATGAAGATTATTATTTTTTAGTTGATTTGAGTGTGCATTCTGGGAAGAATCGTTTTTTTATTTATGATTTTACAACCAAGAAAGTTTTGGATAAAAATTTGGTAACTCATGGAAGTTGTGATCAATTTGAAGAAAATCCAAATAAATGGGAAAAAGTAAAATTCGATAATAGAGTAGATAGTCATTGCTCCATGAAAGGAAAATATAAAATTGGAAATCGCGATTATAGTTCTTGGGGAATCAACGTGAAATATTGGTTACACGGATTAGAAGCTTCAAACAAAAATGCGGAGAAAAGAGTAGTAGTTTTGCATTCTTGGAGTGCAGTTAAAAATAAAGAAGTGTATCCAAAATACTCACCATTGAGTTGGGGTTGTCCAGCCGTTTCCGATGCATTTATGGGAAAATTAGATGTTCGCTTGCAAAAATCTGAAAAACCAGTTTTGTTGTGGATTGTAGAATAAAAAATCTCGTTTAAAATTGCTTTAAACGAGATTTTTTAATGAATATTTTTATAAGAGTGTAATATCATAAACAACACCGTTAGAATGGGTATAAGTAGCAAAATAGTCACAGATATTGTCACCATAATCTAAAATTCCATCTAAAACACTTCCTTGTAAATCTAACTGTCCTTGAGAAACATGAGCACATGCATATTTTTTTATCAAAGGCTGAACAACTGTAACGGTTAATGTTGCACCATTATTTTTTGAAACCGTATGATTTCCTGTAGTAACTTCATAAATATTATCAAGCAAAGCTAAAGTGTTTACACCCGCAATTTGTTTTACTGTTCTTGTTCCTGAATGATTATAAACAACACCAGCATTGTTAGTTATTTTTCCATTAGTTATAGTTCTGTTCCATTGAGGAGTAGCAGCGTTAGTAGTTGTATTTTCATAAACAATAGTACCTTCTACTTTTCTTCCATTAATGTAATAATTGTTTCCTCTAACAATTGTTGTAATGCTTCCTGAGTTCATTATGTAATCAGTAATAGTTACTGTTATACTTCCAGATCTTGTTATTCCGTTAGAAATACAACCTGTTCCAAAATCAATAGTAAAAGTTTTTGGAAATACACCAGGAGTAGTATTATCAACAGTAACAGTAGCGCAAGAAGCTAACGTATTATTGATTTCAGAATTTCGATTTGAAAATGAAGAATTGTCACTCGCAGCTTCTATTCCAGAATTAAAATCGGTTTCATTAGTGAATTCTATATCTGCAGAGGCATTAACTAATTCTCTGTCAACTACTAAATCTTCCTTACTACAAGAGAGAAGACTCATAATTAGTAGTCCTAAGCTGTAAATTTTTAAATTTTTCATATTCTTTGTTTTGAGTTTACTAATTAGACTAGTAATGTTAAAAAAGGTTTAATATAGATTATTCAGCATCTTCTGATAAATCCTTCAAATGAACTCTCAAAGCATTAACCGAAATACTGATTTCCCAAAAAGAGATTCCCAGAGAAATCAATAAGCAAAGTAAACTGGCTCCAAATAAATAAATTCCAACAGTTTCTTGACTTATATATAAAAGTAGCATCGCAAAAACCGATAAAAACAAACACATTACGCCAAACAATTGCATGTAACGAATAAGCGTCAGCCTAAGATTAAGATTTTTGATTTCTAGAAGAATGTTTTTATTGTGATTGTCGTCGTAGTTTTTCTTCAGGTTTCGAATGATTTGAGCGATTGTTAAAAATCGATTTGTGTAAGCTAAAAGAATTAACGAAGTTGCAGAGAATAATAATGCAGGAGTTTCTATTGAAAGTGTCATGATTATAACTTTATTTGATATTTGTAAATTCTACTAAATCCGTTTTCATACTTAGAAATTTCGGTTTCAAATTCACGTAAATTGGCGAATGTTTTTTCAATTGCAGATGTTCTTTTACTAGTGAAATACAATGTTTGAGTATACGCATCGTAAAACGGACAATAATCCATTTGCTTGGAATTGATTTTTTCTCCTAAGTTCTTAGGTTCGTCCCAATTTCCTTTGTTATTTTTGTAACTGATGTATAAATCACCACTTCCTAAACCATCTGGTCTTCCGTAACAAGTGTAAATAATGAATTCCTCATTCGGACTCACAAAGGCGTTAAATTCGTATCCTGTTGAATTGATGTTCATGCCTAAATTTTCAGGTTCGGTATATTGTTTTCCATCCCATTTGCATACTAAAATATCATCTTTTCCAAGGGTTTTTATCGCATCCGAAGTAAAATATAAATTTCCATTTGTTGTGACACATGGATAAAATTCATCTTTAGCAGAGTTTACTGTAGCACCAATGTTTATTGGTTTCGACCAATCGCTTTTAAGATCTTTTCGTTCTACATACCAAATATCATAATCTTTTGCCTTAGTAGTTGTTTCGTCAATTGGTCGATTTGAAGCGAAATACAAGCGTAAACCATCGGGTGAAAGAAAAGGTTCGATGTTTCTGAATTTTCCTGAAAAAGAAGTCATTTCAGGTTCTTGCCATTTGTTTTTCTTTTTCTTAGTTACGGCAATCACCGCACGGTCTTCTGTTGGACTTTGAATTGAAAAATAAATTTCATCCTGATTCTTTGAAATCGTAAAATCACGAACGTTTTGATATTTTGTTAAAAATTCACATGCCGGTATTGGTTTTGAATTTTCTTGAGAAAAACCAAAAACTCCCAAAAACAGAACAAAAATGATTTGAAAAGGTACTTTCATTATTTCTCAGCGATTTCTTTAATTGTAGCTAATCCTTTTGGGAAAGATTCTAAAAAATAATTAGCATGTTCATCAACTATATCAAGAGTTACTACAACTTTTGAAAGATTTCCAACTTTAATTATTTCGTAATTTTCTTGAGCACCAGTCCAAGCTTTTGTGTCTTCGTCTAAAGGTTGTTCTTCAAAATCTTTGATATTACCAATGTGAGTAAAATACATTTTCTCATTCTTAACTAAAGTCGATATTTCGCTATACATACCATTCCCATTTGGATCTAAAAAATGAATGCGTTCGCCTTGTTTCCAAGAAGATTTTGCATACGAACCTTCACAGAAAGCGGAAGTCCATTTTTTATAATTTTCGTCTTCCCACATGGCGTTCCATACTTTATCAGTTGGAGCGTTTATTTCGATTTCGAATGTTAATTTTTTCATAGTTCTTAGTTTGGTAATCAAAGTTAACAAAAAATCCTGACAGGTTTTGAAACCTGTCAGGATTAATAATTGATTTAAATTTATCTTTAGGCTTTCAATAAATTCTTTTTTGCAAAAGCATAACTAAAATAAATTATAGAAATTAAGGTAAAAACAATTCCTGTCATCATAAAAAATTCAAAAAATAGCATTAATACATTTGGTTCTTTAACATCGCCATCGGCAATAAATCCTAAAGTTGTTATTGCTAAAGCAACAGTTAAAATGTTTAAAATTTTTTTCTTCATAATTGGTGAGTTTAATACCTTTTTAACGACATAAAATTAACTTTAGTATACTTTCTGAAAATCTGAAAGCTATTTCAACGTTTCAAAACTTCTCTTTACAAAAGCCGTCAATTCTTCACCTTTAAGCAATCCTTGTGAAAGTTTGGCTAAATCTAAAGCTTGTTTTACTAAGTCTTTTTGAGCGTCTTCTGGACTATTTAAAATAGTTGTTGCTAATTCTGAATTCGTGTTTACTACTAAATTATACATATCTGGGAAGTTGCCCATGCCAAACATTCCGCCACCACCAGTTGCACTCATTTCTTTCATTCTACGCATAAATTCTGGTTGGGTGATGATGAATGGGGAAGCATTACTATCTAAATTTTCCAATTGAACCGTGTAGTTTTCTTTTGGAACCATCGTTTCAATAGACGTTTTTAGTTTTTCTTTTTCGTCATCCGATAATTTCGAAATCGTTTCTTTGTCTTTCTGAATTAATTTATCGATATGATCGGCATCAACTCTAGCAAAAGTTAAATTTTCATTATCCGCTTCTAATTTTTGAATCAAATGCGATACAATTGGAGAATCTAACAATAACACTTGATAGCCTTTTTCTTTAGCAATATCAATGTAGCTGTGTTGTGCGTCTTTATTTGAAGCATAAAGCACAACTAACTTTCCATTTTTGTCGGTTTGATTTGGTGCAATAGCTTCTTTTAATTCTGCTAATGTGTAATATTTGTCTTCAGTTGTTGGATATAAAACGAAATCACCTGCTTTTTCATAGAATTTTGGTTCTGAAAGCATTCCGTATTCCAATACAATTTTAATATCGTTCCATTTTTGTTCGAAATCTTCACGGTTTTCGTTGAATAACGACTTTAATTTATCCGCTACTTTACGAGTGATGTAATTCGAAATTTTCTTCACATTTCCATCGGCTTGCAAATAGGAACGCGATACGTTTAATGGAATATCTGGCGAATCAATCACACCTTTTAACATTCCTAAAAATTCAGGAACAATTCCTTCTACGTTATCCGTTACATACACCTGATTTTGGTACAATTGAATTTTATCTTTCTGCAATTGTAAATCAGCTCCCATTTTTGGGAAATATAAAATTCCTGTCAAGTTGAACGGATAATCTACATTTAAGTGAATGTTGAATAACGGTTCATCAAATTGCATTGGATACAATTCGCGATAGAAATTTTTATAATCTTCTTCCGATAAATCACTTGGTTGTTTTGTCCAAGCCGGATTTGGATTGTTGATGATGTTATCTACGTCAATATATTCTGTTTTGTAATCTTCTGGAGCATCTTCTGGTTTTGGAAGTGCTTCTTTTTTCGTTCCAAATTTAATCGGAATCGGCATGAATTTGTTATACTTAGTTAACAGTTCACGTATTTTGAATTCTTCTAAAAATTCTACTGAATCATCTGCGATATGTAAAATGATTTCTGAACCTCTTTCTGTTTTATCATGAGAAGTTAAAGTGAATTCTGGACTTCCATCGCATGTCCAATGTGCTGCTGGTTCATCTTTGTATGATTTAGTTATGATTTCTACTTTTTCAGCTACCATGAATGCTGAGTAAAATCCTAATCCAAAATGACCAATTACACCTGAATCTTTGGCAGAATCTTTATATTTTTCTAAAAATTCTTCAGCTCCTGAGAACGCAATTTGGTTGATGTATTTTTCCACTTCATCGGCTGTCATTCCTAAACCTTGGTCGATGATGTGTAATTTTTTACCATCTTTATCGATTTTTACTTCAATGATAGGATTACCATATTCTACTTTTGCTTCGCCAATGCTGGTTAAATGTTTTAATTTTAAAGTAGCGTCGGTTGCATTCGATACTAATTCACGAAGAAAAATTTCGTGGTCGCTGTACAAAAACTTTTTGATTAAGGGAAAGATGTTTTCTACTGAAACATTAATTTTTCCTGATGCCATATTTTAAAATTTTAGTTAAACAATTTGATGTTATCTAGCTTTCAAAATAAATACCAAACTAAAATTGGTGACAAATTGACATAAAAAAATCCCAATTCTAAAAGAACTGGGATGTAAAATTAAAAGTTGGTTAAGTTCTAATTTTAATAGTATTCGTTGAATTTATAGATTATTCCACCTGTAACATTATAAGTAATTCCAGTGAATGAGTTTACATTGTCTGAATATGCAAAGCTTCCATCAAAATTATAATGTTGAGAAATGTTTAAAATAACAGATGTGTCCACTGCAAAATAAAGTCCATCTGTAATTTTAAATCTAGGAGTTAATCCCATAACAACATTAATTAAATTGTCGTTTCCAGCGTTATAACTCGATTTTACTAAAGAATATCCAGCACCAGCATGAGCTAATAAATTGAAGAAATCATAACTTCTAGCTCTTGTAAATGCGGTTGAAACATTCATTGTTCCTTGAAGTGAGATTCGAGTAACATCAATTCCAGTTTCTTCAGTAAATAAAGGATTTTTTGTTCTAAATTTATCTGAAGCAAAATCAATTTTCATTCCGTATGTTTCATCAAAATCATAGGTAATGGCACCGCCAAAATGTGATAAATCGTTTATACTTGGTTCAAAAACGCCATTAAGACCGTAATTGACTTCAATTCCAACTTGCGAATAAGAATTTTTTGGAATAAATAGAACGCATAGCAAAGCTGCTATGATAAAGTAAGTTTTTTTCATTGGTATTTTAAGGTTAATTTGGGTGACGCAATATAGAATTAAATGTAGGTTTTAAAAAATATTTTTTTAAAAAAATTAAAGAGTTGTTTTTTATAATTTACTTTGTAAAAAAAAAGATGCTGCAGATTAAAGATATTCATTTTTCTTATCAAGAAAGTTTGGTGTTAAAGCAAATAAATTTTTCGCTATCAAAAGGGAAAAATTTGGCTTTAATTGGTGAAAGCGGTTGTGGGAAAAGTACGTTATTAAAATTAATTTACGGTTTGTATGACTTAGATGAAGGACAGATTTTTTGGAATGATATGGAAGTTTTGGGGCCAAAACATCATTTGATTCCAGGAATGCCTTTCATGAAGTATTTAGCACAAGATTTTGATTTGATGCCTTTTATAACAGTAGCTGAAAATGTTGGAAAGTATCTTTCAAATTTTTTTCCAGAAGACAAGCAAGCACGTATTTCGGAACTACTAGAAATTGTAGAAATGACCGAATATGCCAATGTAAAAGCTAAGTTTTTAAGTGGTGGTCAAATGCAACGAGTTGCCATTGCTAGAGTTTTAGCGTTAGAACCAGAAGTTTTGTTGTTAGACGAACCTTTTAGTCACATCGATAATTTTAGAAAAAATAGTCTCAGAAGAAAACTTTTTGGCTATTTAAAAGAACAACAAATTACTTGTATTGTAGCTACTCATGATAGTACCGATGTTTTAGCTTTTGCCGATGAGGTAGCGATTATTAAAGACGGAAAAATTATTGAAAGCGGTATTCCAAAATTTATTTATGATAATCCAAGAGACAAATATGTGGCTTCGTTGTTTGGTGATGTAAACGAAATTGAAATCAACGGAGAACTAAAATATGTTTATCCGCATCAATTAAAAGTTTCGATTAATTCTGATATAAAAGTTGAGATTGTCAACTCCTATTTCAGAGGAAGTCATTACTTGATAGAAGCAAAATTTGGTAATCAAAATCTGTTTTTCGAAAATGATACGATTTTGGAGAATGGGGAAGTGGTTTGTTTGAAAAAAGTGTAACATCCCCCTAGCCCCCTTCAAAGGGGGAATTACAAAAGGATATGAAAGAAATTAAGAGAAACAAAATTATCCCCTACAATCCAAAATTAAAAGAGTTGGCTAGAGAATTAAGAAAAAATAGCACACCAGCTGAAATTGTATTTTGGAAAAAGGTGAAAGGTAAATCTTTAGGTGTAGAATTTCATAGACAAGTTCCAATGTTAAATTATATTGTGGATTTTTATTGTCATGAAATTGGTTTAGCAATTGAATTAGATGGAACTATTCATGATAATGCTTTTTTGGAGGACGCAAAACGACAAGGGGAATTAGAACAACATGGAGTTGTTTTTCTAAGGTTTACAAATGATGAAGTGCTCCAATATAGTCATCACGTCTTAAACGAGTTATCTGCGAAAATTAAAGAACTGAATAGTGATTCGTAGAAAAAGTTCCCCCCTTCGAAGGGGGGTAGGGGGATGTAAAAAAATAGACCTTCAAACAATTGTTCAAAGGTCTATTTTCTATTCTCTAATTCTTTAAATATTTTTCTAAGAATTGATCTTGTTCCCACAATAAATGTAAGATGTTTTCTTTAGCCACATAACCGTGACTTTCTTTTGGTAAAATCACTAATCTTGCTGGTCCTCCTAATCCTTTTAATGCTTGGAAATAACGCTCCGATTGTAATGTGAAAGTTCCAGGATTGTTATCGGCTTCACCATGAACTAATAATAATGGTGTTTTCATTTTTTCTGCATTCATAAATGGCGACATTCCGTTGTAAACTCCAGGAACATCCCAGTAATTACGTTGTTCACTTTGGAATCCAAAAGGCGTTAATGTTCTGTTGTAAGCACCACTTCTTGCAATTCCACAAGCAAATAAATTGGAATGTGTTAACAAGTTAGCCGTCATAAAAGCACCATAAGAGTGTCCTCCAATAGCTACTTTTTTACGATTGATGTAGCCTAATTTATCCACAGCATCAATCGCTGCTTCCGCATTAGCAACTAATTGAGGAATAAATGTGTCGTTAGGTTCTGTTGTTCCTTCTCCAATAATAGGGAAAGCCGCATCATCTAAAACCGCATAACCTTTGGTTACCCAATATACAAACGAACCATAGTTAGGGAACGTGAATTCATTTGGATTTTTATCGTTTTGTCCTGCCGAATTTTTGTCTTTGTATTCTGCTGGGTAAGCCCAAATTAATAAAGGTAATTTCTCTTTTTTAGTTTTATCATAACCTACAGGTAAATATAATGTTCCCGAAAGTTCAACGCCATCTTTTCTTTTATATTTGATAACTTCTTTATGAACGTTTTTAATACTCTCGAATGGGTTTTTGAAAGCGGTAATCGGAGTTAATTTGTTTTTTGATTTGATATTTCTAAAATAGTAATTAGGATATTCGTTTTTAGATTGGATCATTACTAAAACATCTCCCTTTTTGAAATCTTCGATCGACATTAAATCTTCTTTTTTGTCTTTCATATTTGATGTGTACAATCTCGTTTTTTTCAACGTATTGAAATCATACTCGTCAATAAAAGGGAATTGTCCTTCTTTTGTATGTCCGTCACCAATTAAATAACCTTTGTTGTTTTCTATGGCGATAACGTATCTTCCAAATTCATTCTTTTTCATTTCGAAATTCCCTGGATCAGAGTAGATGTCTTGTGAATTTCTGTCTTCAATGATTTTTGGAGCTACAGCTAAATTGGATGGATTGAATAAATACGCTTTTGTATTTCTGGTATCATACCAAGAATCTGCTACAATCGCAATGTTATCGTTTGCCCACATGATGCCTCCATAACGTTGTTGCGTTTTGATTAAACTTGTAGGATTTGATGTAAATGGAGCTTGCCATAAGAAAACTTCATCTCTGAAATCTACTTTCACTGCTTGGTCTCCACCATCTAAAGCTTCCACAAAGTATAAAGTTGCTGGTTTGTCAGCTCTCCATCCCATGCTTCTTTTTCCTTTTCTTACCGATGAAAAACCTTTCGGCATAATTTCAGTTAGAGGTACTTCGTTTACCACTTTTACTTCTTTTCCATTCGCATCGTAAACCGTTGTTTTTTGTGGAAAACGGCTCAATGGTACAATATAAGAGTATGGTTTTTGTATGGTAGTCAACATTAAATAATTTCCGTCTGGAGAAAAACTTTCTCCTGCGTAAATGTCAGCAGTTTTAAATAAAGTTGCATTTCCAGAAAGACTAACTTTGTATAATTCCGAAGTTACTAATGCATCAAAATTAGCTTCATCTGTTTTATTTTTTAATAAATCTTGATACGTTCTATTTTGAGATTTTGAACCGTCACTAGTTGAAACTGTTGGTCCTTTTGGTATGTCTTTATTACTGTCGATTAACGCTGGACGGTTTTTTGGTAACATTTTCACCAATAAAGTTTCGTTGTCTTTCATCCAGTTGAACGGACTTCCTAAATTCGCATTCAAATTATCAGAAGTTAGCTTTTTAGCGGTTGCCGTTGCTACATCAATAAACCAAAGTTCCACGCCTTGATTCGTGGTGTTAGTAAAAGCAATTTTCTTTTCGTTTGGTGACCAAGAAATGTTAGTAATTCGAGCATTTGCAGGTAGTCCGCTAACTTGAATTTCGTTTTTGTCTTTGATTTTTCTAATCTTTAGATTGTTGATATAGGTTACTGTACTCGAAATATTGGTTACAGGATTGATGCGTAATCCTCCTAATTTCATTTCGGTCTGATTTAAATCGTCTAATGTTTTGTATGTATTTCGATAACTTAAAAGCATGTATTCTTTCTTGGTATCCATACTTACAGATGGTGCTCTTTCATAATCAGCCAAAGCTAAAATTTCTGCTGATGGCTTTTGATACGTTACATTTTCTTGTGCTATTGTTGAGAATGTTCCCACAAAAACAAACAAAGAAAGGAGTTTTAGTTTCATTGTTTTTGGTTTTATAATTTGCTCTAAAATTATTTTTTTAGTTACAATTTTTTTACAATTATTTGTTAATTTTTCTTATCTTTATGATTCGTTAAAACAATAAAAACATTTTAAATTATGGGAAAATTTGTAATTTCAACAAGAAAAAACGGAGAATTTCAATTTAGCTTAAAAGCTGGTAATGGTCAAGAAATCTTAGCTAGTGAAGGATATACAACTAAAGCAGCTTGTTTAAATGGCGTTGAATCTGTGAAGAAAAATTCACAAGATGAAGCACGTTTTGATAAGTTAGAATCAAAAAATGGTAAATTCTATTTTAATTTGAAAGCTACTAACGGTCAAATTATTGGGACAAGCGAAATGTATGAAAGTACTGCTTCAAGAGATAACGGAATTGCTTCTGTAGCAAAAAATGCTCCAGATGCTTCGGTTGATGATCAAACAGCGTAATTTTAATAAATAGATTTATAAAGTGTCTACCTAAAAGTAGACACTTTTTGTTTTTAGATTTGTCAAAACAACAAAAAAAAGATTCCAAATTAATAATTTCGTATTTTTGTTGCTTAATTTAGAAAGAAAAATATGTATCATTCAAAAATTACGGGTTTAGGTTATTACGTTCCTGATAATGTGGTAACTAATGATGATTTGTCAAAAATAATGGAAACAAACGACGAATGGATTCAAGAAAGAACAGGAATTCAAGAGCGTCGTCATATTATAAGAGGAGAAGATACAACCACTTCAATGGGTGTAAAAGCAGCTCAGATTGCTATTGAACGTTCTGGAGTTTCAAAAGAAGATATCGATTTTGTCATTTTCGCTACGTTGAGTCCCGATTATTATTTTCCAGGTCCAGGTGTTTTAGTACAACGCGATTTAGGTTTAAGAACGGTTGGTGCTTTAGATGTTCGTAATCAATGTTCTGGATTTGTGTATGCGATTTCGATTGCAGACCAATACATCAAAACGGGAATGTATAAAAACGTTTTAGTTATTGGTTCGGAATTGCATTCAACTGGTTTGGATATGACAACTCGCGGTAGAGGAGTTTCAGTAATTTTTGGTGATGGTGCTGGCGCAGCTGTAGTTTCGAGAGAAGAAGATTTGACTAAAGGAATTTTGTCTACTCACTTACATTCTGAAGGGCAACATGCTGAGGAATTATCATTAATTGCTCCAGGGATGGGGAAACGTTGGGTAACCGATATTATCGCTGATAATGATCCAAATGATGAAAGTTATTATCCATACATGAACGGACAATTTGTATTTAAAAATGCAGTAGTTCGTTTTAGCGAAGTCATTAACGAAGGGTTACAAGCCAATAATTTACAAGTTTCGGATATTAATATGTTGGTGCCACATCAAGCGAATCTGAGAATCTCACAATTCATTCAACAGAAATTCCGTTTAACAGATGACCAAGTTTTTAATAACATTCAAAAATACGGCAATACCACTGCAGCCTCTATTCCAATTGCTTTAACTGAAGCTTGGGAACAAGGTAAAATCAAATCAGGCGATTTAGTGGTTTTAGCTGCTTTTGGTTCTGGATTTACTTGGGGAAGTGTGATTATTAGATGGTAGTAAGAGAAAAGAAGCAAGAAGCAAGAGAAAAGATTATTATAAAAAAAGCGTTCTGAAAATTTCAGAACGCTTTTTTTATGGTTTATAAATCCCCCTCCTTTGGAGGGGTTAGGGGTGGCTAGAACATTCCGCCACCGCTTTGTACTTCATTAGCATCTCTTTGTTTTCTAGCTAAAGCACGGTTTTTTCCACCACCAAAAATGTAGTTGAATCCTACGTAAAAAGTTTGACTTTCCCAGTAAAAAGCTCCTTGCTGTCTAAACGGAATATTACCATCAAAAGCAAAACGCATATTTTCAAAAACGTCATTGTAACGAGCTGTAATAGTTCCTTTTCCTTTTAAAATGTTATAGGTTGCTCCAAAATCCATTTTGTACATTTCTAATCTGTCATATTGTAATCCTCTATCTTTACCTCTGTACATTCCAAATAATTGAAAACGTAAATCTTTAGTAACAGTAAATGTATTGTTCATTCTAACATTAAAAGTTACAACATCAACTTCTTTGTTTTCTATTGTATTAGTATTTGCATTTTGTACGGTTCCTTTTGCAGTTTTAAAATACACATCTGAACTAGCATTAACAGCCCACCATTTTGCGAATTTTAAATTTCCAGAAGTTTCAATTCCAAAAGCATCATTGTTATCAAAGTTGTCATAAGATAAAATGTTACGGTTTGGATTGTTAGGATCGTTGAAAACCACTCTCGAAATTTCATCAGAAATACTTCTGTAGAAAACACCACTTGTTATTGAACCAATTTTTGTAGTTCTAGTATAATTAATTTCGAATGAATTAGTGAATTGTGGTACTAAAGCTGGATTTCCTCTTGATTCCATTAAAGGCGTTGTCCATTCTCTAATTGGGCTAATTTGTCCAATACTTGGTCGGTCAACACGTCTTGAATAATTGAAATTGAATGAGTTTTTATCGTTTGCCGTATACGTTAAAAATGCTGATGGATAAGCTGTAAATAAGTCGTCAGAAATGTTTTGAGCATCAGTAAAACTAGGATTTGTCTCGTTGATGGCAAAATCAGCATCCAAGTCAAAATATTCTAAACGCACCCCAAGTTGACCACTCCATTTTCCAATTTGTTTTCCTAAATTAGCATAAGCTGAATAAATATTTCTTCCAAATTCAAACGAATTATTAGCGCTTATAGCACTAGGGTTGTCGTCATAAAAACGGTTACCCGAATTTTGAATTCTTGTTTCAACTCCTAATTCTAATTTTGTAGTTTCAGTTATCGGATTCACATAATCGGCATTAAACTGAAAATAATCAGTTGTTCCAGGAACTATGTTAGTTCTATCCAAGCTTGATGTTTCCTCGTACAAGGTATTTTCATTATTTTCTGTATGAGAATAATTTAATTGAAGCTCTAAATTTTCGTCTTTTTTATCAAAATCATGTTTGTAAACTAAATCATAGGTTTGATTTTTATTATCACCTTTGCTATCAAAATACTGAATTATATTGTCGTTTGCAACAGGATCGTCATAAATAATAGTTGTTAAACCTGTACCAGAACCATAAGTAAAACTTTGGTTTGTATAAGCGGAAATTGTGTTTTTTTCGTTGATGTAATAATCCATTCCTAGTTTTAATAGATGCGAATTATTTTTATTTCGGAAATTAAAATCTTGACGATTTTCTTCATTAGTTCTCTCGCTTTCTACATAACCATTGTTTGCGTTAATTCCGTGATTAAAACCATAATTGGTGTAAAAATTTACTTTTCCTACGCGGTAATTCATGTTTAAAGCCGAGTTGGTTTTTGGCGTAATTCCGAAAGTAACACCTGTGTTTAAGGAACCATTAAAACCATCTTGTGAATTTTTATGCAAAATAATATTGATGATTCCGCTCATTCCTTCTGGATTATATTTTGCCGAAGGATTTGTAATCAACTCAATTTGTTTAATTGAAGCCGATGGAATTTGTTGTAACAATTGCTCCACCGAAACATTCGAGGGTTTTCCATCGATAAGTACACGAACATTGCTGTTTCCTCTCATACTAATTTCTTTCGTTTGAGGGTCAATGCTTACTGTTGGGATATTATTCATAATTTCAGAAGCAGTAGTTCCAGAAGCAATTAAATCTTTACCAACGTTAATTACTTTTCTATCAATTTTTTGCACCATGTTTGAACGCTCTGCAACCACTTCAACATCTTTTAATTCGGATATATCTTCTAGAATAGCAATTGTTCCTAAGTTTTGATTAGCATCAGCAGTCAAATCAATGTTTTTTACAACCGTTGTGTATCCAATAAATTGAATTTCGACAGTGTATTTTTGTATGGCTAATTTGTTGATGGCAAAATTTCCGTCTTCTGTGGTTACACCTCCTGTAACAATCTTGTCATTATCTTTAAGAATAATGTTAACGTAAGGTAAAGGCTCATTAGTTTTTTTGTCAATAACCTTTCCTTTGATAGTTCCCGAATTTTGTGCAAATCCAAAAGCAATGGAACACAAAAAACAGGTAATAATTAATTTAAGTTTCATTTGTTTGTTTTTAATTATATGATTGATGATTGTGTTTAATAGACTTCAACAATTGTTAATTGTTACAGTATTTTTGAAATATTTTTTTAATCAAAAAAAAACTAATCACTATTTACTAATCGCAAACTACTATTTATTACCTTTGCACGTTCAAAAAAATAAGGTAAAATGACATTACATCACACATTAACAACACACATCCAAAAAGCGGTTCTTGAATTGTTCAATATTTCTATTGAAAAAGTTGAATTTCAAGCTACTAGGAAAGAGTTCGAAGGTGATATTACTATGGTAGTTTTTCCTTTGGTAAAAGCATTAAAAGGCAACCCAGTTGAAATCGGAAATCAGATCGGAAATTACTTAGTAGCAAACTTAAATGAAGTTTCTAAGTTCAATGTAGTAGGCGGATTTTTAAATATCGTGATTTCGGATGCTTTTTATGTGGAATTTTTCAATACTATAAAAAATAACGAAACCTTTGGTTTTGTAGCTCCAAAAGAAGGAGAAAAAGCGGTAATGGTAGAATACTCTTCACCAAATACCAACAAACCTTTGCATTTAGGTCACATCAGAAATAATTTATTGGGTTATTCGGTTGCTGAAATTTTAAAAGCTTCAGGAAAAAAAGTATACAAAACCCAAATCATCAACGATAGAGGAATTCATATCTGTAAATCAATGTTGGCTTGGCAGAAATTCGGAAACGGACAAACGCCTGCTTCGACTGGATTAAAAGGTGATAAATTGGTTGGGAATTTCTATGTAGAATTCGACAAGCAATACAAAAAAGAAATTTCAGAATTAATCGCTCAAGGTAAAACCGAAGACGAAGCAAAAAAACTAGCGCCATCTATTTTAGAAGCACAACAAATGCTTTTAGATTGGGAAAATGGAAAACCAGAAGTTATCGAACTTTGGAAAACCATGAACCAATGGGTGTATGATGGTTTTGCTCAAACGTATAAAAATCTTGGCGTTGATTTTGATAGCTATTATTATGAATCCAATACCTATTTGCTTGGAAAAGAAGTAGTGCAATTTGGTTTAGAAAAAGGCATTTTCGAGAAAGATCCAGATGGTTCAGTTTGGATTGATTTAACAGCGGATGGTTTAGATAGAAAAATCGTGCTTCGTTCTGACGGAACTGCTGTTTACATGACGCAAGATATTGGAACAGCTATCCAACGTGTGAAAGACTTTCCAGATGTTGGTGGAATGGTGTACACCGTAGGAAACGAGCAAGATTACCATTTCAAAGTATTGTTCTTAATCTTGAAAAAGCTAGGATTTGATTGGGCGGATAGCTTGTATCATTTATCTTACGGAATGGTAGAATTACCTTCTGGAAAAATGAAATCGCGTGAAGGAACCGTTGTAGATGCAGATGATTTAATGGCAGAAATGACGACTACTGCACAAACTATTTCGGAAGAATTAGGAAAATTAGATGGCTATTCTGAAGAGGAAAAAGCGGTTTTATTCAAAACAATCGGTTTAGGTGCGTTGAAATATTATATGTTGAAAGTTGATCCGAAAAAACAAATGATGTTCAATCCAGAAGAATCAGTCGATTTTGCTGGAAATACTGGACCATTCATCCAATATACATACGCTCGTATTCAGTCGATTTTAAGAAAAGCTGATTTTGATACTTCAATTTCAATTTCAGGATTAGAATTGCATGAAAAGGAGAAAGAATTAATCAAACAAGTGCAGTTATTCCCTGAAGTAATTCAAAATGCTGCAGAAAATCACAGTCCGGCGTTGATTGCGAATTATACGTATGATTTGGTGAAAGAATTTAACTCATTCTATCAACAAGTTTCGATTTTAGGAGAAGAAAATCACGATAAAAAAGTGTTTCGAGTACAATTGTCTAAATCGGTTGGAAACACCATCAAAAATGCATTTCAGTTATTAGGGATTGAAGTTCCTGAGCGTATGTAAAAATATTTCAACATTCACAATTCCAAGTTGTATATTCCTTGTTTAAATATCGAACAACGAACTTGGAACAACGAATTTTGAAATAGTAAATCAGTTATAAGAGATAAAATTAAGTGAACACATCAAAATATTTTTTTCAAACCTTAGTCGTGGTAATCGTTTCTGGATTGTCTTTTTTGGCATTCAAAACGTTTTTGCCTAAGAAATTATTTGCCGAAAGTAAATTAGATTCCAAAAATGTAGTAGTCGATAGTTTGCTTTTGGAAGCTATTGCCGAAGACGAAGGTGCAATCGTCGAAGATTCAATGGCTAAAACCATTATCGATTATAAAGTTGTGAATGGAATAAAATTTCCACCAGAAACATTCGAAGAATATACTGGAA
Source organism: Flavobacterium aquaticum (assembly GCF_003259835.1). Classification (GTDB taxonomy): domain Bacteria; phylum Bacteroidota; class Bacteroidia; order Flavobacteriales; family Flavobacteriaceae; genus Flavobacterium; species Flavobacterium aquaticum. Next base: position 153,276 of record NZ_QLMI01000004.1, on the reverse strand, counting down.
ATCAATACTTAGCGACATTTTTCGAAAAACTTTTCCAATTGGAAACTAAAAAAGAAGGTAATGTTCGTATTGCCTATTTTGGTGATTCGATGACAGATGGTGACTTAATTGTAAAAGATTTTAGAACCTATTTGCAAGAAAAATTCGGAGGTCAAGGTGTTGGATTTGTTAATATTACATCAGAATCAGCTGCTTCAAGAAGTTCGATTACACATGAATTTTCAGGAAATTGGAAAACGCAATCGTATTTAAAAGTAAAGCGTCCATCTAATCCATTCGGTGTAAACGGTCATGTTTTTTACGCGAATGATACAGCAAATGTAGCTTGGGTTAAATATAAAGCGAATAAAACAAGATTTGCATCAGAATTACCACGCCCAACCTTATTCTACGGAAGTTCATCGAATAAAGATGGGAAAATAAAATATGTAATTGGTTCCGATACCATTTCTAAAAAATTAACACCAAATGCTTTAGTAAATACTGTTGTACTTTCTGAAAGCAATTTAAAAAGCATCAAAGTAAATTTCAAAAAAGCGGATTCAATTCCAATTTACGGATTCAATTTTGATGATGGAAAAGGCGTTCATGTGGATAATTTTTCGAATAGAGGAAATTCTGGTTTGCCAATTGGAAGTTTTGATGTGGCAACCATGCGTGCATTTCATTCGAAATTAGATTACGATTTAATTGTGTTGCAATACGGAGCTAACGTATTGAATTATGGTTCGTTGAATTATGGTTGGTACGAAAAACGAATGGCAAAAGTAGTAGCGCATTTGAAAGAATGTTTTCCAGGAGTGTCTATTTTGATTGTTTCAACTGCTGATAAATCTACCAAATATGATTTAGAAATGAAAACTGATTCTGCTGTTGTTCCCTTGAATACAGCACAAAAACGATATGCTATCAAGTCGGAATCGAGTTTTGTCAATATGTACACTTTAATGGGTGGCGATGGTTCTATGATTCAATGGGTAGAACAAGAGCCAGCCAGAGCTAATAAAGATTACACACACTTTAATCACAGAGGAGCCAAAGAAGCTGCAAATTTAATTTTTACGCAATTAAATCAAGGCTATGAAATGTATAAAGATTTGAGAAAGAAGCGTAAAAAACCAGCTGCTCCAGTGAAAAAAGATAGTGTCATCATTAATAAAGATTCCGTTTATGAAGAATAGATTTTTGATGCTTTTGTTGGGATTTTCTTTTTTTGGATTTTCTCAAGACACTTTATTAGTGCCAATGGACTCGGTTTATGTAGATATTCCCGTTGTTGATTCTATTGAAGTTACTTTCACAGGAAACGACATTCACAATCCGAATGCACTTTTGACGTTTTATGAAAAAATGTACCAATTAGAGCAAAGTAAATCGGGTAAGATTAATATTGTTCATATAGGGGATTCGCATATTCAAGCAGATTTGTTTACGGCTAAAATTCGTACTCAGTTTCAAAAAGTATATGGAAATGGTGGCTTCGGATTTACTTTCCCGTATAGCGTAGCCAAAACTAATAACAGCGCTCCGATTCGTTATTCTGCTTCAGGAAATTTTCAAAGTTTTCGAAATTTATATGCTGATGCCAATCGACCAGTTGGGTTGAGCGGTTTTTCTATGGAAACGACTTCAAAAGATTTTGCGATTCAATTGAATGTGAAAGATGCGCAATTTTATTTTACAAGATTGAAAGTGATTACACCTCAAAATGTTAATTTATTTGATGTTTCGGTTTCTAATAAAAGTATAGTAATTGAAAGAAAAGTTCCGAAAAAAATCACCCATAAAGTAAAACCTGGTGAAGTTTTAGGTGGAATTGCCGATAAATACAATGTTTCTTTAAAAGCTTTGAAAAAAGCAAATGGTTTAAAAAGTGATATGATTCGCGATGGAAAAGTTTTGACGATTCCAACTAAAGGAACACAATCGAAAACCAGTACAAAAACGGAATATATTCCAATTGAATTACAACCTTCAGCATTTTCAAACGATTATATTTCAGAAACACCATTAGACAAAATTGCGATTGTTCCCAATCAAGAGATTGATGATTTTGCTTTGAACGGATTGGTTTTGGAAAATGATAATACGGGTGTCATCTATCACAGTATTGGAGTGAATGGTGCGAAAGCTTCTGATTACAATAAATTCAGATTATTCAATGAGCAATTGCCAGCTTTAAATCCTGATTTAGTAATTATTTCTTTAGGAACAAATGAGAGTTTCGATAAGCAATCAGGCGACCAATATTTTGCTCATTTGAGTCAAATGATTCAAGGAATTAAAGATAAAAACCCACAAGCTTGTGTTTTGGTAATGACTTCACCGCCTTCGGTTTTGCATAGAAAATATAAAAATACCTTTATTGAAAAATATGCCGAATTCATTGAAGAAAATGCGCATGTAAAAAATTATGCCGTTTGGGATTTACTTCAAGTTTTTGGTGGAAACAAATACATTCAACGCAATGCAGCTAAAGGTTACATGGCAAGAGATAAGGTGCATTATTCAAAAGCAGGATATGAAAAACAAGGTGATTTGTTTTTTGAGGCCTTTTTACAATCATACGAATTATTTAAATCGACAAAGCAGTAGTGAAAGCACTTTTTAGCATACAAAATTGGTTTCTTGAAAATGTAGGGAATATCGATTTAGAGACCATTAAAAACTGGTTTTTATTCAATCCAAAACAACCGCTTTTGTTTAATAGCGCTATTTTTTTAGGATTCTTTTTAGTTTTCTATATTATTTACATTTTATCTAGAAAAACTCATTATTTCCGCATTACTTATGTGGTATTGTTTTCTTTGTTTTTCTATTATAAATCAAGTGGAATCTATTTTGGATTGTTGATTTTTTCATCGGTAGTCGATTATGTTTTATCGCGATTAATTTACGAAGAAGCCAAGCAAGGCTATCGTAAATTTTATATGATATTGAGTTTATTAATTAACCTTGGGATGTTGGCTTATTTTAAATATACCAATTTCTTCATTGACAATTACAATTCTCTTTTCGACGGAACTATGAAGTTTGAAGACATTATTCTTCCAGTCGGAATTTCATTTTATACATTTCAAACCTTAAGTTATACGATTGACGTTTACCGACGCGAATTAGAGCCTACGAAAAGCTTCATGGATTTCTTGTTCTTCGTTTCGTTTTTCCCGCAATTAGTAGCAGGGCCAATTGTAAGAGCAAGTGATTTCATTCCGCAAATTTATGAGAAATTAAAGTTAACGAAAGAAGATTTCAATCGTGCTTTATTCTTGATTATTGGTGGATTAATCAAAAAAGCAGTTATTTCAGATTACATTTCAAGCAACTTCGTTGATCGCGTATTTGATGCACCGAATAGTTACACTGCATTCGAAAATTTAATGGCTTCTTATGGTTATGCAATTCAAATTTATTGTGACTTTTCTGGATATTCTGATATTGCAATTGGATTGGCTTTATTAATGGGATTCTGGTTACCTGATAACTTTAGAACGCCTTATCAATCAGGTTCTATTACCGAATTTTGGAGAAGATGGCATATTTCACTTTCGAGTTGGTTAAGAGATTATTTGTACATTACTTTAGGTGGAAACAGAAAAGGAAAAATCAGAACTTATTTCAATTTATTCATGACGATGCTATTAGGTGGATTATGGCACGGCGCATCATGGAAATTTGTAGTTTGGGGCGTTTTACACGGATTGGCTTTAGTAGTAGAGAAATTCTTTGGTCAGTTTATTAAGTTGCCAAAAAATATATTCGTTAGAACTATCCAAGTTGTTTTAACGTTCCATTTTGTAGTGTTTTGTTGGTTGTTTTTTAGAGCGAAAGACTTTGCAACGGCATTTCAAATTGCAGATAATATTACCAAATTAACTTTCGATTTAAATCAATGGCAAACCATCATTTTAGGTTATAAAAATGTATTTTTATTAATCGCTATTGGCGTGGTTTGGCATTTTGTTCCAGTAAAAACTTTAGCTGGTATGCAAAAAACATTTTCAACTCTACCTTTAGTGGCAAAAGCTGTTTTATTAGGCTTGATTTATTGGGTGGTTTATGCTACGGCTTCTGCAGGTGCACAACCTTTTATTTATTTTCAGTTTTAAGTAACTTTTGTTACCAATTTGCTTTCGTACGAATTGTAACTTTGTTTTTTTAAAACGAGATGAATAAAAGAGAAATTATAATTACGTTTATTGGAGTTGTAGTCGGATTAATTTCAGGTTATGCTTATTACTATTATGTTGGATGTGTTTCAGGAACGTGTTCTATTACTTCAAAACCATTAAATAGTACTTTGTATGGAGGCGTATTAGGAGGATTACTATTTAACATGATTAGTGATTTCTTCAAAAAGAAACAATCCTAATTTCTTGTGTAACAAATGTTACCAAATGTTTTTAAAGTTTGTATATATTTGTTGAATGAAATTTTTAGTTCACATACTTTGTTTTTACTTATTGCTTCTGGTGACGTTGCCATCAGTTAGAGCAGTGAAAATGCTTGCGAGTGAAAATTGTGAACAAACTTGTAATAAATCATGCTCAGAATCTTCGGGTTGTGAGAAAGGAAAAATCATCATGAGTTTGAATTTTAGTCCGGTTCAATTTGTAGCCGAATTAGATTTTAAACCCGAAATAACTTTTCCAGAATTCAAAATAGAAAAAGAACAATCGAACTACGAGAAGATCTTTATTTCTAAATACCAACATTCCATTTGGCATCCGCCGAAGTTTTCCATTTCTTAACTTAAAAAAGTTGATTTTTATGTTTGTGTTTTTACACAAGCTTAACTTATAATGGAATAAAATGAAAAATATATTAATCGTGTTTTTGTTGGCTTTTTTTCAGTCAACAATAGCACAAAGCACCTTCGAATATGATGTGGTGTTAACTCCGGTTTCCGTTTCAGGTTTGCCCGGATTGCATTCTTATGCTTTTGCGCAACATAATGGAAAATGGTTAATCATTGGTGGAAGAAAAGACGGTTTACACGCACGTCAGCCTTTTAATGCTTTTCCAGGAGCTCAAAATAATACGGATATGTATGTAGTTGATATTGCAACGCAGCAATCTTGGTCGGCTTCCGTGAATTCGCTTCCAACAGGAATTAAAGAACAATTGCAATCGACCAACATGAACTTTTATCAGGATGGTGATGCTTTGTTTATTATTGGAGGATATGCTTATTCAACAACAGCTGCCGATCATAAAACGTTCAATAATTTGACTTCAGTTGACGTTCCTAATTTGATAAATGCTATCATTGCAGGTACTCCAATAACATCCTATTTCAAACAAATATCAAATGATGTTTTTGCGATTACGGGCGGACAATTGGCAAAAATTGGTACTACGTTTTATTTGGTAGGCGGTCATCGTTTTGATGGAAGATACAATCCAATGAACAATCCAACTTTTACCCAAACGTATTCGAATGCTATCCGAAAATTTACAATTGATAATTCAGGAGCGAGTTTGAGTTATGCCAATTATGAAGAAGTTGTAGATGCCGTTCATTTACACCGTCGCGATTATAATTTATTGCCTCAGATTTTTCCTAATGGAGAATTTGGATACACGATTTCTTCAGGCGTATTTCAAATTGCAGTGGATTTGCCTTTTTTATATCCAGTTGATATAAAAGCAGGAGGCTATTTTCCTCAAACGCAATTCAATCAATATTTGAGTAATTATCACAGTGGAAAGGCTTGTTTGTACGATGCTACTAATAACAGAATGCACAATTTGTTTTTTGGGGGTATGAGTCAGTATTTCTATCAAGCTGGAAATCTAATTCAAGATAATACGGTTCCTTTTGTGAAAACGATTAGTAGAACAACTCGTTTTTCAGATGGAAGTTTACTCGAATATCAATTACCTGTTGAAATGCCAAATTTAAAAGGCGCTGGAGCTGAGTTTATTCCGAATGAGAATTTACCGCATTATTCAAATGAAGTAATTCAATTATCGAATATTACTGCGGATGAATTCGTAATTGGACATTTATTTGGAGGAATTCAAAGTTCTTCTCCTTCAGCATTTACAGATAATCAAACCGGATTAACTTCTGCTGACCCAACGGTTTATGAAGTAAAATTAGTAAAAAATCCGTTATTGAGCACGCCTCAAATAGATGGTAAAAATCCTTTTTCATTTACGGTTTCACCTAATCCTACATCAAATGATACGGTTAGAATTCAATTTGATATGGCCTATTCTGCTAAAGTCAATTATATAATATCGACATTAGATGGTAAAATAGCAGAAGAAGGAGAAATCGAAGATGTAAGTGCAGGAATAAATAGTATGAATTTTAGTTTAGCATCAGCCAAATCAGAATTTGTGATTATAACTTTTATTTTTGATGACAAATTTTATGTGTCTCAAAAAGTAATAAAAAAGTAATAACTGTTAAATTAATAAAAAATTAAGAGTACTATTTCTAAAATTATATATATTTGTCATAGTACAATACAAACAAAAAAAATAAATAACAATTTAAAAATACAAAAAATGAAAAAATTAGTTTCAATTATGGCAGTAGCTGCTTTTATGTTTTCAATGAATGTTAATGCTCAAGAGCCAAAACAAAAAGCAAAAAAAGAAACAGCTAAAACTGAAAAATCTTGTTCAACTGCTGACAAAAAATCTTGTGGTTCAGAAGCTAAATCAGGTGGATGTTGTTCATCTAAAAAAGCTGCTGAGAAAAAAGCTGAATAGTTTTATACTCAATATTTATAAAGACGCCTCGATTATTTCGGGGCGTTTTTTTATGTAACAAATGTTGCTGACTAGGTTTTTGAAAAGGCATAATTTTGAGAAACAATTCATTGATAAATTGATGATTGTTTTAGTTTTATTGGTTAGTAAGAGCGTCTTCAATAGGCGCTCTTTCTTTTTGTAACAATTGTCACAAGACTATGTAACTCTTGTTACCGACTACCTTTTTTTACGAATGTACATTTGTGACATAAAATAAGAATAAAACTATACTATGAAAAAAGTCAATTTATTAATCGTATTAGGAATGTTAACTGGTGCTGGTTTTGCACAAGATACGCTGACGATTTCAAAAAATGATTTGTTGCAAAAAGTCACAGAGAATAATTTACAAATCAAAGTGGCTGAAAAATCATTTCAATCGGCTAAAGCAGATTATCGTCAATCAAATGCACTTTTTTTGCCTAATATCAATGTTTCGCATACTGGAATTTCTACAACGAATCCGTTAATGGCTTTTGGTTCGAAATTAAATCAGGAAGTTTTAACCGCTTCCGATTTTAATCCTGCGTTGTTGAATGATCCTGAAAAAACGCAAAACTTCGCAACTAAAATCGAAGTACAGCAACCTCTTTTTAATTTAGATGGTTTGTATGGAAGACAAGCCGCTAAAGCAAAAATGGACGCTTTTCAATTACAAACGGAACGAACTAAAGAATATTTAGAATTGGAAGTTTCAAAAGCATACATGCAATTGCAATTGGCTTATAAAGCAGTCAACGTTTTGGAAAAAGCCAATACAACCGCACAAGGCAATTTAAAAATGGTAGAAAACTATTTTAAAAACGGAATGTTGCAAAAAACAGATTTGTTAAACGTGCAAGTTCGTGTGAATGAAATTACAAATCAGTTACAATATGCCAAATCAAATGTGCAAAACGCATCCGATTATTTAGCGTTTTTATTGAACGAAGATATGACTGGAAAAACTTACAGACCAGCAGAAGCTTTAGACAATTCAATTGCAATCGAAAATATAAATACAACAATTTCTGATTCCAGAAAAGATATTCAAGCAATGCAAAAATCGTCTGAAGCGTACAAAAAAATGTTTCAATCATCCAAATTTGGATTCTTACCAAGATTAAATGCTTTTGGAAGTTATGAATTATACGATCAAAATATTTTCGGAACTTCAGCTAAAGGGTATTTAGTGGGTGCGCAATTATCATGGAATATTTTTGACGGATTTAAAACCATTGGAAAAACTCAAAAAGCAAAAGCTGATTTTGAAAAAGCCGAAATTGAAACCGAACAATACAAAAAGCAAAGCCAGTTAGAATTGAGTAAAACCAATCGCCAATTGGTAGATGCCGAAAACAAAGTGAATTTATCCAAATTAGCTTTTGAACAATCGCAAGAAGCTTTTAGAATTCGTCAAAATAGATTCACACAAGGATTAGAAAAAACAACCGATTTATTAATGGCTGAAACGCAAATGGCACAAAAAGAATTAGAGCATTTACAAGCCATTTTCGAATATAACTTTACCAAACAATACTTACAATTTTTAACAAAATAACAACATGAAAAAGATACTAGCAATACTAACCATTTCATCACTAATCTTAACATCTTGTGGAAGTGATAAAAAAGAAAACGTAGCTGATTTAACTGCAATTCCAGTAAAAGTGGCTGGAAATTCTGGAAATTCTAATAATCCATACATAACGGCAAGTGGAAAAATCGAATCAGAGAATAGTGCGAATTTAAGCACAAGAATGATGGGATATGTAACCAAAGTGAATGTGAAAGTGGGGCAAAATGTTTCGGCTGGACAACTTTTAGTAAGCATCAATAATACCGATTTACAAGCGAAAAAAGCACAAGTTGATGCTTCAATTACACAAGCAACTGCAGGGTATAACAATGCTAAGAAAGATTATGATCGTTTTGTGAATTTGTTTGCACAACAATCGGCTTCGCAAAAAGAATTGGACGATATGACAGCACGCTACGAAATGGCAAAAGCAGGTTTAGAAGCAGCTAAACAAATGCGTAATGAAGTGATGGCGCAGTTTTCGTATACAAATATTACAGCTCCATTTTCAGGAACGGTAACCAATACTTTCGTAAAAGAAGGCGATATGGCCAATCCAGGAATGCCTTTAGTAAGTATTGAAGGCGCTTCAAGATTACAAGTAACTGCAATGGTTTCGGAAAGTGATATTTCCAATGTAAAAAACGGAATGCCAGTTAAAATCAACGTGAAATCATTAAATAAAGAAGTCGCTGGAAAAGTTTCTGAAGTGAGTTTGTCTGCAAAAAATACGGGTGGACAATATTTGGTGAAAGTAACTTTGGACAAAATGGATAAAGAAATTTTATCTGGAATGTTCGTAAACGTGCAATTTCCAACGGCTAAAAAAGTAGCAACAGCTGTAAAATCATCAGTAGTTATGGTTCCAGAAACCGCTTTAGTAAAACAAGGTCAATTGACAGGAATTTATACTGTAGGAAGCGGCAATGTCGCAATTTTAAGATGGTTACGAATCGGAAAAACATTCGGAAATCAAGTAGAAGTGTTATCAGGATTATCAGCAGATGAACAATATATCGTTTCAGCTGAAGGAAAATTATTTAACGGAGCTAAAGTTCAAATTAATTAATGAGTCAATTTGAAAATTTGAAGATGATTTTATCAATTTTCAAATTATCTAATTTTCAAATCATCAAATTATAAAATCATGCAAGAAGGTATATCAGGTAAAATAGCCAATTTTTTCATCAACTCAAAACTAACCATTTTATTGATGGTAGCGTTGATGATTATTGGTACATACAGTTCGTTCTTAATTCCAAGAGAAGAAGAACCACAAATTAATGTTCCTATGGCCGATGTTATGGTCATGTATCCTGGGGCTAGTCCGTCAGAGATGGAAAGTAGAGTGGTAAAACCATTAGAGAAAATTATTAGTAACATTAAGGGAGTGGAGCACATTCACAGTATGGCGATGAATGGTTATTCGATGATGGTGGTACAATTTTATGTGGGTGAAAACAGCGAAGATTCGTATGTGAAATTATACGACGAATTGATGAAAAACCGCACGATGTTTCCAGAAGGAGTAATGCAACCCATCGTAAAAACACGTTCGATTGATGATGTTCCGATGTTGGGATTAACGCTATGGAGTGAAAAATATGATGATTTCCAATTGCGTCAAATTGCCGAGGAAGTTACTTCGGAAGTTGAAAAAGTAAAAGATGTTGCGATTACGAAAGAAATTGGTGGTAGAACACGCGAGCTAAAAGTAGTTTTAGACAAAGACAAAATGGCTGAAAATGGTGTTGATGCGTTAGGCATTATGCAAATGATTCAAGCCAATAACGGAAGTTCGCAATCAGGAAGTTTTGTACAAAACGATACGGAGTATTTAGTTACAACAGGTAAATTTTTAGCCACTTCGGAAGATGTTGAAAACTTGGTGGTTGGCGTAAATAACAACATGCCTGTTTATCTAAAACAAGTCGCATCCATTCAAGATGGACCACAAACACCGAAGAATTATGTTTCTTTTGGATACGGAAAAGCGAATGAAAAATTCTCAAAATTTAATTCAGAATATCCAGCCGTAACCATTTCGATTGCAAAAGTTAAAGGTGCTGATGCAATGAAAATTTCAGAAAAAATTCTGGAACGAGTAGAAGCTTTAAAGAAAAATGTAATTCCAACTGATGTACACGTTGAAGTTTCTAGAAACTATGGAGAAACAGCATCGCACAAAGTAGGTGAGTTGTTGTTACATTTAGGCGTTGCTATTATTGCAGTAACCGTTTTAGTAATGTTAGCGATGGGTTGGAGAGGTGGATTAGTAGTGTTTTTCTCCGTTCCGTTAACCTTTGCTTTGACATTATTTAGTTATTATTTATTAGGGTATACGTTAAATCGAATCACGCTTTTTGCCTTGGTTTTTGTGGTGGGAATTGTTGTAGATGATAGTATTATTATTGCCGAAAATATGCACCGTCATTTCAAAATGAAGCGACTGCCGTTCAAACAAGCGGCTATTTATGCGATTAACGAAGTAGGAAACCCAACCATTTTAGCGACTTTTACTGTAATTGCAGCTATTTTACCTATGGCTTTCGTGTCAGGAATGATGGGGCCTTACATGAGTCCGATGCCAATTGGCGCTTCGATTGCCATGATATTATCGTTGTTTGTTGCTTTGACTGTAACACCTTATTTGGGATACCATTTATTACATGAAAAAGATAAGCAAGAACACAAAGAAGAACAAGGTTTAGAAACGTCTTGGATATATCGAATTTATAAAAAAGTAGAAGAACCACTTTTAGACAATTCTAAAAAACGTAATCTAATGTTTTTGATTACAGGTGTTTTGTTAATCGGTTCGGTTTTGATGTTCTTTACGAAATCGGTAGCCGTAAAAATGTTGCCTTTTGATAACAAAAACGAGTTCCAAGTGGTAATCGATATGCCAGAAGGAACTACGTTAGAAAGAACGGCAGTCGTTACCAAAGAAATTGCGCAATACCTTTCAACTGTTCCAGAAGTGGTGGATTATCAAAATTATATTGGTGCTTCGGCTCCGATAACCTTTAATGGTTTGGTACGTCATTACGATATGCGTGGAGGAAGCAATATGGCAGATATTCAAGTAAATTTACTACACAAAGAAGATCGCGATTTACAAAGTCACGATATCGCAAAAGTAGTGCGTCCACAAGTGCAAAAAATTGCTAAAAAATATGGGGCGAATGTAAAAATTGTTGAAGTTCCACCTGGACCACCAGTTTTATCAACTTTAGTAGCTGAGGTTTACGGACCTAATTACGAAGAGCAAATCAAAGTTGCGAATCAAGTGAAAACCATTTTAGAAATTACTTCTGATGTAGTAGATACGGATTGGATGGTAGAAGCTCCTCAAGTGGAATATAAATTAGAGGTAGATAGAGAAAAAGCGATGTTAAATGGAATTGCTCCGCAACAAGTAGTAGGTAATTTAACTTATTTGTTAAGAGAAATGCCAGTTTCCAACTTGTATGATGAACGTTCAAATAATCCTGTAGGAATCACACTATCCTTAGCAGACAAAGACAAAACTTCGATGCAAGATATTCAAAACTTGAAAATAAAAGGCAGTCGAGGTAATGTGGTTCCTGTGAGCGATTTGGTAAAAGTTACAACAGATACATTACAAAATACGATTTACAGAAAAGACCAAAAACGCGTGGTATATGTTTTAGCTGATATGGCGGGAGCATTAGAAAGTCCGGTGTATGCGATTTTAGGAATGAATGAGAAGTTAGAAAAAATGCAATTGCCAAAAGGATATAAAGTAAACGAATTGTACATGGATGCTCCAACAGATGAAAGTGATTTCACTATAAAATGGGATGGAGAATGGCAAATTACCTTAGAAGTGTTCCGTGATTTAGGAGCGGCTTTCTTAGTAGTAATTATTATAATCTATATGTTAATTGTAGGTTGGTTCCAAAACTTTAAAACACCTTTAGTGATGATGGTTGCCATTCCACTTTCATTAGTCGGAATTGTATTAGGTCACTGGGTTTTAGGAGCTTTCTTTACAGCAACTTCATTCATTGGAATGATTGCTTTAGCGGGAGTTATGGTTCGGAATTCGGTCTTGCTGATTGACTTTATCGAAATCCGTTTGAACGATGGTATTTCAATGAAACAAGCTATTATCGAAGCTGGAGCCGTAAGAACTACACCAATTTTATTAACCACAGGAGCGGTAGTAATCGGAGCATCCATCATTTTATTTGATCCAATTTTTCAAGGATTAGCTATTTCGTTAGTGGCAGGAGCCATTGTTTCAACATTACTAACATTGATTGTTGTGCCATTAATTTACTACATCACCGAACGTAAAAAATGGGAGAATAATAATTAAATAATTAGCCAACTTGGTTTAAAATAAATAACGGTATGAAAAACAGAATTATTAGAGCAGTAGCAGGAAGTTTTATCTTGATAAGCTTGCTTTTGGCTCATTATGTAAGTCCAAATTGGTATTGGTTTACAGCATTCGTAGGTGCCAATTTATTACAATCATCCATTACCAAATGGTGTTTGATGGAAGATATTTTGACAAAAATGGGTGTTAAAGATTAATGAAATACTATTTTTTATAATTTAGCGTTACTAAACTAAACGAAAATTATGAAAAAACTTAAATTAATCTCGATTTTATCATTGCTATTTGTGCTAAATGTGGCATCAATGTGTAGTGATGATGATGATACTTCTACTCAAGTATCAAATCCAACAGAAATTACTTCTACTGTAACAGAGGGTTCATGGGTAGTGACTTTGTTTAAAGAAGATGATGTGGTGCAAACAAGTAATTATTCAGGGTATAGTTTTACTTTTGATGCAGATGGATCTTTATCAGCAACTAATGGTGTAACAACTCAATCGGGTGATTGGAGTACATATACTGATAGTGGTTATACTAAATTAGATATCATGTTTACTGCTATTGATGGCCCATTTGAAGAAATTAGTGAAGATTGGAATGTGATTTCAAAAACCGCTACTAAAATAGAATTAAAACACGTAAGTGGTGGTGATGGGAGTATTGATTATCTAACATTAGAAAAAGACTAATGTTGAAAATTAAATAAAAAAACCAGCTATAAAAGCTGGTTTTTTTATTTAAAAACGTTTTTCATAATTAATTTATGTTAGTTTTGTCTTTATTCGAAAAAAATGAAAAGTTATGAAATTTTTTCAAAAAATCAGCTATTTACAATATCCTTTTATTTTTGTTGCATTGTTTTTTGCTATCAAACCATACACTTATATTTTTAATGAGGGATTTGATTTTGCAGATAAAATTATTAGAGATATTAATGTTGTTTTAGTTTTTCTTGGTATTGGTATTAGTTTTTCAACTCTTCAAGATACAACAAAAACTCAAAATAATTTTTCACTTCGCATATGGCAAAACCCCAAAAAAGGAAAGATTGCAATCGGATACATTGCATTTTTAACCTTTTCTCTTTTAATTGTTGGTCTAAGTATGTTTGTCTTTTCAGAAAAACAGCAACTGAAAGATTTGTCAATTGGAATTATATCACTATCAATAGGTTTGATAGGTTTCTTAAAAGCGGCAATAGAAATTTTTAATAATCATCGTTTGGATAAAAACAATCCAATCAATTAATAATTAAAGTTTTAGTTTTATAGTATTACTGCTTTTTTGAAAAATTAAATTACCTTTTAATAATACTAACGGCTGTTCCAGTAACACTTACAGCTACATAATTACTTGTGGTAAGTTCAACATCAACTTGTATCCCTACAACAGCATTTGCATTTAATTTTTCTGCGTTAACTTTTAATTGCTCAAACGCTTGTTCTTTAACTTCTGAAACACTTTCGCCTATTCCAGCATAATATTTTTGCATGTTAAAGGTCATTTTCATTTTTTGAATATTTACAGCGGTTCCCGAAACAATACCCTTGTACTCAGCAATTGTAAAACCATCAATAGAATTGGTTGTTGTTAAAATCATAATTTTAATTTTTATTAAAATAAGTCTAAACAGTAGCTATTTTGTTACAATTATGAACTTGTCGTATATTCAATTTCAACACGTAAACTATTTTATACAATCTCTAAATACTACTTTGCGACTTTACAACTTTATCTTATCTTTGCACTTCATTAAACAAAATCAGAATCATGTTTGATAATTTAAGCGATAAGTTAGATAAAGCGTTTCATATATTAAAAGGACACGGTAAAATTACCGATGTTAACGTTGCAGATACTCTTAAAGAAGTTCGTAGAGCTTTATTAGATGCCGACGTAAACTTTAAAATTGCAAAAGATTTTACCACAAGAGTAAAAGAAAAAGCAATTGGTGAAAACGTATTAACTACGTTACAACCTGGACAATTAATGGTTAAAATCGTTAAAGACGAGTTGACTGAATTAATGGGTGGTGATGCTGCTGGAGTAAATCTTTCAGGAAATCCTTCTGTGATTTTAATGTCGGGTTTACAAGGTTCTGGTAAAACTACTTTTTCTGGAAAATTAGCGAACTTTCTAAAAACTAAAAAGAACAAAAAACCTTTATTGGTTGCTTGTGATATCTATCGTCCTGCGGCAATTAATCAGTTGCACGTAGTAGGTGGACAAATTGGTGTTGAAGTTTATTCAGAACCAGAAAATAAAAATCCTGTTGAAATTGCTCAAAACGCTATCAAGCATGCAAAAGCAAATGGTTTCAACGTAGTCATCATCGATACCGCTGGTCGTTTGGCTGTGGATGAAGAAATGATGAACGAAATTGCAAATGTTCACAAAGCGATTCAACCACAAGAAACGTTATTTGTGGTAGATGCGATGACAGGACAAGATGCGGTAAATACAGCAAAAGCCTTCAACGACAGATTGAATTTTGACGGAGTTATCTTAACGAAGTTAGATGGTGATACGCGTGGTGGAGCTGCCATTTCGATTAAATCGGTAGTGAATAAACCAATTAAATTCATCGGTACAGGTGAAAAAATGGAGGCTATCGATGTGTTTTATCCAAATCGTATGGCGGATAGAATCTTGGGAATGGGAGACGTTGTTTCCTTGGTAGAAAGAGCACAAGAGCAATACGACGAAGAAGAAGCAAGAAAATTACAGAAGAAAATCGCTAAAAACGAATTTGGTTTTGACGATTTCTTAGCGCAAATCCAACAAATCAAGAAAATGGGGAACATGAAAGACCTTGTTGGAATGATTCCTGGTGCTGGAAAAGCGTTAAAAGATGTTGAAATTGAAGACGATGCGTTCAAACATATTGAGGCTATCATCCAATCGATGACGCCAGATGAAAGAAGTAAACCGTCTTTAATCGATGTAAAACGTAAAACCAGAATTGCCAAAGGTTCGGGAACAAAAATTGAGCAAGTTAATCAATTGATGAAACAATTCGACCAAATGAGCAAAATGATGAAAATGATGCAAGGTGGTGCGGGTAAAAACCTGATGAAAGCCATGGGCGGAATGAAAGGCATGAGATAAACAAGTTTAAGGTTTAAAGTTTCAAGTTATGAAAGTTTTAAACCTTAATTTTTTTAAATATACTAACTATCAGTTTTAGGTAACACACAACTTTAAACCTGAAACTTTAAACCTGAAACAAAAAACAAATGCAATTATTAGACGGAAAAAAAGTATCGGAAGATATTAAAAATGAAATCGCGGCTGAGGTAGCGCAAATGAAAGCCAAAGGTGAAAAAGTACCTCATTTAGCAGCCATTATCGTTGGGAATGACGGAGCAAGTTTAACCTATGTAGGAAGTAAAGTAAAATCGTGCGAGCGAGTAGGATTTGAATCGACTTTGATTAAAATGCCAAGTACCACTTCGGAAACAGAGCTTTTGAAAAAAATAAAAGAATTGAATGAGAATGATGATATTGATGGTTTCATTGTTCAGTTGCCTTTGCCTAAACAAATCGACACCCAAAAAATCATTGAAGCTATTGATCCAAGTAAAGATGTAGATGGTTTCCATCCAGAAAACTTTGGAAAAATGGCGTTAGATATGTCTACTTTTATTCCAGCTACACCTTTCGGAATTTTAGAATTATTAGAAAGATATAATGTGCCAACAGATGGTAAACACACTGTAGTTATTGGTAGAAGTCATATCGTTGGTCGTCCTATGGGAATTTTAATGGGAAGAAAAGGATTTCCTGGAAATTCAACAGTAACGGTTACGCACAGTCATTCTAAAAATATCAATCAGATTACTTCACAAGCCGATATTATTATTTCAGCACTTGGAGTTCCAAATTTCCTAAAAGCAGAAATGGTAAAAGATGATGTAGTAGTAATCGACGTTGGTATCACTAGAGTAGAAGACGAAACTACTGAAAAAGGATACAGAATTGTTGGTGACGTAGATTACGAAAACGTATCTAAAAAAGCATCTTACATTACGCCAGTGCCAGGTGGAGTAGGACCAATGACAATTGCGATGTTGTTGAAAAATACCTTGTTAGCAAGAGAGCAGAAGAGAAATAAATAGTATAATGAAATAAAAAAAGACCTGAAATTTCAGGTCTTTTTTATTTATTAGTTTTGACTTGTAGTCTTAGCTTGTTTTCTAAAATAAAAGTAAACAAAGATAATTCCTGCTACGGCTAACCAAATTAATTTGGTGTTAATTGGAGCAGAAGGTGGATCTTCATCCGCCGGTGGATCAATTGGATCCGCATAACTTAAGAAGCTTACAAAAGCCATCATAAGTGTAGCATACAGTTTTAGTAGGTTTGATTTCATATTTTTAAATTTGGGGGGCTTTATTTAAATAAAGTGCAATTATACTAATAATTTATCTTTTTTGAAAATCCGAAGTGAAAAATAATTCCACTGTTGGATATTTTTGTTGGGTCATTTGGATAGAGAAATCACTATCCGCTAAAAAGACCAATTGCCCATATTTATCGTGACCTAAAAATTTTTGTTTAACGCGTTTAAATTCAGCAAATTCAGTATTCTTAGGGTCTTGAGGTTTTACCCAGCAAGCTTTAAACGCAGGGAAGTTTTCATACGTGCATTTCGCACCATATTCATGCTCTAAACGATATTGGATTACTTCGTATTGAAGCGCTCCTACGGTTCCAATTACTTTTCTACCGTTCATTTCTAGGGTAAACAACTGCGCAACACCTTCATCCATTAATTGGTCAACACCTTTTTCTAGTTGTTTCGATTTTAATGGGTCAGCATTGTTTATGTAACGGAAATGCTCTGGAGAGAAACTTGGAATCCCTTTGAAATTCATAATTTCACCTTCAGTTAAAGTATCACCAATTTTAAAATTACCTGTATCGTGTAAACCTACGATATCACCAGGATATGAAATATCAACAATCTCTTTTTTCTCAGCAAAAAACGCATTCGGACTCGAGAATTTTAAATTTTTTCCTAAACGAACATGCAAATACGGTTTGTTTTTTTCAAACGTACCTGATACAATTTTAATGAATGCCAAACGGTCTCTGTGTTTTGGATCCATGTTAGCATGAATTTTAAATACAAATCCGCTTAATTTTTCTTCTTCGGGTTTTACTAATCTGGTGTCTGACTCTTTTGCTCTTGGTGTTGGTGCAATTTCAACGAAACAATCTAATAATTCGCGAACTCCAAAATTGTTCAAAGCCGATCCAAAGAAAACAGGTTGTAAATCGCCTTCTAAATATTCTTCACGGCTAAATGGAGGATAAACTTCATCAATTAATTCTAATTCTTCTCTTAATCGATTTGCTGGTTTTTCACCAATAATTTTTTCTAATTCTGTACTATTGATGTCGTCAAAAGCAATCGTTTCTTCAATGTTTTTTCGACTATCACCTTCAAAAAGGTTGATGTTCTTTTCCCAAATATTATAAATTCCCTGAAAATCGTATCCCATTCCAATAGGAAAACTCAATGGCGTAACACGAAGTTTTAGTTTTTTCTCTACTTCATCCATCAAATCAAAGGCATCTTTTCCTTCACGGTCTAATTTGTTAATGAAAACAATCATCGGAATGTTTCGCATTCTACAAACTTCTACTAATTTTTCGGTTTGTTCCTCAACCCCTTTTGCAACGTCAATCACAACGATAACGCTATCTACGGCAGTTAGTGTTCTAAAAGTATCTTCTGCAAAGTCTTTGTGACCCGGCGTATCTAAGATATTGATTTTTTTATCTTTATAATTAAAAGCTAAGACAGAAGTTGCTACCGAAATTCCTCTTTGTCTTTCAATTTCCATGAAATCGGAAGTAGCTCCTTTTTTAATTTTATTACTTTTTACAGCTCCAGCTTCCTGAATAGCGCCTCCAAACAACAATAATTTTTCTGTTAAAGTCGTTTTTCCAGCATCGGGATGCGAGATAATTCCAAAAGTTCGTCTTCTTGCTATTTCTTCTATAAAACTCATTATTCAAAATTTTGTGCAAAAGTAACTTTTTTTTGTAGAAATTTCTGTTAATAGTCGCTTATAAATGTTGTGGAATAGTCTCGAATTGTTATTTTTGTCGATTACAACTTAAAATGTATAAATTAATATGAAAATTAATCGCCTACTTATTTTTGGTTTTTTATTTATTCAGTCTTTTTTGTTTGCTCAAACAAAGGAAGTTTTATTTTCAATAGACAATCATCCTTATTACACTGACGAATTTATTAGGGTGTACAACAAAAACTTAGATTTAGTAAAAGATGATTCTCAAAAAGATTTAGATAAGTATTTAGATTTGTTTTTGGGATATAAATTAAAAGTTGAGAAAGCAAATAAACTAGGATTGCAAAATGGTGCGAACTATCAAAACGAATTGAAGTCATATCGCAACCAATTATCTAAGAATTATTTGAATGATTCAAAAGTAACTAACGAATTGGTTCGTGAAGCTTACGATAGAATGCAACAAGAAGTAAGAGCTTCACATATTTTAGTTTTGGTAGATGAAGGCGCATCTCCTCAAGATACTTTAAAAGCCTATAATAAAGTTCTAGATATTAAAAAAAGATTAGATGCTGGTGAAGACTTTGTAAAAGTAGCGCAGCAATTTTCTGAAGATCCATCAGTAAAAGAAAACAATGGCGATTTAGGCTATTTTTCAGCTTTTAGAATGGTATATCCTTTTGAAAATGCAGCTTATAAAACTAAAGTAGGTCAGGTTTCAAAACCATTTCGCACTCGTTTTGGATATCACATTATAAAAGTGGTTGATAAAAGAGTAAATCGTGGAGAAGTTACAGTAGCGCATATTATGGTTTTAAAACAAACCGATGTAACTCAACAAGAGAAAGCTAAAACTACTATTGATGATATTTATAAAAAAATTCAACAAGGTGAAAGTTTTGAAAGTTTAGCACAGCAATTTTCGGAAGATAAATCTTCAGCACCAAAAGGTGGTGTTTTGCAACGTTTTGGTTCAGGACAATTGAGTTCTGAAGAATTTGAAAATGTAGCTTTTGAATTAAAAGAGAAAAATCAAATTTCGGCACCATTTGAATCGCAATTTGGATGGCATATTGTAAAACTAATTGAAAAACATCCAGTGCGTTCTTTTGATGATATGAAGATGGAATTAGAAGATAAAATTAGAAAAGACGAACGTTCTTTGTTAATTACAAATTCGTTAGCTAAGAAGGTTAGAGGGAAATATTTGTTTACAAAAGACGCTAAATTAATTGCAAAAATAAAAGGTGTTGTAAACGACGAATTTTATTCGCAAACATGGGTTGTTCCAGAAAAAACTAAAGAATTAGAAGGAACTATTTTAACTATAAATAAAGATAAGAAAGTAAATTCTAAAGTATTTTTAGATTTCATTGCTTCTAAGCAAAAATCAAATATTAAAACAAAACCTGTTGCTAAATTAGTAGACGAATTGTTTGAAAAATTTATTGATGAGCAATTGATAGCTTATTACAATGATAATTTAGAGAGTGAGTTTACTGAATTCAAAAATGTAATGGACGAATACAGAGACGGTTTATTGCTTTTTGATTTGATGGAAAAAGAAATTTGGAATAGAGCCAAAAATGATACTATCGGATTAAATGAATATTTCCAAAAAAACATCAAGAATTACCAATGGAAAAAAAGATATAGTGCAGATATTTTATCATCTACAGATTTAAAAGTAATTGAAAAAGCACAAAAGTTTTTGAAAAAAGGAAAATCAATAGATTATATTAAAGAGCAACTAAATAAAGATGGTAAAATAAACATTATGTCAAAATCGGGAATGTATGAGGAAGATTATGATGTGTTGCCACAATTTAATAATTTGTCTAAAGGAGTATCTTCTATTGTTTCTAAAGATAAATACCATTTTGTTGTAAATATTACCGATGAAAAACCAGCTGGTGCAAAAGAATTAACCGAATGCAAAGGGAAAGTTATTAGCGATTATCAGCAATATTTAGAAAATCATTGGGTAGACGAATTAAGAAAAGAGTTTAGTATCAACATAAATCAAGACGTATTCGCTAAAGTTAAAAATCAATTGAATAATTAATGAAGTATTGGATTCAAATAATTTTACTTACACTATTGGTTTCTTCGTGCGATTATTTTAAAGCGCCAAGAGAACCAAAAGCAATCGCTCGTGTAGGTAAAAGTTATTTATATGAATCTGATATTTTAGATTTAGTGCCAAAAGGAACTTCAAAAAAAGATAGTATAGCAATCGTTAAGTCATTTATAGACAGATGGGCTACTCAAAAATTACTTTTTGAAGCTGCTGAGAAAAATATTGGAAAAGAACAACTAGACGAATTTAATGTTTTAATAGATCAATATAAAGTTGATTTATATACTAAAGCCTATTTAGAAAATTTAGTAATTAGACAAGTAGATACTTCAGTTACTGATGGTCAAATAGTTGATTATTATAGTAAAAACAAGCAATACTTTAAGAATTCGTCAGAATTGGTTAAGTTGCGATATATCAATTTAGTTAAAGAAAATCCAAAATTTGCAAAAATTAAATCAAAGTTTAGTTCCTTTACCAAAAAAGATAAAAAGGAGTTAGAGCAAATGGCGGTTCAGTTTAAAAGTTATGCTTTTAACGATTCCATTTGGGTTGATATTAATCAGATTTATGAAAAAATTCCGTTCATTAACATTGAAAATAAACAGAAATATATTTCTGGTGGAATGAATTTTCAGTATCCTGATTCAACAACTATTTGGCTAGTAAAAGTTAATAGTGTTTTGCCAAAAGATAGCGCTACACCATTAGAATTTTTAAAACCAACAATTAGACAAATTATTATCAATAATAGAAAATTAGAATTAATTAACACCTTAGAAAAAGAGATTACGAATGACGCAATCAAAGACAATAAATATGAAATTTATAAATAAAAAATTACTTTTTGCATTACTTTTAATAACATCAACAACAGTATTTGCACAGCCTAAAAAACAAAAAGTTGATGGAGTTATAGGAGTTGTAGGAGATTATGTTGTACTTGACTCTGATATCGATTTAGATTACATCACCTTAAAAGCTCAAGGAGTTGATGTTAAAGATATTTCAAGATGTGAACTTTTTGGAAAGCAATTAGAAGATAAGTTATATGCTCATCAAGCTGTTCAAGATAGTATTGTAGTTACTGATGCAGAAGTGAATTCCTATTTGAATGAACAATTAGACGCAGCCGTAGAACAAATAGGTTCTATGGAAAAAGTAGTTAAATATTACAACAAAAAAAATGAAGAAGAATTAAGAAATCATTTTTTTGATGCTGTAAAAATGAACAAACTTACATCTCAAATGAGAAATAAGATTGTAGAAGGTGTTACTATTACTCCAGAAGAAGTTAGAAATTTTTTCAAAGGAATTCCAGCAGACGAAATTCCAACTTTTGGTGCCGAAATGGAAGTGGCTCAAATTGTTGTAAAACCTGTTATTTCTGAAGAAGAAAAGAAAAGAGTAATTGATAAATTAAAAGAAATTAAACAAGACGTATTAAACGGTTCTAGTTTCTTTAGTAAAGCGGTTTTGTTTTCTGAAGATCCAGGATCAAGTTCAAACGGTGGTTATTACAAAATGAATCGTAAAACTGCTTTCGTTAAAGAATTTAAAGATGTAGCTTTTAGTTTAGCTGAAGGTGAAATTTCTGAGCCTTTTGAAACAGAGTTTGGTTATCATATCATTATGGTAGATAAAATTAAAGGTCAGGAAGTAGAATTGCGTCATATTTTAATTGCTCCAAAAGTATCAACTCAAGCAATGAAAGATGCTAAGGAAAAAATCGAACAGATTCGAAATAAAATCGTAAACAAAGAAATTACATTCGCAGATGCAGCAAAATCTTCATCTGACGAAAAAGAAACAAGAAATAGTGGAGGTGTTTTATTAAACCCAAGAACTATGGAACCAAGATTTGAATTAACTAAAATGGATCCTACTTTATATGCTCAAGTTTCTTCTTTAAAAGATGGTGAAGTTTCGTTGCCAATTTTAGATGAAGAAAGAGGGTCAGGTAAGTTCTATAAAATAATTACGGTTAATAACAGAATCGAAGAGCACCAAGCAGATTTTTCTAGAGATTATTTAAAAATTAAAGAATTAGCTTTGAGAGATAAACAAATCAAAGAAATTGCAAAATGGTCTGAAGAGAAAATTAAAGAAACCTATATTAAAATTAGTGATGAATATAAAGATTGTGATTTCGCTAATAATTGGTTAAAAAAATAAATTAACTAACCCTTTGAATTTTCAGAGGGTTTTTTATTATTTTAGAGGTTTAATAATTAAGTTCAATTTTCCGAATTCTAAAATTCTAAATTCAATATGTCAGACGTAGCAGCCATTCAGGAATTAGTTCAAAGACAAAAAGCATTAAAGCAAGAAATTGCAAAAGTAATTGTGGGTCAAGATGAAGTAGTACATCAAATTGTGATGAGTATTTTTTCTGGAGGTCACGCTTTGCTCATTGGCGTACCTGGTTTAGCAAAAACTTTAATGGTAAACACCATTTCTCAAGCTTTAGGATTGAATTTCAAAAGAATTCAGTTTACACCCGATTTAATGCCATCTGATATTTTAGGAAGTGAAATCTTAGACGAAAATCGTCACTTTAAATTTATCAAAGGACCAATATTTTCAAATATTATCTTAGCTGATGAGATCAACAGAACTCCACCAAAAACGCAAGCAGCTCTTTTAGAAGCTATGCAAGAACGTGCAGTAACTGTAGCTGGACATCATTATAAATTAGATTTGCCTTATTTTGTATTAGCAACTCAAAATCCAATTGAGCAAGAAGGAACGTATCCGTTACCAGAAGCGCAATTAGACCGTTTTATGTTTGCCGTAAAATTAGATTATCCAAGTTTTGAAGAAGAAGTAAATGTGGTAAAAGCAACCACTTCTGATTTTAAACCAGTAGTAAATTCTTTATTCACGGCTCACGAAATTATCGATTTTCAAAATGTAATTCGTAAAATTCCAGTGGCAGATAATGTTATTGAATACGCGGTTTCATTAGTAAGTAAAACACGTCCCGATAATCCATTATCGAATGAATTTGTAAAAACATATATCGATTGGGGTGCTGGTCCACGTGCTTCTCAAAATTTAATTTTAGCTGCAAAAACTAATGCCGCTTTTAATGGGAAATTCTCGCCAGATATTGAAGATGTAAAAGCAGTTGCAGTAGGAATTCTTCGTCATAGAATTGTAAAAAATTATAAAGCTGATGCCGAAGGAATTTCAGAAGATGATATTATTAAAAAGCTGTTTTAATATGAATTTAAAGTTTTTAATTGCACTCGTTTTTCTTTCCTTGAATAGTTTTTCACAATCGCAATGGAGAGCTTTGTCATCTGCTATTTCTAATCCAAATAATCAACGATTTGACGATGTTTTTTTCTTAGATGAAAACCTTGGTTGGGCTTTAAATGGAAGTTATGCATCTGTTTATAAGACTATAGATGGTGGCGTAACATGGACACAACAGTTGAATGAAACGGCTTTAGGTGCTAATTATTACTTTAGAAATATTGAGTTTTTAAATCAGAATGTAGGTTTTGTAGGAACTTTAACAAATAATAAATTTTTTAAAACAATTGATGGAGGTACTACTTGGTCTGAAATAACAAATATTTCTCCTGCGCCAAGAGCTATTTGTGGTTTAGATGCAGTTGGAACATCAACTGTTTACGGTTGTGGAGCTTATTTTTCAACTACGCCATTTATTGTAAAATCTGTCGATAGCGGAGCAACTTGGCAATATATTAATATGTCAAGTTATGCAACAGGTTTGGTAGAAATTATGTTTATAGATGAGAATTTTGGTTATGTTTCAGGAAGAAGTGCTACAGGAGGTATAGTTCTAAAAACAACAGATGGAGGTCAAAGTTGGGTTGAAATTTACAATAGTGGAATTCCAGGTGAGTATGTATGGAAAATGCAACTTTTACAAGGAAATTCAGATGTTATTTTTGGTTCAATTGAATCTGTTACTCCAAATAATGGTAAACTAATACGAACTACAAATGCTGGTGTTACTTGGGAAACTAAAAATGCTCCTGAGGTTGAAATTCAAGCAGTTGGTTTTATTTCTTTAGATCATGGTTGGATGGGAGGTCATAGTACTGGATTTTATGAAACGAATGATGGAGGAAATACTTGGGTAAACCTGAATGTTGGTAGTAATCTCAATAGAATTTTTATTATAAACGAAAATTTGGCTTACGCTTCAGGCACAACAGTTTATAAATATGATCAAACATTAAGTAGTACAGATTTTCAGGAAGTTCCGAGAGTTCCTTTGTTAGCAAAAGTAGTTCCAAATCCAATAGTCGATAAATTAAATTTGAGTATTAATTTTAAAGATTCGGATAACCTCAATATTGAATTGTACGATAATTTAGGTAGAAAACTTAAAGACCTCTTCTTTGAAGAAATTACCCAGCAAGGTGAAAAATTATACTCTTTTGACTTTCCCTACCCAAAAGGTGTTTATTATGTTAATTTACATAGTAATACAGGGCGTCAAAGTATAAAAATCATAAAATAATTTTTAATTTAAATTAAAAACTTTATTTGGTTTTTATTATCTTTTTTCGAAATTCTTAAAATTTGCCTTCAAAATAAATAATTTGTAAATAATTAACCTATTTTCTTATTAATATTGAAAAATAACCATTAAAATAGAATGTTTATAAATAATAATTCTTCTATTTAGGCTTTTTATTAAAAATTTTTAAATCCAATTAAGATTTATTAAATTTGTGCCACCAAAAAATACAACAAACACTAATTAACTTATTTATAGTATGGCGTTAGCTACTGAAATGAATCTTTATAACGAGTATATTAAAGAAATCGAAGAAAGAAAAGGTCAAGGATTACACCCAAAACCAATTGATAGAGCTGATTTGTTAAACGAAATCATTGCTCAAATTAAAGATACAAACAACGCAAACAGACAAGATTGTTTGAAGTTTTTTATCTACAACACTTTGCCAGGAACAACTCCTGCTGCTGGTGCAAAAGCAAAATTCTTAAAAGAGATTATTCTTGGTCAAGAAGTAGTTGCTGAAATTACTCCAACATTTGCTTTTGAATTGTTATCTCACATGAAAGGTGGACCTTCAATTGAAGTACTTTTAGATTTAGCATTAGGAAATGATTCAAATATTGCAAATCAAGCGGCTGAAGTTTTAAAAACACAAGTTTATCTTTACGATGCTGATATGGCTCGTATCAAAGAAGCTTATGAGAATGGAAATACCGTTGCTAAAAATATTTTAGAAAGTTATGCTAAAGCAGAATTCTTCACTAAACTTCCAGAAATTGCAGAAGAAATTAAAGTAGTAACCTTCATCGCTGGTGAAGGTGATATTTCAACCGATTTATTATCTCCAGGTAATCAAGCGCACTCGCGTTCTGACCGTGAATTACACGGAAAATGTATGATTACACCTCAAGCGCAAGAAGAAATTAAAGCATTACAAGCGCAACATCCGGATAAATCGGTAATGTTAATTGCTGAAAAAGGAACAATGGGTGTAGGTTCTTCTCGTATGTCGGGTGTGAATAACGTGGCACTTTGGACAGGTAAACAAGCAAGTCCTTATGTACCATTCGTAAATTTCGCTCCAATTGTAGGAGGAACAAACGGAATTTCTCCAATTTTCTTAACTACAGTTGACGTAACAGGTGGTATTGGAATCGATTTAAAAAACTGGGTGAAAAAAACAGATGCAAACGGTGAATTAGTTCGCGATGAAAAAGGAGAGCCAATTTTAGAGCAAGTGTATTCAGTTGCTACTGGTACGGTTTTAACTATCAATACAAAAACAAAAAAATTATACAACGGAGACAAAGAATTAATTGACATTTCTAAAGCATTCACGCCTCAGAAAATGGAATTCATCAAAGCAGGTGGTTCTTATGCAATTGTTTTCGGTAAAAAAATCCAAACTTTCGCAGCTAAAACTCTTGGAATTGAAGCGCCACTAGTTTATGCACCTTCAAAAGAAGTTTCAGTTGAAGGACAAGGTTTAACAGCTGTTGAGAAAATCTTCAATAGAAATGCGGTAGGAACTATTTCTAAAAAAGCATTACACGCTGGTTCTGATGTTCGTGTAACAGTAAACATTGTAGGTTCTCAAGATACTACTGGTTTAATGACAGCTCAAGAATTAGAGTCTATGGCAGCAACTGTGATTTCTCCAATTGTCGACGGAGCTTATCAATCAGGTTGTCATACGGCTTCTGTTTGGGATAAAAAAGCACAAGCTAATATTCCAAAATTAATGCAATTCATGAACGACTTCGGTTTAATCACAGCTCGTGATCCAAAAGGCGTTTATCATGCAATGACCGACGTAATTCACAAAGTATTAAATGATATTACGGTTGATGAATGGGCTATCATTATTGGTGGTGATTCACATACAAGGATGTCTAAAGGAGTTGCTTTTGGTGCAGATTCAGGAACAGTTGCTTTAGCTCTTGCTACAGGTGAAGCTTCAATGCCAATTCCAGAATCAGTAAAAGTTACTTTCAAAGGAAATATGGCAAGTTATATGGATTTCCGTGATGTGGTTCATGCTACGCAAGCGCAAATGTTACATAAATTTGGTGGTGAAAACGTATTCCAAGGAAGAATCATCGAAGTACATTTAGGAACATTAACAGCAGACCAAGCGTTTACTTTTACAGATTGGACAGCCGAAATGAAAGCAAAAGCTTCAATTTGTATTTCGGAAGATGAAACGTTAATCGAATCATTAGAAATTGCAAAGGGAAGAATCCAAATCATGATTGATAAAGGCATGGACAACAAAAACCGTGTACTTCGAGGATTAATCGACAAAGCAAACAAACGTATTGCTGAAATCAAATCAGGTGAAAAACCAGCTTTACGTCCTGATGCTAATGCAAAATATTATGCAGAAGTTGAAGTAGATTTGGATGTGATTAACGAACCAATGATTGCTGACCCCGATGTAAATAATAAAGACGTTTCAAAACGTTATACTCACGATACAATTCGTCCACTTTCTTTCTACGGAGGTGATAAAAAAGTAGATTTAGGATTCATCGGTTCTTGTATGGTGCACAAAGGCGATATGAAAATCTTAGCGCAAATGCTTAAAAATATCGAGAGACAACAAGGTAAAGTGGAATTCAAAGCGCCTTTAGTAGTTGCTCCACCAACATACAACATTGTTGACGAATTGAAAGCAGAAGGTGATTGGGAAGTATTACAAAAATATTCAGGTTTTGAATTTGATGATAATGCACCAAAAGCTGCAGCTCGTACAGAATACGAAAACATGTTGTATTTAGAGCGCCCAGGTTGTAACCTTTGTATGGGTAACCAAGAAAAAGCGTCTAAAGGAGATACAGTTATGGCAACATCAACTCGTTTGTTCCAAGGAAGAGTTGTTGAAGATACAGCAGAGAAAAAAGGAGAATCATTATTATCATCTACTCCAGTGGTAGTTTTATCAACAGTATTAGGTAGAACACCTTCAATTGAAGAATACAAATTAGCGGTAGAAGGAATTAACTTAACTAAGTTTGCTCCATCGCACAAATTATTGGTAAGATAATATTGAAGCTATTATTATAAATTAAAAAGTCTAAGTTCTACTTAGGCTTTTTTTTATTTTTTATCTGTTCATTTTTTTGTAAATTAGGAGGTTTAAAATAACATAACTAAATAAAATTATTACTATGGCATTCGATATTGAAATGATTGAAAAAGTGTACGCTAATATGGCGGCTAGAGTGGATAAAGCTCGAGACATTGTTGGACGTCCATTAACGTTGTCTGAGAAAATTTTGTATTCGCATTTATGGGAAGGAATGCCAAATCAGACATTTACAAGAGGTAAAGATTATGTAGATTTCGCTCCAGATAGAGTAGCGTGTCAAGATGCGACAGCTCAAATGGCATTATTACAATTCATGCACGCAGGAAAAAAGACAGTTGCAGTTCCAACAACAGTTCACTGTGATCATTTAATTTTAGCAAAAAATGGTGCGAAACAAGATTTAGAGTTAGCAAACAAGCAATCAAAAGAAGTTTTTGATTTTTTATCTTCAGTATCCAATAAATACGGAATTGGATTTTGGAAACCAGGTTCAGGAATTATTCATCAAATCGTATTAGAAAATTACGCTTTCCCAGGTGGTTTGATGATTGGAACCGATTCTCATACCGTAAATGCAGGTGGTTTAGGAATGTTAGCAATTGGTGTTGGTGGTGCTGATGCAGTAGATGTTATGTCGGGCATGTCTTGGGAATTAAAATTTCCAAAATTAATCGGAGTAAAGCTAACAGGAAAATTAAATGGTTGGACTTCACCTAAAGATGTAATTCTAAAAGTAGCGGATATCTTAACTGTAAAAGGAGGAACTGGTGCTATTGTAGAATATTTCGGAGAAGGTGCCGAATCAATGTCGTGTACCGGAAAAGGAACCATTTGCAACATGGGAGCTGAAATTGGAGCTACGACTTCAACCTTCGGTTATGATGATTCTATGAGAAGATATTTAGCAGCAACTGGTCGTCAAGGTGTGGTAAATGCTGCCGATAAAGTAGCGTCTTACTTAACTGCTGATGCTGAAGTTTATGCGAATCCAGAAAAATATTTCGACCAATTAATTGAAATCAATTTATCTGAATTAGAGCCACACATCAACGGACCTTTCACTCCAGATAGAGGAACACCAGTTTCTAAAATGAAGGAAGAAGCTGCAGCTAACGGTTGGCCAATAAAAGTTGAATGGGGGTTAATAGGTTCGTGTACCAATTCCTCTTACGAAGATATGTCACGCGCTGCTTCTATTGTAAGACAAGCGGTGGCTCATGGAATTACTCCAAAGGCAGAATTCGGGATTAATCCAGGTTCAGAGCAAATTCGTTATACTATTGAAAGAGACGGAATCATTGCCGATTTCGAAAAAATGGGAACTAAAGTATTTACAAATGCTTGTGGACCTTGTATCGGACAATGGGATAGAGAAGGAGCAGACAAACAAGAAAAAAACACCATCGTGCATTCGTTCAACCGAAACTTTTCAAAAAGAGCCGATGGAAATCCAAATACACATGCTTTTGTAACTTCTCCAGAAATGGTAGCAGCTTTAGCGATTTCAGGTCGTTTAGATTTTAATCCGATTACCGATACTTTAATTAATGATAAAGGAGAAGCGGTAAAATTGAATCCGCCTTTTGGAGATGAATTGCCAACTAAAGGTTTTGATGTAGAAGATCCAGGATTTCAAGCGCCAGCAGCTGATGGTTCTAGCGTAGAAGTTGTGGTTTCACCAACTTCAGACCGATTACAATTGTTAGCACCTTTTGAGGCTTGGGATGGTAAAAATTATACAGGAGCAAAATTGCTAATCAAAGCGTTTGGAAAATGTACGACAGACCATATTTCAATGGCTGGACCTTGGTTACGTTTCCGCGGACATTTAGATAATATTTCGAATAATATGTTGATTGGTGCAGAAAATGCATTCAACGGAAAAGCAAATTCAGTTAAAAATCAATTAACGGGTGCTTATGACGAAGTGCCAAAAGTGCAAAGAGCTTACAAAGCCGCTGGAATTCCATCTATTGTTGTAGGTGACCATAATTACGGAGAAGGTTCTTCACGTGAGCACGCGGCTATGGAACCACGTTTCTTAGGTGTGAAAGCAGTTTTAGTAAAATCATTCGCTCGTATTCATGAAACGAATTTGAAAAAACAAGGAATGTTAGCTTTAACCTTTGCAAATGAATCAGATTACGATAAAATTCAAGAAGATGATACGATTAACTTCTTAGATTTAACTGAATTTACACCAGGGAAATCGCTGACATTAGAATTTGTTCATGCTGATGGAACAAAAGATATAATTTCAGCAAATCATACTTACAACGACAGTCAAATTGGTTGGTTTGTGGCTGGTTCTGCTTTAAACTTAATTGCGGCAGGAAAAGCGTAATTTAAATTTAAAATAATGTTAAAACTCCCTTTTTAAAGGGAGTTTTTTTTATCTTGCGACCGTCAAATTATATAATCCATCTAAATTAATTCTAAATGAAATTATTCCAAATTATAACTTTTTTTCTTTTTTTCTGTAGTGGTGTTGTTTTTTCTCAAAAGACAATCAAACATACAGTGGTTTCGGGTGAATCCATTTATTCTATTGCTAAAAAGTATGATGTTAGTGAATCAGACATTTATGAATTAAATCCAAAATCGAAAGGTGCTTTACTACAGTTAAAAACCGTTTTATTAATTCCCAATAAAAAAACAAAATCAAAGAGTAATAAAGAAGTTTCTTCATCTAAGAATGCCACAGAAACTCATATAGTTGAATCAGGTGAATCACTATATAAGATTGCTAAAAAGTACGATATCAGTCTAGAAAAATTAAAAGAGTTAAATCCCGATATTAAGCCAGAGTCGATTCAAATTGGTGATAAAATAGTGGTTTCTGCCAAAAAAGAAACTCCAAAAGAAAAAGAAACTCCAAAAGAAAAAAAGCCTAAAGAAACAAAAACAGTGGTTACTGAAGTAGCTAATCGGGTTAATCCAACGAATATGGATTCTAATTTATGTACGGATGAATTAGGAAATAAGGTGCACACAGTAACTAAAGGCGAAACTTTATATAGACTTTCAAAAAAGTACAAAGTTAGTGTGAAGGATTTAGAAGAAATGAATCCTGAAATTATTGCCAATTTACCAATCGGATATGAAGTTGTAATTAAAAAAGGTGATGTAGAGTTAGCAAAACATCAAAATGAAATCGTAAGTAGTCCAAAAGATGTCGAAGAACTTTCTCCAGAAAATATGTCTAAAGCCGAATTTTTAATTGCGAAAGCTTCGCAATACATTGGAACTAGATATAGAGGTGGTGGAACTACGAGTGCTGGTTTTGATTGTTCTGGTTTAATGTTTTCTACTTTTAAACATATTGATATGACTTTGCCTCGTTCTTCAAGCTCAATGGCAGTTGGAGCAGGTTTTAAAATTGATAGGAGTCAAGCGCAAAAAGGCGATTTAATTTTCTTTACAACCAATGGTAGAGGAAGTATCAATCACGTGGGAATGATTACCGAAATTAACGGCGATGAAATTAAATTTATTCATTCCTCTGTACAAGCTGGAGTTATTATTTCATCTACCGAAGAACCTTATTACAAAAAACGTTTTATCCAAATTAATCGTGTTTTAGAAAATTAATCGATAGTTTTCTACATGATATTTATCATTTTACTTCCAACTACTAGCATGTAAATTCGTAACTTCTAAAAGTTATGTCATGAAAGTAGAACAAATTTATACAGGTTGCATTGCGCATGCTGCTTATTACGTTGAAAATAATGGTGAAGCAGCTATTTTTGATCCGCTAAGAGAAGTCCAACCTTATATCGACCGAGCAAAAAAAGACAATGCTAAAATCAAATATGTTTTTGAAACGCATTTTCATGCCGATTTTGTAAGCGGTCATTTGGATTTAAAAGCAAAAACAGGAGCTCAAATTGTTTTTGGACCTACGGCAAAACCAAATTACGAAGCTTTAATCGCTTCTGATGGTCAGTTTTTTACCATTGGAAATTATAAAATAAAAGCCATTCATACGCCTGGTCATACCATGGAAAGCACAACTTATTTATTAATTGATGAGAATGATAAGGAGCATGGAATTATATCAGGTGATACTTTGTTTATTGGTGATGTAGGTCGCCCGGATTTAGCTCAACACGTTATTGCTGATTTAACGCAAGATAAATTAGCTCGCTTATTATATCATTCGCTTCGTGAGAAAATCATGCCGTTATCTGATGATTTAATTGTATATCCAAATCATGGAGCTGGAAGTGCTTGTGGAAAAAATATGAGTAAGGAAACTACGGATACATTAGGAAATCAAAAACGAACCAATTATGCGCTTCGACCAAATATGACAGAAGATGAGTTTGTAAAAGAATTGCTTACTGGGCTGACAACGCCACCTGGCTATTTTCCAAAAAACGTATTATTGAATTTAAAAGGATATGAATCGTTAGATAAAGTTATTGAGAAAGGTAAAAAGCCTTTGAATCCAAATGAATTTGAAACTTTAGCAAATGTATCTGGCGCTTTAATTTTAGATACTAGAAATGCCAATGATTTTGCAAAAGGGTTTATTCCGAATAGTATTAATATTGGAATTGATGGCAGTTTTGCGATGTGGGTTGGTGAAATGATTTCCGATATCAATCAAGCTATTCTTTTAGTTACAGAACCTGGTAGGGAAGAAGAATGTATGATTCGTCTTTCGAGAGTAGGATATGATAATACCATCGGTTATTTAGAAGGTGGTTTTGAATCTTGGAAACAAGCAGAAAAAGAAATAGATTCTTTAAAAAGAATTACGGGAGAACAATTAGAAGCATTACTTAAAACAGCTGATTTCCCATTATTTGATGTTCGTAAGAAAAGCGAATTTGATTCGGAACATTTATTGAAATCGGTAAATATTCCATTGAACCAATTGAATGCTAAATTAGATAGCTTTCCTAAAGATAAATCTTTCGTTATTTATTGTGCAGGTGGTTACAGAAGTATGATTGCAGCTTCTATTCTAAAACAAAGAGGTTTGGATAATTTTATGGATGTTTCGGGTGGTTATAATGAAATTGCTAAGACAACTCAATTGCCCAAAACCAACTATGTTTGTCCTTCTACATTATTATAAAAATAAATAAACCGCTTTTAAGCGGTTTATTTATTTAGTAAAAAAATTAACTATCTTTTAAAAAGTTAAATATTTCATCTTTTAGAAACACGCGATCTTTTCTAAGATGTGATAATTCATCATCCATAGCTAATTCTTCGTCGGTTTCAATTTTGTATATTTTCTCATCTAAATCTGTATACGATTTTAACAAAACCTGAAATTCATCATTGTTGTGATATAGGTTTTTAATTTTGTCTGCATATTCAGGAAAATCTTGATAAATAGGATGTTTAGTTATCATAACGCTGGTTTTTAAATTAGTATACTCAAATTTACTAAATTTAACTAGTATTGCGTATGATAAATATCATTTTGGAAATGCTATTTTTTCTTTTTCGCAATGAATTTTTCGTATTTTTCTAATTGTTCGGGCGAAAGTATTTTCTTTATTTCAGTGTTGAATTTTTCACCTATTTCTGTTAGTAGATTCTTTTTTTCTATATCACTGTAAATAGATGTTTCAATGATTTCTTTTGATTTTGATTGATTGTCCTTTATAAGATTACGAACAATAGCTTCTTGGAAACCATCAAGATTTAGTTCTTTCTTTAATTTTTCAACAGAAGATTCAACGTAATCAACTTTTTTATTTTCATTTCCCTTGCTATATTGTCCTGCTTCCATTCTTCTATTAACTTGTGCGTTAGAATTGAAAAAAGAAAAACTAATAAGAATTAAAAAAAATATTTTTTTCATAGTTTATGATATTGGTTCTGCATACAAATCAAATTCTGTAGCATCTATTACTTTTAAGTTTACAAAATCACCGGTTTTTAAATAGAATTTTGAAGCATCAACTAATACTTCATTATCTACATCTGGACTGTCGAATTCAGTTCTTCCGATAAAATATTGTCCTTCTTTTCTATCGATAACACATTTGAAAGTTTGTCCAATTTTCTCCTGATTTAAATCCCAAGAAATTTGCGATTGTAAATCCATAATTTCAGCAGCACGTGATTGTTTTACTTCCTGTGGAACATCGTCTTCTAAGACAAAAGCACCAGTATTTTCCTCATGCGAATACGTAAAACAACCTAAACGCTCAAATTTCATTTCTTGTACCCAATCACGTAAAATTTCGAAATCTTTTTGAGTTTCCCCCGGATAACCTACGATCAAAGTAGTTCTAATTGTCATTCCTGGAACACGCTCTCTAAATTCTTGTAATAATTTAGTTGTTTTTTCCTTTGTTGTACCACGTTTCATCGATTTTAAAATATCATCTGAAATATGTTGTAACGGAATATCAATGTAATTACAAATTTTTGGTTCGCGTTTCATTACATCTAAAACGTCCATTGGGAAACCACTTGGAAAAGCATAATGCAAACGAATCCATTCAATTCCTTCTACTTTAACTAAGTTTTCTAATAATTCGGCAAGATTACGTTTTTTATATAAATCTAATCCGTAGTAAGTTAAATCTTGGGCAATTAAAATTAATTCTTTTACTCCTTTTTTAGCCAAACCTTCTGCTTCTTTAACCAATTTTTCAATAGGTTGCGAAACGTGTTTACCACGCATTAACGGAATCGCACAAAAACTACAAGGTCTGTCACAACCTTCCGCAATTTTTAAATAGGCGTAATTTTTTGGAGTTGTAGTTAAACGTTCTCCTAATAATTCATGTTTGTAATCAGCTCCTAAAGCTTTCAATAAAAGAGGTAACTCTGTAGTTCCAAAATATTGGTCAACATCTGGAATTTCCTTCTCTAAGTCAGGACGGTATCTTTCAGATAAACATCCGGTAACGAATACTTTATCTACTAAACCTTGATCTTTTTTATCTACATATTCCAAAATCGTATTAACAGATTCTTCTTTTGCATTATCAATAAAACCACAAGTGTTAATTACCACGATGTTGCCTTCTTGTTCATGTGCTACATCTTTTCCATTGGCTTTTAGTTGTCCCATTAAAACCTCACTATCATAAGTGTTTTTAGAACATCCAAGTGTAATTACATTGATTTTATTTTTCTTTAACGATTTGGTTCTCATGCTTTTAAATTTGAGGTGCAAAATTACATAAAATAATTAGTAGAAGCACCAGCGTTTGGGATTTTTTTAAAGGTCTGTCCCGCTGTCCGCTATACAAGGTGTCGCTCCCATCGGGGCTATGAGTTGTGGTTTCGGTATAAAAAAACCACTTCGGTTGAAGAAGTGGTTTGATATCTTGTTCTTAATTACTTAGAAATTGATAGAGTAAGTAAGCGTTACATTGTTTTGAACGTTTCTAATTCTAGCAGTATCTGTCATTCCTGAAGAAATTAAATTCTGATTGTAATTTCTGTGAGAATTTGCGTAAGATAGATCTAATTTACTTTCTCCAAAGTTGTATCCAACTCCAGCAGAATATCCTGTTAAGTCTCCAATAATATCTCCAGTTTCATATGGGCTTTCTTCAAAACGATAACCTCCTCTTAAGCTCCATTGTTTAATTTTGTATTCACCACCAATTCTTAGCTCAAAAGCTTTTTTCAAATTTAAACTCATTTGAGAATTCAAATCTCTAAAATCATTTTGATTGGTGTTTTTAAATTCGGTGTTACTATAATCTTTTTCAGCTAAATCAATACTTATTAATCCCTTTTTGTTAAAAATATAGGTTGCACTTGCCGTAATTTTGCTTGGAGTTCTCAATTTGTATGTTGGAAAAACAAAAATCGGACTTGCGTAGGAACGGTTTTCATCTCCAGAAGGAACATTAACATTTCCATAAGTATATAAATCCTGAACTAATTCATCATTTAATCTGTACCATGTTGGTGATTCGTAAGCAGCTCCAATTCGTAACGATTCATTTATTTTATAGATAGCTCCTAAATTAAATGAAAAACCAGAACCATAAGTGCTTAATTGATTGTCAAAAACAATTTCTCGAACTGTTGGTTGAGTGTTAGGGTTTTCTGGGTTGCTATTATATTCATAAAGGCGACTTGTGGTTACATAATCAGTAAAATGTGCGTTAAGGTTTATTCCTAAGAATAACTTGTCTTTATAGCTAGTAGCTACGTTTGCCGTTAATTTTCCATTGTATCCATTAGAAGTTGAAAAATAATCTTGATAATAATTACCTCCAGGCGAAACATTAGAGACAAAAACATTAGGATCGTCTTCAGATGGGTTTATTATGTAAGTATCATAACCCATTTCGTATTGGTAATCATTAAATGGGGTGTTTGCTATAAAGTTAGCTTGATCAACAAAATATTGTGAAATTGAGTTAGAAGGATTTCTTCCGGCAATAAACATTCTGTTGTCAAAATTATTTGTGTTATCATAATTTAGTGCAACAGAAATTTTATTCCAATCAGATTTTCCAGAAGCATCGCTAAATACTAATACTGCTCCAACTTGATTTAAGTCTAAAGTACTAAAGTTTTCTTTGCTTTTTGTTCCAAAGTAATTGGCATTATTACTATTATTAAAACTAGAAACTGTTACACTTGCAAAATTATTATTAAAAAATAATGAACCAGCAGGGTTAATACTTATAGCTGATAAATCGCCACCTACAGCTCCAAAAGCACCACTCATCCCTCTAAATCGAGCGGTTCCATTCATGTTTTCAACAGCGTATCTAAGAGCATCCGCGGTTGTCATTTCTTGAGCAATTGATAGAAATGAAATATTAAGTGCTGCAATTAAAAATATCTTTTTCATATACATTTTATACTATTAAATAATTAACCTCTACCGCCTCTAGATCCGCCACCTGAACGACCACCTCCAGAGCTACCACCAAAACTACCTCCTCGGCTTCCACCAAAACTACCTCCGGAAGAGCTTCTAGGAGTAGAATAGTTGTTGTTAGTTCTAGGAGTAGAGTTGTTGTTGCTTCTAGGGGTAGAATAGTTATTATTTCTAGGAGTTTCAGTTGAATTTTCTCTTGGAGTTCTTGGAGTTACATTTGATCTTGTACCATTTTCTCTTGTTCTAGGAGTGCTTCTTGTACTGTTGAAATTTGGTCTAGGAGTGTTTGTTCTTCCATTTGAATAGTTATCTCTTCCTCTAGATGTATTATGATAAGCAGATCCGCCTCTTCTTCCACCATTGTATACAACATCTCTGCCATAACCATAGTATCCGTTCCATCCCCATCCAGCTCCGTAGTAACCTCCCCATCCTGGGCCATACCAATTATTCCAACCCCAGCCCCATCCAGGACCGTACCAAGAGTTCCATCCCCATCCCCAGTTGTTTCCATACCAAGAGTTCCAACCCCAATTCCATCCAATTCCCCAATATGGAGAATACCAGTTGTTCCAACCCCAGCCATTATTGTAATAATTGATGGTTACATCAGATGAGTTATTGCCCCATCCAGCATAATTGTTGTTAGATTCATTTCTATAAACGGTTACAACAGTATCTTGAGCTTCTTGAGATTGATAACTATCTACGTCAGTAAAATAGGAATAATCCTCTTGCATTGTTTTAAATTGCTCAGCATATTTATTAGATTTTTCTAAATTTTGCTCAGAATATTTATTTTCAACTACTGTGTTAGATCTTTCAGAACCATAAACTCCATCATTGTCATAGTAGGATGAATTTTGATAGGAACCACATGAAGTTGTGATTATTGCCAATAATCCAAACAAAGAAAATATGGCATTTTTTTTGGTAAACAAGTAATAAGTTTTCATAACTCTTATTTTTTTATTGTTGGACACTTCAAATTTAACTATTTTTGCCAAACAAATTAGTTAAAATTTATACAAACAATTTTTGTGCCAAAATATTCATAATGAGCAAGAACTTAACAACAAGAGCGGAAGATTATTCCAAATGGTATAACGAACTAGTCGTAAAGGCTGATTTAGCAGAAAATTCAGGAGTAAGAGGATGTATGGTGATTAAACCATACGGCTATGCAATTTGGGAAAAAATGCAAGCTGAACTAGATAGAATGTTTAAAGAAACAGGACATAGTAATGCTTATTTCCCCTTGTTTGTTCCAAAAAGCATGTTTGAAGCTGAAGAGAAAAATGCTGAAGGCTTTGCTAAGGAATGTGCCATTGTGACGCATTATCGTTTGAAAAATGATGAGGAAAGACCAGGAAAATTAATGGTAGATCCAAATGCTAAATTAGAAGAAGAATTAATCGTTCGTCCAACTTCTGAAGCTATTATTTGGTCAACTTACAAAGGATGGGTGCAATCGTACAGAGATTTACCTTTGCTAATTAATCAATGGGCAAATGTGGTTCGTTGGGAAATGAGAACGCGTTTGTTTTTAAGAACAGCTGAATTTTTATGGCAAGAAGGACACACGGCACATGCAACACGTCAAGAAGCGATTGAAGAATCTGAAAAAATGATGAATGTGTATGCTGATTTCGTTCAAAATTTTATGGCAATTCCAGTTATCAAAGGTTTAAAAACAGAAACAGAACGTTTTGCTGGAGCTGATGAAACGTATTGTATTGAAGCGTTAATGCAAGACGGAAAAGCGTTGCAAGCGGGAACTTCACATTTCTTAGGTCAAAATTTTGCTAAAGCTTTTGATGTTAAATTTGCTAATAAAGAAGGAAAGCAAGAACATGTTTGGGGAACTTCTTGGGGAGTTTCAACCCGTTTGATGGGAGCTTTAGTTATGACGCATTCTGATGATAAAGGATTGGTATTGCCTCCAAACTTAGCGCCAATTCAAGTGGTGATTGTTCCAATTTATAAGACTGAAGAGCAGTTTGATGCTATTTCTGAACAAGTAAATGGTTTAGTTGCAGAATTGAGAAAATTAGGTATTTCAGTTAAATACGATAATAGAGATACTCAAAAACCAGGATTCAAATTTGCGGAATGGGAATTAAAAGGTGTTCCAGTTCGTATTGCTCTTGGGCCAAACGATTTAGAGAACGGAACTTACGAAATTGCGCGTAGAGATAATTTATCAAAAGAGGTAGTTGCTAAAGATGGAGTAGCGGCTTATATTCAGAATTTATTAGCAACGATTCAAAATGATTTATTTGCTAAAGCATTGGATTACAGAAACACACATATAACTGAAGTGAATTCTTTTGAAGAGTTTAAAGACGTTTTAGAAACAAAAGGTGGTTTCTTAGCAGCACATTGGGACGGAACAGCAGAAACTGAAGAAAAAATCAAAGAATTAACAAAAGCAACCATCCGTTGTATTGCTTTAGATAGAGTAGAAGAAGCAGGAACTTGTGTTTTAACAGGAAAGCCTTCAACTGGAAGAGTCTTATTTGCAAAGGCTTACTAAAAAAATAGTAAAAAAAGCGAAAAAAAAATATTGATGCTATTGCAGGAATAAAAAATGTGTTTATCTTTGCACTCGCATTACAGAAATGAGCTCTTTAAGAGTTCAGAGTATGAGATGGCCCGTTCGTCTATCGGTTAGGACGCCAGGTTTTCATCCTGGTAAGAGGGGTTCGATTCCCCTACGGGCTACAAATATTGAGATTAAAAGAATTGGTTAATGGCCCGTTCGTCTATCGGTTAGGACGCCAGGTTTTCATCCTGGTAAGAGGGGTTCGATTCCCCTACGGGCTACAAAATTAGTTGTAAATAAGTTTTATAAAATAGTAATTGGTGTCTCGGTTATTATTTTATTAGTTAAAACCAAAGTGTTCGCCTAGGCGAATGTGGGAGGTTTTTCTTTTTTAACTAGTAGTTTATAACAATTATTACAATTAAAAAAAGAACAAAATGGCAAATCATAAATCTGCTTTAAAAAGAATTAGAAGTAACGAGAAAAGAAGAGTATTAAACAGATACCAACACAAAACTACTCGTAACGCTATCAAAGCTATTCGTTTAGCTACTGACAAAGCTGAGGCTTCTGCAAAATTATCAACTGTAATTTCTATGATTGATAAATTAGCTAAGAAAAATATTATCCACGATAATAAAGCTTCTAACTTAAAATCTAAATTAACTAAACACGTAGCTTCTTTATAGTCTACTGTTAGTGAAATATACTAAAGCTCTCATTTTGAGAGCTTTTTTTATACGTTATTATTATGTTATTTCTACTAAAGTATTGATTACTATAGTGTTTTTATCAAAATAAACATTACCTTTGCACCTTCAAAAATTTTATAAATGACTTCTATTAGAAACATCGCAATTATTGCCCACGTTGACCACGGTAAAACTACTTTGGTTGATAAAATCATGTACCACTGTCAGTTGTTTCGTGAAAACGAAAACACAGGAGATTTAATCTTAGATAATAATGACTTAGAGCGTGAAAGAGGTATTACTATTACTTCTAAAAACGTTTCTGTAACTTACAAAGGAACAAAAATCAACATTATCGATACTCCAGGTCACGCCG
This sequence comes from Flavobacterium aquaticum, assembly GCF_003259835.1. GTDB lineage: Bacteria > Bacteroidota > Bacteroidia > Flavobacteriales > Flavobacteriaceae > Flavobacterium > Flavobacterium aquaticum. Next base: position 112,416 of record NZ_QLMI01000004.1, on the reverse strand, counting down.
ATTTTGGTGGTGAAGTAGAGCGTGTACTTAATATGGCAGATGGTGTTTGTCTTTTAGTAGATGCTTTTGAAGGACCAATGCCACAAACGCGTTTCGTATTACAAAAAGCGATTGACTTAGGTTTAAAACCTTGTGTGGTTATTAATAAAGTAGATAAAGAAAACTGTACTCCAGAAGAAGTTCACGAAAAAGTTTTCGACTTAATGTTTGAATTAGGTGCAACTGAAGAGCAGTTAGATTTCCCAACAGTTTACGGTTCGGCAAAAAACAACTGGATGTCTGATGATTTCAGAAATCAAACAGAAAATATAGAGCCTTTATTAGATATGGTTTTGGAACATGTTCCAGCTCCTAAAGTTTCTGAAGGAACGCCTCAAATGTTAATTACATCTTTAGATTTCTCTTCATTTACTGGTCGTATCGCGATTGGTCGTTTACAAAGAGGTGTTTTACGTGAAGGAATGAATATTTCTTTGGTAAAAAGAGATGGAAAAATAAGCAAATCAAAAATTAAAGAATTACATACTTTTGAAGGTTTAGGTCGTAAAAAAGTAGAAGAAGTTGTAGCAGGTGATATCTGTGCGATCGTAGGTTTAGAAGGTTTCGAAATTGGTGATACAGTTGCTGATTTTGAAAATCCAGAAGCTTTAACTTCTATTGCAATTGATGAGCCAACAATGAGTATGTTGTTTACAATTAACGATTCTCCTTTCTTTGGTAAAGAAGGTAAATTTGTAACTTCTCGTCACATTAAAGATCGTTTGAACAAAGAGTTAGAGAAAAACTTAGCATTAAGAGTTAATGAAACGGATTCTGCTGATAAATTCTTAGTATTTGGTCGTGGCGTACTTCACTTATCGGTTTTAATTGAAACTATGAGAAGAGAAGGATATGAGTTACAAATTGGACAACCACAAGTTATCATCAAAGAAATCGATGGTGTTAAATGTGAGCCAATTGAAGAATTAACAGTTGATTTACCAGAAAATCTTTCAGGTAGAGCGGTTGAATTTGTAACAATCCGTAAAGGTGAAATGTTATCTATGGAGCCTAAAGGAGAGCGTATGATTATCAAATTCAACATTCCATCTCGTGGAATTATTGGATTGAGAAATCAATTATTAACGGCTACAGCTGGTGAAGCTATTATGTCGCACCGTTTTATTGATTACCAACCATTCAAAGGTGAAATTCCAGGACGTTTAGGTGGGTCGTTAATTTCTATGGAAAACGGAAAAGCAATTCCTTATTCTATTGATAAATTACAAGACAGAGGTAAATTCTTCGTTGATCCTAATGAAGATATCTACGAAGGTCAGGTAATTGGTGAAAATTCACGTGGAGATGATATGGTGGTGAATGTAACTAAAACTAAAAAATTAACAAACGTACGTTCTTCTGGAAATGATGATAAAGCAAGAATTATTCCTGCAATCAAATTCTCATTAGAAGAAGCATTAGAGTACATTCAGAAAGATGAATATGTTGAGGTAACACCAAAATCGTTACGTTTACGTAAAATCTATTTGAATGAAAACGATAGAAAACGTTTCAAAATAGCATAATTTTTAAATCCCGATGAAAGTCGGGATTTTTTAGCATAAACAAGAATGGAAATTAAATTAAAATACGGAATTGACAATTTGCTTTTCGGAATGAAAGAGCAAGATGTTACTAAAATTTTGGGTAAACCCGATACGCAATATAAAGATGAAGAAGAGAATGTTGTGTTCATGTATAACGCTAGAAAACTTCGCTTGATTTTTTATAAAGAAGAAGATTTTAGATTAGGATATATGACAACAACAAATCCGATTATTAAGTTGTTCAATACAACTGTAATTGGTAAAAATTGGAGTGATGTGTATCCACTTTTGGAAAAAAATAAAATTAAACCATTTGAAACCGATACGATAGAAGGAATGATAAGTTATTTTAACGAGGAAAACTGGGTGTTTTTCCACGTAGATTATAACGAAATTGTTAAGATTGAAGTAGGAGCTGTTTTTAGTGATAAAGATGAATTTGACTGGAGATTTTAATTCAAGTAAGTATAAAAAAAGCCGCTAATTAACTTAGCGGCTTTTTTATTTATTGGTTTATCTTGATTAATTCAATTTCAAAAATTAAATCTGCATTTGGAGGAATAACACCGCCTGCACCTCTTTCACCATAAGCTAAATTAGAAGGAATATAGAATTTGTATTTAGAACCTTCAGGCATTAATTGAACACCTTCTGTCCAACCTTTAATTACTTGGTTCAAACCAAAATCGATAGTTTCTCCCCTTTGTACACTACTGTCAAAAACTTTTCCGTCTAATAACATTCCTGTATAATGTACTTTAACGTTACTTGTTGCAACTGGTTTGTTTCCTGTTCCTTCTTGTAATACAATATATTTTAAACCACTTGGTGTAGTTGCTGCATTTGCAAATTCTTTTAAAGCTTTTTCTTTGGCTTCTTTTTGTTTTTCTACAGCTAATTTTTCAGCTGCTTCTTTTTTTACAAAGTAATCTGCAAACGTTTTTTCGGCATTGAATTTTTTAGCTTCTTTTCCTACTCTAATAATTTTTACAGATGTAATAACATCATCTTGTACAATTTTATCTACAATGTCTAATCCGCTAGTTACATGTCCAAAAACGGTGTGTTTTCCATCTAACCATGGTGTAGCTTTGTGAGTGATAAAAAACTGACTTCCGTTAGTAGCTGGTCCAGCATTTGCCATTGATAAAATTCCTTTACCAGAATGCTTTAAATCAGCAACAATTTCATCATCAAATTTATAACCTGGACCACCCGAACCTTTTCCATCAGGACAACCACCTTGAATCATAAAATCAGCGATAACGCGGTGAAATTTTAAACCATTATAGTATGGTTTTCCTTTAAATTTTGCATCTGCTTTTGGATTTTTTCCTTCAGCAAGCGAAATAAAATTAGCAACTGTAACAGGAGTTTTTTTGTATTCTAAAGCTGCTACAATTTTTCCTTTTGTTGTATTGAATTCAGCAAAAATTCCTTCTTGTGTTTTGTTTTGTGCTACAGAAAATGTGGTGTAGCTTAACACTAGTATTAATAATTTAGAAATGTTTTTCATTTTATTTTTTAGTTTGTTGGTTTAAATTCTAAAAGTTCCACTTCAAATACAATATTTGCGTTAGGAGGGATAACATCACCAGCGCCTTCTTGACCATATCCTAATTCTGAAGGGATATACAACATTAATTTGTCTCCAAAGTTCATCATGTTAATTCCTTCAATAAATCCAGGAATAAATTGAAGATTTCCTATTGTTGATGGAATAGGAGTATAGCCGCCTTGTTGTGCTCTTTGTTGATTAAATTTCCCAAATAATTTTGCAACATCTTCGTAACTCGTATCAAAAAGCTGACCATTTTCTAAATATCCAGCGTAATTAACATTAACTTGAGTTCCATTTGAAGGTTTTTTATCGCCACCTTTTTTAATGATTTGATAAATTAAACCTGATTTTGTTTTGGTTCCTGTTGCTTTTAAGGTGGTAATTTCTTTAGCTTTATTTTCAATAATTTGCTTTGCCTTTTCTTCTGCTTCTTTAATTTCTTTAGCAACCGAAGAATAGTAGTTTTTGAAAATCTTTACGGCATCAAACTTTTTAGCCGTATTTCCAATTCTAATAATTGTGATTTTTTCTATCACATCATCAGCAGTGATAGTATTAATGATTTCTAATCCTTCAACTACTTCACCAAAAACAGTATGCATATTATCTAGCCAAGGTGTTTCTTTGTGAGTGATGAAAAACTGGCTTCCATTAGTACTTGGTCCAGCATTAGCCATTGATAAAATTCCGGCTTTTGAATGTCTTAAATCAGGATGAAATTCATCTTTAAATTTATAACCTGGTCCACCAGAACCATCTCCATTCGGATCGCCACCTTGAATCATAAAATCAGCAATTACACGGTGAAATTTTAATCCGTCGTAAAAAGGTTTTCCTTTAAATTCTTCGCTTACGAAAGGATTTTTTCCCTCGGCTAAGGTTACGAAATTAGCAACTGTATTCGGAACTTTTTCAAATTCTAATTTTACAATCATGTTTCCTTTTGAAGTTTCAATATCGGCATACAAACCTTCTTTAAGGCTGTCATAAGATTTTGAACAGGAAGCAAAAAATGTAACAATGCTTAATAATAAAATAGAAGTAATTTTCATTAGGTATTAATTTTTAGCTTGAGTATCAACTTTGATATCGTTTAAACTTACAGTACAAATTAGAGGTTCGTTAGTTCCAATTTTTTTATCATCACCATGATAGCCGTACGCCATGTGTGATGGAAACAAGAAAGTGACAGTTTCTCCTTTTTTCATTAATTTGATTCCGTCTCGCAATCCCATCATAATGTTTTCTTTATCTACGTAATAAACTTGAGGTTTTGTATCGGCAATTGTGTAGATAATTCTGCTTTTTAAATCTTTGATTTCATAATCAAAAAAAGCAATATCACCTCTTTTAGGAGTAGGTGTAATTTCGTCTACTTTTGTTTCGTATTTGTACCAATATCCCTTGTTTGAAGCGATGTATGATTTTAAAGAATCGTTTTTAATAATTTCAGCAATTAAATCTTCTTCATCAGCGATTAATATTTTGTTTCGCTCAATAGATTCTTTTATGAAAGTTCCTGAAGTGTGAGAAATAGGTTTTCTTGCTTGTTGCTGTTGTGAACAACTGGCTAAGAAAATCATTGCTCCAAAAAGGAATAGGTTTTGAATTTTCATAATTATTTTTTTTCTGTTGCTAAAATAGCAATAAATTGTTGTATCGTTTCGTCTAAATTTGAAAAAGATTTTCCACCAGCGGCATTGATGTGTCCACCTCCATTGAAATGATTTCGCGCAAATTGATTTACATCAAAATCACCTTGCGAACGGAAAGAAATTTTGATAATTCCTTCTTCTTTGTGTTCGATAAAAATAGCGGTAAAATCGATTCCTTTGATGCTTAAGCCGTAGTTTACGATTCCTTCTGTATCTCCTTTTTGATGCCCAAATTCGTTTAATTCGTCTTGAGTTAAAGTAATGTAAGTTGTTTTGTATTCTGGAAGCATTTTCAAATTCTGAAGTGCTTTTCCTAATAGCAACAAACGGTTGTATGATGAATTATCGAAAAGTAAATTGTGAATTTCGCTATTGTTGATGCCTTTTTCAATTAAATCAGCAACACATTTGTGAGTAGCGCTAGTTGTTTTTGGAAAACGGAAACTTCCAGAGTCAGTAACAATTCCGGTATATAAACAAGTAGCTACTGTTTTATTGATTAAATTTTCTAAGCTCAATTGGTGAATAAAATCATATACCATTTCACAAGTTGAACCATAAGCGGTATCTGAAAAAGTATAAGTTGCATAACCATCTGGTGCTTGATGATGGTCAATCATTACACTTGGAACTGTTAGTGTTTTCAGTGCATTTTCCATTTGGTCACCAGTTCGATGCAAAGCGTTAAAATCTAAAGTAAAAATCAATTCCGATTTTTCTAAAATAGCTTTGCAAGTATCAAAACTTCTTTCGAAAATTAAAACCTTTTCGCTTTCGGGTAACCAAGCTAAAAAATCTGGAAATTCATTTGGAGCTATTACCACAACGTCGTGTTGTAGTTGTTTAAGGATGTGATATAAACCTAAAGTAGAACCCATAGCGTCTCCGTCAGGATTTCTATGAGGTACAATTGTAATTTTTTTTGGTGTAGCTAAAATCGATTTTATAGCTTCAATTTCGTGTATTTGCATCATACTGCGAATATATTATTTTGTAAGCTATTCTGCAATTATTATGCCTAACGTTTTAATGTAAAGTGTCCTTTTACCGATTTGCCGTTAGTTAATCTGATTTCAAACCAATAATCGTTTGCAGGTAGAAGATTTCCATTGAAAGTTCCGTTCCAACCTTCGCTTACTCCTGAAATTTGTTTTAATAATTTGCCGTAACGATCAAAAACAGTAATAACACTATTTTCTAAGTTTCGTTTATCTAAGTTTTTAATGAACCAAGTATCGTTATAACCATCGCCGTTTGGTGTGAAATATTTCGGATAATCTAAGATGTAAAACGTTTCGAAAACAATACCACACCCTTTTTTGTCTTGAATATAAACCGTGTATTCGCCTGCATTTAGATTACTGAAAACATTAGAATCTTGATAGTTGATACCATCTAAAGAAAATTCATAATCACCTAAACTTGAAGCAGCAACTTGAATAATTGCTGAATTATTTTCTTGAAAATCGTTAATAATAATGTCTTCAATTGTTGCAATTCCAGAAGCTTCAATTGTAAATGTTTTTGTTTTAGGGCAATTTAAGGCATTGGTTACTGTTACTTCATAAATCCCTCCTGAGTTTACAGTAATTTGTTGGGTAAACTGAGGCGGAATTGTATTCCATTCGTAAGTTGAAAATCCGCTTCCAGCATCTAAAGTTAAGATAGAATCTTCGCAAAGACCAATGGTTTCATCTACTAAAATAGCGTCAAAAGTGTTAACTCTTAAATTTACAGGGTAATCCGAATAACAACCTTGAACATTCATGATTCTTGCATAAATAGTTTCGGAATATGGGGTTGTGTTAGTATAATTTGTTGGTAAAGCTGTTGTGCTTGTGGGAATTTCAAAAAATGAAATCACATAATTACTAGGAAGATTAGTGAATAATAGATTTTTAATGTTATCTAAATTAAACACTGTTTTTCCATCTTGATTGGCATCAGCGTCACATTCAGTAAATAAATCTTGATTGATTACTAACGATTCTGCGTATTCGATCCTGATAGTTCCTTCTGGTTTGCATGAAGAACCAAAATCGATCTCAACCTTATAATCTCCTGCAGAAGTAACATTGTAATTGGCATTCGTAGCGCCAGAAATTTCATTGTTATTTTTAAACCATTTATAACCGATTGCGCCAGTTTGAGTAGCATCAACTGATAATGTTTCACCAGGGCAAAGCGGATTTCCTGTTGCAATTAAGCGGTCGACCCCTAAATCGATTCCAAAATTAAAACTTCCACCGCCAAGGAAAATTGCAGAATCATATCGATAATTTCCTTCATCAGCAATTACAAGTTTAATGTGATAGGTTTCTCCAGGAATAACAATTGATTGAGCAGTTAAAACTTTTGTTTGTCCATTGAAATTAGTAGGGTGATTCGTTCCGTTGAATGCATCAAAATAAGCTTGGTTGGCAGGTGGACAAATCGTTCCTGAACCTCTTACTGTATTTACTTTTACAGGAATAGTTGTATTAGGAACAACTGCTAAATTTTGATAACTTGTATCTCCGTTTCTTTTCAATAAAAAAGCAAATCCATCTGTAAAATTACATTGATTAGAAGATGGGCTTGATAAATATTGTTCGGATGAAAAAATGTAATCAAAACTAATATTATCGTCTAAAGGAATAAAATCGAATTCTAAAACAGTAGCATTAAAAGTGTTACTTAATCCTAAAGCATCGTTTAAGTCTGGATCGCCATTCCAACCCATGCCACCGCCGTCGTCAGAAAGATAACTATTTGGTCCGGGAGCGTTATTTATTTTTCCTGTAGAAAGAATAATTCCGTTTTCAAAGGGAAATGTAGTTCCTGTAGCATCAAAATAGCCAAAACTTTTTTCTCCAGTGGCAAAATTTCCTCCTGAAACACTCACATTAAAAACGTTAGCACAAGGACTGTTGATTAAAATATCTTCAACTAAATCTTGTGGGGTGTAACTTTCATCAACCGTAATATTTTGTGCGTTTCCAAATTGGATTCCAAGCCCAAAAATTAAACAGAAAATGATATATTTTAATCTACTCATAGCATCGGCAAAGATACTACAAATCGCGCTTTTTCAAAATGTAATAAGATGTTAAAATAAATATAAATGTCCAGACTAAAACAATGCTAATTTGTGAGAAATGAATGCTGTAATCTTTTGCGGCTTGAGCTCCTCCAACTGCATTTTCAATCGTTTTAATTGCGCTTAATCTGGTGATTGGTTCTTTTACTAAATTACTCATCGCTTCTATTGGGAAGAATTGAATGATAGTGTCTCCAAAGTTTTTGTGTTTATCATCGCCACCTAAAATCACAAATTTTATTATCCAATAAATGATGTTTTCAGCAACAAACCAAACGAATAAAAACCCTAAAGCAAAAGCGCTTCGTTTTACCAAAATACCTAAGAACAAACAGAATGAGAAAAAGGCAAAAAGTTTGATAAAAAAAGCTAACAAATATTCTAAATCTGTAAAAACAATCGATAATTCATTATATGAAGAAAATGAATATCCTAAAATTAAGGACATTATGAATACAAAAACTGTTGAAGCTATAGCAAAACTAGCAACAACTAAAAACTTAGAAAGTATAAATTCTTTTTTGCTTAAACCATCAATAAGGTTTTGTTTTAACGTACCGTAAGTGTATTCATTTGCCATCATCGAAACAATAACGATGGCTAAGAATATCTTAAAAAATGCCGCAACATAAGTATTAAAATGCCAAATGTATGGGAAATTGAAAATCCCTTGATCAGCAATTCTAATTTCAAAAGTTCCAATGCTAAATTTAATAGATGCAATTAAGGCAATGAAACTTAATAAGACAAAATAGGTTAATAATAAAACTCGGCTGGCTTTGTTTTTCCAAATTTTTTGAAATTCTATAGAAAGTAATCTTTTCATGATTGTGTTAGTTTTTGGTTAATTCTAAAAATTGTTCTTCTAAACTGTTTTTTCTTTTTACAAGATGTTCTAAAACAATTTTTTGTTCAAACAGATACGAGTTTAGTTCTTTGGCGGCAATATCTTGTTTTAAATAAACCAATACTTTTCCTTCTTCTTCCTCTATTTTTTCAATTGATGGATGATTTTGAAGTGCCAATTTAAGTTGCTCTTTATTGTCTGATTTTAACTCGAAAAAGCTATTGTTTTCAATCATATCATGAACCGAACCTTGATATAACATTTCACCTTTACGTAAAACTACCACATGACTACACACTTTTTCTACTTCGTCTAACAAATGTGAAGCCAATAAAATGGTTGTTCCTTGTGATGCAATTACTTTAATAATATCTCGAATTTGACGAATTCCTTGCGGATCTAAACCATTGGTAGGTTCATCTAAGATTAGGATTTCTGGATCGTTTAATAGGGCAGAAGCAATAGCTAAACGTTGTTTCATTCCTAAAGAATAAGTTTTGAATTTGTCGTTTTTGCGTTCTAAAAGCCCTACTAATTCTAACTTTTCATCCACTTTTGAAAATGGCGTTCCCTTGATTTTACAAACCAATTCCAAATTTTCTTTGGCCGTCATGTATGGGTAAAAGTTCGGTCGTTCGATTATGGCACCTACTTTTTTCAATGCATCATGCGTTGCAACTTTTCCCCCAAACCATTCAAAATCGCCTGAAGTTTTATTGACAACATTTAATACAATTCCTAAAGTGGTTGATTTTCCGGAGCCGTTGGGTCCAAGAATTCCGTAAACATTTCCTTTTTTGATTTCAAAAGACACGTTTTTAACAGCGTGTAGGTGTTTGTTGAAAATCTTATTAAGATTGGTGATTTTTAAAATGGTTTCCAAGTTTGTTCGTTTTTTGATTTAAAGATAAGACGAACGAATTTCAGATTTGTTACGAATGAAAATTTTTTGAACCCGATTTTCAATTGAATTCGAGTTTGCGTTAGGGATAGTAGCGGCATCCTTTTATGGAGCCTAAAGCGGAATAAAAGATATAGCGGAAAGCCCGACCTTTATGGTAACGCCCAAAAAAAAATCCCTAACATTATGGCTTAGTTAGGGATTTTAAGTAAACTTGGAGCAAAATTAATATTTTATAAAGTTGTTGATTTTTACATTTTTAGCTTTTAAATCGTGCATTAAATTGTATAAACCAAAGAATGTTCTGTTGATGTAAATGAAATGTTTGGAACCTCGATTTCCATTCATATTTCTTAATTCTGTGCTTTTTGAATAGCGTTCACCTAAATCGGCAATTTGTCCAAAGAACTCATCGTCTGAAAAATCAAATTCTTCCACATGAAATGGTCTTGCAAATAAGCTTAACAATTCGTGAAACATCGCAGTAAAAAACTCAGTTTCTTCTTTAGAATCGTCTGTTCTTAATATTTCTAATTCGTATAATTTTGATTTAAAAAATTCCGGATTTGCTAAATTTTCTTTCTTCGCCAATTCAAAATAAGGAACATAAAAATCATTTGGGACTTCTTTAATACAACCAAAATCTAAAGCAATTAGTTTCGTGTCTTTTGTAATTAAGAAGTTTCCAGGATGCGGATCGGCATGCACTTTTCTTAAATTATGCATTTGAAACATATAAAAATCCCAAAGCGTTTGTCCTAAAATATTTGATTTTTCTGCATCCGTATTATGAGCGGTGAATTCTGATAAATGTTCGCCTGTCATCCAATCCATAGTAATAATTTTTTCCGATGACCATTCAGGATAATACTTTGGAAAAATCAAATTTGGAATAGTGGCGCAAGCTTCAGCCATTTCAATACTTTGTTTGACTTCGTTGATGTAATTGGTTTCTTCAATCAATTTGTCTTCAACTTCTTTGAAATATTTATCAGAATCTTTTCCTTTGATATTGAACATTTTAATCGCAATTGGCTTTACCATTGCCAAATCGGAACTAATACTTTCTGCCACTCCAGGATATTGAATTTTCACAGCAAGATTTTTCCCATCCTTGCTCGCTTGGTGCACTTGACCAATGCTCGCAGCGTTTATTGAAGTGGCGTTAAAAGTGTCAAATATTTCGTTTGGCTGTTTACCAAAGTAATTTTTAAAGGTTTTGTTTACCAATGGTGGCGATAATGGTGGAACCGAAAATTGTGCCAACGAGAATTTTTCCACGTAAGCTCTTGGTAAAATATTTTTATCCATACTCAACATTTGTGCGACTTTCAAAGCACTTCCTTTCAGTTGCTTTAAACTGTCATAAATGTCTGCAGCGTTGTTTTTGTTCAGCGATTCTTTGGCTTCAGCTTCGGTTTTAGTGATTTTATCACCATAATATTTGAGGTAATTCACACCCACTTTTGCACCGGTTTGAATCAGTTTAGAAGCGCGTTGGATTTTTGATGTTGGGATACTATCGATTGTTTTCATGTGATTACATTTTAAATGAGCTTCTTTCTTGCCACATGAATTTTCCGAAGTCAATTAGACTTTTCAAAGGTGCAATATCCATTAAATCAAAACTGGTATTGACTGATTTTTCAATGAAAATATCGGTTTTTTCAAAAGATAGCGAAGTGTCTTCTATCCAAAATTTTAAAGTGAATAAGAATTGGAACCAAGCCATTTCGCTCATGGTTTTTTCTTGAAATTCGATTAACTTTTCTTGTTTTAAATCGATTTTTTCAATTTCTAAAGTATCAAAAAACTGTTTGAAGTGTTTTCTTAAATCTGTTAATTTAGAAAGACTTTTCAATTTGTTTTTATCTTTTTTTAAAAGTGCAATTGTAAAACTTCTGTTTGCGGTTAACATTTCGAAATACGTGAAATAAAAACTTAATAATTTAGTTCGTGCATCATACGATTCGAAATCTTCGCTTTTTTCTAGTAAACTCATTGTTTGCTGAAATAATGAAGTAAAAAAGGTTTTTTCAATTTGTTCAAATGATGAAAAATTCGCATAAAATACAGCTTCTTCAAAGTTGTATTGCTTCGCAAATTTATATACCGAATGTGGCGCTTTGTTATTTTCTAAAAAATAATCAATGTAGAAACCTAAAATATCTTGATTAGTAACCTCTTTCTTCTTTGCCATGACCTTTAAAATTTTATCAAAGATAGATAATGTTTAATTTAAAATCAAAAAAGTTAAACAAAATATTTTGTTAAAGTTCTTTCAAAAAAAACCTCAAGTACATTGCTGTAATTGAGGTTTTTTATTGAATAGTATTATCTAAAATAATATATGTAGTTTTTAGAGGAATTGTTTAAATTTATTTTCTAATTTAGAAATGTAATTAATCTCTTCTTCTTGAATCAAATTTTCTTTTAGTTTAAGCCATTTATCTTTTGCTAAATTTGTCAAGTTTATCCATTTTGAATCTTGTAAAATCATAATATCACTGAAATTGCTTTTTTCTGGATCATCAACAAATTCTTCTAATTTATTGTGAAAATCGATAAAAATTTCAGCTTCAATTTCTGTAATGAAGCCTTCGTCTCGGAATTTTAATAATCCATTACATAAATCTAAATCATCAAAGTATTTACAAATTGTTTCTGAATAATCACTTACGTGATTTTCAATTCCAGCATCAATCCAAACTTTTTTCTGAAACTCATAATGAGATAACTCGAAAAGACTTTCGAACCATCGAAAACGAACATTCTTTCTTAATTCGTTATCCATTTTTTTGATTTTGAAGTTTGGTTTATAATTTACTTAGCTATTAAATAAAAATACCTTACGATTTCTGCTCTTTATTAAAGTAAACCAAGTAGTAATACATTTGTTTTTCTTCGTCCCAACCTTTCTCTACGAATTTCTCCGCGCTTTCTGGGTTGATAAAATCCAATTTAATTTGGATATTCGTGTCCAATTGAATCGTGTTTTTTAACGTACGACGAACATCGGTAACCGCTGCATTTGCAATTGGAAAACTGGATACGTCTTCGATGCTGTATTTTGCGCCTTTATCTACTTTGTAATTTTTGAATTCTGGAATGAATTCTGGATTTTGCATTACTTCATTTAAGAAAGCCGTTTCTTCAAACTCATCATTTTTTGCAAAGTGATTGATAGCACGGTTCATGAACAATACTTCTTGTTGCTTGTCTTCGGCTGGTAAAACTACTTCTTTAGCAAACTCTTGACAGAATTTTAAGTATTTCTTCGTCATGAAGTTTTCATCTTGAAACGCATCAACTGATAAGAAATGTTCTAGCCAATAACGTGCATCATAACGGTTGCTATCTACGGTTAAAATTTTGTAACCTTCTTCTTTTTTATAGTTAAAAATGATACAACCTTTGTCTAATTTGTTCAAGTTGATTCCTTGTTGTAAAATCATTTCTAAGTTGTTACCGTTTTCTTCGAATTGTAAGAAATCGGTTTGTACTTCACTTTTGAAAACTCCGATAGCATCTACTACATTATTATCGATAGAAACGTGTGTAAAATAAGCTACATAAACTTCTCCGTTTTTAATGTGCGGATGATTTGATTGCTCGAAAAGGTGTTTCGTGATTTTTTTTGAAACGTTGTGAATTTCGCTTGGGTTATTAAAAACTTCGGAAGCAAAATTGTACATTTCGTTGTATTCTAAATCTACTTCATGAGCAAACTGAAAGTAGTTTTCCTCTTTTTCTCTGAAAGGTTTAAAGAAAAATTCCTTCAACAAAGGCATGATTTCATCATTCAACCCGTATGGATTTTCAGATAAGAAAATAGCTTCGTTTCTACTTTTATTTCCTACGCGGTGAATAGATAAATTCTCAATATGAGCATTAAATAGATTGATCATTTTTTATAGTTTAGATAAAAGAGCCAAGATAGAACTGATATTGTTTTTTCTTGGCTTTTTAAAGATTGTATTTTGGTTTATTCTTTTCTTTTAGTTCCAGTTTTCTTCAAATCCCATGTCTTCGAAGCTGTCATCACCATCAAACATGTCGAAATCATCATCATCGAAATCGTCTTCAAAGTCACCGTAAATATCGTCATTGGATAAATCACCTCTTAATCCGCTTTGACCTGCTTCTGCTGGTAATTCGCCATGAGAAAATAATAACGCAGGATAGGTTTCACCAGCTTCTTTTTCTTCTTCAATTGCTGCTAATTCCACGAAGAATGTCCACATACTAAAGAAATCATACACATAGACCATCTTAGTATTGTCTTGGTGCATCAAATCATCAATTTTGAAATCCACCATAGTTTTCATTTCACCAGGAACTTCGCCTGTGTCAAACAATGGAATTTCGTCTTCTTCGTTCCAAGTCCAGTCGTCTTCACAAGTAAAGAACGAACCTGTTTCTGTTCCATCAAAGCCAAAAGCGTTTACGATAGCATTGTGTAAATCTTCTAAGGTGTTGTCGCTTTCAATGGCAATATCTCTAAAAATATCTTCTTCAGCATCGAGAATCACTCGGAATTTGTAAATCATAATCTTTGAAATTTTAAGAACTGCAAAAGTAATTATTATTTACGAGAAACTTTTTTGCTTTTGCGAATTGTTGATAAGATTTTAAAATATAGATAATGAGGTTTCAGTCGTTAATCGTTCTAAGGTTTCTAATCCATAAAACGAATTTCCTTTTTTGTTTAATTTCGGACTCCAAACCGCTACGGTGTAATGATTTGGAAAAACCGCAACAACGCCACCACCAACACCACTTTTTCCGGGAAGCCCAACTTTAAACGTGAATTCGCCCGCTTGGTCGTAAAAACCACACATTTGCATTAAAGCATTCATACGCTTGCATTTGCTTGTGGATAGAAATTTTTTATCGCTTTTTGGAATTACGCCATTATTAGCGAAAACTTGAAAACATTTAGCTAAATCCACACAACTCATTTCAATAGAACATTGATGATAATAGAAGTCTAAAACGGCTTCTGGTTCGTTTTTGATGTTGTTGAATGATTTGATAAAGTTTACCAAAGCGGCATTTCGGTAACCAAATGCTTTTTCAGATTGCGCTACATTTTCGTTGTAATTGATATTTGGATTTTCGGTCAGTTCTCTTACGAAATCAAGAAGAAAAGCTTTTGGATTTTCAAAATGTTCTAACATTAAATCGGCAATTACTAAAGCGCCTGCATTGATAAACGGATTTCTTGGAATCCCATTTTCGTTTTCCAATTGCACTAACGAATTAAACGAATTTCCCGAAGGTTCGTAACCTACACGTTCCCACAACTCGTTTCCAATTTTAGAAAAAATAAGCGAAGTCGTAATGACCTTTGAAATACTTTGAATAGAAAATTTCTCCAAAGCATCACCTTTTGTAAACACGTTTTGATGTTTGTCAACCAATGCAATTCCGTATTTATTCGCATCAACTTTTGCTAGTTCCGGAATGTAATCGGCTACTTTTCCGGTGTTTTCGATTTGGATGACTTCGTTGTAAATTCCGTCTAAAATATCTTGGTACGCCATGAAACTAATTTTGGTAAAAATAGTTACTTACAGAAAAGGAATGCGTTTTTTGAGCTCTTTTTTTGATAAAAAATTACCTTTTGAAGGATAGTGTCTTTTTGAGGGGATATTGTTAAAAATTAAAGCAGTTATCAAAAGAATAATTGCGCCAGATAAAACGGGCGAAATCACATAAAAATACCCCAATTCTTTTATTTTATCGGAACCTGCAATGGCAATTAAAGCCGTAGCTCCACCAGGCGGATGTAAGGTTTTTGTAATTTGCATTAATACAATAGATAAGGAAACAGCTAAAGGAGCCGCTACCCAAATTAAATCGGGTAACAATTTATAAATACTAACACCAATTATTGCTGAAATTGCATGACCTCCAATAAGATTTCGAGGCTGAGCTAAAGGACTTTCAATAACTCCATACACCAAAACACAAGAGGCACCAAAAGAACCTATAAGAAAAACTAAGTCCGATGAAGTGAAAATTCTGAATTGCAATAAACTTATAATTCCTAAACCTACAAACGATCCTAAAAAAGCCCAAAAATGTTCTTTAAAATCAATTAAAGTTTCTTTGTATAAAACGTATTTTGCTTTTCTGTAATTGCGTTTTAGCTTTTTTGTTGAGGTCATATTTTGTTATTTGAAAAACTATATACTGTAAATGGATATATTGTTTTTGAAACCTGTTTAGCAACTAAACAAGTCACAAGAATTGGAAATAGCAAACTGTAATCATTAATTAAGCCACATGTTATAAAAATGGCTGTAAATGGTGCATGAATACTTGCACTAAGCATAGCTCCCATACCAATTATCATAAAATTTAAGGGAATTACATTAGTATTAAAAAAAGTATTTAGGACAACAGCCAACAACAAACCAACAAATCCTCCAATAAAAATACTTGGTGCAAAAACACCGCCATCACCACCTCCTGCTAGTGTTAACGAAGTAATGATAGGTTTGAAAATTACAATACTTACAATAGAAAAGAAAATTGGGATAGTTAAAACGATATTATTTGAATTGGCTAAATTTTCTTTTATAGCGTGATATCCATCACCATATAATTGAGGTAGAATGAATAAACCAATACTTATCAATACCGCACTTATTATTATTTTGGTTCTGCTTTTTTTGAAAGAAGTGAATTTATCTTTAATGAATAAAACTGTTTTTGTTAGGTATACAGCATTCATTCCAGAAATAATACCTAAAAGAATAAAATAAGGAAATGCTTTCCAATGCCATTCTTTGATGGTTACATGAAACAAAGGCTTTTCATTCAATAACAAACAAATTAGTATAGAAATAGAAACAGAAATCGTAGTAACCAGTATAAATGTTTTTGAAGCTTTTTTTGAAATTACTTCGTATGCAAATAAAAATCCAGCAAAAGGACTGAAGAATAGCGCTGTAATCCCTGAAGCAACACCTGCACATATTAATTCAACTTTATGACGATTTAATATGTTTTCTTTTTCTTGAGTTATAGATCCAATTGTAGCTGAAGCAACTACTGTTGAAACTTCAATGCCTGTAGAACCTCCAAATATCACCGTGAATAATCCGTTTATGAAATGAGATGGGATTTTATAAATTGGTAAACTGTTTTTTCTTTTTTCGGTAGTTTCAAAAATCTCTTTTATGCCTTTATTTGTTTTTTTGTTAAATAAATAATATCTCAAAACAGCAATTATGGTTAAGCCAATCAATGGAAATATAAAAAGAAAGAGATTGTTTTTTGAAGCTTGATCGAAAAGTAATTCTTCATAATGTTCCGTTCCTCTCTTTAATGAAATCGCTAAAAAAGCAGACAAAAAACCAATTATCATTGCCGCAATAATGAGTTTTTGATATTTGATGAATACAAAATGCTTTTTTATTTGAGTTATACTGCTCATAAATCTAGTTTAAAATGAAGAGAAAAGGCAAATTTAAGGTTTAAGAGATTAAAATAATTTAGAATAAAGTTAAAACTTACAATTCATCCTCAAAAAATGACAGTTCGGTTAGTTTCAATTTTATGGGTGCGATTTCTGTTGCAACTTTGCTTCATCAAAATAAGATAGTTCAAGCGCAAGAACAAAAACAAGAACAAAAACAAGTTCAAGAACAATAACAAAATCAAAAAACGAACATTAGTATTAATCAATTAAAAAAAGCAAAGCGTCTCAGAGAATCTCTGATTAGCACAATCAAAATCAAAAAAATCTTTGTGTAAAAAAAAATTAAAATCATGACAAAATTAATCACCATCATCGCAATGTTTGTCGCTTCGATTGTATCAGCGCAAACACAGTTTGATCAAGGAATGAAAAAAGCCTTACAAACTTGGAAAGACGGAAATTCAAAAGAAGCATTAGTTCAATTCGAGAAAATTGCTTCGGTTGAAAAAACAAATTGGTTGCCAAATTATTACATCGCTTTCATCAATACAACACAAGTTTTTGGTGAAAAAGACAAAGCTAAAAAGGTGACTTTATTGAATGCTGCTCAAAAAGCACAAGATGTTTGTAACGAATTAGCTATGGACAATCCAGAAGTTTTAGTACTACAAGCTATGATTCACACCGCTTGGATTGTATATGATCCAATGACAAACGGACAAAGATTATCGGGTGATGTGATGTACATTTTAAACAAAGCGTACAAAGTTGCTCCTGAAAACCCGAGAGTTGTGTTTCAAAAAGCTTCATTTGAAAAAGGAATGGCGGAATATTTTGGACAAGATACAAAACCAATGTGTGTCCAAATTGAAAAATCTATCGAACTTTTTGCTACTTTTAAACCTGAATCAGCTTTTCATCCAAGTTGGGGATTAGACAAAGCGCAAGAAGCTGTAAAAGCTTGTAAATAAAATTTTTAAAATGAAATATTCAAGAGAAATAGTTAAAGCAATATTGATTGGAATTGTAATTTTTGCAATACTTCAAGGAGTAAATTTGTTAATCAGTAGAAGCTTGCCAAGTCTTGTGACATTAAAATGGAATTTCATTTTTACAATGTTGTATAGTGTGGTGCTTTATTTTGCCAATGCTTTAATTTTTATTCAATTAGATAAACATTTTGAAAAGAACCGGTTTCATTTAAAACGATTGGTAATCGGATTTTTAGCCTCGTTTTTTGTTTCGGGATTGGCTATTTTCTTTTTGCGAATGTTGGAAGATGTTGGGTTTGAAAACAAAACAATTCAAGAATTTATTCAAACCGAAATGCCTGCTAATTATGTTGTAGCAATGGTGATTACGATTATAGTTTCGTTGGTAATTCACTTGGTTTATTTCTACAAATCATATCAGGAAAACAAATTAAAGGAACAGAAAATTATTGCTGGAACGGCTTCGGCACAATTTGAAAGTTTAAAAAATCAAATCGATCCGCATTTTCTGTTTAATAGTTTGAATGTATTGAGTTCGTTAATCGAGGAAAATCCCGAAAGCGCTCAAAAATTCACTACTTCGCTTTCCAAGATTTATCGTTATGTTTTGGAACAGAAAGACAAGGAGTTAGTTTCGGTAGCAGAAGAATTACAATTTGCCAAAACGTACATGAATTTACTGAAAATGCGATTTGAAAACAGCATCACTTTTGAAATTCCGGAAAATTTTGAAAACGAAGAAGCTAAAGTGGTTCCACTTTCGTTGCAATTGTTATTAGAAAATTGCATCAAGCACAATGTAGTTAGCGAAGCAAAACCGTTACATGTAAAGATTAGTATTGAAAATGGTCAGTTAGTCATCACTAACAATCTTCAAAAGAAGGAAGTTTTACAAGACCGAAAAGGCGTAGGATTACAAAATATTGTCAATCGCTACAGAATTTTAACCAAAAGAAAAGTATTGGTGGAAGAAAACGAAAAAGAATTTAAAGTATTTCTACCGATTTTAACTAAACAAATAAGTATTATGGAAACAACATACAATTATAATGAACAAACGGCTTATGACCGAGCGTCAAGAAGAGTCAAAGAAACAAAAGAGTTTTACGGAAGTTTAATTTCCTATTGCATCGTAATTCCGGTTTTAGTGTTTATCAATTTTAGAACTTTCTCAGGATTTCAATGGTTTTGGTTCCCGATGTTAGGTTGGGGAATGGGATTAGTTTTTCACGCTTTTAGAGTTTTCGGTTACGGAAGTTCGTGGGAAGAAAGAAAAATTCAAGAGATTTTGAAAAAAGATCAAGACAAAAGTAATAAATGGGAATAATTAAATTTAAAAAATAAGAAATCATGAGTTTACAAGATAGAATCAATAGTAGAATGGATAAAGAAGCGTTTAAAAACTTTGTTCCATCAAATGCAGAAGAAGCAAGATATTATGAAGCAGTTAAAAGAGTAAAGAAAATCAAAGGATTTTATACACACGCTGTTGTTTATTTAGTCATTAATATTATGATTGTGATTATCAATATTCAAAACTTAAAAGATGGTGAAAGTTATTTTCAAGCGCATAATTTTTTCACCGCTTTCTTTTGGGGATTAGGATTGTTAGCACACGGATTATCGGTATTTTTACCTGATTTTATCATGGGTCAAAACTGGGAAGAGCGTAAGATTAAAGAATTTATGGAGAAAGAAAAAGCGAATAAGTGGGAATAATCAAACGCTGAATATTGAACAACGAATGTTGAATTTTGAAGTTTTAAAACAATGAACATATTAATTATTGAAGACGAAAAACCAGCAGCACGATTGTTGCAGCGCAAGGTTGAAAAATTAGGATTGCAAGTGAATACGATGTTACATTCAGTGGAAGAAGCTATTGAATGGTTTCAAAACAATCCGCATCCTGATTTGATTTTTTTAGACATTCAATTGTCTGATGGTTTGTCGTTTGAGATATTTGAGCAAATCGATATTAAAAGTGCCGTGATTTTCACAACCGCTTATGATGAATATGCTTTGAGAGCTTTCAAATTGAATAGTATTGATTATTTATTGAAACCAATTGATGAAGAAGAACTTTCAATTGCAATTTCAAAATTCAAAAATCAATTTCAAAAAAATACGATTTCGAGTTTAGATTTTGAAGCGATTAAGCGAATGTTAGTCAATCCAGTTGAAAAAGAATATAAAAAGCGATTTTCAGTAAAAATTGGACAACAATTAAAAGTGATTTCAATTGAAGAAGTAGAATGTTTTTACAGCGAAAACAAAGGAACTTATATTCACACTTTAGACAATCGCGATTATTTAATCGATTCCACTTTAGAAGTTGTAGAAACCGAAATCAATCCAAAAGATTTTTATCGCGTAAGCCGAAAATTCATAGTTCCGTTGAAAGCGGTTAAAGAAATTCAGGTGTATTCCAATTCAAGATTAAAAATTATTTTACCAACATACAAAGACGATGAGGTTATTGTAGCAAGAGAACGTGTTGGAGATTTTAAAGAGTGGATTGGTTAACTAAAAATTAAAATAAAACCGCCAATACACAAATAATCCGATTAAAATTAGATACAATGAACTGTTTGAACTTAAAATAATCAAAGCAAAATTATTCCAAAGCTTTTCTTTAACTAGTTTTAAATTGAATTTAATTAACGGAATTATGATTACTAAAAGTACATAAGGTAAATAAGAAGTCAGGCTCACTAAGGTACTAGAATAACTTTTATAAGGTGAATCAAAATAGAAAATATTCATATTTGTGCTTAAAACAAACATGTAGTAGAATAAAATTTGTCCAAACAGAATTAAAAGTAATTTGATTGCATTGAAGTTATTGTTTTTTCTATTTTTTACATAATTCACTAAAAAGCAAACTGAACTCATAAAAAAGAATAATCCGCAAAACACTAAAAATAGACGTAAAATATCATTGTTATGAGGTATTTGATACGAAGCTAGTTTTTCAAATTCTTCATTTTTTGGAAATAAAGAATCGACTTTTAGGATGTGATTTCCTTTTGCTAGTTCTTCTTTGATATTGAATTGAATGGTTTTGTCGTATTTATGATAGAAGTATAAATTCACGGTTCCGTTCGTGTTATCCCAAATGGAAGTTAATAACGTTCCATCACCAATTTTTTCTCTGCAAACATGCATGGTATCGGATAATTTTCGGCAAAATTCTAAATCGGTTTTTAATTTGTTATTCAAAAATAAAACACCATTTTGATAACGTTCTAATTTAGAAGCGTCTTCTTTTGAAGTTATAGATGGACAAAAATTTGATAAAACATAACTTGCCTCATTTCCCGAAATTATTTTGTAAGGTTCTACCACAATATATTTCCCGGATTTATCAACGTAAATAAAAACATCTTCTATAAAATAACTGTAATCGTATTTTTCAATATATTTTTTTACATCTTCAACAGTTTTGCAAGTATGAAGAATGTCTTTTAGATATTGGGTTGGATTGGTTATTTTTAGGCGGTTTTTAAAATTGGAATTTTCGCTTTCAGGATGATACGATGCTAATCTTGAAAAAACCAATCCATGTTCATTCATTCCCGATTGTGGTGCATAACCATTTGTTCCATCAAAACGTGAGCCTGTAAAAGCAGCACCAAAAGAACCTTTTTTGTTCCCAATTTCAAACCAAATATGAGGTGTTGTTCTCCAAGCATCTTCATTACAACCCACCATTGTTTTACCATTTTTGGTCACTTTGTACATGCTGCATGTGTTTCCAATATTTACTGATAAAATAAATAAAAGGGCGAAAATGATTTTGAAGTTTTTCATATTGTTCCATTAGGTATAAAAATAAAACGATTGAAATGTCAAAATGTTACATTCCTAATAAAACAGAATTAATTGAATTTGTCTTTAATTGGGTTGATAAAGAATTGTTAATTAACAGCAAACAAAATAAATATCTCACTATTTTTGATAAAAAAGTAGATGAGGTATTTCCGTTTAATAGTACTTTCGGTTTTCTTTCTGAGTTTTTCTGTAAAAGCTCAAGATTTGATTACGTTTCAAAATTTTGACGAATTGAATGCTTATGTTCAAAATAATTCCGAAAAACCTTTGGTAGTTAACTTTTGGGCTACTTGGTGTGCGCCTTGTGTAAAGGAATTACCGTATTTTCAAAAATTACATGAAGAGAATCCAAATGTGAAAGTGGTAACTGTTAGTTTAGATTTCGAAAAACAGGTTGAAAGTAAATTGAAACCGTTTTTGAAAAAGAAAAATTACACTTTTGTAACCACTTACATGGCGGATAAAAAATTCAACAATTGGATTTTAAAAATCGATGAAAATTGGTCGGGTTCTATTCCGGCTACTTGGATAATCAATGAAAATAAAGGCATTTTTGTAGAACAAGAATTTGCTTCGTTTGAAGAATTAAATCAGTTTGTAAATGAATCACTAACCAAATTAAATTAATACTATGAAGAGAATTGGATTTTTTGCCTTGTTAATGGGCGTTTTAATGAGTTTTACTAATCCTACTGGTTACAAAGTAGGAGATATGGCTGCTGATTTCAAATTAAAATCGGTCGACAATAAAATGTACAGTATGTCGGATTACAAAGACGCGAAAGGATTTATCGTAGTGTTTACCTGTAATCATTGTCCGTTTGCCGTAAAATATGAAGATCGAATTATCGATTTAGCTAAAAAATACAAATCTAAAGGCTACATTTTGTTAGCGATTAATCCAAATGATCCAGTAGCTCAACCAGAAGATAGTTTTGAATTGATGCAAAAAAGAGCAAAAGAGAAAAAGTTTACGTTTCCTTATTTGTTTGATGAAGGTCAGAAAATTTATCCGCAATATGGAGCAACCAAAACACCACATGTATTTTTATTAGATAAGAATTTAGTTGTGAAATACATTGGAGCAATCGATGATAATGTAGAAGATGCTTCTGAAGTGAAAGAAAAATATTTAGAGAATGCTATTGCGGCTTTGGAAAAAGGCCAAGAACCAACTCCAAACACAACGAAAGCAATAGGTTGTTCTATTAAGGTTAAAAAGTAATAAAAAAGGCGAAACATTTGTTTCGCCTTTTTTATTTTAAACCCAAAAGATCAATTTTATTTCCAACAGTAATTTTTTTCATTTCACTTTCCAATTGGTTAAATTCAATTTTGCCAACCTTTTTGGAAATAGTCTTATTTTCAAGAATTAAAATTTCGTCACAAGTATCATTTAAAGTAGAAAAAATATGGGAAGAAATAATAACTGTTTTTCCCAGTTCTTTTAATTTATGAATGATTTCGGTAATTATGATATTACTTTGAATATCTACACCATTAAAAGGTTCATCTAAAATGAAATAGTTGTTTTCCTGAAGTAAAATAGCAGTTAGTGCTAATTTCTTTTTCATTCCAGTAGAATATTTTGATGCATATTCATTTAGTGGTAAGTCAAAAATATTACTTTTTTCGAAGTCAATAGTATGGATATTTCTTGCATTACATAATAATTGAATATATTCTTTTCCTGTTATTTTTGAAAAAAAATAAGGTTCAGTTACCAATAAGCCTAAATGGTTTTTTAACTTCGGTATGTCAGATTTTATTTCTCCCTCAAACGTTTCTAATCCAGCAATACAATTAAATAGAGTCGTTTTACCTGCACCATTTTCTCCAACAATACCGTATACTTTTCCGTTTTCAAAAAATATACTTATTGAATTTAATACTATTTTGTTACCATATTTTTTCGATAAATTTTCAATTTGAATCATTTTAGAAGCGGTTTAAGTTGTTTTAAAGATTGAAAATAAAAATAAGGAATAACAAAAACTAACATCGGTGGTAAATAAATACTAAAAGCGATTAGTACACCTTGAATAATATTCATTTTATCTGGATACGCTGCATATTTCGCTAAGATAATTGTTATTAGGAACACATAACCAACGAATACAAAACTTAAAATCGTAATGAGATTTTCATAAAAGTAGATGCCCAAAACAATAGTAATTGGAAGTGCTAGGTATGAAAAATAGATTAAGGAAGTTTTAATTTTTTGAATCAAAAACATTTTTGGGTTCAAATTGTAATTCCAAACAAAAAATGAGGGTTCGGATATGGAATAATAACTGAAAACTATAGCCAAAATAGATATTAAAGATGCAATTCCAAGATTTAAATTGCTTACTTCAATAGCTTTAAATGTTATGAATAGCGATATAAGGAAAAAATAAAAAGTATTTCTAAACCCAATTGTGAATTCAAATGGCTGTTTTGAAAAAGGTGTTGGTATGGTTACATTATAATCTGATTTCAGATTAATAGACCCTAAAATGGTTCCAATGATTAAAAAAACAGGAATGAATTGAAAATCTTTCAGATAGATTAAAAAACCAATAAATGGTAAAGCAATTATAATGTTTTCTGTGATTCTTATTTTTTTATATTCTGAAGATTTAAAGCAATATTTTAAAAATCTATTTCGTTTAACATCACTAAGTTTTAGAACTAATGTTAAATAGGATAGTAAATAGACATATATAGCATAATCTACTTTTTCAAAAAGTGTTTTAGACCCAAAAATGAAAGCGCAAATTAGAATTAAATAGCCTAAAATTACAGGCATTCCATATTCAATAAATGAACGATTTATCATTTTATATTGAAGATGGAAATAGTATTTCATTATTTACTAAATCTATGCAATGTAAACGTCATGGCTGTTAATAAAAAGAAAGCCATAATTTGATGCGCTAATCCTAACCAAAGAGGTACGTGGAATAATAAAGTAAAAACTCCTAAAATAAATTGTATAAACACAAAAACTAACAACATTTTAACTCCGTTATCTTGGGTTTTGTCTAAAGTGATTTTTCTACTTTTAATGAATAAATAAATGATTGAAAAAACTACAACATAAGCAAAAGTTCGGTGAATGAATTGCACGCCACTTTTTCCTTCTGTGAATGCTAATAATAAATTAGATTGTTCTAATTGGATACTTTCATGAAAAAATTGTCCGTCGCTCATTAAAGGCCAATGATTGTGAATTAATCCTGCATTTAATCCGGCAACAAATCCGCCATAAATGATTTGGATAATTAAAACTACTAAAGCTATTCGGGCGATTTTTCTTAATTCAACAACAGGTAATTTTCTTTCAGGATAAATTAAATCTAAAGCAACCCAAAGTGTGTAAGCAAACGTAATAAAAGCAAACGTTAAGTGAATTGCTAATCTAAAATGACTCACATCAGGCATGTCTTTTAAACCGCTGGCTACCATGAACCAACCTAAAAATCCTTGAAAAGCGCCCATTCCCAATAGAATGAAACATTTTTTGATGGTTTCGTTATCTAATTGTTTTTTGATTAAGAAATAAACGAATGGAATAATGAAAACCACACCAATAATACGGCCAATAAAACGGTGAAACCATTCCCAAAAGAAAATGAATTTGTAATCATCTAATTGAAAATCTTTGTATTGATTTACTTTTTGATATTCTGGATATTTCTTGTATTCTTCAAAGGCTTCCACCCATTTTTCTTCTGACATAGGAGGGAAGGTATCATTGATTAAATGCCAATCGGTCATGGACAACCCCGAGTTAGTTAAACGCGTAATTCCGCCCACAGTTACCATGATAAATAACAAAACACATCCCGAAAGTAGCCAATAAATGACCGATTTATTTGTTTTCATTTTTCTTGATATTCAAAAAGCACCCCAAATTTACATAATGTGCATTTGAAAAGTGCTTTAACAGATTATAATTTTTATACTTTTTTCAATCCCATTTTTGAAGCTTTGTTTAGGACAAAATCCTTAGCAGCTTCATATTCATTCGGAATTTCACCTTCTAAAATAGCTTCTTTAACCGCTTCTTTTAAAACTCCAATTTCTCTACAAGGTTTCAAACCAAATAATTCCATAATTTCTTCACCCGAAATAGGAGGTTGAAATACACGAACTCTGTCTTTTTCTTCCACTTCTACTATTTTCTCTTTTACGATGTCGAAGTTCTTATGATATTTCTGAAATTTCTTTGGGTTTTTAGTTGTGATATCTGCTTTGCATAAAGTCATCAAACTATCAATATCTTCGCCTGCATCAAAAACCAAACGACGAACGGCGCTATCCGTAACAATATCCTCAGCAATTACAATTGGTCGCGAACTCATCGTAACCATTTTTTGCACGAATTTCATTTTATGATTTAAAGGCATGTGTAAACGCTCAAATATTTTTTTGACCATTTTTCCACCTAAAAATTCATGTCCGTGAAACGTCCAACCTTGTTTTTTGTTAAATCTTTTTGTTGGAGCTTTTCCAATATCATGCAATAATGCCGACCAGCGTAACCAAACATCATCTGTATTCGGGCAAATATTATCTACTACTTCTAAAGTGTGATAAAAATTGTTTTTGTGCGTGTGACCTTCTACTTCTTCAACATTATTTAAAGCGGTTAATTCAGGTAAAATAATGTCTAATAAACCCGTTTGGTACAAATGTAAAAATCCGATGGAAGGTTTATCTGAAGCAAGAATTTTATGCAATTCATCAACAATTCGTTCGCCCGAAATGATGTTAATTCTATCTTTATTTTTAGAAATAGCCTCTAAAGATTCCGATTCGATTTCGAAATTCAATTGCGTAGCAAAACGAATCGCACGCATCATTCGCAATGGATCATCGGAATACGTAATATCTGGATTTAAAGGTGTTTTGATGATTTTGTTTTTCAAATCTTCCACACCATTAAAAGGATCAACTAAATCACCAAAGTTTTCAGAATTCAATGAAAAAGCTAACGCATTTATCGTAAAATCTCTTCGTTCTTGGTCGTCTTTTAAAGTGCCATTTTCAACTAAAGGATTTCGGCTATCGTGTGTGTAAGATTCTTTTCTAGCACCCACAAATTCCACATCAATGTCATCATAACGTAACATCGCAGTTCCATAATTTTTAAAAACTTGCACTTTTGGACGGAAAGGAATCAACTCTGAAACTTTTAAAGCCAATTCAATTCCGCTACCCACAGCAACGATATCGATGTCTTTTTTGTGGTCTCTGTTAAGCAATATATCGCGGACAAAACCACCAATCACATAGCATTCCAAGTTGAGTTCTTGTGCTGCCTGTGAAATGATTTTGAAAATTGGGATTTGAAGTGTTTCTGTGTAGTTCATATTTTTTTTAAGCCACTGATTCACAGATTTATTTTATGATTCTTTTGTATTCGAGCGATGTTTTATTAAAATTAACCAAAATAGCAAGCCTATGTCCTGAAACGTGAAGATAATTTATACATTGTGAGATATGTTTATCATCAAAAGAGTTTACTGATTTAATTTCAATAATAATTTTATCTAAAACCACAAAATCAGCATAAAATTTATGATTTAAAATAACATCTTTATAATGTACTAAATACTCTTTCTCTCTTTCAAAGAAGAAATTAATCTTGTTTAGTTCATATTCAAAAGCGTCTTTATAGACTATTTCAGAGAAACCTTTGCCTAGATTTTTGTGAACTTCCATTAATGCTCCTATAATTTTATAGGTTTCTTCTTCGTACAAATAATTTGACATAAATTTTAATAAAAATCAGTGAATCTGTGGCAAAAAGCTACTTTCTAATAATCTTCACTTGGTTATCTAAACCTAATTTAATAATCGTAGAAGGATTTTTGCAAACTTTATCGTGGTGCAAATTTACTACATAGTCGACACCTTTTATAATTTCGGGACTAATTTCTTTGAAAGTTTTTGGTGTAGGTTCGCCTGAAATATTAGCAGAAGTGGAAACTAATGGTTTTTTCATGCGTTCCATTAGTTTAAAGCAGAAAGGTTCTGTAACTATTCGAACTCCTAACGTGCTATCTTCTGCAACAATATTTTTGGCTACATTTCGAGGATTATCTAAGATTAAAGTTGTTGGTTTTTCAGATAAATCTAGGATTTGCCAAGCCACTTCAGGAATTTCTTTAAAAACGTTGTACATCATACGTTCGCCGTTCATTAAAACAATCATGCTTTTGGTTTCTTCACGTTGTTTTAAAGCATAGATTTTTTTTACAGCTTCCTCATTTGTAGCATCACAACCAATTCCCCAAACGGTATCGGTTGGATATAAGATAATGCCGCCATTTTTAATGACTTCGAATGCGTTGTATACTTCTGTGTTTATGTCTCCCATTTTAAAATTGTCTTTATTAAATGATAAAGGTGATTCTTCAATTTTTAAATTATTTACCCAAATATTTAGGTAAAAAATTCTAAGCATATTTTTTTGATTTCAAATAAAATTTCAAAAAACTAAGGCTAAAATTGTTCACAAATTTACGATTACTAACAAACATATTCATGAAAAAATATTTTATTATTATTTCCTGAATGACGAATTGTACTTTTTTAGGTATTCTCGGATTTAAAAATTATTAGAATTTTATTAATTTATAAATTTTAATATTGTAATCTCTATCTTTGAAACTTACAAGAGGTATTTAAAATAATGAAAAAATCAACAATTCAACTTCACGATATTAAGGTAGAAAATAATAAAGTAATTTATGACTACAGTTATAGTTCAGATTTAAAGATTTATTTTAAAAATAAAGAAAAGTTATATGTTACTTATGATTTTGAGGTAAGTGCTATTCCTAAAAGTATTTTAGCTATTCCTTGGTTAGCTAATTTTATTACTATTTCTTGGTTTTCGGGATGTACCATTATAATTGATGAAATTGATGATGATTTTTTAGAATGTTTAGAAATTTTGAAAAAAAGTTTTGCAGAGGAACATGTTGTAATTTTAGCTAAAAATTCAAATTTAATAGTAAATAAAAGTATAAAGAACACCTATGCTGTTGATAAAGAAGCAATGCTTTTTAGCGGAGGTTTAGATGCTTGGACTACTTTTTTAAAACATAAAGAAAAAAAATTAGATTTAATTACTATTCAGGGTTCTGATATTGAATTAGGAAATGTTGAGAAAATGAATTTGATAAGAAATTCTTACCAAGAAAATTCTTTGTTAACTGGATTACCTGTACATTTTATTGCTTCTAATTTTCGTGATTTTCATACTCGTCACTTAGAAAAGTTAATTTACTTTAATTATGTTGATTGGTGGACTATGGTACAATTTGGTATTGTTTTAACCGCTTCAACAGCTCCTTTAGCCTATTATTATGGTTTTTCAAATGTTTTTATTGCTTCTAGTCTTAATGAAAAAGAAGATATGGTTTGGGGTTCATCTAAATTAGATAATCATATAAAATTTGGAAATACAACCATAACTCATGATGGACAAGAGTTTAATAGATTTCAAAAAACAGAATTTGTTGTTAAACATGTTGATAATTTGGATAAAACATTTCCATTAAGGGTTTGTTATAAACATAATTTTTCTGGTTTAAATTGTGGAAAATGTGCAAAATGTTTAAGAATGATTATTTCATTAATTTTAAAAAACAAAGATCCAAATGATTTTGGATTTAATGTAAATAAGAATGTATATGATCTTATTTTTAATCAACTAACTAATTCATCATTCGGTTTTAGGGAATATGCTTTTTGGCAAGAAATTGATTCAGAAATTAATAATAATATTGAATTTTATGTTTTTGAAAATGAAAAAGAAGAAAAAGAAAAAGAAGAAAAAGAAAAAATACTACATATAAGTTCTTTATTTAATAAAATAAATGCAAATTTCCCTAGTAAAACATTTAAAATAAAACGATTAAAAAATAAATTGAGAAATAAATGGCTTCTTTGGAAAGTAAAAAACATCTTGTAAAAAGATACCATCTATTCCAATTTAAATTTTATTTTTTCATAAAATTAATTACTGTTTCTTTAATATTATCTCTTATAACTTTAAAATCATCTTTATTTTTAAATGCTGATTTTAAATTAAATTTTTCGCCATCTTTTAATAAATCACAAGATAATTTATTTCCGTTTGTGTGGATAATATGAAAAAATTCTTTAATTCCATTTAGTCTACAAGAGCTTACGTTATGGTCGTTTGGAATATCAATATACAACGTAGGAGTTCCTAAAGATAAACTTGGCAAAGCACAATGAATTCTAGATGTAACTACATATTTTGCCGAAGCGTATTTTCTTAATAATTCTTCACCATAAGCAAATATTTCGGCATCATTGTTAAATTTATTAGCAGGCATGTAATGTTTTACATAGATAGCTTTTTTTAAAACTTCATCATCAAATAGTTGTGAAAATGAACGGTAAAAATCAACGGTTTTTTTCCAACTCTTTTTGTTGTTATATCTTATGTATCTGGAACGAATAACACTAATAGTATTAAATTTTGTTATCAATAAATACAAACGAGTTAATTGATCAGCTAAACCTCTTGCTTTTTTATATCTTGGGTCAACAAAGTAAATGTTATCATTTTTTTCGTTTGAACTATATTTTTCTGATAATGTTAAGGTAAGACAACCTGTGTAATAACATTTTACTCCTAAACTTTCTAAAAACTCTAAAGTAAAGTAGTCTCTACATCCAACAGGTTCATTTTTTTTATAAAAATTGACGATTTCTTCTTTTCTAAAATGAGAATGAACAGAAGTATTGATGTGATGCGAAACCAATAAAGGTGTTATTTTTTCTGATGGAGGAAAATTTTCTCCGTTCATTAAAAACCAACCATTCATAATTAATTTTACTTGTTCACCATCATACTCGTTTAAAGCTTCTCTACTAATTAAAATAGGATCTTGATTGTTTAAAAATTGTTTAGCGGCTAAACTTTGGATATAGTCACCAATATTTAATCCATTGTCTGTGAAATCATATTTTAATAAAGCTTCTTTCATGCTTGAATTTTTTAGTTTTATGTATTTATGAAAATAGTAAAATATTTTTAATTATGCTATTTTATAATAGTTTTTGTTTATTTTATTGAATGAGCTTTGATAAATAAATTTATATAATTTAAATAGTATTTTCATAGCAAAATTTCTATTCCCGTATAAGTCTAGTAGTTGAATAGATTTTTTATTTATGATGTAGTTGAATATAAAAATTTTTTTTTCGATTTTCATATTTAGTTTTACAATATTTCTTTCCACAATTGTTTTGTTAAAGCAAATTTCAATTTTCTTAAAAATTTCTTCTTTGTTAATATCAATAAATTTATCAATTAGTTCTAACATGTAGATTTTTAAAAAAATGATATATACTCCAATTAAATCTTTTGTTTTTTTGTTGTTGCACTTTAGATAGTACTTATTATAAATTTGCTCGATTATCGTTAAATAGTCAAAAATATTCTTTTGTTTAATGTTTTTCGTTATTGCATTTTCATTATTTACGTTGTAATAGTAAGTTGTTTTTTCTGAACAAAAAATCGTATTTGCCTTTAGCATAGTTTCAAAATACCATAACACATCTTCATGTAAGATTCCATTGTAAAATTGCAAGTTATAATTTTTTAAAAATTCTAAACGATACAAACGATTTTGTGCTATACAAGTCGTGGTGTTTTCAACCATGAATTTAATAAAACTATCTTCAATATTATGAAGTAATTCGTTTTTTGGCCATTCATTTAAAAGATGTTTAACAGGTTGTAATTCCTGACCATTTGTACATAAGGTTTGACCAAAAACGATATCGATATTCTTATTTGACTCAATAATTTTAAATAAATCAGTTAAAGCATTTTCGGGGATACTATCATCAGAATCTAAAAAAAAGATATATGTTCCCTTTGCAAGATTAATACCGTAATTTCTTGTACTTGATAATCCTTTATTTTCTTGAGTAATAAAACAAAATCGGTTGTCGTCTTTTATTTCATCATTAATAATTTGTTTGCTGTTATCTTTGCTACCATCATCAATAATTATACATTCCCATTCTGTAAAGGTTTGATTTTTTATTGAGTTTATCGTGTTTTTTATGAATGATTCTCCATTAAAACAAGGGACAATAATAGAAATAGAAGGCCTCATATAATGCTCTATTTAATTAAACAAATATATCATTATTTTTAGATATTAAATAGTTGTTTTGAGTACTGTAATTAACAATTAATGTGTTACTTTTATTTTTATAATAATTCAATAACTTATTTAATAAATTTTAGTTGAAAATAAGTAATAATCTAATGAAAATACTTTATTTCTACCCTGAAAATCCAGCCGCTTTAAATCAAGGAAATAATGCCAGGGCATTTGCCTTGCTTCAGTATTTTAAAAATAGAAATCATAAAATTGATTATGTAGGAATTGCTTCAAAATCATTTTCTGAAGGTGATTTAGAAGCAATTAAAAATGCTAATTTGATAGAAAATGGTTTTCTTTTGAAGAGAGATAAGCGTATTTCTAAGACTTTATCATATTTGTTTACTTATGCAATTCCAAATAAATTAAAGGGCAGAATTAGAGATTTTGATAGGACAAGATTTGGACATAAAGAACAGTTTTCTAAAATTTTGAAAGATAATCAGTATGATTATATTATTATTTCTTATGCTTATTGGGCAGAATTAATAAGAGAAAATAAACATTTAAAAAATGCTAAGTTAATAATTGATACCCATGATTTTTTGACTTCTCAATTTCAAAATCAGAAGCGATTTAATTTAGGGAAATATTTCGATAAAGAAATTGAAGTTTTAAATTTGTTTCAAAAGGTTTGGGTCATTTCTTCAGATGAGAATTATGTCTTTTCGCAATTTGTTTCAAGTGATGTAATCACGATTCCACATGCTTTGGAAGTTAAATTTCAATTGAATAGCACAAAAAAATATGATTTGGTTTATGTTGCTAGTAGTAATGAGCATAATGTGAAATCGGCAAAATGGTTTTTTGAAGAAGTTTATCCTAAATTAAACGCTAATCTATCAACTTGCGTTGTTGGAAAGATTAACGAACATATTCCAGAACTTCCAAATGTTACTAAAATGCATTTTGTAGAAGATTTAAATCAAGTTTACAGCGAATCAAGAGTCGCAATTTGTCCAATGTTATCGGGAACTGGACTTAAAATTAAAGTGGTTGAAGCACTTTCTTTTGGTTTGCCTGTTGTTTGTAATGAAAGAGGAATTGATGGTTTATTAAACAAAACTAACAATGGTTGTTTGGTTACCAATGATGCAGCAACTTTTTCAAAACATATAGAACAATTGCTAGCTGATAATAATTTTTATGGGCAACAACAAACTTTAGCTAAGAATTTCTTTTTGAATTATTTGTCAACAGAAGTTGTTTATTCTGAGTTAGATAACATTTTTAAATAGATTGAATCACATTTCGCAAATGTTCTTTTGAAAAGGGTTTTAAACTGTCTTCACTAGCATTGCTTAATTTTTGCCAAAGCTCTTCGTTTTCATAAAGCTCAATAATTTTATTGGCAAATTCAGTAGAATCGTTGGTTATTATAGCATGATTATTATTTGTTAAATTCATTCCTTCTGCACCAATATCTGTTGTAATAACGGGTAAATAATATTCAAATGCTTGACCAATTTTACCTTTTACACCAGCACCATATCGTAATGGAGCCACCATTAATTTACTATTTAAAAAGTAAGATGTTACATTTGGAACATAACCTAAAAATTCAAACATGGGATGTGAAATTCCTTTGATTTCTTCAATAACATCTCCAATAATTTGAACTTTTATTTCTTTATTTATTTTCCAAACTTTAGGCATAATTTCATTGTAAAGAAAGTAAATAGCATCAATATTTGGGGTGTGTTTTGAACCAATAAATAAAATGTTTTTCCTTTGGTTAAAAGTTGGGATTTCAGTTTTACTAACTTTTGGATAATGGATATTTGAAATAGTAATTACTTTTTCTGGCGATACATATTTACTAATTAACTCTTTTTCTTTCTCGGAAATTGCAACAACAATTGAAGCTTTCTTGATTAATTTAGTTTCTATTTTTTTGTATTTGAAATACCTTTTGTAATCTGAAATTTTAAACGGATTTAATAATAGCGATCTTTTATATCGTAAAAAATGTACATCTACCATATCATAAATAATTTTTGATTTAGGTAAATGCTGACAAACAAAATTCAGATTCTTTTTAAATGAATTTGGACCATTAAACCAAACATAGTTTACATTTTCTAAAGATTGAATTTTTTCAACCTCAGAAATATTTACAATAGTAACTCCTATTTCTGAGAAATAATTCCAATATTTACTACTTGAATCGGTATCATTTTTTAAAAAATAACATTTAAAGTCACAGTTAAGAAACTCTTCAATAATCTCTTTTAATCGATTAGCTCCAGAATCTTTATCGAATGTAGGAAGACTGTTACTAACAAAAACAATACTTTTTTTCATTTGATTTTTAATTATTTCTTTAAAAGAGAATGATTCAATTTACCACCTTTTATTAAAACTTTAAATAAATTCCAATATTCAGGTTTAAAAAAACTTCTGGTGAAATATTTTACGATTAAGAATCCTAAAATAAGTTTATGAGCTAACCAACCATAATGTTTTCTAATGACATAAAGTGTAGACAGTTTTAACTCTGTTTTTATTGCAATCGACTTTTTTGTACTTGCACCGTGAAAATGGATAAATTTAGCTTCGGGGATTAAGTAAGCGTATTTGTTTAATTTTAATAATCTCTTGCAAATATCTGTTTCTTCTTGGTAAAGAAAAATTTTAGTATCAAATCCTCCAATTTTATCAAAATCTTCTTTTCTAAATACCATAAAACTTCCGCTAACAAATTGACCTCTTTGAGGTTTAGAATATATTTGTTTTCTTTTTGGGTATTTTTTTGGATTTATAAATTCTAGAAAAGCTCTTCCAAATAATTCTTTACTAGGTGATGTAAAGTGGTCAATTGTAGGTAAAAATTTGCCATTTTCTTTAAATGATTGTGGACTACATACACCAAAGCTTGGATTTGATTCCATTGCATCAATTAAGATAGAAAAACAATCGTTTTGAAGAATAGTATCGTTATTAACAAAGGCTAAAAATTTTCCTTTAGCTTTAGATAATCCAACTGTATTTCCACCTCCAAAACCACTATTTATCGGATTTTTAATTAAAGTTAAATGGTTAAATTTTTTTATTTGCTCTTCTAAGTTACTAAGATCAGAAATTTCAGAACAATTATCAACAAGAATTATTTCGTAATTTATGGAATCAGAAATAGTATTTACAATACTCTCTATACAATTTATAGTGTATTTACTCGTATTGTAGTTAATTATTATTATTGATAAATCCATTTGTTGTTTACTATCGTAAGTTAAATAAAATGCAATTTTTTTAATTTAATTCTTAATTTATATAATTTTACAAAATCAATCAAATCAAAAAAGTGAAATTCAATGAAAATATTACATATATCTGGAGCAAAAGGATGGGGTGGCAATGAGCAACAGATGATGTATATTTTACCCGAATTAGCAAAAAATAAAGTTGATAATTTAGTTTTTGGTATTGAAGGTTCAGTATTAGAAAGCCAATGCGCTAAAAAATCAATCTCATTTATTGGAGTCAAAGATAGAAAATTAAATAAACTAAGAAACGTTTCTTTATTAAAGAATGTTATTCGCGATTTTCATCCAGATATAATCCATTTACACACAAGTGATTCATTAACATTTTATGTAATTTCAAAAATTCTGTTTGGAATTAAACCAAAAACGGTTTTTTCTAAAAAAGGAATGGGGACGAGTAGTAGTTTTTTGAGTAATTTAAAATATAATTTTAAAGGATTATCTTCCATTATTTGTGTTTCAAATTCAGTTAAAAGAGATTTAGGTAAAATTTTAAACGAAAAAGCGAAAAGTAAAACGGTAGTTGTGCATGATTGTGTTTCGTTAGAAATATTAAATCTGAAACCAGTTTTAAATTTAAGAGAAACCTACAAAATTGACTCAGAATTTAAAGTTGTTGGAAATATCGCTAATCATTCCAATGCAAAAGATTTACCAACGTTCATAAATGTCGTTGATGAAGTAGTAAATAAATTAAACCGCAAAAACATTAAATTTATTCAAATTGGCGAATTCACAAAAAACACGCCTGAATTACAACAACTAATAAAAGATAAAGGATTAGAAGATGCAATAATCTTCACTGATAAAATTGAAAATGCATCTTCATTAGTTCCACAATTTGATGCTTTTTTAATGACATCGCAAAGAGAAGGTGGACCAACGTCTGTTCTTGAAGCCATGCTATTAGGAACTCCAGTAGTTTCTACTCAAGTTGGAGTAGTTCCCGATGTTATACAAGACGGTAAAAATGGTTTTATTGCTCCAGTTAAAGATTTCAAGCAATTGGCTACTAAAGTTATTACTCTTTTAGATGATGAGAACTTAAAGTCTGAATTTGTTATAAAAAGTAAAGCAATTATTCAAAATGATTTTAATGCAGAAAACATTGCTAAGCAAACCAAAGAAGAATACGTAAGAGTAATGAAATTATAAATACTGATTCACACCTTTTTCAACAAAAGTTATCTTTTTTTCTCTTACTTCATCTTCAATAGCATTGTTTAAATGAATGTGACTTTTGTCTTGTTCTTTATGATAAATATGATAAGCAATTCCAACATTTTTTAATCGTTTTCCTAGAATTCCAATGTTGTGAATGCGTTGAATTAACTCAGAATCATCAACTCCCCAACCCACTAAACCTTCATTAAAACCATTTACTTTAATGAAATCTTCTTTCCAAAACGACATGTTACAACCTCTAAGTTTAGAAGAACGTTTATCGTGAAGCTTAGCAGAATTCATAAAGAAAGGGATTCGTAATGTCCTTCCACGTTTTTTAATTCCTTTAGAAAAGAAATGAAATGAAGTAGTTTTGTTTTTGAAAATACTTTCTAAAATCGATTTTTGAATATTTACTCGCGAACCAAACAAATAAACCCCTTTTTCAGCATAGGTTAAATGATCTTTTACAAAATCGGGATGCATGATGATATCGCCATCAATTTCTACTATGTATTCATATTTAGCTTGAGCAATCGCTTTATTCATGATTTTTGGCTTTTGATTGCCATTATCTTCATGCCAAACGTGAATTAACGGAACAGGAAATGATTTTTGAAAACGCTCAATTAGCAAACGAGTTTCCTCTTTTGAACCATCATCGGCAATAATTACTTCATTAGGTAAAACAGTTTGTTTAGTAATGCTTAAAAGTAATAATTCAAG
This sequence comes from Flavobacterium aquaticum, assembly GCF_003259835.1. GTDB lineage: Bacteria > Bacteroidota > Bacteroidia > Flavobacteriales > Flavobacteriaceae > Flavobacterium > Flavobacterium aquaticum. The sequence continues at coordinate 75,162 of NZ_QLMI01000004.1, read as the reverse complement.
CGCTTCGGGCCAATTATATGTTGGTGTAACTAAGGAACATTTTGGTAATTCTTTCATATTCGTTTGCTAAAATCATGTAAAAATATTCAATAAATTGGAATTATAACCAACAATAGCTACTTTTGAATAAAAAAAAACATGCTAGCGCAGTATCATCCCAACTTCATAAAATATAAAACTCAAATTGAAAATTACATTACCCATTTTACATCATCTGGTAAAGATTTTGTTATTGGAAAACGTAATGCAATTAAACTTTTTGAATTGGGAAATGATGTGATTAGCATAAAATCGTTCAAGAAACCTAACATCATTAACAAAATTGCTTATCGCTATTTTAGAAAATCTAAAGCACGTCGTTCTTTTGAATTTGCTTCTAAATTGATGGAAATGAAAATAGGAACGCCACAACCTGTAGCTTTTTTTGAAAATTATGATTTTATAGGATTAAAAGAAAGTTATTACGCTTGCGAACATTTAGAAAATGTATTTGAATTCAGAGAAATTGTACAAAATGAAGCTTTTGAAAATAGAGATTTTATCATCCGAAAGTTTACCCAATTTACCTTTGAAATGCACGAAAAAGGCATTGAGTTTTTAGATCATTCACCAGGAAATACCTTAATTCGTAAAAATATTGACGGAAGTTATTCCTTTTTTCTAGTAGATTTGAATCGAATGCAGTTTCATGAAACTATCGATTTCAAAACCCGAATGAAGAATTTATCGAAAATCACACACAAGAAAGACATGATTGCAGTGATGAGTAACGAATACGCAAAACTTTCAAACGGTGACGAAACTACTATTTTTGAAACTATGTGGGGATTAACGGCCGATTTTCAATATCGCTTTCACCGAAAAAAAAGAATCAAAAAGAAATTAAAGTTCTGGAAAAAGTAGTATTTTTCACTTTTAATTCGTTAGATGAAATTATCGGTAATTATCACCACTTACAATTCGGAAGAATGGCTTCAAAAAGTGCTTGTTGGATATAGTGTCCAAACTGAGCCAGACTTTGAGGTTGTTATTGCCGATGATGGTTCTAGCGAAAAAACAAAAACAATAATTGCATCTTTTCAAAATCAATTTAAGTTTCCAATTGTTCATATTTGGCAAGAAGATAATGGTTTTCAGAAATGTAAAATCTTGAATAAAGCTATTCTCAAAACCAATTCTGATTACTTGCTTTTTACCGATGGCGATTGTATTCCTCGAAAAGATTTTGTTGCCCAACATTTAAAGTACCAAGAAGAAGGCTATTTTCTTTCTGGAGGTTATTTTAAATTACCAATGGAAACTTCTCAGAAAATTTCTTTAGAAAATATCCAAAATCAAGATTGTTTTTCGATTTCTTGGTTGATAAAAAATGGCGTTTCTAAGACTTTTAAATTATCAAAACTGACCAAGATTTCACTTTTTGCGACTTTCATGAATTGGTTAACTCCTACAAAACGAACTTTTAACGGTCACAACACGTCTTGCTTTAAGAAAGATTTAGTTGCCGTAAATGGATTCAATGAAGAAATGCAATACGGTGGTTTGGATAGAGAAGTGGGCGAACGTTTGTTTAACTTCGGAATTTTATCGAAGCAAATTCGTTATAGTGCCGTTTGTTTGCACTTAGACCACAAAAGAGGTTATGCAACTGCTGAAACTTGGGAGAAAAATAATTCCATTCGAAATTATAATAAAAAACACAATGTGACTTTTATTGAAAATGGTTTGTCAAAATATCTTAGCGAATAATCTCGAAGAAATCTTTCAATTTCTCTTTAATTAGCTCAATCGGATATTCTTCAAAATATTTAAAGGTGTTTTCTTTGATGTATTTCTCGTCAAATTCAGCATAAATTTCGGGTTTCAAATCTTTTAAATGAATGGAGATGTTTTTCTCATCTTCAAAAATTTGCCAAGTTTCTTTATCAACACTAGGCGAAAACAAGGAAAATGTTGGAACAAACAACGCTTTTGCCATATTTACACTTCCGCCTTCGTTTCCAATCAAAGCATCACATTGCGACAGTAATCCTAAAAACGAACGCAAATCATTGGCATACAAATCAAAATAAATGCGTTGTTGTGTTTCGGGTTGACACAAATCGAAGATTTTTTGAGCGTCTTCTTTTTGTTTTGGAATGTAATTGAATAGCAAATTTGCATCAGTAGTTTGCACTGTGAAATCTAACAATTCTGCCATTTTTTCAAACGGATAGGTTTTGTACCACTCGCTACCTAAAATCCCAATCATAAAAGTGGGTTTGTCGGTTTTTAATGGGAATTTTGACAGCATTTCCTTTGCTTGATTAATTTCCAAATCCGTTAAAAAAACTTTTGGTTTATAATCGGTAATTTCTTCTTTAATTAATGGTTCTAATAAACGTAAACGATTAATAATTGCCAAACCAATATCCGATTTTGTACCGTTTTTTAGTCGTTCAATATTGTAATTGTAAAAAATATTGGAATAGCCTTTCTTATACGAAATTTTATATTTAGCACCAGAAAAAAGCGTGATTAAATTGGTTTCCAACTTACTGTAAGCATCAATCACCGCGTCATATTTGGTACTTCTGATTTTGAAAATAAATTGAAAAAGCGAAAGATAGTTTTTTCGCACTTTTTCTTCCAAAACTATAATATTATCAATATTCGGATTGTTTTTTAGTACATCAACACAATTGGCGTAGCACATGTAATCCACTTGCGCATTCGGATATTTTTGCTTCAAATTATTGGATAAAATAGTTGAGGTAAGTACGTCTCCAATTCGCTTTTGTTGTATGACTAAAATTTTCATTTTTGATAAATTATTTGGCTAAAATACACTGATTTTGAAACTTTGCCAACAAAATAAATTGATTACTTTTGTGAAAACTCAATTTTTATGGCAATTAGCGGTTTAGTCATTACTTATAATGAAGAGAAAAATATTGGAAAATGTATCGATGCTTTGTTTGAAGTGTGCGATGAAGTTATCATTGTTGATTCGTTAAGTGCTGATAATACAGTAAAAATTGCCGAAGAAAAAGGAGCAAAAGTAATTTCTCAAAAATTTCTTGGCGATGGACCACAACGCACGCATGGATTACCATTTTGCAAAAACGATTGGATTTTAAATTTAGATGCAGACGAGTTTTTAGATAAAGATGCTAAAGAATTCATTTTAAAGGAAAAATATTTAGAAGGAAATTACGATGCTTTCTCGTTTCGAGTAAAGAATTTTTTAGCCGACGAATTAATTGATTTTTCAGGTTGGTATCCCGATCATAAAGTGCGTTTTTTCAACAAGAAAACAGCAAAGCCTTCAGAAGCTAAAGTGCATCAAAAAATTGAAACTACTAACGAGAAAAAAGTAGCTGTTCATATTTTACATTACGGTTGGGAATCTTTTGAGCAAATTATCGCTAAGAAAAACCAATATTCCACTTGGCATGCACAACAACTTTTTGATCAAGGAAAAAGAGTGGGAGCAATGAAACCTGTAATCAATGGTTTAACCGCTTTTATCAGATGTTATTTCTTTAAAAAAGGAATTTTCAACGGAATTGATGGCATTACAATTGCTTTAATCCAAGGATTTTTCTCGCACATGAAGTACGCCAAATTACTGAAATTACAACGCCAAGAAAAATTACTGAAGCGTTAATTTATTTCCAATCATTCGCTCGTTAAACGATTGAATATACGCTTTTATAAACGTTTCCATTTCAGTTGCTTTTGCTTTCTCGGTTTTGATTAAATTGGTTTTTAACAATTCATCTTTCTTGAAATTACACAACCCTAAAGATTTTTTTCCGTCGAAAGCTAAGTAATAATCACCCGAAATATAATGGTAAATGTTGTCTAAATAATACACCACAAAATCTTTTTCAGATTTGTACGATTTTCCATAGGTAATCATTTTACTATCAATATTCAAATAATCAATTATCGAAGGCATGATGTCAATTTGTTGTAAATTCTTCTGATTTTTCCCAACGATAGAAGGATTTGAAGGATCGAAGAATAAAATAGGTACTCTAAATTTTCCGACATTAGTTTTAAACTTTTTCTCGGTTGGTTCAGACGAAGTGTGGTCGGAAGTTATTACGAATAGTGTGTTTTTATACCAATCTTCTTTAGAAGCCGTTTCAAAAAAGCGTTTCAAAGCATAATCAGAATAAGCAATACTTTCATGAATTTTAGTAGTTCCTTTTGGAAATTTACCTTTGTATTTTTCTGGAATTATGTATGGATTGTGAGATGAAATCGTAAAAATTGTACTGAAAAAGGGTTGTTTGAATTCGGTCATCTTCCCTGAAAAATATTGCATAAATTCTTCGTCAAAAATGCCCCATCTTCCATCAAAAGCTTCTGGACCAACGTATTCATTCTTGCCAAAATAATTATCAAAACCAGCTACTTTACAATATTGATCAAAATTCTGACTTCCGTTAAAAGCACCATGAAAAAATGCAGTTTGATAACCATTATCTTTTAAGATTTTCGGTAAACCATACACTTCGTTAATCGAATAACTTGATGTAATCAACGAATTATTCATCAAACTCGGAATACTCGAAAGCGTAGAAGGAACCGCATCAATAGAAAGTTTTCCATTAGCAAAACCGTTTTCAAAAAACAACGATTTTTCAATCAAACCATCTAAAAAGGGTGTTTGTCCGCGCTGAATATTTTCTCTTCCAAAACTTTCTAAAATGATAATCACCACATTCTTTTTGTTCGGATTTTCAGCTGATGAAATTTCAGTTATTGGATTGAAAATTTGATTTAATTCCGTTTCCGAAAAGTATTTTGGCGATTCTAATGTTTCTTTTTTACCAATAGTTTTAATAATGCAAAAAGGTGTATTCAACACAATAGCCGACTGATTTATCGAGCCATAATTTACAGCATCAACAATACGCAACGGTTTTTTCTGGAAACCACCACGACCTAACAAGAATACAAATCCCATTAAAAGCACAAACATTCCTGATTGTTTTGCAATTTGTGACCAGTTGTAACTTTGTTCTGTTGCTGATTTTAAATTCGGAATTACTTTCCAAAATAGTATTCCTAGAACCAAAGCAAGAATTGGTAAATACCAGAACTCAATTAAAAACGAAAAGATTAATCCGCCAATTTCATTTTCCATTCCGCTTGCGGTAATCATGCCAAAAGTACTTCTTCTTCCGGTGAATTTGTAATATTCGAAATCTACAAAATTGGTTAAGATGAAGATGAAATTCACAATAAAGAAACCAATTTTCAAATACTTTTGATAGTTAGGTTTGTATTTAAAATTTCCTGGAATAAAATGCAAAAGTGCAAAAACTAAGTTGATGTAAGCTATTGCCGATAAATCAAAATGAATACCGCCTAAAAAACCTTTAGCAGAAATGTTTTCAAAGGCATTTTTATTGAAAAAGTAAAACAACAAACGACAAATTTGGTAAATAAAAAGAACCACAAAAAAACGCTTGAAAAATAGTTTTACACTGCTAAAATAGTTTGACATACAAAGGTAATTTTTAGCAAATTTAACTATTCATATAAAATTTACAATTTATTTACTTGTAATTTACTTTTGGAGGAAAATAAAAATTCCAATTCACAACAATTTTGTCATGAATTGGAATTCAACTTTGTACTTTAAACTTCGTATTTTGTACTTTGGATTATACCGCTACGTTATATTCTCTCAACGCATCATTCAACGAAGTCTTCAAATCGGTTGAAGGTTTTCTTTGACCAATGATAATTGCACAAGGCACTTGATAATCTCCAGCAGGGAATTTCTTTGTATAACTTCCAGGAATTACTACTGAACGAGCTGGAACAACTCCTTTGTATTCGATAGGCTCATCACCCGTAACATCAATAATTTTTGTAGAACCAGTCAAACATACATTCGCACCTAAAACCGCTTCTTTTCCTACGTGAACACCTTCTACTACAATACATCTTGAACCGATGAAAGCGCCATCTTCAATAATAACAGGAGCGGCTTGTAGCGGTTCTAAAACACCGCCAATTCCAACACCACCCGAAAGATGCACGTGCTTTCCAATTTGTGCACAACTTCCTACGGTTGCCCAAGTATCCACCATCGTGCCTTCATCTACATAAGCACCAATGTTTACATAACTTGGCATTAAAATTACTCCCGAAGAAATATAAGCACCATATCTTGCCACAGCATTTGGAACTACACGAATTCCTTTTTCAGCATAATTGCGTTTCAATAACATTTTATCGTGATATTCAAAAATACCAGCTTCCCAAGTTTCCATTTTTTGAATAGGGAAGTACATCACTACTGCTTTTTTAACCCATTCGTTTACTTGCCAACCGTTTTCAATAGGTTCAGCAACACGAAGTTTTCCGCTATCTAATAATTCGATAACTTCTCTAATCGCTTTTTGCGTAGTTTCTTCTTGTAATAAAGCACGATTTTCCCATGCTTGTTCTATCGTAGATTGTAAATTGGTCATGATTGTAAAAATTTGTAGTGCAAATATAACATTTTATGAATTTTGGAATTCTTTTTGATATAAGAAATAAGTCGTAAATTTACATTAATCACAAAAAAACAAACAACATGAAAAAAAGTCTTCTAATTTTAGGAATAATAGCTATTGGTTTTACTTCTTGTAAAAAGGAAATTGAAAAAGAAACAGAAGGAACACCAATTGATTCTACAGTAGTTCAAGTTGATGAACATAACGCTAAAAATAGTTTAGATTATCAAGGAAACTATAGAGGTAATCTTCCGTGTGCCGATTGCGAATCTATCGAAACTACGATTTCATTAACTGAAGATTCGTATATTAAGGAAACCGTTTATAAAGGGAAATCGAGTAAAGTGTTTAAAGAAACTGGTAAATTCACATGGAACGATGCAGGAAATACGATTACGCTTTCGGGTTCAGCTGCACCAAATCAATATTTTGTGGGTGAAAATGCATTATTTCATTTAGATGTTGATGGAAAACGCATTGAAGGAGATTTAGCTTCAAAATACCAATTATCAAGAATTGAAATTTCTGAACCAATTGCTCCAGTTCAAAAAGAAGAAACAAAAACCAAAGAAGTTGCTAAAGTTGAATTGAAAAATTCAAAATGGCGTTTGGTGAAATTATATGGAAAAACTATCGAAAAGAATAAAAATAGTAATAGAGAAAACGGAATTAATTTTAATTCTGACGGAAGATTTTCAGCTTTTGCAGGTTGTAATAATATGATGGGAAGCTATAAGTTAAAAGAAGAGGTTAGTCGTATTGAATTCTCAAAAGTAGCTTCCACCATGATGGCTTGTGAAGATATGGTAACCGAACAAGAACTAGCTAAAGTTTTAGAAATGGCTGATAATTATAATTTTGATGGTAAAACTTTAAAATTAAACAAAGCCAGAATGGCAACTTTAGCAGAATTTGAAATTATTAAGTAAATTGAACTTATATTTGCTAAAAAATAGTCAATAAATGCGAATTTTAGCCATAGATTACGGAATCAAAAGAACAGGAATTGCCGTTACTGATGAAATGCAGATGATAGCTTTTGGGCTAACCACAATTCCATCAGAAACAGCAATTTCTTTTTTAAAAGACTATTTTTCAAAAGAGAAAGTGGAATGTGTAATCGTTGGAGAGCCTAAGCAAATGGACGGAACACCTTCGCAAAGTGCTGAAATCATCAATGCTTTTGTTGCTAAATTTCAAGCAGCTTTTCCGGAAATGCCTGTGGATAGAGTGGATGAACGTTTTACTTCCAAAATGGCGTTTCAAACGATGATTGATAGTGGTTTAAATAAAAAACAACGTCAAAATAAAGCTTTGGTTGACGAAATTGCCGCAACAATTATACTTCAAGATTATTTACGTTATAAAAAATAATAGTACATTTATATTCAATTTTATTTCTGAATGAAACATCAATTAGACGCAAAAGACCAAGCTATTTTAGAAATTCTTCAACAAGATTCAACTATTTCTGTGAAAGAAATTGGGGAACGTGTCGGGCTTTCATTTACACCAACGTATGAAAGAATAAAAAACCTTGAAAAAAGTCATGTGATAACAAAGTATGTAGCATTAGTTGATCGTTTTAAAATAGGTGTTCAAATTGTTGTGTATTGCAATGTAACCTTGAAAGAACAATCGAAATTGGCTCTTGATACTTTTGAGAAAACCATAATAGCTATTCCTCAAGTTCAAGAAATAATTAGTTTATCGGGTAATTACGATTATATGCTAAAAATCATTGCAGAGGATATTAAATCGTACAATGATTTTGTGGTAAATGTGATTTCTAATATTCCTAATATTGGACAATATCACAGTAGTATTGTTCTAAATGAAACTAAGAAAGAAACCGCTTATATGATTCCAAAAGGTAATTAATTAAATTTTGAAATTACTTTTTTAAAAGCATCTTCAATTAAATCATTTCTTAGATTTCCAATGCTTCCTTCATGCGTGTGGTTTATTTCATAACTTGGAATAAATTCTTGATTTTCGATTGCTAATCCAATGTTTTTATAAGCATCTCTGAACGGAACTCCATCTAAAACTTGTTGGTTTACACTTTCCACACTAAACATATAATTGTATTTAGAATCTTTAACGATATCTTTTTTTATTTCAATGTGTTGTAACATAAATTGTAGCATTTCAAGACATTCTTTCAAAGATTGAATCGCTGGAAATAAAGACTCTTTTGTCAATTGTACATCTCTGTGATAACCTGAAGGTAGATTATTAGTTAGTAAAATTAATTCGTTTGGTAAGGCTTGAATTCTGTTGCATCTTGCTCTCATGATTTCAAAAACATCGGGATTTTTCTTGTGAGGCATGATGCTACTTCCCGTAGTTAAAGTATCCGGAAAAGAGATAAAGCCGAAATTTTGATTCAAATACAAACACATGTCATAAGACAATTTACTTAATGTTCCCGCTAAATTAGCCATTGCCATTGCCATAACTTTTTCTGATTTTCCTCTGGTCATTTGGGCATAAACTGAATTAACATTTAAAGCTCCAAATTCCAATAACTCAGTTGTCAACGTTCTATTTAATGGAAATGAAGTTCCATATCCAGCACCTGAACCTAGTGGGTTTTTGTTGATAATATTGTAGCTTGCCAATAGCAATTCTAAATCATCCACTAAACTTTCAGCATATGCACCAAACCATAATCCAAACGAAGAAGGCATAGCAATTTGCAAATGAGTATAACCCGGAAGTAATACTTCTTTATGTTGGTTGCTTAACTGAATTAAGGTGTTAAAAACAGTTTCCGTAAGTGATTTTATGTTTAAAATTTCGGTTTTTAGGTATAATTTCAAATCGGTCAACACTTGATCATTTCTCGAACGACCGCTGTGAATTTTCTTTCCAACAGAACCTATTCTTTGAATCAATAAATGTTCTACTTGCGAATGCACATCTTCAATACCAGGTTCTATTTCAAATTGATTTTCTTCAATTTCTTCTAAAATTTTTTGAAGTTCGATTTCGATTAAAAGCCATTCTTCCGTTTTTAATAAATGGATAGAATGTAACATTTCGCAATGGGCTAATGAACCCAAAACGTCATATTTAGCTAGAGCGTAATCAAATTGGACATCATTTCCAACGGTAAATTTTTCTACTAATTTAGCATGAAACGCATTGTCACTAGCTGTTTTTTGCCATATTTTATCTGCCATAACTATAAAATTTGAGTTAAAACGGAATTGTAAATTTGAATTGCGTCTTTAATTTCTTCTATGTAAATGAATTCATCACTACTATGGGAACGTGTTGATAATCCTGGTCCCATTTTTAAAGAAGGACAAGGAATTACCGCTTGGTCCGATGAGGTTGGTGAACCGTAATAGGTTCTTCCCATTTTTAAACCCGCTTGCACAAATGGATGCGACAATGAAATTGATGACGAATTCAATCGTAAAGAACGTGGCGTTACCTCGCTTTTGATTTTTTCTTGTATAATTTTGAAGATTTCTATGTTAGAATACAGTTCTGTCGTTCTAACATCAACGGTAAACTGACACGAATCGGGAACTACATTGTGTTGCGAACCACTATTAATGATGGTAACTGTCATTTTTACTTCACCCAATAAGTCTGAAACTTTATCGAATTTATACGTATTAAACCATTGAATATCTTCCAAAGCATGTGAAATGGCATTGTCATGATTGGGATGTGCGGCATGCGAGGAAGTTCCTTTTGCAACACAATCTAAAACTAATAATCCTTTTTCGGCTATAGCCAAATTCATTTCGGTTGGTTCGCCAACAATAGCAAAATCGATTGGACCTAATTTCTTAAAAACAGATTCAATTCCGTTAACACCAGAAATTTCTTCTTCGGCAGTAGCGGCTAGAACTAAATTGTATTTCAGATTTTCTTTGTTGTAAAAATGAATAAAGGTTGCGATTAAACTAACCAAACATCCGCCTGCATCATTGCTTCCTAAGCCATATAATTTACCATCTTTTTCAATAGGTTCAAATGGATTTAAGGTATAACTAGCATTGGGTTTTACCGTATCGTGATGTGAATTTAGCAGAATTGTTGGTTTGGATGCATCATAAAATTGATTGAATGCCCAAACGTTATTCATTTCGCGATGCGTCGGTATATTATACTTAGCAAAGAATTTTTCAATGCAATCCGCCGTTTTGTTTTCGTCTTTACTAAAAGAAGGAATCGAAATCAATTCTTTCAATAATTCGTAAACCGATTCGAAAAGATTAGTTAATTCTTGTTCCTTCATAAGTGTTGTTTTTTATAAAATATGTGAAGTTTGTAGCAGAAGTAATCCCAATTTCTTTCACTCCATTTGCTAAAGCATCAAAAGCATTATTAATTTTTGGAATCATTCCTTTATTGATGATGCCTTCTTCTTTTAATTTTTGAAAGGTATTCCAATCTAAATTTTTGATTACCGAATTTTCATCTTCGGGATTATTTAAAACTCCTTTTTTTTCAAAGCAATACATTAATTTTACTTGAAATGAAGTTGCCAAAGCCGAAGCCAAAACACTCGCAATAGTATCGGCATTTGTATTTAATAATTGACCTTGTTTATCGTGAGTAATTGCGCAGATTATAGGTGTTAATCCACTTTGAAGTAATATATCTAGAAAATTAAAATTCACATTTTCTATTGAAATATCACCCACAAATCCGTAATCTATTTCCTGATGGATTCGTTTTGTCGCCTTCATTACATTTCCATCGGCACCCGATAATCCGATACTATTGATATTTTGCTTTTGAAGTTTTGCCACGATATTCTTGTTGATATATCCGGCATAAACCATGGTCGCAATTTTCAAAGTTTCGGCATCTGTTATTCTTCTTCCTTCAATTAATTGTTGTGGGATATTTAGTTTTTCAGCCAAATCAGTTGCTAATTTTCCACCGCCATGAACTAGAATAAAAGGTTCGTTTAAACTAGCAAGCGATTGGATGAAATCATTTAATTTTGATTCATCATCAATAACGTTGCCACCAATTTTTATTATATTAAGCGTTTTCATTTGATTCTAGTATTTTCTGAAGCACAATTTGTGCGGCATAAGTTCTATTATTGGCTTGCTGATAAATTAAAGAATTCGGGCTATCTAATACTTCATCGCTTACTTCTACATTTCTTCGCACGGGCAAACAATGCATGATTTTAGCATTATTAGTGACTTTTAATTTCTCATTCGTTAACATCCAATCTTCCTCGGTTTCTAGGATTTTTCCATATTTTTCAAATGACGACCAGTTTTTTATATATACAAAATCAGCATCTTGTAGCGCTACTTCTTGATTGTATTCAATGGTTGCATTTTGAGTGAATTTTGGGTCCAATTCATATCCTTTTGGATGCGTAATTACAAATTCGCAATCTGTTTTGTTCATCCATTGAGCGAAGGAATTTCCAACGGCATGTGGAATCGATTTGATGTGAGGCGCCCATGTCAAAACTACTTTTGGTTTCTTATTGATTGGTTTTTGCTCTTCAATAGTTATGCAATCCGCTAAACTTTGTAATGGATGTAATGTTGCAGATTCCAATGAAATAATCGGCACCGAAGCATATTTTTCAAATAACGAAAATACCTTTTCAGAAGTGTCTTCTTCTTTATTTGTTAAACCTGCAAAACAACGAATGCCGATGATATCGCAATACTGACTTAAGACTTGAGCTGCATCTTTTATATGCTCTACAGTTCCACCATTCATAATGGCGCCATCTTCAAATTCCCATGTCCAAGCTTCTTGATTGGCGTTTAAAATGATAGTGTTTAAACCTAAGTTTTGAGCTGCTTTTTGAGTACTTAATCTAGTTCTTAAACTTGAATTTAGGAAAACTAAACCTAATGTTTTTCCCTTGCCTAATTCGCTTTTTTGCAAAGGATTTTTTTTTATGTGGATTGCCTCTTGAAGTAAAACATCAAGGTTAGCTACATCGTCTACGGAAAAAAAACGTTTCATGATTATAAATTGGATTTGGATAAGATTTTAAATGCATGAATAAAAGCATCTAACTCGATTTTTGTAATGTTTAAAGCGGGAAGAATTCGCAATGTTTTTGGGCACGAAGCATTTCCGGTTAGTATATTGAATTCACTCAGTAGTTTATTTCGCAATGGTGCACAAGAAACTTTCAGTTCAATTCCAAACATTAAACCTTGATATCGGATTTCATGAATTAATGAATCATCTTTTAATGCTTCGAACAAGTAATTTCCTAAATCGGTTGCGTTTTGAAGTAAATCTTCTTTTTCAATGGTTTCCAAAACAGCTAATGATGCGGAACAAGCCAAATAGTTACCACCGAAAGTAGTTCCCAACAAACCATGTTTTGCTTGGAATTTTGACGAAATTAAAACGCCACCAACAGGAAAACCATTTCCCATTCCTTTTGCAATGGTTATGATATCAGCTTTAACATTAGCATGTTGATGAGCAAAAAACTTTCCCGTTCTTCCATAACCTGATTGAATTTCATCGCAAATGAAAACTGCTTCATGTTCATCACATAAACTTCTAATTTTCTCTAAGAAGTCGACTTCTGGAATTTGAACACCGCCCACACCTTGAATTCCTTCAATAATTACAGAAGAAATTTCATGATTTTTAAATGCTTCCTCTAACGAAGTTGTGTTGTTAAAAGGAACAAAAATAAAATTGTCCGACTCATTCGTTGGTGCAATAATACTTTTGTTGTCAGTTGCCGCAACAGCAGCCGCAGTTCTTCCATGAAAAGCCTTGGTAAAGCAAATGTTCTTCTTCTTTTGTGTGTGAAATGAAGCTAGTTTAATTGCGTTTTCGTTCGCTTCGGCACCTGAGTTACACATGAAGAGTAAATAGTCTTCGTAACCACTAATTTTACCTAATTTTTCAGCAACTTCTTCTTGGATTGGAATTTTTACTGAATTGGAATAAAATCCGATATTCTCTAATTGCTCGGTAACTTTTTGCACATAAGTTGGATGGCTATGACCAATAGAAATCACGGCATGACCACCATATAAATCTAAGTATTTTTCGTTTTTATCGTTCCACAAATAACTTCCTTCTGCTTTAATGAAGTTTAAGTCAAATAACGGATATACATCAAATAATTTCATTTTTTTCTTTTTAAAATGCTGAGGCTTTTAATTTTAATCCCAGCGTTGCTTCCCAGCCAAACATCAAATTCATATTTTGAACGGCTTGTCCGGAAGCGCCTTTTATTAAATTATCAATAACTGAGTGAATGACCACGTGATTTTCGTCTTTTTCAATGAATAGTAAACATTTATTGGTGTTCACCACTTGTTTCAAATCGATGTTGGTTTTAGACAAAAACACAAATGGATTATTCCTGTAAAAATCTTCATAAAGTGTTTGAATTTCTTCTAAACTCATTTTTGTTTCAATCGTAGAACTAGTGAAAATTCCCCGAGTAAAATCGCCACGCCAAGGCACAAATTCTAAGTTTACTTTTTCTTCATTTAAACTATTTAGTGTTTTACAGATTTCAGACACATGTTGGTGTTGTAAAGTTTTGTAAGCCGAAATATTATTAACTCTCCAACTAAAATGTGTAGTGTCTTGCAATTGTTGTCCAGCGCCAGTTGAACCTGTAATTCCGGTTGTGTAAACTGTTTTTAGAATTTTAGCTTTAGCCAATGGAAGCAAAGCCAGTTGAATTGCCGTAGCAAAACAACCTGGATTAGCAACATAATTACTCTGTTCAATTGTTTTCTTATTGATTTCGGGTAAACCGTAAACAAAATTTCCTTTTTCAAATGCGCCGTCAATTCTGAAATCATTTCCTAAATCGATGATTTTGATGGTTTCATTCACTTCGTTATTTTGCAACCAAATTTTACTTTCTTTATGCGGAAGACACAAAAACAAAACATCAATTGTATTGAAATATTCGTTGGTGAAAATCAAATTTGTTTCACCAATTAAATCGGTGTGAATGCTACTAATTGCTTTTCCATTTTGACTTCTGCTTAATGCGAAAGTTATTTCGGTTTTTGGATGATTTAAGAGCAAACGAATCAATTCGCCACCGGTATAACCTGCAGCTCCAACTATCCCAACTTTTATTTTTGATTCCATTTGATTTAAATTTTTCCTTCGTTCACCTGATGATAAATGGTAAGCGAATTACTAATTATTTTTGAATATCCTTTTACGTCTTCACCTGACCAACCCAAATTCATTTCACCATAACTTCCAAATTTAGATGCCATCAAATCGTTCTCTGAATCAATTCCGTTAAGGATAAAACGATAGGGTAAAAGCGTTACAATGACTTTTCCATTGACCGTTTTTTGTGTGTTGGTAAAAAAAGTTTCAATATCGCGTAAAGCAGGATCTAAAAACAAACCTTCGTGTAACCAGCTACCGTACCAATCCGCTAATTGACTTTTTAAGTTCAATTGAAATTTCGACAGCGTGTGTTTTTCCAATAGATGATGTGCTTTTAAAATAATTAAAGCTGCAGCCGCTTCAAAACCAACTCTTCCTTTTATCCCGACAATGGTGTCACCCACATGAATATCTCTTCCGATGGCGAAAGGAGTTGCTAACTGTTCTAAATGCATAATAGCATCACTTGGATGAGTAAAAATGGTCTCGTTAATTCCGAAGATTTCTCCTTCTTTGAAATGTAAAATCACTTCCGTTTTATCTGCTTCTGATTTTTCTAATTGCGATGGAAAAGCTGTTTCTGGTAAATATTGATTGGATGTTAAGGTTTCTTTTCCACCAACAGAAGTTCCCCAAAGTCCTTTGTTCACGGAATACATTGCTTTTTCGAAATTCATTTCTACTTGATTTTCTTTTAAGAATTCAATTTCGGCTTCTCTTGAAAGTTTTAAATCTCTAATAGGCGTAATAATTTCGATATTGGGACAAAGAATGTTGAAAATTACATCAAATCGCACTTGGTCATTTCCAGCACCAGTACTTCCATGTGCCACTGCATCTGCATTGATATTTTTAGCATAATCAGCAATAGATTTTGCTTGAATGGTTCTTTCAGCACTCACAGAAAGCGGATAGATATTATTTTTTAATACATTTCCATAAATCAAATATTTCACACAAGTGTCATAATAACTTTTTACAGCATCAATACACGTGTAAGAATGTACACCAAGAGTCAAAGCGCGTTGTTCAATATCATTTATTTCTTCAGATGAAAATCCACCAGTATTTACAGTTACGGCATGAATTTCGTATCCTAATTTTTTAGATAAATAAACGGCACAAAACGAAGTATCTAATCCTCCGCTATAAGCTAAAACTACTTTTTTCATGGTTTTCATCTTTTGGTATTAATGCTATTTTTGGTTCGTACAACATGGCAGTGCACAAACAGTTTTTCTTTTCTTTTGCGATTAAAATTTCATAATTGACACAACTTTTGCATCCGTTCCAAAAGTTTTCATCTTGTGTTAACTCGGAATAGGTTACAGGTTCGTAGCCCAATTCACTATTGATTTTCATCACAGCTAAACCTGTAGTTAGACCAAAGATTTTTGCGTTTGGAAACTTATTTTGCGACAATGAAAATATGTCTTGTTTGATTTTACGAGCCAGTCCATGTTTTCTGAATTTTGGTGCTACTATCAATCCGGAATTTGCTACAAATTTTTCATGACTCCACGTTTCGATGTAGCAAAATCCTGCCCATTCGTTTTCTTCGGTAAGGGCGATAATTCCGTTTCCGTCTATGATTTTTTTACTTAAATATTCTATCGAACGCTTTGCGATTCCTGTTCCTCTCACTTTTGCTGAAAGTTCCATTTCTTCTATGATGGCTTCGCAGAAAATCAAATGTTGAGAATTCGTTTGCTCAATTTTAAGGGTCATTTCTTTTAAAATTTCGGCAAAACTAAATAAAATTATTTATTAAATTGCAAAATAAAGATAAAATATCTTTTTAAAATTAATTTTAAAGATTTTAAATCTTATTTTAAATCTGTTATTTATTTGTTATAACTGTTTTATTGTCTGTATATTTTACTATTTTTGTACCCTCAATTTTAATATTATGATTTTACCAATATACGGATACGGAGAACCAGTTTTACGTAAAGTAGGAGAGGACATTACTCCTGAATATCCGAATCTAAAAGAGACGATTGCTAATATGTATGAAACGATGTATCATGCGCATGGTGTTGGTTTGGCTGCTCCACAAGTTGGGTTACCTATTCGCTTGTTTATTGTAGATACCGAACCTTTTAGCGATAGTGATGACGTTTCTAAAGAAGAAGCGGCTTTAATGAAAGAGTTCAAAAAGACTTTCATTAATGCAAAAATCATTAAAGAAGAAGGTGATATTTGGGGATTTAACGAGGGTTGTTTGAGTATTCCAGATGTGCGTGAAGATGTTTTTCGTCACGATACGATTACGATTGAATACATGGACGAAGATTTCAATAAGAAGACAGAAGTATATGATGGTTTAATTGCGCGCGTTATCCAACATGAGTACGATCACATCGAAGGAATTTTATTTACGGATCATTTGTCGATGCTGAAAAAGAAGTTAATTGGGAAAAAATTGCAAAACATTATGGATGGTAAAGCAAGACCCGATTATAAAATGAAGTACGTAAACAAAAAAGGACGTTAAAATTTTTGCATTTTTAAATAAAGATTAGATATTTGCCAACCTTAATAAGTAAGAAACATGAGCATTCAAAAAATATTAGCTATTTCTGGGAAACCAGGTTTATATGAATTAAAAATTCAAACACGTACAGGATTTGTTGCCGAATCTTTATTAGACGGAAAAAAGATAACTGTTGGAATGAGAGCTAACGTAAGTTTGTTATCAGAAATTGCAGTATATACGTATTCAGAAGAAGTGCGTTTAGCAGAGGTTTTCAAAGCAATTGCTACTAAAGAAAATGACGGTTTAGCCATGTCTCACAAAGAAGACGATGCAAAATTAAAAGCCTACTTCAGAGAAATTTTACCAGAATTTGACGAAGACAGAGTATATACTTCTGACATCAAAAAAATCTTAAACTGGTATAATTTGTTACAACCTAAAGGTTTCGTTTCTGTAGAAGCGTTATCTAAGGAAATCAAACAAGAAGAAGAAACTCCAGCTGCTGAATAAGCATTGGAAAAATTATACTTTAAAATCCTGCGTTTTCCACGTGGGATTTTTTATTTTTACAGAAGCAAGAACAAGTGCAAAAATCAAATTCAATTTCAAGAACAATTTCAAACTTGAAACCTGAAACTTGAAACAAAAAACAAAATCATGAACACACGTCAACAACAACTACAAGCTTTCAATCGACTTTTAGATATCATGGACGATTTACGCGAAAAATGTCCGTGGGATAAAAAGCAAACGCTTGAAAGTTTACGTCATTTAACGATTGAAGAAACCTATGAATTAGGCGACGCCATTTTAGATAACGATTTGCAAGAAATCAAGAAGGAGTTGGGTGATGTATTGTTGCACATTGTCTTTTATGCGAAAATTGGAAGCGAAACCAATGATTTTGATATCGCTGATGTAGCGAATTCCATTTGTGATAAATTAATCGATCGTCATCCGCATATTTATGGCGATGTGGTGGTGGCTGACGAAGAAGAAGTAAAGCAAAATTGGGAAAAACTAAAACTGAAAGAAGGCAAAAAATCGGTTTTAGAAGGTGTGCCTAAAAGTTTGCCTGCGTTAGTAAAAGCAAGTCGTATTCAAGATAAGGTAAAAGGCGTTGGATTTGATTGGGAAGAACCGCATCAAGTTTGGGATAAAGTACAAGAAGAACTAAACGAACTCCAAGTTGAGGTAAAAGCTGGCAACCAAGACAAAATAGAAGCCGAATTTGGCGATGTTTTGTTTTCCATGATCAATTACGCCCGATTCTTAAAAGTAAACCCAGAAGACGCTTTAGAACGCACGAATAAAAAATTCATCAAACGTTTCCAATATTTAGAGAGCAAAGCCACCGAATTAGGCAAACCTTTAATGGATATGACTTTGGCGGAAATGGATGTTTTTTGGGAAGAAGCGAAGAAGTTGTAGTGTTCAGTGGTCAGTCGCAGTGTTCAGTTTTAACGTTTAGTTTGTCATGCTGAAAGCATCTCTTTTATGTCATCCCTAAGGGATTTTTATCAGCTCTACTACATTAAGTTACCTATATTTCATGCCTAACGGCATTTTACAACAGTTGTATTCACTTTTTTAGTTCCGTAGGAACGCAATATGGGTAAAAAATAAACCCAACGATTAGGAAGTCCTGTAGGGACGGTATTTTAATTATTATTCTGATTGTTTTTCCATCTAGAAGCTTCAAAATACCCTTTTTCGAAATTCTCATGAAGCGATTTTAAAGTTAGATAATTATTCTTGTAGTAGTTCGAATGATTGTTTTCTAGTTTATCTAAATAAACTTTCAGTTTGTCTTTATTTCTTTCAAAAAAAGCTAAAGTTCCTTGGTAATACCACCAAAATTGTTCGTCATTTTTTTCTTCCAAACCTATCATTGATTTTTTTAAATAGAAAATAGCTTTTTCATAATCATTTAAATATCCATAAGTTCTGGCGATATGAAGATAATCCGAGTGTTTGTTTGTGATAGAATCAGACTCAATTTTATAAAGCAAATGACTAACTACTTCTAAATACTTGCCTTCTCTTTCCCATTTCCACCAAATGGGTTCATCTTGCTTGTTTTGAGCGTTTGTAAATGCTAAATTTCCAAAAAGGAATATAAAAATAATTGTTTTTTTCATGTCAGATATCCCAGGAGTTAATAATATTGTTTATTCAAATATATAAAATCTTAAGTAGAATATTTTTTGGAACAAAAAAAAATCCCGAGCCTACACTCGGGATTCTATCTTACATATTTTTAATTTGCTGTAGCTTTTCTTTCCACAATTTCAAGTCGTCTTTGTGGCGTTCAATGCTTTTTTGAACTTCTTTAATAAAAG
This sequence comes from Flavobacterium aquaticum, assembly GCF_003259835.1. Classification (GTDB taxonomy): domain Bacteria; phylum Bacteroidota; class Bacteroidia; order Flavobacteriales; family Flavobacteriaceae; genus Flavobacterium; species Flavobacterium aquaticum. The sequence continues at coordinate 55,702 of NZ_QLMI01000004.1, read as the reverse complement.
GATTTTCACCTTTTGAACTACTGCTAATAAACTGAATGTTGTTCTCTAATTGGAAAATTTCGCTCTGTACTTCGTCGATTTTCTTTCTGATGAAGAATTGCTCTTGTTCTAAAGCTCTGCGGTCGTCGCCTTCCGATAATTGCTCTAAACGGTTGCTAAAACGCATCATTTCAGTGTCTTTTTTAGACATGCTTAGTTTTTCAAATAAGGCATCTAAAATCTTATTGAATTTCCCTTCAATGTGTCTTCTGTTAAAAGGCACTTTCCCAAAGGTTTTCCAAGTAGCAATGTGAGCTTTTATAGCATCTAAATCCGCTTTGTGCTCGCCCGTTAAAGTGAATGATTTTAACTCTTCTAAGAATGCTTTTTTCTTTTCAAATGCTTCTACTTCTTCACTAGTTTCGGCATTTCTTGCTTCATGCATTCTGTCGAAATAAGCATTACACGCATCTTTAAAGTCTTTCCAAACACTGTCGGAATATTTACGAGGCACATGTCCAATTTTCTTCCAATCGTCTTGAATTTTCTTCATAATTGGAGTAGTAGCAGCGAAATCCGTACTATCTTGTAACGATTTAGCTTTTTCTACTAAGGCTAACTTTTTATTTAAGTTTTCGTGTTGTTCGTGCTTGATATCTTTATAGAAAACGTTTTTGTTCGCATTAAAAGCTCGAACCGCATTTTTAAAGTTGGCCCAAGTTTCCTCTGTTACTTCCGCTGGCACTTTTCCTGCTTTAAAGAACGCTTCACGCAACGCTTCCATTTTCTGAATATGCGCTTGCCATCCACTGTGCGAATCGATTTTCTCGTTTCCTAATGCGATAATTTGCGAAATGATTTCGTTTTTAACCGCTAAGTTGTCTGATTCTTTTGCTCTTGCTTCAGCATATAAACCTTCACGTTTATCGTGCATTTGTTTGGTAATTTCGCTGAATTCGTTCCAAATCGCTTCTCTATGTTCGCGATCAACTGGACCAATTTCTTCTTTCCAAACGCGGTGTAACAATTGCAATTCACGGAACGCTTTCATTACGTCAGCTTCGTTCAACAATCCTTTAGCTTTAGCAATGATTAATTGTTTTTGCTCTAAATTGTGTTTCAAATCTAAATCGCGCGCTTCTTTGTCTAAGTGCATGATGTCGTAAAAACGCTCCATATGAAAATGGTAGTTGTTCCACAAGATGTTGTATTTATCTCTCGGAATCGCACCTGCATTTTTCCAACGTTCACGAATTTCGTTTACTTTTTTGAACATATCGCTAATGCTCGAATCACCAGAATCGATTAAGTTTTTCAACTCGTCGATTAAGTTTTCACGAACCGCAAAATTCTGTTCTAAATTGTTTTGTAATTGTTTGAAGTGTTTCGCTTTACTTGCTTTGTAAGCATTGTAAATACCGTCAAACTTATTTTTTAAAGGAAAGTGATACTCAAAATCTAAACCTTCTTCGTTGTTTTGAGCTAAGAATTCCTCTTTTTTCTCGTCTATAAAATGGTGGTATTTGTCCGAAAAAGCTTTTCTAATGCCTTCTACATGGTCTTTAATTGCCATTACTTTTTCGTTGTTGACTAATTTTTCCAGCTCATCGGTTAAGGCTTCCATCGACATTGCATCGTAATCCAAAACTGGAATTTCGTGCTTTTCTTTTATCGAATCATCTTCGCTTTCTTCTGCATTAGAATTGTCTATTTCCTCTAATACCGATTGACTAATAATGGTAACGCCATCTAATTGTTCCATTTGGTCTTGTCCATCTGCGTTATGCAGGTTATCATGTGTTGCTTCTGACATTGTGTAAATGCTTAAGGTTACTAATATTTTGTGAAGATACTAAAGCACTCCGAAAATTCAAAAAAAATCGTCCAATTATCGCTTATTTTCTTTGAAACGAGTGTTTTGGGCTTTTTTGCCATCCATTTTCCCGCTATCCGCTATATCCGCCAAGGCGAGATGTCGCTTCTATCGGGGTTAGATAGCTATCAAAAGGCTTTCTTGGGATTGATTTTTTGAAGAAGTTTTGGTTTTGTACTTTTTCATTAGACTAACTTAAAAATGCCGTTAGGCATGACATCCCAGTAATTAATGAAATGAATAAGAAAAAAATCCCGTAGGGATGACATAAAAGAGATGAGATGCTTGACAGCATGACAAACTAAACGTAAAACTTTGCGAAAACCTTAGCGTCTTTGCGTTTAAGAAAACCTATTCATTCCAAATCTTCCAAGCCTTTTCTGCCTGTAAAACCAACATTTCATAACCGTTTTTAGTCACGGTACCTTGCGCTTTAGCCTTTTTTAAAAATGCAGTTTCTTCTGGATTGTAAATTAAATCGTAAGCAATGTGTTTTTTGGTAAACAAACTATAATCCAAATTTGGAAAATCGTCAACATTAGGGTGTGTTCCTACTGGAGTAGTGTTGATGATAATCGTGTACTCTTCGAAAATTGAAGCGTCTAATTCTTCGTATTTGTATTGAAATTCATCGGCTGTTCTAGAAACAAAATCGTATTCGATTTTTAATTTTCGTAAAGCATAAGCAATGGCTTTACTAGCGCCACCAGTTCCTAAAATTAATGCTTTTTTATGATGTTCTTTTAATAAAGGTTGTATCGATTTTTTGAATCCGTGATAATCGGTGTTGTAGCCTTTTAGTTTTTTCTTTTTGGAAATCGTAATGCAATTAACCGCACCAATTTTCTCCGCCGTTTTTGATAATTTGTCCAAATACGTAATAATCTCTTCTTTGTACGGAATCGTTACATTTAAACCTCTTAAACCTTTAATTTCAGTAATTATTTTTGGAAATTCTTTGATGCTTTCAATGTCGTAATTTTTGTACTCGCAATTGTCAAAATGACCAATTTCAAACTTTTCGTTGAAATATTTTTTTGAAAAAGAATAGCTTATGTTTCGGCCAATTAAGCCAAATTTCAACTGTTTTTTTGTTTTCTTTTTCATTGGTTTTGAGTTAAAATTACAATCTATCAAATATAATCAGACTCTTGTTTTTATTTGTTACAAGAATGTTATTTTTTTTAACAATTTTAGTTTTTCCCCAATTTACTCGCCATTTTTTCCATTCCAAAAATCAAAACAAATCCTAAAATAGCTAATACAATTGCCATTGCAATTTGCGGTTCGCCATCAAAATTTTGAGGTAAAATACTTTGGTCGATATAGGGCACCACTTCACCATGACTGTTTGTTCTGGTTTCTAAAACTTCTTTCCATGGCCAAACTTTGTTTAACGAGCCAACCATAAATCCTACTAACAATGTTAATGTAGTGTTTTTATGATGTTCAAACATCCAATGTAATACTTTAGAAAACGATTTCAATCCGATGATGCAACCAAGAGCAAAAACACCTAGTTTTAATAAAGCTGAAACTAGAATTTCTGAATTAGCTGTGGTTAATCCTTCTCTAAATGTGTTGATTGTTCCTATAACCGTTTCATATGAACCCATTAAAAGTAGAATGAAAGCGCCTGAAATTCCCGGTAAAATCATGGCAATAATAGCAATAAATCCAGATAAAAATAAATACCAATAGCTATCAGGAGAACTCACTGGTCGTGCAATTGTAATGTAGTAGGAAACGGTAATTCCAATTAATAAAAAGAGAATGTCAACTAATTTCCAACGCGTAATTTCTTTCCAAATTAAAGTAATACTTGCGATAATTAAACCAAAGAAAAACGACCAAACTAAAATAGGTTGGGTTTCCAATAAATGCGTAATCACTTTAGAAAAAGTCAAAATACTAATTCCGATTCCGGTTAATAAAGCCAATAAAAAACTTCCGTTTACTTGTTTCCAAGCGGCTTTTAATCCGTCTTTTTTTAATGTTTTTAAGACCGAAAGATTCACATTATTTATGCTATCAATTAATTCTTGATAAATTCCGGAAATAAAAGCAATAGTTCCTCCAGAAACACCTGGAACTACATCGGCAGCTCCCATGGCTAAACCTTTAAGTGTAATAATTAGATAATCGGGAAAAAGTTTTCTCATGACAATAAATAGTAATTTTTCAAAAGTTAACAGTTGTCATTCTGTCCCGAAACTTCGGGGTTGTTTCAGAATCTTAATTTTTATCATAAAAGAAGCTGAAACGAGTTCAGCTTGACAAACAGTTTTTTAATATGTTTTTTTATTTCTATTTTTTAAATTTTGCAATCGTATTCTGAACTTCGGTTCTTTCCCAAACTACAGGGAATAATTCTTGAAACAAAGTTAGGTGTTTAGGTTCTAATTTCATTCCATTAATTAAATGAAGATTTCCTTTGGTAACATCATCTGTTAAAAAGTACAATCCAGCTAAACGATATTCCATTTCATACTCGTCTGGTAAAACATTACTAGCTTCTAAAAGGATTTCGATAGCGGTTTCAAATTCGCCTAAATATTGTAAAACATCCGTCCAAAGCGTGAACGTGTCTAAATTAATATCGCCACTTTCAAATGCTTTTCGGTAACCATATTCTGCTTCTTCAAAGAAATGTAAAGCACTGTTTACAGCGGCAAAACGTTTCCAGTATAGTGAGTTATCTCCATCAATTCCAATCGCTTTGTTAACGTAATACAACGCTTTTTGATAATTTTTTTGACGAATATAAAAATCGGTAATCGCAATCCAGCCTTTGTCTAATAATGGATCTTCATGAACTGTTTTTAAATAATAATTTAAAGCAAATTCGGTGTTTCCTAAACGTTCGTAACATTTTGCCACACGAAGTAAAACAAATGAAGAAGGGTCATCTAATTCTAATGTAACATTGTAACAGTCAATAGCTTCTTGATACTTTTTTAGTTTTTCGTATGATTTTGCTTTTTCCATGTACGCACCTAAGAAGGTTTCGTCAATTAATGTCGCGTAATCGAAAGCCCAAACTGCTTTTTCGTAGTTTTTCAACGCATAATATTGGCGTCCTAACTGATGCCAAGCCACTTCACTATATGGATTTTTATCAATGAATCTGTTTAGATAAATGATTGCATCTTCATTCTGATCTAAGAAATCAAAACAATAAACTACGTTGTAAAGTGCTGAATAATCTTCGGTATCTTCATCTAAACACTTGATGAAGTTTTCTTTTGCCATTTCTAAATTGTCCATGAAAAGATATTCCATTCCAATCATAGAATACACATCAGCATAATCATCAGTGTATTTTAAAGCGATTTTTAAAAAGGAAATAGCCTTTTCATGCTCGTCTCTTTTCGAGTAAATATTCGCTTTTTGAATGTAGATTTCTTCGTTAGTTGGCTCGATTGCGTACAACTCGTTCAGTAACTTTTCAGCAATTTCGAGTTTGTCTTCGTAAACCAACATTTCTACTTGAACTAATTTTAATCCGGTAGATTTTGGATGTTGTTCTAAACCTAATTTAAGCGCTCTTTTGGCCAAATTCAATCGACCCGTATCCATGTAATGAAGAATGATATCTTCAAACTCCTCTGAATCAAAGAAAAAAACTTTATTGGTTTTTAACATCGATTCAAATTTAGATAAGGACAAGCTGTTTTCTTCTTCTTCGTGACTCAAATTCATAGCGCTTCGTTTTATGATTTTATCCTTATTAAAATTAAGGAATAATATTGGGGTAGTGGTTTGGGGTTTGAATTGTTGTAAACAATTTAATTAACAATTTACAGGGACAAGAGCAAGGTCAAAAATCAATTTCAAATTTAATAAGTGAAACGCTCTGTGTATCTCTTATCTACATAATCAAAGTCAAAAAAAACTCTGCGAATCTCTGTGTAAAGTAAATTCAAGTTTAATCTAAAATGAAAAATAATGATAAAACTTCTAACTCCCATCTTCCAACTTCCTACTTCATTTCTTTTTCTATCTCATTTAATACCTCAATAATAATGCCACAACCTTTTGTAATTTCTTCATTACTAATAGTTAATGGCGGTGTAATTCGAACAGCGCAACCTTCGAAAAGGAGCCAGAATAAAATAACACCTCTTTTATGACAGCGTAAAATTACTTCATTTGTAATCTCAGGAGAATCCGTCATCGCTGCTAACATAAGGCCTCGACCTCTAATTTCTTTGATTAACGGATGCACTAAAAGCTTCTTAAAAAGTTGTTCTTTTTCTAAAGCTTTTTGCATTAAATTGGTTTCCGTTATTTCTTGTAATGTTGCCAAACTCGCTGCCGCTATGACAGGATGTCCGCCAAAAGTGGTAATATGGCCAAGTTTTGGATCGTGACTTAGTAAATCCATCATTTCTGCTGATGCAGTGAAAGCTCCAACAGGCATTCCGCCACCCATTCCTTTTCCCATAACTACTACATCAGGAATAACATCGTAGTTCTGGAATCCGAAAAGTTTTCCTGTGCGACCAAATCCGGGTTGTATTTCGTCTAATATCATAATAGCGCCCACTTCATCACAACGTTGGCGTACTTTTTTAAGAAAATCATTTTGAGGTTCAATAAATCCGGCACCACCTTGAATCGTTTCTAATAAAATTCCAGCTGTTTTGGTGGTGATTTTTTCTAAATCTGCTTCATTATTGAACGTAATAAAATCAACATCAGGAATTAAAGGACGAAATATTTGTTTGCGTTCCTCGAATCCCATCACGCTCATGCTTCCCATGGTATTGCCATGATACGCATTATTACATGAAATCAACTGACTTCTTCCTGTAACTCTTCGAGCTAATTTTAAAGCACCTTCAATAGCTTCTGTTCCGGAATTTACCAAATAGGTTTTCGTAAGTGGGTAAGGAAGATTTTCGGCTAATAATTTACATAATTCCGTTGCTGGATGTTGGGCATATTCGCCATACACCATTACGTGAGAATAGGTGTCTAATTGTTTTTTGATGGCATCATTCACTCGTTGTGGTTGATGTCCTAAAGTGTTTGCTGAAACTCCGGCAACCATGTCTAAATAGGGATTGCCATCCGTATCATAAATATAAGAACCCTTAGCGTGAGAAATTTCCATAGCTAATGGGTGAGGTGAGGTTTGTGCTTGGTATTTAAAAAAATCTTCAATCATAATTTAGTGATAAGTGAAAAGTAATTAGTGATTAGTTAAATTAAGCTTATCATTTTTATTTATTACTTTTTACTTTTTTTACTTCTGGTTTTTTTGCGGTTTTCTTTTCTTCGGCTTTTTTGTTTTCGTCGAATTCTAGAGTTTCTGGAAGAATTTCCATCGGTTTTTCTGCTTCGATGGCTTTCTTTTTAGCTTCGATTTGAATTTTATCGCCTAATGCAATTTCTTCTGCTGGGAAAATATCGTCTTTTGATAAAATTCGTTCATCACCACGCCATAAGAAACCTCTGAGTTTTCGAGCGTTCTCAGGAAAATCGGCCTCTGGATAAATGTGACTATCGGTTTTAGTGAAAAAAGTTATCGCATCGATTTTATTTTCCTCTAATTCCAAATTAATTTTACTACAAACTGTTTTGTTGATTCCGATAAACTCATTGGCATCGTTGTACATATAATAAATGACTTCAGCATTTTTTACCATATCGACTTCCTTCAGTTTTCCATCAACAAACTTTCCGTATAAATTTTGTCCTTTTATTTGATTATAACCATTTTTACTGAGACTATCTTTTTGAATAATAAAAGCGTTATTAAGTACTTTTAGTGAATCTAATTTTTGTGTTTCATTGTTTCCAATTAAATGCATGATGTCGCCTGTCATTTGGTTTTCGTTGTTCCAGAGAATAGGTTTTCCAATCATTTTCGTCAATTGTGTTTTATTGTTAGAATGAAGCGAATCGCATTTTCCACTCATGTCACTTTTATAAAAACGAACATTATTAAAAGCACGAATTACTCGGTCTTCTTGCGGACCCGAAACAATGATTTTTTTTCCGTGCATATACAAAGTGTCCTTTTCAACCAAAGTTTTTACTAAAGCTCTTTTAGTTAAAATCATAGAGTCTTTTTTTGTTGCAGCATTTCTGTATAACTCAGCGTAATGACCTGTAGCAATTACGTTATTGATGGTGTCGGTAATTTTTACATTGTTGATACCTCTCGAATAATTTTTCTTTCGGTCGTAATACAAATCATCTCCTTCAATAATCTTGTTATCAAGCGTTATTTTTGAATTTTTGGAGAGTTTCCCGATGTCGTTTGTAGTATCGTAAAATCCGTTTTCTGTGTAAATTACGTTCTCTTTGCTTGTAATAGTTGAAGGTCCAAAAACATAAGCATGTCCTGAATTTTCGTAATAATCTAAGTTGTTCGTTTTTATTGTACTTTCAGGATTTGTAACTGTAACTGCAGTTATAAATTTGTATTTTTTTTGGTCAACAAAATAATAACCCGATTTACTTCTTAATGTGTTTTCTTTATTGCGAATAGTGCCGTATGTATTGTAAAAAGCTTGTTGGTTTTTTTTGTCGAAATAAACGGTATCTGTAGTTAAAGTTGATTCTGGCGAACGTAAAACGACATCACCTGTTGCAAAAGCCAATTCTTTATCACCATTGTATTCTGCATAACGACTATTCATGGTAATAGTATCGCCTTGATTCATTTGAACGTTTCCAAATGCTTTTACGTAATTTTCCTTTTCAAAATGATACGCTTTGTTGCAATTCATTTTTACACCATTGTGAATAATGCGAACATTTCCTGTAAATACAGTAGCTCCTGGGATTTCGGTTTGATTTTTATCAACAAAATCAGAATTTTCAATAATGATTTTTTTCTTTTCTTGGGCTACCGAAAAGGTCACGGTAAGCAATAAAAAGGCGATATATAAAAATGTGTTTTTCAAGTTAAATTTATTTTGAGCCAAATTTAAGTAAAAACTCGAAAAGCCACTGATAATTAAGAATATTTTATCACTTTATGGTATTTGAAAATTAGTTTATTTGTAAAGAATTACTAACCAATAAGCGTTTTCAGGTTGAAATAAGCCTAATCCAGGTGTGTAAAGAACAAATCCAATTTTTCCATTATTATTTAAACAATCATTGGTAACCTGAAGATTCTTGATGGAATTCCAAACGCTCGTATAATCAAAGTTTGTGTATCCTTCACCTGCCAAAATATCTGCAGTAGGCAAGAAATATTCAATTTCATCTAAATTTATAGTTGGATTTAACGTAGTAGTTTCATAATCAGATGAATTAAAATCTAATGGTAAGTCGTAAGAGCCTCCCATCCATGCGATTGGACCATCAAAAATAACTTGGTTTGTAGGAGTAAATTTTAGAGTATAACTTCCAAAATCACTAGGAGCAACATAAATTTCTTCAATAGGTAAAGAGTTAGTCATAGCAATGTTGTTAAATTCAAAGCTATTTCCACCTTCAAAAGTATGGGTTAAAAAATCAACTTTTAAGATTGTTAATTCTCGATTTGGATTTTGAATTGCACTATCATCTGCGTCATCTGAACATGATGCAAGTATTAAAAAAAGAAATAAAACGGCTATTTTCTTCATAATTTAAAGTAGATTTTAGTAAAGATAAAAAAAAACGCTTTCAATTGAAAGCGTTTTTAGTTGTTATTTCATTATCGTTTGTTTTCTGTCTGGTCCAACCGAGATTACTTTGATTGGCACTTCAACTTCTTTTTCAATGAATTCGATATATGTTTTTAATTCTTGTGGTAATTCATCATACGTCGTCATTCCTGTTAAATCTGCTTTCCAACCTTTCATTTCTGTGAAAATTGGAGTAACGTTTTCAGGTTCGATGTTGTATGGTAAATGTTGAATTGCTTGTCCCTTGTAGTTGTAGCCTGTACAAACTTGTAACGTATCAAATCCAGAAAGAACGTCGCCTTTCATCATGTATAATTGTGTTACGCCATTAACTTGAACCGCATATTTTAAAGCAACTAAATCTAACCAACCACAACGACGCGCACGACCTGTAACTGAGCCAAATTCGTTTCCTACTTTTGCCATTGTTTGTCCTGCTTCTTCGAAATCTTCTGTTGGGAATGGTCCACTACCTACACGAGTAGTGTATGCTTTAAAAATTCCGAAAACATCTTTTACTTTGTTAGGTGCAATTCCTAAACCAGTACAAGCTCCAGCAGCAGTTGTATTTGATGAAGTTACGAATGGATATGTTCCAAAATCAACATCTAGTAAAGAACCTTGTGCTCCTTCTGCTAAGATTGATTTTCCTTCTTTTAAGGCTTTGTTTAAGTATTCTTCACTATCAATGAAAGTTAATTTCTTTAAGTCTTCTACAGCTGCAAAAAACTCATCTTCCATTTCTTTTAAGTTGTATTGTAATTCTACATCGTAGAACTTAATCATTGCTTCGTGCTTGTCTGCTAAAGTTCTGTATCTTTCTTTGAAATCTTCTAATTCGATATCACCAACTCTAAGTCCGTTTCTTCCAGTTTTGTCCATGTAAGTTGGACCGATACCTTTTAAAGTAGAACCAATTTTTGCTTTTCCTTTTGATGCTTCAGAAGCAGCGTCTAACAAACGGTGTGTTGGTAAAATTAAGTGTGCTTTTCTAGAAATGAATAATTTAGCTGTAACATCCATGTTGAATTTTGCTAAACCTTCAATTTCTTTTTGGAAAACTACTGGGTCGATTACCACTCCATTTCCAATGATATTAATTGCGTTTTTGTGGAAAATTCCAGAAGGAATAGTTCTTAAAACGTGTTTGATTCCGTCGAATTCTAAAGTGTGTCCCGCATTTGGTCCACCTTGAAATCTTGCAATAATATCATATTTTGAGGTAAGAACGTCAACGATTTTTCCTTTTCCTTCGTCGCCCCATTGTAATCCAAGTAGTAAGTCTACAGTCATTGTGTTGTGTTGTTTGTTGTTATTTGTAGAGACAAGTCAGTGACTTGTCTGTACGGATTATATTAATTTTCGATTCTTCAATTATTGTTGTTTTTTTGTTCCGTAGAAGTAAAGTGAGTGAGTTGAAATATCAATTCCAAACATTTCTTCCATGGTTTGTTTTATTTGCTGAATTCTTGGGTCACAAAATTCGATAACCTCACCAGAATCAGTTAAAATAATGTGATCGTGTTGTTTATCGAAATACGATTTTTCGTAATGTGCTTGGTTTTGTCCAAACTGATGACGACGTACCAAACCACATTCTAATAAAAGTTCGATTGTATTGTAAAGGGTGGCTCTACTTACGCGGTAGTTTTTATTCTTCATTTTGATATATAAAGATTCGATATCAAAATGTTCGGCAGTATTGTAAATCTCCTGAAGAATAGCGTAGCGTTCAGGTGTTTTACGGTGTGCCTTTTCTTCTAAAAATTTAGTAAAAACGTTCTTTACAATTTCTTGATTTTTGTTTTCCATCGTATTGATAAATGAAATATTGGCAAAGATAGTGAAAGTTAGAAGTTAGAAGTTAGGAGTTAGGAGTTTTTTTAAACAGAGTTATTAAGAAATTCTCGAAATTTTTATCAGTTTAAAAAAATAGCAATAAAAGCTTAATCTTTTGGTATAGCTATATCATTTTTCTTGATGTAAAGTAATCCATCAAAAACATTTAGCCATTTTCCTTCTTGGTTAACATGTCCTAGCATAATACTATTGAATACTGTATTAGCCTTTTTAGGATTTTTTTGTTTAAAATCATTTAAATCAATAAATCCAAAATTGATATTTTTCTTGCTTAACTCGAATTCTAAAGATGTTTCTGGTGAAATGATTTTCGTTTCTTTTATGCTTTCTATGTTATAAGGCATTTTTGAGAAACCTTCGGATGATGTTGTTGCTATGCTGTAAACTTTATCAGAATATTTGTTTTTAATATGTTCTCCAAATAATGTAAGTTTTTTATAGATGTTAGAATCACTAGCAGCAAATGCGACTTCTTTTATATTTATGGCTCCATGAAAATTTGCTAACCAGACTATAATTTTTGCATTTGGATTTCGTTCTTTAAAGTGAATTAAATTTCGTGCCATTTGTAAGTCTCTTTGATTCACTTCGTATGCTAATTGATCATCTTCATTATCAAAAATTTTTGGATTCATTTTTATGTTCACGTGTATTATGAGATTTTCTAACATCTGTAGAAAAAAATCATCATGAAAAAGAATGGTTTCTTTTTGATCAATTATTTTTTGTAAATGAGATGTAAAATATTCAAACTCTTCAATTGTAAGTTTGTTTTTTTGAGAGTTGTTTATTTTGTCAAAAATTGGTGCTAACTCAGACCATTTTTCATTGTTTAAATTTGCCCACTTGCTTTTTGCTAATTCTGTCTTAATAAAATCAATATTTATCATGGTATTGATTCTATTATAAGGTTCAATACCTACAAAAGATAGCTTTTCTTTTTTAATGAAATTTTCAAAAGGAATTAATTGTTTTGCAGGATGCCAAGGATTCCAATAGTTATACCATTCAGTTTCAAAATCGTCAACTAAATTGTCTTTTAAAATATGTCTTCCGTTAATAAATTCCATTTCAAGGAAATCCATACCTTCTAGAGCAATGGTGTTAAATCCTTTTACTTCTACTAAGTATTTTACAATTTGAGTTTTAGCTTCAAAAGTTTTTCCTTCGCCATGTGCGGCCTCACCAAGAAGAATAATTTCTTTATTTTCTATGAATTTATCTAATTTTTTAAAGTCACTTGGTAATTCATTTCTAGTTTCCAATGCTATCATTTTATTTGATAGTGCAGAAGTTATCTTTTTATTGCACGAAAGTAAGAGTAAAAAGATAAAAGGTATAACTATTTTTCTCATTCAGAATAAACTAATTATTATAAACCCTAGTCACTTTATCAATTCCATCAACTTTTTTGATATTTTCGATTAGCTTTTTTAAGATCGTATTGTTTTGAACTACCACAGCTACTTGACCGTTAAAAATTCCGGCTTCACTACTTAAGGAAATGCTCTGAATGTTTACGTTCATTTGACTTGAAATTACTTTAGTTAAGTCATTCGTAAGTCCTAAAATATCCATTCCTGTAATTTTTAAAATAGCTTTAAATTCTTCTTGTGATGAGTCAATCCATTTTGCTGGAATTATTCTATAAGCGTAATTGGATTGCATACTAATGGCATTTGGGCAATCTTTTCTGTGTACTTTAATTCCTTCATTAATAGTAACGAAACCAAATACTTCATCACCCGGAATAGGGTTACAGCAAGTTGAAAGTTTGTAGTCTAATTTATCTTGTTCCGCACCAAAAACAAGCATATCAAACTTTTTACTAATTTCGTTCTTGTATACTTGATCAGGTTGGGCTGTTGGTGAACGTTTAATAGTTTTCTTAAAGAAATTGACTAATGTATTGCTTTTTTGAGCTGCGTATTCTTTAAGTTGTTGGTTTTCTATAGCGCCAATTCCAGCTCTGTAAAACAAATCTAAACTCGTTTGTAGTTTAAAGAAGTTAACGAGTTCATTAACGGTATTTTCGTTAAGTGTAATTTTTAAATGACGTAGTTTTCTTTCTAAAAGTTCTTTTCCGTCTTCTGCAATTTTTTTGGTGTTTTCGTTTAAAACGTTTTTAATTTTATTTTTTGCTCGCGAAGTCGTTACATAATCCAGCCATTGCGAAGTTGGTTTTTGATTTGCAGAAGTAATAATTTCTACTTGATCACCACTATTTAAAACATGATTCAGAGGAACTAATTTTCCGTTAACTCTTGTTCCTCTTGTTTTTACACCAATTTCTGAGTGAATACTGAAGGCAAAATCTAACGAAGTAGCTCCTTTTGGTAACGATTTGATTTCGCCTTTTGGAGTAAATACATAGATTTCTTTAGCATATAAATTCAGTTTAAAATCTTCTACAAAGTCAACGGCATTGGCTGAAGAATTTTCTAAAGCTTCTTTTAATTGGTTCAGCCAAATTTCCAAACCGTGTTCTTCGGTAGCTCCGTTTTTGTATTTGTAGTGCGCTGCGTAGCCTTTTTCTGCAATTTCGTCCATGCGTTCACTTCGCACTTGGATTTCTACCCAACGGCCTTTTGGCCCCATTACGGTAATGTGTAAAGCTTCGTAACCTGTTGATTTTGGGGATGAAATCCAATCACGTAATCTACTTGGCGAAGGTCTATAATGATCGGTAACTACTGAATATATTTTCCATGCAATGAATTTTTCATCGTGCTGGTTGGCTTTGTAAATAATTCGTAAAGCAAATTTGTCGTAAACTTCATCAAAAGTCACGCCTTGCGCTTTCATTTTTCTACGAATAGAATAAATTGATTTTGGGCGACCTTTGATTGTAAATTCAATACCTTCATCCACCATCGATTTACTTAAAACATCTGAAATAGTTTTGATGTACTCGTCTTGTTCTTCCTTGGTTTCCTTAATTTTACTGACAATATCATTGTAAACTTCGGGTTCGGTATATTTTAAACCTAAATCTTCTAACTTGGTTTTGATGTTGTATAATCCCAAACGATGAGCTAGAGGCGCATAAATGTACAATGTTTCAGAAGCAATTTTGGCTTGTTTGTAATCCACCATGCTTTCCATAGTTTGCATGTTGTGCAAACGATCAGCAATTTTGATAAGAATTACCCTAACATCATCATTCAGTGTTAATAACATTTTACGAAAATTTTCTGCTTGTACAGAAATTTCTTGATCAGTTTTAACTTTGGCAATTTTGGTTAAGCCTTCAACCAATTGCGCGATTTTAGGATTGAACATTTTTTCAATATCCTGAACTGTAATGTCAGTATCTTCAACGACATCGTGCATTAAGGCTGCCGCAATGGAAGTTGCTCCCAAACCAATATCTCTAGCTACAATTTTAGCTACAGCAATAGGATGGAAAATATAAGCTTCACCTGATTTTCTGCGTTGGTCTTTATGAGCATCAACAGCTACATCAAATGCTTTACGGATGATTTTTTTGTCTTCATCAGTAAGAGTTTGATAACTGATGCGAAGTAATTCTTTATATTCTTGCGCAATGGCTTTGTTTTCGGCTTCTAATTCTAACTCTGTCATACATTTTCTTTAACCAACTAAAAGTAAGCTAATTTTTCTAATTGTGCAAGTTTAGAAAATAGAAAAAAGAGAAAAGAAGAAAGACTAAAATCCGCGTTGTCTTTTGGCTTCAAATAGTAAAATGGCTGCTGCAACTGAAACATTCATAGAATCAATTTCGCCTTGCATGGGAATGATAATATTTTTTGTGCTTTCGGTTCGCCATTTTTCGGATAAACCAGTTGCTTCAGTTCCCACAACTAATGCAGTAGGAGTAGTATAGTTTTGTGTGTGATATTCTGTTGAATCTTGTAAGGTTGCGGAATAAATATTGATGTTATTGGCTTTCAAATAAGCAATAACTTCTTCTGTAGTTCCCACTGCAATTTGTCGGGTAAACAAACAGCCTACGCTTGAACGAACGATATTTGGATTGTATAAATCACTTTTTGGATTGGCGATAATGACAGCATCAATATTGGCTGCGTCTGCAGTTCTAAGAATAGCACCAACGTTTCCAGGTTTTTCCAAAGATTCTCCAACTAAAATTAGTGGATTTTTAGATAGTTTTAAATCGGATAATGCTAACGATTTGGTTTTTGCAATTGCTAAAATGCCTTCGGTAGTATCGCGATACGCTAGTTTTTGATAGACTTCTTTAGAAATTTCAATTATGTTTAACGATTTAGTTGTTAAATCGTTTAATTGTTTTTCGGAAATGATTTCAGGTAAAAATAGAATGGTTTCTAATTCATAACCACCTTTTAGCGCCAATTCAATTTCGCGTTTTCCTTCAATCAAAAAAGTGCCCGTTTGCTTACGAACTTTTGCCTTCTCTTGCAATTGAACTAACGATTTAATAAACGGATTTTGAACCGAGGTGATTTGTTTCATGAATCAAAAATTATAAGGCAAAAGTACAAAAAAAGCCTCTCACTTACTGAAAGGCTTTTGGTCTTATTTTTTTTGTTGTTCGAATTTTCCTTTATAACGTTGGTACAATTCGGTGTGGTGACTTTCTAAACTAATTTGTCTTCCATCAATAAAAGCGAATGAAATGACATTGGTTTTCATATCTAATGCATCGCCTTCAGAAATAAATAAAGTAGCACTCTTGCCAGATTCTAACGTTCCGTATTGCTTATCGATTCCTAAAATTTTAGCGGAATTTCCAGTGATTAATTGTAACGCTTGTTCTTTTGTTAATCCCCAAGCGGCACAAGTTCCGGCATAAAATGGTAAGTTTCTTGTTTGCATACGCTCCATATCACCTGCATTTTGTAGTGCAACTAAAACGCCTGCATCTACTAATAATTTAGCATTTTTGTATGGTAAATTCACATCTTCATCTTCTAATAAAGGCAAATCGTGAACGCGTTTTAATAAAACCGAAACGTTGTTTTCTTTTAATAAATTCGCAACTTTGAAAGCGTAATATCCACCAACAATTACCATGTTTTTGATGTTGTTTTTCTTTTTGAATAAAACCGCATCAATAATTTCTTTCTCTCCATTTGCGTTTACATACAAGGTTTTCTCACCCGATTGTAAACCTTTCATAGCTTCGTAAGGAATATCCTTTTTCGCATTTTTACTTCCCAAATAAGCAAAAGCATTGTCAAAATATTCTTGAATTGCCTTTACTTGTGGATCGTAATTTTTGTTCATTTCAATTCCTCCTGGTTCTGCCCACCAACCCGCTCTTGAGTAGCTTCTTGGCCAGTTTAAATGAATTCCGTCATCTGTTTTAATTGAAGCGTCTTCCCAATTCCAAGCGTCTAATTGAACGATTGATGAAGTTCCTGCAATTCTTCCGCCTCTTGGTGTAATTTGTGCTAATAAAACGCCGTTTGGACGCGTAGTTTCTACTAATTTAGATTCTGCATTATAAGCAATAATACTTCTCACGTGTGGATTGAATTCTCCAATTTCACTTTCGTCATCCGAAGCTCTTACCGCATCAATTTCAACTAAACCTAATGTTGAATTTGGTGCAATGAATCCTGGATAAACATGTTTTCCAGAAGCATCAATCATAATATCGTGTTTGGCTGGTTTCATTACTGTTGCATCGCCAATGGTTGCGATTTTTCCATCCATAATTGAAATCAAACTGTTTTCAATTACTTTTCCGTTTCCTAAATGCGCTTTGGCACCTAATATTAAAATCGATTTGCTTTGTTTTGGCGCTGGCGTTTGTTGGGCAAACCCAAACAAAGAAATAAATAAAAGAACTATATATTTTTTCATGATTAGTTGTATTTGTAGTGAGACTCTTTACAATATTCTCCTAAAGTATCACAGTGGTAATGACCATTTTCTTTTTTCTTAGGTAATTGCGTTTTCATTCCTTTGTTTTTTGCGTCTAACATGAAGTTAATTAATTCAGCTCTTTCTTTTTGAATTTCGCTCATCACTTCTTTCTCTTTTTCTAAATCATAGAAAATAATTCCGTCTACTAACGTTTTTTCAGCTCTTGTGTAGATTGATAATGGACTATCAGACCAAAGCACAACATCAGCATCTTTTCCTACTTTGATACTTCCTACTTTATTATCTACTTGAAGAATTTTCGCTGGATTTAAGGTTACGAAATTCCAAGCTTCTTCTTCCGTTACATTTCCGTATTTAACCGTTTTAGCTGCTTCTTGGTTCAAACGTCTTGACATTTCAGCATCATCAGAATTGATAGAAACTTTTACACCTTCATTTTGCATAATAGCTGCGTTGTATGGAATTGCATCATTAACTTCATATTTATAGGCCCACCAATCCGCAAATGTTGAACCAGCAACACCGTGAGCCGACATCTTATCAGCTAATTTGTAGCCTTCTAAAATGTGTGTGAACGTTTGAATTTTGAATCCGTAGCGCTCTGCTAATTTCATTAACATGTTGATTTCTGATTGCACGTATGAGTGACAAGTGATGAAACGTTTCTTAGCTAAAATTTCGCCTAAAACTTCCATTTCTACATCAAATCTTGGCATTTTTTTATTTTTACCTGATTTGTAAGTATCCCACTCATTTTTGTATTCGATTGCTCTGGTGAAATAATCTTCATAAACTTGTTCCACACCCATACGCGATTGTGGGAAACGGCTTCTTTCAAAATCACCCCAATTCGATTGTTTTACGTTTTCTCCTAAAGCAAATTTGATGTATTTTGGAGCATCTTTTACTAACATTTCATCTGGAGAATAACCCCATTTTAATTTGATGAAAGCTGCACGACCACCAATAGGATTTGCCGAACCATGTAATAAGTTAGCCGAAGTAACACCACCTGCTAAATTTCTGTAAATGTTGATATCTTCAGAATTCACTACATCTTCAATTGTAACTTCTGCTGATGAATTTTGACCACCTTCGTTGACTCCATTTGAAATAGCAATGTGCGAGTGTTCGTCAATGATTCCAGCAGTTAAATGTTTGCCAGTTCCGTCAACAACTTTTGCTCCAGTTGAAGGTAAGTTTTTGCCTATTTTCGCAATTTTTCCGTTTTGAATTAAAACGTCTGTTTCTTTAAGATTTCCTTCTTTTTCACCCGTCCAAACCGTTACATTTTTGAATAAAATGGTTTCTTGTTTTGGTTTTTCATCGTTTCCAAAAGAAATATTTGGATACGTTACAACATACATAGACGGTACTTTTGGTTCGTCTTTTTTATCGTCTTTCTTTTTATCTTCTTTAACTTCAGTTGCTCTTTTAGTTGCCGTCCAAGAGGTTTCGTTTCCATTTTCTAAAACGGCTTTTCCTTGCATCATGTCTTTTACGAAAGTTCCAGAAAGTCTAACGAAATTCGCTTTTGTAGTGTCTTGGTTTTTGATTACTAAATTCACCCAAGGATCATTGAATTGAATTTTTGTTCCAAAGTTGATACTGTCTTTAACTGCTTTTGCTTCAAATTTTGAAGTTTCGCCTTCGATTTTTAATTCGAATTTATGGTTGTCAAAAACTAAATCGTAAGTACCTCTAATATCAGTTGGATTGATTTTATCGATGATGTTTCGATTTCCTTGTACCCAGTTTTCTAAGATGTTGCTTTTGTCTTCAAAAATATCTCCTGAAACGATAATGAAATTCGCTAATTTTCCTTTAGAAATAGAACCTACTTTGTCAAATTGATTGACCAATTTAGCAGGAGTTTCTGTTAATGCTAATAATGCTTTGTCTTTTGGTAAACCATATAAAACAGCCTTTCTTAAATTTAATAAGAACGATTTTGTTTCTTTTAAATCCGCTGTTGAAAGTACGAATGAAACATTGTTCTCAGCTAAAATTTTCAAGTTGAAAGGTGCTTGATTCCAAAATTTCATATCGCTCAAACTTACTTGTTGCGCTAAATATGGGTCAGAAACATCATAAGCATCTGGAAAATTCAAAGGAATAATAAAAGTAGCACCTGATTTCTTGATTTCGTCGATACGTTCAAATTCATTCCCGCTTCCTTTGATTAGGTACTTTACACCGAATTCATCACCTAATTTATCTGCTCTTAATGCATTTAGTTTATCTCCTGCATTAAAGATTTGAAGTAAAGATTTGTTCGCATTGAAAGCTTCTAAAGATAAATCTTTATTAGTTGCATTTCCTTGTGCATACCATTTTGCATCGTGAAATACCTGGCGAATTAAAGCCATACTTCCCATCATAGAAGAAGGATAGCTTTGTTTGGTAAATTTACTTCTACTGAATGTAAAATGTTGAGATACTTTATCTTTAATCATTCTATCAGCGTTTGTGCCGAAGTCGTTTAATGTCCAAAGTAATCCTGTTCCTGCAATTACGCCATCATTGTGGTGACTCAAAACAGTTCCAAAACCAGCTTCTCTTAGATTTCCTGCTGCTTTTGAATCGTAACTTAGGTTTTCATAAGCATTGTATTCTGGTTTGATGTGGTCGTTCCAATAATAGCCTTCACGATTGGTATCGTATTGTGGTGTGAAGTTACCACTTGGTCTTGGAGTAGGCTTGTTAATTCCGAATTCACTGTACAATTCTACGAATGATGGATAGATTGTTTTTCCTGTTGCGTCTACAAGTGTAGCGCCTTTTGGAATAGAAATGTTTGTTCCTACTTCTACAATTTTGTTTTCTTTGATTAACAGCGTGGCTTTTTCAATTTTTTGCGTTGCTGATACATAAATAGTGGCGTTTGTAATAGCAACATAGTTTTTGAAGCTCTGTTTTACGCCATCATTTTTTGGAAAGTATTCTTGTGCCTGACTAGTAAATGCAAGCAAGAATACTAACAATAACGATAAGTATCTCATGTTTTTTTGGTTTAGTAATGGCTAAAGATAAAAATTATCTTCGATTTTAATATTGTAGGAAATCGATTTAAGAAAATTTAACTTTTGTTGACTTAAAATTATCGGTTTATATAAAGGTAACCTGTTAGTGGTTTTGAATAATTTGGATCATTTAAATAAAGAATGTAATAGTAAGTCCCAGCAGGAGCAAGAGTACTTCCAACGCCATCTTCAACATAACCATCCCAATCAGGTTTGTTATTGTTTCCTGTCCATAAATGTTTGCCCCAACGGTTGTAAATTAACAATTCAAAATTTACGAAAATATCGCGAAGTCCATCAATAAAAAAGGTATCGTTAGAAAAATCATTATTAGGAGAAACCGCATTATAAATCGTTGGAGGACAATTTTCGGTTAATAATAAAAACGAAGTCACAGCAAAACACCCGTTATCTATACGAACGAAAATTTCTTTTGGAGTTGTAATTGCCTCGTAGTTTGAAGTGTTTGTAATAGCATTTATGTTTTGAATAGCATCATTATAACTTTCATGAAAAGAAACGATATGACTTGAATTTGTTTTTACTAATTCCGAGTAACTTGAGAAATCAAAAATACCTCGAGTTAATCCTAAATTACAAGAAATTAATGAATTTAAATCATTGAAAGCCGGAGAAACTATCAATTCAATTTCAATTTGGAACGAATTATTGGTTTCAATTAATTCGGGTCTAATTCCTGTGCCATTTCCAGTATCATCAACATTTGCAATTAGAGTGAAAGTTAATGGTATTGTTGAAGGAATAGTTAGAGTGATAGTTCCATTTTCACTTCCACCAATTGGAATTATATTTTGAGTGTAAGTTGTAGCAATGGCTTGGGTTCCTGCATAAAAAGTAATGGGAGTATTGGCTTGTAAAACTTCTGTACTATTCAAATTAGAAATAGTGAAATTTAGAGTAACTTCTCTAGAATTACATGTAGAACTTGGGTTTTCTAATACAATTGTAGCATCTGGTAATTGACTGTTTAGTTTCGTAACAACAGTATTTAGCATTACATAATCTTGTCCTGATTGAAGTGAGACCGTTGCTGATGTTGTGCCAGGAACAATATAATTTTCAATAGAATAAACATCTAAATCCATATTGTAAAGATTTGTGGCGTTTGTTTCAGTATTTGTGCCATTAAATGCGTTGTTGCTTGGGTTTAATGAATTGCTCAAAACATTGGTTGTTCCATTTGCAGAAAAACTAAGTCTTTCATTTACTGGTATCATTCTGTCACCTTCCCAAGCTATAAATCCAATCTTTGCTCCAGTATTACTAATTAAGTATAAATTGTTAAGTTGAATTGTCATTGTGTCAATAAAAGGAGGAGTTGCTGCAGGGTTTGGAGATAAGGCTTCTAATCCTTGATAGATATTGATTTGATTTAAAGTTAACGCTGGATTTTCATATACGACTAAAATTGCCCAGCCAGCAAATTGTGTGGCATTGTTGTAATAAGAAGTAACCAAACTATTTAAGTCAAATTCAGAAAGCGTGTAAATACCATTGCCAGTTGTTTGTACAAAACTAGTTATATCTTTAAATGCACTAAAGTAAATAAGATTACTAGAAGTTCCTACTACAGTACTTAATATGTCGGGAGTCATATCAACCCCGTTTAATTTTACATCTGTATCACCTGCGCCACTTCCTGCCCAATACAAATATGCTCTTTCAATTCGGTCGTTTGGTCCAAGATTTAATGTTGCTGAAGATTGGGTATATAAAAAAGTTGGATATTGAAAACTATTTTCGTCTGGATTTAGTGTATTACCAATAAAAGTAAAATCGTATCTACCATTAATTTGTGTAAACAATGAAATATCCTGAGCTTTGGTAAAAGTTGGGATTAAAATTTCTAGAAAAAAAATGAGGCTAAGTATTTTTTTCAACATGTTGATTTTGTGAAAATTTGGTTCCAATTTACTATATTTTTTTTAAAAAACAGAATAAAGAAATCAGATGCCGTAAAAATTTAGTAATTTTCCGCTTTAAAAGTCAATTTTTGAAAAAGTATCACGTACAAAAATATACAACTGAAAATTATGATGAGTGGAATGAATTTGTAGCCAAAGCCAAAAACGCTACTTTTTTGTTTCATCGTGATTTTATGGAATATCATCAAGATCGATTTGAAGATTATTCTTTGTTACTATTTGATGAAACCCAAAAATTACGCGCTATTTTTCCAGCTAATAGAGTAGGAACAGTTTTGTATTCACACCAAGGGTTGACTTATGGAGGGCTTGTTTTTGAAACAAATCACAATCCTATTTTTACGCCAAAAATGGTAAATAGTCTGCTTTTGTTTTTAATAAAAGAATCATTTACAGAAGTAAAAATTAAAATTATTCCAACAATTTATAACAAATCGAATACACAAGAATTCGATTGTTACTTACATGAAGTTGGAGCAGAGCTTTTAAATCGGGAAATGAATTTGATAATTGATTTAAGAAATGAGTGGAAACTTTCAAAAAGTAAATTCAAACATTTCAAAAAAGCGGAGGCAAAATTAGAAATGATAGAAGAAGATGATTTATCATTGTTTTGGAATGATGTTTTAATTCCAAGATTATCTGAAAAGTACGATGCAAATCCGGTTCATAGTTTGAATGAAATCCAACAATTGAAAGAAAAATTCAATTCTAATATTGTTCAATACTCAGCTTATCACGAAGATGGAATTGTTGCTGGAATTACTATTTTTAAATTTAACAAGGTTATAAAATCTCAATATGGCGCAACAACAAAAGCCGGAGAAAAATTAAGAGCATTAGATTTTTTATTTATTAGTCTTATTCAAAAGTTCAAAAATGAAGGGTATTTGTATTTTGATATGGGAACAGTTAGCAATAATGAAGGGCTTTTAAATCAAAAAATCGAGTTAGGATGTGATGTGTTTACTAATGATTTTTATTGTATAAAGTTATGATCCATTTCCTAAATTTAAGAAAACTAAATCAACCTTTTGAAGTTGCTTTTCAGAAAAAAATGAAGCAACTCCTAGAAGGTGGTTGGTATATTTTAGGTAACGAAGTCAAGCAATTTGAAACTGATTTTGCTACTTATTGCGGCACAAAGCATTGTATAGGTGTTGGTAATGGTTTAGATGCTTTAGTGTTGGTTTTTAAAGCTTACATTCATTTAGGAAAATTACAAAAAGGAGATGAAGTAATCGTTCCAGCAAATACCTATATCGCTAGTATTTTAGCAGTTTTACAAGCCGATTTAGTCCCGGTTTTAGTAGAGCCAAGGTTAGAAACTTTCAATATTAATCCAGAAGCTATTGAAGCTAAAATCACTCCTAAAACCAAAGCTATTTTACCTGTTCATCTTTATGGTCAATTGTGTGAAATGAAAGCGATAAATGAAATCGCACAAAAGCATAATTTATTAGTTATTGAAGATGCCGCGCAAGCGCATGGAAGTCAGTTTTCAGAAAATGAAACAGCAGGAAATTTAAGTCACGCTGCAGCGTTTAGTTTTTATCCAGGAAAAAATCTTGGAGCTTTAGGCGATGCAGGTGCTATTACAACGAATGATGATGAGTTAGCAAGTGTTTTGTTTTCGATGCGAAATTATGGTTCGAAAGTAAAATATGAAAATGAAATTATTGGTGTAAACTCGAGATTAGATGAATTACAAGCGGCTTTTTTAAGTATTAAATTAAAACAATTAGATTCGGAAAACGAGTTCAGAAGAAGTATGGCAAAACGCTATCTTTCGGAAATTAAAAATGATAAAATCATCATGCCAACATGGGATTTTTCTCAAAACCACGTGTTTCATTTATTTGTCATTAGAACTTCCAACCGATTAGCATTACAAAATTATTTGAAAGAAAACGGAATTGATACCATGATTCATTATCCAATTCCACCTCACAAACAAAAAGCCTTAACGAATTGGAATCAATTGTCGTTTCCAATTACTGAGAAAATTCATGATGAGGTTTTGAGTATTCCGTTGAATTCGGGTTTAAAAGCTTCCGAAATCCAGCATATTATAACCATTTTAAATAAGTTTTAAATGAGTTTGAAAAGTAGCATAAAAAATATTCTTTTTGTTAAATTAAGGGTTTTGAAATATAGCTTTTTGTCAGAATGTCAAAATGTTACAGGAAAGCCAATAGCAAATCAACCGTTACTTTTAAATGGTAAAGGAAAATTGTTTTTTGATTCAAACTGTAAATTTGGATATAAAGAATCGCCAATGTTTTATTCTTCCTATTGTTACATTGAAGCAAGGAATACAGATTCTGAAATTATCTTTGGGAAGAATAACTATTTTAATAATAATTGTAGAATTGAAGCAAATGTTAAAATTGAATTTGGAAATGATGTTTTAGTTGGTGTTAATTGTTCTTTTTTAGATAATGACGGACATGATTTAGCCAATGATAAACGTAAATCTGGAATTCCAAATGCGGCACCCATTCGAATAGGAAATAATGTTTTTATTGGCGATAATGTAACTATTTTAAAAGGCGTTTCAATTGGTGATAATGCTGTTGTAGGAAATGGTAGTTTGGTAACAAAATCAATTCCTTCAAATTCTGTAGCAGTTGGTAATCCAGCAAAAGTAATTCGAGAGTTGAATTAAGTAACTTACCAAGTTATTCGTATGCAAGATAAAAATTTTCACTTTTCCATTTTAAAAAGCACCGGAATTTTTGGTGTTTCTCATCTTGTAAAAATTGTTGCAAAAGTTATTGTTAATAAAGTAGCAGCATTGTATTTAGGAACCATTGGTATTGGAATTATTGGTTTGGTTGAAAATTTATTAAGTGTTTTATACGGTTTTGTCAATTTTGGAATTCCAGCAAGTAGCGTTCGTGAAATTGCATTAGCAACAAATGAATCAGATACGGATTTGAGTGATGAAAATCGAAAAATTAAGATTATTCTTTATTGGTCAATTTTTTCAGGAATTTTTGGAGGAATAGTATTTGCAATCACTTCATATTTTTTCTTTACAAATTTTTATCCCGAAGGAGCTTCCTTTATTTGGTTTTTCTTATTGTTTATTTATTTTTTGTTTTTCTCTTTGTTTTCGGCTAAAATTGCTATCCTACAAGGTAAAAGAGAAATAAAAAAAATGGTAGTGATTCAAGTTTGGAGTGCTATTATTCAGATGATTTCAGCGCTATTTTGCTATTCTTTTTTTGGAATTGATGGAATTGCAATATCGATCTTGTTTTCAACAGTTTTTTCTTATGTAATAATTTATTTTTATACGATTAATATCGACGTAAGTTTAATATCAATTTCATTAAGACAAGTTTTTTTTGAAGGATTACCAATGGTAAAATTAGGTTTAATTTTATCAATGGGCGCTTTAATAAATCAAATTGCCTATTATGTAATTCGTCTTTTTTTGATGGATTTTTTATCTCTAGAAGCTTTAGGAATTTTTCAGGTTAGTCAAACTATTTTAATTGGTTATTTGAGTTTAATTTTTGTTGTAATGTCTAATGATTTTTACCCGCAATTATGTAATCTCGAAAATGATAAATCTACTTTTGAAAAATACATCAATCAACAAACACAATTTGCTCTTTTTCTTGTTGTTCCCTTAGTTTTAGGAATGTATTTGTTTGCGCCACAAATAATTACTCTTTTATATTCGACAGAATTTCTAGATGTTTTATTGGTCTTAAAAATAGCTTTATTTGGGTTGATTTTAAAAACTATTGCTTGGCCAATAGGATTTATTTCATTAGTTAAAGGTAACCGAAAGTTGTTTTTTAAACAAAATCTTGTAAGCGATTTGATAAATGTATTAACTTCGGTTATATTAACGTATTATTTTGGATTAATTGGATTAGGAATTGCTTTTAGCGCGATGTTTTTAGGTTCTCTCGGATATAATTTTTTCACAGTTTACAAAAACTATCAATTTCAATTTTCAAGCGAAACGATACAAGTAATTATATTTTCAATTTTCTTGGGAATGACAGCTTTAATTTCATTAATTTGGTTTGAAATGTCTTATGAAAACCCAATAGTTTTAGGTGCGTTTTTTATCTCAATACTATTTTCGATTTTTAAATTTAAAAATAATCTTAAAAAGACAGATTAAACGGATTTATATTTCGTTTTTAAACCTAAAAAAAGTAATTGAAATAGTAACAAATAGTTTCTCGATTTTAGAAACTTATAAAACTCAAACTGAATTCTTCCTAACAAAGCTTTATACTCGTCTTTGGTTTGGTTTAAACAATAGGCTTTTTTTAAAATAGTAAGTGAAGATTCATGTAAACGCTTTGTTTTTTTATTGTTTCGTTGTGTAAAAAAAGCACTTAATGAAGTAGAAAGTTCTCTTTTTTTAACTAAAAAAGCGTCAATATATTCAAATTCATAAACTCTTGATGCTCTTACCCACAAATCTAAATCTTCGTAAGCCAAATTTTCATCGTAATATCCTAATTTTTCAAAAATCGATTTTTTAACCATAGAAGAAACGGAGCAAATTTTGGTTGTTCTACCAATCACCATTTTGTAAATATTTCCACTTTCTGGATGATCTTCTTCGGTATAATAATTTCGTATGAAATTACCGTTTTCATCAATTTCTATTAAGTTTCCGTAAACAATTCCTAAGTTTTCATACTTTGAATTTTGGAAAGTTGTTACTTGTTTTTCAATGCAATTAGGTAATAAAACATCATCAGCTGCTAAATCGATAATGAATTCGCCTTTTGCTTTTTTTGCTAATTGATTGAAGGTTTTTGTGTTGCCTAAATTCTTTTCGTTAGCCGAAAAATAGACATTTGGATGATGTTGCAACCAATCTTGAATTACTCCAACCGAATGATCTGAACTACAATCATCAGCAATTAACAATTCAATATTTGAATAGGTTTGATTAATTACAGAATTTAAGGCTTCCACTACGTAAGCTTCGTGATTATACGATAAACAAATAACACTAACTAGCGGAAAATTTTGCATATTGGGTTTTTAAATCTATTTTTATGCTAAATTAAGAAACTAATCGAATCGAAATGACAAACCACTCAAAAAAACAACTAAAAGTAGCCGTAATTGGTTATAAATTGGCTGAAGGTGGTTTAGAACGCGTTTTTGGAACAACAACAAAAATGCTTCACGATGAAGGAATTGAAGTTCATACAATAGTTTTAGAAGACAAAATTGAATTTGAATTTGCAGGACAATTAGTTTCGTTTGGAAAGTATTCGAAATTTATTAAATACTTTAAACTCAAAAACTATCTAAAAAAGGAAAAATTTGATTATGTAATCGATTTTCGTCATCGCATTAATCCAAAGATGGAATGGGTATTTCTGCATTTTATTTATCAAAATGTCAAAACGATTTACACCATTCATAGTAGTAAATTGGAGAATTATTTAACTGAAAATAAATGGATTGCGAAACTAATACTTCAAAAAGCGTATAAAGTTGTTGCCGTTTCAAACGGTGTTAAACAAAAGATAGAAATTGAGTTTAAAAACAGCGCAATTGAAGTAATTCCGAATTCATTTGATTTTAAAACACCTTCCAATTCTGAAATTTTGCCTTTCAAATATGTAATTGCCGTTGGAAGATTAGTTAAACTAAAACAATTTGATAAATTAATTGAGAGTTATTCCAAGTCTCATTTGCCTGAAAAAAATATCCATTTGGTAATTTTAGGAACAGGAGAAGAACAAGCCAATTTAGAAAAAAAGATTTGCGATTTCAATTTACAAACTGTTGTTCATCTTTTAGGTTTCAAAGAAAATGTTTATGATTATATTTCAAAAGCAAAGTTTTTGGTTTTATCAAGTCAGTATGAAGGGTTTTCAATGGTTATTTTAGAGGCTTTAAGTTTAGGAGTTCCAGTAATTTCATTTGATTGCGAATATGGTCCAAGAGAATTAATCCATAATAATAGCAATGGAATCTTAGTAGAAAACCAAAATTTTGATGAATTAACTCGCAAATTAGATATATTTGTAGAAGACGAAATTTTATATCAAGATTGTAAGAATAATGCGGTTTCAAGTGTAGCAAAATTTCATTCAAGCGTAATTGTTAATCAGTGGTTACAAATTTTAAAAAATGAAAATTAATATCATAAAAATACCAAAAATAGAAGATCCAAGAGGTAATTTATCCGTTATCGAAAAGGAAGTTTTGCCGTTTGAAATTAAGCGTGTTTATTATTTGTACGATGTTCCGGCAGGAGCAGAGCGCGGTGGTCATTCGCATAAAGAACAACAAGAGTTTTTGATAGCATTATCAGGTAGTTTTGATGTAATTATAAATGATGGAAAAGTTGAAAAATCAGTTACTTTGAATAAACCTTTTGAAGGCTTGTTAATTACCAATGGAATTTGGCGCGAACTGAAAAACTTTTCTTCAGGAGCTGTTTGTTTAGTGGTGGCTTCTGATGTGTTTTCAGAGGCAGATTATATTAGAGATTTTAATGAGTTTTTAGCCATTTCCTCTAAGTAAATCTTCGTAAATAGTTACTAAATCTTCAAAATGTTTTGCAAATGTTTTGGTTGCTAAATACTTAGGGATGTTGATTTCTAATTCGCTTTTTAAACCTGAATTTGAAAGAAGTTCCATCATTTTTTCTTCCAATGCTTTCTGATTTTTGAAGGAATACGTTAGCCCAACATTATTTTGCTCAATTTCATTTTTAATTCCAACTAAATCACTTGTAATTACCGTTTTTCCAAAAGCGAAACTTTCTAAAATCACATTGCCGTACGCTTCTAAATATTCACTCGGTACTACTGAAAATTTGCAGTTAGCATAAATTTCTTGTAATTCTTCACGGGATTTGTTTCCTAAAAATAAAACGTTTTGTAGATTATTATTTTCTGTAAAATTCTGAAGTTCTACTATTTGATTTCCATCGCCAACAATCCATAATTTTTCGTTTGGAAATTGTTTGGAAATGTTCTGAAATGCTTTTAATAAAGTCAAAATCCCTTTTTCAGGAACCAATCGTCCAACAAACAAAATATAATTTCCTTCTGAATTAGAATTTTTGTTTTGTTTGATAAGTATTGGATTTGCTAATGTTTTTCCTTCTTTTTTAAAATGGTTTGAAATAAATTGCGTTAAATTTTCTGATGGCGTTAAAAAATAATCAATATGTTTTTTGATAATACTTTTATGATGCGATTGTTTTAAATACAGCAAAGTATCAAATAAAATATTTCGTTTTGGTTGATGATGTAATATGCATTCTATAGCACTTTCATGTTTATGAAGTACTTCGTTTTTATCATTCAGCATATAGTTTTTCGGGCAGATGTAATAATAATCGCGAAAAGAAAACACAATAGGAATTCCTTTAGATTCAGCAAATTCCATGAAATGCGGCGTTACAGGTGCGCCAATACTAAAACAGTGAATTACATCAGGTTGAAAACTTTCTATTTCTTGAATAATTTCTTGCGTAATGGTTTTGTGGTAGAATTTCTCAACCCAATTGGTTTTTATTTTATCCTTTCCAAACCATTTAAAAGTGAAGATAGAATTATTTTTTTCGGCATACTGAATCAATTCATGCAAATAGTGTTCAACTCCTCCAAGTCGATTTTCACTATTAAAATTATTGATAATCAGTATTTTCATCCAATGTAAATTTTACTAAAATAAGTTAATCGAAACACATTAAAAACAAACAAAGACGGATTATTTCCTTTAAGTTGATTCTCAATAAATTTCCCAAAAACCGAATACAAAACCGCTAACAAATACGTGATTTTAAAAGTATCTAACTTAGAAACTAAGCTTACCATTTTGCTGTATTCTTTTGTAATAAGTTGTTTTTTATAAAGTGAGTATAAATTGTCTAACGAGTTTTTTGTTTTTTCAACATAAACAGAATTCGAGTCAATATCATCATGCTGAACAGGGTTGTTGATGTGTTTAACTTTAGCATTCATTTTTTGAAGTTCAAAAGAAAAAAGCGTGTCATCGTGACCATATTTTTTAAAAGAACTATCAAATTTAATGCGATTAAAAACCGATTTTTTTATCAAAGTATTATTGAACAAAGTCGCTCGATACTCATTTTTATTTCTCTGGTCGACTGTTTGGTCTTCCATGAATTTGCCATATTTCCAGCGAAGTAATTGTTGTTTTGAAGGAGCTTTTTCAGCATGAATTCTTCCTCCATAAACTACTTCATAATCAGGAATTTGATCAATGTAATTTTTTATGAAATTTGGAAAAGGCAAAACACAATCACCATCTAAAATCAATAAATTTTCATATTTCGATTGGCTAACTAAAATGTTTTTGTTTTCACGATAGCCTACGTTTTTTTCAAGAGAAACATAGCTACAATTAGAAAGTGAATTTATTTTTTCGTTCTCAACATTATAAATCGAATGGGAAGCATCGTCTTGCGTTAAAATTTCAAAATCGATACCTAAATCAAGACATTGTTGATGAATTTCTTTTACTAAAGGCAAAAGATTGTAATGGTATATCGTTATTAAAACCGATAACATTTACACCGTTCTTTGAACTACTTCAAACATTTTTCCGCCTTCAAATTTTAGTGTTTTTGAAGGGTATTTTAAAACTAATGCATAATCGTGAGTCGCCATTAAAATGGTTTTTCCGTTTGCGTTAATTTTTCTTAGTACTTCCATAACTTCAACACTTGTTTGTGGGTCAAGGTTTCCTGTTGGTTCGTCTGCTAAAATGATTTCTGGGTCGTTTAATAAGGCTCTTGCAATCCCAACACGTTGTTGTTCTCCGCCAGAAAGTTGATGTGGCATTTTTGAAGCAAAACCTTTCATTCCAACTTTATCTAAAACTTCTTCAATTTTAACGTCCATTTCTTCTTT
Source organism: Flavobacterium aquaticum (assembly GCF_003259835.1). Lineage (GTDB taxonomy): Bacteria > Bacteroidota > Bacteroidia > Flavobacteriales > Flavobacteriaceae > Flavobacterium > Flavobacterium aquaticum. Next base: position 24,658 of record NZ_QLMI01000004.1, on the reverse strand, counting down.
TTCTGTCCAGCCAGTTGCTTTAAGAACGAATAGAAGATTTTCTTTTACGCTTCGGTCTGAAAGTAATTTGAAATCTTGAAAAACAACTCCTAATTTTCTTCTCAAATAAGGAATGTCGCTTTCTTTTAAAGTAGTTAAGTCGTAATCGACAATACTTCCTTCGCCATCAGTCAAAGCCAAATCAGCATAAAGTGTTTTTAAAAAACTACTTTTCCCCGAACCTGTTCTACCAATCAAATAAAGAAATTCGCCATGTTTTACTTCGATATTTACATCGGTTAAAACTGGATTTTTATCTTGATAAATGGTTACATTTTTTAAGGATAGAACTGATTGCGACATATATAAATTGGATTTTAAAATGTAAAAGTAATAACTTATGCTTCTGTATCAAAATTTTAAACCAATTTCGATTAAAATTATTGTGTTTGGTTAAAAACTATGTTCAAAAATTGTACAATAATATGTTAAGAACCTTCGTTAATACTTACAATAAGCCTTATATTTGGAACTTATAAATAACGAATCACATGATAAAGTATTTAAAACTTTCTTTTTTAGTGGTGTTCTTTTCGGGAACACTTTTTGCCCAACAATCTTCTGTTTACACGCACGAATTAACCGAGTTTAATCGCGCGGTAGAATTGTACAAAGACAAACAATATCAAGCAGCCCAAATTCTATTCGACAAGGTAAAATCGAAAACCGATAATATGGAAGTAGAATCGGATTGCGCTTACTATATTGCTAATTGCGCGATTCGTTTGGATCAAATGGGAGCTGATGTTTTGGTTGAAAGTTTTGTAGAAGATTATCCAACGAGTACGAAAACAAATCAAGCCTATATTGAGGTTGCACATTACTATTTTGATCAAGGAAATTATCCAAAATCATTAGAATGGTTCGATAAAGCGGATTCAAATAATATGTCGCAAGCCGATAGAGAAAAATATAATTTCCAAAAAGGATATGCTTATTTCACAGCTAAAAACACAAAAGAAGCTACGAAATATTTCAATCAAGTAGTAAATTCGAAGACTTTTGGAAGTCAGGCAAAGTACTATTTAGGTTATATGTCTTATGAAACCGATGATTACAAAAGCGCGAATCAATATTTTGATCAAGTTTCTGACCAAGAAAAATACAAAGAGAAAATGGGGTATTTCCAAGCGGATATGAATTTCAAGCTTGGGAATTTCCAAAAAGCAATCGATTTAGGTTTAGAACAAATGCCAAAATCAAAAGGTGAAGAGAAAAGTGAATTGTCAAAAATCATTGGAGAAAGTTATTTCAACCTAAAACAATACGACAAAGCGCTTCCTTATTTACTAGCGTATAACGGTAAAAAAGGAAAATGGAATAACACGGATTTCTACCAATTAGGTTACACCTATTACCAACAAAAAGATTACGAAAACGCCATTTCTCAATTCAATAAAATCATTGGTGGAAATGATGGTGTTGCCCAAAATGCGTATTATCATTTAGCAGAAAGTTATTTAAAAACCGATAAAAAGCAACAAGCGTTAAATGCTTTCAAAACGGCTTCTGAAATGGAATTTGATTTGAAAATTCAAGAAGATGCCTATTTGAATTATGCGAAATTGAGTTATGAAATCGGAAATCCATACAAATCGGTTCCAGAAGTAATGAATGATTACATGGCGAAATATCCTAATACACCTTACAAGTCGGAAATCAATACGCTGTTGATTAGTTCGTATATCACTTCAAAAAACTATAAAGAAGCTTTGGTTTTATTGGAAAAAAATAAATCTCCAGAAAACAAATTAGCGTATCAAAAAGTAACGTTTTACAGAGGTTTAGAATTGTATACCGATGGCGATTACAAAGGGGCTTATGCCTTATTTAAAAAATCGTTAGCCGAAAATAAAGATGCAAAATTCACCGCAAGAGCAACTTTTTGGAAAGCAGAAACCGAATATAATTTAGACCAATTTGAAGAAGCAAAATTGAGTTTCAAACAGTTTTTAAATTCGGCTGAAGCTTCAAATACGCCTGAGTTTGCTAATGCCAATTACAACTTAGCGTATTCGTATTTCAAGTTGAAAGAATATGAAAATGCGATTCAATATTTTGACACTTATACAAAATCAGCTAAAGATGATAGAGTTCGCTTGACAGATGCGTATTTGAGATTAGGAGATTGTAATTTCATGGCAGCAAAATATTGGCCAGCTATGGATGCGTACAACAAAGCTATCGATATGAAAAGTGTTGATGCGGATTATGCAGCGTTCCAAAAAGGAATCAGCTATGGATTTGTAAGCAAACCTGATCGTAAAATTGAAGATTTAGAGAAATTCTCAAAAACGTTTCCAAATTCGCAATATGCGGATGATGCTTTGTATGAATTAGGAAATACTTACGTAAATCAAAACCAAAACGATAAAGGAATTGCAACTTACGATAGATTAATCAACGGATACAAATCGAGTTCGTATGTAGCAAAAGCGATTTTAAAACAAGGATTAATTTATTACAACGGAAACAAAGAAGATTTAGCAATTACTAAGTTCAAAAAAGTAGTAGCTGAATATCCAAATTCACCAGAATCTATTGAAGCCGTTTCAACTGCACGATTAATTTATGTTGATAAAGGTCAAGTAGATGAATATGCAGCTTGGGTAAAAACTTTATCGTTTGTAGAAGTTTCGGATGCTGATTTAGATAATGATACTTACGAATCTGCCGAAAAACAATATTTGCAAAACAATAACAAACAAGCGATTTCAGGATTCTCAAGTTATGTAAGCAAATTTCCAAACGGAATTCATGCTTTAAAAGCGAATTTCTATTTAGCACAATTGTATTTTGCGGATAATTTAGAAGCAAATTCAGTGAAACATTATGAGTTTGTAGTTTCAAAACCAAGAAACGAATTTACAGAGCAAGCTTTAGCTCGTTTGTGTCAAGTGCATTTAAAAGCTAAAAATTATGATAGTGCTATTCCTGTTTTAAAACGTTTGGAAACCGAAGCAGATTTTCCACAAAACATTACTTATGCACAATCTAATTTAATGAAATCGTATTACGAAAAACAAGATTTTACTAATGCCGTTATCTATGCCGATAAAGTGTTGAAAAACGACAAAATCGACGACAGAATTAAAAGTGATGCTCAAATTATCGTAGCGCGTTCGGCTATCAAAACGAATGATGAAGCTAAAGCGAAAGAAGCGTATGCTAAATTGCAAAAAATCGCTAAAGGCGAATTAGCTGCCGAAGCTTTGTATTACGATGCGTATTTCAAAAACAAAGAAGGCAAGTTTGAACCATCGAATGTTGTGGTACAAAAAATCGCAAAAGATTATTCAGGTTATAAATATTACGGAGCGAAGAGTTTAGTAATTATGGCGAAAAACTTCTACGGATTAAAAGATAGTTTCCAAGCGACTTACATTTTAGAAAGTGTAATTGAAAACTTCAAAGAATATACAGATGTAATCGAAGAAGCACAAAAAGAATTGGATTTCATCAAAGGAGAAGAAGCAAAACGTAATTCATCAATCACAAACTAATAAAATTTGATAGTTGTCATACTGTCCCGAAGTTTCGGGATTGTTTCAAAATCTCATTTAAAAATATAGAACATGAAGAAATTAAATATAATCACCATAGTTTTAGTTGTATTCGGAATTCAATTTTCTTTTGCCCAAGTAAAAGATGAAAACATTGGTTCGGAAGTGGTAAACATTGTAAAACCATACACTCCAACTATTTCAGATGCTTTCAAAGTAAAAGAAACGCCTGTTTTAGAAGATGAAGAAGAGCAAAAAAAGGAACCAATTCAATACAATATTTTTTCGTTTCCGGTAGCATCAACATTTACGCCAGCAAAAGGAAAAGCAGCTGGAGTAGATAAAACCGAAAAAGAAAAATTATACAACAATTACGCAACTTTAGGTTTTGGAAATTATCCAACTATCAATGCGGAATTATTCATTACACAAAATTTAAGCCGAAGCAATTATGTAGGTGGAATGTTACGTCATTTATCATCTCAAGGCGGAATTAAAGATTTGGTTTTAGATGATAAATTCTACAACACCAGTTTAGATGTTACGTACGGAGTTCGTGAACGCGATATGAGTTGGAACGTTGATTTAGGTGTGAAAAACCAAATTTACAACTGGTACGGTTTACCAACAGAAACGATTTTCTTCGATGACGCTACAATTGCTGGAATCGATTCAAAACAAACGTATAATACGATTGCTCTTGGTGGAAAAATGAGTTTCAAAGATGGAATTTTTAATGATGCGAGTATGCAATTCAAACGTTTTTCAGATGGATTGGATTCGGGAGAAAATCGTTTCTTCATCAAGCCTAATTTCGATTTTGATGTGATGAGTCAAAAAGTAAAAGCAGATTTCGTTGTGGATTATGTAGGTGGAAGTTTTGACAGAATGTATGATGTTGACTCTGAGTTAAAATACAGCACAATCATCGCAGGAACAAGACCAAGTATTTTATATCAACAAGATGATTTATCAGTTCAAATCGGAGCTGGAGTTTATTATGCAACAGCAAAAATCAATGGAGAAAGTGATGGAAAAATCTTCGTTTATCCAAACATTAAAGCGTCATACAAATTAGTAGGAGATATTTTAGTAGCTTACGCCGGAGCAGAAGGAGATTTAGAGCAAAATTCGTATGCAGATTTCGTAGATCAAAATCCGTTTGTTTCTCCAACAATGTTCATTGCACCTACCGATAATAAGTATGATTTATATGTTGGGATGAAAGGAAAATTAGCGAATTCAGTGGCATTCAATGTTAGAATTTCAAATAAAAATCAGGCAGATAGAGCTTTGTTTGTAAGTAACGAATTCAATCCAGCTTACGGAAATACAAATGGTTATGCTTACGGGAATTCATTCGGAGTTGTGTATGATGATTTGAACACATTAAGTGTTTTCGGAGAATTGAAAGCCGATTTTTCTAAAAACGTAACTTTCGGAATCAACGGAACCTACAATAATTATTCAACTGACACTCAAGCGGAAGCATGGAATTTACCACAGTTAAAAATTGGTTCAACCATAGATTTTGATATCAACGAAAAATGGTACGCAGGTGCAAATGTATTTTTTGTGGGTGAAAGAAAAGATTTAATTTCTGTTCAAGATGATTTAACGATTAATCCAGGAACTTTCACTACAACCGAAGTAACTTTAGATAGCTATTTCGATTTGAATGCGCACGTAGGCTATAAATACAACGCTAGATTGACCGCTTTCTTAAAAGGAAACAACTTAGCCAATCAACAATACAAACGCTGGGCAAATTTCCCAGTACAAGGAATTCAGGTGTTGTTAGGTGCTAATTACAAATTCGATTTCTAAAATATGTAACCACAAAGTTCACTAAGGTTTACACAAGGTTCACTAAGGTTTTTTGTGCGCTTAGTGACATCTTTGTGCTCATTGTGGTTAAACTATCATAAACAATGAAAATGTATTTTAAATTTTTAATTCTTTCGGCTTCATTTTTTCTTTTTGTTTCTTGTGATGGGTTTCAAGCTGTTGATGGAATAATTGTTGATTCCGAAACTCATAAACCAATAACTAATGTTCAGATAAAAGAAATTAATAAGTTTGATGCTTTAGGATTTTCCGATAATCAAGGATATTTTCAATTTCATGAAATATCAGGATTAGCTTTTGGTGATAAAGAAATGACTCTTATTTTTTCAAAAGAAAATTATACATCGGATACTATTACTTTTATAAATAATGAAAGTAAGTTAATTAAATTGGAAAGAATAGAAGAAAAATAATAATAATCCTTGCGTTCTTAGCGCCTTCTTAGCGTCCTTAGCGGTTAAACCAATGACATTCAAAAAAAAAATAAAATCCCATTATCAAAATCTATTATCAGAGAAAATAAACGAATTACGTTTTATGATTTCCGATTTGGCTCAAGATGCGCAAAACGATGCGAAAGGTTCGGCTGGTGATAAGCACGAAACGGCTTTGTCAATGATGCATTTGGAACAAGAAAAACTCAATCAAAAGTTAGCTGAAATCATTGCTCAAAAAAACGTTGTGGATAAAATTGATGCGGATGCAATTCACACCAAAGTTGCTCTGGGAAGTTTGGTTCACACTAATGAAATGTTATTTTACGTCAGCACCGCTTTGCCAAAAATCCAACTCGAAAATAAAATGATTATTGCCGTTTCTCCACAATCGCCATTAGGAAGTCAGCTATTGGGAAAAAGTGTCGGAGATGTCATTGCAATAAACACCAATCGATTTCAAATAAAAACAATTCAATAATACAGAAGCCACTCACTCGAGTGGTTTTTTTATGATTTGTAACTAAAACAAACTCAAAGCGACTTTTAAAGTTTATGATTTAATTAAAAAATCAATTTTTAGTTTAAAATTATAACTAAAATTAATTTTAAGGTTTATTATTTAAACTTATATATTCAATTTTGCTTCATCAAATTAAGTGAATTAATTCTTTCATTTAAATAATTAAACATTTCAACGATTAAACTAAAAAAGTTATGTGCGGAATATTAGCCATTATAGGAAAAGGAAAAGAAGAAGCTTTAGTGAAGCAATTGTCTAAAAGAATGAGTCATCGTGGTCCAGATGAAAGTGATATTCATGTTACTGAGAAAGGACATATTTTGGCACACGAACGTTTGTCAATTGTCGATTTACACACAGGAAAACAACCGATTCAAGGAACCAATTCCGCTTGGATGGTGCATAATGGCGAAATATACAATCACAAAAAATTAAGAGAAACCATTTTAAAACATCACACGTTTAGAACGACATCAGATTCTGAAGTTATTGTGCATTTGTATGAAGAATTTGGTTACGATTTCTGTGATATGTTGGATGGGATTTTCGCATTAGTTGTTATCGATGGAGATGATTATATCGTAGCTCGCGACCCACTTGGAGTAAAGCCTTTGTATTACGGAATGGACGAAAGAGGTCGTTTGTATTTTGCGTCTGAAATGAAAGCGATTACCGACCAATGTAAGTCATTTTCAACTTTTCCTCCAGGACATTATTACACTGAAAAAACAGGTTTCGTAAAATACTACAAACCAGAATGGGAAGCACACGAAAAAGCTGTTGAAAAACTAGATTTACAAGGGTTAAACAAAACATTAACCCAAGCAGTTGAAAAACGTTTAATGTGCGATGTGCCTTTCGGAGTATTGCTTTCTGGTGGATTGGATTCTTCTTTAATAGCGTCAATTACGTCAAGATTGTTAGAAGGAAGCGGGCAAGAATTGCATTCGTTTTCTATCGGATTAGATGCTTCGGCACCCGATTTAATTGCTGCAAAAAAAGTAGCAGATTTCATTGGAACAACACATCACGAAATTCATTTCACAGTCGAACAAGGAATCGAAATTTTAGATAAGTTGATTTGGCATTTGGAAACGTATGATGTAACGTCAATTCGTGCGAGTACACCAATGTATTTCTTATCGAAAGCAATTACTGAAAAAGGAATCAAAATGGTATTATCAGGTGAAGGAGCGGATGAAATTTTCGGAGGCTATTTGTACTTTAGAAATGCGCCATCTGTATTGGATTTTCAAAAAGAAACAATCGAACGCGTTCAAAAGTTATTTACAGCCGATTTACTTCGTGCTGATAAATCCACAATGGCGCACGGATTAGAAGCAAGAGTTCCGTTTTTGGATAAAGCATTTTTGGATTTAGCGATTAAAATTCAACCCGAAGAAAAAATGCCAAAAACTTACGACGGAATTGAAAAATATATTTTAAGAAAAGCATTCGATACACCCGAAAAACCCTTTTTACCCGAAGAGATTTTATGGAGACAGAAAGAGCAGTTTTCTGATGGCGTAGGTTACAACTGGATTGATACTTTAATCGAGTATTGTTCAAGTCAAGTAACAGATGAAGAATTTGAAAAAGCAAAAGTGTTATTTCCGTACAATACACCAGTTACAAAAGAAGCGTTCTATTACAGAAGAATATTTCAAAAGCATTTTCCACAAGATAGTGCGGCACAAACGGTTCGCAAATGGATTCCAAAATGGCAAGAAAACCAAGATCCAAGCGGAAGAGCTAATTCGGCTCATGTGAAAGCGGATGTGTCGATTTCAGTAGAAAAAGAAGTGGTTTAGTATTTTTTATTAGGTTTGTTGTTTTGAAAGACCTCTTTAATTGTGTTTTAAAGAGGTTTTTTTTATTTCTCCTATTTTGAGGAAATTAAAAAACAGTTAAAAATTGAAAATAAGGCGATTTTTATTCGATTTAAGACACTTTTGTTTAAAATTAACAAATGTTAATAACTTAACCATGAGTTGCAATGGTTTTTATTTCTTCTTTTTATCTAATTACCTATATTTGTTGATATTAAAAATACTTTATTTAGCACAAATATTATGAGTGAAGAAAATAAAAAAGGTAGTTATTCGGCCGACAGTATTCAGGCATTAGAAGGAATGGAGCATGTAAGAATGCGTCCTTCCATGTATATTGGAGATACTGGAGTTCGTGGATTACACCATTTAGTTTATGAAGTTGTAGATAACTCAATCGATGAGGCTTTAGCAGGACATTGTGATACCATTTATGTAGCAATTAATGAAGATAATTCCATTACGGTTGAAGATAACGGTCGTGGTATTCCAGTTGATTTACATAAAAAAGAAGGTGTTTCGGCGCTTGAGGTTGTAATGACTAAAATTGGTGCTGGAGGTAAATTCGATAAAGATTCATACAAGGTATCTGGAGGTTTGCACGGGGTTGGGGTGTCGTGTGTTAACGCACTTTCTGACCATTTAAAGGCAACAGTATTTCGTGAAGGTAAAATTTACGAACAAGAATACGAAAGAGGAAAAGCATTATATCCAGTTAAACAAATTGGGACTACAGAAAAAAGAGGTACTATGGTTACTTTCAAACCAGATGCTACCATTTTTACTCAGACTTTAGAATACTCTTACGATACATTAGCTTCTCGTTTACGTGAACTTTCTTTCTTAAATAAAGGAATCAAAATTACTTTAACAGATAAAAGAAATCCTGATGAAAAAGGTGAGTTTCCAGTTGAAACTTTTCAATCTAAAGAAGGTTTAAAAGAGTTTGTTAAGTTTTTAGATGGAAATCGTGTGCCAATCATTGGTCATGTAATTTCTATGGAGCATGAAAAAGGAGAAATTCCAGTTGAGGTTGCTTTAATTTACAATGAAAGTTATTCAGAAAATATTTTTTCTTATGTAAATAATATCAACACGCATGAAGGAGGAACGCACTTACAAGGTTTCCGTATGGGATTAACGCGTACGTTGAAAAAATATGCAGATGCTTCTGGATTATTAGATAAATTGAAATTCGAAATTTCTGGAGATGACTTCCGTGAAGGTTTAACAGCGATTATTTCGGTAAAAGTTGCAGAACCACAATTTGAAGGTCAAACGAAAACCAAATTAGGAAATAGAGAAGTAGTTTCTCCAGTTTCTCAAGCGGTTGCAGAAATGCTTGAGAATTATTTGGAAGAAAATCCAAACGATGCTAAAATTATTGTTCAAAAAGTAATTTTGGCAGCTCAAGCGCGTCATGCAGCTAAGAAAGCGCGTGAAATGGTACAACGTAAAACCGTTATGGGCGGTGGAGGTTTACCAGGTAAATTATCAGATTGTTCAGAACAAGATCCAGCAAGATGTGAGATTTTCCTTGTCGAGGGAGATTCGGCAGGTGGAACTGCAAAACAAGGTCGTGACAGAGCATTTCAAGCGATTTTACCTTTACGTGGTAAGATTTTGAATGTTGAAAAAGCAATGCATCACAAAGTTTTTGAAAACGAGGAAATTCGTAATATTTTCACTGCTTTAGGTGTTACAATTGGTACAGAAGAAGATAGTAAAGCTTTAAACCTTTCTAAATTACGTTACCACAAAGTAGTAATCATGTGTGATGCCGATGTCGATGGTTCTCACATTTCAACATTAATTCTAACATTCTTCTTCAGATTTATGAAAGAATTAATCGAAGGCGGTCACGTTTATATTGCTACACCACCTTTATATTTAGTTAAAAAAGGAAACAAAAAAGAATATGCTTGGAACGATGATCAACGTGATTTAGCTAACGAAAGAATGGGAGGAAGTGCCGCAATTCAACGTTATAAAGGTCTTGGAGAGATGAATGCTGAGCAATTATGGGAAACAACATTAAATCCAAATTACAGAACTTTACGCCAAGTTACAATTGATAGTTTAACAGAAGCTGATAGAGTTTTCTCTATGTTAATGGGTGATGAAGTACCACCTCGTAGAGAATTTATCGAGAAAAACGCTGCTTACGCAAAAATTGATGCGTAAATCGGGAATAATAATAGGATTGTTTGCTGCTTTCTTTTTTACACAAAAAGTTAAGGGACAATCGGCTACAGATTTAGAACAAATAGGGTATCTGCTTTCAGATGCCCTTTTGTATTCAGAGCAGTATATAGTTCCTGCTACGGATGCGGCGGTTTATCAAGCTTCTGCAGCTTGGGTGATGTCGCCTAAGAAACGAAAAAAATGGGATGTAAATTTGGGTTTACACACCAATATTTTTTTAGTTCCTAAAGCAGATAGAAGCTTTCAAATTCAAAATTCTGATTTTCAGTTTTTCGAGATTGAAGGTGCAACTTCGGCTACAGTTCCAACGGCTTTAGGAAATGATAATCAGGTTTATTTGGTTGGTGAATTAGGAGGAGAACAGGTTCGTTTCAAAACTCCCGAAGGAATTAATCAAGAAACGGTGATTTATCCTTATTTACAAGGAGGTATAGAATTACCTTACGGATTTGAATTTATCGCTCGATATTCAACTAAAACTAAGTTAAAGAGAGGTGATTACCAAGTTTATGGCTTTGGATTAAAACATAATTTTAGTCAATATTTTCCAAAAGTAGAAGCTAAAAACATCCATTTTGCGGCGGCAGCTATCTATTCAAAAGAAGATATTAGTTTTGATTTTTTGGATATTAATACTGCTTACGGAAATTTAGGAATTAACAATTTGAATGGTTTGGTGGATACTTATCATTTTCAATTGAGTGCTTCTAAAGAATTTAAACGTTTTGAATTAATAGGGAATTTTATTGTAAATCATAGTTCGTTTGAATATGTGGTAAGTGGCGATAAAGGTTCTATTGAGGAAATATTTCCAGTACAAAATGTAATTAATGATCTTTTAAAGCGAATAGCAAAGGATAAAACTAATGTTTTAGGAGAAATTTCGGGTAGATTTCAAATAAGCAAATTTTATCTGCAAAGTTCAATTGCTTTTGGTAAATTTGTCAACGGAAATATTGGAGTTCAATATCAATTTTAATTTAACAATTTTAATATACACAACAAAATGAAAGTAACAATAGTAGGTGCGGGTAACGTAGGTGCAACATGTGCAGATGTTATTTCGTACAGAGGAATCGCAAGCGAAGTAGTATTAGTAGACATCAAAGAAGGTTTTGCTGAAGGTAAAGCGATGGATATTATGCAATGTGCTACAACAACTGTATTCAACACACAATTAAGCGGAACAACAGGAGATTATTCAAAAACTGCTGGAAGTGATGTAGTAGTTATTACATCAGGTATTCCAAGAAAACCTGGAATGACTCGTGAAGAATTAATCGGAATTAATGCAGGAATCGTTAAATCAGTAGCTGATAACGTATTAACTCATTCGCCAAACGCAATTATTGTAGTAGTGTCAAATCCAATGGATACTATGACATATTTAACATTAAAAGCAACAGGATTACCTAAGCATAGAGTAATTGGAATGGGAGGTGCTTTAGATAGCTCACGTTTCAAATATTTCTTATCAAAAGCATTAGATAAACCAGCTAATGATGTTCAAGGAATGGTAATTGGAGGTCACGGTGATACTACTATGATTCCATTAACGCGTTTAGCTTCTTATAATGGTGTTCCAGTTTCTAATTTCTTATCTCAAGCTGAGTTAGACAAAGTTGCAGCTGATACTATGGTAGGTGGTGCTACTTTAACAGGTTTATTAGGGACTTCAGCTTGGTATGCACCAGGAGCTTCTGTGGCGTATTTAGTGGACAGTATCTTAAACGATCAAAAACGTATGATTCCATGTTCAGTATTCTTAGAAGGTGAGTACGGACAAGAAGATATTTGTATGGGAGTTCCATGTATCATTGGTAAAAACGGTGTTGAGAAAATCGTTGACGTACAATTAAATGATGCAGAAAAAGCATTGTTTGCTAAGAGTGCAGATGCAGTTCGTAACATGAACGCCGATTTGAAATCAGTATTGTAATTTTACATCAAAATAAAATTGAAAAACTGTCAAGAAATTGGCAGTTTTTTTTTGTTATTACTATTTTTGATAGGGTATTTAAAAATATCTTTTGGTTCTGAAATTTGGAGTTTTCAACAATATTTTTCGTATTGTGAAATACTTTTTTTAGGTGCAAGTGTTTCATTTTTAAGGAATAATGTGTTTTTGTAGTGAAACTTAGGTAAAAAGGTTGCTTTAATCGAAAATAAAATTGCTAAATCCTATTGTAAATTATATATTTGTCCGTTTTTATAAAATAGAATAAATAAATTTTAGAATAATGCAGAATAGAGGACTTATTAAATTTTTCGCAATTATCTTTGCTTTGGTATGTGTATACCAGCTTTCTTTTACTTTCGTAGCGAATAGTATTGTTTCTGATGCAAAAGCTTTTGCAAAAGGAGATACAGCTAAAGAATTACGCTATTTAGATTCTATCGGTAAAGAAAAAGTATACTTAGGGCATACTTACAAAGAAGTTACTAATAACCAAATCAACAAAGGTCTTGACTTAGAAGGAGGATTAAACGTTATTCTTCAAATTTCGGTTAAAGATGTTTTGAAAGGATTGGCTAATGATTCAAAGAATCCAGCTTTTAACAAAGCATTGGCTGATGCAAAGGCAAACCAACAAGGAAATCAAGATTATATTGATGCTTTCTTTGATGCTGCTAATGCTGCTGATGTAAAATTAGCCGCTGCTGATGTTTTTGGAAACAGAAACTTAGATGAAGTTATTAAGTTTGATATGACTAACAAACAAGTAGAGCCAATCATCAAACAAAAAGTTCAAGAATCAGTAGAAAGTGCTTTCAAAGTATTAAGAGAGCGTATTGATAAATTTGGAGTTACTCAACCTAATATTCAATTATTAGGAAATTCTGGTAGAATTTTGGTAGAATTACCAGGAGCTAAGGATGTAGATCGTATTAAGAAATTATTACAAAGTACAGCTCAATTAGAGTTTTGGGAAACTTATAAAATCGAAGAAGTAGGTCAATATTTAATGTCTGTTGAAGAGGCATTAAAGAAAACAGAAGTTGCTGTTAAAGCAGCACCTGTAAAAACTTCAGGAATCGATTCTTTATTAACAGACAAAGCTGACACAACTGCTGCAGCTAATAGTCCGTTCTTAGGTAAAATGGTTGCTCCAGGGATGCAGGGTTCACCTTTCATTGGAACTTTCGCAACTAAAGATACAGCAACTATTAATGCTTACTTAAAAAGAGCTGACATTAAAGCTTTATTACCAGCTAATTTATCAAATGTTAGATTTGCTTGGGGTAAAACAAATGCTAAAACTCCAGATGTTACAGATTTATATGCATTAAAAGGAACAAGAGATAATGTAGCTCCTTTAAGTGGTGGTGTAATTGTTGATGCAAGAGATACTTTTGATCAATTAGGTAAACCAGCTGTTTCTATGCAAATGAATGGAAATGGTGCTAGAAAATGGGAGCAAATTACAGGAGCAGTTTCACAACAAGGAAATGCAATTGCAATTGTATTAGATAATATCGTTTACTCTGCACCTGGTGTAAGTAAAGGAGCAATTACAGGAGGTCAATCAGAAATTTCTGGAAACTTCACAATTGAAGAAACAAAAGACTTAGCAAACATTCTAAGAGCAGGTAAATTACCAGCTGCTGCAGAGATTGTTCAATCTGAAGTTGTAGGTCCATCATTAGGACAAGAAGCTATCGATAATGGTATGTTGTCATTCGTTATTGGTTTCTCATTAGTATTATTATGGATGGTAGTTTACTATGGTAAAACTGGTTTCTATGCTAACTTAGCGTTATTAGTAAACATCTTATTCATTTTTGGAACATTAGCAAGTTTTGGTGCTGTATTAACATTACCAGGTATTGCAGGTATCGTATTAACGATAGGTATGGCGGTAGATGCTAACGTAATCATTTTTGAAAGAGCTAAAGAAGAATTAGATAATGGTAAATCGGTACAAGAAGCTACAGATTACGCTTTTACTTGGAAAGGTGCGATGTCATCTATCATTGATGCTAACGTTACCACAGCAATTACGGCTATCATCTTATTAGTATTTGGTACTGGACCAATTCAAGGTTTTGCTACAACGTTATTAATTGGTATTTTTACTTCTGTAATTACTGCAGTTTTTGTAACAAGAATGTTCTTAGATTGGAGTTTAAGCAGAAATGAAAAATTAGCTTATTCAACTTCATTAACTAAAACTTGGTTTAAAGATTTAAATATCGATTTCTTAGGTAAGAAGAAAATTGCTTATGTAGTTTCAGGTATTTTAGTAGCATTGAGTATTTTCTCTTTAGCAACAAAAGGATTAAATCAAGGTGTGGATTTTGTTGGAGGTAGAACATATCAAGTACGTTTTGATAAAGCTGTTTCTGCTCCAGAAGTAACGGCTGATTTAGTAGCTGTTTTTGGAAGTGCTGAAGCAAAAGTTTATGGTGGAAACGATCAGTTAAAAATTACTACTAAATATAAAGTTGACGAAGAAGGTGAAGGAGTAGATAAAGAAGTAAACCAAAAATTATATGAAGGTTTAAAGAAATATTTACCAGCTGATTTAACTTATGATAAGTTTGCTAACTTATATGAAGGTAAAAAAATTGGTATTTTGTCTTCTGCTAAAGTAACAGGAACTATTTCTAAAGATATTAAGACAAACTCTTTATGGGCAGTTTTAGGTTCGTTATTTGTGGTATTCGTTTACTTAATGATTAGTTTCCGTAAATGGCAGTTTGGTTTCTCAGCTGTAATTGCGGTTGCACACGATACGATAATCGTATTGGGTATCTTCTCATTCTTCTATACAATTTTACCTTTCAACATGGAGATTGACCAAGCATTTATTGCAGCAATCTTAACGGTAATTGGATACTCGTTGAATGATACGGTAATTGTATTTGATAGAGTACGTGAATACTTAGATTACAATTCATCTCCAGATTTCAAAGGATTAGTAAATAAAGCATTAAATACTACATTAAGTAGAACAATCAATACTTCTGCTACAACATTAGTAGTATTAGTGGCTATCTTCATTTTTGGAGGTGAAACTATTAGAGGTTTCGTATTTGCTATCTTAGTAGGTATCTTAGTAGGAACTTATTCATCTTTATTTATTGCAACTCCAGTGATGCAAGATACAATTGGTGAAAAAGAAGGTCGTAAAATGGCTGAATTCAAAAAAGAAGACTAAGTAATTAGTCTATATTATATAGAAAAGTCCTGATGCATATCAGGACTTTTTTTATATATTTATATTTCTAAATTTGAAACCTATGAAAGCTAAATTTGTTCTGATTACTTTATTGTTTACGTTCTTGTCATGTAATAAGAGTAAAATTCATGATGATTTTGATTCCAGTTTTGATAATAATCGTTGGGATGCAACTGATGTTAGAGTATTTGAATTCGAAAATACGCAATCGGAAGCCGTTTGTGACTTGAAATTACATTTTGGTCATATCAGTGGGTTTCAATTTAAAGAAGTGCCTTTAGAAGTTGAAATTACATCTCCTGACGGTAAGTCGGAAGTACTGCCTGTTGCTATGAAATTAATTGATGAGTCAGGAAAAGATATTGGTGATTGTACAGGTGATATTTGCGATGTGTTTCAAACCATAAAAACATTTCAAAATCTAGAAAAAGGTAAATATAAAGTTGCAGTTAAAAGTAAATTTACTGGGCCTTATTTACCGAATGTTCTTGGAGTTGGAATTGTAGTTGAAAAACAAAAATAAAAAAAGGCGGTTAGGATTTCTAACCGCCTTTTTTGTATGTTTTAATAAATTAATTCTCTTTGACTTCTTTTGCCTTCCATACAAAGTAAAATCCAATAAGGATAAATGGAATACTCAACCATTGTCCCGTTGAAAGCGCATTAAATATTGGATATTGCTCAAATCCACCTTGACTTTCTTTAACAAATTCCACTACAAAACGTACCGACCAAAGTAAGATTAAAAACAAACCAAATAAATAACCGGCTTTGTTTCTAGCTTCAGTTTTCCAATATAAGAACATCAATATGGCGAAAACAAAAACATAGCAAATAGCTTCGTATAATTGTGCAGGATGCTTTGGAGTTACTGCTGCTAAATATTCTGCAAATTGAGGATTTGTGACTATTGCATTATAAGCTTCATTCTTATCTCCAATTTGAGTAATCTGCATGGCATCATTAGTACTGTATTTATCTCTTAAGAATTTAATTCCGAAAGAAGAAGTTGTTTCTGTTCCTACAATTTCAGAGTTCATGAAGTTACCTAAACGAATAAAAATAGCACCCAATGAAACAGGAATTACAATTCTATCTAAAATCCATAAAAACGAACGTTTGATAACTCTTCTTTGAATGTAAAACATGGTAATAATGATTCCGATTGCCGCACCATGACTCGCTAATCCAGCAAAACCTGTGAAATGAAGAGTAGGTTTTGTACTAATTGGCAATAAAATACTCAATGGGTCTTGATGAAATAATTCTGATTGATAAAAAATCACGTGTCCTAATCTTGCGCCTAACATTGTAGCTACCAAAGTGTAAACAAATAACTTGTCTAAAGATTCTATCGATTCGTTTTCTCTTAAAAAAATAGGTTTCATAACATACCAACCTAATCCAAAAGCCAATACCCAAGAAAGACTATAAAAACGTAACATGAAAAATCCTAAATCAATCCCTTCTGCAGGATTCCAAACCATATTGAGTGCGTGAATCATAATTTTTGTTTCTGATTAAAGCGTAAAAATAAATATTATTATTGGGAAACTTGTTAAAATTCCGATAAGAAATTTTTTCAAGAGGAATGTCAATTTCAAAAATCAACTTCAAACCTGAAACCTGAAACAAATAATCAGGAACACAGATTA
The DNA here is from genome assembly GCF_003259835.1 of Flavobacterium aquaticum. Classification (GTDB taxonomy): domain Bacteria; phylum Bacteroidota; class Bacteroidia; order Flavobacteriales; family Flavobacteriaceae; genus Flavobacterium; species Flavobacterium aquaticum. Next base: position 7,439 of record NZ_QLMI01000004.1, on the reverse strand, counting down.
AAGAAATTTAAATAATTTTAAAAATCAGAAGAGCCAAATGCTCCGCGTATCTCGATTCAACACAATCAAAATAAAAAAAAACTCCGTGAATCTCTGTGAAATAAATCAAGGAACAGGATCATAACCGCTTCTTCCCCAAGGATGACAACTAAAAATACGTTTCAAAGCCAACCAACCGCCTTTAAACAAACCATGTTTTTGCAAAGCTTGAATGGTATATGTAGAACACGTAGGTTCAAATCGACAAGTAGCCGGTGTAAAAGGAGAGATACCAACCTGATAAAATCGCACTAATAAAACAAACGGATAAACAAACCATTGTTTTAGTGTTTTTGGATATTTCGATTGGTGTTGGCTACACATAGTATTGATTAAAAAAAAGAACCTCAATTGAGATTCTTTGTATTGTTAAAAAGTAAAACTAGTTCCTTCTTTTCCGTCTTTTAATTGAATGCCTAAAGCTAATAATTGGTCACGAATTTGATCCGATAAAGCAAAGTTTTTGTTTGCTCTGGCTTCGTTTCGCATTCCAATTAACATTTCAACAACACCACTTAATTTTTCAGTGGTATTTGAATTTCCTGAAGCTTCGTTGCTAATTCCTAACACATCAAATAAGAAATTTGAAATTGTATTTTCTAATAGTTGAATATCTTCTGCTGTTAACGATTCCTTTCCGTCGTTTACCAAATTAATGTAACGCGCGCCTTCAAATAATTGTGCAATTAAAATAGGTGTGTTAAAATCGTCATTCATTGCATCATAACAACTTTGTTTCCAACTTGCAATATCTAAAGTAGAACTGTTGCTTGCTTTCAACATCGGAATTAACTTGTACGATTCCATTAAACGAGAATATCCTTTTTCACTAGCTAACATCGCATCGTTTGAAATGTCTAAAACACTTCTGTAATGCGCTTGTAAGAAACAAAAACGTACAATATTTGGTGCAAATGGTTTTTCAAAAAAAGTATTTTCACCCGTAACCAATTCCATCGGAAGAATATAATTTCCTGTCGATTTACTCATGCGTAAACCGTTCATGGTTAACATATTGGTGTGCATCCAAAAATTCACTGGCGAATGACCATTACAAGCTTTTCCTTGTGCCACTTCACACTCATGATGCGGGAATTTCAAATCCATTCCACCACCATGAATATCAAATGTTTCGCCCAAGTATTTTGTACTCATCGCCGTACACTCTAAATGCCAACCTGGAAAACCTTCACCCCAAGGCGAGTTCCAACGCATAATGTGAGCCGGAGAAGCATTTTTCCAAAGTGCAAAATCTTGTGGATTTTTCTTTTCGTTTTGTCCGTCTAAATCGCGCGTATTTGCAAAAAGTTCTTCGATGTTACGGTTACTCAATTCGCCATAATTCATTCCTTTTTGGTTGTAAGCAAACACATCAAAATAAACTGAGCCATTGCTTTCGTAAGCAAATCCAGTATCAATTAATTTTTGAGTTAACTCAATTTGCTCTAATATATGTCCCGTTGCAGTAGGTTCAATCGTTGGTGGAAGAAAATTAAATGTATCCAAAACCTTGTGAAAATCCACCGTATATTTCTGTACGATTTCCATAGGTTCTAATTTCTCCAAGCGTGATTGTTTCACAAAACGGTCGTTATCTACATCGCCGTCATCGGTTAAATGCCCGGCATCGGTAATGTTTCTAACGTATCTAACTTTGTAATCTAAATGTAATAAATATCTAAAAATCACATCAAAACTCATAAACGTACGCACGTTTCCTAAGTGCACATTGCTGTAAACCGTAGGACCGCAAACATACATACCAATATTTCCTTCATGAATAGGGGTAAAGGTTTCTTTCTCGCCCGAAAGCGTGTTGTATATTTTTAACGTTTGATTTTTATGTAATTCCATTTTGATATTTTTTTTGAAGCTATTCCTGCTATTCATTTCAAGTCCTCGCATAAAAATCTGTTTTTCTATGTTTTAAAAAGTGCTTCTTAGGTCGCATTTTTAAAACAACAAAAACTATATTTTTATTGCTGTGGGCTTTTCATTGCTATCAGGGCTAGTTTTTAGTTTTCAGTTGACAGTCTCAGTTAACAGATTGCTTTTGTTGGTTTTTAGTTTCAGGTTTCAAGTTTCAGGTTTTGTCATTCCGAGCTTGCAAGGAATCTCCTAACCTTAGGTAACTTCTAAACAAAGTTTAGCAAAGACTCCCAACTCTCAACTTAAAACTGCGTATCCAACTTAATATAATCCAAAAACTCTCTTCTTACTTTATCTTCTTTGAATTTTCCGCCAAATTCAGCAGTAACTGTACTACTTTCAATATCGCGAATACCTCTAGAGTTTACACATAAGTGTTTCGCATCAATCACACAAGCTACATCATCAGTTCCTAAAACCTTTTGTAACTCTTGAACAATTTGAATTGTTAAACGTTCTTGAACTTGTGGTCTTTTAGCGTAGTAATCAACAATTCGATTCATTTTAGATAAACCAACTACGGTTCCATTAGAAATGTAAGCTACATGAGCACGACCTACAATAGGAAGTAAGTGATGTTCACAAGTTGAATAAACCACAATGTTTTTTTCAACTAACATTTCACCATACTTATATTTATTGTCAAATGTAGAAGAACCCGGCTTTTTGTTTGGATTTAAACCTCCAAAGATTTCTTTAACAAACATTTTAGCCACACGATTTGGTGTGCCTTTTAAACTGTCGTCTGTTAAATCTAAACCTAATGTGTTTAAAATATGTTCAACATCTTTTTTAATCAACTCAATTTTTTCATCGTCAGAAATAGCAAATGCATCTTCACGTAATGGAGTTTGTGCACTTGTTGCAATATGATCGTTTCCTATTTCGTCTTGAAAATCCTCGTTTTGTATCATCTTACCAATTAGTTTTAATAGCAATTTTAAAAGTGATGCAAAGATAAATAATAAACTTTAAAAAATATTTTTAAATGTTAATTATTGAAAAAAAAGTAAGTAAGTTTAAATTTTTGTTAAATTTGTGGTTCTATAAACTAATTATCAAACTATAAAAATGAAAAAAATTTTACTATTTAGTATTTTTATTTTGTTTCAAGTGGGATTTTCTCAAACGAAATTGAATACTAATTCTCCTTTTTTAAAAGGAGTAACGGTGGAAAAAGTTGAAGATGCAAAATTTGATTACATCAATAATGCTAAAATCTCATGGGATTTTTCAACAATTGATCTAAAAGGTAAACAAGTTTCAATTGAAGTTGTTACTATTTATGATTGTTTTAATGGAGTAAACGCTTCTGATTTTAAATCACAGTTTTCTGTATTAAACAAAGATAACTTTTCAACTAAAGGAAGTCATCAACTAATTCATTTAGATCAAATGGCTAAATGTTTTAAATGGAGAGTTGTTGTTACCGAAAATAGAGAAAAACAAGTTTCTGATTGGTCTTATTTTTCATTTTTAAAATAAAGAAAGATGAAGAAATTACTACTTTTATTTTTACTGTTTAGTGTAAGTTTTACTTTTGCTCAATCACCTGATTGTGCTTCAGCTTCTGCAATGTGTTCTGGGCAAGGAGGTCCTTATAATAATACATACACTGGTACTCCTGGAGGTAACCAAACGGGTTATGGACCTATAACTGGATGTGGAGGGAGTGGAAGTCATGGGAATAATGGATCTTTAGGGTCAACTCCTCGTCCTGCTTGGTTTACATTTCAAATTGGTCAGTCAGGTCCAATCGAATTGAATTTACAGCAATTTAATAATTCTGGAACTGGTATTGACGTTGACTTTGCTTTGTGGGGACCATTTCCTAATAATAATATGTCTAGTATATGTAATAATTTATCTGGATTTCCAGGGTCAACATATACAGGACCATGTAATCTTGTTGATGCAAGTTATTCAGGGACATTTGATGAGACAGTACATATTCCTAATGCGGTTGCAGGCGAAGTTTATTTGTTGTTAGTTACAAACTTTAATGGTCAACAAGGTACTTATACGATAAATCAAATTAATGAAACGCCTTCTTCGGGTCAGATTTCATGTGAAATTGTTTGTGGTGTTACTTTAGGGCCAGACAGAATTTTGTGTGGTTCAGCAACTAGTGTTACTTTAACAGCTAACTTTTTACAAGCACCAACAACACCTGGTTCTCCAGTATACTCTTGGTATTTAAATGGTGTTTTTCAATATACAACAACTACAAATACAACTTCAGTTAGTCAGAGCGGAACATGGACGGTAAGCGTTACAAGGCCAGGTTGTTCTGATATTGCTACTGATGATGTTGAAGTAAGTCTTATTGGTGCAATTAATTATAATAATATTGGCCCTTTCTCAAGTCCAGCGGGTGAGTGTGATCCAATATTTAATTTGAATGATTATTTAGACGATTTGGTAGCGCCAAGCGACCCTGCAAGTTTTACTTTCGAATTTACTGATGGTGTTACAGGTAATGTAATTACTGATCCAGCAAATTACACTACTAATGATGATACTACAATTATAGTTGTTATATCTGCAGGTCCATGTCAAGAACTAACAACTTTCGATTTGTTTGTTGATTGTGTTGTGCCAGCTTGTGATATTGATTTAACCTCTGCGCCATCAACTGCAAATCAGACTATTTGTTTTGGTGATCCTATTGTTAACATTACTTATGAAACGGCAGGAGATGCTACTAATGTAATCGTTAGAGATTTGCCTACAGGATTAAGTGCTGTTTACAGTGGAGATGTTTTAACAATTAGCGGAATTCCAACTCAAACAGGTACTTTTGGTTATGAAGTTGAAACTGATGGATGTTCACCAAATTTAATTTTAAATGGTACCATTACAATAAATTCAAATCCAAGTTTTACTTCATTAACAGCTAATGGACCAATTTGTGCTGGGGCTAATGCTATATTTACATTGTCAGGTACCGCAGGAGCTGATGTTTTTTATAGTATAAATGGAAATCCGATTCAATTTGTAACATTAGATACGTCTGGTGATGGTACAGTTACTGTTCCAGGTGCAACTGTTGATATAACAATAACTTTAAGTGAAATTGTATTAGGAATTTGTGATACTAACTTAACAAATACTGCTACAGTTACTATTTCACCTACACCAGCAGTTCCAACTATTACAACTACACCACCAACGTGTTCAGCGGATGGATTTAGTACTGTTACTAATTATGATGGAACGTTAACTTATACTTTCTCACCAGTTGGTCCTACAATTGATGCGTCAGGTTTAATATCAGGAATGACCTTAGGTACTTCTTACACATTAACTGCAGGAAATGCTACATGTACATCATTAGCATCAAGTCCGTTTACTAATGTAGCAACTTTGTCTGTTCCTGTTGTACCAACAATTTCAGTAACAGCACCAACGTGTTTAGCAGATGGATTTGCAACAATTACAAATTACGATGGAACGTTAACTTATACTTTCACTCCGGCAGGACCAACAGTTGGAGCAGGAGGATTGGTTTCAGGAATGACATTTGGAACAGGTTATGTGGTTTCAGCAGGTAACGGAAGTTGTTCTTCAGTTGATTCAGCATCTTTCAGTGTAAATTCAATTTTACCTACACCAGCAGTTCCAACAATTACAGCTACACCACCAACGTGTTCGGCGGATGGATTTAGTACAATTACAAATTACGACGGAACGTTAACTTATACTTTCACACCAGCAGGACCAACAGTTGGAGCAGGTGGATTGATTTCAGGAATGACAGTTGGAACATCTTACAGTGTTACAGCATCAAATGCTACATGTACATCGGCATCATCAGCATCGTTTACTAATTTAGGTATTTTGGTAACGCCAGTTGTACCAACAATTTCAGTAACAGCACCAACGTGTTTAGCAGATGGATTTGCAACAATTACAAATTACGATGGAACGTTAACTTATACTTTCACTCCGGCAGGAGCAACAGTTGGAGCAGGAGGATTAGTTTCAGGAATGACATTTGGAACAGGTTATGTAGTTTCTGCAGGCAACGGAAGTTGTTCTTCAGTTGATTCAGCATCTTTCAGTGTAAATTCAATTTTACCTACACCAGCAGTTCCAACAATCACAACTACACCACCAACGTGTTCGGCGGATGGATTTAGTACAATTACAAATTACGATGGAACGTTAACTTATACTTTCACACCAGCAGGACCAACAGTTGGAGCAGGTGGATTGATTTCAGGAATGACAGTTGGAACATCTTACAGTGTTACAGCATCAAATGCTACTTGTACATCGGCATCATCAGCATCGTTTACTAATTTAGGTATTTTGGTTACGCCAGTTGTACCAACCGTTTCAGTAACAGCACCAACGTGTTTGGCAGATGGATTTGCAACAATTACAAATTACGATGCAACGTTAACCTATACTTTCACTCCGGCAGGACCAACAGTTGGAGCAGGAGGATTAGTTTCAGGAATGACATTTGGAACAGGTTATGTGGTTTCAGCAGGCAACGGAAGTTGTTCTTCAGCAAATTCTACGTCTTTTGTAATATCTCAACAATTACCATTACCAACAATATTTAGTGTTACTAATAATGGACCAATTTGTTTAGGTTCAACAGCAACCTTTACAATAAACGCTACACCTAATTCTCAGGTTGCTTACAGTGTTGATGGAAATCCAGTACAAAACGTTGCTATTACTGCTTCTGGTGTTGGAATTGTGAATGTTGCAGGAGTTACAGCAAGTACGACATTGACTACAGTTAGTGTTTTTGATGGAGTTTGTACTTCAAATGTTGCGCTTAATTCTACGGTTAATCTGTTCGCTAATACTACTATTGTATTGGTTTCAGCAGCTAGTACAGAGAATCAATCAAGATGTGCTGATGTTACAATTGATCCAATTCAATATCAAGTTACTGGTACTGCTACAGGAGTTTCTGTTTTAGGATTACCAACAGGAGTTACGCATAGCTATAATGCTGCGACAGGTTTGTTAACTATATCAGGGGCTACTAATGTAGCTGGTTTATCAAGTTATTCAATTACAACTACTGGTGGTTGTAACCCTCAAGCAACAGCTTCGGGAAGTATTACAATTACCCAGCGTCCAGTTTTGAATTATACTGTAACTACTACTGTTTGTGATGGAAGTCCTTTAGATTTCGTATTAGGTAGTAATATGCTAGGAACAACATATACATGGAGTGCTACTTTATCAAACATTACAGGTACTTACGTAACAAGCGGAAATGAGTCGAATATTAATCAAATAGCAACTCTTAACAATTCAGAAACTGTTGGAACTATAACTATTAAAATTACACCTCATGCTAACGGATGTTCAGGTGATGAATCTAATCCGATTACAATTTTTGTTAATCCAAACCCAGTTGTAGAAGCAGTAGCAGTAGCAGATACTTCGGTTTGTTCTGCAACAAATGGTGTTAATAATGTTCATGTTGAACTTTCAGGTAA
>NZ_QLMI01000003.1:402162-403795 GCF_003259835.1 Flavobacterium aquaticum | reverse complement strand
AACCCATAGATAAGTTCTCCTTACTACCAGCATATGCCGGATTCATTACACTCATGTTATACATGTATTGCGTATAATGGGGATCTTGTTGTGCAAAAGCAAATACACCAACTAACAAAATAACAATTTGAATAATTTTATTTCTCATATCTATTTGCTTTTAGTTCATTCGTATTAAATATACCCAACCCGTTTTCACCTCACCATTTGGTAAACTTAAAACATAATAATATGTGGCTGTAGGCAATTCTTCACCTGAGTTAGTCTTACCATCCCAATTATTGACATAATTATCTTTACTATAAACTTCAACTCCATATCTATTGAAAATTTGAGCTCTCTCTACATTCAATCCAGATAAATCCCAAATATCATTATCTCCATCATTGTTTGGCGAAACTCCTTTTGGAATAGTACATGGTAAAACTTGAACCGTTACAAATTCAATTGTAGTACATGAATCAACCGTTGCTCTAACTTCATATGTACCTGATTGAGAAATTACAATTGTAGATGATGTGCCAAGTAAATTCAACGAACTGTCATACCATTCATAAGTAGCAATTCCCGAATCAACTGAAGCCGTAATTTCAAATCTTGCTCCATTACATCCTGAAACCGTTGAAATAATTGGCGAAGATGGTACTGAATTTATATTCATTGCTGCTGAAGCCAATGAAGTACATCCAGATGAAATATCTCTTACAACTATTATATAACTAGTGTTTGGCAAAAGCCCTGAGAACGTAGTACCAGATTGATAAGTTATACCGTTATCAATACTGTATTCTAAAGTTCCTCCCAAAGGAGCTGTAACTACAATTATTCCTGTAGGCGTTGTACATGTAGGCTGAAACGTTACACCAGCCGTTACAACTGTAGGTGTGCTTAACATCAACAAATTACTAAACGATGCCGATGCTACTGATGAACAACTTCCGTTGGTTGCTGTTACCGTATAACTTGTGCCAACTACCATGCCACTTATCAATCCGCCTGCGCCTACTGTAGGACCCGCTGGTGTGAATGTATAAATTAACGCTCCGTTGTAATTCGTTATCGTAGATATTCCATCTGATGAACATGTTGGAGCTGTTGTTGAAATCGTTGGTTGCGATGGAACTGCTAAAGTAGCCAAATTAGTAAACGATGCTGATACTACAGAAGTACAACTTCCATTACCTGATGTAACCGTATAACTTGTGCCAATTGTCATTCCACTAATTACTCCACCTGCGCCTGCTGTAGGACCTGCTGGTGTGAATGTGTAAGTATTGGCTGCATTATAATTCGTTATCGTTGATGTTCCTGCTGCAACACACGTTGGTGCTGTAGTAGTAATCGTTGGAACCGCTGGAGTAACTAGCATAGCTAAATTACTAAACGATGCCGATGCTACTGATGAACAACTTCCGTTGGATGCTGTTACCGTATAACTTGTACCAACTGTCATGCCACTTATCAATCCGCCTGCTCCTGCGGTAGGACCAACTGGTGTGAATGTGTAAATTAACGCTCCGTTGTAATTCGTTATCGTAGATATTCCATCTGATGAACATGTTGGAGCTGTTGTTGAAATCGTTGATTGCGATGGAACTGCTAAAGTAGCCAAATTAGTAAACGATGCTGATAC
>NZ_QLMI01000003.1:0-401964 GCF_003259835.1 Flavobacterium aquaticum | reverse complement strand
AGTAACTAGCATAGCTAAATTACTAAACGATGCCGATGCTACTGATGAACAACTTCCGTTGGATGCTGTTACGGTATAACTTGTACCAACTGTCATTCCACTTATCAATCCGCCTGCTCCTGCGGTAGGACCAGCTGGTGTAAAAGTATACGTTAACGCTCCGTTGTAATTTGTGATAGTAGATATTCCATCTGATGAACACGTTGGAGCTGTTGTTGAAATCGTTGGTTGCGATGGAACTGCTAAAGTAGCCAAATTAGTAAACGATGCTGATGCTGCCGATGTACATGATCCAACTGTAGCCGTTACCGTATAACTCGTGCCAAGAATCATACCCGAGATTAATCCTGTTCCATCAACTGTTGGACCTGCAGGGGTAAACGTATATGTAGTTCCTCCTACATAATTCGAAATTTGACTAAATCCATTTGCTACACATGTTGGTGCTGTAGTATTAATCGTTGGAACCGGTGGTGCTCCAGCTGGAGGATTAATCACAACCACTGTCGCAGTTGACACACAGTCAGTTGTGGTATTTCTAACAGTAACATTATATGAACCAGGAACTAAACCTGAAAAAGTGGTTCCTGATTGATAAACCACATCATTTATACTATATTCTAATGTAGCTCCTAATGGCGCTGTTACAACAATAGTTCCTGTAGTAATAGCACATGTTGGCTGTGTAACTGTAACTGTTGGAGCTACAGGCGGTGTATCACAAATTAAACTAGCTGAAACTTGTATATCATAAGTACAAGAAGTTCCTGCAAAACCGTCTAAAACAATTAAGTAACATTGATTAGCTGTAGCTGTAAAGGTATAGTTATAATCCGTTGTTGATCCTGGATTTTGACAAACTACCGAAGTAGCTGTTCCTGCAGTAATTTGCGCACAAGTAGTTCCTGGTCCATAAATAGACAACTGAAGACCTTGTGTACTATTACAAACCTGATTATTTACATTTAAATATGCCAACTGACCTACTGGCCAGTTTGCAGGCGCACACCATTGGTACCAAACATTATTTTCTACAGAACCCGAAGCTGGATTTTGACAAACACTCGGACCATCAGCTGTACTATCTGCATTTGTAGATGTATATGAAACATTATTTTGCAACACAAAAGCATTAGAACATGCATCATTAGAAGCTACGTGTGGCACTGTACTCGTTATACAGGTTGCAGCAGCATTTGCTGTTGGATACCCACTAAAAGCCGCAGCAGATTGTGAAACCATTATATAATAAGTCTGTCCTGCAGTCAAACCTGTCACATTTAAAGTCCCATTAATAGGAATTGAAGCTCCACAAGCAATCTGAGTTAAACTAGAACATGTTCCTGAAAAAACCACATAATCTCTTTGCTCAGCAGTCGCAGCACCCGCACCTGAATAATCTGTTAAATTTGTAATTGTAAAAGAAGTCGTTGTTGCAACCACTTCAATCCATCTAACTGATTGTGCTGTTTCATTATCAGTAGTACATGCAGGATTTATTGTACTTGTTCCTGTCATCGGAACATTATTGCCTGAAGCTTCTTCTGTTTGATAGTGTCCTGCATATTGCGGCCCAGATTGATTTCCGCAACCGGTGTAAGGATATAATTGTAAAGCATCACAAGGACTACTTCCTGCTTGAGAAAAAACATTAAACCCTGTAAAAAACAACAATAGTAGTATAACTTTTTTCATATTACTTAGTATTAGTTGTAAAAGAATTTACTACTACATAATCCTCAATATTTTTATTTTTTCCAGAAATTAAATCTTGACGTGAAAAAATTTTAATTCTTCTTTTATCATCAATTTGAAGATAAACTAATTCGGAATCCTTTCTTAAATCATCAATTTTTTCTAATAATTCAGAAGTAATTGAAACTGGTTCAACATCCATTTTTAGAATTTCTAACTGAAAAGTCCCTTTTACAACTTCTAAATTTTTAACTTTGTCTTGCGAAAAAGCTATAACAGAACTTAAAAAAGAAATTATTAAACAAATTTTTTTCATAATGTTAATATTAACAATTAATAAATAATTTGTTAAAAATATTTGTTTTTTCATAACTTGTTAACACAATGAGTATTAAATCGATGAAATGTGAAAATAATCGATGATTAACATAAATTTAACACAAAACAACTTGAAAATTTACTTTACATCCGATCAGCACTTTGGAGCACCAACCCCAGAATTAAGTTTTCCAAGAGAACAAAAATTCATTCAATGGCTTGATATTGTTAAGCAAGATGCTGATGCAATCTTCCTTTTGGGTGACTTATTCGACTTTTGGTTCGAATACAAAACCGTTGTCCCAAAAGGATTCGTTAGAGTATTAGGAAAATTAGCCGAAATTAAAGATTCTGGCATTCCTATTTATTTCTTCGTTGGAAACCACGATTTATGGATGAGCGATTACTTTCAAAAAGAGTTAAACATTCCTGTTTATCATGATAATCAAGAATTTACCTTTAACGGGAAAACTTTCTTAATTGGTCACGGTGACGGAAAAGGACCTGGCGACATGGGTTACAAACGAATGAAAAAAGTCTTTACCAATCCGTTTTCAAAATGGTTGTTTCGTTGGTTACATCCAGATATTGGTGTAAAATTAGCCCAATATTTATCAGTTAAAAACAAATTGATTTCAGGAGCAGAAGACGTGAAATATTTAGGAGAAGAAAACGAATGGCTAGTACAATACTGCAAACGAAAGTTAGAAACTAAAGAATACAATTTCTTCGTTTTTGGCCACCGCCATTTACCTTTGGAAATTGAATTAACCGAAAATTCTAAATATGTAAACTTAGGCGATTGGATTGGTTACTTCACCTATGGTGTTTTTGATGGAGAAAAATTGGAATTGAAAGAATTCAAAAATTAAATCGTTTCCAAATCTTTTTCGATATCTAATTCCCTGAATTTTGGTGATGCTACAGCAGTAACGCCTACAATTCCTAAAGTCATCATTCCGCCAAAAACCACTGCTGGAACTACTCCCATGATTTTAGAAGCCAAGCCACTTTCAAAAGCTCCTAATTCATTGGAAGAACCCACAAAAATAGAATTCACAGAAGACACGCGTCCTCGCATGTGGTCAGGTGTGTAAATTTGAAGAATCGTTTGACGAATGACTACTGAAATTCCATCTGTTACACCGCTCAAGAACAAAGCTACGACTGATAACCAAAAGTTTGTTGATAATCCGAAGACGATTATACAAACTCCAAATCCAAAAACAGCTAACAATAACTTTTTACCTGCTTTTTGATGTAATGGAATGGATGTCGCAATTAACATCGTAAGTAACCCTCCAATAGCAGGAGCGGCTCTTAAAATTCCAAATCCTTCCGAACCTACTTTTAAAATATCTTGAGCAAAAATGGGTAATAAAGCAATAGCTCCACCAAATAAAACCGCAAACATATCTAATGAAATAGCATTTAAAATTGTTTTATTTTGAAACACAAACGATAATCCTTCTTTCAGACTTTTGAAAATTGGTTCGCCTATTTTTGGATTTAAAATTGGTTTTCTTTCAATTTGTGTCAATACCATTAAAGCCATAATCACACAAAAAACCACAAAAAATAACGACCAAAAAACACCAACCCAACCAATAGCAAATCCCGCTAAAGCAGGTCCAATTACAGCCGCCACTTGCCAAGTAGAACTACTCCAAGTCGCCGCATTTGGTTGCTCTTTTTTCGGAATAATCAATCCCAATAAACTAAAAACAGACGGAATTAAAAACGCTCGAATAATTCCACCTACAAAAACTAGAGCGTAAATTCCGTACAAAATGGTGTTTTTTGAAAAAGAATCGATGAAATTCGGATGCACTAATAAACACATCAAAGCACTGATTGTTGCTAATCCAGAAAAACATTTGATTAATAAACTTTTTTTCTCGTTTTGATCTACAATGTGTCCAGCAAACAATGCCATACTAATCGCTGGAATGATTTCCATCAAACCTATTAACCCCAATGACAACGGATCTTTTGTGATGCGATACACTTCCCACTCAATCAACACAAACTGCATCGACCAAGCCAACACAATAAACAATCTCATGGCTAAAAACCAGCGAAATTCAGGAATTCGTAAAGATGAAAATGGGTCTTTTTTAGCCATTTGAAGTATTGATATCGCGTAATTGCAGTTGCAAAGTTACAGTATCTTTCCATTCATTTTCTTCCAAAGAGAAAATTGCATCAAATTTATTCTTATTGGTAACCAAGTCTAATTTATTTCCCAATCCAAAACCAATAGCTCCAAAACTTTCCGAGTTTCCTTGTTTTACAAATGCTTTCAAATGTTCGTTATCGGAACCTAAAGTCTTCGCATAACCTGAATCGATTAATCCTTTCGCTAAAAATAACGGCGTCATATTTTCCGGACCGAAAGGTTCGAATTGTTTTAATAATCGCATTAATTTCGGATTGATTTCGGATAATTCGATTTCGGCATCATATGAAATTTCAGGTGTCAACAAATCGGGATGAATGGTTTCTTGCACGACTTTTTCGAAGGCATTTTTGAAATTTTCATAATTTTCTTCTAAAAGCGTCATTCCAGCCGCATACATATGGCCACCGAATTGTTCCAAGTGTTCCGCACAAGCTTCCAAGGCATTATAGACGTCAAAATCTTTCACAGAACGTGCCGAAGCCGCTAATTTTTCACCACTTTTTGTAAAGACAATCGTTGGGCGATAATAATTTTCTACCAATCTTGAAGCTACAATTCCGATAACGCCTTTGTGCCAATTCTCTTGATATACAACAGTTGAAAATCGATTTTGTTCGTTATTTTCCTCGATTTGAAGTAAAGCTTCTTTGGTAATTTGTTTGTCTAATTCTTTTCTATCGGAATTATGTTGTTCGATTTCGGATGCGAATTGCTCCGCTTGGTCTAAATCGTATTCGGTTAATAAAGCAACTGCTTCGTTTCCGTGTTTGATTCTACCTGCGGCATTGATTCTTGGTGCCACAATAAAAACGACATCAGTAATTGTCAAGACTTTCTTCTTTACATTTTGAATCAAAGCCTTAATTCCTGGTCGCGGATTCGAATTAATAACCTCCAAACCAAATTTCGCCAAAACTCTATTCTCACCATTTATCGGAACAATATCGGCAGCAATCGCAGTGGCGACTAAATCTAAATATTCCACTAAATCTTCAATGGTTTGGTTTCTATTTTCGGCTAAAGCCTGAATCAATTTAAATCCGACACCGCAACCACATAATTCATCATACGGATACGAACAATCTTCGCGTTTTGGATCTAAAACTGCAACGGCATCGGGCAAAATATCGCCTGGTCGGTGATGGTCGCAAATGATAAAATCGATGTTTTTTGCTTTGGCATAATTGACATGATCAATCGATTTGATGCCACAATCCAAAGCGATTATTAAAGAAATATCGTTGTCTTCGGCATAGTCAATTCCCATATAAGAAATACCGTAACCTTCTGCATATCTATCAGGAATATAAGTCGCAACATTTGGATAAAAACTACGTAAATAGCTAGAAACTAAAGAAACAGCGGTTGTTCCATCGACATCGTAATCACCGAAAACTAGGATGTTTTCATTATTAGCAATGGCATTTTCAATTCGCACCACCGCTTTGTCCATATCTTTGATGAGATACGGATTGTGTAAATCGGCTAAAGTGGGACGAAAAAAGGTTTTGGCTTGTTCGAAGGTTTCGATTCCTCTTTGAACTAAAAGTGTCGCAATAATTTCATCGACTTGAAGTGCTTGCTGAATGGCTTGTACTTTTTCTGGCTTTGGCTTAGATTTTGGATTCCAACGCATAGTTTAATTACGAATTAAAAATTATGAATTATTTATTTTGGCTTATATTATTGAATAACAAAGGTATAAATATTTTTGAATTTACTTAATGAAAAAAATTAACCACATAGAAACATAGGTTGATTTTTATCAAATTAGTCGTTACACTTTTTATAGGTTAGATAGACTTTGTGTATTAAGTATGAACTATAACAATCTTTTTATCTATGTTTCTATGTGGTAAAACCTCTAAATTATTTATATTTTATGATAAAAAATCGCTACCTCAACTTTTGCAAATTGACGGAACATTTCCATTACGCCACAATATTTTTCTACCGATAAATTTACAGCTTTTTCTAACTTTTTTTCGTCTAAATTGTTACCGTAAAAATGGTAATCTACTTTTACGGTGTGATAGGTTTTTGGATGTTCTTCGGTTAGTTCACCTGATGTTTCAATTTTGAAATCGGCTACTTCTAACTTCATTTTTTCCATTAACGAAGCGACGTCTAAACCTGTGCAACCCGCTAAAGCCGATAACATCAACGCTTTTGGACGCAAGCCTTTTCCTTCTCCTCCGTTTTCTGGTCCGGCGTCAATTGAAATGATATCGCCACTTGGATTAGTGGACTCAAATTGCATGTTACCTTTCCAGGTAGTAGTTATGTTGTGTGTTTCCATTGTTTTTTTGCTAAGAACAAACTATTTTAATTAATTACTATTTGCGATTCTCTTTAACAGTGATGTTGTTTTTTCATCTAAACCAGCATTAAAATTTAATCTCGTTGGATTTTTATTCGTAATCATTTTATAAAAAATACAAGCGTTTAAAAACGAACCTATTTTTGAAGGATGATAATCATCATCATACAACTGAATTTCTGGATATTTATTTCTAATATTAAAATGAATATTTGGATGATTAGAAATTATCATCTTTTGTTTTAAATTTATCTGATTTAATGCTTCATTCAAAATTCTGAGATATTCTTTTTCATTTAAAACTTCTTCTGAACAAAACTTTTCATCTGAATTTAAATTATTAATTGGAAACTTTACATAATCAAAATCAGATTTAGGCAAACAAATACTCTTTATTGGATAATGTTGAACTTTTGGAATCCATGTATTAAAAAATATATACTTACAATTCTTATTACGATTTAACGCCTTTATTTCTTCTATATCTGACTGAACTAGTTCATCAACCAACTCTTTAGAAAACAACATATCTGGTGCTTCTTGAATGATAATCAAATCCCAACTTCGAGAAGAAATTATTTTTTCTGTTTCAGTTATCTCAAAATCATTTTTGCGCATCGTATAAATATGATCTCCTTCTCTTTTGTAAATAATGTTATTGAGATGACTATTTAATGTCATACCTGGAAAAGTAGCTTGTTCTATTAGATAATGTGTTGATTTCTCATCCAACATTTGCTTTACCATTTTTGGCATATCATGATAATAGGTCAAGCTATTACCAATAAACAATATATTTACTTTCTGAACCTGTTCGACAGGTTTTGATTTACAGCTATAAAAAATAATAAATAGTAATGCTAAAATTTCTTTCATATTAACTTACTTCAAACTCTTCCCTCCCACAACCACAACAATCTCCCCTTTAGCCGGTTTTGCTTCAAAGTGTTTTAAAACTTCTTCGGCGGTTCCTCTGATTGTTTCTTCGTGTAATTTGGATAATTCTCGAGATACTGAAACCGGTCTGTCAGCTCCAAAATATTGTACAAATTCGGCTAAGGTTTTGTTTAATTTGTGTGGCGATACATAGAAAATCATCGTACGATATTCTTCTTGTAACGCTAAAAATCGGGTTTGTCTTCCTTTTTTATCGGGTAAGAAGCCTTCGAATACGAATTTATCATTGGGCAAACCACTATTTACCAAAGCCGGCACAAAAGCAGTTGCTCCTGGCAAACATTCTACATCAATTCCGTTTTCCACACAAGCTCTCGTAAGCAAAAAACCTGGATCAGAAATCGCTGGAGTTCCAGCATCGCTGATTAAAGCAATGGTTTCGCCCGCTTGTAATCGCTTGACCAAATTTTCAACGGTTTTGTGTTCGTTGTGCATGTGGTGGCTGTGCATATGCGTTGCAATTTCGAAGTGTTTTAGCAATTTTCCGCTGGTTCGTGTGTCTTCTGCTAAAATTAAATCGACTTCTTTCAGTACTTTAATCGCACGAAAAGTCATGTCTTCTAAATTGCCTATTGGCGTTGGAACGATATATAATTTACTCATTTATAAACGGTTTGAATAAACAAAGGTTTTACCACATAGACACATAGCTATACGTGCTAAACAAAACTCAAACAAGAAAAAACCTATGTTTCTATGTGGTTAAAATTAATAACTCAAATTTTAACTAAAAATCTCTGTGTTATTAACTAAACTTTTTCTCCACAATTTCCATGAAACGCGTTTCGAATTCTTCCGCACCTTCCCAATTGTTATAATCGGGTTTTACGAAATCATCTACAAAAGCTTTTGCTTCTTCAAAACTATCAAAAGTATTTAATTGCGAAATTACACGGTTGAAATCATCCGAACTTCCGCCAAATAATTTCTTTTCAAATCCAATTCTATCATTTAAACCGAAAGTAATAGCCTTATTCAATCTATCATTTAGCGAACTGATTTTTGGCTCTTGGCTTACTTTTTCAAAAGTTGCTTTTACTTCTTCTTCTAATACTTTTGGTTCCGAAGTTTCGGAATCAGCAACAGGTTCTGGTTGAACTTCTTCCTTAACTTCTTCAACAGGAGTTACAGCTTCAAAAACAGTTTCAGTAACTTTTTCAACTTCTGCCGGAACATCCTCTACTTTCACAAAATCCAATTCTTGATAATCGTGTACCAATAAATCTTCAAACGAAATTTGTTTCGCTGGTTCTTCTGTTTTTGGTTCCGAAACTTCGGAATCGGCAACTGGTTCTTCTTCGATTATTTCTTCCTCAATTGGCTCTTCTTCCATTGGAGTCATCAAAACTTCTTCCTCTTCTTCGTCATCTTCCACAATTAATTCTGCGATTACGACTTTTTCTTCCGCAATTGGTTCGGCAATAGTTTCTTCCTCTTCTGGAGCAACTTCTATTTTTACTTCTTCCGGAGTTTCAACAATTTTATCCTGAATAGGCGCATCAAAAACTTCTGTTGGTTTTCCTTCTAATTTTTCAGCTAAAACTTCTTCTGAAATTTCGTTTTTTACCAATTCGAAATTCTCTTCATAAAAGCGTAAAATCGTCAATTGATCGTACAAATTTTTAGCTTCTTGTTGCAATTGAACGGTTTCGGAATGGTTTTTTAACTTTAAAATTCGGTGGGCAATACTGATTAATTCAGCGCTTACTCTTTTCTTCATAACTTTATTGGATGGAATTGAATATATCGATACTTTTTTAATAATTTTGTTTTGATTACAAATGTAACAGAAAATAATTTTTAACGTACGAAAGATACAAAATGTTTCTCGAAAATACCGTAAATCAACAAGAACAATTTGGCTGGATTGAAGTAATTTGTGGCTCCATGTTTTCGGGTAAAACCGAAGAATTAATTCGCCGCTTAAAACGCGCTCAGTTTGCTAAACAAAAAGTAGAAATCTTCAAACCGGCTGTCGATACTCGATATGACGACGAAATGGTGGTTTCGCACAACAAAAATGAAATTCGTTCTACACCCGTTCCTGTTGCTGAAAATATCCGAATTTTAGCTCAAGGTTGCGATGTCGTAGGTATTGATGAAGCCCAATTTTTCGACGAGGAAATTGTTGCTGTTTGTAATGATTTAGCCAATTCAGGAATTCGAGTGATTGTTGCTGGATTGGACATGGATTTTAAAGGAAATCCGTTCGGACCGATGCCTGCGCTAATGGCTACAGCCGAATATGTTACCAAAGTGCATGCTGTTTGTACACGCACTGGAAATTTAGCACATTATAGTTTCAGAAAATCAGATGATAAAAGACTGGTTATGCTTGGCGAAACCGAAGAATACGAACCACTAAGTCGTGCTGCCTATTTTAAAGCCATGCGTGAAAACATGGAAGTAAAAGATGTTGAAATTATAAACAAGCAAAAAGACGATAATCAATAAATTGAACCTCAACCTAACTCATATTATTTCGTTTTGTAAAGGCGTTTTTCACGGAAATTCGACTGAGTTTACTGCAAATCACATTTCGATAGACAGTCGTTCGTTGCAAAATGGAAATAACACTTTGTTTTTTGCTATCAAAGGACAAAATCACGATGCGCATTTGTATTTGGAAGAGTTGATTGCAAAAGGCGTTCGCTATTTTGTAGTCGAATATATTCCAGAACATGTATACGAAAAAGCGAATTTCATTATCGTTGAAAATTCGTTAAAAGCGCTACAACAAACTGCTATTGGCTACCGAAAACAATTCGATTTTCCATTTGTGGGAATTACGGGAAGCAACGGAAAAACCATCGTAAAAGAATGGTTGAATTTCTTATTAAGTCCAAATCATTTGATTGTTCGAAATCCAAAAAGTTATAATTCGCAAGTCGGAGTTCCCTTATCGATTTTAGCGATTGAAGGCAATTATGATTTAGGAATTTTTGAAGCAGGAATTTCGTTACCCAATGAAATGTCAAATCTAGAACAGATAATTCAACCGAAATACGGCGTTTTAACGAATATTGGTTCGGTTCATGATGAAGGTTTTGCAAATCGCGAGGCTAAAATAAAAGAGAAAATCAAACTTTTTGAAAATTGTTCCGATATTTTCTTGGAAAAAAATGCTGAAATTGAAGTTTTACTTCCAAAAAACAGTCAAAAACATACTTGGAGTTTTTCAGATGAAAGCGCGAATCTTTTCGTTTCGAAGAAAAATGAAAATGGTAAAACCGAATTAACTTTTAAAAATGCAACCAACACTTTTAATGTAAATATTCCGTTTTCCGATGAAAATTCGATTGAAAATGTAATTACTTGCGTGAATTTCATGCTGTTTTTAGGCGAAGAAATTGCGTTTATTCAAAATAGAGTTTCGGAATTATATCCAGTAGAATTAAGACTTCAAGCTAAAAAAGGCATCAACAATTGTTTGGTCATCGACGATAGTTATTCGGTGGATTATCAATCGTTGAAAATTGCGTTGGATTTCTTGGAACAACAAAAATTACACGATAAAAAAACGATTATTTTATCCGATATTTTCACGAGCGGAATTGCTGTGGAAACGCTTTACAATCAAGTAAAACAACTGCTTTCGAAAAATAAAATCGAGCGCATTATTACCATTGGCGAAACCATCGGAAAACAATTGAACGATTTACCGAATGTGATTTCCTTTGCCACTACGCAAGAATTTTTACAGCAATTCAACACGCAGTCGTTTCAAAACGAAACCATTCTTGTGAAAGGTGCTCGCGGATTTAACTTTCATGAAATTGTGGTTTTGTTGGAAGAGAAAAATCACGAAACTATTTTAGAAATCAATCTCGATGCAATTAGTCACAACTTGAATTTCTACAAATCCAAACTAAAACCAGATACCAAAATTATGGTCATGGTGAAAGCGTTTGGCTACGGAAATGGCGGTTACGAAATTGCCAAATTGCTCGAACATCATAAAGTCGATTATTTAGGCGTAGCGTTTGCCGATGAAGGCATCGAATTACGAAAAGCTGGAATTACGACTCCAATTATGGTTTTAAATCCCGAAAACAGTAGTTTTAGAGCCATGATTGCTTATAATTTAGAACCTGAAATTTATTCGATTACGGGTTTACAAGCGTTTTTAAAAATTGCACAACACCAAAATATTTCGCATTATCCGATTCATATTAAATTGGATACCGGTATGCATCGTTTGGGTTTTGAACCACATTTGATTTCCGAATTGTGTTCCTTACTAAAAAACAACAATTTTGTTAAGGTAAAAAGTGTGTTTTCGCATTTAGCCGCGAGTGATGACTTGCAACTAGACGATTTCACGAAATTACAATTTCAACGTTTTGATGCAATGTATTCCGAATTAGAAAGAGTATTGCCAACAAAACCAATTCGCCATATTTTAAACACCTCTGGAATTTTCAATTATGCTGAAAAACAAATGGAAATGGTGCGATTAGGTATTGGTTTGTATGGTATTGGAAATTCGGAACAAGAATTGAAAGTGTTGGAAAATGTGAGCACTTTAAAAACGATAATTTCACAAATCAGAGAAGTAGCTCCCGAAGAAAGCATTGGTTACAGCCGAAGATTTAGAGTAACACAGAAAATGAAAGTCGCTACGATTCCGATTGGTTATGCAGATGGCATTCGAAGAGCTTGGGGCAATGAAAAAGGATTTGTTACCATCAATAATCAAAAAGCAACCATTTTAGGTTCGATTTGTATGGACATGATGATGGTGGATGTTACGAACATTTCATGTAAAACTGGAGATGAAGTGATTGTTTTTGGAAAAAATCCGAAAGTAACCGAAATGGCTAGTGTTATTGGCACGATACCTTATGAAATTCTAACTGGAATTTCGCAACGTGTGAAACGAATTTTCTTCAAGAATTAACATTTTGTTTTAAATTTTGTATATTCGTTATACTAAAACAAAAACTAACTCTTAAAATTAAAAACTATGGGAATGATTTCAGAATTTAAAGATTTTATTGCAAAAGGTAACGCAATGGATTTAGCAGTTGGAGTAATTATTGGTGGTGCTTTTGGAGCTATCGTTAGCTCATTAGTATCTGATGTAATAACACCAGCATTATTGAATCCAGCATTAAAAGCAGCTCAAGTTGAAGATCTAGCTGGATTAAAAACAGAAGGTGGAATTTTATATGGTAAATTTTTAGCAGCTGTTATTAGCTTTTTAGTAATTGCTTTTGTTATTTTCTTAATGGTTAAAGCAATTAACAGTATGAAGAAAAAAGAAGAACCAGCTCCAGCGGCTCCAGCAGGACCAACACAAGAGCAATTGTTAGCTGAAATTAGAGATTTATTAAAAAAATAGTCGATACCGCTACATTATATATTCTAACTAAACCCCGATTCGTCGGGGTATTTTTTTTGAAATTGATTAGATTTGTTTTGAAATAAATTTACTTAATGAATTCAAATACCAAAATTTACCTACTTAGCTTAATAACTATAATTGGTTCATTTATTCTATATTATGTTGAACAAGATAAAGAAAACAAACTTGTTCCTGTAAAATGTAGAATTTTAGATTATGATTGCTTTGGAAAAGCTGCAAACACAACCTTTATTTATAAAAATAAAAAATATTCTATTGGTGGAGCACCGAATGAATTATGCAATGAAAAAACAAACAATAAAGAGTATGCAACTTTATATTATTTCGTAAAAGACGATAGTTTTTATTTGAAAAATTCAACAAATTCAAAAGTTTACTTATATTTTATTTTACTTGGAATCTTTTTATCTATAATCCCTTATATTAGAAAAAAAGCTGATGATTCTATTCTGAAAAGAGAATTTAAAAAAAGATAGTTATTAAAATCGTAATAGGATTTTTAAAATCTTGTTACAACTCAAAACTTTTGTTATAATTTCATCAATATTTGCTAAGTCGTTTGAATATTCTATATTTTTGCATCATTAAATAACACACACAATGAGAGTAGCCGTAGTAGGCGCTACCGGAATGGTAGGCGAAATAATGCTTCAAGTATTAGCAGAACGTAATTTTCCTGTAACAGAGTTAATTCCAGTTGCTTCTGAAAAGTCAGTTGGAAAAGAAATCGAATGGAAGGGTAAAACCTATAAAGTAGTAGGTTTACAAACCGCTGTTGACATGAAACCTGAAATTGCTTTGTTTTCGGCAGGTGGAGAAACTTCTTTAGAATGGGCTCCAAAATTTGCTGCTGCAGGAACAACTGTAATCGACAATTCATCAGCTTGGCGTATGGATGCTACTAAGAAATTAGTTGTTCCAGAAATCAATGCTTCAGTTTTAACAAAGGAAGACAAAATTATTGCGAATCCAAACTGTTCGACAATTCAAATGGTAATGGCTTTGGCGCCTTTGCATACTAAATATGACATCAAACGTATTGTAGTTTCTACTTATCAATCCATTACAGGAACTGGAGTAAAAGCCGTGCGTCAGTTAGAAAACGAATATGCGGGCATTCAAGATGAAATGGCGTATAAATATCCAATTCATAGAAATGCGATTCCACAATGTGATAGTTTTGAAGCAAACGGTTACACCAAAGAAGAAATGAAATTGGTGCGCGAAACACAAAAAATCTTAAACGACAACACTATTGCGGTTACAGCAACTGCAATTCGTATTCCTGTCGTTGGAGGACATAGTGAAGCGGTAAACATTCAGTTTGAGAATGATTTTGATGTGAATGAAGTGCGTCAAATTTTACACAACACGCCTGGTGTAACGGTTCAAGATAATTTAGACACGTTTACCTATCCAATGCCAATTTACGCACAAGGAAAAGACGATGTTTTCGTAGGAAGAATCCGTAGAGATGAAAGCCAACCAAACACCATTAACATGTGGATTGTTGCCGATAATTTAAGAAAAGGAGCGGCAACTAACACGATTCAAATTGCAGAATATTTGGTTGCGAATAAATTAGTATAATACAAGCCACAGATTTCACAGATTAACACGGATTTAATCCTTTTGAATCCTTTAATCCGTGGCAAAAAACAAATAACCACGAACTAGCGAAATAAGTCATCAAAACTTAAAAATTCGTTAATTCGTGGTTTCTTTTTTTCGTTTCTTTCAAAAAAACTATCTTTGTCATTGTGAAAAAGAAGTTACTCTATATGAACATTGGCTTGATGCTCGCAGTATTGTTTGCTGTAAGCTATCAGTCTATTCACACTTTTTCGCACGAACATCATGTAAAGTCGGAATGTTGTGATGATTCGCATCATTTGACTTTTAAAACTTCTGAAAAAACGTTTACGGAAAGTGATGACTGTCCTGTTTGTGATTTCAAATTTGCAGCTTTCCTTTCACCAGAAGTTTTTCACTTTGACTTTATTCCTACTTTTTACGAAATTCCGTATCAATTCAACAGTAATGAATCTTGCATTACGTTTGAAGGGAATTCGTTTTACCTTCGTGGTCCGCCTGCTTTAGTTTAAAAATATATTTCGATATCATTACCAAAAATAATGATACGTTGTTGTTACATTTAAACTAAAAGAAATGCGATTCTTATCGATATTATTTTTCTTTTTGGTTGGCTTTTTCGGATATACTCAAGTTACGATTACTGGCGTTATTTCGGATGAAAATGGCTTACCACTAAGAGATGCTCACGTACACATTGCCAATAAAACTATTTCAACCGATGCAAACGGAACTTATGTTTTATCAGGCATTCCAAAAGGGAAACAGAAACTCTATATTTCGTTTATAGGCTATTATGCTATTGAGGAAACTATCGAAATTTCAACCGATTTAACTATCAATCGTCAATTGAAATTAGATGTTACCAAATTAGATGATATCACCATCCAACAACTTTCGAATTCAAAAAGTGAAAGTAGTAACGAACAAGTTTTGAAAAGTGCTACCATTGAAAAATTTAGCAATCAAACCTTGGGTGAAGCCTTGAAAGAAGTTTCTGGAGTTTCTATTTTAAAAACCGGAAGTACTATTGTTAAACCAGTAATTAATGGTTTGCATAGTAATCGTGTGCCAATTATCAATAATAATGTTCGATTAGAAGACCAACAATGGGGAACCGAACACGCACCTAATTTCGATATCAATGCGGCTGGAAAAATCACAGTGATTAAAGGTGCTTCAGCTTTGCAATATGGCGGTGATGCTATTGGTGGAATTGTTGTCATCGAATCTGAAGTAATTAAAAAAGACACTTTGGTTGGAAAAACAATTCTAAACTTAGCCTCTAACGGAATGGGCGGAAGCTTGAGTTCAAGTCTTCAAAAAGGAAATCGTTATGGTTGGAGTTGGAATGCTTTGGGAACTTTCAAATATTTAGGCGATCGCGAAACGCCAGATTATGTATTGTCCAATTCAGGAAATCGCGAACAAAATTTTTCGGGAGGCATTCGTTATGCTCAAGAAAAGTATAATTTCAATGCGATGTACAGTTTTTACAATGCACAAATTGGAATCATCAAAGCATCTCACATTGGAAATGTGAATGATTTGTACAATTCTATCAACAACCAACAACCAAGCTTAATTGAACCTTTCACCTACTCGATTGATGCTCCAAAACAAGAAGTACAACATCATTTAGCAAAAGTAAATTACCAAAGATGGCTAAGCGAAAACACTTCGATTGATTTGCAATATGCATTTCAATTCAACAATCGTTTAGAATTTGACGTTAGAAGAAACGATGAAAATACTAACAAAGCTGCTTTGGATTTACAATTAGCAACGCATACTTTTTTAGCTGATTATAAAACGAATGTTGGAAATTGGAGATTGAAATCGGGATTGAATTTGGGTTACCAAAACAATTTTGCGAATCCAAAAACAGGTGTTCGTCCATTAATTCCGAGTTATGAGAAATTGGATGCTGGCTTGTACGGAATTGCCGTTTATAAATTCGACAATGCTACTTCGTTAGAATCGGGAATTCGTTATGATTTTTCGAGTATCGAAGCAACAAAATATTATTTGAAATCAAGATGGACTGAACGTGGTTATGATGCTGAATTTTCACATTTTATTGTGGGTGAAGAAGGCAATCAATGGTTAACGAAACCTACTTTTGATTATCATAATATTACAGCAAACATTGGATTTAGAAAGCAATTTCATCATGAAATGGAATGGTTAGTAAATGTGAGTTTGGCTTCTCGAAATCCAAATCCGTCTGAATTATTTAGCGATGGATTACATCATTCAACTGGTCAAATTGAATTAGGTGATTTGCGCTTGGAAAAAGAGCAAGCCTATAAATTCAACACAACTTTTAAGAAAGATTGGAAATCGTTTCAAGTGCAACTTAATCCGTTTATTAATCGAATTTCAAATTTCATTTATTTGCAACCTATTGGTTTTGAAACTACTATTCGCGGCGCTTTTCCAGTTTGGGAATTCAAACAAACAGAAGCTTTGTTGACAGGTTTCGATGTTAATACCAAATGGAGTATTTCCAACCATTTTTCACACGAATTAGGATTGGCTTATGTAAACGGGCAAAATCTAAGTACTGACGAGTATTTAATTGATATGCCGCCATTTGTAATCAATAATAAAATTCAATATAAAAATGAATCTTGGTTCAATTTCGTTAGCGAGTTAAAAAGTGAAGTGATTTTCAGACAAAATCAATTCCCAAATTACAATTTTGAAACCAATATTGTTGTAGATGATGCATTAACTCCTGTCTTGGTTGATATAAGTTCGCCACCAAAAGGCTATCATTTATTGCATTTTTACAGTGAAATGACGTTTAAAATCAATAAAAAAAACAGCTTAACCACCTCTTTTAGTATTCAAAATATAATGAACACAACGTATCGAGATTACCTAAATCGTCAACGCTTTTTTGTAGACGAAATGGGTAGAAACATTCAAATTCAATTAAAATTTAATTATTAAAAAATCAAAACATGAAAAATTTAAAACTTATCGCGCTATTAGTAATTCCAGTAATATTTTCAACTTCTTGTTCTAACGATGATGCTCCTGTTAACGAGGAAGAAGTTATCACAACTGTAACAACAACGCTTGTTGGAGGTGGACAAACTATTACTTTAACTTCAAGAGATTTAGATGGTGACGGACCAAATGCACCAGTTATAACAGTTTCAGGAAATTTAACAGCAGGAACAACTTACACAGGTTCAACAACATTTTTAAATGAATTAGAAAGTCCGGCTGAAGATATCACAGTAGAAGTGGAAGAAGAAGGAGCTGATCATCAGGTTTTTTACCAACTTCCATCATCTATTGGAACCGTAACTTACACCGATACAGATGCTAATGGAAGACCAATAGGATTAAACTTCACTTTAGTTGCTGGAACTTCTGGCTCAACTGGAACTTTAACTGTAACCTTGAGACACTTACCAAATAAAACCGCTTCTGGAGTTTCGGGTGGTGACATCACAAATGCTGGTGGAAATACGGATGCAGCTGTTAGCTTTTCAGTTGCGGTAAACTAAAAAATTAAATCAAATTTGTTACAAAACGGCTGAAATTTCAGTCGTTTTTGTTTTTTAACAAATCTTTAAAATTCAAATGAATATCTTTGTTTTAATCAACAAATACTATATGAAAAAAACAATAACATTATCGGCTATTGTTTGTACACTTGTTATGAACGCACAAACAAAAATCAATTATCCTGAAACAAAAAAAATCGACCATGTTGACACGTATTTTGGCGAAAAAATTAACGACCCTTACCGTTGGTTAGAAGACGACCGAAGCGCAGAAACGGAAGCTTGGGTAAAAGCTCAAAATGTGGTGACGTATGGTTATTTAGAGCAAATTCCATACAGAAATCAACTGAAATCCAGAATGGAAAAATTATGGAATTACGAGAAAATTTCCGCTCCATTCAAAGAAGGTGATTATACGTATTATTACAAAAACAACGGTCTTCAAAATCAATCGGTTTTGTATCGAAAAGACAAATCGGGTAAAGAAGAAATCTTCTTAGATCCAAATACTTTTTCAAAAGATGGAACTACATCTCTAGGTGGATTAAATTTCAGTAAAGATGGAAGTTTAGTAGCTTACTCTATTTCCGAAGGCGGTAGCGATTGGAGAAAAGTGATTGTAATGGAAGCTAAAACTAAGAAAATCATTGGCGATACGATTGTGGACGTAAAATTCAGTGGCGTTTCTTGGTACAAAAACGAAGGTTTTTATTATTCAAGTTACGACAAACCAGTTGGAAGTGAATTATCTGCAAAAACAGACCAACACAAATTGTATTATCACAAATTAAACACTTCGCAAAAAACAGATAAATTGGTTTTTGGTGGTGATGTAAAAAGAAGATATGTTGGTGGTTATGTTTCGGAAGATGAAAAATATTTATTCATTTCGGCAGCGAATTCAACCTCTGGAAACGAATTGTATTATTTAGATTTATCAAAACCAGATAGTAAAATTGTAACGTTAATTGATAATTACGAAAATGATAATGATGTTTTAGACAACAAAGGTTCTAAAATTTATTTGGTTACCAATTACAAAGCGCCAAACAAACGCGTGGTGACTTTTGATTTATCAAATCCTGCAAAAGAAAACTGGAAAGATTGTATCGCTGAAACCGAAAATGTATTGTCGCCAAACACAGGGAGCGGTTATATTTTCACAAGTTATATGAAAGATGCGGTTTCATTCATTAAACAATACGATTACAACGGAAAATTAGTTCGTGATATTCAATTGCCAGGCGTTGGAACTGCTGGTGGTTTTGGTGGAAAAGAAAAAGAAACTACTTTGTATTTTTCGTTTACGAATTATGTAACGCCAGGAACTATCTACACTTTTGATCCAAAAACAGGAAAATCAGCGGTGTATCAAAAACCAAAAGTTGATTTTAATTCTGCTGATTACGAATCAAAACAAGTGTTTTATACTTCAAAAGATGGCACAAAAGTTCCGATGATTATTACATATAAAAAAGGAACAAAATTAAATGGGAAAAACCCAACTGTACTTTATGGTTACGGAGGATTTAATGTGAGTTTAACTCCGGCTTTCAGTATTGCAAATGCGGTTTGGTTAGAAAACGGAGGAGTTTACGCTGTTGCGAATTTACGCGGCGGTGGAGAATACGGTAAAAAATGGCATGATGCTGGTACCCAATTAAAAAAACAAAACGTTTTTGACGATTTCATTGCGGCAGCTGAATATTTAATCAAAGAAAACTACACTTCTTCAGATTATTTAGCGATTAAAGGTGGTTCAAATGGAGGACTTTTAGTAGGTGCCGTTATGACACAACGCCCAGATTTAGTAAAAGTAGCGTTACCAGCTGTTGGTGTTTTAGACATGTTACGTTACCACACATTTACCGCTGGAGCAGGTTGGGCTTACGATTACGGAACATCAGAACAAAGCAAGGAAATGTTTGAATACATTAAAGGTTATTCACCTGTTCATAATGTAAAAGCAGGTGCAAAATATCCAGCAACTATGGTAACTACAGGCGATCATGACGACCGAGTAGTTCCTGCACATAGTTTTAAATTTGCTGCAGAATTACAAGCGAAACAAGCGGGAGACAATCCAGTTTTAATTCGTATTGATGTAAATGCGGGTCATGGAGCTGGAAAATCTGTTGCGGCTACCATTCAAGAAAATGTAGATATGCAAGTATTTACACTTTACAATATGGGTGTTAAAGAATTGAAATAGAAAAGTTAAAAAACTGATAAAAGAGCCTTCGGGCTCTTTTTTTATGCAATAAAACTTAAAAAAACGGGTTTTCTATTTATGAGAATTCTAGTTTTTATATTCGTTTTAATCATTTCCATTGGATTACAAAGTTGTAATTCGACAGTAAAAAGTGTGTATCGTGATGACTTTAGAAGTGCTTCCAAAACAGAAATCGAGAATATTCAGAAAGAAGCAAATGCTAAAAGCAGTAACAAAAGTATTTTATTCCTGACTCAAGTGTACAAAGGAGAAAAAATCATCATTTCACAAAATGGAAAAACGATCTACTCTGAATATCCCATAACTAATTTAAACAATAGAATTGCTTCTTATTTAAGTTTTAACAACCAACAAGATTTGGTAATTAAAGATGTAAGCTCTAAAAAAGAAATCTTAATTCCCACTAAAAAGTCGAGCAAACACAAATATGTTTACTTGATGAAAAAAGTTACTAAGGGAAAATTTCAATTTATCATTACGTATAGCAATACGCTTAGACCTATTTAGTACTTGTGACTAATTGCGACATCTCCGTAAAATTGCATCAATACAAAAGCACCAATTAAACTAGAAGCAACGCCTTCAAAAAATAAAACACCACAATATTGAATGATATTTATTTTTCCAACAAAAAAGAAAGTGTCTGATAATGTTGTTAAATAGCTTTCTCCTCCTTTTAGATAAATAAAAAATATAAGCCCAATTATCCCTAAAAAAACACCAAACACTCCAGTAATAAAACCAGAAAATAAATTTTCAAAGTAGTCCATCTTCCCTTTTAGGTAATTATGCTTTATTGTTTTATGAATACCATATAAAACTATAAAAGCATTTAAAAAGCGAAGGTAATTTTTACTTGCCAATCCTAATAAATCCATTAAAAGGAAAAACAATCCGATTCCTAAAAAAATTAGAAATCCATTTTGTAACACTGTTTTATTTTTCATGATTTCCAGAGTTTAGATTAATAAAATTATAAATTTTAATCTAAACTACTGAAAATCAATACATAAAAATATGTTAAATTAAAATCGGTTATCGCCGTCAAGCATTCTTCCTAAACCTCCAAGTAAGCTTCCTTCTTCTCTTCCGCTTCCTCCTGCTTTTGGTGCCGATGCAATAATTCTATCGGCTAAACGTGTAAATGGTAATGATTGAATGTAAACAATTCCAGGTCCGCGAAGTGTTGCAAAGAAAATTCCTTCACCTCCAAAAATAGTGTTTTTAATTCCTCCTACAAATTCAATATCGTAATCTACATCTTTAGTAAACCCAACTAAACATCCTGTATCCACTCGAAGTAATTCGCCAGATTTTAATTCCTTTCTAGCTAAAGTTCCACCAGAATGGACAAATGCCATTCCATCTCCTTCTATTTTTTGCATGATGAAACCTTCACCTCCAAACAGTCCTGTTCCTAATTTTTTAGAAAATTCAATCCCAACAGAAACTCCTTTTGCAGCGCATAAAAACGAATCTTTTTGACAAATAAACTTTCCTCCAAATTGTTGCAAATCAATAGGCACAATTTTTCCAGGATAAGGAGAAGCGAATGAAACTTTACGTTTTCCCATATCTTGGTTTTGGTAAGCTGTCATAAATAAACTTTCTCCTGTTAAAACGCGTTTCCCTGCTGATAACAGTTTCCCGAAAACACCTTGTTGTTGTTCTTGACTTCCATCTCCAAAAATAGTTTCCATTTTGATGCCGTTTTCCATCATCATAAAACTTCCAGCTTCAGCAACAACTACTTCTTGTGGATCTAATTCGATTTCCACATATTGCATTTCTTCACCATAAATATGGTAGTCTATTTCGTGTGCTCTCATAATTTTTAGTTTTCTTAATTAGTCGAACAGATAAATAAAATGTTACTGTAAAAACAAAAATCAGAAAACAATATTGCTTTCGGATTTAAATTATAATTAGAAATATGTTATTTCATCAATTCAGATAATTTTAAGGTTTTTCCGCACATATCAGCAGTAATTTTAAAAATCACATCCCCTTTTTTACCTTCATTTGCCCAGCGTACTTCTTTACCAACATTACATCCAATACTTGTTTTCGAACCTTTATTCAAAGACACAAAGCCAGTTCCGGTGTGAATCGAAATTTTGTCTTTTGAATCGTTTATAAGGGAAAAACTTTCGCCAATTACAATTTCAGAATTTGACGTTTTGTTTAAACTTACTTTTTCTACTGTTCCAAAAGCGGTTAACATTACAAAGCTTAAAGCTAAAATGACTAATTTCATAGTATTACGTTTTTAAATTATTGATTACTAGATGATATAAAATTAAAAATGGCCTAAAACCGATTTTCGAATTAACGAATTAAATAATTTATATCCTAATAAACGTCTAATAAAACTCATAAAATTAGCGTCAAAGCCAATGGTGTATCGCTTGAAATTTTTCTTTGGATTTTCTGCTATATGCAATAAAGTTTTAGTGATTATTGGTGTTAGATTGGTGTTTTTCTTAGTTTTTTTATGTAAAATCGCAGTCACTTTATCCATCAATTTATTGTAAGAATCAATTTCAGTAGCAGTACATTTTGTTACGTTAGCCTGAAAAGAAGTAGGTGCATTACCAAATTGAACTGTACTAACGCTAATATTAAAATCAAGAAGTTCATACGCCATGCATTCCGAAAAACTTTCTACTGCTTGTTTTGTGGAATGATAAAAACTCCCTAACGGTA
Source organism: Flavobacterium aquaticum (assembly GCF_003259835.1). Classification (GTDB taxonomy): domain Bacteria; phylum Bacteroidota; class Bacteroidia; order Flavobacteriales; family Flavobacteriaceae; genus Flavobacterium; species Flavobacterium aquaticum. Next base: position 379,068 of record NZ_QLMI01000003.1, on the reverse strand, counting down.
AATTAACCAAACCTGCAATCGAAGAAATAGTAATGAATTGCCCGAAATCTTGTTCTCTAAAAACGGGTATGAAAGCCCTACAAACTTTAACAGCGCCCAACCAATTAACATTAACAATGTTATCAATTTTATTATCTTCAGACAACTCTACAAAACTTCTGTAACCCAAACCCGCATTGTTTAGAACAACATCAATGGTTTTGTGATTGTTTAAAATTTTATCTTTTGCTTTTGTAATACTATCCGATGATGTTACATCAAGCTCGTAGCAAAATACATTTGGAGTTGTTGCTAAATCTTCGGCCAACTCAATTGAAATCATCGTAGCGATAACGTTCCAATTATTTTTTGCAAAATACAACGTTGTTTCTTTACCAATTCCGCTTGAAGCGCCTGTTATTAATATTGTTTTTTTCAAATTTGTGTTTTTAATAATCCAATTTCACGTAACCAATTTCTCTGCTGATTTTGGCTTTTCTTCTGTTGATATAAGAGGAAGAATTGGATGCTTTGTATTCTCTTGGATTTGGTAAAATTGCGGCTATTCCGGCAGCTTCATAACGTGTTAAACTCGACGCGTCTTTTCTGTACCAATGTTTTGCTGCGGCTTCTGCTCCATATACGCCATCTCCCATTTCGATACTATTAAGATAAACCTCCATAATACGTTTTTTACCCCAAATTAGTTCAATTAAAACCGTATAATATGCTTCTAAACCTTTACGAACATAGCTTCTTCCCTGCCATAAGAAAACATTTTTTGCGGTTTGTTGCGAAATAGTACTTCCGCCTTTTAGCCTTTTACCTTTTGAATTACTCTTGAAAGCTTTTTGCATGGCTTCAAAATCGAAACCCCAATGTTCTAAAAAGCGACCATCTTCACTAGCAATAACCGCTTTTTGAAGGTTTAATGAAATTTCGTCAATTGGCACCCATTCATGACTACAAACCATATCTTTTCCGGCACTATTATGCTCTAAAGCTCTTATTCCCATTAAAGGCGTAAATGGAACGGGAACAAACTTGAACAACAAAACAACCGAAAAACTGATGATATTAAACCATAAAAAAAGCAACCAAAAGAAACGTAAAATCTTTTGACCAGTGGTTCTTTTCTTTGCGGGAGATTTTGGTGATTTACTTTTTGGAGTAGTTTTTTTTGCCATTTTAAATTATTTCTTAATGACTTTAATTGTTTTTTGGACATTATTATTAAATAATATTTTTGCCAAATAAATACCATTTTCAAAATTCGACAAATTTAACTTAATATTATTTCCTTCAATTTCTTTCATTTTCATTAAAACTTGACCTCTTAAATTATAAATAGAAACCTCATAAATATTATTGCCTAAAATATTTAAAACATTGTTTGTTGGATTTGGATAGACACTCAAATTCTCATTTGTAAACTCTTCAGAATTTAAAGCTGAAGATAACGTTAAATCATCTAAATATGCATTATCACCATTACCAGCATTACTTTCACCAATATGCTGCAATGAAACTCTAATGTCTTGACCTAAAAAAGGAGTTAAATCATATTGATATGTTTCAAAATTATCTGAATTACTAGTCAAAGGTATAATTTCATTATTTAATACAACTCCATTTACAACAACTCTAAATCTTGATTTATCAGATGAATCTTTATAAGTTTGCTTTAATCTGAAACTTAAATATAATTGTGAAAAATTTTGACTACTAATTTTAAAATCGACTTTAGAAATAAATCTCTGATTATCTAACCAAATATCTCCTTGAGAAATTTTAAATAAAGAATTATTGTTAGAACCAGACATTCTTAAAACTTTATTTGAAGTATTATTAATTTCTGGAACAATATTTACAACATTAGTTTGAGTACTTTCCAATATAAGTCTGTTGTCTATACCATTTTGAAAATCAAAAACTCCCGAATTATCAATAATAGTTTCATAACCTTCTTTTAATTCAAAATTATCCGCAATCAAATTAACAGAACCACTGTATATTGGATTAATTAAAAAACTATATGTACCAGAAATAATTGGGGTATAATAATAATCTAACTGATTGTAATTATACTCGGACAAAACTCCATTAATACCTAAATCTGTTTCCATATAATGACTCTCATGCCCTCTTCCCACTGACATCAAAATCTGCATTGGGCTATATTGATAAGATTTTCTTGCTTGCAAACTAAACTTATATGTAACCCCTGAAATAAGATTAAAGACTGGAGAATGAATTCTTGTTGAATAATTATTAAAAAAATGTAAATAGGTACTATCATCATAACCATTTATAATATGATCAGGATTGTAGAATGAATTCGAAAATAAAGTTTGTGGGCTATTTTTCAAATTGAAATTACCAATTAAATATTTAAAACATTCAGGCAAAATATTTGTCCCATATTGTGACAAATTTCGAAAATCTTCAATCCAAGGTAATTGATTAGAAGAACAACTTGTTGTTAGTTTAATAGGACCGATAGTAACTGAATTATTAACATTACATACTGTTTTGAAATAAAAATCATAATTACTTGCCTCTAAAAGTCCATTTATATTTAGTTCATTTAAATTAGTACTCAAATGAACTCCTGTACCTTGTATAAATCCTTGGAGTCCATATTCAACTTCAATTAAAGAACCATTTGTATTATCCCATTCAACTAAAGCTGAATTATTAGTTATTTGAGTAAAATGAATATTTATTGGTTCTTTACACCCATTTTTATCTTCAAAAATAACATTATCAATTTCAACCATATTACCAACAATACCAGGAGGATGTAAAATTTCTTTTGGTAATTTAATAACAAACATTTTATTAGATCCTAAATAGTTTTCAAAGTCAACATAAATTTCCTTACCATATAAAGGAATATCGTCTAAATCAATTGTCTGATATTCTTCATACGTATTTAAATCTAATGGATTTTTTATTGTACCAACCGAAATTGTCTCAACTGCATCTCTTTCCTGTCCTAAAACCCAAAATTTAAGCTTCTTATTGTTGTTAAAATCACCTATGTATGGTGAAATCAAATATGCATTTTCAATTTCACCACTATTTGAAATTTTTAAAGAATTTGGAGAACTTGTAAAATTTGGTATTTGTGAATTGGATATATGCATGTAAATTGAACTCTGCCAATTTTCATTTGTTGTCCAACAGATATCCGGTTGCAAGTTTACATTACTCCCTGTTATATAGGCATCAAAGTTTTCATAATAAGGTGATGTAACATAACATGAAGATTTAAAATCGTAAAAATCGCTCCAATTAATTGTACTTGACGAACAATTATTTCTGACTCTGAATTGATATTTGGTGTTTGGATTTAACCCTGAAATAATCGTAGGAATCGAAGTTGTATTAATTATAGTCCCTGTTCCTGGAGTAAAACCGATTTCTCCATATTCAATTTGACAGTCTATTGAAGCACTTCTATTTGTTTGCCAACTCAATTCTATACCGTCTAAACTAATTTGGCTTGCCATTAAATTACTTGGTCTTGTGCAATCATTTTGTAAATACTCAAAGTCATCAATAAAAACTAATGTATTATTATTGTTAGCATCCGCAATTCTAATGCCTACATATTTATCAGTACCATAATATGTAGAAAAATCTACAAAATTTTGAATCCATTGATTAATCGCTAAACCAGATAACCTTTTGTATAAAGTAAAGGTTGTAAAATCATCAGGATTAGACAAAGTTCCTATCTCAATTGTTGCTCCAACCAAATTTAAGTAAGACCAAAAAGAAATTTTCTTTTCGTTATCGAAATCAATTAGTCTTGGCGTAACGAGAATCTTTCGTTCTATTTGATTATTTTGAATTCCTGCATTAATGTGATACAAATTAATTGATTTATTTCCCGTATGTCTTCTTTGAGAATCATAATTAATTTGAGAATTTGGCGAATAAAAAGACCTCCTTATTTGTGCTGTTAATCTTCTCCAACAAGTATTTGTATCGAAACTTCCTGTTTCAAAACCATCAACATAACCTGCATAAACCCCTTCACATCTAGTTTTGAATGTTCCTCTATCCGACCAGTCACTGTAACCTGAACTACAGCTATTTCTTACATAAAAATCATATTCTTGATTAGAATTTAAATTAGTCAAAATAAAAGTATTTGAATTAACAACTACAATTGTCCCGGTTCCTGGAACAAAACCAGTTGGACCATACTCTATTTCTGAAAATGTGTTTGATTGAGAAGATACATTATCCCATACTATTTCAGCATAATTATAATCTGTTTTAATACATTTTAAATTAAATGGTTCCTTACATGATGGAATATCCTCATAAGTAAAATCGTCAATATGAAATGTACTACCAATATTTCCTTGCTTAATTGCAATATAATTATGATTCAAGTTCGTATTATAACTATCTAAATACACAATATGCTCTTTCCAATAATCATTAACCTCAAAACCATTAATTTCATTCATTTCAAGCGGTGAAATCGTAGAAAAAGGCACAAACGTACTTGTGTCATTTGGATTTGATAAAGTACCTATTACTAGTGGATTTAAATTATAATCAGAATCACCTCTTGAAACTAGATAAAATTTTATTCTTTTATTATTGTCCAAATCATTAATGTAAGGTGTAATTAAAAATGATTTTTGTGATGTTGAAGTGGAACTATTATACATTTGTATATACTTTGTTCCTGTCCTAGGAATAATACTTGTATTACCCCCTATTGGCGCTTGATAAATATTACTGTAGAGTGTTGAGGTGGTCCAGCATGGATCTATATAACTTGATTCTAAAAAACTCGTCGAATATCCTGAATTAATATTTTCACAAGGTGTAGCAAAACTAACTAACGGTGTCCAATTTGAATATAAACCAACGGCACAATTAGCTCTAATTTTAATCTCGTATGTTGTTTCTCCAGTTAAATTTTCTAATAAAAATGGGGTTTGGTTAACTAAAAATGTCTCTACAATATTATGCGTTACATCTTTCTTATAAACTTCCCATGAAGTTTGATTGATATCTGCATCAAAATTTATTAAAGCTGTAGACTGAGTAATATTTGAAATGTTCAAGTTAGTATTGTCAAAACAATTTACAGATTGCTCATAAGTAAAATCATCAATATAAATATCTCCAAAAGTGCCTTGACTCTTAATTGCAATATAAGAATCTCCCGATTGATAATTATTCATAAAAACATCTACTTTTTGAAAACCAGCACCCCCATTCAAACTAACATTGCTTAATGGATGAAAAGTTGAAGGATCGTACGGATTGCTTATAGTACCAATTTGTATATTATAATTTCCTTGATAACTATCTATATAAAAAGAAAACTTTTTATCTGTTGATAAGTCGGATATTTTTGGAGAAACTAACATAACTCCATAATTACTAACCCATCCCATATATAAAGATTCTCCAGAAACACTATAACCAGGAACTAATACTTCTTGGACATTACTATAAGTGTTAGAAGTGACATTTTGAAGCCTATATCCTCTCCAACCTTCATCTAAATCACTCCCTTCAAAGTCATAAGAATATCCAACACTCTTAGGTAAAATACTAGGATAATTCCCATTTATAACGAAATCGGCTTCCCAAACCGTTGGTTGCCCAAAAGAATTATAAAAATTTCTACTAAATTCATAAGTTATGAAAGGATTTAGCTTAATAGTTGTTGAACTACTATAAACTGTTCCTCCATTAATATAAGTACCACTTCCTAATGGTCTATATCTATAACTCCACCAAACAGAACTTGTTCCGTTAATTTTAAAATTCCCATTAATATCTATTTCAACAACTTGTGAAAAAACATTTAGAGAAAGTAGTAATAATAAGTAGTAAATTTTTTTCATAATATTTTATATCAAATCTGCTAATTCTTGCCCGACTAAACTGCCAATGGCAACTCCCATTCCCCCCATTCTAACTCCGCAATACACATGGTTTGAAAGTTGTTCTACTATAGGTTTTTTGTGTGTTCCCACGCCCATAGTGCCGCTCCATCGGTGTTCAATCTCGAACGTTTGATGTGGCAAAATTACAGTTTTTAATAACTCTTCCAATTTATTTTGAATCAATTCGGTTGTATCATGTGAAGTAGTAGTTTCGCCTTCGAAATCTAAGTTTCTTCCGCCACCAAAAAGAATTCTATCGTTGATATTTCTAAAATAAAAATAGCCTTTATCTAAATGAAAAGTACCTTTAATATCTAAATTCGGAATTGGTTTTGTAATCAAAACTTGCGCTCTTGCCGGCTTAACTTGATTATTGGTCAATTGCAATGCAAAACCATTTGTGGTGTATAATAATTTATTGGTTTTGAATGTAATTCCGTTAGTTTCCACCTCAACACCATCGTTTAGTTCTTGAAAGCTTGTTACTGTTTGATTGTTTAAAATAAGGATGTCGTTTTGATATGCTTTTTTTAGCAACGCTTGCATCATATTCCCAGTGTCGATTTGCGCTTCAAATGGATTGAAAATCAAATTTTCGAAAATACCTCCAAAATTAAATCGATCTATTTCTTTCGAAAAAACATCCGTTTTAAAAAGCGGTTTGATAATATCATTAATGAACGGTATTTTTTGAATACATTCGTTATAAAACGATTCGTCTTCTTTCAAAAACAACTCATAACCACCATAAGGTTTCAAATCAATAACGGAATCACCGAGATTTTTTCGAAGCAATTGCAATCCTGCATATCGTTTTTGAATCAATTGTATTACTTCTTCTTCGGTATGCGTTTTTAAATCGTCTATGATTTCGGAAATACTTCCAAAACAAGCAAAACCAGCATTTTTTGTACTCGCTCCTTGAGGCAAAACACCTTTTTCGAGAATTAAAATTTTTGATGAAGGAAATCGTTCGCGCAAAGCTAATGCAGTATGCAAACCTACAATTCCACTACCAACGATAGTAAAATCTACGTTTGAAAACCAATTTTTTATTTCCCAATAACTGAGTTGCATTGTTCTAAATTTAAAAAGTAAATGTAAGAATTTGTTTTTAGTTACACACTAAATCTCGTTATTTGCGTTATGATATAAAAATCTGAAAAAATGAGAATTTATTTACTTTTTACAACGCTGTTTTTTAGCCAAATTATTTCTGCCCAAAATTCCTCAAAAAGTATAACCCTAGTTTTCAAAAAAAGCAATTACCATTTTGAAGAAACTTCAGGATTTAAAAGAATGAATTCGTTAATAAATTATTCGGAACACAATTCGTACAGAGAAACTTATCTTTCACCAAATAACAAAGAAAAAAACGACACGATACAATTGAATATTGAATCGGATAAGATTTTTTTAATTCACAATTGGAAAGAATTGAATAAAAGTTCAAGGGTCATTTTGTATGCAAATGATGTGGTTGAAATTGATTACGAAAAAGGATTTCCAAATTTCAAAATTCAAAACAGAGCGGTAAAACCGTTTGATTTAAACCTTGAACACCAATTAAATTTAAGTTTTCCGATTGATAATTTTGTCTTTTATCAAACGAATAAAAGAAGTAGAAATTCAAAAGAAGAAAAAGAATATAAAACGGAGTTAGCTAGCTTTATTCAAAGCTCTAAAGTAGCATTGGATGAACTTTTAAATTTGGATAAAATTTCACAAGAAACGTATGATGCGCAATTGAATTACATTACTTTTTACACGTTAAATACAGATACAAAAACAAATTTTTTTGATTATAAAAACAATCTTCAAAACGAAGAATTAATTTGGTTAAAATCGTATCGCTATTTTTTGGAATTATATGTAAAAAACGAACTTAAAATTAAGAAATACGAAAAAGAAATTAAAGATTTTGAACTAAAAACCACTAACAACAAAACCAAAACTAAAGATGTTAGCATTCAGTATGAAGATAGCGAAAATAGTTTCCTTCAAATTGAGAAATCGGACTTGTTTTCTGCAAAAGCAAAAGAATATTTGTTGTACGTTTATTTGAATCGAATTGCAAAAACAGATTCACAAAAGCTATCAACTTATATCTCAATTTTTAAAAAACATTCAAACGATAAAAAATTAATCGAAGGTTTTGAAAGTGCCTTTTTAGTTGATATTGAAGCTTTAAAGCAAAATACTTCAGAAGTTGTTTTATATGACGAATACAAAAAAGCAACTACGTTATCATCTTTTATTGAAGCTAATAAAGGTAAAATAATCTATATAGATTTTTGGGCGAGTTGGTGTGCGCCATGTAGAGCTGCATTTCCAAGTTCGAGAAAATTACACGAAGAATTCAAAGAAAAAGAAATTGTGTTTTTATACTTATCTACAGATGCCAACTTTGAAGCTTGGAAAAAAGCAAATCAATTTGAGAAACTAAACGAAAATAGTTATTTCATCATTAATCCAAAAACCTCAGAATACTTAAAAAAACTAGCTATTGATTTTATTCCAAGATATGTTTTAATTAACTCAAACGGTGAAATTTCAAATTCAAAAGCACCTTCTCCTGATTCTGATAAAATCAAGCAAGAGTTGAATAACTTATTACAAAGTAATAATTAATCCGTTGTATTTTTTCTTGCTTTAATTGCTTTCATAACCAATGGAAAAGTAGTTACTGCAATTAAAATTAGGATTATTTTTTCGATGTGTTTCTTTAAATCGATGCCAAATTCTTCGTTAAAGAATCCGTACAAATAATGTCCAGCAAAAACCAAAAGAAACGACCATAAAAGCGAACTCAACACGTTATAAAACATGAATTTACTTTTTTCCATGTGAACAATTCCTGCGATAATGGGCACAAAAGTTCTAACTATAGGAAGAAAACGAGCAAAAATGATAGCTTTTCCTCCATGTTTTTCAAAAAACGCTTGCGATTCGTATAAATATTTCTTTTTGAAAAAGAAACTATCCTCTTTATTGTATAAAAACTGACCACTTTTGGCACCAAACCAATACCCAAAAATATTTCCTAAAGTTGCCGCTGTAGCAATCAACAATGCCAAAATCGTAACATTAGATAAATCACTTGGAATCATGAAAAAGGTTTCAACTAATTCACGACTATAAATTCCCGAAAGAAACAAAAGACTATCTCCTGGAAGAAAAAATCCAGCAAACAAACCTGTTTCTGCAAAAACGATGAATAAAACCATGTAGATTCCAATAGGAATTCCACCGACTTCCATAGTAATGTAGAACTCAGGATTAAAAAGTTTGGTCCAATGAAAATCGTTCATAGCTATGCCAATTTATTTACAGATTTAGCTACAATCATAGAAACTGCAGCGTCTCCAGTAACATTAACAGTAGTTCTACACATATCTAAAGGTCGGTCAATGGCAAAAATTAAAGCTAAACCTGCTTCAGGAATTCCAGCTTGTGCTAACACAATTACCAACATTACCATTCCGGCACCAGGAACAGCGGCACTTCCGATAGAAGCTAAAGTTGCGGTAACAATAATTCCTAATTGAGTAGCTAAAGACAAATCCATACCAAAAGATTGTGCAATAAAAACAGCTGCAACCGCTTGATATAAACTGGTTCCATCCATATTAATTGTGGCACCAATTGGCAAAACAAAACTGGCTACTTCATCATCAACTCCTAAATTATCAACCGTTCTTTCCATAGTAACTGGTAAAGTAGCTGCACTTGAACTCGTTGAAAAAGCTAATAATTGAGCTGGAGAAATTCCATTGATAAAGAATTTTGGGCTTTTCTTAGCGAATACTTTAACCAAAAATAAATAGAAAGACATTACTAAAATTAATCCTATAATCACGGTTAAGCCATACATCCCAAGTGCTTTAAATAAATCTAAACTTGGTGATTCGGCTACAATAGCAGCTAGTAATGCAAAAACACCAATAGGCGAAAACAACATGATAATATCAATCATTTTCAAAATAATTTCATTGAAACTATCGAAAAAATCTTTAACGGGCTTAGATTTATCTTCAGGCAATAAAATCATAGCAATTCCAAAAATTACTGCAAAGAAAATTACCTGCAACATATTTCCGTTATCAGCAGAAGCTTTAATAATATTATCAGGAACAATATCAATCAATGATTGTAATGGACCAACTTCACTTTGCTTATTTGCTGCTTCAATTTTTGAATTAGCATCAGCAGTATAACTTGAAACTAATTCGGTTCTAGTTTGTTCAGAGATAAAACTTCCAGGTTTAATAATATTAACAATTACTAATCCAATAGAAACAGCAATAACCGTTGTTAGTATATATAATCCGATAGTTCTTCCGCCCATTTTAGACAGCTTAGAAATATCTTTTAAGTCAGAAATTCCTTTAATTAGTGAAGCCAAAATAAGTGGAACTGCAATTAACTTTAATAAATTAATAAATATGGTTCCGAATGGTTTTACCCAATCCACAATAACGTCTTTTCCCCATGTAAATTGAATCAATATAAAAGCAAATAAAACCCCGAAAACCATTCCTAGTAATATTTGCCAGTGTAGTGCTAATTTTTTCATTATCAAGTTTGCTTTTAAGATTGTGAAAATAGGCATATTTTTTGAAAAAATTGCTACATTTAGCTTCGTTTTAAAAATAACAGATATGAAAAATTACATTTTTCTCATTTTCAGCATGATAAGTATGAGTACATTAGCACAGCAAAACCTAACTCCAGAAACCTTATGGCAATTAGGAAGAGTAACACCTTTAGGAATTTCAAAAGATGGAAAACTTTTGGTTTATAAAGTCGGAACGCCTTCCATTGAAGAAAATAAAATCAATTCAAAATATTACACGATTCCAGTTCAAGGTGGAAATGCAACTTTGGTGGAAGATTATAAATCATTATTAGCTGATAAAAACGTTTCTCATGATGGAAAAAACCTTTTATTTTCAAAAGAGGTGAAAGTAGAGAAATTATTAGGAAAAGACATTTATCCAGAATTATCAAAAACTACTGCCCAAGTGTATACAGGCTTAGATTATCGTCATTGGGACACTTGGAATGATGGAACTCACAACCATGTTTTCTATTCCGAAAATAAAAAAGATGCTATTGGAATTGATATTATGCCAAACGAACCATTTGATGCACCTCAAAAACCTTTTGGTGGTGATGAAGATTACATTTGGTCACCTGATGGAACAAAAATCATCTACGTTTGCAAAAAAAAAGCAGGAACTGCTTATGCAACAAGCACTAACACTGATTTATACGAATACGATTTAGCAACCAAAACCACAAAAAATCTTACCGAAAGCAATTTAGGTTACGATACGCATCCGATTTTTTCTCCAAAAGGTGATTTGTCTTGGTTACAAATGAAACGCGATGGTTATGAAGCCGATAAAAATGATATTATCGTTCGTCATAGAGGATTAGACATCAATTTAACTGCTGGTTGGGACGGAACAGTTGATAGTTTTACTTGGAGTACCGATGGAAAAAAAGTATACTTCATTGCTCCAATTAAAGGAACGAAACAACTTTTTGAAGTTAATTTTCCAGGTTTAACAAAAATTGCTGTTCGTATAACTCAATTAACGGATGGCGATTTTGATGTGAATGGAATTGTTGGTTTCTCAGGAACTTCGGTTATAGTAACTAGAAACGATATGAACCATGCTCCAGAAGTATATTCTTATGATTTAGCTAAGAAAACTTGGAAACAAATTACTAAAGTAAACGATGAAGCTTACGCTAAAATCGCTTCTTGTAAAACAGAAAAACGTTGGGTTACGACTACCGATGGCAAAAAAATGTTGGTTTGGGTAATTTTACCTCCAAATTTCGATAAAACTAAAAAATATCCAACGCTTTTATACTGCCAAGGTGGACCACAAAGTGCGTTGACACAATCGTATTCTTTCCGTTGGAATTTCCAATTAATGGCTTCGCAAGGTTATGTAATTGTGGCACCAAATCGTAGAGGAATGCCAGGACATGGAACGGCTTGGAACGAACAAATTTCAGGCGATTGGGGCGGACAAGTAATGGATGATTATTTAGCAGCAATTGACGATGTAGCAAAAGAATCATTTGTAGATAAAACGCGTTTAGGTGCTGTTGGTGCGAGTTATGGAGGTTACTCTGTATTTCAATTGGCTGGAATTCACAAAAACCGTTTCAAAACATTCATTTCGCACTGTGGAATTTTCAATACAGAAAGTATGTATGGAACTACAGAAGAAGTGTTCTTTACGAATTGGGATTCCGGTGGCGCTTATTGGGAAAAAAATAATGCTACAGCTCAAAAAACGTATAACGAATTCAATCCAATTAAGTTAATCAACAACTGGAATACTCCGATTTTAATTATCCAAGGCGGAAAAGATTACCGTGTGCCAATTGGACAAGGACAAGAAGCCTTTCAAGCGGCGCAATTAAAAGGAATTAAAAGTAAATTCTTGTTGTTCCCAGATGAAAACCATTGGGTACTAAAACCACAAAATGCGCTGGTTTGGCAAAGAGAATTTTTTGGTTGGTTGAAAGAAACGCTTTAAAATTTCAAGGGCAAGAGCAAGTTAAATTTTCAAATTGTTCTTGCTCTTAAATTTGATTTTTGACCTTAAAATGATGCCATTCGAAGACATAGAACTTACCATCAAAACCTTTCACAAGCATGATTTAGTGAAAGAAGCGGGTTTGTGGCTTTTAAAGATCTACGAAATGGAGCATCCTAATTTTGGAGGTTTTGAGTTTAGAGACGAAATTCAACCCGACAGTATTTTAATGACAGCTGAAGGAATTATTGGCGGACCTCAAATTGTTAGAATTCCTAAAAATACGTTTTCATTTTCTTTGGTCTTGGTTTTGAATTTATTGGCTCACGAAATGATGCATGTTAAACAAAAAGCACCAGGAATTGCCATGCAAGACAAAAACGAGCGCGAATGGCAAGCGTATTACGAAATGTTGTTTCACAAAGAATTCCCTTTAATTCCGAAGGCTTCTGTACATCATCAAAAGTTTTTTGCAGAAAAAGCGATGGTGTATTACGACCGTTCTGAAAAAGAAGTCAATCCGTTGCGATTGAAGTATGAAAATCAGAAACTAGAAATTGAGGAATTAATAAAAAGTTTAGGATAAAAACCAACACATTAAAAATTGAAAACAAAAAATATCAAATTAGTTTTATACTTTACATTTTTCTTTTCTTTTAGTTGTAAAAACAAAGAAAATCAAGTTTTTATTTATCATTCCGATTATTCATCAATTGAAATCATATCAAAAAATAAAGCTATAGAAAAGAATAAACTTAAACAGATTTTTAATGAACTTGAAAAAGTTGAATACATTTCTCAAAAACATTTCGTTAAAAAAGACACTATTAAAAGAATAATATATTTTGATAGATCATTAAAAAACAAAGTTGTTGTTGATTTCAAAATAAAAAACAATAACTTGACATTTAAAATAAAGGATAGAAAAATCAATAACTTAGAAAATGATTATCTAAATGATTTCATAAAAAACTTAAAACAGGCAATAGATAATAACGAAGATATAAATATTGTTTTTGAATTATATCTTCCTGTAAATTTATACAACGATAATAATAAAATTCAGCCACCACCACCTCCGCCTTTTTAAAACATAAAAAAAGCGATTTCAATTGAAATCGCTTTTTTAGTTATTATTCTTGAGGATCTTTCATTACAAAAGATTCCATGAATTTTGTAGTATAATTTCCAGCCACATAATCTGGTTCGTCCATTAATTGTCTGTGGAATGGGATTGTAGTTTTGATTCCTTCTATTACGAACTCATCTAAAGCGCGCTTCATTTTATTGATAGCTTCTTCTCTAGTTTGAGCTGTTGTAATCAACTTAGCAATCATAGAATCATAATTTGGTGGAATTGTATATCCAGCGTAAACGTGTGTATCTAAACGTACTCCGTGTCCTCCTGGCGCGTGTAAAACCGTAATTTTACCTGGTGAAGGACGGAAATCGTTATAAGGATCTTCAGCGTTAATACGACATTCTATAGAATGTAATTGTGGATAGTAGTTTTTGCCAGAAATTGGCACACCAGCAGCAACTAAAATTTGCTCACGAATTAAATCGTAATCAATAACTTGCTCTGTAATTGGATGCTCTACTTGGATACGTGTATTCATCTCCATGAAGTAGAAGTTTCTGTGTTTGTCAACTAAGAATTCAACGGTTCCAGCACCTTCATATTTGATATACTCTGCTGCTTTAACTGCTGCTGTACCCATTTTTTCACGTAATTCATCTGTCATGAATGGTGAAGGAGTTTCCTCAGTTAATTTTTGGTGACGACGTTGAACTGAACAATCTCTTTCTGATAAGTGACACGCTTTTCCAAAAGAATCTCCAACAACTTGAATTTCGATATGACGTGGCTCTTCAATCAGTTTTTCCATATACATACCGTCATTTCCGAAGGCTGCAGCCGCTTCAATACGTGCACTTTCCCAAGCTTTTTCAAGTTCTTCTTCTTTCCAAATAGCACGCATACCTTTACCACCACCACCTGCAGTAGCTTTCATCATTACGGGATAACCGATTTCTTTTGCTACTTTTTTAGCTTCTTCAAGAGATTCTAAAATCCCTTCAGAACCTGGAACACAAGGAACTCCAGCTTCAATCATCGTTGATTTTGCCGTAGCTTTGTCTCCCATTTTTTCAATCATCTCTGGAGAAGCACCAATAAACTTGATACCATGCTCTTGACAAATTTTTGAAAATTTCGCATTCTCAGATAAGAATCCGTATCCTGGGTGAATAGCGTCTGCATTTGTAATTTCGGCAGCAGCTATAATATTTGACATTTTTAAGTAAGAATCTTTACTTGGTGCAGGTCCAATACAAACCGCTTCATCAGCAAATTTTACGTGTAAACTTTCAGCATCAACAGTTGAATAAACCGCAACCGTTTTGATGCCCATTTCTCTACAAGTTCTAATTACACGTAGTGCAATTTCACCTCTATTGGCAATTAATATTTTTTTAAACATGTTTTTTTAATTAGATAATTAGACAATGTGTCAATTAGACAATTATGAAGAAAGAAAACTTCTAACTTCCAACTTCTAACTTCTAACTTTATTATGACGGATCAACTAAGAATAATGGTTGATCAAATTCAACTGGAGATGAATCATCTACTAAAACTTTTACAATTTTACCAGACACTTCAGATTCGATTTCGTTGAATAATTTCATTGCTTCAATTACACAAAGAACATCTCCTTTTCCAATGGTTGAACCTACTTCTACAAACATTGGTTTGTCTGGAGCTGGTTTTCTGTAGAAAGTACCAATGATTGGCGATTTTACTGTGATATATTTTGAATTATCATCAGCTGCAGGAGTTGCTGCTGGTGCCTCTGTCACTGCTGGTGCTGCTGCTACTTGTGGAGCGGCCATTTGAGGTGCTGCATGCATAGGCATTTGTTGCACGTAAGTTGTAGTGCTTTCAGCTCCTTCAGTTGTTGTTTTTATGGTGATTTTAAAATCGTCCATTTCTAATTTTACTTCTGTAGCACCTGATTTAGCTACAAATTTGATTAGGTTTTGAATCTCTCTAATATCCATAATATTTGATTTAGTTTAGTTTTGTTTTTATTTAGTGTAAGCCCATTTTAAATAGATAGCACCCCATGTGAATCCGCCACCAAAAGCTGCAAAGATAATGTTATCTCCTTTTTTCAATTGGTTTTCGAAATCTGATAATAATAATGGTAGGGTTGCTGATGTGGTATTCCCGTATTTTTGAATGTTGATTAAGACTTTAGATTCGTCTAATTCCATACGGTTTGCAGTTGCGTCAATAATTCTTCTGTTTGCCTGATGTGCTACTAACCAATTGATATCGTCGTGCGATAAATTGTTACGTTGCATGATTTTTTCGCTTACATCGGCCATTCCAGAAACGGCATATTTGAAAACGGTTTTTCCGTCTTGAAAAACAAAATGTTGTTTGTTTTTAACGGTTTCTTCTGAAGGAGGTAAAATAGAACCACCAGCTTCAATTTTTAAGAATTCTCTTCCGATTCCATCACTTTTCAGAATTTCATCTTGTAGACCTAATCCTTCTGTATTCGGTTCAAACAATACAGCTCCTGCTCCATCACCAAATATGATACAAGTAGCTCTGTCTGTATAATCAATAATTGACGACATTTTATCGGCACCAATCAATAAGACTTTTTTGTATTTTCCAGATGCGATATAAGCTGATGCTGTTGACATTCCGTAAAGAAAACTCGAACAAGCAGCTTGTAAATCAAATGCAAAAGCATTCGTTGCACCAATTTGCGTAGCTACATAAACTCCCGTTGAAGCTACTGGCATATCTGGAGTTGCCGTTGCCATAATCACTAAATCGATATCTTTAGGATCTAAATTGGCTTTTTCTAATAAGTTTTGAGCGGCTTTAATCGCCATGAAAGAAGTCCCTTGTCCTTCTTCTTTTAACAATCTTCTTTCTTTAATTCCGGTACGAGTGGTAATCCATTCGTCATTAGTATCTACTAATGTTTCCAATACTTGATTCGACAAAACAAAGTCGGGAACATAAGAACCTACTGCCGTAATTGCTGCTGTTATTTTATTCATCTTCGATTAATTTTTCCTTCTGAATTTTTAGGATTCAAAAAGTGGTGGAAATTACAAAAAAAATTTCAAACGAATCCTATTCGTTTTTATTAATTTAAAACGAATGGGTACTTAACAAAAAAACTCTCACAATGTGAGAGTTTTCTCTATTTTTTTGTTGATGCAATTAAGCTACTGCTTCATTTTTATCAATTACAACTTGACCTCTGTAGTACATTTTACCTTCATGCCAGTAAGCTCTGTGGTATAAGTGTGCTTCACCAGTAATTGGACATGTTGCGATTTGAGCAACTGTCGCTTTGTAATGTGTTCTTCTCTTATCTCTTCTTGTAGACGACTGTCTTCTCTTAGGATGTGCCATTGTTCTATTTTATTTATCCGTTAATAGTTTTTTTAAATTCTCCCACCTAGGGTCAATATCATTATTTTGTTGTTCTTCTTTTTTGTTTTCTTTTGGAGAAAGCGATTCTAATTTTTCAATTACATCAGACAGCGAACCATCTTTAACACCTGGATGTATTCTTCGTAACGGCACTGATAAAATGATTGACTCATAAATATACTGTGCTACATTTACCTGAAATTCGCCATGAGGTAAAACGAGCAACTCCTCATTTTCATCATTAAAGGCATCTCCAAACTTCACTAAAAGTTTTAATTTTCCTTTAATTGGCAAATCAAACTCTTCACCCGATACATCACATGGCACATTTACAGTTCCTTTGTGCTTAAAATCGAGTTCAAGCATGGTGCTTTTCTTCTCTAAAACAATATCTACTTTAACTGAAACGTCATTAAATTCGTCGTAATCAAAGTTTTTAAAGAACGTATTATCTATTTGATAATCAAACTGATGCTTCCCTATTTTTAATCCCACAAATGGAATTAAATATTCTTTTAAATTGTTCATAACAACAGTTTTACCTTTTTAAAAGGTGTGCAAAGATATAAAATATTTATAAATTCAAACTAGTTGTAAACATTTTTTTGTTTATAACTGCTTTTCTTTTGTTTTTAAAGGGTTTTTAATCAGCTCTTGATAGTCATTTCTTTTGTTATAAATATCAATTGCTAAATAAACGGCCTCTTTAAATGACTCGTGATTAGCCACTCCTTTACCTGCAATTTCATAAGCAGTTCCATGATCGGGAGAAGTTCTAATTTTATTTAATCCTGCCGTATAATTCACTCCGTTACCAAACGACAACGTTTTGAAAGGAATTAATCCTTGATCGTGATAAGTTGCAATTACCGCATCATATTTTTCATATTGTGCCGAACCAAAAAATCCATCTGCTGGAAAAGGTCCGAAAACCATATTTCCTGCTTCAAATAATTTTTTCAATGCCGGTTTTATAATTTTTTCTTCTTCTTGACCAATAACACCATTATCACCCGAATGTGGATTTAATCCTAAAACTGCCACTTTTGGTTTTTCAATTTCAAAATCTTGTTTTAACGTCTGAATAATGGTTTTAATTTTGCTCGAAATTAATTTTTCGTTCAAATGTTTTGCTACCTCATTCACTGGAACGTGATCCGTAAGTAATCCAACACGTAAATCATCATGTACCATTAACATTAAAGCATCGCCTTCCAATTCTTTATCCAAATAATCGGTGTGCCCTGGGAATTTAAATTCTTCTGATTGAATGTTATACTTATTAATAGGTGCTGTTACCAAAACATCAACTAATCCTTCTTTCAGTGCTTTAGTAGCTGCTACAAAAGATTTTATAGCATAACTTCCTACTACATCATCATTTTTTCCAAATTCTAAATTTACACCTTCGCGCCAAACATTTAGTACGTTGATTTTTCCAACAACCAATTGCTCTATTTTATCAATTCCGTGAATCGCGATATCAATATTCAACTCTTTTCTTAAGAAAGAAACAATCTTAGCATTTGCAAAAATTACTGGCGTACACAATTCTAACATTCGAGTATCTTCAAATGTTTTTAAAATAACTTCGCTTCCAATACCATTTAAATCTCCAATCGAAATTCCTACAATTATATTTTCTGCTTTTTTAACCATAACAAATGTGATTTATTGCTTACTTTTGATGTGCAAATTTAGTAAAATTAAATCAGTTATGTTTACCGGAATTATAGAAACCCTCGGAATTATAAAAGAAATCGAAAAAGATCAGGAAAACCTGCACTTAACGGTAGAATCTGACATTACCCATGAATTAAAAATTGACCAAAGTGTAGCGCATAATGGTATTTGTTTAACAGTGGTAAAAATTGAAAACAAAAATTACACCGTAACGGCTATTAAAGAAACGATTGACAAAACTTCTATTGGGACTTGGAAAGTTGGAGATTTCATAAATTTAGAACGCGCCATGAAACTTGGCGATAGATTAGACGGACACATTGTTCAAGGCCATGTTGATCAAACTGGAACTTGCACTAATATTAAAGAAGCTAATGGGAGTTGGGTTTTTACATTTGAATACGATGCTTCATTAAACAATATTACTATTGAAAAAGGTTCGATTACCGTAAACGGAACCAGCTTAACCGTTGTTAATTCTGGATTAAGCACCTTTAGTGTAGCTATTATCCCATACACATTTGACCATACTAATTTTAACACTTTTAAAATTGGTACTAAAGTAAATTTAGAATTTGACGTAATTGGAAAATACGTAAGTAGATTGAACGAATTAAGAAAATAGAAACATTAAAAAAGGCTCTTATAAAGAGCCTTTTTTAATAGATATATATTTCTTAGATAAATAATAACCCGAAACTAACGCCAAAAAGAATAGTATTACCAATCCACCATCAATAGGCAACCCAGGTGGAACTGGAGGTGACGGAGGCGGAGGCGTTTCATTAGCAAAAACACCTTGAATACTAAAAAGTACTACTAAAACTGTTATAATTTTATTCATAATTGTTCTCATTGGGCGCAAAAGTATAATTTATATCATTCTCTTACTAATAAAAGAAATTATTTAATAATAAGTTAATATTCTGTAACACAAACTCATTATGAAACACGAAAATATAAATATTTTTATACTTTACAAGTTATTTTCAGAAAAAAACTTAAAAAAAACTTAATTTCTGTGATTTATAAGTATTTTCTTCTTAAATCTTAACAATAAAAGTGGTCCCACCTGGGCTCGAACCAGGGACCACCTGATTATGAGTCAGGTGCTCTAACCAACTGAGCTATAGGACCAGTATTGAAGTTGCAATATTAAGACTAATTTTTATGGCACGCAAATCTTTTTTAAAACTTTATTTAATTTCTTGACAAAGCTCTACTAGTACGCCATTAGTGCCTTTTGGATGTAAAAATACAACCAATTTATTATCAGCTCCTTTCTTAGGAATCTCATTTAAAATCACAAAACCTTCGTTTTTTAGTCTAATAACTTCTTCATTAATGTCATTTACGTCAAAAGCGATGTGATGGATTCCTTCTCCTTTTTTTTCTAAAAATTTAGCAATTGGACTATCTGGATTAGTTGCTTCTAATAATTCGATTTTATTTGGCCCATTCATAAAAAAAGAAGTTTTAACTCCTTCACTAACCACTTCTTCTTCCTTGTATGGTGGTTGACCGAATAATTTTTCAAATAATAAGTTTGATTCTTTCAAACTTTTTACCGCAATTCCTATATGCTCTATTTTTCTCATATTTTCAAAACTTTTATATTTAAAACAAAGTTAACAAAAAACAAGAACAGCTAGTATAAATAGTGTATTAGCAACAAAAGAATTCCGCTTGTTTATTTTTTTGTATTTTTGCATCATGGAAACAAATAGACAAAAAAAAATAGGAGCACTTTTACAAAACGACTTAGTTTCAATACTACAAGGTGAAATTCGTAAAAATAATATCAACAATTTGGTAATCTCTGTATCAAAAGTAAATGTAACATCAGATTTATCAATTGCAAAAGTGCATTTAAGTGTATTTCCTACAGATAAAGCACCCGAAATTTTAGCAGCAGTTAAAAGCAACGCACCACTTATTAAACACGATTTAGCACAACGTGTAAAAAATCAATTGCGAAAAGTTCCTAATTTAATTTTTTATATTGACGACAGTTTAGATTACATTGAAAAAATTGATAAGGCTTTAACTGGAGAAGAAAACCCAATTGAAAACCCAGACTTATTAGAAAAAAGAAAGAAATCATAATTTGAACCTTTCCTTTTACATAGCAAAAAGATATGCTGTAAGTTTCAGCAAGAACAAAGCAATAAACATTATTACAGGAATTGCTTCTGTTGGAATTATAGCTAGCACTATGGCGCTTTTTGTTTTCTTATCTGTTTTCAGCGGATTGAAAGAGTTTAGTTTAAATTTCGTAAACGTTTCGGATCCTGATTTACGTATTGAAAACGCTACAGGTAAAACTTTTTTTATAAGTCCAAAACAAGAGGAATTACTAAAAAAAACCTCCCATATTTCTTCCTACAGTAAAATTATCGAAGAGCGTGTTTACTTTATGTATGACAACAAAGAATTAGTAGCTCACATAAAAGGGGTTGACAATCATTTTATACAAGTAACCGATTTTAAAAAACATTTATATGCTGGAGAATGGTTTGAGACCGATTCTGAGCATGTAGTTGTAGGAGCTGATATTAGCAGAAAACTTGGCTTAGGATTATTTGATTACAACAATGGTTTAGAAGCATTTGCGCCAAAACCTGGAAAAGGAGATATTGAAAATCTGAATGAAGCTTTTAATAAAGTACTATTATTCCCATCTGGAATTTATTCTGTTAACGAAGAATTAGATGGGAAATATGTCTTCTGCCCTATTGATTTAGCACAACATTTTCTTGGGTTAAAAGAAAACGAAATTACTAATCTTGAAATCAAATTAAAACCAAGTGCAAACGAAAATCAGGTTAGAGAAGAACTAACTTCTATTTTAGGTAAATCCATCAAAATAAAAAACAGAGCGCAACTTAACGATTCGCTTTATAAGATGCTTCAATCTGAAAACTTATTTATTTATTTATTCAGCACATTAGTTGTAATCCTAACTTTATTTTGTTTAGCAGGTGCTATTGTTATGATTGTTATTGATAAAAGAGAAAATCTTAAAACTTTATATAATATAGGAGTAACTCCAAATTCCATTCGTTCCATATTTTTTACTCAAGGGATAATCATAACTGTTTTTGGATTAACTATTGGATTAGCACTGGCTATAGGAATTATTTTACTACAACAATATTACTCTTTCATCATGATTACTCCTACCATGCCTTATCCTGTCCTTTTTGAATGGCAAAACATGGTAATAGTAATAATGACTATATTAATTTTAGGAATCATATCTTCTTGGATTGCTTCTGGAACAGTCAACAAGAAATTACTTCAAAAATAATTATTCTTTAGGTAGCGGAGCTCCAACAGCAATATCACATCTATGTCCTTCTTGACCATGAGGCGGATTCATCCCTGGAAGTGTTGTAGTTCCAACAATTGTAGCCGCACCATCTTTTGAATTGATTTTCATAACAGGTTGTTCTGAAGGTTTTGGCGTAACAACTTGAGTTGTTTTTGGCTGCTCTTTTTTTACTGGATTTGAATTCAAAGGTGCTCCTACAGGAATCTCACAGCGATGACCTGGCTGACCGTGAGGAGGATTCATTCCCGGAGCTGTTTGTGCTGTCTGTTGTTGTGTTTGAACTACTTGTTGAGCTTGTTGCTGAACAGGTTGCTGCTGCCCTTGCCCTCCTACTCTTTGCTTTAACCAAGCTTCACCTGAAAAAGGTTGTGCAGGCTGTTTTGTTTCTTCAACAGGTTTAACCTCTTCGTCTTTTTTACAAGAAACAAACAAGATTGAACTTATAACACCTAATAAAAATATTTTCTTTTTCATTATTTGCAATTTTAATGTGTTCAAATATAAAACTTTAATTTTTATTTAAAAACTAAGAATAAGATTTTGGCAAATAAAAAAACCTCTCATTTCTGAGAGGTTTAGTACCCGGAGTGGGAATCGAACCCACACACCTAAGTACACGAGTTTGAGTCGTGCGCGTCTACCAATTCCGCCATCCGGGCAATGGAAAATAATGGTTGCATCATTAAGTGGGTGCAAATGTAAAAAATATTTCTGCAATTCATAAAAAAATAGTTAAAAATATCCTTTCAGAGTTCGATTTTATTTCTAAATTTGCACCTCGTTTACACGACACAACACTAACTAACTACTAAACAATAAATTAACATGCTGTATCAAGAACCAGAAGCAAAAATTTTTGCATGTTCTCAGAGTGTGTATTTAGCTGAACAAATTGCTGAAAAGTATGGCGTTCCGCTAGGTAAGATTACGTTCTCTAAATATAGTGATGGCGAATTTCAGCCTTCTTTTGAAGAATCGATAAGAGGATTGCGCGTATTCCTTGTTTGTTCCACTTTCCCAAGTTCGGACAATTTAATGGAATTATTATTGATGATTGATGCAGCAAAAAGAGCATCAGCACGTCATATAACAGCGGTTATCCCTTACTTCGGTTGGGCAAGACAAGACAGAAAAGACAAGCCAAGAGTGCCAATTGGAGCAAAATTAGTTGCAAAACTATTAGAAACAGCTGGAGCAACCCGAATTATGACTATGGATTTACACGCCGATCAAATTCAAGGGTTCTTTGAAAAACCAGTAGATCACTTGTTTGCTTCAACAATCTTTTTACCTTATGTGAGAAGTTTAAATTTAGAAAATTTAACCATCGCATCTCCAGACATGGGAGGTTCAAAAAGAGCTTATGCGTATTCTAAATTTTTAGAATCTGACGTTGTAGTTTGTTACAAACAAAGAAAAAAAGCGAATGTAATTGACACAATGGAGCTAATCGGAGACGTAAAAGGCAGAAATGTTATTTTAGTTGACGACATGATTGACACCGGAGGAACATTAGCAAAAGCCGCTGATGTAATGATGGAAAAAGGAGCATTAAGTGTAAGAGCAATATGTACTCATCCAATTTTATCAGGTGAGGCATACGAAAAAATAGAAAATTCTAAATTATTAGAATTAATTGTTACCGATTCAATTCCATTAAGAAAAGAATCAAAGAAAATAAGAGTCGTAAGTTGTGCTCCATTATTTGCAGAAGTAATGCATATGGTCCAAAACAACAACTCTATTAGTGGTAAATTTTTGATGTAATCAAACAACCACTTTAATAAGAATTTATTAATTATATATATTTTACAATGAAATCAATTACGATTAAAGGATCAGAAAGAGAAAACGTAGGTAAAAAGGCAACTAAAGCCGTACGTGATGCTGGAATGGTTCCTTGCGTTATCTACGGAGGAAATCAGCCAGTTCATTTTGTTGCAGACGAAAGAGCATTTAAAGATTTGGTTTACACTCCAAACGCACACACAGTTGTAGTTGAGTTAAACGGAACGTCTTACAATGTAATTATGCAAGACATTCAGTTTCACCCAGTTTCTGACAAAATTTTACACATTGACTTCTTCCAATTAAGTGATGACAAAGAAATCATCATGGAAGTACCAGTTAAAGTTACAGGAACTTCTCCAGGTGTATTATTAGGAGGTGTTTTACGTTTAAACCAACGTCGTTTAAAAGTAAAAGCTTTACCTAAAAACTTACCTGACTTCGTTGAAGCTAACATTTCAGAATTACAAATGGGTAACAAATTGTATGTAACTAAATTAGAAACAAACAATTTCAAATTAATGCACCCAGACAATACTGTAGTTTGTCAAGTGAGAATTTCTCGTGCGGCAATGAAAGCAGCTCAAGAAGCAGCGAAAGCAGAAAAAGGTGGAAAAAAGAAAAAATAATTTCTTTACAAACTATACAAAAGAAGCATCAGTTTTTACTGGTGCTTTTTTTATGTTTTCTACTTTCTAAACTTTGTGTTACTTTTACATCATGAATTGGTTTTTAAATATTTTTAAGAAAAACAAACAAGAAGAAATTATTCCAATGAAGAAATTCTTAATCGTTGGGCTTGGAAACATTGGCTCAGAATACGCAAATACAAGACACAATATCGGTTTTAAAGTTTTAGACTATATTGCCAATAAAGAAGGGATTTCGTTTCAAACAGTTAAATTAGGTGAAGTTGCCGAGCTAAAAATAAAAGGAAGAACTATTCTATTATTAAAACCAAACACCTACATGAATTTGAGTGGGAAAGCAGTAAAATACTGGTTAGAGAAAGAAAATATCGAGAAAGAAAACATGTTGGTTATTACTGATGATTTAAATTTAGCTTTTGGAACCATCCGAATCAAAACTAAAGGAAGCGATGGCGGCCATAACGGACTTAAAAACATTCAATTATTATTAAATTCAACCGAATATCCTCGTTTTCGATTTGGCATCAGCGATGCCTTTAAAAAAGGACAACAAGTCAATTATGTCTTAGGAGAATGGGATACGGAAGAAAAGGAAAAACTAAAAGAACGTCTTGAAATAAGTTCAGAAATAGTAAAATCGTTTGCGTTAGCTGGATTAAACAATACGATGAATACGTATAACGGAAAATAAAAAAGGGAAGCTTAAAGCTTCCCTTTTTTCTATAACTACATTAAATTATTGAACTACAATTTTCTTAACCTCTTTTCTAGAACCATCTTGAACAGTTACAAGATAAACACCAGATTGAATACTATCTAATTGTAATGTTTCATTAAACAAACCATTATTGTTATATGATTTATTTAAAATTTCTCTTCCTCTCATATCATGAATATTTACTTTGATTTCATTCCCTGAAGTTGAAGTAAATTGAATATTGAAATTACCGTTATTTGGATTTGGATATAAAGTGAAATTTTGTAAACCAAAAGAATCAGAATTTAATGTAACCACCGTATCAAGTCTACATAATGTTAAAACAACACTTGAAATAGTATTTGTGGTTAGTGTACTTTTAGCCGCAAAACGCCAAATACCTGCTGAACTAATTCCATCTAATGAAGACAATGATGTTGTAGGTATATATCTTTGTCCAGTAGCAGTTGCATTACAATTAAAAGCAGCTCCTTCATCGTCAAAAATTGCATTTAAATTAACTCTACTATTTGTACATCCTGAGGTTGGACCATCAAAAACAACTACATCAACTACTGAAGAACCTGGCTTAACCAATCCAAAAGAAACCTGATTAGTTCTAGCTGCCGTAGAAACAACTTTAAAATCAACATCCGTAATAATATAATCATCCGTAATTGCAATACCTGGCCCTGGTATACCATAAGCACTCCATCCAGTTGTCATAGCTGCTGGCGTACTAAATGTTCTAGAATAGTCTGTACAAACTGTTGTTTGTGTAACCGTATAACCTATAGAAAAACTAGGCGAAACTGCATAATAAATATTCCCAACTGCCTCTACAATAATTCTACAAAATGGTGCAGCAACACTAGGCATTGTAACCGCTTGATTTCCATCATTAGCTGTGTTAGCTAATAAAGTAGAAAACGTTACTCCTCCATCGGTTGAAATTAATATATTTACATTACTAGTATTGATTCCGTTAGCATTTGTACCAGCTACATCCCATGTAATTGTTTGAGTAGAACCGGTATCATATGACGCATTTAAAGTAGGACTTGTAACTACAAAAGGACCTGCGGCACCAACAGTTGTAACTGTCATATTTGCTCTTGCAGTTTGCCCTCCTGTTGGTGTTTGATTATCTCTAACAGTCAATGCAAAATTTAAAGTTCTACCTACAGTTGGTGTAACTTCCCAAGTAGGAGCTAAATCACCCGATAAAACACTTTGGAAATTAGGAAAATATCTTTTATTTGAAGTAGATGGATTTAATGATCTGTAAACAGGACCTGTAGTTTGAGTAGATGTAGGAAAATTAGTTCCTGCGGCAGCATTAGTTTGCTCCCAACAATACGTTAATGAAGCTCCAGCGTTAGCATCTGTTGCGTTTCCTGTTAACACAAAAGCAGTACCTTTTGGAATTGTGTAATTTGATAAAGCTGCTATAACTGGAGGATTATTCCCATTATTAGTTTGTGGAGCACAATTTCCTGTACCAACCATAACTGCATTCATACTCGCAATACTTACAGCATGAAAATAAGCGTCTGAATTTGATTGTACATTCTCCACACAAATTCCGGCATAAGCCATAATTGTAGAGCCACTGCCAGGCTCAACAGCATTTGCGCTACTTACATTACCTGCATTACAATTATATCCCGCTGGATCATCATTAGAACTAAAAGTATGAGGCCCACCAAATTGATGCCCCATTTCGTGTGCTACATAATCAATATCATAAGGATCTCCTACAGGAGAAGGAGAACCTGTAATTCCACGAGCTTTATTTGCACTATTACAAACAACTCCTAATCCAGCTAAACCACCTCCACCTGTACTAACAGTATGACCTATATCAAAATTTGCAGAGCCAATAATTGCTGTAATTTCTGTTTGACTTTCACCTATAAGATTTCCAGCATCATCATTTGAAAAATTATCAGAATCAATAAAAATAACCAAATCATTATTTGCCACTAAATTCATTCTTAAAGACATATCTCTCTCGTAAATTCCATTTACACGAGTCATTGTAACATTCATAGCAGATAAAACTGCAGCTTTTTTCTGTGCAAGTGTTCCAGCACCTAAACCAGCAGCTGTAACATGAAAAGCAGCATATTCTATAGTACATGCCATTGCCAATCTATATTGTCTAAATTTTTCATCAGTAGCTAAGGTTTGGTTTTCAACAGCACTTCTATTTTGTTCTGCAATTTCTTCATGATTGTCTTGGAAATGACAAGCAAATGTTCTTACTGTATAAAGATCTTTTCTGTTATAAACAATATAGTTATTTAAATCTTTAGTATACGTATCAATGTAGTATGTACCCTCATCTCCTGAAGTAGACATAACATGTAATCCAAAAAGAGTAACGCTAAATCTTAATTTAACAGAAGGATTATCAACACCTACAGCAGCATAAGATTTTATATCTGGATATCTATCAGCAAGTCCTTTTTCCATAATTGGCGCTTCATAAACTCTAAATCTAGAAAGCTCTCCTTTTGAATTTGGAAAATTTACAATCGTGTTAGAAAACGCACCTTCTGTATCAACTGGAGCACCAACTAAAGATTGTTTAAAAGCATTTAAATCTAAATGCATAATTTGATAAACAGACGGCACAGATGCTCTCTCCATCTTTTCTAGATCACCTAGTTTCTCTTCAGAAACTTTTGTCCATAATTTACTTTGCCCGTAAGAAAACCCTACAGACAGAATAAACACTAATAAAAAGTGTATTTTTTTTCTCATTTTATGATTATAATTATTTGGTTAGCAAGCAAATGTATTGCTATTTGATTAAATTTCAAAAAAAACACAGCTTTTTTAAACATCAAACAACAATAAAAGACTATGAGAAAAACATGAGATTCGAAAATTTAACACAAAAAAAACAAAAAAACCATATTATTTTAACAAATTAAATATTTTTTATATACTTTTGGAAGATTAACCTATTATTCAAAAAATGAAAAAAATTACTTTATTAAGTGCTTTTTTGTTTAGCATATTTTCATTGAATGCACAAGAAGCAAAAAAAACAACAAAAAAATTTGGCAAAGAAATTTCTGCCGAGAAAATCGCTCCTACTGGACACATTAGATGTGCAACAGACGAATACGAAGCTTATCTACAGGCCAAAGACCCAAGTAGAATGAATAAAGATCAATTCGAAGCTTATCTTGCTCCTTATCTGAAATCTTACAAAAATAATAAAGATTCAAATGAGACAAATTCTCAATCTGGTGGAATTATCTACATCCCTGTTGTGGTTCATATAATTCACAATGGTGATGCTTATGGAGTTAGCGAAAACATTACTGATGAGCAAGTAGCTTCTCAAATAACTGTAATGACACAAGATTTTAGAAGAATGATGGGTACACCTGGATACAATACAAATCCACTTGGCGCTGATATTCAAATAGAATTTGTTTTAGCTAAAGTTGACCCAAATGGAAACCCTACAAATGGTATCACAAGAACCAACATGTGTGAAGATTTCTGGGAAATGGACGCTATTGACTCAACTGTAAAACCAGCTACAATTTGGGATCCTACACAATATATGAATATGTGGTCTGTGAATTTTGGAGGTGCTGACAGTGACATTTTAGGTTACGCTCAATTCCCTAGCAATGGTACAGCTACTGCCAACACAGATGGTGTGGTAGCAGGTTATAGCTATTTTGGAAGTTCAGCTTTATATCCTGCTGGAAATTTTTCAGCTCCATATGACAGAGGACGTACTATGACACATGAAGTAGGTCATTTCTTAGGGCTTTATCACACTTTCCAAGGAGGTTGTGCAGGAGAAAATAATACGGCAGGAGATTTTTGTGCTGATACGCCAGCAGTATCTAGCCCTAATTACGGTTGTACACCAAGAAATTCTTGTCCTACAGGTGCAACTGATATGATTGCAAACTACATGGATTATACTGACGATACTTGCATGAATATATTCACAATTGAACAGAAAGCTAGAGTAGTATCAGTAATGAATACTTTTCCAAGAAGATTAGATCTAAAAACATCAACTAAAGATATTGCAATACCTTTATTTGCAAATGATGCTGAAGTAAAAATTGAAAATCTATGTACTACAGTAGAACCCACATGTGCTGCGCCAATTTCTTCAACAGTAGCAAAAAAAGTATTATTATACAATAGAGGTACTTCAAACTTAACTTCTGCTACATTAAGCTACAATATGAATGGTGGAACTAATTACAACCAAAACTGGACAGGTAATTTAGCTCCAAATAAATACGCTTTAATAACATTAACTAATTCAACTGGAAACGGAACATTAAACGTTTCTGTTGCAACAGCAAATGGAGGAGCAGATCAAAGAGCTTCAAATAATACTGCTACAAAATCTTTTGGAACAAATATCACAATAGCTTATGCTAATGCAACTTCATTTACATTTAATTTATTTGGAGATTCTTATGGTTCTGAAACCACATGGACTTTAAAAAATCAAGCTGGGACTACATTGTATAGCGGCGGACCTTATCCTGACAGAACTCCAGGAGGA
Source organism: Flavobacterium aquaticum (assembly GCF_003259835.1). Lineage (GTDB taxonomy): Bacteria > Bacteroidota > Bacteroidia > Flavobacteriales > Flavobacteriaceae > Flavobacterium > Flavobacterium aquaticum. The sequence continues at coordinate 349,415 of NZ_QLMI01000003.1, read as the reverse complement.
ACATACCAACATGTTACTAATCAAGTATGGAATTTACCAGCAAATGGTTGTTATTATTTAACAGTTAGCGACTCTTATGGTGATGGTTTATTTGATGGTGTTGGTCAAGGCTATTATACTGTTACTGCTGGTGCTACAACAGTAGTAAACGTTACTGACTTTGTTGAATCTGGAAATGCTGCAAATACAGTGATTTCAAGATCTAGCTATTTTACGAATAACTCGACTCTTTCTTCAGACGATTTCAACTTATTAGAAGATGTTAGTTTATATCCAAATCCATCTAGAGATTATTTCACGATTAATTTACCGGCTGGAATTGAAAGAAAAGGAAAAATTGAAATTTACAACAGTATTGGACAAAGAATTGCAGTAAAACAAATTCAATCTGATACTGATTTAAACATCAATGTATCTAGCTACTCAAATGGAGTTTACTTCTTAAACCTTAACATTGGAGAAGCTACAAAAACATTAAAATTCATCAAAAATTAATTTTTTTTAAATTTTATCACTTAAAAAGGATTGAACTAGTTCAATCCTTTTTATTTTTGTAAAAATTTAGTTTTGAAAGTATCCAATTCCATTAATTCATTTGATTGCTCAAAAAAAACCATAATCACCATTGGAACTTTTGATGGTGTTCATTTGGGGCATAAATCTATCTTAGAAAAGATGAAAAATGCAACTCAAAACAATCAATATGAAAGTTTAGTACTTACTTTTTTTCCTCATCCAAGGATGGTTCTACAACAAGATTCATCTATTAAATTATTAAACACGATTGATGAAAAAGCTACTTTACTAGAAAAATTTGGAATTGACAATTTAATAATTCATCCTTTTGACGAAGTTTTTTCTAATTTATCTGCCGAAGAATTTGTAAAAAATATTTTGGTTAATAAATTAAACATTCACAAAATAATTATTGGACACGACCATCGTTTTGGAAAAAATAGAACTGCCGATATTAATGATTTGATTTTATTTGGAAAAAAATACAAATTTGAAGTAGAGCAAATTAATGCCAAAGAAATTGACGAAATAGCAGTTAGTTCTACCAAAATTAGAAAAGCTTTATTAGAAGCTAACATTAAACTAGCCAACGAATATTTAGGATACTCTTATTTTATTTCTGGAAAAGTTGTTGAAGGCAAAAAAATAGGACGAACTATTGGTTTTCCAACAGCTAACATTCAAATCAACGAAAACTACAAACTTTTACCAAAGAATGGTGTTTATATTGTTTCAAGCAAAATTGATAACATTTTGCATTTTGGCATGATGAATATTGGCAAAAATCCAACTTTAGGCGACAACGAACAATCAATTGAGATCCACTTTTTTGATATTAACGAAGATATTTATAACAAAAACCTTCAAATTTCGATTCTGGAACACATTAGAGAAGAGCAAAAATTCAATTCACTAACCGAATTACAAGCCCAACTTGAGAAGGACAAATTATTTTCACTAAATTATATTCAAAATTTAAAATGAAAATCTTTTTCAAAGCAATAGATAACAGTCCATTAATTGTTTTCCGAATCTTTTTTGGATTTTTAGTTGCTTGTGAAAGTTTTGGCGCCATTTTAACCGGATGGGTAAAACGCGTTTTGATTGACCCTGAATTTACATTTTCTTTTATTGGTTTTGAGTGGCTTCAACCTTTACCAGGTTTTGGCATGTATTTCTATTTTGCTCTAATGGGATTTTTCGGATTAGCGATAATGCTTGGTTATCGATACCGAATCGCCATAATTGCCTATACTCTTTTGTGGGCTGGTGTCTATTTCATGCAGAAATCATCATACAATAATCATTATTACTTATTGCTTTTAATTAGTTTTTTGATGATTTTTCTTCCAGCAAATAGATATGCCTCACTAGATGTAAAACAAAATCGCGTTTCAGAAGAAAAAACAATGCCTTATTGGATAAATTTACTTTTTATTATTCAAGTTGCTGTTGTTTATTTTTATGCTTCAATTGCAAAATTTTATCCCGATTGGCTAGACGGCACTTTTACAAAAAACTTGTTAGCTAGCTCCACTTCAAAACCTTTATTTTTAGAATTTTTTTCTCAAAAATGGTTTTACCTTTTTATTGCTTATGCCGGAATTTTATTTGATTTATTGATTGTACCATTGCTATTGTTCAAAAAAACAAGAACTCTTGCTTTAATCGCTTCCGTGATTTTTCACATTTTCAATTCGATAACATTACAAATCGGAATTTTCCCGTTTTTTGCTCTGACTTTTGCCTTGTTCTTTTATGAACCCGAGACCATCCGAAGAATATTTTTAAGAAAAAAGTCAAAACTTGAAGATGAAAACTTAAGTCAAAATTTCTACAGAAAAAGAATCCTTTATTTTTTAATGATTCCGTATTTAATAATTCAAATTGCACTACCTCTTCGTCATCATTTTATTGAAGGTGATGTACTTTGGACAGAAGAAGGACACCGATTAAGTTGGCGCATGATGCTTCGCGAAAGAAACGGCTACATCACAATCCAAATTAAAGATTCAAAAACGGGAAGTGTTTCAATTTACAATTACAGAAAAAACCTAACCGATAAACAAGCGCAAAATTTAGCCACAAAACCCGATTTTATTTGGCAATACTGTCAACGCATCAAAGAGGAATACAAAGGAAAACCTATTGCCATTTATATTGATTGTAAAAACAGCATCAATCGAAAAGAATACAAAACTTTAATTGATCCAAAGTTTGATATGGCTAAGGCCAAATGGAGTCATTTTAAACATAACGAATGGATTGAACTCCAATAAAAAATCCCGATTTACATCGGGATTTTTTTTATTTATTCATTTCTGTAAAATACTTGTAGAATAACGGAATGGTTTCAATTCCTTTTAAGTAATTGAAAACACCAAAATGTTCGTTTGGAGAGTGAATTGCATCACTATCTAAACCAAAGCCCATTAAAATGGTTTTGCTCTTTAATTCCTTCTCAAATAACGCCACAATTGGAATACTTCCTCCTGAACGAACTGGAATTGCAGGAACTCCAAAAGTTTCAGTGTATGCTTTGTTAGCTGCTCTATAACCAACGCTATCAATTGGCGTAACATAACCTTGTCCACCATGATGTGGTTTTACCACTACTTTCACTGATTTAGGCGCGATACTTTCGAAATGTTTTTTGAATAATTCGGTAATTTCTTCCCAATCTTGGTTAGGCACTAAACGCATCGAAATTTTCGCAAATGCTTTACTTGCGATAACTGTTTTAGCTCCTTCACCAGTATAACCACCCCAAATTCCATTAACATCTAAAGTTGGACGAATCGAATTTCTTTCATTGGTAACATAACCTGTTTCTCCATGAACATCTTCGATATCTAAGGCTTTTTTGTATTTTTCTAATGAGAATGGTGCTTTTGCCATTTCAGCTCTTTCAGCAGCAGATAATTCTTCTACTTTATCGTAAAAACCTGGAATCGTAATATGATTGTTTTCATCATGCAACGAAGCAATCATTTTAGTTAATACATTAATTGGATTTGCAACCGCCCCACCGTATAAACCTGAATGTAAATCTCTATTTGGACCCGTAACTTCTACCTCAACATAACTTAAACCTCTTAACCCAGTTGTAATAGAAGGCTGTTGATTAGAAATCATTCCGGTATCTGAAATCAAAATCACATCATTCGCTAACTTCTCTTGATTTCTTTCTACAAACCAACCTAAACTTTTAGAACCTACTTCTTCTTCGCCTTCAATCATGAATTTTACGTTACATGGTAAGCAATTGTTTTGAATCATGTATTCAAACGCTTTTACATGCATGTACATTTGACCTTTATCATCACAAGCACCACGAGCAAAAATAGCGCCTTCAGGGTGAATTTCTGTTGTTTTGATTACAGGTTCAAAAGGTGGCGATGTCCATAAATCCATTGGATCAGGTGGTTGTACATCGTAATGTCCGTACACTAAAACTGTTGGTAAATTTTTATCGATGATTTTTTCTCCGTAAACAATTGGATAACCTGGTGTTTCGCAAAGTTCTACGAAATCGCAACCTGCTTTTTCTAAACTTGCTTTAACTGCTTCGGCTGTTAATACTACATCGTGAGCATAAGCGCTATCAGCACTTACTGATGGTATTTTTAAAAGTTCGATTAATTCGTTTAAAAAACGTTCTTTATTTTCTTGAACGTATTGTTTTATATTGTCCATTGTGATTGTTTGATAAAGTTCAAAAATACAAAATTGATTTCAAATGAAATAAAAAAAGCCCAATCTTTAACGATTGGGCTTTTAAGCAAAACTATTTTAGGTTTAAAAAACTACTTTTTTAGTAATCTGACGACCATCTTCTAAGACTAATCTAACGATTAAAGATTGATTGCTTGATGTTAAACCTGAAACAATATATTCTTTATTATTAATGTTGTTTTTTGAAACAATTTGTTTCCCTAAAACATCATAAATTTCAAAAGATTGAATGTTTTTATCTGATGAAGTTAAATTAATTTTTCCAGCGTTAACAAAAACGAATACTTGATTATCAACTATAATTTCTTGTGAAACTGATGGTTTTTTAAATACCAATTCAAAACGATTTTTAAAATCACCTATTTGAGATAAGAAGAAATATTTTCCTTCTTTTAAGTTATGAATAGCTCCAATAAAATTATCTTTTAAATACACCTCTTGGTTTTCGAATATTCCATCAAAACTATTAATTTCAATTTCAAAAGAACTGTTCTCTGTTGCTTTGAAACCTATTGGAACAATATCATTTTCATCAAAAGGCAAGCTTCTTCCTTGAATTACATATTCTTTATCATCAATAATATTGTAAATCATAGATTTTGATGTTTCTAAAGCTAAAGCATCAATCTTTTTGTCAAATCCAGCAGTTGCTCCATTCATGTAACCTACTAAAATTTGATTATGTGCGTTTGTACTTGAATTTAAATTTAACCAAATTCTGTGTTTCTCTGTTTCTGAAACATTTTGTACTGTATTTTGAAGTCTGAAAAACTGAGTACTTAATGCTGCATCAACACGATATTCGTTTTCAAAATTCACATTAAAAGCTGAATTTGCTTGAACAAAAAATCCTTGTCCTACTTGGATGTAATCATTTGGAATTGCACTACCATTTGCCGATGCGGTTCCACCAAGAATAGTATAAGAAGCATAGTTATTAGAAGGATAAGTTCCACCACTTGCCGGAACGGTATGAGTCCAATAATACAATGCATCAACTTTTGGATTGTTAATCATAAACGTTTTAGCATTAATTGGTGAAGCATACGGATTTGAAAGTAAATTATATCCTTGACCAACCGCAAATGTAATTGAACCATTATTTGGAACTCCAGTAAACTGACCCAAGAATGATGTTCCTGGAGCAATTGAGGTCCAATTATTAGCCACACGAATCATATATCCTTTTGCTGTTTGAAAGCTATTAGTTGAAGGATCTAATGATTGATAAGCTGTTGGAGTTGTTGTTCCTGTAAACAAATATTGATAAAAACGATTTGTTAATGTGTTAGGTGAAAATGCTAAAAGATTTTGTCCTGAAACTGGCGAACCCCAAGCTGTATAATCTTGACGAATCATATTAGCTGAATTTCTTTTAACCGTTATATTTCCAGTATTTACAGCGTGTTTTGTGTACTGAACTAATGCTGAATTATTTTCAAATGTTAAAGTTCCTGTTCCGTTAACTGTGATATTTTCTCCAACGCGTAAAGAATGTCCTGAGTTAAATACGACATTAGCTCCTGAATTTACAGTTACTGAACAAGCATCTAAACTAGCTGTAGAAGTATAATTTCCTGCAAATGTAACAGCCGTTTTTGATGTAGGTGCGCCATTAGACCAAGTAGAACCGTTCCAAGAAGTTGTTAAATCACCACATTGCCAAAATTGACCTGTCCACATTCCTCTTCCAAAAGTTGCTGCTAAAATAGTTTTATCTGCAGCTCTGTAATCCAATGAAAGTACTTTACAATCTTTCATTCCAGCGTTTGCTCTTCTCCATGTTGGAGTTGCAGCATTAAAGTTTACGGTATACCAAATTCCTAATTCTGTTCCAATGATAACTTCGTTAGTTGCATTAGGATTTTGCAAAATACATTTTACTGGAATATTAGGAAGATCGCCTTCTTTATTAGCCCAATTTGCTCCACCATCAGCAGAATACCAAACACTTGTTACACCATAATTATGAATCGTAACAAATAAATCATTTTCAGAATTTCCGTATTTGATATCAGAAATAGCTCCTGTAAATGGCGTTGTTAAAGTTACATAGGTTGGTGTTGCAGCGTTTGCACTATTCATTCGAATTAATCTACCATTTGACAATCCTACCATTATTCTGTTTGTTGTATAAGGAGAAGGCTCAAAATAGGTTGGAATAGCATTAATAGAAGCATCTGTTAAAGTAGTAGTAGTGGTTGCTCCTGTACTTGGATTAATAGCATATCTATAAATTCGATATGTAGTTCCAGACGTTCCATTAGCATATAAAATATTTGAATTACTATCTAATCCACACTGATTAACGAAGTCTCCATCACTTCCACCATTATCATTAGCAATGTAAGCTGTTGCAACTCCTGCATACGTACAATAGATATAAGTATTATATACATAAGAAACCACCATGTATTGCTGTTGCTTATCAATAAACTCCCAACATCCATCACCGCCATAAACTTCATTTCCTGCACCTGTAGTAGCAGGATTAGAAACCAATTGGGAACCGTTATCTTGCAAACCGCCCAACATTTTATTTCCTGCAATGGATTGATCAATTGATCCTTTGTAAACTTGAGTTACGTTATAATCTTTATTTCTTTCACCAATTGAAGTTCCTGAATTATTACTGTAATAAACTCCTCCATCACATCCAAAAACAACTCTTGATGTTTGACTAGGACAAAAAGCCATTACATGATGATCTGAATGTACACCGTCTAAAGAATTTGCCGTTGCATTTCCGTTTGCAGTAGGATTTACCGTCCAATCCGTTAATTGAGTCCAATCTCCCGCCACTGGTGACGCTTTAAATGCATTCGTGTTTTTGAATATTTCAATTCCTCCAACATAAACCTCACTATCATTTGTTGGGTTCATCCCTATCATTAAATCATAAAAAGCTTGATTTCTACAAAAGTCAGTTGCTGCAGGAGGTTGATTCCCTGAACTCACAGGCAAAGGAACATTGGTATCAACAGTTGCAAAGGCATCCGTAGATCTTCTTATTACAGGTAATCCTGTAGCATAATTTTCGCATAAAGCATACATTCTACCCACTGTAGTTTTAGAAGCTACTAATTGTACTCTTCCATTAGCTGTTAAGGTTCTTACTAAAGTCCAGTTAGTACCATTTGTACATTTGTAAATTCTTCCGCCACCTGTTCCATAAGCACTTCTTTTTGTACCCATGAACAAATCTCCGTTAGCATCAATAGTAAAAGTATTTGGTGCGCAATAAGTAGTTGCAGTAGTTTGTAAAGCTACATTGGTAAACTTAGCAAAGTTTAATCCATCTGTACTTTTCCACAAGCCAATTGTATTCACTCCTAACCATTGCGTTGCTCCAACCGCTTCAGAATAAAACATGGCATCAGCACCAAAATAAATTTCTGTTAAACCTGTACTGGGATTAACCCAAGCAATAATATCTTGAATATACGTTAATTGATCTGCTATACCAGCACCTATTGAAGTTCCAAAAATTAATCTCCAAGTTACACCACCATCAATTGATTTGTATACTCCGTTACCATTTACTGCTCCCCAAGTATAAACTTCACCTGTTCCAATATACATAATATTAGAATTTTGAGGATCTATAGTCATACAAGTAACCGCCATATTACTAGGAACTCCCGAAACTTGTGTCCAAGATGAAGTTGCATTTGTAATATCATTATTTACCCATAAACCACCGCTTACTGCACCCGCAAAAACCTTGGTTGTACTTCCTGGAGCAAATTGCAAAACTCTTGTTCTTCCGCCTACATTGTTTGGTCCTCTTTCAACCCATTGATTATCTAGACCATCACCTGGAACTCTTCCTTCTTCTAATTGTCTATCTAATGTTTTTTGTAAGTCTAAAACAACTTCAGGAGTAGGTCTTCCTAAATTTGGATCAGCTGTATATAACCATTCTTGCTCATTAAATGCATTAGGAGGTAATCCCATTGCTTTTCTTTGTGCCTTTGGCAATTTCATCCTTTCTCTAAATGGATGATTTACTATAAATTGTTGGTATTTTTCTCTAATTTGATCAATAGAATCTAGTTCTCTTTTAAAAAGTTTTTGAACTTTTTCTTCTTGAATTGATTGAGATAAATTTACAGTCTGTGATTTTCTAAGATCTAACTGAATGTTAGTTTTCGAAGGTTGATTAACTATTGTTTCCTTTTTATCGGTAACATTTAGTTTTGAATTGGTATCAACTGACTTTACTTCTTCTTTTTTACTTTCTTTTTGAAACTCTTGTTCAGAATTTGAGAAAAAATAAAAGGAAGCCGAAAGAATTAGCGCTAACACACCAATTTTAAGTAATTTATTTTTCATGTTTATAGATTTGGGAAATCAAATATATTTATTATTAATTAATTAACAAAAAAAGCTCGGTAAATACCGAGCTTTTCAAAAAATATTATTTTTATTAATAAATTACTTTCTTCGTAATTACTTGACCATTTGACAATGTTGTCTTAACCAATAAGGCTTGGTTTGATTTTACAATCTTAGAAACAACAACCTCTTCTTGATTAACTGTTTGTTGGTGTAATTTTCTTCCTAAAACATCAAAAACAACTACTTCTGAAATCATTTCTGAAGAATTTACAACAATACCATTGTTTGAAGTGTAGACTGTTAATGCGTTTTCGCTAACAAAATCTTCACCTCCTAATGTTGTGTTTTTATAAACCAATTCAAAACGATCTTCAAATGTTCCTTCTTGTGATGTAAATGAATAAGCGCCTTGTTTGATATCATGAATAACACTCAAATACTTATCTTTTACAAAAACGTCTTGATTTACAAATAAGCCATCAACATTTTCTAACGAAATTGAATAGTTTCCTGGAACTAATACTTTTAACCCTAAAGGAATAATATCCTCATCAGTAAAAGGCAACCCTTTTCCTTGAATTACTAATTTATCAGTATTTAATACCGAATATAAGTTTGGTTTAGAATCATCTAAAATTCTACCGTCTATTGCAATGTCAAATCCTGAAGTTGCTCCTTCAGTATAACCTACTAACATTTGATTATAAGAAACATTCGAATCGTTTAAGTTTAACCAAATTCTATGTTTTTCAGCCATAGAAGTTGTTGCTTCTGAAGTTCTGTAAAACTGTGTAGAAACCGAAGCATTCTCTCTTAAATTGTTTGCAAAACTAACATTATTTGCTACAGAACTTAACACATAGAAACCTTGTCCTGTTTGAATAGTTCCATTTGGAACAACAGCACTACCAAAAGCCGCCGCACCACCTAAAGTTGTATAAGAAGCAAAGTTATTTTGTGGATAAACGCCTCCTGATGCAGGCGTTGTATTTGTCCAAAAATAAAGCGTTCCAATAGAAGAGTTATCTGCAAAGAATTTATTTGCGTTAATAGGTGATGGATAAGGATTTCCTAAAAGATTATATCCCACACCAACATTTTGAGAAACAACACCATTTACTGGAGTTCCAAAAAACTGACCATTATATGCCGACGCAACAGTAGCCGACCAATCATCCGCCACACGAATCATGTAACCTTTACCAGAAATAAAATTATTATTTGGATTAACCGATTGATAAGCTGTTGGGGTTGTTGTCCCTGTAAACAAATACTCATAAAAACGAGTACTAATTGTATTTGGTGAGAAAGCCAACAATTGTTGGTTAGCAACCGGAGATGACCAAGCCGTATAATCTAATCTTCTCATTGCAGATGATGATCGTTTAACAGTAATTGATCCTGTATTTACAGCTGTATCATTTAATTGTCTTAATGCTGCATTATTTTCAATGGTTAAGCTTCCGCCTGCATTTACAACAACATCTCCTTCAACAATTAAAGTATGATTAGGGTTAAAAACAACATTTGCTCCACTTGAAATTGTTACTGAACAAGCTTCTAAATTAGATGAAGAAGAATAATTACCCGTAATTGTTACAGCGTGTAATTTTGTTGGTACACCACTACTCCAAGCAGTCCCATTCCATGTTGTTGTAAAATCTCCACAAATAAGTCCAGTTGCAGGACCCACAGCATAACCTCCTCTTAAGTTAGAATTAAAAGTAGCTTCAAAAGTAACGTTTGTACCGAAAGCACCTATTGTTGCAGGAACTTCAGTAATAGTAAAATTCTCATAATTTGTTGAATTAACAGAACTAATACTATTATCAACCACTTTAATTATTCTTAAACTTGTCCTTGATTTACCTGTAGCAGCTTCCCAAGCAGCAACTTCTGCTTCTGTAAAATACAATTTAACTGTAAAATTACCCGATGCGTTATCATTCGCTGGATTAACATAAAAAGTCTTTGATAAAACTCTATTTGGGGCTGTAGTATCTATAAAATTAACTGTTGGTGCACCAGCAGAAACTTGACTTCTATCCACTTCAACTGTCGTACATCCGTAATTAAAGCTTGCTGCGCTAGTTACATTTGCCATTACTCTACCAGAAGTAACATCAGATGTATAGATAGTACCCGATGATGGGAATGTAGCTTGATAACGCGTTGGGTTATTCACCTCTGTTTGAACGTTTTTAGTAGCTACAGCTTGTAGTAGAACAGTATCTAATAAAAGTAACCCTACATTTGTTGTTCCTGTATTATTATGTCTAAATACAATATACCCTGTTTGACCTGCTAATGCCAACAAATTATAGGTTCTTAATTGTGAAGTATTCTCATTAACCACCGCATTTGCTTGAATAACAGTTCCAGCTAAAATTGCAGCTTCATTAGCAATACTTGTAGTAAAATAAACACTGTAGTTTCCTGCATTTCTTGTTTGAGCAGTATTATCGTAACCTGCTACTATATATGAAAAAGAAACTGATGTTGCATTTGCAGGAATTGTTACTTGAGGACTTATAAAATAATTATTTGGATTTGCATTACCTGTTCCTGTACCTAAATAATTTAATCGCTTTTCAGAATAAGCACAAGTTCCAGAAATTGTATTTGGAGGTGTTCCTAATCCGTCAGCGTTAATTAGCCCCCAATCTCTTCCATCTCCATCAGCATCAAAAATTAACCAATCTGAAGGATCTTCAAAATCTTCATTGATAAGTGTTAATGTTTCAACTAATGTTGGAGCCGCGTCATCATTTACAATTGTTAGTGAAAAGAAGTTCCCTTCTGTATTCATAACAGCATTTCCACCATTAGCATTAACTGTAAAAGAAATAACTAATTCTTCGTCTATTTCTTGAACTCCGTCATTGAAAATTCTAAATACTAAATTTTGATCTGCTGTAGAACCTGAGTTAAAAGTAACCGTTGGCGTCATTATTTGAATATCTGTAGCATCTGCTTGAGATGAAGCATCTATAAAGAAACTTACAACAGCATTTGCAGAAGGTGCTTTATCAATATTAAGTGGAACCGTAAATTCTGTATAATTACAACCATTTCCTTCGATTATAGATTTTGCTACTCTTTGTTCGCAAACTTGTCTTTTGAATTGAATATAAGGAACAGAAACAGGATTACAAACTGTTGAAGTTAACAAATCATCTCTTCTTGGAGAATTCATAAGTACGGCTAGAATTCTATCTTTTTGATCTTCTGTAAAAATGTTCATACAAGCATCATCACTATAATCCATGTAGTTCTGAACCATATCGTTGTAATCAACAGGAGAATCTACACAACTATTTGTTGTAGGACAACCATAATTTGCTGCATCAGACAATGGAGTATCGGCGCAAAAATCATCTACACCACAGCCACCATCACCCCAAATATGACGTAATCCAAACATGTGACCTACTTCATGAGTCATTGTTCTTCCTTTGTCGTATTGTGTTCCACCATAGTTTCCTGTTGGAAAAATTGTTCGAGAACCCCAAGTATCATAGCTACAAACTACACCATCAGTAGAAGCCTCTCCTGCAATACAATCTGCAACTGGCATACCTGCTAAACCTGAACCCGATGGAAATTGTGCATATCCTAAAATCCCTGCTAAATCACCTCCAAAACTAAAGGTCCACATATTTAAATATTTGGTAGGATCCCAAATTGTATTTGCCTTTGCTGTTTCTACTGCCGCATTATCAAAACTTGCAATTCCAAGATTTCTTCTATCAATTCCGTTTGTTGGATTACCATTTGGATCTACTTGGGCCAAACAAAATTCAATAGTTGTATCAGCTCCTACAGGATTTGTGTTATATCCTGGAGTTCCAACCATTCTTCTAAAATCTTGATTAAATACTGTTATTTGCGATAGCACTTGACCATCTGCGATGTTTTCATTAGCACCAATTGCGTCTCCATTATGAATAACATGAACTACAACTGGAATGGTAATAACTGAAGGCAATCTCCCTTGTCTTCTTAATCTTTTAATTTCCTGAACTCTAGGCGCTAACCATCTTTCAAAGTCTTCATCAGATGGTGCTAATCCAGCTTTTTGTTTTTGCTTTGTGTATTCGCTAGTAGCACATCTTACTATGCCATTAGGCGAAAACTGCCTCGCTCTATTAACCGATTCAGAAAAATTAAAATCTTGAGAATTTTCACGAGAACTCTCGTTGTTAATTAAAGAATTAGAATTCTTTTTTTCAATTACACGTTTAGATTGAGCATTTATACTTTGAAAACAAGCAAGCATAAACACTACAACGAATAAGTAGGTTTTTTTCATTATTTTTTAATTTGGGGAATTAATAGCAAACATAATAAAGTTTTTAATATTTAACAATTAATAAATGAATTTAATAAAAAAAGCTCGGTAAATACCGAGCTTTTCAAAAAATATTGTTTTTATTAATAAATTACTTTCTTCGTAATTACTTGACCATTTGACAATGTTGTCTTAACCAATAAGGCTTGGTTTGATTTTACAATCTTAGAGATAACAACCTCTTCTTGATTAACTGTTTGTTGGTGTAATTTTCTTCCTAAAACATCATAAACAACTACTTCTGAAATCATTTCTGAAGAATTTACAACAATACCGTTGTTTGAAGTGTAGACTGTTAATGCATTTTCATTAACAAAATCTTCACCTCCTAATGTTGTGTTTTTGTAAACCAATTCAAAACGATCTTCAAATGTTCCTTCTTGTGATGTAAATGAATAAGCGCCTTGTTTGATATTATGAATAACATTCAAATACTTATCTTTTACAAAAACATCTTGATTTACAAATAATCCATCAACATTTTCTAACGAAATCGAATAGTTTCCTGGAACTAATACTTTCAATCCTAAAAGAACAATATCCTCATCAGTAAAAGGCAACCCTTTTCCTTGAATTACTAATTTATCAGCATTTAATACCGAATATAAGTTTGGTTTAGAATCATCTAAAATTCTACCGTCTATTGCAATGTCAAATCCTGAAGTTGCTCCTTCAGTATAACCTACTAACATTTGATTATAAGAAACATTCGAATCGTTTAAGTTTAACCAAATTCTATGTTTTTCAGCCACAGAAGTTGTTGCTTCTGAAGTTCTGTAAAACTGTGTAGAAACTGAAGCATTAACTCTTTGGAAATTAGAAAACAATGCAGTACCAAAATCATAAGCTCTTACATAAAAACCTTGACCCGTTTGAATAGTTCCATTAGGCACTGGTCCGCCAGCTGCAGCTGCAGTTCCCCCTAATTTAGTATAACTTGCATAATTATTAACTGGATAAACACCTCCACTTGCAGCCACTGAGTGTGTCCAGAAATATAAGGCTCCAACTGTTGTTTCGTTGTCATTTAAGAATCTATCTGCATTAATAGGTGATGCATATGGATTTCCAATTAAATTAAAACCTCTTCCTAAATTTACTGATAAATCTCCATTAAATGGAACTCCCGTAAATTGTCCGTTATAAGGTGCTGGAGTAATAGATGACCAATTATTATCTACACGAATCATATATCCTTTACCGGAAACAAAATTATTTGTAGGCGTTATTGATTGATAAGCCGTAGGAGTTGTTGTTCCTGTGTACAAATACTCATAAAAACGAGTAGTAACTGTATTAGGCGAGAATGCTAATAATTGTTGTCCGGCAACTGGTGAAGACCAAGCCGTATAATCTTGACGAATCATAGGTGTAGAACTTCTTTTAACAATAATATTTCCTTCATTGATTGCTTGTTCTGTTATTTGACGTAAAGCAGCATTATTTTCGATAGTTAATGTTCCTGTTCCGTTAACCGTAACTTCGTTACCAACAATTAGAGTATGTCCTGGATTAAACACAACATTAAAACCACTATTTACAATAACTGAACACGCTTCAAGGTCGGCCGTTGATGAATAATTACCATTAAAAATTGCAACTACATTTTTCAGTGGCGTTCCGTTTGACCAAGTAGTTCCATTCCAAGTAGTAGTAATTACACCACAAGCATTTGGAGATTCTACAATCTGTTTGTAACAAATTTGAATTGAAAAACTATTAAGCACACCATCTCTTGCATCTGCAGTAACATCGGCAACTCTAAAGAACCAGTTTCCTAATGAACTTTGTCCGTTTAAAGTATTTAAATCACCTGTTGGTCTCATTGTACCAAAGTTATTATTTGCACCACATCCTGCAGCTGTTCCAGATTGACTGTCCCAAGTTCCCGATAAATCAGAAATTGCATTAGAACAACCTCCATCAGTAAATAATTGAACAAATGTTCCAGCTGGACTATTAATAGCGGCATATACCTGATTTCTTCTTGCATGTGTTACATTTGAAGTAACATTTACATCTGTAATTACAACATTATCAGGAATATTCAATGAAAAATTCTGATAAGCAAGAGGGTTTTGAGCCGTGATAACATTTCCTGTTGTTAGTGTTCTTGTATAGGTATTACAAACATCATTTACAGTATAACCAATAGCAAAATTTTGCGAGTTAATGGCATAAAAATCATTTGCAGTTGGCTCAATTAAAATTCTACAGAAAGGAGCAGAAACATTAGGAATAGTAACCGTTTGAGTTCCATCATTAGTAGTATTTGCAGCTAAAATTATCGGATAGGTTTGTCCGCCATCTGTTGAAAGCTTAATGTTTACGTTTGCTGCGCCAGTCATAGTATTGGTAGCATTAACTGACCAAGTAACTGTTTGAGTAGAACCTTGTGTATAACTAATTCCGGCTGTATTTTGTGAAGTAATAAGGAAAGGACCTTTAGTAGCGTCAAAAGTAACTGCAGTATTAGCACTTTCGTTATTACCTCCACCCGGTCTGTTATCTCGAACCGTCATTCTAAAATTTAATGTTCTATTTATTGTTGGAATAATTTCCCATGGATTTCCGTTGATACCGTTTGCAACGTGATCTTCTAATCTAGGGAAATATCTTGTACCATTATTTTTTGGCATAAAAGAGCGGAAATTAGCTCCATTTGTTTTTGTTCCTGAAGGATAAGATGCTGCCGCTCCAACAGTTGTTGCATCATTAACTTGTTCCCAACAATACGATAAAACATCTCCAGCATTTGCATCTGTTGCAGTTCCTGTTAATTTAAAAGCAGTACCAATTGGTAATGTTTTTGTAGCTGGAGCCGAAGGAACTGGCACTGCATTACCCGTATTTAGCAATGTAGGACAACTTTTCCCTTTAATATTATTAGTAATTTGCTGGATTGAACCTGCATGAAAAATTGGAATTGAATGTGCCGCAACATCTGTAGCTCCTGTAATTCCAGCATATCCCATAATAGTTACTCCTGAACCAGGTTCCATATTTACGGCATTATTTTCAGTACTATGAGAAAACGTATGGTTACCTCCTAATTGATGTCCGATTTCATGTGCTACGTAATCGATGTCAAAAAAGTCACCTTCAGGTATTCCGTTAGAAGGCGAAGTATAGCCACTTCCTTTGTAAGCAACTGGATAAAGTTGAGGATCACCTGCATAAGTAGTTGTTGTTTGGTCGTTACTACATACACAACCAATACACCCAGCATTTCCACCACCACCAGAAGCTCCGAACAAATGACCAATATCAAAATTTGAATTTCCAATAACACTACTTAAAGTTGTCATTAATTCATAATTCCATGGGTCCATATTAGTTGATGCAGTATATGGATCTGTTGCAGCATTATAATAAATTACATTAACCGTGCTAGCAATTAAAACCATTGTTGCATTAAAATCCATTTCAAACACAGCATTTACTCTTGTGTAAGTTCTGTTAAATGCCGCCAAAACTAAATTAACTTGCGCTGCAGAAGTTGCTCCAAAATAATTTGAATATTCTGCAGTACACGATTGTGCCATTCTGAAACTTCTTAACACACCGTCATCTGCGTTGTTTAAAACAACATTACCATCTGATGGACGATTTAAAACCTGCCCAAATTGCTGTACTGCTTCTTCAGTAGTACATGTAAAACCAGATTCTTTTTTAGAATGAACTCTATCGAAGACAATAACGGTTTTGTAATCCATTGAAATTGGATCGATAACATAAGTTGTTCCGTTTGATCCTGAACGAATTAAAGCACTTACACCATTATACGGTGAAACACTAAAACGAATTACATTTGAAGGATCATTTACACCTTGACCGGCATAAGATCTAATTTCAGGAAATTGACTTTGTAAACTTTTTTCAAAAGTAGATGCTTCGATAATTCTAAAATCTTCTACGGTACCATTTGGCATTGGAAAAGAAACAATTACATTTGAAATACCTGTAAACTCTCCTCGAACAGGAACATTAACTAATTGCGATTTGAATTTGTCGTAATCAAAAGTAAACAGTTTGTACTGAGTAGGTAAAACTTCTCTTCTTAGTTTACTTTGGATAAACTCAAGAGAATTATCAACTTCTTTCCAAGCTTTTTTATCTTGAGCACCAGCAAAAAAAGCACAAAATAGCAATGAAAAAATAAGTATTCTTTTTTTCATATTATAATAAATTGGGGTTAGAGAACAAACTTAACAAAAAATATTAGATATTCTAAAAAATAAACAAAAAAAACTAGCTATTTAGTAGCTAGTTTTTTGTTAGAATACACTTCGTTATTAGTATAAAACCTTTCTAATTATTTGTTTACCGTTTTCTAAAGTAACATATATAATTAAAGCACTGTTTGTCTTAATAATTTCATTTAACGAAACATTAAATGAATTCACATTTTGCTTATTTTTTATTAATCTACCTAAAACATCATAAACCATAACATCCTTTATTGACTCTTTTGTTGATGTTACTGATAAATTATCTCCACCAATAACAAAAACAGAATTGTCAAGTGTTTCAAAGTCTTCGTTACCTAAAGTTTCATTTGTATATCTTAAAACAAATCTATTATTTACAACACCTGAAGTTCCTGTAAATGAATAAGGAGCTTGTCTTAAATCATGTATAATTCCTAATAGTTTATCTTCTAAATAGATATTTTGTCCTTGTTCAAAAAGTCCATCTATGGCTCCAATTGCAATTTTATAAATTCCATTTGAAGCTATCTTAATTCCTAAAGGAACTTTATCTTCTTGATAGAATGGCAATCCTTTCCCTTGAATAGTCATTACTTGATCATCAATCAAAGAATAAAAATTTTGAGCACTTTTATAATCTGTTAAAGCATCAAACATTCTGTCTTTTCCTTCTGTTGCGCCTTCAACATAAGCAACTAATGTTCTCGTAGTTTGATTTGTTGGACTTACTAAATCTAACCAAATTCTATGTCTTTCGATATTTCCACCTGGTGCTGAATTCACAACATTAGCGCTTCTATAAAATTGATTATTAGAATATCCAATATTACGCATTGCATTATTAAATGTAGCAGTTGTTGTAGTAGCTGCACCTGGATCCATTAGAACAAAAAATCCTTGACCTGCTCCAATAACACTTAAAGTTCCCGGACCACTTGTAGCTCCTGCTCCATTAATTGCAATATAATCTGAAGCTGAATAATTATAGGTAAAATTATTGTAAAAAGGATCTACAGAAGATGTTGGAAGTGTTCCATGTGTCCATAATCTCACAAAACCATCTAATTGAGGATTTGCAGTTAAAAACGCACCAATACTAATAGCTGATGGATATGGATTTCCTAGTAAATTCCAATTGTCATCATTAACAGTCCTCATTACACCATTTGGACCAGCGGTTCCTGCATTTAAATCAGTTCCTCTAGCAATTGTAGGTGTATAAACTCCATTATTAGCAACACCATTATTAAAAGTAGCCGTCCAGTTTTGATTTACAGTATTACTAAATCCACTTGGCGCTCTCACGATATATCCTTTACCTCCTAGCATTGTTGTAGAAGCATTTACCCAATTTCCTTCTCCACCATTTGGATTCAAAATAGTTGGATTCCATTGCCAATGATAATAAGCAGGTGTTAAAGGTGAAATACTATTTACATCAAAACCACTAACAGGAGAAGACCAATACACGTAATCTTGAAGTTTTACTGAAGCAATTCTTTGGTATGAAATATTACCTGTGTTTACTCCTAAATCATTTACCTGAACTAAAGAACCGTCGTTTAACACATTAAGTGTTCCATTAACAGTTAAATCATTTTGAATTAACACATAATCATCGGCCTGAATATTTAATGTAAAAGTTGCATTTACTAACAAACTACAACACTCAAAATCACCGTGAGTTGTGGTATCGTAGTTCCCGTTTATAATTGCTAATTTACTTACATCTGGAGTACCATTAGACCATGTTGCTCCATTCCAAGTTGTCGCACTAGAATCTGTAATTTTTATTGCATTACTCGCTGTATAACAAGTAGCTAAATTTTCTCTAATTTGACAGTAATATTGATAATCTATAACTCCAACAATCGAAGAAATAGTTAAAGAAGCTGTTGTTGCACCACTATAAATTCCTCCATCTGCAACAGCTGTCCATGTTGCGCTTCCTGGTGCCGCAAAATACCACTGATAAGTTAGTGCATTTCCGCCAGCAAAACCTTCAGTTCCAGCTGTAGTTAATACTGCAGAAGTTGATGCACATGATGAAATGTATGATGGATGAGTAGTAACTGTCGGAGGCGTAGCTCCTCCACTTGGAAGTACTAACCCTGCACTTGGATTACAAACTCCTGGACCTAATGGAATAGCACTCCAATCTGCAGCAACATAAGATACTCTTGCATTTAATGCTCCTGCATTTCTAACCATATAATAACCTGGTGCTGTTGGATAGGTATCAACATCATCAATTATAACAGTTCCTGCCGCATTTCTTAACTGAATACCATCATTTTCATTAAATCCACCGTCTATTGTTCCATTTGTTGATGCTGGTCCACAACTACCTACAGATACTTTTAGTATTCCTAAAGCTCCTGGAGCAATTGTTCCAGTTAAATTAGCATAATCAACTTCATTTCCATCATCATGAACAGATGTTCTCCAAATACTGTAATTTGTTAAATCTACAGTAGTAGCAGTCCCATTGTATAATGTTATAAATCCTCCCGAACCAGTTTCTTCGTCATGAATATCATAAATAATTAAATCTGTAGTAACTGCAATTCCTTCACATGAAGTCACATCACTTGATATAATTGTGTAAACATTATCAATTGCACAAGGTTGAGCATCTCTTACAGACAACATTCCTGTTGTAGCTCCTGCTGGAATAATAGCCACAATTTGAGTTCCTGAATTAGAAACAATTGTTGCATTAACACCTGAAAAAGTTACTGTTGCCCCTGTTAAACCAGTCCCATTAATAGTAACTTCTGTTCCTACAGGTCCGGATGTTGGTGTAAAAGTGGTAACCGTATGAGTAGGAATACAAGCGTTTACAACCTGAACAGTATAATCTTCCGTTGAACCATATGTAAATGTGCCACAAGGATTAATTGTTTCTAATGTACCACCTTCTGTTTGAACAATTCTCATTCTATAATTTCCAATTGGTTGCCCTCCTGGAACGTTAATTGTAAAGTTTTGAATTACATTTCCACCAGAAACAGCAACTAATGCTGTACCAATCATTTCATTAGCATCAAGAAAATCGCCATCGTTATTCCAATCAATCCAAACTCCTCCTGCGCCATCATATTGCGTTCCTCCATCACAATCTCCAAATTCAACCGCAACCGTATAAGTTCCGCCAACTTGTAAATCAGCACTCATGGCTGTGTAATTATTTACACCTGTAGTACAAGCATTTGTTGTATTATTTGAAATTGTAGTAGAATATCCTACTAACGTAACATTTTCAATTTCAGAATCAGCTGTATTAGTAGCGCCTGAAGCACAATATACAATGTTTGGTGTTTGACACACTTCTACTCCATCACTCCATTCTGTACCTCTTCTTACAAACACTTTGTAACAATATGATACCCCATTTGTAAGTCCTGTAACTGTTACACCGGTACCTGTTCCATTATAAACCACTTGATTTGGTCCTGAATAAACTGTATTTGGACTATAAGCTGTTCCATCACCTGTTGGTGTAAACACTACAGAACCTTGATTGGCAACCACTAAATATTGGTCATAACAAGCTAAAGGTGTTGGTCTGTTCCATGTTAAAGCAGATTGACCACTTGCAATTGAAGCCGTCAAACTTGATACTTCTGGCATATCGGCAATAATATTGGTTGTTGGTGTACTCCAACTTCCATTTGTATTAATACCACTTGACCAACCTGTTCCCGTATTTCCTCTGTAAGCTACAACTTTGAAAGAGTAATTAGACAAGTTTGTTAAACCAGTAACTGTAACCGAAGTTCCTGTTCCTTTATAAACACACTTTCCTAAAGACGCTGTAACAACTGTTGCTAAAGAAAAATCAGAATTAGCAGTGTATAAACTAGCATTTCCAGCCACAACTGTAGTTGCCGCAGGTGCAGTAGCTCCTGCCAAAGCGAAAACCATATATCCATCTGGAGCAGCACCACCAGAAGAGGCTGTCCATGACAATGCAATTGAATTATTTTCGTAACACGGAACTATATTTGATGGATTATTTGGAGCTGTTAAAGTCACTGTTAAAGTTCCCACATTTGATGTCACACTTCCACACGGAGCAGCACCACTTACTATACAACGATATAAGTATCCATTCATTCCAATTGTAGCTCCAGTAATATTTAAAGTTGCAGTTGTAACATTAGAATATGGCGCACCATTTGTTAAATTAACAAATCCACTTCCTGTATCTACTTGCCATTGATATGTAGGAGTAGTTCCAGTAGCTGTAACAGTAAATGTAGTATTATTGCCATCGGTGATAACTCTATTTGGTGGTTGAGCAGTAATATTTATTGGCTCAACAATTGTAAAAGATGCTGATGCCGTAGCAGGCGACCAACAAGTTCCATTCAATTCTCTTACGTATCTTATATAAGTACCTGCTGTTGCTAATGATGTGAAAGAAGAAGTAGTTGGATTTGCTGTAGATGTTCCTGTAGCAGTAGTTTGCCAATAAATATTGGCACTTGGTGCTGAATAAGTCAAAGTTGCCGCTCCGCAAGATGGATTAGCTGAAATATTTATGGTTCCAGATGGTGCACTTGGAATTGCTGTTACATTTACAGCACCCGAAACATTACTAGTAACCGAAGCACCACAAGCTGCCGAAACCACACAGTAATAATATAAAGTTCCCGCTACAGTTGTAACTGGCGTATAAGAATTACTGCTTGTTCCAACTGGAGTTCCTCCTGATGTAGTTGCAGTTGTATTGCTATACCATTGGTAAGTTAAAGTAGTCCCTGTTGCCGTTACTGATAAAGCTGTAGCAGCCGAACCTTGACAAAGGTTTTGAACCGTAGTAGAAGGCTGAGTAGTTATTGCCGCCGGAACTTGAACCGTTAAATTAACCGTATTGTCTGTTCCAATAACTGTTGGATTATTTGAAACCACACGAATTCTATATCCTGTTCCTGCTGCTGTCCCTGCTGGTATTGTAGCAGAAATAGTGCCTGAGTTTGCTGTACTTGTAACCGTACCAATACTTACAGGCGAAGCAAAACTTCCAGCTGCGTTTGATAATTGAGCTGTATATACATTACCTGCATTAAAAGTACCCACACTTGTAAAAGGTACCGAAACCGAAGCTCCCGTTGAAGCACTTACACAAAATGGACTGCCTGTGATAGCCGTATCTGTTGTGATGGTGTTTGTAGAAGCTGGAGTACCAATTACCTCTACATCATCAATACACCAAACTTCTGTTGTATCATTATTCAAAGAATTAATCCTTAAGCCTACCAAAGAAGTTCCGTTTGGGATATTTATAATTAAAGTTGAATAAATTGTTCCAGTATTTGTACCTGAAGTACCCGCAACAACTGAATTTGTCCCTGCATTTGTTGTATTTCCAGTTGTATTGTAACCCCATCTTGAATTAGAATTACCATTTACAGCAATATCAGCATTTGCCTGTGTATTGGTTAAAAAAGTTCCTGCATCTAACTTAACAAATGTTCTAATATAATCAGCGGCATCCGCACCATTG
Organism: Flavobacterium aquaticum; assembly: GCF_003259835.1. Classification (GTDB taxonomy): domain Bacteria; phylum Bacteroidota; class Bacteroidia; order Flavobacteriales; family Flavobacteriaceae; genus Flavobacterium; species Flavobacterium aquaticum. The sequence goes on along the minus strand of NZ_QLMI01000003.1, from coordinate 326,749 downwards.
GTTGTATTGGTTGAAATACTTGAAACTCTAATTATAACACTAACAGAATTATACCCAGAAACATTTATATCATCAAAGGTTAAAGTACTTGTAGAATTATTGATTTGAAATGATCTCAAACCATTTCTAATTCTTTGATTATTTGGAGTTCCTGTGTTTGTTGTAGAAACTCCACCACCTGTGTTAGTGTAACTCCATGTTGGTGTTGCAGGAGAAGTTTCAAAATCTTGAATAGCGATAGTAGTCTGTCCCCACCCTAAAACCGAGCAAAATAACGCAACAATAAGTAATTTTAATTTCATAACTTTGAATGAAAATATTAGATTTGGTTTGATTATGCTTCTTTGCTTAAAAAAAAGCCAACAAAGATAAATCATAATTTTTTGATTATGAAATATTTATTGCATTATTAAATTGTTAACGAATTGAAAACTAATAAATCCGCTTTTTCCTTAAAAGAAATCTATTCTAAGATGGAATATTACTGCGCGTATCAAGAGCGTTGTTATAAAGAAGTAGAGGAAAAATTGCATTCGTTTTCGGTTAATTCTTCTGAAAAAGAAGAAGTTCTAACGTATCTAATCGAAAATAATTTCATCAACGAAGAACGTTTTGCACAGAGTTTTGTTCGTGGCAAACACAATTATAAACATTGGGGTAAAAACCGCATTGTAAACGAATTGAAGTTTCGAAATATCTCCTCACGTATCATCACAATTGCCTTAAAAGAAATTCCTGAAGCCACGTATTTAGAAAATTTTCATCAATTAGCTGAAAAAAATTGGAACAACATCACCGAACGAAAAGGTCAAAAAAAGAACAAAAAGTTCGTCGATTTCTTACTTCGTAAAGGCTATGAAACGAGTTTGATTTATGAGAAGCTAAAAGAGTTGGAAGCTGGGAGTTAGAAGTGGGGAGTTGTTACACAGAGCCACACGAAGTCAACACAGCGTTTCACAGAGATTTACTTATATTCCTTATGTGGTTTAGAAAACTTTGCGATACTTTGCGAAAAAACTTTGCGTGACTTTGCGTTAAAACATTTGTATCACAATAAAATCGTACTTTTGCAAAAAAATAATCCATGTTAGAAAATAAAGACCAATCAAGAACCAGTTTATCGCAATTAGGCGAATTTGGCTTAATTGAGCACTTAACTAAAAACTTTACTATCAATCAAGAATCAACACTAAAAAGCATTGGTGACGATGCTGCGGTATTGAATTTTGGCGATAAAAAAGCGGTAATTTCCACCGATTTATTAGTTGAAGGCGTTCATTTTGATTTGGCTTACATGCCATTAAAACATTTAGGTTACAAAGCCGTTGTTGCCAATGTATCTGATATTTGCGCGATGAACGCAACTCCTACTCAAATTACGGTTTCGGTAGCGGTTTCGAATCGTTTCCCTTTGGAAGCTTTGGAAGAATTATTCGAGGGAATTACGTTAGCTTCTAAAATTTACAATGTAGATGTGATTGGTGGAGACACGACTTCTTCACAAAAAGGATTAATCATTAGCATTACCGCTATTGGTGAGGCGAATTTAGAAGATATTGTATATAGAAACGGAGCGAAAGAAAACGATTTATTAGTAGTTTCGGGTGATATTGGAGCGGCTTACATGGGATTACAAGTTTTGGAACGCGAAAAACAAGTGTTTCAGGTAAATCCAAACAATCAACCAGTTTTAGATGATTACACGTATTTGATCGAGCGTCAGTTAAAACCAGAAGCACGTAACGATATTAAAGAATTACTAGAAAAACTAGAAATTAAACCAACTGCCATGATTGATATTTCGGATGGTTTGTCGTCTGAGATTTTACATTTGTGTAAGCAAAGTAATGTTGGTTGTAATTTATATGAAGAGAAAATACCAGTTGACCCACAGTTGATTAATGTGTGTGAAGAATTTAATTTGGACATCACAACCGTAGCGTTAAGCGGTGGCGAAGACTACGAATTGCTTTTCACCATTAAAATGGAAGATTTTGACAAAATCAAAGGGAATCCAAATTTCACCGTAATCGGACACATGGTTGCCGCTACAGAAGGAAATCATTTAATCACAAGATCAAATACTAAAATTGAATTGAAAGCAAGAGGCTGGAATGCTTTGAGTGAGTAGTTTACAGTCGCAGTATTCAGTCTCAGTTTAAATAATTTTAGAAATAAAAACCCCGAATTTCATTTAAAATTCGGGGTTTTACTTTGTATTTCGTACTTTGTATTTCGTACCTCCAACTACATTTTCATCAACCAATTTCTCATCGAAACTTCGTTGTTGATAATATCGCGCAATTCCGAAATCTTCACTCTATCTTGTTGCATCGAATCTCTGTGACGGATTGTTACGGTTTCATCTTCTAGTGTTTGATGATCTACGGTGATACAGAATGGCGTTCCAAGAGCATCTTGTCTTCTGTAACGTCTTCCTACCGCATCTTTTTCATCATAGGCAACATTGAAATCCCATTTTAAATCATCGATAATTTTACGAGCTACTTCTGGTAAACCGTCTTTTTTAACCAATGGCAAAACGGCAGCTTTTGTTGGTGCTAATACCGAAGGCAAACGTAAAACCGTTCTTGTTGAACCATCTTCTAAAACTTCTTCTTGTAACGAGTTTGAGAAAACCGCTAAGAACATTCTGTCTAAACCAACCGAAGTTTCTACCACATAAGGCGTGTAGTTTGAATTCGTATCGTTATCAAAATATTGTAATTTTTTACCTGAGAATTGTTCGTGTGCTTTCAAATCGAAATCGGTTCTCGAGTGAATTCCTTCTAATTCTTTGAATCCGAATGGGAAATTGAATTCGATATCTGCAGCTGCATTTGCATAATGTGCTAATTTCTCGTGATCGTGGAAACGGTAATTTGATTTCCCTAATCCAAGCGATAAATGCCAATTTAAACGAGTCGTTTTCCAGTATTCGTACCATTTCATTTCTTCTCCTGGCTTTACGAAAAACTGCATTTCCATTTGTTCAAATTCGCGCATACGGAAAATGAATTGTCTTGCTACGATTTCGTTTCTAAACGCTTTACCCGTTTGAGCAATTCCAAAAGGAATTTTCATACGACCTGTTTTTTGAACATTTAAGAAGTTTACGAAAATACCTTGAGCCGTTTCAGGACGAAGGTATAAATCCATCGCACTTTCAGCTGAAGCACCTAATTTAGTTCCGAACATTAAGTTAAACTGCTTCACATCCGTCCAGTTTTTTGAACCACTTTCAGGACAAGCAATTTCTAATTCTTCGATTAAAGCTTTAACATCAGCAAGATTTTCTGTCTCTAAAGAGCGAGCCATTCTTTCTAGAATTTCTTTCTTTTTAGACAAATATTCCATCACACGAGGATTCGTTGTTTTGTATTGTTCTTCATCAAATGAAGCTCCAAAACGCTCACGTGCTTTGTCGATTTCTTTTTGTGCTTTTTGATTTAATTTTTCGGCATAATCCTCAATTAAAACATCGGCACGGTATCTTTTTTTAGAATCTTTATTATCGATTAATGGATCATTAAACGCATCAACGTGTCCTGAAGCTTTCCAAGTGGTTGGATGCATTAAAATTGCAGCGTCTAATCCTACAATATTTTCGTGCATTTGCACCATAGATTGCCACCAGTATTCACGGATGTTCTTTTTTAACTCCACACCATTTTGTGCGTAATCATAAACCGCACTTAAACCGTCGTAAATTTCGCTAGACGGAAATATAAATCCGTACTCTTTTGCATGCGAAACTACATTTTTGAAAATATCATCTTGTTTTGCCATAGTGCAAAAGTAAAAATAGGAATGAAATAAAGAAAAGAAATTAAGGAATAAAAATAAGAATTATTAATATTCGAAAATTGCAGTACCAATTTTAACAAAATCGTGATAGATATTGATTTTGTATTTACCTTTAATAGTCTTGTTTTTTTCTAAATCTACATAAGTACAAACATCAGTATCTTTCTTTTGATAATTAGTACTAACAGATGCGCTGTATTGTAATTTAATATTGGTATCAGACTCTACAGAAGTATCTCCAGAAGAAATAATTTGATTTTTAGGATTAACCACTTGCACATAAATAGTTTTATTGCCAGAATTAATCAATTGGTTTTCTTCTAATGTAAAACAAACTCTTAATTGTTGAATTTTAGCTTCACTCATTTTATAAGCATCAGAATAAATTTTAACCCCTTTGGCGTTAACATTTAAGGCTGTAAGTTGAGCTGTTTTACTAACTACTTTTGGACTAGTAATAGCATTAGTTTTTAAAGTAATCTCTTTAGAAATTTGTTGCTGTTTAGCAAAAAACACGATAGAATCTTCAATTGAATTAAATCTAGAAACTTGTTTTGAGGTTTTTCCAGATTGAACTAATTTAAGTTGCTCATCAAATCTTAAACTATCGATTTTGTTTTTCACACTTAAAGAATCGTACTTGTGTAGAATTTCAGTTAACTGACTTTCTAAAACTTTATTCTCTAAATCTGAAGTTTCTATGTAGTTGTTAAAATCGTCTGAAGTTTTATAATATTTCACACCAAAGAACAACGTTAACAGCATCAAAATCAAGATGCTAATTTTAGTTATTTTGTTCTTTCTACGTGTCATTTTATAAACTTTTTTATAAATTTATTCAAAAATGTTAATATTGATATAATTAATCGATAAAATGCTAAAATATCTGATAAACTTACTTTTTCCAAAACTTTGTTTGGGTTGTAATTCATTGCTACTTCATAATGAAACTATTATTTGTAGCGAATGTAATCATAACTTGCCTTATACAAAACATCATTTTTTGGAGCGCAATGATACGACAATAAAATTTTATGGCATAGTCCCAATTGAATTTAGCGCATCGATGCTCTATTTTCACCACAAAGGTATTGTACAAAATTTAATTCACAACTTAAAATATAAAAATCATCAAGAAATTGGAACACTTCTAGGAAAAAGGTATGCAAAAGATCTAGAAGCTGTCAATCAAATTAAAACCATTACTGAAATAATTCCGGTTCCGCTACATAAAAAAAGATTAGAAGAGCGAGGTTACAATCAGGTAATCACTTTTTGTGAAGCATTATCCGAAGAACTAAAAATTCCTCTTAACGATTCATTACTATATAGAAGTCGTTATTCAAAAACACAAACTAAAAAAGACAAAGAAAGCAGGAAAGATGTGAGCAATGCTTTATTCGATATAAATTTCACCGAAGCTGATTCCAACAAACACTTTTTACTTATTGACGACGTTTTAACTTCTGGAGCTACTTTAGAAGCCTGTGCAAAAGCTTTGTTAAAAATTCCAAACAGTAAAGTTAGCATCATCACAATTGCTTACACTCTTTCATAAAAATTCCTAAAAATTGTATGTTTGCACTAATTATAGTTGTTATTTTGTAACACCATTATTTGAAAAGATGACAAAATTAAAAAACATAGCCTTTTTATTGGCAAGCCTTTTATTATTAACCAATTGTGCCAAAAGAGGAACTATAACCGGTGGTTCCAAAGACACTATAGCGCCTACAATTACTAACAGTTCGCCAGAAAATTTTAAAACAAATTTTAAAGGAAACGAAATTAAAATCTCTTTTGATGAATTAATCAAGGTTAAAGACATTAACAAGCAATTGATTATTTCGCCTCCAATGAAAAAGCAACCTGTAATTGTACCACAAGGAAGTGCTAGCAAATTTATTTCAATTAAAATTTTAGACACATTACAACCTAATACAACATATAGCTTTAATTTTGGTCAAAGTATTACTGATAACAATGAAGGTAATCCGTATTCGCAATTCAAATATGTATTTTCTACTGGAAGTTATGTAGATTCTTTAACTGTTGTTGGAAAAATAAAAGATGCATTCGAACAAAAACCAGATAATTTTGTAAGTGTAATGCTATATGATGCGAAAACTTTTACCGATTCAACTGTTTATAAAGAAACTCCTTTATACATAACAAACACATTAGACAGTTTGAAAGTATTTTCTTTAGAAAATTTAAAAGAAGGCACTTACAAAATTGTGGCCATGAAAGACAAATCAAATAACAATATTTACAATCCTGCGATTGATAAAATTGGTTTTTTAGATTTCCCTATTACTATTCCAACGTCTGATATGTTTGAGTTGGAATTGTTTCAAGAAAAGAAACCTTTCAAAGCAGACAAGCCTACTCAAGAAAGCAATAACAAGCTTTTTTTAGGATATGATGGTGATTTTAAAAACACAAAAATCACAACAAAATACAACAATAAAGAAGTTCCTGTAAGAATAATGAAATATCCTGAAAAGAATAAAGACTCGGTACAAATTTTCTACCCAAATGTAAAAATGGATTCCTTAGAAATTGCTGTTACCAATGGAACTTACTCTAAAAACTTTATTGCAAAATTAAAAGACTTAAAAGAATCAGATTCTCTTACAATTGAAAAGAAAACAGGAGGAATTTTAGCTTTCAGAGATTCTTTTACACTTAAATCAAAAACACCTTTAACTTCTATTGATGAATCAAAAATTATATTGCGAAATAAAGATTCAGTAGCCGTTAAATTTACTTCAAGAATTATTGAATTTGAAGAAGAAATTGTTTTTGATTTCAAAAAAGAAGAAGATGAAAAATACACGATGGAATTGCTACCTGGCGCCATTAAAGATTTTTATGAAACAACTAATGACAGTTTGAAATACAATTTTTCGACTAAACAGCTAGCTGATTATGGAAATTTAAAGATAAACTTAATAAACAATAAGCGCTTTCCATTCATTATAGAGTTAATGGACAAAAACGAAGTTTTATACAAAGCCACATCTACAAAAGAAACTAGTATTTATTTTGAGACTATAGAGCCTAAATTATATACGATAAGAATTATTTACGATGATAATTCAGACAATGAATGGACTACTGGAAATTACTTAGCTAAAAAACAAGCCGAAGAAATCATCTATTTTCCAAAGCTGATTGACGTTAGGGCAAACTGGGATGTTGAACAAGATTTTATCTTAGATTAACGAATTTCAAAATCATCTTTATCGTTTAGAAAATTGAATTTAGTTCTAGCTTCATTCTGAGTGCTTTTGTCTAAATCGAAGATAAAAACACCTAATTCATCATCACAATCCACCATTTGATTACCTAAATAATCAAAAGCTTGAGAGTGTCCAGGATATTCTAATTTATTAGCGTCTTCTCCTATTCTATTAACTCCAATGGTATAACACATGTTTTCAATGGCACGCGCTTTTAATAATGCATCCCAAGCGTTAATTCGTGGTTTTGGCCAATTGGCAACGTACAATAACAAATCGTAATTTTCAGTGTTTCTAGCAAAAACTGGAAAACGTAAATCGTAGCAAATTTGTAAGCAAATGTTCCAATTATTATAGTTTACGATTACTTTTTCAGTTCCTTTTGTATACACTTTTTCCTCGCCAGCTAAAGTAAATAAGTGTCTTTTGTTGTAAAACTGCACTTCGCCAGATGGAAAAACAAACACCATTCGGTTGTAAAAATTATCATTTTCTTTGATAACTAAACTTCCTGTTATGGCGCAGGTTTTCTTTTTTGCTAAATCTTTTAACCAAGTCATGGTTTCGCCATCCATAGTTTCCGCTACAGCAGATGGATTCATGGTAAAGCCAGAAGTAAACATTTCGGGCAAAACAAATAAATCAAAAGACTCGTCTTCATTTAGAAAATATTCTTCGATGAATGTTCGATTGATTTCTGGGTTTTCCCAAGCTAATTTGGTTTGAAAAAGTGCGATTTTCATTAGATAAAATTTTTATTAAAAGTACAAAAAAACGCATCCAAATAAATGAATGCGTTTTTATTATTTTAAAGTTTCAATGAATTACTTCACAGAAGCTTTTAAAAATTCTCTGTTCATACGAGCGATGTTTTCTAACGAAATTCCTTTTGGACATTCGATTTCACATGCTCCAGTGTTTGTACAATTTCCGAATCCTTCTTCGTCCATTTGACGTACCATGTTTAACACACGTTGCGTAGCTTCTACTTTACCTTGTGGTAATAAAGCATATTGCGATACTTTTGCTCCTACGAATAACATCGCAGAACCATTTTTACAAGTTGCCACACAAGCTCCACATCCAATACAAGCCGCTGCTTCAAAAGCTTTGTCTGCATCATCTTTAGGAACTGGAATTGAATTAGCATCAATCGTATTTCCAGAAGTGTTTACCGATACGAAACCTCCAGCTTGCTGAATTCTGTCGAAAGCTGTTCTATCTACTACTAAATCTTTAATAACAGGAAAAGCTTTACTTCTCCAAGGTTCGATGTAAATTGTATCACCATCATTGAACATTCTCATGTGTAACTGACACGTTGTAATTCCAGTATCAGGTCCGTGAGCACGCCCGTTGATATATAAAGAACACATACCGCAAATACCTTCACGACAATCGTGATCAAATGCTACTGGCTCTTTTCTTTCGTTAATTAATTGCTCATTTAATTGGTCTAACATTTCCAAAAACGAACTTGCAGTAGAAACATTATCTAATTTATAAGTTTCCATGCTACCTTTTGAACTAGCGTTCTTTTGACGCCAAATTTTAAGGTTTATATTGATATTTTTTGCTGCACTCATAATCTATTATTTGTAATTTCTAGCTGCAATTTTAATTTCTTCGTATTTCAATTCTTCTTTGTGAAGTTCTTCTTTGCTGATGTCATCACCTTTGTATTCCCAAGCTCCAACAAATTTGAAGTTTTCGTCATCACGTAATGTTTCACCTTCAGCATCTTGATATTCTTCACGGAAGTGACCTCCACAAGACTCTTTACGTTGTAAAGCATCCATTGCCATTAATTGACCTAATTCGATGAAATCGGCAACTCTTAATGCTTTTTCTAACTCAGGATTTAACTCGTCTGCACTTCCAGGAACGTAAACATCTTTGTAGAAATCTTCTTTTAATTGAGCGATTTCAGCGATAGCCTCTTTTAAACCAGCTTCATTTCTTCCCATTCCTACTTTATTCCACATAATCAAACCTAATTTTTTATGGAAATAATCAACCGATTTAGAACCGTTGTTGTTTAAAAATTTGCTAATTGAATCTTTCACTCTTGCTTCTGCTTCAGCGAATTCTGGAGAATCTGTTGAGATTTTACCAGTTCTAATTTCGTCAGCTAAATAGTTAGAAATCGTGTAAGGTAAAACGAAATATCCATCTGCTAAACCTTGCATTAAAGCCGAAGCTCCCAAACGGTTAGCTCCGTGGTCTGAGAAGTTAGCCTCACCCGCTACGAAACAACCTGGAATTGTAGATTGTAAGTTATAATCAACCCAAACACCACCCATTGTATAGTGAACTGCTGGGTAAATTTTCATTGGTGTTTCATAAGGATTCTCATCCGTGATTTTTTGATACATAGTAAACAAGTTACCATATTTCTCTTCTAACCATTGTTTTCCTAAAGCTGTAATTTCTTCAGCGGTTGGATTATGATTTCCTTTTGCGTAAGCAGCTTGTTTACCTTTTGTTTGAATTTCAGTAGAGAAATCTAAGTAAACTCCCTCGTTAGTATCATTCGCTTCGATTCCGTAACCAGCATCACAACGCTCTTTTGCAGCTCTTGAAGCTACGTCACGAGGTACTAAGTTTCCAAACGCAGGATATCTTCTTTCTAAGTAGTAATCTCTATCTTCTTCAGCAATTTGAGTTGGTTTTAATTTCCCAGCTCTAATTGCTTCTGCATCTTCTTTTTTCTTTGGAACCCAAATACGTCCAGAATTACGTAACGATTCAGACATCAACGTTAATTTTGACTGATTTGTTCCGTGAACCGGAATACATGTTGGGTGAATTTGTACATAACATGGATTAGCGAATAATGCTCCTTGTTTGTGGATTTTCCATCCAGCCGTTACATTACTTCCCATTGCATTTGTAGAAAGGAAATATACGTTTCCGTAACCTCCAGAAGCAATAACAACTGCATGAGCCGAATGTCTTTCGATTTCTCCTGTGATTAAGTTACGAGCGATAATTCCACGCGCTTTTCCATCTACTTTAACAATATCTAACATTTCATGACGGTTGTACATTTTTACACGTCCTAACCCGATTTGTCTTGATAAAGCTGAATATGCTCCTAATAATAATTGTTGTCCAGTTTGTCCAGCAGCGTAAAAAGTACGTTGTACTTGTGTTCCACCAAACGAACGGTTATCTAACATTCCACCATATTCGCGTGCGAAAGGAACACCTTGCGCCACACATTGGTCAATGATGTTACCCGAAACTTCTGCTAAACGATGAACGTTTGCTTCACGTGCACGATAGTCACCACCTTTAATTGTATCATAGAAAAGACGGTAAACACTATCACCATCATTTTGATAATTTTTTGCTGCATTAATACCTCCTTGAGCCGCAATAGAGTGTGCACGACGAGGTGAATCTTGAAAACAGAATGCTTTTACATTATATCCCATTTCTCCAAGAGAAGCAGCAGCAGAAGCACCTGCTAAACCAGTTCCTACCACAATAATATCGATTTTTGGTCTATTGTTTGGAGCAACTAATTTCAAGTGGTTTTTATGATCGGTCCATTTGTCTTTTAATGGACCCGCTGGTATTTTAGAATCTAACTTCATAATATATACTGATGTTGATTATTTTTTAAAGTGTAAGATAATAGGAATAATTGCAAATAATAGCGGAACTATAATTGCGAATGCTTTTCCGAAAAACTTAATTACAGGCGTTAATTTAGAACTATTAACCCCTAGAGATTGGAAAGCACTTTGAAAACCATGCCATAAGTGAAATGCAAGAGCTAACATTGACAAAACATAAAAAGCAGTAAAAGCTAAACCTAATTTAGGGTCTTTAAAGAAATCAACTGTTAATTTGTGTAAATCTTTATACAAATCAGCTGTTTTAACATCAGCCTGCAAATAGTATAATTCAGTTCTGTTTTTAATTACAAATTGCTTAGGTAATTGCATTATTTTTGTTTCTATCTTTTCCCCTTCTTTAGCAACTTGCTCTACAGGGTAATACTGACCAACATTTGTTCCTACATAGAACTGTTGTTTATTTCCCTCTACTTCAATTGTTTTAGTCATTAAGGGCATATTCTTGTCGAAATGCATTTTTGCCCAAAAATTAGTCATGTGTGTAGCGATAAAAACTAAAATCACAGTTCCTAAAACAGCCATATTTCTTGAAGCTAAACTACTAGAAGAACCATCTGTTTTAGCATAACCAATTGGCCTTGCTTTTTTGTTTTGGATTGTCAACATAATTCCATCGATTGCATGGAATATAATTGAAATGTAAGTAAGGTAAGAAAGTAACTTAACTGCAGGATTGGTGGTCATGAATAAAGCATATTCATTGAATTGCAAGCTGGTTCCAAAAATCAATTGAAGATTTCCTGCCAAATGCCCCGCCAAAAACAAGCATAGAAATAAACCTGTAAGAGCCATCCAGTATTTTTTTACGATAGATGACTTTAATAGTGCCGATTTTGCCATAATTTTTATTTGATTGTACTAGTTTAATAAAAAATCAAACAAAAATAAGGCTATTTGAAATTAACTACAACCTTTTCGAGCTAATTTATAATGATTTTAAAATGAATTTAACTATCGTTGAATATCAAGCATTTAGACACTCCAAACAACAACAATATATACTATTTTAGCAAATATATTTATTTAACAAATGAAGGAATCAATCCTCTGAGTCCCATATCTACCACATTTTCACCAATAGAAGGCTCATATTTACCATCAGAGGTTACTTCTTGCCACTCAAAACTATTATTGGTTGACAATGACAATGTAATAACAATATCACGGGTTTCATTTCCGTTAATAACTAAATTTTGCGCAAATTTTCCAGTTACTACACATGAGCCTGACGGAATGGGAGAAGTTGAAGCTATAGGATTTGGAACCGTTGTAGCTCCTGCTGGGGCTTGTCCAGAAGTTGCATAAGGTAAATTATTCAATGCAAATGCCCAGTAACCTTGCAAGCGATTTCCGTTTACTGGAAATGAATTATTACCTATTGAATGTGTTGTAATATAATTGTTGTAGCCTACAAAACTCGCTAATTTACCTTGATAATCTGCACCATTGTTGCGAATTGAAATATTGTATTCTTGATAAGCTAATGAAACTCGCACATATTCATAGTTTCCTTGTGCTACTTGACTTAATGGGATTTTTAAAAAAGCTTCACCTTCACCTACCACAACAGCTTTGCTAAAATCAATTGCAACCGAACCTCCTTGAGTAGTTTCATCTGCATGATATAAGACAGTTCCTTCTGTTAATTGAGTGTAAGCTGTGGGTGCCAACTCAAAATAATGCGCACTAATTTTACTAAAATCAGGTGATTGTGCTGCATGGCCTGAAGGAATAGTAGCAGGTTGACCCAAATTATTCAATCGCACTTGATTAGGATCAAATTGGAATTTGACTATTAAATGAGGTTCTTCTGATACACCATCTGAATCTTCACAAGAGAAAAAGGCAAATGCACCAACTATTAAAGTGAATAAAACTACTAATTTCTTCATACTATCGATTGTTTTCTAACCCTGATTGGAGTGATAGCTCCCGATAAAATCGGGACTATAACGGAAAGCAGGAATCCAACATTAAACAAAACCCAAGCGTTTGGTTTCTAAATAAAGACGATTTTAATGCGTTCTTGTTACATCTTCATCTATAACGAGAATAAAGTCGGCTTTATTGTAATGTTCGGCATCTAATTTTGAAATATCTTTTTGTTCCACCATTGCAATTGTCACAATTTTTATGCCAGCGTCTAATTTTCTTAAATACCAATTGATGCCTTCGTAATTATCAGAATGATAAGTACCGTTGTAATGGATAAAAACACTGTTTTCTTTTCTGTTCTTATTGATAAAATATGCCATTGTAGCATCTTTTATAGCTTGTGCTTTTGGCATTTTATAGCCTGCATGACCCCCTTGCATTCCCATCATGCTTTTATAACCTGGAAGATTGATATCAAATGCTATTGGCAACGGAGCAATCCACGATTTTTCTTGAGCAGAAAGCGAATCCAAAGCCACTAAATCTTTTTTAAACACCAATGAAGCATATCTTCGAGGCACATTTGTAGCAATAAAACTGAATTTTTTTTCTTTAGCAAAATCGACTAAAGGCTTGTAATCAGTTTTGTAATTTTTCCAAAGGCGAGCCGAAGAATCCAATTGTTTTTGATTGATTTCGCCATTCAAATATTGATTTACCTGCGTTTGATTATCAGCTTCGAGCATTTCGGCACCTAAAACCAAATCTTTCTTTTGGGCTAAATCCTTTGTGAATTCTAATTGCAACCAATGTACAACAGAATTGTCATGATATTCGCCAAACAAAACTACATCGGTTTTTTCAGCTGCTTTCAAAACTTTTTCATACGATGATTTTTTACCCTTTTTATCAAAAATTTGATAGGCTTTTTTGTCTTGAGCAACACTTATGACGGTTGCAAATAGAAAAATACAGAATGTGATTTTTTTCATTACTTATTTTTTTGGAGCTGAAACTTCGAATGATTTGCTTTCCGATACTTTATCTTTTGAAACTGTCATTTTGTATTTTCCAACAGGCAAATAAAACTTCTTGTTTTCAGCTTCTTTAATTTTAATGTTTTTGTCTTTTTTATTCCACTTTTCAGCCATTTCTTTTGAAAGCGAATAATCAAAATTAAACGAATTCAATCCTTTTTTAGCTTCTACTTTTTGAGTGTGAACAATCATTCCTGATTCATTTGCAATCGAAACATTCACAATTCCATCTGCATTTGAATAAAACCAAATTTCTTGAGATGGTTCACTCGCTTTTCCCCAAGCGTAATTTTGATTTCCCCATCGCTCTGATTTTGTTCTATCGTTTACTTTAAATAAATGCAGGTTTTTAGCTAAAACATCTTTCGTCAATTCCTGAACTTTAGAAATATCCATTTTATAAATCGAACGACCGTGTGTACCAACGATTAATTCTTTTGCTTTTGTTTGAATAACCGCATCGTGAACTGCTACTTTTGGCATTCCATTAGAAAAATCTTGCCAAGTTGCACCTTTGTCTAACGAAATAAACAAACCATTATCGGTGCCAATGTATAAAATATTTTCATTTGCCGAATCTTCAACAATAACATTAACCGCCTCAGTTAATCCATTTGAAATAGAAGTCCAAGTCACACCAAAATCTTCCGAAACATATGCAAAGCTTTTAAAGTTATCATTTCTATAACCATTCAAAGTCGCGTAAACTCTTTCTTTTTTGTGAGTTGAAGCAACAACTCTTGAAACCCATAAATTCTGAGGCAAATTAGCCGAAATCAATTGCCAAGAAACACCACCATCTTTCGAAACATGGATTTTTCCATCATCAGAACCTACATAAAGCAATCCAAATTGGAATTTACTTTCTGAAATAGAAGTTAAAGTTCCAAAAGCTACGTTACCTTCTTTTGCTCCGTTTGTTAAATCACCTGAAATTCTTTCCCAAGTTTCACCTTGATTCATAGAACGATGTAAAAACTCCGAACCCATGTATAAAATATCTTGGTTGTGCGAAGACAATAAAATCGGTGTTTGCCAATTGAAACGGTATGGCTTTTCTCCTTTTGGAGCTTTTGGCGTGATGTAATCAAACTTTCCTTCTTTTTGATTGATTCTGTAGTAATTTCCAAATTGATAACCCGTGAAAACTACATTTGGATTGCGACTATCAATTTGCGTTTGCATCCCATCACCACCCATCAATTCTTGATACGGATATTTCCCTTCTTGATGCCAAGCGACATTGTGCGAATAATTATTTGGTCCAAACCAAACGCCGTTATCTTGCATTCCTCCATAAACATTATAATTTTCTTGATAATCTACATTTACCGCATACAACTGACTTACTGCTTCATTGTTACATTTAATCCAATGTGCTCCGTTATCATATGAGATATTCACACCGCCATCATTCCCGTTAATAATGTGATTTGGATTTTCTGGATTTACCCAAGTTACGTGATGATCCGCATGCACATTTTCTTTAGAAATCGCAGTAAAAGTTTTTCCACCATCTTCAGAAAACAATAATGGAACTCCACCAATATATACACGATTTTGATTGGTTTCATCTACCGAAATATTCGCAAAATAATAGCCATAGGTATAAAACATATCATCGATGTAATTCTGATTCGCTTTTTTCCAAGACTTTCCACCATCTTCCGATTTATAGACTTCACAGCCAATTACTTCGGTTTCAAACAACGCTTTATTCGCATCCAATAAAACCGCTAAAACTTCTTTTGGCTCCATGTTATTATCGGCAACCCAATTTTTTATATTCTCAGCACGATATTTATCTCTAAAACCACTTTCTTTCAATGCGATGTTCAATTCTTTATTCGAAATTTCCATGAAATCCGCTCCCGGAGTTGACAACATCGTAGTCAATTTATTTTTTGAAACTGTTTTTGGTCGTTTGTTCTGATTATCTAAAACCGCATAAATTACATTTTCGCTGAACATCGCTAAACCAATTCTTCCCACACCTTCGTTAGCAGGAAATCCACTTTCTTTTGTGGTAACCAATTTCCACGAAGTTCCACCATCTTCACTTTTATAAATACCTGATTTTTCCCCATCACCATCAAAATGCCAAGCTTTTCGATCTTTTTGCCAAGATGCGGCAAACATGATTTGTGGATTATTTTTCGAAACAGCTAAATCAATAATTCCAGCATCTTCTGCTACAAATAAGGTTTGTTTCCAAGATTTTCCACCATCAGTTGACTTATAAATCCCACGTTCTTTATTAGTTGTATATAAATGTCCGACAGCAGCGACTACAATTTCATTCAAATTGCTTGGGTTAAACCAAATTCGGCTAATATGATGCGAATCTTTTAATCCTAAATTTTCCCAGGTTTTGCCTTTATCCGAAGATTTTAGAACGCCAACTCCAGCATACGACGAACGCGAAGCATTCACTTCACCAGTTCCAACCCAAATAGTTCCCGAATTCCAATCCACCGTAACCGAACCACAATTTACCGTTTCTGCTGTATCCATCACAGGAGTAAATGAAGTTCCGTTGTTGTTAGTATACCAAAGTCCGCCAGTAGCATACGCGACATAAAATTCAGTTGGATTTTTCGGATTTACTGCTAAATCTACCACACGACCGCTCATGATGGTTGGACCGATATTCTTAGCTTCTACTTGATTAAACAACGAATTTTGTGCAATTGCCGATTGCACAATCAATAAAAACAGGATAGTAATTTGCTTCATCTTGAAAAATTTTGTTGAAAATTAGCCAAAACATTGCACTTCTACAAAATTTCTAAAGTATTTAACAACTTTTCATTTTTATCTTATTAATTTTGGAGAACAAAACATTTACATCATGAAATACCATCAAATAGACCGCGATTTATACGTGAAAAACAGAGCGAAATTCACAGCTCAAATGAAACCAAACAGCGTTGCGGTATTCAATTCAAACGATATTTACCCAGTTTCTGCCGATTCTACTTTGCCTTTTGCACAACATAGAGATATTCTATATTTATCGGGTGTGGATCAAGAAGAAAGTATTTTATTGCTTTTTCCAGATGCGCCTTACGAACATTTGAAAGAAATTTTATTCTTAAAAGAAACAAACGAACATATCGCTATTTGGGAAGGTGAAAAACTTACGAAAGAACGAGCTTTTGAAGTTTCCGGAATTAAATCGGTGATTTGGTTACAAGATTTCCATAAAACTCTTAAAGAAATCATGGCATATGCCGATACCATTTACATCAACACTAACGAACATTACAGAGCCGTTATCGAAACGGAAACTCGTGAAGCGCGTTTTATCAAATGGTGGAAAGAAAATTATCCTGCTCATAAAGTAGAAAAATCGAATCCTATTTTACAAAGATTGCGTTCGGTT
Source organism: Flavobacterium aquaticum (assembly GCF_003259835.1). Taxonomy (GTDB): domain Bacteria; phylum Bacteroidota; class Bacteroidia; order Flavobacteriales; family Flavobacteriaceae; genus Flavobacterium; species Flavobacterium aquaticum. The sequence goes on along the minus strand of NZ_QLMI01000003.1, from coordinate 309,753 downwards.
AAAGAAAGCGAAGAATTGGATTTAATCCAAAAAGCGTGTGATATTACCGAAAAAGGATTTAGACGCGTTTTGAATTTCGTAAAACCAGGCGTTATGGAGTACGAAATCGAAGCCGAATTTGCACATGAATTTTTAAGAAATCGCTCGAAAGGTTTTGCATACACACCAATTATTGCTTCGGGTAATAATGCAAATGTGTTGCATTATATCGAAAACAACCAACAATGTAAAGCTGGCGATTTGATTTTATTAGACGTTGGTGCAGAATATGCGAATTATTCAAGCGATATGACGCGAATGGTTCCGGTTTCGGGTCGTTTTACAGACAGACAAAAAGCGGTTTACAATGCCGTTTTAAATGTGAAAAATGAAGCTACAAAAATGTTAGTTCCAGGCACATTATGGAAACAATATCATGTAGAAGTGGGTAAAATCATGACTTCAGAATTGTTAGGTTTAGGATTATTAGACAAAGCCGACGTACAAAACGAAAATCCAGATTGGCCAGCGTATAAAAAATATTTCATGCACGGCACTTCGCACCATATGGGATTAGACACACACGATTACGGATTATTACACGAACCTATGCAAGCCAACATGGTGTTCACAGTTGAACCTGGAATTTACATTCCGAAAGAAGGTTTTGGAATTCGTTTAGAAGACGATATGGTGATTCAAGAAAAAGGCTCTGCGTTTAATTTAATGCGCAATATTCCGATAGAAATTGAAGAAATTGAAGCGATAATGAATGCTTAAATTAGTTTAAGAGTTTAAAAGGGCGGCTTGCAGTAATGTGAGCCGTTTTTTTTATGTTCAAACTTGGCTCAACGCAAACTTGTCTTGCTGTTAAGCATCTCTTTATGAGATTCCTACGGAATGACAAGTTTGTGGCGAAACTAAACCGATGGAATAACTTCCACCACCATTTCGTTCCCGGCTTTGTCGTAATAACTGCACGTCATTTTATCCATAACTACAACCCATTTTTCAACACCTGATTTGGCGCAATCATTTAAAAACGTCATGTAATCGGTGTTGCCTTGTTGGTGCGATTTTAAGTCGGATTTGAATTGCTCAACATTACTTTCATTAGCAATAGTTAAGGTTTCTGAAAAACCAATTGACGAAGTCTGAAAATCATTGACACCATAATAATTGGTATGATTGTCAAATACAAACGTTTCGAAGGAAGTAACACCAAGCGCAATAATGTCTTGCGTGTATTTTGGAAAATCGGCACCGCTTTTTACTTTGGCGTGCGCTTCGTGGATTTGTTGGATGGTGAACATGAGTTTTAAAATTAAATATTTATAAGATAGTCTTTTGAAAATTTTGTTTTATGTTTTCTTCATTTAACTCAAAAAACAACAATCTTTCATTTTGGTTTAAATCAACTAATAAATCATTATCAACTATATTAAATAAATTATTCAATTTTGTTTTATGATCTTGTTCATTATAATAAAAAATATAAATTTTAGAAAGTTCTTGCTTATCACTTTCTAAAAAATTAAATAATCTTAAAATGTAATTTTTATCTGAAATATCCAAAGAATGTCCAATAATATAAAACACAAATTCCTCTAAATTATCTTTATTTGCATAACTAATAAACTTATTATTTGTCTTTTTTATTATTCTTTGATAATTCTTTGTAAATCCATAAGATTTATTTTCTTTAATTATTTTATTAACTTCACTTATTCCCAAAACTAAGTTATTTGAAACTAAATTACCATGTAAATAAACAATTTTTAATTTATCAAAATTATATACATCTTCAATTATTTGAGTATAATTAAAAGTAAAAATCAAATCTATTGAATCAAAAGGGAAACTATATTTCTTTTTAATATTTGTTGATAATGACCTTACAATTAAATCCAAATAAAATTTAAAAATTGAAGTAAACTGTTCTAAAGATTCAACTAATTCATCAAGTATCTTATCCGTATCGATTTTCTTTTCCCTACTATTTATATTTTTTTCATCAACATAAAATGTAAAAATATCTTCTTCATTAAATAATAAAATATTAAATTCTTTAATTCTATAATTAAGATATGCGGTTTCATTATCTAATTTATAAATGATTTTGGGAAGTATTCTTTTTTTGTTTGCGAAATTTATTACATCATAAGTTAAGTTTAATACGCTTTCAATTTCATTTTCAAAATCTATCCATGTTTTAAGTTCTAAAGCGGATTTAAAATATTGATACCAAGAATTACCTTTTAAAAGAAGCCTGATTTCTTCGATTATTTTATGTTCATAAACAATATTTTCAATATTAAATTTTTCAAGAATTAAATCATAATCTCGACCATACTTTACCTTAAAAATTTTACCAAATAATTCATCAAATATAACATCCTTATCAAAATTACAATCTTCAATTGTCATCATAATTGCCATAAAATGTCCATATTTCGTTGGCAAACCGTGATATAAATCGAAACCGTTTCCTGTAATTAAAATCTTGCTCATAAATCTAAAAATGCTTTTCTCAAAAATACGTATTTATTTACAATCTTGTCGTACTGAAAGCATCTCTTTATGAGATTCCTACGAAATGACAAGTTTGTGGTGAGAAAATCCATGCGTACTTCGCGAAAAAACTTTGCGCCCTTTGCGTTTAAACCCTAACTTTGCCCTTATGAAAACCAGCAACTTCAAAAACACCAAAATCAGTTACACCGACCAAGGAAAAGGAACGGCTGTGGTTTTATTGCATGGTTTTTTGGAAAATCAATGGATGTGGAAGGCGTTTATTCCTGAATTATTTAAAAAACACCGCATCATTACTATCGATTTATTAGGTCATGGTGAAACAGAATGTCTAGGTTATGTCCACACCATGGAAGACCAAGCCGATATGGTGCATCATGTGTTGCACGAATTAAAAATCAGAAAAGCGGTTTTGATCGGACATTCGATGGGCGGTTATGTAGCGTTGGCTTTCGCCGAATTGTATCCCGATAATGTCAAAGGAATTGTATTACAAAACTCCACTTCAAGAGCCGATAGCGACGAACGAAAAGCAAATCGTGACCGCGCTATTATTGCGGTGAAGCAAAATTATTCGGCTTTTATTCGCATGAGCATTGCCAATTTGTTCAGTGAAGACAATCGCGAACGTTTAGCTGATATTATCGAAGAAGTAAAATTAGAAGCTTTAAAAACACCACTTCAAGGAATCGTTGCAGCATTAGAAGGCATGAAAATTAGAAAAGACCGTGAAGTCATTTTACATTTTGCGCCTTACCCGATTCAACTAATTTTAGGTAAAAAAGACCCAGTTTTAAATTATGATGACAATTTAGAACAAATCGAAGGCACCCAAGTACAACTCACTACGTTTGAAGACGGTCACATGAGTCATTTTGAAAATCAATCGGAACTGTTGGCGGTTTTAAGTGGATTTTTGAAAAGGGTTTAGTTATTAATCAACTCAATAGCTTTTTCTAACACTTCATCTTTTCCTGAGCGAATTCCGTTAATTGTTGGTTCTAGTTTCACATCAGGAACAATTCCTATACGTTGTGTTTCAGAACCATCAGGAGTTATAACTCCAATTCCTGAAATGTAAGTAAAAATATTTCCTGGCAAAGTAATCCCAGAAACATTTCCATCAGCACCAGCCGTTGTACTTCCTAATACTTTTGCATTTGGCGCTACTCGCAATGCCATAGTTGTATATTCTGCTTGACTTTGGGTTTCTTCATTAACTAATATAATTACTTTTCCTTTGAAATAATTTTTATTTTTACCTCCAACTCGCATTTCTCCACCTCTAAAAGTAAACAACCCTGGTGTTCTAATATCTCCTGCGGTGAATTTTACAAAATCTTTTTTCTCATTTAAAAGATAATTACTTAATCTAAACACTATAAAATCAGAAGGATAACATCTTAAATCGACAATCAAACCTTTTTTGTCTAAAAACTTATCCATGATTTGATGAATCTCTTCTTTTTTCAAAGATCCTGGATAAATATAGCCGATGTTTTCATTGATAATTTTGTGAGAAACTATCTGGCTTGGAAAGTATTTATATTTGACTGTATTTACGACAACTTCTTTTTGACCCAAAATATTTTCAATAGTCAAACTAATCGTTTGTTCATTGGTTCTCAGAATCCTTTGAGATATGTCTCGCAATTGTGTTGGGTAATTGGAGGCTGGAAAATATTTCAAATTATTTTTAATCCAATCTTCTACTTTGATTCCATTTACAGCTAAAATTACATCACCTATTTGTAAATTTCCATCTTTAAATTCATCGTGCAATTTGACAACTACCGCTTTATTTTCAATAAAACTTACTCCAATGGGAGCAATATTTTGACCAAAATAATCCGAAATCACTTCATTGTATCTCCAAATATTGGCATGCGTATCTTGAATTTTCCCGATAAGTTCTAACAAGGTTAAAGTATACTCTTTTTGATCTTTTGTAGCGGTCATTCTCGGAATGAATTCTGTTAAAACTGAATCCCAATTTTCATCCATCAAATGACGGTTTGGAAAAAAGTATTCAATCAAATTCCAATATCTAAAAATCGCTAAAAGCTTAATTCCAGTATCGGAATATTCCATTTTACTATACACTTTTTCATTAGTAAATTCGGGGTTTTTTACTCTTCTTCTTAAACCGATGTAATAATTTGAATCGCTTCTATCCGCCGCATTTACTTTTTGAAGCAATGCCGATAATTCTGAGGAAATTAAATTCGTGTCAGAAATCCATTTTGTGTTAGGAAGTAATTTAATGGCACTTTCTTTCGGAAGTTTTTGAGTAGTAGTTTTGAAAGTACCCAATTTATTAATCCATTGCACCAATTCGCTATCAAAGTTTTGACTATCTATTTTTGACAACATTCTAAACAACTCATAATCCCAGCTGATTTTACCTTCGGCTATCGCTGGATGATAATATTTCACAAACCCCCAAACTTTTCCTAATACAAATAAATTTCTTTTTTGAATTTCATTAAGACTGGTGATTTCAAATTTTGAACCTGAGTCAAATTCTGTGTCTTTTTCAATAATAGAAAGTTCTTTTTCAACAGGTTTTATATTCTCAATTGGTTTTCCATCAATAGTGACTTTAAAATTATCAAACCAAGCCTTTCCTTTTCCAATTAAGATTCCAGCAACATAAATTTCATCTGCATTTTCTTTAAAATCTAATGTAATAGAATATTTTTTCCAATCGGCTGTTCCTTGCAATTTTTGGTTTTGCATATTGGCAGATGCAATAGCTTGTTCGTCTTTTTCTATTCGCAAAAGTAAACCTACATAACCATCCGTTGCCTCTTCGTACTTTAAATAACCTTCTAAAGTGATTTTTCTGCCTTTAAAATTTGCTGGAAGTTTGTAAGCTATACATCCAAAACCTTCTCCTTCTTTTACATTTATTAATAATGAGTTTTTACCTGAAATAGCATTTGTAGAGTCAACTTTCAATTCACTCTCACTCCATCGAATCCAATCGTTTGGTAATTCATCCTTTTTAGAATGTTTTTCAAAATCAAGATTAAAAACAGGTGCCTGATTTTGCGAAAACAAAATATTAACCAATAAAATGGATGCGAAAGAGAAGATTTTTTTCATAAGTATGTTTTTCGGTTACTGTAACTTTTGTAAAGAAAACGAAAAAGCATGTAAGAAAATTGTAACGAAACGTTAAACCTTTTCTTTAAACGGAATTTCTGGATTGAAAATTTCCAAAATCAACGTTTCTAACTCCGATTTAAAATCTTGTAAAATATCATTTGAAATAACAAGTTCAGCATCATTTCCTTTTCCTAATCCGAATGGTAAAAAACCACTTTTCATATTTTTAAACGAAACTATTCCGGCCGAAACTTCTCGGTTTTGTTTTAATTCATGATTTTCAAACATCAAAGCATAACATAATAACTGAATGATTTTTTCATTTTTAATATCGGAAGTCAAATCGGTAAAATCGTTAATTTTTAAACTATTGCCTAATACTTTTCCGGTTTTGTAATCAATGATTCTGATAGTCCCGTTTCGCTCTTCAATTCGGTCGACTTTACCTGCAATTTTTATTGGAAATGACAACGATTTCATTTCGATTTCACAAGATAAACTCGCTTCCAACAATAACACTTTTATGGCTTGACCTTCTTCGATATCTTTCTTTTCCAATTGTAGAAAATTGTAGACATTTCGTTTCGCCACTTCAAAAGCTAACAGGTTTTTACCTTTTGTGATTTCACCTTCTTTGTAAATTTCTTTGAAATGTTTTAGAATGACTTCGTCAATTTTTGCTTCCATCGCTTCAATATGATGCAATGCCAAATACTGATTCAAATAAGGTGTATACAATTCTTCCAAAGCATTGTGAATTATGGTTCCCAAGGTATTCACTGCGATATTTTCCTCCACTTCATCGGCTTCGTTGATGCGCAAAATACGTTGCATATAAAACTGTAACGGATTTCGAATATAATTGGTCAACGACGATGGTGAAAATCCTTTATCGGTTGCAATTTCCTGCAAACGGGTTAAGATTTTATCTGTTTTTGGAATGGTAACTGGTTCGTATGCTTTTTCGGGTAAAACTGCGTTATAAATTGCACTAGTAATGTTGTGTTTTGGTTGTTTCTCGATTTCTAATTGGGTAATAAAACGACTTTTTTCGCCAGCATCAATTCCTTCGTTATCGGTATTATAAAGCAACCAAACGTTTTTCGCACGTAACAACAAATGATAAAAATGATAGCAATAAATCGCATCTTTTTCTTTGTAGGTAGGTAATCCCAATTCTTTCTTTACATCATACGGAATGAATGAATTTTGCGATTTTCCAGCTGGAAATTTGCCTTCATTTACCGAAGTAATAATCACATTTTCAAAATCCAATACGCGGCTTTCTAAAACCCCCATCACCTGAAGACCACTCAAAGGCTCACCTTCAAAAGAAACTTCCGCTAAATCGATAATTTGCTTGTAAATGGCTTGAAGCGAAGGCAAGCTTTCAATTTGATCATACGTTTCGTGATAATTGGTTAATTTATTTATCGTTTTAAAAACGGAATACACAAAAGCTTTGGTTACTTTTTCTTCGGCATCGTCGTTACTTAAATAAGATTTTATGATAAGTAAAATCGAATTCAAATTCACTAAAATATCGGAAATTGAATCATCCCAACGTGTAAATAATAATTTGAAGAATTTGTTTTCTGTATTTGGATATTTCTCTTCGTATAAACTGAATAATTTTTGATTCGAAAAGAAAGTAAAATTATTGTTATTAATCACTTTTACAACTTCTTCCACTTTGCAATACGGTTCCACCAAAGGATGATTCAGAATATCTAAAACTTCTTTGTAATAGAATGTATAGCTTTTTTCGTTTCGTTGTTTGGCATTCGTATGCAACTTAAACAACTTGCTAATCAAGAGTTGTGCGGGATTATTTTTACTTGGATAACCCATTGTAATATTCAAAGCATCCACCGATTCAGGTAAACCGTATAAAACGGGAAGCAATAGGTTTTCATCACCTAGAACAACAGCTGTTTTTTCTAAATTTGGGTTTTCGGATTGAATTTTTTCGATAATCGTTCCCACAATTTTAGCTTGACCAATACTTTTTGGAGTGCCAATAATTTCAATATTTTTTTCTTGACTAAAGTGATTCACCACCCATTCGAAATCTTGATTTACGAAAGGTTTCCATTCTTTCTTGAACTTACGAATAAACAAACCAGCATCGTGATAAGAGTCATTCAAAAACACTTCATCAATATCCCAATAAATTTTGGCTTTGTTTTCGTTGGCTAAATGTTTGAATATTCGTTCCTCCGCTTGATTTAAAGCATTAAACCCAGCGAAAAAGATTTGATTGGTAATTGTTGTGGTAAACGAAACTAAGTTTTTAACTGCTTCTCTGTACAATAAACCTTGATAACCAATTCCTTTGTTTAATAAATGTTCGTAAAACGATTCGTAATACAAAGGCAATTTAGCCCAAAACTCTAAATGAGTTGTGATTAATTTGGTTTTATCTTGTGGTTGTAAATCCCAACGTTTTAATGCTTCTATATCTTCTAAATAAGAAAAAACATGATTTGAATCTAATAAATATCGATCGATTTCATTAAAATCTTGAATGGCAGTTTTTGCCCAAGTGGCAAATTCTTCAAAGGTTTGCTGTTTGGATTTTTCAGTTACGGAAAGATAAACTTCGTAGAATTCAAATAGTAATTCAATTGGGTCAATTGTACGAAGTCCAGAAATTTCTTGAATAAAATCTTCAATACTAATGATAGTTGGTGCAAACGAAGTTGTTTCTAATTGGTTTTTTAAACTTTCTAAAAGAAATACTTTGGCTCTTTTATTGGGTAAAACAATCAGACAATTCGATAATTCAATATCAGATTGTGATAAAATAATGGCGCTTAACTTATCTAAAAAAGTATCTTGTTTCATTTTATAAAAATAAAAAAACGCCCCGATAAATCGAGGCGTTTCTTAATATATTTTAGAAAGAAATTATTTAACTAATTTCACTTCTACTCTTCTGTTGTTAGCTTTACCTTTAGCAGTTTTGTTAGAATCTACTGGCATAGACTCACCAAAACCTTTAGAAGATAATCTAGAAGCGTCGATACCGTTTTCAACTAAGAAGTTTTTAACAGCAGCAGCTCTATCTTCAGATAATTTTTGGTTCATTGCATCTTTACCGTCAGAATCAGTATGACCTTCTAAAGAGAATTTAGCAGTAGGATACTCTTTTAAGATAGCAGCCATTGCTTGTAAAACTGGAATTGTTTGTTTTTGGAAAGAAGCTTTACCAGAGTTAAACAAAATAGTTTTACCATAGTCATTTAATTTTTTCATTGTTTCGTCAGAAACTTCTGGACAACCATTGTTAGCAACAGTACCAACTACAGTAGGACATTTGTCATCTTTATCAGCAACACCGTCACCGTCTGTATCAGGCCATGGACAACCAGCGTTATCTTTAGCACCAGCTACAGTAGGACATTTGTCATCTTTATCAGCAACACCGTCACCGTCAGCATCTGGACATCCATTCATCATTTTAGTTCCTTTGTCATCTGGACAAGCATCTTCTGAATTGATGATACCGTCTCCGTCATTATCAGGACAACCGTTTAATTCTTTAGTTCCAACTTCTTCTGGACAAGCGTCTTCTGAATCTTGGATACCATCTTTGTCTGTATCAGGACATCCTTTGAATTCTGGTAAACCAGCAACTTCAGGACATGCATCATCTTTGTCATAAATTCCATCACCGTCTGTATCTTTACCTCCAAATTTGAAAGTTAAACCAGCCATGTGTTGAATATGAGTTGGAACATCTAAATCAGCAACTCTGTTATCATCAAACGAATGTTTGTAAGTAGATTGTAATTGTAAACCAACTTGTTCAGTAAACCAAAAAGTTAAACCTAAACCTCCATTTACAGTACCTGCAGATGCATCACCAAAGAAGTTGTAACCTCCACCAATGTTAAGAGATGGATCTAACCATTTAGATTTTAACATTTCCATGAAGCTATACTTGATAGTTGCATCAATTGCATAATAAGATAAATCTCCTGGGTTTACTACTACATCAGTATACTCAGTTGATAAATCTCTGTAAACCATTTTGTCAATTTTGTTAACAGATCCTGTTAAACCAAAAGAAAAACCATCTCCAACGTATCTAGACACAGTCAAATAAGATACTGAAGGTATAAAATTCCAGTTTTCTCTTGCGTTTGCTAATTGAATCCACTTTGGACTATCGTTACCAACAGCACTAACTTTAGTGTCTACTGCGTTTGCCCCAAAAGACACCGCCCATGGGTTGTTACTGTCTTGTGCTTGCGATGTTAATCCAGCAAACAATAAAGCTACAGCAAATAATTTGTTTAAATGTTTCATACTTATTTATTTAATTACAATGCGTTATAATTAGAACAAAAGTAATACGTTTTTTTTAACTACAAAAAGTTTTGTTAAAAAAATTTACTCCTTTGTCGGATTTTACTTGATTATGGCTAAATTTTTTGCGACTTCTGTGAAAGCTGCAATAGCTTTATCCAAGTGTTCTTGCGTATGCGCAGCAGATAATTGCACGCGAATACGGGCTTTATCCTTTGGAACAACCGGAAAGAAAAACCCTATAACATAAATTCCTTTTTTTAACAGTTCTTCTGCCATTACTTGAGATAATTTGGCATCATATAACATAACTGGCACAATTGCAGAGTCTCCATCAATGAAATCTATACCTGCTTTTCTTAACCCTGCTTTAAAATAATTGGTGTTCCACTCTAATTTATCTCTTAGTGTCGTATCTTTTTCTAATAATTCAAAAACTTTTAATGAAGCTCCTACAATTGAAGGCGCTAATGAATTTGAAAACAAATACGGACGCGAGCGTTGGCGTAATATTTCAATAATTTCTTTTTTTGCTGTTGTATAACCGCCCATTGCACCACCTAGAGCTTTTCCAAGTGTTCCTGTAATGATATCTACTCTTCCCATTACACCTTTAGCTTCTAATGTTCCTTTTCCTGTAGCTCCAATGAAACCCGCAGCGTGACATTCGTCAACCATTACCATAGCATCATACTTATCTGCTAAATCACAAATTTTATCTAATGGTGCTACTAATCCGTCCATTGAGAAAACTCCGTCGGTTACGATTAATTTAAAACGGTGACCTGCTTCAGTTGCTTTGATTAACTGTTGTTCCAAGTCTTCCATATTATTGTTTTCGTAACGGTAACGCGCTGCTTTACACAAACGAACACCATCAATAATAGAAGCGTGATTCAAAGAATCAGAAATAATACAATCTTCTTCTCCTAATAATGGTTCGAAAACACCTCCATTTGCATCAAAAGCTGCTGCGTATAAAATGGTATCTTCTGTTCCGTAGAAATTAGCGATTTTTTGCTCTAATTCTTTGTGAATATCTTGAGTTCCACAAATAAAACGCACTGATGACATTCCGAAACCATGAGAATCTAAAGCATCTTTTGCTGCTTGCACTACTTCGGGGTGAGAGGAAAGTCCTAAATAATTATTGGCACAAAAATTTAAAACCGTTTCACCTGTAGAGATTGTAATTTCTGCTCCTTGAGGCGAAGTGATAATGCGCTCTTTTTTAAACAATCCGTTTTCTTGAATGGTATTTAATTCGTTTTGTAGGTGTTGTTGGATTTTTCCGTACATGATATATTAATCGTTTATGGTTGTGTTAATGGTTACAAAGTTACTATTTCTATACTTTCTCCTATATATATAAGTGCTTTTTTTGCAACGGTGTATTTCATTTCTTGTAAAGCCAATTCGTATTCTTCTAATTGTGCTTTGTGTTTGTTGTGTTTTTCTCCAGTTTTGTAATCTAACAAATACGCCACGCTATCTTTGATTACGACTCTATCAGGTTTACTGTTTTTAGTTGCTTTTTTGATGATGTTTTGTTCGTTGAAAACTTTTGCATCGGCATCAAAAAACGAAATCAATTCTTCATGATTTACGATTTTTTCAATTGTTTCTTTAAAAATTGCATTTTGGGAAAACGTGATCAATCCTAATTCTGTTGCTTTTTGAATTGCCAAATTCACATCGTCTTTCGCATGAATAAACGCCATGATTTCATGCAAAATATTTCCAAAAGTAATCGCATCCTGCTGAACCGTTCCCCACATTAAGGCTTCGCGCTGTGCAATTTTGATGTTTTTTGGATTTAATTTATGCGTTACGATTCCGATTTGATGGTGATTTCCTTCGTGGGATTTGTTAGTTGAAATTCGGGTTGGATTTCCAAACTCGTATTCTGATTTGGTTTCTTCATATTTCCCGATATTTTGCAAAAACTCCAGAAAATAGTATGATAAATTATTGGCAACTAAATCTCCTTTTTTCGTTTTCAGTTTATTCGAAATCACATACAATTGCTCTTCGGCACGCGTTAAAGCCACGTACAAAACGTTTATTGTATCTAAAACTTCTTCTTGGTTTTTGGTTTGAAAAATTGCTTTTGCTTCATTTCCGTAAGTTTCCACTTCTTTCTTATTGTTGATAAGTGCTTTTGGAAAATTCACATTTGCGTCTTCTAACGGAATCCACAATTTATCTTTTGGTTTACTTGAAAAATTTTCTTCTGCAAACGGAAAAATCACCACTGGAAATTCTAAACCTTTTGATTTATGAATTGTCATGATACGAACGGCATTTGTTCCTTCTGGTGACGGAATACTTTTTTGGTAACCGATTTTATCCCAATACTCCAAGAAATCCGCAATACTCGATTGTACTTTTACATCTTTTTCTAATACCAAATCCAAGAAATACTGCAAATACGAAGTATTCACTTTGTCATTTAAAAATGTCGCAATCAAAATTTCAACTGCTTCGTACAATGATTTTTTCTTGCAATTTTTAAACGAAATCTCAATTCCGATGGTTTTTAAAAACGTTTCTAATTCATCTGAATTTTTGTCTTTCGAAGCCAAAATGAAATCATGAATTTCTAATTCCGATTGTAAATATTTCGCAATGAAATACAAGAAGTAGACTTTCGATTCGTCATCTTTTGGATTTTTCAAATAACGAAGTAACGCAATCAACAATTTCACTTCTGTCGCATTTTGAATCAATAAAGTTTCCGAAGACAAAATTGGTATGCTGTTTTCGGTTAAGAAATTCGCTAATTTTATTCCAGGTGCTTTAGTTCGTGTAAGCAACACGATGTCTTTGTATTCAAATCCGTTCGCGATACATTTTTCAATGGTTCGTAACGTTTGATTCAAGTAAAATTTATCTTTTACCGAAATCGAATCGTTATCCGAATCAAAACCTTCAACTTCGGTTTCGTCTTCTGGCACTTCAATGAACGACAAATTCACATAGCCGCCCATTTTGGAATTGATTTCTTGATGTGATAAGTTTTCGTATAGATTTTTATAATCTGAATTTTCGAATTTATCCGATAATTGTTTGAAAAACGCATTGTTAAACTGAATAACTTCGGAATAACTGCGATAATTTGTACCCAATCGAAGCGTTTCTTTGTCTTTATTGGAAAACGGATTGTGTTTTTTATCTTCCTTGGCCAAATCGATAAATTGTTCGGCTTTTCCTCCGCGCCAACGGTAAATCGCTTGTTTTGGATCGCCAACCAACATCAAAGTTCCTTGTTGACCAAAATCATCTTGACCCGAAAGTGCATTATCAATTAAAGGAATCAAATTTTGCCACTGCATTACCGAAGTATCCTGAAACTCATCTATAAAATAATGACGGTATTTTTCGCCCAAACGCTCATAAATAAAAGGCGCTGGTTGGTTTTGAATTTCGTTATGAATGATTTTATTGAAATCGGAAATCGAAACTAAATTTTGTTCCTCTTGAATTTGTTTAAATTCCTGGTAAATCGTGTTTAATAACGAAAGTGGATTTAAATTTTGTAGAAAAGCTTCGTACATCGCTACTTTTCCTAACTTATCGTAAATCGATTTTAATTGTGAAACGATTTCATCAATAATCGATTCAATAATAGCAACATCTTTAGCCGATTTTAAAACCTTAATATCATCAGGAGAAAAATATTTTTTTTGAGTGTCTTTCAACTGATTTAACTCAATATTATTCAAATGATCATTGAAATACTTTGGAAAAGAACTTAAACTCGCTCCATTTGATTCAATAAAATGCTTAATATTTTTTCCGGCTTCACTAGTTTCGGCTTTTAATTGTTTGATTTCTTCCTGCAATTTCTTTTTTACGATTCCGAAATCATCAATACTTTTTTCAGACAATTCTTTGATTTCTTCCGAATTGTTTTCGTTGGTAATCAATTGGGCAACCTTTAATAATTCGGCCGAAATATCCCAGTTTTTATCGTCGTCTGTTTTTTCTTTTGAAAATTCGATTAGTAATTTGGTCAAATTTGGATCATCACCTGCTTTAGAAATCACCAAATCAATCGCTTCTTGTAATAAGGAATCGGTTTCCAGTGACACTTCAAAATTTGGAGGTAAATTCAAATCTTGAGCAAACGTTCGTATCACTTTGTGCGTGAATTTATCAATCGTAGAAATATCAAACGCCGCATAATTGTGAATGATATTTTTGATGATGGCTTTCGATTTGTCTTTTAAAGTAGCAATGCTTAATTTGGTTTCCGAAGCAACATCTTTTAGCAATTCCATCGCTTTATCAGAAGTGTTATCCAATGAAAATTGATACAAACTCGACACAATTCGGGTTTTCATTTCTTCTACCGCTTTATTGGTAAAAGTGATGGCTAGAATTTTTCGATACGCATCATCATTCGTCGCCAAGAAGAGAATTTTTAAATATTCTTTCGTTAGCGTATAAGTTTTTCCGGAGCCAGCCGAAGCGTCGTATATGGTAAATGCGGTTGTATTCAATGTTATATTTATCTTACTAATAGTGGTATAAAAACTATCTATTTTTGAATCCGAAGTTTAATTTGTAAATTTGGTGAAAATATTATTAATCTAAAAATTAAATATCATGGCTTTTGAATTACCACAATTACCTTATGCATACGATGCATTAGAACCACATATTGATGCGAGAACAATGGAAATTCACCATTCTAAGCACCACAATGCTTACGTTACCAACTTAAACGCAGCAATTGCTGGAACAGATTTAGAAGGAAAATCTATTGAAGATTTGATGAAAAATTTAGACATGAACAACATGCCAGTTCGTAACAACGGTGGTGGACATTATAACCACACTATGTTTTGGGAAATTATGTCGCCAAATGGTGGTGGTTTACCAACAGGTGAATTAGCTACTGCTATTGATGCTGCATTTGGTTCATTTGATGCTTTTAAAGCAGAATTTGCTAAAGCGGGAGCTACTCGTTTTGGTTCAGGATGGGCTTGGTTATGTGTAAAAGATGGCAAATTAGAAGTTTGTTCTACTCCAAACCAAGACAATCCGTTAATGCCAGGTGTTGCTTGTGGCGGACAACCAATCCTAGGAATGGATGTTTGGGAACATGCTTACTACTTACACTATCAAAACCGTCGTCCTGATTATATGGAAGCGTTTTTTAATGTAATTAACTGGACTGAAGTTGCTAAACGTTTTGCTGCAGCAAAATAATTCAGAATAAACAAAATTAAAAAAGGCGAGGATTGAAAAATCTTCGCCTTTTTTGTTACCAAGTTTATTAAAATAAAAAAGGTGAAATTGCTTTCACCCTTTTTGCCCCAAATCTACCATAAAACTTAACCTACTAATTTTCTGGTAGCACTAAAGTAGAACACTCTTATATATATGACGAAAAAAATTGTTGAACAACACAAAAAGTCGATGAAATGCGTTTTTGAAGAATAAAATAAGTTAATTTTTTACTTTTTCTAACAAGTTCATTCATTTTTGGGCAAAAAAAAGGCACGCATTGCGTACCCTTTTTGCCCCAAATCTACCATAAAACTTAACCTACTAATTTTTTGGTAGAGCTAAAGTAGTATAAGATACTATGCTTGCATAAAAAAATTGTTAAACGAATTAAAAAGTCGATGAAATGCGCTTTTTGAGCAAAATTGGTCTTCAATTTTTGTTAAAACAGATTTTGGGGCAAAAAAAAGGCACGCATTGCGTACCCTTTTTGCCCCAAATCTACCATAAAACTTAACCTACTAATTTTCTGGTAGAGCTAAAGTATGGCGAGATTTTGTATTACTATAAAAAAATTGTTAAACGAAATAAAAAATCGATGAAACACACTTTTTAGTATGCTCGTGCATCTTTACCTTCATAGAAATTCATGAATGCACGATTTACTACACGATTTCCTCCATCTGTAGGATAATCTCCTGTGAAATACCAATCTCCTAAGTTTTTCGGACATGCTTTATGTAAATCTTCCACCGTTTGGTAAATGATTTTTACTTCTGCTTTGGTGTCATCTGGCGTAAGCATTTCGGCAATTTTATCTGAAATTTCTTGATCGGTGAAAGGCGCATAAATTTCTTTTACATAATTCACTACATCAGCATCACTAAAATCTTCTTGTGCTTTCGATTTTTGATATACTTCTTCTACTATATGATATAAATTGCGTTCTTTTAATAAATCTAAAGCTGCTCTGAAAGCTACTAATCCTTCTAATTTCGCCATATCAATTCCGTAACAATCTGGATAACGAATTTGAGGTGCTGATGAAACTACAACAATTTTCTTTGGATGTAAACGATCCATCATTTTAATGATACTTTGTTTTAAGGTAGTTCCTCTCACAATACTATCATCAATAATTACCAAATTATCGGTTGGTTTTACTACTCCATAAGTAACATCATAAACGTGAGCTACTAAATCATCACGGCTACTATCTTCGGTAATAAACGTTCTTAATTTCGCATCTTTAATCGCAATTTTTTCCGTTCTGATTTTCACAGAAAGGAGTTCTTTCAACGTGTCTTCCGTCAACGTATCTTTTTGCTCGATAATCATTTTGGCTTTTCTTTGATTTAAGAAATCTTGCGCCGCTTCTGACATACCGTAAAAAGAAGTTTCTGCTGTATTTGGAATAAAAGAAAAAACCGTATTATCGGTATCGTTATCGATAGCTTTTAAAACACTTGGGAAGATTAATTTTCCTAGTTCTTTACGCTCTCTGTAAATTTCGGCATCGCTTCCGCGAGAAAAATAAATGCGTTCAAACGAACATGCTTTTTTGATCAATGGAGTTCTAACTTCTTGAACTGAAACATTTCCGTTTTTCTTGATAATAATAGCACTTCCAGGAGTTAATTCTTGAACTTTTTCGAAAGGCACATTGAAAACCGTTTGAATAACCGGACGTTCTGAAGCGACTACTACAATTTCATCATCTTCGTAGAAATAAGCAGGACGAATTCCAGCAGGATCGCGCAAAACAAACGAATCGCCATGACCGAAAAGTCCAGCCATTGCGTAACCTCCATCGAAATTACGAGATGCACGTTCTAAAATACGCTGTACATTTAATCGTTCGCCAATTATCGGAGAAGCTTCTTGCTTAGAATACCCTTCATGTTTGCAGTGTTTGTATAATTCGGTAACCTCATCATCTAAGAAATGTCCGATTTTTTCCATTACGGTAACGGTATCGGCCATTTGTTTTGGATGTTGTCCTAAATCAATTAAGTTTTGGAATAACTCTTTAACATTCGTCATATTGAAATTTCCCGCAACAATTAAATTACGGTGCATCCAATTGTTTTGACGAAGGAAAGGATGTACACTTTCGATGCTATTTTTACCGAAAGTTCCATAACGAACGTGACCTAAAAACACTTCTCCCAAATATGGAATATTTTGTTTTTGAAGCGCCACATTGTTTTGATATTCTGGATGTTCTTCTAACTCGCGACTGATTCTGTCGTTAATTTGAGCGAAGATATCCTTAATAGGTTGTGGGTCGTTTGAACGAATACGGCTGATGTACCTTTCACCTGGATTTACATCCAATTTAATACTTGCTAATCCAGCTCCGTCTTGACCGCGGTTGTGTTGCTTTTCCATAAGTAAGTACATTTTTTGTACTCCATAGAAAGCAGTTCCGTATTTTTCTTTATAGAACTCTAACGGTTTTTTTAATCGTAGTAAAGCAATTCCACATTCGTGTTGTATAGCGTCACTCATAAGTTGTTGTGTTGTTGTAGGTTGTTGTAATTCTTATTCTTTTTGAAACAAAAAATGCCCCGAAATTTCGAGGCACGTTTTTATTCTTCTAATTCTATTTCAAATTGCGTTAAGGCTTTGAATTGTTTCAAACGCGCGTTCACTTCATTTTTATCTAAAGTTTCCATTCGCTCAGTTCCAAATTTCTCCACACAGAAAGAAGCTAAGTTTGAACCATAAATAATAGCGTTTTTCAAATTGCTAAACGAAATGTTCTCTGATTGTGCAATGTAACCTGCGAAACCACCTGCGAAAGTATCACCAGCTCCTGTTGGATCAAACACTTCTTCTAACGGTAAAGCTGGAGCAAAGAATACGTCTTTGTTGTGGAACAATAGCGCTCCGTGTTCTCCTTTTTTGATAACCACATATTTTGGTCCCATTGTATGAATTTTAGCCGCTGCTTTTACCAAAGAATATTCTCCTGATAACTGACGCGCTTCTTCATCGTTGATAGTGATAACATCTACACGTTTGATAACGTCTAATAATTCTGGTAAGGCACAATCCATCCAAAAGTTCATCGTATCTAAAACAACTAATTTTGGTCTTTCAGACATTTGGTTTAAAACACCTGATTGTACAATTGGATGTAAATTTCCTAATAAAACTACGTCTGAATTTTTATACGCTTGAGGCACAACTGGATTAAAATCTGCCAAAACGTTTAATTCTGTTACTAAAGTGTCGCGAGAATTTAAGTCGTTGTGGTATTTTCCACTCCAAAAGAAAGTTTTTCCACCTTTTACGATTTCGATTCCTTCAATGTTTACTCCTTTATTTTCTAATAAATCTAAATATTCCTTTGGAAAATCTTCACCAACCACAGAAACTACTGCTGCATCTACATTAAAAAAATTAGACGCTAAACCAATGTAAGTCGCGGCTCCACCTAAAATTTTATCTGTTTTTCCGAAAGGCGTTTCAATAGCATCAAAAGCTACTGTTCCTACTATTAATAGTTTGTTCATTAAATTGAATTTGAAATAAGGTGCAAAGATAAGTTTTTGTTTAGAAGTTTAAAAGTTTTATAGTTGTCAAATTATAAAACTATTGTTTTCTTCCAAAATCTGCAGGAATTTCACCCCATGCTTTTGTCTCCCATTTTAGAATTTCATTTTGATAAGAATTGCTTTTTAACCAATTCTCAGCTCTTGTAATTAATTCAAATAACTTTTGGTTACTCTCGTCTTTGTGGAGATTTGTTCTACAGACTTTCTGTTTTACCCAACTTATCGCATTTCTAGAATCCGAATAAATAGGTAGATTTATCCCATTTTTCTTTAATAATGCTAGTCCATGCACTAAAGCTAAAAACTCTCCAACATTATTTGTTCCATTTTCAAATGGCCCCATAATAAATAGCTGTTCTTTAGTTTTAGTATGAACACCTCTATACTCCATTATACCAGGATTGCCACTACAAGCAGCATCAACAGAAATTGAATCTAAAATCGGATTGCCTATTTTTAATAAATCTTCTTTAGACAAACTAGTTTCAAATATTTTTTTTCCAGCAAAGTCATAATAACTCTTTGAATACGCTTCCTTTGCCATTTCTAAAGTCATAAAAGACTTATATTTTGCTTGAGGATAATTCTTTGTAACTGATTTACATTTCTCCCAAGAATCAAAAATTCCAGTTTCAATTCCATCCCAAACAACATAATACTTCTTTTTTGCCATAACTTATTTCATTAACACACTTGCGATAACTTCTGGAAAATATTGATGTTCTAATTCGTGGATTTTGTGGGCAATTTCTTCAGCGGTTTTGCAATCTTCGATATTTACCGATTTTTGAAAAATGAATTCGCCTTCATCGTAATGTTCGTTTACATAATGAATGGTGATTCCGGTTTCTTTTTCTTTATTTTCTAAAACAGCTTGATGCACATTCATGCCATACATACCTTTTCCGCCGTATTTTGGCAATAAAGCAGGATGAATATTAATCACTTTTGGATATTCTTTTAATATAGACTCAGGAAATTTTAGTAGAAATCCGGCTAAAACAATTAAATCAGGCTGAAATTGATGCAATTGTTCCAACACAAAACCTTCATTTAACTGCGTTTTATTAAAAACGACTGAAGGAATATCATGATTTTTTGCTCTCTCTAACACTTTGGCATCTGGTTTGTTAGAAAAGATAGCGACTACAGTTCCTTGGTTATTTTTTTTAAAATAGCGAATAATTTCTTCGGCATTTGAGCCATTTCCGGAAGCAAAAAGCACAATATTCTTCATTTCAGTATTGATTTCTTCCCACAAAAAAAAGAATAATTATTGGTAAAAAATAAAAAAAAGAGGCCTTTGTGAATATTTTTTTTTATTTTCGTAGTCACATTTAGTAACAAAAAGGTTGTTTTAAAATAAAGTTTTTTATTTTTGCCAACAAATTAAATTAAAAATTAAAGATTATGTCAGACATTGCATCAAGAGTAAAAGCGATTATCGTAGACAAATTAGGTGTTGACGAAAACGAAGTTGTAACAGAAGCAAGCTTCACAAATGATTTAGGAGCTGATTCATTAGACACTGTTGAGCTTATTATGGAGTTCGAAAAAGAATTTGATATCCAAATTCCAGACGACCAAGCTGAAAACATTGCTACTGTAGGTCAAGCTATTTCTTACATCGAAGAAGCTAAAAAATAATAAATAAAACACCCGTGTGCATTTTTTGCATGCGGGTTTTTATTATTTTAAAAAAATTAGACTATTTTTGATTGAATTTCAATCACAATATATTGAAATACCCTTGTCTCTTTATTCATTATAACTAAAGAAAACACGGGTATTATTTGTTTAAACGATTTTTTAAAAATTAGAATATGCAATTAAAGCGTGTTGTTGTAACAGGTCTTGGAGCGTTAACTCCTATCGGAAATACTCTTCAAGAATATTGGGACGGTCTTGTGAACGGAAAAAGTGGCGCTGCCCCTATTACTTATTACGATACTGAAAAGCATAAAACCAAATTTGCTTGTGAGATTAAAAACTTCAATGTTGAAGATTTTATCGACAAAAAAGAGGTTCGCAGAATGGATAAGTTTGCTCAATATGCTATTGTTGCCAGCGATGAAGCCATCAAAGATGCTGGTATTTCCTTAGAAAATGTAAATAAACATAGAGTTGGAGTTATTTGGGGAGCAGGTATTGGAGGTTTACAAACTTTCCAAGACGAAGTAATGAATTACGCCGCTGGTGATGGAACACCGCGTTTTAATCCATTCTTTATTCCTAAAATGATTGCTGATATTGCTCCTGGACACATTTCGATGCGAAATGGCTTTATGGGACCTAACTATACTACAGTTTCTGCATGTGCTTCTTCGGCTAATGCTTTAGTAGATGCGTTCAACTACATCCGTTTAGGAATGTGCGATGTTATTGTTTCAGGTGGTTCTGAAGCAGCAGTAACAATTGCAGGTATGGGCGGATTTAACTCAATGCAAGCTTTATCAACTCGAAACGAAAGTCCAGAAACAGCTTCAAGACCTTTTGATGCTACTCGTGACGGATTTGTTTTAGGTGAGGGTGCCGGTGCTTTAGTATTAGAAGAGTATGAACATGCGATTGCGCGTGGTGCTAAAATTTACTGTGAAGTAGGTGGTGGTGGTTTATCTTCTGATGCGTACCACTTAACAGCTCCACATCCTGAAGGAATTGGAGTTATTGCTGTAATGGAAAACTGTTTACGCGATGCTGGTTTAAAACCAGAAGACGTAGACCACATTAACACTCACGGAACTTCAACTCCACTTGGAGACGTTGCTGAGTTAAAAGCAATTAGTCATGTTTTTGGTGCTCATGCTAAAAACATCAACATTAATTCGACTAAATCGATGACAGGTCACTTACTTGGTGCTGCTGGTGCTATTGAAGCAATTGCTTCTATATTAGCGATGCAGAACGGAATTGTACCTCCAACGATTAATCATACTACTGTAGACGAAAACATTGATCCATCATTAAACTTAACTTTAAATAAAGCGCAAAAACGCGAAATTAAAGTAGCCATGAGTAATACTTTTGGTTTTGGTGGACATAACGCTTGTGTTTTATTCAAAAAATTTGAGAACTAAACATGCGTCGTTTATTTAATAAAATACGAAAAAATTCCCGTTCTCAAGAAGACGGGATTTTTTTTGAAAAAATTACCAAAATTCTCGGTTTTCAACCAAATGAATTAAAATATTACAAAAAAGCATTCACCCATCGCTCGGCGAACAAACTCGATGAAAAAGGAAATCCGTTTAATTATGAGCGTTTAGAATTTCTTGGCGATGCCATGTTAGGAAGTGTTATTGCAGCCCATTTATACAACGAAGTTCCTTCTGGAGATGAAGGCTATTTGACAAAAATGCGATCGAAAATTGTTAGTAGAGAACATTTGAATGAACTGGGGCGTGATTTTAATTTAGTGAGTTTTGTAGAAAGCAAAGTCAATTCGAGTCAGTTTGGCGAAAACATTCATGGTAATTTGTTTGAAGCATTTATTGGTGCTATTTATTTAGATAAAGGTTTTACGTATTGCGAAAAATTCATTCAAAATAAAATCATTAAACAATATGTTGACATTGCTAAATTAGAAGGTAAAGTTATCAGCTACAAAAGTTTAATTATCGAATGGTGTCAAAAAGAAAAAGCACCATTCGCCTTTGATTTTATCGAAGATAACGGACAAGAAGGACAAAAATATTTCAGCGTAAAATTGTCGATTAACAATAAAATTATCGCTAAAGCTAGAGCAACTTCTAAGAAAAAAGCAGAAGAAAAAGCGGCACAAAGAGCCTATTTTGTCTTTCAAGAAAAAATTTCGAATAAATAATCCACTACTCAAACGTTTGAGTTTATAAATTATCGTTAAGAACTACCAAACAGGTAGTTTTTAACGATTTTTAGCCTTATATTTACCCCTTAATTTTGGAAAATGGCCATTCATAAAATTCAAATAAACGATTTTATTTCAGATGATTATGAGTTAATTGCCTTACATTCATCTTTAGAAGATTACAAATTAGCGTATTGCTTAAACAAGGAATTGGGATTGCAGTTACAAAAAAATGATAACTACGTAGAAATCGCAATACCAGAAGGAAAAAGCTCTTTTGAGAATTTCGCTTTTGATGATGAAAAGAACGATGTAATTTGGACCTTAATCGAAAATAAAACCACGATTATTAATTCAGATAAACGAACGAGTTCCCTTTTTGAACAAGTTGACATCACCGTTTTTTTACTTCCAGAATATAAAAAAGCAGATTATTTGATTAAGATTGAAAATATCGATTATGGTTTTGATACCGATGAAATTATCGAAAAAATATTGAAAATCAAAAATGTAACCACTGCTTATTCCGTTGATACAACAAACTTAAAATCTAAAAATAATTTAATTTTTTAATTAAAATGCCAACAAATAAAAAGACTAAAATTGTAGCTACGTTAGGCCCAGCCTGTAGCACAAAAGAAGTGATAAAAAAAATGATTGATGCTGGAGTTAATGTATTTAGAATTAACTTTTCTCATGCCGACTATACCGACGTTTCAGAACGCATCCAGATGATTAGAGAACTAAATGAAGAGTTTGGTTACACAACTTCCATTTTAGGTGATTTACAAGGTCCGAAACTACGTGTTGGCGTTATGAAAGAAGATGTAGTCGTAAGCAAAGGAGATAAAATTACCTTCACCACAGCTGAAGACATCTTAGGAACAGCTTCGAGAGTGTACATGAACTACAAAGAATTTCCAAAAGATGTAAATCCTGGAGAAAGAATCTTATTAGACGACGGAAAATTAATTTTCGAAGTTACTAAAACCGATAAAAACACTGAAGTTGAAGCAGTAGTAGTTCAAGGAGGTCCTTTAAGATCTAAAAAAGGAGTAAACTTACCTAACACAAAAGTTTCATTACCTGCTTTAACTGAAAAAGACATTCGCGATGCTAAATTTGCCATCGAAAATAATGTGGATTGGATTGCATTATCATTCGTAAGAACACCAAATGACTTAGAAGATTTACAAGATTTAATTGCTGAACATTCCGATCATAAAATTCCAATTATTGCCAAAATTGAAAAACCAGAAGCTGTTGAAAACATTGATAAAATCGTAGCTTTTTGTGATGGATTGATGGTAGCTCGTGGTGATTTAGGTGTAGAAGTTCCTGCGGAAGAAGTGCCGTTGATTCAGAAAAAATTGATTCATAGAGCAAAAACAGCTCGTATTCCAGTAATCGTGGCGACACAAATGATGGAAACGATGATTACCTCATTAACACCAACACGTGCCGAAGTAAATGACGTAGCGAACTCGGTAATGGACGGAGCTGATGCCGTAATGTTATCAGGAGAAACTTCAGTAGGAAATTATCCTGTAGAAGTTATTGAAACCATGACGCGTATTATTGAAAGTGTAGAAGATTCGCCATTAATTAAAGTGCCGTTATCGCAACCACAAGTAAAAAACCAACGTTATATTACCAAATCGATTTGTTATCACGCGGCTCAAATGGCCGATACCATTAATGCGAAAGCGATTACAACGTTGACCAATTCAGGTTACACGGCGTTTCAAATTTCGGCTTGGCGCCCAAAATCACACATTTTGGTATTTACTTCTAACAAACGTATTTTAACGCAATTGAACTTGTTGTGGGGTGTTAGAGCGTACTTTTACGACAAATTAGTAAGTACAGATGACACCATCGACGATATCAACACGATTTGTAAAGAAAAGAAATACGTAAAAAAAGGCGATATGGTGGTAAACTTAGCCGCAATGCCTATCGTAGCAAAAGGAATGGTAAATACGTTAAGAGTTTCTGAAATAGAATAATCTCATTTCAACATAAAAAACGAGTGCTAAAGATAATTTTAGCACTCGTTTTTGTTTTATATATCTTCGTTTTAAGCCGCTATTTTTTCAAACGCGATAAAGTTTATTACTTCACCTTTATGATTGAAAATTGGAAATCCTTTGATATGACAATTGTAAACCGAACCATCTTTACAGTAATTGATTACGTTTTTCTCAAACGGTACTTTTTTAAGAATGGCTTGTCTGATTTCGTTGCTTACTTGTAAATCGGTTTTAGCGCCTTGAAACATTTTTGGTGAGTTTCCAATGACTTCTTGCGCTTCGTAACCGTTCATTTTTTTGATGTTTTTACTGGCGAAGACAATTTTTAATTGCGCATCGGTAACCACAATAACGGTTTCATCTTGTAAACTTTCTTTGTAATCCCAAACCGATTTCCATTGATTTTTATTAGCTATTTGATGTAATGAATTCACATCATGAAGCAACACATTCGTTTGCAACAAATACTGAGAATAAATATCCCAAGACACTAACGGCATTGCTTTTATAGCGCCATTTTCATACTGTTTTGCAAACGCTGCATCGTAAACTTTAAACTCCATACCCTTGTAATTTGGGTTAAAACTAAAAAGAAAAATGAAGCAATAAGTTAGAAAAAACAACTTTAACGCTTGTTTAATTAACTAAAACTCAAACTTCAATTGCACAGAAACACTTTTTTGAAGCAACTCAGTTTTTGTTTTTTCTTCGTTGTTTAGGTTGTGGATGGAAATTCCTAGTAGTCGCACGGAGTTTCTTAGGCGTTCTTGGTAGAGTAAATCTTTGGCAACATCTAGAATGATGTTTTTATCACTTACGAAATAAGGCAACGTTTTGCTTCGGGTTTGTAAGGTGAAATCGGAGTATTTTATTTTTAGGGTGATGGTTTTTCCTGAGATTTTGCTTTTTTGTAGGCGTTTTTCTAATTCTTTTGCAATACTTTGCAAACGTTCTTCCATAAAGATTTCGGAAGATAAATTTTCTCCAAAAGTACGTTCCGCTCCTACTGATTTTATCTTACGATTTGGTTTAACCACGCTGTTATGAATGCCACGCACAATTTGGTAATAATGAAAACCGCTGTTGCCAAAGTGTTTCTCTAAATACTCTAACGGTTTTTGCTTTAAGTCATAACCCGTAAAAACACCCAGTTGATACATTTTTTCAGCCGTTACTTTTCCAACACCGTAGAACTTTTTAATGTCTAATTTTTCTAAAAACGCTTCTACTTCATCTGGATTTACCGTTTTTTGTCCGTTGGGTTTGTTGTAATCGGAAGCGATTTTAGCTACGAATTTATTAACGGAAATTCCTGCGGAGGCGGTTAACCCAACTTCTTCAAAAATACGTTTTCGAATTTCTTGTGCAATTAATGTCGCGCTGGGATTGCCTTTTTTGTTTTCGGTAACGTCTAAATAGGCTTCATCGAGCGATAATGGTTCGACTAAATCGGTGTAATCGTGGAATATTTTTCTGATTTTCTTTGAAATTTCTTTATAACGGTCAAATCGTGGTCGCACAAAAATTAAATCGGGACACAATTTCTTGGCTTGAATACCGCTAATCGCACTTCGAACTCCAAATTTTCTCGCTTCGTAACTTGCTGCTGAAACTACACCACGAACTTCGCTTCCACCAACCGCCAATGGTTTTCCTTTCAACTCTGGATTATCCATTTGCTCTACCGATGCATAAAACGCATCCATATCCACGTGAATTATTTTTCGGTAGTGCTCGCTCATAAATTATTCGGTAGGAAAAAAGAAACTCATTGGTTTTCTAAAGAAATGTTGCTTTATCGAAGTAATAATCGGGCGTAACTCTGCCAACGGAATATTGCGGGAACGAAACGCCAATCCAAGCGACAAACCAAAACTTACTAAAAAGTTCACAAAACCAATAATTCCGATACCTAAAATACCCCAAAACAACATTGCATTGTTCACCATATAATCGGCACCGTAAATAGCTAAGGCCAAGTTTCCGCTAGCAAATGTAATGTGTCTAATATCTAAATTCAGTCCTAAAAACAAACCTACAGAAGCCGTACTTCCAAGAAAAACTCCGAACCAAAAGTTGGAAATAATTCCTGCCCAATAACGTTCGTACCATTTCGAGATTTTTTCGGCTTTTGCTTTTCCGAAATTCAATTTTAGTAATGGATGTTCTTTGATTCGGTAATACACATCAAAATGCTTATCGCGATTTGCAATACTTCCTGAGATAATTCCAGACAAGAACAAGAAAAAACCGGCAATTGCCGCATGAAAAATCGCCATGGAATGCACTGGACTTAAATCTGTGACTAGTTTTTCCCATTTGGTTTCGGCAATATTGTAATCAAACGCTAAATCGATTAACCAAATTCCTAAAAACGTCACAGGAAAAGCCATTACAACATTTCCAACAAAGGCAATAAACTGCGAACGGAATAATCGAGCAAATAAAATAGCGAAACTTTTGTGTTTTTCTCCATCTCCGTTGGCTTGCTTTTTTAAACCATCTTCCAAAGCGCTAATTAACGCTGCGGCTGTCATCGCTGGTTGTTTGGTTGCTAAGGTAAATCCTAAAATATAAATCGCAATAAAACCAAAAGAGTAGTTCATACTGTAATAAAAAGCATGACCAAAATCAGAAGTTTCAATTTTTGAAAGCAACAATTTAAAAATACATAAAAATCCCACAATCAATCCTCCACCAAGGGCTGCATATAACATTTTGAAATACTCCGTTTTAGATTCGGTAATGTAATGCTCGCCTGTTTTTGCGGTATGTTGCGTGATTTCGTACGACAACAATTGCGTACTTTCGTTAAATAACTTTCTAACGTTGGTTTTTAAACAATTGTATTTAATGAGTTTTATCGCTAATTCAATTGATTTTGCTTTTTTGTCTTCGGGTTTATCGATTACTAAAAGCGGCATCAAAACGCCAACACGATACAATTGTTGTTTGATGCGCAACAAATTTTGGTTCACACGTAGTGAAATTCCGTATTTAGAAGAGTTTTGAAAAGCTTTCTCAACAAATTCGTTACATTGCTTATACAGCACCAACAATTGCTTGTAATTGATGTCGGATGAATTCGTGTAAAATTCAGATTCTTTGTTGCGAATTGTATTTTCTATAGCGTACAATTCTTTCTCAAAAGCCGCAAACGGACTTTCCAAACCTGCATATTCAGGCACCATTTTCATTACGTCAGATTCTAAAGCTCTTCCGCTGGTTCTTTGCGAAAGTAGATTGATGGCTTGCATTACTTCATACAAAGGCGAATTGACAGCAACAGTTTCGTAGATTGTCTCAAATTGAAACAATTCAAAAAGGATTTCTAACTCAGCAATCGGAATCTTATTTATCCAAACCGGATCAGAATCCACATAAAAAACCTGATTTAAAACATATTGCAAAGTATCTTTTGGTGCTTGATACGGTAAAACTTTTGCAAAAACGCGCTTTTTAACTTCGTAGAAAAAATCGGTATCCTGAAGAATTCCGGCATCGGTTAAAATGGCATCGAAATTTTTACTTTGTAAAACCGTTTGCAAATACGCCACAAAGTTGATTCGTTCCTCATTGTTAATTGTAAAAAACTCGATAATAGGAAAAAGACTTATTTGTTCTGGTTTTTTTGGATTTCTTGGACGAATAGCGTTAACCAATTGAACTAAAATATCAATTTCGTTTTCTTCGTTGCGCCACAACTGCAATTCGTTAAAATATTTCTTAAGAATTTCGTCGGGAGAAAGATGATTTTTACTTGTAAATAAATTCATAATTTTGGTCATAGATTCGTAAAGATACAAAGAGAAAGTATTTTTTAGTAATTTAGATGCCTAAATAAATATTAAATTTTGACAGAAATAGAGCGCAAATTTTTAGTTACAGCAACCGATTTTATATCAGAAAGCACGGCTCAGTTTAGAATTGTTCAAGGCTATTTGAATTCGAATCCAGAGCGAACCGTTAGAGTTAGAATCAAAGGTAACAAAGGTTTTTTAACGATAAAAGGCAAAGGAAACGAATCGGGCATGAGCCGTTTTGAGTGGGAAAAAGAAATTACAATTTCAGAAGCCGAAGCATTGTTGCCACTCTGCGAAAAAGGCGCTATTGATAAAGTTCGTTACGAAGTTCCTTTGGGAAAACATACTTATGAAGTTGATGTTTTTGCAGGTGAAAACGAAGGTTTAATCGTGGCAGAAATTGAACTGCAATCAGAAACTGAATCTTTTGAAAAACCGAATTGGTTAGGGAAAGAAGTCACTTCTGACGAACGTTATTACAATGCTTATTTAAGTAATAATCCTTTTAAATCTTGGTAAAATGAAAGCACTTTTTGGAATATTGGCAGTAGTTATATTGTTTTCTTGCGGTTCAAACACCGTAATTTATCCTGACAAACCGAAAACCAATCACGAAACCTTTAGCTACAAAGAAGGCGACACAACTTATGTGATGCAGAAATATTTTTTAGTGATGCTAAAAAAAGGCCCGAATCGTGAACACTCTAAAGAAGAAGCGGCGGAAATTCAGAAAAAGCACATGGAACACATCAATTGGTTAGCAAAAACAAATAAAATTAGCATCGCTGGTCCATCTGATAAACATGAAACTATTGCAGGATTTTTACTTTTCAACACTGAAACCATGAAAGAAGCGGATAGTTTGGCGAATCTTGACCCAGCGGTTAAAGCAGGAAGATTAGTTGTGGAAACGGTGCCTTGGTGGGCTTCAAAAGGGAGTAAATTGAAATAATTATTCTACGATTTCTAAGCTCACACGTAAAAGTGAGCGACCGTTATTGTGCGAAATATCTAAAAATGGTCGTTTTGCCAAATCGATTTCTCTTCCTCTAGTATGAGGTCCTCTATCGTTGATGGTTACGATGACGCTTTTGTTGTTAGCTAAATTGGTGACTTTTACTTTGGTCCCAAATTTTAGCGTTTTATGTGCTGCCGTGTATTTTTTATTACTAAAAACTTGTCCGCTTGCGGTTCTTCTTCCATTTAATTTATCGGAATAATGCGAAGCTTCTACGTTTTTCTTGTATAGTTTAGTTTTTAGATTGGCTATAGAATCGGCTACTCGAATGGAGTCTGATTTTTTTATCGAATCTAAAAGTTGAAGGGAATCTTTTTTCTTAACGGTATCATATAAAGAAGCTTTTCTAACGAAACCAGATTTTGTATCGTTAGAAAAGCTTACCAATGCAGTAACAAGTAATACAAACGCTATTATTAGGATATTTTTCTTCATAATTTATTGATTTTGTAAACTTATTACCAAAGACTGTACCAAATACTAGTTGAACCAGTTAGCCCAAGGAAGTCTTGATAAGATTAACACTAAACCTAATGTATAGAAAACGGCAATCTTTTTGAATTTTCCGTTGTTACTTTCTTCTTTTTTGTGTTTTGACCAACCAATTGTGATTAACACTAAAGCGATAATGTTAATTAATGGATGTTCTAACGAAGTTAAACGCATAGCAGCGTCTTTCATGTTTCCTAATTGAGCAGAACCTAATGGAGAAACAAAATACAAAATCAAACCAACTAACAATTGAATGTGGCAGATGATTAAAGTGAATAAAGACAAACGTAAATCTTTGTCGGTAAATAATTTTTTAGAAGTTAATCCAAAAATGGCATTAATTGAAGCTAATACTAAAAGCCCTAAAGCGGCATAAGCTAAGATAGAGTGAACGGATTGAATAGTTTCGTACATACCTAATTTATTTTAAAGTGAATTACAAATATAGGAAATTAAAAACCCCTTACCCAAAAAAATGAATAAGAGGTTGTAGTAATCAACTTTAAATTACTAGAAATTATAACGCAACGTAAAATTCCAAGTTCTTCCTAAACCAAAATATCCTTGGTTTCCATCAGCTATCCCTTTGTAAACTCTTCCGGCAGATTGGTATGTAGGACCAGAGTTACCACTAATAAATGCGTCTGTTTTAATATTAGATGTTAATTCAGACAAATAAACTTCATCAAATATATTATTCATATTAAATCTAAAATTAATTGAATTTCGCTTGTCTTTACCAACTAACATTTTATAAGAAATACCCGCATCTACTAAATCATAGCTTGGTAATTCTAAATTATCTTTAGCCGCAACGTTTGCATATAATTTATCATAGTTTCTCCAATCTGCATCAATTGAAAAGTTTTTAATAAACTCATATTTAGCCCCTAATCCCCATGTAGTTTGAGCAGCATCTCCAACTTTTCCACCATCTAAATCTGTTTCTGTTACTAATAAAGGGTTTAAATTCTCGTCTCTTTTTGTGCTTATTGCTTTATCTGCATATTCCCAATTACCCATAGAAACAAAACCTTTTACATCTATATTTGAAGTTGGTTTGAAAACAAAATCTAATTCTAAACCTGCATGAACTTGTTTAACGCCTTGATTTTCAGTAAATATCACATCGCCAGCAAGTACTGGAGTTGTACCAATAGTTCCATTAGTAGCTTGAACTACTGAAGTAGTCACAACTCTATCTTCCCAAGTAGTTCTGTAGGCATTTAAACTTCCTGAAAACATTTTCGATTTAAAAGTATATCCAGCCTCTAGACCTAATACTTTTTCATTTTCAGTTAATGGATTTACTTGATTTGTAAAGTTTAAGTATATGTTATCGTGGTATGGTTGACGAGAATAGTAACCTGCATTTGCATAAACTGAATGTTTTTCAGCGAAAATATATGCAGCACCACCTTTTACATTATAACCAACGTTTGAAACTTTTTCTGAATCTTGGAATTCATCTTGGTAATCATAATAATCAAATCTTTGGTGTGACTGATTAGAAATTGCTCCTTGGAAAAAAGTTGAGAAATTGTTTTTTGAATATTCTATTTGACCGAAAACTCCTCCGTAAGAAATTGTTTCGCTATAATCATAATCTATTTTTTGATTATCATCAGCAGAATTAAAGAAAGCATACCAAGGATTGATATTATAAGACTGGTTAACTGCATTAGTTCCTAAAGGCAAAGAGTTGTTTGAAAAGTGTGTATTATCTCTTAATCTTCTTGTCTCATACCAACTATTAAGACCTAAGAAATTACTGACTTGACGATAGTGATCACCATTATATGTTCTTAAATCCAACCCAAAGTTCAAATTTAAGTTTTCATTTAACTCTTTTTTGAAATTAGTAACTAAACCATACCATGCATGGTTATTCATTGATGCCCTAATTACATAATTATTGTTTCTATTTGGATCTGAACTTTCCGCAGAACCAATTCCATCAGAATCTGCTATATTATTTGCATAAATTGCATCAAAATCTACATAACCTTCTGAAATAGTTCTTTTCCCTCTACCGTAATTACCAGTTCCTCCTCCACGACCCCAAGAAGCATAAAGTACAGTTGATAAAGATGTTGTTTCGTTTATGTTATAATCCCAGTTTAAATTTGCTACTGGCTTGTGGTAAAAATTTGTTCTTTCAGAAAGATAATTACCATTTAAAGTTCCCCAATTGTTATTATATTTTCTTCCATATTGTAAATATGAACTAATGGTTTTTGTGAAATTTTGATCGTGAGATTGTGGAGCACCAGTAATCAAGAAATTGAAATTATGTTTATCGTTTGGTTTGTATCCAAAAGAAATAAAATAGTTTTGACCTTCACCTCTTGTTCCTTGGTTATAACCATCTCCTTGCCAGTGTGACATCATAATGCTCATACCAAATCCTTTTGCATTCATACCTGTGTTGTATGCTGCTGTAGATTTAAAATAATCGCTATTTGCAACACCCATTGAAACAAAGCCGCCTTCTTTTTTATCGGTAGCTTTTGTTACAAAGTTAACAGTTCCTCCTACTGAAGAAATAGCTAATTTTGAAGATCCTAAACCTCTTTGTACTTGAATAAAATTTGCAATATCCGACATTCCAGACCAGTTAGACCAGTACATTTTACCATCTTCCATTCCATTAATTGGTTGTCCATTTAAAAGAAAGGCTGTATTATCTTGTTGAAAACCACGAACTGTAATTCTTGAATCACCATAACCTCCAGATTGTCCTGCGACATAAACAGACGGCGTATTAACCATTGCTTGTGTTACATCTGAAGTACCAACTTTTTCTTGAATTTCAACAGCTTTAATAGTAGAAACAGCTATTGGTGTCTTACGCTCTTTAGCAACGTCAATAATTCCTTTACCAATAACAACAACTTCTTGTAATTGACTAGCGTCTGTTAACAATACGATATTACCTAAGTCTACCGAGTTATTAGAAATATTAAATGAAATCGTCTTAGTTTCAAAACCTAAATATGAAATAACAATTTGTCCCGATTTAACCTCAGTTGATAATTCAAATTTACCATCAAAATCTGTTGTAGTGCCTTTTGCAGTGCCTTTTATTGTAATACTTGCACCTGAAAGTGGTTGATTAAACTCTCCGTCTATAACAGTTCCTGTAACCTTAGATTGAGAAAACACATTTAAGGCTGATATAAACATAAACCCAAAAAGTAAAGCATTTTTAAAAATTTTCATCAGATATATTTTTTAAATATTTTCTGCAAATTTCTAACATGAATGTAGCTCTACTGTTAAATTAAATTTATTAAAATGTTTCAATTAATTAATAAATGATTAACAAATACTATTGAAGGATATAAAAAATCCTCAATCTTTGATTGAGGATTGAAATATTTTACCTTAAGTACTAAGAAAGATAGTTTTTCAACAAAAACGAAGTGGAACTATCGTGGTTTTTAACCTCTTTTGTTACGATTTCGTCTAAAATAGAATTCGCTAATTGTTTTCCTAATTCCACACCCCATTGATCATAACTGAAGATGTTCCAAATGATACCTTGTACGAAGATCTTGTGTTCGTACATGGCAACTAAAGCACCTAATGATTCTGGAGTAAGCTTATTGATTAGAATGGTATTCGTTGGTTTATTTCCCGAAAAAACTTTGAAAGGTAATAGAAAATCGGCTTTTTCACCTGAAATGCCTTGTTTTTCGAATTCTGCTTTTACTTGCACTTCGGTTTTACCCATTAATAAAGCTTCGGTTTGCGCAAAGAAGTTTGACATTAATTTGTCGTGATGGTCTTTGTTTCCGTAAAGTGATTGTTTGAATCCGATGAAATCCGTTGGGATTAATTTGGTCCCTTGATGTATCAATTGAAAGAAAGCATGTTGCGAATTTGTTCCTGGTTCGCCCCAAATAATAGTTCCCGTTTGATAATTTACTGGTTTTCCATCTCTACCAATACTTTTTCCGTTACTTTCCATGATACCTTGTTGCAAGTAAGGTGCTAACTTCTGTAAATATTGGGTATACGGAATTAAAGCTTCGCTTTCGGCACCAAAAAAATTGTTGTACCAAATGCTTAATAAAGCTAAAATTACCGGAATATTTTTGTCGAAAGACTCGTTTTTGAAATGTTCGTCCATTTCGTTGGCACCTTTCAATAATTTATCGAAATTATCAAATCCAACTGCTAAACTTACGGATAAACCTACCGCGCTCCATAACGAAAAACGACCTCCAACCCAATCCCACATTGGGAAAACTTTATCAGGATTAATTCCGAATTCAGTTACTTTTTGGATATTGGTTGAAACCGCTACGAAATGCTTAGCCACATCGTCTTGTGAAGCCAATTGTAAGAACCAACTTCTGATAGTTTCAGCATTAGATAAGGTTTCTTGCGTAGTGAAGGTTTTAGAAACTACAACAAATAAAGTCGTTTCTGGATTTAATTTTTTGATTACTTCATTAACGTGATCGCCATCAACATTGGAAACAAAATGAACGTTTAAATGATTTTTATAGAATTGTAGGGCTTCTACAATCATGGCTGGACCCAAATCAGAACCTCCAATTCCAATATTTACGATATCGGTAAATGGTTTTCCTGTGAATCCTTTTTTATTTCCTGAAATGACTTCGTTTGAGAAGTTTTTGATTTTATTTTTTACAGAATATACTTCTGGCATTACGTTAACGCCATCGACCAAAACATTGGCTAATTCTTTTGCACGTAAAGCGGTATGTAAAACAGCTCTATTTTCGGTTTGATTGATTAAATCGCCTTGGAAGTAACTTGAAATCGCTTGTTTTAATTGGACTTCGTTGGCTAAATTAAATAATAAATCTAATGTTTCTTGATTGACTATATTTTTTGAATAATCTACTAAAAAATCATTCCATTGTATGTGAAATTTTTCTGCTCTATTTACATCAGACGCAAACAAATCTTTCATTGAAGTTGCTTGCATTTTCTCAAAATGTGATTGTATTTGCTGCCAAGCGGCAGTTTGTGACGGGTTTACTTTTGGTAGTGCCATTATTCTTTAAATTTTACTGCAGTTATACTATCCAATTCTTTCTTTAAAGGAGCAATATGCGCTAAATATTTTTGTTTATGTGATTCATTCATCGGTTCGGCATTTGGTAATTTCAGCCTAAGCGGATCTACTTGAACGCCATTTTTCCAAAAACGGTAACAAACGTGTGGTCCGGTAGCCAAACCTGTGCTTCCTACTTTACCAATTACTTGTCCTTGCGAAACACGTTGTCCATTTCTCACAGATATTTTTGACATGTGTAAATATTGCGTAGAATAAGTTGAGCTATGGCGAACTTTTACGAAATTTCCATTTCCAGCGGTATAACCTGTTCGTTCTACAACGCCTGAAGCGGTGGTTTTAATTGGCGTTCCATGAGGTGCTGCGTAATCGGTTCCATTGTGCGCTTTGAAACGCATTTGAACTGGGTGGAAACGTCTTCCAGAAAAACGAGACGAAATTCTGAAATAATCCAACGGAGCTTTTAAAAACATACTTTTTAAACCTTTTCCGTTTTCATCATAAAAATCTTCATATTTCTGATTTTCGGATAATTTATATGGAAAAGCGAAGATTTTTTTGCCTTTGTGTTCAAAATAAGAAGCTTCAATACTTTCAACTCCAACATAAATAGAATCGTCAATGTAGCGTTCGTTTATCGTAACAGCAAACTTATCTCCCTTTTGAATTTTAAAGAAATCGACTGTATAAGCATAAATATTGGCTAATTTATTGGCTAAACCAGCACTAACTCCAGCATTGCTTAAAGTTTCAGATAATGAACCTTCAATTTCAGCAGCCACAACCCTTCTTTTTAAAGTTGTTGGCTTTTGTTTGTTAGATACAACTATAGAATCTCTAAAATCAACAACTGTAAAATTAATTCTGTCTTCTATATAAACTAGAGCTTGAAGCGTATTTGGCTTTTTCTTATCGAGAAACATGATATATGGTTTCCCGGCTTTAATTCTTCTTACATTGAACGAATCTTTTACTTTTTCGGTTACATCATGAATTCGTAAGCTGTCTTTTAGCGGATATTTTTCTAAAAGTTTACCAAAAGTATCGCCAGAACGAATTGTATCTCTAACCACTTTAAAGTCGTTAAAAGTAAATCCGTACTCTTTAATAATTGGTTCTTTTTTTACAACTGTTTTTTTTGCTTTTTCTGATTCTTCTTTTGAATTACAAGCGGTAAAAAAAGTAACTAATAAAATGGCTAATACTAAATATCTCAATGTTTTTTGTTTTGTGCGTAATGCGGTTATTCTCCCCAGTTATCTAATTCTTCTTTCGTCCATAATTCAGGGAAGAATATTCTTTTTTGGTATTTTGGTAACATGTATTTTTTCCAATCGCTTCCTCCTGTTGCTTCGTGATTTCCTGGTACACTCTCGATGTATTTTTTTGCTGCATTAAAGTGACCCATTACCCATGTTATGTTTACTGTTTTGTCGTAATGACGCATCGCAGCTACTAATTCAGGATTTTTTTGATCGGCTTCTGGTAATTGTTTGAATTTTCTCCACAAGTTAATCGTGTTGTATTCTTCCATCCAATCTAAGAAAACTTTTTTGTATTTTCTTTCGAATTCTAGAATTAAATAGGACTTTTCGCCAGTATGATAATCTTTTCCAGCCGCTTGCCAATACAAATGTTCAAAAGCGTGCTCGTATGGCGTATTTCTATCTATTGTTGGACGGAAACGGTTGTCGATTAAGTTAATTAAGTCTGTAGAACTAAATTCGATTAAACGATATTGTGCCGATTGAAAACCACTTGCCGGAGTTAATGTATTTCTGAATTTAAGATATTGTTCCGGTTCCATTCCGTCTTTCATGATATCGAAAGAAGTAGTTAACATATCGAAATAACGACTTATTCTGCCTAATTTTTCGGTAAAATAATCTGTTGTTGGTTTTTCGTTATGACACAATTGGTTCATTTCCCAAAGAATCATTTTGAACAACAATTCGTTTACTTGATGATACATCACAAAAACCATTTCGTCTGGCAAAGTAGTTCTTTGGGTTTGAAGACTCAAAAGCGCATCGGTTTGGATATAATCCCAATACGTAATGGGTTTAGCCCAAAGCAAACCTTCTAAATGAGTGGATGTGTTTTGATTTATTGCTTCAAATTTATCATGAAGTTGATCTAATTGTTCTTTAATTTTGGGAGTAACTTCCATTATTTATCTACTTTAACTTTGAATGAGTGTTTCAAACCTTTAAAAGCTTCTAAATCGGCTTTAATAGAACCAACAGCTAAACTTGCCTTTAAACGGATTGGAATTTTATTGTCATCGTCTGAAATCCAAACGGTTAAGCTTTCTTCTTCTTTAAAAACCCTTCCCGCTTGCACGTAAGGTTTAAAAATCATACAAGAAACTTTTCCAAATTTAGTTTTTATATCTTCTCTACCAATAAATTTTAACTTAAACTTTGTGGTTTCATCATCAAAAAACATATCAATTGTGATAGATTCACCCACTTTTAATTTGTCAATTTTAGGATGATTTCTTAGATAATAGAATGAAGAAACGATATCCTGTACCTCTTCTGGAACAGAAAAAGTCTTTTCGGTTTTATGTTTATAGTCTTTCACCAAAACGGTATTTCGATCTTGATTAAAAAACCCTTCTTGATTTTTTGTGTAGCCACCTTCATTAATTTTTCTAACAAACTGATAAGGTTTTCCAGTTTGTTTGTCGATATAACTTTCATAATTATCTTCAACTTCAAAGAAAAATTTAGCCATGCCTACTGTCCAGCCCTTTCCAACCACGTGATGAACCTTTTTATTGTTTTTTACAGCTTCTTTAATTTCCAAGGAAGCATAACCAGCATTAACTAAACCATAATGTATTCGGAGCTTAAACCACTCTCCCGTTGTAAATGCATTTTCTTGTTCTACGAAAGAGTTTGTAGTAACAAAAAGAATAAGTAGCAAGACGATTTTTTTCATAGTTTATTCATTTTTAGAAATGAAAATGCAATTTCTGTTCCAAAAATACTAAAACAAAAAAACCCAGTCAAAAATATGACTGAGTTTTTATGCTATTAACCAACCAAAAAACTATAAATT
Source organism: Flavobacterium aquaticum (assembly GCF_003259835.1). Lineage (GTDB taxonomy): Bacteria > Bacteroidota > Bacteroidia > Flavobacteriales > Flavobacteriaceae > Flavobacterium > Flavobacterium aquaticum. The sequence goes on along the minus strand of NZ_QLMI01000003.1, from coordinate 271,728 downwards.
ATGAAAATTTATTGTCAAAACAAGGCAAACTACCTCCCTGTTTTGCGAGTGCAAATGTAGAAATGTTTTTTGAATTATTCTTAGTTAAATTTCAACTTTAACATATTTTTATCAAAAATGACACTACTACAACGTTGTATTTTGATTAATCGTTAATAAAATGTCGTTTTTATAACGTACCTCGCAATTCTTGCTCACGTTCAATTGACTCAAAAAGGGCTTTAAAGTTACCTGCACCGAAGCCTCTAGCACCCATTCTTTGAATAATTTCGAAGAAAAGCGTTGGACGATCTTCAACTGGCTTGGTAAAAATTTGTAACAAATAACCTTCCTCATCAGCATCAATCATGATTCCTAATTTTTGAAGTTCGTTGATATCTTCTTTAAATTTAGACATGTGGTCTTTTAATCTTTCTGGAATTGCATCGTAATATGCTTGAGGTGGCGTACTTAAAAACTCGATTCCTCTTGCGCGCATTTCAGCTACAGTTGAAATGATATCATCAGTTGCTACTGCAATGTGCTGCACTCCTTCTCCTTCGTAAAAATCTAAATATTCTTCAATTTGAGAACGTTTCTTACCTTCTGCCGGTTCATTGATAGGAAATTTAATTCTTCCGTTACCATTACTCATTACTTTAGACATTAAAGCTGAATACTCTGTAGTAATCTGTTTGTCGTCGAATGAAAGGAAGTTTACAAATCCCATAACATCTTCGAACCATTTTACTGCTTCATTCATTCTATTCCAACCTGTATTACCTACCATGTGGTCGATATATTTTAATCCTACAGATGTTGGATTGTAATCTGATTTCCATTCGCTATATCCTGGTAAAAAGATTCCGTTATAATTTTTGCGCTCTACAAAGATGAAAACAGTTTCACCGTAAGCACCATAAATACCTGCACGAACTACTTCTCCATTTTCATCATTTTCAACTACTGGTTCAAAATATGGTTTTGCACCGCGTTTTGTAGTTTCTTCAAAAGACTGACGTGCATCTTCAACCCAAAGAGCGATAACTTTAACTCCATCACCATGTTTTTTTACGTGTTCTCCAATTGGCGAATCACTATTTAAAGCAGTGGTTAATACCAAACGGATTTTATCTTGCTTTAACACGTAAGAAGCTTTGTCTTTAACTCCTGTTTCTAATCCTGCATACGCTAATGATTGAAATCCGAAAGCTGTTTTGTAAAAATGAGCTGCTTGTTTTGCGTTTCCTACGTAAAATTCTACGTAATCTGTTCCCATTAAAGGTAAGAAGTCTTGTGCTCCTTCAAATATTTTTTCTAATCCGTATTCTACTGATTTTATTTCTTGTGACATGATTCTAATATTTTAAAAATGGTACTATTTACCAAAAAGTTGTGTTTAATTTTTATTCTTCTAACCAAGATTGATAATATGTATCATCAGCAATACCCATGGCATCTTCTGTAACCATTAAAGGTTTAAAAGTATCTACCATTACCGCTAATTCTAACGTTTCTTTTTTACCAATGCTTCTTTCTGCCGCTCCTGGGTGTGGTCCGTGAGGAATTCCAGCAGGATGTAACGAAATATTTCCTGGTTTTACATCATTTCTACTCATAAAATCCCCATCTACATAATATAAAACCTCATCGGCATCAATATTACTATGATTATAAGGTGCTGGAATTGACAAAGGGTGATAATCGTATAATCTTGGAACAAATGAACAAATTACAAATGCATTTGTTTCAAACGTTTGGTGAATTGGTGGTGGTAAGTGAATTCTTCCTGTAATAGGTTCGAAATCGTGAATTGAAAACGCGTATGGATAATTAAACCCATCATATCCAATTACATCAAACGGATGTGAAGCGTAAACCATTTCAAAAATTTCGTCTTTTTTCTTAACTTTAATTACGAAATCTCCTTTTTCATTATACGTTTCTAATTCTTCTGGACGACGAATATCTCTTTCACAAAATGGCGAATGTTCTAATAATTGTCCGAACCAGTTTCTGTATTGTTTTGGTGTATAAACTGGCGAATGTGATTCTACAATAAACAAACGATTGTCTTCGGTATCGAAATCCATTTTGTAAATCATTCCTCTTGGAACTACTAAATAATCGCCATATTTGAAATCTAAATTTCCTAACATGGTTCTTAGTTTTCCAGTTCCTTTATGGATGAAGATTACTTCATCTGAATCCGTATTTTTGTAAAAATAATCGGTTGTTGATTTTCTTGGTGCTGCTAAAACTATGTGACAATCTGAATTCGTTAGAACAATTTTTCTACTTTCTAGATAATCATCTTGTGGCTCAATTTCAAATCCTCTTAGTTTATAAGATTGAATATTATTTGCCTTTGCAATTTTTGGTGCAACACTGTATTGTCTTCTGATTTCTTTAACCTGAGTTGGTCTTTGTTCGTGATACGAATTGGTTGACATTCCGTCAAAACCTACCGTTCCAAACAACTGCTCATAATACAAATCACCGTTTGGTTTACGGAATTGTATATGACGTTTATGAGGGATATTTCCCAATTTATGATATATTGGCATTATAATATGTTTTTATTAGACAATTAAGTAAATATGTCGAAGTGCCAATTATAACTGAAGTTTGAAAAGTATTGGCACGCTAAAAAACTCACTCAGGATTTCTCTTGATGAGGAATTTCAAATATGCTAATAAGCCAGCCCAATTTTTCATCAATACAAATATCGTAATTTTTTTTTAAAACCAAAATCCTACTGAAAACCAAGTGTGATGATCTTTTGTTTCAGGCGACCAAGAATGTTTAATTTCAACTGGCCCAATTACCGTTTCCATACCATAACCAAATGAATAGCCTGAATAATTTGGTTCAACTAACCATGTATCTAAGGTGTCAAAAATTTTATTTCCAACATTAGCAAAGTTAGCACTAAAATTCAAATGATGCTTCTTAAAAATTTCATAATCTGCTGTTAATAAAAGCTTTACATAACTGTCTCCAGCCAAACTCAAAAAATCATACCCTAAAAAAGGCTTTATATTATTTACTTGTTGAAATCCGTAGCCTCCTAAGATAAAATCAAAATAAGAAACACTTCTTTCTCCAACCGCAAAACCTCCTTCTGTTTGAAGTTTGAATGTCATGTTTTTAAAAACAGGTTGTGCAAAACTAAAATCAGCTTTGGCAACTGAAAATCGTTCAAAATTATTTTTATAGTCAGATGAATAAATATAAGAACGTATTTCAGAATTAAAGTTCCAACCCGTTCTTGGAAAATATTTTTTATCAAACGAATCATACTTCATAAACCCGAAAACCGACAAATAATTACTGCTTTCAAAAACAGGATCTGTGTTTTCTAGTGTTTCCGATTCTAATCGTAAAAATTTAAATTCTAAACCGCCACCTAATGAAAATTTTTGAGCAAAAATAGTTTGCAAATACGCCTGGTTACTCAAGTCGAAAAAATCTACATTAATGGCACTTGCAGTGGTGTTAAAAATAGCGTCATCAGCAATATTACTAGTAATATTTCTATTAAATGTAGTTAATTTAGAATTGAATCCAAAGCTCCAATAAAATCCATTATCAATATAATAATCAAAGTTATATCGGATATTATCACCTAAAATAACATCTAATGAAGCTACATCATTTTTAGCAATTAATCGCTTTTTAGTATAGTTTAATAAAATCCCGCTTTTAAATAAATCATCATAGTGTAATCCAAACTTTAGAAACGTATTATTCTCATTTTCTTTCAATTGCAAGATTAATTTATCGCCATCTTGCATTTTTTCAAACGAATAATTAATGGCACTAAAATTTTGAGTGGCATTTAAATTTAAAATTCCCTTTTGTAATTGACCTATTGAAATTTTAGTATTCCTTTTAAATTTTAATTTACCAATAATGTACGCTCTCGTATAATTTTCAAGTTTATTAAAAACGATATCCTTGATATAAATTGAATCTTGAACAACTATTTTGTTATCATTTTTGGCACTAGAATTTCCAAACGGAGCTAGTTCTCTAACAAACTCTAAGGCTTTCTCTTTTCCTTTTCCAATAATTTCTTCTCCTTTATCAAATGCAACCACTGTATAACCTTTGATATCGGGTTTAATGTAAATATTTGTGGCTTTTTGCTTTCCTTCCATTTTTTCAATCATGGAAAAATTATTGATTTGCGCTAAAACCGAAGTAACTCCTTTTAATTCTTCTCTTGTTTTTAACCCGTCCTGAACGTCAACTCCAATAATAATATCAATTCCTCTCGCTTTTAATTCCTCGATTGGATAATTATCCACAACACCACCATCGATTAAAACCCTTCCGTTTATTTCAACTGGACTATACAAAGTAGGTAATGCGCCACTTGCAATCATATTTTGAGCTAAAGTGCCCGAATCTAAAACAATTTTTTCACCTGTTTCTGCATCGGTTGCAATACATAAAAATGGAATTGGAAGCTTGTCAAAATCTCTTACGTGACTTACATGTTGGGTTAAAGAAGAAATTAGATTAAAATTATAAAGTCCTTTTGATAAACCAGAAGGCAAGCCTAATTTGAATTTATTAAATGGAAGTGTTAAGGCATAAATCTCATCGTTACGCTTTTCATAAAACGATTTCGAACCTCTTGGTGTAAAATCTTGAAGTAAAGCATCAACATCAACGTTGGAAAAAATAGAATCCAATTGCTCTGCATTATAGCCAGATGCATACAATCCACCTACAATCGCACCCATACTGGTTCCAGCCACATAATCAACTTTTATACCAAGTGAATCGATTACTTTTAGAACGCCAATATGTGCCAATCCTTTTGCACCACCACCACTAAGCACAAGTCCAACTTTTGGTCGCGGGTTTTCTTGTCCTAAGCTGATTTGGGTTAGAAATAGTAGGCTTACAAACAAGAGGAGTTTTTTCATTTCTATTTAGGAGTATTTTTCTTGTAAAAGTCGGAAATTTTTTTGGCTTTTGAAACACCTACAACTTCAGAAATAGCTTTTTCGTCGGCAATTTGCAATCTTTTAACACTTTTGAAATGTTTCATTAAAGTAATCATCGTTTTTTCTCCAATACCCGGAATACTTTCCAAACTATTGGTTAAAGCTGATTTACTTCTTTTATCTCTGTGATGCGTTATTCCAAATCGATGTGCTTCGTTTCGTAAATACTGAATCACTTTCAAGGTTTCCGATTTTTTATCCAAATACAACGGCACCGAATCACCCGGATAAAATAATTCTTCCAAACGTTTTGCAATTCCGATAATGGCAATTTTTCCTCGTAAACCTAAATCATCCAAACTTTTTAAAGCCGAAGACAACTGTCCTTTTCCTCCATCAATAATAATCAATTGCGGTAAAGGTTGATTTTCATCTAACATCCGTTTGTATCTACGATACACCACTTCTTCCATCGAAGCGAAATCATTTGGGCCTTCAACGGTTTTGATATTGAAATGACGGTAATCTTTTTTACTCGGTTTTCCATCTTTAAAAACCACGCAAGCCGAAACCGGATTCGTTCCTTGAATGTTCGAGTTATCAAAACACTCAATATGTCTTGGCTCTACTGATAAACGCAAATCTTTCTGCATTTGTGCCATGATGCGATTTGTGTGTCGCTCTGGGTCAACAATTTGAATTTGTTTTAATTGGTCTAATCGATAAAATTTGGCGTTACGCTCCGATAAATCTAAAATTTGCTTTTTATCGCCCAATTGCGGGACGGTTACTTTTATATTTTCGCCCAAATCAATCGCAAACGGAACTACAATTTCTCTCGCATTTAAATGAAAACGTTCGCGCAATTCTACTACGGCTAATTCTAACAACTCTTCGTTGGTTTCGTCTAATTTTTTCTTTAATTCCAACGTATGCGAACGTACAATGGCTCCGTGTGAAATCTGTAAAAAGTTCACATACGCCATCGTTTCATCGGAAATAATCGAAAAGACATCCAAATTGGTAATTTTCGGATTCAAAACCGTAGAACGCGATTGGTAATTTTCTAAAACTTCAATTTTTTCTTTGATTTTTTGCGCTTCTTCAAACTTCATTTCCATCGCTAAATCGGTCATTAATTTCTTGAAATCTTTCAAACTTTCTTTGAAATTTCCCTTTAATATTTGACGGATTTTTTCGATCTGACTTTGATAGTGCTCCAATGACTCATACCCTTCACACGGACCTTTACAATTGCCAATATGATATTCCAAACAGACTTTAAACTTTCCTGAATCGATATTAGCTTTCGATAAATCATAAGTACAAGTTCGCAATGGATACAATTCTTTAATCAAATCCAAAATCGTATGAACGGTTTTAAAACTTGTGTACGGCCCAAAATATTCCGAACCATCTTTAATCATTTTTCGAGTGGAAAATATTCTTGGAAATCGTTCGTTTTTGATGCAAATCCAAGGATAAGTTTTATCATCGCGAAGCAAGACATTGTAACGCGGTTGCAGCTTTTTAATCAGGTTGTTTTCCAACAATAATGCATCGGTTTCCGTAGGAACAACAATGTGTTTTATCGTAACTATCTTCTTAACTAAAACCGAAGTTTTATAATTGTCGTGATTCTTAGTAAAATACGATTGAACGCGTTTTTTTAAGTTTTTCGCTTTCCCAACATATAGAATTTTTCCTTCCTTATCATAATACTGATACACACCTGGATTATCGGGTAAAGTTTGGATTTGAAGTTCTAATGGTGTTTGCATTTTTTAAGAAAAGAGTAAAGAACAAAGATAAGAGAATTGTTTTAATTGGCACGCGGGTATTACGGATGTCTTGGAACATTATTTTTTACACAGAGACTCACGGAGCTTTTTTGATTTTGATACTGTTGAAAAGAGTTACACAGAGTCCGAAACTTCGAACGTTTTACTTTTAAAACTTATCATTTCTTCAATTTGTGTTCCAAAAAAATATTGATTTTTGAACTTGGACTTGCCCTTGTTCTTGAACTTTTCGTATTTTTAACACCTTAGAATCAACCAAATGACAGCCTCAAAACCACTTGTAATCCTTAAAGAAACCATTTTAGCGGGTGAAAGCAAAACCATTAACATGGAAATTGCCAAGTTGCACACCATGAACAAATTGAAAATTCCAATAATTGTGGAACGTTCAAAACTTGATGGTCCAACAGTTTTATTCACCGCATGTTTGCATGGTGATGAAATCAATGGAACTGAAATTGTACGTCAGTTAATCGTTCAAAAAATCAACAAACCAAAACGCGGAACAATTATTTGTATTCCGATTATCAATATTTTCGGATTTGTCAATCAAACGCGTGAATTTCCAGATGGTCGCGATTTGAATCGAGTTTTTCCTGGTAGTAAAACAGGCTCGTTAGCGAGTCGTTTTGCATATTATATTTTAAAAGATATTATTCCGCACGTGGATTATGCGATTGATTTTCATGCCGGTGGCGCGAGTCGATTTAATGCGCCGCAAATTAGAATTGTACCTGAAAATCCAGAACTTAAAGAACTTTCCGATGTTTTTAACGCGCCTTTTACCTTGTATTCGAAGAATATTTCAGGTTCGTTTCGAAATTCTTGCGATAAATTAGGTGTTAAAATGTTGCTGTTTGAAGGCGGAAAATCATTAGATTTAAATCTTCAAGTTACTGAAGAAGCGGTGGAAGGAACTAAACGGTTTTTACATCATTTAGAGATGTTAAATCCGAGAAAGAAAGTAACTAATCCTCAAAATAAAACCATTTACATCGAAAAATCTAGTTGGATTAGAGCGAAATATTCCGGTATGTTTCATGGTTTAACTACGATTGGTAGTTTTGTAAACAAGGGCGAATTAATGGCTACTATTTCTGACCCTTATGGGAAAATCGAACATAAAGTAAAAGCACCTCATGAAGGCTATATTATTAATGTAAATGATGCACCCATTATTTATCAAGGCGATGCTATTTTTCACATTTCAACACATTTATCTTAAAACCTAACAATTGTCATATTTTATTGTTTTAGCTCGGCGTATTTTCGCTAAAATTTTTAGGTATGAACTTCTGGAAAAAACTATCACAAGAAGAAAGAAAAGCCCGAATTGAAAAGGCTTTACACGATAATGTTAACTTCTCAAAAGATGCTTCTTTAGGTTATCCTGCGTCTAAATTAGATAGTCGCGTTTTTTATGATGATGCGCCATTTTTGAAAGATGCACCAACACTTCAAACCTATGTTGCCAATCCAAATAATATTGGTTGCCACACTTTTGGAACTTCGGAAAAAGCGTTTTATGGCACACAAGAAATTGAACGTGAAGTTTTAAACGTAATTGCCGTTGATATTTTCAAAGCTAAAGAAAACGAATTCGACGGTTACATCGCTCCTGGTGGAACGGAAGCTAACATTCAAGCGATTTGGGTTTTTAGAAATGAATTCATGCACAAATTCGATGCAAAATTAGACGAAATCGCCATTTTAGCTTCGGAAGACACGCATTATTCCATTCCAAAAGCTTCTAATTTATTGCAAATTGATTGGTTGAAAATTCCGATTGGTTTTGAAAATCGTGAAATTGATGTGAATGCTTTAGATAACATCATTTCGGAAGCAAAAAATAAAGGAAAAAAATACTTCATTGCCGTTTCCAATATGGGAACAACCATGTTTGGTTCGGTTGATAATCCTGATGATTATACTTCGATATTAGAAAAACATAATGCGACGTATCGTTTGCACATTGATGGTGCTTATGGTGGATTTGTTTATCCTTTTAGCAATCAAAAATCGAATATCAACTTTAGTAATCCAAAAATTAGTTCGATTACTATTGATGCGCACAAAATGTTGCAAGCTCCTTATGGAACAGGTGTTTTTGTTTGCCGTAAAGGTTTAATTGAAAACGTATTAACCAAAGAAGCAGAATACGTAGAAGGCATGGATTTAACGCTTTGCGGAAGTCGTTCTGGAGCGAATGCGGTGGCGGTTTGGATGATTTTATTTACGTATGGCGCTTATGGTTGGTTTGAAAAAGTAAGTATTTTACAAATGCGAACCCAATTCTTATGTCACGAATTAGATAAACTAAATATCAAATATTTCCGTGAACCATTTATGAATATTGTAACAATTCATGCCGAATCTATTCCAGAAAAAATTGCTGAAAAGTATGATTTGGTACCGCAACAACACAATGAAAACAACAAATGGTACAAAATTGTGTTAATGGATCACGTAGAAGTAGAACATTTGACTAAATTTATAGACGAATTGAAAGCGTCTGTAAATGGATAAGAAAGAGGCAAGAAAAAAGAGCAAAGAAGCAAGAAAACTGCTTTCTCAGGAAGAAATCGAAGACAAAAGTTTAGCGATTGCGAACCAATTGTTGCGAATGAACATTTGGGACAAATTGTATTATCATTTGTTTTTAACGATTGAAGAACAGAAAGAAATCAATACCGAATATATTCTTCAAATTTTAGCGGGAAAAGATAAAGAAATCGTCATTTCGAAGTGCGAGTTTGCTACTTTAGGAATGACGCATTTTTTATTGACCGATAATACCAAAATCAAAAAGAACAGTTACAACGTTCCAGAACCGGTTGATGGTTTAGAAGTTCCCGATGTGAAAATTGATGTGGTTTTTGTACCGCTTTTAGCTTATGACAAGCAAGGAAATCGCGTTGGCTACGGAAAAGGTTTTTACGATAACTTTCTACGTAAATGCAAGCCCGAAACGATTAAAATCGGACTATCCTTCTTTCATCCAGAAGAAAAGATTGAAGATGTTTCAACAAATGATGTGAAATTAGATTTTTGTGTGACGCCTGAGGAGATTTATAGGTTTTAGTTTTACTCAACTGTCACTTCCTCTTTATCCGCATGAGCAAAAGCTCTTTTGTTGAATACGATTAAAATTCCAACACCTGTTGAAATCGCTACATCGGCTACGTTAAAAATGGCGTTGAAGAAAGTGAAGTGTTTGCCACCCCAAATTGGCAACCAAGAAGGCAAATTTCCTTCCCAAATAGGAAAATAAAACATATCTACTACTTCGCCGTGGAACCAAGTACCGTAAGGTTGGTCTGAAAAAATAGTGGCTACTTGATGATAACTATCGTTAAAAATTACTCCGTAAAAAACAGAATCAATAATATTTCCTAAAGCACCTGTGAAAATCAAAGCTATCGCTACAATTAAATAATTAGAAGCTTTCTTTTTTACTGAATCCCATAACCACCAAGCAATTCCGCCTACGGCTACTATTCGGAATAAGGTTAAGATTAATTTCCCATGTTCGCCAGGAATTTCTGCTCCCCATGCCATGCCTTCATTCTCTATAAAATGAATTTGAAACCATTCTAAACCCATTACTTTTATGGATTCTCCAATAAAAAAATGCGTTTTGATATAGATTTTTGAAATCTGATCAATTAATAAAATAGCAATGATTAAAATATAGGCTTTCTTTAACGACATGTTCAATTTTTTTGCAAAAATAGTGTTTTTATTAAATAAAAAACGCCCCAAACGGAGCGTTAGTATAATTTTGTAAAAAGATTAACGTTGCAAGTTTTTTGCTTCGATACTCATAGTAGCATGAGGAACGATTTTTAATCTTTCTTTACTTATTAATTTGCCTGTAACTTTACAAATACCATAGGTTTTGTTCTCGATACGAATCAAGGCATTTTTTAAATCTCTAATGAATTTTTCTTGACGAATAGCTAATTGCGAATTGGCTTCTTTACTCATGGTTTCACTGCCTTCTTCAAATGCTTTAAACGTTGGTGATGTATCATCAGTTCCGTTGTTTAAGTCATTCATATAAGCACTCTTAATAAGCTCTAAATCGTTTTTAGCTTTTTCTAATTTTGCTTGAATTAACGCTTTGAATTCAGCCAAATCAGCGTCTGAATATCTAATTTGCTCCTCTACCATAATTTCAATATTTTTTTATAGTTATACGTTGATTAAAAGCTTTTGGCTTTTATTTTGAAATTAATATGCTTGTCTTAATATCATCAAACTCAATTTCCGTACCATTTTCAAGGTTTTCCACAAAAATTAATGATTCGGTTAGTGTTTCTGACTTAATATACGATTCATTAGCTAAAACGGCTTCCTCAACTTGCGGATTTTTTTCCATTTTAACAGTAATTTTGTCAGTTACCTCAAAACCAGAATCTTTTCTGATATTTTGGATTCTGTTGATTAATTCTCTCGCAATCCCTTCTTTTCTTAATTCATCGGAAATTGTAATGTCTAACGCTACTGTAATTCCGTTTGAATTGGCTACTAACCAACCTGGGATATCTTGTGAAGAAATCTCAACATCTTCTAGTGATAAAGTTATACTTTTTCCTGCAATATCCATAACTAACTCACCATCACGCTCTAATTTGGCAATTTGTTCTTGTTCAAAATTCTGTATCTCTTTGGAAATCAAACCCATATCTTTACCAAAACGCGGTCCTAATGTTTTAAAATTAGGCTTAATTTGTTTCACCAAAACACCCGAAGCATCGTCTAACAACTCCACTTCTTTCACGTTTACCTCTGCTTTAATTAGGTCAGAAACCGCCTCAATTTCAGCACGCTGATTGTCGTCAAGTACAGGAATCATAACCCTTTGCAACGGTTGACGCACTTTAATCATTTCCTTCTTACGAAGCGATAAAACTAATGAAGAAACCGTTTGCGCTTTCATCATTTTGCTTTCTAGTGATTTATCAACAAAGTTTTCAACCATTTTTGGAAACTCTGCCAAATGTACGCTTTCAAACGACTCAGAACCTGTAGCTTGTGTTAAATCTCTGTAAAGTTTGTCCATAAAGAACGGTGCAATTGGAGCCGAAAGCTTCGCAACTGTTACCAAACAAGTATAAAGCGTTTGATAAGCCGCAATTTTGTCTTGTGCGTAATCTCCTTTCCAGAATCTTCTTCTACATAAACGCACGTACCAGTTGCTCAAGTTTTCTTGAACGAAATCTGAAATAGCACGAGCAGCTCTTGTTGGCTCATAATCTGCATACGCTTCATCAACTAATTGAATTAAGGTATGTAATTCAGATAAAATCCAACGGTCAATTTCTGGTCTTTCTGCTAATGGAACTTCTGCTTCGCTATATTTAAATCCATCAATATTAGCATATAAAGCAAAGAACGAGTACGTATTATAAAGTGTTCCGAAGAATTTTCTGCGAACCTCAGCCACACCTTCGATATCAAATTTTAAGTTGTCCCAAGGATTTGCATTGGAAATCATGTACCAACGTGTAGCATCTGGACCATATTCTGCTAAAGTAGTGAATGGGTCAACAGCATTTCCTAAACGTTTCGACATTTTTTGTCCGTTTTTATCCAAGACTAATCCGTTTGAAACTACGTTTTTGTATGCAATTTTATCAAAAACTAGTGTTCCTATAGCGTGTAATGTATAGAACCAACCACGAGTTTGGTCAACTCCTTCTGCGATAAAATCGGCTGGGAATGCTTTGTTTTCGTCGATTAATTCTTTGTTTTCGAATGGATAATGCCATTGTGCATAAGGCATTGCGCCTGAATCGAACCAAACGTCAATTAAATCCGTTTCGCGATTCATTGGTTTTCCAGAAGGAGAAACTAAAACAATATTATCTACAATATTTTTGTGTAAATCCACTAAATCGTAGTTCGTTTCGTCCATATTTCCAATTTGGAAACCTTTGTATGGATTTTCGCTCATGAAACCAGCTGCAACTGTTTTTTCGATTTCATTGTACAATTCTTCTACTGAACCAATGCAGATTTCTTCGGTTTTATCTTCAGTTCTCCAAATTGGTAATGGAATTCCCCAATATCTTGAACGCGATAAATTCCAATCGTTTGCATTTTTCAACCAATTTCCAAAACGACCTTCTCCTGTAGCTTTTGGCTTCCAGTTGATGGTTTCGTTTAAATCGAACATTCTATCTTTGATTTCGGTTACTTTGATGAACCAAGAATCTAATGGATAGTATAAAATCGGTTTATCTGTTCTCCAACAATGTGGATAACTGTGTACGTATTTTTCAACCTTAAAGGCTTTGTTTTCTTCTTTTAATTGGATAGCGATTTCTACGTCAGCTGAACGTTCTGGCGCTTCACCGTCGTTGTAATATTCGTTTTTAACATATTTCCCAGAATAATCACCTAAACCTTGGATAAATCTTCCTTGTAAGTCTACCAATGGAACAGGATTTCCGTTTTCATCTAAAACCAACATTGGCGGAACTTCAGGCGTTGCTTCTTTGGCTACTTTAGCATCATCTGCTCCAAATGTTGGAGCGGTGTGAACAATTCCGGTTCCATCTTCTGTTGTTACGAAATCTCCTGAAATTACTCGGAAAGCATTTTCTGGATTTTGATAAGGTAACGCTAATGGCAATAATTGTTCGTAACGAATTCCAACTAAATCAGCTCCTTTTGCTTCCGCTAAAATTTGGTATGGAATCTTTTTATCTTCTGATTTGTAATTGGCAAAATCTGATTCTGATTCTGCTACAAAATACTTTCCGCCGAATTGTTTTCCAACTAAATTCTTAGCTAAAACTACATTTACCGCTTCAAAAGTATATTGATTGAACGTTTTTACTAAAACATAATCGATTTTTGGACCAACGGTCAACGCTGTATTACTTGGCAACGTCCAAGGTGTTGTCGTCCAAGCTAAGAAATGAACGGTCCCAAAGCCTTGTAAGAAACTTGGTAACGTTTCGTCTTTTGCCTTAAATTGAGCTACAATCGTCGTATCTGTAACATCACGATACGAACCTGGCTGGTTCACTTCGTGCGAAGATAAACCTGTTCCCGCTTTTGGAGAATATGGCTGAATCGTGTAACCTTTGTATAATAAATCTTTGTTGTAAATTTGTTTTAGCAACCACCAAACCGTTTCCATGTATTTGGATTTATAAGTCACATACGGATCTTCCATGTCTACCCAATAGCCCATTTTTTCCGTAAGGTCGTTCCATACGTCGGTGTAACGCATAACGGTTCTTTTACACGCTTCGTTGTATTCGGTAACTGAAATGGTTTTTCCGATGTCTTCTTTGGTGATGCCTAATTCTTTTTCGGTACCTAATTCTACAGGTAATCCGTGCGTATCCCAGCCCGCTTTACGCTTAACTTGGTAGCCTTTTTGAGTTTTATAACGACAAAAAATATCTTTAATCGCACGCGCCATTACGTGGTGAATTCCAGGCAATCCGTTTGCAGATGGTGGCCCTTCAAAAAACACGTAAGGAGTAGCTCCTTCTCGAGAAGTTACTGATTGTTCAAAGATGTGGTTTTTTTTCCAAAAATCAAGAACTTCTGATGCTACTGTTGGCAAGTCAAGTCCTTTGTATTCAGTAAATTTTGTACTCATTTTGTCGCTTTCTTAAATCAATTTGCGAAAGTAATAAATAGTTATGAGTTTTGAGTAATGAGTTTTGAGTTTTTCCCTCTTTTTAAAGAAATTTAACCACAATGGTCACAATGCAAAAAAACTAAGATGACAATACTTTAAGTTCTTTGCGAAAACACTTTTTGGACTTTGCGTTAAAAAATCAAGAAAAAACTTCTTTTAAAACTTCTAACGATTTTGGTTTTTTGAAGCCTTCGAGATGTAACGTATAGAAATCTAAAAGGATTTTTAATAGAATTTGACGTTCTATTCCGGCAAAAGTTTTCTGATTGGAATCAAATTTTAATTCGATTAATCGTTTGAACAATTGCGTTTCATGCGCCGAAAGTGTATTTACTGATTGAAACGGTGTAAAAAAACCTTCTTTCACGTCGAAAAAATCGAAATCTATTTCGGAAACATCGGGAAAAAAACCCAAGAATTTGGTCATTTCGAGCATTAAAATTAGATGAAAATTTGCTATTTCGTCGTGCGTATCTAACCAAAGCAGCGCCGTTTCTAAAAAAGAAAATAAGTTTTGATTTTTTTCTTCTTCTTTAATGGCGTGATGCAAAATTTCGGAGAGAAAAATTACAATCGTGCTTTTAACAATATCTGTGTTTATAGTGTAATAGCTGTGCGCTAATCGGATTTCTTTAAAATGTTCGAGCGTGCCTTTATTCTTGTGATTGGCTTCGATTTCGATAATGGTTAATGGCTGAAAATAGGCAATTTTTTGATTGGCTTTTTTGTTAGAATAGGCAATTTGCACAAAATAACTTTTCAAACCATCGGATTGCGTGAAACACTTTACAATCAAGCTTTTTTCTTGAAACTTTAAGGAAGAAAGAACGATGGCTTTAGTTTTGACTAGCATTATTTCTTAATTTATAACGATCTAAAAATCTTTTTTCTATTACAAACCACGAGAAGATGGCTAATGAAAAAGAAAGCAATACTACAATAACACCCATAAAATAAGGATTATGCTTTTCAAATAAATTATACTGTCTAAATAACTGAATAACTGGAAAATGAAAAATATATAATCCGTAAGTAAAATCGCCATACTTACCAAAATTGTTAAAAAATAGTAGACTATATGCCGAAATTATAACAATTAAACCAAGAGCTGCAGGATAAAAAACATTAAAAATTAAAGGAAAATAGTATGAAGCAATTAAAATAAAAATTGAAATTAAAACTATTTTAAATTTAATCTTCATAAGATTATAAAAATACAAATACGAAAATATTCCAACTACAAAATAAGACATTTGTCCCGGCAATTGTTTAGCCAACAATGGCTTATTGAAATAAAATTGCATTATATACCAATATAAAATTGACCCAATATATATAACCAAAAGAACGAAAAATGGCTTTTTGATTTTAGTTAATAAATAAAAAACAAGAGGTAAAATTAGGTAAAACCCCTCTTCAATTTTTAGCGTCCATAAAGCGCCGTTCACAGCACACAATAAGTTATTCTCAAAAATTCCTGGTAAGCATGGGTGAACAAAATTTAGGAAAACTAAATTCCATGCAACATATTGATAGGTTGAAATAGATGTAAAATAACTGTAAAAACCATAATTACTAAATATTGAAAATAATATAGTCGCAAATAAAATTACAAAAACGTAGGCTGGTAAAATTCTTTTGGCTCTTTTAATAAAATATTCTTTTAAAGAAGGTGTATTGGTATAGCTTTTAGCAACTAAAAAACCACTTATTACAAAAAAACCTTTAATGGCGATAGATGAATCTGTAATCCTTGATAAAAAAAACAAACTACTACTTTCTGATAGTTCCCAAAGATGTGCTAACAGAATATCAAACGCAAAGAAAAATCTTAAGAAATCAAAACAATTATTTTTATTCATAATTACCTGATAATCATCACTTTTTTTACCATAGAATCGGTTCCGTCTTCACTTGCCACAAAAACCATGTATACTCCTGAAGCCACTTTATATTTTCCAAAAGCGGTGGTATCCCATTCGATAGTACCTCCTGATGACGTAGTTTCGTAAACTAAATTACCTTCAATATCACTGATTTTTACATTGGCTTTATCGGTTAATCCACTAATTTTTACTGTTCCTGAAAAATTTGGTCGTACTGGGTTTGGATATACAAAAACATCTCCTAAACTGTCACTTGGCTTGGTTGAAATTCCTAAAAAAGATACAATTCCTTTATCTGTTACAAAAAACACTTCTCCTGAAACGCCATCAATTTCAATATCTACAACATTATTACTTGGCAAGGGCGAATTATTTTTATCAAAGCGATAAATGGTTTGCTGTCCGTTTGAAGAAACTAGGAAAACACCTCCATCAGCAATTGAAACCCATTTTCTATTAGCACCATCAACAGCGATATCTAAAATAGGTTGTTGGTAAAAAAGTTCTTGAGCCAAGTCGCCTTCTTGAATAATAATAGGAAAAACATCTAATTCTGTATCGGAAACAAATCGATCAACACTAGATAAAACACGCAAACCAGCCATAGTTCCTATCCATAATTGATTTCGGTTATCTATAGCCAAACAAGTTACAACAGCTGTAGGAATGTCGGCATTCTCTTGATTAATTACTATAAACTTGTTGTTATAATTTTCATTGAAAGCTACTACACCGTCATTGTAAGAAGGTATCCACTTGGTGTTATTTTTATCTATAGCCATTGCATTATATCTTCCTGTAGATAAATTTGCTGTTACCCCAGATAAATTATAAGATTGCCATTGACCATTAGCTCTTAGTACTTTTATTGCTCTATTTACATAAGAATTTGTAACCCAAAGATTTCCTTCTCTGTCAAAAGCTGGACTATTGATACGAATATCTACATAAGTTGGATTCCCTGGTAATACTAAAGACTCTAAACCATTAGCGCCTGTGTTTGTATTATTAAGCAATTCAATTGTATTGCCGAACATTTTTAAAAGTCCAGAAAAATAAGACGTTACGTATACTTGATTTTGATTTGATGGATTTATTGCAATATCCGACAAAGATTTTGCACCATATAAATCACTATATGGAATAACATCCCAACCTTGATCAGCTGTAAACGTGCTGATTCCTAACTCATCTAAAGGATATGGATTGTATTGCTGACTATAATCACCATGTACCACCCAAATTTTATTAGGAGCTTTTTTTAATCTAAAAGATTTATTCTGAAGCGGTCCATTTGGAGACATTGCTGTAAAAATTGTTGGGTTTGCCAAACTCGTAGAAAACAACCCATCTTTCTCTGTTCCTATATATATAATTCCACCTACAACAGAGGCCGCCGTAAAGCGTACAGTAAAATCGGGAATTTGAGTTATATGCACTAAAACAGAAAATGATTGATTTAAAACATACACATTGTTTTGAGTAGTAACAATAAGCTCCGTTCCGTTTGTTTTTAATTTTAGTCCGGCTTGATTATGATTTAGAATTTCTTGCGGTATATTTCCATTAAAACGGTATGTTCTTGCATTTGCGTTTGTAGCAACTAATTGATTATTGAATGTTACGATTCCACTCCAAAAACCAGTGTCAAAAGTTTGCCATTGACTAAAATCAAATAGATTGGGATTACTTAAACTTGCTTTTCTAATTCCAAAATTTCGTGTAACGGCATATATTTCATTATTAAAAACGGTAGTTTGTAATACTTCTGTTTCTTCTCCTGATGTACCAATGAAGTAAGTTGAAACAAATTCTAATGTAGCAATATCTATTACAGAAATTCCGTAATCTGCTGCAATGTACAAACGACCATTGAATTCGTAAAAATCATTGATTTTCTTTTTATTTGGCGGCACAGGTACTTCTTCAATTACATCTACTTTTGTAGTAACAGAACCATCCGCATTTTGTATTAAAATTAAACCGTTATTATTTCCAACGAATGTTTTATTAAAAGCATCTGAATGGTGAATTGTGGAAATAACATCAGGTTTTAAACCTGTAATTGAATTATAAATATTTAAATTAGAAGACGAAACAGCTTGAGAAAAAAGCGCATTTTGAGTTGAGGCAAAAACAGCGTTGGAGCCTGATTCTACATCTACTATTTCATTGTATGAAAAATAACCTTTCCACAACTGATTATTCTGTTGTGCAAAAAAAGATTGAGAAATAATAAATAAAAAAATGTAAATCGCTTTTTTCATTGCAAGTATTTAATACAAATATACTACAAACGTATTAATTTTAATTTTGATATGTTTTACAAAAGAAAAAAGCTCTTTTAGTTTCCTAAAAGAGCTTTTAAAATTATTTAAAGTCTGTTATTACACTACGCCTTGAGCTAACATTGCGTCAGCCACTTTAACAAAACCAGCAATATTGGCTCCTTTAACATAGTTTACATAACCATCTTCTTCTGTACCGTATTTTTTACACTGACCATGAATACCAGTCATGATGTCTTTTAATCGAGCATCAACTTCTTCACTTGTCCAGTTTAAACGAATAGAGTTTTGTGTCATTTCTAAACCTGATGCTGCAACACCTCCTGCATTAGCTGCTTTCCCTGGAGCAAATAAAACTTTTGCATCTAAGAATTGTTTAATTGCATCTAAAGTACATGGCATGTTTGCTGCTTCAGTTACACACATAACTCCATTAGCAATTAATTTTTTAGCATCTTCTTCGTTTAATTCATTTTGAGTTGCACAAGGAATAGCTACATCAACTTTAGCTTCCCACGGATTTTTTCCTTTATGGAAAACTGCACTTGGGAATTTTTCAGCAAAACTTTCTGCTCTATTATTTCCACTTGCTCTCATTTCTAACATGAACTCGATTTTCTCTCCTGAAATTCCTTCAGCATCGTAAATATATCCGTCAGGACCTGAGATTGTAACTAACTTACCACCTAATTCATTTACTTTTAAAGCCACACCCCAAGCCACGTTACCGAAACCTGAAATAGCAACTGTTTTTCCTGAAATAGATTGTCCAATAGTGCTTAACATTTGCTGTGTGAAATAAACCACACCATATCCTGTAGCTTCTGG
Source organism: Flavobacterium aquaticum (assembly GCF_003259835.1). Taxonomy (GTDB): domain Bacteria; phylum Bacteroidota; class Bacteroidia; order Flavobacteriales; family Flavobacteriaceae; genus Flavobacterium; species Flavobacterium aquaticum. The sequence continues at coordinate 252,317 of NZ_QLMI01000003.1, read as the reverse complement.
ACGAATTAAAGAACCTCCATAAGCTAAACCTTTTCCAGTTAAAACTCCTGTAAATTCATTTCTAATTCTTTTGTATTGACCAAACATATAGCCAATTTCTCTGGCTCCAACACCGATATCTCCGGCAGGAACATCTAAATCAGGACCAATATGACGGCATAATTCTGTCATAAACGATTGGCAAAAACGCATAACTTCAGCATCCGATTTTCCTTGTGGGTCAAAATCAGAACCTCCTTTACCACCTCCCATAGGAAGCGTTGTTAAACTATTTTTGAAAACTTGTTCAAAAGCTAAAAACTTAAGTACTGATAAATTTACTGTTGGATGAAAACGAATTCCTCCTTTGTAAGGTCCAATAGCAGAATTCATCTGAATACGAAAACCTCTATTCACTTGAATTTCACCTTTATCATCAACCCACGGCACTCTAAAAATCACTGAACGCTCTGGCTCAGCCATTCTCAAAAGCACATTTTTTCCATCATACTTTTTGTCATTTGCAATAAAAGGCATTACCGTTTCAGCAAATTCTTTTACAGCTTGTAAAAATTCTGGTTCGTTTGGATTTTTGGCCTCAACAAGCGCCATAAAATCATTAATTTTTTGTTCCATTATACTATAAAACTTGTAGATAAACTATTTCGTTAATTATCTTTTGTCTTAAAATTACGAATTTCGTAAAAATTAAGTCGACAAATATACATTTTAAAAATTACTTGTTCTATTTTTAAGAAAAATTTATATCGGTAAAAAAATAATTTAATCTTTAATCTTATTTTACATTTTTTTAAACAAGAAAAATACTCTTTTTTTTTTGAAGTGCAGTTTGTTTTTATATATTTGTCCGATAATGGAAAAATTTTAGCGATGACTAAAAAAATTAAATACCTACTAATGTTGCTTTTAGGAGCAAACTTTTCAATGATGGCACAGTTTGGCTTCTCTCATGAAGTTGGAGCTTTTGTTGGTGGAGTTGCTTTCCAATCTGATTTTGGTGTAAGACACGATTTTGAAACTAATGCTGGAAACACAGGTTTTGGTATTGGTTTAGTTCACTATATGAATTTTGCTTACCGTGCAGAATGTAACTGTTACACTCCTGAAACTTATTTTAACGACCACTTTAAAGTTCGTTCTGAGTTATCATACAACAGTACTCAATTACAACACTTTGGTAAATGGGTTGACAGAAACTCTCCTACTGCAGCTAAATTAAGAGCCATGAAAGGTGAGGCTAAGGTTACCGACATTGGTATGCAATTAGAATACTTCCCTTTAAGTATTAGAGAATTTACAGCTACTAATGGTGCTTGGGCTCCATTTTTAGGTTTAGGTGCTCATTATACTTTTTTCCAAAACGGAACTTATTCTGAACTTGGTGGAATTGGAAACACTTTTACTACTCCAGTAAAATATTTAGATGCATGGTCTGATGAGGGTGGAAGCACTTGGTCTGTTGTTGCAAGTGTTGGAACACGTTATAAATTAACAGAATTATCGGATTTATTTGCAGAAGTAAGATGGCAATATTACTTTTCAGATTGGGTTGATGGTTTAAACCCTAATCCTGAAGTTTGGACAGAAAATAAAGCAAACGACTGGAACTTATGGTTTCACGTAGGATACATTTATTATTTAGATTAATAAATTTTACAACATAAAAAAATCCCGATTCGTTTGAATCGGGATTTTTTGTTTTAGTTTCTATTATTTAAAGCTTGTTCTAAATCGGCTAATAAATCTTCGATATCTTCAATTCCTACACTCAAACGAACTAAATCATCTGAAATACCCACTTCTTTTCTTTTATCTTCTGGAATAGAAGCGTGTGTCATTAAAGCTGGATGATTCGCTAACGATTCCACTCCACCTAAAGATTCTGCTAAAGTGAATACTTTTAAATTTTCTAAGAATTTAATCGCATCTTCTTTTTTACCTGATTTGAAAGTAAAGGTTACCATTCCTCCAAAACCACTCATTTGCTTTTTAGCAATTTCATGAAATGGATGTGATGCTAAACCTGGATAATACACTCTTTCCACTAAAGGATGATTATCTAAATATTCCGCTACTTTCTCACCATTTTCGCAATGACGTTGTACACGTAAATGTAAAGTTTTGATTCCTCTTAACACCAAGAAAGAATCCATCGGTCCTAAAGTTGCTCCTGTTGCAAATTGTTTGAAGTGTAATTCTTCTCCTAATGCTTTGTCTTTGATAATTAAAGCACCAGCAATAACATCTGAATGTCCACCTAAATATTTAGTAGCCGAATGCATTACAATATCAGCACCTAAATCCAATGGTTTTTGTAAATATGGCGTTGCAAAAGTATTGTCTACAGCAAACAAAATATTATGCTTTTTTGTGATTTGAGCAATCGCAGCAATATCCGCCAATTTCATTAATGGATTTGTTGGTGTTTCCACCCAAACCAATTTCGTGTTTTCATTGATTAACGATTGGAATTTTTCCAAATCATTCATATCCACAAAATGAAATTTGATCCCACTATCTTTATATAATCTTGTGAACAATCTATAAGTTCCACCGTACAAATCGTCCATAGCGATGATTTCGTCACCTGCTTTAAACATACGTAACAAACAATCGGTTGCTGCTAATCCCGAAGAAAAAGCTAAACCTCTTGCTCCATTTTCGATACTTGCTAAAGCATCTTCTAAAGCCGTTCTCGTTGGGTTTGCTGCTCTACTGTATTCATAATCACCAATTGGTTTCCCTGGACTTGATTGTACATAAGTCGAAGTTTGAAATACCGGTGGCATTACAGCTCCAGTTACTTTTTCATGATGTTGCCCACCATGTATCGTTTTTGTATTGAATTTCATTTTTTAAAAATTTTTACAAAGGTAAATAAAAGTTGGTTGATGCTACTTTTCGAATCGTTAACAATTCGCTAAATATGCTTTTTAATCGACATCATTATTCCTAAATGAATGCCTTCGTGATAATTATTGAACTCCATCGCTTCTTTCCAAGTTCCTAAATGAAACCCAGTTTTTGTCTGATACGGATGAAATTCTTTGAAAATTCCAGCTTCAAAATCGGATTTCGTTTTTTCAACTATTTCTGATAGTAATTTCTTGATTTCATCTACTTCAGCTTGAGTAGTTTTTCCATCTGGACGCGATCCATTTTGATATTTCTCAAAAAGCGAATCTGGAATATGCATTGGTAAACCTGATAAAGCGTAAACCAATTTCTGTTGCGAAACTACAACGTGTCCCAAATTCCAAATCAAATTATTACTCATTCCTGCCGGAATTGTATTGAGTTGTTCTAATGAATAATTATCAAAAAACTTCAAATAAATATTTCTGCTGGTTTCCCAAATTCTAAAAGTTGCGTCCATGTCTAATTTTTTTTATAAAATTACTGATTTTTAGAATTCAAAAGGCTGTATTTTTGCATCAGAAATTGAAAAACATCAAAATGAACAAAATATACTATTTGGCTTCGTGTGATACGTGCCGAAAAATCATCAAATCGTTACCCAATACTGATAAGTTGACGTTTATTGATATTCGTCAAAATCCAATTTCGGAAAGCGATTTAGAAGAAATGTACCAACTTTCGGGAAGTTACGAAGCGCTTTTCAGTAAAAAAGCACAATTGTATAAATCATTAGGGTTAAAAGATAAAAATCTTACCGAAGCCGATTTCAAAAAATATCTTTTAGAACATTACACGTTTTTGAGTCGTCCCGTTGTTATTTTTAATAATGAAATTTTTATCGGGAACACGCAACCTAATATACTTAAACTAACAAAAGCTCTTCAAAGTGTCTAAAAGAAGTTGGGCATTAGTTGCCGCTACCCTAGTTTCCATCATTTACGGCGTAACTTTTACGATTGCCAAAGATGTAATGCCAAAATATGTCGATGCTTTCGGATTCATCGTCATGCGTGTTGGTGGTTCGGTTTTATTATTTTGGTTGATTTCCTTTTTTGGACCAAAAGAAAAAATCGCCAAAGAAGATTTTCCTCGAATTGTTGCTGCTGCGTTCTTCGGAGTAGCCTTCAATATGCTGACTTTTTTCAAAGGATTGAGTTATACTTCGCCCATTATGGGAGCCGTTTTAATGGTAACCACGCCCATGATTGTCCTCGTTTTATCCGCATTCATCATGAAAGAACGCATGGAAAACAGAAAAGTTTTAGGAATCATTTTAGGCTTAGCCGGAACGATAACGTTGATTCTTTACGGAAAATCGTTAGTAAACGCTACAAACGCTTCATTAGGAAATTTATTGGTTTTTGTAAATGCTGTTTCTTACGGATTTTACCTTATTATCGTAAAGAAATTAATGGATAAATACAACGCCTTCACTTTTGTGAAATGGATTTATACTTTTGGTTTTTTGATGGTATTGCCTTTTGGTTGGAACGAATTTCAAGCCGTAGATTTTGCTAATTTACCAACAGATATCATCTGGAAAATTGGTTTTGTAGTAGTGTTTTCAACTTTCTTAACCTATTTGTTGAATTTAGTTTCGATGCGCGAACTAAAACCCACAACTGTTGCGGTTTTCATCTATTTACAACCACTTTTCGCTACTATTTTCGCCGTGAGTTTAGGAAAAGACGATTTGAGTTTGGTGAAATTAATTTCAGCTGTATTGATATTTGTTGGGGTTTATTTGGTAACCCAGAAAAAGTAGGCAGTCTCAGTTGACAGTCTCAGTGTAGTACCGAAAACTGCGACTGCGACTGAAAACTTTTTATTATCTTTGAAGACATTTTTATAACGTATGATACACTCCATGACGGGTTTTGGGAAAGCATCTTTGCAATTACCAACCAAAAAAATTACCGTAGAAATCAAATCGCTAAACAGTAAAGGTTTAGACTTAAATACACGAATGCCATCGGTTTTTCGTGAAATGGAATTGGGTTTACGCAATCAAATTTCGCAACGTTTAGAGCGTGGAAAGGTTGATTTTTCGCTTTATGTTGAAGTAACTGGCGAAGAAACCACTTCAAAAATCAATGTGCCGATTGTGAAAGGGTACATTAACCAAATGAAAGCCGTAATTCCAAATGCTGACGAAACGGAATTAATGAAAATGGCAGTTCGTATGCCCGATGCTTTAAAAACCGAGCGCGACGAAATCGATGAAAACGAATGGAAACAAATCCAAACCGTGATTGATGAAGCGTTGGAAAACATCGCGAATTTTAGAAAAGATGAAGGCGCTTCCTTAGAAAAAGAATTCCAATTAAGAATTGCCAACATCAATAATTTAATGAACGAAGCCGTTTCTTACGATGCTGAACGCGTTGAAACCGTAAAAACTCGTTTACGTACTACTTTAGATGAATTAAAAGTCAATGTAGATGAAAATCGTTTCGAACAAGAATTGATTTTTTATCTAGAAAAATACGACATTACTGAAGAAAAAGTACGTTTGGGCAACCATTTGAACTATTTCTTAGAAACCTTAAACGGAACAGAAGCTAACGGAAGAAAATTAGGTTTCATCACGCAAGAAATGGGAAGAGAAATCAATACCATGGGTTCAAAATCGAATCATACCGAAATGCAAAAATTGGTGGTGATGATGAAAGATGAATTGGAAAAGATTAAGGAGCAAGTATTAAACGTTTTATAGTTTAAGCCACAGATTACACAAATTTTCACGGATTAAAATCGTTATAATCCCTTAATCCGTGGCAAAAATAACAACACAATGACCAAAGGAAAATTATTAGTATTCTCTGCGCCATCAGGTTCAGGAAAAACCACTATAGTAAGACATTTATTAGCCCAACCCGATTTGAATTTAGAATTTTCGATTTCGTGTACAACGCGTGCACCTCGTGGCGAAGAAGTAGATGGGAAAGATTATTATTTCATCTCATGGGACGAATTCAAAAAGCATATTAAAGCGGAAGATTTCGTAGAATGGGAAGAAGTCTACACCGATAATTTCTACGGTACTTTAAAAACCGAAGTAGAACGCATCTGGTCTTTAGGAAAACACGTAATTTTTGATATTGATGTTGCGGGCGGATTGCGTATTAAAAGCAAATTTCCAAACGAAACGTTAGCGGTTTTCGTAAAACCACCAAGCGTTGACGAATTAAAACGTCGCCTAAAACAACGTTCTACCGAAAGTGAAGACAAAATCAACATGCGTATCGCAAAAGCATCAGTAGAATTAGCAACTGCACCACAATTTGACACCATCATCAAAAATTATGATTTAGATGTGGCAAAAGAAGATGCATATCAGTTAGTGAAAAAATTCATCAACACGAATTCCACGAATTAGCACAAATTTTGTGAAATTTAATTATTTTGAATTCGTGATAATTAGTGAAATTAGTGTTTGAAAATGAAAATAGGTCTTTATTTCGGAACGTTTAATCCCATTCACATTGGGCATTTAATTATTGCCAATCACATGGCAGAGCATTCTGATTTGGATCAAATTTGGATGGTGGTTACCCCGCACAATCCGCACAAGCAAAAAAGTTCGTTGTTAGATGATTATCATCGTTTGCATATGGTACATTTGGCAACGGAAGATTACCCAAAAATCCAACCTTCGGATATTGAATTCAAATTACCGCAACCGAATTATACCGTAAATACCTTAGCGCACTTACAAGAAAAATTCCCTAAAAACGAATTTTCGTTAATCATGGGAGAAGACAATTTGAACTCGCTCCACAAATGGAAAAACTACGAAGTCATTTTGCAAAACCACAATATTTATGTCTATCCGCGATTAAATTCAGGTGAAATTGACGAGCAATTCATAAATCATCCAAAAATTCACCGAGTGGGTGCGCCTGTAATTGAATTATCTTCTACCTTCATTCGCGAAAGCATTAAAAACGGTAAAAATGTAGTTCCAATGTTAACGAATAAAGTTTGGGAATATGTGGAACATAATTTGTTTTATAAGAAGTAAACTTAAATAGAATATGAATACTGATTTTGAAAAACAAATCGAAAATTTACCCAAAAAAGATAACTCAATAAAAGATAAACTTTTCAATAAAGATTACTTTTTGCGTTCAACTGAATTTGGTGTTTCAACAACTGAAAAAGAAGAAATTATTTTTGATACAAAAAAATCAAATAATGGAACATTAATAATAATTGGATTAGCAATTGTTTTAATATGTTTGAGATTTAAAGACAGTGATAATTTTATTCCAATTTTAATTTTTTCAGGAATTGGAATGATTGCAAATCTTGTTTATTTAAAATTCAGAAAAAGTAAGTTGATAAAAATTAACCTGTCTGGCTTTGAAATCGAAAACATCAAATTTGAATGGGATGATATATATGATTTTGGTGCGTTAGTAAAACCAAATAAATATATTACTTACTATGAACTGATAATTTTTTCAAAATCAAAAGGTAAAAAAGTCTATAGTTTGTTTAGTTTTCAAAGTGATAAAGATAATATTTTAAAAAATTTGAATTACTTCAAAGGAAAGTTTGAAAGTAATAAAAACATCTCTTAACATTCCTTTACCATTCGTTACCAATCCCATTGCGTAACTTTGTATCTTAAAAAAATAAAATGTTATGCTAAACTTCGAATTATACAATCCGGTAAATTATGTCTTTGGAAAAGGACAAATTGCAAAACTAACTGATTTAGTTCCAACAAATACTAAAATTCTGCTAGCTTATGGAGGTGGAAGTATCTTCAAAAATGGTGTTTATGACCAAGTAAAAGCGGCTTTGCCGAATCACGATATTGTGGAATTTGGTGGCATCGAACCAAACCCACGTTTTGAAACTTTAATGAAAGCCGTTGAAATTATTCGTGCTGAAAAAATTGGTTTCATCTTAGCTGTTGGTGGCGGAAGTGTCATTGATGGTGTGAAATTTATTTCTGCTGCTGTTAATTTTGAAGGTGACGAAGCCGATATCTTGAAAAAACGTATTTTATTCAAAGATGTTGCCACAGTAATTCCTTTTGGAACGGTTTTAACATTACCAGCTACAGGTTCAGAAATGAATTCGGGTGCAGTAGTTACAATTGAAGCTACACAAGAAAAACTAACGTTAGGAGGAAGTGCTTTGTTTCCAGTATTCTCCATTGTTGATCCAACAGTAATTACTTCTTTACCAAAAAGACAATTACAAAACGGTGTTGTGGATGCCTTCACGCACGTTATGGAGCAATATTTAACCTATACACACGATGCTTTATTACAAGACCGAATTTCAGAAAGCATTTTACAAACGCTAATTGAAATTGGTCCAGATGTAGTAGAAAATCCAACTGATTATAAATTGGCTTCTAACTTTGTTTGGAGTGCAACCATGGCATTGAATGGCTTGATTCAAAAAGGAGTTCCTTCGGATTGGGCAACACACATGATTGGTCATGAATTAACCGCTTTATACGAAATTGATCATGCAAGAACCTTGGCTATTATTGGACCTAACTTGTACCGCGTCATGTTCGATACGAAAAAAGAAAAATTAGCACAATACGGACAACGCGTTTGGAACATTCAAGGTAATTCAACGGAAGAAATTGCAGAAAAAGCGATTGAAAAAACGGTTGAGTTCTTCCACAAAATGGGCATGAAAACCAAAATTTCTGAAAACGCAGAAAACATCGAAAAAACAGCTGATTTCATCGTAAATCGTTTCGAAGAAAGAGGTTGGAAAGCCATGGGTGAAAAGCAAAACATCACACTTGAAAAAGTGAGAGCTATTGTAGAAATGAGTTATTAAAAAATACGTATTCATCATAATAAAGGCACGGAGTTTTTCTTCGTGCCTTTGTATTAAAAAGAGTTTCGCAAACGTTTTTTGTAAATCCTTTTTAAATGCCTATTTTTGATGTTCTAAATTAAATCGTAAAATGGAAAAAAAGCCAAAATTTGCCGTCATTGGAGGAGGAAGTTGGGCTACTGCAATTGCGAAAATGCTTTGTGAAAATCAAGACGAAATTGCTTGGTACATGCGAAGTACTTATGCTATTGAGCATTTAAAACATCAAAAACACAATCCAAACTACTTGAGTTCGGTTGCGTTTGACACCAATAAATTAAAACTTACCAACGATATCAACGAAGCGGTGGCTTATGCTGATTACGTTATTTTTGTGGTTCCGTCAGCTTTTTTGAGCAAAGAATTGGAAAGTTTAACTGAAAGTTTGAAAGGAAAAATCATTTTTTCAGCCATTAAAGGAATTGTTCCTGAATCGAGCTTAATTGTTGGAGAACATTTTCATACCAAATACGATATTCCATTTGAAAATATTGGCGTTATCACAGGTCCGTGTCACGCGGAAGAAGTGGCTATGGAACGTTTATCATATCTAACTATCGCTTGTAGTGATAGAAAAAAAGCAAAATATGTGGCTAAAAATCTGAGTTCACACTACATCAAAGCCAAAACTTCTGATGATATCATTGGAACCGAATATGCAGCCGTTTTAAAAAATATTTACGCTATTGCAGCCGGAATTGCACATGGTTTAGGTTATGGCGATAACTTCCAAGCAGTTTTAATGAGTAACGGAATTCGCGAAATGAAAAAATTCATTCGTAAAGTGCACAAAATGAAACGAAATATTAATAATTCGGCTTATTTGGGCGATTTATTAGTAACTGGATATTCCGTATTTTCTCGAAATAGAATGTTTGGAAACATGATTGGAAAAGGTTACACTGTAAAATCAGCACAAATGGAAATGAGTATGGTGGCTGAAGGATATTACGCTGTAAAAAGTGCCTATAAATTAAATAAAGAATACGGAGCTGACACTCCAATTATCGATGCGGTTTACGAAATTTTATACGAAAACAAAGACGCTAAAACCGTTTTCAAAGCCTTAACAGAAAAATTAAATTAACACATGCTATTTTCATTAAAAACAGGTGCAATTGATCATTTAATCGATCATCCTGGAATTATTATGGCTTTTACCATTACCATCATTGCCATGTTGGTATTAGATTTAGGGGTTTTAAACAAAAAAGGTCACGTGATTTCCAATCGTGAGGCGGCTATTTGGTCGGTAATTTGGATTTCACTTGCTATGGGATTTAGTGGTATTATTTACCATTACATGGGTGCCGAAAAATTCATGCAATTTCAAGGTGCCTATTGGATTGAAAAAGCACTTTCGGTAGATAATTTATTTGTCTTTATTTTAGTTTTTGGATATTTCAATGTTGCTAAAGAAGCCCAACACAAAGTGTTATTTTGGGGTGTAATTGGCGCTTTAGTTTTTAGAGCGATATTCATTTTTGCGGGCGTTTGGTTGTTGAATTACACCTATTTACCTGAAATGAAGCTTTTTGGACAAATGGTTGAAATCAATTACTTGTTAACCCTTTTCGGAATTATTTTGATTGTTGCCGGAATTAAATCGGCATTAAGTCAAGAAGAAGATGAAGGAAGTAAAGATTTCACGAAAAGTCCTGGTGCGCGCTTTGTTTATAAATTTTTCAATGTAACTCATCAATACGATGGCGATAAATTCTTTACCATTGAAAACGGACTCAAAGTAGCAACGCCTTTGTTTGTAGTAGTCGCAATTGTAGAATTTACCGACTTATTATTTGCGATTGACAGTATTCCTGCGATTTTTGCTATTGCTCCAGATGATCCGTTTATTCTTTACACGTCGAATATTTTTGCAATTTTAGGATTGCGTTCGTTGTATTTCCTTTTGGCGAACTTTATGTACATGTTCAGTAAATTGAAATACGGATTAGGATTTATCTTGGCTTTTATCGGAACTAAAATGATTATAGCGCCGTTTTATCACGTTCCTACAAGTTTATCTTTATCTGTTGTGGGTGGAGCTCTAATCTTGTCTGTAATCGCTTCTTTATTATTTCCTGATAAGGATTAAATATTTGAACACAATATTAAACCGCAGATTCGCAGATTAACTAGGTTAAATCTGCGAATCTGCGGTTAATTTTCGGCTTTTATTTTATCGTAATCTCATCTATAAAAATAAAGGCATCGCCACCAGCGCCTTGATGCCATTCTGGTAATTTACCAAAGTTTTTTGCGATTACTTTTACATAACGTGCTTTTTTACCTTTAATTTCGTTTGATGTGAAATTTAGAATTGTATTTTCTTCCAATTTTGGATCTAACGTATTGTTTACCGAACCGAAATACGTAAAATTTAGATTATCATCCGAAACATAATAGTCCACTTTTGTTGGCATTAAAATCCAAGAACGTTGGTCTTGTAAAAAGCGTGCTGAAATTTCAGTAATATTTTTCACTTCTTTTAAATCGACAACCGCTTCAAAATCCTGACTTTGGTAGCCTTGCCAATCGCCTTTTCTCCAGTTTTCGGTTCCTAAAATACCATCTAATAACCCTTCCGGACCACCGGCGTGATATTGCGGATTGTAAACCGATTTAATATTGATGCTGTAATTGTTTGGTTTTTTGAAGAAAGTTGCAGAAATGGTGTTGCTTTTTGCTAATGTATAGCCGTTTGAACCGATAAAATATGCTTCAATTTTTGAAGATTCGGTAATAATTATTTTATCTTTTGTACTCTCAATAAATTTTGGATCTTTATTATCACTATCAATTATTCTATACCAAATAGCTCCTTCGTTAGAATGTTTAAGAGTTATTTCAAGGAAACTCTTAAACGCTTTACTTTCCGCTTGAATTACTGGAACTGGAATGATTAATTGACACTCTACTTTATCTATAGTTTCCATACCAAATTGTGGCAAAATACCTCTAGCATTTGGTAAGTGAAGATAATTTGGTTTATTTCCATCGATACTAACTTTCGCGTCTAAGTAAGGTTCATTAATATCCCATTTCGGCTGTCCAGGGGTCACCGAATAAATCCCCATCGAACTCAACACATACCAAGCACTCATTTGTCCGCAGTCTTCGTTTCCAATTAAACCATCTGGTGTGTTTGTGTAAAAATTATCTAAAATATACTTGACTTTTGCATTCGTTTTTTCTGGTTTCCCAACATAATTGTACAAATACGCCATGTGGTGACTTGGTTCGTTTCCATGCGCATATTGTCCGATTAAACCCGTAACATCGACTTGTTCTCTACCTGTGGTTTTACTTTCACTGTTGAACATTTCGTCTAACTTGGCTTCAAATTTTTCAGGTCCGCCATAAGCTTGAATCATGCCTTCAATATCTTGGGGTACAAAAAACGAGTATTGCCATGAATTACCTTCGGTAAAATTATTATTGACTTCTCTTGGGTCGAAAGGTTTGTCCCAACCACCATTTTTCTTTGGACGCATAAAGCCAATTTCCCAATCGAAAATATTTTTCCAATTTTGAGAACGCTTCATGAAATATTGGTAATCTTCTTGCTTATTTAAAAGTAAAGCCATTTGGGCAATACACCAATCGTCATAAGCATATTCTAAGGTTTTAGAAACGCTTTCGTGTTCATCATCAATCGAAATAAAACCGTTTTTCTTGTACGCATCCAAACCTAAAACATCGCGCATAGCCGAAGCTTTACTAGCTTCAAAAGCTTTTTCGTAATCAAAACCTTTAATTCCTTTTACCATCGCATCTGCAATTACTGAAACGGAATGATAGCCAATCATACAATCGGTTTCATTAGAAGCTAATTCCCAAACGGGTAATCTGCCGCCTTGTTCGTATTGTTTAATGAAGGTATTAATATAATCAGCAGTTCGTTTTTTATCGATTAAAGTATACAACGGATGTGCGCCTCTAAACGTGTCCCAAAGCGAAAATACCGTGTAATAATCAAATCCTTCGGCTACATGAATTTTATTATCTCTACCTCGGTATTTTCCGTCTAAATCTTGAGCGATGTTCGGTTGCATCATCGTGTGATATAACGCCGTGTAAAAAATCGCTAATTTGTCTTTATCATTTGAAGTAACTTCAATTTTTGATAATTCTTTGTTCCAAAGCGCAATAGCTGCTTTATGTACTTTATCGAAATCCCAATGTTTGATTTCGGAACTGTTTAATTCCGCACCTTCATAACTGGTTGGTGAAAGCGATACTTTTATGAGAATTTTTTCGCCTTTTTTGACTTGTTTTGAGAAACTTAATGCTAATGTCTGTATATCTAAATCATTTGAATTTTTAATTCCTTTTGAATTCTTCATTGGAACATTAAATTCAATCCTTGCATATACATATTGATCTCTTGCCCAAGCTTCACTTCTTCGTAATACTTCAATAGTTTTATCATCTATTATTTTTACTCTTCCTTCCAAAAGTTTATCTCTATGTCTTAAATCTAAAATAATATTAGCTAAACCAGCTTTATTAAACGTATATTCATGAAATCCCACACGAGTTGAAGTGGTTAAACGCACATCGATGTTGTGTTTGTCTAATTTCACGGAGTAAAATCCAGCGGAAGCTTTTTCATTGGCATGCGAAAAAGTTGAAGAATACACTTTATTATCAAACGAAGGTTCTCCCATAGTCGGCATCAACATGATATCACCATAATCTGAAACACCGGTTCCATTCAAATGCGTGTGCGAAAATCCATAAATCAAATTATCGGAATAATGATAACCGCCACAGCCATCCCAACTGCCATCGATTCTAGTGTCAGGAGAAAGTTGCACCATTCCGTAAGGCACAGTTGCACCAGGAAAAGTATGTCCGTGACCGCCAGTTCCAATAAATGGGTTGACGTGTTTGGCGTAATCTTGCGCTTGGGAAATAGTAGTAGTTAAAAAAGCTAAAGCAATAAAAAATGGTTTCATGTTGTGTTGTTGAAAAAATTTCTTAAAGGTAAAAATATTTTCTAATTGTTGTAAGGATAAAGCTATTTTTGAGTTTTTACCACATAGAAACATAGGTTTTTCTTATTTTATTTTTTGGCGTTACACTTTTTTGAGGTAACAATAGGATTGTGTTGATTTTAAACATATAAGTCATATAAGAAAGTTTAAGGAGTTCTTTGTATATATGAGTTCATATAAGTTTTCTTATGCTGACTATGTAAAATGAAATACCTCAACTTTTATAATGTTAATCTATGTTCCTATGTGGTGAAAACAAAAACCACGAATACAAAATCAGTGCATTCGTGGTTTCAATATTATAATTTACGAAAATTTAATTCGCAAAAACGCCTCTTTTGTTTATAATTGGTAAATCGGCAGTAGCTTTTTCGTTGATGGTGTTTACACGGAACACGAAGGTTTTATCGTATAATTGTCCGTTTGCGAAATACGATAACATGAATTCGTTATTCAATTGTAAAACGTTGTTTTCTAACAATTCTACTTTAACGGCGGTTCTTGGCTCTACTTTGGCAAACGCATGACGAAAAGTTCCCGTTTTACGTTCTTCTCCATTGATTAAACCATAAGCACGTGAAACTACCATAGCCATTTCCAACAAATTATCAGTGTCGTTTACTAAGTAAGCGTACCAAGAATTTTCCATAAAATCGTCGTTCCATTCTTGAAAAGCTACAATGTGAACGCCTTCTACTTTTGGGATGATAATGTCTTTTTTCATTGAAACAGTATTAAGATTAAAGAATTAAGTATTAAGACTTAATCTTAAATTATATACTCGATTTGAATTGCTCTAAGAAACGAACGTCGTTTTCATAAAACATACGGATATCACCAATTTGGTACAACAACATCGCAATACGCTCAACTCCCATTCCGAAAGCAAAACCTGTGTGTTCATCTGGATTGATCCCGCAGTTTTTCAATACGTTTGGATCAACCATTCCGCAACCACCAATTTCTAACCAACCGGTTCCTTTGGTAATTCTGTAATCGGTTTCGGTCTTTAATCCCCAATAAATATCAATTTCAGCACTTGGTTCTGTAAATGGAAAATACGAAGGACGTAAACGAATTTTCGATTTTCCGAACATTTCTTTCGTGAAATACAACAATGTCTGTTTTAAATCGGCAAACGAAACGTCTTTATCAATATATAATCCTTCCACTTGATGGAAAATACAGTGCGAACGCGAAGAAACGGCCTCGTTACGGAAAACTCTTCCTGGAGAAATTGTACGAATTGGCGGCTTATTGTTTTCCATGTAACGCACTTGCACTGATGAAGTGTGCGTACGCAATAAAACATCAGGGTTGGTTTGAATGAAAAACGTATCCTGCATATCTCGTGCTGGATGATATTCTGGTAAATTTAATGCGGTAAAATTGTGCCAATCGTCTTCGATTTCTGGACCTTCGGACACGTTAAAACCAATGGTTGAAAAAATATCAATCATTTGGTTTTTCACAATAGAAATTGGATGGCGTGAACCAATGTTCATCGCTTCTCCTGGACGCGTGGTGTCGCCGTAAATTCCTTTTGCTTCTTCTTTATTTTCTAAAGCGTCATGAATGGCTTTTACCTTTTCTTCTGCCGAAGTTTTCAATTCGTTGATTACTTGTCCGAATTCTTTCTTTTGTTCGTTTGGAACATTTTTGAATTCGGCAAAAAAGTCTTTCAACAAGCCTTTACTTCCTAAATATTTAATTCGGAAGGCTTCTAATTGTTCTTTATTATCGGTTTGAAAAGCTTTTACTTCTTCAATATGGGCTTTAATCGTTTCTGTCATCGCTCGTTTTGTAAAATGCAAATTTATGGATTTTTTTTGAGAGACAAGTCAATGACTTGTCTGTACAGTAAATTAATTAGTCAATTAATTCTTTCTCTAAAAAGTAGCTTACAATTGCTTCTTTCATTAGTACCGCTTGCTCGCCTGCTTTTAGTGGTGGCAATTCTTCTTTTACTTTGTAATGTGGCCAACCATCGTTGTCGAAATATTCAAATTCGTAGTAGCCGTAAGGTTCTAACAATCGGCAAATAGCGATGTGCATCAGGTTTACTTTTTCATCCTTTTTGAAAGTAGCGTGAATTTTTCCCAATTCTTGCACACCAATTAAGTAGATGATTCCTTCTAAATCAAGGTCTTCTCCACCTGAAAATTTTTCTGATAATATGTTGACAACGCTTTCCCAACGCTGTTTTAATTGTTCGTCTCTAGACATGTTTTATAGATGAAAGAAAAAAGAGAAAAGAAAAAAGACTATTCCCAACTTTCTATATTAGATTTGCAAAGATAATCGATGGTTTTGTTTTTTACGCAATCTATTGTCTTTGTTCTTGATTCTTTCATCTATTTTCTTTCAAATGAGTTTTATTGATATTGTTTTTGCGGTTTTATTAGGTTTTGCGGTTTATAAAGGTTTGAAAAACGGACTTTTTGTGGAAATTGCTTCGTTTGTAGCTTTAATTTTAGGGATTTATTTAGCGATTAAATTTTCAAATTTAGTAGGCACTGTTTTTACTGGAATTTTCCCAAGTTGGAATCCAAAATATATTGAAATTACAGCTTTTATCATTACGTTTTTGTTGGTGGTGATTGGGATTCACTTGAGCGCAAAAATTTTAACCAAATTAGCGGATTTTGCTTTTTTAGGTTGGATTAACAAAATTGCTGGAGTGATTTTTAGCTTGTTGAAAACAATTTTAGCGTTGAGTGTAGTACTTTTTATTTTGGAGAAAATCAATATCAACAACATGTTGCTTTCAAAAGAAACGCAAGAGCACTCGATATTTTATAACCCAATTCAGAATATTTCAAAAGCAATTTATCCTACGATTGAAGGTTGGTATGATAGTTTGAAGAAGGAAGTTGAGAGTGGGGAGTAAAATCTTCGACAAGCTCAGACTGACAAACCAAAATTCTGAACACTAATTTTTAATGAACTTTTTAATCAACACCCCTTTATCTGTTTTTAAATGAAGGATATAAATACCGTTAACATAATGTTTAACATTTATAAAATTAGTTTGTAGAGTATTTGAATCTATTTTCTTGCCAATTAAATCGAAAACTTCAAAGCTTAATACATTCACCCCAATTGGAAGATTAAAATTAAGATTGTCCTTTACTGGATTAGGATATAAATTTAGTTCAATATTATTATCAAAATCAGTTGTGCTTAAAGTGCCTGAATTATTATTTAAACGTAAAATATATCGCTTTTCAATACTATTACCCGAATTCAAACTATAATGAGTAAATCCTCCACAAACTATAATTTTTCCATCATTTTGTATGACTAAATTTTCAGCAGATACATTGAATAACAAAGAATCGTTTGCTGAAAAAGTGTTATCTAATGATCCGTCAGAATTTACTCTCTTTACACTGACTGAGCTCATTGAATCATAACCTACGAAAATAATTTTTCCATCATTCTGGATAACACTTTTAAGTAAGAATCTTGATTGTGCTGAAAGAAGAGGGGAATCAAAATAAAAAGATGAATCATTACTTCCATCAGTATTTAAACGAACAATTCCGTAACTAGGAACACCATTAAAAGATTTAAAATTACCAACTAAAATAATTTTCCCATCGGATTGTCTTGAAATATTTATACCAATATGGCCATTGCCGCCGCCGCCTGTAGAATTAAAAGTAGTGTCTAAGGTTCCATTAGAATTTAATCTAATAACTTTTTGGTCATGTGAAATATAGATTTTACCATCTGGTTGAACTAAAATATCCCTAATAGCTCCCGCATTTATTAAATAAGGACCATACAAAAATGAAGTGTCCAATGAACCATCTAAATTTAAACTGGCCAATTTTGCCCTTGGTTGTCCATTAACAGTAAGTATCCCTCCTCCAATTAATATTTTACCATTACTTTGTTCGCTAACTGTTTCTGCGCTTGGACTTACACTAGCATTAAAAAAAGTATCTAATGTTCCATCGGAATGTAGCATTGCAACTTTATTTTTTGTTATACCATTAAAAGTCGTAAAATCACCTACAATAACAATTTTATCATTAGATAAAACTTTTAGGTCTTGTATAGCTCCATTTGCTCCTGTGCCAATATTAAATGTTGTGTCTAAAGTGCCATCTGTATTTAATCTAGCAATTCTATTTGCTGAAACACCATTGTAAGAAGCAAAAAAACCTCCTATAATTATTTTACCATCTGATTGAAGCCCAATTGCTCTTATTGAATTGTTTGAAGAGAGGCTATTCTCAATGAAAGGAAAAAAACTATTATCAATACTGCCATCAACATTAATACTGGCAATGTTATTACGATAAGTATTACTACTTGCATAATCAAAATTACCTCCAAATATTATTTTTCCATTAGATTGAATAGATATTGTTTGTACAAAAGAAGGTGTTGAGGATGTAGAATTAACAATTGAAGCATTCGAATTAAAACTAGAATCTAATGAGCCATCATTATTAAGCCTTAAAATTCTATTTTTATAAATATCATTATATGACGTAAAATAACCACCTACTAATATTTTTCCATCTGTTTGACTGACGATAGTATTCACAAAATTAAAAAATCCAGTTCCAGAATTAAAGGTTGTATCAATAGTGCTATCTGAATTTAATCTAACAATGCGATTAACAGTCACCCCTTTATAAGTTGAGAATTCTCCACCGATTATAAGTTTACCATCTGATTGTACACAGACAGTTTTAATAGTGCTACTTGCAGAAGTACTTGTATTAAAAGTAGTATCTAAAGTCCCATCGTTATTCAATCGGATAATTCTCCTATATGAAACCCCATTATAAGATGTAAAATTACCGGCAACAATAATTTTTCCATCTGGTTGCAAATCACATGTATTCACCATATTGTTTGCTCCTGATCCTATATTAAAAGATGAATCTATAGTTCCATCAATATTCAATCTAACAATTCTGTTTCTTGTAATTCCATTATATTGGGTAAAATTACCAACAACAATAATTTTCCCATCGGATTGTATTTTTGTAGAATATACAACACTATTAAAACCCGAACCTATATTAAATGTTGGATCAATTGTCCCATTTGTATTTAATCGGACTATTCTGTTTTTTGTAACACCATTATATTGGGTAAAATTACCAACAACAATAAGTTTTCCATCTGGTTGTATTTGTACAAAATTCACTGTATTATCGAATCCCGAACCAATACTAAATGATAAATCATTAGTCCCATCAGTATTTAAACGCCCTAATTTATTAAAAGCTAAACGATTCAAGAATGTAAAATCGCCTCCAACAATCATTTTACCATCATTTTGTGTTACAATAGTGTTAACAACTCCATTTATGGCTCCTGTAGGAATGTTAAAACTTGAATCAATAGTTCCATCTTGTGCGAAACTGGTTAATGAAAAAATGATTAATAGTAGTTGTATGTGTTTTCTCAATTTGTTGAATTTTAATTTCTTTTAAATAAATTTGTTAGCTAATATATGTTTTTTTTTGATTTATGAAAAATTCTTACAAAAAATTTGGTTAAAATTTTATTCTTTCACTTCCTTAATCGCTTCTTTGTTAATCCACGCTTTGGTTTTGTCGGTTAGTTCTACTTGTTTCCAGTTGCCTAATTCTTCTAAAACGAAAACTTTTGTGCCTTCATGAAGTGTTACCACATCTTCCGAACTGTTTTTAGGTTCGGCTTTCAAAGTGGTTGCTTCTGCAAAAACGATCGCTGGATTGTAATTCGCATCAAATTTCTTTTGTAAAAAAGCGGAGAAAACAGTTACTCCAATTCCAATTAAAAATAACAAAAACAAACTGAAAAAAGTGCGTTTTAGAAACACCGTATTTCCAAAATAATAGCCTAAAAAAGAAAGTAAACTTAGGAATGCAATAGAAACCGCAATCCAAGCCCAAGTATCATAATGAAAAACACTAGTGAACTCTTTCAACATTTTCTTAAAACCTACTTCTGGAAGTATTTTAATGTCGTCTATTGCCATTTTTTGTGCAAACGATAGATTCGTTTGAATGGCTTGATCATCTGGGTTTAAAAGCAATGCTTTTTCATAATTATAAATCGATGGTGCTACTTTTCCAAGTTTGTAATAACAATTGGCAATATTAAAATACAAATCAGCCGATTCGTTGCCTTTATTTATAATGCTTTCGAAAGATTGCAATGCTTGTTCGTAATCGCCTTTATTATACAAATCGTTTGCTTTTTTGAAGGTAGCGTCGATGTATTCACTTGCATTGGCAAATGAAATCAAAAACAAAAGGAATAGTATAAATTTATTTTTCATTATTTCAATTGTTTTTCAAGTTCAGAAATTCGTTCCACAGCTCGTTCAAAATCATTTGTCATGGCAATATCGGTTGCTGGAGCGTATCGTGCAAATTCGCAATCGTTCATTAATTCCATGAATTGAGAAATACTTTCTTCAGATGCGTTTCGTTGTTGCAATAATTCGATGATATTGTCTTTACTCATTTCAACGGTTTCGATATGTAATTTGGCTTTCAAGAAATTGTGTAAGGCTTTTTCCATTGCCATATAGAACGGCACTTTGTCGCCCATTTGTTTTTTGGCTTCCGACAAATATTTCTTCACTAATCGGTTATTATTTCTAACTCGGTTTCCAACCACATCGGCATCTTTTGCTTCTTTTTGTTTTCTAGCAATCATCACAATCGGAATCAATAATAATGGCGCAAGTAACAGACTATAAAATAGTCCTGAACCTAAGAAATCTTCTCTAGAAGCTGAAACAAATTCCGTTTTCAACTTATTGAATTGAAATACTTCTTTCTTCTGAATCGCTTGTTTGTTCGTGCTTGGTGTGTTGGCTACAAACGTTGCATCACCTTCCGCAACATCAATTGTGATTTCTTTTGATGTGATGGTTTTATACGATTTACTTGCCAAATCGTAATACGAAAACTCCATCGGTTTAATCGTATATTTTCCTTTAAACTGTGGAATAATCGTGTATTTGTCCGAAACTTTTCCTACCATACCTGTTAATGGTGTTTGTACATTTTCGGTATGTGATGGTTCGTACATTTCTAACGCACTTGGAACTACGGGTTTTGGTAAGGTGAATAACTTTAAATTTCCTTTACCCGAAACACTTACTTCCAAATCTAACGATTCACCTGCTTTTAAAGACGTTTTTGATGGTATTACTTTGAAATCAAAATTTCCTACAGCTCCAGTAAAACTTGCTGGTTTTCCGTTTTCTGGAAGTGGTTTTACGTTAATGGTTTGTGTTCCTGTTGAAAGTGATTTTTCGACCATGCGCATTTCGTATTCGCCAAACCAATCGCGACGACCTGTTGGTACCTCAGCATCTAAATCGATTTTGAAAGGCTCTATGGTTTTAGCGCCTGATTCTAAAGGGTATAAAATCACTTTTCGAAGCACCACCATACTAAAATCTTTTCCGTTGTATTTTCCGCGTTCTGCACGCAATTGCTTCATGTCGATATACTGACTCCAGAAATCATTGTATTTTGGTGCTTTGAAATTTCTGAAATTTCCAACCGTTGAACGAGGTTCGAAATACAACTTGTAAACTACTGTAACGGGTTCGTTTACAAACGGATTTTTTGTAGATAATTCGGCTACCAAATGAATTCCTTCTCCATAATTCACATTCGTTGGTTGCTGACCAGGATAGGTTGGCATTTGGATAGGATCGGTAATCGTGATTTTTATGGGTGCAGATTTGTAAACTGTTCCGTCATATTCAATTGAAGCAGCACCAATGGTAAACGTTCCTTTTTTTGTAGGTGATAAATAATAAATTACTTGGGTAGAAATTTCTCTTTTCTGATTCACTCTACCATTTACAATTGTTATTGAAGTTTGATTTCCTTTATTGATAAAAGGTCCTTCAGCTTTAAATCCGGGAAATTTTGGTGGTACAAAATTATCGCCTTCATTATTGATGGAAAAAACCAATTGGATGCGTTCGTTTAAACCATAAGAACTTCTTTCTGTTTGCGCTTCAAACTTTACTTGGGCGGAAACAGTTGTATAAATTATTGAAATGAAAAACGCTAAAATTATCTTTTTCATAAATTACCAATCTTTTTCATTTGAAACCGGACGTGCTTTCACTTTCTTCGCATTCACTTTGTCCTGAACTTTCTTCTCTGCATTATTAACCGCATCTAAAATATTATCGATGCGTTGTTTGTCGGCGCCGCTTGGTTTTGGGTTTTCGTTTTTATCTTCTTTTTTCTCTCCGTCTCCCTTGCCTTGTTGGTTATCACCTTGTTTATCTTTGTTGTTCTGATTGTCTTTATCAGAATCTTTTTTGTCGTTTCCTTTGTCGTTTTTGTTGTCTTTATCTTTTGGCTGAGGCTTGTTGTCTTGACCGCCACCACCTTTATTATCTTTTTTGTTGTCTTTAGGAGGTGGATTATCTTTTTTCTTTCTTTTGGCTAAAGCGTAATTGTAACGTGTTTCTTCGTCGTTTGGATTATTTCGAAGTGCGTTTTTGTAGGCATCTGCTGCTAAATCATATTTTTTTTCTAGCATGAAAGTGTTACCTAAATTATGATATATTCGGTGTTTTTCAGTTTTCGTTTTAGCTGCTTCTAAGGCTTGAATGTATTTGATTTGTGCTTCGCCTTGCTGATTTTGGCGATAAATGCTATTTCCTAAATTGTATCCTGCAACGGCTTTTTTAGGTGATTTTTTTGATTCCGTTACCCTATAATCAGCTTCGGCATCCACGTATTTTTTTTCGGAAAACGATTGATTTCCGTTGTATAAATTTTTATCTTTTTCTTGACTGAAAAGCGAGATGCAATTCAATAATAGTAATATGTAAACTATCTTACGCATGTTTCTTTTCATTAAATAAGTTCAACTTTTGCACCCATGCTGTTTTTTTCTCCAAAAGGAAAATATCTACCAATAATAACAAAAATCCTAAAGCTAAAAACCATTGGTATTGCGATTCAAAATCGGCAATTTGTTGCGATTCGAATTCTGATTTTTCGATTTTATCTAAAGATTTTTTCACTTCTTCTACCACATCTTTTGTAGATGTGCCAATAATGTATTTCGATTTAGTTTTATCTGCAATATTTTTTAAAACTTCAGGATATAATTTTGTTGTAACCGTTTGACCTTCTTGGTCTTTTTTATATGAAACTATTGTTCCTTTATCATCTCGTAAAGGAATTGGAGCGCCTTTTTCAGTTCCCACACCAATAGTTAAAATACGAACGCCTTTCTTTTTTGCCATTTCAACTGCATCATCCGCTCCTTCTCCGTGATCTTCTCCATCGGAAATTAGAATAATCAACTTACTAGTATCTTTCACATCAAAGAAATCAACCGCCAATTGAATTGCATCATTAAAAGCCGTTCCTTGCGAAGAAACCATATTGGTATTCATACTTTGCAAATACATTTTAGCAATGCTATAATCGGTTGTCATTGGTAAAACTGGGTAAGCACTTCCGGCATAACCCACGATTCCAACACGGTCATTTCCTAATTGATTGATGATTTGCGAAACGATTTGCTTGGTTTTTTCTAATCGATTTGGCGCTACGTCTTCAGCCAGCATACTTTTTGAAATGTCGACTGCAAACACAATATCAATACCTTGACGTTTTACGGTTTCCATCTTCGTTCCCATTTTTGGGTTAACCAAAGCAATAATTATACACGTTAATGCCAATAATAAAACACCTAATTTCAAAGCCGGTTTAAAGCTAGATTTCTCAGGTGCTAATTGGTTAAACAATTCCAAATCGGCAAAAACGGCTTGTCTTTTTCTTTTCCAAAACAAATTGAATAGAAAAAGTGCCACTATTATGGGTAATAGTGCTAATAAGTAAAAATATATTGGACTTTCTAATTCAAACATTGTTTTTCTTTCTAAACGATTCCTCTAAAAACTGAATTTCGTAATAACACCTCAACACCTAACAATACAAATGCAATCAATACGAAAGGTTTGTATTTTTCGTCATAATTATAGAATTTCTTCTCGTCAATTTCTGTGGTTTCTAACTTGTTAATTTCGTTGTAAATGGCTTGTAATTTTTTGTTTGATGTGGCTCTAAAATACTTTGCATCGGTAGCTTTCGCAATTTCTTTCATTAAGCTTTCATCAATTTCTACAGGCATTTTTCTAAAAACCAATTTACCATTCGCATCTTTTGCGACAGGAAACATCGCTTGACCGTTTGTTCCTATTCCGATGGTATATACTTTTATGCCGTATTCTTTTGCGATTTCAGAAGCGGTTCTAGGATCGATGGTTCCAGAATTGTTTACACCATCTGTCAATAAAATGATGATTCTGCTTTTCGCTTTACTGTCTTTAATTCGGTTGATTGCGGTTGCTAAACCAACACCTATTCCGGTTCCATCAGCAATAATGGAATCATCATACTCAATAGTTTTTAACGATTGTAAAATAATAGTCTTATCTGAAGTTACTGGTGTTCTCGTATAACTTTCGCCTGCATAAACTACCAATCCGATTCTATCGTTAATTCTATCTTGCACAAATATTGAAGCTACTTTTTTCAAAGCTTCTAAGCGATTTGGTTTTAAATCGTTTGCCAACATACTACTCGAAACGTCTATTGCCATTACAATATCGATACCTTTTGTGGTTTTCGATTTTGAAGTTACGTCAACACTTCTTGGTCTTGCTAATGCAATGATTATCGAACTCAAAGCTAAAATTCTCAACACATATAAAAATGGTTTTGCTTTGGCTAAGAACGTTCGGTTTTGCTTGAATGGTTCTAATGAACTCATTTTTACCGTTGCCGAAAGTTGATTTCTTTTATAAAACAGCCAGCCTATTGCAATTGGTAAAACCAAAAAGAACCACAAAAATTCCGGATTTAAAAAGGTAACTTTTCCCATTATTTCTTGGCTTTTCTTAGTTCAATTGAATTCTGAATTTTCTCTATAATCTCCATGGCATGCTTATCTTCTTCTCTATACATAAAGAAAAATTCTTGAGCGCCACCCGGTTGCGACAACACCATAATGTCGTACTGCATTTTTATATCTTCTTCGCTTTCAGGGTCCAAAGCCGTGAATGTTCCATAGGCTTTTTTACCTGAAAGACCTTTTACATTTTCAAATTCGCCAGTTTTTACTATGATATTTTTAGCTCCAAACTTTTCTAATTCTTTCAAATCGGCTTCCAATGCTAAATCTAAATCTATCTTCGTAGTATCTTTGTAAGCGGTTGTAATTAAAACAATCGAGAAATCATCTGTAATATTTCCATACGCAAAACGACTAGTTGATTTTACGTTTTCTGGAAGATTGTTTTGAATTTTCTCATCTATAGTTCGTTTTAAAACTTTTGGCGATGAAATAATGATAGCAGGTTCTCCATATTCGGAAGTAATCCATTCTTTTTCCAACAATTCTTTGGTAGAATATCCCAAATAACTGTCTTTCACAAAATCAAATCCTATCGTGTAAGTGAAAATTACAACAGAAGCAACCAATAAAAAGGCTGAAATTCCGGCTGAAAGCGCTAAACGTTTTGCTTTTTGCTTTTGCATTTCTTTCTTACGAACTTCTTCAGCAAATAAAATTGCAGCTTGATCTTCGGTTCTAGGTAAAGCTTTATCAATTACCAACAAGAATTTATCGATGATTTTTTTATCGGTTTCAATTTCGAATGGTAAAGGTTGCGATTTAGCAAATTTCACCAAATCGGAATTTTCTAAAACTTTCTTGAACTTATCTAATTCTTCACGATTGACAAACATTTTTTTGTCGGCAATCGCTTTTTTCAACGCTTCCATTAACTCACTCGAAGTACTTTCCATTGCTGGAATATGGATGGATTCTTCGATATACGTTCTTGTGATATCAGTCATTTCAGAATAATATTCTTTAACATCACCGCGTTGTACCAATTGTTTTTTATCTAAATTTTGAAGATACGCAATCGCTTTTTCAATTGGCGAAGCGAAAAATTCTTCTTTTTGTTCCTTGTCTTTTTGTAATCGCTTGATGATGAAATACGATGCAAATCCAGAAGCGATAATCAATAGCAGTAAAATCAACAGTTTCCACCATTCGCTCATCGGTTTTTCTTCGGTAGCGATGATGTCTTTGATGTCGTACATTTGTTGTTTTGTGGTATCAACTTTTACATCGTTGACTAAAATCGAAAGCGAATCGGTACGGAATTCTTTCTGATTGATTTTTACCAATAATTTCGGAATCACATAGCGTCCCGAATCAAATTGGGTTAACCCGTACTTTTTGATTAATTCGTATTGGTTGTCATTCTTTAAGGTATCAATTGGGTATGATTCTAATATTTCCAAAGCACCAAAAAACTTTCCATCTGGAAAAACGACTTTATCTTTTTCGTTTACTTTTGCTTTGATGGTTAAATTGAATTGCGATCCAATTTTAATTTGAGTTGAGTCAATAGAAGACGAGATTTGTTGGGCAAAACCCAAAAATCCGAATAATAAAGCAATATATAAGTAAAGTTTCTTTTTCATTTTTCTTAATTACGCGCTTTAAAATAACCTAATAATTTGGTTACATAGCTTTCGTCCACTCTAGAACTAATCGTTCCTGCTCCACATTTTGAAAAAATATCTTTGAAATAATTTACGTTTTCACGATAGTATTTTTCGTAATCCATTCGCACTTTTTTTGACGTGGTATCAACTAAAAGCGTTTCGCCTGTTTCGGCATCTAACATATTTACAATACCAATATTTGGAATACTTTCTTCTCTTTGGTCAAACACTCTTATTCCAGTCACATCATGACGTTTTGAAGCGATTTTCAGCGTGTGCTCATAATCTTTTACCATGAAATCGGAAATTAAAAACACGATGGCTTTCTTTTTCAAAAC
The DNA here is from genome assembly GCF_003259835.1 of Flavobacterium aquaticum. Taxonomy (GTDB): domain Bacteria; phylum Bacteroidota; class Bacteroidia; order Flavobacteriales; family Flavobacteriaceae; genus Flavobacterium; species Flavobacterium aquaticum. The sequence continues at coordinate 225,665 of NZ_QLMI01000003.1, read as the reverse complement.
GCTTGACAAATATTTCAAAGCTTGCGATAAATCGGTTTTTTTGCTTTTCGATTCGAATTCGATTAACTCGCGAATGATTCGTAAAACATGCGATTTTCCTTTTTTAGGTGGAATAAACAATTCGATTTGGTCCGAAAATAAAAGCAAACCAATTTTATCATTATTTTGAGTAGCTGAAAAAGCTAAGGTTGCTGCAATTTCGGTAACCATATCTCGTTTTAACTGATTTTTTGTACCAAAACTTTCCGATCCCGAAATATCCACCATCAACATCATGGTTAATTCGCGTTCTTCTTCAAATACCTTTACAAAAGGTTCGTTGTAGCGTGCGGTTACATTCCAATCGATAGCTCTTACGTCGTCACCGTATTGGTATTGGCGCACTTCAGAAAACGTCATCCCGCGTCCTTTAAAAGACGTATGATATTCTCCCGAAAAGATATGATCACTCAATCTTCGGGTTTTGATTTCAATTTTTCGAACTTTTTTTAGAATTTCTTTGGTATCCATTTTTATTTTGTTTCAGGTTTCAGGTTTTCTTTGTTTCAGGTTTCTTTAACTTGAAACTTTAAACTTGAAACAAAAAATTAAGGCACTTCAACTTCGTTTACAATTTTGCTGATAATGTCTTCTGTGGTTACATTTTCAGCTTCTGCTTCGTATGTGATTCCGATTCTGTGACGTAATACATCGTACACAACTGCACGAACATCTTCTGGAATTACATAACCTCTTCGTTTGATGAAAGCGTAACATTTAGCAGCTGTTGCTAAGTTGATACTTCCACGAGGCGAAGCTCCAAAACTGATTAATGGTTTTAGACTTTCTAATTTATATTTTTCTGGATAACGCGTTGCGAAAATTAAATCTAAGATGTATTTCTCGATTTTCTCGTCCATGTATACTTCACGAACAGCTTCTTGCGCTCTTAAAATTTGCTCTAACGAAACCACTTGGTTTACTTTTTCGAAAGCGCCTTTTAAATTTTGACGAATAACTAAGCGCTCGTCTTCCATTTTTGGATAATCGATAACCACTTTTAACATGAAACGGTCAACTTGTGCTTCTGGTAATGGATAAGTCCCTTCTTGGTCAACAGGGTTTTGAGTTGCCATTACTAAGAATGGTTTGTCTAACTTAAACGTTTCGTCTCCAATAGTCACTTGCTTTTCTTGCATGGCTTCTAACAAAGCCGATTGCACTTTTGCTGGAGCACGATTAATCTCATCCGCTAATATAAAGTTCGCGAAAATTGGTCCTTTACGAATGGTAAAGTCGTTTTGTTTGATATTGTAAATCATGGTTCCTACCACATCGGCAGGCAATAAATCGGGTGTAAACTGAATACGGCTAAACGAACCGTGAACGGCTTGAGAAAGCGTATTAATTGCTAAGGTTTTTGCTAATCCAGGAACTCCTTCAAGTAAAATATGTCCTTGACCTAATAAACCTATTAATAATCGCTCGACCATTTGTTTTTGACCTACGATTACCTTATTCATTTCCATTGTAAGTAAGTCTATAAAAGCACTTTCTCTTTCAATCTTTTCATTAATTGCTCTAATGTCTAAGGTTGATGTATTTTCTTCCATTTTATGATTGTATTTGGCGGTGTGAAATTAACAACATTTTTTAACACTGCAAATTGAATTTTTTTTTGGTTTTAAGTTGTTAACATTGCGTTAAAAATGCATAAAAAAGGTTGATTTTATGAGTGTTTTATGATTCTATTTTATAATTTTAAGAAAAAATTAAAAACACAACAAATATGTCAGTACAATTATCCCCTATTATTGCAGGAGTTATGAATTGGGGTGTTTGGGATAAAAACCTAAATACCAATGAGTTTACTCACTTAATTAATTTATTCATAGAAAACGGAATTACTACTTTTGATCATGCCGATATTTATGGAGGTTATACCACTGAAGCTTCATTTGGAAAAGCGCTTTCTGAAAGTAAAATCGATCGCAAAAAAATTCAATTAATTACTAAATGCGGAATTCAATATACTTCTGAAAACCGACCTAATAATACTATTAAACACTACGAATATTCAAAAGATTATATTATTTGGTCAGCCGAAAATTCATTAAAAAATCTACAAACCGATTATTTGGATGTTTTTTTACTTCACCGTCCAAGTCCATTAATGCAAGCTGATGAAATTGCTGAAGCGGTTTCAAAATTAAAAGCAGATGGAAAAATTCTATCTTTTGGTGTTTCAAATTTTACACCTTTTCAAACAGAACTTTTGCGTCAAAAAACCGAAATTTCATTTAATCAAGTGCAGTTTTCGGCAACGCATCATGAAGCTATGTTAGATGGAAGTTTTGATTACATGCAAATCCACAATATCAAACCGATGGCATGGAATCCATTAGGAACCGTTTTTAGGGAAAATACAGACCAAACTTTTAGATTACGTCAACTTTTGGCTAAGTTGGTTGAAAAATACCACATGGGTTCTGATATTATTTTATTGGCTTGGATTATGCAACATCCTGCTGGAATTTCTCCTGTTGCCGGAACGGTTAATTCAGGAAGAATTCAACAATTAATGAAAGCAAAATCGTTAGTTTTAGATAAGCAAGATTGGTTTGCTATCTGGACAGAAAGTATGGGAAATAAAGTACCTTAAAAAAGTGATTAGTAACTAGTGACTAATCACTAAAAATATGATAAACAAGCGCCTTCTTATCAAAAACATTTTAGCTCATCATGATGAGAACAGTTTTTATGATAAGAAGCGCCAATTGAATTTACACACCAAAGAAGGAAAAGCCAAGTTTTTAAAACACATTTGTGCGCTTTCCAATTCTAATCCGAGTAACAATTCTTATATTGTGGTGGGTGTGGAAGATGAAACCAATGAAATCGTTGGGGATGATTTTTTTGATGATAGTCGAATTCAGAATTTGGTGAATGCTTTTTTGGAAAATCCACCTAAAATTCAGTACGAAAATGTGCCTTTTCCAAATCTTCCAAAAGACAAAGTAGTAGGTTTAGTTACGATTAAACCAAAATCAAAAAATTCATACTTCAAAAAAGGCATTCACACTATTGAAGCAAATACTTATTTTGTTAGAAAAGGCAGTAATACTTCGCCTACGACTGAGAAAATTCCGTATTCGAAACAGAATGTAGAAACAGTTATTAGTATTGAAAACAGCTCTCGAAATAGTATTGAACACACGTTAGAAAGCGTTTTAGATTTCATCAATAATCGCCATAAAGATTTGCCTTCTAAATACAAGGTTTTCAAAGAATTATTTGTGGTTTGTTGGGCCGGAAATAAGAAAAAAGTTCGGGATAAAGTATATTATTCGAGAGTAGATATTGAGTTAGTAAACGAACAAGTAAAATTGTTTTATTCGGCTTTAGATGAAGTAAGTATTGATTATGATGATAGCACGTTTTCTATTACCGAATACATTTCACTTGGATTAAATGATAAAACCAGCTACTATCCGTTTGAAAAAGTTACACTAAGTTTTTTTGATAATGGCTATTACAAAATGAATTCGGAAATGTTGTTTGAACCACCGCAATACAACCGAAAGATGTTGCATCACATTTACAATTCTAATTTGGTAATAATAGGAAAACTTCAAAAAGGATTGCCTTTGCAGGATTCTGAAAAAAGAGATTTGGAGAACTTACCTCACATTATGATGATTTGCTATTTGAATGGTTTTGATGAAGCAAAGCAAAAATTAATTGATTCAAAACCGTACTTAAAATTACTTGAAAACCCTTTAATTTACGTGTCTTTTAAAGAAGTAATGCGAATTTTAAGAAAAATGAAATACGACTAGTACAATTTTTTATTTTTTATAAAAAGTATTAATGCTAAGTAAGACACAAAAAGAAAAACTCCCAAAATGTAAATTAATTCAAATTGTGCATGATATCCTATACATTTAGATAAAAATGTACTACTTTCAAAGAATAATGTGTTGTATGTTAAATCGGCTACAGTGTAAAGCCAAACCAAACTCAGAAACAACAAAAACAGCAAGATTTTAGTATATAGTTTCATCCTTTTTATTATTTTAATTACAATGTAAAGGTAAGGACGCTCTTTAAATGGGTTGCTGTAGTTTTTCTGCACATTTTGTTAAAATTTTATATCAAGCCTCTTTTTTTTGCTTCTTTAATAATGTCTTCGTCAGAACCCTTTTCTATGTTAAAAAACTCTTTTATATGAGCTTTTCTTTTATCTATTGCACTTAACGTAATATTGATGTGTTCTGGCATATTTTTGGTTTTTATGCCTTGTGCTAAAAGAGTTATAATTTGTTGATAATATTCATCTAACAAAAATTCATTTGCCATTAACTCATTAATATTTTGTTGTACCGTACGACTTTTATACTTATTGCCCATCATAATTTGGTTGAAAGCAGTTAAAAGTTCTTGAGACGAAAAATCACTTTTAACTAAGAATCCTTCGGGCTCAATTTCTCTATGAATTTTGTATAATAAAAAGGCTTCAATGTGCGATGTTAGAATTATAATTTTTGTAGTAGGCATATAATTTCTAACTAATCTTGCTAAATCATGTCCAGAATAAACTTTTTGTTCAGGAAAAGCAGGTAAACTCAGATCAATAAACGCTGCATCATAAGCGGATACATTTTGATTTTCAGTAATTAAATAATAAGCACTTTCGCAATTATAAGCTGGTGTAACTTCAATTTCACAATCCAAATCGTTAAAAGAAAGAATACTTTTATAGCCCTCTATCATGGAAGGATGATCGTCAATCATTAAAATACTTAGCTTTTTATTTTCCAAAATCTTACTTTTTATAATTTAACTTTTAAAGACACTTTAGTTCCTTTATTAATTTCAGATGAAATTTTTAATCGTCCGTTTATAGATTCTGTTCTACTTTCTATATTTTTTAGTCCAATTCCTGATTTGGTTTTTGAAACTTTAAAACCAACTCCATCATCCTTTATTGACAAATATAAAAAACCTTCATCAATATATAAACTTAACGAAATTAAAGTAGCATTTGCGTGCTTATTAATATTGTTTAATGTTTCTTGAATAATTCTATAAACATTCATTTTTATTAATGCCGAAATTGTTTCAATCGTTTCATCCGGCGCAATTGAGCATTCGCATTTTGTTTGATAGGTTTCTTTTTGATTCTGAATCAATTGCTCTAAAATGCTTCTGTAATTTCCTTTATTAAGAAATGATTCAAAATGTAGTTCATGAGCAACTGTTCGTATTTCGTTTTCCACATTCTGAATTTTGTCGATATATTCGATACTTCGTTTTATAACGGTTTCATCTGGTTTTTGGGTTAATGCAAATAAATTAAATCGAATTCCCGCCAATTTATTCAAAATATTATCGTGAAGATCTTGTGAAATTCTCAATTTTTCTTTCTTTTTGGCTTCCTCTAACTCGTCTTGTTTATCAAGCATTAATTTATAAATCTCTTCATTGGCTTTTTGTTGCTCTTGATTAAAAAGCAATTCTTTGTGTTTACTTCGCTGATAAAGGATAATATAGAACAGTATACCAAAAGAAATTATAAGTAATGATGAAATTAAAATAATTCGAAACCTATTAGAAATGGCTTCTTTTTCTACAATGATTTCGTCAGTTTCAAATTCAATTCGGGCTAATTTATTACGGCTTAATCGTTCTTGGTGTTGTAAGCTGTCGCTAAGTTTTATGTATTCTTTAGCGTATTTTAGTCCTTCTTTAGGTTTTAATTGCGTGTAAAAATCAAGTGTTTGTAAGACTTCTTTGTTATACTTCGACTCTTTTGCTAATTGATTAGCTTCTTCATTATATTGAAGCGCTTTAACTGTATCTTTTTTAGATAAGAAGTATTCAACAAGGTGAATCCTAATATTTATTTTACTGTAAATATCATTGATTTTATCACCAATTTCTAATGCTGTTATAAAACCACTAAGTCCTTCATTTTTATTAATCTTGAAACGAGAATAGGAATAATTATCAACTAAAGAAATATATAAAACAGGTTGTATTTCTATAAGATTCTTTATTTTCAATCCTTCAGCAAAAATTTCACCCGCTTCTTTAAATTTTCCTAAATTTAAATATACAAAACCGATATTATTTATTGCTTGTGCTTGTAAAATAGGCTTATAATTTTCATTTTTTATATTCTTAATTTGAGATAGAGATTTTTGATGATATTCTAACGCTTTTTCATAATTTCCTAATCCAGATAATGAAAGTCCTAGATTTACAAAACATTCATAAATTAATTCTTGATCATTAATTTCATTTGCAATATTTAAGACTTTAACAGTTTCTGTTTCACTTCCTATAAAATCTTTTTCATAAGATAAAATATAAGCCTTATGTAATTTTGTACTTGCTAAATTTGTTTTATCATTTAAATTTTCATATTTCTTTTCTGCTTCTAAATAATAATAGTATGCGCTATCATTTTTTGATGTAGAAAAATAATAATCTCCTAAATAATATTCTGCCTTAGCAATATTTAATGAATCATTATTAGATTTAGAAATTTGTAAAATTTTATTAGTTACATCTACATACTTCTCATACTCTAAAACTCCAAAATAGCGATTAGCAATTTTAAAATAATTCTTTATTTTAATTGAATCATTTTCTTCATTATTTTCAACTAAGACCTCAATTGAATCAATAAATTTCAAACGTGATGCTTTATCTAAATTGACATCTGCGCTTTTTTCATAATATAAATTTAATTTCTTTTGAATATTAGGTTTGTTCTCTTTAGGATTACATCCTATGAGAAAAAAGAGACCAAATAAAATAACAAGGTGTTTCAATTAAAAAGATTTGCTTACCAACAAAAATAGTATTTAAAGATAATAATTAATCTTTTTTTAATATAATTATAGGTGTTCTAGTACTTATCGTTGCACTTTCAATTTTAATTTTTTCTGTTTTTTGAATTTTATAGGTCATTACCTTCTCTATTGAATCCTTCTCAATCTTATTTGACACCGTTGACAAAAAAATTGAGCTTACTATTAACATAAATATTGTTTTCATATATTAAAAATTTTAAAATTAATCTTTTCTAATTATTATTACGATTGGTGTTCCATCAGCTTCTCTTGCTAATGTATCTGGAACCACAACTACTTCTTCATCCTTAGCCGCTTCATCTCCTTCTCTAAATTGGGCGTTATGAATATTTTCTGTTACTTTTACACTTTCTTCAAGTGCAACATCGTACTCATCTGTTGTACATGAAAAAAAAGTAATCCCTACTAATGTTAAAGCGAATAATTTTAATGAATTTTTCATAATGTTTTGATTTTTAAAGGGTTTGTTTATTTGTTTAAAATGGGTTTATTAACTTCTGATACAAAATTAGAGACTCCTTTAAGATTAATTGCTGTAGTTTTTCTGCATATTTTTCTAAAATTTGAGTCAAATTAGGTTTAATTATGAGAAAATTCGTACTTGGAGATGTTCATGGTGGATTAAAAGCAATTCACCAAGTTTTAGAAAGAGCTAACGTTACCCAAAAAGACATTTTAATTTTTTTAGGTGATTTTGTAGATGGCTGGAGCGAATCGCCTGCGGTTTTAGATTTTTTAATAGAATTACAAAAAAAACAACCTTGTGTTTTTATTCGTGGTAATCACGACGAACTATTATTAGACTGGTTATTAGGTAATAACGAAAATATTGATGAAAAATTGTGGTTTCAACATGGGGGTGAAGCTACTGTAAAATCATATCAAAACATTAACTCGGTAACCAAAGAAAAACACATAGATTTCTTAAAATCGTTACAAGATTATTATTTAGATGATGAAAACCGATTGTTTATTCATGCCGGTTTTACCAATATGAAAGGAGTAGAATACGAATATTTTAAACCTCTTTTTTATTGGGACAGAACGCTTTGGGAAACCGCTTTAGCACTTGATCCTAGTCTTTCAAAAGAAGCCATCACCTATCCTAATCGACTCAATATCTACAAAGAAATTTACATTGGACATACACCCGTAACAAAAATAAACGAAACGATTCCCGTTAATAAAGCTTGTGTTTGGAATGTGGATACTGGTGCAGCATTCAAAGGTAAATTAACTATTATGGATGTTAATACAAAAGAATTTTGGCAAAGTGATTCATTACCAGAGTTATATCCAACCGAAAAAGGTAGGAATTAATTTATTCCTATATTTGTACTCAATTTTAATTTTAATACGATGAAAAAAATTTTAGCAGTAATTTGTTTATTAGCCGCAGTTCAAATGTCAAATGCGCAAGTTTTTAAAGGAAAAGGAGATACTAAATTTCAAGTAGGAGCCAACATTCAGGAAAAAGGAACAGGTGTAATTGCTACGTATGATAGAGGAATCGGAACAAATATGTCGTTTGGTTTTACCTCTTTATACTTATTAGGAATTGAAGAAGTTGCTGGCGAAAAACCAAATTTTGACGATCGTTTTGATTTAAGAGCCCGTTTTAGTGCCAACATTGCGGATATTTTTGGAATTGAGAAAAAAGTGGATATCTATCCTGGATTAAATATCGGAATTAAAAACTTTGGTGCTCATTTAGGCGCTCGTTATTTTATTACCGATGGTTTCGGAGTGTACTCTGAAATTCAGTTTCCAATAGCACATTACGATAATGATCCAAGAGGATTCGAAAAATATAACAATCAGTTTAACTTGTCTATTGGCGCAAGTTTTAATCTGTAAACCAGTGTTTGAATTTATTTTAAAGCAACTCCTTAAAAAAGTTGCTTTTTTTTATGCTGTTTTGTTACAATTTATACCTTTGCTTCAAATTATTTATTTACGTAAAATCCATTCAAAATGAGTGTAATAGAAAAAAAACTGAAAGACCGCAGTGGTTCAGTTTGCGAAATTAGTGGTGCCGAACATGATTTAGTTGTGTATACGTTACCACCTCACACTGCAGAAAGCTTAGAACATTCAGTTTTGGTTGCAAAACATTTAAAAGACCAAATTGAAAATCCAGAAACCATGAATGAAAACGATTGGAGAGGATTATCAGAAAGTATGTGGAACGAGCATTTACCAGTTCAAATTTTATCTTGGCGTATGTTAGCCCGTTTGAAAAATAACGATTTGCTTGACATGATGTACCTAGACGAAGAAGCCTTAGAATGGGCAAAAGCAACGGATGAAGGCGCAGAAGAAGACGAAAACAAAATTGTACATAAAGACAGTAACGGCGTTATTTTACAAGATGGCGATTCGGTAGTGTTGATTAAAGATTTAGATGTAAAAGGTGCTACTTTTACCGCAAAGCGTGGAGCTGCCGTACACAACATTAAATTAGTTTGGGACGACGCTAACCTTATTGAAGGTAGAGTGGAAAACCAAAGTATTTATATTTTGACACAGTACGTGAAGAAAACGAAGTAGTTTTTAATGTGCCGATGTGGCAATGTGATAATAGAAAACCCTGCAAATTTGATTTGTGGGGTTTTTGTTTGATTATCAACAACTAATTATCGTTATTAGAAAATTAATTTGGAAAATGTTAACTTTTAAGATAACTTTGCGATATGATTAGAAAAATTATTTTTCATGAACATCACTTTATTAGCTTTTACCAAAACCAAGATGAAAAGGTAAAAACTAAGATTTTATATGTTTTAGAATTAATTAAACAAGTGGATCGCGTTCCTGAGAAATTTCTAAAACATTTAACGGGTAAAGATGGTCTTTATGAAATAAGAATAGAACACAAATCAAATATTTACAGGTTATTTTGCTGTTTTGATGAAGGTAAATTGGTGGTTTTATTTAATGGCTTTCAAAAGAAAACACAAAAAACACCCAAAGGAGAATTAGAAAAGGCATTGCGTTTGATGCAGAACTATTTTGAACAAAAAAACAAATAAGATGAAAAATTACGAAAACATAAAATCATTTGACGAATTAATTGAGGCAGAACACGGCAAAATAGGCACCGAAAGCCGTAACAAATATGAAGAGAACTCGCAAATGTTCATTATTAGCGAAATGCTAAAAGAAGCTCGCAAAGAAGCTAAACTAACCCAAGAGCAATTAGCTGAAAAAACAGGAACTAAAAAAAGTTATATTTCAAAATTAGAAAACGGAAAAGGAAATATCCAACTTTCTACACTAATTCGAATCTTTGAAATTGGGCTAAATAAGAGAATTGGTTTGACTTTTTTGTAAAAATTATTTCAGTAGCTTTGTTTTGAAGTGGATTGTGAGCACGGAATACAATTCCGCGCTATCTGTTTTTGGTTGATTATCAACAACTAATTATCATTATTAGAAAATTAATTTGGAAAATGTCAAAAATAAGGTAGGTAAGGTCAAGTTTGATGTTTATAACGCCATATTTGACATTAAGAACGTCATATACGAAGTAAAACTGCGTCAAGTTTGACGTTTAGAACGTCATATTTGACATCATTAACGTCATATTTGGGGTTTATGTCGTAAAAAATGACGTTTAAGTGTAAAATACTGATAATGCAAAATTGCATTCCGTGCCCACATAGTAAAACAAAACCCTGCAAAAATGAAATTTCACAGGGCTTCTCTTTATCCAAAAGTAACTAATCACTAATTACTTTTTACTAATCACTTATATTTTAGAAATCAAACTTAATACCTTGAGCCAATGGTAACGCTGTTCCGTAGTTGATCGTATTCGTTTGTCTTCTCATGTAGGCTTTCCATGCATCAGAACCTGATTCACGGCCACCACCTGTTTCTTTTTCACCACCAAAAGCACCACCAATTTCAGCACCAGAAGTTCCAATGTTTACGTTAGCAATACCACAATCAGAACCCGCAGCAGAAAGGAATAACTCCATTTCTCTCATGTTGTTAGTAAAGATAGAAGAAGATAATCCTTGAGGAACTGCATTTTGCATTTCGATAGCTTCTTCAATCGTGCTGTATTTCATTACGTATAATACTGGAGCAAAAGTTTCGTGTTGTACGATTTCGAACTCGTTTTTCGCTTCAATAATACATGGTTTTACATAACAACCGCTTTCGTATCCTTTTCCTTCTAAAACACCACCTTCTACAATAACTCTTCCGCCTTCTGCTTTTGCTTTTTCGATAGCGTTTAAGTAATCTTGAACCGCACCTTTATCAATAAGTGGACCTACGTGATTGTTAGCGTCTAATGGATTTCCAATTTTTAACTGTGCATAAGCTTTAGCTAAAACGTCTAATGTTTTATCGTAAACACTTTCGTGAACAATTAATCTACGAGTTGAAGTACAACGTTGACCTGCTGTTCCTACCGCTCCAAAAACCGCTCCTACCAATACCATTGATAAATCCGCTTCTTTAGAAACGATGATAGCGTTGTTTCCTCCTAATTCTAAGATCGTGTTTCCAAAACGTTCTGCCACAGTTTTTGATACGTGACGACCAATTCTTGTAGAACCTGTAAACGATACTAATGGAATACGTTTGTCGTTATTGATTAAATCACCCGACTCGTTACCAACCACTAAACAACTGATTCCTTCTGGTAAATTGTTTCTTTCTAATACCGTTTGAATGATGTTTTGACAAGCCACACCACATAAAGGCGTTTTTGAACTTGGTTTCCAAATACAAACGTCACCACAAATCCATGCTAACATCGTGTTCCAAGACCAAACTGCTACTGGGAAGTTGAAAGCAGAAATGATTCCAACAATTCCAAACGGATGCCATTGCTCATACATTCTGTGCATTGGACGCTCTGAATGCATGGTTAATCCGTGTAATTGACGTGATAAACCTACTGCGAAATCACAGATGTCAATCATTTCCTGAACTTCTCCAAGACCTTCTTGATACGATTTACCCATTTCAAAAGACACTAATTTTCCTAATGCTTCTTTGTGTTTACGTAATTCTTCTCCCATTTGACGCACGATTTCCCCTCTTTTTGGAGCTGGAACCAAACGCCATGTTTTGAAAGCTTCTTCTGCAGCACTCATAGCTGTTTCGTAATCTTCTTTTGTTGAAGATTTTACTTTTCCAATCAAATCTCCTGTTGCTGGTGAATATGATTCGATGATTTTTCCGTTAGAAAACCACTTGGTTCCAGTAGAAGTACCTTCGTTAATTTCTTTAATGCCTAATTGTTGCAAAGCTTCTTGCATACCAAATTGAATTGCTGCTTCAGATATCATTTTATAACTTTTTATTCGATTTTTGTTAAATTTTTTTCAAAGATAGAAAATATATTTTTTAACCACAAGGAACACAATGAATGCACGAAAGACTCAAGGGTTTATTCTTGGTGTTATTTATTGCCACAGATTTCGCAGATTTTCACGGATTTCTTTGTGAGACATTGTGAAAAACCTTTGTGAAACTTTGTGTTACAGTATTATTTTTTTGTAAACTTAGGATTGGTTTCCATTACTGTACCACATTTTTTACATGTTCTTTTTTCTTCCGAATTGTAGAACGTACTAAAATGAGGCAAAAAGTCTTTTTCAATATCGTGTAATTCGAAATAAACTTCGTGTAATTTATGATTACAATTGTCGCAAAACCAAAGTAAACCATCATTGAATCCTTTTCCTGCCCGTTTTCTTTCGATTACCAATCCCACTGAACCAGCAGTTCTTGCAGGTGAATGTGGTACTTTGGCAGGATGCAAATACATATCGCCTGGCCCTAATTTCATTGCTTTCTTTACACCATCTTCCTGAACATAGATGGTAATTTCACCTTCTAATTGGTAAAACAACTCTTCCGTTTCGTTGTAGTGATAGTCTTTTCGTGCATTGGGTCCACCCACGACCATAACAATATAATCGTCTGAAGTTTCATCATAAATGGTTTTGTTTCCAACCGGTGGCTTCAAAAACTGTCGGTTTTCTTCAATCCATTGATTTAGATTAAATGGTTTTTTAATTTTCATCTTCTGCAATTTAAAAACGTAAAGTTACTAAAAAGAAAAAAGGTTAGCTGCATTTTATTGCAAACTAACCTTATTAAATTATTAAGAATGATATTACTTCACTTCTTTCACTAAATAAATATAAACCGGGAAGTGATCTGAGAATCCTGGAACTCCGTTTTGATTACGAAGTGGGTATCCTTTGTACTGACCAGTTTTTTGGATTAAGAAAGGCTTGTTGTAAATACCTGCTTTCCAATATTTAAATGAGCCGTAATCGTTATTATCTGCCGGAACCAATTGTTGACTCACCATAATTTGATCGAAAATATCACCTGAATCTCTGTAAAACAATGAAGCATGTCCGTCTTTAGCCATTTGCTCAAACGGGTTATAAACATCTCTTGGTTCTTTTAATTCTGATTTTTTCAATTTAGCACCAATACCTTGCTTAACGCTTTTATTGTATGCTCCATCATTTAAATCTCCCATGGTAATAAACTTAGCATTTGGGTTGATTTTGATGATAGAATCCATGATTTTTCTATTTAATCTACCCGCAGCTTCACGGTAAGGGCTACTTCTTTTTTCTCCTCCAGAACGTGATGGCCAGTGGTTTACAATTACATTGATTTCTTCACCATCTAATAAACCTGTAACTAAAAGTTGGTCACGAGTGTAAATTCTTTTTGTCTTTTTATCATAGTTTACATTTTCTTCAACCTCTTTTTCTTCTTCTTTCGAACTTTTTTTGTCTGAATTAGATTCTGATTCATAAACATATAAAGGAACATTTATGTAGCTAGTTGGTTGAAAATGTTTTTCTTGATATAAAAATCCAACATCTATTCCACGTTTATCTGGAGAATCAAAGTGAACTACTTTATATCCTTTGTTTATTAAAGTAGGATGTTTTACTAAGTCTTCTAAAACTCTTCTGTTTTCAATTTCGCAAGCACCAATGATTACTGGAGAGTTTTTTTGAGCTTCGCTAGTTCCTAATTCAATAAGAACACGACTTAGGTTATCTAATTTCTTTTTATAGTTTTTAGTATTCCATCCATTTACTGGCGTGTACTCTTCATCATAAGTATCTGGATCATTAATAGTGTCAAATAGATTTTCAAAGTTGTAAAATGCAACTGTGTGTACTTTAAATTTTTTATCCTGCGAAAAGCCCATGTTTACTGAAAAAACTACGGCTAAAACCAAGAATAGATGTTTAATTTTCATAAAAAGAATGTTATATTAATATCAAGTTTATTACAAATTGGGTGCCAAAGGTAAATAATATTATTAAAAGTTATACATTTGCAGGCTGTTAAGTTTTAAACTACTTAACGTTAAATAAGTATTAATAATAATATTCTTTATGAAAAAACTTGTATTGAGCACTTTACTAGTGCTGCAAGCTGTTTTTGTTTTTGCACAGCAAAATCCGGCCTTAAAAGGTAAGGTTATCGATGCTAAAAGTCAAAAACCATTACAAAATGTAGTTGCAACTATTCAAAGCACTAATCAATCTGCCTTGACTGATTTTGACGGAAATTTTGTATTTCAATCACTTCCTGCTGGAGAACAAGTATTAGTAGTTAAATCTACTGGATACAACCAACAGACATTTGTTTTAGAACCAAACAATGGAGAACCATTGGACTTAGGTGTAATTCTTTTAGAAGAAGACATTACTTCAGAACAACAGTTAAGTTTAGTTACAATTACAGAAAATGACTTAGGAGACGACAACAGTGGATCTGAAAGTACTTCTGGCTTATTACAAGCAACAAGAGATACTTATCAACAAGCCGCAGCGTTTAACTGGGGATTAGCTCGTTTTAGAATTAGAGGTTTAGATAATGAATATGGAGTTACCATGATTAATGGTATTTCTATGAATAAATTGTATGATGGAAGACCACAATGGAGTAACTGGGGTGGTTTAAATGATGCAACAAGAAATCAAGAATTTACAATGGGTTCTGCTCCATCTGATTATACATTTGGTAGTGCTTTAGGAACTCAGGAAATTAATACTAGAGCTTCTTTTTACCGTCCTGGAACAAGAATTTCTTTTTCAGGAACAAACACTAACTATAGCTGGAGAACCATGGGAACTCACGCTTCTGGAATGAATAAAGACGGATGGGCTTATGTTATTTCTGCATCAAGAAGATGGGCTCAAGAAGGTTATTTCGAAGGAACTGACTACGGTGCAAACTCATTATTTGCAAGTGTTGAGAAAAAAATTAATGATAAACATAGTTTAAATTTAACTTCAATCTACGCACAAAATAGTAGAGGTAAAAATTCACCAAATACTCAAGAAGTTACCGACTTAATGGGAGTTAAATACAATTCTTATTGGGGATGGCAAAATGGTAAAAAACGTAATTCTAGAGATAAAGATGTAGAAGAACCAATGGTTATGTTATCTCACTACTGGAAATTATCTGAAAGCACTACTTTAAATACAAATATTGCTTATCAAACAGGTCGTATTGCAAATTCAAGATTAGAAAATCCACTTGGAAACAATCCAGACCCTACTTATTACAGAAAATTACCTAGCTATTATGCAAATCAACCAGATTTATGGAATGATTTTGTATATGATCAAAACGGAAATCAACTTTTTGAAGATGATGGAATTACTCCTCAATTTCAAAACTTAGATGCACAAAATGCAGCAGCATTCTTTAGATCAAATCCACAAATTAATTGGAATGCAATGTATATTGCAAATCAAAATACTGCAACTGGTGAAAGTGCATACGCTTTAACAGAACAACGTAATGATGACACTACAATAACAGCAAATATGTTATTAAACAGTTCATTATCTAACAACATCAACTTTAACGCAGGTGTGAATTTTAGAAAAGTAAAATCGCATAATTACGCAGTTATTACTGATTTATTAGGTGGTGATTACTTTTTAAATGTAGATCGTTTCTTTCTTGGCGACAATGGTCAATTTGATTTAAATAATCCTAACCAACAAGTTACTGAAGGTGGAACGGTAGGATACAACTACAACTTACGAGCTAACGTAGTTGATGGTTTTACACAATTTAAATTTACTTATGATTCTTTTGATTTTTATTTAGCACAAAGCTTTTCTAGGACAGAGTATCAAAGAGAAGGTCTTTACAGAAGTGGTAATTATGCAAATAATTCTTATGGAAAAGGAGCTTCAGAAGTTTTTGAAAACTTTGGTTTTAAAGGAGGTTTAACTTATAAATTAAACGGAAGAAATTACTTCGATTTCAATGGTTTATACCAAACAAAAGCGCCTAACTTAAGAAACAGTTTCTACAACGCAAGACGTAGTAATGAATTTACAGAAAATTTAACTAGCGAAAACATTGTTAGTGCAGATGCAAGTTACATCTTAAGAATGCCAAAATTCAAAGCAAGAATCACTGGATTCTTCTCAAGAGTTAAAGATGCAACTGAAATTGCATTTTTCTATGCTGAAAACGTTAGTGATGCTGATGGTGACGAAGATTCTTTCATTACTGAAATTGCTACTGGAATTCAAAAACAAAATATGGGTGCAGAACTTGGTTTAGAATACCAAATTACATCAACATTAAAAGCAACAGCTGCGGCTTCATATGGTCAATACATCTATTCAGGAAATGCAAAACTTCAAACAAGTGACGATGCTTTAGCAGCTCAAGGATCTAGTCCATTAACCGATTTTGGAACTGTTTATCTTAAAAACTATCACCAACCAGGTATGCCACAACAAGCATATTCGTTTGGTCTAGAATATCGTGATCCTAACTTCTGGTGGATTGGAGCAAATGCAAACTATTTATCAAATAGCTATATTAGTATTTCTAAAATTATGCGTACTGATAATTTTAGCATTGACGATGCAACAGGAGACAACTACTCTGGAGCTACACCAGAAACAGTAAGAGATATTTTAGAACAAGAAAAATTTGATGGATTTGCATTAATTAATTTAACAGGAGGTAAATCTTGGAGAATAAGTAAAGCAAACAGAAATACTGTTGGGTTTTTTGCTTCTGTAAATAATGTTTTTGATACTAAATATAAAACGGGTGGATTTGAGCAATCAAGAAAAGCAACCTTTCCTGATTTACAAGCGGATCAAGCTTATAATTCACCATCATTTGGTCCAAAATATTTTTACGGATACGGAAGAACATTCTTCGTTAACCTATACATAAACTTCTAAAAAAAAATATTATGAAAATAAACTTTTTAAAAACATTATTCTTGTTAGCCCTTTCCACAAGTGCTTTAACAAGTTGTGTAGGAGATGATGATTATGTTATCCCTACCGTGTATAGTTATGCGTTTAATGCAGGATTTGAGTCGATTCCTACAGGAAGTGGTTCCGTTGAAGTGCCAATCGCTATAGAAGGATGGGTAAATTATAATGCAGCAGGTACACGCTTGTGGCACGCTAGAACATTTGATGATAATATTTATGCTGAATTTTCATCTTTTTATTCTGCAACAGGTTCAAGCGATGTGGCTTGGTTAATTACTCCAGCAATCGACTTAACTGCAACTACAGGTGAAGCTTTATCGTTTTCAACAAAAACAAGATTTGCAAATGGGTACCCATTAACTGCTTTTATTTCTACAGATTATGATGGAACAACAGCTGGTATAGCTACTGCAACTTGGACGCCACTTACTTTTACTGCTCCAACAACTAATGATGTTTTTGTTAGTAGTGGCGCAATTGATATTAGCGATGTTGAAAGTGACAATGTTAGAATTGCATTCAAATATACAGGAAGCAGAGCTGGTGTTACAACTACTCTTCAATTAGATAACATCAAGATTACTAAAAATTAATAGCTATGAAAAATTTAAAATTAGTATTAACAACAGCTATTTTAGCAACTTTAACAAGTTGTGTAAATGGCGATGATTATGGAACACCAGATTTATCAAATGATTGTGTTACCATTGCTGCAACAAAAGAAGTTAATGATATAACAAGTATTGCTACTGCAACAACTGTTCAATACACTACTTCTAACAGTGTAACTGATTACATTGAAGCTTACGTTACTTCAAGTGATGAAGGGGGTAACTTTTACAAATCAATCTCTATGATGTCTTTAGATGGATTAAGAGGTTTTAGTATGCCAGTTGATAATTACAACTTGTACAACGAGTTTGAACCAGGTAGAAAAGTTACTATTAAATTAGACAAAAACACTTATTTCAACAAGCAACATGGTTCAACGGTTATTGGTGCTTCTTACGAAGGTGGTGTAGGTAGAATTTCAGGCGTAGAATACAAAGACGTTATCTTAAGATCTTGTGAAGATGTTAACGAGAATGCTATTGTAAAAGACCTAACTATTGCAGCTGCTAAAAACGACCAATATTTAAATATGTTAATTGAGTTTGATGGTGTGCAATTTACAGATGCTTCATTAGGTAAAAAATACTATGACGCAACCTTAAATAGTATTGGTGGAGCAACTAATCATGAAATTTCTGATGAGTTTGGAAACAAAATCATCGTTAGAGTTAGTGAATATGCAAAATTTGCTGGAGATGCAGTTCCTTCATTTAACGGAAAAATCAGAGGTGTATTAACAAAATACAACAGTGATTACCAATTTATGATTAGAACTATAAACGATGTGAACATGACTAATCCTAGATTAGCAATTGACTTATATCCACCAATTGGAGGTTCTGCAATTGTTTATGATGCAACTCTAAACGAGCCTTTCACGTCTTACACAACAACTAATCAACAAGTTTTCCCAAAATACATCAATGATGCAGCTGTAGGAAGCAGATATTGGCAAAGAAAAACCTTCAGTGGAAATACTTACATCCAAATGTCTTCTTTTGGTGGAACTCCTGAAGCAAACAGATCATTATTTATTGTTCCTGTTAATATGACAGCAGCAAATACATTATCTTTTGCTACAAATGCTGGTTTCCACAACGGAAATGTATTAAAAGTATATTATACAACAAATTATGTTCCTGGAACCCAAATTACTTCAGCAACATTAGTTGATATTACTTCTAGCTTTACAATTTCTCCAGGATTACCAAGTGGTTACCCTGCATCGTTTACACCAAGTGGTGTTTATAACATCCCTGCTGGTATTACAGGAAATGGTTTCTTCGTGTTTGAATATGTTGGAAATGGAACTTCTGGTCCAACTACAACTATGCAAATTGATAATATTGTAATTAACTAATTACATTTTAAATAAAATTCTAAAAGCGACTCTATTTGAGTCGCTTTTTTTATGCTTGCTATTTTGTACCTTTGTATTCTTAAAGAACGATTATGTTAGAGAAAGAAGTTATTGACTTTGAAAAATCAATAGTAGTAGGAATTGTTACTCAAAACCAAAGTGAAGATAAATTAAACGAATATCTTGACGAGTTGGAATTTTTGACATTTACCGCTGGTGGAACCGTTATCAAACGTTTTTCACAAAAAATGGATAAACCTAATCCGAAAACATTTGTAGGAACTGGAAAATTAGAAGAAATCAAATACTTTATCAAAGATAACGACATTAAAACCGTAATTTTTGATGATGAATTAACGCCTTCACAATCTAAAAACATTACCAAAGAATTAGATTGTAAAGTCTTAGACAGAACCAATCTTATCTTAGATATCTTCGCGCAACGTGCCGAAACTTCGTATGCAAGAACACAAGTAGAATTAGCACAATGCCAGTATTTATTACCTCGTTTAACCGGTATGTGGACCCACCTTGAACGTCAAAAAGGAGGAATTGGAATGCGTGGTCCTGGAGAAACCGAAATTGAAACCGACCGTCGTATTGTGCGTGATAGAATCTCTTTACTAAAAGAAAAAATCAAGGTAATCGACAAACAAATGGCAACACAACGAAGTAATCGTGGCGCAATGGTTCGCGTTGCTCTAGTGGGTTATACCAATGTTGGAAAATCAACTTTAATGAATGCTGTTGGAAAAAGTGATGTATTTGTAGAAAATAAGTTATTCGCAACCTTAGACACAACTGTTCGTAAAACAGTAATTAAGAACTTACCGTTTCTTTTAAGCGACACAGTTGGATTTATTAGAAAACTTCCAACCCAATTAGTCGAGTCGTTTAAAAGCACGTTAGATGAAGTGAGAGAAGCCGATTTGTTACTTCATGTGGTAGATATTTCGCATCCCGACTTTGAAGATCATATTGCATCGGTAAATCAAATTTTACAAGACATTAAAAGTGCCGATAAACCAACGATTATGGTTTTCAATAAAATTGATGCTTTTAAATCGGCTTATTTTGATGAAAACGATTTGAGTGTTGAAAAAACTACCAAACACTACACTTTGGAAGATTGGAAAAGAACTTGGATGAGTAAATTAGGAGAAAACAAAACACTTTTCATTTCGGCAACTGAAAAAGCCAACTTTGAAGAATTTAGAGAAAAAGTATACGAAGCCGTTAGAGAAATTCACATTACACGATTTCCATACAACAAATTTTTATATCCCGATTATAAAGATGCTGTTGAAAACGAATAAAAAAAAACCTCAATCGAGGTCTTTTTGTTTTATATAAGCTATTTTGAACTAGAAACCATAATTCACACCTAAACCGATAATTTGCTTTGTTTGAAAGCCTCTAAATGCGTTATCGTCATAAATAGTTTGAAACGCAAAGTTTGTAGACAAGAACTTGTTGATTTTCATTACAATGTTTAACTGGTAATCAATATCTACATTTTGAGCTTCTTCCAAATAATTAGAATATAAATTTAAAATATTCTCAACAGAAACATTTTCCATAATATTGAATTTATAATAACCATTAACAGCTGCTCCTAATTCGTATCTATTTGTTTTTCCTTGTTCTACACCAAAAGAAGAACCAAATTCTGTAAAATGATCATGAACCATAATTAATTTTGAAGTAGCTGGAGCAATATTAACCTTTAAATTATCGCTTTTTTTCCACAACATACCAGGTCCAAATTGAAAAAAGGCAGGTGAAAAGAAATGCGAAATTTTTACGGTTTGAGTAGCTGGATCTAAACCAGTATCCATTTGTGTTTTAAAGTTGAAAAAAGCTGAGTAAAACCAATATCCAGAAGCTTTTTTCCCTAAAAGTGAATTAAACTCTAATCTGTCATCAGTTTTTTGAGTATCGGCACCTTTGATTTTAGTTAAACCATATGATGCGATGATTTTGTTATCCCAATTCCAATCTCCATTTTTATAATTGAAATCGTAATTTACTCCAACATTTCCAGCAAAGTTATTTTGACCACCCGCTTGCCAATTACTAAAAGAAGATTGATTGGCTAAAAAAGTAAAAACACCTTTTCTAGTCCAATGTTTTGTGGTGTCAATTGTAGTTTCTTGAGCAACAGTAACTGCTGAAACAAATAATATTAATAAAAAAAACTTTTTCATTCCTTAAATTTTAAAAATTAAAGGCGCAAAGTTACTTATTTTTGTTTAAACAAAGGAACAGCCGAACAAGCTTCGCCAAACATGACACTTTTGGCAACTTTCATTAGTTTTTGAATCGCTAAAGTATACACTTGGTTAGGAACCGATTTTTTAGAACAACCTTTCAAAATTACCGGTTTTTGAAAATAGTCGGTATAATCGAGTTTGTTCAAAATATCTTGATACCATTCGATAATAACTAACTCTTTACTTCCATGAATAACCTTTAAAGAATGAGGTGCCAAATAAACAGAAACCAAAGCAAATGCCCAAGCAGGAAGTATTGCATCAGTTGAACAATACAAAGAAACATATTTGTCTTCAAATTTAGACCAATCGTTGTTTTTTAATTGGTCACGAAAATCAGATTCTTTTAAGATAAATCCTTCTAATAACCATTGCGAAATATCTAAATCTACCACATGATTATCTGGATAGTAATCCTCTAAATCGAATACCATCAGGGAACTTTGTGCAACTTTGTTTACTATTTCGTCCATTTGAGAAGTTTCAAGTTTCAAGTTTCAAGTTGAACAACCTGAAACTTGAAACATTAAACAAATTTTACAACATTCCTAATTCCAATTTTGCTTCTTCGCTCATTAAATCTTTGCTCCAAGGCGGATCAAATGTAATTTCTACTTCGCATGATTTTACAGCATCGATAGATTTTACTTTTTCCTCTACTTCTTGAGGCAAAGTTTCAGCTACTGGGCAGTTTGGTGATGTTAAGGTCATTAAGATTTTTACATCGTTATCCTCGTTAATCATCACATCGTAGATTAAACCTAATTCGTAAATATCTACTGGAATTTCTGGGTCAAAAATTCCTTTTAAAACTTTGACAACGTCTTCGCCTAAGTTGATTGTATCGTTAAATTCTTCCATATTATTAAGTTTTCAGTCGCAGTTTTCAGTCGCAGAGCAATTTGAAAACTGCGACCGTAAACTGTAACTAATTATTGCTTCGATTGAAATGCCAAAGCATACATTTTTATTTGTTTTATCATTGAAACCAAACCGTTCGCTCTTGTTGGCGATAAATGTTCTTTTAAACCTATTTCGTCAATAAAATCAGTATTAGCATCCAAAATATCTTTTGCCGATTGATTGGAAAATGCTCGGATTAAAATTGCAATAATTCCTTTAGTCAAAATCGCATCACTATCGGCTGTAAAAACGATTTTTCCGTCTTGTTCTTCGCCGTGTACCCAAACTTTTGATTGGCAACCTTTAATGATGTTTTCGTCTATTTTGTATTGCTCATCTATTAACGGAAGTGATTTACCTAATTCGATGATGTATTCGTATCGTTGCATCCAGTCGTCAAACATAGAGAACTCGTCTACAATTTCGTTTTGTATTTCTTTAATCGTCATTATTTATTCAATTTTTCGGCAACGGAAATTAATTCATTAACAAAGTCTTCAATTTCTTTAGGTGGATAACCACCATCAAATTCAGAAGAAGTGTACGTGTTTTTTTCTTCTGTAAACGATAACGTTGCTATTGGTGCACCATCATAAAATCTTTTTTGTGTTGGGTCTTTTAAAGAACTTAAACCCTTCAAGTCGATATTCTGATATAAACCCAATAGTTTTTTGTAGTCTTCTTTTTTTAATTCCCAAAAAGCAGGTTTTGCTCCACGAGCAGTAACAACAAAAATTTTACCCTCTCGAACAACTATTTCTCTATAAAATCCGCGCGTATTTTCTTGATAAACTACAACGGGTAAATTTGAAACTTGTTCTTCTAAATTTGATTCAGTATTCACAACCTTTGCTTCTTCTTTAACTGCAGTTTTATTACACTTACAGCTAGTAAAAAAGCTCATCAAACTAAAAACTAATGCAAATAATTTCATAATTCGTTTTTTTAAGATAACATCATTTGTGCTTTTTTAACCGCTTCTACAAAGATATCAATTTCTTCCTTGGTATTATAAAAAGCAAAACTCGCTCTAATCGTTCCCGGAATATTGAAAAAATTCATAATAGGTTGTGCGCAATGATGACCGGTTCTAACCGCTATACCTAACTTATCGATAATTGTGCCAATGTCATACGGATGGATCCCTTCTATGTTAAACGAAATAACCGAAGCTTTGTTTTCACTCGTTCCGTAAATCGTTAACCCTTCAATTTCTTGTAATCTTTTGGTTCCGTAATCTAATAATTCTTGTTCGTAAGCTGCGATATTATCAAAACCTATCGAATTCATATAGTCAATTGCAGTTCCAAGAACTATTCCGCCTTCGATGTTGGGTGTTCCGGCTTCAAATTTATGAGGTAAATCTGCGTAAGTTGTTTTTTCAAATGTAACCTCAGCAATCATTTCGCCTCCGCCTTGATAGGGCGGTAATTTGCGTAACCAATCTTCTTTTCCGTATAAAATTCCAACGCCTGTTGGTCCGCAGACTTTATGTCCTGAAAACACATAAAAATCACAATCCAAAGCTTGTACATCTGGACGTAAATGCGGAGTTGCTTGTGCGCCATCGATTAAAACGGCTGCTCCTACCCCGTGTGCTTTTTTGATGAAGTATTCAATTGGGTTAACCGTTCCTAACGCATTTGAAATGTGATTAACCGTTACGATTTTCGTTTTTTCGGAAAGTAAATTGTCGAATTCGGAAAGGATTAATTCCCCTTTTTCATTCATTGGAATTACCACCAACTTCGCTCCTGTTTTTTCACATAAAAATTGCCACGGCACAATGTTGCTGTGATGTTCTAAAGCCGATACCATCACCTCATCGCCTGCTTTTAGCAAACTAGCAAAACCATTCGCCACCAAGTTAATTCCGAAAGTCGTTCCCGAAGTAAAAATGATTTCGTGATTGTATTTTGCATTTAAATGATTTTGAATCGTATTTCTAGACACTTCATACGCATCGGTAGCCAATTGACTCAACGTATGCACACCACGATGAATATTCGCATTGATTTCGCTGTAATATTTTGAAATAGCATCAATAACTACTTGCGGCTTTTGCGAAGTAGCTCCGTTATCAAAATACACCAAGGGTTTGCCATTTACTTTTTGCGATAAAATGGGAAAATCAGCTCTTACTTTTTGAACATCAAACATATTGATATTTTTTATTTTTTATAAAACAAAACCGCAATAACGCGGCTTTATATACTACAAATCAAATCCCATATTTACGCCTAATTTATCAGCAATAATTCTACCGATTTTAGCTTTTAATTCTGGTATTTTAATACTGTTGGTTACTTCGCTTGTAAACGCATACATCAATAAAGCTTTCGCTTCTTTTTTCGGAATTCCGCGTTGTTGCATGTAGAACATCGCGCTTTCGTCTAATTGTCCAATCGTACAACCGTGCGAACATTTTACATCATCGGCAAAAATTTCCAATTGTGGTTTTGCGTTGATGGTGGCTTTATCACCAATTAAAATGTTGTTGTTTTGTTGGAAAGCATCTGTTTTTTGCGCTTCTTTTTCAACGAAGATTTTTCCATTGAAAACTCCGGTTGAGCTATCGTGTAAAATCGTTTTATAGTTTTGGTGGCTTTCGCAATTTGGTGTTGCGTGTTGTACCAAAGTATAATGATCAACGTGTTGTTTATCACCAATAATGGTAATTCCTTTCAAAGTTGAATCGATTCGTTCTCCTTGGTGATAGAAATTCAAGTTGTTTCTGGTGATGTTTCCACCAAATGAAAAAGTATGAACTGCTACTCTACTCTCTTGCTTTTGCGCAATGTAAGTATTGTCAATCAAATTCGCAGTTTGTACGTCGTTTTGAACTTTATAATAATCTACAATCGCACGTTTTTGAGCAAAAATTTCGGTAACCGAATTCGTTAAAACGGGATTGCTATTCAAACTCTGATGACGTTCTACGATTTGCACGTGAGCGTTTTCACCTACTATGATTAAGTTTCGTGGTTGCACCATCAAAGCTGCCTCATTTCCTGTTGAGAAATAGATGATTTCGATAGGCTTTTCAACCACTTTACTTTTTGGAATGTTGATGTAAGCGCCTTCCAATGAAAATGCGGTATTTAGAGAAGTTAAACTCTCTTCTTTACTCGCAATTTGATTGAAATACGTATCAATTACCATTTTATATTTCGGTTTTGACAATGCCGAAGCCATCAAACAAACATCTAAACCATCGTGCGTTGTAGAAGACAAAAACGAACTAAAAATTCCGTCGATGAAAACTACTTTATAAGTGTCAATTTCATGTAAGAAATACTTTTTTACGTCTTTAAATTCAATCGCATTTTCTTTCTTTGGGAAAACCGAAAAATCATTTTTTAAAATCGCATTTAACGACGTGTATTTCCAAGCTTCCTCTTTTTTAGTAGGGAAACCTTTATTTTCGAAATTTTTTATGGCGTGATTTCGAACTTCATGCAAATCTTCATTGTCTTTGATTTTTTCTTCAAAGGCCATGAAGGAAGCTAATAATTTATCTTTTAACTCCATATTATGCTTCTTGTTCTTGTTTAATCCAATCGTATCCTTTTTCTTCTAACTCTAAAGCTAAATCAGCTCCACCCGTTTTTACGATTTTTCCATCCATTAAAACGTGAACAAAATCTGGAACGATATAGTCTAACAAACGTTGGTAGTGCGTGATTACTAATACCGCGTTGTTTTCGTTTTTCAATTTGTTTACTCCATTAGCAACAATTCG
Organism: Flavobacterium aquaticum; assembly: GCF_003259835.1. Taxonomy (GTDB): domain Bacteria; phylum Bacteroidota; class Bacteroidia; order Flavobacteriales; family Flavobacteriaceae; genus Flavobacterium; species Flavobacterium aquaticum. The sequence continues at coordinate 199,638 of NZ_QLMI01000003.1, read as the reverse complement.
TAACGCATCGATATCTAAACCTGAATCCGTTTCGTCCAAAATAGCGATTTTTGGCTCTAACATTGCCATTTGGAAAATTTCGTTACGTTTCTTTTCACCACCCGAAAAACCTTCGTTTAGAGAACGCGACAAGAATTTTCTGTCCATTTCTAACAACTCTGATTTTTCACGGATTAATTTCAACATTTCATTCGCAGGCATTTCCTCTTTTCCGTTAGCTTTTCTACTTTCGTTGATAGCTGTTTTGATGAAATTCGTTACCGAAACCCCTGGAATTTCCACTGGATATTGAAACGATAAGAACACGCCTTTGTGTGCTCGTTCTTCTGGAGCTAATTCTGAAATTTCTTCTCCGTCTAAAAAGATTTCGCCTTCCGTTACTTCGTAATTTTCGTTTCCGGCAATGATAGAAGATAAAGTTGATTTTCCGGCACCGTTTGGTCCCATAATCGCATGCACTTCTCCTGCTTTAATTTCAAGGTTGATTCCTTTTAATATGTCTTTGTCTTCTACCGAAGCGTGTAAGTTTTTTATCTGTAACATTTTGTAAATGTGTTATATATTCTAATTTATGATTGACTATCCTACTGAACCTTCTAACGAAATTTCTAATAATTTTTGCGCTTCAACAGCGAATTCCATTGGTAATTTATTCAATACTTCTTTACTGAAACCATTTACGATTAAAGCAATGGCTTTTTCGGTTGGAATTCCTCTTTGATTACAATAGAACACTTGGTCTTCTCCAATTTTTGAAGTCGTAGCTTCGTGTTCAATTTTTGCCGAAGCATTTTTACTTTCGATATAAGGGAACGTGTGTGCGCCACAATTATTTCCCATCAAAAGCGAATCACATTGTGAAAAGTTACGAGCGTTTTCTGCTCTTGCTCCTATTTGCACTAATCCTCTGTAACTGTTTTGTGACTTTCCAGCTGAAATTCCTTTTGAAATGATGGTCGATTTGGTGTTTTTTCCCAAATGAATCATTTTCGTTCCGGTATCGGCTTGTTGGAAATTATTTGTAACGGCAATTGAGTAAAACTCTCCGATTGAATTATCGCCTTTTAGTACACATGATGGATATTTCCAAGTTACAGCCGAACCTGTTTCTACTTGCGTCCAAGAAATTTTTGCGTTTTTCTCGCACAAACCTCTTTTAGTAACGAAGTTAAAAACTCCTCCTTTACCTTCCTTGTTTCCTGGATACCAGTTTTGAACGGTTGAATATTTGATTTCAGCTCCGTCCATTGCAATTAATTCTACAACGGCTGCGTGCAATTGATTTTCATCACGACTTGGAGCGGTACATCCTTCTAAATAAGACACGTAACTTTCTTCATCGGCAACCAATAACGTTCTTTCAAACTGACCAGTTCCTCCTTGATTGATACGGAAATACGTTGATAATTCCATTGGACAGCGAACGCCTTTTGGAATGTAACAGAAACTTCCATCAGAAAAAACAGCCGAATTTAAAGCTGCATAAAAGTTATCTTTCATTGGAACAACTGTGCCAATGTATTTTCTAACTAATTCTGGATGTTCTTTGATAGCTTCGGAAATACTCATGAAAATAATTCCTTTTTCAGCCAATGTTTTCTTGAAAGTCGTTGCCACAGAAACCGAATCTACTACGATATCAATCGCCACGTTATTCATTTTCTTTTGCTCATCAACCGAAATTCCTAACTTTTTGTACATCGCCAAAAGTTCTGGGTCAACGTCTTCTAATTTTTTATTCGGATCCGCTTTTTTAGGTGCCGAATAATACGAAATCGCCTGAAAATCTGGTTTTTCGTAATTTACGTTTGCCCATTCTGGCTCTTCCATTTCTTGCCAAGCGCGAAAAGCTTCCAAACGCCATTCGGTCATCCATTCTGGCTCTTCCTTTTTCTTGGAAATGGCACGAACAATATCTTCATTTAACCCAACAGGAAACGTTTCCGAGTCTAATTCGGTGTAAAATCCGTATTCGTATTCTTTATTTTCTAATTCGACTTTTAAGTCGTCTTCTGTATACTTACTCATATTTTTTGATTTATAGAGAGAAACTCTCTCCACATCCACACGTTCTTTGTGCATTTGGATTGTTAAAAACAAATCCTTTTCCGTTTAAACCACCTGAAAATTCTAATATAGTTCCAGCCAAGTAAAGAAAACTCTTTTTCTCTACAGCAATTTTCACATTATTATCTTCAAATATTTTATCGTTTTCTCCTATTTCTTTGTCAAATTTTAAATCATAAGACAAACCCGAGCAACCACCACTTTTTACGCCTACTCGCACGTAATCTTTGGCTGCATCAAAACCATCTTCTTGCATCATTGCAATGATTTTTTTACTTGCTGTATCAGATACTTTAATCATTTCTTATTTTGATTTTGTCTAAATTAACTGCAAAGATAAGCCTTAAATTGCTTTTTACAAGAATTGCTAACATTTTTATAACTTATAGATTCATAGTTTCTGTTTATAGTATTTTTTGTAATTTGGCTGAAAATTGTTTTGACCATGAAATTACATTCTATTGAAGCTGGAAATTTTAAATTAGATGGTGGCGCTATGTTTGGTGTGGTGCCTAAAACCATTTGGAATAAAACCAATCCAGCAGACGAAAATAACCTTATTGATATTGCAGCAAGATGCCTTTTAATTGAAGATGGGAACCGATTAACTTTGATTGATACCGGAATGGGCAACAAACAATCGGAGAAGTTTTTTGGGTATTATTACCTTTGGGGCGATCATTCGTTAGATAAATCTTTAAAAAATGCAGGTTTTCATCGCGATGATATTACCGATGTTTTTATGACGCATTTGCATTTTGATCATTGTGGCGGAAGCGTGAATTGGAACAAAGACAAAACCGGTTACGAAGTCGCTTTTAAAAATGCAAAATTCTGGACGAATGACAACCATTGGGAATGGGCAACAAAACCAAACGCTAGAGAAAAAGCATCGTTTTTACATGAAAATATCATTCCAATGCAAGAAAGTGGGCAATTGAATTTTATTGACCGACCAAATTCAGGTTTTGGATTTTCATCTGAATTAGGTTTCGATATTTTCTACGCAGATGGTCATACCGAAAAACAAATGTTACCGCACATCAACTACAACGGAAAAACCATTGTTTTTTGTGCCGATATGCTACCAACTGCAGGTCATATTCCCATTCCATACGTTACAGGATACGACACAAGACCCTTGATGTCGATGGATGAAAAACAAATATTTTTAAATAACGCTGCCGACAATAATTATTATTTGTGGCTAGAACACGACGCTCACAATCAAATTATAACGGTTCAGCATACCGAAAAAGGAATCCGGTTGAAAGAAGTTTTCAAGTGCGAAGACATTCTAAAATAATGTTAAAAAAGAACATAATTGTAACAAATACAAATCAAATCAGTCCAATAACTGAAAATTAATTAATTGAAAACATGAAGAGAATTTTTAGACCACTTTATTTGAGCTTAGCTTTAGGATTTATCTTAGCAAGTTGTGGATCGCAAAAAATGCTATCAACTCCGGTTGAGAATATTGATAATTTACCTTTAAAAACTACTCCAGTTACTGAAAATGATTTGCAACGTTGGAGTCATTTAGACTTAGTAAAAGACACACTTCCTGGAATGAGCGTTGATAAAGCTTACAAAGAATTATTAAAAGGTAAAAAAGGGCAAAAAGTTATCGTTGGAATCGTAGATTCAGGTGTTGATATCAACCATGAAGATTTAAAAGCGGTTATTTGGACCAATCCAAAAGAAATTGCGGGTAATGGAATTGACGATGACAAAAACGGTTACATTGACGATATGCACGGATGGAATTTCTTAGGAAACGCTGTTCATGAACAATTAGAAATGACGCGTATTGTTAAAAAAGGTCCTGGAACTCCAGAATATGATAAAGCAAAAGCGAAATTAGAAGAAGAATTAAAAGGATTAACTCCTCAAAAACAGCAATTAGATTTTATTGTAAACGCTGAAAAACAATTAGCTACTTACTTCAAGAAAAGTAATTTTACGCTAGAAGAGGTTAAAGCAATTCCAGCAACTGAAACATCTTTGGCTCAACCAAAAGCTTTGTTTACAAACGTTTTAAGCTCAACTTCAAAAGCTGAATTTGACAAACAAATCGAAGAATATAAAGACTATGTTTACGGTCAATTAAATTACAACTTAAATGTTGATTTTGATGGAAGAAAAATCGTTGGTGATAATCCAAACGATTTAAAAGACACTAAATACGGAAACAATAACGTAGTAGGTCCAGAGCCAAAAGAAGCAAAACACGGAACGCACGTAGCTGGAATTGTAGCTCAAGTGAGAGGCAACAATAAAGGTGGAGACGGAGTTACAAACAACGCTCAAATCATGGCGTTAAGAGCTGTTCCAAACGGAGACGAATATGATAAAGATATTGCTTTAGCAATTCGCTATGCAGCAGATAATGGTGCAAAAGTAATCAATGGTTCTTTTGGAAAATATTTTTCACAAAACAAAGAATGGGTTATCGATGCTATCAAATACGCAGAATCTAAAGACGTTTTAGTAGTTATCGCTGCTGGTAACGAATCGTATGATTTAGATGTTACGAACAAATATCCAAACGACACCTATGATGGAAGTCCAGAATTTGCTAAAAACGTATTGATTATTGGAGCACTTTCTCCTACTTATGGAAGTAAAATGGTTGCAGATTTTTCTAATTACGGAAAAAACAATGTAGATATTTTTGCTCCTGGAGATAAAATTTATGCTACTACACCATTAAACACTTACGAATATTTACAAGGAACTTCAATGGCGTCACCTAACGTGGCTGGTGTGGCAACATTAATTCGTTCTTACTATCCAAGTTTAACTGCGGTTCAAGTAAAACAAATTATCATGGAAAGTGGAACACCTTTAAAAAATCAAGTGATAATTGGAGAAGACAAACACAAAGCTAATTTTGCAGATGCTTCTAAATCAGGAAGAATTGTTAATGCTTATAACGCTTTAGTTTTAGCAGCTAAGATGGCAAAAAAATAAAAGTATCATTACTTTAGTAAAACCAAAAACCTACAGGTTGTTAAATTCTTGTAGGTTTTTCTTTTAAAAATTGATTATGAAAAAATTACTTTTTTTACTTATTTCATGTGCTAGCTTTGCACAAAACAATCCAAATCCGGGTTATTGGCAACAACACGTTGACTATAAAATGGAGGTGAATATGGATGTGAAAAAATTCCAATATAAAGGAAAACAGGAAATTGTCTACACGAATAATTCACCTGACACCTTACACAAAGTTTTCTATCATTTGTATAACAACGCCTTTCAACCAGGAAGCGAAATGGATGCGCGTTTACAGGCGATTTCTGACCCAGATAAACGAATGGTGAAAACCTTCAAAAAAGAAGGTAAAGACGTAAAAGAAAGCAGAATTAGCACGTTGAAACCAAATGAAATTGGCTATTTAAACATCGCTAATTTCAAACAAGATGGCGTTGTAGCAATCACAAAAGTAGTAGGAACTATTTTAGAAGTTACTTTAGCAAAACCTATTTTACCAAAGCAAAAAACAACCCTTTCCTTAGATTTTGACGGTCAAGTACCTTTACAAATTCGTCGTTCTGGAAGATTGTCAGAAGAAGGCGTTGCGTTATCGATGACACAATGGTATCCAAAATTATGTGAATATGATTTCGAAGGTTGGCATGCTAATCCTTATATCGCAAGAGAATTTCATGGTGTTTGGGGAAATTTTGATGTGAAAATTACAATTGATAAAGCTTACACAATCGGTGGAACAGGATATTTACAAAACAAAAACGAAATCGGTCATGGTTATCAAGATGCTGGTGTACAAGTTGTTTATCCAAAGAAAACCAAAACCTTGACTTGGCATTTTTATGCACCAAACGTACATGATTTTGCTTGGGGAGCTGATAATGAGTTCATTCACGACATGATTTTAGGTCCAAATAATGTGGAATTACATTTCTTGTACAAAAACAAGAAAGAGAATTTAGAAAATTGGAAAAAAATGCAACCTAAAACAGCTGAATTATTAGCTTACTTTAATGAAAATGTTGGACAATATCCATACAAACAATACTCTGTAATTCAGGGTGGCGATGGCGGAATGGAATATGGCATGTGTACTTTAATTACAGGAAATAGAGCATTTGGAAGTTTAGTTGGTGTAACTGCTCACGAAATGGCACATTCTTGGTTCCAATTTGTATTAGCAACGAACGAAACCAAACACGAATGGATGGATGAAGGTTTTACGTCATACATTTCTAACTTAGCGATGAATAAAGTGTTGCCTCCAAAAAAACCAGAAAATCCATTTGAAGACGCTTACAATAATTACATTTATTTAGCAAAATCTGGAAAAGAGCAACCGCTTTCTACACATGCTGATCGTTATGATTTGAATATGGCGTATGGTATTTCGGCTTACAGTAAAGGAGAAGTGTTTTTAGTACAATTGGGTTATTTAATTGGACAAGAAAACCTCAACAAAACTATAAAACGTTTTTACAACGAGTATAAATTTACGCATCCAACACCTAACGATATCAAACGTGTGGCAGAGAAGGTTTCAGGTGCAAATTTAGATTGGTATTTGTTAGATTGGACACTTACTACAAACACCATTGATTATAGCATCAAAGAAGTTTCGGAAGCTAATGCTGCTAATACAAAAGTGGTTTTTGAAAGAAAAGGGAGAATGCCAATGCCATTAGATGTTATGGTAGAATATACCGATGGAACTAAAGAATTCTTCTACATTCCAAATACGTTAATGCGTTGGGAAAAACCAAATCCTTATGCAGGAATCAAAGGGAATGTGTTAAAAGGTTGGGATTGGGCTTACCCTACTTTCACATTTGAAATTGCAAAACCTAAAGACAAAATCAAATCGATTACCATTGACCCAGAAAATATGATGGCAGATGTGAATAAAGAAGATAACATCTTTACAAAAAAATAAAATTGAAAAGCGACTTTAGGGTCGCTTTTTTTATGTTGATTTTCAACAAGTGAGATGATAATTGTCATGATTTACGTGTATTGTCTTTCGTAATTTTAATGTGCTAAAAATGCAAATTAAAATTAGTTATTCATTTAAAAACATAAAGTCATGAGCATTGCAACTAAAGACATTAGAAACGTGGTATTTCTTGGGCATTCAGGATCAGGAAAGACCACTTTTATCGAGACCATGTTATTTGAAAGTGGCGTAATTCCACGCCGTGGTTCGATTGAAAATCACAATACCATTTCGGATTTTACCGATTTAGAACACGAAAGAGAAAACACCTTATACAGCCACTTAATGCACGTTAAATGGCACAACAACAAAATCAACATCATAGACACTCCAGGTTTCGACGATTTTATTGGCGAAGTAGTTTCTTCTCTTAAAGTAGCCGATACCGCTGTAATTCTTCTAAATGCGGCTTCTGGCGTAGAAGTTGGGACTGAAATAGTTTGGGAATACGTTCAAGACTATCAAACGCCTGCTTTTTTTGTTATCAATCAAATGGATCAACCAAAAGCAGATTTTGAAACTACTTTAGAGCAAGCGGTGAATCGCTTTGGGAACAAAGTAATTCCAATTCAATATCCATACAATTCTGGTGAAAAATTCAATAGTATTATCGATGTACTTCGCATGACGATGTATGTTTTCCCAAAAAATGGCGGAAAACCAGAAAAAATGTCAATTCCTGAATCCGAATTAGAAAAAGCAAATACGCTTCATAACTCCTTAGTAGAAGCGGCTGCCGAAAATGAAGAAGGTTTAATGGAAAAATACTTCGAAAAAGGCAATTTAGATGAAGAAGAATTAGCAAAAGGATTAACAATAGCATTGGCACATCAACAAATATTTCCTGTTTTTTGTGCTTCGGGATTAAAAGATATGGGAAGCGGTAGAATTATGGGATTCATTGATGATATTACACCATCTCCAGCCGATAGACCAGCGAAAAAATTAGAAAATGGAGGCGAATTAAAATGCGATGCTTCAGACAAAACTACTATTTTTATTTACAAAACACTTTCAGAACCACAAGTGGGAATGGTTTCCTACTTCAAAGTCCTTTCGGGTGAATTGAATGCTGGTGATGAATTGGTAAATGCTGATAACGGAGAAACCGAACGCTTAACGCAATTATTCGTAGCAGAAGGAAAACAAAGAACTGCCGTTGATAAATTAACTGCTGGCGATTTAGGAGTTACCGTTCGATTGAAATACGGACATTCTAACAACACATTAAATGCTAAAGGTGTAGAAAGAAAAGTAAGAAAAATGCAGTTTCCAGAAAGTCGCATCAGAAAAGCAGTTGCAACTGCTAATCTAGCCGATATGGAAAAAATGATCAAAGCCTTACACCAAATTGAAGAAGAAGATTTGACTTTCAAAGTAGAGCAATCTTCGGAATTAAAACAAACCATTGTTTATGGTCAAGGGCAATTGCATTTAGATTTAATCAAACATCGCATCGAAAGTGAAAATAATATCGAAATCATCTTTGAAGAGCCAAAAGTGCCGTATCGCGAAACCATAACTAAAGCCGCTAAAGCCGAATACCGTCATAAAAAACAAAGTGGTGGCGCTGGACAATTTGGAGAAGTTCATTTAACCATTGAGCCTTATTACGATGATATGCCAGAACCACAAGGCGTGAACGTTCGCAACAAAGAAATTGAAGAATTACCTTGGGGTGGAAAATTCGCATTCTATTGGTGTATTGTAGGAGGTGCAATCGACAATCGATATGCTACAGCTATCAAAAAAGGCATCATGCAGTCCATGACTGAGGGTCCGTTAACGGGTTCTAATTGTCAAAACATTCGCGTTTGTATTTACGATGGTAAAATGCATGCGGTAGATAGTAATGATATTTCGTTCCAATTGGCCGCTTCTCATGCATTTAAAGAAGCCTTTAATGAAGCAAAACCTCAGCTTTTAGAGCCTTATTATCAACTTGAGGTACTTTGTGAAGATGCTTACACCGGCGACGTTATGGGCGATTTACAAACCCGAAGAGCCATCATTCAAGGAATGGATACCGATGGTCATTATCAAAAAATTATTTCCGAAGTGCCACTAGCCGAACTCAAAGATTATGGTTCTACACTTCGTTCATTAACGCAAGGAAAAGCAAAATTCAAATTGGAATTTAGTTCTTATCAACTGGTTCCTCCTCATGTTCAGGAAAGTTTAGTTATAAGCAATGCGGTTTTATCTGAATAATGAATAGATTTTGCATTTAGAAAAGCTTCTTCAAATTGAGGAAGCTTTTTTTATACATACTTTTGTCTGCTTAAAAATAAAACAACAAAACAAATAATATACTGTTGATTATTAGTAAATTAGCATAAAAATAAAAGTGGAAATTTTAGATAAAAATAGAACCGTATCGCAATTAACAATACTATACATTTTGGTTGTTGTTGTGTTTTCGTTTTTAAATTTGAAATCATTTCCATTTCTTGAATTTCTATTAGGTAGTATTCGAATTCCGCTTCTTATTTTAATGTATTTTCTTGCTTCTAAAATCAAAAGTACGCTCTATTTTAGCGCTTTAATTTTGTTCTTTTTTGCCTATTTATTCTTTAGGGAAAACACACCCTTTTTTAATTGTATAGGAGCAATCATTTCACTTGCTTATCGTATATTAATTTTCATCATCGTTTATAAAAGCATTGAAAATAAGAACTGGTTAGCGATTGTTTTAGCTTCAATTCCTTACTTTTTTATCTATTTATATGTTTTGCTTTTGTTAGAAAAAGAAGTGAAAATCGATTTTTATCCCTGGGTTTTAAACGGATTTTTAACATCATTCATTGGTGGAATGGCGACTTTCAATTTCCTTTTTCAAGACAAGAAACGATTGTATTGGTTGTTCATTAGCGCGATTTTATTTGTGATTCAAATTGGCGTGTTTTTAATTAACAAATATTACTTTCCAGATGAAATTTTACGAATGTTAACCATCATTTTGTTCGGAATTTCCAACTTTACTTTTTACAAATTTGTGCTACTTCAAGAAGAATTAAAACTTAAATACACATCTTAATTTAAAGTTTTCTAACTTTGCTTCATGAAATTCACTTATCCCAAACACGAAAAATTAAAAAGCAAAACTACGATTGACTTGTTGTTTTCGGAAGGGAAATCAGTTTCAAAATATCCGTTGCGTTTGGTTTATGTAGAAAATACAGAACCTAATGCGGAGCTTATTAAAATTGGTGTTTCGGTATCTAAAAAATATTTCAAAAAGGCGGTCGACCGTAATTATTTCAAGCGTGTTTTGCGCGAAACCTATCGTTTAAACAAGCATCTTTTAATTGATCATTTAGAAAAACCACATGCTTTCATGTTTTTCTATCAATCGAAAGAGCGACTTTCCTATCAAGAAATTGAAGAGAAAACCATTCAACTTTTTCAAAAATTCAACGAAAGGCAGAAGTAAATTGCACTTTTGGTTTAATTTTTGCTCAAGATTCTTTACTTTCGTAAACTGGTATAATTCAATACTTCAACATGAAAAAATATTTCAGAGGAAAAATAATCATTCCGGTTCTGGCAGCGGGTTTCTTATTTGTGGGCGTTAGTTTTAAGAACGATTTTTTTGAAATTGCCAAGCAAATCGAAATCTTCACGGGACTTTTCAAAACCGTTAACCAAAATTACGTGGATGAAACCAATCCAGGTGAAATGATGGATAACGCCATAAAAAACATGTTGAAAGAATTAGATCCGTACACCGTTTTCTTTAACGAACAAGACGTTTTAAAATTCAAAATCAACAATACGGGTGAATATACTGGCATTGGCGCTATGGTGCAACGCAAAGAAGGAAAAGTTTTTCTAAAAGAAATTTACAAAGGCTTTCCAGCCGATAAAGCTGGATTGAAAGCGGGTGACGAGGTAATTCAAATTGGAGATATCAACTTAAAAGAATACAAAGAAGATGCTTCGCAATTGTTTCGTGGTGCTAAAAATACGAAAGTTGAAATTCAATATATTCGTCAAGGAAAAACGCAAAATGCAACGATTATTTTAGACGATGTTGAAATAAAAGCAGTTCCTTTTTTCTCACTTTTAAAAGACAACACAGGATATATCGTTTTAACCAAATTTACTGAAAAAGCGAGCTTTGAAACCAAAGCAGCATTGTTAGAACTTAAAAAACAAGGCGCTACCAAAATCATTTTAGATTTAAGAGGAAATCCAGGTGGATTATTGCATGAAGCGGTTAACATTTGCAATCTTTTTGTTCCTAAAAACGAATTGATTGTAACCACAAAATCCAAAAATCCAAAACACAATTTGGAATATCGCACTAAAAATGAACCTATCGATTTAGAAATTCCGATTGCGGTTATTGTAGATGGAAAAAGTGCTTCAGCTTCTGAAATTGTGGCGGGTGCGATTCAAGATTTGGATAGAGGGGTAATTTTAGGAACAAGAAGTTTTGGAAAAGGATTGGTGCAACGTCCTTTAGATTTGTCTTATGGAACACAAGTAAAAGTTACGATTTCAAGATATTACACACCTTCGGGAAGATGTATTCAAGCTTTAGATTATTCGAAAAAAGACGAAAACGGTAAAGCAATCAAGAAAAATCAGACCGAATTTACTGCTTTCAAAACCAAAGCAGGAAGAACAGTTTATGATGGTGGTGGTGTTTTACCAGATATAGAAATCGAAGAAACCAAAACGGCAACTATTACTGATGCTGTTGTTAAAAGTGATGCTATTTTCAACTTTGCAACGCAATGGTATTATAAAAACCCATCTCTAACAGGAATTCCATCAATTTCTGATGCGGATTACACCGCGTTTAAAGCGTTTTTAAAACAAGAGAAAATCACTTTAGACACCGAGACTAATAAAGCACTGAAAAATGTTTTAGAAACGGCTAAAAAAGAGAAAATGGATGCACAAATTGCTGCGGAATACAAACAATTAGAGTTGGCCATAGAAAGAAATCAAGAATTAGAATTAGATAAAAACAAAAACCAAATTAAGAAACTAATTCAAGAAGAATTAATTACGCGTTACCAATATCGTGAAGGTTTGTATCAATTTTATACCAAAGAAAATGTTGAAATTGAAAAAGCTATCACCTTACTAAACAATCAAACGCAATACAAATCGATATTAAAAAAATAAGATGACACGTTTATTTTCTATACTATTTTTGCTTTTTTCAGTAGTTTCATTTGCTCAAGAGGAGGAAGAGGTACACTCGATATTCTTCGAATTTGACAAATACAATTTAAAAGAAGAACAAGCTAATGCTGTAGTAGCCTTCGTTAGTAAAATAGACACTTCGCGCATTGAATCAATTCAAATTTTTGGCTATTGTGATGATAGAGGAAAAGATGCTTACAATTACACTTTGTCTACCAATAGAGCCAATACTGTTAAAGATAAACTAATTGAAAAAGGAATTAAAAGTAAAATCATCATTACACTTGAAGGAAAAGGCAGAATCATGCTTGATGAAGATATGCAAACCAATGTTCCAGAAGCGCGTTCTAAAAACCGAAGAGTGGACGTAGTGGTAAATTTCAAACCCATTGTAATTGAAGATTTAAAAATTCCTGGTGTTTATAGTTCTATCAAAAAAGACCGAATTGTAGGCGACAGAATTTATCTCGACCACGTTTTGTTTGAAAGAGGAAGTAGCCAATTATCATACAAAGGAAAAAAAGAATTAGACCGAATTGCCTTAGAATTACACAAATACAAAAACATTCACTTCGAAATTCAAGGACACGTTTGTTGTACACCAACTTTCCAAAAAGAAGCCATTGACCGCGACACCAAAAAACGCGAATTATCTGTCAATCGTGCCAAAAGAGTGTACAATTATTTTTTGATGAAACGCATCAGCAAAACACGCATGACGTTTAAAGGCTACGGCAATACACAATCCTTAAAAAAAGGGAGCACTTTAGACCGAAGAGTAGAGCTTTTGATTACTAAAAATGAAGTGGTTCCAGTGGAACCGAAGAAGTAATCTCGTTTTAACAAAAGGTATGGTTTTTATATACATTATGTTAAATATTAGATTAACATTTTGAATTTCATTTATAAATCTTAAATTTTGGGTTACATATCCAAAACAAGTGATTTTAAACATGAAATACTATCCTATAGCTTTCTTTTTAATTTTTATTAGTTCTTTTAGCCAACAAAATGGGATAATCACTTACAAATCCTTTTTTAGTGTAAAACAAGCCACAGAAGAACTCAAACAAGAAAACAGAATGTGGTATCAAGAAGAATTAGACCACGAAATGATGGCACAACTGCTTCGATTTACACTTCAATTCAACAATGAGGCCGCTGTTTTTACAATGTCTGAAAACATGATTTCAGATGTGGAAAATCAATTGAGTAAAAGATATACAACAGGTCGTTTTTATGGCGATGCTGTTTTTTATATTAATAGAAAAAAAGACACATTAATTGAACAATTACCTTATTCATTTGCTACGTTATTAAGAAAAAGAAAGGCAAGTTTTATAGATTGGAATTTAACTACCGAAACAAAAGAAATTCAAGGTTTTAAATGTTACAAAGCTACTTATACCTATGTTCAAAAATGGAAAGGTAGAGAGTTTTTATGGCCTGTAGTAGCTTGGTATTGTCCAGAAATTCCTGTTCCACTAGGACCAACAAGATATTCTGGTTTACCAGATTTAATTTTAGAATTACATGAAAACGAAATCGCTTATGTTGTTGAGAAAATAGATCTTGTAAGTATTCCTGAAAAAATAACAGAACCCACAAAAGGAGAAATGTTAACAGATGAAGAAATTAATAATAGAGATCGAAAAGTAAAAGAAGGATTAATGGGAAATTAATCTTTAATGTGGTATCAAAACTTTCAGCAGAAAAAATCAAAGAAAACACTTAATTTTAAAAACATGAAATATTTACTTTTCTTCATCGCTATCCTGTCTTCAACTTTTGTTTTCTCGCAGAAAAGTGGAACCATAACCTATAATTTCAAAATTTTAGAGGATGAAAAATTCATTAAAAACGAAGTTCTTGGGAAGTTTTTTTTACAAGCAATTGAAGGCGCAAAACATCTTAAATTTGAATTGACTTTCAATGATTCCATATCCGAATTTAAACTCATAAAAAACATGTCTTTGGATGGGGGAAATTTAGAAATGGCAATAATAGACAGTAGAGCAAGAAAAGAAATTTACATTTTTAAAAATAAAATTTATTGCAACAATTCTAATGGTCTTTTTAAAGAAAATGAGTTTTTAATAATTGACCCTTTAAATCAAAATTGGGTGTTTACAAATGAATCCAAAATTATCGATGGCTACACTTGCTACAAGGCAACTAATGAATATATCGTAGACAATGGTAAAGTTTTCAAACATCCAGTAATTGCTTGGTTTTGTCCTCAAATTCCTATTGCAATTGGACCCAGAGGCTATGGCGGTCTTCCTGGTTTGATATTAGAATTGCAAGAGTGGAATAGTGTTTTTGGAGTTGAAAAAATTGTGTTTTCAAATGATGTTAAAGAAATTATATTACCAAAAGAAGGCAAAATAATAAGCGAACAAGAATATCAAAATAAATTCGAAAGATCGCGTTAAAGAAAATTCAACATGAAATAATTAACATAAAGTATGGTTTTTATATACCTTTTGTTAAAATAGATCAATCCGTTTTCCGTTATGTTAGTTTTATAGTAATTTGCCAAGAATATTAATCGCCACGTATGAGAATTTTAATTGCCGATGATCACCAAAACATGATTGATTCACTCAAAACATTGCTACCGTTTGCTTTTGAAGGTGAAAAAAACGTTCATATTGTAGAAAGTTTAAATTGTACTGATGCTGTTTTAACAATTAAAAAGCATACTGAAGCCAATGAACCTTTTGACTTAGCAATATTAGATTATTCAATGCCCAGTAATCCTGAATATGAGATTTTTAATGGCGGTGATCTCTGTTTGTTTCTTCGAGAAAAAATGCCTTTATGTAAATCGTTCTTTTTTACTGCGCATCTAGAAGATTTTACTGTGATTGATCTCGACCAACGAGTAAAACCTGATGCTATCGTAATTAAAAGCGATGTCAGTGGCAGTGAATTAATGAATGCTATCAAAGATGTTGTAAAAGGGAACAAGTACAAAAGCACATCTGTTTTACAAAAAACCCACAAAATGTGGGAAGAAGAAATTTTCACTAAAGAAACCAACCGCAAAATTGTTAAATTAATAAGCAATGGTTATAAAATTAAAGAAATTGCAGAAGAACTTTCATTATCAGAAGTTGCCATCCAAAAGAGAATTGCTAAAATAAAAAAAGGATTAAATATTACGGATGATACAAGCATTTTACGCGAAGTAAAACGCAGGGGTTATCTTTAACCATACCAACACGTATGGTTTTTTGATACATTTTGTTAAATGTTAAGGTTGTTGTTTTGAATTTCATTTTTTAATCCTAAAATTTGAATTGGATATCCAAAAACAAAACATTAATTTTAAAAATTTAAACAAAATGCAAAAAATGATTTTTAGTGCAGTTGCACTAGTAGCTTTTTCATTTGCTGGGATGGCGAATGAAATTGAAGAGAAAAATAATAAAATAGTTGTGATTACAACAGACTGTTTTTCAGCAGCTCATGATTATTTAAACAGGATTGATCCTAATAATGAATTATCAGATTTAGAAGGAGCAAGAATAATGAATGCCTATATTGCAGGTTGTGAAAAAGCTAAAATAAAATCTGCAGATTAAAATAAAAAGCTGTCTATAAATTTTACAAAAGTTTACAATTTTATTATGCTTACTTTTTAAAATTATAGACAGCTTAATAATATACTATGAAATGATAAAAAAAATTTTTATAATCAGCTTGTTTTCAATAAACTCCATATTTTCTCAAAGTGGACAAGTTTTTTACGAAGCTATTTCAAAAAAATTTCCAGAAACTAATGAAAATAAAGCAGATGCCTACATAACTGAACTTGAAAACAGTAAGATTTTATTAGAATTGAAATTCAACAAAACAACAAGTTATTTTGCAAAAACTAATTTAAATAAAAGTGATGATTATAACTTTGGTGAGGAAGCATTGAGTATTTTAATTGGTTATGAAGAATTATTTTATAGCTTAAAAGAAAAATCTTTATATTTAAATTCGGATGAAATTTTGGTTAAAAAACCATCAAATCACAATTGGAATATTTCAAGTGAGAGTAAAAAAATTGACAATTATTTATGTTATAAAGCTACTTGTACTGAAAGTTATACAGCCAGAGATGGTAAAACCAAAGAAAGAGTAATTACAGCATGGTTTTGTCCTGAATTACCGTATTCTTTTGGTCCTTTAGAGTTCAATGGTTTACCAGGATTAATTTTAGAATTAGAAAAAAACGGTAATAAAGTAGTGGCAAAATCTATTGTGTTATCGAACAAAGAAATTGAACTAAAAATACCTAATAAAAAAACAATCACTAAAGAACAATACGATAAAAAAATCAAAGAAAACGCTCAATTTTAAATGCCAAAAACCCTTATTCTACTATTACTTTTTCCAATATTCTCACTTTCCCAAACCTTAACCGGCACGGTAAAAGATTCTCTTGGTAACCCATTGCAAAATGCAAATGTAATTGCTAAAGCTTTAGTGGAAAAACAAGGCTTAAAATTTGCTATTGCTGATCATTTAGGGCGTTACAAATTAGAATTAGAAAAAGAGGTTCCTTATGAAGTAAGGGTTTCGTATTTAGGTTTTGTAGAGGAAATCTTAAATCTTCCGGCAAATTTTTCGCAAAAAGAGCATCATTTTAAACTTAAAGAAAACGGGCAAGAATTAAAAGAAATTACCATAACCTACGATTACAAACCTGTTGTGGTTAAAAAAGATACTTTAATTTATGATGTAAAAGCTTTTGCCAACGGTAACGAACGCAAGCTTAAAGAACAATTAGAAAAACTACCTGGAGTTGAAGTAGATAAAAACGGTGGCGTTACGGTTCAAGGCAAAAAAGTGACAAAGTTTTTAGTAGAAAATAAATCGTTTTTTGGTGGTGGCACTAAATTAGGCGTAGAAAATATTCCAGCCGATGCCGTAGATAAAGTAGAAGTAATTGACAACTTCAACGAGGTAGGTTTTCTAAAACAAGTTTCCGATTCTGAAGACTTGGCGATGAACATCAAACTGAAAGAAGACAAAAAGAAATTCATTTTTGGCGATGTCGATGCAGGCGCTGAAGTTGCTAATGACAACGGCTTTTATTTGGGTCATGCCGCTTTGTTTTATTATGCGCCAAAAACGAATGTGAGTTTCATTGGCGACCTCAACAACATTGGTAAACGTACTTTTTCTTTTCAAGACATGATGCGTTTTCAAGGTGGTGCTAGTAGTTTTATTTCAGGTAGAAAACAATTGACTGATTTGTATTCCTTTGCAAGCGACAACACCGATGTCATTGAAAATAAATCACAATTTAGCGCTTTGAACTTTCGCCAAGAAATCAATTCTAAATTAGATGTGGAAGGTTTTGCTATTTTTTCTAAACTTTTTACCAGTACTTTAACAGAAAGTTCTATCGAATATCTTCAAAACACAACCGCCACTTCAGAAGAACGCATCAATAAAGGCGAAAATAAATCGATTTTAGGCATCGGGAACGTAAAACTAAACTACACGCCCAACACTAAAGAGAAATGGTTTTACAACGGCCAATTTCAATCGAGCGCCAATGATATGACTTCGGTTTTAAATTCAAGACTTGATGGACAACAGACTTCGTTTGAAACGCTAAATTCAGCTGATAATGTTCAAATCAAGCAGTTTTTAGAATGGCACAAACAAGTAAATTCGAAACATACGACCACTTTGGTCATCAATCAAAGTTATGACAACCAAAAACCTATTAATACTTGGTTAACTGATACCGAATTTTTAACTGGATTAATTCCGTTAGAAAATGATTCGTTTTACAACATTCAGCAGGTAAAAAAAGTCAAAAACAATAGTATTGATGCGCTTTTTAAACATTATTGGATTATCAACAATTACAATCATTTGTATACCAATGTTGGAAACAATTTAGGAACAACACAACTGCAAATCGCCGAAAAACAATACCTAACCGATGGCACTATCAATGATTTCGCTACCGATGGTTTTGGTAATGATATCGATTATTTGTTAAACGATTTGTATTTGGGTTTAGAATATAAGTTTAAAATTGGGAAATGGGTGAACAAACCTGCCATTTATGCCCATTACTATCATTTGAAAACCGAGCAAATTGCAAACAATTATACGTTAAACAACACGTTTTTACAACCAAGTTGGTTAAGCGAATACGAATTCAATCAATCCGAAAACTTAAAATTCAATTACCGTTTAGTGAATGAATTCCCAGAAGCAAATCGTTTGTTAGAACGTTATACATTACAAAGTTATAATTCGGTTTTTAGAGGAAATGCGTTGTTGCGAAACGAACGTTTTCATAATGCGACATTAAACTATTCCAAAACCAGCATGTATCGCGGTATCATGTTGTTTGCTAATGCAAGTTTTACCAAAAAAGTTAGAACCATTCGTAATGAAATTGGTTTAGATGGCATTAATCAATTTACAACGCCAACCATTACCGATAATCCAGAAACTACGTATCGTGTTTATGGAAATATAGATAAAAAAATCCACAAATTTAGATTGGGTTTAAATGCTAATTTATCATGGTTCAATTACGTTCAAACGATAAATAATCAAACGATAATCAACGATAGAAACAATCAAAGTATTGGAATTAAGTTACGAACAGCCAACAAAAAATGGCCAAGTGCAAGTGTAAGTTATAATAAAATGTTTAGTCAATTTTCAGGATTAACGAATTCAAAATTAACTTCTGACCGATTTGGTTTTGATTTGGATATCGATTTTTGGAAACATTTTAATTTTAAAACCGATTACGAAGTAACCTTCAACGAAAACAGCAACAACATCGCAACTGATTTTAGAATTGCCAATGCGTATTTGAGTTATCAAAAGAAAAACAACCCGTTCCGTTTTGAACTTTCGGCACAGAATTACTTAAACAATGGAACTAAAATCAACAACTCTTTCTCCGATTTTATGATTTCAAGTTCTACAACATACACATTACCGAGAATTGTAATGTTGACGATTAGTTATAAGCTGTAGCAAGAGCTAAAATCAAATTCAAAAATCAAAAGCAAGTTCATACAAAATTTCAAAACTTGAAACCTGAAACAAAATCTTAGTAAGCTTTGTGCCTTATTTGTGTTCGTTGTGTTTAAAAGAGACGCTTAACAGTGTGACAAAATAGAAGTAAAATGGCTCTGTGGAACTCTACTCAACACATTTTATATCAAAAAAACTCGGAGAATCTCTGTGTAAAATTAACTCCTCTTCATCTGAATATGCGGAATATCATCTTCTAAATACATTTCACTGGTTTGGATAAATCCGTGTGATTCGTAGAATTTTTTTAGATATTCTTGAGCGGAAATAGTAATAGCGGTTTCATTGAAATTTTCTTTGATTGCCTCAATAGAATTGCGCATTAATTCGTGACCGAATTTTTTATCGCGGTATTTTGGGCTTACCACAACTCTTCCTATCGAAGTTTCATCAAAATAATAGCCTTTGTTGAACAAACGAGAATACGCCGCTAAATCGCCATTGTAATAGCCTAAAACGTGAAGTGCTTTCTGGTCTTTGCCATCAATGTCTTGATAAACGCAATTTTGCTCCACTACAAACACCTCTGAGCGAAGTTGTAGCAAAGAATATAGTTCAACTGTAGAAAGTTCGTTAAATCGCTTTATTTTGATTGTTATTTCCATATTAAAAAAAGAAGTTCCCAATGAAGGGAACTTTATATTATTTTAAAAACTTAACTGATTGAATAATCGCTTCCAATTCGAAAACCAAATCACGTTTCGATTTTGACGGATTATAAGTGAAGCCTTCTAAAATTAAATAACGGTTGTTTTTTGTGTCTTTGATGGCGTAATTAACAAAAGGTCCCGCCATGAAATCGTTTTTCAATTCCCAAGTTCCTTTGGTTAAATAGGTTTTTTTACCTGCAACTGTTACGTCAAACAAATAAGGAGCATAAGCAGCTTCAGTAATCATCCAAGTATTTGGCAATGTTCCGTGAATGTTGGCTTTTCCTATTTCATCACGCATAGTGATAATATTAGTAATGATATCGCCTCCGTTTTCCACTTTATCAATCGGAACTTGATATACTAAAATACTATTGTAACCTGAGGTAAATTCTTTACGTAACCAAACGAAATTGTCTTTCACCATGTCGTATTTATATCCAAAACCGATTTGAAGACTAATCCCAAACTTTTTTTGTAATTGCGCATCTGAAACCAATGATTTTTTCATTCGAATTTGATTCTCAATGATTTCTGAAGCTTTGATTGTTTTGATAATTTCGGCTGATTTTTCTTCTAAAACATTCAAAACATCTTCTGTATCGGTTCCTGAAATGAAGAAAATATTTTGTGGTTTAGCGAATTTATTGGTGTTAGATACAAATGCAGCTTCTTTCCCTTTTTTCACAACAATAATGTTGCGACTTTTGCGAACAAAACCTTCAAAAACTTTTGTTGGATACTGATTTAAAGTAAACAATGGCTCTTCTTGCGGTAAACCATCTACTGGAGCAGCAAATTTTTTACGAATACTATCGCCAATTTCTCCATTCCACAAATTGTCATCAATAATAATCGAAACATTATTGATTTTTCCATTAGATTCTGATAAAATGGCTTGTGTTTCTTCTTTAGAAGTTTCTTTACAAGACAAAAAAGATAGGGCAACAAAAGTGAATACTGCTAATTTTTTCATGGGGTAGAACAATTTATTATCCGTTAATTTTTAATTTCATTCCGGGTTGAATATTGTCACCACTAATATCGTTCCATTTTTTTATATCATCAATAGAAACGCCTGGAAATTGTTTCGAAATTGAGAATAACGAATCACCACTTTTAACCGTGTAAGTCCCGTCGTTATTAGCTTTAGACTCGGTTTTAGCAATTATTTTTTTGTCGGAATAAATTTTTAATTTTTTTCCTGCTTGAATGTTATTTCCTTTAATGCTGTTCCATTTTTTAAGTTCAGAAATGGAAACATTGTACTTGTCGGCAATTTTTCCAAGACTTTCACCGCTTTTTATAGTGTGAAATTGTGTTTTTCTTTCAAATTTAGGTTTGCTTACGTAGGAAGAGTCAGCAGAAGAGGAAATGGAATCTTTTGAAGTGGAAGCAATAAATTCCGATTTTGTCTTCTCTTTATAGGTTTCTAAATAATTCAAATACGCATAAATTTTCTCTTCGTTAGAAACAAATAATCCCATTTTATTTTTTGGTAAACGCAAATAATGTGGTTCATCTGCCACAAAAGGAATCACTTTCAATTTGTAAATCGGATTTAAAAATTCTAATTGTTCTTCTGAAAATATCCAATAACTCCGCAATATGTTTGAACGACATTTGCTTTTTCACCATGATCGTATCCGTTTCGAAATACGTTAATGGTGCTTTTTTAGGCATAATTCCGTGTTCCTTTTTGAATTCGTAAATATAAAAAGTAGCTAAAAATGCTGGAACGTAATTTGCTGTTTCTTTTGGTAAGTTTTTACGAATATTCCAATAATTTTGACTTCCGCCCGAACGACGAATTGCTTTTGAAACATTTCCAGGTCCGCAATTGTAAGCGGCTAAAACCATACTCCAATCACCAAAAATTCCGTACAAACTTGATAAATATTGACAAGCAGCTTCTGTTGCTTTTAACGGATCATAACGTTCATCAACATAAGAAGTAACTTCTAAATTGTACTGTTTCCCTGTTGGATACATAAATTGCCACAAACCAGAAGCGCCAACACGAGATTTCGCTCTAGGGTTTAAAGCTGATTCTACAATAGCCAAATATTTCAATTCTAAAGGAATATTATATTTTGCTAAATGCTCTTCAAACATTGGGAAATAATATTCCGAAATCGCCATTAAACGCTCAAATGCCTTTGGACGATTTTTCAAAAAGGCTTTAATCGTATTTTCTAATGCTGGATGATATTCGATATTAAAAGGCGATTTAGCATCCATTTTTGCTAATCGTTTCTTTAATAAATCGGTTGAAAGATTGTAGCTAACTTCTGTATCGATATTGAAATTTTCAATGTCGTTATACATATCATTTGACAACTCAAAATTGGCTAATTCCGACAACCATCTTTCATCTATACAATTACTCGTGCTATGATTTACAAACGTTGTCTTCAATGAATCCAAGTAGGACATTTTAGGCAACGGAAGTAAATTTTCTTTTTCTGCAGTTTCCTGCGCAAAACTAAAAAGCGACAGAAAAAGGGATGTTATAATAATTGTTTTTTTCATTCTGTTTTTTGTTTTTTTGGGGCATGTTGATTAGTAATAACTTAATAACCAAAGCTTTATTGTATTCTTAATCTAAAATAGCTGCAATTCCAGGTAAGGTTCTGCCTTCCAGCATTTCTAACATCGCTCCACCACCAGTAGATACGTAACTCATCTTTGGCTCTAATCCAAATTGTTTTACAGCCGCAACGCTATCGCCACCACCTACAAGTGAAAAAGCACCATTTGCAGTTGATTCTGCAATAAATTCTCCTAACGAAATCGTTCCATTAGCAAAAGTTTCCATTTCAAAAACACCTAATGGACCATTCCAAAGAATTGTTTTTGAGTCTAATATAATTCGTTTGATAATTTCTAATGATTTTGGGCCAGCGTCCAATCCTTGCCAACCGTCTGGAATTTGTTTTACATCTACCACTTGTGTGTTGGCGTCATTTGAAAAAGCATCGGCAGCAATAACATCAACTGGTAAATGAATTTGAACGCCTTTTTCTTTAGCTTGCTTTAAAATTTCGATAGCCAATTCTAATTTATCATCTTCGCAAATAGAATTTCCGATTTTTCCACCCAAAGCTTTAATGAAAGTAAACGTCATTCCACCACCAATAATCATGTGGTTTACTTTGTCTAAAATATTTTCAATCACCGTGATTTTTGAAGAAACTTTACTTCCTCCTAAAATCGCAACCACTGGTTTTTCTGAATTTTTCAATACTTTTTCGATGCTTTCAATTTCTTTAGCTAACAAATAACCAAAGCATTTCGCATCTTGAAAAAACTGAGCAATGATAGTTGTTGAAGCGTGTGCTCTGTGAGCTGTTCCAAAAGCATCGTTCACATAAATATCACCTAAAGCAGCTAATTTTTTCGAAAATTCTACATCACCTTTTTCTTCTTCAGCATAAAAACGTAAGTTTTCTAATAATAAAATTTCGCCTGATTTTAGATTTTTTGCCGCGTTTTCAGCAATTTCTCCAATACAATCCGAAGCAAAATGCACTTTTTGACCTAAAATTTCTTCCGTTTTTGAAACGATATGTTGTAACGAATATTTCGCTTCAACTCCTTTTGGTCTTCCTAAGTGACTCATTAAAATTACACTTCCGCCATCTTTCAATATTTTGTCAATTGTTGGCTTTGCTGCCTCGATTCTTGTAGCATCGGTAACTTTAAAATTTTCATCTAAAGGCACGTTAAAATCTACTCGGATAATTGCTTTTTTGTTATTGAAATTGAAGTCGTTAAGTGTTTTCATTTGTATCGAATTTTAATTTGAGCGAATGCAAATATAAATTATTGTATTTTAAATCTTTATAACAAATATCATATTTTGCATTTTTTTAAATTCTTGTAAAACCAACTTTTTGATTTCTTTTCTATCAATTTTGGTAATTTTTGATTAGGTTTGTTCCATGCTTTTCAAAGATATTTTAGGACAGGAACATATTAAAAATCACTTAACTAAGAGTGCCGAAGCCGGAAGAATTCCGCATGCTCAGTTATTTGTAGGACCTGAAGGTTGTGGAACACTTCCAATGGCGATTGCCTATGCACAATATATTTTATGTGGGAATGTTGGAGGAGAAAATGTAGGTGAAAACACCTCTTGTAATCTAAAATTTGAACATTTTTCGCATCCCGATTTGCATTTTGTTTTTCCTGTAGCTACGACCGATAGCGTTAAAAGTCATGCGATTAGTGATAATTTCATGGTAGAATGGCGTCAATTTTTAACTGAAAATCCATACGGAAGTTTGTTTGATTGGTTGAAAAACCTCGGAATTCAGAACAAACAGGGTTTAATTGGTGTTGACGAAGCTACCGAAATCAACAAAAAATTAGCATTAAAAGCTTACGAAGGTGGATACAAGGTCATGATCATTTGGATGGCGGATAAAATGAATGGTTCGTCAGCCAATAAATTATTGAAATTATTAGAAGAACCGCCAGCTAAAACGGTTTTTATTTTAATTACCGAAAGCACTAGCGATATGTTACAAACCATTCTTTCACGTTGTCAAGTGATTGATTTTATTGGTTTGAGCGAAAGTGTAATTGCGGAAGCTTTAGTTTCACGTGAAAATTGTGAGCCAACAGTTGCGAAAAAAATCGCGCATCAAAGCGAAGGAAATTATAACAAAGCCTTGCATATTTTACGAAAAGAAGACGATGAATTTCCATTTGACGAATGGTTTGTAGAATGGGTGAGAAGTGCTTTTCGTGCCAAAGGAAATGCCGCAGCTATTAACGATTTGATTGCTTGGAGCGAAAACATTGCGTCTACTGGAAGAGAAACACAAAAACAATTTTTACACTATTGCATTCACTTTTTCAGACAAGCTTTACTGCTTAATTATCAGGCAAATGACTTAGTTTTCTTAGAAACAAAAGTACCTAAATTTGAATTGGAGAAATTTGCTCCGTTTGTAAATGGCGCCAATATTTCAGATATTTACAAAGAATTAGAAGATGCTATTTACCACATCGAAAGAAATGGAAATAGCAAAATCATCTTAACCGATTTATCTATAAAACTAACACGATTAATCCATAAAAACGCATAATTATGATACAAGTTGCTCCTCTTTTAGTCTTAGCTTTTTTAGCCATCACTTTTTTACAATCTGGATATGATAAAATTAAAGATTGGAAAGGCAATGTAGAATGGTTAACCGGTCATTTTGCGAATACAATTTTAGCAAAACAAGTTCCGTTTGCTTTAGGAATTGTCCTGGTTTTAGAAGTGGTTTCGGGAATTTTATGTGTTTCTGGAATTATCCAACATTTAGTCCAAGATGTGGTGATTAGAGGTTTAGGATTTTATGGTGCTATTTTGTCTTGTATTACGTTACTTTTTCTTTTGTTCGGACAACGTTTAGCAAAAGATTACGATGGTGCAAGAACGATTGTAATTTACTTTATTCCAGCAGTTTTAGTGGTTTTTTGGTTGAACTAATTTAAAATTATTTGATTTTTTATTAGTTAATAAATATTTGCATATCTTTGTAGTGTGAATATTCACTAACCTATGACAATTACAAACGAAATATCAAACAGACAACTTGAAATCATTGAGGTTTCAGGAAAAATACTTATTGAAAAAGGAATAAAAGGCTTAACTACAAAAACGGTTGCTTCAGAAATGAATTTTTCAGAAAGTGCTATTTATCGCCATTTCAAATCGAAAGAAGAAATTTTAATTGCTTTACTATCGCTATTAAAACAAAACATGAACAAGCGATTAACCTCAGAAATTAAACCGCAAAATACTGCGGCTGAAAATTTCAAAGCAGTCTTTACAAGTCAATTCAACTATTTTAAAAAGAATCCTCACTTTGTTGTTGCTGTTTTATCAGATGGTTTATTGGATGAATCCAAAGAAATTAAAACGATAATTCTTCAATTGATGCAAAACAAAATGCAATTGTTGGGTCAAATACTTGAACAAGGAAAACAAACCAACGAATTCAATACAGAAATTTCAACCGAAGATTTATTACCAATTATACTCGGTTCATTTCGTTTTCAAATGCTAAAATGGAAATTATCAAACTTTCAATATGATATCACTACAGAAGGCAATAAAACAATTAACAACTTATTGGCTTTAATACAGAAATGAAAATGCCATGAAAAAAATTGAAAATATTCCTATACCTTTAAAAAAAGGATTTTTGATGCTCTTTTCAATCTTTTGTGGATTGTCAAGTTTTTCACAAGAAGAAAGAATTGTAAATTCATTACCAGAAGTACTACAACTTTCTAAAGAAAAGAATTATGCCTTGCAAAATGCGACATTACAAACACAATTAGCAAATTTGACAAAAAAAACAGCGATAGGAAATATATTAAATCCAAGAATTCCAGCAACCGCTCAATCCCTGAATAATTTTGAACAACAGGTAAGTTTTTTACCTGGACCCATCTTTGGACTACCTGTAGGAACTTTTAAGGAAGTTACCATGGGACAACAATATACCAGCACCTTTTCGATACAACCTCAATTTGATATTTTAAATTTTGGAAGTATTGCCCAGATTAAAAGTGCAAAAATCAACGAACAATTAGTTGAAAATCAAAACAAACTCAACGAGCAAAACATTTATAATCAAATTAATGGTGTATATTTTAACTTACTTTCGTTTGAAGCTCAGAAAAAAATTCTCCAAGAAAACATCAAAATTGCCGAAAGCTTAGTTTTAATCAATCAAAACAAGTTTAACGAAGGAATTACAAGAAAACAAGATGTAAATGAAGCAGAAGCTAATTTAATTGCACTACAAGATAAATTATCGCAACTTATCTTAAACCAAAAAATACAAAAACAAAGTTTAGCGCTTTTCTTTGAAAATGAATTTGATTTAAAACTTACAGAACAGCTTTCAAATTATGAAAATAGGGAAGAATTGGTTGCAACCAACTCCAATTTTAAAAGCGAAAACTACAAATTACAATACCAAATGATGCAACAAGATTTAAAAATTGCTCATTTGCAACAATTGCCTGTTTTATCTTTTATTTCATCATTTAATTGGCAAAATCTAAGTAATGTAAACTATTTTGATGCGAATTCAAATTGGGTAAATTTCAACTATGTGGGTTTAAAAGTTACTTGGGATTTTCCTACTAATGTGCAAAAATTAGCCACCGTTTACAATAAAAAAATTCAATTGAATCAATTGAAAAACAATGCAGACCATGCCGAAAAAGAAAATGAATTTGCCAACAAACAACTAGAAATTGAATATGAAAAAGCGATTGAGCAATATAAAAATTTCAAAAAAATATATCTGCTAAAAAAAGACACTTTTGAAAAAAATTTCAATCAATATCAAGAACAAATTTTGCCATTAGACAAGCTTCTAATTTCGCAAAACGATTTGTTAATCAGTGAGATAAATATGGTAAATGCTTTGGCAAACATAGGATTCTCAAAAAATAAAATTGTGATAAACAACAACTAAAAATATACTAAAAATGAAAAATAGTCTGTTTCTTTTACTAACACTTTCTACTTTGGTTTCATGTGGAACAAAAGAAGAAGGAAAGCCTGTTGTACAAGACATTAAAGAATTAGTTTTTGCTTCGGGCGAATTAGAATGGGACAATTCCTATAATTTAACCGCTCAAACAGATGGAATTTTAGTAAATGCAACTTTTGATGTTGGAAATAAAGTAACTGAAAACCAAATTATTGCTTCAATTGACAATAAAACCAATGAAAACAATACCGCTTCAGCTAAAGATTTAGTGGTTATTTCCAAAGAAAATTTAACCGAGAATGCTCCAGCTTTACAACAATTACAACAAAATATTAAGTTTGCTGAAAGCAAATATCAGCAAGATAAAACGCAAGCCGAACGCTACAAAAGATTGTACGATTCGCAAAGTATTGCCAAAGTTGAATATGAAAACATGCAATTAGCTGCAGAAAATTCCTTATCACAATTAAATGCTTTAAAAAAACAATACCAACAAGTCTTACAGCAATCCAAACAAAATTACATCAACACTGAAAATCAATTGAAAAACAATCAAGTAGTTCTAGGATATAATAAATTGGTTGTTCCACAAAAAGGAACGATTATTAAAAAGCTTAAATTCTCTGGGGATTATGTAAAAAAAGGAGATGTGATTGCCGTAATCGCAGATGAAAATAAAGTAGAAGGCGTGTTAAATGTAGATGAAAATAGTATTGGAAAAGTAAAAATTGGTCAGACTGTTTTTGTGCAATTAAACACCAATAAAAACGAAGTGTATAATGCAAAAATCAGCGAAATATTAGCTGCTTTTGATGAGCAAACACAATCGTTTATTTGTAAAGTAATTTTTGATAAACCTTTAAATACTTCGCTGTATGGAACGCAATTAGAAGCTAATATTTTAGTTGGCGAAAAGAAAAATGCGCTATTAATACCAAGAAACTTTTTGGGGTTTGGAAATAAAGTAATGGTAAAAGGAAAAGACGAAGCCGTTATCGTAAAAACAGGAATAGTTTCTACAGAATATGTAGAAATTTTAGACGGAATCACTAAAGAAGATGTTTTGTTGCCTTTAAAACCTTAAGCCATGAACATCAATACAGAAATAGCAAAAACGTATATTATTTCCAACAAAAAATTAACAGCTGTTGCAGCGGCCGGTGTGGTTTTAGGAATGTCTATTTATATTTTTATGAATAGCATGTTGGTTGGATTTGATAAGAGTTCGAGCGCCAGCATTTTTAAAACAACATCGCATATTCGAGTGTATAAAGATGATGAAATAAGTAAGGTTTTGGTTAAAAATTCCAATGAAAATTATTTGATTATTAACCCAAAAATTGTTCCTTCAAACAATACAATTATCAATCCGAAGTTAATTTCTGAAACCATTTTAAAACAGCCCGAAGTCACTGTGGTGACTCCTCAAGTGAGCGTTAATGTTTTTTACAATAACGGGAAATCACAAATCTCTGGATTAGCAATTGGCATCAAACCTGAAGAAGCAAATGTGATGTACAACATCAAATCGTTTATGGCTGAAGGTAATTTCGACTTATTAAAATCAAATCCAAACGGAATTATCATTGGAAGCGGAATTGCAGAAAAAATGAATGCAAAAATTGGCGATAATATCAATTTAACTTCCTCAAAAAGTGTCATCAAAACGTATAAAGTTGTTGGGATTTTTAAAACCAATAATTCAAAAGTTGATAAATCAAATTCCTATGTAAATTTAGCCAGTTCTCAACAATTATTGAAAGAAGGAGCGTCTTACATTACAGATATTAACGTAAATATTGTTGATCCAGAAAAAGCAAAAGCAATAGCTGAAAAAATTTCAAATATAACAGGTTATAAAGCAGAAGGTTGGAAAGAAGCCAACGAAACTTTTATGGCGGCCAACAAAATGCGAAAAATGATTATCACTTTTGTTTCTTTAACTATTTTGTTAGTCGCAGGTTTCGGAATTTATAATATTTTAAACATGACGGTTTCTCAAAAAATTAATGATATCGCTATTTTAAAAGCTATGGGTTTTAATGGAAAAGATGTCATTAGAATATTCGTGACACAAGCGGTAACAATAGGAATCATGGGCGTTATAGGCGGAATGATTATGGCTACTGTTTTAATAACTTTCTTGAAAAAAGTATATGTTGGTGGTGATATTGGTTATTTTCCTATTGATTATGAACCGACAAAATATTTGCAAGGCGTTGTTATTGGTTTAGTAATTACTTTTTTCGCAGGTTATATTCCGGCTAAAAAAGCCGCACAAGTTGATCCTGTTACCATTTTTAGAAAATAAATTATGCGACAAACTATTCTAAAAACCGAAAATATAGATAAATATTTCTATGACCCGATTGAATTTCAAGTGTTGAAAAATATTTCATTTGAAGTTCAAAAGGGAGAATTTCTTTCAATGGTTGGAAAATCGGGCAGTGGAAAATCTACGTTATTGTATGTTTTATCAACAATGGATACAGAATACAATGGAAATTTATTCATTGATAACGAATTAATGACGGGTTTATCAACTGATAAATTAGCGGCAATTCGAAATGAAAAAATTGGGTTTGTTTTTCAATTTCATTACTTACTTTCAGAGTTTACATGCTTAAAAAACGTTATGATTCCTGCAATTAAACTTGGTAAATATTCCGAAAAAGAAATTGAAGAAAAGGCATACGAAAAACTCAAAATTCTTGGCTTAGAAGATCAAGCTTTAAAACCTGCCAACAAACTTTCGGGCGGTCAACAACAGCGTGTAGCAATTGCTCGTGCATTGATAAACGACCCCTTATTAATCATGGGTGACGAACCTACTGGAAATTTAGACAGTAAAAACACCAACATTGTTTTTGATATTTTTCAAGAATTAACACAAAACTATGGCCAAACCATCATTGCTGTAACACATGATGATGATTTTGCAAAAAAAAGTGACCGAATTATTGAAATGAAAGATGGACTAATTATTTAAACTCGCTTTATACAATCTCAATTCATCCCAGGAGAATTTATCGCCGTGAATTTCTTTTAATTCGCCTAAACTTTCACCTTTAAAATCTTTGAAAGCGACTTTTAAATCGGAAATTTTATCTTCTGGTAAAATGTCGGAAAGTTGTACAATTTCCATTTGAATCAACTTGGTAAAATGGTTGTAAATGGTTTGTGGTGTAAGTTTTCGCTGTTTTGCAATTTCGTAAATCGATAAGTTTTGTTTCCACAATTCTAAGGTATCTTCAATAGTGGATTTCTTTGGTTCTTTTGTTTTTTTCTTCTTCGAATCGGTGTAATACGAAACGTCTTCGTCGTCTTCCACCAAAGCTGCGTGCGAAGTTCTAAAGCGTTCTGCCACAACTACCAACTTATTGATTTTGTAAGTACTCATGTCTTCCGAAATTAAATTTTTCTTTGAAATTTCTTTTCCTTCGACAATGATATTGGTTAATAATTTTGCCTTTTTCAGTTGTAAAATCGCTTTGATTTGAAGTTCTTCTAAAACCAATAATTCGTCATAAAACGCTTTTACTTTTTTAATCCGTTTTACTTCTTCGATTTTCAACAACAATTCTTCTGCAACAGTATCTAACGTTTTGAAAAAATATTGATAAGCTGCATCACATCGCTCTTTTACGAAATTGACATCCAAATTTTCATCGAAAAAAATTTTATGCAATTGCGACATAAATTTCCCTGAAGGTTCTAAAATTTCGGCGATTTTATCGTGTTGGTTTTTTGCCCAATCGTTATGCTTCGTTTTTGGTGATTTTGGTGCTTCG
The DNA here is from genome assembly GCF_003259835.1 of Flavobacterium aquaticum. Lineage (GTDB taxonomy): Bacteria > Bacteroidota > Bacteroidia > Flavobacteriales > Flavobacteriaceae > Flavobacterium > Flavobacterium aquaticum. Next base: position 168,389 of record NZ_QLMI01000003.1, on the reverse strand, counting down.
GAATTGTAACTAAACAAATGATTGCGCCATTCTTGACCTAATTCTTTGAAATCAAATGAATTAAGTAATGTATTCAGCCAAAAAAACAGGGTCTCTTTAGCTAAAGAATGTTGTAAGATTTCTTCAGAAGCTTTGTTTTCGGCATAATTAAGTACTTCTTCATCGCTAGAAATGCCATTTATTCGCAACGGAGAAAGCAAAATAAGCCCTTTTAACGAACGTAAACGCGATAAAGCCACATACGCTTGTCCAGGCGCAAAAACTTGCGATACGTCGAGCGCTGCTTTGTCGAAAGTTAAGCCTTGACTTTTGTGAACGGTAATCGCCCAAGCCAATTTGATAGGGTAGTGGACAAAAGTTCCGATGACTTCTTCTTCAATTTCTTTAGTATTTTCGTTGACTTTGTAGCGAATATTTTGCCATTCGTAGCGTTCTACTTCAATCGTTTTATTTTCTTCGGGAAAGTGAACGAAGATTTCTTTTTCAGTTAACGAACTGATAACGCCCATTTTTCCGTTGAAGAATTGTTTTTCGAAATTCAAATCGTTTTTAATAAACATCACTTGTGCTCCGATTTTCAACTGCAATTTCTCTTCTAATGGATATATTTTTTCAGGAAAATCATCGGTAATTTCAGGTAAATAAGTGAATTGTTTTCCTTCTAAATCTTTTAAAGACTGAGCATTTATGGTATCGGCTTTGGAATTATGCGTAGTTAAAATGATGAAACCTTTGTTCTTCTTCAGATCAAAATTAGGTTGTACAAATTGATTTAAAAGTTTCACATCTTCAGAAGTGATTTTATTGTGTCGTAAATTATTCAAAACATCAATAAATTCGGCATCAGTTTGACGAAAAATTTTGTCTAATTCGATATACAAAGGTGGAAATTGTTGTATTACGTGCGAATGAAAAAAGAACATGCCTCGATAATAATGCTTTAGCATATCCCATTCTTCATTTTTCACCACTGGCGGTAACTGTAATAAATCTCCTATAAAAAGAACTTGAACTCCTCCAAAAGGTCTTTCGTTTCTACGAACTCTTCGCATCATAAAATCCATTGCATCCAACACATCGGCACGTAGCATGGAAACTTCATCAATCACTAACAATTCCATATTTCGAATTACGGAACGTTTCACGTTATTCATCTTGAAATGACGTCCAAGCGAATCTCTGTTTTCGAATTTTACAGTATCGGAAAAATGTGGAAGTTGCTTATTATCAAGGATAAAAGCTGCAAAAGGTAACTGAAACATAGAATGAATTGTTACTCCATTCGCGTTCAAAGCGGCAATTCCTGTAGGCGCCACAACAACGGTGTTTTTATGTGTTGTAGCGATAATTTCTTTTAAAAGTGTGGTTTTTCCAGTTCCTGCTTTTCCAGTAAGGAATATGGATTTATTAGTTTGATTAATAAATCGAAGAGTGTAAATGGCTGCGGCTGATACTTGTTCCATGTGGCGTAAAATTATAAAAAACAAATATATAGAAACGATTAGAAATAAAAAAGTCCCGATGACTCGGGACTTTCAATTATTTTTTCTCTTCTTCCTTAGTGGCTACTTTGTCATCTTTTTTAGTTGACTTGTAAGTGTCGTTAAGTTCTTTTAAAACTTCTTTTGTAATATCATAACCATCTTTAGCGTAAAGAACTGTTGCAGCATCACCTGTTCCGTAGATATAATCATATCCTTTTTTCTTTCCGTAATCTTTGATGAATTTCTTTACTTCACTAATTAAAGTATCTTTTAAAACCGCTCCTTCTTGTTGTAATTGTTGAATTAAAGCATTTTGCTCCATTCCTAATTGTTGTTCTCTTTGCTGTAATTCTGCACCTTTTTGTTGAGCCCATTGAGGCCCTTTAGCTTGTGCATTTTGACGGAAACTTTGTGCTTCAGCTTGGAAAGCTCTTACTTTAGCCTCAAGAGGACGACCTAATTCTTCAGATTTAACATTGAATTTTGCATCTTCATCCTTGAATTTTTCATATTTCTCGATTATCTCAGCAGTGTTGATATATGCGGTTTTGAATTCTTTAGAATTTGTTTCTGTTTTGTTACACGCTAAAACGCCTAATGCAACTCCTAAAATCAATACAATTTTTTTCATGGTTGTAAATTGGTAATTAATAATTTTTGTAAAAGTAATAATAAGTTGGTAAGTAGCAAATATGTTGCTTTTTTATTTATTTTTTAATTATAAGAATTTCTTATTTCTACTTTAGGATTTGATAGATTCAAGCTATTAAAAACAGCTTTAATAATTTAAACGAGATAAATCATTTAAAAAAAGACAACAAAATATATGAAATTGAATAAAAAAGTGTCTAAAATCGCTTTAAAATGATTTTTACTTGTTTTTTAGCACGTAAATATGCGATGAAAACTCTTTTTTGAAGAATCCTGACACATTTGAGATCAAACCGATAAAAAAACCAGAAATGAAATTCATTTTACCTGATTTATATTTTTCTGATAAAAGTGACACATAAAAACTATCAAACCACATTGGTTTAATATCTTCAAGATTCATGTTTTGTTTGTCGAATAGTTTTTCGATTGCTGTTTTTGAAAAATGCCACAAATGTCTTGGCACATCATAAGCTGCCCAAAATTCTTTATAATATTTTGCATCATACGATTTGAAATTTGGAACGGCGATAATTATCGTTCCAGAAGGTTTCAATAGACGTTTCAATTCGGCTACTTGATGTTCGACATCTGGAACGTGTTCTAAAACATGCCACATGGTAATCACATCAAAAGAGTTGCTTTCTAATTTTTCAATCGTATTTCCAAATTTAATTCCTTTACCTAAAGCAATTCCTTTAGCTTTATCGTTTGGCTCAATTCCTAGAATATCCCAGTTTTGATTTTTACATTCCAAAAGAAAATCTCCAGTTCCTGCTCCGATGTCTAAAATTCTTCCTTTAACTGGTTGGTACGAATTTAATAACTTCACTTTATCACGAATTGCTTTTCTTTTGATAAAATGATACATCTTTTCAAACATTGTGCGTTTTCCGTCGGTATGCGAAATATAATCTTCGAATTCGTAATACGAACCTAATTTATCTAAAGTAGGTTGCGGATGCGTTTTTAAGATTTGATATTCCTCATTTAACAACAAGGAAAAAGATTCTCCAGAAACTGAAAAATCTTTAACGGTAATAAAACTTTTATCTTCTAAAAAATTCATTTTTTTATTTTTATGCGAAAGGCTTATTTTAATGGGGTTGACAGCGTTGTTTCACGTGAAACATTTTTTACTGAATAATAAAAACTGAACACTGAACACTTCCTTATCTTCCCATGTATATCAGCAACACTGAAATATCACTTGGCGAAACTCCACTAATACGAGAAGCTTGTGCGATAGTTCGTGGTCGTATTTTGTTTAATTTTTGTTTGGCTTCAATTGAAATCGATTGGATTTTATCGAAATTAAAATTTTCCGGAATTATCATGTCTTCTAAACGAGTCAATTTATCTGCGTTGTTTTTTTCCTTTTCGATATAACCAGAATATTTCACTTGAATTTCGGCTTGTTCAACCACTTCTTGATCTAAATCATGTTGTTCAATGTAAGCAGCCACTTTTTTAAATTTTCTAAAATCTTCCAAATCCAATTGCGGACGAGAAAAGACTTTAAACATTTTATCAGGCTGACTCATCGGAGCCGAACCTTTAGCTTCCAAGATTGGATTTGCTTCTTCAGGTTTTAAACTTGTTTCTCTGAAGAAATTTACCATTGCTTCGGATTGAGAGAATTTTTGCTCCATACGAATCAAACGCTCTTCTTTAGCTAAACCTATTTCGTATGCTTTTGGTGTTAATCTGAAATCCGCATTATCTTGACGCAATAACGTTCTGTACTCTGCACGCGAAGTGAACATACGATAAGGCTCTTCTGTTCCTTTCGTAATTAAGTCGTCAATTAAAACTCCAATATACGCCTCATCTCTTTTTAAAATAAATGGTTCTCTATTTTGAACTTTTAATGCTGCATTTATTCCTGCCATTAAACCTTGAGAAGCCGCTTCTTCGTAACCTGTTGTTCCGTTAATTTGTCCTGCGAAATACAAACCTTCCACTAATTTAGTTTCCAAAGTGTGTTGCAATTGCGTAGGAGGGAAGTAATCATATTCAATAGCATAACCTGGTCGGAAAAATTTCACATTCTCAAATCCTGCTACGGAACGTAAAGCTTTAAACTGAATATCTTCTGGTAACGAAGTTGAGAAACCATTGATGTAATATTCGCAAGTTGTCCAACCTTCTGGTTCAACAAATAATTGATGACGCTCTTTATCTGCAAAACGATTAATCTTATCTTCAATAGATGGACAATATCTAGGACCTAAACTTTTTATCCTTCCATTGAACATTGGACTTCTATCAAAACCATCACGTAAAATATCGTGCACTTCTAATGAAGTATATGACATCCAACAAGAACGTTGTGTTTTTAATGGAGCCGTTAAATTAGAATATGAAAACTTTTCTGGAACTTCATCACCAGGTTGTTCTACCATTTTAGAAAAATCTAAAGAACGACCATCCACACGTGGAGGCGTTCCGGTTTTCATTCTTCCTGATTCAAAACCTAATTTCACTAAATCTTCGGTGATTCCAAAAGAAGCACTTTCACCTGCGCGACCACCACCAAATTGTTTGTCACCGATATGAATCAAACCGTTCAAAAAGGTTCCATTTGTCAAAACAACTGACTTAGCTTTGATTTCCACTCCAAGCGAAGTTTTCACTCCAACAATCTTTCCATTCACTGCCAAAATGCCAGCCACCATTTCTTGGTAAAAATCCAAGTTCGGAGTATTCTCCAGCATGGATCTCCATTCTTCCGAAAAACGCATTCTGTCCGATTGCACTCTTGGCGACCACATAGCGGGTCCTTTTGACTTATTCAACATCTTGAATTGGATTGCGGTCTTGTCTGAAACAATTCCTGAATATCCACCCAAGGCATCAATCTCACGCACAATTTGTCCTTTTGCAATTCCTCCCATAGCAGGATTACATGACATCTGTGCAATGTTCTGAAGATTCATTGTCACCAAAAGAGTAGAACACCCCATGTTGGCAGCAGCAGCAGCAGCTTCACAACCGGCGTGACCAGCACCCACAACAATTACATCATATTGATTTAAAAACATCTTCTATAAATATTATGTTCCACGTGAAACATTTAAAAAAATTCTAGTTTATAAGCTTAATGTTCCACGTGAAACATTTGCATTTTTTCTTCTTCCTTAAAACGCATCAAAGCTTCGTCTTCTGGAGATTTATCTTTGTAACCACAATAGTGCAAAACTCCATGTGATAGAACACGTTTTAATTCTTCCTCAAAAGAAACATTAAAATCATTCGCATTATCTAGAACGCGTTCTACAGAAACGAAAATATCACCCTGTAATACATTTCCTACTGAGTAATCAAAGCTAATAATATCAGTTAAAGTGTCATGATCTAAGTATTCTACATTGATTTTATGCAGATATTCGTCATCACAAAAGATATAATTGATTTCACCCTCGTTGAATCCTTCGGATTCGATAATGCGTGAAATCCAATCTTCGTATTGCGCTTCGTTTTCTAGTTCGAAATCTGTTTCGTAATTAAAACTAATCATTGCCTTTAAAATAGTTTTGAACCTTCTGGTTAAAATTGGGTTGCAAAGGTAAGCTTTGTCTGTTTAATATTTCAACACTATTCAGATAATCTTTTAATTCCTTAGAAAGTGGAGTAGTAGTGCCGTTATAATTCATATCATTAGTTTTAGACTGACGCTTGGTATCTTCTCCTTGTTGCAGAATGGCTTTTTCTAATTTTAAAAGCTCGTGTTTTAAATTCAACATCTTTTGCAACGTTTCATTTTTAAAACCTTTATTGATTAATTGCTTCTCGATATCTTTCATTTGGTTCAAGGCATTCTGACCTTGACCTGTCAATCCTTCTTTCTCTAGAGCTTTTTGCAAAGCATCACGCAATTGTCTTTGCTCTTTTAAAATCTCAAGAACTTTTCCTGCGTTACCTTCGGAACCATTTTCACCTTCTTCGCCGTTCTCACCTGATTGTCCTTTTTGTTTTCCTTGACCCGATTTTTCACCCGGTTTATCTCCAGGTTTTTCACCGGGTTTCATACCGTCTTTCATTTTTTCACCCAAGCCTTCTTGTTGCTTGATTATATCTGGTAACTGCATTCCTTTACCGCCACCAGGTTTTGGCTTACCTTTTCCAGAACCCTGACCTTGCATATCCATATTCATTTCGCTTTGAACATTGCTAAGATAATCCGCCAAACGGTTAGCCGAAGTTAGAACATATTGTTGATGTGAAGCTCCTTTTGAAATATTATTATCAGCCAAAGTTTCTAATGTCTTATCTAAATTATAATGGATTTCACCAACTTCGTTTAAGATAGTTTCCGTTATTTTTGGATTACGTAAAGCTACAGCGAACAAACTATCATCAACATGCTTAAATTGTAATTTTAAATCTTGCTGTTTTTTTAGAACTTTATTCAATTGCAAAGAACGCGTTTGAGTGGCATTTGTAGTCTTAATCAAACCTTCTTCGTCAAAAGAAAAAGCTAATAAATTATCTAAAATTTGTCGCAACAATTTAGCATCTTCTTGCATTTGTTCCATGTCACCTGATTGCATAGATTGCGCCATTTTTTGACTCATTTGTTTCATCTTTGCAGCAGCAGATTTTTGCTTAGGTTTTGCTTTCTGTTGATTTTGTTTTTGTAATTCTTCAGAAGCTTTCTCCATATCTTTCTTCACATCTTCTTGTTCGTTCTTATCATTAGGAATGTTCATTGGAGCTTTCAATTCTTTATTCTCCTTGTCCAACTCTTGAAGCTCTTTTTGAATGTTATCGAATTCTTTATTGATAGCATCCTGATTTTCCTTTGAATTTTCTTTAGCATCATCCGCTAATTTATCTTCCTTCTCAGCTAGCTTGTCTAATTTATCAGCGATTTGTTCCGCTTTTTGTTCTACGTAAAAACGTTTCGTTAATTCAACTAATTGCTCTAAATTCTGTTGTTGGCTTTTAGCATTTTGTTTTAACTTATCGGCTTTATCAAATAATTTATCTTTCTCTAATTTCTTAGAAAGTTCTTCTAACTCTTTCAATAATTTTTCGTTTTTCTCAGCTTGTTTTTCGGCTTCTTCTAAACGACGTAATAATTCTTCTTTGTCTTTATCTTGTGATTTCGGATTGAATTCCTCCAAATTCTCAGTTAACTTTTTAGTGAATTCTTTCATCATTTCGTCTTGTTGTTTTTGACGATTGATAAAATCTTCTACTTTCTTCTGATCTTTGAAATCTAAAGTAGATTTCTCTTTATTCATCTTTTGCAGTTTGTCCAATTCAGAAAGTTGCTTCTCTTGATTTTGAAGCGATTTTTCTAAACTATTGATGTTTTCATTCTGCTCTTGCAGTTGTTTGTCTTCTTTTTGCTCTTCTGTAAGCTCATAATGAATAAAAACAGAAGATTTTGTGCTTTTATAATTGTTAACTACATCATTATCAAACACTTCAAAGTAATATTCGTAGTTTATACCTTGTTCAATTGATAAACCATTAGGAAATGAATAAATAAATTGGTCAACGGCTTGTTTATTGATAGCTAAATTCGCTTTTCGAACAGCGTTTGGGTTTCCTTTCGGATAAAAAACAACTTGTAACTTCGATAAACCATGATCATCGGCAACTTGCCCAATCATCATTTTTGATTTTAACTTTAATGAATCAGGCGCAATTTGAACTGAAATTGTTGGATATTGATCTTTAATCGTTGCGATTTGATACGACAATTTTTCGAACTCATTGATGTTTTTGTTCGATGTAATTACTTCGTAATTCAAATTATCGGTAATTCTTCTTGAAAGTGAAAAGTTATTATCTTTATTAGCGAAAACACTTACTTGATTATTCGATTTGAAACTAACCTTATCGGTTGCCAAAGCGTTAATTCTCCAGTTCACAACTGTTCCTTCAGGAACTACAGCATTTCCAGTTCCTTGAATGATTTCCGATTTCTTACCTAAATAAGAAGGATATTGCAACACCATTTCGAAGTTGGCAATCGTAGGAACATCCACAACATTAATCTGATATTCTTTGGAATTCAATCCATTAGCTAGAAGTGAAAAAGTAACATCTTTCGATAATTTGGAAAACGTATATTCAAAAACTCCCGGCTTAGTACTTTGTAAAAAATATTCTTCATCACCAATTTGAATCGCAATATTTTCAGGCATCACTTTTCCTTGTGTTTTGACTTGCAAAACAAAATCGGAATTCTGTTGAGCGGTTAACGATTTATTCAAAACCACAAATTCAAATGGAGCAGGCGGAGCGAATTTCGTTTCATAATTCACAACTCGAGTAAAACTATTGGAGATGATTTCTGAATTTCCAGTAACGAAGAACAAAATCAATAATAGAATTGGAATAATCGCATAAGGCAAAAACTTTTTGTTCTTGGCGAAATTGACCGCGTTTGAAAACGGAATCGGTTGTAAAGAAGCTGCTTTTTGTTCGATTGAAGCTGCTAATAATTCCGAAGTTTGACTTTGGTTTGCCAATTGTAAAAAGTTCAACAACTTGTCTTGCACTTCCGAAAAGTGATTTCCGATGATTTCTGAAGCTTGTTCATAATTGATTCCTTGCTGCAATTTGAATAATTTAAACAACGGAAAAGCGATAAATCGAATCAATAAAAACGATTCTACACCTACAAACAACCAAAACAAAATGGTTCTACCAGATGTGGATAACCATAAAAAGTATTCAATCAATAAGGTAAAAATGAAATACAACAAGCCCAATCCGATGAAAAGAATGACTCCTTTTATCAGTTCGTTGGTGTAAAACTTCTTGATAAACCCTTCCAGCTTATCGAAAATAATGCTTTTTGCTTCCAAGATTGTTGATATATTGTTTATAACCGATAAAAATACAACATCTTCCTAGAATTGTCAATAGGTTTTTCGTGAAACTTAAGATTTGTAGTTTTGGATTGTTAATAACCTAATGATTTTCTAAAATCTAAATTCTAACTTCTAAATTGGAATCGTATCTTTGCACAAAATTTAATGAAATGTCAGTAAGAGTAAGATTTGCACCTAGTCCAACTGGACCTTTGCATATTGGTGGTGTTCGTACCGCTTTATTCAATTATTTATTTGCCAAAAAACATGGTGGTACTTTCTATTTACGAATTGAAGATACCGATCAAACGCGTTTTGTTCCAGGAGCAGAAGCTTATATTTTTGAAGCTTTAGAATGGTTAGGAATTGCGCCAGATGAAACCGTTGGAAAGAATGAAAAATTTGGACCTTATCGTCAAAGTGAACGCAAAGCAATGTACCAACAATATGCAGACCAATTGATTAATTCAGGTTGGGCATATTATGCTTTTGATACGGCTGAGAGTTTAGATGCAATGCGAAAAGAAGCAGAAACCAATGGAAAAACGTTTATTTACAATCATTCGGTAAGAGAGCAATTAGATAACTCGTTGACGGTTTCACGTGAAAAAGTCGCGGAAAGAATTGCTGCTGGCGAACATTATGTTATCCGTTTTAAAACACCTGTGAATGAAATTTTAGAATTGAAAGACATCATTCGTGGTGACATTAAATTTGATACGAATTTATTAGACGATAAAGTATTGTTCAAATCAGATGGAATGCCAACGTACCATTTAGCAAATATTGTAGATGACCATTTGATGGAAACTTCGCATGTAATTCGTGGGGAAGAATGGTTGCCAAGTTTGCCTTTACATCATTTATTATACAAAGCCTTTGGTTGGAATGCACCCGAATTTGCACATTTACCTTTGATTTTAAAACCAATTGGAAACGGGAAATTATCAAAACGTGATGGTGATAAAATGGGATTCCCAGTTTTTCCATTAGAGTGGAAAACAGAAGAAGGAATTTCATCAGGTTACAGAGAAAACGGATTTTTCCCAGAAGCGGTGATCAACTTTTTAGCGTTATTGGGTTGGAATGACGGAACAGAACAAGAGATTTTCTCATTAGAAGAATTGGTACAAAAATTCGATTTAAATAGAATTCACAAAGCTGGAGCGAAGTTTGATCCAGAGAAAAACAAATGGTTCAATCATCAATATTTGCAAAAGCAATCAGATGAAAGTTTAGCAGAAAGCTTTAAAGTGATTTTAGATAAAAAAGGAATCTCGACTTCACTTGATTTAACAAAAGTAGTTTCTTTAATTAAAGAAAGAGCGCATTTCGTGAATGAATTTTGGGATTTAGCGGATTATTTCTTTGAAGCACCAACATCATACGATGAAAAAGCTGCTAAAAACTGGAAAGAAGAAACACCAGGTTTAATGCAACAAGTAATTTCAGAATTGAACAAAATTGAAGATTTTACTTCTGTTAACATTGAAACCTTATTAAAAGAATGGATGACAGCAAACGAAATTGGAATGGGGAAAGTAATGCAACCATTGCGATTGAGTTTAGTAGGAGCGCTTAAAGGCCCACATTTATTTGACATTATCGAAATGATAGGAAAAGCCGAAACGGTCAAAAGAATTGAAAAAGCGATTGCTAGTTTATAAAAAAGAAAACCCTCTGAAATTCAGAGGGTTTTTTGTTAAAGATATATTGTAATCTGACCACTAATCAAACCAATATTTCCTTTCATTTTTTCACCAAGTAACTTTACGTTATCGTTGTTTTTTAAGTTGCCGAAGAAATTCGTTAAACCATATTGATAACCAATTCTTGCTCTTACATTTTTAATTCCACCATTGATTCCTACGTAGAAATTAGCGTTAATTTTTGAAACATCTACAATGTCTTTGGCAATTAAACCAGGTTGATCTAACAATAAATTATTTTCATCGTCTTTATCAATTCCTAATTTTCCATTTACTTGTAAAACTGGGCCAAATTCTAAATTCAAATGATCTTCAATTGCCACATAACTCGGAACAATATAAATTTGAACCGCCGACATTTTAAAACTAGTTTGTGTTTGTTGCAATCCTTTTAATGTTGGAATAGAGAAATTACTATCGGTAAAAAACATACCAAAACTCATTTGCCAGTTGTTATAATAGTTTCCTCTAACACTGAAACCACCAATCCAGCCCATTTCTGGTGTTACGGTAAAATTATCGGTATAAATATTTAATTGGGTTACACCCGCGCCAATTCCTATTCGGTTACTGTCTTTAAAACCGCGTTGCGCCATTGCAACTGTTGAAATCAATAAAATAATAAAAGTTAATTTTCTCATATACTATTTTTAAATATTAAACCACATAGAAACATAGGTTTTACGCTAGTTAAAGTTTTCCATAGATTTCATTTTACATAGCTATATTGTCTATCTTAAATAAAATACCTTAAATTCTATATAAAAAATCTATGTTTCTATGTGGTTAAATTTCTTTTTAGATTAAAAAGAAGCGCCAAAAGTAAACTTAATAAATGATTTTTTGTAACTTTTTACTTTAAAAAGCGTATAACTATAAATCTAAAAACTAAACATTATGGAGTTTATTATGTTTCCAATTATTTTCGTTGGATTATTTTTTATCTTTTCATTATTCTTTACTGTAAAACAACAAACTGTTGTTGTTGTGGAACGTTTTGGAAAATTTCTAAGTTTAAGGAATTCTGGACTGCACTGGAAAATACCAATTATAGACCGAATTGCAGGTCGCGTTAATTTAAGAATTCAACAATTAGATGTCATCATCGAAACCAAAACGAAAGATAACGTATTCGTTAAAATGAAAGTTTCGGTACAGTTCAAAGTGTTACAAGAAAAAGCATACGAGGCGTTTTATAAATTAGAATATCCTCACGATCAAATTACGTCTTATGTATTTGACGTTGTGCGTGCTGAAGTTCCAAAATTAAAATTAGACGACGTTTTCGAAAGAAAAGATGATATTGCAGTAGCTGTAAAACGTGAGTTAAACGAAGCGATGACTACTTATGGATATGACATCATCAATACGTTAATTACTGATATTGATCCAGATATTCAAGTTAAAAATGCGATGAACCGTATCAATGCGGCTGACCGTGAAAAAACAGCTGCAGAATACGAAGCAGAAGCTGGAAGAATCAGAATTGTAGCAAAAGCAAAAGCAGAAGCAGAAAGTAAAAGACTTCAAGGTCAAGGTATTGCCGACCAAAGAAGAGAAATTGCTCGTGGTTTAGTAGAATCGGTTGATGTGTTGAATAAGGTGGGAATTAATTCTCAAGAAGCATCAGCTTTAATTGTTGTAACGCAACATTACGATACTTTACAAGCGATTGGTGCAGATGCAAATAGTAATTTAATTTTATTACCAAACTCACCTCAAGCGGGAAGTGATATGTTGAACAACATGGTAGCAAGTTTTACAGCAAGTAACCAAGTAGGTGAAGCCATGAAAAATGCACACAAAACGAAAAAGGTAAATAAGAAAGATGCTTCAAACGAAAATTTTGGAATTGAAAATTCAGAGGAAGTATAAAGATGCTGAAATAAATTCAGCATGACAAAAATGAAAACCATCAATTTTTAATTGGTGGTTTTTTTATAACCAAATGTTAGAAATTTATAATTTCAGTGATTATTTTTTAAAAGCCGATCCAAGAAGAGAAAATTAGAGAAAAAACACCTCGATTTTAAGCAAAAATTCAAATAAAGCGATTTCTGACACTTTCAACAGTAAAGATGTAAAAACACTTTAGTTAAAAAAGTTTTTTTCTTACAATTAATTTATGAAAGTCACTTTTTTAAGTTTTTAATTATTAAAAATTTTATTTTAATAGTTTATACTAATGATAATAAAAATAGATTAAAAATAAATATAGTATTAGTGTAGTTTATTTTAATAAAATAGAAATAAAAAACCTGCAAAGAAAATTTTACAGGTTTAAATTATTTAAAAAATCTCGACTTCGCTCGATTTAACAAAATTCTGAAATTTTTATTGTTCTGAAATTTTTGCCCAAGTATCTCTAAGTCCAACCGTTTTGTTAAAAACTAATTTTTCAGCAGTTGAATCTCTATCTACACAGAAATAACCTAAACGTTGGAATTGGAAATGATCTAATTCTTTTGAAGTTATCAAACTTGGTTCTACATAACCAGTAATTACTTTTAATGAATTTGGATTGATATATTCTTTAAAATCAACTTCTTTGTCTTTATCTGGACTTTCATTCGTAAATAATCTATCATAAACGCGAACTTCAGCTTCTTTTGCATGAGGAATCGAAACCCAATGGATCGTTCCTTTTACTTTTCTTTGACTTGCTTCTGTTCCACTTCCAGATTTAGAATCTACGTCGTAAGTAGCGTGAATTTCGGTAATATTTCCGTTTTCATCTTTTATAACAGATTCACCTTTAATGATATACGCATTTTTTAAACGCACTTCTGTCCCTAAAGTTAATCGGAAAAATTTCTTGTGTGCTTCTTCTTGAAAATCTTCTCTTTCGATATATAATTCTTTAGAAAATGGCACTTTTCTAAACGTCATTACTTCTTCTTCCGGATTATTTTCGGCTTCTAACCACTCTTCTTGACCTTCTGGATAATTCGTAATAACTAATTTCACAGGATCCAAAACCGCCATTACACGAGGTGCAATTTTATTCAAATCTTCACGAACACAGAATTCTAAAAGTGAAACATCAATCAAATTATCACGTTTTGCAATTCCGATAGTTTTAGCAAAATTTCGGATAGAAGCTGGCGTATAACCACGTCTTCTCATTCCTGAAATCGTTGACATTCTTGGATCATCCCAACCTGTAACATGCTTTTCTTCAACTAATTGCAATAATTTACGTTTCGAAACAACTGTATGCGATAAATTTCTACGAGCAAATTCTCTTTGCTTCGGACGAACTTTCGTTGGATCATAAATTTGATTCAAAAACCAATCATATAATTCACGGTGAGGCAAGAATTCTAACGTACAAAACGAGTGTGAAATTTGCTCTAAATAATCACTTTCACCATGTGCCCAATCGTACATTGGATAAATACACCAATCGTTTCCAGTTCTGTGGTGATGCGCATGCATTATACGATAAATGATTGGATCACGCATCAACATATTGTTAGCACTCATCGAAATTTTAGCACGTAAAACGTGAGTTCCTTTTTCGAATTCTCCGTTTTTCATGCGGGTAAATAAGTCTAAATTCTCCTCGATAGAACGATTTCTGTAAGGAGAATCAGTTCCTGGAGTAGTTGGCGTACCTTTTTGTTTTGCCATTTCTTCCGAAGTTTGGCTATCTACATACGCTTTATCTTTTTTGATTAATTCCACTGCCCAATCATACAATTGTTGGAAATAATCCGAAGCATAACATTCTTTATCCCATTTATAGCCTAACCATTCCACATCGCGCTTGATAGCATCAACATATTCTTGCTCTTCTTTAGAAGGATTCGTATCGTCGAAACGAAGATTAACTGGGGCATTGTAATCGATTCCTAAACCAAAATTTAAGCAAATAGCACTCGCGTGACCTACATGCAAATAACCATTTGGTTCTGGTGGAAAACGAAAACGTAATTTATCTGCTGACAAACCATTTTTTAAATCTTCTTCAATGATTTGTTCTATAAAATTCAATGATTTTTCTTCTGTTGACATAGTATCAAAAATTTATGCAAAGATATATAAAGTTTCATGGTTTAATACCTTAAAAATGGCTAAAAATTGGTAAATTTGGTATATAATAAATGAAAATATGGGAACAATTAAATTACAAAATATTCGCACGTATTCTTATCACGGATGCTTAATTGAGGAAGGAAAAATAGGCTCAGACTACCGCGTAGATTTAGAGATAAAAACTGATTTACGTAAATCGTCTCAAACGGATGATTTAGCCGATACCGTTGATTATGTGCATCTAAACAAAATTGTGGTGGAAGAAATGGCGATTCGCTCTAAATTATTAGAACATGTTGCCCAACGCATTATCACTAGATGTTTTGCTGAAATTCCTTCAATTTCTCGAATAAAATTAGCGGTTTCTAAATTAAATCCTCCTATTGGTGGTGATGTAGAAGCGGTTACAATTGAAATGGAAGAGTTTAGAAATTAACTCTTCCATTTGTTTTTTAATCTATTTTATATACTCTTTTCTTGTATAAATTGCTCGATGCCACAATATGAGCAAGTGCGTCTTTAGCTAATTCTTCATTCAAAGCAATAGGAACTAATTGAGTATCACTTTTTACTTTGAACTGTAATGGTTTTGCATTTGGATTTAAGATAACAATATCATCTTCTACTCTAAAAGCATAGGTTTCATGGAATAACATAATGGTTCTTCCTTTTGTTCCTTTAGGTAATTTTAATAAATTTCTGCCTGGCATTGGGGTTTTGGTGGTAATTCCAGATAAAGCTAAAACAGTTGATGGAATATCCATTTGACTAGCTAAATTATCATAGGTAATTCCTTTCTCTACATTTGGTGCAATGATTAAAGCAGGAATATGAAATTTATTTACTGGAACTAAGCTTTTACCATACGTTCTAGTGTTATGATCGGCAATAACAACAAAAATTGTGTTCTTATAATAGGCTTCTTTTTTAGCTAATTCAAAGAATTTTCCAATTGAAAAATCAGCATATTTCATAGCGTTATTAACCGTATTTTTCTTTTTATCATAAAGCTTAATTCTTCCTTCTGGGAACTCAAAAGGTTCATGATTTGAAGTTGAAAATAACAAAGAAAAGAAAGGTTTATTACCTAAATTTTTAAAATAATCATTCGCTTTTACAGCTAAATCTTCATCACAATAACCCCAAGTTCCTTTCATGGCATGTTTTTTTCCATCGCAATCAAAATCAGTTTCATCAATGATGTTTTTAAAACCATTCCCATTAAAAAAAGAAGCCATATTATCAAAATTTGACATTCCTCCATAAATGAAACTCGTATCATAATTTTGACATCCGAAAGCATCTGCCAACGTAAAAAATCCTTGTTGTGAACCGCTAAGTTTGACTACACTTTCAGTAGGATTAGGTAAAAATCCAGAAGTAACTTGTTCAATTCCTCTAACACTTCTTGTTCCCGTACAATATAATTTGGTAAACAATATTCCTTCTTTTGATAATTTATCAAACTCTGGAGTCAATTTTAAACCGTTTAGACATCCTACATATTCAGCTCCTAAACTTTCTTCTAAAAGAATAACCACGTTGTGTTTTGGTTGCGCAACATCAGGTTTTTGAAGATGTAAAAAAGGAACTTCACTTGGAATAAATTCCGTAACATCCATGTATTTTTTTACACGAGTATATGCTTCTAATTCGTCCATTTTACCGTACTTTTTAACATCACCTTCATTCTTCATTGAATACGCTGCAAAAGCTACTGTGTAAAACGAATTTAATCCTAATGAGTTCGTCATTTGATCGGAACAAAATATGGCATTACTAGCGTTTATTGGACGTTTAGAAGTTAAACTTCCTCTAGCTCCAAAAAACAATAAAAAAGCAACAAATGGAAATAAAAGTAACTTGATTTTATACTTACTTTCGATGGGATAAAATACTTTTTTTCCATACTTAAAAGCAAAAAACAAAGCAATTACTGATAAAATTATAGTGATAATTAATGAAGGTAAATAGCTTTTTAATAGTGTTCCAACAACTTCTTTTGGATAAATTAAATAATCTAAAAATAAGCGATTTGGACGTGTATCGTATTGATTGATAAAATCTAAGGTTGCTAATTCCATTAAAAGAATTAGAAATAAGAAGAAAATAAAATAGAAATTGAAAAACTTCTTTATTTTATATAAAATATGGCTTGGTAAAAACGTAATTAAAACAAAGGGAAGAAAACTTAAATAACAAAGCAGAATAAGATCAAAACGAAGTCCAATACTGAATAATTCAACATAACTTGGATTTTCAACAACTCTTTTATTAAAAATAAGAAACAAGAAAAATCTGTTTAATGATAAAATCAGTAATCCTATGGTGATAAAGTTAAAAACAGGACGTAAAAAATTAATTTTTTTCATCTAATTATCTATTGATTTCATTTCAAAGGTATTAGAAACGAATATCGTAGATAAAAAAAGGCGCTTAATATTTACTTAATATTTTTTTTGGTTTCGAAGAAATAAAATGTAAATTTGCAGTCCGTTCAACTAATGGCGTCGTGGCCGAGCGGCTAGGCAGCGGTCTGCAAAACCGTCTACCCCGGTTCGAATCCGGGCGATGCCTCTAAAACCTTCAAGGAAACTTGGAGGTTTTTTTATGGGATAATTTTAAAAGCTATTGGTCGTGGATTTTTAATAAAACCATCAAATCCAGAATATTTTCCTTTTATCTGGTTTATTAAAATTATATCTTTTTTTCTTGCCTTTTTAATTAATTCTAGCGCTTCGGGTGTTATTTTATTTCCAATTATAACAATTGTTGGATAACTTCCTACTTTCAAATTAAATTGAGAAACTTCACAAGTTATAAAAAAGCAATCGATAAATTTTACTCCAATTTCAGCATCTATCAGCTCTTCTATTTTAAATTCTAAAGAAGATCTAAAAGTCGAATAATCACCATTGATTGTTGTTTGATGCATAGGAATGTTTAATACCCTAAAAACATGTTCTTCAACAACTTTAGAACCATCAAAATTTTCTATTTCAATAAATACTTTTGTTTCATTTCCAGAACCTGGAAGAAGAACTTAACTGCCATCCTCTTTTTTTAAAACTCCTTTTCCTGAAATAACATACGATTTAGCATTATTTACTGCAATTGATATAGGATTTTCAACACCACGATAAACTACGTTCATTTTATCTAAAGCAACTACGCTTTTTGCAGCTGGAATAGTGTCTTGAGCATAACTATGAAAACTAATTATAAATAGGAATAATAGAAGCTTTTTCATAGTATGAAGTTTTAAAATTATTCAGTAACTGTTGTATCAGGTAACAACTTATTCGTTATCATTTCTTTTTCTTTTGGGAAGAAACCTTGAAGGATAAAAAACAATCCAAAAATTAAAATTACTACACTAATTACACGCTTGATTTTGTAAATGTTGATTGGTGTTAATCGGTTTTTTAGTTGTTTGGCTAATAGAATTTTTGCTACATCAAAAGCTAAATAAAAGAATAAAATAGCAGCAAAAAAGATGGAAATTCGTGAAGTGTTCATTTCCATTTGAGGTCCGTAGGTGATGATAATCATCATCCAAAAACCTAGAACTCCAATGTTAATGAAATTCAATAAAAAACCTTTGAAGAATAAAGCAAAATAGTTCTTTTTAGGAATGTTATCATCGTCTTGTTCTATTACTTGTTGCTTTTGGAAATTTCGTTTTAGCATAATGAACGAAATCAATCCGTAAGCCAACATAATAATGCCACCAATAACAAACAAAGTAGGATTATCTTTTAATTGTTCTAAAAGTTGATTGGTACTTAAATACGCAATTAAAATAAAGATAATATCACCAAAAACAATTCCTAAATCAAAAACAAAAGCTGCTCTAAAACCTTTGGTAATACTGGTTTCAAGTAAAACAAAAAAACCAGGACCAATTGAAAAAGCTAACAAAAGTCCCCAAGGAATTGCGGTAAGTATATCTTGTAAAATCAAGTGTTCAGTATTCAGTTATTAGTGTTCAGTGCATTTAATAAAAAACGAATTTACGAAAAAAATCTGCCAACTAAAAGCTGAACACTGATTACTATTATTTAGCTTGTTCAATAGTTCCACCAGCAATTGTTTTCTGATTGATTTGTTTTGGTTTCCCATAAATAGTGATTTCACCACCAGCTCTTGTTTTAGCGTCCACAAAATCAGTTGCATATACATTTGCCATTCCACCAGCATTTACGGTTACTACAGTTTGTTGTGTTTTACAATCTTGGCCATCATATTTTCCTCCTGAATTCGATACAATATCTTGGTTTTTAACTGTTCCTTTTGTGGTTACAATACTTCCTTGCGAAACACGAATTTGTAATCTATCGGCTTGTAAATTATTTAATTTTATCTCAGAACCTTCTTTACAAATAATATCAAAATTAATGGCAGAAATTTCATGTTTAGATGCTATTCTACTTCCTTCATTAGCTTCAACTGCATCAATTTTTTTGAAGTAAACCGTAGCCGAAACGTCGTCACCACTTAACATTTTAGTTAAAGGCATTCTAATTTTTAATTCACCATTTTTGTTTACTAATTCTACTTCTTGAGAATTAGCGCCTTTTAAAACAACTTTATTTTCAGTTGAAGCTACTAAGTTGACATCAATTTTATCAAAAGCGGTTACTTTAGTAAAATCACCAACGTTTTTTTCGGTTTGTGCTATTCCAAATGAAAAGATGGAACAAGTTATAAAGGTTAAAAATGTGTTTTTCATGATAATATATAATAAATTAAAAAAGGAATAACTAATATTAATAATACTTGAATAATAAATAATGAACTCTCATTTTTAATAGTTTTCCTCATTAGAAAATCAATTAAAAGTAAAACAATTGAAAAAGATAAAGAACCAAGTAATAAAGAAGCAGCCATTCCATGAGCACTTTCATCAGGTTTAATTGTAAGTATATTAAATAAAGTTATCAGAAATATACTAATTGCAATTACATTGAATAATGAAATATTTCTTTTTATAAATTCAATTATTTTCATCTTATTATGAGATTTCTCCTTACGTCGAAATGACAACTTTGTGTCTAACTATTCACTAATTACTTTTCACTTATCACTAAAATTACTCTCTCTTTCTCAAATAATGAAAATCCAATTGTTTCTTCACTAAATCGGCATTTTTTACTTTAACGTAAACTTCATCGCCTAATTGTATGATGTTTTTAGAAACTTCACCTACTAAAGCATATTGTTTGTCATCAAACGTGTAATAATCATCTCTAATTTCACGAATTCTAACCATTCCTTCGCATTTGTTTTCGATGATTTCTACATAAATTCCCCATTCCGTAACACCAGAAACTACACCTAAAAACTCTTGATCTTTATGATCTTGCATGTATTTTACTTGCATGTATTTCACAGAATCGCGTTCGGCTTGAGCGGCTAAAGCTTCCATTTGTGAAGAATGCACACATTTTTCTTCGTATTCTTCTTCACTTACACTTTTTCCACCATCTATGTAATATTGTAACAAACGGTGTGCCATAACATCTGGATAACGACGAATTGGCGATGTAAAATGACTGTAATAATCAAAAGCTAATCCGTAGTGACCAATATTTTCAGTCGAATATGCTGCTTTACTCATACTTCGAATAGTAAGTGTATCTACTAAATTTTGTTCTTTTTTACCTTGAACTTCATTTAATAAATTATTTAACGAATTTGAAATGTCTTTTTTAGATTTAAAATTTATAGAATATCCAAACTTAGCAATCACGGTTTGAAGATTGATTAATTTATCTTCATTAGGTTCATCGTGAATTCTGTAAATGAAAGTTTTCTTTTGTTTTCCAATGAATTCCGCTACTTTTCTATTCGCTAATAACATGAATTCTTCAATCAAATGATTCGCATCTTTACTTTGTTTGAAGTAAACACCAATTGGTTCAGCCTCTTCATTTAAATTGAATTTTACTTCTACTTTATCAAACGAAATTGCTCCGGCTGCCATTCTTTTTCTACGAAGAATTTTTGCTAATTCATCCATTTTTAAAGTAGCATCAACAATTGGTTTTGGAACGATATATTCGCTTCCAGTTAATGAAATTTCGGCTGGAATAACGTCTGATTTAGTTTCAATGATACTCTGAGCTTCTTCATACGCAAAACGTTGATCAGAATACGTTACTGTTCTTCCAAACCATGCATCTAATACTTCTGCTTTATTATTCAATTGAAAAACAGCTGAAAATGTATATTTTTCTTCATGTGGACGAAGTGAACAAGCAAAGTTGGATAACACTTCTGGTAACATTGGAACAACTCTATCAACTAAATACACCGAAGTTGCTCTTTTATAAGCTTCATCATCTAAAATAGTTCCTTCTTGTAAATAATGCGAAACATCGGCAATATGAACTCCAATTTCGTAATTTCCATTTTCTAAAACCTGAAACGATAACGCATCATCAAAATCTTTTGCATCTTTCGGGTCAATCGTAAAGGTTAAAACATCACGCATATCGCGACGATTTTTAATTTCTTCTTCTGTGATTGAAGTATCAATTTTATTAGCGTAAGCTTCTACTTCAATTGGAAAATCATACGGTAAACCGTATTCAGCTAAAATCGCGTGAATTTCGGTGTTATGTTCGCCTGGTTTTCCTAATACTTTTATTACCGAACCAAAAGGAGAATCGGCTTTTTTAGGCCAATCTTCTAAAGTTACTAAAACAACATCTCCGTGTTCTGCATCACCAATTTTATTTTTTGGAATGAAAATATCGGTATACATTTTAGCATTGGCAGTAGTTACGAAAGCAAAGTTTTTTTGCACATCAATAACCCCAACAAACTCTGATTTTTTTCGTTCTAAAATTTCTAAAACTTCAGCTTCCGGCTTACGAGAACTTCTTCTGTTGTAAATATACGCTTTTACTTTATCACCATCTAATGCATGATTCAAGTTAATAAACGGAACAAAAACATCGTCTTCTAATTCGTCACAAACAAAATATCCTGTTTTACGAGACGTCATATCAATAACTCCTTCATAATATTCTGCTTTGGAAATAATTTGATATTTTCCAATTTCAGTTTCGTGAATTTTATCTTGTGCTTTAAGTATTTTTAAATCTCTAATTATTTCGTTTCGGCTTTTGGTATCGCTTAACTCTAAAACAGCAGCTATTTGCTTGTAATTAAAAGATTTAGAAGGTTCTCTTGAAAGTATTTTAAATATTTGTGCAGTAAAATCTTTTGGTTTATTTCCTAATTTTTTTGGTTTCTTACTCATTGTATCATTTCTAATTAATGCTGAAAGTTACGAAATTGTTATAAGTAATTGGTAAGAGAGGCTCAGTTTTAATGAAAAAATAACTTTTCGTATATTTGTGAAATAACGAAAAATGTAAAAGATATGAATGATTTTGTAGTAGTTGCTATTTTTAACAACCAGAAAGAAACCATGAAATTAAGAAGTGTATTGGAACGAAAAAAAATTCCATACATTATTCAAGATGAAACTGTAGTATCGGTTGATCCATTGCAAAGTATTGGTTTTGGAAACATTACTTTGAAAGTTGAAGAAAAAAATGTTGAACAAGTAAAAAAAATACTTGTCGATTTAAAAAAAGAAAAATTAATTGTTTAATAAAAATTAAGGATTTACTTTTTGTGAATCCTTTTTTATTTCATCACATGGAAAACTTTATAACCGTTGCTGTTTTTAACTACCAACACGAAACTTTAATTATTAAAAATTTATTAGAGCAAGAAGGAATTGCTTACTTTTTTGAAAACGAAACTATCGTTGGAATTGATCCCTTCGCTACAATTGCTTACGGCGGAATTAAATTAAAAGTACATCCAAACGATGAAGCAACCGTAAAAGAAATTCTTAAAAAACTAAACGAAGACGATCATTTAAAAATTGTTTAATTTTTTAAAAGCTGAAAGTTTTCAACATATATTAAAAACAACAAAAAATATTTTTAATTAAATTTAAATTTATGATGGTTATTATAGCGTGTTAATATGTGGAATAAGTTTTTTTATAGAAGTAGTTTTTAAAAGTTATCGTTACTTATACAACGTAATTAACAATTTTAAAAAATAGTAAAGAACTGAAAATAAGAACTTATAAATTCTTTATTTCATAGTTATCAACAGTTGTTGAAATTTGATTTTATATTTGTTTTGTAAATAACTTCAATTGTTGATTTCTGTTGAAAACTGATTTTTTTCTATTGATAACTTTTCTAAAAAATCGTGAAACTAAATTAGGATTTTTAATTCCGGTTTTGGATTACAATTTTTTAATCAACATCCAAAAAAAACTTCTTATTTTCTATCTAAAGTTGTTAACAATTATTGTTAAATTAAGGTTAACTGATTATCAACGATTTACGATAAGTAATTAACATATGATAAAAATCATAGTAGAAAATTGAATACTTTGTTGATTTTTAATGAAATAGATTAAAATTTCATATTGTTTCGTTGGTTTTTAAAATCTTCTTTCAAAAGTTCAAAATCTATTTTCCCTTTTGTTTTTTTAAGGTGTTCTAAAATAACAAAACTGCGTTCTATTTTTAAGTTAGAACTTTTAATTCGGTTAATAATATGAATAAGAGTTCGTTGAGCTCCAGGAGTTAGTTTATGAAATATAATACTTCCTTCAGGATCGTTATATAATACTTCTTCCATTTCCTCTGAAATAGGCATTCCATATTTGGATTCATCGGGTTCAAGCTCTACTAAAATTAAGTCACCAACTGATATTTTAGCCTCTTTTAAAACCTCTTTATTTAATAAAATATAATGAAAGTTTCCTTTTGGAGCCATTGCTCTACTAACCGTAATTTCATTATTTAAATTACATTTTACGCGTTTATCGGTTGTGATTTTTAATAGTTCTTGATAAATAGCTTCAGGAATTTCAATATAAGGTCCGTGACCCAAATTGTTTTCGTCGAAATACTTAATTTTTGCTTGAAATTTCATTTCTTCATTATTTATACACAAAGCTAATTTAATATAAAACAACAAATGATTACTTTTGTAAAATATAAATAACAACACAACACACAACATGAAAATTTCAATTGGAAACGACCACGCTGGTCCAGATTATAAAAAAGCTATTGTTCAATATTTAGAAGAAAAAGGACATACCATTTTTAATCACGGAACCGATACTTTTGATAGTGTTGATTACCCTGATTTTGGTCATCCAGTAGCCTACGATGTGGAATCAAAAAAAGCTGATTTAGGAATTGTAATCTGCGGTTCAGGAAATGGAATTGCAATGACCGCTAACAAACACCAAGATATTCGTTGTGCACTTTGTTGGACAAAAGAAATCGCTGCTTTAGCGCGTCAACATAATGATGCTAATATCATTAGTATTCCAGCTCGTTACACTTCTATTCAACAAGCTATAGAAATGGTAGATACGTTTTTGAATACTCCATTTGAAGGCGGAAGACACGGAAATCGTGTAAAAAAAATCGCTTGTAAATAATCCAAAATTTAAAATCAATTCAAATGGAACTTCTAAAAATAGATTTGAATTGTATTAAAAACACTTATAAAAAACGACCATGTGATTCTCACAAAGGAACACATGGTCATGCTTTGTTAATTGCAGGTAGTTCAGACAAAATGGGAGCTGCGATTATTGCTTCAAAAGCTTGTTTACGTTCAGGTGTTGGATTGTTAACCGTTGCTTTTTATCCTGAAAACAAAAATGTTCTTTTCAATTCGATTCCAGAAGCTATGTATGCTAATTTTTGTGTGATGGACGATTCATCGCCTTATAATGCTATCGGAATTGGTCCCGGAATTGGAGTTAATGAAATCAGCCTGCAATACATTTACGAATTATACGAAAACAAACTTCCCGTTGTTTTTGATGCCGATGCTTTAAATTTAATTGCGAAATATAAAATCGATTGGAATAATTTTAATTTTCCATTTGTTCTAACACCACATCCAAAAGAATTTGACCGATTATTTGGCGAACATGACTCTGAATCTGAAAGAAGAAATACAGCCATCAAAAAAGCTAAAGAACTAAATTGTGTCATCGTTTTAAAAGGACACAAAACTTTTATTACTGATGGAATTCACATTTTTGAAAATACTACAGGAAATTCAGGTTTAGCAAAAGGTGGTTCTGGTGATGCGTTAACCGGAATGATTACTTCATTTTTAGCACAAGGTTATACTACTTTAGAAGCGGCTAAATTAGGTGTTTATCTTCACGGATTAGCAGCTGATATTACACTTCAATCGCAAAGTGAAGAAAGTATGTTGATAACCGATGTAATTGAAAATATCGGATTAGCTTTTAAAAGTTTGAATTCCGAAATACAATAAAACAATCTGAAGAATCACAATAGCGTAGAAACTCAAAATAAAAGAAAATTTATTGGTTTTGTGTTTAAAAAGATACATGCTTAAAATCCCACCAATAGCAGTTAATAAAAGCAAATGGAATTCTGAAATGCGTCTTTTATTGTTTTTAGCTTGCCTTTTATCGTAGCCAAATACTAAAAATGTTATAATATTAATAACAATACAAAAGTACATTAAGGCTTCATTCATTTTAATATATTTTTATAAAATTAAAAAATTGAATTAACGAATCAATTAAATACTTTGTAAACTTTGCGAAAACCTTTGCATCTTTGCGTTAAATAAAAATAAAATGACCCACATTCAATTCATTCAAAACCAAACCAACATTGCCCCAAAAAGCATTGAAGCTACTATAAAATTACTTTCTGAAGATTGTACGATTCCGTTTATTTCGCGTTACCGAAAAGATCAAACTGGAAATTTAGATGAGGTACAAATCGAAGCCATTTCGAAATTAAACAAACAATTTGATGAAATCATCAAGCGAAAAGAAAGCATTCTAAAATCGATTGAAGAGCAAAATGCGCTTTCACCAGAATTGAAATCCAAAATTGAAAATAGTTTCGATTTACAAGAATTGGAAGATTTCTATTTACCTTATAAAAAGAAGAAAAAAACCAAAGCCGATGTCGCTCGTGAAAACGGATTAGAACCGTTAGCAAAAATCATTATGAGTCAAAAAAATGATGATATCGAGTTTTTAGCTTCCAAATATTTGAATGCGAATGTAAAAAACGAAGACGAAGCTTTACAAGGCGCTCGCGATATTATTGCGGAATGGATTAACGAAAATATCTTTATTCGTAAAAATCTTCGTCGTATGTTCCAAAGAAAAGCTGAAATCACCACGAAGGTTG
Organism: Flavobacterium aquaticum; assembly: GCF_003259835.1. Classification (GTDB taxonomy): domain Bacteria; phylum Bacteroidota; class Bacteroidia; order Flavobacteriales; family Flavobacteriaceae; genus Flavobacterium; species Flavobacterium aquaticum. Next base: position 142,419 of record NZ_QLMI01000003.1, on the reverse strand, counting down.
TAAAAACTAAAAAAGACGACGAAGCGGCTCAAAAATTCTCTCAATATTTCGATTGGTCAGAACCTATTTCCAAAGCACCATCGCACCGTTTATTAGCTATGTTACGTGCTGAAGCGGAAGGTTTTGTGAAATTGAATGTCGCAATCGAAAAAGAGGAAGCTATTGATTTTATCGAAGAAAATATCATCAAAAATAAAAATTCGGATGCAACAGAGCATTTAGAATTAGCCATTAAAGATAGTTACAAACGATTGTTAGAACCTGCTATTTCAAACGAAACCTTACAAGAAGCAAAAGCAAAAGCTGATATCAAAGCGATTGACGTATTTTCCGAAAATTTACGTCAGTTGTTGTTAGCTCCACCATTAGGTGAAAAACGAATTTTAGCCATCGACCCAGGTTACAGAACCGGTTGTAAAGTTGTGTGTTTGGATGAAAAAGGCGATTTATTAAACAACGAGACCATTTATCCACACGCACCACAAAACGATACCGCTATGGCGATGAAAAAAATCCGTTCGATGGTGAATGCGTACAATATTGAAGCCATTTCTATCGGAAACGGAACGGCTTCTCGTGAAACTGAATTTTTCATTAAAAAAATCGCTTTTGATAAACCCGTTCAAGTATTTGTAGTTTCGGAAGCGGGAGCATCGGTGTATTCTGCGAGTAAAATTGCGAGAGAAGAATTTCCAAATTATGATGTAACCGTTCGTGGTTCGGTTTCTATTGGAAGACGACTTTCTGACCCGTTAGCAGAATTGGTAAAAATCGATCCGAAATCTATTGGTGTTGGGCAATATCAGCACGATGTGGACCAAACCAAATTACAATCTGCTTTAGATAGTACGGTAATGAGTTGTGTGAATTCTGTTGGGATTAACATCAATACAGCAAGTAAATCGTTGTTGAGTTATGTTTCAGGAATTGGTGAAAAAATGGCGGAAAATATTGTAGGATATCGTTCAGAAAACGGACCTTTTGAAGATAGAAAACAATTGAAAAAAGTACCTCGTTTAGGAGAAAAAGCGTACCAACAAGCAGCCGCTTTCATTAGAATCCGTGATGGGAAAAATCCGTTGGATAATTCGGCTGTGCATCCAGAAGCGTATCCTATTGTGGAAAAAATGGCAAAAGATTTGGGAATCAAAACCAATGAATTGATTGCCAATAAAGAAAAAATCGCTCAAATAAAACCAGAAAATTACATCACGGCAGAAATCGGAATTTTAACCTTAAAAGATATTTTAAAAGAGCTAGAAAAACCAGGTTTAGACCCAAGAAAAGCGGCTAAAATTTTCGAATTTGACCCAAATGTTCGCTCTATTTCTGATTTAAAAACAGGTATGATTTTACCCGGAATTGTAAATAATATTACCGCTTTTGGATGTTTCGTTGATTTAGGAATCAAAGAAAGTGGTTTGGTTCACATTTCGCAACTGAAAGAAGGTTATGTTTCCGATGTAAACGAAGTGGTAAAAATGCACCAACACGTGCAAGTAAAAGTCGTTGAGGTGGATGAAGCTAGAAAGAGAATTCAGTTGACGATGATTTTATAATTCCCCTCTTTTAGAGGGGTGCCCGAAAGGGCGGGGTGTCAAAAAAAATCCCAAACTTCAGATTCTGAAACAAGTTCAGAATGACAAAAAGTTTGGGATTTTAAATATTGAAAAGAAAAACTATTCTTTTTCTTTCGTTTCTTCTTCTTTTTTAGAATTAGCAGGTTGATCGTCTTTTGCTGCGTTTTTGAACTCTTTAATACCAGTTCCAATTCCTTTCATTAATTCTGGAATTTTTTTACCACCAAAAAGTAAAACCACAATGGCAATAATAAGGATTACTTGCATTGGACCAATTACTCCTAAAAATATAGCTAGTGCATTCATTTGTTCTATAATTTAAAGTACAAAGATATAAAGAAATTAACAAATGATTATTTTTTAACGATTAATTATATAAATCGAAATTAGAAACCCGTTGTATTTAGTATATTTGTGTAATTAATATGTTTTAAAAATGGCTAATAAAAGGCTAAAAAGACAACTTTTATTAAGAAAATTATTCAACAAGAGAAGGTTAGTTATTCTTAACGAAGATACTTTTGAAGAAACTTTTTCATTAAAATTAAATTTAATGAATGTCTTTGTTGTGGCAACGGTTGGTGCTATTTTAATCATTTTTGTAACTACTTATATTATTGCTTTTACGCCTTTGCGCGAATATATTCCAGGTTATGCTTCTTCCAAATTGAAACAAGAAGCATTGGAAATGGCTATAAAATCAGATTCTCTTGAAAAATCGGTGAAAATCAATAATGCTTATATCGCTTCCATAAAAAAAGTACTTACCGGCGATTTAGAATATGCTAAATTGAATAAAGATTCTATCAAAGCCTTAAATGACGCTGAACTCGATTTATCTGAACTTGCTCCAACTGAAAAAGAAAAAGAATTAAGAGACCAAGTAATTAAAGAAGATAAATATAACGTTTTTGAATCTTCAAAACCTAAAGTAAGTTTTGTATTGTTTCCGCCAGCTCAAGGAAGTATTTTACAAAAATACAATGCAGGAAATAAACATTTAGCCGTTACCATTGCGCTTACGAATAATACACCAATCAAAGCCGTAGCAGCTGGAACCATCATTTTTTCGGATTGGACACCAAGTTCAGGTTACGTGGTGATTGTTCGTCATAAAGATGATATTTTATCGGTGTATAAAAATGCGGCTTCGGTAACTAAAAAGCAAGGAAACACAGTGAAATCAGGAGAAGTTATTGCTCTTGCTGGAAATGCAAATACAGTTCAAAATTCGGGTGCAACCTTACATTTTGAATTATGGAAAGATGGTTTTCCAATCGATCCAACTCAATTTATCAATTTCAATTAACATGTCAGTAAAAGCTTTTGCGGCCAAGTTATTTGCCAAAAAAATTCACACCAAAACCCAAAAATGGGCTAATAATCCTGTTGAAACCCAACAAAAAGTTTTTGAAGAATTAATCAGAGAAGCGGCTCAAACGCAATTTGGAAAAGATCATGATTTTGGTTTGATAAAAAGTCATTCCGATTTTGTTCAAAAAGTTCCTGTTCGCGATTACGAAGGGTTAAAACACTATGTAGATAAAGTCGTAAAAGGCGAAGAAAACGTGCTTTGGAAAGGAAAACCTTTATATTTTGCTAAAACTTCTGGAACAACTTCGGGTGCGAAGTATATCCCGTTGACAAAAGAATCAATGCCGTTTCATATTCAAGCGGCTCGAAATGCAATTTTGAGTTATATTCACGAAACTGGAAAAGCAGATTTTGTATCCGGAAAAATGATTTTCTTGCAAGGAAGTCCGATTTTAGAAGAAAAAAACGGAATCAAACTCGGAAGATTATCCGGAATTGTAGCGCATTTTGTTCCGAAATATTTACAAAAAAATCGCATGCCAAGTTGGGAAACCAATTGCATTGAAGATTGGGAAACCAAAGTTAATACGATTGTAGAAGAAACCATCAAGGAAAATATGACCGTGATTTCAGGAATTCCGTCTTGGGTACAAATGTATTTTGAGAAACTAGCAGCAAAAGCAAATAAACCTGTTGGTGAAATCTTCAAAAACTTCAATTTGTTCATTTACGGTGGCGTGAATTACGAACCATATAGAGCGAAATTTGAAAATTTAATTGGAAGAAAAGTCGATTCTATTGAGTTATTTCCAGCTTCTGAAGGTTTTTTTGCTTATCAAGATTCACAGAAGGAAAAAGGCATGTTGTTGTTATTGAATTCCGGAATTTTCTACGAATTCATAAAAGCAGAGGAATTTTTTACCGAAAATCCAAAGCGTTACACCATTGGTGAAGTAGAATTAGGAGTCAATTATGTTTTAATTATTTCTACCAACGCCGGACTTTGGGCGTATAATATTGGTGATACGATTCAGTTTACGAGTTTAAAACCGTATCGAGTAATTGTTTCTGGAAGAATCAAGCATTATATTTCAGCTTTTGGCGAACACGTTATTGGGAAAGAAGTGGAATCAGCACTAAAAGAAGCGATGGAAGGAACGGATGTTCGTGTAAACGAATTTACGGTCGCACCACAGATTACTCCAACTCAAGGTTTACCGTATCACGAATGGTTTATTGAATTTGAAAATGAACCTGAAAATCTAGAAGATTTTGCTTTAAAAATCGATGCTGCCATGCGCAAACAAAATGTGTATTACGACGATTTGATTGTTGGAAACGTGTTGCGAACCTTAGTCATTACAAGTGTTCCAAAAAATGGTTTCCAAGAGTATATGAAATCGATAGGAAAATTAGGTGGACAAAATAAATTACCAAGATTAAGTAACGATAGAAAGATTGCTCAGTTTTTTGAGACAAAAGAATAATGATGAAAGATAAAAGACTGATTTGGATTTTTTTGATTGTTTCTCATTTTGCGTTTTCACAAATCCGTGGCGTGGTCAAAGACAGCATTTCAGGCGAACCAATTTCTTATGTGAATATTTCGGTGGAGAATGAAACTGTTGGAACCACTTCGGAAGCAGATGGAAGTTTTTCATTGGATATAAAAGACGAGAAAGTATTGATTTTTTCTGCTTTGGGTTTTGAAACAAAGAAATTATCTTCTAAAAGCGAAGTAATTCTACTAAAACCAAAAGTTTTTGAGTTGAAGGAAGTGGTTATTGAACAACCAAAATTTAAAAAAGAAATTGAAATTGGAAATTTTAATAAACCTTTAGGCTATCATATTTCGGGAGATTTAGAATGGTCTAACGCAAAATTCTTTAAATATGAAACCACTTATGAACAAACAAAGTTTGTAAAAAAAATAAAAATTACAACTCGAAGTAAAGTTAATAATGCCAAATTTAAAATTAGAATTTTTAGTGTAAATAAGGAAGGTTCTCCTGAAGATGATTTACTTTATGAAGATATTATTGTAACGGTTAAAAAAGGAAAAAGGAAGAATATAATTGATATTTCAAATTTAAAATTAGTTTTCCCAGAAGAAGGTTTATTTATTGCTTATGAAGTTTTAAAAATTGAAAGCAATAAATATGAATTTAAATATACTGAAAACGAAAGTAAAAAATTAATCAAAAAAATATATTATGCACCTGATTTTGAATGCAATTTAGTTGAAGAACAAAACACATATCATAATAGATTTGGAAAATGGATTAAGTTACAAAGATGGCATAACAATGAAATAGGCTCAAGAGAAAAATACAATAACAAAGTTTTTGAACCTGCAATAAATCTTATACTAACAAATTAATGAAATCATTACTCTTTTTCTTTTTAACAATATCCCTTTCCGCACAAATTCGAGGCGTGGTCAAAGATAGTATTTCGGGTGAACCGATTCCTTTCGTAAATATATGGGTGGAGAATGAAACTATTGGTACTACTTCTGAGGCGGATGGAACGTTTTTCTTAGAAGCTTCAAAACAAAAAAACATTGTGATTTCGGTTTTAGGATACGAAAGAAAAACGTTGAAAGGAAGTGAAATTTCAGTAGTTCAATTAAAACCAATGGCTTACGATTTAAGAGAAGTAGTCATATTAAATAAAAAACAATCCAAACAAATTGAAATAGGCGACATCAAAAACGCCATTTTTCAATCGTTTGATAACGGACCAAAAATCGAAGCCAAGTTTTTTCCGTATCAAGCTTCTTACAACAAAACAAAATTTTTAAAAGAAGTCACTATTTTTACTGATAGTCGAATAGATGACGCGACAATAAAACTTCACTTTTACAGTGTAGATGAAAACGGATTTCCAGGAGAAGAATTACTAACAAAAGATTACGTTGTTACCTTGAGAAAAGGAATTATCAAACACCGATTTAATATATCACAATTCGATTTGGTTTTTCCTGAAAAAGGAATGTTTGTGGCCTATGAAAAATTGTTAATTGAAAGTAATAAAACAGGTACAAAATACCAACCATATGTATTATATAATTATGTTGAAAGAGACTTTTTTTATACGTATGCGTACGGAAAATGGAGCAAGCAAGCGGGAAATAATTCAGAGAAAATCAGTGTTAATGAGCCGTCAATAAATCTGATATTATCTAACTAAAATAAAAATCGTAACTTTGCAGGTTAGAAAAACAAAATATTAATGAAAGACATTAAAAACATTTCGCGTTCTAGAGCGCAAGAGTCCTCAGCAGCTATTGAGCGACTGTACATTACCATGAGACATTTATTTAACAGAGGTTTTTATAAACCAATGGGTGTTTCAGGAGAAACTTTAAGAGAAGCCTTATTAGCGCTTCGACCAGAAATTTACGGTTCTATTGCCGAAGAAAAGGTAGAATTAAACGGTTTATTATACGTAATTGAACGTTTACCAATTGGAATTGAAGAATGCCGTTACATCAACTTAACTTCAGATGAAGGCTATTCAAATTCGCACTTTAAAGCGATTGTTCCTCCAAAAAGAAGAAGAAACTGTTACCGTATTGACGACGAGCAAATGAATGTGGAAATCACACGTGGTCGTTCGGATATTTACGATATTTTAACGCATTTGACCTTTATTTTTATCGAATCGCACAAAATTAAAGATAGAGTTTTAATTGATGATGAAGGTTCGGTTTCACGCGATTGGCAAAAATTAGAATCAGCGGTAAAACAAACTAAAAAATTACCTTTAGTGGAACGTGAAAAAGCGATTTCTCACGCCGCAAATGTATTGGGAAGAACTTTTGCTGAAGTACAAGATATTTATGACGATTTTGCAACAGCAGAAGCACCTGATAGATTTTTACATGTAGTGTATTGGTTAGGAAAATTAGCTATCGAAGAAGTTGTTGATAACAACAAAAGAACGATTACATTTAGTCCAATTTTGAGAGAACGACTTGGACATCATATTTATGGCGATATTTGGGCTACCACAATTAAAGATGTTTTACTAAAAAACGATTTAATTGATAGACCAATTCACATCATTAGTGCGAATATGCACAGTGTGATGAATTCTATTTTTGCAGAACCTGTTTTAGGAAAAAAATACAAGAACACACCTGAATTTCAGATATTTGAAGATTTAAGTAGTTCATCAAGTAAAGAGTTACGCAAGAAAGTAGAAGAATTAGCGTTACAACAAGGAATGATTTCGTTGCCAGATGCATCAGGAACCAACATCGACGTTCAAATTTTTGATACTGCTAAAATTGATTTCAAGAAAACCATCTTTGCTGAGGCTAAATTAGCTAAGGAAAAACCAGTTATCATTGTAATGGATTACGCTTTTGGTGAGCAAGCTTTTGAAACGATTGATGAATTGTTGAAACCTTATAAAGTAGAAAAGAAAAATAAAATTTTCTTAAATGTGGAATCGGTTTCCATTATGGGTAAAGCTGGAATTTTAGAAGGTGGAAAAGGAGATATCATGATTCCATGTGCACACGTGAATGAAGGTACGGCTGACAATTATCCTTTTGAAAATGAGTTAACGGCAGCAATGTTTGAAGGAAACGGAATTCCTGTTTTTGCTGGACCTATGATTACGGTTTTAGGAACATCGCTTCAAAACAGAGATTTGTTAAAGTTTTTCCATGAATCAACTTGGCAAGCGATTGGTTTAGAAATGGAAGGTGCGTTTTATCAAAAAGCGATTCAATCGGCTTCAAAAATTAGAAAGAGTATCAATCCAAATGTAAAAGTTAGATATGCTTATTATGCTTCTGATAATCCATTAGAAACCGGAAGTACATTAGCTTCAGGAGGATTAGGAACTACTGGAGTGAAACCTACGTATTTAATTACGATTAAAATATTAGAACAAATCTTTAACGTAAAATAAGAATTAATGAGTACAAATTCTCAAGATCAAGAAATCGATTTAGGACAAATCGGAAAAGGAATTAAAAACTTTTTTAATGGAATAGTGAATTCCATTTTCGATTTTATATTCTTTGTAAAAAAGAAGATTGTAATTATTGGAGGTTTATTTGTTATAGGAGTTTTAGCAGCTTTTTTGTTAGACCCAAAAGTTTATAACCACGAAATTTCGGTTATTCCTAATTTCGGAAGTAATGAGTATTTGTATAAAAAAATAGAACAAATTGATACCAAGCTTAGAGAAGAAGATGAAACTTTTTTCAAAGAGTTAGGCATTAAAAAGTATGAGGATGTTGTAGGAATTGAAATTGAGGCATATCCTGCTATTTATAATTTTGTAAATAACAAAGAACAAGCAAATAACTTTGAATTAATTAAGTTGATGGCTGAAGATGGAAATATCGACAAAATTATGAAGGATGAAATAACAAGTAAAAATTATTACCATCATAAAATTTCTATCAAAACGAAAGGAATGTTAAAAAAAGAAGAGTTTATAACACCAGTTTTAAACTATTTGAATACCAATCCTTATTTTGAAATTCAACAAAAGGTATATCAAAAAAATTTAGCAGATAAAATCGTTTTAAATGATTCTTTAATTAAACAAATTGACAATTTGATTGTAATATTATCTTCTAATAATGCTTCTGGAACTATTTCGATATCAGAGAAGAATAGTATACCAGAATTAGTTGAAAAGAAAGATCGTTTAGTCTCTGAAAAACAATATTTATTGACAAATGAAAATATTTTTGACAAGATAATAAAAGAGGAAAGTAGTATAATTAATATTAGAGATTTCAAGCCATTGTTTTTAAATAATAAAATTATATTTCCTCTAGTTTTAATTCTTTTGTATTTGTTGTCTTACTTTTTATTTAGTACTTATAAAAAACAATCGGCAAGAATTAATAGTTAATGAAAAAAATATTAGTAACAGGCGGCGCCGGATTTATTGGAGCTAATTTTGTTCCTTATTTTATAGAAAACAATCCAGATTATCATTTGGTAAATTTGGATTTACTCACGTATGCTGGAAATTTAGAAAATGTTTCAGAAGTAGAAAACCATCCAAGATATACGTTTGTACAAGGCGATATTTGTGATAGAAATTTCATCGAAGAATTATTCCAGAAACACCAATTTCACGATGTCATTCATTTCGCGGCAGAAAGTCATGTTGATAATTCTATTTCTGGACCAGAAGCATTTATTAAAACCAATGTTTTAGGAACTTTTAATTTATTAGATACCGCAAGAAAACTTTGGATGTCAGCACCAAATCAATATAATGTTGGATTCGAAAATTCACGTTTTCATCATGTTTCTACTGATGAGGTTTATGGAACTTTAGGCGAAACAGGTTTGTTTGAAGAAACAACTCCGTATGCTCCAAATAGTCCGTACTCAGCCTCAAAAGCGGGTTCCGATATGATTGTGAGAAGTTATTTTCATACGTATGGAATGAACGTAGTAACTACCAATTGTTCTAACAATTACGGACCAAAACAACATGATGAGAAGTTAATTCCTACTATTATTCGTAAAGCTATAAAGGGAGAAAACATTCCCATTTATGGTGATGGCAAAAACGTTCGCGATTGGTTATACGTTTTAGATCATTGTAAAGGAATTGAATTAGCGTTTAAAACAGGAAAAGCAGGTGAAACATATAATATTGGCGGAAGAAACGAACGTAATAACTTATATATAGTGGATACCGTTTGTTCAATTTTGAATGAATTACAACCAAAATTACAAGGAAAATATCAAGATCAAATTACATTTGTGAAAGATAGACCAGGTCATGATTTGCGTTACGCTATTGATGCAACAAAAATAGAGAATGAATTAGGTTGGAAAGCAGATGAAAATTTTGAATCGGGAATCAAGAAAACTATCGAATGGTATTTACAAAAATATAACAACTAATGAAGGGAATTATATTAGCTGGAGGTTCAGGCACGCGTTTGCATCCGTTAACATTGGCGGTTAGCAAGCAATTGATGCCAATTTATGATAAACCAATGATTTACTATCCATTATCAACACTGATGTGGGCAGGAATTAACGAAATTTTAATCATTTCAACTCCGCACGATTTACCTTTATTTCGTCAATTATTAGGCGACGGAAAATCGTTAGGTTGTAAATTCGAATATGCCGTTCAAGAACACCCTAATGGTTTAGCTGAAGCCTTTATCATTGGTAAAGAATTTGTTGGAAACGACAAAGTAGCCCTAATTTTAGGAGATAATATATTTTATGGAACAGGTTTAGCCGAATTACTTCAATCAAATAATAATCCAGACGGCGGAATCATTTATGCCTATCACGTGCATGATCCTGAGCGTTACGGTGTGGTAGATTTTGATAAAGATGGAAAAGTTTTATCTATCGAAGAGAAACCTGCGCAGCCGAAATCAAACTATGCTGTTCCAGGAATTTATTTTTATGATAATAACGTTTTAGAAATCGCAGCAAATATTAAACCAAGTAACCGAGGTGAATTAGAAATTACCGATGTGAATAAAGAATACTTAAATTGCGGAAAATTACAAGTAAGTATTTTAGATAGAGGAACCGCTTGGTTAGACACGGGAACTTTTCAATCATTAATGCAAGCTGGACAATTTGTACAAGTAATTGAAGAACGTCAAGGATTAAAAATTGGAGCTATTGAAGAAGTAGCCTACAAAATGGGTTTTATTAATGCTGACCAATTAAAAAAATTAGCAGAACCGTTGTTAAAAAGTGGTTACGGAAAACATTTAATGAGCTTAGTTTAATATTTTGTTTAATGTTTCAAATTTCAAGTTATTTGAAGTTGAAGTTTGAATTTGATTTTTTAAAATACTTTGAAATTTACAGAAACCAAACTTAAAGGATGTTTTATCCTAGAACCAAAAATAATAAAAGACGAACGTGGTTATTTCATGGAAAGTTTTAATGAAAAGACTTTTCAGGAAGGAATTGGACAAAAAGTAACTTTTGTGCAAGACAATCAATCGTTTTCTACTAATGGGGTTTTAAGAGGTTTGCATTATCAATGTGGTGAACATGCGCAAGCAAAGTTAGTACGTGTTCTTGATGGCGAAGTTTTAGATGTTGCGGTAGATTTACGTCCAGAATCAGAAACTTATGGTCAGTATGAAGCGGTTTTGCTTTCAGCAGAAAATCAAAAACAATTTTTTGTACCAAGAGGTTTTGCTCATGGGTATTTAGTTTTGTCTAACACTGCTATTTTCTTTTATAAATGCGATAATTTTTACAACAAAGAAAGCGAAGGTGGCTTGATTTTTAATGATCAAAGCGTAAATATCAATTGGAATTTTCCTTTGAATGAGTTGATAATTTCCGAAAAAGATCAAGTTTTACCAAATCTTGAAAACGCAAAAAAAGTATGGTAGTACTCGTAACAGGAGCAAACGGACAATTAGGACAAGCGATTCAATTAATTTCGGGAAATTATCCGGAGCTAAGTTTTATATTTTGTTCTTCATCTGAATTAGATATTACTAATTTAGAAAACTGTCAAGCTGTTTTTGATGAGTTTCAACCTCATTTTTGTATCAATGCAGCGGCTTATACAGCAGTTGATAAAGCCGAAAGTGAATCTTCAAAAGCTTTTGATATCAATGCAAACGGACCAGAAAACTTAGCAATTACGTGTAAAAAACACAATACGATTCTAATTCATATTTCTACTGATTTTGTTTTTGATGCTTATTTTTTAGACGGGATTGCCTATTATGATAGAGAACTTAGACTGCCTTTAAAAAGCAATTTAGGACTTACAGAAACCGATGTGCCTTTTCCAAGTGGTGTGTATGGTTTAACAAAACTACAAGGAGAACAAGCGATTCAGGCGAATTGGGAAAAACATTTTATCATTAGAACTTCTTGGGTATATTCTCAATTTGGGAACAATTTTATGAAAACTATGTTGCGATTGGCATCGGAACGCGAAAGTTTATCTGTTGTTGCAGACCAAATTGGAACACCAACAAATGCTGTTGATTTAGCTGAGGTTTTGATAGTTATAATAGTTTCAAGTTTCAAGTTTGCTTCGCCAGTTCGTTTTCACTCGGGTCAAGTTTCAAGTTTTGGAATTTACAATTTCAGTAACGAAGGGCAATGTTCTTGGTATGATTTTGCTAATGAAATCTTCCATCAAAAAGGAATTAAAATAGATTTAAGACCTATTCCAACTTCGGCTTATCCTACGCCAGCAAAAAGACCAGCGTATAGTGTTTTAGATAAAACAAAAATTAAAAGAACATTCGATATTGAAATCAATGGATGGCAAACGAGTTTAGCAACATGTATTAATCAATTGTAAATTCATGAAAAAAATAGTTATACTTTTTTGCTTTACTTTCTTTTTATCCTTTTCCCAAGAAAAAGCATCAACCTATTTTGATGTGCAACTTTTTAGAGGAAATGTTTATAAACATACCAACGATATTGGCCATTTAATCACAGGTCATCCTGACGGATTTTTGCTAAGTTATAACTGGAAAACCTTTGGAAAAAAAGAATGGCAACAAGTGTATAATTATCCAGATTATGGTATTTCGTATCATTATTTAGATTTCAAAAATCAGTATTTAGGAGTGAATCATGCGGTTGGAGTCCATTATAATTTTTATTTTTTTAAGCGTCAATTAATGTTCCGAATTTCGCAAGGAATTGGGATGACTTCAAATCCATACGATAAAGAAACCAACAATAAAAACAACGCTTTTGGAACTAAATTTATGGATAATAATTATTTCTTATTGCAATATAAGAAGGAGAATATTATTGATAGAATTGGGCTACAAGCAGGTTTTATGTTGACTCATTTTTCAAATGGACGATTTAAAGCACCAAATAGTGGAATTAACACGATAGCTTTTAACGTAGGATTGAATTATAATTTCAACGACAAACAAGAGTTTATTGTTGATTCACTGCCTTCAAAAGACACTTACAAAGAAAGAATAAAATATAATATAGCCTTCAGAACAGGAGTTTCTGAAGGACCAGTGCCGCATTTAGGTCAGCGTCAATTTTATCACATTGGTTTGTATGCTGATAAACGAATTGGAAGAAAAAGCGCTTTACAACTAGGAACCGATGTTTTTTTCTCTCGTTACCTTAGAGATTTGATTGCTTTTTCGTCAGTAGCATATCCTGATAAACCACCATTAGATCCTAATACTGATTATAAAAGAATTGGACTTTTTGTTGGACATGAATTATTTATTAATAAACTATCCATTGAAACGCAACTTGGGTATTATGTTTACAAACCTTTTAATTATGAGATTGATGTTTATCAAAGAGTTGGACTAAAATATTATCTTTATAAAAACATTTTCACAGGAGTTGGCTTAAAAACACATGGCGGAAGAGCTGAAGCTATTGAAGCTACTTTAGGAATAAGATTGTGAAATTGTCAATTTAAGCGAAGTCGAGAAATCTAAATATGAAAAAGTACACCTTATATTTTTTACTACTAATTTTTATGAGCAGCTGCGGTATTTCTGAAGATTGTTTCAAAGGAAATGGTAGTCAAATTACACAAACGTTTCCATTAGAAAATTTTACAAAAATAAAAGTGTATGATGGTGTGGGATTAGTGATTAGAGAAGGTTCAAGTTATGAAGTTAAAATAGTTACATCAGACAACATTATTGATGATTTAGAAGTAAGATTAGACGGTGATATGCTAGTTATAAAAGATAATTCAACTTGTAATATTGCTCGTGATTATGGGCAAACAAAGGTTTATGTAACAATTCCAGATGGTACGCTTTTACCTTTAATACCAGAGTTAGAAATACATTGTAAAACCGAGCAGAAAATAGAATCTGAAGGGGTATTACATTCACGAATTATTCGTTTATTTTCTATGGACTTATCTGATGGAGCAGGTACAGGAGATTTCCATCTAACCGTAAATTCTAATGAATATGTTATTATTGAAAGCAATAACGTATCAAACTTTTACATTAAAGGTCAGTGTAACAATTTAAATGTAGCTTTTTTTTGGGGGAATGGAATTTTTTATGGAGAAGAAATAGATGTTTCAAATAGCATTTATGTTTTTCATAGAGGTTCAAATGATATGATTTTTAGACCAACAAGTCGAATATATGGTGATATTTATAGTGTTGGAAATGTTATTTTAAAAAGCTTACCTCTTCAGGACGATATTATACAACATTACACAGGAAGAGTTATTTATCAAATAAATTAGTTTTGTATTTAGAGTGAAATTTAAATAAACTAAGAAGTATTAAAAGAAAAAATAAAATTCCATTTTGTCTGTAAAAATAATCTTCAATCATACACATTAATAAGGTATTGAGCATAAAAACTCCAATGGTTAAAGATTTAAAGTTTAAAAGGAAAGAGTAACTTTTATAGAAAAAATACAATAAAGAAATTAGTCCAAAAATTCCAGAACCCAACAAAACATAAATAAAATAATTATGTGTTAAGTACAAATGATTTTTATAAAAATCAGACTGGTAATTTTCATTAAAACAGTTTAATAATTCTAATTTTAATTCAGAGAAACCAACACCATACCAAAAGTTTTCTTTAATTAGAAGAAAGTCACAAGTATATATTGCCTTTCTAATGTTGGTTGAATCATATGCAGCTCCAATTGGCTCTGTGTTTAAACTGTTGATAACTTCTAATATTCTCAACATCATTCCAGGCGTGATATAAATTAAAATAATTGAAACTACAGCGATCAATAAGACTAGGGAAAATTTGTATATTATTTTAATTTTAGAATATCTAAAAATCGAATATAAAATTAACATTGTAATTAATACAATATTCAATTTCGTTAGTAATAGAAATGTAAAAGAGAAAAAAAGGATAATTAGGAGAAGGTATAAGTAACTAAACCTTGCTTTTAATTCTTCAATACAAAAAGCGGTTCCAAATAAAGTAATGGAGGTTAAATATGCAGGATGTATCGTGAAAAAATTAGTTTTAGAGTAAACAAAATCTCTAAACAAAGAACTGTTATATTTTGTTGCAAACAACTCATAGAATTGATGATTAACCAAAAAAAGCAGTATATAAATAAAGATTAAAACAGCACAACAGTAGATTAAAAACTTGAAATAGTGAACGATTTTTTCTTTAGTAAATAATTCATCTGAAGATAAAAAGAAAAAAATTGGTAACGCTAAAAAAAGGAGTACATGATTAATTTCGCCTAAATTTTTTACTAATTCGCCTCTTAATAAACTTGCTATTACAACAATAAAAAAAGGAATAGAGAAAACAAGCCAATTTGATTTAATTATTGTTTTTGTTTTATTAATAAGTGAATATCTTATGGTGAATAACGCAAAAACTCCTAAAAAAATCATACTGATATTTTCTTTTAAAAGAGGAAATGCAAAAAGTGGGAAAAGTGTATACGGGTATACTTTGTCTAAAAATTTATTCATGTTATAAAATTTCGTCAATTTTTTTTATAAAGTTATCTAATACTTTTTCTTTTGAAAAACTTTCAATTATTTTAAATCTAGCTTTTTTACCCATATCTGAACATAAATCTGGATTATCTTTAAGAAAGATAATTTTATCATAAATTTCTTTTGGATCAATACTTGAAATATAAAATCCAGTATCAGGTGTTAATACTTTAGCAACTTCAGATTTTGAGTTTCCTGAAACCAAACAAACTTTTTCACTAGCCATCATTCCTAATAGTTTAGAAGGCATTAAGGTATCTAAAACCTCCTGTTTTTGGAACAAAAAATGACAAGAAGCGCTACATAGCAAGTCGTTTAACTCGTGATAAGGAACTAGCGGATTAAATTTTATATTGCTAAATTTTGCACAATTTAATTTTAAGGTGTCTAAATAACCACCATCGCCAACAATTACAATTTCAATATCATTGTGAGGTTCTAAAAGCAAACAAACTTTACAAAATAAATCCCAATCTTGTTTTTCACCAATATTTCCAGAATATAAAAGTGAAAATTTTTCTTTTTCAAAATAGCTATGATGGTTTGATTTTATTGGATTTATATCATCACTAGAAATCCAATTTGGAAAGTAATATGTATCAACAGAATTGGTTTTTTCGTTGACTTTCTTTAGCATTTGAAAACTAATAGAACTAATAAGGGTTGCTTTATTTAATAAGAATTTTTCAAAAGTAATTACTGCCTTTTTAATCAAAAGACCTAAAAGATGATTCTTCTTAAATATTCCAGATTCGAATGCTAAATCAAATTCAAAATCTTGAACATGAATCCATAATTTAGCTTTTTTCTTTTTTGCTAATAAGAATGCAGGGATTATTGAAAATGTAAAAGGAACTAAGCAAATTACTAAATCAGTCTTTTCAATTTTTTTTATGTTCTTATTTGTTCCATATACAAAGCTGAAAATCATTTTTAATCTTGAAAAAATGGTTACTTTTTTTGGAACAAATTGTTTGTATCTTATGATTTCAATATCATTAAGTCTTTCTGTAATAAAATCGTTTTTATCTTGGTATTCTTTATAAATTTCCCATTGAGGATAGTATGGAAACCCAGAAATAACAGTTACGTTGTGTTTTTTAGATAGAAATTCGGCAAATTGAGTGGTATATAAACCAATTGCGGTATCTTCAGGATAAAAATTAGCTGTTATAATGGAAATATTCTTCTTCAAATTCATTGTATAATTGACTCAATAATAGCCAACAAATATAATTTTTTAAATAACAGCATTTTTGTTTGTAATAAAAAAAAAATATATATTTTTGTGCTACTAAAAAGAAAAATAAAATGAAAAGATTTTTTGGATTATTTATTATTGCCCTTTCAATTTCTTGCGGAGGTGAAAAAAAGGAAGAAGTAATTTCTGAAAAAGAAGTTGAAATTAATAAGCGTTCAATTGTAATTGATGCTGTTTATGAAAAAGATGATGAATTATCTTTTGTGTATATGAAGGATGGTTTTTGGAATTATGATAATCCCCAAAAGCACAAGATAACAGGTAGCTCAACTCCTCAAACGATAGAAGTTATTTTACCTTCAGATTATAATGTTGAAAATATAGAGTTTGACTTGAGTTCAAATAGAGAACAAAAGTTAGTCAAAATAACAAGCATTAAAGTATTAGAAAATGGTAAAACTTTAGTTGATGGATCTAATATGGCTTTCATTAAATATTTTAATGCAGGAACTGGTTTGTCTTGGGATGAGCCAACAATGAGTTATAAATTAAATTTTGATGGAGAGTTTCCACCTAGAATGCAAGGAAACGAGCAATTGGAGTCAATTTTAGTAAAATAAAATTTTTTACTTTTTTATATAGAATTATATAGGTCATCCCATAGATGACCTTTTTTTTCCCAACTATATTCCTTTAAGACATATTCTGATAGCATTTTACCACGTTGTTCTCTTTCATTATTATTCCAAGAAGCAATCAAGTTTAAAGAATTGATTAGTTCATCTAAATTTGGATTAATCATTATACCACCATTTTTGCCCCAATCAGAATTTATTCCAGTTTTATAAGTTGTAAGTACTGGTGTTTGACAACTTGCTGCTTCTAAATTAACCATTCCTATAGCTTCAGAATAAGATGGTAAAATAAAAGCTTTAGCATTTGAATATAATTTATATTTTTCAAGACCATATACACTTCCCAAGAATTCAATTCTATTTTCAATATTTAATTCTTTGCATTGTTTTTTCAGTTCAATTGAATATTGATTTTCAGTACCTACAATTTTTAATTTGATACTTTTATTATTTATTTTCGACATTGCTTTAATAAGAATATCTAAACCTTTTTTAGGATGTATTCTACTTAAAAAAAGTATATATTCGTATTCTTTATTAATGTAATCAATTTTAGGAATCTCATTAAAATAGATAAGATTAGGAATTTCAATAATTTGTTTATGGTTTGTTAATCTATATAGATTATCTTTTTCAAGTGGAGTTATTGCATGTAAAACACTCGATTTGTTTAAAATTTTATTTAGGATTAAATAACGATATATATTTTTCTTTAAAGCTTTATCTTTTAAATGCCATGGTTCTAGCATTCCATGAGGTGTAATTACAAAAGGTTTTTGTTTTCTTTCATGTAATTTTAAACCGACATATTGTGTATGCATGAAAACTCCATGTAAATGTGCAATATCAAAATCATCCGCTTTTTGGAAAGCAAAATTTTCAAGCTCTGAAGAATAATTCCAGTTTTTTATTTTTTTAGGTTTAAATTCAAAAAAATTATCGGTAGGTTCCATATAATTTGTAATTACTAATGATGAAAAATCCTCATTTTTATTTAAGTATTTATCAAGGTTTATAACTACTGTTCTTAAACCACCACTTTCGTTAGATACATTTTCAGCTAAATGATAAATTTTTTTCATTCTGTAATTTTTTGATTTGTGAAATAGAACATCCAAATAAAGAAAAATAATTCTGGAGGGAAATAAGTTCCGTCTCTAAATAATTTAAGTAAAAAGTAAATTAATATTCCTTGAAGGATAAAATTGGAATTCGAAAAGCTCAAATTAAAGGAACGAATTAGAAAAAATATCACACAAATAATCCCAATTATTCCAAATTCTGAACTTATCCTGGTAAATAAAGAATTAGCGTCAAATGAATTATCAAACTTATGACCGAGTTTATTTATATAATTTGGAGGACGCATCGTTTTATGGTAACGTGTTGTAAACATATAATGATGGCTTCCAATACCACTACCAAGAGGATGTTCGATAATATTTTGTTTAGCAATGTATAAGTTAGTCAACATTACGTATGAACTTAAGTTTGTAGATTCATCAAATTTACCATTCTTTAATACCGTTAAATTATCCATAGAATCATCAACTCTCATCTGAAAGGATTCAAAATTCTTATATGTATAAAAAAATAAAGTTAAAACTAGAGGAACCGCTACAAGTAAGTATTTAAATTTCTTTAAATTAAAAAAAGGAAATATGAACATCATTCCACAACCAATGTATCCTAGACTAGATTCGGATAGAATAATTGAAACAAATAATACGAAGAATTTTAAGAACAATTTACTTCTTAGGAAAAAGTAACAAGCGGGTAAGATAACAACAACAAAATGAGCGGGTTCTTTAAAGATACTCATTAGACGAAATTCATTATCAAAATATGCAAAAGGATTAAGTTTTAAAAAATAAAAAATCAAACCTAATATAGCAATATAAAAAGATAATGATAAATATAGCTTTGTTACCTTAGAAAGCTCTGCAACCAAAAAGAAATTATAGAAATACAATCCAGTTATTGTTATACCGAGTAGTTGCGAAATAAAATAATTCGGTGGTATTTGGATAATTGTATAACATAAAATTGCATGTGCAAATAATGAAGCAACAACTATAAGGAAAGTTTTATGTACCCGAAGTGTTTTATATTTTATAATTAAAAAATAATTAACGAAAATAATCAAGTAAAGTAATTTCCAGTCAATTATAAAATTGAAAAAAAATCCTTCTGAAAAAATTGCAAATACTGATGAGTAAAGTAAATATTTATCTAGATTTAATTTCAACGTTTATTTGTTTAAAGAATAAATCCAAAGATATGAATTTTTTGAACTTATATTAAAATACCTTTTACCGTTATAGTCAATAAATGCTTGATTAATGGTGTTTGATACAATACTGTTTACTTCTGGAGTTTCAGAACTTGTTTTAGAAGTAATGTTATTTACATTAATTGCTACTGGTTTAATATATGAAAAGTAATAATTATAAAAAAGGGGATACTCCCAGTCGGACATAATTAAACCAATAGTTTCGTTTGCATTAATTTCTTTAATAACAGATTTATAATCACTATATAATTGAGGTTGATTAGCAAAGTACTTTTGAAATCTATTATCATCTAAGGCAATACTTTTGGTTAGTTTTCCATTTTCAATTAAAGGTCTTAAATTATTAAAAACGATGAATAAAAAGGTACTACCAATCAATATAATACTTATCACATTTTGAATAACAATATTTCTTTTTAGTAATGCTAAACTACACACAACTAAAATACTAGATGTCATGAAAATAGGAATATGTAAACGCGTATGCCACGGTTGCCATTTCAGATAAAAAGCAAATAATAATAATTGCATTACAATAATTAAAGTTACAACATTATAAAGAAGCGTTTTGTTGTCTTTTTTTCTTTTTAAATGGAATACAAAAAAAAGAATAGCACCTAAAATTAAAAGTAAATGAATAAAATTTGGTACATAATCTTCATGTGTAGTAAAATCATAAGGCTTACTATATTTAATGCCTAAATAATTGTTTTGTGGACTATTTATATCAATATTTAAATCATCGTGAATAGTATGAATTATCTTGTCCAAAGGTTCATTTAGAGGGTATGGAACATGCAGCGCTAGGTTCTTTAATATGTTTGAAAAAGTAGTAGTCAAAGATAAATCTTCATTAGAATAGTTTTTTGCTTCCTGTTCATCAATATTTAAAATATCCTTATTTAAAGAATAATTTCTTTGAAAGTGACCTATATTAATTGCAATTACAATAACTATAATCCAATGAACATTTTTGATAATAAATAGATTTTTCTCTTTAAGAATCTGTTTTAAAAATAAAATGCCAAAAACAATAAAAACAGGTACAAAGAATAAATATGCAGTTCCTTTTGTTAGCATTCCTAAACCAATAATAAAACTTAAAAATATAATATCTTCTTTTTTATTTAACCTGTAAATTTTAAAAAGATAAAGTATTGCACTTAAAACAAAGAAGCCCGTTATAACATCGTTTTTGGTTGTAGTAGCTTGTAAAATTACAGATGGAATGGAAATCAACAATAATAAGGCAAACAATTTTAATTTTCGACTAAAATCAAACATTGAAAGTATTTGCCAAACTACAAGCAATGAACCAAATAAAAATAATAACTGAACCGAGTTTGAAAAATAGTCATTTCCATTTAGCAGATTGACGTTCATGATAACAAATTCTGCAAAAGGCGGTTGATATAAATGTCTTAAAATATGACTTGGAAAATGATTTACAGATTCATTTCCTATCCAAAACATGATTCTTGACATGTGATAAGTTAAAGAATCCCAATTGTTTGGTGGATACAAGATGCCTTGAAGAAAAAGCAGAAAAAGAAATATAAAAATTATTAAAACATATCCTTTTTCTATTTTTGAAAAGTTGTTTTGAAAAGTTGTTTTGAGTTTCTTTAGTTCAAATATTACAAGACTAAAGCTTTCTTTTTTCTTTTTAAAAATAAGATACCAGCAAACTAGTATCATTAAAGACCAGGCTGTATATATTCCGATTACATTAACGCACTTGAAAAGCGATAGTATTTCTGTAATGAAAACAATAGAAAAGGAGAAAATTAGGATCGATCGAATATTACCTTCAATTAACCCTTTTTTTAGATTTAATATAATAAGCGAAAGTAAAAAAGTAATGATTAGTAGCATTTTAGAAACAAAGATTTATAATTTTAGCATACCATATTTTAATATACAATAAATTGCTCTAAAACCATCTTTCCAACCAATTTTTTTTCCTTCTTCATAAGTTCTACCGTAGTAAGAAATACCTACTTCGTAGATACGAATTTTAGGTATTCTGGATACTTTGGCAGTAACTTCAGGTTCAAAACCAAATCTTTTCTCTTGTAGCTGTATTGATTGAATGATTTTTGTGTCAAATAATTTATAACACGTTTCCATATCAGTTAAATTTAGATTGGTAAACATATTTGACAAGAAAGTAAGGAATTTATTTCCTATGGTGTGCCAAAAAAACAAAATTCTGTGCGGATTTCCACCCATAAATCTACTGCCATAAACCACATCGGCAAATCCATCTAAAACAGGTTTTAGTAATAAATTATATTCCTCAGGATCATATTCTAAATCGGCATCTTGAATTATCAAATATTCACCCGTGGCTTTTTGAATACCAGTATGCAAAGCAGCTCCTTTTCCTTTGTTAACTTCATGTTTGTAATATTGAATATTCAACTCAGGATTATTACTAATGTACGTTTTAATTGCTTCTTCTGTATTATCTTTTGAGCAATCATTTACAATAATAATTTCCTTTTCAATATTATTTAATAAAGCCACTTTTTTCAATTTATCTAAAATAAAATGAATTGTTGGACCTTCATTATAAGCAGGTATTATAATAGATAATGTTTTAATTTCTTTTATCATAATGAATTATTTTTAAAGAATACACCATCAACTTCTAAAAGTTTCCCTGTGTTTTTATCATAATAGCCACTTTCTATAGAAGTGGTATTAAAGTTGAAAGATTTTAATTTTTCTATCATTGCTTCAAAAGTGATAGCACCCTCATAAGTAGGGATTAGTGCCATTTCAATTTGTATTCCAATAATTTGTGTTAATGAATTTTTCGCACCATTGATTACCATGTTTTCGTAACCTTGGGTGTCAATTTTAAGGTAAATATTTTTGTTTTTTAGATTTAACTCACCAAAAATAGTATCTATTTTCTTAACAGTAATAGTTTCTTTATCAATGAATTTTGCATCAGGCGCACTTAGGGTTAACTGAGGTAAACTTTCTAACATTGAACTACTCACCGAATTTTTAGCAATATTAATCTCCGTTTCGCCATCAAAATCCCCTAAAGAGAAATTATAAACATCCCAATTCTTGTCATTCTTAGCTAGTTTCTCTAATTTTTTAAAGGCATCAGACGTTGGTTCAAAAGAAATAATTTTTCCATTAAATCCAATATTTCTTAGTTCGCTACCGTATTGCCCAATGTTTGCTCCAACATCTAAAACAGTATCAATGTTGTAATTCTTGAGAAGTTTAATTCTTCTATCAAGCTCTGGTGTAGGATATTTGATAATTTCAATTCCAAAAGTTGAATTAAAAAAACGCTTAATTTTGAGTAGAAAGCTCTTATTCTTGTATATAAATTGATTCATTATTTATTTAAGGATTCTGTAATTTTATAACATTTGTATGGGATTAATAGAGTCCATATCAACACAATTACAAGAGATGATAACAAAACACTATTTATTCCAAAATTCAAATCTACAAAATAATATGTAAGTGGTATTTTTAATATTAAACTTATTATTAGAATAGTAATATAAAAATTAAGTTTACCAATTCCGTTTAAGAAAAAAGTATAAAAACTAACGTAAATTTTTAAAGCGGTAACAATTGTAGTTAACAAAATTAAGTGTTCAGGTATGGCTATGTTCTCTTTTAACCAAATTGAAACAATAAAAGGGGTTAAAGTGTATAGGATAAGTAAACCGATAACAATTACAATGAAAAATTTGTTGAATTTTTTGAAGTCTTTATAAAGTTTTTCTTTCTTTTTTTCTAAATAATGCATCGCAAACATAGACCAAAGAGGTGATAATGCAGCAAAAAGAATCATAAAGGGAAATTGAAATAGTTTATTTATTACTTCATAGGCCACAATCTCGCTTGGATTTAAAATGTTAGATATGATGTAGCTATCTGAAGAAAAAATAAACAAGAATCCAATTTGAATAATCATGAATTTTATTCCCATTTTAAAGTGGGTATCAATCGAATTTATTCTTGATTTTAAGGATAAAACAATTTTTTCTAATTTAAAAAATCGGATGGTGTAATATAAATTCACTAACAAACTAGTTCCGCCATTAATTATAGAAACTAGTAAAAGTTTGTTATAATTATTTAAAAAAGAAGGGTTTGAAAAAATCACGATTAAACTAGTTAGCCCTAAAAATAACAGTTGATTTATAGCAATTGATTGTTCGGCATATTTACCTTTAAGAAAGGCAACATACAACGATTTGTGAATATTAGCTATAAAGGTTAAACAAAAAAAAACAATATTGATGAGTAGTAAACTATTAATTTCAAAATCTGATAATAATGAAATATTAAAAGATGATTTTAAATCAATAAAAAAACAAATCGAGGAAAAACTGATAAGAATTAAAACAGCAATTAAAATTGAGGTTCGATAAGTTGAATTTATTAAAGCTGATATTTTTTCTCTTTT
Source organism: Flavobacterium aquaticum (assembly GCF_003259835.1). Taxonomy (GTDB): domain Bacteria; phylum Bacteroidota; class Bacteroidia; order Flavobacteriales; family Flavobacteriaceae; genus Flavobacterium; species Flavobacterium aquaticum. Next base: position 118,486 of record NZ_QLMI01000003.1, on the reverse strand, counting down.
ATTTTCATGAACAAGAACTGGAATTTGGGTTTTTAAGGTACTTTGAACACCAAAATCCATCAAAAGTACCAATTGAAAAACCGTAAAAAGTAAAACCCATATCCCATATCCTTCATTACCAAGATAATCGATTAATAATCGAATAGTTAAAAATAAAGATATTCCTGAAATACCCTTATAAAAACCACTCATTATTATATGGTTATCTAGTATTTTCCTCATTTAGGTAAACATTTCAAAATTATTTTTCTGAATCCAATTTAACGTTTTTTGAATCCCTTCTTCAAGGTTCGTCTTGTGTTTCCAGCCTAGATTGTTAATTTTTGAAACGTCTAATAATTTTCTCGGAGCGCCATCTGGTTTAGAGGCGTCAAAAATTAAATTCCCTTCAAAGCCTACAATTTTCATTATTGTTTCGGCTAGTTCTTTAATAGATACATCTTCGCCCGTTCCAATATTTACGGTTTCATTACCATTGTAGTTTTCCATTAAAAACAAACACGCTTCTGCTAAATCATCTACAAATAAGAATTCGCGTTTTGGAGTTCCAGAACCCCAAATTGTAACCTCTTGTTTGTTGTTTTGTTTGGCTTCAATAAACTTACGTAGTAAAGCTGGTAAAACGTGCGAGTTTTCAAGATTAAAGTTATCGTTTACACCAAATAAATTAGTTGGCATAGCCGAAATAAAATTACAACCATATTGTTGTTTGTAAAACTGGCACATTTTTAATCCCGCAATTTTCGCAATAGCATATGCTTCATTTGTTGGTTCTAAAGAACCAGTCAGTAAATATTCTTCTTTTATAGGTTGAGGAGCAAATTTTGGGTATATACAAGAACTTCCTAAAAACAGCAATTTTTTCACATTAAAGTCATAAGCAGCTTGAATTACATTGCTTTGAATCATGATGTTATCATAGATAAAAGTTGCAGGATAGGTGTTGTTTGCATGAATACCACCCACTTTTGCAGCCGCTAAAAAAACGTAGTCAGGTTGTTCTTGACTAAAAAAATCATGAACTGCTTGTTGGTTTTTTAAATCAAGTTCTTTAGATGATTTTACAACAATATTTACAAAGCCTTTTGATCTTAAAGCTCTCACAATTGCAGAACCAACCATGCCGTTTGAACCTGCAACAAATATTTTAGCATCTTTTAGCATACGCGTGGTAATTTTACATATTCTAAGTCGTGCTTCATCATAATTTTTACTAATTCTTCTATAGATGTACGACTTGGATTCCAACCTAATTGAGTTCTTGCTTTGGTAGGATCACCAAGCAAACTCTCAACTTCTGCTGGTCTGTAATAATTTGGATCTACTTCAATTAAGGTTTTACCCGTAACTTTACAAATTCCTTTTTCATTTTCATTTTCACCTTGCCATTCAAGCTCAATACCTACTTCTCTAAAAGCTAATTCACAGAAATAACGAACCGAATATTGAATACCTGTTGCAATTACATAATCTTCTGGAGTTTCTTGTTGTAGCATTAACCACATGCATTCCACATAATCTTTTGCATATCCCCAATCACGCAAAGCGTTTAGGTTTCCTAAGTATAATTTATCTTGGATACCATGTTTAATTCTTGCCGCAGAAAGTGTAATTTTTCTCGTTACAAAAGTTTCGCCTCTTCGTTCTGATTCGTGGTTGAATAAAATTCCATTTACAGCATATATTCCATACGATTCTCTATAGTTTTTGGTAATCCAAAAAGCGTAAATTTTTGCCACCCCATAAGGAGAACGTGGATAAAATGGCGTAGTTTCTTTTTGAGGAACTTCTTGTACTTTTCCATACAATTCAGAAGTAGAAGCTTGATAGATTTTTGTTTTTTGTGTTAAACCACAAATTCGAATGGCTTCTAACAAACGTAAAGTACCTACAGCATCTGTCTCCGCAGTATATTCAGGTAAATCAAAAGATACTTTTACATGTGATTGAGCTGCTAAATTATAAATTTCATCAGGTTGAATCTGTTGAACTAATCGGATTAGATTTGTAGAATCGGTCATGTCGCCATAGTGCAACTGAATTTTTTTATCTCTGTGTAAATCACGTATTAATGATTCTATGTATAGATGTTCAATTCTTTCTGTGTTAAAAGTAGAACTTCTTCTGATGATTCCATGAACTTCATATCCTTTTTCTAATAATAGTTCGGCTAAAAACGAGCCGTCTTGTCCATTTATTCCTGTTATTAAGGCTTTTTTCATTTAAAAAAAATTATTAGCAAATATAATATAAAGCTTTAACCTAGTACTCTTTTTAAAAGAAAAAATAAAAGTATTAAATTTTTAAAAAAAGCAATATATTGCAATTGATTTAGGGTTTTAAAACAAATCATTAAAAATAATGAAAGACAAATTATTTGCTATCACTTTTTTACAAACGTCAAAAGAAGGTAATTCTTATGATTTATCCTTTTTTTGTTTGTTACTTCTAATTTGTACCATTCCATTACCAAACTTAGTTAATAATGTTATCGTAGGAATCATGGTTTTGTATTCTTTTTTTAAATGGAAAAAAAGAATATTTTACTTTACAAAAGAAATGATTTTTCCAATTCTTCTTTTCGTTTGGATGGCCATTTCTTGTGTTTGGTCAATAGATTTTTTGGAATCTTTACAAGCTTTGCCTAAGGAGAGTTCTTTACTGTTACTTCCTTTTGCATGCGCTTTAATCTTTTATCAAAACAAGGAATTATTAATTAAATTTTACAGCATATCAATTTCTTTATATGCTATTTTTTTTCTGTTGAGATCTGTTTTTCGTTTTTTTATAGAGAATAATAATGCTGTTTTTTTTGGTCATGAGTTAGTAACAAAAGATTTAAATGCCATTCATTTTTCAGCTTTTGTTAGTGTGGCTTTCTTTTATTTTTTAACTAAAGCTAATAAAGTAACAAAAGATTACCTCCAGTTGATTTTACTAGTTCTATTTTTATTGTTGTTGAATTCAAAAAGTATAATCTTAACGGATATTGTTTTAATAGGTTTGTATTTTTTCTTTTATTCAAAATCGGCTAATAAAATGAGGTTAAGAAACATAGTTTTATTGGTTTCTTTATTGTTTTCCTTTGTTTTCTTTAATAAGATTAGAGATAAAATAGAGTTTGAATTTCAATTGCATAAAGAAAACAATATCGGACATACCGTTATTCCAAAGGAAATTGTGGGTGAAAAAATTATAAGTATGAAAGAAGCATGGGAAAATGATAAATTTGAACAGAGTGATTTTTTTTCAGGGGCTTCTTTTCGAGTGTATCAGCTTAGAATGTTTTTAGAAATTATGAAAGAAGAAAATGTTTTACTTCAAGGATTAGGACTAAATGCATCGTATAAAAAACTAGAAGAAAAAGGTATGAAATATAATGTTTTTCAAGGTAATGAAACAACGGAAGGTTATCAAAAGAAAAATTTTCATAATCAATACATTCAAATTTTTGCAGAGTTAGGGTTGATTGGATTTGTTCTTTTAATCTTAACTTTGTTTCTCAATTTAAAAAATGCTGTAAATAATAAAGATTTTATACATATTGCTTTTGCAATTCTAATGATAAGCTTATTTTTGACCGAATCTTTTTTGTGGAGACAAAGAGGGGTTGTGTTTTTTACAGCTTTTTATTGTTTATTTAATATAACAAACAACGTTCAGACTAGAAAAAATTAAAATGAAAAGAATATTAATTACAGGTGCAGCGGGTTTTCTTGGCTCACATCTTTGCGATAGATTTATTAAAGAAGGTTATTTTGTTATCGGAATGGATAACTTAATTACTGGCGATTTAAAAAATATTGAACATCTTTTTAAACTTCAAAACTTCGAATTTTACCACCATGACATTACCAAGTTTGTTCATGTTCCTGGTAAATTAGATTATATTTTGCACTTTGCATCACCAGCAAGTCCAATAGATTATTTAAAAATTCCAATCCAAACCTTAAAAGTGGGTTCATTAGGAACACATAATTTATTAGGTTTAGCTCGTGTGAAAAAAGCAAGAATTTTAATCGCATCTACATCTGAAGTTTACGGAGATCCATTGGTTCACCCACAAACAGAAGAATATTATGGTAATGTAAACACCATTGGTCCTAGAGGTGTTTATGATGAGGCAAAACGCTTTCAGGAGTCTATAACCATGGCATATCATACTTTTCATGGTGTAGAAACTAGAATTGTTAGAATTTTTAATACATACGGACCAAGAATGCGATTAAACGACGGTCGTGTGATTCCAGCGTTTATAGGACAAGCACTTCGAGGTGAAGATTTAACTATTTTTGGGGACGGAAGTCAAACACGTTCTTTCTGTTATGTAGATGATCAGGTGGAAGGTATTTTCAGATTATTACATTCAGATTATCATTTACCTGTTAATATTGGGAATCCAGATGAAATTACCATTAAAGATTTTGCGGAAGAAATTATTAAATTGACAGGCACTAATCAGAAAGTAGTATATCATCCACTTCCAATTAACGACCCAATGCAAAGACAACCTGATACTACGAAAGCAAGAGAAATTTTAGGTTGGGAGGCAAAAGTGTCAAGATCTGAAGGGATGAAAATTACGTATGAATATTTTAAAACACTTTCTTCTGAAGAATTATTAAAAGAAGAACACAAAGATTTTTCAAAATATATTCATTAATCCATGCAAAAAGGAAGATATTCCAAATATATTAGACCAATTATTATTTTCATAGATTTATTAGTCATAAACCTATTGGTTTTGGTATGTCTTAGGTCTGCGATGAGTAACATTGGTTATCATTTGATTTTGTCAACCTTTTGGCTAGTTGTGGCTTATTATATTGGTTTTTATGAAGTATATAGAACCACAAAAGAAACCACAATTTTTACCAAATTACTCAAACAATTTCTTTTTATTTCGTTAATAACCTTTGCATATGTAGGGTTTAAATATAAGTTTGTAACGACTAAGGAAATTTTTACTTATATTTTAGTTTCTTTTATTCTAGTGGGTTTTTTTAAGTTTTTAGTTTTTTTTCTGCTAAAAAAATATAGAGTTCATTACAGAGGAAATATTCGAAGCGTTATTATTATTGGTTCGAAACAAAATACAGCTGAATTAGTTAATTATTTTACTCAAAATCCTTATTTAGGATATGTAATCGTTAGACATTTTGATGTTAAAAAAGATAAAACCTTATCTGTACAAAATATTTTTGAATTTATTTCAGAGAACAAGATAGAAGAAGTTTATGCATCATTGGATGACTTATCTAAAAATGAAACAGAAAATTTAATTGAATTTACCGATAATAATTTCATAACACTAAGGCTTATTCCAGATAATAAGAGTACTTTGTATAGAAATTTAGCGGTACAATATTATGGTATAATACCAATTATAGTTCTTAGAAAAATCCCATTAGAAATAGAGGTTAATAGTAGATTGAAAAGAAGTTTTGATATTGTTTTTTCTCTATTTGTAATCATTTTTATTTTATCATGGTTAACTATTATTTTAGGGTTATTAATAAAAATAGAATCAAGAGGCCCCATTTTTTTCAAGCAAAATAGACCCGGATTTAAAGAAAAAGATTTTCTATGTTATAAGTTTAGATCAATGATGATCAATAAAACTACTGAAAAAGAAGCCACAAGAAATGATCCAAGAGTAACAAAAATAGGTAAGTTTATTCGTAAAACAAGTATTGATGAACTACCACAATTTTTCAATGTTTTGCTTGGAGATATGTCTGTTGTTGGTCCTAGACCTCATTTGTGGGCTCAAAATAAAGTATATGGTACTAAAGTAAAAAAGTATATGATTCGTCATCATGTTAGCCCAGGAGTAACTGGTTTAGCTCAAGTTAGAGGTTTTAGAGGTGAAATCGAAACAGATGAAGATATGGTTAATAGAATTAAGTATGATGTTTTCTATATAGAGAATTGGTCAATATGGATGGATTTAAAGATCATTATCCAAACAGTGATAAATATCTTTAAAGGAGAGGAAAAAGCCTACTAATGAACGCTTTAGTTTCTATAATTACACCATCCTATAATTCCGCAAAATTTATTGCTGAAACCATTCAATCCGTGCAAAATCAAACCTACCAAAATTGGGAAATGATTATTGTAGATGATGGTTCATCTGATGAAACGGAAACTGTAGTTTTATCTATTATCGAAAACGATAGCCGTATCCAATTTCATAAGTTAAGTCAGAATTCTGGTCCAGCAGTAGCCCGAAATACGGGAATTGAAAAAGCCTCTGGAGATTATATGACGTTCATTGATGCCGATGATATCTGGTTCCCAACCTTCATCGAAAACAACATCAAAACCATTCAAGAAACCGGAATTCCGTTTGTGTTTTCATCTTACAAAAGAGCTAATGAGCAATTAGAATTTGTCTATTCTGATTTTATTGTTCCCAATAAAGTCTCGTATACCGATATTTTAAAGTCCAACTCAATAAGTTGTTTAACGGCATTTTTGGATATTAAAAAGTTAGGCAAAAAATACATGCCACTCATCCGAAAACGTCAAGACATGGGATTGTGGTTGAACTATTTGAAAGTAATTCCATTCGCACATGGAATCCAAGAAACGCAAGCAATTTACAGAATCAGAGAAAACTCACTTTCCAGAAAAAAATCGGATTTAATTAAATACCAATGGCAATTTTATAGAGAAGTTGAAAAGCTTAATGTTTTCCAATCCATTTATTACATGTTGCATTGGATGTATAGAGGTTTTATGAAGTATAGAAATTAATTCGTGCCAATTCGTGAAATTTGTGTTTTTTATTAACGCAAAGTTTTAAAGTTTAACGCAAAGTATGCAAAGTCTAATTAAGTTAATTAAAGAAGCTTCGCTTTGAAAGGTTTAACGTAAAGGGTAATTTGAGTTAATTCGTGAAATTCATGTTTGTTTTTAACGCAAAGTTTTTAAGTTTTTCGCAAAGTTCTCAAAATTTAATGAAGTTGATTTAAGAAGCTTCGCTTTTAAAGATTTTACAAAAAAAATAATTTGTGCTAATTCGTGAAATTTGTGTTTAAGCTCAAAGCATCGACTGAAATTGCTTCAATTTTCCTCGTTTCGTGCGTTCTAAAACTTCTTTTCGATTGTAAGTAAAATGCAATCCCGGCTCTAAATATTTCGCAATTGCTTTTTCAATTTCTTGAATTTGTTCTGAAGTCAATTCTACCGAACTCACATAATCAATTTCAAAACTATCTAATTTGGTTTGGCGTACAATAAATTCTTTTACATTTCCGTCGTCTTCAATAATACTTTTAGTAACGTAGTAAAACGTTAATCCTGGCGATTTTTTTCCACTTGGTAAAAGTGCTACATCACTAGTTCTTCCAATTAATTTTTTCAGAATTGGTTTTTTCAATGTGCTTTTTTCATCCAAAATTCCAACATCGCCAATTTCATAACGAATAAACGGATGCGCTTTGTTATACAAGGAAGTAATCACTACTTTTCCTTCTTTTCCATACGGAACGGGATGATTATTTTCATCTAAAATTTCTACAAATAAGGTTTCTGAATTCACTTGCCATTCGTCATTAATATTTTGAAAAGCAATTAAATCTAATTCCGAAGCACCATATTCATTTACAACGGGAATTCCCAAATGTTTTTCAAGCAAGATTTTGTCTTCTTCAAACAACATTTCCGAAGTCACCATACAAACTTTCAACGTTGGGCAAACATCGGTTAGAACAATATTTCTCGCTTGTAAATATTTTCCAAAAAGCACAATCGAACTCGTGTAACCATTTATATAATCAAACTTTTTCGTTTTAAAATGTTCCAAAACACCCTCTAAAACTTTATCAGATAAATCAAAAATTGGGAAACGATATCTTTTGCTTAAAAAGTCTTTCAAACGCTCTTTTCTGTACCCAATAAAATCCAACGGAATTCCATAAAATCGCGCTTGATACGACGAATTAAAATCAACACCATACCAACCAAAACGATAAATAATTGAAGCCCAAGTAATCGCATGAGCCTCTTTGTCTTTCGCGAAAACAAATGGATCACCACTCGAACCCGAAGTTTTATTTATAAAAACAGTTTTCTCAGAATAACCTTTGGAAAGTCTGTCTTTTAATGATTTTTGTAAATCTTTTTTGGTCAGAACGGGTAAATCATTCCATTTTTCAAAGCTTTCTTTTCCAACCAAATTTTGATAAAAAGCATTGTTTTTCAAATGAAATTCTACAATTTCTCGCTTTTTAGTTTCGAGATAATCCGGATAATCTGCTTCTGAAATTTGTAGAATTTTCTCAAAATCAGCTTGGGCTTTCGCTATTGGAAAACCGCTTAATTTTAAAGAAAGATGAAACAAGTTGAACATTTGTTGGAATTTATCCAAAAGTAATAAATCTGAAAATAATCTTTCTTCTTTTTTCTTTTTTCTTTCTTCCTAAGAAATAGTACTTTTGCCAAACAACATAACAACACACAAAATGACTATTTTACTACTTGGTTCTGGCGGTCGCGAACACGCACTGGCTTGGAAAATGCTTCAATCTTCAAAATGTTCTTTTCTTTTTGTTGCACCTGGAAATGCAGGAACAGCATCGATAGCAAAAAATGTAGCTTTAAATCCGAATGATTTTGAAGCGGTGAAAACATTTGTTCTTCAAGAAAAAGTAGAAATGGTAGTGGTTGGTCCAGAAGATCCATTGGTTTTAGGAATTTATGATTTCTTCAAAAATGATGCAGAAATTAATCACATTCCAGTAATCGGACCATCAAAAGTGGGAGCACAATTAGAAGGAAGTAAAGAGTTTGCCAAAGAATTTTTAGTAAAACACAACATTCCAACCGCCCGTTACGAAAGTTTCACCAAAGAAACCGTAGAGCAAGGTTGTCAATTTTTAGAAACTTTAGAAGCGCCCTACGTTTTAAAAGCAGATGGATTAGCTGCAGGAAAAGGTGTTTTAATCTTATCTGATTTAGAAGAAGCGAAAACCGAATTACGAAATATGTTAGTTGGAGCTAAATTTGGGCAAGCAAGTTCAAAAGTAGTCATCGAAGAATTCTTAGACGGAATCGAATTAAGCTGTTTCGTTTTAACCGACGGAAAATCATATAAAGTATTACCAACAGCAAAAGATTATAAACGAATCGGAGAAGGCGACACAGGATTGAATACAGGTGGAATGGGTGCAGTATCTCCAGTTCCATTTGCCGATGCAGTTTTATTAGAAAAAATTGAAACTCGAATTGTAAAACCAACCATCGCAGGTTTACAAAAAGACGGAATTGAATACAAAGGATTTGTTTTCATTGGATTAATCAACGTGAAAGGCGAACCAATGGTTATCGAATACAACGTTCGTATGGGCGATCCAGAAACAGAGGTAGTGATGCCAAGATTAAAAAGTGATTTAGTTGAAATTTTTGAAGCAATAGGAAACCAAGAGTTAGAGAAAATCACATTGGAAATAGATGAAAGAGCAGCTACAACTATTATGATAGTTTCAGGCGGTTATCCTGAAGATTATGAAAAAGGGAAAGAGATTTTCGGATTGGAAAACATCACCGATTCAATTCCATTTCATGCAGGAACAAAATTAGAAAACGGAAAAGTTGTGACTAATGGAGGTCGCGTAATTGCTGTAACTTCGTATGGAAATGACTTTCAAGAAGCCATAAAAAAATCTTATCAAAGTATAGCAAAACTACAATTTGATAAGATGTATTTTAGAAACGATATTGGTAAGGATTTATAATCCTTGCTAATATCTTAAGATTATTTTAAAAATGAGTGTGCAGTAGTATCTTGCTCATCTTCATTATTTGCTTTGAAGATGTTCAATTGCTTAATCCAATAAGTCATAGCTGCACAACAGATAATAATAAAAATCCAGTTTAAGATATTTGCAGTCCACCAATTAGTTAATTCTAGTTCTCTTAACCAATCCATTGGTAAGAATAAAAAATCTACGAAAAGTGATTGTATTCCTTCAAAAAATGATTTCATTTTGATAAAGTATTATATTTACACCACAAAAATATAAAATATTCTAATGTTAGCAAGCATTTTTAGTAAAACAAGACCATTTAATTATTTAGTAGTAGGTATTTTATCGCTATTTTTCTTTTCTGTGAAGATAATAGCGCTGGCACAATCTAATGCTAATTGGATTTACTATGCTGAAGAGTTTGGTTTATACTTACTTCTTTTTGCTTCATTATTCATTTTAAATTTCATTACGCTCAAGAACGGATTAACCAAAGGAAACAATTACGCCTTATTGTTGTTTTTTATTTTTCTTCTGTTTTTTTCGTCTATTTTCCAGAATAAAAATATCATTATTTCCAATTTCTTATTGCTTTTGGCATTAAGAAGATTAATTTCTTTGAAATCTTTATTACAAACAAAAGAGAAAATTTTTGATGCTTCATTTTGGATTTTCCTGGCAGCATTATTTCACTTTTGGAGTATTTTTTATATTATTTTAGTTTTCATTGCGGTTATTCTTCACGTTTCAAAAGATTACCGAAATTGGATTATTCCTTTCATCGCACTATTCGCGGTAACCATTTTATTTTTCCTTGCGAATAGTATTTTGGACAATACATTAATGAGTACCTTGTTAGATAAAACGTATATCAGTTTTGATTTTTATTACTTTGATAATATTTACCAACGAATTGCTTTGGCAACATTTACATCATTGAGTTTATTTGCATTTGTTTTACATGTTTTTGATGTGCCAAATAAAGCTTTGAATATGCAATCATCTCATAAAACAATTTTATTTTCTTTTATTCTTGGAGTTGGAATTTACGTACTTTCAGCCAATAAAAACAACGGAAGTTTAGCGTTCTGTTTTGGTCCTTTAGCTATTATTGGCGCAAATTTTATCGAAAAAATTGAAAATAATTTAGTGAAAGAAATTGTTGTCTATTCTTTATTGGCTTTTGGTGTTTTCTTCTTTGTAATGCAATTATAATTTAATTCCGTAAGCTAAATCTCCTGCATCACCTAAACCTGGAACGATGTAGTTGTGTTCGTTCAATTTTTCATCTAAAGCCGCTACCCATAAGTGACAATTTTCTGGAACGTTTTTTTCTAAGTATTCAATTCCTTCTGGAGTCGCGATAACAACCGCAATGTGAATTTCTTTTGGTTTTTGTTCCAAATGTAATTTATGTAAAACGGCTACTAATGATTGTCCAGTAGCTAACATTGGATCAATTAAAATCAAATTTTTTCCTTCGAAAGATGGAGCTGCTTGATATTCCACTAAAATTTCAAATTTATCATCGTTGTCATAATGATGACGATAAGCCGAAACAAATCCGTTTTCTGCATTATCAAAAAAGCTCATAAAACCTTGATGTAAAGCTAAACCAGCGCGAAGAATCGAACATAAAACTACAGGTTCGGCAATAGTTGTGGTGTGTTTGATACCAAGTGGTGTTTGCACATCAATGTTTTTGTAATCAAGTGTTTTACTTAATTCATACGCCATTATTTCTCCAATACGCTCAATATTTTTTCTAAAACGCATGCTGTCTTTTTGGATGTTTACATCACGAATTTGCGCCAAGAAATGATTAAGAATACTATTTTGCTCTGAGATATAATTAATGTGCATTGGATTTATTTTTTATTTTCAGGATAAAAGTACAAAAAATCGCTATTTTTGTATCAATTTTAAAGCTATAATTATGTTTGCTGAATTTGCATTTCCCATTTTTGAACAAAGTATCAAAACATATCACATTATTGACGATGTGTATCAACCAGTTGTAAATCCTTTCGAAAAAGGAACTATTGAATATTTGTTGTTTGCAAAAAATTGGGTAGACACGGTGCAATGGCATTACGAAGATATCGTTCGTGATCCAAATATTGATCCAGTTGCAGCTTTAGATTTAAAACGTAAAATCGATGCTTCGAATCAAGTTCGTACGGATATGGTGGAATACATCGATAGCTATTTCTTAGATAAATACAAAGATGTCCAAGTAAAACCAAATGCAAAAATCAATACGGAAAGTCCAGCATGGGCAATTGACCGTTTATCGATTTTGGCTTTGAAAATTTACCACATGAACGAAGAAGCAACTCGTGCAGAAGCAACGGCTGAACACAGAGCAAAATGTCAAGAAAAATTGAATGTATTGTTAGACCAAAAGAACGATATGTTTACTTCAATTAGTCAATTAATCGAAGATATTGAAGCGGGTGACAAATACATGAAAGTGTACAAACAAATGAAAATGTACAACGACGAGGAGTTAAATCCAGTGTTGTATCAAAATAAAAAATAGTCATCAAATTGATGTCTAAACCAAAACACATATTGGTAATAAGGCTCTCAGCCATGGGTGATGTCGCAATGACAGTTCCTGTGTTGAGAGCCTTAGTTTTGCAATATCCCGAAGTAAAAATTACGGTAGTTTCCCGACCATTTTTCCAATCATTTTTTGACGGAATTCCGAATGTGAATTTCTTTGGTGTGGATTTGAAAGAACGTCATAAAGGATTCTTAGGATTACTTCGATTATTTTCCGATTTGCGTAAATTAAATATTGATTTGGTTGCCGATTTACACAATGTACTTCGTTCTAAAGTTGTTCGAACCTTATTCGCTTTAAGCGGAAAAAAAGTCGCAGCAACCGATAAAGGAAGAGCCGAAAAGAAAGCCTTAACGAGTTTAACCAACAAAGTTTTTGCTCCAGTAAAATCAATGGTCGAAAGACATATAGAAACGTTCAAACAACTTGGATTTTCAATTGATTTATCGAATCCGCAATTTCCAGAAAAGGCTAATCTGTCGGAAGAAATCATCTCAATTACTGGAAATAAAAATCAAAATTGGATTGGAGTTGCACCTTTTGCACAATATGAAAGTAAAGTTTATCATTTGGATTTAATGCAACAAGTAATTGATGGTTTGGCTGAAAATAAAAACCAAAAAATCTTCTTATTCGGAGGTGGTGAGAAAGAAATTCAGTTGCTAAATCAATTACAAAACCAACACGAAAACGTAATTGTTTTAGCTGGAAAATTAAAATTCAAACAAGAGTTAGAAGTGATTTCCAATTTAGATACCATGCTTTCCATGGATTCTGGAAATGCACATATTGCTGCGATGTTAGGTGTAAAAGTCATTACGCTTTGGGGAGCAACGCATCCTTATGCTGGTTTCAAACCTTTCAATCAACCTGATGATTTTTGCTTGACTTCAGATAGAACTCAATATCCATTATTACCAACTTCCATTTATGGAAACAAAAAAGTGGAAGGTTATGAAGGCGTGATGAGAACGATTTTACCAACTCAAGTTATTGAAAAAATAAATTCCAATCTTACCTAGATAAAATTGGAATTTAGAATTTATTATTTGGAATTTCAACGATTATACATCATCAAAATCAATCTTAATCGTAGCTGTAGTTGGATGTGCCTGACAAGCTAATGTTAATCCTTCTGCAATTTCGGCATCGGTTAAAATTTGGTTCTTTTTCAAGACTGCTTCACCTTCTGTAATTCTACAAATACAACTGCTGCAAATTCCGCCTTGACAAGAATATGGAACATCCAAACCTTGTTTCAAAGCCGCTTCTAATAAAGTTTGCTTTTGACTCATTTCGAAAGTCGTTTCTTCATCATCAACTAAAATAGAAATTTTAGTGTGACCATCAGCGCTTGCAACGGTTTCTCCTTCGCTTGAAGAAGTAGAGAACAATTCGAATTTAATATCTGAATCTGAAATATTGTTTTCTTTCAATGTATCCGAAACCAAATTAATCATCTCTTCAGGTCCGCACAGATAGAATTTTGAAAACTCCATTTCGGCATGTTTGTTTTTCAAGATGAAATTTACGGTTGATTTATCAATTCTGCCAAACAAAGCATTATCAGCAGTGGATTGACTGTACACATATTGCACAAACAAACGTCCTACATATTGCAATTGCAAATCGTGTAATTGGTTGTGGAAAATGGTATCTTTTTCAGATTTATTTCCGTAAACCAAAACAAAAGTACTATTTGGCTCTTCTTCTAAAACTGATTTTAAAATCGAGTAAACAGGCGTAATTCCACTTCCAGCCACGAAAGCTGCATAGTTTTTCTGACGTTCTGCTTTAGGTTCGAAAGTGAATTTTCCTTCTGGAGTTCCAACTTCGATTACGTTTCCAACGGCTAATTTTTCATTCGCAAATTTTGAGAAGAATCCGTTTTGTATAGCTTTAACAGCAATTCGTAATTCGCCACTTTTTGGTGATGAACAAATCGAATACGCTCTTCTAATTTCTTGTCCGTCAAGTGTGATTTTTAAGTTTACGTATTGTCCAGCAACGAATTGATAATACGATTTTAATTCGTCTGGAACATTAAAAAGAATCGAAACTGCATCAGCAGTTTCTTTGATGATTTCTTTAATGCTTAATTTATAAAATGATGACATGTGATTTATTTTTTACAAAAATAAAAAAAAGAACCCGAAGGTTCTCAATTTATTCCATAAACAACGCTTTTAATTCCGTTGCTTCGCTTGGTTTCATTTTTCCAGCTAACACTAAGCTTAGTTGTTTTCTTCTTAATGCTGCTTCGTAACGTTGTTTTTCTAATTCGGTTTCTGGTTCAATTGGTGGAACTGGAATTGGTCTTCCGGTTTCATCAACTGCAACAAAAGTATAGATAGCTTCGTTCGCTTTATTTTTAATTCCTGATTCTCTGTCTTCAATCCAAACATCAATAAAAATTTCCATAGAAGTGTTGAATGTTCTGGAAACTTTCGATTCAACAGTTACTACACTTCCTAACGGAATAGCTCTGTTAAACGCCACGTGATTCACAGATGCCGTTACACAAATTCTACGTGAGTGTCTTCTTGCAGTAATACTCGCTGCTCTGTCCATACGCGCTAGCAATTCTCCACCAAATAAGTTGTTCAATGGATTCGTTTCACCTGGTAAAACTAAGTCGGTTAAAGTAGTTACCGATTCTGAAGGAAATTTTGGTTGCATTGTTTTTTTTACAAAGATAATGAGGTTTTCGAATATTATATGCAAAAAAAAATCCCAAAAAAGGGATTTTAATAATTATTACGCAAAGTGTTAAAAATTTATTCGATTAACAACCAAGCTTCAGCATTATGTGATTTTTGGATGTTTTTTCTTTCAGTTTGAGCCTCGTTTAAGTTTTTGAAACTTCCATAAACCACAGGGTATAAGTTGTGTTTGTTCATCGGAAGCATCTTAGCATTTTCAAAACCAGCGGCTTTTAGTTCAGTAATCGCTTTGTTAGCATTTTCTTCACTTCTATAAGCGCCAGCCACTAAATGATAAGGCATTTTTTCTTCAACAGGAGCAGCTACACTTAATTCAACCGCTTCAACCGGAGCGCTAATTACAAAAGTCGCTTGTTGAATTTGTTGTTGTACTTTTTCTTGTACATTTTTCTGAACGGCTAATGTTTTCGTTTCAATTTGTTGGTCATAATACGTTTTATAACCAAAACCACCAGCACCCAACATCACTACAAAAACAGCTACATATTTCAAATACGAGTAATCTCTTTTTCTTTCAGGAGTAAAAATAATTGGCGCTTTTTCTTCTAAAGCTTCTACTTCTTGTTTTAAAACTTCTCTTGTAATTTCAGGAGAAACAAAACTGCTCAAACCAAACGAATCCGTTAAATAATTAACGGTATTTGCTGGTTCAAAAACCCAATTCATTTCATTGTTAACCGAAATTTCGCCAATGTTTTTCAACACCACACGATTGCGGTTTTGTAACAAATACGTCCATTCGTTCACCACATCACCAATTTTGATTACAGCTAATTCATAGGACATTTTTTCTTGTAATGCCACATGATTTGCTAATAAACCATCATTGTTTTTTACATTCGCATTAAACGAAACCACTTTTTTAGGTGGAAAAAACGAACTTGCACTTCCCGTAACGTGAGCGGACACAGTTTCGGTTAAAAAAGCACCAAAGCCAGGAACAGTAACGCACTGATAACGATATAGTAAGTCGGATATGTGTTTTTCTATCTGCATAACAACAAAGTTAGATAATCAATAGCAATATCAAAATTTTATCAACAAAAATTATTAACAATTGCGATTTTAAATGTAAATAATTGGAAGCGAATGGCTTGGGCTTTCTTGATTTCCTTGTTCCTGCTGTCCGCTCTACACGGTGCCTCTCCCATCAGTCCCGAAACTTCGGGATATTTAGGTTTTCATTTTCTTTCTTGGTCTTTGTTTTCTATGTAAAATGGAATGTCTTGTGCGGTTAAGATAATTTTCTATGTTTCTATGTGGTAAAAACCTTTGGATTATTCTTAAAAACTACTATTTTTGTTCTTCAATTATACGCCAAATAAATTTTATACACGCCATGACACAGTCAGAATTGTACCACACGCTTGCGCTCATGCAAGTGGAAGGAGTAGGAGATGTAATCGCCAAAAAACTCATCCAACATTGCGGAAATGCTACAGAAGTCTTCGCTTCAAAAAAATCCCAACTTCAAAAAATTGACGGCATTGGCTCGGTTGTAATTAAAAATTTACAAGACAAATCGGTATTTGCAAAAGCGGAAGCAGAACTCAAATTCATCGCACAAGAAAACATTTCCACTACCTATTTTCAAGAAGAAAACTATCCCGAACGATTAAAACATTGTTACGATAGTCCCGTACTTTTATTCCAAGCGGGAAATATCGATTTACAGAATAGAAGAATCATTAGTATTGTCGGAACACGTCAAATTACGACGTATGGCATGGAATTTACTAAGAAATTGATTGAAGAAATTTCACCATTAAATCCAATAATTGTTAGTGGGTTTGCTTACGGCGTGGATATTTATGCACATCAAATAGCAATGGATTGTGGTTTGCAAACTATCGGCGTTTTAGCTCACGGATTGAATCAAATTTATCCGAAAACACACAAAAAGTACATGGCAAAAATGGAACAAAACGGCGGTTTTTTAACCGAATTTTGGAGTACCAGTAATCCCGATAAAGAAAATTTCATCAAACGAAATCGGATTGTTGCCGGCATTAGCGAAGCTACCATCGTAATTGAAAGCGCTGAAAGAGGCGGTTCGTTAGTTACAGCTAATTTAGCCAACGATTACAACCGAGATGTGTTTGCAGTTCCAGGAAGAACGACTGATAAATACAGTCAAGGTTGCAATAATTTGATTAAAACACAACGAGCCAATTTGCTTACTTCGGCAGCTGATTTGGTGTATATTTTGAATTGGGAATTGCAACGCGAATCTCAAAAAGTAGTACAAAAACAATTGTTCGTCACCTTAACCGAAGAAGAACAAATCATTTACGATTACCTTCAAAAAACAGGAAAAGAAATGATGGACATTATCGCCTTAGAATGTGATTTTCCTATTTATCGCATTTCTTCCATTTTGTTAAATATGGAATTAAAAGGTGTGATTCGTCCTTTGCCAGGTAAGATGTTTGAGGTGGTTTGATAAAAAAACCTCAAAATATAGACTTCTAAACTTTGAGGTTTTTTTTATTTAAAGTTGAGTTTTCTTAATAACCCAACTTCTCTCTAACTCTTTTTAAAACGCCATTTGCTACAGTACTTGCTTTTGCGGCACCTTCGAGTAATAATTTATCTACTTCTTCTAAGTTGTTGCTATAGTAATTGTATTTTTCTCTTTCGGTTTTGAATTTTTCAACGATTAATTCAAATAAAGCTTGTTTCGCGTGACCGTAGCCGTAATTTCCAGCTTCGTATTTGGTACGCAAATCGGCTACTTCTTCTGTAGAACCTAATAATTTGTATAATGCAAACACGTTACAAGTATCTGGATTTTTTGGTTCTTCAAGAGGTGTGCTATCAGTTTCAATGGTTTTGATTTGTTTTAGTAACGCTTTATCATCTAAAAAGATATTGATAAAATTGTTTCTCGATTTACTCATTTTTTGTCCGTCTGTTCCCGGAATAATCATGATTTGTTCGTCGATTTTCGCTTCAGGTAATACAAAGGTTTCACCCATTTGATGATTGAATCTCGAAGCTACATCACGTGTAATTTCTAAATGTTGTAATTGATCTTTTCCAACAGGAACGAATTCGGCATCATATAATAAAATATCAGCCGCCATTAACATCGGATACGAAAATAATCCTGCATTTACATCATCTAATCTATCCGCTTTATCTTTGAAAGAGTGCGCTAATGTTAAACGTTGGAACGGAAAAAAGCAACTCAAATACCAAGAAAGCTCAGTAGTTTGAGGAACATCTGATTGGCGATAAAAAACCACACGATTTGTGTCTAAACCACACGCCAGCCAAGCCGCCGCAACACTATACGTATTTTGTCTTAATTCTGCTCCATTTTTGATTTGCGTAATCGAATGCAAATCGGCAATGAAAAGAAAAGACTCGTTATCAGGATTGTTTGCCATTTGAATAGCAGGAATAATTGCTCCTAATAAATTACCTAAGTGTGGTGTTCCAGTACTTTGAACTCCGGTTAAGATTTTTGCCATTGTTAAGTTTTAACGCAAAGACGCAAAGTTATTCGCAAAGCTTCGCAAAGTTTTTAATTATTAAATCGAATTGCAAATGTAAAGCAAAAACAGAAAAGTAAAAAGAGATGTGTTTTATTAAAATGATTACTTTTGGAAATCAAATAATCACGCTTAATGAAATTTTTAAAATATCCGCTTACTCTTCTATATCGCATTTGGTTTTATATCTTGGTTTTAGTTCCAATTATTGTATTGTTTCCGTTTATTTTGGCTACGATTTTAAGCGAAAAAACGTATCC
Organism: Flavobacterium aquaticum; assembly: GCF_003259835.1. Lineage (GTDB taxonomy): Bacteria > Bacteroidota > Bacteroidia > Flavobacteriales > Flavobacteriaceae > Flavobacterium > Flavobacterium aquaticum. The sequence goes on along the minus strand of NZ_QLMI01000003.1, from coordinate 99,682 downwards.
TTTATTTTTTAAAATCGCAAGGATATGGTCTAAGATTATTTTAATTGGAATGGGATTTAATTATTCTATCGAAGGCGATGAAGTTTTTGAAGATGGCAAAAGTTATATGTTAGTGGCCAATCATACTTCAATGACCGATATTATGTTGATGTTGATTGTAGTTAAAAATCATCCGTTTGTTTTTGTAGGAAAGAAGGAATTGGCGAAGATTCCGATTTTTGGATTTATCTATAAACGCGTTTGTATTTTAGTTGATAGAAGCAATAGTAAAAGTCGTTATCAAGTTTTTGAACGTGCTCAAAAGAGAATTCATCAAGGATTAAGTATTTGTATTTTTCCTGAAGGTGGTGTTCCCGAAGAACATATAGTATTAGACGAATTTAAAGACGGCGCTTTCAGAATTGCTTTAGAACATGGTTTACCAATTGTTCCAATGGTATTTTTCGATAACAAAAAACGTTTTTCATATACTTTTTTTAGTGGAAGTCCAGGAAAAATGCGCGCTAAAATTTATCCAATAATTGAAACGAAAGGTAAAACCTTAGAAGATAAAAACGCTCTGAAACAACAAGTAAGAGAAATTATTTTACAACCTTTATTGGAGGATTTAAAATAAAAAAGTCCAAACGCATTTGGACTTTCTCAGTTTCATTTTAACTAAAAATGAAACAACTTAACTATAAATTTAAGCTTAACCAACAAAGCTTAAAAACTAAAACTAATTCCGGTATACAAGCCTATAAAATAAGGCTTGAAGTTACCGGAATTTTCACTAAACGTATTGATCTGGTATTTAAACATAGGCTGAAAATTAGCATTAAAGCTTTTCCAAAACGAGTATTTAAAACCCAAACCGACATTACTACTAAAATGTATGCTGTTTAAATTATTTGCTCTTCCTACTTCCATTTCGATACCGTTTGCCACTAACGAAATGTTATTTTGATTTAAAAATAAGGTACTCATTCCTCCAATCACTTCTATACCAAATTTTTTATCCAATAATTTGTAACTTAATTCTAAAGGAACTTCAATATAACTGATGTTTTGTTGTAACGCCCCTACATTGTTTTCAATAATTACATTTTCCACATCACCTGATAGCGTTTCTACTACATTAGCTTTTGACGAAAACACCATATTAGATGCTTCAGGATTTCTTGATATTGTAGGGATATTGTTTTCAACATTATTCATTCGTGCATCAAATAAAACATCGTTAGTATTGTAGCTAATGTTGATATTGTTAACCCCTGTTTTTATACTTAATTTGTTGTTTATTGCGTAACTTCCAGCTATACCTAAACTTAAAGTTGTTGCATAATTTTTACTATTCGAATCAAATTGTTGGTCAATTGAAGATCCTTGTGCTAAGGAGTTGAAATAAACAGGCGACGCGTTAGTGCTAATCGCCCATTTACTTCTTTTTTCTTCTTTTTCATCTTCATTTTTCCCAGCCTCTTTTTCTTTAAGCAATTCTTCTAGCGGATTTGTTTCTTTAGAAACTTCAGCCACTAGCGTACTATCTTGAGTAATGATTTCATTGGAAACAACAACATCTGAATTGTTTGTTTGTTTTGTAATAGAATCATTATTAGTTATTGTTGTTGTGTTTGATGTTTTATTTTCAAAAAAAGCATCAATTGTTTCTTTGTTAATTGAGATTTTATCTTCTCTACTATTATTAACTACGTTATTATCATCAAATAGGTTTTCAAAAGCAGAATTATTTTTATTTGACTTCGATTTTGATTTTCTTTTTGCCTTGTTTTTTTCTGTATTTGCTACAAAAACGTTTTCAGAATTTATTTCAGAAGATGATTGTTTTTTGAAATTGTTTTTACCTTTTTTAAATCCTTTTTGATTTGAATTTGCATTAATATTGTTTTCTAATTTACCGTTTGAAACCAATCCGTTTCTTCTACTGGAATTGTTTTTAAGCTTAGAATTAACTAATTTTTCATCAATCAATTTTTCATTATATTGATTGGTTGAGTTGTTAGTTTTTTTATCTAAACTTTCTTCGTTTGATTGTGAATCATAAACAATAGCTTCATTATTAGGCGAAGTAATGTTTGAATTATTTGAGTTTCCTTTAGCATCTTCGGTGTTTACTATTGTGTTGTTAGAATTTGGAATTTCTGTTGAATTATTTTCACCAGAGAAATTCCAAATTAAAGCCCCGATTATGAACAACGAAGCGGCAATCCCCGAAAATTGAAACCAAATAGGTACAATTCTTTTCTTCTTCTTTTTCTCATTTAAACGACTTGCAATAATATCCCAAGAATCTTGAGGCGGTAAAGCTTCAAAATCTTTGAATTTCTCTTGAAATAATCGTTCTATATTTTTATTGTCTTTCATTTACTTTTTTTTACCTCAAAACTGTTATTTGATTCTATCTTACTTTTCAAAATAGCTTTTGCTCTAGCTAAATTTGATTTTGATGTTCCGATGTTGATTTCTAACATCTCGGCAATCTCTTTATGAGAATATCCATCTAAAACATATAAGTTAAAAACCAATCGATATCTATCTGGTAATTCTTGAATAATCTTAGTTAAAAATTCTAAACTGATGTTGTCATCATCAATTTCAATTTCCTCTTCGTCAGCAATTTTTTCAGAAACAATTTCAAAAATATTTTGTTTTCTATATTGCTGTAAAACGTAATTAATGGTAACTCTTTTGGCCCAACCTTCAAAGGAACCCGTGTTTTTATATTGTTTTATTTTTTCAAAAATGATTAAAAAACTTTCTTGTAAATTGTCTTGAGCTTCTTCGTAATTACGCGAATATTTCAAACACACAGAAAACAATTTTGGCGCTAATAAGCGATAAATCTGCTCTTGTGCTTTAGTATTGTTGTTACTACATTCATGTATAAGTTGCTCTATAATCAATTTCTTACATGTTAATTTACAGGAATATCATATGTCATAAAAGTGTCATTTCCTTCGTCATCGAGACCTGTCCAAAATTTAAAAATATAGTTTCCTGTATTTGTAACATGAAAATTAAAAGTTTCTTCAACTAATATGTTTTCAACAGGAGCACAATTGCCTCTTCCTTCAACCAAATTTTTAATTGCACAAGTTCTTATGTTTAATTCTTTATCGTAATAAATACCATAAGGAGAGTGACAATTTGTTGGTCTGTAATATTGCATAGTTATAGGATAAGTTTCTCCTAAGACAAATTCTGTAGGCATTTCAACAGAATGAACAGGTAAAACTTCAACTGTGAAGCTATTTTCTTCGAGTTCACAAGAATTGAATAAAAAAAGAATACTTATTAATAAAACTAATTTTTTCATTTTTATTGATTATTATATTTAGTAGATTAATTTTTTCAAAAAAGGTTGCGTTAAATTACAAAAAAAATCACGCTCAAGGCGTGATTTAATTTTAAGCGTTATTTTCTTTGATAAGCTCTTTAATTTTTTGTTCAAGTTCATCCATTAATTCTGGATTGTCTTTGATTAATGCTTTTACAGCATCTCGACCTTGACCTAATTTAGTTTCTCCGTAACTAAACCATGAACCACTTTTTTTGATGATTTCAAATTCTACAGCTAAGTCTAAAACTTCACCTACTTTTGAAATTCCTTCACCATACATAATGTCAAATTCTGCCGTTCTAAATGGTGGAGCAACTTTATTTTTTACAATTTTAACTTTAGTTCTATTACCAATAACGTTTTCACCATCTTTAATTTGTGTTGATTTACGAATATCAATACGAACTGATGCATAAAATTTCAAGGCATTTCCTCCAGTTGTAGTCTCAGGGCTTCCAAACATTACTCCAATTTTATCACGTAATTGGTTAATGAAGAAAACTGTACAGTTTGTTTTGTGAATCGTTCCCGTTAATTTTCTCAACGCTTGCGACATTAAACGTGCGTGCAATCCCATTTTAGAATCACCCATGTCGCCTTCAATTTCACTTTTTGGTGTTAAAGCAGCAACCGAGTCAATTACTACAACATCAACCGCTCCTGAACGAATTAAACTTTCCGCAATTTCTAATGCTTGTTCACCATTATCAGGTTGCGAAATAATTAAGTTGTCGATATCAACGCCTAATTTCTCAGCATAAAAACGGTCAAATGCATGTTCTGCATCAATAAATGCTGCAATTCCTCCTGCTTTTTGAGCTTCAGCTATGGCGTGTAATGTTAACGTAGTTTTACCTGACGATTCTGGACCGTAGATTTCTATGATTCTTCCTCTTGGATATCCATTTACTCCAAGCGCTAAATCAACACCTAACGAACCTGTAGGAATAGCTTCTACTTCTTCAACAGCGCTATCACCTAGTTTCATTACGGTTCCTTTTCCGTATGTTTTGTCAAGTTTGTCTAATGTTAGTTGTAAGGCTTTTAATTTTGCTTCTTTGTCTGAACTCATAATATTTGGCTTTAAATTGATTACAATTCTTTTTTTGTAAAAATACAGCTTTTTTCAATTGTGCCAAAAATTGTTAATATGTTTTGCAATTCATTTAAAGATTTGATTTCTAATCAATTTTATTACCTTTGTGCCCGAATTCTTCCATTTAGAATTCAAAATATATTTCTCACTTAAACGTTTATAGCATGCAACTGTATAACACCTTAAGCGCAGAAGAAAGAGCTCAATTAATTGATGAAGCCGGAAAACAACGTCTTACATTATCTTTCTATGCGTATGCCAAAATTGAAGATCCCAAAAAATTTCGCGACGATTTATTTATAGAATGGAACAAACTCGACGCTCTTGGTCGTACCTATGTAGCCAAAGAAGGTATCAATGCTCAAATGTCGGTTCCAGCCGAAAACTTTGAAGCTTTTAGAGAAACTTTAGAAGCGTATGATTTTATGCGTGGCATTCGTTTGAATGTCGCTGTAGAACACGATGACCATTCGTTTTTAAAATTAACCGTAAAAGTTCGTGATAAAATTGTAGCAGATGGTTTGAATGATGAAACTTTTGATGTTACCAATATCGGCGTGCATTTAAAAGCCAAAGAATTTAATCAAATATTAGAAGATCCAAACACGATTGTTGTTGATTTCAGAAATCATTACGAAAGTGAAATCGGTCATTTTAAAGGTGCGATTACTCCAGATGTGGAAACTTTTCGTGAATCGTTACCTATCATTAATGAGCAATTAAAAGATTTCAAAGAAGATAAAAACTTGGTGATGTATTGCACAGGAGGAATTCGTTGCGAGAAAGCTTCAGCTTATTTCAAACATCAAGGTTTTAAAAATGTGTTTCAGCTTGAAGGTGGAATTATCAATTACGCCAAACAAATCAAAGAAGAAGGTTTAGAAAGTAAATTCATCGGAAAGAACTTCGTTTTCGACCACAGATTAGGTGAAAGAATTACCGACGATATTGTTTCGCAATGTCACCAATGTGGAAAACCTTGCGATAATCACACGAATTGTTTGAACGATGGTTGTCATTTACTATTCATTCAATGTGACGAATGTAAAGAAGCTATGGAAAATTGTTGTTCAACCGAATGTTTAGAAATTACTCATTTGCCATTAGCCGAACAAGTAAAACTTCGTAGAGGAAAACAAGTGGGTAATAAAGTGTTCCGAAAAGGAAAATCGGAAAATTTAAAATTCAAACATTCAGGAGAACTTTCGGATAAACCTCTGGCTGTAGCCGAAAAAACAAAAGACATTCGTCAGAAAATAAAAGTAAAAAAAGTATTGCTTGGTAAAGCCGAACATTATTATGTGAAAGCACAAGTGGGACTTTTCGTTATAGAAAACCAAGAATTAAATGTTGGTGACAGAATTCTAATTTCAGGACCAACAACTGGTAATCAAGAAATGGTTTTAGAAAAAATGTTCGTAAACGGAACTGAAAATTCATCAGCAAAAGTTGGCGATAAAATAACATTTGAAGTGCCTTTTAGAGTAAGATTATCCGATAAATTATTTAAAATTATCAGCTAATGACAACTTCTGGAAGAATAGAATTAATGGCGCCTGCAGGAAATTTCGAATCCATGCAAGCGGCGTTAGATAATGGTTGCGATTCCATTTATTTTGGTGTCGAACAATTAAACATGCGAGCTCGTGCAACAGTGAATTTCGTTTTAGATGATTTACCTGAAATTGCGCGTCGTTGCAAAGAAAAAAACGTTAGAACCTATCTAACTTTGAATACCATTATTTACGATCATGATTTATCGATTGTAAAAACACTTTTAACTAAAGCCAAAGAAGCAGGAATTACAGCAGTAATCGCATCTGATCAAGCAGTTATTATGACAGCTCGCACCATGGGAATTGAAGTGCACATTTCTACCCAATTGAATGTTACGAACATCGAAACTGTAAAGTTCTATGCGATGTTTGCTGATACAATTGTTCTGTCTCGCGAGTTGAGTTTGCGTCAAGTAAAGAAAATCACCGATGACATCGAAAAAGAACAAATCAAAGGACCAAGTGGAAATTTAGTAGAGATTGAAATCTTTGGTCATGGTGCTTTGTGTATGGCGGTTTCAGGAAAATGTTATTTGAGTTTACATTCGCATAATTCATCAGCCAATCGTGGTGCGTGCAAACAAAATTGTCGTAAAAAGTATACCGTAATCGACCAAGAGTCAGGTTTTGAAATCGAAATTGATAACGAATACATGATGTCGCCAAAAGATTTATGTACGTTAGATTTTCTTGACCAAGTAATCGACTCAGGTATCAAAGTATTAAAAATTGAAGGTCGTGGACGCGCTGCAGATTATGTAGCAACCGTTATCAAAACGTATCGCGAAGCAATCGATTCTTATTACGAAGGAACTTTCACTAAAGAAAAAATCAATACTTGGATGGAAGCTTTAGCAACGGTTTATAATCGTGGTTTTTGGAGCGGTTATTATTTGGGACAAAAATTAGGCGAGTGGTCAGACAATCCAGGTTCTAATGCGACTCAGAAAAAAGTTTACGTTGGAAAAGGAATGCATTATTTCCCAAAATCAAGCATAGCTGAATTCAAAATTGAAGCTTACGACATTAAAAAAGGTGATAAAATCTTAATCACAGGTCCATCAACAGGAGCGCAAGAATTAATTTTAGAAGATTTCTTTGTGAATGATGTAACTTCTGAAAAAGCAACTAAAGGCGATAGTTGTACTTTAAAAGTGCCGTTCCGCATTCGTTTATCGGATAAAATGTATAAAATTGTTGAAAACTAATGGTCGTTGTTACGCTTCAAAGAGACAAATGTATTGGTTGCAATTATTGTGTTGAAATGGCGCCAGCTCAGTTTCAAATGTCAAAAAAAGACGGAAAATCAGTATTAATTAAATCGGTTGATGCCAAAGGTTTTCATACTTTAAAATCGGCCGACCATACGATTGTTGAAAATTGTGAATTAGCTGCAAAAGCTTGTCCAGTGCATATTATTACCGTAAAAGAAACTTAATTTTTTGTTTTACAATACTATATGAAAACCTATTTCGTTTTATAATGAGATAGGTTTTTTCTTTTTGGCGAACTTCGAGATTGATTTTTGAAAGTTTCCATAAAAAATCAATATCTTTACGCTCAAAAACATTTTAGAAACGTAGTCCAAAAAACGGACAATCAACATATATTCAAAATTATGGCATGTACAAACTGTTCCACGGGTGCTAAAGACGGCACACCTAAAGGATGTAACAATAACGGGACTTGCGGCACCGATAGCTGCAACAAACTTTCGGTTTTCGATTGGTTGTCAAACATGACGTTGCCAGGTGGTCAAGAGCCATTTGATGCGGCAGAAATTCGTTTTAAAAACGGCAGAAAAGAATTTTTTAGAAATACAGAAAAGCTAACTCTAGCTATTGGAGATATCGTAGCAACTGAGGCTTCACCAGGACATGACATCGGAATTGTAACTTTGACAGGCGAATTGGTAAAAATTCAAATGAAAAAGAAAGGCGAAAATCCAGATAAAGAATTAGCTAAAATCTACAGAAAAGCTTCTCAACGAGATATTGATATTTGGACAGAAGCTCGAAATAAAGAAGAAGCGGTGCGTATGCGCGCCAGAGAAATTGCTATCAACTTGAAATTAGAAATGAAAATTTCGGATGTCGAATTTCAGGGCGATGGTTCTAAAGCTACGTTTTATTACACCGCAAATGATCGTGTAGATTTCCGTCAATTAATCAAAGAATTTGCACAAGAATTTAAGATTAGAATTGAGATGAAGCAAGTAGGTTTCCGTCAAGAAGCCGCTCGTTTAGGTGGAATTGGTTCATGCGGAAGAGAATTGTGTTGTTCTACTTGGTTAACCGATTTTAGAAGTGTAAATACTTCGGCTGCGCGTTACCAACAGTTATCTTTAAATCCACAAAAGTTAGCCGGACAATGTGGTAAACTAAAGTGTTGTTTGAATTATGAATTAGATACGTATTTGGATGCATTGAAAGATATGCCTGATATGGATACAAAATTACATACCGAAAAAGGCGATGCTTATTGTCAGAAAATCGATATTTTCAAAGAAATCATGTGGTTTTCTTATGCTAATGCTCCTGCACATTGGTTGGTTTTACCAGTTGCAAAAGTAAAAGAAATTGTAGCGATTAATAAGAAAAAAGAGCGTGTAGCAGCATTGGAAGATTATGTAGTGGAAACGGTTCAAGAAGTAGAGAAAAAGTTCGAAAATGTGGTAGGACAAGACAGTTTAACTCGTTTTGATCAACCTAAGAAAAAGAACAACAATAAAAACAAAAAACGTAAACCATCAAATTTCAAAAATGCTCCTAAAAAAGACTAAATTTATTGGGTTAATGCTATTTACTGTGCTTTTTTTCTCATGCGATGAAAAGCAATTTTTTAGCGAATACAAAGAGTTAGACGGTTCTTGGAAAAAATCAGACACCTTGCGTTTTGCATTTGAACAAAAAGACACGGTAAATCCGTATCATTTGTTTCTAAATGTAAGAAATAATAATGATTACCCATTTAACAACATGTATTTAATTGTTACGATGAAAGAGCCGGGAAAAAAACCAACCATAAAAGTAGATACGTTAGAATACCAAATGGCAAATCCGGATGGAACTTTATTGGGTGAAGGTTTCTCAGATGTAAAGGAAAGTAAATTATGGTATTTAGAAAATTTCAAATTTAACAGAGCAGGAAAATATAATGTTGAGGTAGTTCAGGCAGTAAGAGAAACAGGCAAAGTAGATGGTGTATCAGAACTAAAAGGAATTACAGAACTAGGATTAAGAATTGAAAAAATAAAATAGTATGGCTACCAAAAAAGCAAATACAAACGATTTTTCAGAGTATAAAAGAAAATTTTGGCAATTATTTGCCTACGGATTTTTAGGAGTAATTTTATTATTCCTTTTTGCATCATGGGGATTTTTCGGGAAAATGCCTTCGTTTGACGATTTAGAAAATCCAGATTCAAATGTAGCAACTGAAATCATTTCTTCGGATGGAGTAGTTATTGGAAAATTCTTTAAAGAAAACAGAACGCCTGTAAAATACGAAGAATTACCACAACATTTAGTAAAAGCCCTAGTAGCAACAGAAGACGAACGTTTTTACGAACATTCAGGAATTGACGCTAAAGGAACTTTACGTGCGGTTGTTCGATTAGGTAGAGATGGAGGAGCAAGTACTTTAACCCAACAGTTAGCTAAAAACTTATTTCACGGTGAAGGTTCAAAATTCATTTTGTTTAGGGTAATTCAAAAAGTAAAAGAATGGATTATTGCTATTCGTTTAGAACGTCAGTATACAAAACAAGAGATTATTGCACTTTATTTAAATCAAGTAGATTTTGTAAATGGTGCGGTTGGAATTCGTTCGGCAGCTAAAATCTACATGAACAAAGAACCTAAGGATTTAACTATCGAAGAAGGTGCTTTGTTTGTTGGAATGCTAAAAAATCCTTCGTTATATAATCCAAATCGTAAAAAAAGAGCGCAATTAGTTTTAGATAGAAGAAATACCGTTTTAGGACAAATGGTTAAAAATGGCGTAATTTCTGAATCAAAAAAAGCAGAATTAAGTAAACTCCCAGTAAAATTAGATTTTAGACCAGAAAGTCATTCCGAAGGAAGCGCTACTTATTTCAGAGAATATCTAAGAGATTACATGAAAAAATGGGTGAAAGACCATTTAAAAGAAGACGGAACGGAATATGATTTGTATCGCGATGGTTTAAAAATCTACACGACTATCGATTCCAAAATGCAACAATATGCCGAGGAAGCGGTTTACGAACATCTTAAAAATCTTCAAAAAGAGTTTTTTGAAGGAAAGAAAGACCAAGAAAACGCTCCTTTCGTTGATATTACTCCAGAGCAAACGCAGCAAATTATGATGCAAGCCATGAAAAACTCTGAGCGTTGGAGAAAAATGGATTTGAATGGGAAAACGAAAGAGGAAATTATCAAGTCTTTTGATGTACCAGCAAAAATGAAAATCTTTACTTATGAAGGAGAAAAAGATACCCTCATGAAACCAACAGATTCCATCATTTATTACAAACACATGTTGCAAACAGGTATGATGGCAATGGAACCAAGAAGCGGTCACATAAAAGCTTGGGTAGGTGGTGTAAATTATAAATATTTCCAATACGATCACGTTGGGCAAGGAGCAAGACAAGTAGGTTCTACTTTTAAGCCATTTTTGTATGCAACAGCTATCGAACAACTAGGAATGTCTCCTTGTGATTCTATCATCGATAGTTATTTCACTATGCCAAAAGGCAAATGGGGAATTGATGCCGATTGGTCTCCAAAGAATTCCGATGGAAATTATAGAGGAACCATTACATTACAAAAAGCATTAGCAAATTCGGTAAACACAGTTTCTGCTAAGTTAATTGATAGAGTGGGACCAAAAGCTGTTGTAGCGATGGCAAAAGAATTAGGAGTTACTTCTGATATTCCAGAGCAACCTTCAATTGCATTAGGTGCTGTTGATATTACGGTGGAGCAAATGGTAGGTGCTATGAGTACTTTTGCTAACCAAGGAGTATATGTAAAACCAACATTTATTATCAAGATTGAAGATAAAAACGGAGTAGTTATTGATCAACCAGTGCCAGTTACAAAAGATGTAGTAAATAAAGATGTTGCTTATGCCGTTGTAAAATTAATGGAAGGGGTAACACAATCGGGAACTGGATCAAGACTAAAATGGGGAGGTGCAGGATTTCGAAATTATGATTATAGTTTTGGAAATCCAATTGCTGGAAAAACAGGAACATCTCAAAACAACTCTGATGGTTGGTTTATCGGAATGGTACCAAATTTAGCAACTGGGATTTGGGTTGGAAACGAAGATAGAGCAGCGCATTTTAAATCTACTCATTATGGACAAGGAGCTACAACTGCACTACCTATTTGGGGAATCTTCATGAAAAAATGTTATGCGGACAGTGATTTAGATGTATCCAAAGAACCATTCGAAAAACCAGACGATTTAAAAATTAAAGTAGATTGTTGGACACCTAAAAAAGTAGTGGATTCAACAGCTGTGCCAACAGATGAACCTAGTATGGATGAATTCGGATTATAAACAACAACAAACCAAAATATGATTTCTAGAAAAGTTAATAACGTTAAAGAAGCGTTGGAAGGAATTCAAGACGGACAAACCATCATGTTAGGTGGTTTTGGTCTTTGTGGAATTCCCGAAAACAGTATTGCTGAATTAGTTCGTAAAAATGTAACCAATTTAACTTGTATTTCAAATAATGCAGGAGTTGATGATTTCGGATTGGGATTACTATTACAAAAACGTCAAATCAAAAAAATGATTTCTTCTTATGTGGGAGAAAATGCAGAGTTTGAACGTCAAATGCTTTCAGGAGAATTAGATGTAGAATTAACACCACAAGGAACTTTAGCTGAAAAATGCCGTGCTGCACAAGCCGGAATTCCAGCATTCTTTACACCAGCAGGTTTCGGAACAGAAGTCGCAGAAGGAAAAGAAACACGCGAATTCAATGGAAAAATGCACGTAATGGAATTGGCTTATAAAGCTGATTTTTCAATCGTAAAAGCTTGGAAAGGTGATGAAGCTGGAAATCTTATTTTCAAAGGAACAGCTCGTAATTTCAACGCTTGTATGGCAGGTGCTGCAAAAATCACTATCGCTGAGGTTGAAGAATTAGTACCAGCAGGAACTTTAAATCCAAACGAAATTCACATTCCAGGAATTATGGTAAACCGTATTTTCCAAGGAGAGAAATTTGAGAAAAGAATTGAGCAAAGAACTGTTAGACAAAAATAATTTGAAGATTCTTTAATTTGAAAATTTGAAGATGAGAAACGATAAGGATAATTTAATTGTAAAATTAACATTTGAGTTTGCTCTTGAAATAATAAGTTTTTCAGAGGAAATTAGAAAATCAAATCGTTTTGAAATGGCATCTCAAATTTTCAGAAGTGGAACATCAATAGGAGCAAATATTAGAGAAGCTCAAAATGCCGAAAGTAAAGCTGATTTTATTCATAAATTTAAAATTTCAGCTAAAGAAGTAGATGAGTTACAATTTTGGTTAGAGCTATGTCAGAATTCAGAATTCTATCCAAATCCTAATGAAGAATTATTTAAAAAGTTACAATCGATAAATTTGATAATTTCTAAAATCATATCTTCTTCAAAGAAGGGTTAATTTTCAAATTATCAAATTTTCAAATCATTAAATAAAATATGGCATTAGATAAAAATCAAATCGCAAAAAGAATAGCACAAGAAGTAAATGACGGTTACTATGTAAACTTAGGAATCGGAATTCCTACTTTAGTTGCCAATTATGTTCGCACGGATATTTCAGTTGAATTTCAATCGGAAAATGGAGTTTTAGGTATGGGACCTTTCCCTTTTGAAGGAGAAGAAGATGCTGATATCATCAACGCAGGAAAACAAACGATTACTACTTTACCTGGAGCAAGTTTTTTTGACTCAGCATTTAGTTTTGGAATGATTCGTGCTCAAAAAGTAGATTTAACGATTTTAGGAGCGATGGAAGTTTCTGAAAACGGAGATATTGCCAACTGGAAAATCCCAGGAAAAATGGTAAAAGGAATGGGTGGCGCCATGGATTTAGTAGCTTCGGCAGAAAATATTATCGTAGCCATGATGCACGTAAATAAAGCAGGAGAATCGAAAATTTTGAAAAAATGTACGCTTCCATTAACAGGTGTTGGTTGTGTGAAAAAAGTAGTTACAGAGTTAGCAGTTTTAGAAATCACTCCAAAAGGATTCAAATTGTTAGAACGTGCTCCAGGTGTTTCAGTAGAAGATATCATCAAAGCAACAGAAGCAGATTTAATCATTGAAGGAGATATTCCTGAAATGAAAATCGATTAATAAAAAGAGTTTATAATTTTAAACCTGACAGGTTTCCAAAACTTGTCAGGTTTTTATATATTTTAAAGAAAATGAGTTTTCCAAAAGTAATTTTAAAATCAGGTAAAGAAAAATCTATTCAACGTCGTCATCCTTGGATTTTCAGTGGTGCGGTTTACGGTGTAAGTCGTGAAATAAACGATGGAGAAATGGTGGATGTAGTCGATTCGAAAAACAATCATTTAGGAACCGGATATTTCAGTGATAAAGGAAGTATCGTAGTTCGTATTTTGACTTTCGGAGATGAAACTTTTTCTGAGAACTTTTGGGCAGCCAAATTACAATCGGCTTGGTATTTACGTACCCAAATATTGGATTTTGAAGTTACGAATGCTTTTCGTGTGATTCACGGAGAAGGAGACGGAATTTCGGGATTGATTATTGATTATTACGATAAAAATTGGGTAATTCAAGCGCATTCAACAGGGGTTTTTCTTCAAATGGAGCAAATCGCGGAAGCCATAAAATCGAATTTTCCAGACTATTGCGAAACGATTTATTGCAAAAGTTCAGGAACTTTACCAAATACAGGAACTGATTATTTTCTATTCGGAAACAAAGTTGAAGCAGTTGCGAAAGAGAACAACATTTTGTTTTCAGTAAATTGGGTAGAAGGACAAAAAACAGGTTTCTTCTTAGACCAACGCGAAAATCGAAAATTATTAGGTGAATTCTCAAAAGGAAAAAAAGTATTAAACACGTTTTGTTACACTGGCGGATTTTCAATTTACGCCATGAGCGCTGGAGCAGAATTAGTAACTTCGGTGGATATTTCTCAAAAAGCTGTGGACTTAGCAGCGAGTAATATGGAATTAAATTTTCCAAATGCCAATCATAAAGCTGTAGCTGATGATGTGTTCAACTTCATGAAAGAGCACACGCAACAATATGATGTAATTGTTTTAGATCCACCCGCTTTCGCGAAAAGCATCAAAAGCAAACACACTGCGACACAAGCTTATAAACGTCTAAATATTGCCGGATTAAAAGCCTTAGCGCCTAACGGAATTTTATTTACGTTCTCATGCTCACAAGTTATTGATGATGTTTTGTTTTACAACACCGTTGCCGCAGCAGCCATTGAGACTGGAAGAAACATTAGAGTTTTGCATAAATTAGAACAAGGACCCGATCACCCAACCAACATTTACCACCCAGAAGGTCATTATTTAAAAGGTTTGGTGTTGTTTGTGGAGTAGGTTTAAAGTGGTCAGTGGTCAGTTTGAAGTGTTCAGTATTTTGCGCATAGTTTGTAATTCCGAAGGAATCTCACTTAACTATTTGAGTTAATTAAAATATATAGTTATGAAAAAAGTAATTTTTATTTTATCAATTCTATTGAATATTATTTTTGGTTTAAATTATTTGAGTGATGCAATAAATGAACCAACAAGAGAATTAGGAAGATTGAAAAAAGATATTGAGATTGGCTATTTTTCAGGTGATTCGGTATTGTTTAAATTACCAAAAGGATTAACTGTTGCAGATGAATCACAAAGAGGAATTTCGGCTATTGGTCAATTTGAAAATAATAGGTTTTCTATTGTAATTACTTCCAATGAAGATTTGGTAGATTATGAAATAAATGAAGACTCATTAGGTGTTTTTAATAACTTTTATTCTGCAGAAATAAAAAAATAAAAAAACCTGCAAGTCTTTCAACTCACAGGTTTCCTATTTTGCGTGCTTTGCGAAAAACTTTGCACCTTTGCGTTTAAATTTTAAAATCATGTTCAAAAAATCACACATCATAAAGACCTCACTTTCAAAAGAAGAAATCATTGCAATTCTTCAAACTAAGGTTGAAAATTTTCATCGTGAGAATTCTAAATTTGATTTTGAAGGAAATGTAAATTTAAGTGGAGAAATTAACATTAAACCAACCTTTGATTACGGTCCAAGAGAACAATTTCGACCTGAAATATTAGGAAAAATTCATGGCAATCAAATGGATTTAGAGTTTCAGTTGAGTGCAATGATGAAAAAAGTTTTGTGGATTATTATTTTGATAGAACCTCTTTTTATAGGCTTTGTTTATTTCAAAACACAAGATAAACAAGTATTATTGTTTTTTCCTTTTTTGATTGTTTTTATGGTCATTTTTAAATTTACATTTGACAGTAAAGTCAAAAAGGCAATAACGTTATTAGAATCTTATTTTAAATAAAAAAACCTGCAAGTTTTTCAACTCACAGGTTTGTCTTAATACTTAATTCTTTTATCTTAATACTTTACAGATTCATAAAGAAATCATTTCCTTTATCATCCGTAATAATAAAAGCTGGGAAATCTTTTACTTCGATTTTTCTTACGGCTTCCATACCTAATTCTGGGAAATCTACTACTTCAACCGATAAGATGTTTTCTTTCGCTAAAATCGCAGCAGGACCACCAATCGAACCTAGATAGAATCCACCGTGTTTTTTACAAGCGTTCATTACGTCTTTGCTTCGGTTGCCTTTGGCTAACATAATCATACTTCCGCCAGCCGCTTGGAATTCGTCTACATAAACGTCCATTCTTCCAGCAGTTGTTGGTCCAAAACTTCCTGATGGCATTCCGTCTGGAGTTTTCGCTGGACCTGCGTAATATACTGGGTGATTTTTGAAATATTCTGGCATTGGTTTACCAGCGTCTAACAATTCTTTGATTTTGGCATGCGCAATATCACGAGCCACAATCAAAGTTCCGTTTAATTTTAAACGTGTTTTGATTGGATATTTTGATAACTCTGCTAAAATTTCAGCCATTGGTTTGTTCAAATCAATCTCAACCGCTGGTTCTAAATGAGGAGCAGTTTCAGGTAAAAACTGTGCTGGATTGGTTTCCAATTGCTCTAAGAAAATTCCGTCTTTTGTGATTTTTCCTTTGATATTTCTATCTGCCGAACAAGAAACTCCCATTCCCACCGGACAAGAAGCCGCGTGACGAGGTAAACGAATCACACGAACATCATGCGTTAAATATTTTCCACCAAATTGGGCTCCAATTTGACTTTCTTGACAAATAATTTGTACTCTTTTTTCCCACTCTAAATCGCGAAACGCCTGACCTGCCATGTTTCCAGAAGTAGGAAGATTGTCATAATAACCAGCTGATGCTTTCTTTACGGCTGCTAAATTCGCTTCCGCAGAAGTTCCACCGATAACGATAGCTAAGTGATACGGAGGACAAGCTGCTGTTCCTAAATCCATAATACGCTCACGAACAAATTCGTCTAACGATTTTTCATTCAACAACGATTTTGTCTTTTGATATAAAAACGTTTTGTTCGCCGAACCACCACCTTTTGTTAAAAATAAGAATTCATACGAACTTCCTTTTTTCGCATAAATATCAATTTGAGCCGGTAAGTTGGAACCTGAATTTTTCTCTTCAAACATTGAAATCGGAACAATTTGCGAGTAACGAAGATTTTTATTTTGGTACGTATTGTAAATTCCTTTTGATAACCATTCGCCATCATCAACTCCTGTGTAAACGTTTTCACCTTTTTTGGCAACTACAATTGCAGTTCCAGTATCTTGGCAAGAAGGCAATTGACCTTCAACGGCAACCGCAGCGTTTTGCAATAAATTATAAGCCACAAAACGGTCGTTGTCTGTTGCTTCTGGGTCTTCGATAATGTTTCTTAGTTTTTGCAAATGTGCCGAACGCAACATAAACGATACGTCGTCCATAGCTTCTTGTGCTAATAATTCTAATCCTTTTGGATCCACCACTAAGATTTCTCTATCGCCAAATTGCTCTACTTTTACGTAATCTGAAGTTAATTTTTTGTAGTGTGTATCGTCTTTTAAAATTGGATACGGGTCTTGATATAAAAAGTCCATTTTATGTATGTTTTGAAAGGTAAAGTTACGGATTTTTGTTTTTCTAACCTGCAAGGTTTTTAAAACTTTGAGGAATTAATTTACAATATAAATTATTATCCCAACTATAATTAAAAACAAAACGAAGCCTAACCTAGTATTCCAATTTTCATTCTTAATTTCAGTGAATGGTTTTTTTCCTGAATAACAAATCCATTTGGCCAGCATGCCCAATCTTTTAAAAAAGAAGTACATGCCCTCTTGTCCTAAATTGATAATTATATCTTCAAAAAAACTCATTTTTAATTTTTTTTAATACCTGTTTTTTTTCAAATATTGCTGGAATTCAACTCGTTAAAAAAACCAACTCGCCACAAAAATCGCTGTAATCACGCAGATTAAATCTACTAAAAGCATCATGCCTAATGTATAACGGGTGTTTTTCACGTTGATACTTCCAAAATAAACCGCAATTACATAGAAAGTCGTTTCAGCGCTACATTGGAAAATACAACTTAATCTTCCTGTTAAAGAATCAGGGCCAAATTGCTTCATGGCATCAATCATAAATCCTCGTGAACCACCAGAACTAAAAGGGCGCAACATCGCCACAGGCAATGAATCGGTGATTTCTTTTGCTACTCCAAGATGTGCAAATAAAAAGGAAATTCCGTTGGCAATAATTTCAAACAAGCCACTATTTCTGAATAATGAAATCGCCACTAACATTCCCATAACATAAGGGAAAATGGTTACTCCGGTTTTTAATCCGTTGTTAGCACCGGTTACAAAAGTATCGAAAATCGTTGTTTTTTGTTCAACGAATTTTTTCTCTTGAACGAAAGAAAATATCAAGGTTCCGCCGATAATCAAGATTAACAATAATCCCGAAAGGTTAGAAGTAAAATAGTTTTTTCCGATTAAATCCAAACTGTTTACGTAGAATAATAATCCCACAATCGCACCGATAACTCCCATTAAAGCCGCTAATAAAGAAGCGCTTTTGAAGTTTACTTTTTGTTTAATTCCGACTAAAATGAATGCAGCAATAGTTCCGATGAACGATGTAATAATACAAGGCAACATTACATCTGCTGGATTTGCAGCGTGTTCTGCAGCTCGATAACCAATAATGGATGTTGGAATTAATGTTAAACCCGCTGCATGCAAACACATAAACATGATTTGGGCATCACTCGCTTTGTCTTTATCTTCGTTAAGTTCTTGTAAACTTTGCATGGCTTTCAAACCAAATGGTGTTGCAGCTGAATCTAATCCTAAGAAGTTGGCGGAAAAATTCAACGTCATATAAGAAATCGACTCGTGGTTTTTAGGAATCGAAGGAAAAACTTTTGCAAATAATGGACTTAATTTCTTAGCCAATCTTTCTGAAGCTCCTGAAATAATAAGCAATTCCATTATTCCACAAAAGAAAGCTAAATAAGCAATCAATGGCAGAATCAAATCAAACAAACTGCTTTTAGTCATAGGAAGTAAACCATCTGCTTTTTGTTTACCGCTGTAGATTTTTACAGTTTGATTATTATAGATGTAGGTAGTGTCTGCATCCTTTTCATTTTTATTAATAATGAATGTTTTATCTTCCGCTTTTTGTACGCTGTCTTGCACAAATTTGGGCACTTCTTTTAAATATTTTTCACCAATTAAAAGTGGTTCGCCTTGTTTTCCGTTCAAAACATAATCAATGGAATAATATTGCGATGAAAACAATCCGAAAACAATAAAAAAGATAGACGATATAAATATCACTAACCAAAATCTACTTAAAACCATAAAATCTATTTTTTCGTAAATGTAGTAAAACAATGCTTTTCAACAAATATTAAAAAAGTATAAAACATTAGTGATTTTAATAAATAATTATATATTTGTAAATTAATTATCAATAAACCTACTAACTACTATGAAAATCAGAAGATTACTATTTATTTTTTCATTAACTTTTTCGGGTTTTGTGTTTTCTCAAACAAAAGAAGATGTGGCTAAAATCACGAAAAATTATGATTTAGAGAAAATCAAACAAAAAATCGACTTTTATAAACAAAAAGAAGATGCTGAAAGAACAAAAGCTATTGCTGAAGCCAATAAAAAAGGTTGGCCAATCATCATTAAAGATGAAAAAGGCTCTGTTCAAGAATTAATGGCTTTAACGCCAGATGGTTATCCTATTTATTATGCTACAACTAACGTAGCGGCTGCTAGATCTACTAGAGCAAACTTTTTACATACTGGTGGAGGAATGGGTTTGACTTTGAATGGTCAAGGAATGGTTGCAAGAGTTTGGGATGGTGATGTAGTGAGACGTACTCACAGCGGTTTCAGTGGAAGAGTAACTACTGTTGACGACACAAGATCAGTTTTCACATCAAATGATTCTCAACATGCAACTCATGTTACAGGAACTATGATAGCATTACCATGGAATTCGACTTCTTCGGGTGTTAAGGGTATGGCTCCTCAAGCAACAGCTAGAACATTTAATTGGACAAATGATGAATCAGAAGCGCTTTCAGAAATTTTATTGGGGATGTTAATTTCCAATCATTCTTACGGTGTTCGTGTTGGAAGTGGTTCAACATTATTACCTGCTTGGTATATTGGAGCTTATTCAGATGCAGCAAGATCTTGGGACGAGATAACATATTTAGCTCCATATTATTTACCAGTAATGTCTGCGGGAAATGACGGGACAAATAACAATAATACAAATCCTATAGCATCAGGTTTTGACAAATTAACAGGAAATAAAACATCTAAAAATGCTTTAATTGTAGCAAATGCTCAAGATGCTACTATTGCAGCAGATGGTTCTTTAACTAGTGTTATTATAAATTCAGGCAGTAGTCAAGGACCTACAGATGATAGAAGAATAAAACCAGATATTGCTGGTAATGGTACGGGGGTTTTATCAACTGTTGCCACAAGTAATACAGCAACTGATTCATATGATGGAACTTCGATGTCTTCTCCAAATGTTTCAGGTACATTGCTATTAGTTCAGCAACACCACAAAAATTTAACTAATGGCTTTATGAAAGCCGCTACTTTAAGAGGATTAGCATGTCATACTGCTGATGATGCTGGAAACACAGGTCCTGATGCAAGATTTGGATGGGGCTTGTTAAATGCTAAAAAAGCTGTTGAAACTTTAACAGGTAATGGTTTAACTTCTTGGGTGTCAGAAGATAATTTAAGTCAAGGACAAACGGCTACTATGACAGTAAAATCTAGTGGAGGTGTAAACAATCCATTGATTGTGTCTATCACATGGACAGATTTACCAGGTACTGCAAATGATGGTACGTGGGGAGATAATAGTACCACTAGAGCTTTGGTAAACGATTTAGATGTAAGAGTTACGAAAGACGGAACAACAACATTTTATCCATGGAGATTGCAAGCTACTCCTTCTTCACCAGCTCTAAGAAATGGAGATAATAATGTAGATAATATTGAAGTAATTAAAATTGATACACCTACAGCCGGAGATTATGTTATTACAATTACACACAAAGGAACTTTAGTTTCGGGCTCACAAGACTATTCTTTGATTGTTACTGGAATTACGTCAAATTTCGCAATAACTTCTAAATCAGATGATTTGACAGTTTGTTCAAATTCAAACGCAGTTTATACTTTTGATTATAAACAATCAGGAAGTTTTACTACTACATTTTCTGCAGTTGGATTACCATCAGGAGCAAGTGCTTCTTTTAGCCCTGCAACTTTAAGTGCTAATGGAACTGTAACAATGACAGTTTCTGGATTAAGCACTGTACAGCCTGGGATATTTCACACAATTGGAATTTCAGGTTCAAATGGTATAGAAACGGAAACAAGATATAAAAAATTAAAAGTTTACTCCATAAACTTTCAGAATCCAGTATTAAATTCACCTGCAAATGCATTAAATTCTGTAGGGTCTTCGGCCAATTTTAATTGGAATTCAAATATTAATGATGAATCTTATAATTTACAAGTTTCAACACAACCTAATTTTTCTACACTTTTTGCAAATGTAAACACAACAAATGCAAGTTATTTATTAACTGGATTAGCATCTGAAACGACCTACTATTGGAGAGTTATTCCTAGCAATCGTTGTGCTACGATGGATGCAAGCATTGCAACTGTTAATAATTTTAGAACGGGTATAATTACATGTAATAATATATTTACAGCTACTGATTTTTCAAATGCGACCATTGATGTTGTTGCTAATAGTAGTGCGTCAGTTCCAATTGTTGTTACAGGTGGAATGACTATAGCTGATTTAAATGTAACTTTGGATATTACGCACACTTGGATTGGGGATATGATAATTACCTTATCTGGACCTGCATCAATTGGAAGACCTGAGATTGTTTTATTTAATCAACCATGTGTTGGTGCGGATGCTTCGTATCCAGACATACAAGCGGTACTTGATGATTCAGGACAAGATGTTACTTGCTCACCTAGTTCTCCTGTTGTTGGAGGTACTGTTAAACCATTTCAAAGTTTATCAGCTCTTAACGGATTGAGTGCTGATGGGACATGGACTTTAAATGTGTTAGATGTTGGTAATCAGGATGGCGGTACAATTAATTCAGTTTCGTTAAATTTTTGTAACGTTGTACCTTCAACATTAAGTTCAAATGAAAATGTTTTAGGTTCTTTAAAAGTGTATCCTAATCCAGCTAAAGGTATTGTTAATATTGATTTAGGAGCAGTTACTGGCGATACTACATTTGAATTATTTGATGTTCAAGGAAGAAAAGTAGTTACTAAAGTTTCTTCTAATACAATTGAAACGTTAAATGTTGAAAATTTATCTGATGGAATTTACATGTTAAGCATCCAAAATGGAAGTGCTAAAACAACTAAAAAAGTAGTGATTAATAAATAATCAGTACCATAAAAACTAAAAAGGGAGCTTTTAAAGCTCCCTTTTTTATACATGAATAATTTCATCTTCAACTAATAATTCTTCGCGTCTTAATCTTAGAAAAATTTGTGCTACAGCAATTACATCTTTTTCGCAATAGGTAATAATTCTGTCGATATCGTTTTCTACGTAAAAAACATGTGCTACTTCACTTCCGTCGATATCATCTTTAGGAGATGGAATTCCCAGTACTTTTGTTAAAAGCTTTAATGAAGTAAAATGTTTGTAGTCGCCAAACTTCCATAATTCCAAGGTGTCTAAATGAGGCACTTCCCAAGGTTTTTTGCCGAATAAATTTATTTTATTTGGTAAAGCAATACCGTTAATAATCATACGTCGAGCTATAAACGGAATATCAAATTCTTTAGCATTATGGCCACAAAGAACGTGCTGTGCTCCGTTAAAATGTGTATTTAGTAAATTTGAAAAATCGTTTAAAATTTTTTTCTCTTCTCCCCAAAAACTAGTCACTCGAAAGTTTCTAATATCCGCCTTATTTACAAAGTAACCCACTGAAATGGTGATGATTTTTCCAAATTCAGCCCATATTCCAGCTCTTTCGTAAAAATCTTCAGCCGAAACTTCATCTTTGCGTTGGTATTGCGTTTTGTGTTCCCATAAATAACGCGTTTCTTCATCTAAAACACCATAATTTTGGTGCTCCGGAACAGTTTCAATGTCTAAAAACAAAATATTGTTCAAGTTAATTTTCTCAATCATTTTTGTATGGTTTATAGTTAATTTAAGTTTTTAGTTTTCCTGCTAATATTCTCAATTCTTTCTAAAATTCAACATTTTATATGCTTCTTCCACATAAACATACAAATCATTACTGTGTGGATCCGTTTCGGTTTGTTTTCCTTTTAAATGTCCTAATCGAACAATAATTAATTCATCTTCTGGAATTACAATTACAAATTGCCCTAAATGACCACGCATGTAGTATAAATCTTTACCTAAAAAGTTATGCATCCACCAACCATAACCATATTCTGGACTATTTTCGAAACGAGGTGTGATACATTTTTTTACAAAAGCACTGTCTAATAATTGTTTTCCATTCCATTTCCCATCGTTTAAATATAATTTTCCAAAGCGCGCAAAATCTCTTGCATTACTAGCTATACAGCAATAAGCTTTTTCTATTCCGTCTGGTGCTTCGTCTAATTGCCAAAGCGCTTCGTTTTCGGCTCCCATGGGTTGCCAAAAGTGTTTGGAAACATAATCAGATAAATGCTCCCCCGTTGCTTTTTCAATACACATAGCCAATAATTGAGTAGCACCACTTAAATATTTAAACGATTGTCCTGGCTTTTCTTTAATGTCTAAACCTAAAATAATGCCTTTTAAATCATCATCAAAATAAGCACGAGTTACAATTGAAAACGGACTATAATATTTTTCATCCCAACTTAATCCAGAAGCCATCGAAGATAAATCGCCAACGGTTACTTCTTTTGCAAATTTGCCTTTTAGTTCTGGAAAAAAATCGGTTACTTTTTGGTCTAAATTTTTAATTTTCCGGTCCATAATGGCTTTTCCTAATGCCATAGTAACGACACTTTTTGCCATAGAAAAAGAATTGGTTTTAGAATTCTTATCAAATCCATCAAAATAACTTTCGTGCCAAATGCTGTCATTTTTAATAATGAGATAAGCAATGGTTTGAAGTTCTTTGTGATTTTTTGTTAATATTTCAGTAGCAGGAACTGAATTATAATCGGAAGCAATTGCCCAAGGTTGAGCAGTTCCTTTTTTAATTTCTCTGTTTGGAAATTCTTTATAATCTTCTAAGAAAGCCGTTGTATAACCTTTAAAATAAATTGTTCTTACTGCACGTAATAGATAATCCACATCAAAAATGTACATTAAAATAATGATACTTGCTAAAACAATAGCGAACCACTTGAAGAATTTTAAAAGAAATTTCATTTCCTAATTTTATAAGATTGTGTTATAAAAGTAGGAAAAAGTTGGAATGATTTTAAAAAAACTAAAACAAACTTTCTTGTTTTACTGGATTTTCGTGTTCCAACAACCATTTTTTTCGCCATAAACCTCCTGCATAACCTGTTAAAGAACCATCAGAACCTATTACACGATGACATGGAATCACAATCCAAAGCGGATTTTTTCCGTTGGCAGAAGCCACAGCCCGAATTGCTTTTACATCACCTAATTTTTTTGATAAATCTAAATAAGAACATGTTTTTCCGAAAGGAATATTTAGTAATTCTTGCCAAACGTTTTTCTGAAAATCAGTTCCTAATGGATTAATTTTAAATGTAAAATCAGTTCTTTTTCCATTAAAATAATCTTGAAGTTGCGAAACAGCCTCTTTTAGTTCTTTAGGAATTTTTGTTGAAATTTCAGTTTCATCATTTAAAATATGAATTTTTGAAATGCCTATTTCATCTCCACAAATTTCGGCACATCCTAAAGGAGTATTTATTACAACTGTTTTCATTTTGTAAATATAAAAAAAACCACCTATAAAAGGTGGTTTAATAAGATGTAAAAAGCTGAATTAATAATATTATTAAGATTTAATCTCTTCTTTTTTGTCAGTAGCTGGCTCTAATACTTTTCCTTTAAAAGATAAAGTTTTTACTGCTTCAGCACCGTTTTCAGTAGTAGTAATAGTTACTGATTTTTGAAACATTCCACCACTTGCAGCGTTAAATGTTGCAGCAACCATTCCTTTTTCACCTGGTTTAATTGGAGTTTTTGTGTAATTTGCAGCAGTACAACCACAAGCAGGTCTTACATTAGTAATTAAGATAGTTTCTTTTGTAGTGTTTGTAAAAGAAAATTCATAAGTAACTGGTTTTCCTTTTTCAATATCTCCAAAATCATGCATTTCTTGATCCCATTTAATGCTTGATTGTTTAGGAGTTGCTGGAGCTTTAACTTCTGCTGGTGTAGCCTGAATTGCTTTAGCTGTTTCTACCTTAACCTCTTTTGTTTGTGCGAATGAAGCACTAGCTATAAATAAAGCTACAATTGATAATTTAATTGATTTCATACTCTATAATATTTTTAGTTATTTTAAATTTGTTCAACAAAACTAAAAAACTTTTAAATTGGTGTTGTTAATTAAATTTTAATGATTGTTAATGACATGTTAACAGGTATTTTTAAAACCACTTTTTTCGTAATATCGAACTCATTATGAAGTTTACCAGATTTAATACCGTAATTTTTGCTGGGTTTTTAGCAATTGTAGGAGTAATTATCATGCAGTTGTTTTTACTCAATCAAGCCTATATTTTTGAGAAAAAAGATGTAGAAGATAAAATCCATTTTGCCTTGCAAGATGTGGTTAACAAAATTTATAAAGACAATAAAAAAGAACTTCCGATAGGAAATCAAATAAAAAAAGTTTCAGAAAATTATTTTATTGTAAATGTAAATGATGTTTTTGAGAATAATATTTTAGAGCAATATTTAAAAAATGAGTTCGAAAAGGTAAAGTTAGAATTAGACTACGAATATGCCATTTATGATTGTAGTTCAGATGCTATGGTGTATGGAAATTATGTTTCAGCTAACGGAAAAGAACCTTCTAAATTTTGTGCCGATTGTTTCTCAAAAAATAGCGATTTAACCTATTACTTTGCGGTTCGTTTTCCAAATATTAAACAGACTTATTTTAAAAGTTTGTCGCAATATTGGATTTTTACTGGAGTTTTGTTCTTTGTTCTGATTATTTATGTGTATTCGGTTTTATTAATGCTAAAGCAAAAAAGATATACCGATTTACAGAAAGATTTCATCAATAATATGACGCATGAATTCAAAACACCATTGGCTTCTATCTTGATTGCTTCCAATTATGCTAATACTCAAAAGGAAATTATCGACAACCCTAAGCTTTCAAAGTATATACAGATTATTATTAACCAAAGTAATAAATTGAACCAGCACATCGAGAAAATTCTATATGTAGCGAAAACAGAAAGCAAGCAAATTGAGTTAGAAAAATCGAAAGTAGATCTGAAAGTGTTATTAGAGTTAGTTAGAGAAAACATATTTTTAAAACATCAGAAAGAAATCAATATAGACATTCAATTAGAGCGAAATTATATCGTTCAGGCAGATGAATTTCATTTTTATAATTTGATTTACAACATAATGGATAATGCAGTAAAATACTCTAATCAAAATCCAGAAATCAAAATCCAATCAAAAGAAAATTCAAAAGGATTGACTTTAAAATTTACTGATAACGGTTGTGGAATTCCAGAAAGTGATTTGCCATTTGTCTTTGATAAATTCTATCGTGTAGCAAGAGAAGACAGTAAAGATATTGAAGGTTTTGGAATCGGACTTTCGTATGTAAAACGCGTTTGCGAATGGCATAAATGGAAAGTCGATGCCAAAAACAACGAAGAAAAAGGAATCACTATAACCATCCAAATAAATAAAAACGATTATGAGTAAAAAGCGCATTTTGTATGTTGAAGACGACGAAACTTTAGCGTTTTTAACCGCTGATAATTTAGAGCAACATTTCGATGTTACCCATTGCGCGAATGGAAAAGAAGCTTTTCAATTGTTTTGCAAAGAGTCTTTCGATTTGTGTGTTTTGGATATTATGTTACCCGATATGGATGGATTTGAAATGGCAACTGAAATCAGAAAACGAAATCAAGAAATTCCGATTATTTTTCTTTCGGCAAAAACCATGAAAGATGACCGAATTAAAGGTTTGAAATTAGGTGCTGATGATTATTTGGTAAAACCATATTCGATAGAAGAATTGATTTTAAAAATTGAAATTTTCTTAAACCGAAGTCAGAAATCAACCGATAATTCAACACAAAAACAATATACTTTTGGAAGTTTTCAATTTGAACCTGAGAATTATTTATTGAAAAATGAAAGCCAAAATATAACTCTTACCGAGCGTGAAGCCTCACTTTTAAAACTATTTTTAGACAACCCGAATACTGTTTTAAAACGCGAAAAAATTTTAATGGAATTATGGGGAAGCGATGATTATTTCTTAGGCAGAAGTTTAGACGTATTCATTTCAAGATTACGAAAAATTATAAAAGAAGAAACCCACGTGAGAATTGAAAACATTCCGCGCGTGGGCTTTAAATTAGTAGTTGAGTAACGGTTACTCGAAACTCATCATATATACTTCTAAAGCTTTGCGTTCTTCAGCCGTCATGGCTTTTGTAATAGCAAAGTTGGTTTTCATGGTTTCGTATTGCGATGGGTCAACAATAGGTTCGCCTTCTTCGTTAATGAAAGCAGCAATACTTGCACCTTTTTCCTTGTAAATTTTGGCGATATCTTTTATTGCTGGTCCAATTACTTTTGTGTCGGGTTTGTGACATGCTGTACACGTTCCTTTTCCTTCAAACAATTCTTGTCCTTTTGCCAGTAATGGGTCAACAGTAGTTTCTGTTGCTACTTCTGTTTTTTCTTGAACAGGATTTCCGTAGGCATCAGTTTCTTTTTTATCGCTACAATTAGTTAGCGAAAGACCAAAAGCTAATACGCCTAATGATTTCAATATAAGTTTCATTTTGATATGATTTAGAAATATCGATAAAATTACACTATCGATTTCACTTAGTTTGTGACATTTGTCACATTACTTTTTATTTAATAAAATTGCTGCTTCTTTAGCAAAATAAGTGGAAATCAAACTCGCACCCGCTCTTTTGATACACATTAATTGCTCCATCATAATTTTATCATGGTCTAACCAACCTCTTTCGGAAGCCGCTTTAATCATGGCATATTCTCCTGAAACATGGAAAACTGTTACCGGAACATCAACTGCATTTTTAACTTCACGAACAATATCTAAATAGGCAATCCCGGGTTTTACCATGACCATATCAGCTCCTTCTTCCACATCCCAAAGTGCTTCTTTAACCGCTTCGATGCGATTAGCATAATCCATTTGGTAGGTTTTTTTGTCTTTCGGTACTTCGACAGGCTCAGTATCAACATCAGCATCTTTTGGAGCTGAATCCAAAGCATCACGAAACGGGCCATAAAAAGCCGAAGCATATTTTGCCGAATAACTCATAATTCCCACATTGTGAAATCCCGCAGCATCTAAACCTTGACGTAAACGTAATACACGACCATCCATCATGTCGCTTGGCGCTACAAAATCGGCACCTGCTTTGGCGTGAGAAACCGCCATTTTTACTAAAGTATCATTGGTGGCGTCATTTGCCACATCGCCTTTTTCAATAATTCCATCATGACCATAAATTGAATACGGATCTAAAGCTACATCAGGCATTACAATCATTTCAGGACAAGCGGCTTTTATGGCACGAATGGCTCTTTGCATCAAACCATTGTCGTTCCAAGCTTCTTTTCCAGTATTGTCTTTTAAATCATCACTAACTTTTACATAGATGTTTACGGCACGAATTCCCAAAGCAAATAATTCTTTTACTTCTTCCACCGTTAAATCTAATGTACGACGTAAAATTCCTGGCATAGAAGGGATTTCTACTTTTGTATTTTCTCCTTCCATGATAAACATAGGAAACATAAAATCAGCCGGACTCAAGCTGGTTTCGCGAACTAAACTTCTTATAGATTCGTTTACTCTTAAACGACGACCTCTGTGTAATGGGAACATACTATTTTGTTTAAATTGTTTAAAAGTTTAAGGTTTAAAGTTGTTTTAACTTTGCGCTTAAACCCATTCGATTGGATTTTCTAATACTTTGATTAATTTTTCTTCTTCTGAACCAATTTCGGGTTTATGATCGTAAATCCACTGAACATGTGGAGGCATACTCATCAAAATACTTTCGATTCTTCCATTGGTTTTTAGTCCGAAAAGGGTGCCTTTATCATGAACCAAATTGAATTCTACATAACGACCACGACGAATTTCTTGCCAAGTTCTTTGAGCATCCGAATAAGGTAAATCTTTTCTTTTTTCTACAATTGGAACATACGCTTGCAAGAACGAATTCCCAACTTCAGTTACGAAATTGTACCAATCTTCCATTTTCATGGTTTCGGTTGCTTTCAAATAATCGAAAAACAAACCTCCAATTCCTCTTGCTTCAAAACGATGTGCATTCCAAAAATACTCGTCGCATTTCTTTTTGTAATTTGGATAAAATTCAGGGTTATGTTTATCGCATGCCGTTTTACAGGTCTGGTGAAAATGTTTTGCATCTTCTTCAAACAGATAATACGGAGTTAAATCTTGTCCGCCACCAAACCATTGGTTGATGATGTTTCCTTTCTCATCATACATTTCAAAATAACGCCAATTGGCATGAACGGTTGGTACCATTGGGTTTTTTGGGTGAATGACTAAACTCAATCCGCAAGCAAAAAAATCGGCTTCTCCTACGCCGAACATTTTTTGCATCGTATCAGGCAATTTACCATGAACGGCTGAAATGTTTACACCGCCTTTTTCAAAAACGTTTCCGTTTTCAATAACACGTGTGCGACCACCGCCGCCTTCTGGTCGTTTCCAAATATCTTCACGAAATTTGGTGCCGCCATCAATGTCTTCTAATCCTTTACAGATTTGCTCTTGTAGGTTTTGTATGTAGGTGTAGAATTTGTTTTTCATCGATTTGTTTTGAGGGCAAATATTGTGTCTAAAGTTTGATTACACTGTAATGGATTACAAATTTATTAATTTCTTGTAACATATTTAACAAAAACTAGGGTATAAAAGCTTATAATTCTTTTTATTTTTGTCTTTCACGTCTAATTACAACTTGCAAATTTTATTTTGTAAAATCATTTAAATTTTAATAATAGTTGTTTTTAGAGAAAGAAAATAAAATGTTTTTAACTAAAAGTGAGGCTATAAAATACATTATTATACCTCTGTTATTTTTACTAAGTCTTAATGGGTTTTCTCAAAACGAAACAAACCATTGGTATTTTGGTAAAAATGCAGGGTTAGATTTTAATTCTGGTGAAGAAGATGTTTTAACTGATGGCAATATGATTACTCCTGCCGGCTGTTCAAGTATTTCTGACTTTAATGGTAATTTGATGTTTTATTCTAATGGACAAAACATTTGGAATAGAAACCATCAAATTATGAATAATGGTAATGATTTGGTAGGTGATATTGAAGGAGTTCAAACGTCAATAATAATACCTAAACCTAATGATTCGTCTACCTATTATATTTTTTATACCAGAGAAAATACAGTAACTAGTCCTACTGTTATGTCTGCCGGAGTTTATTATTCAGAAATAAAATTTAACGCGCAAAACCCACTTGGAATTGTTGTTTTGAAGAATCAAAGAATTGCAAATACGGCGACTTCTAGATTAGCAGCAATTTATGATAATGATTCGGACACCTATAAAGTGCTTTTTGTAACAAAACCAAATGCACCTATTTTAAATCAAAATGGAGAGGAACTTTTTGTTTTTAGAATTTTTAATGTTTCTCAGACAGGTGTTAATTTGACACCAATTTTAATCACAATTAATGAAGTTATAGGTACTTCTGGGCCATTAAAAATTTCTCCTGATGGAAAACACATCGCTTTAGTTGATGCTATTAACATGAATATTTATACTTACAAGTACAATTTAAGTCTTGATAGTATAATTTTTTATAAAAGACTAAATTCTATTCCTGCTTTTGGATTGTTTTTAACTCCTTATGGAGTTGAGTTTTCACAAGATTCTAAAATGTTATATTACACAGGGTCAGCTGGCGATACTGCATATATTGTTCAGGTTCAATTTTCTCGTTTGGAAGATTTGGACCCGCCAAATTATTATTATTTCGTTGAGAGACAAGCAAGATTTTTACAATTAGCAAGAAATGGAAAGATATATGTTTCTAAAGGAGATATAAATTTTCCATCAAATCAAATAAGTGTTATAAGTAAGCCTGAAAAGGCTGGTTCTGATTGTTTATTTCAAAGTGGTGTAATTAGTCTTGTACCTGGAAGCTCAACAAAAGGTTTACCAAATTTTATAGTTTCAAGCCTTAGAAATAGAATAATTGTTTCGGAAGATACATGTATTAATACTCCTTTTGATTTTAGTTTAGATATGTATGTTCCAATTATTTCTGTTCAATGGGATTTTGGTGATGGAAATTTTTCAAATGATTTGAATCCATCTCATGCATTTACTACATCGGGTTTTCAAAAAATTAAAGCTACTGTCGTAACACAAAATAGAACATTTGTATTGTATAAAACAGTAATTGTTTTTCCTCCGCCATTGTTGCTTCCTAATCAAGTTTTAACTCAATGCGATACGGATAATGATGGTTTTTCAATTTTTAATTTAGAAAACATAAGCGATTTTATTAGTAACGCAAATTTAGATTTTCAGTATTATTTTTACAATGATAGTCAAGATGCTCAAAATGACATCAATCGAATCCCAAATCCAAATCAGTATACAAATAGGTCTAATTTAGAAGAAATTTTTGTAAAAATAATTACAGAAAAAGGATGTTCTTTAATTACGAGTTTCTTTATAGAAAATAGAACAACAACTTCCACAACACAAATACCAAATTTTTATACCTGTGAAAACTCAGATGGTATTTTAAATAATCTAGAAGGACAATTTGATTTATCGGCAATTGAATCAGATATTATTACTTTGTTAAGTATTCCGACTGGATATGAAGTTAATTTTTATAGTAGCTTTTTAGATGCTCAAACCAAGTTAAATCAAAAAACAGGGCTTTATATAGCTTCTTCAGGAGTTCTTTGGATTAGAGTAGAGGACGAAAATAATACATGTAATGGGATTTTTTCTTTTAATATTGTAGTTAACTCTCCTATAGAAATTAATATTGAAAATATATATACGATTTGTGATTCAACTATTCAATCTCCAATTGTTTTAGATGGAGGGATAAACAATACTTCTTGGACATGGAAAGACAGAAACGATGTGGTTTTGTCTAATCAAAGATTTTTTTCTCTTACAGAAGAAGGAAGATTCTCTGTTGTTTTAGAAAAACTTGAAAATGGAATTATCTGTACAGAAACAAAACGTTTTATAGTAAGAAATGCTGAGGTTCCAGTATTAAAAGAGATTAGTTCGGATAATAATGAAATATTTATTTCAATAGAAGGTACAGGAAATTATGAGTTTTCAATTGATAATATTTCCTATTTCGGATCTGGAAATTCTCATACTTTTCAAAATTTAGAGCCAGGAATTTACACCATTTATGTTAAAGATGTTACAGGATGTAACTATATAATAAAAGATAATGTTTTGTTGATAAAATCGCCTAGTTATTTTACACCTAATAATGATGGTATAAATGATTATTGGAGAATTCACGGACCACTAGATGATTTTTATTCTTCGGTTGAAATAAACTTGTTTGATAGATTTGGAAATTTACTTCATTCTATGAACTTGATTGAAAGTAATTTAGGGTGGGATGGTACATCTAAAAATAAAATGTTGCCAGCTTCAGATTATTGGTATAAAGTAACTTTTAAAGATTTTAATGATAATACCATTACCAAAAGAGGGCATTTCAGCCTTATTAGATAAGGGTTTATTTGAAGTTAAAAGAATTATCTAAATTTTTGTAATTCTTTTAACTTCAAATTTTATAGAACTACTTCTTATACTCCTTCACCGCCTCAACAAACGCTTTAGCATGATCCACAGGAATATTTGGTAATATACCGTGACCTAAGTTTACAATGTATTTGTCTTTTCCGAATTCGTCGATCATTTCGTGAACCATTTTCTTAATGGTTGGAATTGGAGATAATAAACGACTTGGGTCGAAATTTCCTTGTAACGTTATGTTTCCGCCTGATAAATATCTTGCGTTTCTAGCAGAACATGTCCAATCTACTCCTAAAGCAGAAGCTTTTGATTTTGCCATTTCGTTCAAGGCAAACCAACAACCTTTTCCAAAAACGATTACTTCTGTTTCTTCAGCTAAAGCTTCCACAATTTGGTTAATGTATTGCCAAGAGAATTCTTGATAATCTACTGGAGAAAGCATGCCTCCCCAAGAATCAAAAATTTGAATCGCATTACAACCTGCTTTTACTTTTTCTTTTAAGTATAAAATGGTGGTATCGGTAATTTTTTGCAACAATAAGTGTGCTGCCACAGGATTTGAAAAACAAAATCCTTTTGCTGTATCAAAACTTTTAGAACCTTTTCCTTCTACAGCATAACAAAAAATAGTCCATGGCGAACCTGCGAAGCCAATTAATGGCACTTCGTCGTTCAGCATTTCTTTGGTTAATTTTACGGCATCCATTACGTAACCTAAGGTTTCGTGAATATTCGGAACAAAAACTTGGTTTACTTGTTCAGCTGTACGAATAGGATTTGGAATTATCGGACCTAAATTGTCTTTTAATTCTACGTGAATTCCCATAGCTCTTGGAACTACTAAAATATCTGAGAATAAAATCGCAGCATCTGGTTTTACAATTCTAATAGGTTGAACCGTAATTTCAGCAGCTAATTCTGGAGTTTCGCAACGGGTAAAAAAATCATATTTATCGCGTAATGCTCTAAATTCTGGTAAATATCTTCCGGCTTGACGCATCATCCATACTGGCGGGCGTTCTACAGTTTCTCCTTTTAATGCTCTTAAAAATAAGTCGTTCTTTAACATGGTTTTTTGTTTTTCAGACCTGACAGGTTTCGAAAACCTGTCAGGTCTTGTTTATTTGTAATATTTTATAACTTCGTTAATTACATTATCAACGGTGGGTTGTGATGCAATTACTATGTTTTTTGTTCTATTTTCTAATGCTTTTGCCGTGGTTGTTCCAATGCAAAAACAGGTTTTGTTTTCTAATGAATTCTTTTCTAAAAAACTATTTACACCTGATGGACTATAAAACAAAACGCCATCAAATGATTTTTTTATTTGCTGTGGTTTCAGTTTGGTCTCATATACGATAGTTTCGTTGTATGCGATTTTATTTTGCTGAAAAAAAGCAGGAATTGTATTTCTTCTGATATTTCCGCAAAAGAAAGTAAACGAATTACTTTTATATTTTGATTCGATTATTTGAATTAATTCTTCAGCATAATCGGCACTTTCAATAACGGTAAATCCTTTCTTTTCGAGGAATTTTTTGGTTTTACTTCCTACACACAAACACGAAAAGGTATGAACGTTTTTTATTTTTGATTTTAAAACACTTTTCACCGCTTTTTTACTTGTAAAAACTAAGTAATCGTTTAGTTGAGGTGTTTCAAAATCAACAGCTTTTGTTTGAATAAAATTCTTTTCTACAAGTTCAATTTTAGCATCAGAAAGTTTGTTTTTTAATGCTTTTGAAAGTTTTTTTGTAGAGAGAATTTGGGTCATTTTAGCTTCTAATTTGGTGTTCTTCTTGTCCTAAACAATAGGTTTCAATGTCTTTATTGTATCCATAAACTACTAAAATATCGTCTTCTTGTACAATAGTGTCAGGTGATGGACGTCCAATAGTTTCTTTTACTATAGATTTTTTTCCAATAAGATTTCGCTTTTCTCTTTTTCTAATGATAGTCACTAAGGTTAATCGATATTTATCGATAGAATCTAATTCGGCCAAAGTTTTTCCAAAGAATTCTGGTTTAGCTTTTACTTCAGAAATGGTAAAATTATCATCTAATTGATAGTTTTCTAAAGTAGATTTAAAATTGATTTGTTTAGTTAATCTATCTGCAGACTCTTGTTCAGGATGAATGATGCTGTAAATTCCCATTGCTTCTAAAACCGTATCGTGAATTGGCGACAAAGCTCTACTGATAATTTTCACATCACTCAATTTTTTAATAATAGCTGTTGTAATGATGGCAGCACCTTCGTTTTCACCAATAGCAACAACTACTTTGTCTGCATCTTTTAAAGGCAAAGCTTCGTAAGATAATTCATTAGTAGAATCTAAGGCAATTGCATGCGAAATCTTGTCTTTTACTAAATTTACCTTTTCGATGTTCTTATCTACACCAATTACTTCGTTTCCTGTTTCAGTTAAGCTGATAGCAAGTGACATTCCGAAGTTTCCTAAACCAAATACTATAATTTTCATTTTTGGTAGATTAGTTAATTAATATATTTTCTTTTGGATATTCGTAGAATTGATGATTCAATCTTCGTAATAATCCAACCATTAAGTTGAGCATTCCAATACGACCAATAAACATACAAGCAATTAAAATATATTTACTTGGTTCTGTAACAGTAGGTGTATAATTTAAACTCAATCCTACAGTACTATAAGCTGAAAAACATTCAAAAGCAACCGTTAATAGAGGTGTTCCTTTTGGTTCAAAAATTAGCATTGCTACTATTGATATTCCTATTGTTATTAAAGATATACACAAAATAGCAAAGGCACGAGATGTAGATTCTGATGAAATTCTTCTTCCAAATAATTCAATTCTGCTTTTTCCTCTTGCTACGGCAAAGATGTTCAAAGTTGCTAAAGCAAATGTACTCGTTTTGATACCACCTGCAGTAGAAGCTGGAGAACCACCAATCCACATTAAAAAGATGATTAGTAAAAGTGAAGGAACATTCATTTGAGTAAAATCAACAGCATTAAAACCTGCTGTTCTTGGTGTAACAGAGTTAAATGCGGCGGCAGTTATTTTTCCAAAAGTACTTTGATGTTCTAATAAAGTGTTGTTGTATTCTGAGATAAACAAGAAAATAAAACCACCAATTAACAAAATTAAAGTAGTGTAAATTACAATTTGCGTATTTAATGTAATGATTCGAACTTTTCTATGAATGATAGTTTTGTCAAAAAGTTCTATTACATGCGTTTTTATTTTTTGATAGAAATTAAATACAATGTTGTGACCTAATCCACCTAATATAATTAAAATCATGATAATCCATTGTAAGAAATAGTCAAAACGAATGGCTTCATCATACAATCCAGCCGATAAAATAGAAAATCCAGCATTACAAAAAGCTGAAATAGAATGGAATATTGAAAAGAAAAATTTATTGTCAATAGTATTGTTGTCAATAATTGATGAATACACAAAAATAGCGCCAACAGCCTCCACTCCAATAGTGAAAATCACCACATTTAGAGCCGCTCTAAAAACGTCTTTTAAACCTTCATGAGCAATAAAATCTTTGGTGTTTAACCCTTCTTTAAAGGATGAACTTCCTCTAAAAAAGAAGGCGAAGAAAGAAGTAAAAGTTAAGATACCAATTCCGCCCAATTGAATTAAAACTAAGATTATGGATTGTCCAACAGTTGTAAAGGCCGTTGAAGTATCAACAACTGTTAATCCTGTAACGCAAACCGCACTTGTTGAAGTAAAAAGCGCATTAGTAAAGGTAATTCCGTTTGTTGTAGCACTTGGAAGCATTAATAAAAATCCTCCCGTTAAGGCTAAAATCATGAAACTTCCAACAAAAACAATTGCCGGATTAAAATAAATATCATAAATATGACGCACTAAAACCAACAATCGCAATAAGAAATAAAATATGAGACCACCTTCTAAAATAGGTTTTACTTTTTGAAGAATATAATCAGAAGGAAAATCTAAGTTTAATATTGAAATTACAAAACAGGTTATCATTATCCCAGTTAGTAAAATCATATTTGCAAGTGCTACTTTTTTGTTGCTCTTGTACTTGTAGGTGAAAAACTTAAAGGAATTAAATGCTAATAATCCAATAGAAAGAAAAATCAATCCAATTACATGGGGCGAATTATAGTTTTCTTCAAAGTCATATCCAAAGTCAAAAACTATGAAAAGTAGTACGATGATATCAAAAAAGCGATATAAATAATTGAGTAACGATTCTTTCTCCATTTTGGAATAAAATTACTTTTTTAAATCACGACGAATGCTTTCCATTAAAGCACTTCCACCGTTGTTTAAAATCTCCTCGGCACATTTTTTTCCGAAGTTTTTATAAGAATCAAAAGTACAACTTTTTTTGATTGTGTGTTTTTCTTTTCCGTCTAAAGAGAATAAAACGCCTTCAAAATCAATTTCATCAGCGTTAAATTTTGCTAAAGCACCAATTGGCGCTGTACAACCACCTTCTAACGTTTTCAAAAATTCACGTTCAATGTGTGTGCAAATTTCGGTTTCAGAATGGTTTAATTTAGCTAAGGTTTCTTTACAGAAATCATCGTTTTGCATAGCAACGACAACCATTGCACCTTGCGCTGGTGCTGGTACCATCCAATCTAAATCGATATAATTTTCTGGTTTTAAATTGATGCGTTCTAATCCAGCGGCTGCAAAAACAGCTCCGTTCCAATCGCTATCATGAAGTTTTTGCATGCGAGTATTTACATTTCCACGTAAATCGACCACTTTGTGATTTGGATATTTATTTAACCATTGCGCTTGTCTGCGTAAACTACCAGTAGCAATAGTTCCTTCCGAAGTTAAAAAATCTAAATTGCCTTTATGAACTAAAATATCAACCGTATTAGCACGTTCTAAAACGGCTGCTTGCACAATTCCAATAGGTAAAGCTGTTGGTACATCTTTCATGGAATGTACAGCAATATCTACCTGACCATTTATCATAGCGATGTCTAGGGTTTTAGTGAAAATACCAGTAATTCCTAATTCATAAAGTGGTTTATCAAGAATGATATCGCCTTGCGATTTAACTGCTGTAATTTCAGTTTTGTAACCTAAATCGTTTAGTTTTTTTTGTACTGTGTGTGCTTGCCAAAGGGCTAATTCGCTATCACGAGTTCCTATTCGGATTGTTTTGCTCATTATTTTGAAACCGTTTCTAATTGAAAAATTTTCTCAATCCATTCAATGCTTTCGTCTACCATGGTTTCATCATCTTTTAAATGATTCGCAAAGTGATTCGTGATTTTTTGAATGATTCTTGCCGTAATTAATTCGGCCTGTTCTTCGTCAAAATTAGCCAATTTTTTACGTTGAAAGTTTAATTCTCCTTCTTTAATTGTATTCAGTTTTGCTTTTAAAGCATGTATGGTTGGTGCAAATTTACGCTGTTTAGTCCAAGCCATAAATTCGTCTTTAATTTCTTCAATAATGGCTTCGGCGGCAGGAATGTGTTTTTTTCTGTTTTCCAAAGTTTCATCTGTAATTTGCGAAAGTTCATCCATGTGAACTAAAGTAACACCTTCGATGTCTTTTACATTTTCGTTCACATTTTTAGGAATCGATAAATCTAAAATTAATAAAGGTTTTTTTAGATTTAAAATGGCTTTGTCAACCGTTGGATTTTGAGCTCCAGTTGCTACTACAACGACATCTGCTTTTTGAAGTTCTATTTGTAAATCAGCATAATCTTTTACGATAACGTCAAGTTTTTTAGCTAATTTCTCCGCTTTTTCTTTAGTTCTATTGATTAATGTGATTTGTTCGTGTTTTGTATGTTTTACTAAGTTTTCACAAGTATTTCTGCCGATTTTTCCTGTTCCAAAAAGCAAAATATTTTTTGAAGCAATATCTTCAACATTTTTAAAAATATATTGAACAGATGCAAAAGATACTGAAGTAGCTCCAGAAGAAATCTCAGTTTCGTTTTTAATTTTTTTACTCGCTTGGATAACCGCATTTACTAATCTTTCTAAAAAAGCATTGGCTAAATCAAATTCTTTACTTTTTACAAAAGCATTTTTTAATTGACTAATGATTTCAAAATCACCTAAAATTTGACTATCTAAACCTGTTCCTACACGAAACATGTGTGAGATTGCTTCACTATTTTTGTACACAAAAGCTACTTTTTGAAAATCTTCAACTGTTCCTTGGCTGTTTTCGCAAAGTAATTTAATCAATTGAAAAGGGTGTTGAGCAAAACCATAAATTTCAGTTCTATTACAAGTAGAAGTTACAATCAAACTATCAATACCTTCACCTTTGGCTTGATGTAATAAGTTAGTTTTGGCTTGTTCATCCAAACTAAATTTTCCTCTCATTTCAGCATCTGCTTTCTTGTAACTTAAACCTACTGCATAGAAAGTAGGATGCTTTGCGAATGTATTGTTTTCCATATGGTGTACTCTTTCCTGAAAGTTTAACAAAATTATATTTTCCAATTTTATAAAAACAACGCTTGAAGGACTTTTTATGTCGCTCAACGATATTTTAAAGATAAATAAGTCTTTTTCTTATATTTTTTTTAAATTTGTTATGTTATCTAGTGTTTACAAATTAACTATGTAGATTAATTCTAAATAATGATTTTTGATATTCACATAAATACATACGTAAAAATGTCGCTATGGGTTCATTTTATAAAAAAATATTTTTCGAAAAAATAACAAGGCGCTTACCCTATCTATTTATTTTTTATTGTGTTTCAGTAATGGCACAAGGAGAAGCTAATATTTGGTATTTTGGCGGAAATGCAGGATTAAATTTTAATAATAATCCTCCAACCCCTCTTTTAGATTTGCCTGCTGGTGGTATGTTTTCTTCTGAAGGTTGTTCTACAATAAGTGATAGTGATGGAAATTTGTTGTTTTATACTAATGGGGAAAAAGTTTGGAATAGAATTTTCCAAATAATGTCAAATGGAGATAATTTAGCAGGACACAATTCATCATCTCAATCTTCTGCTATCATACCATATCCAGGCACTTATAATTTTATAAAAAAACGCTTTGATAGATATTTCCTTGTTACTCTAGATGATTATTCAGCTGATGCTCCTGTTGCTGCTGATAAAGGAGTTCGGTTTTCCGAAATTGATATGAATTTGGATAATGGATTAGGTGCTGTTACTGTAAATAAGAATAGTCATCTTTTTGGAACCACTACAACAGAGAAAGTTTGTGTTGTTCCGCATAGTAATGGTTGTGATTATTGGGTAATTTGTAAAGTTGTAGATAGTAATGATTTTTATACCTACCGTGTATCTAGTAGTGGTTTTAACACCGTTCCTGTTATAAGTACAACTAGTCTTTTTGTAGATGCAAGGCCAGGACAAATGAAGGTTTCGCCAAATCATAAACTTCTTTCATTTACAGTACCTACAAGTAGTATTTATTATGGTTTTTATGTATTTAATTTTGATAATAATACAGGGTTAATTACGGATAAATTTACAGACAGAACATCAGGTGAAAATCAATATGGTACAGAATTTTCTCCCGACAGTAAAGTGTTATATAAATGTTCTGGAAGAAGAATATATCAATATGATGTAACTACAAATTCAAACAGTGATTTTATTGCTTCAAAAACAACAATAATGTCTTCAACGAATGGTTTATTATCGATGCAACTTGCTCCCGATGAGAAAATATATATTGCACGACCGATTTTAAATTCACCTAATGGACGTATTGGTGTTATAAATAATCCTAACCTATTGGGACTAAATTGTGATTATGTTGCCGAACAACAATATATTGGTGGAGGTATTTCATTAGCGGGATTACCTAATCAGTTAAACTATCTAGTACCACATAATAGCATTGTTATTGAGAACGAATTGTGCAACGGGCTACAATTATCGCTCGAAAACAACAATAATATTAACAGTTATAATTGGCAATTAGCGTATGCCAATAATCCACTTGTTATCATAGGAACCTCGACAGATTCAAATCCTACATTGCAATTTCCAATTCCAAATGAAGATTACGTAATTACATGTAGTATAATTTCGGATTGCTATAGCAATACTTATAAACTACTATTTACTCCAAATGATTTAAATTATAGTACACCTATATTTAATTTCTCCACATTAACTTATTGCCAAAACCAAGTGCCAGACACTTTGCCTTTAACTTCGGTAGATGGAATTGCTGGAACTTGGCAACCAAGTTCAGTTAACACCACCAACATTGGTATAACTACTTATACTTTTACACCTAATCAAGGTCAATGTGCCAATCCGATTACTATTAATGTTGAAATTAATAGTGAGATAAGTATCAATTTTACTGATGTTAGTATTTGTGAAGGACAGTCCATTGCTTTTCCAAGTACTAATAATGTTAGTGGAGTTTGGGTTCCTGCAATTGTTAGTAATACGAATAGT
Organism: Flavobacterium aquaticum; assembly: GCF_003259835.1. Taxonomy (GTDB): domain Bacteria; phylum Bacteroidota; class Bacteroidia; order Flavobacteriales; family Flavobacteriaceae; genus Flavobacterium; species Flavobacterium aquaticum. Next base: position 58,574 of record NZ_QLMI01000003.1, on the reverse strand, counting down.
AATACGTATACTTTCATTCCGGATGAGGGATGCTTCAATTCTGCACAATGGACAGTTGTTGTAAACCAAAACAATAATATAAGTTTTGAAGATACTGCAGTTTGTTATGGAGGAATTATAACTTTTCCTAATACAAATGGAATTATCGGAACTTGGTCTCCTACAAGTATTAGTAATACTCAAAGCGGAATTTATACTTTTACTCCAAACAACTCATGTAGTCCACCAGCAACTTGGCAAGTTTTGGTTGTAGAAAGCTTTTCTAATTTAACTATATCTACTTACAATACAACTATAATTGCTAATGTTGACAATGTTAATAGTTTGCTTTTGTATCAATTAAATAATGGAAATTTCCAAGATTCTAATACATTTGAAAATGTAAATCCGGGTTGCCATACAGTAAATGTTACAGATATATATGGTTGTACAAATCTTTCTTCTTCGGTTTTTGTTTTTGATTATCCCAAATTTTTCTCACCAAACAATGACGGATATAATGACTTTTGGAATGTTTTTTTAGAAAACTCAGATACTACTTTGTCTATTTTTGATCGTTATGGAAAATTGTTAAAACAAATTCGTCAGGATGAAGTAGGTTGGGATGGAACTTATAACGGGTATAAACTTCCTTCAACAGATTATTGGTTTGTATTAGATTATGACGAATGTGGAATTAAACGAACCTTTAAATCACATTTTACTTTAATTAGATAATGTTTCAGAATTGGAAATAATCTTCAAAAAATGTTTAAAATAATAATAAAAACAGTATCTTATTTCTTTACAAGATATGATGAAAACTAAAGTTTTTATCGGTATTTATTCATAAATTTGAATACCCCAAATAACAAGAAAAAAACAGCGCTATGGCTTCATTAGAAGAAATAAAAATTGAAAATGAGTTTATTTTATTGCGTTTTCAAAATGATAGTAACGAAACAATTAAAATAGAACGACCAGTAAGCCAAGGTCTTATTCAGTTTCATTTTGGTATTAAAGGAAAGGGAAAATTTATTTTTAATCAAGGGAGTTACGCTTTGGATTTAAAAGAAGAAAAATCGCTTTTGTTTTACAATCCACAAAAAGAATTGCCAATACATTTAGAATTAGCACCTAATACTTGGATAATTTCTGTAATTGTATCCATAAAAAAATTTCATGGACTATTTTCTTCAGAGGCAGAAAATATCCCTTTTTTAAGCGATGAGAATAAGGATAAGAAATACTATAAAGAGAACGACATTAGTCCATCTATGTCAATTGTTTTAAGTCAAATTTTCCATTATAATTTAAACTCGTTTATTAAAAATTTATACTATAAAGGTAAGGGTTACGAATTGTTGAGTTTATATTTCAATCGTTCTGAAGATCCAAATGCAGAACAATGTCCGTTTTTAATTGATGAAGAAAACGTTTTAAAAATAAAAAAGGCAAAGGAAATCATCATTGCTAATATGGCTGAACCTCCAACATTAGAAGTTTTATCAGATCAAGTAGGATTGAGTCTAAAAAAATTAAAAATAGGTTTTAAACAAATTTATGGTGATACCGTTTATGGATTTTTGTTTGATTATAAAATGGATTATGCACGTCAGTTACTAGATAGTGGTTCCTATAATGTAAATGAAGTTGGATTAAAAATTGGATATAGTACAGGAAGTCATTTTATAGCTGCTTTTAAAAAGAAATTTGGAACAACGCCAAAAAAATATTTGATGTCGATTAATTCTAACGTATAAAAAAAGAGCCCTAAGGCTCTTTTTTTAATTATAATAGTGTGCGATAATCACAACTTCATCATCTCCACCACCCATTTGCATTTTAACAGCTCCAGTTCCTCCTGTGTCGGCAACAAACAATATCCCTGCAAACATTGGGCAATAAGTTCCTGGGCCTAATTTTATGTAATCATGTCCAGTTGCGTAGAACTTTTTATCAAATCCTTCGCCTCCACCAGCTCCTAAGGTACTTCCGTTAGTATAAAAGTTACCGCTATATCCCATGGCTCCTGGGTTTCCTGCAAAATCAATTGGATTTCCATCATAATCTGTTGTAACTATAGCTCCTGCAGGGCCAGTTTGTCTTAAATAAACATAAAATTGAGCAGTACGTGCATGGTAATCATCTATAGGATTTCCAGATTTATATATTTCGTATGAAATGGCATAATTAATTTCTACAATTGCAGGCCTTGTTAATGTAAAAGTTGATAAACCTGCACCTGTTTGGCGTGGCCACCCTGCTTGTGAATATCCAGAACCAACTCCAGTTTGATTTACTTGGTTTGAATCTGCTCCTCCTGTATCTAAAGGATCATTTAGGTAATTTGCGGGATTAAATAGTACTTCAATATTTGTTGGAGCATTGTTTAAAACCAAGTCTCCATTTGAGTTGGCGTAAACACGAGTATTTTCTTTATCGCCTAAATTTAATGGATTATTAGTTGAATTTAAGCCTTCGATACGAATAGTTGAATTAGTGCCCGAGATGTGTAATTCTTCTTGTGGGTTTGTATTGTTTACGCCTACTTGAGCCAATCCAAGTAGTGAAGAAAATGTAAATAAGAATAAAAATATTTTTTTCATAACTAATTCTTTAGTTGTAAATACGAATTTTTAAATAATCTGATGAACCTCCAAAACCTACGTAGGTGTCTCTGTTGTTACCGTCTGCAGTTTCTCCATAAAAAACTAATGAATGATTGCCAGCAGGGATGTTTCCATATCCAACACCGTGAATAAAAGCGTATCCAACAGAGCCTTGTGCATAAGAAGTATAGGCTTCTCCGTGTAAACCATATCTTTTAGAGAGTTCTGTAGCATCTAAACCATCACTATTTAAATCGATATAGAAATAACAACGTACAGTTCTTGCAGAAACATCACTGAAAGTAGAAGCAGCTGCAGCGGGTAAAAACTGGTCAGAAAGGTCAATTGTCATAGCATAGCGAACTTCTATTAATGCTTCTTGAGGACTTGAAAAAGGTACTGAAACTATTTGATTTACGGCAGTAGTTACACCAACTGGGTTCGCAACAACAGTTCCATCTCCAAAAGGGCCATTTGGAACAAAATTTGGGATACTAATTAAAAAATTTAAAGGTTCGTTTGTGCCAACACCACCTCCAGTTGTAAAGCCAGGAGGGTTTAAGGTTAAGTCTCCATCGCCAGTTACATAAACAGGGGCTAATTTTGGAGCTACATTTAAAACGGGTTCATTTGTAGAATTTAAACTTTCTATACGAATAGTAGAATTTGTACCTGCAACATGTAAATCTTTTTGTGGATTATCTGTTCCAATTCCTACTTGAGAAAAAGAAAAATTACAAGACAAAATGAATGCTATATAAAATATTGTTTTCTTCATAATTACAGTAGGGGATTAGTATAAACGAATAAAAATAGAGTCTGGTCCACCAGCAAATCTAACAAATGTATTTCTGTTAGCTGACCCCGAACATACTGTTCCGTAAAATCTTACGGTGTGTGTGCCTGGAGTTAAATACATGTAAGTTGTTCCGCTATTATAAATGTATCCCGTAGCAGCATCTGGAGCAGCTGCAGGGTTTGTTGCAATATCATTTCTGTTAAAATAGCATTTTGAACTTGGAGCGTATCTTCTTGTTGTTGAGGTTAATGTAGGTGTGTTTAGTGTAAAAAAATTAGTTATGTTTCTGGCGTATGGGTCTTTAACAATAGTTAGTAGATTGTCTTGAAAAACTTCCACACTCAAAGAGTATTTTATTTCTAGTGTAGTGTTTCTGGCAACTGTAAAAGTGTAAGAAGTTATTTCAACAGTTTCATAACCATCATTTGGTAATTGAGCTGTAGTAATAGACACTGTTCCATTGACAGCGGCAGTTGTGTAGGCATCTGAACCATCACTGTTTTGATAAGCAGAAACTTTTAACGTTAAATCGCCATTGTGGTCTACATATAAAGGATATGTTTTATCAACACCTCCACCGTTAAATGAATTGTTTGTAGAATTCAATCCGTCAACTCGAATTGTACCTGTTTGTGAGCCTAAATGAAGTGTTTGCTGAGGATTGTCTTTGTTGATTCCTACACCGCTAACTTGTGCGTTTGAGGTTATTCCAATAAAAAAAAATATCAGAAAAATAATTTTTGATTTCATGCTCTACCTTTTCCTCAAAAATCTAAATATTTTTCTGATATTCAATATTTTGCATTAAATAATCGACAAAACACATTATTTACCGATAAAAAGCAAATTATTTTTAAAAATTTAGTTAAAATAGTACGCAATTATTTGAACCTCATCCATTCCTACTCCTAAATATAATTTTACAGCACCTGTTCCACCAGTATCTCCAACGGCAAGTTGTGCAGCAAACATAGGAGTGTAAGTACCTGGTCCTAAAACCACATAATCAGATGCTGTATTTCTGTAGTTTCTCCATTCACCTTGATTTCCTGCAATATTATTGTAAAATTGACCATTAATAGCTAATAAACCTCCAAGTTCCATACAGTTACTTGTAATACACCAAGGTCCGCCATTTATAGGATTACCATAATAATCGTTAATTACAGCTGGTCCTAAATAATTATTTTGTCTAAAATACATTGCTGTTTGAACAATTCTAGCTCTAAAATCATCAATACGAGAGGTTGCAGTAACATTTTTTCCAACATTCCAGCTTACTGAGTAATTAACTTCAACAATAGCGGGTTTAGTTAATGTGAATGATATTGCAGCACCTCCAATTGGTATTCCGCCTTGACTAAAACCAGCACCGCTACCTACTTGGTTTATTAATGAAGTTGGGTCTTGAACGTCAACTAAATAATTTTCTGAGTCAAACAGAATTTCAACATTGTCGGTTAAAGTTCCTAAAACTAAATCTCCATCTGCATCAACATAAACGGGTGTTGAAGAAGCTATTCCTAAATTATTAATATTGTTAGGGGTGTTTAATCCATCAATTCTAATAGTAGAATTTGAACCTCCTACGTGTAATTCTTCTTGTGGATTTGTCGTATTTACACCTACTTGTCCATTAACTGAAATGCAAAATGTAAAAATAATTGGGGTAAAATATTTTCTCATGATTGTAGGGGTTTAATTATATACACGTAGTTTTAAATAATCTGTTGCACCACCAAATCCAACACTTGTAAATGTGCTTGGTGGGTCTTGAACTTTTCCGAAGAAATGGATTGAATGCGTTCCGGGTGGTAATGTAGCATATCCTTGGCTATTCATATAAGGATAACCTAAAGAGCCTCCTGCAACTGAGCAATAAAATTGTCCTTTATTTCCATATTCAATAGCTTTTTCTGCAGGACTTAAACCGTCGTTGTTGATGTCAAAACAAAAGAATGTTTCAATGGTTCTAGTCTTGCTATCATTGATGTAAGCTAAACTTGGTGTCAGCATATTTGAGCCAGAAATAACTAAAGTAACTCCATGCTTAACTTCTACAGTACAAGCAGCAGGAACTGTAAATGTTACACTGTAAATAAATCCTTCAACGCCTTCTTGTGTTAAGTCGCTATTAATTATTCTTCCCAAACTGTTATAAGGTGCTGGTAACCCATCAATATTATCAGGAATAAAATTAGGAACATCAATTAAAAAGTTAATGGGTAAATTGCCATTACCACTTCCTCCCGCTGTGTAATTTGGAGGGGTTAATGTTAAATTTCCATTAGAATTTACATAAACACGAGCATTTTTTATTCCATCATTTAACACATTGTTTGTGCTACTTAATCCTTCTATTCTAATAGTTGATGTATTTCCGGAAACGTGAAGTTCTTCTTGTGGGTTTGTAGTTCCTATACCAACTTGACTAAAGCTTATAGAAGTACAAAACAATAAACATAAGTATTGATTTTTCATAATTTTGGGGATTAAAGAATTATAATACTGTTATAAAGTATTTAGTGAAGCCTGAATAGTAATGAGTCGTTACCTCTTGCAAATTTTACGCAAGTAGCCAAACCTGTATTTGCAGTGGAGTTTGTAATTCCAGATGAAACCTCACCATAAAAACGAATTACATAAGATCCTGCAGCGGGTAATGAAATGTAAGAAGTACTAGTGTTAAACAGTTTTCCTGTTTCTCCATCGGTGCTTCCACCTGTGTAACATTTTCCAGATTGTCCATATTTTCTGCCTGCTCCATTCACCTGAAAATAGGTGTTTACTCGTCTAGCTCTTCTGTCTGAAATAGCTGTTTCGGCAGGATTTAAAAAAACATCCATACTAACATTGTATTTTACTTCAAGAATGGATGCTCTATTAACAGCAATGGTAAAATTAAAAAGTTCACCCACAATTAAACCGTCATTATCACCTGCGGGAAGTGTTACAACAGACCCTGGTAAAATAGCATGATCTAAAGCATCAGAGCCATCGCTATTATATAAAGGCTTGAATTCTAATGTTAAATTTCCATTTCCATCTACATAAAGAGGGTATGTAGCTGTTCCGCCACCATTATATGTAGAATTTGTTGCGTTTAATCCATCAACACGTATAGTTCCGTTTGTAGAACCTAAATGAAGAGCTTGTTGTGGGTTGTCTTCGTTGATGCCTACTCCTTGCACTTGAGAAAATGCTGAAGTTGAAACAAACCAAATTAGTAATTTAATGTAATGTTTCTCCATAATTCAACGATTTTAATTATTAATAATGCAATAATTCTTCCACTAAATTAAATATTATTTAATTTAAAAAAAATTTTATTGTTAATAATATTGTAATTTTAACAAAAATTCGATAAAATGTATATTTTTTCCGATAAGTAGTTGAATTTGCTTTAAGATTAATCCTACGGCATTATTTTTTTGATAATTAAATAGTATTTTTGAAAAAAAAAGAAAATGAAAAAAGGAGTACTATTAATTAACTTAGGTTCGCCAGATAGTCCTGAACCAAAAGATGTTAGAAAATATTTAGATGAATTTTTAATGGATGAACGCGTTATAGATGTTCCTTATTTACTTAGAGCGCTTTTGGTAAAAGGAATTATTTTGAATACTCGTCCAAAAAAATCGGCTAAAGCGTATAAAAAAATTTGGTGGGAAGAAGGTTCTCCATTAATTGTTTTATCAAAACGTTTACAAGATAAAGTTAAAGAGCAAGTTAGTATTCCTGTTTCTTTAGCTATGCGTTACGGAAATCCAAGTATTGAATTTGGTTTAAAAGAATTACACAATCAAGGTGTAGATGAGGTTTTATTAATTCCATTATATCCTCAGTTTGCTATGGCAACTACTGAAACTATTTTGGTGTTAGCCGAAGAAATTCGAAAAAAACAATTTCCAAATATGGAATTTACGGTTCTTCCTGCTTTTTACAACCAACCTGATTATGTTCGTGATTTGTCTAATTCTATTAAATCGGCTTTAGATAATTTTAAATCAGATTATTTATTGTTTTCTTATCATGGAGTTCCAGAGCGACACATTAAAAAATCGGATGTAACAAAATCGCATTGTAAAATAGATGGAAGTTGTTGCAATACGCCATCAAAAGCACACGAGTTTTGCTACCGTCATCAATGTTATGAAACAACTAAGCAAGTAGCCGAATTTTTAGGTTTGGAAGAAGGAAAATACAGTACCTCTTTTCAATCTCGTTTAGGTCGCGATCCTTGGTTACAACCTTATACCGATGCTACCATTGATGGATTAGCTCAAAAAGGCATTAAAAATTTAGCTGTTGTAACTCCTGCGTTCGTTTCGGATTGTTTAGAAACTTTAGAAGAAATTGGAATGGAGGCTGCTCATAGTTTTAAAGAAAATGGAGGAGAAAATTTTTTATCAGTGCCTTGTTTGAACGATAGTGAAGATTGGGTTAAAACCATGAGCCGATGGATTGACCAATGGGCTTTTCAAAATCAATAAAAAATGGAACTTTACAACTACATAAAATCACTACATTTAATCTTTGTAATCACTTGGTTTGCTGGGTTGTTTTACATTGTTCGTTTATTTGTATATCATGCAGAAGCCAAACAAAAAGCGCAACCAGAGCAAGATATTTTAATAAAACAATACCAATTAATGCAATACCGTTTGTGGTACATTATTACTTGGCCAAGTGCTGTTTTAGCTAGTGTTTTCGCTTTTTGGATGTTGTTTTTTACCGAAGTTGGAAATGTTTGGTTAACCCAACCATGGATGCATGTAAAATTGGCATTTGTGTTTTTATTGTATTTGTATCATTTAAAGTGTCATCAAATTTTTAAACAATTACAAAATAACGAAGTAAAACATTCGGGTAATTTTTTTAGAATTTGGAATGAAGGCGCCACGATAATATTATTTGCAGTTGTTTTTTTAGTAATTTTAAAGAATGCAATCAACTGGATTTATGGGGTTATTGGAATTTTTGTTTTTTCGATTTTAATAATGATGGGATTCAAATTGTATAAAAAAATAAGAGAGAAGAACCAAAATAGGTAATGGATAGAATTTTTAACATCAAAAATCTTTCACTACGAATAAGAATATTTCTATCCATGATATTCTTAACACTTATTGCGTCTATACTTATTGCTACAGTTTCCATTTATCAATTTAGAAAAGAGGCTCGTGAATACCATCAAGACCGTTTAGAACGAAAAGAAACTGCAATTGCTGAACACATAAATTATGTTTTACAAACAACCACTTATCCACTAAACACAAAGAATATTCCGCTAATTTTTAAAGATAAAATTTTCGAGTTAGCAGATATTCATAGTATGGAAATTAATTTTTTCGATTTAAAAGGAAACTTGTTAATTTCATCAAAAGCCATTTTTAAATTAGACAAAGACAAACCAAAAATAAATCCTTCGACTTTAAAAATTATTCAATCTTCTTTAGATAAAAGATATATAGAATTTTCAAAAATTGAGGATAGGACCTTTAGGTCATCCTATTCTTATTTAAAAGATAATAAATTTAAGCCTCTCGCTATTTTAAATTTACCTTATGAAGAAGATGCGGAATTTTACGATAATGAAGTTCAAAATTTCTTAATTCGTTTTGGACAGGTTTATACTTTTATGTTTTTCATTGCCATTGTTCTTTCTTATTTTTTATCGAGCTACATTACAAAATCATTAAAAATTATTAGTGATAAAATTCAGGAAACTCAATTAAATCAACGTAACGAAAAAATTGTAATCGAAGATGGAAGTAAAGAAATTAATCTTTTAATTGACTCTTACAATAACATGGTGGATAAATTAGAAGAAAGTGCTACCATTTTAGCTCAAAGCGAAAGAGAACAAGCTTGGCGCGAAATGGCAAAGCAAGTAGCACATGAAATTAAAAATCCGCTTACGCCAATGCGATTAACCGTGCAAAGTTTTCAACGAAAATTTGACCCAAGCGACCCAAATATTACAAAAAAACTAGACGATTACACTAAAACTATTTTACAGCAAATTGATACGATGACAGCTGTTGCGGGTGCTTTTTCAAACTTTGCAACCATGCCAGCACAGCAAAACGAAACTTTAAATGTAGTTCGAATTGTAAAAATGGCTTTGGAAATTTTTAATGAAGATTTTATTCAGTTTTCAGCATTAGAAGACGAAATTATTGCCAAGTTAGATAGAACACAATTAATCCGTGTGATTACAAATTTGGTTAAAAATGCAATTCAAGCAATTCCCGAAGAACAGGAAAACAAGTTGGTTTTTGTGACGGTTTTTAGACAAGATAACGAAGTTAAAATCGCAGTAAAAGATAACGGAAAAGGAATTTCAACAGAAAATCAGGAACGTGTTTTTGAACCAAAATTCACCACAAAATCAAGCGGAATGGGACTTGGTTTAGCTATTATTAAAAATATCATAGAAAATTATAACGGAACGATTACCTTTGAAACAGAACCAAATGTAGGAACCGAATTTTTGGTTTCTTTCCCAATAAATAAATAATCAAAACAAACAAAAATGGAAAATATTCTTATTGAAAAACAAGATGCTATTGCAATTGTAACGATTAACAGACCTACTAAATTAAATGCTTTAAATAAGGCAACTATTCAAGAATTACACGATGGATTTAAATCGTTAAACGAAGATAAATCAGTAAAAGCAATTATTGTAACGGGTAGTGGTGAAAAAGCTTTTGTAGCTGGAGCCGATATTTCAGAATTCGCCAATTTTTCAGTAGAAGAAGGTGGAAAATTAGCCGCTGAAGGTCAAGCCCTATTGTTTGATTTTGTGCAAAATTTAAGCACTCCAGTAATTGCAGCAGTTAATGGTTTTGCTCTTGGTGGCGGATTAGAATTGGCAATGGCTTGTCATTTTAGAGCAGCTTCAACAAATGCAAAAATGGGATTACCAGAAGTGACTTTAGGAGTTATTCCAGGTTATGGAGGAACACAACGTTTAGCGCAATTAGTAGGAAAAGGTCGTGCTATGGAAATGATTATGACAGCAGGAATGATTGACGCTGAAACCGCTAAAAACTACGGATTAGTAAACCATGTTGTAGCTCAAGAGGAATTATTAGATTTCACAAAAGGAATCGCAACTAAAATCACTAAAAATTCAAGTGTAGCTATCGCAAAAGCTATCGAAGCAATAAATTCTAATTTTGAAGATGGAACAAACGGTTATGAAGTAGAAATTAAAAACTTTGGTCTTTCTTTTGGAACTGAAGATTTTAAAGAAGGAACAACGGCATTTTTAGAGAAACGTAAAGCGGAATTTCCTGGGAGATAATTAAGTATTCAGTGTTCAGTTTTAAGTTATCTGATTTTAGCAACTTGTAACTGAACACTGTTTTCTATTCTTGCCCATCCCATTCAGCATAAAACTGACTTAAAAATGTCACCATAAAATCGTGGCGTTTTTGAGCAATTTTTTTACCTGTTTCGGTGTTCATTTTGTCTTTAAGAAGTAGAAGTTTTTCGTAAAAATGATTTAATGTTGGCGATTCACTATTCTTATACTCTTCCTTACTCATGTTCAAGTTTGGTTGAATATTCGGATTGTACAACGGACGATTTTTAAAACCTCCATAATTAAAAGTACGAGCAATTCCAATCGCGCCAAGCGCATCTAATCTATCAGCATCTTGAACAATTTCTAATTCTTTGGAATTGAATTTCTTTTCGAAATTTCCGCCTTTAAACGAAATATTTTCAATAATAGCAATTACGTGTAAAATGATGTCTTCTGAAACATTTTGCGATTCTAAAAAAGTTCTTGCTGTTTTTGGGCCAACCGTTTCATCACCACCATGAAATTTAGAATCGGCAATATCGTGTAAAAGCGCTCCAAGTTTTACTACGGTTACATCACATTCCTCTTCTTCGGCAATTAATAAAGCATTTTTATAAACACGTTCAATGTGAAACCAATCGTGACCGCCCTCAGCATGAGCTAGTTGATTCTTTACAAAAAGGATAGTATTATTGATAATTTGCATGGTTCTAATTTACAAAAAAAATTCCAAACTCATAATTGAATTTGGAATCTGAAATTTTATTTTTCGAATGTTATTTTATCAAAGCAGGTTGTACCCATTTAAAAAGTTCTCCTTCAGCAGGAACGACTAATCGTTCTGAAATTTTTGTCATTCTAGCAGGTAATTTCATTAAATAGTCACGTGCTTTTTCAGCTTCATCGGTAAGATTACAAATTTTATCAATCTCCCATTTTTCATTTAATTTTTGAAGAATATCTACATAATCCATTGCAGTATAAACTCCTAAACGTTGCGCTGATTCTGAGAATTTTTCGAATGCAGTTCCAATACTTTCACCTGATTCTCTAATTAAATGCGCTGGCATGGTAATTTTTTTCTTCATCATGTATTGAAACGATAACATCATTTCGCTTGGGTCAATTTCAAAAATACGTTTCACAAATTCGCTATACGCTAAGTGATGACGCATTTCGTCTCCAGCAATTAAATTACACATTTTGTGTAGTTTTTTATCGCCAAATTTCTTTGCCATTTGTGCTACACGATTGTGCGAAACATACGTAGCTAATTCTTGAAAACTGGTAAAAACAAAGTTTTTGTATGGGTCTCTATCAGTTCCTGGGTCAAAACCATCGTTGATTAAATGCTGTGTTGTAATTTCAACCTCACGCATATTGACTCTTCCCGAAAGGTATAAGTATTTGTTTAAAACATCACCATGACGGTTTTCTTCTCCTGTCCATTGGCGTAACCATTTAGCCCAACCGTTATCGCCCTTTTCTCCTTTTTGCGAAACGCCTTCAACATCCATTAACCAAGTTTCGTATGTAGGTAAAGCCTCTTCAGTAATAGTGTCTCCAACTAAAACTACCCAAAAATCATAAGGTAAATCTTTAGCAATTTCGCGTAGTTCTTTTACTTCCTCTAAAAAATTTTCTTTAGAAGAATCAGGTAATAAATCAGTTGGTTGCCAAATTTTTTCGACAGGGATTAAGAATTCTTCCATGAAATGATCCACTTTTTTTTCTAAAAATTGCATCACTTCTAAACGGACGTTTTGTATAGACATGGGGGTTGTATTTTAAATGGGGTTATTTTTTAATATGTTTTGTAATTATGGTTTCGGTTTTTTCAAAAATTTCTTCGAAAGGATGTTCGGATATTTTTAATGGCTCATGAATAGTAAATTCTAAACGAGTTCCTAGTCCGAGAGGAAAAGTACCAAATTTAGTCATTTTCCATGAGTTATTTATAGTTATTGGTAAAAAGTAGGCATCTGGTGCAAATTTGTATAACATTTTTAATCCATTAACCGCGAAAGGTTTAGGTGTTCCAGTTTTGCTTCTTGTTCCTTCTGGGAATATGACAACCGAGTAGTTATTATTGTTAATTAATTCGGCTACTTTTTTAATTTCTGGTAAAGCTTGTTTTGGATCTTTTCTGTCAATTAAAGCCGAACCGCCATGTTTTAAATTATAAGAAACACTAGGAATCCCTTTTCCTAATTCAATTTTACTGATGAATTTTGGATGTACTTTTCTTAAAAACCAAATAATAGTTGTGATATCGTGTAAACTTTGGTGATTGGCAACAATAATTAAAGGTTTGTTTTCAGGAACATTTTCCATGCCTTTAATATGATATGTTGTACCAAGTAAATGCGCGGTTCTAACTAAGCAAAGATTCAAATATGCAACACTAATGCGATGTGCATTGTATCCAAATAAATTAAAACAAACCCATTGAATTGGATGAAAGATCAACAACCAAATAAAAAAAACTATTGTATATAGAATTGAAAGTGGGTATGAAAGAATTTTTTCCATGTAAAAAACCAATTTAGGCAAAAGTAAGCTATAAAATAAAAATCCACCAATGTTTTGATGGATTTTATTGTATGCCAGCATAGTATAATGCTTGTATTTTTATTCTATAATTACACAAGAACCATTTACACAATCAGTATTATTAGGAGGACTTACTACCATACAATCTGAAACAGCTCCTGTTTGTATATTGTATTGATAATCCATTTCATAATATTCATTTACCAAGTTTTCCAATGTAGTTTGATTAACAGTACTAGGAAAAACTAAAAACTCTCTTGGTCCACCACAAGGTTTAGCGCCAAATGCGATGTAGTTACAATTTGATGTGTTAGTACACGAAAAACTGTTTATATAATCAAGAATCTCTTGTTTTTTCTCAATCAATTGTTCAGGTGTTATTTCTGAAACATTTGGCTCATTTTCATCACATTGAAAACTTTGCAAAAGTATTGATAAGAGCAAAATTCGAATGATAGTTTTCATAATCTTTTTCTAATAAGATTCAAAAATCATGAAAAGGTTGCGCTAAAAAATATTAGCAAAATTCGTTGTAAGCGTCTTTTAAATTTTCAGCAATTAATTCTGCCGGACGACCTTCGATATGATGACGTTCTAACATGTGAACTAACTCACCATTTTTAAATAAAGCCATACAAGGCGAAGACGGAGGAAAAGGAAACATGTGTTGGCGTGCTGCATCAACTGCATCTTTATCAACTCCTGCAAAAACAGTTACTAATTGTGAAGGTTTTTTTGCGCCATCTAAACTCATTTTTGCTCCTGGACGTGCATTTCTTGCTGCACAACCACAAACAGAGTTGATTACTACTAACGTAGTTCCTTCATTTTTTAAAGCATTTTCTACTGCTTCAGCGCTATATAATTCTTGAAAACCAGCTTCTGTTAATTCAGCGCGCATTGGTTTTACCATTTCTTCTGGATACATAATGTATATTGTTATAAGTTAACGAATGGCAAAGTTACAAAGTTTTTTGCTTGTTATAGAAAACCAATTCATAAAGATTTGTTATGATTTGATAGTTTGGAGTAATTAAATTGTAAAGATTATTTTAAGTCAGGGAATGTTTTTTTAAACGACCATTCTTCATAACCATATGAAGGCAATCCAATAGTTTTTCGTGTTGAATCTATTTTTTTTGGATTTATTAATAGTTCCTTTCCAATAAATGTTCCATAATATAATTTGCTATTGTCAAGATAAATTTTGTCAATTATACTGCCATATTCAAAGGGAGATATATTTCCTTTTACTAGATTTTCATAAAGAAGAGAAACATATTTTTTTTTGTTTTCGGTAGTTTGATGAAAGAGAATAACGTCAAAATTTATGGGTTCATTTTTATCATTTAAAATATAACCAACTAAGTTTTGGTGTGGATAACCATATTTTTTTATAATTTCTTCAATTTCTTTTTCATGTTTTTTTTGAAATTCATTCATTTTTTCATGATTAAGAGATGGAGTTCTTGCACTCAGATCTTCATCATGCATTCTAATTATTCTATTTCTTAATTCTTTATTAAACCTTTTGTCATATTTTTCACCTAACAATTTCATTTCTTCTCTTGAAAATTTTGTAATATTAAATAGTCTATTATATATTGAATCACCATCAGGATGACTTTTAATTATGCTCCCATACTTTAAAATTCCGTCTCTTATTTTTGTGTCTAAGTTATCAGTATTCCCCGTCATCACACAGCAAGCAATATAAGTAGAATATTCATTAACATTTTTCATGTTTGCTGGCTCAAATTTTTTAAATAAGCTGTCTAAAATTTCATATGATCGTTGATAATTTCCAACTAAACATAGACTGTCAGCTTCGTATGCTTTTAAATAGTAAGGTATATAATTTGCATTCTTGTCATCAATTTTTGTAAAAGTACTTTTGCAAGAAACAATTGTTAAAGTAATAATAGAAATAAGGAATAAGCTTTTTTTCATAATTTGAGCAATCTTTTAATTAACGCTTTCACAAACATCATTTTTGGGCATCTCCAAATCACTTGTAAATCTTCCCAAATAGGAGTTTCTTCATCTAAAAATTTAAAAATCACTGTCGAATTTCCACTTTTAAACATCGAAGAAAATATTTTGGAACCTAATTCATTTTTTGAGCTCAAAATATCCAACAACAACAAATCATAGAACCAAAATTTATCTTTCTTATGAAACTTTCTAAAATCTGTCATATCGAGCGAAGTCGAGATACTTTTTTCTAAAAACTGAACTAAAGCTTTCGATTTTTTGGATGCATTTTTAAAAGTATATCCTGTACTTGCTTTTGTCCAACCGCCAGCCGACCCAATATTGATAACGTTTTTAGTATTGTGTTTCCAAAAAGGATAACACGTCATTGGAATATTTCCTTGTTCTTTTTCGATGATTTCGTATTCTGTTATTCCTAGATTTTTAATGTATTTCTGAATTTCAGATTCATATTCCTCTTTTGAAAGTAAATCTTTTGAAAACAACGTATATTCTAACAAAGCTTCATTTTCTGATGTTGGTAAAACATACATAAAACGCGTATTGCCTTTTTGTTCCACCGAAAAATCCATGAAAGTAGCACAATTTGGAGTAAAAACCGCTTCTTTACTTTTGATAAACCAACCGATAAAATGTTGATGAATTAATGGGAATTTGGTTTGCGCTGTAACAACTTCTGGATTATAAATGGAATTAAAAATCTTGTTACAAGTAAAGGTTTCTTGTTCCGTTTTTACAACGCAATGATTTCCTAATTCGGTAAAATCGACTACTTTTTGGTTCAGAAAATGGATGTTTTTATGTTCGGAAATCTTCTTGAAAACCAATTCATAAAAATCTAAACCATTAATTTTCTTGTATTGATAAGGCGTTAATTCTAAAACTCGATTAAATTTTTCATTCGCAAAAACAGCTTGATTCCATTTTTTTGAGACGATTTCATCAAATAAATTGTTTTCATCCCAAAAACACCAAGTTCTATCGTTTACTTTTTTAGTATTCTCATCAATTAGTAAAATAGATTTGTCGTCAAATTTTCCAGATAAAAGCAATTCGTAAACGGTCATTAAAGCCGATAATCCTGAACCTGTGAAAATGTAATGATAATGTTGCATTAAAAAATAGTATATCGAATTCCTAAAAAACCTCTAATTCCTTGATTGGGCGCATACACATAAGTTGCGTCAAAATTTTCGCCAAAAGGATCTTCTGCTCCAGCTATTAAATATGGAGTTCCTTTATTTGGTGTCCAATTCAACATATTTTTTACCCCACCATAAAGTTCAAAACTACGAAATTTTTTATAAGTAAACTGAATGTTTTGCAAACTCCAAATAGGAGAATACTCAGGTCTTGGATCTAAATCACCTAAAATGGGTAATCGCATCGGTCCATATAAATTTCCAGTATAATCAATAGATAAAAACCATTTTGGAATATCGTACGTTATTGCCCAATTAGCACTATATTTTTCAGTTAAAACAGGTGTTGAACTCACTCCGTTTTGCACGTTTTTTGGTTCCATAATGGTAAAACCAAGAATTGCTTTTATTCCGAAAGGTGTAACCAAATCGATATTGCCACTTATCCCTAAGGTTTGTGCATATCCGTTTAAGTTCGAATAAATGATTTGGTCAGGATTTGTGTCATAATCTGGAATAATTTGATTGTTAAAATACGTATACCAAGCCGAAGTTTCAAATCCTAAAAAAGTACCGTTTTCAAATCTAATTTTCTTCAAATAATTCAAATTGATGTTGTACGAAGTTTCAGGTTTTAAATCTTCGGTAATTACAACTTCTCTTGAACCCGTTAAAGCAGCATGTTCTTCGGTAAATAAATTTACAATTCGAAATCCAGTTCCCGCATTAATTCGAAATACATCGTTTTCTGTTGGATTCCATTTGTAAGCAATTCTAGGTGTAAAAATGTTTCCGTGATTGTTGTTGTAATCGTATCGAGCACCTAATAAAATATGATGTTTTTCAGCCAATTTTATTTCATCTTGAAGAAAAACACTATAAATTTTTGTCTGTTCTGCCGAAAGAGTTGCTGTTGTATTATCGTCATAGTATTGATAACGAAAAGCTGCGCCCAATAGTAAATTATGGTTTTCTAACTTTTTATCCCAAGTATATTGTCCGAAAGCAATTTTTTGATTCGCCAAGTAAATCGTGTTTCCATACACCGAATTTTGGTCATGTGCCGTCATTGAAAACGACAAATACATGTTTTCTATAGTTGGTAATTGATATTTGCTTAAAAGTTCCATACGTTTTGTATAAATACTTTCACCATACACTTCTGCACCACCACGATAGGATTTATTCCATTGCATTTCGCCACCCCAGCGGTCTTCGTAAAATAATCTTCCTGCGATGGTGAACTCTTTGTTATTTTTTCGCTCAAAGTTCCATTTGTTGAAGATGGAAATGCGTTCTTGCAAGGTAACATCGGTAAAATTATCGTTGTTATTGTCAATTGGCTGGTTGTAGTTGTAATAATTGATACCAACTAAAGTTGTTGCTTTCTTTCCAACAGTACTTTTCCAACCTAAATCGACATTGGTTTCTAACCAAGAAGTCGAAAAAATATCGGCTGAAAATAAGGGAGCAGTTGTTGGTTTTTTGGTAATTATGTTTATTAGTCCGCCAACCGCTTCACTTCCATACAAACTTGAAGCTGGACCTTTTACTACTTCAACTCTATCAATCAAAGAATTCGGAATTCCAGACAAACCATAAACCGTAGAAAGTGCACTCACAATCGGCATTCCATCAATCGTAACCATCGTGTACGGACCTTCTAATCCGTTAATATGAATGTCGCCAGTGTTGCAAATGTTACAATTGAGTTGTGGTCGAACACCATTTACATTTTGTAAAGCTTCAAAAATATTGGAGGTTGGGTTTTTCTTTAAAAAGGCTGTTGTATACACTTCAACAGGAACTGGTGTTTCCATTCTTGAAACAGGTTTTAGTGTTCCAGAAATCACCACATCCTCTAATGTGTTTGCATCTTCAATTAAGTTAAAATTAAGGGCTGTTTCGGTGTTTTCTGTTAGCGTTATTTTCTTTTTTTCGGGCTTAAACCCAATGTATGAAGCGGTAATTGTATAAGAACCATTAGGAATATCTTTGAATTCATACAAACCATTTTCATTGGTTTCCACTCCTTTGTTTAGTTCTTTTATATAAATGTTGGTAAATGCCAAAGCTTCATTTTTAGCGGTTACTTTACCCTTTATAGTGTTTTGTGAAAAGGTAAAAATCGAAAAAAATAGAGTGGTATAAATAAATATTTTAAACATTGTAAAATTAAATTTAGACAAAACTAAAAATAAAACATTTACAAAACTAAAAAAACTTTATATATTTGTCAAAATGAATTGTTTATGACCATTTCGGAAGAAAATTATATAAAAGTTATTTATCATTTGTCTTTGGTGTCTCCAAAAGGCGTTAATACGAATGCTATAGCAGGTATGCTCGATACCAAAGCGTCATCGGTTACCGACATGATGAAGAAACTTTCGGATAAAGATTTGGTAAGTTATCAGAAATACCAAGGCGTTACGCTTACTGATAAAGGTTTGCATTCAGCAAAAATGATTGTAAGAAAACACCGTTTATGGGAAGTTTTTCTAGTAGATAAATTAGGTTTTTCTTGGGATGAAGTACACGAAATAGCAGAAGAATTAGAACACATCAAATCGGAACAATTGATTAATAAATTGGATGCTTTTTTAGGGTTTCCAGTCGCTGATCCACATGGAGATCCTATTCCCGATGCGAAAGGCGTGATTAAGAAAATTGAAAAACAATTATTATCCGAAGTTGAAATTAACGCTTCGTTTCATTGCGTTGGCGTGAAAGATTCTTCTACCGATTTTTTAAAATATTTAGATAAGCAAAAAATTGCATTAGGTTCGGTTGTAAAAGTAATCGACAAAGAAGATTTTGATGATACCTTAACCGTTGAAATCGATGGAAAACGCTTAACGATTTCGAATAAAATTGCTAATAATTTATATGTACAATAATTATGTTTGATGCGATTATAGATTTTTTTGAAAGTATTGACCCGATTCTGGCTGCTTTTTTAGCTACCACATTTACGTGGGGATTAACGGCATTTGGTGCTTCGTTTGTGTTCTTTTTTAAGACGATGAATCGAGTTGTTTTAGATGGAATGCTTGGTTTTACTGGCGGCGTAATGGTTGCGGCAAGTTTTTGGAGTTTGTTAGCACCCGCTATCGAAATGAGTGATGGAGATGGTTTTGTAAAAGTAATTCCGGCAGCGTTTGGATTTGCTTTAGGAGCTTTATTTATTTTCGGCTTGGATAAAGTCTTGCCACACATGCACATTAATTTCAAAGAAACAGAAGGCATAAAATCACCTTGGCAAAGAACTACACTATTAGTTTTAGCCATAACTTTACACAATATTCCTGAAGGATTAGCGGTGGGTGTTTTGTTTGGTGGTGTTGCAGCGGGAATTCCAGAAGCATCAATCGCTGGAGCGGTTACTTTGGCTATCGGAATTGGAATTCAAAATTTCCCTGAAGGAATTGCGGTTTCTATGCCGTTACGAAGAATGGGAATGAGCAGAAGAAAAAGTTTCATGTACGGACAATCGTCTGCGATTGTAGAACCTATTTTTGGAGTTTTAGGAGCAGTTGCGGTTACTTTTTTCACTCCAATATTACCTTATGCTTTAGCTTTTGCAGCCGGAGCCATGATTTTTGTAGTAGTTGAAGAAGTAATTCCTGAAACGCAACAAGATAAAAATACTGATATCGCAACTTTAGGTTTTATCGGCGGATTTATCGTGATGATGACTTTAGATGTAGCTCTAGGTTAAGCTAAAAATCTTTGTTAAAACGTTTTACATTGTATTTTCGATGTTTATTTTTGCGTCATGATACGATTGATAAATAGAACTAGTTTTGGAAAATTTCTTTGGATTTTCATGGCGTTTTATTTCTTGAATTGTAGTGTAGATGCACCTGATGTCCAAATTTTTTCTCAACAAGAAAATCTAAAATTTAACGATCAAGAAAGTATTGTAGAACTTTTGGTTGAAAAAGTATTGGGTTTTGAAAATGCTATTTCTGAGCAAGATGATGTTGAGAATACTTCTCAAAAATCAATGAAAAAATCAATTTCTTTAGATTTTTTTGTTTTCAATCTAAATGATGGTTTTAAGAGTAATAACTTTAATTGGAATTCCAATGAAAAGTCGATTTTACAATTACCATTTTTTGATAGTATTTCCTTGGAAATTACTTCGCCACCACCACTTATTTAATTTGATTTTTTATAACTGATTTTAACTCCAAAAACGGAGTAATTTTTACATGTTTATTATTATCAAATTAGAATATGAAAACACACTATTATGTTTTAGTAGGGTTAATGGTTGCCCTTTTTACAATTCCATCACAAGCACAAACTGAAAATGAAATAAAAGACAGTTTGTATATTCAAGAAGTTGAAAATCCAAAACTACGACCTAAAATCTTACATGCCGAACCACTTTATATAGATTTAATTCGAGATTTAGGAGCTCGAAAAGGAGAGAAAGAATGGAATGTAGGTTTTGGTTTAACCGATGCAAATTCTCATGATGAATATACTACTTTAGTAGAATATGAATGGGCGCCAATAGACCGTTTGGGGTTAGAAATCGAATTGCCTTTTTCTTTTTATTATCCTTTAGCAAACGATGTTCAAGCACCAAATAGTAAGCTTAACGGGTTAAAATTAGCAGCTCAATATTCCTTTTTGGTTTCGGAAAAGTATAAAACTTCGTTGGCAATTGGCTACATTCATGAATTTGAAATGACGGAATTTAAAAATTACGACAACGATCGATTTTTCAAAGGAAATCTATACAATCCGTTTTTTGTAGTAGCTAAAAGATGGGGTGATAATTTTCACACTTTGTTGTACACCGGACCCATTTTTGAACATAATTTTAGTGAGAATTCTTGGCATACGAATTATCAAATCAATTCAAACTTTCATTATATGATTCCTGGAACTCGTAATTTTATTGGAATAGAATTCAACAAAGAAATTAATCATAATAACGATTTTGATATGACGATTCGTCCACAAATGCGAGTAGGTATTGCTGAAAATTTAATGGTAGGCATTGTAACTGGAATTCCCGTAAATAGAGAAAATGAACGTTTTAGTTCGTTCTTACGATTGATATACGAACTTAGTCATAACAAGAAACATTAATTAATGACAAGCACAATCGTCGTTACAAGGTTTTGATTTCTTTTTGCGTTTTTTCCAAAAGAATTTTTTTACCAAAAAACCTACGGCAATGGCAAGAGAAAGGTAAACTAAGATTTGTTGTATATCCATAGTACAAAAGTAGAAAAAGCAATCTCAAAATTCATGAGATTGCTTTTTTATTAACTTAAAACGAACTAAAATTATTAAAATTGAGCGGCAATTCCGATAGATGCACTAAAAGGCATTCCTGGTCGTAATCCTGATGGAACTCTTGAAACTAAATAAGTAGTATCAAAAAGGTTGTTGATGTTTCCAGTTAGGCTAAAATGTTTGTTAAATTTATATTTTGAACCAAAATCTACAACCGTATTGTTTGGCACAGAAAATTCATTTGGAATAGAACCTTGACCGGCAACTGTTCTAAATTCACCATTAAATCTTGCGCCTAAAATCAATTCAAATTTTGCGTGTTCTAATGCAATTGAAGCATTAAATTGGTGTTTTGAAATGTATGGAATTTCATCTCCTTTTGTGATTGTTCCCCAAGCTCCGTCAGTACTTGCAAATTCGTTAACAAATTCGGTATCTGTTAAAGTATATCCAAAAGTAATTGGCAATTTGAATTTCCCGTCTTCTTTTAAAACTTGATAGTTTAATAACAACTCAATTCCTTTCACATGTGCTTCACCAGCGTTAAATTGATCTAATGTTCCAGAACCACCACTTGCAGCTAAATCGCTACCTAATAAATTAGAATAGTCATTAAAATACGCTACAATTTCTCCTGATAATTTGTTGATTTTAAAACGAGAACCTAATTCGTAATTCACACTTTTCTCGGCTTCAGTTCCTTCTTTGTTTGTTGGAGGTGCAAAACCTTTATGAACGCCACCAAAAAATGATAAATTATTATTGATTCTAAAATTAGCACCAACTCCTGGCAACCAAACTTTTACATGATTGTCGTTTTCAACTAAGTTTGCCCCTGTTCTTGTTACGTCATTTGTGCCATAGTTTTTGTTTAACAAGTCGATGGTTTCAAAGCGAATTCCTGGTGTAACAGTTAAATTGTTGTATTTAATTTTGTAAAGAGCGTGTGCAGCAAGTGCTTCTGCATAAGCAATTCTATTGTCTTGTGTTCCTGGAGTTCCAGCAGTAGTTAATATCATTGAACCATCAATCATAGCATAGCTATCATTCCATTGAAAACGGTCTTCGCTGTCTTTGTGATAACGAACGCCTACTTCTAAATCATGATAAACATCGCCAGTTAAGAAATGAAAATCTAATTTAGTTTGAACACCTTGTGCTAAATAACCTCTGTTGTTAGCGCGAACTCGTAAAGCGTTATTTGGTGAGTTTTGTGCACCTGTTACATAATCAAAAGCTAATGCATTTGTTGTTGGGTCTTCTAAAATTGCATCAATATTGTAGGTTGTTCCGCCAAATCGCACATCGTTTAATTTGTACCAATTTCTTGAAAACTTATTGCGGTAGGCCGTTGTAGTTACACTAAAATAGTTGCTTGTTTTTAAAGTATGTGTAACAGAAAACTGATTGTTTTTTGTAGTAATATTGTCTTTTTCCGAACCTGCATATCGCATGAAAGGAGAATTGTTGAAATCTTCTTCGGTTAAACCTAAATACGTTTCATTTGCGTCTTCATCAGCATACACCATTTTAAATTCAATAGCATTGTAAATTTTACTGGTTGGTTTCGATTGTACTCTGAATTTAGCCATTACATCTTTTTTATCAAAACCTGTATTGGCACCACTTGGTAAATCTTTAAAACCATCAGAATTGTAGTTTAAAAATTGAACTACTGCGCCTACTGTTTCATTAGCGATTCCTACGTTTGCAACTGTGCGACTTGTGTTAAAACTTCCATAATCTGTTAAAAAACCTGCACTAAATTTTGTTGGAATTGGCGCCGAAACAAAGTTAATAGTTCCTCCAGTAGTAAAAGGACC
Organism: Flavobacterium aquaticum; assembly: GCF_003259835.1. Lineage (GTDB taxonomy): Bacteria > Bacteroidota > Bacteroidia > Flavobacteriales > Flavobacteriaceae > Flavobacterium > Flavobacterium aquaticum. Next base: position 35,094 of record NZ_QLMI01000003.1, on the reverse strand, counting down.
GTATTGAATTTGGCTACTTCCTTTTAAAATTTCAACAGCACTCATACGAGCAACCGATGGAAAATAGTAAGCTGCTGGAGCTGAATAAGGAGCTGGCGCAATTAAAACGTTATCTTCCATTAGAGTGATTTTCGCACTTCTATCTGGAGAAGTTCCTCTTAAACTGATATTAGGTCTTAACCCAAATCCATCTTCTTCATAAACATTAACTCCGGTTACAGTTCTTAAAACACGATTGATGTCGGTGTAATTAAATTTTTGTAAATCTTCAGCTGAGATATAAGCAGCCGAACCTGTTTTGTTCGCGGCTTCAAATTTACTTCCGATGATTTGATTAGCAGAAACAACAACTTCTTTTAATGTTTTTACAGAATCATTTTTGGTTTCGCTTTCTTGTGAAAATGCTATTCCTGAGATTAATAAGGCAATTGGGACAATGATATATTTCATCTTTATTTAGATTAATTCTACAGAGCAAAAATAATCACTAAAATTTATTTAGACAAATTATAAATAGGGTTTTTTAAAGGATTTGGTCGAATTATTCACAATGTGAAGTTTTAAGAAAAAACAATTACTTTTTTTATTAAAAACGAAGAATGTTTTAATATTATATGATAAAAACGCCTTTTTTAGAAGTAAATTCCAGTACCAATTGTTGTGAAATTGTAATTTGGAGAAGCAATTTTTAAGTGTTCATATCCTAAAGAGAAAAAATAATTCTTTTTATGATATTTTCCTCTGATTTCAAAAGAGTTTACGGGTAAGCCATTTATTTTACTCCAAATCATAGCGCTATTAAAACTTATGTTTTTTATTGCAAAAACATCCGTATGTAAACCATAGGAAAAACCTGCTTTTTGTACATCATTGCCAACATAAGTTGCGCCAAGTGTCCAGCCTAAATTGAATTTTTTGAATCGAATTCTATCGTAAGCCACGTTAAATTGAAATAATGATAGGTTTGAAAAACGATTTGTTAACATGTTTTTTTCCAATAATTCACGATAATTGGCTTGCACATAAAAATATTGAAAAGGTCTAAATTTTGCTTTTAGATGATTTCCGAATAAATTATTGTTGCTATACAGAAAATGATTCTCAACATCAAATCGCATCAAGTTTTCATATTGAATACTGTCATTTTCTTTTTGAAAATTTCCTGATTCACCATCAAAATAAGGATATTTAGATAATGGGTTGTATAAATGATTTTCACTTCTGTAATCTCCAATAGTGGAATAAAAACTTACATACAATAAGCCTTCAACAAATAAGCTAGCTAATCCAAAATCATTTGAAGAAGAACTTCTGGAAGACCCTGAACTCGAGGAACTGTTATTTGAGCTTGAAGAATGCGAAGAATTTCCCGATTTTAATTCATTTTTAGACTTGTCGATTTTCTGAGAAAAAGAACTATTTAAAGTTAAAATAGTAAACAGTACAAATAATGTATTTTTCATCAATTTTGTTTTTTGAAGACAATCAAAAAGTATGCCTTTTATTTCAAAAATTGATAGGCAATTAACGAAGTTACATACGCAAATCCACTCATAAAAACCAACTGAATTATCGGCCATTTCCATGAATTGGTCTCTTTTTTCACAATGGCTAAAGTAGAAATACATTGCATTGCGAAAGCATAAAATAGTAGCAAAGAAATTCCAGTAGCAAAATTGAATATTTTTTTACCGGTTTCTGGTTGTACTTCTGCAGCCATTCGGTTTTTAATGGTAGTTTCTTCTTCGCTATGACTTCCAACGCTGTAAATGGTAGCTAATGTTCCAACGAAAACTTCACGAGCCGCAAATGAACTTACTACTGCAATTCCTATTTTCCAATCATAACCTAAAGGTCGAATAACGGGTTCAATGGCTTTTCCCATATAACCGATGTAAGAATTCTCTAGTTTGAAAGAATTCACTTGATCTTCAAATGCTTCGGCAGTAATGGTTTTGTTTTTATTTTGCTCGGTTATTATTTTTTCAGCATTGTTAAAATCATCACTTAATCCGTGAGAACCTAAAAACCATAAAATTACTGATAACGCCAAAATGATTTTTCCGGCACCAAAAACAAAGGCTTTGGTTTTTTCTAAAACGTTAATTCCAACATTTTTAAACATCGGAATTTTATAACTTGGCATTTCAACTACGAAATACGATTTGCAGTTTAATTTTAAAAATTTATTCAGTAAGTACGCTGAAAAAATCGCCATTCCAAATCCTAATAAATACAATCCCATTAAGGTTAAACCTTGTAAACTTAAAAACCCTAACACTCTTTTTTCGGGAATAATTAAGGAAATTAAAATCGCATAAACTGGTAATCTTGCCGAACAAGTAGTGAATGGCGTAACTAAAATCGTAATCAATCTTTCTTTCCAATTTTCAATATTTCTTGCACTCATTATCGCCGGAATCGCACAAGCAGTTCCTGAGATTAAAGGCACAATACTTTTTCCAGACAACCCAAATTTTCGCATGATTTTATCCATCAAAAATACCACGCGACTCATGTAGCCACTTTCTTCTAAGACGGAAATAAACAAGAATAAGAAGGCAATTTGCGGAATGAAAATCACAATTCCACCAATCCCAGGTATCAATCCTTCGCTTATTAAATTGGTAAATTCTCCCGCTGGAAGATGTTGTTTAGCAAGCGAACTTAAATTGGCAAAGGTTTCATCAATGAAATCCATCGGAATACTGCTCCAATCAAATAAAAATTGGAAGATCAACATTAAAATTCCAAAGAAAATAACGTAACCGAAAATTTTGTGTGTCAGAATTCGGTCGATTTTTGCACGAATATCTGTTGCTTTTGAAACATCTATTTTTTGACCTAATTTTAGCGTGTCATTGATAAATTGATAACGCTTTATAGTTTCTTTTTGTTGTAATTTTTTTAAATCGGAATGCGATTTGGTAAACGAGCTTTTGATTTCGTTTCGGTCAAGATTCAAGAAATTGACATCCTGAGTAATCACTAACCAAAGTTTGTACAACAGCTGATTTGGAAACGCTCTTCTTAAATTATTAAAATATTCTGGATCAATTGACGAAGCATTCAAACATGGTTCGGTTGAAAGGTTTTCATAATTGAGAATTAGTTTTTTTAGGTTGTCAATTCCAGTTTTTTTGCGTGAACTAATTAAAGCAATCTTCGTTTTTAGTTCTTTTTCTAAAACAGGAATATCTAACTCAATTCCTTTTAATTCCATTCTATCCGCCATGTTAATGACTAAAATGGTAGGAATTTCTAAATCTTTAATTTGGGTAAAAAGGAGTAAATTTCGTTTTAAGTTTTCCACTTCGGTCACCACTACGGCAACATCTGGAAAATCTTCGTCATTCTTATTTAGTAATAATTCAATCACCACATTTTCATCAATTGAACTTGCATTTAAGCTGTAAGTTCCGGGTAAATCGATGATTTTAGCTTTAGTGGTTTCGTTTAATTTGCAAACGCCTTGTTTTTTTTCAACGGTGATTCCAGGATAATTTCCCACTTGTTGATTCAATCCTGTTAATTCATTAAAAACCGATGTTTTGCCCACATTTGGGTTTCCAATTAAAGCAACTTTGATAGGATTTTTACTCATGAGAATTACAATTTGGTAACCGTGATTTCTTTAGCCGTTTCTAATCGAATAGCTACATGCGAATCATTTACGTTAAAATACAAAGGATCGCCCAAAGGCGCAATTTGAATTAAAGTAATGGAATTTCCAGGTAAACATCCCATTTCTAAAAGTTTTAGTGGGATTTCATCTAGATTGATGGAGGTTATTTCGGCAACTTCTCCAATTTTAAGTTCAGAAGAACAAATTTCCATTTCCTTATTTAGATTGAATTAAAATACAAAAGTAAAAATTATAATCGGACTAAAACTGATAATTGTCAACTTTAGCAAATTATTTATGAAAATTAACTTATTGGTTTTCGCTAAGCCACAAAATATCTTCTAAAAGTTGTTTCATGTTTTTTGTTTTTGGATCATCGGTAGGCTTATCTAAATTAGTGCCATCATAAAAACCACGAATTCGTTTATTCTTGTCAACCAAGATGAAATTTTCAGTATGCACCATGTCATACATTTCTTCAGGCTTTCCTGTTTTTACAGCTAAATAGGATTTTCTGGCTAGATAATAAATATCCTTTTTATCTCCGGTAACTAAATTCCAACGCGAATCATCAACACCTTTTTCTTGAGCATATTTTTTTAAAACTTCAGGCGTATCGATATCAGGTGTAACAGAGAAAGACAATAGTTTTACTTCTGGGTTGTTCTTCAATTGATTTTGTAACCAAACCATGTTATCGGTCATTTTTGGGCAAATTGTTGGACAAGTGGTAAAAAAGAAATCGGCTACATAAATCGTATTTTCATAGTTTTTTTGGGTGATTACTTTCCCATTTTGATTTGTAAAAGCAAAATCAGCAATTTTATGATCGTTGCCAATATGTTGCACTGTAGAATCTACTAATTCAGGATTAATATCTCTTGGCGAATAAATCGGAAGCATTTTTTCTGGAGAAAGTAAGTTATAAATACCAAAATATATAAGGATAGAAAGTACTCCAAAAATGATTAAAAACTTTTTATAAGGGGCAATAATAGCGAACATAATTTTTTTGCAAAAATAATCATAAATCAAATGAGTTTTGTTAAAACACGAATAGACATTTGTTAAAATTCTAATTTGTTGATTATGTTCATTATATTTGTGAAATTGTAATTAGAGGCGATGCGATGTATGATTAAAAATTACCTTTTCTCTATTTTTTTATTTTTTACTATTCATCTCGTTAAGAGTCAGAATAGTTTAGTTATTAATTTAGAGGGGGAAAACAAGGAAATCATCGATTATATTACTGCCAAAGGATTTACAACAAAGCCATTCTACAACATCTCAGAAGATAAATTTCTTGAATTAGAGCGAGATGCAATTAAAATTACAGGAACCAATTCAAATGTAAAAAAGTTAAAGAATTATTTTACAGTTTCAAATTTTAATCAAGAGTTATTAACTTTTTTAAGTTCTAGAAAAGTCCCGTATTTATTTACAGAAAACAGAATAATTCCTCCTCCAGGAGATATTTTGCCTGTTACACCTAGTTATGTTTCACAACAAACTTATTTACAAGCAAATCCTGGATTAAACGCTGAAGCAGTATGGAATTTAGGTTATTCGGGTCAAAATGTTACCATTCATAATATTGAGTATGGATTTAATAAAAACCATGAAGAGTTTAATGATGCTAATTGCAATATAGCACCTGGAATGGATGTGAATACGGGTGCTTCAATTAGTTATACAGAGCACGGAACAGCTACAATGGGGGTTTTATTTGGTAATAATGGTTCTTATGGAATTACTGGAATTGCTCATGGAGCACAACAAGTTTGGTTATATCCCGAATGGCAGCAGAGCGGTTATAGTAGAACAAATGCAATAACTCAAGCTTTAAATAATTCGGTAATTGGTGATGTAATTGTTTTTGAAATGCAAGCTTACGGATTTAACGGTGCAGTCTCAGACCCTCGTTTTGTTCCAGCTGAGTATGATATTTTGGTTTGGAATTTAACAAAAGCACTAACTGATGCTGGAAGAATTGTTGTTGCAGCTGCAGGGAATGGTTTTCAAAATTTGGACAGTTTAGATTATCAAAACTATTTGAATTATGGAGATAGTGGTGCCATCATCGTTGGTGCCGGAACAGCTAATTTAAGTCATAGTATTTATTCATATGTTTCAGGTGGAATAACTTATGGAAGCTCATACGGAGCAAGAGTTGATGTACAAGGATGGTTTTTAAATGTAAGAACTACAGGGGCAATTCCAGGTTATGGAGCTCTTTTGTTTAATAACGATTTCAATCAGTCTTATATGTCTTTTATTGGTACAAGCGCGGCAACAGCTCAAATAGGAGGCGTTGTTAGCGTTTTACAATCTTATTATAAAAGTCAAACAAATAATACTTTAACATCTCAACAAATGAGAACCATTCTCAAAAGCACTGGAGTTGCTCAAGGAGGAGATTTAACTAAAAATATTGGTCCAATTCCAAATATGTTAGCCGCTCTCAATAATATAGAACAAAATTTAAGTAGTGAATCTTTTGAAGAAAATAACATTGTGGTTTACCCAAATCCTTCAAAAGAAATTTTTAACTTAATAACAGGTAAAAATGAAATTTCAGAAATTAAAGTGTATGATGTTTTAGGTAAGGTGGTTTGGTCTAAAAAAGATTTTGAAGTTTCAAATTCCGAAATACAACTTAATTTGTCTTCTGTTTCATCAGGAGTATATTTTCTTCGAATAACATCGCATAATAAATCAGTAGTAAGACGTATAATAAAAGAGTAATTTATGAATAGAGTAATTTTAAAAGGAAGTCTAGGATTTCTTTTTTTGTCAACGGTACTAATATCTTGTAAATCGTCACAAGAAGTAGCTACAAAAAAAGAATCAGTAGGAATTAATGTAGGATATATGGATAAATCCGTAAATCCAGCAAACGATTTCAATCGTTATGTAAACGGAACTTGGTTAGATAAAACCGAAATCCCAGCTGACAGAACACGTTGGGGAAGTTTTGACGAGCTTCGTAAAAATACCGATGACGATGTAATGGCTATCTTGAAAGAAGCTATCAACGACAAAACTATCGATCCAAATTCAGACCAAGCAAAAGCAATTAGCTTGTATAAAACTGTTTTAGATACCGTAAGCAGAAATAAAGCCGGAATTGATCCGTTAAAACCATATTTAGCTAAAATTAATAGTGTTCAGAATGCGGACCAATTAGTTGCTTTATTAGCCGAAATGGAACCAGAAATGGGATTAGGTTTCTTCGGAAGTTACATTGGTGCCGATGCTAAAAACAGCAACAAAAACGTAATTTATGTAGGAACAGGAAGCCTTGGTTTACCCGATAGAGATTACTACGTTTCCGATGCGCCAGACAACAAAGAAAAGCGCGAAAAATACATAGCTCACGTAACCAGAATGTTGCAATATTTAGGTGAATCTGAAGCTACAGCCAATACGAATGCTAAGAAAATTTTAGCATTAGAAACTAAAATGTCAACTGCAACTTTAGATAGAGTTGAGCGTAGAGATAGAAGAAAAACATACAATCCAATGAGTTTTGCTGATTTGCAAAAATTAGTTCCAACAGTAAAATGGGATACTTATTTTCAATCTGTAGGAATTGGTAAAGTAGATTCGTTAGTAGTTTCGCAACCAAAATATTTACAAACAGTTGAAACCATTTTAAAAGACAATCAAGTTGAAGATTGGAAAGCGTACATGCGTTGGACAGCTTTAAGAGGTTCTTCGGGATTACTTTCAACTGAAATAGAAAATGCTAATTTTGACTTCTACGGAAAAACATTAACTGGAGCAGTAAAACAACGTCCAGCGGAAGAAAGAGCTTTAGCAACAGTTAACGGAAGATTAGGTGAAGCATTAGGAAAACTATACGTAGCTAAAAAATTCCCGCCAGAAGCAAAAGCAAAAGCGCAAGCAATGATTGCAAATGTGATGTTGGCTTTTGATAACCGAATCAACAATTTGCCTTGGATGACAAAAGCAACTAAGGAAAATGCGAAAATCAAATTGAATAAATTCCGAGTGAAAATCGGATATCCTGATAAATGGAAAGATTATTCAGCTCTTGAAGTAAAATCTCCAGAACAAGGAGGAACCTATTTTGATAATTCAAAAATGTACGCAAAATGGAGTCACAAGAAAAACATTGAAAAATTAGGCAAACCAGTTGACAAAGAAGAATGGGGAATGTCGCCACAAACGGTAAATGCATATTTCAGTCCAACAAACAACGAAATTGTATTCCCAGCGGCTATTTTACAACCACCTTTTTATGATTACAAAGCAGACGAAGCCGTAAATTATGGTGGAATTGGAGCCGTAATTGGTCACGAAATTTCACACGGATTTGACGATTCAGGTTCAAGATACAATGCTGATGGAAATTTAGTTAATTGGTGGAGTGATGAAGATTTAAAGCAATTCACCACTTTAGGAAGTGCTTTAGCTGACCAATATTCAGCTTTAGAACCATTACCTGGAATTTTTGTTGATGGAAAATTCACTTTAGGTGAAAATATTGGAGATTTAGGAGGTGTTAACGCAGCTTACGACGGTTTACAAATTTATTTGAAAGCAAACGGAAACCCAGGTTTAATCGATGGTTTCACACCAGAACAACGTTTCTTTATTTCTTGGGCAACCATTTGGAGAAGTAAAATGCGTGACGAAGCGATTAAAAACCAAGTAAAAACGGATCCACATTCACCAGGAATGTATCGTGCTTATGTGCCGTTACAAAATGTGGAAGCGTTCTACAAAGCGTTCAATATTTTACCACACAACGGTATGTATTTACCTTTTGAGAAACGTGTGAAAATTTGGTAATATTATTTAACCACATAGAATCATAGAATTTTTTTAGGAGTTCGTTATAGTTCACAAGAGCTATCTTTTCTCAAAAAAGTGAAACGCCTAAAGATTTAAACCTATGTTTCTATGTGGTTTTTTGTTTGAAGAAATAGAAAATGTTTTGTCACAAATTAAAAGGTTAGAAGGAACTCAATCTGTGAAAATCCTTTAATCTGTGGTAAAAACTATTTCTTCTTAATCGCTCGATTCACTAAATAAAGTCCAATAATTGTTATTGTTCCACCAATGATAATAGCAGTCGTTAAAGGTTCATTAAACAATAAATAGCCAAAAAACAACGCCACCATCGGATTGATGTAAGCATATAAACTGCTGATTTCTGTTGGTAAATTTTCTAACGCATAAATAAACGCAATAAACGTCAACACCGAACCAAAAACCACCAAATAACCAATCGACCACCAAGAAATTGCTGGAATTTCACTCATTGGAACCGAAGTGCCATTGAATCCAATTACACTCGAAATCACAACGCTCGAAATCAACATTTGTAATCCCAAACTAAAATACGGATTGAAATTCGTCTTGTTTTCTTTGATATAAATCGAAGATAATGCCCAAGTAAACGTAGCAATTACCGAAAGTAAAATTCCAAATCGGAATTCAGGTTCTAAGAAATCGTTAAGGTAATCGTAGAAAATAACGCAAATACCACCAAAAGCAACAATTAAACCTACAACGGCTTTCCAAGATGTTTTTTGTCCGCGAAACAAACTGATGATTACAATCCAAAGTGGAAAAATAGAACCAATAATCGCACCCAAACCACTAGAAATATATTTCACGCCCCAAGTACTCAAACCGTTACTCAGCATGAAGTTCAAAACGCTCAAAACCAAAATTGTACGCCATTGTCGTTTGTTTGGCCAAGGATGTTTTTTGATTAAGAAATAGATTAAATATAACAATCCGCCAAAAAGTTGACGCAGCGCTACCAATTGCATCGGCGGCATGTGTTTGACGCCTTCTTTGGAAGCAATCCAAGTAGTTCCCCAGAAAAAGCTAATCCAAATTAATGCTAAAATGGGTAAACCAATTGCATTTTTCTTTTGCTTGATGTAATTGTGAAATACGCTAAAATACGCCATTACTAAATTTCTTTTTGGAACGAATAGCCTAAAATCGTTTCCACTTTTTCACTAGAAATAATTTTGCCTTTCGATTCCGAATCTTCCGTAAAGGTAGGCAATGGCAAATTGAATATTTCAGCTTTTTTGTGATAATATGCTTTACGTGTTGGATGCTGAGGTGCGGCAGCATTGAAGGTTTGATTCCATTCCCAATTGTCATGCTGAACTTGTTTCAGTATCTCTTCAATAATTCCAATACAATCTTCTCTTTGAATCATATTCACAGGCGCATCAGGATTTTCCACGTTCGTTCTTCCTGCTAGAAATTTCATGGGATGACGATCATCGCCAAGCAAACCACCAAAACGAATTACGGTAGTTTTAAAATGCGGATTTGATTGTAAAAGTGATTCGGAAATTACTAATTGTTTGCCACTTTCGGTATCGGGATTGGGTTGTGTTTCTTCCGTAATTTCAACAATTGGGAAACCATCACCATAAACCGAAGTCGAACTCACAAAAATAACTTTCTGAATGCCTGATTTTTCGATAAACGGAATCAATGTTTTTACTTTATTTACGAATGTCATTTCGTTAGAAGTCGAAGTTTCTCTTCTCAATCCTGGTGGAATATCAATCACTAAAACATTGGTTTCTTTCAGAAAATCTTCAATTGTTCCAATGATTTGATGTTCCTCCAATTGAATTTGGAAAGGCAAAATTCCAGCATTTTTCAACACTTCTAATTTACTTTCCGAAGTTGTAGAACCTTTTACTTCGTAACCTTTTGCAAGCAATGATTTGGCTAAAGGTAAACCCAGCCAACCGCAGCCGAGTATGGAGATTTTTATTCCCATTTGTGTTTTTTTATGTAGGTATTTGTTGGAATATCGTAATCGTAATAAATAACATATTTAAAGCCAGCTTTAGTTAATGCGATTGAATCTGGTTTAATTTCTTTGTTTAAATATATGTGGTTTTCACTTGGATTTTTCTCATTAAAAATCACACGATAATATTTTCCAAAATTGTCAAATGTATATTCTGAATATCTTGCTTCTGAATAATATTTTTTGTCATTATCATGAAAATAGTATTTTAAATAACTACTCTTTCCAAGTCTTATACTGTAAACTTTTCCAACGGTTTTACCTTGAAAATCATTAATCTTTTTATAATATTCTTTTTCGTTAATATTTGAATAAATCATAATTAGGGAAATAAAGATAATTGTTATTGCTAACATAATCTTCCCTTCATTTTCTTTCAAAAAAGTGGAATAACTTTTCTTTTCTCTTTCTTCTTTCATCTATTTTCTTAACTATCTTTCCTCACCAACATATAAAAATCATCTTCCAAAGCGCGATAACCTTGGTCGTACAAAAAGAAATAGGTGTTACCCGTTTTGGTTTGTAACATACTTGTGAAAAATTCAAAATCGAAACCTTTACTAAGTAATTTAGTTTTCGTAGTTTTTCCTTTGTCTTCTGGGTTGAGTTCACACAAAATACGGTAATTCTTACGCAATTTGTTGTTAATGTTGCGCATCAGATTGTTCTGATCTTTGTTCATTTTGTTGTTGTACGCATTGCGACAGCCATCCGAACAAAACTTTTTGTCCTCACGACCGATTATTTTATCGCCACATTCTAAACAGGTTTTACTCATAACTTATTTTGTTTTCCTGCAAGGTCTTTTTGACCTTGTAGGTATTTATGTTAATTTTAAACCTACAAGGTTTTGAAAACCTCTCAGGTTACTTCTTAAAATTAAACTTCATTTCTTTTCCACTATCTTCGAAAACTACGTAAAGATTAATCTCGTTATCCGAAATTTTCTCAAACGTAAATTTGTCAAAATACACATGTGTTGGGGTGACTTTTACCAATCTAAAATTTTCGCTTACTTCTGCTTTTTCCCAGCCTTTTAATTCACCATCGAAGTGTTTTAGTTGTAATAAAAGTGTTTTCTCTTTTTCAATAATGTGTCCCAATTCATAAAAAACAACTTTTCCGTCAACGACTAATTTAAAACTAAACATCATCGAATTTCCAATGGGTTCACTCCATGTTTCTTGACAAATGCCACCTAATGCTTCGCCTGTCCAATTACCTACAATCCATTTTACATCTTGTAAAGTGGCTTTTGGAGAACCTTTTTCATCGTTATAATTCAAGGTGTTTTGTGCAAATACACTAAACGAACAAATAAAAAGTAAAAAATAAATACTTTTTTTGAAGCGTGATTTTTTCATCTGTAAAGTCTTATAGTTTAAGCGAATATACAAAAATAATTTCCATTTACAAACGCTTACAAATATTTACAACCGATATTAAATAGCTAATTACCGAATAACGTTTTTTTCTTGCCACATCTTTGCACTGTCGAAATGAACGAAAGCAAAATTCAATAGCAAGTTCAATTTCAAAAATCAATTTTATTAATTATTTAAATTTTTACACGCCATGAAAAACAGAGTACAATTAATCGGACACGTAGGACAAGAACCAGAAATTAAAAACTTAGAATCTGGAAGAGTAGCAAACTTCACTATCGCTACGAATGAAAATTACACCAACGCCAAAGGCGAAAAAGTAGAACAAACCGAATGGCATAGAGTTTCCCCTTGGGGAAAAACTGTTGACATTGTAGAAAAATTGTTAACCAAAGGAAGTCATGTAGCCATCGAAGGTAAATTAACTCACAGAAGTTACGACGACAAAGACGGAAACAAACGTTATATTACAGAAGTGGTTGCGAATGAATTGCTTCTATTGAGTAAATAATCAAGTTCAATCCCTAAGCTTCGGGACAAATTCAAAAATCAAGTTCAACACATAGATTTTTTAAATTATTCCAATTTCATAAATCTGTGTTCCAAAAAATTAAATAAACACAAACATTAAATATTTATACGCCATGAAAAACTCAGTACAATTAATCGGACACGTTGGTCAAGAACCAGAAATCAAAAACCTTGAAGGAGGAAAAAAATTAGCAAACATCAGCATCGCTACAAACGAAGTGTATTATCGCGAAAACGGTGACAAAGTAGAACAAACGCAATGGCACCGAGTAACGGCTTGGGGCAAAACAGCCGACATTATCGAAAGATTTGTAACCAAAGGCAAAGAAATCGGTATTGAAGGTAAGTTAACCCATAGAAGTTACGACGACAAAGACGGAAATAAACGCTATGTTACAGAAGTAATTGCAAACGAAATTTTGTTAATTGGTAAATAAGGATGTTATGCAAGTTAGAGTATTTTCAATCCGTTTGGATAACGCATTTTTGGAGTACGACCAACAACAATTGAATGCTTTTTTGAATACGGTTACGTTTAAAAAATCGAGTACGCAATTTATGGAAAGTAATGATGCGCATTGGTCGGTTATTGTTCATTTTGAATCAGAAGAACAAGAAAAACCACAACGATTAGAACGAAAATCTTATGAAGATTTGAATTCGAAAGACAAACAAGTTTACGGGTATTTGAATCAATGGAGAAACGAAAAAGCGGAAGCTTTGAAATTGAAAAAGTTTATGATTTGTCACAATTCAGAATTAATCGATTTAGCCATGTATAAGCCTAGCAACTTAGATGAATTACAACAAATCAAAGGTTTCGGGAAACAAAAAGCAGAGAAGTTCGGAGAAGATGTTTTAGCAATTTTGAATGCAGTTTGAGAAAATACCACCAGCGAAAGTTGGTGGTTTATTTATTTAATTCGGTTTGTAATGCTTCGATAAACAAGCCTATGTGATAACCATCAATTAACCCATGATGCGCTGTAACTGAAAGCGCCATCGATTTCTTTCCATTTTCTTCAACTAGTTTTCCATAAGAAATTTTCGGACAACTATCGGCAACACCAAAGTTTCTTGAATGTGTCAAACCTGTGAAATTTATCCATGGAACAGCCGAAAAATGAATAATATTTTCAGGATATTCTCTCGTTAAAATCCCTGATGTCGTTTGGATTCTTTCAATTTCTTTTTGGACAATTTTATTAAATTCGTGAATGTCTTCATGAAATTTCATAAATGAAAATCCAAACGTTTTATCATCTCTCATAATAGTAGCAGAAGCGTCAATTTCATTGTATAGAAACACATCTTCACCTTCGATTCTGTATCTAAAATTTTCAATTTGATTTACCGCTGCAAGAGTCTTATGAAGATAATATACAAAAAATGAAATTTGCATTGTTTTCGCTTTTTCATAAGCAATCGTACAATCAATGGTTGTTGTAATTCCGAAAAAAGGTTCTTGGAAAGCTGAGAAAAATTCCAAATGTCCTTTTCGGTTCCAGTTGTTTAAATCAATTTTTGTTTTCAAGATAATGTATGGTTATAAAACACTAAACCTTCTCGGTTAAGGAGAAGGTTTAGGATGCTTTTTTAATTAAATCAAACATTGGGCAACGTTTACAGCGTTTGTGTTCGCCTTTTTCAAATTTGCCACAACATTTTGATTTGCAGTTTTCTGCAATTTTTATATCGGCTAAAAGAAGTTGTTGTTTTTGCTTCTTCTTTTTCTTTTTGTCCTTCTTTTTCTCTTCTTTGCTCATCAGAAATTCATTTGACTCTGCAAAGATAATATTATTTTTAAATATTCTAAATAAAAATTACTGCGGATTTATTGAAATCGAACTAGTTACTGCTAATTGTTGAATATCACGGTCAAATAAGTACAATCCGCCACGGTCTTCTCCAATTAAATTAATTTTATCTAAAATAGTTTTAGCTTGTGCTTCTTCTTCAATTTGTTCCGCTACATACCATTGTAAGAAATTGTGAGTAGCGTAATCTTTTTCGGTTAGCGTTGTATGAACTAATTCGTTGATAGAATTTGAAACAAAACATTCGTGCTCGTATAATTCTTCAAACATTTCTTTGAAAGTTCCAAATTTGGTTTTTGGAGCTTTTAAATCGGTGATTTCGGCATGACCACCTCTTTCGTTTACATATTTTACCAATTTTAGCATGTGCGAACGCTCTTCGTCAGACTGATTGTACATGAATTGTGCAACGCCTTCTAAGCCTTGAATTTCAGCCCAACAAGCCATTGATAAATAGATTTGTGAAGATTCGGCTTCTATTCTAATTTGCTTGTTTAAAGCATTTGCGATATTATTTGTCAACATATTTCTTTGAATTTTCGTAAAGTTAAGAAAATAAAATGAGTTCCAACAAATGAAAAATCTTATACAATTGTTAAGATTTCTTCGATGGAGGCGAATGATTTGAAATTTTCGTGTTTGATCTCAAAATCAATTTTCTCGTATTCCCAAGTAGTGTGATACGGAATGTGAATTGCATGTCCGCCAATGTTCAAAACAGGTAATACATCCGATTTTAATGAATTTCCAATCATTAGAAAATCTTCAGGTTTGCAATCCAAACGACCTAACATTTTTTCGTAGTCTAATTCGGCTTTGTCACTCAATACTTCAATATGGTGAAAATATGGTCCAATTCCAGAATCGTGTAATTTTCTGTGTTGGTCTTTTAAATCGCCTTTTGTGGCAACGACCAATTTATATTTTCCTTTCAACTGTTCCAAAACGGATTCTACGTTTGGTAATAATTCGACCGGTTTTTGCAATAAATCTTTTCCAATAGCTAAAATTTGCTCAATTCCCTTTCCGGATATTTGATGATTGGTTAATTGTAAAGCGGTTTCAATCATCGACAAGGTAAATGCTTTGATTCCGAAACCATACAAAGGCAAGTTTTTCACCTGATGATTCAAAATCAATCCCAAAATTTCCTGACTCGAAGCATAATCTTGAAACAACACACAAAAACGTTCTTGCGCCTCATCGAAATAAGGTTCGTTGTGCCATAAAGTGTCGTCAGCGTCGAAAGCGATTATTTTTGGACTCATATTTTTGTATTAAGATATCATCGCGCCATTAATCACACCTTCCGTATCTGGGTTTATGAAAACCAATTTACCTTCTGCGTTATTCGTTAACAATAACATGCCTTCACTTTCTACACCGCGTAAAGCTCTTGGTGCTAAATTTACTAAAACCGTTACGCGTTTTCCAATTACTTCTTCAGGTGTAAAATGCTCAGCAATTCCAGAAACGATAGTTCTTACATCAATTCCAGTATCTACTTTTAATACTAACAATTTATTAGCTTTTGGCATTTTTTCTGCTTCGATGATGGTTCCAATTCGTAAATCTATTTTGGCAAAATCTTCAAACGAAGCTGTTTCTTTTTGTGGTTCAGCTTTTGCGTTTTCGACTTTATTTGCGGTTTTAGTTGCTTCTAATTTGTCTAATTGTTTTTGGATTTCGGCATCTTCAATTTGGGCAAACAAAATTTCGGCTTGACCAATTTGATGTCCAGCTGGTAACAAATCCGTTTTAGTAGTTACATCGTTCCAACCTAACGCATCTATTTTTAAAATATTCGATAACTTTTTAGCCGTGAAAGGTAAAAATGGTTCTGATAAAACCGCTAATGCAGAAGCAATTTGCAACGCCACATACATTTGTGTTTGTACTCTTGCCGGATTTTCTTTTACCATTTTCCATGGTTCTTCATCCGCTAAATATTTGTTTCCTAATCGAGCCACATTCATTAATTCTCCTAACGCTTCTCTAAATCTATAACGTTCAATCGAACTTGAAATTACGGCTGGATACGCTTTTAATTCGGCTAATGTTTGTTCGTCAACTTCTGTAAATTCGTTTGGAGCTGGAACAATTCCGGTGTAATATTTATTGGTTAACACCACAACACGATTGATGAAATTTCCAAAAATCGCCGCTAATTCATTATTATTTCTTGCTTGAAAATCTTTCCAAGTAAAGTCGTTATCTTTAGTTTCTGGTGCATTTGCTGTTAAAGCATAACGCAACGAGTCTTGTTTTTCTGGGAAATCTTGTAAATATTCGTGTAACCAAACTGCCCAGTTTTTAGAAGTCGATAATTTATTTCCTTCTAAATTTAAAAATTCATTTGCTGGAACATTATCTGGTAAAATATAACTTCCTTCTGCTTTTAACATCGCTGGAAAAATAATACAATGGAAAACGATATTATCTTTTCCGATGAAGTGAACCAATTTTGTATCTGCATCTTTCCAATACGGTTCCCAATCTTTTCCTTCGCGAGCCGCCCATTCTTTGGTAGACGAAATGTAGCCAATTGGCGCATCAAACCAAACGTATAATTTTTTTCCTTCGGCACCTTCAACTGGAACATCAATTCCCCAATCTAAATCACGTGTTACGGCTCTTGGTTCTAAACCACCATCAACCCATGATTTTACTTGTCCGTAAACATTTGGTTTCCAATCGTTTTTGTGACCTTCTAAAATCCATTCTCTTAAGAACGATTCGTAGCGATTTAAAGGTAAAAACCAGTGTTTCGTTGATTTTAAAATTGGAGTTTCGCCAGTAATTGTCGATTTTGGATTAATTAAATCGGTAGCATTTAAAGTCGAACCACATTTTTCACATTGATCGCCGTAAGCTTCAGGATTGTCGCACTTTGGACAAGTTCCGGTTACAAAACGGTCAGCTAAAAATTGGTCAGCTTTTGCATCGTATAATTGTTCGGTAGTTTCTTCGATGAAATCACCGTTATCGTATAATTTTTTAAAAAATTCCGAAGCCGTTTTATGATGAATTTCGGCAGAAGTTCTAGAATAATTATCAAAAGAAATTCCGAAATCTAAAAACGATTGACGAATAATTCCGTCATATTTATCAATTACTTGTTGTGGTGTGATACCTTCTTTTTTCGCTTTCATTGAAATCGCCACACCATGCTCGTCACTTCCGCAAATGAAAGCCACATCTTTTCCTTGCAAACGCAAATATCTTGCATAAATATCAGAAGGAACATAAACACCTGCTAAATGTCCAATGTGAATTGGGCCATTTGTATAAGGTAAAGCCGCAGTAATCGTATATCTTTTCGGATTTTCTAACATATTATCATAAAATTTGATGCAAAAATAATCGATTAGTGACGAAATCCCGAATTTTAATTGGATTTTGTTTACTTTTGAGTTAATAAAATCTGACGATGTATAGATTTATTTTGATACTTATTTTAATTTCAAACTTTTCTCATTCGCAAAAGAAAATGAAAATTCCACCTTATCTAAAAAAAGGCGACACAGTTGCTATTGTTTGTACAGCCCGTAAATTTTTTCCAGAAGATGCAAAACCCGCTATTGAATTATTAGAATCTTGGGGATTAAAAGCCAAATTAGGCAGAACCATAGGTTTAGATAGTTGTCAATTGGGCGGAACCGATGCCGAAAGAATTGCCGATTTTCAAGAAATGATGGACGACGATAATATCAAAGCGATTTGGTGCGCGCGTGGTGGATATGGAACGGTTAGAATTATCGATTCGTTAGATTTTATCAAATTCAAAAAGCATCCAAAATGGATTATGGGATTTTCTGATGTTACGGTTTTGCACAGTCAGTTGAACGTGGAACGAGTTGCTACATTACATTCAATTATGCCATTTACGGTTCCAAAAGCACCAGAAGAAGTGAAAGAAACGTTACGAAAAGCGCTTTTTGGAGAAGTTATTTCCTATACAATTCCATCAAAATCATATGATGTAAAAGGAAAAGCTTCGGGTGAATTAGTAGGAGGAAATATATCGATTTTATATAGTTTATTAGGTTCAAAATCATCGATTGATACGAAAGGAAAAGTTCTTTTCATTGAAGATTTGGATGAATATTTGTATCACATCGATAGAATGATGTACAATTTAAAACGCAACGGTTATTTCGAAAATGTAAAAGGAATTATTGTAGGAAGTATGGCTGATATGCACGATAACGAAATTCCGTTCGGGCAAAACGAAGTACAAATTATTACTGCGATTGCCAAAGAATACAACATTCCAATTGCTTTTGAATTTCCAGCGGGACATCAAAAAGACAATCGAACATTGATTCTTGGAAAGCAAGTTGATTTTGAAGTGAACGACAAAGAAATTAAACTTCAATTTCATTAAAATTGACACATTGAAAAATGGCAGAACATAACGATTTAGGAAAATTTGGAGAAGAATTAGCGGTTGATTTCTTAGAAAAAAACGGCTACGAAATCTTGGAAACGAATTGGGTTTTTGATAAAGCCGAAATCGACATTATTGCCCAAAAAAATGGAATACTAGCTGTTGTAGAAGTAAAAACGCGTTCGAGTATTGAATTTGGTCTGCCTCAAGATTTTGTAAAACCTAAGAAAATTCAATTATTAGTAAAAGCTGTTAATGAATACGTTATCCAAAATGATTTAGATGTAGAAGTTCGATTTGATATCGTTGCAATTCATAAAGAAAAATCTGATTTTGTTATAGAACATATTGAAGAAGCATTTTATTATTTTTAATGTTAAATTTATAACAATTTGTTTTTTGTTTTTATCTTTGCGCCAAACAAACAACTAAAAGCATGAAAACTATATCCTCTGTAGTAGAACAATACATCAAATCTAAGCCTTTTTTATTGAGTTCACTTTCGCAAGGCATTATCAATTTAACATCTTTAGCTCGCATTATGATGCCAGAATTGGAAATGCATCTAGGAAAAGATGTAAAACAAGGTGCCGTTGTAATGTCGTTAAAAAGACTTTCTGAAGAATTAGATTTCAAAATCAACTATAAAATTTCAAAAGTTTTAAAGAATATTGGCGAAATCACAGTTCGTTCTTCGTTAACAGATTTTACTTACGTAATTTCGGATACACTTTTAGATAATCAAGCTAAACTAATTTCTGAAATTAATAAGCAACAAGATATTTTTTACACTTCGTCTCGTGGTGTAAATGAAACCAATATTGTTACGAGTACTTCGATTGAACCAATGGTGGAAGCTATTTTTAAAAACGAGAAGTTAACTCATAAAATTGAAAATTTATCTTCAATAACAGTTAAATTACCGCAAGAAAACATTTCAACTCCAGGGGTTTATTACTATATTTTTCAAAGATTGGCTTGGGAAGGAATTATCATTCATGAAGTAATTTCAACTACAAATGAATTTACAATTATAGTTAGTGATGATCAAATTGATGTAGCATTTAAGGTAATAAAAGACCTAAAAAATGTATTTGATTAATAAAAAATCTCCTATTTTTTTTCACATCAAAAAAAGAAACGTATTTTTACCATTCTATACATACTAAAAAGTGATTTTAGTAGTTTAAGTACAAAAACGTTTTTACATTGAAAAGCACTATATTTAAATACTCTCTTGTCGTAGGTTTTTTGTTTTTTTTAATAGCCTGTTCTGTTAAAAAAGATAAGTTTATTAACCGAAATTTTCACGCTGTCACTACAGAATACAACGTTTTATATAACGGAAATATTGCATTAGATAAAGGGTTAGAGGAATTAAAAACCACTTATCAAGATAATTTTTGGGAGATTTTACCTGTTGAGCGAATGCCAAATAATGAAGACGCTTTACTGCCAGGTCAAACAAAAAATCAAAATTTTGAGCGTGCCGAAGAAAAAGCAGTAAAAGCCATTCAAAAACACTCTATGAATATTGCGGGTACTGAGAAAAATCCACAAATGGATGAAGCTTATTTGTTACTTGCCAAAGCGCGTTACTATGACAATCGATTTATTCCTTCACTAGAGTCGTTAAATTATATTTTGTATAAATATCCATTAAGTGATCGCATTTATCATGCTAAAGTATGGCGTGAAAAAGTAAACATTCGATTGGATAATGAAGATGTTGCTATCAAAAATCTTAAATTACTTTTAAAAGATAAAAAAATTGAAGGACAAGATTTAGCTGATGCAAACGCTATGTTGGCGCAAGCTTACATGAATGTTCAGGTTAAAGATACCGCAATTGCTTCATTAAAAGTAGCAAAAGAAGCTACAAAAAATAATGAAGAAAAAGCACGTTATACTTTTATTTTAGGACAATTATATGAAAGCCTAAATTATCAAGATAGTGCTTATGCTGCATTTCAGGAAGTAATAGAGATGAATAGAAAATCGCCAAGACGATACGTTATTCAATCCCATGCAAAACAAGCGCTTCAATTTGATTATAAAAAAGGCGATACGTTAGCTTTTGTTGAAAAGTTCAATAAACTTTTAGAAGATAGAGAAAATCGTCCTTATTTAGATATTTTACATCATCAAATGGGAATTTTTTATGACAAACAAGGTTTAAATGAAAAAGCAAAATTTTACTATAATAAATCGATAAAATCAGTTTCTCAAGACAGTTATTTGATTTCATCAAACTATAGAAATATTGGAGAAATTTATTTTAAAGAAGCCCAATACAAAACAGCTGGTAAATATTACGATAGTACTTTATTACGATTAAACGATAAAACTAGAGAATATCGTAAGATTAAGAAAAAAAGAGATAATTTAGAAGATGTTATTAAGTATGAAACCATTGCACAACAAAATGACAGTATATTAAATGTTGTTGCAATGAATGATTTAGATAGAAAAACATACTACGAAAACTATATAGCTAAATTAAAAATTGAAGACGAGAAAAAGGCTAAAATAGCGGCTGAAAAAGCAGAAAAAGAAGCAAATATTCAGGCCAGTCTTAACACTCCAGGAACTAACGATAAAAATGTAAATATATCTGGTAAAAAAGATGTTCAAAGCATGGATATTGCGGGCCCATCAATATTACCTCCAGGAATGGGAGCAGATAATAGCAACTTCTATTTTTATAATCCAGTAGCGGTAGAGTTTGGAAAAAAAGAGTTTCAATCCAGATGGGGGAAACGTCCATTAAGTGATAATTGGAGATTGTCTTCTAGTGGATTAAAAAATACTGATAATGAAAATACTGATAGTCTTTCACTTGACCAAAAAGATATTTTAGATAAAGAAGAATTAAATCCAAAATACGATCCGCAATTTTATTTGGCTCAAATTCCAACAGACCAAAAATTAATTGATAGTTTGGCAAAAGATAGAAACTTTGCGTATTATCAGTTAGGATTAATTTATAAGGAAAAATTCAAAGAATACGAATTAGCGGCTTCTCGCTTAGAGCAATTATTGAAGAACAAACCCGAAGAACGTTTGGTGCTTCCGGCGATGTACAATTTGTACAAAATATATCAGCAAATTTCGCCTTCAAAAGCAACTGATATGAAGCAACAAATTTTAGCAAAATATCCTGATAGTCGTTATGCCCAAATATTAAACAATCCAGAAGTTGAAGTTACCGATAGCGATAACCCAGAAATTGTATTCAATACATTATACAAGAAGTTTGAAAACAATCAGCTGAGAGAAGTTTTTGTAGAAGTAGATGAAGCTATTTTTAAATTTGCCGGAGAAGAATCGCTTCCTAAATTTGAAATGCTAAAAGCTAAAGTTGCAGGAAGATTAAAAGGGGTTGAAGAATATAAAAAAGCTCTAAATTTTGTAGCCTTAACTTATCCAAATGCCGAAGAAGGAAAACAAGCCGAAAAAATGGTACAAACCGAAATGCCGTTAATTGAAGCGCTTGATTTTGGATTAGCACAGCCAACGAGTTACAAAATTATCTTCCCTAAAACGTATCCTTACGGAAAAGAGGTTAAAAATCTAACAGATAAAGTAGCGAAATACATTAAAGATACTAATGCAGTGGCATTGAAATCATCTGAAGATATTTATACTTTAACTGATAATTTTATTGTCATTCATGGTTTTGACAATAAAGATGCTGCGATATCAGTATTATCGGTATTACAATTGCATAAAAATTACAAACTAACAGACAAAGTTTACATTATTTCAACTGAGGATTACAAGATTGTACAAATGAAAAAGAAGTTGGAAGAATGGATTTTGTTAAATAAATAAGAACCCAAATCCCTATTAATATGTTTGAAAAAGTTAAGAATCAAGATCATTTATTAGGCAAAACAAATAGAATAGTAGAAGGAACTACTATTACAGGAGACATCACTACTTTAGCAGACTTTCGTTTAGATGGAAAACTGAAAGGAAATTTCACTTCCGAAGGAAAAATTGTAATTGGACCAATAGGAGAGGTCATTGGTGATATTGTTTGTAAAAGTATCGATATCGAAGGTGTTTTTTCAGGAAAGCTACAAGCTGAAGGAATGCTAAATGTAAAATCAAAAGCACATATAACAGGAGAAGTAATTGTTGGAAAACTTGCTGTAGAACCTGGAGCCAGATTTGAAGCTAGTTGCGAAATGAGAACTCAAGTCAAATAATGGAATCCAATAAAAAACAATCCAATAAGTGGTTAGCACTAATTAATATCCCATTTCAAATGGGATTGATTATTTTTGGTTTTTCGTATCTTGGTGGTTGGCTCGATGAAAAATATCCAAATCCTGAAGGTTATTTTCTAAAAGGAATTACGCTTCTTGGAGTTTTTGTAGCGCTATATAATGTAATCAAACAAGTAAATCAATTAAATAATAATAAGTAAAGATGTTAAAAAAATTACCCGTAACTGTTCAAGCTTTATTAATTTCAATCGTTTTTTTTCTAATTCAGTTTGGAATAGCTACTTTTTTAAATAAGATTGACACAACGCCTTTTTTAATGTCATATGCTTTACAGTTTATAATGACATTGGCTATTTTATTAGCAATGATTAA
This sequence comes from Flavobacterium aquaticum, assembly GCF_003259835.1. GTDB lineage: Bacteria > Bacteroidota > Bacteroidia > Flavobacteriales > Flavobacteriaceae > Flavobacterium > Flavobacterium aquaticum. The sequence goes on along the minus strand of NZ_QLMI01000003.1, from coordinate 11,913 downwards.
AATTTATGAAACCGCTAAAGAGCAATTAGGTTTTGCTTTTTTAGGATTATCAACTTTAAAAGTAGGGATTAGTTATTTTTTTGCTACCGAATATTTATTTCAAAATAAGGTAATGCTTGAAACAAACAAAATTAATTTTTTCATTACTTTTCTGTTTTTTTTAAGTCTAGATGTCTATTTTACAATAAGATTGCTAAACAAAAAGTAATTTGAGGCAAAAAAATCATTAAATATTCAAAAAAAAATATTTTTGAAACTTGGAATATTAATTAAAGTTGTACTTTTGCAAAAATTTTTAGGACCAAAATTTTAGAATATAATCAATATGGTGATTTCAAGAAAACCACTTCATGTAATAGCAACAATCGCAATCGCGATATTGCCTTTATTTAGTTTTGCTAATGTTTCTAATGATTCAGTTAAAAAAGAAGCTCATGAAGTTCATGTTGCGACTGATGCTAATCACGGAGAAGCTGCTGAACCTCAGGACAAGAAAGCTAAAGTAGATGCGTACATTCAACATCACTTACAGGATTCTCACGATTTTACTTTTTTCTCAGATGAAAAAGAAGGTAAACATTATGGGTTTTCATTGCCAGTTATTTTAATTGATAATGGTTTAAAAGTATTTTCATCTTCTAAATTTCACCACGGAGAAACTGTAGCTGAAGTTGATGGAAATTTCTACAAATTATACCACGGAAAAATTTATAAAACAGATACTGCTGGAACTATTAGTTATGACGAGCACCATCATCCAACAAATGCAAAACCATTAGATTTTTCAATTACGAAAAATGTAGTATCAATGTTGTTTACTTCTGCTTTGTTGTTGTTTATGTTTATTGGTTTAGCTAAATCATACAAAAAAGGACCAATCCCAACAGGATTCGGTAGAGTGTTAGAGCCACTTATTTTATTCATCAGAGACGAAATTGCTATCCCAAATATTGGGGAGAAAAAATACAGAAAATTCATGGGTTATTTATTAACTGTGTTTTTCTTAATTTGGTTATTAAACTTACTTGGAATGACTCCACTAGGAATCAACGTTACAGGTAATATTGCGGTAACTATTTGTTTGGCGTTATTCACTTATTTTATTACACAGTTTAGTGCTAATAAAGATTATTGGATGCACATTTTCTGGATGCCAGGTGTTCCGGTTCCAATGAAGATTATCTTAATGCCAATTGAAATTTTAGGAACATTAACAAAACCATTTGCATTATTAATTCGTTTGTTCGCAAACATTACAGCGGGTCACGTTGTAATCATGAGTTTAATTGCAATGATTTTCGTTGGAAAAAATTTAGCAGCTGACTTACCTATATCATTAGGATTAACATTGTTCATTTCAATTATCGAAGTTTTAGTAGCATTCCTACAAGCTTTTATCTTTACAATGTTGTCGTCATTATTTATTGGTATGGCAGTTCAAGATCATCATCACGATGATCATCATTAAAATTTGAGTATTGTTTAATTTTATAAATCAATTATTATGTACAATTTAATTGGAGCTGGTTTAGTAGTAATCGGTGCAGGTTTAGGTTTAGGAAAAATTGGTGGTTCTGCAATGGACGCTATCGCGCGTCAGCCAGAAGCTGCTGGTAAAATTCAAACAGCGATGATTATTATCGCTGCTTTATTAGAAGGTTTAGCATTCGCTGCTTTAATCTTAGGAAAATAATAAAGAAAGAAAAAAACAGTATCTGTAACGGTTGGTTACAGGTACTGCTTTTAAAAAGAAAGTACTATTTAAACATATATTTTTCAAAACATGGAGAAATTAATTAACGATTTTTCATTCGGACTATTTTTCTGGCAAGCTATTATCTTATTAATATTAATCGTATTAATGGTTAAATTTGCATGGAAACCTATCATGAATTCAATTGTAGCTCGTGAGGAAGGAATTTCTAACGCTTTATTAGCGGCTGAAAACGCTAAAAAAGATATGTTAAACTTGAAGTCTGATAATGAAAAATTATTAGCTGAAGCTAGAGCTGAAAGAGACTTGATGATTAAAGAAGCAAGAGAAATCAAAGAAAAAATGATTGCTGATGCTAAATCTGAAGCACAAGTTCAAGGAGCAGCAATGATTGAATCTGCGAAAGCAACAATCGAAAGTGAGAAAAATGCAGCTATGGCAGAATTGAAAAATCAAGTTTCTTCTTTGTCATTAGAAATTGCTGAGACATTATTAAAAGGAGAATTATCTAACAAAGAAGCTCAAACTAAATTAGTTGAGAAAATGTTAGGTGACGCTAAATTAAACTAATATCATGGCAGGAACTAGAGCAGCAATTCGATACGCTAAAGCCATTTTGGACATTGCCCAAGTGAACAACAGCACACAAGCTGTAAATTCAGACATGACTGCTATTGCTAATGCAATTAAAGAAAGTGCTGAGTTAAAAGACTTTTTGCAAAGCCCAGTTGTTAAAGGTGAAATTAAATTTTCGTCTTTAAACGAAATTTTTGCTTCTGCTCAAAAAGAGACAAAAGGATTATTTCAATTGCTTTTAGTAAACAAAAGATTTGAATTATTAAATGATGTTGCTTTACAGTTCAATGCTTTATACGATGAACTTAACGGAATTGAGATTGCAAAGGTAACTACCGCTTTCCCAATTACGCCTGAGTTAGAAGCTAAAGTATTGGCAAAAATTGCATCGTTTTCAAATAAAAATATTACCATTCAAAATATTGTAGATCCAGCTATCATTGGAGGATTTATTTTAAGGATGGGTGACAAACAATACAATGCATCTGTGTCAAGCAGATTGCAAAATTTAAAAAGAGAGTTTAGTAATTAATATACCATTAAAGATATATCAAAATGGCGGAAATTAAACCTGCTGAAATTTCAGCAATATTAAAACAACAATTATCAGGTTTTGAATCTGGTGCATCGTTAGAAGAAGTTGGAACAGTACTTCAAGTTGGAGACGGTATCGCTCGTGTTTACGGATTATCAAACGCTCAATACGGAGAGTTAGTACAATTCGAAAACGGATTAGAAGCTATCGTATTGAACTTAGAAGAAGACAATGTTGGGGTGGTACTTTTAGGACCATCAACAGGAATCAAAGAAGGTTCTACAGTAAAAAGAACACAACGTATTGCTTCTCTTAAAGTAGGAGAGCAAATGGTAGGTCGTGTTGTAGATACTTTAGGTAACCCAATTGATGGTAAAGGTCCAATCGGTGGTGAGTTATACGAGATGCCATTAGAAAGAAAAGCTCCTGGAGTTATCTTCCGTCAACCCGTAACTGAACCATTACAAACAGGAGTAAAAGCAGTTGATGCTATGATTCCAGTTGGTAGAGGTCAACGTGAGTTGGTTATTGGTGACCGTCAAACTGGTAAATCAACAGTTTGTATTGATACCATCTTAAATCAAAAAGAATTTTACGATGCAGGAAAACCTGTATTCTGTATATATGTTGCAATTGGGCAAAAAGCTTCAACTGTAGCAGGAATCGCAAAAATGTTAGAAGAAAAAGGTGCAATGGCTTATACGGTTATTGTTGCTGCAAATGCTTCTGATCCAGCTCCAATGCAAGTATATGCTCCTATGGCAGGTGCTGCAATTGGTGAGTATTTTAGAGATTCTGGTCGTCCAGCTTTAATTGTTTATGATGATTTATCTAAACAAGCTGTAGCTTACCGTGAGGTATCTTTATTATTAAGAAGACCACCAGGACGTGAGGCTTATCCTGGAGACGTTTTCTACTTACACTCTCGTTTATTAGAAAGAGCTTGTAAAGTAATTAACAACGACGAAATCGCTAAAAACATGAACGATTTACCAGATTCTATCAAAGGAATTGTTAAAGGTGGTGGTTCGTTAACAGCGTTACCAATTATCGAAACGCAAGCAGGTGACGTATCTGCATATATCCCAACAAACGTAATTTCGATTACTGACGGACAGATCTTCTTAGATGGTGATTTATTCAACTCTGGAGTTCGTCCTGCAATTAACGTAGGTATTTCGGTATCTCGTGTTGGAGGTAATGCACAAATCAAATCAATGAAAAAAGTTGCTGGTACATTAAAATTAGACCAAGCTCAATTCCGTGAGTTAGAAGCTTTCGCGAAATTCGGTTCTGACTTAGATGCGGTTACTTTAAACGTAATTGAAAAAGGTAAGAGAAACGTTGAAATCTTAAAACAAGGTTTAAACTCTCCTTTTACAGTAGAAGATCAGGTGGCTATCATTTATGCAGGTTCTAAAAACTTGTTAAGAAATGTACCAGTTGATAAAGTAAAAGAATTCGAAAAAGATTACTTAGAGTTCTTAAATGCAAAACACAGAGATACATTAGACGCACTTAAAGCAGGTAAGTTTGATGACGCTATCACTGACGTTTTAGAAAAAGTAGCGAAAGAAATTTCAGCAAAATATAATTAATTTTCAGTGAAAAGTGAATAGTAATTAGTGAAGAGCTAATTACTATTCACTAATTACTAATTACTATAAAAACATGGCAAACTTAAAGGAAATACGTAATAGGATTACTTCTGTTTCATCTACGATGCAAATTACATCGGCGATGAAAATGGTTTCTGCTGCAAAATTAAAAAAAGCGCAAGATGCTATTACAGCTATGCGTCCGTATGCAGAAAAACTTACTGAGCTATTACAAAACTTAAGTGCAACCCTTGAAGGAGAAGTTGGTGGTGCTTTTACAGCTCAAAGAGAAGTAAATAAAGTACTTATCGTTGCAATTACTTCAAACAGAGGTTTGTGTGGTGCGTTTAATACCAATGTAATTAAACAAGCAAAAGCAGTTGCTGATACGTATGCAGGAAAACAAGTAGATATTTTTGCTATTGGTAAAAAAGGAAACGACGTTTTGCGTAAAACAAACAACGTAATCGAAGTTAACAATGTTATTTTTGACAAATTAACTTTCGAAAATGCTTCTGATATTGCACAACAATTAATGGATAAATTTGTGAAAGGTGATTACGATAAAATCGAAATCGTTTATAACGAATTTAAAAATGCTGCGACTCAAATTGTAAGAACACAGCAGTTTTTACCTTTAGCTCCAATTGTTGGTGGTGAAGTAGTAGCTTCTGATTATATTTTTGAACCATCTAAAGAAGAAATTGTGTTGACATTGATTCCAAAATCATTAAAAACACAATTATACAAATCAATTAGAGATTCATTTGCAGCAGAACACGGAGCACGTATGACAGCAATGCATAAAGCAACCGATAACGCTACAGAATTAAGAGACCAATTAAAATTAACATACAACAAAGCACGTCAAGCAGCTATTACAAATGAAATCCTTGAGATCGTTGGTGGAGCAGAAGCTTTGAACAACTAATTTTAATTTAGATATTATAAAAAGTCCCGATTTATTCGGGACTTTTTTGTTTTATATTTTGGAGAATGAATAATTATTGATTTAAATTTATTTATCAAGTATAAAATAGCTCAAATACATTGAATATTTTTATTAAGAAAATCCAAATTATAGTTAACATATATAAAAGAAGTCCCAATTTACTGGGGCTTTTTTTGTTTTAAAGGATTTTCTACAATACTGTTTTGCTTTATAAATAACTTTAATTATAGGTTAAATATGCAGAAAAACTACAGCAACTCACCTATGGTATTTCTTTAAATTTGAAGAAATATCTTACGTATGAAAACACAACTATTTAGTTATTTGGCATTTAGGTGTCAATTGAAATCCAAGAATTGGATGTTCATTTTTTTTATTTACTTTCTATCATTCTTTAGTTATGGACAATCTTCCTCAGCAATTTCTATTTCGTGGGACAAAGAAGTAGGTTGCCAAACTTATGATTATGATGATAGAAAAAAAGTTTATATCGAAGATATAGGCGATTCGGAATGTATTCGGATGTGTGAAAAAAGTGTTGTTCACTATACTTTAACCAATTTACCTGCAGGTGCTACTACAACATGGAATGCAGGGGGAGGAGTTGTTTCAAGTGCTAACAACACTTCTTGTACTGTTAGTTGGGGTGCTGTAGGTACAGGTTCTGTTTCATTTACAATAGTATCGGGAAGTACGATCATTTCTAAAACACTATGTATAGAAAAAATTATTATTCCTACTGCATTATTTGAAATTGCCCCTTTAGGGCAATATTCGCCAAATGAAAACATATTCGTATGTAGAGATCAAGCGATTAATTTTATTAATTTATCTTCTGCAAATAATGGTTCTAGTCTAATAAGTTATTCATGGGTAATTGAAAATGGAACAACAGGTACAGTAACCACTTCATCGGCTTTTCAGCCTTCCTTAGTTTTTACTGAAGATGGAGAATATAAAGCTGTTTTAACTGTAACTAATGAATGTAATTGTACGAGTGACTATATATTAAAATTTATAGTAAAAGGTAGAGGATTCGAAATTTCGTGTCCTACTGTTATTTGTGAGGGACAATCTTCAATTTATTCTTTGCCTTTTGATGGGATGGAAATTTGTCACGAACATTTTAATTGGTCGGTAATTGGAGGGCAAGTATTGTCTGAAGGAGGAGGAAATATTGAGGTTTTATGGAATGCAGTTGACGAGCATGGTTTTGGTTATGTAACTTTTAATCCTAGTGAATGTAACTTAGATTGTCTTGAACCTACTACTATTAAGATACCCGTAATTCAAACAAATGGAACCATACAAGGGCCAACAGACATTTGTTATAAAGGACAAGGAAGATACAAATTACCACAATGGCCTACAACAGACATTCAGTGGGAAATTGTTGGAAATGTTAATAATAATTTAGGCGAAATCATCCTAACAGATCAACGAAATGAAGTAATTGTTACTCCTTATACATCAGGTGCTATTACTTTACGTGCTACTTACATGAACACTCTTTTGCATTGTGGAGGTCAAGCAGAATTTGAAATATTTATTTCAAAACCTTTAGAAATTACTGGAGAAGATAATGTATGTCAGTACATTTCGCCTGTTTACACTACTACTGATGGTCTTCAAGTTAATTGGACATTAACCACTAATTCAGGCACTCCTGTTTATACTTTAGCTAATAGTATAAATTTTACTTATAATTTTAACCAAAGTGGCAGTTATATTTTAAATGCAGAACGTGCGGGATATTGTGCTGGAGAGCAGAAAATAATTACCGTAATTGCTAAGCCTTCTGTGCCACAAGGAATAAATGGATCAACTGTAATATGTCCAAATAGTCCCTACACTTACAGTGTTCAAAATCCAGATCCTCAAGCTACTTATGTTTGGAGTATAACAAATGGAACATTTTTAGGTTCCAATGTTGGTAATCAAGTTAATGTAACCTTTACGGGTTCATTGCCTCCTAGTATTGAAGTTAGAAGTGAAGTCTATGCACCTGTTGCTTGTTATTCAGACCCATTAGTTTTACCAGTTACTATTCAAGAAATTAATGCAGAAATTGTAGGAGCCTTAACCTCGGTTTGTGCCAATTCGGTAAGTACGTTTCAGTTGAATAATTTAGGTATTTCTACTTTATATACTGATTATGACAACGTAGTTTGGAGTATATCTGATCCATCGTTAGGGAGTGTTTCTGTTGGACAAAATACCAATCAAATTAGTGTGAATTGGAATCACACTAACACTACCACTATAGTGAATTTGATTGCTACTATTACTAAATGTACTCTAACGGAAACCGTTTCTATACCTATTACTATTTTAGGTATTCCTGAGATTAGCATTTCGGGAGATACCACCATTTGTAGTGGTCAAGGTGCCTCTTTTTCAATAACTTCTTTAGGATATACTTTTAATCCAACAACTTCCGTTATTTGGAATTTTGGGTATGGAGATGTTGTGGGGACATTAAATCAAATTTTTACATTCAGCAATACCGGGACAACCAATCTTTTAATGCCTGTAACTGCCTACATAGTAAATCCTAATGGCTGTACTGGTACTACAAATATTGCTAATTTTTCTATTTTAGTATTACCTAGTCCAGTGGCTACTGCTTCGTTATCTAGTGCTAATGGGAATGTGTTTTGTAGTAAATATGATATCAATGCTACATTAACTGCTGCTACAGGTGCAGCAGCAACCATTCAATGGTATTTGAATAGTACATCTAATCCTATTCCAGCTTCAAACGGAGGGAATAGCACTACACTTCTAATTGGGATGAGTAATAATTTAGGTTTTGGTACTTATTTCTTTATTGCTACTTATGCCAATGGATGTACTTATACTTCAAATTACCAATATATCATCCAAAAGTGTGGACCACCTGATGTCTGTGAATTAAGTCCTGAACCAATCGTTCAAAATAATTCAAATAATCAATGTGGACTTTTAAATCTAACTGGAACTGCAAACCCATTACCTGTATCAGAAGATTTTACAGTAATAGGCCCTATTTCATTTCCAGTTGTATCACAAGGTTCTACATTAATAGTAACACCTGGAATTTACCATACGTTTTATAACACTTTTTATATGTGCGATGGTGAACTTTCTAAATTACAAACCTATAAAAAAATTACGGTGCCTTATGTAGCTAATCTTTCTTATTCTTCTGCATGTGGTAATGATAATACTTTTAACGTAACTTTATTTGACCAAACAAGCTATTATGCAGCTGCAACAGGAGTTTCCCATTCTTTTGAATACAGCTATAATGGAGGTGCTTGGCAATCTACTTCTGCTACTTTAACAAATATACCTGCAGGTAATTACCAATTTAAAATTAAGGTAAATGGATTTGTAGATGGTGTGGCACAACCAGAATGTGAAAAAATTGTAACTGTTAGTTTACAACCTATTCCTGATTTGAATATTGTTTTGCTATCTAGTTTAGATTGCCATGATTCGCCTGTAAGATTTGGATTTGCTGGATTACCCTTAACTGGATATACTTTTTTATGGGATTTTGACGATGATGAAGCACAAAACACTATGCAGCAACCTACCCGTGTATTTACAAGTTCGGGAGTACATCATATTCAAGTTACAGTTAAAAATGCCTCGGGTTGCGAGCGAACCTTTCCACTAGATATTACTGTCCCTGAGCCTTGTTTTGGAGGTGATATTACTACTACTAATGCTACCGTTTGTATGGGTAATGAGGTTACTATGCATTATGTGCCAAGTAGCTCGTTAAGTGAATGTACCGCTACGCAATATCAATGGATGAATGGCAATACGGTTGTTGCAACCACTGCGGTTCCTACTTGGAGCACTGATGTAAACGGTGCTTATTGGGTACGTGTACTTAATGTCGATGAATGTAAATACAATACTCCTTCACGTGTATCTCCAATGTTTATTACTCCTCCTAGCATTAAGGTTGTTGGCACTACTACTATGTGTGCAGGAGACGATTTTTCTTTGCAAGCAATTACTAGTGCTACTACTCTTACATGGAAATTAGACGGTGTAGTACAAACCGCTTGGAGTAATCAATTGACTCCTGTATTCTCTGGTTTAACTGTAGGCAATCACACCTTAGAAGTTACCGCTACTGCTCAAGGTTGTAGTCAAACCACGAGTATTGTATTGACTGTGGTACAACCACCACAGAATGTAACTATTACCCCTCAACTTATTAGTTGTAATCCTTATCTTATAAAACTTACAGCAACTGCTGTTGGAAGTTCTACTTTTAATTGGTCTAATGGAGCTACAGGATCTACAATAACTGTAACCGAAGGAGGTCCTTATAAAGTAACTGCTACAGCTGGTGGTTGTAGTGCATCGACTCAAATTGATGTACCTAAAAATCCAGAGAATTATATTTGGATTTTTCCTACGGGATGTTATACAGACTGTTCTACTGAGACCAATTATTTGATAGGCCCTAGTTTGCCATTAAAAACTTGGAGTTGGAATATGGATGCGCAATCTGATGCTCATGGTTCCAATTCATATGCTAATCCATATACTTTGATAAAAGATGCCGATTACACCTTAACTATAAATACAGGGTTATGTTCTTTGGAATCGGAACCTTTACATTATTCTACTACAAAATGTGATCAATGTAAAATTGAACGTGTTGAAATTAAGGATGTAGAGAAAAACGACACCCCTTATTGTTCTTACACGTATACCCTTGTTATTTATAGTGGTATGACAATTCCTTATCAAGTAACATTGAGTGAAGAGACGAATCAAGTAGTACTCCTCCCTTCTTCGTTTACCTTACAACCAGGACAAAACGTAATTCAGGTAACGGTAATACCACAAAGTCCTTTTAACGGAGGTGTATTGACTTGGATTTTGCAAGGAACAGTACCTTATAAAGAAGGTTATGAATTGTGTATCACTAAATTTGATGTTGATGTTGCAGGTTGTGATTCTACTGGAAAAATAGCTAGTGTAGATAAGAATGAAGTTAATTCTAACCCAACTAGTTTTAGTCTTTATCCTAATCCTGCCGTTACAGCCGTAACCCTTTCTTACTCTCTAGAATTAGAGGGTGCCACCTTAGAAATTTATGATTTGACAGGAAGAAATATTGCTAAAAAAGCCTTATCTTCGGCTGATAAGGAAGTTACTTTATCGATTGACTCTTATCCTGCAGGTATGTATATGTTAGTTGTAAAACAAGCAGATACTATCTTATGGCAAAACAAGTTAATTATTAAATAGAATAACCTTAAACAGGTACGCTTTTAGCGTACCTGTTTTTAAACTAAGAAATTATGCTTAAAAAATTTACATTATTCTTTTTATGGGTAACAGTTCCGGGTTTTAGTCAATGTTTTGATGAATTTAGTTTGAGAAGTTCTGGTTATCATGTTGTATCTATCAAATCAGATGGAACTTTATGGGGTTGGGGATATAGTTCCTTTGGTCAATTAGGCAATACAAATATGACTAATCCAATACCCTTTCAGTTATCAACAGACACTGATTGGCATAAAACATTTGCAGGTGTTGCCAACGCATTTTTCATCAAAACTAATGGTACGCTTTGGGGAATCGGAAATAGTGAATTTGGACTATTAGGTAATGGTTCAACAACTCAGGTAAACCCCACCTTACAACAAATAGGTACCGCTACTAATTGGCAAAAAATTTCGGCATCGACTGATATGACCATTGGTTTAAAAACAGATGGTACCATTTGGGGCTGGGGGCAAAATGATCAATATGAAATGGGGAATAATACGTGTTGTGCCAATCAACTTACCCCCATTCAAATTGGTTCAGCCAATCATTGGGTGGATATTGAAACTAGTTTGGCCGCCTCTGCCTTTGCCTTAAAAAATGATGGCACTATTTGGGGTTGGGGATTGAATCTTGCAGGTTTGTTAGCCGATAATACCGTTATGGCAAGAAGTGTCCCTACACAATTAAATTCTGATACTGATTGGGCGAGTATTCATGTTGGCGCTGCCCATATTTTAGCTTTAAAGACAAACGGCACCTTGTGGTCTTGGGGGGGGGGTGAATATGGACAAACTGGTGATGGTTTGTCTCCTTCATTATATCGTTCGTATCCAAGACAAGTTGGTACTGACACTTGGTCTAAAGTATTTGCTGGTTGGAAAGTATCCTTTGGAATTAAACCTGATGGTACTCTTTGGGCTTGGGGACTTAATGATGTAGGACAATTAGGAATAGGTAACACCACTAATCAATTTAGCCCTGTTCAAGTGGGTACTGATACCGACTGGGTTGATGTGGTTTCTGGAGGTTCTGGCGATGATCAATTTACCATTGCTACCAAATCAGATGGTACGGTTTGGGCGTGGGGAGATAACCAAGTGGGGCAATATGGTAATGGTACTGTTGGAAATCCTGTTTATGTTCCTACCCTAATGACAGGGCTTTGTGCTACCTTAAGTACTGATGAATTTCAACAAGAAAATGTTTTTACGATGTATCCTAATCCTGCTAAGGATTTAGTAACATTAGATTA
>NZ_QLMI01000002.1 GCF_003259835.1 Flavobacterium aquaticum | reverse complement strand
TATGATGTAACGGGTAGGTTGATTCATGATGTGGCTTTGAATTCTTTTTCAGGAACTAATGAGTTGCATGTGAGTGCTTATCCTGCAGGGGTTTACTTGGTTTTGGTTAAGCAAGGAGCTGAGGTGGTTTCTAGTAGTAAGTTGGTGGTGGAATAGATGGTTTTGGGGTGTGGTTAATTTTTTTACACCGAGCTACACCGAGCTTTTTTTGATAATCTTTGTCATTAAAGAGTTACACCGAGGCGTTACACTTTATATCTTCAGGTTACGAGTTTTGGGTTCTGGACTAAACTCTGTTTAGACGTGTGTCTAGAATTAGGAGACACTTCGACTAGCTCAGTGTGATAAAAGAAACGATTCTTAACAAGCGGATACTCTCTTATGGCAAAACAAGTTAATTATTAAATAGAATAACCCTAAACAGGTACGTTTTTAGCGTACCTGTTTTTAAACTAACGAATTATGCTTAAAAAAATTACTTTATTCTTTTTATGGGTATGTGCTTCAACTTTTGGTCAATGTTTTGATGGTTTTCAGATAGGAAGCTATCATGTTGTCTCTATTAAATCAAATGGAACTTTATGGGGTTGGGGTGAGAGCGATGCTGGAAACTTAGGAAATACCAATTCCATAAATTCTTCCTCTTTTCAAATAGGGTCATCTACTGATTGGTTGAAAGTAAGTGCTGGCCCATACAATACTTTTATTATTAAAAATAATGGTACTTTATGGGCTATGGGAGATGGAAGGTACGGACTATTAGGTAATGGTTCTACAACTACAATAAATCCTACTTTACAACAAATCGGTACTGCTTCTAATTGGCAAAAGATATCCGCTTCAACTCAAATGACCATTGGATTGAAAACCGATGGCACTATTTGGGGCTGGGGGCAAAATGATCAGTATGAAATGGGGAATAATACGTGTTGTGCCAATCAACTTACTCCCATTCAAATTGGCACAGCGAATCATTGGGTGGATATTGAAGGAACTAGTTGGGGTGCCACAGTTTTTGCTTTAAAAAATGATGGCACTATTTGGGGGTGGGGATTGAATACTGGAGGTTTATTAGGTAACAGTACTGTTATGGCACGAAGCATACCTACTCAATTGAATGCGGATACCGATTGGGCTAGTATTCATGTTGGCGTTGCCCATATTTTAGCCTTAAAAACCAATGGCACCTTGTGGTCTTGGGGGGGGGGGAATATGGACAAACTGGAGATAATTTCCCTTCATCCTATTATAGAGACACACCAACTCAAGTCGGTACAAGTACTTGGTCTAAAGTATTTGCTGGATGGAAAGTATCCTTTGGAATTAAACCTGATGGTACCTTATGGGCATGGGGGCTTAATGATGTAGGACAGCTTGGAATAGGCAACACCACTAATCAATTTATCCCTGTTCAAGTGGGTACTGATACCGACTGGGTTGATGTGGTTTCTGGAGGTTCTGGCGATGATCAATTTACCATTGCTACCAAATCAGATGGTACGGTTTGGGCGTGGGGAGATAACCAAGTGGGGCAATATGGTAATGGCACTGTCGGAAATCCAGTTTATGTACCTACCCTAATGACGGGACTTTGTGCTACCTTAAGTGCTACTGAATTTCAACAAGAAAATGTTTTTACAATGTATCCTAATCCAGCAAAGGATATTGTAACCTTACAATATGATTTAACTGTAGCTAATGCAACTGTTGAAGTTTTTGATGTAACTGGTAGGTTGATTCAAAATGTAGCTTTAAATTCTTTTTCAGGAACTAATGAGTTGAATGTTAGTGCTTATCCAGCTGGGGTATATTTGGTTTTGGTGAAACAAGGTGCTGTGGTGGTTTTTAGTAGTAAGTTGGTGGTGGAGTAGATGGTTTTGGGGTGTGGTTAATTTTTTACACCGAGCTACAACGAGTTTCTTTTGAAGTGGATTGCGTTAAGAGAGTTACACCGAGCGTTTCACTTTATTGCTTCAGGTTACGAGTTTCGGGTTGTGGACTAAACTGTGTTTAGTGGGGCGCTTAGGGTTAGGAGATTCCTAGCAGGCTCGGAATGATAAAATAAACGTTGATAGTGATTTTTTCAGGACAAGAAAATATTTAAAAAGTCCCGATTTATTCGGGATTTTTTTGTTTTATATTTGGGAGAGTAAAAATCAATTCTTTTAACACTATAATATGCTAAGTTTATCTAAAAGAAATCTAAAAGCAATTACTATTTATATTTTGTACTTTTTAATAATCATTTTATTGATAAACGTGTTTATTAATTATGTAAATAGGTCAAACCAGACAGCAATTATCGAAAATTCTATGAATTATGAATTAATAGAAGGTGTTGTGAACTCTAAACATCAGGATAATTCTTGGGGTAAAAGAGGCGGTTTAAGCATATTTGTAGATGGCGGCAAATATAGTATTTCAAATAATCAAATTTTTGATTTAATAAAAGTAGGAGATACAGTTAAAAAGAACAAAGGAGAAAAATGGTTTTATATAAATGGAATAGCACATGAATATTAAAATCATCCACAAAACACAAATTCATTTAACAAAACCTTTTTTTCCTCATTTACTTTTATTGGTATATTTGTAAGTAACAAACTATTTTCCAATGAAAAAATATTGCTGTTTCTTCTTACTACTTTTCATCTTTTTTGGTAATGCTCAAAATCTTCGTTTAGAAGACATCATGAAAGGAAATGAATTCATCGGGCACCAACCTGATAATCACCGTTGGTCAATCGATGGGCAAACCGTTTTATTTGATTGGAACCCGAATAATGAAATAGGAAATAGTACTTATTTTTGGAATGCTACATTAAAAACACCTCAAAAAGTAACAACTTCAAATCCTATTTACGATTTGGATTTCATGGCAGCGCAAAAAGAGTATGATGTGGTGTATTATACGAATCAAGGGGTTTTGTATTCGTATACCAAATCCACAAAAAAGACTAAAAAAGTCATTCAATTAGCCGATAGAATTAACTCGGTAGAAAGAAGTGCGAATGCTGATGTAATTTTCTTTCAGCAAAATCGCAATGTATATCAATTCAACACTAAAGATTTTTCGATTCTTCAATTGACTAATTTTAAATCGGGAAAAGAAAATAAAATATCGAAAGAAGAAGATTCGTTCTTAAAAAACCAACAAAAAGAATTGTTTCAATTTGTTCGTGATGAAGCAAAAGCAGACGATTGGTATGAAGCGAAATCCAAATCCAAAAAAGAGAAATTTCCAAAAGAAATCTATTACGATAAATCGTCTTTAGAGCAAATTAAACCCTCACCAGATGGAAAATTTGTAACCTTTAGAATTTCAGATTATCCAAGTCAAGCTTCCACAAATGTTGAAAATTTCATCACCGCTGACGGCTTTACACGTCAAGAAAAAGCACGAGCAAAAGTTTCAATAGAAAATTTCAGCAAACATAAATTCGGAATTTTCAATGTAGAAAAAGATACTACGTATTACGTTTCGTTTTCCAATTTATCAGGCATCAAAGAAGCGCCAAAATATTATCAAGAATATGAGGATTTAAAAGGCGATTCGGAATACGATATTCCTGTAGTAATGCAAAGTCCAGTGTATAGCAAAGACGGAAAAAATGCCGTGTTAGAAATCAGAAGTCAAGACAACAAACACCGTTGGATTGTACAATTGGATTTAGCTTCAGGAAGAATCACCGAATTAGACCATCAACACGACGACGCATGGATTGGTGGACCTGGAATTCCAGGCTACAGTTTCAGTGGTGGAACTTTAGGTTTTATCGATAATGGTACTTTTTATTTTCAATCGGAAGCAACAGGTTTTTCACACTTGTACACATATAATTTGAAAACCAAGAAAAAAGAAGCGTTAACAAAAGGCAATTGGGAAGTTCGTGAAGTAAAATTATCCAACGATAAAAAATCATTTTACATCACTACCACGACAACACATCCAGGAAACAGAAGTTTTTACAAATTAGACATCGCTTCTAAAAAAATGACGGGAATTTTAACGAATGATGGCAATTACGAAGTAGAAGTATCTCCCGATGAAAAGACGCTTTTAGTACGTTATTCGTATAAAAACAAACCTTGGGAATTATACGTTGGAGCTAATAAACCCAACGCTGATTTGAAACAAATTACGTTTTCAACTACGCCAGAATTCAAAAAATACAATTGGAAAACACCAGAAGTTATCACATTTAAAGCAGAAGATGGAACGACAATCTACGCACGTTTGTACCAACCAAAAGTGGAGAACAAGAACAAAGCGGCAGTCATTTTTGTACACGGTGCTGGATATTTGCAAAACGCACACAATTATTGGAGCACGTATCACAGAGAATTCATGTTTCACAATTTGCTAACCGATTTAGGTTACACGGTTTTAGACATTGATTACAGAGCTAGCGATGGGTATGGTCGTGATTTCAGAACGGGAATCTATCGTCACATGGGCGGAAAAGATTTATCGGATCATTTAGATGGAAAGAAATATTTAGTTCAAAATTTAGGAATTGATGCCAACCGTGTTGGAATTTACGGCGGTTCATATGGTGGATTTATCACGTTAATGGCGTTACTAACAGAACCAGGCGAATTCAAAGCTGGTGCAGCATTACGTTCGGTTACCGATTGGGCGCATTACAATCATGGTTATACTTCAAATATTTTGAACTTCCCAGAAACTGACCCAGAAGCATACAAGAAAAGTTCTCCCATTTATTTCGCCAACAACTTACAAGACAAATTATTAATGTTACACGGAATGGTAGACGACAACGTACAATTTCAAGACATTGTTCGATTAACGCAACGTTTCATCGAATTAGGAAAGAAAGATTGGGATTTAGCCGTATTTCCAGTAGAAGCGCATGGTTTTACGGAAACGTATTCTTGGGTTGACGAATACCGAAGAATTTTAAATTTATTCAACGAAAATCTATTACAAAAATAAAATGTCACAGTTAATAGAATTAGGAACTAAAGCCGAAATGTTGGAGCAATTGCCTATCATCCAACAATTGTATCCTGATTATACGCTTGAAATTTATGGGAATTTGCTAGACAAAATGATTCCGCACAATTACAAACAACTTATTGTAGCAGAAAACGGAATCACGATGGGTTTGGCAGGATTTTGGATTGGAACAAAATTGTGGTGCGGAAAATACTTAGAAATGGATAATGTGGTCGTACATGAAGATTTTCGTTCTAAAGGAATAGGAAGTATTATGACGAATTATCTCAATCAAAAAGCCATTGATGAAGATTGTAATATGATTGCTTTAGATGCGTATACGACCAATTTTGGCGCCCAAAAATTCTACATGAATCACGGATTTGTTCCGAAAGGATTTCATTTTGTGAAATATTTAAAGGATTAATTATTTAAATGTTCCCAGATGAAACTATAGAATTCGCTTTCTTGTTTCACTCTTTTCTCATAGTTTGAAATTTTACCATAATGACCTGATTTTTCTTGTATTTGAAGATAAATTGGGTTTTTTTGTGCTGATCTATTTTGAAGTTTAGCGGCAAATTTATAAGAATGCAAAGGTGGAACTCTATCGTCATTCTCAGAGGTTATAATTAAAGTTGTTGGATAATTGACATCTTCTTTTATGTTGTGTAAGGGTGAAAAAGATAAAATATTTTCAAATTCTTCTTTAATCTCGATATTTCCATATTCTTTTTTCCAATGTTCACCAACTGTGTAATTTTCAAATTTTATTAAATCAAAAACACCCACAACAGGAACTACAACTTTAAACAAATCAGGTCTTCTTGTCATGGCAACTCCTACAAGTAACCCTCCGTTAGATCCGCCAGTAATGGCTAATTTATTTGGGTTGGTATATTTTTCATTAATTAAAAATTCAGCTGCGTCGATGAAATCGTTGTAAGAATTGTTTTTCTTAAGATTTCTGCCTTCTTCATGCCAGTTTTTTCCTTTTTCACCGCCACCTCTTATTTCAGCGTAAGCATAAATACCACCTTTTTCTAAAAAATGTAATAAACCAGTATCGTATTTTGGATTATTAACATTCCCAAAGCCTCCATATGCTTTTAATAAAGTAGGATTTTCACCATTTAATACAATGCCTTTTTTATGAATGATAACGATAGGAATGTCTTTGTTATCTCTGCTTTTATAGGTTATGTTTTTTGTTTCAAAGTATGAAAAAGGGAACAAAGTAGGTTTAGGGACAATATAATCATTAAAATAAATGTCATTTGCTCCAGTAGTTATATTTAATTTATAGTTTAAAGAAGAAATGGTATAAGAGTAAAAAGTGACAAAAAGTTCATCTGTTTTTTCATCATAAAAACGAACCTGAAAGTCCATACTATGAGGAGCCTCAAATTTTCTTATAAATTTTCCTTCATGATTATAAAAATTCATGTAATATTTACCTGAATTTTTATATTTACAAATAATATATTTGTCAAGAAACAAAGTGTTTAATAGTAAATGCGTGTAAGTTTGAGGAATTAAAATTTTTATATCGGTTGGATTATTTATGTTAAAATGACATACATTTCCCCATGGGTATTTTTCATCAGAGAAATAAAATGTATCATTAATTATTGAAATAAAGTCTAAATTTCTTTTGTCATCTTTAATAAAATTATTGAATTGAAAAGAGTCATTAGTTAAATTACTATAATAGAAATTTTTTGTAGTTCCATCGATACTTTCTTCAATAACATATAATTTATTTTCCTTTGTAAAAAAACTGAAATTTGATTTAGAGTTAGAAGTATCAAAAATCAATTGATCTTTACTTTGTAAATCACCTATTTTATGATAGAATAACTGATAGGTAGAGTCTTTTTCAAAAAATTCTTTGTTGGAATTTCTTTTGTAAAAAATTCCTTTATCTCCATTCCATGCCACATTTGAAAATTTGACATCGGTTAAAACATCATCAAGATATTTTTTGTTGGCAAAGTCTTTAAATTTAATTTCATTTCTGTCACTACCGTTTAAACTAATTTTAAAAGCTAAGTATTTTGAATTTTTAGAAGGATAATATCCCGATAATACTATATTTTCATCCTTATATATGTCATATGGATTAACTAACGGTTTTCCTAAATCGTTTAAGTTTTCTCTATAATATAAAACGGATTGCTTGTTTTTATCAATTCGGTAAGTGTTGTAGTAGAATTTCCCTTTCTTTGATGGTAAAGCATTGGTTGATAAATAATCATAATCTTTAATTTTAAATGAAAAATTATAATTTTTAACTACTTCATTAAGTTTTTGTTCGCAAATATTGTTCTGTAAAGTTGCCCAATCGATAACTTCTTTGTCCGAAGCGTTTTCTAGCCAAGCATAATCGTCTTGTATGGTAATTCCATGTTTTGAAAAGGTTGAGGAAACTTTTTTAGTTTCAATTTTTTGTTGTGAAAAAGTGTTGACAGTAACAAAAAGGAGTATAAATAAATATCGTGTCATAATCTTACAAATAGTCTTGCGAAAGTATTAAAATATTATCCTAAACAATAGTTTTGGACTGTTTTTTGCAATAATAATTTTAGTAACTTTATCAAAACGAAATTTATCATGATTCAGTATATTTTATATCTATTCATTGCCACAACATTAATCTCTTGCAATTCAACAGAAACAATTGTACAAGAAAATAATTTATCGGCATCTTATGAAACTTGGGTTGCGGGTGTTCGTGGTGGTGGAAGCGGTATCAACTTTTATGTAGATTTAAAAACCGAATTAAGCGAAGAAATCGAACTAAAGAAAGTAATTTTCAGAGGTTACGAAGTGCCTTTTGAAAAACAAGATGCATTACATTTCATGGCAAGAATAAAAACCGAAGGCAATCAACAAAAATTTGATGGTGATGATTCCCAAATTTACACCAGTCCTAAAAATGCCTTAACATTAGCCGAAAACGAAGCCATTTTAATCTTCTTAAAAAACGGAAAAGAAATCCGTCAAACCATTAAAGAAGTTAAAGAAAAACCAATGTTGCTTTATCCTTCGACAAAACCAAAGTTTTAATTACATTTGTTATTCTAAAACCAAAGGAAATTGAGTCTTTACAAAAGTCTTTTTAAACAAACGGCGATTTATGGCATAGCAACCGTTTTGCCAAGAATTATCAGCTTTATCCTGAATCCAATTTTTGTTTATTATCTTACCGATAAAGAAAAAATGGGTGAAGTTTCCGTTATTTTCTCTTATTTGGTTTTCTTTAATGTAATCTTATCTTACGGAATGGAAACCGCTTTTTTCCGATTTTATAATTCCGAAAACGATAAAAGTAAAGTAATTTCAACTTCCACTATTTCACTCTTTTGGTCAACGATAGGGTTTTTAGTTTTGTTTCTTTTATTCCGAAAAGACTTAGCGCTTTGGTCAGAAATTAATGTGGAATATGTCGTTTTTACTATTTGGATTTTAGCTTTAGATGCTTTAGCGATTATTCCGTTTTCTAAAATTAGAGCAGAAGGTCGCCCTGTAAAATATGCCATAATTAAGATTTCAAATGTCTTGATTAATTTGCTTTGCAACGTTTTCTTCTTGATTTTTCTACCCGATATCGCAAACGAATCTTCTAATGCATTCATACAAACCATCTATCATGATGATTTTCAAATTGGTTATATTTTCGTATCAAGTTTAATCGCAAGTTTAGTAACATTACTATTCGTTTTACCCGATTATTTCAAAATTAAATGGCAATTTGATACCGATTTGTGGAAGAAAATGATGCAATATGGTTTACCAATTTTAGTAGCTGGAATTGCATTTGCCATCAACGAACATTTCGATAAAATCTTATTAGATTGGATGAATATCGACATGGCAGATATTGGAGCCTATTCCGCTTGTTACAAAATCGGAATGTTTATGGTATTGTTTCGAACCGCTTATTCTTTAGGAATTGAACCGTTTTTCTTCAGTCATGCTAAGAATGAAAATGCGCCTCAAACCTACGCTACGATTACCAAATATTTTGTCATTTTTGGTTCGTTTATTTGCTTAGGCGTTATAGTTTTTGCTGATATTTTAAAATTAATTTTAGTGCCAAAAGACATTTATTGGGATGCGATGGATGTTGTGCCACTAATAGTTTTAGCCAATTTCTTTTTAGGCATTTACACGAATTTATCGGTTTGGTACAAGTTAATCGATAAAACTAGAATTGGGGCTTATATTTCAATTGTTGGAGCAATAGTAACTTTAGTTTTAAATTTACTTCTAATCCCAATCATAAGTTATATGGGTTCGGCAATTGCTACTATTTTTGCTTACGGAACCATGATGTTCATCTCGTATTATATGGGACAAAAGAAATATCCAATTCCGTATGATAAAAAATCGATTTTCACTTATTTGGGATTAGCGGTCGTGCTTTCGGGAATTTCATTTTATGTACCAATTTTACGTGAAACTTACGTCTTCGGAATTGCAGCTATCTTGTTTTTTGCTTACTTTGTATACCGAAACGAAAAAGAAACCATTTTAACGATTATCAGAAGAAAATAATAACTTTGAATTATAGATTTAGTAAGGATTTTTCCAATTTCTAAAATCTGTGTTCCAAAAAAATAGAATTAAAAATGCAAATCAAAATCATCAATAAATCCAATCACGATTTACCTAACTACGAAACTATCGCTTCAGCAGGAATGGATTTACGCGCAAATATTTCAGAACCTATTACTTTAAAATCATTAGAAAGAACCATTGTAAAAACCGGACTTTTCATTGAATTGCCAATAGGTTACGAAGCGCAAGTACGTCCAAGAAGCGGTTTGGCTGCAAAAAAAGGAATCACAGTTTTAAACTCGCCAGGAACAGTTGATGCTGATTACCGTGGAGAAATTGGCGTGATTTTAGTAAATTTATCCAATGAAGATTTCGTAATCGAAAACGGAGAACGCATCGCCCAATTAATCATTGCCAAACACGAACGCGCAGAATGGCTTGAAGTAACAGAATTATCTGAAACTTCAAGAGGAGAAGGCGGTTTTGGTAGCACGGGAGTGAAGTAAAGTGTTCAGTGTTCAGTCGCAGTTAGCAGTTTGTCTGACTGAGCGGAGTCGAAGTCTTAAGTATAAAGTGTTCAGAAAAAATATCAAAATAGAATCTTAGCGAACTTTGCGAAAAACCTTTGCGAACTTTGCGTTTAAAATAAAAATATATCATGAAAATAATAGTACCAATGGCTGGTCGTGGTTCACGCCTTCGCCCACATACCTTAACTATTCCAAAACCATTAATTCCTGTAGCAGGAAAACCAATCGTTCACCGATTAGTAGAAGACATTGCAGGCGTTTTAAATCAGAAAATAGACGAAGTGGCGTTTATTATTCATGAGAGTTTTGGTGAAAAAGTAGAAGAAGATTTAATTGCGATTGCTCAAAAGTTAGGCGCAAGAGGAACTATTTACTATCAAAACGAAGCATTAGGAACGGGTCATGCTATTATGTGTGCTAAGGATTCTTTATCTGGACCAGCAGTTATTGCGTATGCAGATACGTTAATTCGTGCTGATTTTGATTTAGACACAACTGCCGATAGCGTAATTTGGGTAAAACAAGTGGATCAGCCAGAAGCTTTTGGTGTGGTAAACTTGAATGATAATGGCGAAATCATCGAATTGGTAGAGAAACCAAAAGAATTCGTATCAGATTTAGCAGTAATCGGAATTTACTATTTTAAAGACATTGCCGTGTTGAAAAACGAATTGCAATCGGTATTAGATAACAACATTATTCATGGTGGCGAATACCAAATTAACGATGGTATCAAACAAATGATGGCAAAAGGCATGAAATTTGTACCAGGACAAGTAGACGAGTGGATGGATTGCGGAAACAAGAATGTAACGGTAGAAACCAACACTAGAATGTTAGGCTTTTTACACAACGACGGAGAAAATTTAGTTTCGGCTGATGTGAAATTGGAAAATGCAACGATTATTCCACCTTGTTCTATTGCAGAAGATGTGGTGTTGATTAATACAACAGTTGGACCAAATGTTTCATTAGGAAAAGGATGTCACGTTATTGATTCAACTATAAAAAATAGTTTGATTCAAACTCACGCTCATATTAAAAATGCCAATCTAGATAATGCGATGATAGGAAATCACGTGAATTTTGATGGCAATTTTACAAGTATTAGTATCGGAGATTATTCGGTTTTAGAATAGATGATAAAGAATAAACACATAGCTTTTTTGGCGTTCCTGCTTTTCAGTTTTGGGAATCACTTGCTCGCACAAGATAATCCCGATGCGATTGCTTTGATGGACGACCAATTGGAAAATAATTTTTACGAAGCCATGAAACAACGTGGTATCGAAAATTACGATAAAGCGATTGTGGCGATTCAAAAATGTATCGAAAAAGAACCTACAAATGCGGCTTTTCAATATGAATTGGGCAAGAATTACTTGAGCCTGAAAAATTATGTTGATGCGGAAAATGCCTTCAAAAAAGCAGTTGAGTTAGACAATAAACAACGTTGGTATTGGAACGGACTTTATGATGTGTATTATCAAACTAAAGATTATCAAAAATCAATCCCAATTGTAGAGAAATTAATTGAGTTTGATGGTAACATGAGAGAAGATTTAGTTTCACTTTACATGAACACCAATCAACACGGAAAAGCTTTAGAGTTGTTGAAATACATGGAATCGAAATCCAAGTTGACCAGCACAATGGAATACTATAAATTGAAGATTCAAGAATCAAACGCCTATACAAAACCACAAAAAGAACAGTTAGAAGAAGCGATTAAAAAGAATCCAAAAGAGGAACAAAATTACATCGATTTGATTGTTTTATACTCGAGTTTCAATCAGGAAGATAAAGCCTTTGAAGTGGCAAAACAATTGGAAAAAGAAATCCCAAATTCCGATTGGGCGCATGTAAGTTTGGTAAAATTTCATTTGAATAATAACGATGGTGAAAATGCTTCAAAATCGATGTTTAAAGTTTTGGATAACGATAGAATGGATTTAAAAATCAAACATCGTGTTTTTAATGAGTTTTTAATTTTTGCTGTTAAAAATCCTACGTATTTAAAAGATATCGATAAGGCGATTCCGTATTTTAACGATGATAAAGAAATCAACGTAGCCAAAGAAGTAGCTAAATTTTTCTGGAAAAAGAATGATTTAGAAAATGCTTCGAAATATTTTGAGAATGGAATCAAAAGAAATTCCGATGATGTAGAAGCGATGGAATTATATTTAGAAGTATTAATTCAAAAGCAAGATTTTCAGTCGGTAACCAAGAAAGCAGAAGAGTTTTTGGAATCATTTCCAACGCAAGTTGGGTTTTATTTTTATGCTGGTTTAGGATACAATCAACTTAAGGAATATAAGAAAGCTAAAACTATTTTAGAAAACGGCTTGGATTTTGTAGTTGAATTTAATCCATCAGAATCTGGAATTTACAACAATCGTTTCAATGTTAATTTTTACAAACAATTAATTATCAGTTGCGAAAATTTGAATGACAAGGTTAAAAAAGAAACGTATACCAACAAATTAAAGCAATTACAAAAATAAATGAAGTCAATATTATCAGCCTTTTTAGTCGTTTTTTTAATCGGATGTAAATCAAAGCAATCTGTAACAACAGCTGCTGCAAATGAAAATACAGAAGTTTCAAAAGTAATCAAAGGTCATTATAAAAACGAACACGATTTTACTACGCTAAATATTAGAGCAAACGCCAAATACGAAGATGAGAAACAATCGCATTCTATGAATGCCGATATTCGTATAAAAAAAGACGAAATCATTTGGATTAACATTAAGTTCTTAGGAATTCCAATGGCAAAAGCAATGATAACTCCAACAAAAGTGAGCTATTATGAAAAGATAAACAACACATATTTTGAAGGCGATTTCAGTATGTTAAGCAATTGGTTAGGAACAGATTTAGATTTCAATAAGGTACAAAATTTATTTCTTGGAAAAGCAATTGACGATTTAACTAAAGACAAATGGGTTTCTGAAGTAGTTGAAAAAATGTTTAAGTTGTCGTTGCCAAATGATTCTGATGTTGCAAAAGAATTTTATTTTGAGGGCGCTAATTATTTGTTGAAAAAAGAAACGATAAATCAAGCTAGTAAAAACCGAAATTTAGAAATTCGTTATCCTTCATTCAAAGAAGATAAAGGTATGTTTTTACCAAATGAAATTAATATTAAAGCGGAACAAAAAGACAAAATAACAATTGATATTGAATATAAGAACACAACATTTAATGAGAATTTGAGTTATCCTTATTCAGTGCCTAGTGGTTACACCGCAGTTGAAATCAATTAATTTTTTATTTAAGTAAAAAAACTACCTTTGTAAAAATCCTTATTGCATGAACCAATTCATTAAAATCGTATTTTTCTTTTTCATTACAAGCCTATGTTTTGCCCAACCTTCAGAGCAGCAAAAGTTAGAAGAGCGCAAAGCACAAATTCTGAAAGAAATTTCAGAAAATAAATCGCGTTTAGAAGCAGAGAAAAAGAAAGAAAAATCGGTTTTAAAGCAAATTAGTCAACAAAAAAACTTAATTCAATTACGACAAAAATTACTTAATACAACAGCAAAGCAAACGCGTTTATTGAGTGATGAAATTTATTTGACTCAGTTAGAAATGAACAAATTAAATAGAGAATTAAAAGTATTGAAAGAAGACTACGAAAAAATGATTGTAAAATCATACAAGAGTAGAAATGAGCAAAGTAGAATTATGTTTGTTCTTTCAGCTGAAAATTTTCTTCAGGCCTATAAACGAATTCAGTACATGAAACAATATGCAGGATTCAGAAAAATGCAAGGCGAGGAAATCAAAGAAAAGCAAAATAAATTAGTAGTTGCAGAAAAACGATTATCTGAAAGTAAAAAAGAAAAAGAAGTTGTTTTAGCGCAAACCGAAAAAGAAAAGCAAGAATTAGAAAAAGAAAAGCAAGAACAAGAACGTTTAGCAAAACTAATTCAAAAAGATAAAAAGAAATTAACAGCTGAAATTAGCAAGAAGCAAAAAGAAGCAAAAGATATTGATGCAAAAATTAAAAGATTAATTGCCGCAGAAATTGCAGAAGCTAATAAAAGAAATGCTGCTAAAACAGGAACAACAGCTCCAAAAGCTGGAACAAAAGAAGCTTCAAAATTTGTTTTATCTGCTGAGGGAAAAGTAGTTTCAGATAATTTTAAAGCTAATAAAGGGAAATTACCTTGGCCTGTAGTTGATGGTTATATTTCATTAAAACATGGCGATCAACCGCATCCAGTTCATAAAAACTTAACCATTCATAACAGTGGTGTTGAAATTTCTACAAAACCAGGTGCTTCGGCAAGAGCGGTTTTTGGTGGTGAAGTGTTACAAGTTCAGGTAATTTCGGCAAACAATAAAGCGGTTTACATTCAGCACGGAGATTTTATCACTGTTTATTTGAACTTATCTTCAGTTAGTGTGAGTAAAGGTCAAAAAGTGACCATCAAACAGAATATCGGAAAAATTCATACCGATTCTTCAGGTAGTGCAGTAATTAAGTTTTTGGTATTACAAAATACGACAACACTAAATCCAGAATCTTGGTTAAACTTATAAATTAGAATGAGGTCAAAATGACCTCATTTTTTTTGAATCAATTTTGTACTTTTATCTTTCAATAGAAAACAATGAATGTAGCCAACATCAAAATACTTCACATCGACAGCAATCATCCCTTACTTTGGGAGCAATTAAAACAAGAGGGTTTTCAAAACGAAGCCGATTTTACTTCATCTAAACAAGAAGTAGAAGCTAAAATTGAAAACTATCACGGAATTGTTATTAGAAGTCGCTTTAAAATTGATAAAACCTTTTTAGATAAAGCGACTAATTTACAATTCATAGCTCGTGTTGGTGCTGGCTTAGAAAGTATCGATTGCGATTATGCTACCGCGAAAGGAATTCATTTAATCGCTGCTCCAGAAGGAAACGCAAATGCTGTTGGCGAACACGCTATCGGAATATTGTTGTCGCTGTTTAATAATTTGAATAAAGCCAATAACGAAGTTAAATCAGGTCAATGGAAACGTGAAGATAATCGCGGACACGAATTAGAAGGTAAAACCATCGGAATTATCGGTTATGGAAATATGGGAAAATCATTCGCTAAAAAATTACGCGGATTTGATGTAACCGTTTTATGTTATGATATTTTACCCAATTTAGGAGATGCCAATGCAACTCAAGTTTCATTAGCCGATCTTCAAGAAAGAGCTGATGTTCTGAGTTTACATACGCCTTGGACACCTGAAACCGATAAAATGATAAATTCCGATTTTATTAATCAATTCAAAAAACCGTTTTGGTTTATAAATACGGCAAGAGGGAATTCGGTTGTAACAGCCGATTTGGTTGAAGCCTTGAAATCTGGAAAAATTTTAGGTGCTGGTTTAGATGTTTTGGAATACGAAAAACTATCTTTTGAAACTTTGTTTGAAGGTGAAAAACCTGCCGCTTTTGAATATCTTTTACAAGCTGAAAATGTACTGTTGACGCCACATATTGCTGGTTGGACGTTTGAAAGTCATCAAAAATTAGCGCAAACGATTGTAGATAAGATTTGTAAGATTTATCAATAATGTTTGTAACATTTGACTTAGTTGTCGACTAATAAAGAAAATATTTTTATATTAGCATTTTATGGCGAATCCGAAA
Organism: Flavobacterium aquaticum; assembly: GCF_003259835.1. Lineage (GTDB taxonomy): Bacteria > Bacteroidota > Bacteroidia > Flavobacteriales > Flavobacteriaceae > Flavobacterium > Flavobacterium aquaticum. Next base: position 459,596 of record NZ_QLMI01000002.1, on the reverse strand, counting down.
AGCCTTACGAGTAGGAGACAACTAAAACAAACAATTTTACAATGGAATCACAAAAAGTAGACATGTTCATGATGACGAACGCCAAATTTTTCGAAGGTCATCAATTAAATGCAATCAGAGAACGTTTATTACAAATGGACGATGATAAATGGCCAATGGTGCAAACACTTCAATTTAAAGATCCAACAACTTCTTTATTAATTTCAATTTTTGCTGGAGCTTACGGAATCGATCGTTTTTATATCGGTGATACAGGAATGGGTGTTGGAAAATTACTTACTTGTGGTGGTTTAGGAGTTTGGGCTATCGTGGATTGGTTTTTAATTCAAGGTGCTACCAAAGAAAAAAACATGGAATTATTCAACAGAACTTTTATGTTCTAAAATGAATAAAAACAAGCTATATCTTTTTCTTTTATTCGCTTGTTTTGTAGGGTATAGTTGGTTGCTTTTTTCGTTGCAACACGAACACGAAATTCAAAGTCAAGAATTTACCGTTTGTTTGTTTAAAAAAGTAACCACTGTTCCTTGTCCTTCTTGCGGAACTACACGTTCTGTAATGCAACTTTCACACGGAAATTTTCTTTCCGCAATTTTAATCAATCCTTTTGGTATAATTGTTGGGCTAATAATGATTGTAGCTCCTTTATGGATTAGCTATGATTTCATTCAAAAAAAGGAAACGTTTTATACCGCTTATTTAAAAATAGAAACTATAATCAGAAAACGAAAAGTCGCAATTGTACTTATCATTCTGGTAATAGCCAATTGGATTTGGAACATTAAAAAAAATCTATGATTACAACAGCAAAATTTAATTATCAACCTCACGAATCGGAATTAGAACGTGCATCGAACAGCTATTTGATGTCACTTGTAGCCGTAATTGGAGGTTTGCCATTACCTATTTTAAATTTAATGGCAAGTATTTTCTTTTATTTAGGAAACCGAAAAAGTACGGCGTTTGTAAAATGGCATTGTACACAAGCTTTGGTTTCTCAATTAGGTTTGTTTTTCTTCAACAGCGCAGGTTTTTGGTGGACGGTTTCTGTCTTATTTTATGACGAAACAGCGACCAATTATTACTTCGCGTACATTATTACGTTAGTGATTTTTAACTTAATTGAGTTTTTCTCTACCTTAATTATCGCAACTAAAGTAAGAAAAGGACAACATACTGAATTCTTCTTTTTTGGAGATATTACGAATTTAATTTGCAAAACAAATGAAGACATTAAGTAAAGGATTAATCGTTGTAGCACTATTTTTTGGTGTTTGGATGTTGTTATCGCAAATTGATTTTGTGAAACATTTTAAAGTAAAAGAAGCTAAAACTGGAACTGAAAAAACACTTGGTGATATTATTTGGGACGAAATTGAAGACACCGAAACCATTATTTTTGATGATTCGATTGTGAATACATTGGATTCTTTGTTGTTGCCTATTTGCAAGGAAAACGGTATTGAAAGAGATAGTTTAAAAGTTCACATTATTGATAAAGATGAAGTAAACGCTTTTGCAATGCCCGATAATCATTTGGTGGTTTATACAGGTTTGATAAAAGAATGTAAGAATGAGCAAGCATTATTAGGAGTTTTAGGTCACGAAATTGCGCATATTGAAGGCAATCATGTGATGAAAAAGCTATCGAAAGAAATTGGTCTTTCGGTTTTATTATCTATTACAACAGGTTCTAATGGTGCAGTTTTAAGTGAAATTTTAAAAACACTTTCATCATCAGCCTACGACAGAAGTTTAGAAACGGAAGCCGACATGCAAAGCGTAAAATATTTGCTTAACGCGAATATCGATCCAAGACCATTTGCTGATTTTCTATACGAATTATCTGTTGATAATGAGTTACACAAATACACCTATTGGGTTTCCACTCATCCCGAATCAGAAGCCAGAGCCAAAACCATTTTGAATTATTTAAAAGGTAAAAAGATAGAATCAAAACCTATTTTAACTAAAGAAGCTTGGGAGGATTTTAAGGAAAAAGTTGAGGATAGTGAAATGTAATTTTTAATTATGAACCAATTAGGAAATAAAAAGAATATCGGAAGAAGATTTGTTGCTGGGTTAATAGATTATGTGCTTTTGTACTCTTTAATCTTTGCTTATCTTTATTCGTTTGGTGAACAAAATAATGAAGGAGGTTTCTCAGTTACTGGAATAGCAGCAATTGTTCCGTTTATTATGTGGTTTACAATTATTGTATTGACAGAAGTTTTCTTTGGCGCTACATTAGGAAATTCGATTATGAATTTAAAACCTAAATCATTAACATCAAATAATGGTGAATTAACTTTTGGTCAATCTATCACAAGACATTTATTCGACCCAATTGATATGTTTCCTTTTGGAATTATTGGAATTTTGACTATTAAAAATTCAAGTAAAAATCAACGTTTGGGCGATATTATTGCAAATACAACTGTTGTTGAGGTTAAAAAGTAGAACTTAATTATTAAAAGAGAAAGGCTAATCAAATCGATTAGCCTTTCTCTTTTCTTTCCAATTCCGCTTGAAATTCTTCCATAACGGGTTTTACGGTGCTTTCTGGTAAATCGGCAATTTTAATGTACATTAAACCATCAACCGAGTTGTTGAATAATGGGTCAACATTAAATGCTACCACTCTTGCGTTTTGTTTGATGTATTTTTTAATTAAAACCGGTAAACGTAAATTTCCTGGTTCTACTTCATCAATTATCTTGTCAAACTTATTCAAATCGGCTTCAGTTTCGTTGAATACGAAATCTTTGTCAGCGTCTTTCAGTTTTACTTTATATTCTTTTTTCGGATGAACGTATTGCGCAATATACGGATCGTAATAGTGCGACTTCATAAATTCAATCATCAACGATTTTGAAAAATCAGAGAATTGATTACTAATACTTACGCCACCAATCAAATATTTATGTTCTGGGTAATGTAAAGTTGTATGAACAATTCCTTTCCATAACAAGAACAAAGGCATAGGTTTCATTTGGTATTCTTTGATGATAAATGCTCTACCCATTTCGATAGATTTACTCATCATATCATATAACTCTGGTTCAAAACGGAACAATTCATGCAAATAAAAACCGTCAATTCCATGTTTTGGATAAATGTGAGAACCTAATCCCATACGATAAGCACCAGCAATACACTGTGCGTCTTCATCCCACAAAAACATATGGTGATAATATTTATCGTAAGCATCTAAATCTAACGATTCATTTGTTCCTTCTCCAACTTCTCTAAATGTAATTTCGCGTAAACGACCAATTTCGTGTAAGATATTCGGAATTTTATCTGCCGTTACGAAGTAAACTTCATAATTTTTACTTTGTAATAAACGATAATCACCTTTTTTCAAACAAGCCATTTCTTCTAAAATTTGCTCGTGATTGGCTGGTTTAGCAATTTGTTTAGGTGGTTTTGGAATGCTTAATTTTGGCAAATTAATTTTACTTTCATCTTCAAAAGCATTCGAAAGCATGTATGTTTTCTTGCGTAAGAAATCTCCATATGCTTCAATATCTTGATATTCGTTTTGTTCTGCTACCGAAATAGGTTTCCCAATTCGAACTTTAATCACTCGGTCTTTTTGAGTTAATAATTCACTTGGTAATTTAGCCGTTCTAAGCGTATCATCAATCTTTGATAAGAAGTAAAATAATTTACTGTTCTTAGCATGAAAATAAATTGGTACAACTGGAACTTGTGCTTTACGAATAACTTTGATAGCGCCTTCTTCCCAAGGTTTGTCCACTACTAACTTTCCGTCTTTATAAGTAGAAACTTCTCCTGCAGGGAACATTCCTAATGGTTTTCCATCGCTTAAATGACGTAATGTTTCTTTGATTCCAACAACGCTCGATTTGGCGTCTTTATGATTTTCAAACGGATTTACCGGCATAATATACGGTTTCATCGGTTCGATGCGATGCAATAGAAAATTGGCAATAATTTTGAAATTAGGTTCTCTTTCTAACATTAATTTCAACAATAAAATGCCGTCAATTCCGCCAAGTGGATGGTTTGAAATGGTAATATATGCGCCGTCTTTTGGTAAACGTTTTAAATCTTCTTCTGGGATTTCAAATTTGATTTGGAATTCATCTAAAATAGCATTTAAGAATTCCAATTCACTCAAATGTTTGTTTCTATCATAAATTTTGTTCAGCGTAGAAATCTTAAGTACTTTCATGAGCAACCAGCCCGAGAAAGTCCCGAAAACCCCATATTTGTCAGCATTTATCGCTTTTGCAACTTCTTTAGCAGTAACTAAACCCATTTATTTTTGTTTATTGAGCAAGAAACAAAGATAAGAATTTTGATGAATTTTCAGCACTTTTCATTTGGTAATAAAAAAAGCTATTTTGTTATATTTTTTACTGACCTGATAGTTAATGAATTATGAATTCGATGAAATCTAATCTTTATTTTTAAAAACCTTTTTATTATATTTGGTCAAAAGCTAGAGTAGAAAATGAAAATCATATCTTACAATGTTAACGGAATTCGTGCCGCCATTACCAAAGGTTTTTTAGAATGGTTGCAACAAGCAAATCCCGATGTTATTTGTCTTCAAGAAATTAAAGCTACGGAAGACCAAATTCCAAAATTAGAAATCGAAGCAGCAGGTTATCCGTACCAGTATTATTTTCCAGCGGAGAAAAAAGGATATAGTGGTGTTGCTGTTTTGTCTAAAATTGAACCTAAAAAAGTGGTTTTCGGAACAGGAATTCAGCACATGGATTTTGAAGGAAGAAATTTGCGTGTAGATTTTGAAGACGTTTCTGTTATGAGTTTGTATCTTCCATCTGGCACAAATATTGATAGATTAGAACATAAATTTATGTACATGGACGATTTTCAAAACTATGTAAATGAGTTAAAAAAAGAAGTTCCAAACTTGGTAATTTGTGGTGATTATAACATTTGTCATGAAGCAATCGATATTCATGATCCAATTAGAAATGCAAAAATTTCAGGTTTTTTACCCGAAGAGCGCGCTTGGTTAGACGGTTTTATGAAAAGTGGATTTATCGATACCTTTCGCCATTTAAACAAAGAACCACACAATTACAGTTGGTGGAGTTACAGAGCTAATGCTCGAAATAATAATAAAGGTTGGAGAATTGATTATTGTTTGGCAGCCGAACCTTTGAAAGATAAAATTCAAAGAGCATTAATTTTGCCAGAAGCCAAACATTCTGACCATTGTCCGGTTTTAGTAGAAATAAAATAAGAACAAATTCAAATTCAAGAACAAGTTCAAAGATCAACGTCAAAACAAAAACTTGAAACTTGAAACCAAAAAATCAATTATAAAAACGATAATACTAATGATTAGAAAATTTGCCCTTGCTTGTGTAGTTTTGAGTTTAACTACTTCATGTGTTTCTAAAAAAATCTACCAAGATTTAGAAAACAAATATGCCGATTTAAAGAAAGAACACAATGCTTTATCAGATGAAAACGGCTTGTTAAAAACAGATAAAAATCAGTTAGAGCTAGACAAGAATAATTTACAAACTGAATTAGACAAAACCAAAGCAGAACGTGATAAATTGGCGGCAGATTATGCAGCAACAAAAAAGAGTTTAGATAATTTGAAAGCGTCTTACGCAGCACTTGAAAAAGATAGCAACGATGCTTTAGAAGCCAATATTAATAAAAACAGACAATTGTTAGCTGAGCTAGAAGCCAAGCAAAAAGCTTTAGCAGCAGAGCAAGACCGTTTAAATAAATTGAAAAAAGATTTAGAAGCTTCGTCAACTCGTTTAGCAGAATTAGAAAAAATGATGGCCGACAAAGAAGCAGCAATGAAAAAATTAAAAGAAACATTGTCTAAATCGTTGAAAGCATTTGAAGGAAAAGGTTTAACTGTAACGGAAAAAGATGGAAAAGTATATGTTTCTATGGAAAACAAATTGCTTTTCGAATCAGGAAGTTGGACAGTTGGGTCAGAAGGTAAAAAAGCAGTGGATTTAGTGGGGAAAGTGTTAGGTGATAATCCAGATATTTCTGTTTTAATTGAAGGCCATACCGATAATGATAAAATTACTGGAACAATTGGTGGTGGAGTTGAAAACAACTGGGATTTGTCTACAAAACGTGCTACAGCAATCGTAAATATTTTATCTGCGAATGCTAAAGTGAAGAAAGAAAACTTAACAGCTGCAGGTCGTGGTGAATATGCTCCTTTAATGAGCAATGAAACAGCAGAAGGAAAAGCAAAAAACAGAAGAATCGAAATTATCTTAACACCTAAGTTAGATGAGATTTCTAAAATGTTGAATGAACTATAACATTTTATAAAAGATTGATAAAAAGGCTTGAGTTCTAAATTCAAGCCTTTTTCTTTGGTTTAAACTTTGTAACTTTGGATTTTAAATTTTCAAATTCCGAAATGAACTATACAACACTACCTAATACCGAACTAAAAGTCAGTAAAATCTGTTTAGGAACGATGACTTTTGGAAATCAAAATTCCGAAAATGAATCGCACAGTCAATTGGATTATGCTATTGAAAAAGGAATCAATTTTATTGATACTGCTGAGATGTACCCAATTGGAGGTAACGCTCAAATCTTCGGAAGTACAGAGCGTCACATCGGAACTTGGATTAAGAAAATCGGAACTTCGGAGCGTGAGAAATTAGTTTTAGCTACTAAAATTGCAGGACCAAATCGTGGAATGGAATACATTCGTCAGCCATTGGATTTTTCAAAGAAAAGTATTCACGAAGCGGTTGAATTAAGTTTAAAAAACCTTCAAACCGATTATATCGATTTATATCAAATGCATTGGCCAGAGCGTGTAATGAACATGTTTCAAAAGCGTGGTGTTCAGGAATTAGATCCAAAATGGCAAGATAATATTTTTGATGTATTAACAGTTTACGATGGATTAATCAAAGAAGGAAAAATCAAACATATTGGACTTTCAAATGAAAATCCGTGGGGTGTGATGCGTTTTTTGATGGAAAGCGAGAAACACGGTTTGCCAAGAATCGCTACAATACAAAATCCATTTTCGTTATTGAACCGATTGTATGAAGTTGGTCTGTCAGAAATTGGAATGCGAGAAAATGTTGGGTTGTTAGCGTATTCGCCATTAGGTTTCGGATTTTTATCTGGGAAATATTTAAACGGATATCCAGAAAATTCTCGTATGAAATTGTTTCCAAATTTTGTTCGTTATACCAATGAAAACTGCTTCAAAGCAACCAAATTATACAAAGAATTAGCAGAAGCCAATGGTTTAACGTTAACCCAAATGGCAATTGCTTTTGTGAATCGACAAAAATTTGTGACTTCAACGATTATTGGAGCTACAACGATGGAACAACTGCAAGAAAACATTCAAGCTTTCGACACGATTTTATCTGACGAAATTATTGCTGAAATTGAAAAAATTCAGGAATTAATTCCAAATCCAGCGCCTTAAAAAAAGTAATCAGTGTTCAGTTATAAGTATTCAGTTGTATACTGAACACTTATAACTGAACACTGATTTTTTGTCATTCTGTCCCGAAACTTCGGGATTGTTTCAGAATCCAGTTTGAGAAGCTGAAACGAGTTCAGCTTGACAAAGTGTTTTTTTACAAATTATCTATAAACTTATCCTTCGGATATTTGACCTTATAACTTATTCTGAATTTCTTGGTTTCTCCAGCACCAAGTTTTACATCCCAAGTTAGAATTCCGGTTTCTGGGTTTGCTTTTGCTTTTCCGTTGTCTAACAATTCTATAGTAATTTCTTTATCGGTGCTAATTGGATATTGATCTTTTAACAACATTTCAATCGCTTCTTTTTTGTTGTTTTTTATCGTGATATCATAAGTAAACGTTTGCTCTTTATAACCTGATAAGAATTTAGTTCCCGATTTATCTGCGATTTTTTCACGTTTGATGGCGATTTTTTTATCTCTTCCCATACTCAAATTCAAAGTATCTGAAGTTTGATTTGGATTAATCATGGTTTTGCCTACATACATGCCTTCGAAAATAATATTGGCTTCCCCAGGTAATAAATTGAATTTAGAATATTCGCTAATTTCAGCTAATAAAAAGGCTTCTTTTTCTACTTTTGGAACTGCATAGTATTTATAAGTTGCTGGTAATTTTAAATCTTTCAAGGCTACACTATGCGCTTTTCCATTGGATAAAATATCATAAGGAATATCAATATCAAAAGAAACATTTAATTGGTTTTCGTTGATTGTCGTGTAGTTTGAGATGGAAGATTCGTCCATTTCCACTTTTTTATCATATGAAACAGCTCCTCTTATCGCTACAGAATTCATAACTACATTACTATTGTTATAAGTTCTTGGATAACCATATCTTAAAAACCAAGCTTGTAAAATAGGAGCTGTGTTATTTTGATTTGGATTACCGCTTGAAAGTGTTAGTTTTACTTTTTTCCAATCGATTCCTGTGTTTTGCACCACTTTTGCTTTGTACATTAAGTTGATTGGCGAGTTGATATTGTCCGCACGCAAATCATAAAATGGCGACCATGAAGCATTGTTGGTTAGGTAATTGATGTCCAAATTTACCGAGCTTGCAACATCAGTCATAACTTGTAACACTAATTTTCCTTGTGAGGTTTTTTCTTGTTTTTGAGTATTCAATTCTAACTTAGAATTCAGTTTTGAAAGTTTGTCTTTTAACTTGTTCTCTTTTTCAATAAGAACATCAACCAAATTGCTCAATTCATTTCTTTTCGCTCGATAATAATCTACTAGTTTGATTAATTCGGTGACATTCAAACCCGAATTTTGCCCAGCAACGTTTTGATTTTTATCTAATAAATCAATGGTTTTGGAATAGGAAACTTTTTCATTGGCAATTTTTCCCATTTCTTTTTCGATAAGAACAATACTATCACGTACCTTTTTAATCATCGGATTACTTTCGTCAATTTCATATTCCGAAATAAAATTTCGTGTAAACTGAACCGATAAAACCGTAACATTAGCTGGAGCACCAATTTGAATGGTATTCTCATTGACATAATCCGCTACATTTTTAATAACAATTTCGCTAGTTCCAGAAGGAATTGTAGCCGAAGCTGTGTGGTTTAATTCTGCAGAATTACTATAAATAGTGGCGCTTTTAATTTTGGCCGAAGTAAAAATTGGTTTTTGAGCAAATGTGATTGCTGACACCAGAACGATTAATAGTGAAAATATTCTTTTCATTTGATATAGTTTTTAGTTAATTCTTTTTAAATAATAATTTGTTTTTCTAAACCAACTCGATTGATTTCCGTTAGGATAGCTGTGAATATATTGTAAAGTAATGTGATTGTTTTTTAGAAATATAATTGTGAATTTTCCATTTAAAGGAGCTTCTCTATTCATGTAGGATAATTCAGACGGGAGTTGATTAAATACAATTTCTTTTTGACCGATTGATTGAAAAAAGTCTTTTAAATCTTTACCAGTAACGACATTGTTTCGTTTTCCGATGTACAAATTATTTTTTTATGAGGATTATTTGGCATTGATTCTTGCCATCCTGTTTGGTGCAAATATAAAAGCTCCCATTTTGAGTCAGATGACAAAGAATCAGTATTTGCTGAAATCGAAATTTCTTCAATATTTTTTATGTGCTTGGAAATAGAATCATTTTTAGTAGCTAGATTTAGTTTTTTTTCAAATAAGAAGCGCTCTTTAGTTTCTTCTTGTGAAAATGACGCTATTGAGGTTAACAAAAGGAATGTCAAAATTATTTTTTTCATCTCTATAAACTTTAGTGTTTCTAGTATAGAGTGAAATAAAATACAAAAGGTTGGGAAGTAAGTGAAATTAAATTCCCAAAATAATCTTAGCAATCGTAAAATAGGTCAAAATCCCTAAGATATCGTTACTAGTAGTAATAAACGGACCTGTTGCTAATGCAGGGTCAACTCCATATTTATTTAAGATAATTGGGATAAAAGTTCCGATTAACGACGCCATAATAATTACCGAAAGTAAAGCAATTGAAACCGTATAACCAACATGGATTTCGTAACCTAATAAAAAATAACTACCTGCTAATAAAATCACAGAAAGAATAACTCCGTTTAATAAACTCAATGAAAGTTCTTTTAATAATCGTTCTACAACAGGACCAATAATAGTGTTGTTTGCCAAACCTTGCACAATAATCGCAGAAGATTGTACTCCAACATTTCCAGCCATCGCTGCGATAAGTGGTGTAAAGAAAAATAATTCAGGATGTAATTCCATTACTGGTTCGAAAATCCCTAAAACGTGTACGGAAATAAATCCACCAAATAAAGCTAAAACCAACCAAGGCAAACGTGCTTTTGTTAGTTCTAAAATACTATCATCGGCCTCCACGTCTTGCGAGATACCCGCTGCTAACTGGTAATCTTTGTCGGCTTCTTCTTTGATGACATCAATAATATCGTCAATGGTAATGCGGCCAACTAAACGACCTAATTCATCCACAACAGGAATGGCTTCCAAGTCGTATTTTTGCATGATTCGGGCAACTTCTACATCTTTTGTATCTACTTTTACGTAATCTACTTTTTTGATGTAAACATCGCTAATAGGTGTTTTTGTTGAGGTAGTTAATAAATCTTTTAATGATAAACGACCTTTTAATCGTTCTTCATCATCAACTACATATATTGAATGTACTCTTGAAACATTTTCAGCTTGTGCGCGCATTTCTTTTACGCAAGTTAAAACGTTCCAGTTTTCGTTGACTTTTACCAACTCTTTTCCCATCAAACCACCAGCAGAATCTTCATCGTAACGTAATAAATCTACAATGTCTTTGGCGTGTTCAACGTCTTCTAATTCCGAAATTACTTGCTCTTTTTTGTGTTGTGGTAACTCGGCAATAATGTCGGCAGCGTCGTCGGTGCTTAATTCATCAAGCTCTTCTGCAATTTCTTTTGGGGAAAGGTTTTTTAAGATTTTTTCACGAACTTCTTCGTCTAATTCTAACAGAATCTCTGCTGTTTTTTCAGAATCTAAGGTGTTAAAAATATAACCAGCGCCATAATCATCGAGTTCTTCCATGATTTCGGCAATATCAGCAAAGTGAATATCTTCAAGAAGCAAAAGTAATTCTTGCGACTTGTTTTCACTTATAAGTTGTTCTATTTCAGATAGAAACTCTCTGCTGATTTTAAACTCCATCGGCTGCTATTTTTTGGGTAATATCTATAAATTGTTCCACCGTCAATTGTTCCGGACGGAGGTCAAAGATAGTGTCTAATTTTAAATTATCAGAAAAATTGAACGATTTTAAGCTGTTTCGCAAGGTTTTTCTTCTTTGTTGAAAAGCAGTTTTTACTACTCGGAAGAATAATTTTTCATCACATGGTAATGAATAATCTGCTTTTCTTCTTAATCGCAGCACACCTGAATCTACTTTTGGTGGCGGATTAAAAACACTTGGCGGAACTGTAAATAAATATTCTGCTTCATAAAAAGCTTGGGTTAAAACCGATAAAATTCCGTAGGTTTTACTTCCTTTTTTCTCGCAAATTCTTTCCGCCACTTCTTTTTGAAACATTCCTGCAAATTCCGGAATTTGATCGCGCATTTCTAAGGTTTTGAATACAATTTGTGTCGAAATATTGTACGGAAAATTTCCAATGATGGCAAAAGGTTCGCCATTGAAAACTTCGTTTAAATTGTATTTTAAAAAATCTTTCGAAATAATGTGATTTTCCAATTTTGGATAATGAACGCCCAAATATTCCACCGATTCTTTATCGATTTCAATTACAAAGGTTTCGGTTGGTTTGTCTAATAAATATTTGGTTAAAACACCCATTCCTGGACCAATTTCCAAAATTTTAGAATAGCCTTCTAGCGAAAGTGAGTCGGCAATATCCTTTGCGATGCTTTCGTCTTTTAGGAAATGTTGTCCTAAGTGCTTTTTTGCGGTTACTTTTTCCATGTATCTTCCTTTTTTACTCCCGAGCAATCGGGAATCTTTTAATTGAATTTAAGATATTTATTATCTAAACATCATAAAATTCAAATATTTCATTTACTTTTTTTCTATCATATTTGTCTTCACCGCGCCAATTTAATGCAAAAGTCCAGTCATGTTTTCCTGGTTCTTTTCTATCAAAGCGTAAAGGTTTTAAAATATCTGAACAACTTAAAATCTCAATCAGATTATGTCTCTCATTTTTTGATCCTTTGAAAGTTTCAGATAATCGATCACGTAATTTACTAGGTGTTTCACTAAACTCAGAATTATCAATAGCTTTCACTAAATTTTTAAAAACTTCAATATCTTCTTTTGAGGGTTTTGGAATGATTTCTTTTTCAAGTTGACTCAAATCAAGCCAATTGTAAAGTCCTTGAAAATGCCTTACACCTCCCCATTTTATTCTTTCAAAATTTAAAATATTTAAATCTACATTTTTACCATGACCATAGAAATAATCATCAATGGTTTTGTTATTTATAAGTCGTTTTGCATTTTCATAGCTTGCAAGACCAGATCGCCAATCTAGACGTTTATTCGTTAAGCTACATAGAAAAGCATCGGTAATCTTTTTCTTTGGGATAGCTTGAATTACATTTTCAAGTTTAGAAATTAATTCTGATTTTGATAATGTAACAGGATCAAACATTAATCCTTTTTCTTTTGCGTACTCAAATTCTTCTGGGTCGATTTTACGATTTTTGTCACTTATCCATCCAGCTGATGACCAGTAGGTTTTAAATAATATATTTTTTGCTTTTTTGTCCACTTCAATTCGTTTCTCCGTAGAATTCTTCCATCACTTCTAACTCCGTTCTAAAAGCTAACATTTTGTCCGCAAAAAGTTGTAAGCCTTCTTGGCGTAATCTTGGTGCGTGATTTTTGTAATAGTCTTCTAATTTCGCTCTAGAATCGGTAAAATATTGAACGGCATAGGTGGTGCCTCCCATTTCTTCTTCCACTAAAACCTTTACCATTTTAGCATTGGTAAATAAACCGGTTGCTAAAACATCGTTAATATGTTTGTTTTGCATCCATTTTAACCAAGCGTAATGAATGCTTTCGTCTACGTTTATGGTTACGTTGTATATAATCATTTTTAATAAATTTCAAGTTCAATATTTTAACGCAAAGAACGCTAAGTTTTTCGCAAAGGTCGCAAAGAATAAATTCAAAACCCTACTTTAATATAATAAAACTAAATGTCTCTGTGTATCTCACCTCAATACAAAGTTAGGAAAAGGATCTCTGTGAATCTCTGTGTAAAATCAAATTGTCGAATCACCTCGCAACGTTCTGTATTGCTTTCTGCTTTCGGTATAATACAAACTATCGGGATGTTCTAAAACTATTTTTTCGTATAATGCTTTTGCTTTTTCGTTGTCTAAAAGATGTTTTCTATAAATCTCTGCCGAAAAGAATAAAGCTTCATCTCTATAAATTCCGTCTTTGTGATTGTCCAATATGTTCTGATAATATGTCAAAGCTTTATTGAAATCTCCTTTTTCTTCGTAAATTTTTCCGACCTTGAACAAGGTTCCTTCTTCGATGCTTTCGCCTTTGTGTTTTTGTAAAATGGCTAAAAAGAGTTGAAGTGCTTCTTCTTTTTTATTCTGATACAATTTCAAATCCGCTATTGAATAGGCTTGAAGTGCAATTCGTAAGCTATCTTCGGCAGAATTATCTTGAATCAGCAAAAACATTTCAATTGCATCATTTGCAATTAACAAACTTGGCGATTGTTTCAAAACTTTTACTTGTTGCAAAGTCCAATCGAAATCCTTTTTATAGAAGTTAGCTTTTGCTAATTTTAAACTAGCTTCGTGAGCCAAAACATCATTTTTCAAATTGTCTTCTACTTGTGCGTAATACAAAATAGCTTGATTGAATTTTTCGTCATACACCATAATATCCGCCAATTCCATTTTTACTTTTGATTGTTCTCTTATGTTTAAAGTGTTGTTTAAATAGTCATTAAGCCTTTTTTTTGCAGCCTCCGAATTATTTAAATAAAATGCTTCAAATCTAGCTGTTAGTAAAACAATTTTTGTTAGATAAGGATTTTGATGATACTTTCCCAAAACGTTGTTCAAATTACTATATATTTCTTGATATTCATTAGGAAGAGCATTTTCTATTCGAGAAGATAAAAGAAAATCATAAGCTTCAAGATGAAGTTGCGGATCGGTTGAATTATCTAAGATAAATTGAAAAATAGTTTTAGCATCTTCGTGCTGATTTTCTTCGACAGCTAATTTTCCTAGAATTATTATATTATAAATGGTTTCAGGATTTCTCTTGTAAACCGCTTTCTCTTGAATAAAGGCTTTTCCGTATTCTTTTTGCTGCACAAAAAACCAACTCAAAAATTGGTTCCAATACACATCTTGCGATTTTTGGGTTCTAAGCAATAAGTTTTTTCGAATAGTAGATGCAAAAGAACCATCGGAATCGTCCATTAAGTATCGGGTCAACTGATTTTGAACCATCGGAGTTCCGTCAGGTGTATTGAAACCGTAATCTAATAGTTTATTCAGCATAACTTCCAAATTACCTAATTGTCCTTGAATCATGGCGGTTTGGTAATCGAAATTTAGATTTGGGTTTTTCTTTTGCGCGGTTTCATAGGTTTTTAATGCCCAAGTCAATAATACTTTTTTCTCAAAGGAATTAGCTACTTGGTAGGCATAATTTGGCTCTTTTTCAACTTCTTGAATGGCTAATTCGTAATTTTTATCCGCTTTTTCGGTGTCTTTTTGAAGTTGATAATTGTAACCTAATTCAATATACAATAAAGGTTGATTGTATTTGTCTTTTCGTTTGGTAATGGCGTTTTCTGCTTTATCGTATTGTTGTAATTGTTGGTAGCAATCAATTACTCTTTGAAAAAAGAAATAATTCGAAGGTTGTTTGGTCGAAATTTCCTCAAATAAAGTGAGTGCTTTTTGAAATTCGCCTTTTTCAAAATAGTCCATAGCCAATTCCTCATTCTGCGCCGAAACCCAAAACGAGGACAAAAACAAGATGAAAAAAGCTATTTTTTGCAACATAAATAAAACAAATAATGTACTAAAGTAACACTTTTTAGCGTCAAATTAGTACATTATTTTATAAAGATTAACGTTTAGTTAATGATATCAAATCCAGTATATTTTCTTAAAACTTCAGGAACTACGATGCCTTCTGGTGTTTGGTAGTTCTCTAAAATTCCAGCTAATACTCTTGGTAACGCTAATGAACTTCCGTTCAGCGTGTGTGCCAATTGGTTTTTACCTTCTTTGTCTTTGAAACGTAATTTTAAACGATTCGCTTGGAAGGTTTCAAAATTAGAAACAGAACTAATTTCTAACCAACGCTCTTGAGCAGTTGAATATACTTCGAAATCATACGTTAAAGCAGAAGCAAAACTCATATCACCACCACATAATCTTAAGATTCTGTAAGGTAATTTTAATTCTTGTAAAATTCCTTTTACGTGTTCTACCATGCCATCTAACGCTTCGTAAGATTTGTCAGGATGTTCAATGCGAACGATTTCTACTTTGTCAAATTGGTGTAAACGATTTAAACCACGAACGTGAGCGCCATATGAACCTGCCTCACGACGAAAACAAGGCGTATATCCTGTGCAAAGAACTGGTAAATCATTTTCGTTTAATAAAACATCTCTAAAGATATTGGTCACTGGAACTTCAGCTGTTGGAATTAAATACAAATCATCAACACCTACGTGGTACATTTGACCTTCTTTATCAGGTAATTGTCCTGTTCCAAAACCAGAAGCTTCGTTTACTAAATGTGGAACTTGGTATTCTTGATAACCTGCATCCGTATTTTTGTCTAAGAAATAAGTGATTAAAGCACGTTGTAATTTAGCACCTTTTCCTTTGTAAACAGGGAAACCTGCTCCAGTGATTTTAACGCCTAGTTCGAAATCAATTAAATCGTATTTTTTTGCTAATTCCCAGTGAGGTAAAGCGCCTTCGTGTAATTTTGGAATATCGCCTTCTTGAAAAACGTTTAGATTTTCTTCAGGAGTTTTTCCTTCTGGAACGATGTCGGCTGGTAAATTAGGTAATTTGTATAATTCCTCTTGTAATTTTGATGCAAAAGCATTTAAAACTTCGGTTAATTCTTTGTCTTTTTCACGAAGTTGAACTGATTTTTCTTTTAAGATTTCAGCTTTTGCTTTTTCGCCACTTTTCATTAAATCACCAATATCTTTGGATAGCTTATTCGACTCGGATTTAATAGTATCTAATTCCACTTGAGTTGCTCTTCTTTTTTCGTCTAATGCGATAACTTCTTCAATCGCATTTTTAGCATCTAAGTTTTTCTTAGCTAATCGTTTTACTACTTCATCTTTGTTTTCTCTAATGTACGCTATCTGTAACATAATATATAGGATTTTAAGGATGCAAATTTAAGAAATTGGATTCAGATAATACATAAAAAACAATTTCACTTATGCGTTTTTGTAAATTGATGAAATTCTTATGAAAAGCTTTATTAAAATAAAGATATTATTGTATATTCGCTTGATTTTTATGTAAATTGATAATTTTAAGCTTAATTCTATTAGGTTTTAATAAAGTTAAATTACTTAAAAGTTGCCCCCAAAATCTTATAACCTACACAAAATGAAAAAAATTACCTTAAGTTTCTTAATCTTATTTGGTTTAATTGGCTTTGCCCAAACTGATAATGCTGAATTTGATAGAATGATAGAAGCGGAAATGAAATCCGCCTCTTCGTTGCAAAATCTCAGAGTAAATCCCAATACTCAAAATTATGATGTAACGTATCACGAATTACGTTTTACAGTAAACCCAAACAATACAACACCTTACATTAGTGGTATTGTTAAAACTACATTTACCGCTTTGTCTAATATGGATGTTGTAACTTTTGATATGGCAACTGCTTTAGTTGTAAGTTCGGTAACAATGAATAGTTCAAATCTTACTTTCAACCAAAGTAATTATGAATTAAATATTAATTTACCATCTACATTAACAACCGGAAATAGTACAACAGTTGAAATTACCTATGCGGGTTCACCACCTCAAGCAGAAGGAGGTTTTACTCGAAGTACACATAGTGGAACGCCTGTTATTTTTACACTTTCAGAGCCATTCGGAGCAAGAGATTGGTGGCCTTGTAAACAGGATTTAACAGATAAAATAGATAGTTTCGACATTTATATTACTTGCCCAGATACTTACATTGGGGTTTCAAACGGATTGTTGCAGAGTTCTATAACTTCAGGAGGAAATACAACGCGTCATTTTAGACATAATTATCCAATCCCAGCGTATTTAATTTCGTTAAATGTTACAAATTATACAACTTATAATATTCAGGCAGGTTTAGGGACAGTTGAGAGTCCGTTTTTTCCAATAAATAACTATCTCTATCCTGAAAGTAATACAGTAACAAATAGAAATGCGATTGATGTGACTGTTCCAATTATGAATGTTTTTGAAGAAAAATTTGGACCTTATCCTTACAGAAATGAACAATATGGTCATGTACAGTTTGGATGGGGAGGCGGAATGGAGCATGCAACGATGTCGTCAATGAACAGTTGGGGCAGAAGTTTAATTGCTCATGAATTAGGACATCAATGGTTTGGAAATAAAGTTACATGCGGTTCTTGGAAGGATATTTGGTTAAATGAAGGTTTAACAGAATACACAGCAGGAATTATGGTAGAAGAATTGGATGGTGATGCCTCTTTTGTGTCTTGGAAAAACGGAAAAATATCAAATATTACATCACAAGCAGGAGGTGCTTTATATCTAACAGATGCCGAGGCTTTAAATGTAAATAGAATTTTTAGTAGCCGTTTATCGTATAATAAAGGTTCAATGGTGACTCATATGTTACGTTGGGTTATGGGCGATGCTAATTTTTTCCAAGCGTTAAAAAATTATTTAAATGATACCAATTTAGCTTATGCCTATGCGCAAACAAATGATTTAAAAGGACATTTAGAAGCAGTTCACGGAAGTAGCTTGGATGAATTTTTTAATGATTGGGTTTACATGCAAGGTTATCCAACCTATACAATAAATGTGCAAACATTAGGTTCAGGACAAGCAAGAATTACGGTAAATCAAACTCAATCACATGCTAGTGTTTCTTTTTTTGAAATGCCTTTAGAAATTAGATTAACTGGGGCAGGAGGTGTTACACACGATGTGGTGGTAAACAATACGTCAAACGGGCAGCAATTTGTGGTGGCTGTTCCGTTTTTAGTAACAGGAGTTGTTTTTGATCCTAACAAACATATTATTTCAAGTAGTAATACAACAACATTGTCAAATAATAATTTTGAGTTAGAAGAAGCAATTTCAGTTTACCCAAATCCTGCAAATGATGAATTACATATTATGATGCCAACAACTACAGAATTAGAAAAAGTTGAAATTTATAATACTTTAGGACAATTATTAGCAACACATCAAACAGCAGATTTCAGAATTGACAATTTAAGTTCGGGAATGCATGTGATGAAAATCACTACTTCAGAAGGTGCAATTCATAAAAATTTTATAAAAAAATAGGTCACAAATAAAATAATGATGAAAAGTAAGGTGAAAACCTTACTTTTGTCGTTTAAATAAATGCGTAAAAATGATTCAAGTAGCACAAATATTATTCATATTATCCGTTTTAGTAATCCTTCACGAATTTGGTCACTACATAACGGCTAAAATGTTCAAAGTACGAGTAGAGAAATTTTACTTGTTTATGGATGCTGGTTTTTCTTTAGTGAAAAAGAAAATAGGTGAAACAGAATGGGGAATCGGATGGTTACCATTAGGCGGTTATGTAAAACTTTCAGGAATGATTGATGAAAGTATGGATACTGAGCAAATGAATGAAGAACCACAACCTTGGGAATTTCGTTCTAAACCAGCTTGGCAGCGTTTGATTATTATGTTAGGTGGAATCATTGTGAATGTAATTTTGGCTTGGTTGATTTTTACAATTATGTATGCAACTGTTGGGCAAAAATTCATTTCTACAGCAAAAATTCAAGAAAACGGATTGGCTTTTGGCGAAGTTGGTCAAAAAGCTGGTTTTAGAAATGGAGATAAAATTCTTTCAGTAGACGGAAAACACCAACCAAGTTTTAACCGAATGACATTAGATGTTTTGTTGGGTGATAAAGTTCAGGTAGAACGAAATGGTTCAATAGTTGATGTGATTTTAACCGACGAAATGAAGGGTGAAATTATAAGCAAAGAAGGAAAAGAATTTGTTGGACCGCGTTTTTCAAATACCGTAGTAGATTCGGTTGTTCCTAAATCGGCAGCAGATATAGCAGGTTTAAAAAAAGGAGATAAAATCAAAGCTTTAAATGGAAACGCTTTTAGGTATTATGATGAGTTTAAAGAACGAATTTCAAAACATAAAAATGATAGCATTTCTTTGTCAGTTTTGAGAGGAACTCAAATGGTTGAATTGAAAGCAAAGGTTGACAAAGAAGGGAAATTGGGTTTCATCAACAAAGCATTAGATAAATTAGATTACGAAGTAAATAATAAATTGTCTTTCGGTCAAGCGGTTCCTGCGGCAGTAAAAGAGTCGTGGTCGCTGTTAGTTTATAATGTAAAACAGTTTAAATTAATCTTACGTCCAAAAACAGAAGCTTACAAACACGTTCAAAGTCCAATCGGAATTGCACGTCGTTTACCTGATACTTGGAATTGGGAATTCATTTGGAATTTCACGGCTTTATTCTCAATCGGATTAGCCTTTATGAACTTGTTGCCAATCCCAGGATTAGATGGCGGGCACGCTTTATTTACAATCGTTGAAATGATAACAGGTAAGAAATTATCAGACAAAGCTGCGGGTTATGTTCAAACCTTTGGAATGATTATCTTATTGACGTTAATGGCTTTAACTTTCGGAAAAGATATTTATCAATTAGTAGTAGATAAACTTTTGTAATTTTTTCAATAAAATAATTTGCGATAACAAAAAATCAGTTTATATTTGCACTCGCTTAAAAGATATACAACTTCCTCCTTAGCTCAGTTGGTTAGAGCATCTGACTGTTAATCAGAGGGTCCTTGGTTCGAGCCCAAGAGGGGGAGCAAACTTTTAAGCACAATATAAACCTTTGAGGTGATTCCTCCTTAGCTCAGTTGGTTAGAGCATCTGACTGTTAATCAGAGGGTCCTTGGTTCGAGCCCAAGAGGGGGAGCAAAAAGAGCAATACTAAAGTGTTGCTCTTTTTTTATATTATCAAAATGAAATCGAATCTTTTCCATAATATTATTAAAATATTATCGCTTAACCTTTAGAAAATAATAGATAGTAGTAATTTAATACTTTCTTATTTTTTAATTCACTTCCTTATAACTTTTGAAATTCAATTTTGTGCAACATTAATCAACACAAAAATGAATAAAAATTACACAGTAAAAAGGAAAAGCAACATCTTGTCGCTTTTTTTGGTATTGTTTGTTTCTACTACTTACGCACAAACATTAGTACATTATTGGAACTTTAATAATAGTTCATCAATTGCGACAATTACAGCGCCAAGTCAAACGCTTGGTGGCGCAAGTTTGATTGCTATTCCAGGAGGAATTAGTGTAATTGATTTTGCCAATGGAACAGGACAAAATTTTAATGTTTTAAATTTAAACGCAAGAAACAGCGATGCTTCAGGAACGCATTTGCGATTTAACGATCCTATTGGTGGCGCTTTAGAATTTACATTGCCGACTACTGGTTATGAAAACTGTATTGTAAAATTTGCAACTCGTCGTTCAGGTTCTGGTGCAGGAACTCAAGTTTGGTCCTATTCTATTGATGGAACAAATTATCTTCCTTTTACTAATGTCATTCCAAATAATGGAGATCCAGCATTAGCGACTTTAGATTTTTCAGGAATTGACGCTACCGATAACAATCCAAATTTTAAATTGAAAGTGGAATTTCAACAAGGTACAGGTGGAACTGTTGGGAATAATCGATTTGATAACTTTACTTTAGAAGGTACAACTTTTGGAGGTGCTGATGTTATTGCGCCTTTAGCAACTTTATTTCCTTTAAATAACGCTACAAATGTGGCAACGAATGTAGTTCCAACCATTTCTTTTAATGAAGCTATTCGATTAGCAGATAATAGTGTAATCGATAATAATAATGTTGACGATGTGGTTGAATTACGTTTGAATAATGCAACTGGAGCAATCGTTCCATTTGATGCTACGATTTTAGGAAATGTAATTTCTATAACGCCACTTGCCAATTTAACAGTTAATCAAACGTATTATGTTGCTCTATTAGCAAATACAGTTGAAGATTTAAATGATAACGGAATTACAACTACACAATCTGGAATTTTCACAACAGCAAATCCTAGTATTTCTTTTGCTTCAAATTTCATTACAGTAAACGAAAATCAAGGAATGTTATCATTGGTATTAAATGTTGCAAACCCAGCAACTAGTTTGGTAGATTTAGTAGTAAAATCGGCACCATTTAGTACCGCAGATAATGCTGATTTTACATTATCATCGCAAACTATTTTCATAACAGAATCTACACCAGCAACTCAAACTATTAATATTCCAATTATTGATGACAGTTTAGAAGAACAGCATTCAGAATATTTCGTGTTAAGTTTAGAAAGCGCATCTGGAATTTCAATTTCTGGAACTCCAACCACTACTATTTATATCGTTGATAATGATAGTCAGGCTCCAATTCCAAGCAATCAAATCGAATTGAATTACATCGGAAGTTTTGATCCTTCAGGAGCTAATACTAGTACTTGCGAAATCGTAGTACATGATGCTGCATCGCAACGTTTGTTTACTACGAGTGCAGTAGCAGGATATTTAGATATTATCGATTTTTCAAATCCAACCAATCTTTCAGTAATCAATTCTGTAAATATTAACCCTTACGGAGGAGTTACAAGCGTTGCAGTTAAAAACGGAATTGTTGCAGTGGCTTCACCAAATGCTGATGAAACATTAAATGGTTCGGTTGTGTTTTTCGATACGAATGGAACATTTTTAAATCAAGTAACTGTAGGAGCGCTTCCAGATATGATTACTTTTTCTCCAGACGGAACAAAAGTTATGACTGCCAATGAAGGACAACCAAATACAGATTATTCCATTGACCCAGAAGGTTCGGTAAGTATTATTGATATTTCTGGAGGAATTGCAACTTTATCGCAATCAAATGTGACAACGTTATTATTTACGACTTATAATGCTCAAGAAGCTACATTAATTGCTTCTGGAGTTAGAAAATTAAAATCAACAAGTACTTTATCTCAAGATTTTGAGCCAGAATATATCACGATAAGTGCTGATTCTCAAAAAGCTTGGGTAACCTTACAAGAAAATAATGCAATTGCCGAAATTAATTTAACAAACAATACCATTTCAGACATTTGGGCATTAGGAATAAAAGACATCAGTTTACCAGGTAATGGATTTGATGTTTCAGATAATAACGGACAGGTTTTAATTGCGAATTGGCCTATTCAAGCGTATTATATTCCTGATGCAGTGGCAAGTTATAGCGTGGGCGGAACAACATTTTTAGTTACTGCAAACGAAGGTGACGAAAAAGAATATGGTGCTTTTACAGAAAGAGTTGCCGTTAGTTCAGGAGCTTATAGCTTAGATGCTGCAATATTTCCAAATGCTACCGTTTTAAAACAAAATCACAATTTAGGAAGATTTAGAGCAACAAATCTTAACGGAAATACAGATGCAGATGCACAATTTGAAACCATTCATTGTGTAGGAACTCGTTCGTTTTCTATTTTCAATACAACTACAAAACAGATAGTTTTTGACAGTGGCGATGATTTTGAAAGATATACAGCAACAAATTTGCCAACACTTTTTAACGCAGATCACGAAGATAACACTCCTAAAGGAAGAAGTCGTGCAAAAGGTCCAGAGCCAGAAGGTGTAACAATTGCTCAAATAGCAACCGAAACTTTTGCTTTCGTTTCTTTAGAACGAGTGGGTGGTGTTATGGTTTATAATATTACCAATCCGAATAATCCAGTTTTTGTAGATTATAAAAATTCAAGAAGTACTTCAGCTTATTCAGGAGATCACGGTCCAGAAGGAATTACTTACATTGCTCCAGCAAATAGTGCAACAGGTAAAGGTTATATTTTAGTGGCAAACGAAATCAGCGGAACCATTACTATTTACGAAGTGGATGAAAATACATTGTCAAATCCTGATTTAAATGCAGAACCAAAAACTTTCGTGATTTTCCCAAATCCAGCATCAAATTCAGAATTAGTATTTTTCAACAGAGTGGCAGATATTGAATTGTATGATGTAACAGGAAAATTAATCCTTTCAGAAAAAGAAGCATTAAGTATTAATACATCAAAATTACAAACAGGAGTTTATCTAGTTAAAACTTCAGAAGGAATTACAAAAAAGTTGGTTGTTAAATAGTTTTGTTTTTTCATCGAAAAAGCCAGTTGAAAAACTGGCTTTTTTTATTTTAATCTCGTCTCAACCAACCTGTAACACTCAATCTAGGTTTGTGACTTTCTAATACCTCATGAACCAATTCATTGCTTTTAAAAAACACCGTTTTTCTGTTGGTTGGAGCTATTTTTTGAGTTACATCACCATCATAAATACACAATTCGCCACCATCTTTTGGTTGCCAATTTTCATTCAAATACGTAATCATAGAAAATTGTCGACTCGAATTATCTTGAAACTGATCTAAATGTTTTCGGTAAAAACTGCCTTTATCAAACAACGCAAAATGAAATTCATAACCCGTAATTCCAGTATAACAACTGCGGTTCAAATACGACACAAAAGCATCTACTTGATCTAAAAATGCATTTTCATGTTCGTTATTGTTCGCTCTGTCTAACCAATAAATCGCATCGCTTCGTATTGCCGAATTCTGAGTTAGTTTCGCGGCATTTCCTATTCCAGCGGCTTTTAGTAAATTTTGTTCTTTCAATTCAAACAATCTCTTTACCAAATGTTGCGCTAATTCTTCCGATACAAAATGTTCCACAATGCCCACTTTCGAATCCAAATAACTCGAAATTAAGGTTTCAAAACAATCTTCCATTTTATTTATGTTGTAAAATACCATACAAAGATATCATTTCCTTTCTTAATTTGGGCGTTCCCACAAGGGTCGGGCTTTCCGTTACAATCTTTGTTTATAAAATTTGGCAATTTTACAAACAAAGGATTTCCACTGCAATCCCTAACGCGAACCTCGTTTTCAATTAAAATTAGTATTTTTACAAAAACCTTTCAGCATGCAAAATCTTTTAAAAATTTCAGAAAACACACAGCATTCTTGGTGTAATTTAAGTATTCAAAATCGAATTTCTTTTTTGCCTCAATTAGCTCAATTACTTTTAGAAAACAAAGAGGAATACGCAACTTGCATCACTACTGAAATGCATAAACCCATTTTACAAGCCATTGCTGAGGTTGAAAAATGTGCTCTTTTATGCAATTACTATTTTGAAAATGCTGAAACCTTTTTAGCCACAAAAAACATAAAAACCGATGCTTCAGAAAGTTTTATTACCTACGAACCTTTAGGAGTTATTTTAGGCGTAATGCCATGGAATTTTCCATTTTGGCAAGTATTCCGATTTGCTGTTCCAACACTAATTGCAGGAAATACAGTTGTAGTAAAACACGCAAGCAATGTTCCTAAATCAGCCCAATTAATTCAAGAAATATTTGAACAAGCAGGTTTTCCAAAAGGTTGTTATCAAGACTTACCTATTCCAAGTAGCCAAGTAGCAAATATCATTGCAAATCCAATTATTAAAGCCGTTTCTTTAACAGGAAGCGAACAAGCCGGAATCGCAGTAGCTACTGAAGCCGGAAAACACTTAAAAAAATGTGTTTTAGAATTAGGCGGAAGCAATGCTTTTATAATTTTAGAAGACTCCAATCTCGAAAAAGCAGTAGCAACAGCTGTTAATGCGCGAATGCAAAATGCTGGTCAAAGTTGTATCGCAGCGAAACGATTTTTAGTTCATGAAAAGATTGCAGAAGAGTTTGTAGCAAAATTCAAAGTTGCGATTCAAAACTTAAAAACTGGAAATCCGTTAGATAAAGAAACGCAAATTGGTTCGTTAGCTCGAGTTGATTTAGCCGAAGAATTAGAAGTTCAAGTTCAAAAATCCATTCAAATGGGAGCTAAGCTAATTGTTGGCGGAAATAGAAAGGAAGCTTTTTATGAACCTACAATTTTAACAAAAGTAACAATAGAAATGCCAGTTTTCAATGAAGAAACTTTCGGACCTGTGGCCGCCATCAAAACTTTCAAAACCCTTGAAGAAGCCATCGAATTAAGTAACCAATCAGAATTTGGTTTAGGGGTTTCAATCTTTACGCAAGACATTGATTTCATCAAAACCAAGATATCTGCTTTTAATGAAGGAGCCGTTTTTATCAACGAAATGGTAAAATCCGACCCAAGATTACCTTTTGGTGGCATCAAAAAGTCAGGCTACGGAAGAGAATTAGCCGAAGACGGAATTAAAGAATTTGTGAATGTGAAAACAGTTGTAATTAACACTTTTTAATATGAAAAAACTAATCATCCTACTCCTAACAACTCTAGTTTTCTCCTGCAAACCCTGCGAGGAAAAGCTTCAATCCGAAAAACAAAACATTACCACTATTTTAGATAATTGGCATAAAGCGGCAGCAGTTGCAAATTATGAAGCGTATTTTGGAGCGATGTCAGAGGAATCGATTTTCATTGGAACTGATGCTACTGAAAACTGGAATAAAAAGCAATTTCAAGCGTTTGCAAAACCTTATTTTGATAAAGGAAAAGCATGGAACTTTAAAGCAATCGAACGCAATATCTATTTTAGCGAAAACGGAAAAATTGTTTGGTTTGATGAATTATTAAATACGCAAATGAAAATTTGTCGTGGTTCCGGTGTTTTGACTCAAGAAAACGGACAATGGAAAATCAAACATTATGTGCTTTCGATGACGGTTCCAAATGATAATGTGGACGAAGTTGTGAAAATAAAATCAATAATTGAAGACAAAATTCTTTCCGAAAAGAAATAAAACAAACATAAATAATAGTTAATCCCAAGATATTTCGTCTTGGGATTTTTTATGTCTAAATGTTAAAAATTTAATTTTTTTTCTGTTTGTGAAAACCAAGGTGATTTAGTTCTCGTAAATACATCTAAACAAAAATCTCAAAAAAAATGAAAATTAGTAAAAAACTTAAAATTGCAGTAGGGAGTATTTTCATGATTTTCTTCCTTCTATTTTTGATTTTAGTAGTTCACATCGCAACTGCGAAACCGCTAGAAGTGGATAATGCTTCATTACAAATTAGTCGAATTGACTTCAAAGAACCTATAGATTCGCTCAAAGCGAAAGAAATTCATCGAAATTTAAAATCCATTCCAGGAGTAAAAACCGATAGATTAAATAAAGAAACAGGCGTATTAGTTTACTTTCATGACATCAAGGTTGCAGATTCAAAAACCATTTATAATAAGCTTATGGCGATGGGAAATTACAAAGCAGAACGTTTTGTGCTTCCAAAAGAATTAGAAAACAAAAAGGCTTGTCCAGTAATGACTGAGGATAGTTTCAGTTATAAATTTTCAAGAGGAATCCAACGAATTTTTAATTAATTTCTAAATACTATTACTATGAAAAATTTTTCAAAACTAGCCTTATTGGCATTATTTATTGCTTCGGGAGCGTTTGTTACTTCGTGTAATGACGATGATGATCAAGCACCAGAACCAACATCTTTGTATGCAAAATTAGGAGGAACAACAATGGTTGCTGATCCTAACAATCCAGGTCAAATGATCGAACAAGGACGTTTAAGTTATCGTTCTGTAGTGGATTCAACTATTACTTTAATTGTTTCTGACATTGTTGTGGGAGCAGAAGGTAACTTAGGGCAACATTTTGCACCAGTAATTTCAGAAGCGTTAAGTGGAAATACTACTAACGTAGCAATTTTGAGTGATAATTTAACCGATTTCTTTTCGGCAAATACAGGTGGTGGTGCTACAAATACCTATACAGGTTTAAATATGGTGGCAGCACACGATCCAGCTCAAAATCCACGTATGGGTAAAAAATCTAATGATGCCGAATACGATAAATTTATAGGATATGTAGGTGCAGCAGCAGGTTTAAACGGAGTTACTGACCCTGTTTTGATCGGTGAAGTTGTTGCGGTATTAGAATCATTGAGAGCTCCTATCGTTCAGGAGTAAGTTTGTTTTTTGTTTTAATGGAAAACGTCCCGATATTTCGGGACGTTTTTTTATTTATTATAAATGTGTTCTTTTAAATTTTTGAACATATCTACGGTCATATTTTCTAAATTGAAATCGTTTTTCCAACCCCAATCTTCTCTTGCCGAAGTATCGTTAATACTTGCTGGCCAACTATCTGCAATTTTCTGACGGAAATCAGGTTCGTAGCTCAATTCGAAATTTGGATAGTGTTTTTTAATTTCTTCACCAATTTGTTTCGGAGTAAAACTCATAGCAGCTAAATTATAAGACGAACGAATTTTAATTTGTTCCGCTGGAGCTTGCATAATTCCGATAGTTGCTTTAATTGCATCGTCCATATACATCATAGGTAATTCTGAATTTTCAGATAAGAAACTCGTAAATTTACCATCGGTAATCGCTTTGTGATAAATATCTACTGCGTAATCGGTAGTTCCTCCACCAGCTTCAGTACTCCAACTAATTAAGCCAGGATAACGAATACTTCTTACATCTACACCATATTGTTTGTGATAATATTCACACCATCTTTCACCCGTTTGTTTCGAAATTCCGTAAACTGTTGATGGTTCCATCACGGTATATTGAGGTGTGTTTTGTCTTGGAGTTGTAGGTCCAAAAACAGCTATACTCGAAGGCCAAAATATCTTTTTAATTTTTCCTGCTTTAGCTAAATTCAAAACATGGAATAACGAATTCATATTCAAATCCCAAGCAAAAGCCGGATTTTTCTCAGCTGTAGCCGAAAGTAAAGCCGCCATTAAATACACATCGGTAATTTGATATTTTTCTAGCAAATGCTCAATTTGGTTATAATCAAGAGCGTTTACTACTTCAAAAATTCCGTTATTAACTACATCATTTTCTAATTTTCTAATATCGGATGCAATAACGTTATTAACTCCGTAGGTAGCTCTAAGTTTTGCAGTAAGCTCGGTACCAATTTGTCCACAGGCACCAATAATTAAAATTTTCGTATCCATTTTGTTGTGTAAATGAGGTAACAAATATACTATTTTGCCTTTATTTTGCTGTTGGATTTTTGTGATATTTTTACAAATTTCGACCTAAATTTAAATATTTAATAAATTAACATCTTGTAAATGGTTTTTCTTAATTGATTAACAAATTTGGTGTTAAGATAGTATTATAAAAAATACAGCATTCGGCAAACATTTGTACCTTTGCTTTTTAATTTATCCGAATGAAAGTTTTCTTGTATAGTTTATCGCTTTTAGTTTTGACTTTAATTTCCTGTGAAAGTGAAAATCAACAATTAGAAGCCCAAAAAGTAGCTCAAAAAAACGAAGCTGTTTTTAAGAACATTTCGAAAATGTGGCAGTTTAATTTTCCAACACCACGACCTGAAGTTGCAACTACTTTAGATCGTTGGAATGAATGGCGTCAATTTGAAATCGAGATGCTTCAAAAACCGCAATCTACATTGTCTGCTTTTCAAATGAAGACAAAGAATTTGTCAAAAAAAGCAGACACTTTGGCTTTGACTGTTCCTTTCGAATATAACAAACCTCAGATTTTAAGTAGAATTACAACCTTGAATACTAAGTTAAAATCGCTTGAAACTTTCATGAATTTAAGAGTAATTCCAGAACAACGAATTGCTAAATTAATTCCAGAGATTAACGAAGAAATCAAAGGTTTATACAAACAATGGGATGAAATCATCATCAAAAAGGCGATTCCAAAGGAAATTGGAGAAGAATTGATGTTGCAAGCTTTGGATACCACAAGAAATGCGAATCCAGACGAAATGCGAAAGAAAATGGAAATTTCAGATAAAAAATAAAGTAAGTTTTGAGCAAATCCGACATTATATCCATTTACGATAAGTCACCAAAGATTGCCGTTTTAGAAAGTACATTCGCAGCGCGCCAAAAGTCTCAAATGACTGGTTTGGTCGGCTCGTCGTTGTCTTTTGTGGCACATTCACTGTTTAAAAAATCCGAACTTCCTTTCCTGATTTTATTCAGTAATAAAGAAGAAGCGGCGTATTATTTAAATGATTTGGAGCAATTAATTAATGCCGAAGACGTACTTTTTTACCCAAGTTCGTACCGAAGACCCTATCAAATTGAAGAAACCGATAACGCTAATGTTTTGTTACGTGCTGAGGTTTTAAACCGAATCAATTCGCGTAAAAAACCTGCGATTATTGTTTCCTATGCCGAAGCCATTTTTGAAAAAGTCGTTACTCGAAAAGAATTAGAGAAAAATACGTTGAAATTGTCGGTTGGAGATAATTTGTCAATAGATTTTATCAACGAAACTTTATTCGAATACAATTTCAAACGCGTTGATTTTGTTACCGAACCAGGTGAATTTTCTGTTCGTGGTGGAATCATCGACGTGTTTTCGTTTTCCAATGATAATCCGTACCGAATTGAATTTTTCGGCAACGAAGTAGATAGCATCCGAAGTTTTGATGTGGAAACCCAATTATCAGTTGAAAAGCTTAAAAAGATTTCGATTATCCCCAATGTCGAGAATAAATTGTTGCAAGAAAACCGCGAAAGTTTCTTAGATTATATCAACGAAAAAACGGTTTTAGTGATTCAAAACACCGAATTATTAGGGCAACAATTGGATAAATTATTCGATAAAGCCAATGAAGCTTTCGAGAAATTATCCAAAGACATTCAACACGCAAAACCAGAAGAATTATTCTTAGATCAAAAGCAGTTTTTGAAAAGAGCTCTTGATTTTTCAGTAATTGAATTGCACAATCAAGCGGTTTTTAAAATTGATAAAAAAGTCGAATTTCACTTTCAGCCGCAACCTTCGTTCAATAAACAATTCGATTTGTTGTTAAATAATTTGAGCGAGAATCATTTCAACGGTTACAAAAATTATCTGTGTTGTTCTAATGAAAATCAGGCGAGTCGTTTTCATGATATTTTTGAAGATATTGATGAAGCCAATCATGAAAGCATTCGCAAACAATACAAAACCATGGTGTTGCCTTTGTTTGAAGGTTTCATCGATGAAGAAAATCAAATAGCGTGTTACACCGATCATCAAATTTTTGAGCGATATCATAAGTTTTCTATCAAAAATGGTTATTCGAAAAAGCAAACTATTACGTTAAAAGAATTGACTTCTTTATCGGTGGGCGATTATGTAACGCACATCGATCACGGAATAGGAAAGTTTGGTGGCTTGCAAAAAATTCAGGTCGAAGGCAAAACGCAAGAAGCCATAAAATTGGTCTATGCCGATAACGATATTGTGTATGTGAGCATTCATTCGCTACATAAAATCTCAAAATATAACGGAAAAGATGGAACGCCTCCAAAGATTTACAAATTAGGAAGCAACGCTTGGAAAGCCTTAAAACAAAAGACAAAAGCACGTGTAAAACACATTGCGTTCAACTTAATTCAGTTGTATGCGAAGCGAAGATTAGACAAAGGTTTTCAGTTTGCACCCGATAGTTATTTGCAAAAAGAATTAGAAAGTTCGTTCATTTACGAAGATACACCCGACCAAATTACCGCAACAGCCGATGTAAAAGCGGATATGGAAAACGAACGTCCAATGGACCGATTAGTCTGTGGTGATGTTGGTTTCGGAAAAACAGAAGTTGCGATTCGTGCTGCTTTTAAAGCGGTGGATAATGGAAAACAAGTTGCAGTTTTAGTTCCAACAACTATTTTAGCCTATCAGCATTACCGAACATTTTCGGAACGTTTGAAAGATATGCCAGTTACCGTGAGTTATTTGAACCGATTTAGAACTGCTAAACAAAAATCGGAAACACTTCAAAAACTGCAAGAAGGAAAAGTCGATATTTTGATTGGAACACATCAATTGGTGAATAAAAATGTCGTGTTTAAAGATTTAGGTTTGTTGATTATCGACGAAGAACAAAAGTTCGGTGTCAACGTAAAAGACAAATTGAAGACAATTGCTACGAATGTCGATACTTTAACATTGACCGCTACTCCGATTCCGAGAACGTTGCAGTTTTCGTTGATGGCGGCTCGTGATTTATCGGTAATTACAACGCCTCCGCCAAATCGTTATCCGATTGAAACGCAAGTTATTCGTTTTAATGAAGAAGTCATTCGCGATGCGGTTTCGTACGAAATTCAGCGTGGTGGACAAGTCTATTTCATCAATAACCGAATTGAAAACATCAAAGAAGTTGCCGGTATGATTCAACGCTTGGTGCCAGGAGCAAAAGTAGGCATCGGTCACGGTCAAATGGATGGAAAAAAATTAGAAGAATTGATGTTAGCTTTCATGGAAGGTGAATTTGACGTTTTGGTTGCTACTACGATTATCGAAAGCGGTTTAGATGTACCAAATGCGAATACGATTTTCATCAATAATGCCAATAATTTCGGTTTGTCTGATTTGCACCAAATGCGTGGTCGTGTGGGAAGAAGTAATAAAAAAGCGTTTTGTTATTTCATTACACCACCGTATTCGATGATGACAGGTGAAGCACAAAAGCGTATCACCGCTTTAGAGCAATTTAGCGAATTAGGAAGCGGTTTCAACATTGCGATGAAAGATTTGGAAATTCGTGGTGCGGGTGATTTATTAGGCGGAGAACAAAGTGGTTTTATCAACGAAATTGGTTTTGATACCTACCAAAAAATCATGAACGAAGCCATTGACGAGTTGAAAGAAAACGAATTCAAAGACTTGTACCAAGAAGAAAACGACATCGAAACCAAAGAATTTGTCAAAGACATTCAAATTGATACCGATTTCGAATTGCTGTTCCCAGATGAATACATTAACAACATCACAGAACGTTTGAATTTATACAACGAGTTGAGCCAAATTAAAGACGAAGCCACGTTACAACAATTTGAACAAAAACTAATTGACCGCTTTGGCGCGTTACCAAAACCAGCGATTGCGTTACTAAATAGCGTTCGCATCAAATGGAAAGCCACCGCTATGGGAATTGAACGTTTGATGATGAAACAAGGTAAAATGATAGGTTATTTCATTGGCGACCAACAAAGTGATTTTTACCAAAGTAACCGTTTTATGAAAGTGCTACAATTTGCCCAACGCAACGGCAATGTGTGTAAAATAAAAGAAAAAGAAACCAAAAACGGCTTACGTTTATTACTGTCTTTTGATAATGTTAAGTCGGTAAATAAGGCGCTGGAGTTGTTGGAGGGGATTTAATCAATTATTTTTGATTTTCTTAATTGAATTTCCGATTTCGTAAAATAAATATGAATATTTGGTATAGTCTACTTTTTCACAAGAACCACAGAAAGTAGTTATGTTTTTATTGTCTTTCATCCAAAAAATTATGTAAATAAGTTCAATGTTATTATGTGTGTATGAATATTTCATTTGAAATGATTCTTCTTTTGAAAGGGGATTTTTTTTAAGTTCTAATATTTTAACATCCTTGTAATTATTAATTATTTGGTTTTTGAAATCATTAACATGTTTTTCAAGACTTGATGAAGTTTGTTCTTCAGAAGTTACTATAATATTTGGGCAATACGATTCGGTTTCACATTTTTTTACAGATGTTAAAAGTGTATTAGGGTTTTCAAAATTTAGATTTGTTTCCCAATTTTCAGGTAATGGTATGATGGAATTAATTTTTTTTATAATTACACCTTTGTAGTTATAATCATTAACATCTAATACATATTGTAGAGTATCTTCATTGAATTTTTTCACATCAACTAATTTTTTATTGTTGTAAAATTTCCAAACGCCATGTTTTTTTTGATCTTTTAGATTGCCTTCAACAGAAATATTTCCTTCTTTATCATACTCAATATGTTTATTTGATTTTATATTTTGGGTTTCATTTTTTTGGCTACAAGCAGTTAATGATATTTGAAGGAAGATGATTAGTAATATTTCTTTCATTTAATTCGGATTTATTTCTTTGTTACAAATTTAAAATTATTTATTCATAATATTTTCATCTGCTTAAGTTTAACTTCTAAACAAATCAATCATATCCCGTTCTTCTTTTAATTTCTTCAACTTTTTCTTGTCTTGAATTGTGAAAGTTAATAGCATGATGGCACAAAGTACAATATAAGAAAGTGCTACAACAGTATAACATAATGGATAATTGTAATCGAAATAAAAGATTAAATTTTTAGAATTTTTAGCAGTGTATTCTGGAGCAATTAATGTAACTAAAACACCAATTACAATTATCCTAAGCCAATATTTTTTATAATAATTGGGACGGTTTTCTAATTCTTGAATTTGGTAATCAAGACTTTTTAACCTTCGTTCTTTTAAATCACTCATAACTCAATCTCGCGTGGTGTTTTCTATCGGCTTCAAGAAAATTGACACATCAACAACTAAACTATTTTTTTGGAATAAAATCGATTAATATCATTATTGCTATTACAACAAATCCAAACCAATAAAAC
Organism: Flavobacterium aquaticum; assembly: GCF_003259835.1. GTDB lineage: Bacteria > Bacteroidota > Bacteroidia > Flavobacteriales > Flavobacteriaceae > Flavobacterium > Flavobacterium aquaticum. The sequence continues at coordinate 425,906 of NZ_QLMI01000002.1, read as the reverse complement.
CCTTTTGCAAACTTTATAATTGCAGTTTTGTTTTCGAGATAGAATTTAATGGGTTGTTTATCCAAATTTTTTGCATTGTATTTTTTATGAAATTCTTCTGGACGATTCAATACAAATTCAACAATATATTTATTCCAAAAGAACACAACTAAGAAAATAAATAAAATAGTCAAAAATTTAGTTAAGAATACCATTACGTTTAATTTTTAAAATTTTAAGTTATAAAAGAGAACTTACCCAAACAACTCACTCACCACATCTTCAATCTTCGCTACTAAAACAATTTTGATTCCAGTGTTTTTCAACGAAATTTTATTGTGTTTGGAAACAAAAATGGTGGTAAAGCCTAATTTTTCTGCTTCTTGAATGCGTTGTTCAATGCGGTTAACGGGTCTAATTTCGCCTGAAAGTCCCACTTCTCCTGCAAAGCAAAAGCCTTCTGCAATAGCAATGTCTTCGTTCGAGGATAAAATGGCAGCCACAACCGCTAAATCAATCGCCGTGTCTTCTACTGAAATTCCACCTGTTACGTTTAGGAAAACGTCTTTTGTTCCTAATCGAAATCCTGCGCGTTTTTCTAAAACTGCTAAAATCATGTTCAAGCGTTTGGCGTTGTAACCTGTCGTGCTGCGTTGCGGTGTTCCATAAACCGCGGTGCTAACTAATGCTTGAATCTCTATCATCAATGGACGCATACCTTCTAAAGTAGTAGCAATGGCTGTTCCTGAAAGTTGTTCGTCTTTATGCGAAATCAAAATTTCAGATGGATTATCCACTTCGCGTAAACCTGAGCCTTGCATTTCGTAAATACCTAATTCGGCAGTAGAACCAAAACGGTTTTTTAACGAACGTAAAATTCTGTACACGTGATTTCTGTCGCCTTCAAATTGTAAAACAGTATCGACCATGTGTTCCAAAATCTTCGGTCCAGCGATGGTTCCGTCTTTGGTGATATGTCCAATTAAAAGTACCGGTGTATTGGTTTCTTTGGCAAATTTTATCAACTCGGCTGTGCATTCTCTAATCTGAGAAATACTTCCTGCCGACGATTCAATATAATCGGTATGTAAAGTTTGAATCGAATCGATAATCATAATATCAGGTTCAATCTCTAAAATTTGACGGAAGATATTTTGGGTTTTGGTTTCGGTTAAAATGTAGCAATTATCGCCGTTAGAAGTAATACGTTCGGCACGCATTTTAATCTGTTTTTGGCTTTCTTCACCCGAAACATAAAGGGTTTTATAAGGTAATTTTAAAGCAATTTGCAACAGTAACGTACTTTTTCCAATTCCTGGCTCGCCACCTAACAAAGTTAGTGAACCTGGAACCAATCCGCCACCCAAAACCCGATTCAACTCGTTATCTGTTGTGTTCAATCGGATTTCTTGTGCGGTATCTATTTCTTTAATTAGTAAAGGTTTAGTTGCGGCTTTTGAAGTAGCACTAGTGGTTTTCCAAGCTACTTTTTCTTCTTTTTGAACCAATTCTTCTACAATGGTATTCCATTCTTTACAAGCGTTACATTGTCCTTGCCATTTTGAATATTGGGTGCCACAATTTTGGCAAAAGAAAGCCGTTTTTACTTTACTCATTTTGTTTTATTCCTGTTTTTCTGTTGGTTCTTCTGTTGGAGTTTCCGCTGGAACTTCAGCTGGAGCTTCTTCAGTTGGTTTGTCTGGTTTTCCTTTTAAAGCTTCTGCACGATTTAGCATGAAATCTTTAGTTAATTCACGAATTGCTTCTTGTGTAAAAGCTTTTTGATAGGTTTTAATTGCTCTTTTGTAGTTACCTGTTTTTTCGTAATACACAGCTTCATGATACGTTCCTAAAGTGGTTTTAGGGTAATGTTTATTAGCGTAATCACTTAAAGGAAGTAACTCATTATAGGCTTTGTTTTTCATGATTGCAGCTTCAATAGCTTTAAAGTCAGATAATCTTGGTTTCATTTTAAAACCGAAACGTTTTTCTAATTCGTCGTATTTCGCTACCAAATAATCAGTATAACCTGCATCTAATTTTAGAATTTTATCTTGAAATTCTACCATTGAAATGGGTTGGTAACCATCAAAAATAAAATAAATAGCATTTGGAATGGCTTTAGCCACTAACGAATAATGCGATGCGCCTTTGAAAGCATCGTTTTGATATTTAAAAGTAGCATTTGGAATAGCTTTGATATTAGCATCTAATTCCGCTGCTTTTTCGTTGATTTCTTTTAAATCACCTTCTCCTGTTGCTTGATAATAGAAAACAGGTTTGGTCATTTTAGCCAAACGTTCTGCTACGCGTTTTTCCATTTCTGGAGCCATTTCTGGAGCTAATGAAATATAAGCGTTAAAAATTGGATTGTCTTTGTAAAGATAAAAATTTAAGAAACCAGCTGTTGTATCATGTCCTGCAATCATTCGGAAAGGAATGGTACGATATTTTTTATCTACATACGGATATAATTCTTGTCCTATGAATTCGAAGAAATTTGCTCCTGTACCCGATGGAAATCCTGCTTCGTCAAATTCGCTATCTGCAAAACGAGTTTCTCCATTATTTTGATCAATTGCGATGATAATCATTTCAGGTAAATCATCCCAATAAGCGCCATATTTTAAAATTCCTTCAAAAGGATCTAGTAGGTATTCGCCATCTAAAATTAATAAAGTTGGGTAGCTTTTCTCTGGACTTGTAGCGTATGATGGTGGTGTTACAACCGTAAAAGTTCGTGTGCCTAATTTCTTAGATTCGATGGTTTCTGGTGTACGCTGTGCAAATAAACAAGACGATACCAGTAAAGCAAAAAGGAAAAGTTTGGTTTTCATTTTAAATAGTTTGGTTAAATAGATTAGCAATTTACTAATTTATTTTTTATTTAAAATAGGTAAAAGCAAATAAGATAATAATCCTAGGAAAATGGTTAAAAGTGTTTGAGAAACCCAGATTAAATAACCAAAAGCAGTTCCAATTCCTTCCGAAATTCCGTACAAGCTTAAAATAGAAGCTACCGCTAAAGGATAAGCGCCTAATCCACCATTTGTAAATCCTACAGCTAGTGTTCCGAAAATAAATCCCATCACTACAACATCAAAACTAATATCAGCTGTTTCAGGTAGGGCAAAAATGGTTACATAAAACATCGCTAAGTAAGAAAACCAAATAAAGAATGAATGAAAAATATACTTCCATTTGTCTTTCATTTTTAAGATGCTTTGCATTCCTTCGATTAATCCTGAAAGTTTTTGTTTTAGTTTTAAAATGATTTTCCATTCGGCATAAATCCAAACCAAAATAAAAATGATAAATAAAACAATTCCTAAGATTCCAGCCCAAATTAAAGTCTCAAATTTTACTCCATTATTAACTAGATATTGGTAAATGGTGTCAAATTGCAAAACAAAACCAATAGTTACAAAAAGTAAAAAAATCAACATGTCTACAATTCGTTCGGCTACTATTGTTCCAAATGCTTTATCGAAAGGGACATCTTCATATTTTTTCAACAAAGCGGCTCTTGATACTTCACCAGAGCGAGGAATGGTTAAATTGACCAAATATGAAACACAAACCGTAAAAAAATCGTTATGAAATTTAGTATGATATCCTAAGTGTTGTAAAGCAAATTTCCAGCGATAGGCTCTAGACCAAAATCCGAAAAGCGCTATAAAAAGGGATAAATAAATGTAGAAATAATCAGCTTTTATAAAACTGATTTTAATTTTTTCTAATTCTTCGGGTGTAAGCGTGGAGTATTGATAATAAATTATGCCTAACCCAATAAAAAGTGGGATAGTTAGACTTAAAAATTTTCGAATACTAGCTTTCAAACTAGGTTAAAGAATTATCTTTCTCGTTAGGAAAAACTAAAGTAGGTTTGAACTTTTTAGCCTCTTCAAAGTCCATAATTCCGTAAGAAATGATGATAACGATATCACCACGGTGTACTTTGCGAGCCGCAGGTCCGTTTAATGTGATTTCTCCAGTATTTCTTGGTCCTTTGATGGCATACGTTTCTAATCGTTCACCATTGTTAATGTTAACGATTTGTACTTTTTCACCTTCTATAATGTTAGAAGCTTCCATTAGTGCTTCGTCGATGGTGATACTTCCTATATAATTCAAATCGGCACCCGTTACGGTTACTCTATGAATTTTCGATTTTACTACTTGAATTTGCATGATGCAAAGGTAATTAATTTAGTGAAATATTATCAATTAATCTGATATTCTCAATGAAAATGGCAATAAATCCGCGATATTTTTTGTTGGATTCTTTTTCAGAAACTGGTAAAAGTGTTGCTTCATCGGCGATTTCAAAATATTCTAATTCAAATTCAAGATGTTTTTTGAATTCTTTTTCTACAAATTTTATAGTTTCTTCGGCTGAATTCGTTTGAAAAATTTCTTTTGCCAAATTTAGTATTTGATAAATAATTGCCGCTTTTTCTCGTGCAGATTCGGAAAGACGTTCGTTTCTTGAACTCATTGCTAATCCGTTTGCTTCTCTTTGAATAGGGCAACCAATAACTTCAACTGGAATGTTATGTTTTAAAACTAATTTTTTTACAATTTGTAGTTGTTGAAAATCTTTTTCACCAAAATAAGCTTTATTTGGTTGAACAATTTCAAAAAGACGTTTTACAATAGTTCCAACGCCATCAAAATGTCCTGGTCGGTGTTTTCCTTCCATTTGATTTTCTAAACCATCGTAATCAAAATTTTCTGAAATCGTATTTCCTTCATAAATATCGGCTACTTCTGGAGCATAAACGATGATGTTGTTGTTTAAATCTTGCATGATTTGCACATCGCGCTCTAATGTTCTAGGGTATTTATCTAAATCTTCAGCGTTGTTAAATTGTGTTGGATTTACAAAAATACTCATTACTGTTACATCGTTTTCATAAAGTGAATTTTTCAGTAACGATAAGTGTCCTTGATGTAATGCTCCCATTGTAGGAACAAATCCAATGGATTTATTTTGTTTGATTAATGGGCTTAAAAAAGCGCTTAAATCGGACTTTTTGTTAAAAATGAGCATTTTCTACTTTGTTATTTCAGGTGCAAACTTACTATTTTAGTAGATAAATCCATAAAATTTTGTAATTTTGCAAGGTTTTTTAAAACATTAATTAACTAGAATACATTATGGAAGACAAGAGGATATTGTATGTATCATCTGAAGTGGTGCCTTATTTAGCTGAAAATGAAGTGTCGTTGCAATCGTATGAAATGCCAAAAATGATTAATGATTTAGGTGGGCAGATACGAATTTTTATGCCTAGATACGGTAATATTAACGAAAGAAGACATCAATTACACGAAGTTATTCGTTTATCAGGAATGAATTTGGTGGTAAATGATATGGATATGCCTCTAATTATTAAAGTAGCTTCAATTCCTAAAGAGCGAATTCAAGTTTATTTTATTGATAACGACGAATATTTCAAAAGAAAAGCAACTTTTTCAGATGAAGAAGGTGTTTTATATCCAGATAATGACGAAAGAGCTATTTTCTTCGCAAAAGGAGTAGTTGAAACGGTTAAGAAATTGAATTGGGTTCCAGATGTAATTCATGTTCACGGTTGGATGGCTGCAATGTTGCCGGTTTACTTAAAACATTATTATAAAGATGAAGGTATTTTTGCCGAAACAAAAATTATTTCTTCGGTTTATGAGCAAGGATTTGAAGGAGAATTAGACAAAGAATTTATCAATAAAGTGTTGTTTGATAATATTGAAAAAGAAGCGGTTTCAGATTTAGCTTCGCCAACTTTCGAAAACTTAATGAAAGTTTCTATTGCTCACTCAGATGCAGTAGTAGCGGGTTCTGAAGTGTTGTCTCCAACTTTAACAAAATTTATAGAAAGTTCAAACAAACCTTTTTTACCTTTCGCCTCTAAAGACACAATTAAAGAAGTATATACTTCGTTTATTAAAAATCACGTATTATAAAAGGGTTTTACCGTTATGAAAAAAAGTTTTTTAAAGATATCCTCTCTATTATTTCTGTTTATTGTATTAATTTCATGTGATAAGGATTTTAATTCCTTAGATTCAGATGTAATAGGTGATGATCATTTTGATTTAGTAAAATATGATGTACAAAATTTAATTGCTTATTCAAAAGCAACAGGTCCTGTGCAGACAAATAATTTACCATTAAATGCGCTTGGGATTTATAATAATCCAAAATTTGGACTTACAAAAGCTCATTTTGTTACGCAGGTTGAACTAGGAACTGAGAATCCTTCATTTGGATATAATCCTGTTATAGATTCAGTTTATTTATATGTGCCTTATTTTGTAGACCCTGATTTTACTACTGAAACAAGTGGAGAGCGTATTTATGAATTAGATTCTATTTATGGAAATCCAGAAACAGGAAAATTTAAATTAAACGTTATTGAAAGTAAATACTATTTAAGAGACTTTGATCCGTCGGATGATTTACAATCAGCGCAAAATTATTATAGTGATGAGAAAAGTATATTTGATGTACCAGCCCATAGAGGTGAAATTTTAAATACAAGTTCAAATATTGCGCAAAATAATGAGTTTTATTTCAGTAAGAAAGAACTGTATATTTATAAGACAAATGGTGCTGGCCTGTATATTGATGCAAATGGTGCAGTTTTGTCAAATCAAAATGATGCTTCATTACGTGTTATAAAAGAAAGAAAAACACCAGGAATGTGGTTGGATTTGAAAAATAGTTTTTTTCAACAAAAAATTTTAGATGCTGCTTCATCTGGTAATTTATTTAACAACAATGTTTTCAAAAATTACTTTAGAGGTCTTTTGTTTGAGGTTGAAGAAATTAGTCCTAATCAAGGAGCTATGGCAATTTTAGATTTTTCTAGAGCAGAATTTAAGATTATTTATAAATCTTCTATTGAGCCTACAACTGAAAATCCAAACCCAGCTAGAACAAGAAAAGAGTTTTCTTTAAAAATGGGTTATAATGCTCTTACTTCATTAAGAAGTAATTGTGTTAATTTTTTAGAGCAATCGTATGCTCCAGAATATTTGGCTGGGCTAAATGATGCAGATCCAGTTTTAGGTAATGAAAAATTATATATCAAAGGAGGAGATGGTTCTATCGCCTTTATTGATCTTTTTGGAAATGGAGAATTAGAAAGATTAAGACAAGAAGTGGCAGAAGGAAATAAAATGATTAATGATGCTAGGCTTACTTTTTATATTGATAAAGACTATATGAGTACCGTTGCTGATGAGCCGCTTAGAATTTTTGTATTTGATGCAACAAATAATAAAGTGGTTATTGATTATACTTTTGATCCTTCAACAAGTTCAAACCCTAAAAACAGCAAAGTGGTTTATGGTGGAATGATTCAGGAAGAAACTATTGGTGGCAATAAAAAAACTATTAAATATACAATCCGATTAACAGAACATATTAAAAGAATCATAAAAGCAGATGCTAATGGTGTATATTTAGACAATGTAAAACTTGGTGTTTCTGTTACTGAATCTATTAATCTTGTTTCAAGTGTAGCATTAAAGAATTCGATCTTAGCTGGTACAACTCAGGTTGCTAATATTCCAATGTCTTCCGTTTTGAATCCTTTAGGAACGGCTTTACATGGTCCTTTAAGTACTGAAACTTATGAAAATAATGAAGGTGAAATAATTCCAATGAAATTACAAATGATTATTTATTTTACTGAACCTAATAACGAATAGTATATGTGTGGAATTGTAGGTTATATTGGTCATAGAGACGCATATCCTGTAATCATAAAAGGATTACACAGATTAGAATATAGAGGTTATGATAGTGCAGGTATTGTATTATATGACGGAAAAGATTTAAAATTATCAAAAACCAAAGGAAAAGTTTCTGACCTTGAAGCTAAAGCTGAAAGCGAGAAAACGACTATTGGTAAAATAGGTATGGGACACACGCGTTGGGCAACTCATGGAGTTCCTAACGATGTAAATTCACATCCACATTTTTCTAATTCGGGGAAATTAGTGATTATTCATAATGGAATCATCGAAAATTATGAGCCATTAAAACAAGAATTAATAAAAAGGGGGTACACTTTCAAGTCTGATACTGATACAGAAGTATTAGTAAATTTGATTGAAGAAGTTAAGAAAAAAGAAAATTGTAAACTAGGAAAAGCAGTTCAAGTTGCATTAAACCAAGTTATTGGTGCTTATGCGATTGCGGTAATCGATGTTGAAAAACCAGACGAAATTATCGTAGCTCGTTTAGGGAGTCCTTTAGCAATTGGAATTGGTGAAGACGAGTTTTTCATCGCATCAGATGCAACTCCATTTATCGAATATACTTCAAATGCTATTTATTTAGAAGATGAAGAAATGGCGATTGTGCGATTACACAAACCATTAAAAGTTAGAAAAATCAAAGACGATTCATTGGTTGATCCTTATATTCAAGAACTTCAATTAAACTTAGAGCAAATTGAAAAAGGAGGTTACGATCATTTTATGATGAAAGAAATCTACGAACAACCAAGCGTAATCAAAGATACTTACAGAGGAAGACTTTTGGCAAACAAAGGAATTATCCAAATGTCAGGTGTTGAAGATAATTTAGAAAAGTTCTTAAACGCAAAACGAATCCTTATTGTAGCTTGTGGAACTTCATGGCATGCAGGATTAGTTGCAGAATATATTATTGAAGAATTTTCAAGAATTCCAGTAGAAGTAGAATACGCATCAGAATTCAGATATAGAAATCCAATCATTAATAAGGATGATGTTGTTATTGCAATTTCACAATCAGGTGAAACAGCAGATACGTTAGCAGCAATCAAATTGGCTAAAGAAAACGGAGCATTTGTATTCGGAGTTTGCAACGTGGTAGGTTCTTCAATTTCTCGTGAAACACATGCAGGAGCTTACACGCACGCAGGTCCAGAAATCGGAGTGGCTTCTACAAAAGCATTTACAACTCAAATTACTATTCTTACTTTGTTAGCATTACGTTTAGCAAAAGCAAAAGGAACAATGAATAATTCAGATTACCAACGTTATTTGTTGGAATTAGAATTAATGCCTGAGAAAGTGCAAGAAGCTTTATTAACAAATGATGTTGCTAAACAAATTGCCGAAATTTACAAAGATGCAACCAATTGCTTATACTTAGGAAGAGGGTATAACTTCCCGGTAGCTTTAGAGGGTGCATTAAAATTAAAAGAAATTTCATATATCCACGCAGAAGGATATCCAGCTGCAGAAATGAAGCACGGACCAATTGCATTGATTGACGAACATATGCCAGTAATTGTAATTGCTCCTAACAAAGGACATTATGATAAAGTGGTAAGTAATATTCAAGAAATAAAATCAAGAAGCGGAAAAATTATTGCTGTAGTTACTAAAGGAGATACGCAAGTAAAAGCTTTAGCAGACCACGTAATTGAAATTCCAGAAACAAACGAACCATTTACACCATTATTAACTACAATTCCGTTACAATTATTATCGTATCATATTGCAGTTTTAAGAGGTTGTAATGTCGATCAACCTAGGAATTTAGCAAAATCCGTTACCGTAGAATAACATTTTAAAAGCGAAATTGGAAGATTTCGCTTTTTTATTGCAAAAAATTCAAAAAATAAATTGCAAAATTGTTTTAGAAAAAACTATCTTTGCACTCGGAAAAATACATCATTTTTTCAACATTAATTAGCTATTAAATAAATACATAAGCAATGTCTAGAATCACAGGAAAAGTTGCACAAATTATCGGGCCAGTTGTTGACGTCGTTTTCAACGATTCAAATAACGAATTACCTAAAATTTACGATTCATTAGAAATCACTAAAAAAGACGGTACTTTATTAGTATTAGAAGTTCAATCTCACATTGGTGAAAACACTGTACGTACCATTTCGATGGACTCTACAGATGGTTTGGCAAGAGGAGCAGAAGTAGTTGCTACTGGTGCTGCAATTCAAATGCCAATTGGGGCTGACGTTTTTGGTCGTTTATTTAATGTAATTGGTGATGCAATCGACGGTTTAGGAGATTTACCTAAATCAGGTGCAAATGGTTTGCCAATCCACAGACCAGCTCCAAAATTTGAAGACTTATCAACTTCTTCTGAAGTTTTATTTACAGGTATTAAAGTAATCGACCTTATTGAGCCTTATGCAAAAGGAGGTAAAATTGGATTATTTGGTGGTGCCGGAGTAGGTAAAACAGTATTGATTCAGGAGTTGATTAACAATATTGCAAAAGGTCACGGTGGACTTTCTGTATTCGCAGGAGTAGGGGAAAGAACACGTGAAGGAAATGACTTACTTCGTGAGATGTTAGAGTCAGGAATTATTAAATATGGTGACGATTTCATGCACTCTATGGAAAATGGAGGATGGGATTTGTCTAAAGTAGATATGCCAGGAATGAGAGAGTCTAAAGCTACTTTCGTTTTCGGACAAATGAATGAGCCACCTGGAGCTCGTGCTCGTGTAGCACTTTCAGGATTATCTATTGCTGAGTATTTCCGTGATGGAGCTGGATCTGACCAAGGTAAAGACGTATTATTCTTCGTTGATAATATCTTCCGTTTTACACAAGCAGGTTCTGAAGTATCGGCTTTATTAGGTCGTATGCCATCTGCGGTAGGTTACCAACCTACATTAGCAACTGAAATGGGTGCAATGCAAGAGCGTATTACTTCAACTAAAAAAGGATCTATTACATCTGTACAAGCGGTTTACGTACCTGCGGATGACTTAACTGACCCTGCACCAGCAACAACGTTTGCTCACTTAGATGCAACAACTGTATTGTCTCGTAAAATTGCTGAGTTAGGTATTTATCCAGCGGTAGATCCATTAGATTCTACTTCTCGTATCTTAACTCCAGAAATCTTAGGAAAAGAACACTATGAGTGTGCTCAAAGAGTAAAAGAGATTCTTCAAAAATACAAACAATTACAAGATATTATCGCTATCTTAGGTATGGAAGAGTTATCTGAAGAAGATAAATTAGCAGTATCTCGTGCACGTCGTGTACAACGTTTCTTATCTCAACCTTTCCACGTAGCGGAGCAATTTACAGGTATTCCAGGAGTATTGGTTGATATTAAAGAAACTATCAAAGGATTTAACATGATTATGGACGGTGAATTAGACCACTTACCAGAAGCAGCGTTCAACCTTAAAGGTACTATCGAAGAAGCTATCGAAGCTGGACAAAAAATGTTAGCAGAAGCATAATTAATGATGAGTGGTAAATGGTGAGTGGTAAATTAATGTTCACTCACAATTCACAATTCATAATTCACAATTAAAAATATGATTTTAGAAATAGTATCACCAGAAGCTACATTGTTTAAAGGAGAAGTTACTTCGGTAGCAGTTCCTGGAATTAACGGTGAGTTTCAAATGCTAAATAATCACGCACCTATTGTTTCATTATTGGCAAAAGGGAATGTGAAAATCAACGCTCAAAACATTAAAATTGAAAAAGAATTCGCTTCTAAATTCAATAAAGTAAATGAGCAAACGTATTGGTTACCTATTAATTCAGGCACCATCGAAATGAATGAAAACAAGATTATTGTTTTAGCCGACTAAGACAATAGATTTATAGTAAAAAGTCCTGCAATTTGCAGGACTTTTTTTGTTTTATTACTTTGTGATTGTATCGTATGCCAATTTTAATTTACTTATCACAATTTCAATTTCTTCTTCATTCAAATGCCCAAAACCAAAACGGATAGCACATGTGTTTTTATCTTGGTAAAGAATGGTCTTCGGAAGAAGTACATCTAATTTCGAAACTTCTTCCGCAAGTTGAATTAATGATATAGAAGGGTTAAATTCAATCCAAATGGCTAATCCACCGGAAGGCTTTTTAAATTGAATGGTTTCATTGAAATAGCACTTCAAACATTCACAAGCAAAATCTCTTCTTTGTTTGTAAATGATGGTGTTCTTTTTCAGTAAACGATGAATTTCACCTTCATAAATTAATTCCGAAAGCACTTGTTCTTGAATTAAGTCGCCCTGCTTGTCTAACATTTGAAGATAGTTTTTGGCTTCCAAAATCAAATTTTCAGGAGCTACTACAAATCCAGTTTGAAAACTTGGAAATAATGATTGACCAAGTTTTCCAAGATAAATCACCATTCCATTTCCATCTGAACTTGCCATGGGCAACATAGCGGAACCGTCGAGTTGAAAATCATAATCAAAATCATCTTCAATTATGGCAAATTGGTATTTCTTGGCAAGCTGTAAAAGATGTAATCTTCGTTCGGCAGACAAAGTGTTTGTAGTTGGATAATCGCGATTAGAACAAACATAAATACATCGGATTTTACCTTTTGTAAAATGTTTTTCAATGTAATTGATGTCTAATCCATTTTCATCAACGGGAATAGTTTTAATGTCGGCTCCAGCTTCTTGAAAAATCATATTGGCATTATAATTACTCAAATTTCCAACCAAAACCACATCTTTTTTACGAATTAAAAGTTGCGAGATGATGTATAAACTCATTTCGGTACTTCGTGTACTGATTAAATTTGTGGGTTTGATGTGAAATCCTCTCGTTGCATTTAAAAAATTGCATAATTGATTTTCAAATGTAGAATAGCTGTTTTTTGATGTATTGTTCCATTTTGAAATCAACGATTTTCGTTTCATTGATGTGCCGTACCATTTTGAAAATTCGTGAATAGGATGTAATCGTAAATCGGGTTGACCGTCGTTTAAAATGAATTTTGCTTCCGAAAATTCTTGTGTTGAAGCTAAGTGAAACGAAGTCTGAAATGGGAATCCCGTAGTTTTAGGATAACTATATGCATCGTTTATTTTATTAGATCTCGCTTTAATGGAAGCTGTTTTTTGTTTTGGAACCAAGATAAAAGTGCCTTTGTTTGGAATGATTTCAACCCAACCTTGCGAAGCTAATTCGTCATAAACCGCAACTGCCGTATTTCTGTGAATGTTGAGTAACTGGCTGAAAATTCGGGTGCCGGGTAAAGCTGTTCCTTCTTTAAGATACCTTCTTTGAACAGCATTAATAATTTGTTGCGAAATTTGAATATACACGGAAGTAGCACTCGTTTTATCAAAGTGAATAAGTTCTTTCAATAATACATTAACCGGACTATCTTTCATTTTAAAACTGGACTATTTTAATCGTCCGGAAAGTTACGACTTTTGCACCGTTTTAAAATAAACTTCAAATGAAAAACAAATACTTTTTATCTGTCTTGCTTTTTGGTTCTATATTAGGAAATGCACAGGAAACAGAATTAAAAACAGATTCTCTTAAAGAAGTTGTGGTTACTTCTTCTCGTATTGATTTACCTTTTAAAGAAAATTCAAGAACAATTCAAATTGTTACCGCTGAAGACATCAAAAAATTAGGTGTTACAAACGTTGCAGATGCTTTACAACAGGTTGCAGGAATTGATGTAAGACGCCAAGGTGTAAACGGAATGCAAGCCGATTTATACATCAGAGGTGGAAGTTTTGATCAAACGTTATTACTTATAGATGGGATTAAAGTTGATGATCCGCAAACTGGACATCACACGATGAATTTAGCTTTGCCAATTGAAGTAATCAAAAGAATTGAGGTAATTAAAGGTCCCGCTGCTCGTGTTTTTGGACAAAATGCTTTTACTGGAGCGGTTAATATTGTTACAAAAGATGTAGAAGAAAATTCTTTGATTGCGAAAGTACAAGGAGGTTCTTTTGGTCAATTTATTGCTGAAGCTACTGGTGCAGTTAGTTTAAAAGAAAGTAGTCATATCTTGCATTTTTCAAAGAATTTTTCTGAAGGATATCGTCATAATACCGATTTTGATAATACCAATTATGTATTGAAAAGTCAATTCAATAAAAATAAATTACCAATTGAGTTACTGACAACTTATTCAGAAAGAAAATTTGGTGCAAATGGTTTTTACGGAATTCCATCGGCAAAAGAGCAATATGAAGAAACACAAGCGAGTTTAGTTGGACTTTCAACTGTGATTAAAAAAGGAAATTTAACTTGGAAACCAAGAGTGTATTGGAGAAGAAATCAAGATGAATATCACTACATAAGAAGCAATCCGTCGGCATATAGAAATTTACATATTACCAATAAGTTAGCTGCAGAATTAAACGGTTCGTATGAATCAAAAGCTGGAATCACTGGTTTCGGTATTGAAATGGCTAAATATTACATTTCAAGTAATCGATTAGGTGATAACTCAAGAGAAATGGCTTCAGTATTTTTAGAACATCGTTTTCAGTTTTTGGATAAAAAATTTGATATAACACCAGGAGTTGCTGTTTCTTATTTTTCGGATTTTGACAGCAAAGCATTCCCAGGATTAGATTTAGGTTATCAAATTTCTTCTGATTTTAGAGTGTATGGAAACATTGGATATACTTACCGAGTTCCAACGTATACCGATTTTTATTACATAGGTCCACAAGCCATTGGAAACGAAAATTTGCAACCAGAAGAAGCTATTTCGGAAGAAATTGGAGTGAAATGGTTAACTAAAAAGTTTGATTTTACGTTTGCAGCATTCAATAGAGATTCAAATGATTTGATAGATTATGTAAGATTGACAGAATCAGACGTGGTTTATACGCCTCAAAACATTCAGGATGTAAATACGAAAGGATTTGAAACACAAGTAGAATATCGTTTTACATTGAATTCTTTGCCACAAAAAATTAAAATGGGTTACACTTTTATAGAAGACGATGTTAAGCAAACCAGTGCTGCTTATTCAAGATATTCCATTAATTCTATGAAACATCAATTTGTTGGAAATTATGCAATGGAATGGTTCAAGAATTTCAGCAATTCTATCGGATATAGATATGTAGAAAGAACTTCCGGAATTAGTTATAATATTTGGGATGTAAGTGCCTCATACAAATTAAAAGAGTTGGAATTCTCTATCTACGCTAATAATATTTTCAACACAGAGTATGTTGAAGCAGGAATGGTACCAATGCCAAAGGGAAATATTTTATTTGGAGTAAAGTATTTATTTAAGTAAAATATGGTTTGATTAGTTTAAGAGGGCTGCAGTAATGTAGCTCTTTTTTTATGGGGTAAAGTTTTGTTGATAAATAACGGCACAAAAAAAGTCCCGATTTAATCGGGACTTAGTTCTTTCTAGGTAATCAAAAAATAATATATATTAGTCTTCGATAACTACTACTTGAGCAGCTACTTTACCTTTTCTTCCTTCTTCTTCTTCGTAACTAACAGCATCACCTTCATTTAAAGATTCAACTCTCATTCCGCTAGCGTGTACGAAAATGTCTTTTCCAGTTTCATCATCAGTAATAAAACCGTAACCTTTTGATTCATTGAAGAACTTAACTTTACCTGTTCTCATTTTGTATTGTAAAAAATTAATAATTATCAAAGATATACTTATTTACAACACAAACAAGAAAAAGTTAAAAATATTTCAAAATTACTGATTATCAGTATCTTCTTTTTTCTTTAAACCTAAGTTTAGCATTCGTTCTCTAGTTTCTTTATTTTTAAACCTTGAATATAAAAACAAAGGCATAAGAACAAAAGCGGCTAATAGGACTCCAATTCCAATCCATTTATCGCCATTTAAGCCACTATTTTTTTGAAAATATCCAAAAGAAATTAGGCAAGCAATGATAACGATAAGACCAATTAGAACCTTTTTCATATTATCTTAGTTTAATATGTAATTCTTGTAATTGTGCTTCATCAATAGTTGAAGGCGCATCAATCATTACATCTCTTCCTGAGTTATTTTTAGGGAAAGCAATAAAATCACGAATCGTTTCTTGTCCGCCTAAAATAGAAACTAATCTATCTAAACCAAACGCTAAACCTCCGTGTGGTGGTGCTCCAAATTCGAAAGCATTCATTAAGAATCCAAACTGAGCTAAAGCTTCTTCTTTACTAAATCCTAATAAATCGAACATTCTTGATTGTAATTCTCTATCGTGAATACGAATAGAACCGCCACCAATTTCGTTTCCGTTTAATACCATATCATAAGCATTAGCACGAACTTTTCCTGGTTCAGTTTCAATTAATGCCATGTCTTCTGGTTTTGGAGAAGTAAATGGATGGTGCATTGCATGGTATCTTCCACTTTCTTCATCCCATTCTAATAAAGGAAAATCAACCACCCATAATGGTGCAAATTCGTCTGGTTTTCTCAAACCTAAACGCGTTGCTACTTCCATTCTTAAAGCGGATAATTGCGTTCTTACTTTATTTGCGTTTCCAGATAAGATTAAGATTAAATCACCTGGTTTTGCATTGGTAATTTCGGCCCATTTTTTCAAATCTTCTTGATCGTAGAATTTATCTACTGATGATTTAAAAGTTCCATCTTCTTCACATTTTACATATACCATTCCCGAAGCTCCAACTTGAGGGCGTTTTACCCAATCAATTAAAGCATCGATTTCTTTTCTTGTATAATTTGCACAACCTGGTGCAGCGATTCCAACAACTAATTCAGCTGAATTGAATACTGGGAAATCTTTATGTTGTGCTACAGCGTTTAACTCTCCGAATTTCATTTCAAAACGAATATCTGGTTTGTCGTTACCGTAGGTTTTCATTGCGTAATCATAAGTAATTCTTGGGAATTTATCTACTTCAATTCCTTTGATTTCTTTTAGTAAATGACGCGTTAAACCTTCAAACATATCTAAAATATCTTCTTGCTCAACGAATGCCATTTCACAATCGATTTGTGTAAATTCTGGTTGACGGTCAGCACGTAAATCTTCATCACGGAAACATTTCACAATTTGGAAATATTTGTCCATTCCACCTACCATCAACAACTGTTTGAACGTTTGTGGTGATTGTGGAAGTGCATAAAACTGTCCTTCGTTCATTCTACTCGGCACTACGAAATCACGTGCACCTTCTGGAGTAGATTTAATTAAATAAGGCGTTTCTACATCACAAAAACCTTGGTCAGAAAGGTATTTTCTAACTTCCATCGATACTTTATGACGGAACAATAAGTTGTTTTTAACCGGATTTCTTCTGATGTCTAAGTAACGGTATTTCATACGAATATCTTCACCACCATCAGTTTCGTCTTCGATAGTAAATGGAGGCAATTGTGCTTCGTTTAAAATAGTTAATTCAGAAACTAAAATTTCAATGTCACCCGTTGCCATATTTGGGTTTTTTGAAACACGCTCAATAACAGTTCCTTTGATTTGAATAACAAATTCTCTTCCTAATGATTTTGCTTTTTCAATAACGGCTTTGTCGGTTCTTTGTTCGTCAAAGATTAATTGTGTGATTCCGTATCTATCACGTAAATCAACCCAAATCATAAATCCTTTATCTCTCGATTTTTGAACCCAACCTGCAAGGGTAACTTCTGTATTGATGTGTGAAGCATTTAATTCACCACAGTTATGACTTCTGTACATTTCTTGAAATTTTTTGCAAATGTAGTAACAAATATTAATTTTATTCGTTTAATTTTAATAGATTTGAGTCAATAAATAACACTTTTAAAACATGAAAAAAGCATTCTTTTTGTTTTTTGTAGCAATTTTTTCTGGATTTGCTCAAAATACAACCAATACCGTTTCATTAAACGTGAAAATCGCCAATAGATTTTCGGATACAATTACGATTTCTTCGGGAAGATCTTTCAAACAAAAAGTTGGAATTAATAAAAAAGGAGAATTTCAAACCACTTTTGAAGCTTCAAAAGATGGAGGATTATACCGTTTGAATGATGGCAACGAAGGAACTACTATGTTTTTGAAAAATGGTTACGATTTAAAGTTGACATTAGATACCAAAGATTTTGATGAAACTATTGTTTACAAAGGGAAAGGAGCTAATGAAAATAATTATTTAGCTAAAAAAGCTTTAGCTGATGAAAAGTTTGAAATGGAGTTAGAAGCTTTATTTGATGCTGACGAAGCTACTTTTAAAGATGCACTAGCTAAGAAGAAAGCGAATGATATCAGTTTGATTGACGGTAAAGGTTTTGATGAAACTTTAGTAAAAATGTTACGTCCTTCATTTGATCAAGAAGAGAAATTCTTATTGGATTATTATAATCAAAAAGTGGCGGCTAAGAAAATGGAAGGAATTGTTTCTCCATCATTTGATTACGAAAACCATAAGGGTGGAAAAACGAAATTGGAAGATTTAAGAGGTAAGTACGTTTATATTGATGTTTGGGCAACTTGGTGTGGACCATGTTTGGCTGAGATTCCTCACTTAAAGAAAGTAGAAGCTAAATATCATGGGAAAAACATCGAGTTTGTAAGTATTTCTGTTGATACTGAAAAGGATTATGAGAAATGGAAAAAAATGGTGGTTTCTAAAGAATTAGGCGGAATTCAATTGTTTGCAGACAAAAACTGGACTTCTGATTTTGTAAAAGCTTTTGGAATTAACTCTATTCCAAGATTCATTTTAATTGGACCTGATGGAAAAGTTATCAAAGCAGATGCTGCAAGACCTTCATCAGCTTCATTAACTGAATTATTAGATGGTTTAGTGAAATAATTTAGGATATATTTTATATTTAGTTTAAAGCCAATATATTACGTATTGGCTTTTTCAATGTTAAGTTTTTATCTAATGTTACCAAATTGTTAAGTAAAAGTTTTTTTATTGTAAAATATATTTTATATTTGTTACTGTAATGTTAACCTAAAAAAGAAAAGAGTATGAAAAAAGTAGTGATTGCAGTAGTTTTATTGGTTTCGAGTTTGTCATTTGCACAAGAAGTAAAACCAAAATTTGAAGTGGTTGACCAAATGGTAAAAGCAACATATTATTATGATAACGGACAAGTAAAACAAGAAGGATATTACTTAGACGGAAAATTACATGGAAAATGGATGGCTTACAACGAAGATGGTAGCAAACAATCAATCGGAGAATACAACAAAGGAGCTAAAACTGGAAAATGGTTTTTTTGGAGTGATACAACATTAAGTGAAGTTGATTTTTCAGATAGCAGAATTGCTGAAGTGAAAAAATGGTCAAAAGATGTTTTAGTTAAAAATTAATTCAATTTAAAGTATAAAAAAAGTCCCGATTTAATCGGGACTTTTTTGTTTTTATAATGTGTGTTTCGGATTAAAACCGTCTTCACTTAATTCTGTGTGAACATAATCGGCAACCATTTCAGCTTCATAATCTGTTTTTTCTCCTTTAGAGAATTTAGCGATTATTTTCTCCATGATTTCATAAATTACAGGAACCACAATTAAGGTTAAGAATAATGATGAAATTAATCCACCAATAATTACCCAAGCCAAACCGTTTTTCCATTCTGCTCCAGCACCAGAAGCTAATGCAATTGGGAACATACCAAATACCATCGCAATTGTAGTCATTAAAATTGGACGTAACCTTGCATGATTCGCTTGAATTAATGCGGTTCTAATACTTTCTCCTGCTTTACGTCTTTGATTCGTATAATCCACCAACATAATCGCATTTTTACACACCAGACCAATTAGCATGATGATACCTAAAATGGTGAAAATATTCAATGTATTGTTTGTTAAAGCTAAAGCTAGCATAGCTCCAATGAACGAAAGTGGAATCGCAAACAATACTACAAATGGATGCACAAAACTGTCGTATAACGAAACCATTACAAGGTAAACCAAGATAATAGCAGCTAATAAAGCAATTCCAAGTGTTCCAAAACCTTCAGATTGATTTTCCATATCACCACCCCAAATATAATCTACACCTGTTGGTTTTTCTAACTTATCAATTTTTTCTTGCCATTGCGAAACAATAGTTCCTGAAGCAACACCCACATTTTGACCTTTTACAGTTACAGATGCTGATTTGTCTCTACGTTCTAATTCACTTGGACCAGAACTTTCAGAAACGGTTGCAAATTGAATTAATTTAATTTGTTCTCCTCTATCGTTAATGAAAATTAAGTTACTTACATCTGCAATACTTTTTCTGTCGAATGCATTATATTTAATGTTGATGTCGTATTCATATTCTCCAGCTCTAAATTTACCATCAGTGTTTCCACTAAATGCAGTTTGCATTGTCATACCTACTGTTTGTAAACTCAATCCAAGAGCTGCCATTTTATCTCTGTCAACCTGAACATTTACTTCAGGATTTCCGTCTTCTACTGATAATTCAATTTCTGTTGCTCCAGGAATCGTACGTAATTCTCTTTCAGCAGCTTTAGCAAATGCCATAGCTGTTTCTACATTCGGACCCGTAACAATTAAACCTAAAGTAGCGTCTTCAGCAGTTCCTAAAATACCTACTGGAACTGTTTTAACTTTTGCTCCAACTAAGATTTTCTCTAATTTACGTTTTGTTTTGGCAGCATAAACGTTTGCTGGTTCATCACGTTTGTCTAAACCAACCATTTTTACGTTAATCTCCGATTTATAAGCAGTTGCTTGAGAAGCTCCTAAACCTTCACTAGTTTGACCAATAGTTGTAATTTGACTGTGAACGTATTCTTCATTTTTCAAGAAAGCTTCTGCTTTTTGTGTCATAAAGTTGGTTTGTTCTAACGAAGCGTCTTTTGGCATTTCAATTTGAACTAAAAACTCACCACTATCAGATGCTGCGAAGAATTCTCCTCCAATAAATCCACCACCCATTAATCCGATGGTTGAACCAAAGAACAATACTAAAACAACCGCGATAGTTTTAATATAATGGTCTAAACACCAATTTAATAATCCTGAAACCCAGTCAGTAAAACGAGTTAAATAACTTTCAAATCCAAGAATGATTCTTCCGAAAAAGTTTTTACCCGTAATGTGTTCTAATTTTCCATATCTTGATGATAACCAAGGAATAATAGTAAACGAAGCCACTAACGACAACAAAGTAGAGATAATAACCGTTACACAGAATTGCGTAATAATGTTTGAAACTAATCCGGTACTCATTGCAATTGGTAAAAACACTACCACAATTACTAAGGTAATCGATACTACGGTTCCTCCAATTTCGGCTGTTCCATCATAAGCAGCACGAACTTTGTTTTTACCCATTTCCATATGGCGGTAAATGTTTTCCAATACCACAATCGCGTCATCCACCAAGATACCAACTACCAATGATAATCCTAATAAACTCATTAAGTTTAAGGTGTATCCCATTAAGTAAATCCCAATGAAAGTTGCAATTAACGAAGCAGGAATCGAAACCATTACAATTAACGAGTTTCTAACACTGTGTAAGAAAAACAACATTACTAAAGCTACTAATATAACGGCAATAAGTAAATCGTGAACTACCGCATCTGCTGCTTCTAATGTGAAAATAGTACTGTCTTTTGCAATTTCTAATTGTAATCCTTTAGATTTATAATCGTTCTCTAATTTGTTGATGGTTTTTACCAATTCTTCACTTACTGCTACAGCATTTGCATCAGATTGTTTTACAATTTGCAAAAGAATAGCACTTTTTTGATCTACACGAGCAACTTTTTCAGCAATTTTTTGCGTGTCTTGAACATCTGCAATATCACCTAAACGAACTTGAATTCCGTTTCTTGATGACACTATTAAGTTTCTTAATTCTTCAACATTTTTATATTTTCCAGCTAAACGGATTAATATTTTTTGGTCACGCGTTTGAATGTTTCCTGTAGGGAAATCCAAATTTGATGATAAAATATTTTGTTGGACTTGCGGAATCGAAAGTCCGTAACCTTGCATTTTTACGGCATCAAGATTTACTTGAATTTCTCTCTCTTGTCCACCAATAATGTTTACTTGCGCAACACCTTGAACACGAGATAAAATTGGAGCTAATTTTTTATCAATTAAGTCGTAAAAAGCAACTTCGTCCATTTTTCCGTTGGCACCAATTGTCATAATTGGTAAATCACTCAAGGAGAATTTAGTTAACGAAGGTGTTTCTGCATCATCTGGTAAATCACTAATGATGGCGTTAATTTTACGTTGTGCATCGTTCATCGAAATATTAACATCAGCATTTGAAGTTAAAGTGATGGATACGGTTGATAAACTTTCGTACGATTTGGCATCAATTTTTTTGATGTTTTCTAAAGAAGCTACGGCATCTTCAATTTTTTTAGTTACCGTGTTTTCAATTTCACTTGGCGATGCACCAGGATAAATTGTGGCAATTGTAATTACGTTGGTTTCAAATTTAGGAATTAATTCGTAGCCTAAATTGCTATAACTGAACAGTCCACCAAGTGTTAGAATTGTAAACAATACAATTACTAACGACGGACGTTTGATCGATATTTCTGCTAATTTCATATGTTTTATTATTTAATAACTTCAACAGCGTTTCCGTCTTGTAAGTTGATTTGTCCAGTTACAATTACGATTTCTCCGTTAGATAATCCGTCTAAGATTTCTACTTTATCTCCTAAAATTCTACCTGCTGTTACTTTTTTAAGTTTAGCTGTTCCGTTTTCAATTACAAAAATTTCGTTGCTGCTAACACTTCCTACAAATGCATTTCTTGGTACAATTTTCAACGTTTGTTTTTGTTGGTTCGAAGCAAATTTTGCTGTACCGTACATACCTGCTTTTAAGTCGTTTGAAGTATTGTTTGTAATTTCAATTTCAACAGGGAAATTTAAACTTGCATCTGCTTTTGGAGCGATGAAAGTAATTTTTCCAGTAAATTCTTTGTCAGGATACACGTTTGAACCTACTTTAATTACGCTTCCTACTTTTAAACTTGCAACTTGACTTTCGTTAACCGTAACTTTTAATTTTAATTTAGATACGTTTACAATTTCGAATAATTCTGTTGGTGGCATTCCAGATAAAATAGATCCTGGTTCAATGAATTTTTTATTGATAAAACCGCTAATTGGCGCTTTAATTCTAGTATCACCTACGTTGATGTTAGCTTGAGTTAAATTAGCTTTTGCATTTACCATTGCTAATCTTGCTTGGTCTAATTGTTGTTTCGTTACACCACCTGTTTTAAAAGCATTTTCAAATCGTGTATAATCTGCAACAGCGTTTTGATATACTGCATTTGCGTTTTGCGCATTAACGTTAATAACATCGCTTCTTACAATAGCAAGTGTTTGTCCGGCTTTTACATAATCACCTTCTTTAACTAAAACTTGAGTTACTTTTCCAGATTTTTCAGCAGAAAATTTTAACTCTTGAATTGGCTCAAAGTTTCCGTTTGATACGAAATCTAATGAAACTTCTTCTGTTTTTACCGTATCAACTTTTACAGAAACTGACGCGTTTTTTTCAGCTACGATTGCTGTTTTAGCTTCGTTTTCTGTTTTGTTTTT
Source organism: Flavobacterium aquaticum (assembly GCF_003259835.1). Taxonomy (GTDB): domain Bacteria; phylum Bacteroidota; class Bacteroidia; order Flavobacteriales; family Flavobacteriaceae; genus Flavobacterium; species Flavobacterium aquaticum. The sequence continues at coordinate 402,643 of NZ_QLMI01000002.1, read as the reverse complement.
AGTTAATATAAATCCGATTAAACCTAATGAGGCTAAAATGATTACTATGGTTATGATTGTCTTTTTCATTTTAATTATTTATTGGTTAGTGTTTTAAGTTCGCCTTTTGATTTTATGAATTGAATTTCTGCTAATTTATATTCTAAAATAGCACTGGTATAATTGTTTTGTGCTTCAACCATTGCGTTTTCTGCATCTAATAAATCGGTTAATGCAGCTAATCCTTGTGTGTAATTGTTATTGGTATTATCAAAAACTTCTTTAGCAAGTTGTGCGTTTTCCTTTTGATTGTTGATAGTAATCAAACTGTTTTCAAGTTGTTTTTTTGCATTATCAAACGCTAAATCCAATGCTAATTTTGTGTCATCTAGATCTACTTTTATCGAGCTTAATGCATTGTTTGCTTGTCTTACTTTTGCTCTTGTTCCAAATCCTGTAAATAATGGAACTCTTAGACTTAATCCAATAGAAGAAAAGTCTGACCAATAAACACCATCAGCTGGTTTTGCAAATAATGGCATTTCTGGACCTTGACCAATATAATTGTAACTTCCAGTTAATGAAAGTGTTGGATAATAAGCTGCTTGAGCTGCCTTTTTTTGGTAGGTTAATAATTGTTCTTGTTTTTTAAGTAACAAATATTCAGTTCTTCCTGTAACATCAGCTGTTGATGATAAGTCTTGTGGTGTAACTTCAAAAGCGGTATTAGGAATGATGATTTTGTTTTCCATCGGCATTCCCATATAAAATTTCAACGCATTTTCTTGAAGCGAAATCGCATTTAAAATTTGCTGACGTAATGAATTGATATTGTTGACACGAACGGTAATTCTGTCGTAATCAATTTTTTTAGCTAAACCATTATCATATTGACCTTTGATGATGTCTTTTACTTTGTTTGTGTTTTTCAAGTTATTATCAACCACAATTAGTTTTTGTTGTTGCACATATACTTGATAATAGGCATTTGCAACACGTTCGATAACTTGTTCTTCAGTTAATTGCGCGTTTATTTGGTAAAATTCTCTTGTAGATTTAGCCGCTTTCAAACCTGTAAATACTGATTGGTCAAACAAAGCTTGATTTATAGAAACGCCAGCTACCGAGTTCCATTCTTGTCCAAGTGGTGCTAAAATTGTAGTTCCTGGAGCTCCAAAGAAATCGCCTGGTAAAGCATTTAATTGAAGAATAGGATTGTATGTCATGCTTCCATTAGCCGAAATTTGCGGTAAAGCTCTCGAACGTACTTCTTGAATTTTATACTCGCTATTTTCTACTTCTAATTTGGCCTTCTTAGCTTCTGCTTTGTTTTCAAGCGCAAAAGTGATAGCATCTTTTAATGTTAGTGGTGCCACTTCTTGTGCACTTACTGACAGTGTAAAAGTTAATAATGTTATGAGAATTGTTTTCTTCATTGTTTATATAATTGGATTTTTAAGGTGTTTTTCTAATTCGATAATTCCAGCTAATGTTGCCATTGCTCTAATGTGATATTCTAAGGCTTTTACTTCTAACTCATGTGCGTCTTTTTCTAACATCGTATTTTCGTTGATATTAAAAATTAACGTGTAATAAAATTTCACGTAATTGTCAACATCTAAATTTTCTCGGTATAAACCTTCTTTTATTCCTTTAAGAATGTTATCTCTAAAACACGTTTCACATACTTCAATTTGAGTACTTAAAGCCTTTGAATAAACTTCAGGATAGTGTTTTTTTAACTGATAAATAGGTGAAGATTCTGCAGAACGAAACATTTCTCTAAACATTCTTTTAATTTCGAAATTTTCTTCAATTGCATTAAAGTTTTTAGATACAATTTGGTTTATCGTTTCATGAACTTCTTTGTGAACTAATTCAACACTTTGTTCAATTAAAACATCTTTATTGCTGAAATACTTGTAAATCGTTTTTTTTGAAATACACATTTCGCAAGCAATATCATCCATAGTAATGCTCTTGAAACCAAGTCTCAAAAACATTTCTTTCGCTTTATTTATAATTTTATCTTTCATCATTTTTCTAAAATCGCTTTTTTGGATTTTATTTTCGGGTACAAATGTATGTAGGAAACTTTTAACACCAAAATAGTTTCCATTGTTTTTACATAAATTTAACATTTGATATATTCGTCTCATTTCAGAATATTGGAGTATTTTAGCAAAAAATTCAAATAATGCATTCTATATCGTACTATCAGGAGAAAATGGCAAATCATTTTTCTCAAATTGTTTCCAATAAAGAACCTAAAAATTTATACGAACCTATCGAGTATATTTTATCGCTTGGTGGAAAAAGAATGCGTCCCGTTTTGACCTTAATGGCAAGCGAAGTTTTTAATGTTGATTGCGAGAAAGCAATTCCTGCGGCTACTGCGGTTGAGGTTTTTCATAATTTTTCATTAATTCACGATGATATTATGGACGATGCTCCTTTGCGAAGAGGTAATCAAACCGTTCATGAAAAATGGGATTTGAATACCGGAATTTTATCGGGTGATGCGATGCTAATTTTAGCCTATCAATTTTTTGAAAATTATGAACCAGCAACATTCCAGAAATTAGCAAAATTATTCAGTAAAACCGCTTTAGAAGTTTGCGAAGGACAACAATATGATGTGGATTTTGAAATGCGTGACGATGTTACCATTCCAGAATACCTAAAAATGATTGAATACAAAACAGCTGTTTTAGTTGGTGCTGCTATGAAAATGGGAGCAATTGTAGCCGAAACTTCTGATGAAAATGCGGATTTGATTTATGATTTCGGACTCAATTTAGGAATTGCCTTCCAACTACAAGACGATTATTTAGACGCATTTGGTAATCCAGAAACTTTTGGAAAACAAGTTGGTGGAGACATTATTGAAAACAAAAAAACCTATTTATACTTAAAAGCAATTGAGTTTTCAAAACCAGAAGAAAAACAACAATTGTTGCATTTGTTTTCGATTCAGCCATCAGATAATAACGATAAAATAGAATCTGTAAAAGCCATTTTTAATGCTTCTGGTGCAAGCGAAGCGACTAAAAAAGCGATTCAAGACTATACTTTTAAAGCATTTGAAACTTTAGAAAAAATGGATATCGAAGCTGAAAAGAAAGCCATTTTAAAAGCTTTTGGAGAGAATTTAATGGGAAGAAATGTGTAATCAAGTGCAATGGCAAAATCAAGTTCAAAATTCAATTTTAAAACTTGTAATTGATATTGTTTTTTGTAATTGAATTTGACTTTTGAACTTGTAATTGAACTTGAAAATGTATAATCCACCAGCAAATATTGATGCATTAATCTCGCAAGCCGAAGAAGAACATTTGTACTTTAAATTGATTGAGCAAGTAAACAAAGATTTTGCTTTGGCGAATGAATCTTTAGATGTACCATCAAGCATTTTTCCATTCGAGTTTAAGAATTTGGTTCAAGAAAAAATTTACAAACTCATTCAATACAAATTTGCCGAATATTTGAATTTACTCTACATCATCGATGTGCCAGAAGAACAAATCAAAAAATTAGATGGTTCTGATTTAGTGGAATTATCGGAGCAAGTTGCATTTTTAGTCTTAAAACGTGAATGGCAAAAAGTGTGGTTTCGTAATAAATATTAGAAAAAGATTCTCACAAACGGCATAAACGCTTCCGCATAAATATTGTCTCTGTCTTTGTGCAAAACATTATATCGAATTCCAATAGTTATATTTTCATTGCGATATCCTGCTCCTAAAAATAGTGCTGTATTCCAAAAATCTTGAGTAGCACTTCCGTAAAAGTCTTCAAAAGTTCTGTTAACTCTTAATTGCTCTAATTCGGCAGATATTTGTAATTCAGCTATTGGATTAATCAAGGTAATTATACTTCCGCCATACATATTAGCATTATAAAAATCACGTTGTTTTACATAGTTGTATTGAAGTCCTAATCCAGCTGAAACATAGTCGTTAAAATTGTAAATGGCACTTGGCGCAACCATTACGTCTGCATATCCGCTCCCGAATCCTAAACCAAGTCCGCCACCAAATTGAACATGATTCCAAAAATCACTTTTTGTTTTATTTTCGGTGTTTTCTTGTGCATAAATTTCAGGTTTAAAACTAAATAAAACCACAATAGTTAATAAAAATGTTAAATTTATTACGGAATTCTTTTTCATAAATCAGTTTTAAAAAAATTAATGTTATAAAAGTATAAAAATCCTTGAAAGATTATCATAAAATGTTTTACTTTTGCGTAAATTTTTAATTAATAGGTCTTACCGACAACACACTATGGATAGGTTTTCCTTTTTAAACGCTGCACATACTGCATTTTTTGCAGATTTATACGAACAATATTTACAAAATCCAGATAGCGTAGAGCCAAGCTGGAGAAGTTTTTTTCAAGGATTTGATTTCGCGCAAGCGGGTTATGGTTCTGAAGAATTTGCCGCACAAGTAGTTCAAGTAGCTTCGGGTGATTCAGGTGAAATTTCTGAAAAAATGCAAAAAGAGTTCAATGTTCTTAAATTAATTGAAGGATATAGAACTCGTGGACATTTATTCACTAAAACAAATCCTGTAAGAGATAGAAGACTTCACGGACCTTCTTTAGCTCTTGAAAATTTCGGATTGTCTCAAGCGGATTTGAATACGGTTTTTGATGCTGCTAAAATGGTGAACATGAAGCCTTGTACTTTGGCTGAAATTGTTAAGCATTTAGAAAATGTATATTGCCAATCTATTGGAGTGGAGTACATGTACATCAGAGAACCACACAAATTAGAATGGATTAAAAATCGTTTAGACATTAACGATAATTTACCAAACTTTACTGCTGACAAGAAAAAACACATCCTTAAAAAATTAAACGAAGCGGTTTCTTTCGAGAATTTCTTACATACTAAATATGTTGGTCAAAAACGTTTCTCTTTAGAAGGTTGTGAAGCAGTTATTCCTGCTTTAGACGCTTTAGTGGAAGCTGCGGCTGATAAAGGTGTTGAGCAATTCGTAATGGGAATGGCACACAGAGGTCGTTTGAATGTATTGGCAAACATCTTTGGAAAAAACACGCAAAATATCTTCTCTGAATTCGACGGAAAAGACTATGATGAAGACGCTAACTTTGATGGTGACGTAAAATATCACTTAGGTTTAACTTCGGATAGAGTTACTGATTCTGGTAAAAAAATTAATTTGAATTTAGCTCCAAATCCTTCGCACTTAGAAACTGTTGGTGCTGTTATTGAAGGAATCACAAGAGCAAAACAAGATAGATATTTCGCAGATGATTTTTCAAAAGTTTTACCAATTGCCGTTCACGGTGATGCCGCTGTAGCTGGTCAAGGTATTGTGTATGAAATTATCCAAATGGCGAAATTAGATGGTTATAAAACAGGTGGAACAATCCATTTAGTAATCAATAACCAAGTCGGATTTACTACGAATTATTTAGATGCACGTTCGTCAACGTATTGTACGGATATTGCTAAAGTAACATTATCACCCGTTTTACACGTTAATGCAGACGATGCAGAAGCTGTAGTTCATGCAATGTTGTTTGCTTTAGATTATCGTATGGAATTTGGAACAGACGTTTTCATCGATTTATTAGGATATAGAAAATACGGTCATAACGAAGGTGATGAGCCTCGTTTTACACAACCAATTTTATACAAAGCGATTTCAAAACACAAAAATCCAAGAGATATCTACGCTGAAAAATTAGTTCAAGAAAGCGTTATTTCGGCTGGTTTTGTGAAAGAATTGGAAGAAGCTTACAAAGCAAAATTAGATGAGAATTTAGAAGCTTCTCGTAAAAAAGACTTAACCGTAATTACTCCGTTCATGGAAAATGAGTGGGAAGGTTACAAACAAGTTTCGGATGATGTAATGCTACAAAAATTCGATACGAAATTTGATAAAAATCAATTAGCTGAAATTGCTAAAACTATTACTGAACTTCCTGCTGATAAAAAATTCATCAGTAAGATTACGAAGTTAATTGGTGATAGAAAGAACATGGTTGAAACCAATAAATTAGACTGGGCAATGGGCGAATTATTAGCTTATGGTTCTTTAATGTCTGAAGGTTTTGATGTTCGTATTTCTGGGCAAGATGTGGAACGTGGAACATTTTCACACCGTCATGCTGTTGTTAAAGTAGAAGATTCAGAAGAAGAAGTAATTCTTTTAGACAAAATAAAAGATAAAAAAGGAAACTTTTATATCTACAATTCGCACCTTTCAGAATATGGTGTTTTAGGTTTTGAATACGGATATGCATTAGCATCGCCAAAATCTTTAGTAATTTGGGAAGCACAGTTTGGGGATTTCTCTAACGGCGCTCAAATTATGATTGACCAATACATTTCTGCAGGTGAGGACAAGTGGAACAACCAAAACGGATTGGTAATGTTATTGCCTCATGGTTATGAAAACCAAGGAGCAGAACACTCATCAGCACGTATGGAGCGTTACTTACAATTATGTGCAAAACACAACATGTACATTGCCGATGTAACTACGCCAGCCAACTTCTTCCACTTAATGAGAAGACAATTAAAAACAGAATTCCGTAAGCCATTAGTAGTATTCTCTCCAAAGAGTTTATTGCGTCATCCAGATGTAGTATCTTCAATGGATGATTTAGCAAACGGACAATTCCAAGAAGTATTAGATGATCCAAATGCAACAGATAAAAAAGCGATTAAAACGTTAGTTTTCTGTACAGGTAAATTCTATTATGATATCATTGCAAAACGTGCTGAATTAGGTAGAAATGATGTGGCTGTAGTTCGTTTAGAACAATTGTTCCCATTAGCAGTTGACCAAATCAAAGCCATTATCGACAGTTATCCAAATGTGGATGATTATGTTTGGGCACAAGAAGAACCTAAAAATATGGGAGCTTATTCTTATATGTTAATGAATTTCGATTTAGTAAAATTAAGATTAGCATCACCAAAAGCATATAGTGCACCAGCAGCAGGAAGTTACGAGCGTTCTAAAAAACGTCATGCTAACGCAATCGCAATGGTTTTTGATAAAAAATTATTTCAATAAAAATAAAAACAGCTAATAGTTTAGGTTTAAGGCTAACACAACTTTTAAACTTCTAAACTTATTTTAAACTTTTAAACTAAAAAACATGATTTTAGAAATGAAAGTCCCTTCTCCAGGGGAATCAATTAAAGAAGTAGAAATTGCTACATGGTTAGTAAAAGATGGTGATTATGTAGAAAAAGACCAAGCGATTGCTGAGGTTGATTCAGACAAAGCAACATTAGAATTGCCAGCTGAAGCAAGTGGAATCATTACATTAAAAGCAGAAGAAGGTGATGCAGTAGCAGTTGGTGCTGTAGTTTGTTTAATCGATACAGGTGCAGCAAAACCAGAAGGTGGTGCGGCTCCAGTTAAAGAAGAAGCAAAAGCAGTTGAAGCTCCAAAAGCTGAGGCTCCAAAAGCGGCTCCAGTAGCAGAAAAAACATATGCAACTCAAGCGCCATCTCCAGCAGCTAGAAAAATATTAGAAGAAAAAAACATCGAACCTTCTGACATTGTTGGAACAGGTAAAGGTGGAAGAATCACTAAAGATGACGCTGTAAACGCAGTGCCATCAATGGGAACTCCAACAGGAGGAAACCGCGGAACAGAAAGAACAAAACTTTCTATGTTACGTAGAAAAGTAGCTGAGCGTTTGGTTTCTGCTAAAAACGAAACTGCTATGTTAACTACTTTCAACGAAGTAGATATGTCAGCAATTTATGCTATTCGTGACCAGTATAAAGAAGAGTTCAAAGCGAAACATGGTTTAGGATTAGGCTTCATGTCGTTCTTTACTAAAGCGGTAACTCGTGCTTTACAATTGTATCCTGATGTAAATTCTATGATTGATGGTCAAGAGAAAATTTCTTATGACTTCTGTGATATTTCAGTAGCGGTTTCTGGTCCAAAAGGATTAATGGTTCCAGTTATGAGAAATGCAGAAACATTATCGTTCAGAGGTGTTGAAGCAGAAATCAAAAGATTAGCTATCAGAGCGCGTGACGGACAAATCACAGTTGATGAAATGACAGGTGGAACATTCACAATTTCTAATGGTGGTGTTTTTGGAAGTATGTTATCTACACCAATCATCAATCCTCCTCAATCTGGTATTTTAGGAATGCACAATGTGGTAGAAAGAGCTATCGTTAAAAACGGTCAAATCGTAATTGCTCCTGTTATGTACGTTGCGTTATCATACGATCACAGAATCATTGACGGTCGTGAGTCAGTTGGATTTTTAGTAGCGGTAAAAGAAGCATTAGAAAACCCAGCAGAATTATTAATGGGCGGTAATGTTAAAAAAGCGTTAGAATTATAATTCAACAAATCCCAGATATAAAATCCCAAATTCCAAAAGAGTTTGGGATTTTTCTTTACTAAAAATCCTGAGTTTGGATAATACTATTTGAAAATAGTAAAAGTTAATCTTGGAAGAATATTTAAAATAGTGTAGTTTTATTCTTATTTTAGCACACTATAATTTTTAGGTTGAGCCCCTTTTCAAGATGTATAAATTTACTTTTTCTGTTATATTGCTATTATTTATTAATTTGATGTTTGCTCAAGAATTGAGTGAATCAGAAATTAGTAGAACCCGAAGTATTCAGGAAAATCTTATTTCAAATCCTGAAAAAGCGTATGCAGAAGCATTAGAAATTAGTAATTCTAAAAACGAGTTGTTTCGTTTTTATGGCAAATATTACGTAGCCAATTATTTTTATAACAAATCCGAGTTTACTTACTCAAAGAAACTGCTTATCATACTTATAGACAGCATCGAAAAAAGTAAGATGGATAAATCAAGCAAAGTGTATCAAGATTTGCTTGGAATGTGTGTAAACAAACTTTTTTATATCCATAAAAATTTAGGAGAATACGACTTAGCATTGTTTTATCTTGACAAACATAAAAACAGTGTACCTAATAATCATTTTAACGAACAATATGGTTCAATTAAGGTTGCTATGGGCGATTATGTAAATGGAATTGCTTTGTTAAAGAGAGAATTGAAAACTTCTCATCACTTAAAATTGGGAGTAGGTGAAAAAAAAGTAATGAACAAGAAACTGTTTGCTGATAAATATAATATTATTGGTGAAGCTTATCAAAAGTATTATATTCATTCGAAGAAAACCGTGTTGTTAGATTCTGCAAATCACTATTTTAATGTAGCAGCAACAATGATGTTACAAGATAATTTTCAACCTGAGTACACCAAAGCATTATTAAGCATGCGCGAGGCAAAAAGTGCAGCTTTAGCAGGGAATTACGAGAAATCATTGTCGTTATACAGAAAGCGAAAAAAGTATCCTATTATTCAGGATAATATAAGAACAGAGCAATTGTTCGATTTAGGAATGGCTGATTGTTTTCATCATTTAAAACAAGTTGATTCGGCACTTTTCTATTGTAAAAAATATGTTGAAAGTTATCAAGTAACTAAAGTTTCTAAAGAAAATTTATTAATGACTTATAACATTATGACACAATGTTATAATGAGAAAAATGACACTAAAAATGCGTATCGCTACGCCCAAAAAAGTTTAGAATTAATTCAATCAATAGAAGGGATAAAAAGTAAATCTTTAAATTTTCTCCACAATTATGATTTAAAAATAATAAAAGAAGAGTCAAACAAAATTATCGCATCTAAGAATTATTTTAAAATATTGCTTTTTGGTATTTTGATTCTTTTTGCCGTAGTAGTTTATAGTTTTTATTATTATTACAAAAACCAGAAAGAAAAGCATTATCGATTTTTAAAGATTATTCAAGATCTAAAAGAGTCTAAAACTTCAGAAATTAGTATTTTGCAAATTGATAAAATCGAACCACAACCAAAACAAACACTCGATAAAGAGCTTATTGAAAAAATAGCGTTAGGTTTAAAAAAGTTAGAACTAAAAGAAACTTTTTTAGATCCGAATTTCAAGTTGGCTTTTGTAGCAAAAAAATTAAATACCAATACGGCTTATTTATCCCAATATTTCAATCAGGTAATGCAAAAAACTTTTTCGGAATATACCCAAGAATTACGAATTCATTATGTACTTCAAAAGCTGAAAGATGCTCCTTATTTCCGTAAATATACTTTACAAGCTATTGCGGAAGAAGTGGGTTATAAAGATGCCAATACGCTTGTTCGCGTTTTTAAAAAGCAAACCGGACTTTCTCCTAATTATTATATTGAAAAACTAGAAAATACAAATTAAGTATTTGTTAATCAGTATAATAAATATTTTTTAATCTTCTGATTATTTATAAATAGTCCAATATATATATTGGTCTAGTACTTCTTATCTCATAGTTTTGGTGTAAAATAAAATCAAGACCGAAAATATGAAAAGAACAATTACTTTATTCTGCCTATTGGCATTTTTTTACTTCATTCCTAATGCCGTTGCGCAATGTACTACTGGTGCATTATTTCCAGAAAGTACCTTTACACCAAATTGTAATGGAAACTATCAGACATTAACCAGTCAGAGTTATGCAGGCGAATACAGCAATGTGAATGTAGTTGCAAACAGACAATATTCGTTTTCAAGTTCTGTAACAACGGATTATATCACAATTACGAATGCAACTGGAACTGTCACTTATGCAAGTGGAGTACAACCTGTAATTTGGGATTCGGGAAGTACTTCAGGTGTTATTCGTTATTACATTCATTCCAATGCTAATTGCGGCAGCGAACAAGCGGACAGAACTCGCTACATTCGATGTGCGGATGCATCAAACTGCGTACCACCTTCAAATTTACTGGTATCAAATATAACATCCAATTCTTGTAAAATGACTTGGACAGCGGCATCACCAGTACCTTCTTCTCATTATGATATTTATATTGTTACAGCCAATATCGCCCCTACTGCAAATTCTACTCCTACCTTATTTAGTACAACTAACTTAAATACTACTCTCTATTTGAATGTTGCGGCAGGTACTACTTATTACTACTGGGTACGCTCTAACTGTGGAGCTACAACTGGAACTTGGATTTCTGGAGGTAGTTTTACTACTCCACCTGCATTAACTTGTAACGGTGCAATTTATGGATTATATCCTGATGCAACTTTTACACCTGCTTGTACAGGAAGTACTGAACAAATCGTTGCAGATGCTTATGCAGGAGAATATTCAAATGTAAATGTCTTGTCAAATAAACAATATACTTTTAGAAGTTCAGTTTCCACAGATTTTATTACCATAACTAATGCAACAGGAACAGCGGTTTTAGCCAGTGGTTTAACTCCATTAACTTGGTTATCTGGTACAACTTCTGGAGTAGTTAGATACCATTTGAATGCCAATTCTAGTTGTGGAACTCAAAACACAAACAGAGTAAGATCTATTACATGTGCCACAATTTCAGTTTGTAATGTTCCAACGCAACTATTTTATGATGGTTTAACTTCGACTTCAAATAATATTGCATGGACGGCATCAAATCCTGCGCCAAGCAATGGTTATGTTTATTGTTACAGTACTGTAAACGATCCTTTTTCTGCAAATGCAATAACAGGAACAACGACGGAGACTTATGCGGAATTAAATAATTTATCACCAAACACCACTTATTATTTTTGGGTAAAATCTAATTGTGGTGCTACGCAATCTAATTGGGCTTCTGGTGGTTCATTTACAACATATCCAGCATCTGGATGTAACGCACCAACACAATTATTTTACGATGGTTTAACCTCGACAACGAATACTATTGCATGGGTAGAAGCTACACCTACGCCGAGCAATGGTTATGTTTATTGTTATAGTACTGTAAACGATCCGTTTGCAGATGACGTAATCACAGGAACAACAACAGAGACTTATGCGAATTTAACTAATTTAGCGCCAAATACTACCTATTATTTTTGGGTAAAATCTATCTGTGGTAACACACAAACGGATTGGGCTTCGGGAGGCTCGTTTACCACATATCCTGCGGCATCTGGTTGTAATGCACCAACGCAAATATATTACGATGGTTTAACCTCTACAACAAATACTATTGCATGGATAGAAGGTGTACCTACACCAAGCAATGGCTATGTTTATTGTTACAGTACAGTAAACGATCCGTTTTCAGCTAATGCAATAACAGGAACAACGACAGAGACTTATGCGAATTTAAACAATTTAACGCCAAACACTACTTATTATTTTTGGGTAAAATCTATTTGTGGTAACACGCAAACGGATTGGGCTTCGGGAGGCTCATTTACCACATATCCAGAATCTCAATGTAACGCTCCTACGCAGTTATTTACAGATCCTGAATCGGCAACCGTTGTAAATATCGCATGGACAGCACCAATTCCTGCACCAAGTAATGGTTATATTTACACTTACAGTATTGTAAATGACCCATTTTCCGCTAATGCAATCACAGGAACAACGACAGAGACTTTTGCGGTTTTAAATAATTTAACACCAAACACTACCTATTATTTTTGGGTACAATCTAATTGTGGCGCTACTTCATCTGACAGGGTTTCTGGAGGTTCGTTCACAACCCAAATGCTTTCTGCGGAATCATTCTCATTAAAAAACTTGAAGCTTTATCCAAATCCTGTAAAAGATGTTTTAAACCTTTCATTAGATAAAGAAATTACTACTGTTTCTATAAACAATTTATTAGGTCAAGAAGTTTTTACAAAAACAGTAAACAGCAACGAAACTTCAATAGATGTTGCTGGGTTAGCTGCGGGAACTTATTTGGTGAAAGTAATTTCTAATAATGAAGTGAAAACAGTAAAAATCGTTAAACAATAAAACGAAACATTTCATTTATTAATAGAAAGCGTTTCCAAAAAATCAAACTTATTTTATTAACCAATTTAACAAACAAATTTATGAGAGTATTAGCTTTAATTTTTATGGTTTTAGCCTTTTTAGTAGGAGGTTTTTGCACAGGAGTTTTATTTAAAAACATTGAAAACAGAATGGGAACCGACGGCGATTCTGAAAAACTAGAAGAAGTATATCGTTTAGTAGAAAACGAGCAAAAACAAATTGATCAATTAAAAAAAGACGGAATCGACGTTACTAAAATTGAAGATCCACAAATAAAAGAAAGTTTAGAAATTATCGAAAGTACTCCTGCCAAATGGAAAGTTGTATATGCAGGTAAATTGGGTATTTTATTAGCTGTTCTTGCTTTTGTAATGGTTGTAGTTGCTTTTATGAAAAAAGAATTTGTTACTAAATTAAGCATTTTGGTGGCTTTATTATCAGTTGTTTTGTGGGCTATAACTCCTTACATGGAGGCTGGAACTTTCTCTGGAGCAAATCCTAAATCGCTTGCTTTAATTGGATGTATTGGTCTAGTTGTATGTTCGGCATGTGCTTTTATGAGCTACAAACTACACTTGAAAAAATCACAAGCAACAGCTTAATTAATTTCGTTATTTTAAATATAATTATGAAAATCAATCGTTTACTATTATTAGTTTCATTACTTTCTTTTGCTTTTTCTCAAGCTCAATTATCAGCTTTTATTAATGGCAAAGAAGTAAAATCGGGTGCTACAATTTCTAAAAAAGACTTAGCAACATTACAGGTAAGTTTTAAAAAACCTAAAGCTGTAACTGTTTATTCAGGATATACAAACCTATATGTCGAGTTTTCAGACAATTCTAATACCTACATAAATAGTTGGAGTTTTCAAAAAGACGGTTATACTGCCATGACTGATTTTATGAAAAATACTCCAGCAACAAAAAAATTCAGTGTTTTTGAAGGTAAAGATTTTTTAACTAGAGGAAATAAACTTGAATGGATTTTAAATGGTGCAAATGGTGTAGAAAAGCAAAAAACAATAAAAGTAGAAATTGGATTTTGGGTAAGAGAAGAAACAGGATATAAAGAATATGGGCCAAAAGTTCAATTATTAGAACCAATCTTCTTTTATGTACCTATTTGGGAAGCAAAAAATCTATATTTAGCATATCTTGATGTAACTATTGATAAAACCAATATAAAGGAAGATATCAATACCAGCCAAACAGGAAGCACTGATAGAAGCGATACTGAAGTAGGCTACCAGATACACAAAAATCAAGAAACTTATAAAATTTATGCTTTCGAAAAATCTTCACATCCAGGTTTGACGGTTGATGAATTAGCTAAAGATTTCATTCATAGAGTTACTTATCATTCAAATAACGATAAAGTAAAAAAAATCCATGAATACGATTTCGAAAAATATAATTTACCTTGGTATCATATCTGCGTGCTTTTCCGAGATGAACAAATACAAAATGTTGATTATTTTATAACCAAAGATGTGAAATCAAAAGATTTAATGAGTTTATACGAAAAAGTAGAATTCGGAAAAATGAAAGGATACACATTTCAATCTGGTTTGTACAATACAGGAAGACAAGATGGAAAAACTTATAAAGATGTTGGGCAATTCAGAATCTATATCCTTAACCATCCTACAAACCCAGATTTAATATTAATGGTGTGTAATGAAATTGGAAGAGGTACAGAAACGGCACAAGCTATTGATGCTAACATGCAAACATTCCTAAAAAGCATTAAGCAATAATTTTATATAAATATTGAAATCCCAAACTTCATCCTTGATGTTGTTTGGGATTAACTTTAAAACTAAAAAAATGGAAACGTTATCAATTATAGGAATGATAATGATGGTATTAGGATTTATCAATGCTGCATGGGTTGGAATTCTTTATATAATATCATTAAGTGCTGTTGCAGGAACTAAATTATCTAAGAAAGTAGGAACAGCAAACGAAAAAACAGACGAATATTTAGAACAAGGAAAAGCAACGTCTAATGACTTGTTGAAAAAATTGATTTGGAGATTAGCCATCGGTTGTATAGGTTGGTTAATGTTTTACATTGCAACAGGTCGTTTTTAAAAATCATATTTTACATCTATGAAAGGTATTCTATTAAGCTTAATCATTTTATTTTTATTATCTACTTATAATGCACAAAGTCAAGAAGTAAAAATCGAATATGATAGAACCGTCATAGACACTAGTGATGTTATTAATGAAACTGTAATGCTAAGTGTTAGAAATTTTCCAGTTAACACAAACAGATGCGAACTTATAACCGTTTATGCAACTGATGAAACGCATCAAAAAATTAATCCCGAATATTTTTTAACGCAAGCAAATAGAGAATTTTGGATAACTTTTATAAAGAATGAAAAGACTAAGAAATTAACATCTCTCAATGGTAAAGCACGTTTTTTTAATGTTTCAGAAGAAGCGGGAACAATTATAAAAATTGATGGAATCTTAGAAAAAATTAATAAAACAATTTATTCGAAAAACGATATTAAAGTTATTGTTCTAGATGTCAAATCATTACTTTCAAAAAAAGATAAAAAACCTTTAGAATATAAAAAAGAAATAGCATTAATTGTAAAAGAGAATCAATTAAATCAAAAATGGTTTGAAGACACATTGAAAAAATCATTTGAAAATTATTTTGAACCTTTTGATATGATGCTATATTGTGAAGACCAAAAAAATAGTGTCTTAAATATTGATTCGCTTTTTACAGAATACAATAAATATCCCGAAGGAATTAAAAATGATTATATCAAAACATTTCTTTTCTCAAGAAGCGATGCTACTAACAAAGCTAGAATTACCATTAAAGATTCTTCAACATATAAAGAAATTGACTTCAAAGTAGTTTTAGATGAGAATTAATTTTTTTGATTTAAAATCTAAAATATAAATCCCAAGTTCAATAGAGTTTGGGATTTTTCTTTTCTTTGTAAATCAAAATTAAGCTATGAAAAAATCTAAGAAGCAAGCAGCCGTTGGTTTCATCTTTATTACCGTTTTGTTAGATGTTATTGGATGGGGAATTATTATTCCTGTAATCCCAAATTTAATCAAAGAACTAATCAATGGCGATATTAGCGAAGCTGCAAAATATGGAGGTTGGTTAACTTTCGCTTATGCGATTACCCAATTTATTTTTGCGCCCGTGATAGGAAATTTAAGTGATAAGTATGGAAGACGTCCTGTATTATTAACTTCTTTGTTCGCCTTTTCTTTAGATTTTTTATTGTTAGCCTTTGCGCCTACAATTACATGGTTATTTGTTGGTAGAATTTTATCTGGAATTACTGGAGCAAGTTTCACAACAGCTTCTGCTTATATTGCCGATGTTAGTACGCACGAAAACAGAGCTAAGAATTTTGGATTGATGGGAGCGGCTTTTGGATTAGGATTTATTATTGGTCCAGTTTTAGGAGGATTGTTAGGGCAATTTGGGACGAGAATTCCTTTTATTGCTGCGGCTATTTTATGTATGCTAAACTTTTTATACGGTTATTTTATTCTTCCAGAATCTTTAGATAAAGATAAAAGAAGACCATTTGAATTAAAAAGAGCCAATCCAATTGGAGCTTTTTTACATTTGAAAAAATACCCAAATTTAATCGGATTAGTATTGGCTATTTTTGTTCTTTATGTAGGTTCACATGCGGTACAAAGTAACTGGAATTATTTTACCATGTACCAATTTAATTGGACTGAAAAAATGGTAGGAATTTCCCTTGGAGTCATCGGATTATTAGTAGGAATTGTTCAAGGAGGATTGATTCGTTGGATCAATCCAAAAATCGGAAATGTAAAAAGTATCTATTTCGGATTAGCGTTATATACTATCGGAATGTTTTTGTTTGCTTTTGCAACTGAAAGCTGGATGATGTTTGTTTTCTTAATTCCTTACTGTTTAGGAGGAATCGCTGGACCAGCCTTACAAGCTGTAGTTTCTGAACAAGTACCTCCATCAGAACAAGGCGAAATTCAAGGAACTTTAACGAGTTTAATGAGCGCTTCTTCAATCGTAGGTCCGCCGATGATGGCATCCGTTTTTTATTATTTTACTCACGATGAAGCGCCTTTTTTATTCCCAGGAGCACCCTTTATTTTGGGAGGAATTTTTATGTTGATTAGCACGATTTTAGCTTACCGAACACTGAAGAAAAACCATTCGAATTAGTTATTTCAAATACAAACAATGATTGCTATAATCAATAATAGCTTTTCCTTTTAGCAGAACATCAGCACCAATAATACCATCAACAGGTTTGGTTTTGTAATGACGAAGCGCATCATTTACGTGACTCATATCAAAAACAATTAAGTGGAATTTGTGGTTTTTCCATCTGCCTAATTGAATTTCGTTATTTTTTGCCAATTGTGTTTCAATTCCAGTAGCGCCAGCACCAGCGGCTTTGGTTTCTGAAAATTGCGCATTTAATTTGAAGTGTTCAATACTTTCAAATCCTACGCAACTGTTACTCGCTCCGGTGTCTAAAATAAAGTTACCTTTTACGCCATTTATCTTTCCTTTGATTAATAAATGTTGGGTTTTCAGCACGGTAAATTTTATCTTTTTGTATTTTTTTCCTTTTAAAAAGTCTTGTAAATCTTCCATACTTCAAAAGTAAATCAAATTTCTGAATCAAACTTTGTAACTTTGCCACTTTGTAACCCAATCAACAAATGATACTTACCGATACCCATTCGCATTTATATTCAGAAGAATTCGATTTAGATCGCAACGAGATGATGCAAAGAGCCATCAATGCTGGTGTTTCTCGTTTTTTCGTGCCTTCAATAGATTCTAATTACACATCTAAAATGTACGAATTAGAAAGCCAATATCCCGAAAATGTGTTTCTAATGATGGGTTTACATCCAACATATGTGAAGGAAAATTATTTGGAAGAGTTAGCGCATGTAGAAAAAGAATTAGCTTCGAGAAAATTTTATGCGGTTGGAGAAATCGGAATCGATTTGTTTTGGGATAAAACTTTTTTGAAAGAACAACAACACGCTTTCAAGCACCAAATCCAATTAGCAAAAAAGTATAAACTAGGTATCAATATTCATTGTCGTGATGCTTTTGATGAGGTTTTCGAAGTGTTAGAAAGTGAAAAATCGGATGATTTATTCGGTATATTTCATTGTTTTACGGGTGATTTGGGTCAAGCCCAAAGAGCGATTTCGTTAGGAATGAAATTAGGAATTGGAGGAGTAGCTACTTTTAAAAACGGAAAAATCGACCAATTTTTAAATGAAATCGATTTGAAGCACATCGTTTTAGAAACCGATTCGCCATATTTAGCGCCAGTTCCATATCGTGGAAAACGAAATGAAAGTAGTTATACTTTATTGGTAGCGCAAAAGTTAGCTGAAATTTATCAGTTATCTGTTGAAGAAATTGCAAGAATCACTACTGAAAATTCAAAACAAATTTTCGGAATTTAACCTAAAATAGAGTTTCAATTCATAAAATTTTTGTTCTTTTGTGAATTGTTTTCAAAATAAATATGACAAAGTTCGATTCTATTCGCCCTTATTATGATTCTGAAGTAAACGAAGCTTTAAAGTCTTTGTTGCATCATCCTATGATGAAGGCTATGATGGATTTTACGTTTCCAGAATTAGAAGATGAAGTTTGGAAAGAACAATTGAGTAGAACGCATTCTATCCGTGATTTCCAAGTAAATTTTGTTTATCAATCCATACAAAGAGTTTTAGAAAGAAGCTCGGAAGGACTTACTACTTCTGGTTTTGAAAAATTAGAGCCTAATACTTCATATTTATTTATTTCCAATCACCGCGATATTATTTTAGATACTTCTTTATTGAATGTTTCTTTAATTGATCATGGTTTGGTGATGACGGCTTCGGCCATTGGAGATAATTTGGTACAGAAAGATTTCTTGTTGAAACTATCAAAATTGAACAGAAATTTCTTAGTTCAAAGAGGATTATCGCCAAGAGAATTATTGCAAAGCTCTAAATTGATGGCGGAATATATGTATCATTTATTGTCTAAAGAAAATCGTTCGGTTTGGATTGCCCAACGCGAAGGAAGAACTAAAGATGGGAATGATGCAACGCATCAAGGTGTTCTGAAAATGTTAGGGATGGCAAATGATGAAGCCAGAATTATGGACTTTTTCAAGAAATTAAAAATTGTTCCTGTTTCCATTTCGTATGAATATGATCCAACAGATGCTTTGAAAATGCCGCAATTAATTGCACTTTCTAAAGACGAAGTATATATTAAGGAGAAAAACGAAGATTTCATTACGTTATTAAGTGGAATCATTGGGCAGAAGAAACGTATTCACATTCATGTAGGCGATGTTTTAGAAAACGAATACGAAAAAATTATTGCGGAAAACGACAATAATAACAAGCAAATTCAAGCTTTGGCACAAGTAATTGATGATTCTATTTTGCAATCGTATAAATTATGGCCAACGAACTTTATTGCTTACGATATTTTATACAAAACAACTCGATTTGCACATTTGTACAACGAAAAAGAACGTCAATTGTTTGAAAGAAGATTAGAAATGCGAATTGATGCCGATAATGAAACCATGAGAGAAGGTTTCTTGGCGATGTATGCTAATCCAGTTGTGAATAAATTGAAATACACGAATGACATCTCATAAACCAAAAATACTTTTAATTTACACCGGTGGAACCATCGGAATGGTAAAAGATTTTGAAACAGGAGCTTTAAAAGCTTTTGATTTTAATGAGTTGTTAAGCCGAATTCCAGAATTACATTTATTAGATTGTCAAATAGAAACTATTTCGTTTGATGTGCCAATCGATTCTTCGAATATGAATATTTCCAATTGGCAAAAAATGGCCAAAATTATCGAGGAAAATTATTCAAAATTTGATGGATTTGTAGTTTTACATGGTTCGGATACTATGTCGTACAGTGCTTCTGCATTAAGTTTTATGTTAGAAGACTTGGCAAAACCAGTAATTTTCACGGGTTCGCAATTGCCAATTGGCGATTTAAGAACTGATGCGAAAGAAAATTTGATTACAGCAATTCAAGTAGCTTCGCTTCAAGAAAATAAAAAACCAGTAATTCAAGAAGTGTGTTTGTATTTCGAATACAAATTATACAGAGGAAATCGTACTACAAAAATCAGCGCCGAACATTTTAATGCTTTTACATCACCCAATTTTCCTGAATTAGCGGAATCTGGTGTGCACTTGAAAGTAAATTATGACGTTATTCTGAAACAAAAAGCGACAAAAAAGCTAAAAGTACATACTGATTTTGATGATAATGTGGCAATTTTAAAAATTTTCCCAGGTATTAATCAGAAGGTTTTAACCGCTTTTTTTACAATTCCTAATTTAAAAGGAATTGTTTTAGAAACCTATGGTTCTGGAAACGCTCCAACTGAAGATTGGTTTGTGCAGACTTTAGAGCAAGCAATTCACAATAATATTCACATTATCAACGTTACACAATGTAGTGGAGGTAGTGTTTCGATGGGGAATTATGAAACTAGTACACAGTTAAAAAATATAGGTGTTATATCTGGTAAAGACATTACTACCGAAGCTGCAATTACAAAATTGATGTATCTTTTAGGGCAAAATGTGTCTCATAATGTGTTTAAGACCATTTTTGAAACAGGAATTCGAGGAGAAATGTTTTAAAAATAACATTTAAAATTTTTATACGTGATATTTTTTGCGTTATTTAGCACCCTTAAAATCGAGTGTCGTTTCGATAGAGAGGTGGCCGAGTGGTCGAAGGCGCACGCCTGGAAAGTGTGTATACTCCACAAGGGTATCGAGGGTTCGAATCCCTTCCTCTCTGCAGAATGATATTAATTTTAAAAATTTTATAAATATTTTTATATCTTTAAACCCAATTAACTAATTAATTTTAAGAACAAAAGCGATGAAAAGATTATTTTCTATTTTAGCAATCACGGGGCTTATGACTTTTGGAAATGTTCAAGCTCAAGATTCAACTCAAGCAGCAGCTCCTGCTACAGAACAAGTTGCTGATACTACTTCAGCTGAAGCAACAACTGATGAGGCGACAGCAACAACTGACGAGGCTGTAGCTGAAGAAGCTACTTTTACTCAATCAATGAAAAAACGTTTTATTGAAGGAGATCCAATTTGGATGTCACCAGTATTATTGTGTTTAATTTTAGGTTTAGCAATTGCTATTGAAAGAATTATCTATTTAAACCTTTCAACTATCAATACTAAAAAATTCGTTTCTGATATCGAATCAGCATTAAACTCAGGTGGAATTGAAGCTGCTAAAGAAGTAGCTAAAAATACAGCTGGTCCAGTTGCGTCTATCTATTATCAAGGTTTAGAGCGTTCTTCTCATGGTTTAGAATCTGCTGAAAAATCTATCGTTGCTTACGGTGGTGTTCAAATGGGTCAATTAGAGAAAAACGTATCTTGGGTTTCTTTATTTATCGCTCTTGCACCGATGTTAGGATTCTTAGGAACGGTAATTGGTATGATTGTTGCGTTTGACCAAATTGAGTCAGCAGGATCTATGGAGCCATCATTAGTAGCTGGAGGTATTAAAGTAGCGTTATTAACAACGGTATTTGGTCTTATCGTAGCGATGATTCTTCAAGTATTCTACAACTATATCACAGCTAAAATTGACTCTATCGTTAATGATATGGAAGATGCTTCTATCAGCTTAGTTGATATGTTGTCTGATTACTTCAAAGAGAAATTAAATAAATAATACATTAACAAATTGTTGTTATGAACGTATACAAAATTTCAAAAATTTTAGTAATTATAATTGGTATTATTGCCTCTATTTTATTCGTATCTGCATTAGGTATGGAGATTTCAATGGAGAATAATTCTTATATTGTAGATTACTTTATATATGTATCCTATTTAGCAATGGCGATTGCTTTCTTTTCAGTAGTGTATTTTGTATTTAAAAACTTAATTACACACAAAGAACAGTTAAGAAGAGCCCTTATTTCTGTAGGATTGTTTGCTGCAATTGTATTAATTGCATTTATACTTGCAGACAGTACAGAGGTTAAATTAAAAGATGGTGGAGTTATTTCTTCATTTTCTTCAAAATTAATTAGTACTAGTTTGAATACCTTCTATATACTTGCTTTTGTTTCAGTAGCAGTATTAGGTTGGACTGGATTTTCAAAATTTAAAAAATAATAAATCATGGGTAAAAAAAGAGGTGCACCGCCAGAAGTGAATGCTGGTTCTATGGCAGATATTGCATTCTTACTTTTAATTTTCTTTTTAGTTACTACTACAATTGGAGTAGATCAAGGAATTAATAGACTCTTACCTCGTTATGAAGAGAACCCACCTGTTCCGCCTATTAATGAAAGAAATATTTTAACAGTTTTAGTAAATAAAGACAATCAACTTCTTGTAGAAGAAAAATTGGTTGACATCAAAGACTTAAGACAAACTGCTATTGATTTTCTTGAAAATAATGGAAAAGGTATTTGTACTTATTGTAATGGAAAAAAAGATCCTAACTCATCAGATAGTCCTGGTGATGCGGTAATTTCATTAAATAATGATGGGCAAACTACTTATGAAACTTATATTGCAGTTCAAAATGAACTTGTTGCTGCATATAACTTTTTAAGAGATAGAGAATGTAAGAAGCGTTATGGTATGACTTTTACAGAAATGGAATACATTTATAATGATCCAGCTTCTAAAGCTACCGAAGGTTTAGTTGAAGATTTAGAGCCGAAAGTAAAAAAGATTCAGGAATTATTTCCTATGAGACTTTCAGAAGCAGAGCCAAAAAAATAATTATATAATATTAAGAAAGTATGTCTAAATTTAAAAAGAAAAATACGGAGGGAACTCCTGCAATTTCAACAGCATCTTTACCAGATATTGTATTTATGCTTTTGTTCTTCTTCATGACGGCTACTACCATGAAAGATACTGATTTAAAAATTGAAAATACATTACCAAAAGCAAATCAAACTGCAAAATTACATAAGAAAGAATATGTAATGTATATATACGCTGGTAAACCAAGTGAGCGCTACAGAGCTACTCTTGGAGGTTCAGATCGTATTCAATTAGCTGATAAAATGGCATCGCCTTCAGAAATCAGAAACTTTATTATAACGGAAAGAGCTCAGCGTAACTCTGAAGATGAAAAATATCTAACTGCCTCATTAAAAATCGACAAGGACGTTAAAATGGGATTAGTTGGTGCTATTAAATTAGAATTGCGTAAAATAGATCAATTAAAAGTAAATTATACAACAGCAAAAGGAAATCCTGTTGAATAGTATTTTTATGTTATAACTTAAAAAAGGTACGCAATTGCGTACCTTTTTTTATTATTTTTATAAAAAAATATAATGCGATTATTAGTATCCCTTTTTTTTCTATTTTTTGTTTCAATTGGGTTTTCTCAATCTGATACAAAACCTGTTGTTGATTCTCTTTTTCGAGAAGATCAATTTTATGTTTCTATTTCATATAATTTTCTTCAAAATAAACCCGACAATTTTAGTCAGTATTCTTTCTCAACTGGATTATCTGCTGGGTTTTTAAGAGACTTTCCTATATCAGAAAACAGACATTGGGCTATTGCCCCAGGTATTGGTTATTCGTTTAATGATTTGAAGCAAAATATCAATTTTTCTTCTATTTCTAATAGTACAGATACTGAAATCGTAAAAAGTAGAATCATATTGCATTATGTTGATTTTCCGTTAGAGTTGCGATGGCGTAATGCAACACCTGACAGTCATAAATTTTGGAGAATTTACGGAGGATTTATGGCGAGTTATTTGATAAACGGAAAGTTTAAATATGATGGAGATTTAGGTTCTGGGACTGAAAACATCAATGATTTATTAAATAAATTTCAATACGCAACGTATCTAACTTTCGGATTTAACACATGGAATGCTTATATTCATTATGGCTTGAATCCTTTTTTTGATAAAAATAAAACCACTACAGAGAATGATGTTACGACATTGAAAGTTGGCTTGATGTTTTATATTTTATAACCAATACTGATACAAAAACACCTGTGGTCCAGCTCCAATAATAATTCCAGCAATAAGTTCTGTGTAGGTGTGTGCTTTCATGTATAATCGCGAAGAAGCTACCAATCCAATGCAAACAATACAAAAAGCAATAAGATTTACAAAAGGCATTTGGTAATACATGCTTAAGCCAAAAATAAAGCACGTTAAAGCGCTAATTCCAATCATGTGTAAACTTGCTTTGAATTTTAAAATAACGCTCGCTAACACGATTACACTGCTTAAAAATCCACCAAGAAAAAAGAAATATAATTCGGAAACAGTATCTCTCGAAACGCTGAATTTTATCAAAACAAATAACAAAATCGCTTGAACGGCTATTGGCATTTTTCTTTCACTAATACTTGCTTCGGTAAACGAACTCACAATTCCTAATGATCGAAATAAAAAATACATCGATAATGGTAATAGTAAAGTAAGAATTGTTACTTGAATTAACGTTACAATGATTTGTGAGTTATAAAAGAAGGAATTGGCAATTAAAAAGAAGAATAAAGTACCATAAATGGAAACAAATATGGGATGAAAAATATACGAAAAAACAGGTAATATTTTCTTTAAATCCATAATACTCTGTTAGATTTTCTTTCTCAAACGCGCTACTGGAATATCTAATTGCTCGCGATATTTTGCGATGGTTCTTCTGGCAATTGGATAACCTCTTTCCTTTAAAATTTCAGCTAATTGATCGTCTGGTAAAGGTTTTCTCTTATCTTCTTCAGAAATAACTTGTTGTAAAATATTTTTAATTTCGATAGTTGAAACTTCTTCACCTTGATCGTTTGTCATTGATTCGCTGAAGAATTCTTTGATTAATTTTGTTCCATAAGGTGTATCAACATATTTGCTATTCGCCACACGAGAAACTGTTGAAATATCTAAACCAACCATATCGGCAATATCTTTTAAAATCATCGGGCGAAGTTTGGTTTCTTCTCCTTCTAAAAAGTATTCTTGCTGATAAAACATAATCGCATTCATGGTGACATATAATGTTTCCTGACGCTGTTTAATGGCATCAATAAACCATTTTGCCGAATCTAATTTTTGTTTGATAAATTGCACTGCATCTTTTTGTGAACTAGATTTTTCAGAAGTGTCTTTATAACTTTGTAACATTTCCTGATAATCTTTAGAAACGTGCAATTCTGGTGCATTTCTTCCGTTTAACGAAAGTTCTAATTCTCCATCAACAATTCGAATCGTAAAATCAGGAACAATGTGTTCTACCATTTTTTGATTACCGTCGAAACTTCCTCCTGGTTTTGGATTTAGTTTTTCGATTTCGTCAATGGCTTTGCGAAGTTGTTGTTGCGAAACATCAAATTTTTGCAATAATTTATCGTAGTGTTTTTTGGTAAAAGCTTCAAATTGCTGTTCAATCACTTGAATAGCTAAATTGACAGAATCCGATGGTGTTTTGTGCTTTAATTGCAACAATAAACATTCTTGTAAATCACGTGCTCCAACTCCTGCTGGTTCTAATTCTTGTACCAAATGTAAAATACGTTCAACCGTAGTTTCATCAGTATAAATACCTTGAGTGAAAGCCATATCATCAACAATATCTTGAATTGTGCGTCTGATATAACCCATGTCGTCGATACTTCCCACCAAAAACTCAGCAATATCACGCTCGTCATCAGTCAAAATAAAAGTATTCAACTGATTGATTAAATCTTGATGAAAACTTACTGGAGCCGCAAATGGCATCGTTTTGTCTTCGTCATCATCGCTATAATTGTTGGTTTGGTATTTGTAATCTGGCGTTTCATCATTGCTTAAATATTCGTCAATGTTGATATCGCCTGTATCGATGTGTTCGTTATCGTAATCGTCGTAATCATCAGTGTCACTTCCATAATCATCTAAATCGTAATTATCTTCCTTGCTACTTTCTTCCAAAGCAGGATTCTCAACTAATTCTTCCTGAAGACGTTGCTCAAATGCTTGCGTAGGCAATTGAATTAACTTCATCAACTGAATTTGTTGAGGCGATAATTTTTGAGATAATTTGAATTGTAAACTGTGTTTAAGCATTTTTTTGTTTAAAGTTTAAGGTTTCAAGCTTCAAGTTGCTTAACAAAGACAACCTGAAACCTGAAACTTGAAACAACTATTTTTAGAATTCTGCGTTTTGTGGTGTTCTTGGGAAAGGAATTACGTCTCTAATATTACCCATTCCGGTTACAAAAAGCACCAGTCTTTCAAAACCTAATCCGAAACCTGAGTGAACTGCCGAACCGAATCTTCTAGTGTCTAAATACCACCAAAGTTCTTCTTCGTCAATTCCTAAGGCTTTCATTTTTTCTACTAATACATCGTAACGCTCTTCTCTTTGCGAACCACCAACAATTTCTCCAATTCCAGGGAATAAGATATCCATTGCTCTAACGGTTTCTTTTCCTGGCTCAGTGTTGTCGTTTAATCTCATGTAAAACGCTTTAATTTTTGCTGGATAATCAAATAAAATTACCGGACATTTAAAGTGTTTTTCTACTAAGAAACGTTCGTGCTCACTTTGTAAATCAGCACCCCATTCGTTAATGATGTATTGGAATTTTTTCTTTTTGTTTGGCGTTGAATCTTTTAAAATATCAATAGCTTCGGTATAAGAAACACGTTTGAAGTTGTTATCTAATACGAAACTTAATTTTTCTAAAAGCGTCATTTCGCTTCTATCTGCTTGTGGTTTTGATTTTTCTTCTTCTAAAAGTCTTGCTTCTAAGAATTTTAAATCATCTCCACATTTATCAACGGTATATTTGATAACGTATTTGATGAAATCTTCCGCCAAATCCATGTTATCCGCTAAATCGTTGAAAGCAACTTCTGGTTCAATCATCCAAAACTCTGCTAAGTGACGCGAAGTGTTTGAATTCTCTGCACGGAATGTTGGTCCAAATGTATAAATTTGACCTAAAGCCATAGCAAAAGTTTCACCTTCTAATTGTCCAGAAACGGTTAAATTGGTTTGTTTTCCGAAGAAATCTTCTTTGTAGTTGATGCTGCCGTCTTCGTTTCTTGGAGCAGAACCGTCAATTGGTAAAGAAGTTACTTGGAACATTTCTCCAGCACCTTCAGCATCAGAACCAGTAATAATTGGTGTATTCACATAGAAAAATCCTTTTTCTTGAAAATATTGATGTACTGCAAACGCTAAAGTTGAACGCACACGCATAATAGCACCAAAAGCATTGGTTCTTACACGTAAATGAGCGTTTTCACGTAAGAATTCTAACGAGTGTTTTTTAGGTTGCATTGGGAATTTCTCCGCATCGCTATCGCCTAAAATTTCTAATTTCGTTACTTGAATCTCTACTTTTTGTCCAGCACCACGGCTTTCTGCCAAAGTTCCTGTAACGCAAATTGCAGCTCCAGTCGTAATTCTTTTTAAAGTTTCGTCTGGTGTGTTTTCAAAATCTACCACACACTGAATATTATGAATGGTTGAACCATCGTTCAACGCAATAAATTGATTGTTTCTAAATGTTCTAACCCAACCTTTTGCTGTTACTTCATGTAATGTTTTCGTGCTGTTTAAAAGGTCTATTACTTTTGAGTGTTTCATTTCGATTTATTATTTATAATGCAAATATACTATTTCTCGTTTGAATTTTCTTCTTCAATATCTTCTGCTAAAATATCTAATGTTGGTTCTAAGAATTCTTGTTCGTTGGCAATGGTTTTGTCTAACGAAAGCAATAAAGCTGGTAATAAAATTAAGTTAGACAGCATGGCAAATAGCAAAGTTGTTGCAACCAATCCACCTAAGGCAACGGTTCCTCCAAAATCTGAAAGCGTAAATACAGAGAATCCAAAAAACAATACTACAGAAGTGTAAAACATACTAATTCCGGCTTCTTTTAATGTGCTGTAAACAGAGCGTTTTATTTTCCAATCGTTTGCTTTTAATTCCTGACGATATTTGGCCAAAAAGTGAATCGTATCATCAACAGAAATTCCGAAAGCAATGCTAAATACTAAAATAGTTGATGGTTTAATTGGAATTCCTAAGAAGCCCATTAATCCTGCTGTCATTACTAAAGGTAAAATATTTGGCAATAATGATACAATAATCATTTTGAACGAACGGAACATGTAAGCCATTAATAACGAAATCAACACAATAGCAAAAAGTAGCGATTGTACTAAATTGTCAATTAAATAATGGGTTCCTTTTTCAAAAACATAGGCTTTTCCGGTTAGAGAAACTTCATAGCGTTCTTTTGGAAAAATGTGATTGATTTTATCTTGTAATCGTTCCTCTATTTTTTGCATTTTATCGGTGCCAATATCTCGCATAAAAGTGGTAATACGAGCATATTGACCTGTACTATCTACATAGCTTTTCAGCATGTTTTCATTTCCTTTTTGAGTAGAATTTTTGATGTAGGACAAAATAAACGCTTCTTCTTGCTTTGTTGGTAATTCGTAAAATTCTGGATTTCCGTTATAGTAAGCTTGTTTAGAATATTTAACCAAATTAACGATAGAAACAGGTTTTGATAATTCAGGAATTTCAATAATGGTTTCTTGAAGTTCTTCAATTCGTTTTAAAGTGACCGATTTTAAAGCGCCTTTTGGTCTTTTTGTATCTATTACAATTTCTAATGGCATAACGCCGTCAAATTCTTTTTCGTAGAATACAATATCTTTAAAGAAAGGTGCTTTTTTAGGCATATCTTCAATAATACTTCCTGAAACAGTAATTTGATAAATTCCAATAATCCCTAAAACTAAAATTCCAATTGCAGTTGAAAAGACCGCTACACGATGATGTCTAATGGTATTTTCGATCCAATTCATGAAAGCAGCCATATAGTTTTTACCAAGATGCGCCAAGTGTTTTTCTTTTGGCATTGGCATATAACTGTAAACAATTGGGATGATGATTAAACATAAAATAAACAAGAAAACAATGTTTAAGGAAGCAACAATTCCAAATTCTTTCAGTAGCGTACTATCTGTAAAAATGAATGTTCCAAAACCAGCGGCAGTAGTTAAGTTAGTCATTAAAGTAGCATTTCCTACTTTTGAAATAACACGTTGTAACGATTTTGCTTTGTTGCCGTGATTTTTAATTTCTTGTTGGTATTTATTGATAAGAAAAATACAGTTGGGAATACCAATTACAATAATTAGTGGTGGAATAATTGCTGTTAAAACCGTAATTTCATAATGTAATAAACCCAGTGTTCCAAATGACCACATTACGCCAATAATTACCACAAACATAGAAATCATAGTTGCTCTGAAACTTCTAAAGAAGAAGAAGAACAACAAAGAAGTAATTCCAAGTGCGGCGCCTACAAACAATCCAATTTCGCCAATAATACTGTTTGCGTTTAATGTTCTAATGTATGGCATTCCCGAAACGCGAAGATCTAATCCGGTTTCTTTTTCAAATGCACTTATTTTTTCTTGGTTAAGATGTTTCTCTATGAATGCTTTTCTAGCAGGCGTGTTTACAATTTTTTTGTCCATGTAAATTGCAAAACGAACAGCGCCACTTTCTTTGTTAAACAACATGCCTTCGTAAAAAGGTAAGTCGTTATAGAACTCTTTTTCTTTAGTTTTTAAATAAGCATCAGAAATACTATCGTTATTTACAAAAGGGACAAGTTTGAATTTTTGAGCAATTGTATCTTTCTCTAATACGCGTAAATCTTCAATAGAAAGAGTAAGTTCAGTTGCTTTGTCTTTTTTTATTTCGGAAACAAATTTTTCCCAAGCTTTATAGTTTTTTTCTGTGAAGAAATTCTTGTCTTTAAATCCTAGAACTACTAAATTTCCTTCTTCGCCAAATTTTTCTAAAAACGAGTTGTACTGAACATTTACCTCATGATCATCAGGTAATAAGTTAGCTTCAGTGAAGGTAAAACGCATGTTTTTCCACTGAAAACTCATAAAAATTGTGAATAGTAAAATAAGGATTAAAAGAAAAACGCGGTTTCTTAAAATTTTACTGGCAATATAATCCCAAAAACTGGTACTTAACCACTTTAACATCTCTCAAAAATTAGGGTGCAAAGGTAGTAAATCTTACTTAATTTATTGGTTTAGAACGTAACAATTAAGTTAATTTTAAAGTCCTAAATCTAAATAGTAAGAAACTTTAATGGCTATGTTATCGTCAAAGTTAGCTAATTGGTATGGACCGTATCTGTAGAAAGCTACTAAGCCAATTCCTTTGTAAATTTTATTGCATTCAATACCGCTTTCAAAAAAACCATCTTCCATAGTATTGTATGTAATGCCAAGATGTTGATTGTCGTCGTTATTTGATCCAAAAGCCATTCGGGTTACCACCGTAAACTCGGGATTGATTTTATAACCTAAACGAATTTTGTTAAACGTATGTTTTAATTGTAAAGAAGCGTATTGATTAGAGAAGAATTCATTAAAATACATGGTTTCAAAACTGTTCTTTCCAGCAAAAGTTACTCGCTGTAAAATGGCTTCACGATTTAAATTATTAGGAACAATACTATACAAATGTGTAATAGGAACATCGCCAAATGCTATTCCTGTTTGTAACAGAACTGAACTTTTTTGTCCTGATAAATAAGGCAATTCGTAAAATGTTTTGAAATCTATTTTTGAGAAAGCAAAATCATTTTCTAATACGCCTGGAATGGTTTGTGTAAGTTGAAGTGAAAACTTTGGATGGCGTTTTTCATATTCAATTTTTCCCATAGGGGTTTGCATATAATTGCTAAATGGATTCCATTGGAAAGCCAATTGAACGGCAGTTATATTGTAATTAGTGTATGATTTTCCGTCATTTACAAAAGTATAATCAAAAAGAGGTTCGATTTGATTATGAGAAACTCCAAAATAACTCGATGTTTTAGGCAGAAATTTACTTTCTACAAAAATTGAACTCATTCTGTTGTTGTAAAA
Source organism: Flavobacterium aquaticum (assembly GCF_003259835.1). GTDB lineage: Bacteria > Bacteroidota > Bacteroidia > Flavobacteriales > Flavobacteriaceae > Flavobacterium > Flavobacterium aquaticum. Next base: position 371,815 of record NZ_QLMI01000002.1, on the reverse strand, counting down.
AGTAGAAATATTGATTGGTCGCGGGTCATAAATTTTAAATCGTCGCGAATCAGTTACAAAACTTGTTTGTGCAATCTCGCTAATATCATCAGAATAGGAAGCACTCACCCAAGTTTCAGAGTTTTTATGTGCTAAATAAGATGGTGTAATTCCATATTTGAATTCATCATCTTTTAATCCGTAAGCACCGTAGAAAGCTACTTTATATTTTTCAGAAAGTTTAGAATTAGTTACTGCTCCAGCTCCTAATCTAAAACCTTCAAAATTATTATACTTTACAATACTTCTTAAATCGATATCAAATATAGAAACTGGAAAATAGCCGTTGATAATTTTTCTTCCTAAAAATAATTTATGCTCAATTCGTTCTGAAAGCGATAAGCTATCGATTGAAATATAGGTGCGAAGTTTTCTTTTATCGAGTGAGTCTTTTTTAAATTTGTTCCAATAATCGTTGTCTTGTTTTAAACTCGATTGCGGAATTTCAATTTTTACTCTTGGTTTAGTTATCGTGATAGGTTTGTTAATCTCAATATCAAAAGGAGTAGATTCAATGGAAATATAGGCTTGGTCAGTTGCATTTTTACTTTCTATTTCATCTAAATCAGAACTAAATTTTATGGTTCCGCCTAAAATTTTAATATCATCTTGATTGTTTCCTTTTGAAACTTTGAATTTTCTGTTTTTTGGAAACCATATATCAAAATCTTTTCTGTAATCAAAAGTGTAAGTTGCATTGATATTTACGATACCATAAATGCGAAAATAGGCTTTACAAATGGCGTAATTTTGAGTATCGATATAAAGTAATCCTCTTAGTCGATTAGCATTTAGTTTTTTAGGCTCAAAGTAAATTCGGTAAGCATTTCTCCCTTCTATTTTTACGGTATCAATTAATTTATAATTATAAAGATTACGGCCAAAATTAGAAATAGGATTTTGTACAGGCGTTTCCAAAATCTCAAAAGGGTTTTCATATACTGAATAGGATATTAATTTCAGTCCAAGATATTCATAAACCGGTTGTTCAAAACCAGCCATTCTAGTAGCTAAAACGGTTTCTTTGCTTTGATATTGATTGTGCTGAATTAAATTAACTTTCTCGGTTTGATACAAATGTTGTCTTTCTGAGAATTTTTTAAATCTGTAGTTTGATGAATCTAGTTTAACTAAAGTTTTTCTAAAAAGTCTCTTTTTGTAAATGGTATCAATTTTAGAAGAAATACTATCAGGATTTGCTGTTACATGAATGTATTCGTAGTTTTTATATTGAAAACTCGATAAGGCCTTTTCAGGGTCATTTGATTTTCGGTTTTCAATTACTTTCTTAACAATGTTATTTACAGAGTGGTCTGAATGAATTTCGGTTTTTTTTTCGTTTAGATCGTTTATCAACTTGATTATTATATTAGCAACCTTCGGTTCTGGATAGGTTATTTTTTCATAATAGCCTTTGAAATTAACTTTTATAGGAAGTTTGTAATCTTTTACTTCGATTGAAAATTTTCCTTCCCAGTCGGCATTGAATTTTTTATTGTTATAAGTTATAGAAGCAAAGGCAATAGGTACTTTTGAATCAAAGTCGATAATTTGTCCTTTTATTTTGGTTTGCGCTACTAAACTACTGGTGATAATAAAGCACAAAAAAAGCCAAAAGTATTTCATTTAGAGGTTGATTTTTTACAAATATATTCAAAATAAAAAATCCCGAGTGTTAATCGGGACTTAAATTTATACTTTCATGATTTCAGCTTCTTTAACAGCTAAAAGTTCTTCAATTTTCTTGATGAATGAATCCGTTAACTTTTGAACATCTTCTTCTGCTTTTTTGCAGATGTCTTCTGCTGTTCCATTTTTTTCTTCTTTCTTGATATCCGTATTCGCATCTTTTCTGTGGTTTCTGATACCAATTTTTGCTTCTTCCGCTTCGTGCTTTGCTTGTTTTACTAAGTCACGTCTTCTTTCTTCTGTTAAAGCAGGAATGTTGATGATAATGTTTTCACCATTGTTCATTGGGTTTAACCCTAAATTAGCAATCATAATTGCTTTTTCAATTGGACCCAACATATTTTTTTCCCAAGGCGTAACAGTTAATGTTCTCGCATCAGGAGCATTGATATTAGCTACTTGCGAAATAGGCGTTTGCGAACCATAATAATCCACAAAAACACCACCTAACATTTGTGGAGAAGCTTTTCCAGCTCTAATATTTAAGAATTCTTTTTCTAAATGAGCAATCGAACCATTCATGGCTTCTTTTGCACTGTCTAAAATAAAGTTAATCTCTTCTGTCATATCTCTAAATTTTTACTTCGTACTTCTAATTTTGTACTTTGTACTATATTGTTACTGTTGTTCCGATAGTTTCTCCTTCGCACACTTTTAATAAGTTACCATCTTTATTCATATCAAATACGATAATAGGTAATTTATTTTCTTGACTCAATGTAAAAGCTGTTGTATCCATTACATTTAATCCTTTTGCTAATACATCTTCAAATGAAATAAAGTCAAATTTAACTGCATCCGCATTTTTTTCTGGGTCAGAAGTGTAAACACCATCTACACGAGTTCCTTTTAAAATTACGTCAGCACCTACTTCAATTCCTCTTAAAACTGCAGCCGTATCAGTCGTAAAATAAGGATTTCCTGTTCCAGCACCAAAAATTACAATTCTTCCTTTTTCTAAATGGCGCGTTGCTCTTCTTTTGATATATGGTTCAGCAATAGCTTCAATTTTTAAAGCGGTTTGTAAACGCGTTTGCATTCCGGCTTCTTCTAAAGCGCCTTGTAGCGCCATTCCGTTAATAACTGTTGCTAACATTCCCATATAATCACCTTGCACTCTGTCCATTCCGTTACTTGCACCAGCTACACCTCTAAAAATGTTTCCACCACCAATAACAATAGCAATTTCTACACCTTTATCATGAATTTGTTTTATCTCGGCAGCATACTCAGCTAAGCGTTGTGGGTCAATTCCATATTGTCTATCACCCATTAAAGCTTCACCGCTTAATTTTAGAAGAATTCTTTTGTACTTCATCGTGTGTTGTATTATTTGTGGTGCAAATATAGTTAAATAGCTATTTTCTAAAAAAAAATGTTTTAACATTTATGTTGCTAAATTTTCAAATGATTTTTTTGCTTCATTATATCCAATCTCAAAAATGGTATCCATCTTTGTTTTACTAGTTTCAAACGTACTATAATTGGCCAACTCTTTAGGTTCGATAATCCAATCACACAAATTGAATTTTTGATAATTGTAATTCGCATACAACAAATCAAAGGCTCTACTTGTAACGGATTTTATTGATTTTAAATCTTTTGATTCTATGTTTTGAATTGGACTCACATAAACTCCAATCAAATAATCGCATCTTCCTTGTATAATGTCGGTTGGGAAATGATTCAAAATACCACCATCGCTATACAATTTGTTGTTGATTTCATAAGGAGACAGCATTCCCGGAAAAGATGAAGAAGCTAAAATGGCATCGATAAGTTTTGTTTCGGAATTAAAAATTTTGAGTTTTCCTTTAACCAAATCGGTTGCCGTGATGTAAGCCGGAATTTTTAAATCACCAATGGTAGTTTCTCCAAGCATTTCAGTAAAATAACTTTTAAAGGATTCCGAATCAATCAATCCAGCTTTTTTGAACGTAAAATGTTTCCAATGAAAAAAGTAAACCGATTTGAAGAATTCTAGAATTTCTTCTGGCGTTTTTCCAAAAGCAAATAATCCGCCTACAATAGCACCTGCACTTGTTCCAGCAATGCAAGAAGGTTGGATGCCTTGTTCAGTTAAAAATTGCAAAGCACCAGCATGAGCAATTCCTTTAGAACCACCACCTGACAATACAATTCCGATAGATTTTGACGAATTTTCCATGTGTAACATTTCTTACATATTATTACCAAAAATAGAATTAAATTTGCCAAATAAAGTTAAGAAGATGATAAATACTATAAAACAAGCACTAGAAAATAGTTTTTCTTTTGCCGATTACCGAAAAAAAGTAACCAATTTAATTGCTGAGGGTAAATCTACAGGTCACACACAGTCAGATGATTTATTAAAATATTCAGAATTGAACGAAACGAGAATGAATCGTTTGGAAAAAACTATTGAGGTTACTAATGAAGTGAAAACTAAACTGCAAAATTTAGATAAAAAGTACATTTGGTTAGTACTAAGCGAAGGTTGGTGTGGAGATGCAGCTCAAATTGTTCCTGTAATTTACAAAATGGCTGAAGTAACAGATAAGGTGGAATTAAAAATTGCTTTACGTGATGATAATGATGCTTTAATGCAACATTTTTTAACGAATGGAGGAAAAGCGATTCCAAAATTAATCCTTTTAGATGCCGAAACTTTAGAAGTTGTAGCGGATTGGGGTCCAAGACCTCATGGTGCTAAACAATTGATTTTAGATTACAAAGCCGCTCACGGAGTAGTTGATGAACCTGCAAAAATTGAATTACAAAAATGGTATTTACACGACAAAGGAATTTCGATTCAGAATGAAATTTTGGAAATGCATGAGCAAGTTTTGAGTTAAAAAATTGAATGCAGATGACACAGATGTTTCACAACGCTGATTAAAACAGATTTTTTATTAAACATTGTGAGACTTTGTGAAACAAAAATCATTCAATTGTTCCAATAATATTCAACTTATCAGAAGTGGAAATTCCACCAGGGTTACAACCAAGTTGCCCTTCTGGGATTTCCATTTTTAGTTTCTTGTAATAATCTGCCCAAACTTCAAAATACTCATTCGATTTTGGCGATTTGAATGTCATCGGAAATAAATCAAACAATGGTTTTTTATACGAATGCAAAAACGCATCATAAATTAATTCCGAGCAATAGTATTTTCCATTATCGTACAAATATTCGTCATCATAAGGAACACCAACTTGTTGTAATGAAAACGAAATGGCTTCCGGAATGTATTTTCGGTATTTTCTTTTTAATCTTCCTACAAACATTTCTTCTTTTGTGTAGGTTTTAAAGGTTTCGTATGGTGTTACTTTTACTGCTTTTCCAGCGGCTTCAATTACGAAAATCGAATCGTTTTTGATGTAAACCATTCCTAAATGGCTAAAATCTTTCCCTTGATAACCTTCTGTAACTTCGTTAATTGCTTCGCAAAGTGGTCCGCAATTCATCGATTGAAATAAAATATCGCCTGTTTTTAGTTTTACGTTTTGTGAAAAACTAAATTGGAATAAAAGAAAAAATAGAAGTAAAGTTTTATTTTTCATCTTGATGCAATTGTTCAAAATCATCAGGAGTAATTGCGTTTTCAACCGAATAATCGCCAATTTTTGTTCTTCGAAGCGCCGTTAAATGTCCGCCCGATTGTAACGCTAATCCAAAGTCATAAGCTAACGAACGAATGTATGTTCCTTTGCTACATTTTACTCTAAAATCGATTTCTGGTAATTGAATTCTAGTGATTTCAAATTCGTAAATCGTAGTTTTTCTGGATTGAATTTCTACTTCCTCGCCAGCGCGCGCGTGTTCGTACAAACGTTTTCCGTCTTTTTTAATAGCAGAAAAAACAGGTGGTTTTTGGTCGATTTCACCTAAAAACTGTTTTGTGGTTTCTAAAATTAAGGCTTCTGTAATATGTTCTGTTGGAAAAGTGGCGTCAATTTCGGTTTCTAAATCGTATGATGGAGTAGTAGCTCCAGCCATAATTGTTCCGGTATATTCTTTGGCTTGCGCTTGAATTTCGGTAATGTTTTTGGTGAATTTACCAGTACAAATAATCAATAAACCAGTTGCTAATGGATCTAAAGTTCCGGCATGACCAATTTTGAATTTCTTAGGTAAATCGTATTTGCGTTTTAAAATGTATTTCAATTTGTTCACCGCTTGAAAGGAAGACCATTTCAAGGGTTTGTCTATTAAAAGAACTTTTCCAGCTAAAATTTCTTCGGCATTCATTAGATAATAGTTAATTTTTGTACGAAGAAATGAATTAATAATATTGCAATTCCAGCAATAATTCGGTAATAACCAAAAATTTTAAATCCGTGTTTGGTTAAAAATCCGATGAATGATTTGATAGCGATTAAGGCTACAATGAATCCGACCACATTTCCAATAATTAATAAATTAATTTGGTCGTCTGAAAGTACAAAACCATCTTTATAATAATCGTATGATTTTTTCAAAGTGGCTCCTAACATGGTTGGGATTGCTAAGAAAAATGAAAATTCGGCTGCAGTTGTTCGTGATAATTTTTGTGTCATTCCGCCTACAATACTAGCGCCACTTCTAGAAACACCTGGAATCATCGCTAAACATTGGAACAAACCAATTTTAAAAGCGGTTAAATAGGAAATTTCAGTTCCTTCCGAATTGCCAAACCATTCGTCAACTTTCAATAATAAAAAGCCACCTATTATTAAAGAAACCGCTACTGTGATAGGGTTTTCTAATAAACTATCTATAAAATCACCTAATAATAATCCGAAAATTACGGCAGGAATAAAAGCAACAAATAATTTAAAGTAAAAATCAAGCGATTGAAAAAAGCGTTTGAAATATAAAACAATTACAGAAAGTATCGTTCCTAACTGAATTACAATTGTAAAAAGTTTAGTAAAATCGTCTTGTGCAATGCCAAAAAAAGACGAAGCAATAATCATATGACCCGTTGAGGAAACAGGTAAAAATTCGGTTATTCCTTCAATAATGGCAAGAATAATGGCTTGTAAAACATCCATAAAGTATTACTTCTTCGGATTTTTTAAAATCGAATAAATCGTAATTCCGAATCCAATTAAAACTACAGTTGGAGCCAAACGAATTCTTCTAAAACTAAATAATTCTTCACCATTGAATACATTTGGATCTTCGCTTCCGCCACCGCTCATTAGGATAAATCCAAGCGCAATCACAGCTAATCCAACTAAAAGAATTTTATAATTTACTTTATCAAAAAGAAATTCGGGTTTGTTGTTATTTTCCATTTTTATATTTTTTTTAATTCACTGAACACTTTTTATGGAACACTGAATACTAATAAAGATCGTCTGTTTTTAAATTTAAGAAACGTTGAGTTGCAAAGAAAGTACTAATCCAAGTGATTAGAATTCCAATTCCTAAAACACCTGTAATAACAATTCCAAGAGAAACGTAATCTTTTGCAATGCCTAAACTTGGGAATAATCCATCTACATAAATAACCAAAGCAATAATTCCGATAATTGCTAATCCAGAACCGATCAATCCTAATTTAATACTTCTCCAAATAAATGGTTTTCTGATGAACGATTTTGTAGCGCCTACCATTTGCATGGTTTTAATAGTGAATCGGTGTGAGTAAATCGATAATCGCATAGAACTGTTGATTAACAACATCGCTACAACCGTTAAAATTCCACTGATAATTAAAATCCAAAACGTGATTTTTGTTACGTTTTCGTTTACCATGTCAACCAATTCTTTATCGTAGATAATTTCCGAAACCATTTCGTTTTTACGAATGTTACGTTCAATTTTCTTGATACTATCTGCATTAACGTAATCACCTTTTAAGTGTATGTCAAATGAATTTTGAAGCGGGTTGAATCCTAAAAACTCCATAAAATCTTTTCCTACGATATCTACATTGTTTTTAGCAGCACTATCCTTGTGAACAAAAGCATATTCTTTGATGAATTTAGCGTTTTTCAATTCAGTGTCAAAAGCGCTAATAGTGGAGTCTTTTGCATCGTTATCAAAGAAAACAGTCATAGGTATGTTTTCTTTAAAATCGTTAGTTATCTTTTTCGAATTAATTACAAAAAGTCCTAAAGCTCCTAATAGGAACAATACTAAAAAGATACTCAATACTACCGAAAAGTAAGAAGATATCAAACGTCGTTTGTTGTAATTTTCAAAAGATGATGCCATATAATTCTATTTAAGCCGTAAAAATAGTAAAGAAATTTTGTTTACATAGAATATAACAACAAAGTTTTAACTTTAGTATTTATAATCAGTAAATTTGAAGCTTTAAATTCATAAAAATGACATTACGATATAAGATTTCGGCACTTTTATTCTTTTTTGCACTAACCTTGATGGCACAAGAAAATATTTTTCCTTATCGAGAAGGAAATTTGTGGGGATTGTGTGATGAAAATGCAACGGTTTTAGTAGCTCCAAAGTATGATGCGATTAAAAAAGATAAAAGCAAAGGAATTACTTTTTTTGAAGTTAGTTCAGGAAATAATTCGGGAGTTTATATTGGTTCCAAAAATGTAATTCCTGTGGATTTTCAAAAGCTGTATTACTTGCCAAATAATTTACTTATCGCTGTAAAAAAGGATACAAATAAAAAAGAAACACAATATTTATATTATACTAATGGTGAATTACTCATCAATAACCCCCTTTCTTTTTTAAAGGCAATTAAAGGAAATGATCATTATGAGAATAGTTTTATTATTGGTTTTTATCTAAGAGATTTAGAAGGAAAAGAATCGTTAGTAAACCTCGATTATTATAATAAAAACAAGTTAAGTTACATAATTAAAGATTTTTTTTCAATTGAGTTAGATAATAAAAAGTCAAAAGAAGAATTAGCAATTGCTTATGTAAAACAAACGGCAACCAGTGCAGTTGAAACTAAATATTTTAGAGTAGAAGGAAGTCAAATCATTCTTTTAGATGAGAAAAAAGATAGTCAGTATATTTTAGATAATTCGGGTAAGAAGAAAAACAGATACGATGATTATGATACTAGTATTGCAGTTCCCAACATAGATAGTGAAATGGTTGTTGAAGAGCCTAGAGCTTTTTCGGGAACTGGCTCAGGAAGTGGAGATGGACCAGGAAGAGGGAATACTACCAGAAAAACGCCAAAAGGAACTTCTTACTACAAATATGCTTTAATAGAAAACCAAATAGAAGTTGAGGTTTCTAATAATGTTACCAAAAGTAAAAAGACTGTAAAATTCCCTATCAAAGCAGATAAAATAGAAATTTTTAAATCAAAAGGCCTTATAGTAGACGAAAAATCATTTTCTGATTCCACACAATCATACTTTAATTATATTATTTACCAAAAGAAAAATAAATACGGTTTAGTGTACCAATTCCCATTTCAAAAAAGTGTGGAATATGATTTCTTAGAACCAATGAATTCTGAAAAGAAATTTAATTATAGTTTAAAAAATTATTTCAAAGTTGGAATTATAGACAAGAAGACCAAAACGATGAAATATGGTGTTATTGATACTAAACACAATGTTGTTTTACCATTTGAATATGAAGAGATAAAAGTCGGATATACCATAATACCTATGGTAAAAGAACAAGTTTTTTTGGTAAAGAAAAACAATTTGTACGGATTAATTTCGGAAAAATTATTGGGAACAACTGCTGATGCAAAAGAAATAAAATTACCGATTGAGTTTGATAGTATCGAATTCAATTCAGAAAATCAAAGTTTCTTAAGAGTTAAAAAAGGAAACCAGCATTCGGCTTACATTAGTTACTACAGTAATTCGGATTATGTTGTAACCTTATTGCCTTCTTATTACCCTTATCCTGTTAAAGAAATTCGGTATACGATGAGCAGTGGAAAAAAAGAAATTTCGTTGTTAGAAGCTATAGAATATATAACACTTGAAGACGAAAAAGGAAACTTCAAAGGCTACGCCAATCCAAACGGAATACTATATTTTAAAGATTAGTTTTATAAAAGTTTTATAAAATGTATTTTTGCACCGAAAAAAAATAGTGGTCAGTCACAGTCGCAGTCATCAGTAGTTCAAATTGAGGCTAAAAACTGAGACTGAAAACTGAGACTGAAAACTAAAATAATGAAATACTTCCATAACGAAATCGAAGCCAAATGGCAACAATATTGGGCAGAAAACCAAACTTTTGCTGCTAAAAACAATTCAGATAAACCTAAATATTATGTGTTAGATATGTTCCCTTATCCTTCTGGAGCGGGCTTACACGTTGGGCATCCGCTGGGTTACATTGCTTCTGATATTGTAGCAAGATATAAAAGACATCAAGGTTTTAATGTGTTGCATCCGCAAGGATACGATTCGTTTGGTTTGCCAGCGGAACAATATGCGATTCAAACAGGGCAACATCCAGAAAAAACCACTCGTGAAAACATTGCGCGTTACCGTGAGCAATTGGATAAAATCGGATTTTCATTTGATTGGAGTAGAGAAGTTCGTACTTCAAATCCAGATTATTACAAACATACTCAGTGGATTTTCATTCAATTATTCGAATCTTGGTACAATAAAACTACCGATAAAGCGGAAAGTATTTGCACGTTAATACAAGAATTTGAGAAAAACGGAAATGCGAATGTAAATGCCGTTTGTGATGATAACATCGTACCTTTTTCTGCTGAAGATTGGAAATCATTTTCATCAGAAGAACAACAAAAAATACTTTTACAATATAGATTAACCTATTTAGCCGAAACCGAAGTTAACTGGTGTCCAGCATTAGGAACGGTTTTAGCTAATGACGAAATCGTAAACGGAGTTTCAGAACGTGGTGGACATCCAGTAGTTCGTAAAAAAATGACACAATGGTCGATGCGAATTTCTGCATACGCCGAGCGTTTGTTACAAGGATTAGATACTATCGATTGGAGTGAATCCATCAAAGAATCACAAAGAAACTGGATTGGAAAATCAGTTGGTGCTGCTGTGACTTTCAATGTAAAAAATCATGATGCAGTAATCGAAGTATTTACAACGCGTCCTGATACCATTTTCGGAGTAACGTTTATGACGTTAGCACCTGAGCACGAATTGGTTGCTAAAATCACTACTCTAGAACAAAAAGCAGCGGTTGATGCTTACATTGAAGCTACTGCAAAACGTTCGGAAAGAGAAAGAATGGCTGATGTTAAAACCATTTCAGGAGTTTTCACTGGAGCGTATGCTGAACATCCTTTCACAAAAGAACCTATTCCAGTTTGGATTGGTGATTATGTATTAGCAGGTTACGGAACGGGTGCGGTTATGGCGGTTCCTTGTGGTGATGAGCGCGATTATGCTTTCGCGAATTTCTTCAAAGGAACTAACGGAATGCCAGAAATTAAAAATATTTTCAATCAAGATATTTCAGAAGCCGCTTACGGAGAAAAAGGTGGTTTCGAATTAGTAAATTCTGATTTCTTAAACGGATTAGATTACAAAACTGGAACTAAAAAAGTAATCGAAGAATTAGAAAAAATTGGAGCAGGAAAAGCAAAAGTAAATTACCGTTTACGTGATGCAGTTTTCTCTCGTCAACGCTATTGGGGCGAACCATTTCCAGTATATTATGTGAATGGTTTACCACAAATGATTGATAAAAAACACTTGCCAATCGTGTTACCTGAAGTGGAGAAATACTTACCAACAGAAGACGGTCAACCACCTTTAGGGAACGCAACGGTTTGGGCTTGGGATACGGAGAAAAATGCAGTTGTTAGCAATGATTTAATTGACAACACAAAAGTTTTTCCATTAGAATTGAACACCATGCCAGGTTGGGCAGGTTCTTCTTGGTATTGGATGCGTTATATGGATGCGCACAACACGGAAGAGTTTGCGAATGAAGAAGCTTTAAAATATTGGGAAAACGTAGATTTATACATAGGAGGAAGCGAGCACGCAACTGGACATTTATTGTATTCTCGTTTTTGGAACAAATTCTTAAAAGATAGAGGTTTCGCTCCAACAGAAGAGCCGTTCAAGAAATTGATCAATCAAGGAATGATTTTGGGAATGAGTGCTTTTGTTTATAGAACTTATTTCAGTGTAATTTGGGCAGAAGAAGGAGATTCAAAAAGACAAATGGAAAGTTTAACGACAGAATTAGTTAACAAGTATCCAATTCTTTTTTCGAAATCTGTTATTGATAAATTAGATAAAAATATAGATACTCAGAGAATTAATGAAACTATCAATGAAATTGAAATAAGATTTAAAAATATAATCCAAGATAAATTTCCAGAATTTATAAATATAACTGTGAGTTTGAATCTTGATTTTGTTCCAATCCATGTAGATTTATCTTGTATAAATGATGTCACTAACGAATTAGACATCGAAAAATTCAAAGCACATCCATTATATTCTGATTATAAAGATGCAGAATTCATTTTAGAAGATGGAAAATACATTGTAGGTCGTGAAGTAGAAAAAATGTCAAAATCGAAATACAACGTAGTCAATCCAGATGATATTTGTAATGAATATGGTGCCGATACGTTGCGTTTGTATGAAATGTTTTTAGGGCCATTAGAGCAAGCAAAACCTTGGAATACTGCTGGAATCACAGGTGTTTACGGTTTCTTGAAAAAACTATGGCGTTTGTATTTTGATGACAACGGTTTAAACATCACCAATGATGAACCAACAGCCGATATGTACAAATCGCTACACAAAACCATCAAAAAAGTTACTGAAGACATCGAGAATTTCTCGTTCAATACTTCGGTTTCGCAATTTATGATTTGTGTGAATGAGTTGGCGCAACAAAAATGCCATCACCGAGCGATTTTAGAACCATTAGCGGTTTTAGTTTCGCCTTATGCACCTCATATTGCAGAAGAATTATGGAGCGCTTTAGGTCACGAAGGTTCTGTAGCAACAGTTGCTTTTCCAAAATTTGAAGAAAAATATTTAATAGAATCTGAAAAAGAATATCCAGTTTCGTTCAATGGAAAAATGCGTTTCACGATTAAATTGCCTTTAGATTTAACCGCAGCTCAAATCGAAGAAATCGTAATGGCTGATGAAAGAACACAAAACCAATTACAAGGAAGAACACCAAACAAAGTGATTATCGTTCCAGGTAAGATTATTAATTTGGTGGGATAACATAAATTTCAAACCACAACACTTAAAATCCCAAACCTAAAAGTTTGGGATTTTTTTGTAACATTTTTAATTTTTTACGTATAATAGGTAAACTAATAAACTATAAATATGGAAAAAAGAAACATTGGGAAACTAATTGCTGGAGTTATATTAATTGCATTTGTATTTATTGCAGCATTAATGTTCGGTTTGCCAAGATATAATGTGTGGCAACAGGAAATGGCAGGAAAAGCAGAAATGGCAAAGGCCGAACAAAATCGAAGAATTTTAGTAGAAGAAGCTAAAGCCAAATTAGAAGCCGAAAAATTAAACGCTCAAGCCGAAATCGAACGAGCAAGAGGAATGGCTGAAGCGATGCGAGTTGAAAACGGAACTTTGAGTGAAACCTATAACCAATATTTATTCATTAGAACCTTAGAAAAATTAGCTGATAAAGGCGATTTGCCACAAATTATCTATGTACCAACAAACGGAATGGTTCCAGTGATGGATGTTTCTAAAAAATCACCTGTAAAACAAATGCAAGAATAATTGTTTTTAGAAATATTTAACGAATGCCAAATTGTCATTTTGTAACTTTGGCTTGTAATTTGTAAGGATTTAGTGAATTAGATTTTTAAAATAAATATTATGTGGACATATTATATCATTATTGGAGCGATTGCTCTTGTGAGTTGGTTAGTAAGTAATAAATTGAAGAGCAAGTTTGCTTATTATTCAAAAGTTACATTGCGAAACGGAATGAGTGGTGCCGAAATTGCAGAAAAAATGTTGCAAGATCACGGAATTACAGATGTAAGAGTAATTTCAACACCAGGTCAATTAACAGACCATTATAATCCAGCAAATAAAACAGTAAACTTGTCTGAAGCAGTTTATAATCAAAGAAATGCAGCGGCAGCAGCAGTAGCAGCTCACGAAGTGGGTCACGCGGTGCAACATGCGCATGCGTATCAATGGTTAACAATGCGTTCTAAAATGGTGCCTGTAGTAAACATTTCGTCAAATATGTCGCAATGGTTAATTATGGGTGGTTTGATTTTAGGTTTCGCTTCTAAATCAAGTATTGGTTTTTATGTAGCGGTTGCAGGTTTGATTTTAATGGCAATTGCAACTACTTTCAGTTTTGTTACACTTCCTGTGGAATACGATGCAAGTAACAGAGCTTTAGCTTGGTTAAAAAATAAAAACATGGTAAGCCAACAAGAATATGCGGGTGCCGAAGATTCATTAAAATGGGCAGCAAGAACTTATGTAGTGGCGGCTTTAGGAGCTTTAGCGTCTTTATTGTATTGGGCTTTCCAAATTTTAGGTTCGAGAGACTAATTTAACAAGATTATATATTTAAAACCCAAATTCATTCAGAGTTTGGGTTTTTTGTTTGGTTGTTTTTTACACAGAGTTACACAGAGTTTTTTTGAATTTGATTTTGTTGATTTTGAAATGCATAGAGGCGTTTCACTTTTTGAGTTTTGAACTTGAACTTGAACTTGAACTTGAAATTTACAACTGAATTTGTCTTTCTATCTGCTGTTCCAAAGAAATGTACGTTTCCGTTCGTGAAACGCCATCAATTGGTTGAATTTTCTTGTTGAGTAATTGCATCAAATGTTCGTTATCTCTACAAATCAGTTTGATTAAAATACTCCAATTTCCAGTGGTGTAATGACATTCTAAAACTTCTGGAATCTTCTTCAATTCTTTCACAACTTCTGGATTACTCGATGCTTTTTCTAAATAAATTCCAATGAAAGCCATCGTGCTATATCCTAAAACTTTCGTATCCACAATAAACTTCGAACCCGAAATTACACCGGCTTGTTCTAATTTTCGCAATCGTTGATGAATCGCAGCGCCAGAAATTCCAATTTTATTAGCAATCTGTAAGATAGGTTTACGTGCATCTTCCATTAAATCACGAAGGATTTCTTTGTCGATTCCGTCGATTTCAATTTGTAAGTGATTTATCTTCATTTTCAATTTATTTGAAAGTAAAAATACAAATTTGATTTCAAAATTGTATTTTTTTATGTCGTCCCTACAGGACTTTTCTCACGGAGCTATTATTCTTTACCGATATTCCGTTCCTACGGAACTAGTAAGAGATAACTTAAATGACTTATATGGTTCAAAAATAATTTTAAAGCGCCGTTAGGTGCGAAATATTGGTAGTTAAACCGTATAGTGATAAAGAAATCCCGTAGGGATGACATTTTGCAGCTCTTCCGAAATGAAAAAAATCCGAAACCAATTACGATTTCGGATTTTATAAATTATAAAAGGGATTTAATTTTTTACATTCAACGGATTGTAACCTAAATAAGGTACTTCAGTTTCTTTGAAAATTACACCATAATCTTCTAATTCTTTTAATATAGGATTGTAGACTTCTTTTGTAATTGGCAATTGTACGCCAGGAGTAGTAATTTCTTTGTTTAAAATTTTCAACGTAGCTATTGCAACAGGAAGTCCAACGGTTTTTGCCATTGCAGTATACGTTTGGTCATCACCAATACAAACCATGGTAGCATCAATTTGTTTTTTCTCACCGTTTAATTCGTAGCCAAATTTGTGATACATCACAATCATGTCTTTGTCATTTGGTTCTAAAGCCCATTTTTCGGCTAATATTTTTTCTAAAATTTGAGCTGGAGTTGCTTTAACTAATCCCACTTTTTTGTTCGGATTGAATAAATCGATTTCCACTAATTTGTCCCAAATGATGTCATCTTGGTCAATTTTTTGCGCATGACGCAATTTGATTTCAACAGTATCGGTTGGATGATACGGCAAGAACGAATTCGTAAATTCACGATATGTCATATCTTCTGAGTTGTCAATAGTATAAGAATCATCCGTCATTCCTAATTGTACTAAAATATCCCAAGCTCTTGAATATCCTACTCTTCTGATAGTTCCACGGTAACAAGTTAAAGCGTCGTCTAACCCGTAAACGCTTCTGTATTTTAAAGAATCTCTGTTGGCATACGCTTCGAATCTTCCGTAACCTTCTACTTCTAAAAACTCGGTTCTTCTGAATAATTTCGTGTAAGGAATGTATTTATAAGTGCCTTCTTGAATAAATTTTGCTGCACCACCTTGTCCAGCTAATACTACATTTCTAGGATTCCAAGTAAATTTGTAATTCCATAAATTGGTATCGCTTTCAGGAGCCACTAAACCACCACAGAACGATTCGAATAAAATGATGTTTCCGCCTTTTTCGCGAATTTCATCCAATACTTTCATCGCACTCATGTGGTCAATTCCTGGGTCAAGCCCAATTTCGTTCATGAAAACCAAGCCATTTTCTTTAGCAGCAGCGTCTAATTCTTGCATTGCTGGACTAATGTAAGATGCGGTTACCATGTGTTTTTTGTAGGTAATACAGTCTTTGGCTACTTCTAAATGCAAATGCGCAGGTAACATTGAAACCACAACATCTGCTTTTTGAATTTCCTCTTTTCGTTGTGCTTCGTTAAAAATATCAAAAGCAATCGCTCTCGCATTTTTGTGATTGTTGGTTTTTTGTTTTGCTAATTCTTCTGACAAATCACCAATAGTAACATGAAGATTTTCTTTTTCAGAATTTTCTAATAGGTATTTTATAAGTGATGAAGCTGATCTTCCTGCTCCAATGACTAAAATATGTCTCATCTTAGGGTGTGTTGTAAAAATATCACACGAAGATAGTAAAATGTTATATTTGTGAAAACATTTTGTTGATTTATGTCATAATTTAACATAAAAAGTTTTCCTATCTTTGGTCTCAAATTTTTAAAAATGGATAAGAAAATACTGTTGGTTGCCGCTATTTTAGGAGTTACAGCTATAATTTTAGGAGCTTTTGGAGCTCACGGATTAAAGAAAGTACTTTCGGTGGAGCAATTGGCAACATTTGAGGTAGGAGTGCGTTATCAAATGTATCACGCGTTGTTTTTACTTTTTATTGGAACTTTTACTTTTTTAGGAGAGAAAGAACGTTCTATTATTTTTTATTTAACAATCATTGGTGTTTTGTTTTTTTCAGGCTCGATTTATTTTTTAGCAACAAATACAATCACTAATTTAAAGACGAAATTTTTAGGACCAATAACGCCAATTGGAGGTTTGTTCTTAGTTTCGGCTTGGGGATACTTATTTTATGCGGTTTTATCTAAAAAACACTAAATTAAAATGCTATCTCAAATTTAATTTATAATTTTGCACTTTATTTTAAACACAACATAACCTAATTTTATGGATACGAATGCTCAAACTACGAAATCGATTTCGTTAGAAAAGTACGGAATCGTTAATGTATCAGAAATCATATACAATCCTTCATACGATTATTTATATAATGAAGAATTAAACCCAGCTTTAGAAGGTTTTGAAAGAGGTCAGTTGTCAGAACTTGGCGCGGTAAACGTAATGACAGGTGAATTCACAGGTCGTTCTCCTAAAGATAAATATATTGTTAAAGATAGCGTTACTGAAAACACAATTTGGTGGAATTCTGATAAAGCAGCTAACGATAACAAACCAATTTCTCAAGACACTTGGAATGCTTTAAAAGAAACTACAGTAAAGCAATTATCAAATAAAAAATTATACGTTGTTGATGCTTTTTGTGGTGCAAACGAAAACACAAGATTGAAAGTTCGTTTCATTATGGAAGTAGCTTGGCAAGCACATTTTGTGAAAAATATGTTCATTCGTCCAACAGAAGCAGAATTGGAAAACTTTGGTGAGCCAGATTTCGTTGTAATGAACGGTTCAAAAACAAGTTTTAAAGACTATGCAGCTCACGGATTAAATTCTGAAGTATATGTGGCGTTTAACTTGACTGAGAAAATCCAATTAATTGGAGGAACTTGGTACGGAGGTGAAATGAAAAAAGGATTGTTCTCAATGATGAACTATTACTTACCATTACAAGGAATCGCTTCTATGCACTGTTCGGCTAACAAAGGAAAAGATGGTGATGTTGCTGTTTTCTTCGGATTATCTGGTACAGGAAAAACTACGTTATCAACAGATCCAAAACGTGAATTAATCGGAGACGACGAACACGGGTGGGATAATGATGGTGTTTTCAACTTTGAAGGTGGATGTTATGCTAAAACTATCGATTTAAGTGCAGCAAACGAGCCAGACATCTTTGGAGCTATCAAAAAAGATGCGTTATTAGAGAACGTAACGGTTGATGCTAACGGAAAAATTGATTTCAAAGATGGTTCAGTTACACAAAATACTCGTGTTTCTTACCCAATTAACCATATTGAAAATATTGTAAGACCAGTTTCTAAAGCAGGTCACGCTACTAAAGTTATTTTCTTAACGGCAGATGCATTCGGAGTAATGCCTCCAGTTTCTAAATTAACTCCAGAGCAAACAAAATATTACTTCTTATCAGGCTTTACAGCTAAATTAGCAGGAACTGAAAGAGGAGTAACACAACCAGAACCAACATTCTCGGCTTGTTTCGGAAAAGCATTCTTATCATTACACCCAACAAAATACGGTGAAGAATTAGTTAAGAAAATGGAGCAACACAATGCAACCGCTTACATGGTAAACACAGGTTGGAACGGAACAGGAAAACGTATTTCGATTAAAGATACAAGAGCGATTATCGATGCTATTTTAGATGGTTCTATCGAGAATGCAGAAACGAAAACAGTTCCAGTATTTAATTTTGTAGTACCTACTGCTTTACCAAATGTAGATACGAACATTTTAGATCCAAGAAATACCTATGCTGATGCAACTGAATGGAATACAAAAGCAGAAGATTTAGCTTCAAGATTTATCAAAAACTTCGTTCAATATACTGATAACGAAGAAGGAAAATCATTAGTAGCAGCTGGCCCTCAATTGTAATCTAAGAAATTTATGTCAATAAAAAAGTCCCGAAATTTTCGGGACTTTTTTATTGACATAAATCAAACAAAAAACCCAAACTCTTTCGAATTTGGGTTCTATATATTTTTGCTTGTTTTTTATTTACCTTTATTAGCTTCAGCTACATATTTTTCTAAAGCTCCTGTCATTGATGGCGTTCCAGGGCTTGGTGCCATAATGTCGATACGTAAACCGTGTTCTAAAGCTTCTTTTTTAGTGGTTTCGCCAAAAACAGCAATTCTAGTATTATTTTGTTGAAAATCTGGGAAGTTTTTAAATAACGATTTAATTCCCGTTGGACTAAAGAACGCTAAAATATCGTAATAAACATCTTTTAAGTCTGATAAATCACTCATTACTGTTCTGTAGAAAATACCTTGTTTCCATTCTACTTTTAAACCATCTAATGTTTGTGGAACATCGGCGTTTAATTGATCGGTATTTGGTAATAAGAATTTTTCGTCTTTGTATTTCTTAATCAGCGGAGCTAAATCAACAAAGTCTTTTTGACCTACATAAATTTTTCTCTTTCTATACACTACATAACGTTGTAAATAAAAAGCAACCGCTTCAGATTGACAGAAATATTTTAAATCTTCTGGTACTTTGTAGCGCATTTCTTCAGCCACTCTAAAAAAGTGGTCAACAGCATTTCTACTCGTTAATATGATGGCAGTATAATTATTTAAGTCGATTTTTTGAGCACGAACTTCTTTAGCAGGAACACCTTCTACGTGGATGAAAGGTCTAAAATCAACCTTTACTTTCAGTTTATTTTGAAGCTCAAAATAAGGAGAATTTTCTACTTTAGGCTCTGGTTGTGAAACTAATATTGTTTTCACTTTCAAATTTGACATATTTCTCTCTAATTTTTTGTAAACCAATTATAAATAAAATAGTAAGGTGCTATTTCAAGGGTGCAAAGATATAAAATAAAATAAAATATTTTACGTAATAGTAAATTTTGATATAATTTCAATGCAACCAAGTAAGTAGTGATGTTTATAGTGATTAGGGTAATCAATAATGTCCAAAAAAACCAATCCGAATCAAACGAATTGTAGAATAAAATAATATTAACTGGTAATAAAATGAATCCAAAATAAGCTCTATAATTGACTTTCAATAAGTTAAATTGTTCGTTAAATTCTTCAATTTTAAATGCTGTTGCAATAATTTTCTCAATTAAGAATTTAGAGAGGATAAAAACACTCAAAAAAGTAAAGATTTGAATGTAAATAATTAAGTCCGTTTTTTCAGCTCTGTCAAATTGATTTAATACTAATAAAGTAAAAAAAGAAAACGAAATCAATTGCAAAACAAACATAGAAATCGTAAAACCGCTCATTAAGTTACTACTATCGCGATAAATTTTTGTGTATTTATCAGAATAAGCCAATCGAACAAACTCGTTAAATCGTACCGATGATATGGTTTTGTTAATGGCAATTATAGCCACGCAGATAATAAACAAAAGGGTTGCCCAATCTTTGCTTTCGATGATTCTGTCGTGTAATTGAATTGCTAACATATTGGCGCAAAATTACAAAAAATAGTGTCACTTTCATTATTATAAAATTATTAAGAATTGTCAGGTAGAAATACCTTATTTTTGCAATTGAAATACAAGATTTTTTATGGCTCAGGGTATTGTTGTAATTCCAACTTTTAACGAAATTGAAAACATTGAAGCAATTGTAAAGGCAGTTTTGTCTTTGCCTACTTCTTTTCATGTTTTAATTGTAGATGACAATTCTCCTGATGGTACAGCGACAAAAGTGAAAGAAATGCAAGAGGAATATCCTACGCAATTGCATTTAAAAGTACGCATGAAAAAATCGGGTTTGGGTACGGCTTATGTGGCTGGTTTTAAATGGGCGCTTTCTCACGGATACGACTATATTTTTGAAATGGATGCCGATTTTTCTCACAATCCAAATGATTTAGAAAAACTATTAGCTGCTTGTGAAAACGGTGCGGATGTTGCTATTGGTTCTAGATATTCTAACGGAGTTAATGTGGTAAATTGGCCTTTGAGTCGTGTTTTACTATCTTATTTTGCTTCCGTTTACGTTCGAATGATAACAGGCATGAAAATTGCTGATGCTACCGCAGGATTCAAATGTTACAGAAGACAAGTTTTAGAAGCAATCAACTTAGATCAAATAAAGTTTGTGGGTTATGCGTTTCAGATTGAAATGAAATATCGTGCTTTTGTAAAGAATTTTAAAATTGTAGAAGTTCCTATCATTTTTACCGATAGAACAAAAGGACAATCAAAAATGAGTGGAGGAATTATCCGCGAAGCCGTAGTAGGAGTAATAATGTTGAGGTTAAGAAAAATATTTAATAGATTATAATGAGTACTGTTTTAATTAGAAATGCCAAAATTGTTAATGAAGGAGCTATTTTTGAAGGTGATATTTTAATTGAGAATGAATTCATTAAAGAAATTGCCGAAAAAATAAGTCCAAAATCATCTGACTGTGTTATTATTGATGCAGAAGGAAGTTACGTAATGCCAGGAGCAATCGACGATCAAGTGCATTTTAGAGAGCCAGGGCTTACGCACAAAGGAAATATAGAAACAGAAAGTAGAGCAGCGGTTGCTGGAGGAATAACTTCTTTTATAGAGCAGCCAAATACAGTTCCAAATGCTGTTACCCAAGAACTTTTAGAAGATAAATATCAAATTGCTTCTCAAAAATCGTATGCGAATTATTCGTTTATGATGGGAGGTACAAACGATAATTTAGAGGAAGTTTTAAAAACAAATCCAAGAAATGTTGCAGGAATCAAATTGTTTTTAGGTTCTTCAACGGGAAATATGTTGGTAGATAATCCTGAAGTTTTAGAAAAGATTTTCTCTTCAACAAAAATGCTAATTGCGGTTCATTGTGAAGATGAAGCTACTATAAAAGCCAATACGCAAAAATATAAAGAAGAATTTGGTGATGATATTCCAATGAAATACCATCACTTAATTAGAAGTGCAGAAGCTTGTTATTTGTCTTCGTCAAAAGCGATTGAATTAGCAAAGAAAACAGGTGCGCGTTTACATGTTTTTCACTTGTCAACTGCAAAAGAAATGGAATTGTTTACCAATAAAATTCCGTTAGAACAAAAACAAATTACTGCCGAAGTTTGTGTGCATCATTTATGGTTTACCGATGCTGATTATGAAACGAAAGGCTCATTAATCAAATGGAATCCAGCTGTAAAAACACAAGAAGATAAAGACGCGTTATGGAAAGCGTTATTAGATGACAGAATTGATGTGATTGCAACTGATCATGCTCCTCATACATTAGAAGAAAAAATCAATCCATATATGACTTGTCCTTCTGGTGGACCATTAGTTCAGCATGCTGTTGTAGCTATGTTTGAAGCGCATCATCAAGGAAAAATTTCGGTAGAAAAGATTGTAGAAAAAATGTGTCACAATCCGGCAAAGATTTTCAAAATCGAAAAACGAGGATTTATTAAGGAAGGATATTATGCCGATATTGCCATTGTAAATGCTTATTTACCTTGGAATGTAAAAAAAGAAAATATTTTATATAAATGTGGTTGGTCGCCTTTTGAAGGATATAACTTTAAATCTAGAGTAACGCATACTTTTGTTAATGGAAAATTAGTTTATCATAATGGTAAAGTAAAAGATTTAAAAGTAGGCCAACGATTATTATTTGAAAGAGAAATATAATGAAACAGTTACTATTCTTATTCGTTGCTTTATTTGTGGCTTCTTGTTCAAAAAATCCTGTTCCAAAACCAGATAATTTGCTTGATGAGGAAACCATGGTTGATATTATTTATGATATTTCAATTCTTCAAGCTACAGATGGTTCAATGCCAAATAAGTTGATAGAGAATAATATTAAAATGGATCAATATATTTTTGATAAATACAAGATTGATAGTACTACATATCGTCAAAATCAATTGTATTATGCTGGTGATGCTAGAAAGTATAAAAAGCTCTACAAAAAAGTATTGGAAAGATTAGAGGGAGAAAACAAAGCAGATAGTCTAAATTCGAATAATCAAACCAATGTAGGGATGTCAAATCCTACTGTAGAATAGCTTTTAAATAGCTTTCTTTCTTTTGAAAAGTAAAATTAAGTTCTTTTTTAATTTTTGATGTGTCAAAAGTGGTTGTAGCATGTGATGAAGTTGCAATACTTCTAGCTAATTTTCTTTTACGATTTAGTAATTTTGAAATCAACCAATCCATTCGCCAAGCAATAGAAGTCATCCATTTTGATGCTTCAATGGAAGGTTTTTTTACTTTCAATTCCTCCGCAATAAAATCAAGTAAAATTTTCGTCGAAATATTTTCACCAACTAAAGTATAACGTTCGCCATTTATTGAACTTTTCATAAGTTGAATCATGCATTTTGTTACATCTTCAACAGAAACAATTCCAATGTTACCTTTGGTATAAAATGATAATCCTTTTTTAACGGATTGAATAATTACATCGCTTCCTTTTTTCGGAAAACCATAACCAAAAATCACACCCGGATTTACAATAACAACTTCTAAGCCTTCTTGATGTCCACGCCAAACTTCCATTTCAGCGCCGTATTTTGTAATCGCGTAATCACTGTGTAATTCTTCCGGATTCCATTCGGTTTCCTCTGAGATGGTAGTTTCGTGTTCTTTTGGGTTTCCTAAAGCGGCAATCGAACTCACATGGCAAAGTTTTTTGATGCCAAAATCGATACAACAATTCACTACGTTCGCAGTTCCTTCGATGTTGATTTTTCGAAGTTCGTCTTCGTTATTTGGGTCAAACGAAATCAAAGCAGCACAATGATATACATGAGTGACATTTTCAAAAGCAATCTCTAACGAAGGAATGTTGATGATATCGCCTTTTACCCAATTGATTTTATCAAAAAGAGCGGTTTGATGATGAAAAGCAAAAACATTCTTTACTTTTTCAATCTGTTTTTCCGAACGAAATAACGCTTTTACTTCCTCATTTTCTTGAAGAAGTTTAACCAATAAATGCGAACCTACTAAACCTGTTGCTCCTGTGACTAAAATCATGTTGTAAAGATACTATTTTTTGAGAAGATAGAATATAGATATTAGAAGTTAGAAAATAGACTTGACTTTAGTATTGATTTTTGCATTTGAAATTGAACTTGAAATTGCCCTTGAATTTTGAATAAAACTTTTAAACTTTTAAACTAAAAACTATCTTTGCCCAAATTATTTTAAAATCATGAAAAATTTTATTGAAGAAGTGACTTGGAGAGGAATGCTCCACGACGTAATGCCAGGCACAGAAGAACATTTGATGGAGCAGATGCGTGTGGCGTATGTGGGTATTGATCCAACCGCCGATTCATTGCATATAGGGCATTTAGTGGGTGTGATGTTGTTGAGACATTTCCAATTGAGTGGACATAAACCGTTAGCGCTTGTAGGTGGAGCAACCGGAATGATTGGTGATCCATCTGGAAAATCTAATGAAAGAAATTTATTAGACGAAGCTACTTTACGTCACAATCAAGAAGCGATTAAAAGACAATTGGCTCGCTTTTTAGATTTTACTTCAGCGGAAGCAAACGCTGCTGAATTGGTAAACAACTACGATTGGATGAAAGAATTTTCTTTCTTAGATTTCATTCGTGATGTTGGAAAACACATTACCGTGAATTACATGATGGCGAAAGATTCGGTTAAAAAACGTTTGACTGGAGAAACTTCAGAAGGAATGTCATTTACGGAGTTTACCTACCAATTAGTACAAGGTTACGACTTTTTACATTTATACCGTGCAAAAAAATGTACATTACAAATGGGTGGAAGTGACCAATGGGGAAATATTACAACCGGAACAGAATTAGTTCGTAGAATTGAATCAGGTAAAGCGTATGCGTTAACTTGTCCGTTGATTACAAAAGCGGATGGAACGAAATTCGGTAAATCAGAAGGGGGAAATATTTGGTTAGATGCCGAAAGAACTTCGCCTTACAAATTTTACCAATACTGGTTAAATACGTCTGATGTTGATGCTGAAAAATACATTAAGATTTTCACGTTCTTAGACAAAGAAACGATTGAAAAGTTAATCGCAGAACATAACGAAGCGCCTCATTTAAGAGCGTTGCAAAAACGTTTGGCTGAAGAAATTACCGTAATGGTTCATTCTGCAGCAGATTTAGAAAATGCAATAGCAGCTTCAAATGCTTTTTTTAGTCCGTCAATGGATGAGTTGAAAAAATTAGATGAAAAAACGTTTTTAGAAGTGTTTGATGGTGTTCCTCAAGCGGAGATTTCTATGGAGGATTTGAATGCAGGTTTGGATATGATTGCAGCTTTAGCAGCAAAAACCAACTTCTTAGCTTCTAATAGTGATGCGCGTAGAGAATTGAAACAAAACTCAATTTCTTTGAATAAAGAAAAAGTTGCTGAAGATAAAATCATTACTAAAGAGGATTTAATCAACAATCAATTCTTGTTATTGCAAAAAGGAAAGAAAAATTATTACGTGATAAAAATTGTTTAATCGTTAAATTGTTAAGTTGTAGAATCGATTAAACAAATCAACAGTTTAACACTTAAACAATCATCAGGTTACAACCACGAATATCAGAATTGTCAAAACGTCCCAACACTTCGAAAGAATGGTTGGGATATTTTTTTCCCAAATCTTGCGTAGCAATAAACGAACACGAATTGATGTTAGCCAAATCAATAACATTAATTCCGCCAGTTTTTCCTTCGGAAACATAAGTTAAAGCATCTTCAGTATCACGAACTAAAATTTGCATCCAAGGCGGACATTCGAAAACACCATCACCAAGAGAATACGCTTGCGAAAGTAATTCCGTCATACCATATTCGGAGTGAATTTTAGAAACTCCAAATCCGTTGCATAAAATAGTGTGCAACTCTTCACGAATCATTTCTTTGCGTTTGCCTTTCATACCACCGGTTTCCATAATGATGGTGTTTTTTAATTGGAAATTTTGTTTCTCAATTAAATCCAATAAAGCATAAGTAACTCCAATTAAAATTACATTTTGACCTGAATTATCTAACTCGATTAGTTTAGAAATTAATTCGTCGTAGTTATTCAAATAAAACCCAGAATCTTCATGATTGCTGCTTTGGATTAAATCTTCCACCATGTAAATCAATGATGAACCTTCGCGTTCTAAATAGGACGGAAGCAAGGCTAAAACACAATAATCTTCAATATTTCCATAGAATTCTGAAAACCCTAAACGATAACTCATTTCGTACCAACTTACATCGGTAACTAAGTGTTTACTAGTTTGCATTCCTGTTGTGCCACTACTCGTAAAGGTTTGTTGAATCGGTTCAGACGAACTTAAAACGGTATGGCTTTTAAAAAACTGAATCGGTAAAAAAGGGATTTCGGTTAATGATTTCACATTAGTTTTATCTTTCTTTAAGAAGTTGCAGAATTGTTGGTACACCAAATTGTTATCGTACTGATGACGAAATACTTTTAAAGTAATTTTTTCAAATTCTTTTTTAGAGCCAATTTGGAAAATGTCTTCTTGTGAAATCATGCTGCAAAAATAGGAAACAAATTTGTCTTAAATAAAAAAGCACCAACTTTCGTTGATGCTTTTCTCTATTTTGTTATTCTTAACTTGATTAGAAATCTAAATTATTGGATAACTAATTTTCTTGTAGCAGTTTTACCTTCTTCAGTAACTTTTACAATGTAAATACCAGCGTTTAATCCAGAGATATTTACTGAGTTGTTCATTACATTAGATTTTACAACTTCCTTTCCTAATACATCAAAAATTTGAACTGACATACTAGCATTAGCAGTTGAAGTTAAGTAAAGTGTATTTCCTTTTAATGGGTTTGGATACATTGTTAAGCCTTCGATTGCATCAAAAGAAGATGAAGATAATGTTACATCAGCTAATGAACGAGAAACTACTTGAGGAGTTCCATTGAATTCTGCAACTAAAACTACTCTGTTAGCAGCTCCCTGAGGAACAACTTGTCCAATGTAATCTGCTTCTGCAAATAAAGATCTAAAAGCAATATCAGAACCATCGTTTAAGTTGTAATTTGTACTTGCGGCAAAAGTAATTGTACCATCAGCAGTTGTGAAAGTTGCATTGTTAATTTGAACTAATTCACTTTCATAAGTTTCAACATTAGCAACAATGTCAGCTGCAGTAACAACTTGAGGAGTAACAACGTTTCCTGAAGAAGCAACAGTTGCATTTTCTAATGGTAAAAGTTGAAGTACACCACTAAATAAAGAAGCTTGACCTTTTAATCCAGAAATTGCATCACCTGCTACCATTGGAGTAGAAATTGTTCCAGGAACATCATCAATTAAAATACCAGCTGTAGCATCTTGAATGTATTTTTGATTTCTATATGTAGAAGATCTTGCGTAAGTAATAACAGGATTGCTAGATACTTGATAGTATTTTCCAGCGCCATTTGCAATTACATCTGCTCTTAAGGCAGCTAAGTCTGTTACTACATTTAAAGAAGCTACTTCAAATGTTACTGTAGCATTTACAGCAGGAATAATAGGTTGGTGTGAATTGTCTACTAATTCAACAAAAACAGAATATGAATTTCCAGCTACAACAGGAATTGCAATTGGGTCAGTGTCATATTTCATTACTACTCCTCCACCATTAACAGTATAGTGAATGTGTCCATCACCTGTTCCGTTAGCTACATTGAAATTATTAACAGATAAAACAACATTAACATTTGTAGTGTTTGGGTTGAAAATTGTTGCGTTTATTGGTGAAGTAATGTTTAAAGTTGGGTCCGTAGAACATGAATTTGTGTGACCATTTACAGCAGCTCCAGTTGCATAAGCTGAAACTTCCCATTCTGAACTTGCGGCATCAGTTCCTGCACTTGCTGTCCAATTTGTATTTGGAGAACAAACGGTAGCTTTTCTTATTAATTTATTGTTCGCAGTTGCGTTAGTAATACCAGCAACATTCCATCCAGTTCCTGGATCAGTTCCATCAGTACCTACAGCATCGATAAGTGTCCAAACAGTTGAAATGTCTTTAGCTAAACCTACAGCATCGTCACCATTCCAAGTAACTGTTCCGTTATATAAATCAGCTCCAGGTACATCTGTTGCATTGTTAGCAATTACATAAGTATCGTTGTTTGCTAAAATACCAGTTAGATTTATAGATGATTCTGGCCAAGTTCCTCCATTTGAAATCATCCAAATTCTGTAACCTGCTAAATCTACGTCAGCTCCAGTTCCATTAAAAATTTCAATGTATTTACTATTTCCAGAAGTTCCTTCAGCATACTCAGATATGATTAAATCAGTAGCTTGTCCGAAGGATAAAAACGACATTAATAAAGTTAATGATAAAAAGTAAAGTTTTTTCATGCTTATATGAATTAAAATTGAATACAAAGATAAATAATAATTAAAAATTTCTGACAAAATCAGATGTTAACTTTAAATTAATTTTTTGATTGATAAGATATTAACTAGTTGATAATTAATTTTCTTGTAGCAGTGGCATCACCTTCTTTTATTTTGATGATGTAAACGCCAGCTGAAAGATTACTTACATTTACTTCTTTTGAAGTAATAACCGTTTCTAATACTTTTTTCCCAAGTACATTAAAAATTTCCACCTTTTTGTCTAATGACGATTTGGTAGTAATGTAAATTTTTCCAGAGTTTACGGGATTTGGGTAAATGGCTAAACCCTCAATTGTAGGTTCTTGAGTTTTAGTTGCAATAGCAGATTTGTTCTCTTGCGCCTGAAGGCTAAAAGAAAACAAAACCGTAAAAAGAAAAATAGTATAAAAGTATTTTTTTTTCATGCGAAACTAATATTGAGTGTAAAGATAACTATTTTTTTAATGCAAATACAATGCCAAATAAAAAATCCCTCAAGAAAGAGGGATTTTGTAATGCTTTATATGGTTTTAATTAGAAACCTGTTGTCCAACCAGTTGCCCAGCTTGGAGTTGCTCCACTGTTTCCAGCTCCGGTATTTGCTCCTACAGTTAGGTAAGTTGTATTTGTTCCAGCGTATTCAGAATTTGTTGTTACTGTAGCTCCAAAATAGATTGGATTAAATGTAATAAATCCATTATCTACATTTGTATTAGAACTTGGGTCTACAGATGATGCATTAATTTTTAAACCTTTAGTAAAACCATCAATGTAAATATTTTGGCAATTCCATTTTCCTGAACCTTCTTTCATAAACATTCCGTGTTCTGATCCAGCTAAACTTCCTTTAAGAATTGTAAAGTTTTTTAAAGTTGCATTGGTTGTAGGTGTTGCAGCACCATTATCTCCGTTGTTTGAACCTTCAACACCAGCTTTAGCTACATCTTTAATGAAAACATTTTCAAGCGTTCCTGAGTATCCGTCTGCAAAATCTACTGCATCATCTTCACTGTGTAAAGCAATTAAATATTTAGCGTTTACATTTCCGCCGAAAAATTCAATTCCGTCATCACCACTTTTATAAGCTTGAACGTATTCAAAAACAGTTCCACTTCCTACTCCAAATAACGATACACCGTTAAATTCTTTAGTAGCATTATAAGCAGCTCCTGTATATTCTACTCTTAAATAACGAATAACACCTGAACTGTCAGTGTTTTCAGTACCACCATAAGTTAAATCTCCAACTTCTGAAGTTGCAGTTTGGCCAGTAGATCCACCTTTGTTAGTGTTTGCTCTTCCGCAAATTACTAATCCACCCCAATCTCCAGTTGCTTTAACAGCGTTTCCACTTGTCATAATAACAGGATTTGTAGAAGTTCCATTTACATAAAGCAATCCGTCTTGTGCAATTGCAATGTATGATGCAGTTCCCCCAGTAGCTTCAATTCTTGTTCCAGCTGGGATAGTTAGAGTTGCTCCACCTCTTACAATAAAAGATCCCGTTAAGTTGTAAACTTGTGTTGCGTCTAAAGTAGCAGATTGCCCGCTTAGTAATTCACCTTTAAAATCTGCAGGATTAATAGTTACTGTATTGTTATTGTTTCCATCTGAATCTTCATCTCTAGAGCAAGATGTGAAAGTTAAAACAGCTATAGCTAAAGCTGATAATAATAAATTTTTCATTTTTTGTGTTATTTAATTTGTTGTTACAAAACTATAATTGAATTGTTTTTAAGTGTTTACCCTAATGTTATTAGTTTATTAAAAAAGAAGGCAGATTTTGAAAAAAATCTGCCTAAATATTTATTTATTGTTAACTAATTGTTTAGAATGAATATTTCATAGAAATACTAAAGTTTCTTCCTTTTTTGTATGAGTCAACTACAACATTTTGAATGTCTTGCGTTCTTTCGATTGTTGGATTAGTTAAATTTTTGGCGCTAAATCCAAATCCGATATTTTTACTAACGTTGTATTTTAGAATAAAATCTAAAGTAATTACTTCGCTATCTACTAAATCTCCTTTACCAGTAACTCCAAGTGCGTAAATTCTATCAGAAAAATAACCTCCAGCTAAAGTTGCAGTCAACGATTTGTCGTTTTTAAACTCTTTATTAAAACTAATGTCAGAGTTGACTAATAAATCAGAAGCACCTGTTAATCTCGAATCTTGATTTGTAAAAGCAACACTTATTCCTGGATTTTCGTTAATTACTTTTTCAGTATCTAAATCTTGGTTGGTAAATAAGTAGGAAACATTTAATCCAAATCCTAAGTTAGTTTTTTCTCCAGTAGTATTGTTTTCACGAGAAAATAAATTTTTTCTCCATTCACCTTCAATACCTAATCCAATAGCTTTTTCTCCTGAATTTACCCATGAAATATCGTTTGTTGCTGAAGCTACAGTAACTTGATTAATTGGGTTTTGTATGTATTTTCCAAATCCAGTAAATGATATTACTTCTCCATTTTTAGGGAACATTTCCCATTTTAGATCAAAGTTGTAATCGGTTGAATTGTATAAGTTTTCGTTTCCAAAGTAACTTTGTCCTACTTCTTCAAATAAGAAAGGAGCTCTTTCTTTAAATTGAGGTAGAGTATAGGTTTTACTAGCTGCTAATTTAATATTTTGCTTTTCATTAATTTCATATTTTGCTGTTAATGAAGGCAAATATTCCATAGTATCAGTTAATTTTTTTCCTGTTTTTAATGAAGTGCTATAAAAAATATCTTGTATAATATATTCAGAACGGAAACCTGCAATTACAAATAATTTTGGAGTAAACTGATACTCAATTGCTCCAAAACCAGCTGATATAATTTGTTGTCCGTTATAATTTTGAGGGTCTAATGCATTTGGACTACTCAGACCACCTCTAAATGTTACAATATTGTAATATCCTAAATCAATTCCGTTTTGATTAAAGAAACCATCAATATTGTTTAAATCAATAATTGGTAGGGTAACATTTGGCGGTAAAATATCAAAATTAAATTGCGTTGCGTCAAAATTAATTTCTTTGTAACGTGCGCTGTAACCTGCAATAAATTTACCTTTATATTTGTCATCTGCTGTTTTACCAAATTTGTATGATAAGGTAAAGTTACCTGCAACTTCATCATCTGTCATTTCTTGAAAATATCTATGATTATCAGATTTATTTAAATCGGAAACTATCAACGGGGAGTTAGGGTTGTTATTGTCTAATGCAACAAAAGTGTTTTGCATTCTGTCTGGAATTACATTCATCATCATATTGTATGAAATTCCCCAATCAAAATTAACACGATTCCCTAGTGTATGATTTCCTAATAATTGATTGATAAGTAAAGAAGTTCTGTCAAAAGTTGAACGTGATACATATCCATTTCCAGGTGCGTCAAAAGCATCAATTATACCTGTAAACTCTTCATGTTTTTGTGATGTAGAGTTGATATACATTGAGTTCCATTTGATATTATGATTACTGTTAATTTTATAATTTATATTAGCCATAGCATTTGAACTTGTTTGATATTCGTATGCTTTTCTAAACAAATCTTTTACCGCAATTCCTTGTGTATTTACACTTCCTCTTCTTGCGCCTTCTTTGTAATTATAACTATTATCAAAAGAAGCATTTAAAAAGAAACTTAATTTTCCATTTGAACCTACTGAATAAGAATCGCCCCCTCTTAAATAAAACGAGCTTCCAATTGGAGTTGCTGCTTGTTTATCCCAACTTGTCGTAAAATTGTATCCATTTAAAGGATTGTTAGGGATTGATTCATTACTAAATCCATGAAAATTTGGACCATCTTGTAAGTAAAATTTGTTTTGAGAAATTGCATTTGAGTTTGCATTCATTCCGCTTCCTACTTCAATCATTCCGCTTCCTTTGTATGTTTTAGAAACAATATCAACGTTTGCTCCTGCAAAATCTCCATAATTTTTAAAATTATATGTTTTGTCAATTCCAATGTATTCTACAATATCAGTAGAGAAAACATCTAAAGACATATTTTTTGTTGAAGGGTTATTTGAAGGTAACGGTAATCCATTCATAGTTGTTGAATTATATCGATCTCCTAAACCTCTAACATAAATATCGCTTGAACCCTCTTGTTTAGAAATTCCAGAAGTTTTTGCAACTGCTGCCGCCACATCTCCAATACCTTTTTTAGAAATTTCTTCCGCTCCAATACTTTGTTTAATTTCGACTGCTTTTTGTTGTTCTTGTAACAAAGCACTTTCTTTTTCTTTAGAGACTACTTGGATAATTTCAATATCTGCTAATTGAACTCCGCTAGCTTCAAGTGTATGGTTAATTACTTTTTTCTCATTAGCTTTAATAGTAAAAGGTATTTCTTTAGTTTCGTATCCTAAATATCCTATAACTATAGTGTAGTTGCCAGGTTTTAGAGAAATCGAATATTTTCCATTCTCATCTGTAGAAGTTCCTTGTTTTGTTCCTTTAATTACTATGTTAGCAAAAGGTAAAGGTTCGTTGTTAAATTCTTTATCTAAAATAGTTCCGGTAACAGTTCCATTTTGAGCAAACATTGCTACTGAAAAGAATAATGATAATAATAAATAACGTAGTTTCATTTTGTGTTGTTAAATTTTGGTGCAAAGGAACTGCTGAAGTGTTATAGTAAAGTTACTTGCCTGTTATGAATTGGTTGCGAATGCGTTACCGAATTGTTAATAGATTAAATAATTGTAAACTCCTTTGAACATTTTATTTTATCTTTACCTTTACAAACCAAAACATAACAAATTTTGTAATGAAGAAAAAAGACATTAAGATCTTATTGGTTGATGATGAGCAAGATATCTTAGAAATTGTAGGATACAATCTTTCTCAAGAAGGCTATCAAATTATAACGGCTTCAAATGGAAAAGAAGCTATCGCGAAAGCAAAAAAAGAACATCCCCAATTAATTATTATGGATGTAATGATGCCAGAAATGGACGGAATGGAAGCTTGTGAAAACATCAGAAAAATTCCAGAACTTCAAGATACAATTATTACTTTTTTAACCGCTCGTTCCGAAGATTATTCGCAAGTAGCTGGTTTTGATGCTGGAGCTGATGATTACATTGCAAAACCAATCAAACCAAAAGTTTTGGTTAGTAAAGTGCAAGCATTATTAAGAAGGTTAAAAGGTGTTGAAGGCGTTTCGTCAACTACAACTTTAACAGTAGGTAATATCGAAATCAACAGAGAAGAATACAAAATCATTAAAGATGGCGAAGAAATTATCTTGCCTCGCAAAGAGTTTGAATTGTTCTATTTGTTAGCTACAAAACCAGGAAAAGTGTTTACTCGTGAAGAAATCTTAGACAAAGTTTGGGGTAACGAAGTAGTAGTGGGTGGAAGAACTATCGATGTTCACATTAGAAAATTAAGAGAAAAAATTGGAGATAGTTTCTTTAAAACCATTAAAGGAGTTGGTTATAAAATCGAATTTTAATGCAATTAAAATTTAAAAAATCTTATAAGTTCGCTTTAAAGTCATCGTTATACGTAACCTTGTTCTTTTTAGCGACTATTTTTTTATATCATTATTTTGTTCAGTCATTAAATTTACTAGTTGTTTTCGCTTTTTCGCTAATTTTTTATGCGGCTACATTCTTTTTAATTCAATTTAGAGTGGAGCATTTTATTTACAAACGCGTTAAGAAAATCTATGACGATGTTTCGCTTTTAGAAACGACTTCTTATATAAATCAACCCGTAACAACCGATATGGCAACGTTGACGAAAGAAGTAAAAAAATTCGCCAGAGATAAAAAATTAGAAATCGAAACCTTAAAAATTAGAGAAGAATACCGAAAAGAATTTTTAGGAAACGTTTCGCACGAATTAAAAACACCACTTTTTACGATTCAAGGTTATTTGCTTACGCTTCTTGATGGTGCGATGGAAGACAAAAATATCCGAACAAAATATTTAGAACGTGCCGAAAAAGGTGTAGAACGTTTGATTTACATCGTGAAAGATTTGGATATGATTACCAAATTAGAAGTTGGTGAAATCAATCTAGATGTAACTCGTTTTAATATTGTTGAGGTAATTCAGAATGTATTTGATTTGTTCGAAATGAAAGCAGCAAACAAAAACATTACCTTAACTTTCGATATGAAATACGCTAAACCTATCTGGGTAATGGCAGATCAAGAGAAAATCCAACAAGTTGTTACGAATTTGGTTGTAAACTCTATCAAATACGGAAAAAAAGGCGGAACTACTGAAGTTGGAATCGAAGATTTAACCAAAAATAAAGTCATCGTAAGAATTACCGATAACGGTGAAGGAATCGAAAAACAAAACATTCCGCGATTATTCGAACGTTTTTACCGAGTAGATAAAAGTGGTGCAAGAAGCGAAGGCGGTTCAGGTTTAGGATTAGCTATCGTGAAACACATTATTGAAGGACATGATGAGAAAATTTATGTGGAAAGTCAAATTGGTGTTGGTTCAGAATTTTCATTTACTTTGGAAAAGACGAAATAATTCGTTCCAATTCGGGTCAACCGAAAAATCCTTAAATCCTTTGTAAAAGTGAATTTTTTCTAACTTAGAAGCTTTGAATTTCTCTTGCTTGCAACTTGGGGCCACAATTTCTGATTTAAATTTTTTAGATAAATATTCTTGTTCATATTGACCTGGTGTTGGAATAAAAAACGCTTTTTTCTCCAATTTCGCCAAATCCATAACCGTGGTATAACCAGAACGACAAACCACAAATTCACTCTCATTAAAAGCAGTACTTAATTCTTCCGAATTCATGAAATTGTAATAAGTAGTCGAATTTACTTTCTCGATTTGCTGTTGCGATTCTACAATTCCTTTTACGAATAGAATTTCCTTCGAACTATTTTCTAATTCTTTGATAAGTTTCTTTTCCAATAAAGTACGTTGCGGTTCTGGTCCTGATAATAAAACCATAATATCGTACTTAATTGGTAATGATTTTTTTTCAATGCGACTTAAAGGTCCGATGTATCGAATGGTGTTCATCATCTTTTCAGGATGACCTAATTTTCCCGACAAATTTTCTACACTAGAAACATCAGGAACCCAACAAGCATCGAACTTGGAAATGTAACGTGAATGCAATTTGGTTGTCAACCAAGAAGTATTTCCAGAAAGTACATTTAATTGATGTGTGATAAAAACAGAAGGTACTTTTGAAGAATAAACACCCAATCGATTATCGCTAATAACGCCATCAATTTCATAGTTTTCGATAATCTTATTGATTTTTGATTTCTCTTTTTTGATGGCCAACATCATTTTAGGCATTTGAAGCGCTAATTTCCACTTGAAGTTTTTACCTTTTTCTGAGTATTGAATGTTGTAAGCAGGTAATTCGATACTCAAAAGATTTGGAAATTCTTTTTTTAATAAAGCTAAAGCTACTCCGTCTGAAGCAATAATGGGTTCAAAACCATTTTCTTCCAATGCTTTTATAATAGGAATACATCTTGTGGCATGTCCTAAACCCCAGTTTAATGGCGCTATGAGTATTTTTTTCTTCATTACTTTTTCAAAACCGCAATAAATTGTTCGGCTAATTTATTTTCATCTTCAAAATTATACTCATTTTCATCCGAACTAAAATTTCTATCGTGTTGGTGTAATTTCCACTTTTTGTTGTTATATTCTAAAGCGGTTAAATTTTCTACCCAATCGCCCGAATTCAAATAGAAAACCTCTCCTTTTTCATTCTCCATGAACTCAATTTTGGGCTCGTGAATATGTCCGCAAATTACATAATCGTAGTCGTTTTCTATCGCCAATTCCACACAAACATTTTCAAAGTTAGTGATAAATTTTACAGCAGATTTTACATTGTTTTTAATTTTCTTCGAAAGCGAATACGGTTCTTTGTTAAATCGGGTTAAAACCCAATTGATGAAACGGTTAATTAAAATGAGGATATCATAACCCCAACCGCCTAATTTAGCTAACCATTTGGCTTGGGTAATCGAAGCGTCAAAAACGTCTCCATGAAAAATCCAAGCTCTTTTGTGATCTAATTCTAACACGAGTTTATCAATTAAACTGATGTTTCCCATGTGTAAATCGGTAAATTTCCTAAGAAATTCATCGTGATTACCGGTGATATAATACACTTTTGTACCTTTGGTACTCATAGAAATAATCTTCTTAATTACCTCTAAGTGTTTCGATGGGAAATAAGATTTTCTAAATTGCCAAATATCGATAATATCGCCATTCAGTACTAAAATTTTAGGTTTTATCGAAGATAAATAATCCAATAATTCTTTCGCATGACAACCATACGTTCCAAGATGAACATCGGAAATAACAGCCACTTCAACTTTACGTTTTTTCATATGTGTGGATTATATTTTTTAGCGGTCACATATGGAATCGCTTTTTTTTTCGTCGGTGTTGCTTGCGCAACTTTTTATTAATTGCGATTTCAAAATAAAAATTTTATACAAAAAACGAAAACGTATCTAATGTTAAGGTTATTGAAACATTATTAAAAGTTTATTTGTGTTGCTAATTATTTGCTTAATTTTGCCCAAAATAAATTAGAAGTGGGAAGTAAAAATAAATTAAAAAGATTCAGCGAGAACGAAACGTTTACTAATGTTTTTCAACCAACAAGAGAAGAAGTTGTTGGGAATGAATTTCCGTTAAGAGGTAAATGGAATAGAGAATTCTTTAAAAATGATAATCCAATTGTATTAGAATTAGGTTGTGGAAAAGGCGAATACTCTGTTGGTTTAGCCGAAAGATTTCCAAATAAAAACTTTATTGGTATTGATATCAAAGGAGCAAGATTTTGGCGTGGAGCAAAAACTGCTGTTGAAACAGGTATGAATAACGTAGCTTTTGTAAGAACGCAAATCGAGTTAATCAATCATATTTTTGCTGAAAACGAAGTGTCTGAAATTTGGATTACTTTCCCAGATCCACAAATCAAATACAAAAGAACCAAGCACAGAATGACGAATGCTGAGTTTTTAGAGCGCTATAAAAAGATCCTAAAACCAAGCGGATTGATGCATTTAAAAACCGATTCAGAGTTTATGCATGGTTATACATTAGGGTTGTTACATGGTTTAGGTCATGAAGTAATTTATGCGAACCACAATATTTATAAAAACGAAGGAGCGCCAGCAGAAGTAACTGGAATTCAAACGTTTTACGAAAGTCAATATTTGGAAGTAAACAAACCTATTACCTATATTAAGTTCCGAATTAAGTAATCTTTGTTACATTCATTTCAATATTCTTCCTTACTTTTGATAAAAATCAATTTATGACGTTTGTTTTAGCCATTTTTCTAGGTTTGATAATTTCCATTGGCGGTATCATTATTCCGGGTATGTTGAATATGACAATTGCCAAAATCAGTGTAAAGGAAAGTCAAAAACAAGCCTTGAATTTTGCTTTAGGAGCGGTTGTAGTGGTTTTTATCCAAAGTTTTTTAGGGACTTATTTTGCGAAATTCTTAGATGCTAATCCAGTTTTTAGTGAAGGATTGAAAAAAATTGGCACTGTAATCTTTATTATATTGACAATTGCTTTTACTATTATGGGTTTGAAAGCTAAAAAGCAAAAAGAAATCAAAGTTGAGATTGAAGCAAAAAGAAATCGTTTTTTTTACGGAATGGCAATGTCTGCTTTTAATATGTTTGCCATTCCTTGGTACGCCATTACAAGTTTAATGATGGCTTCAAAAGATTTGTTTCAGTATGATATGATTTCTATTGTATTGTTTTCAATATCGGCAGCTTTAGGAACTTATTTTGTGTTTTACTTATATGCTAAATTTTTCAAGCTAATTGAACACAAACTCACTTTTATAGTTCAAAATATCAATTTCTTAATTGCGGCATTAACCGGAATTGTAGCAGTTTCTTCCTTATATAAGATGTTTTTTTAATATTTGAAAAAGGTAACGTCAAATAACGACAACTTTTTTGAACGTGTTTACGAAATCGTTCGCCAAATTCCAGAAGGGAAAGTAACTTCTTATGGTGCCATTGCAAAAGCACTTGGCGCAGCACGCTCTGCTAGAATGGTGGGTTGGGCAATGAATGCATCTCATAACATAGAAGATGTTCCTGCGCATCGAGTTGTTAATAGAAAAGGACTACTTTCTGGCAAGCATCATTTTGATGGAACTAATTTAATGCAACAACTTTTAGAAAACGAAGGAATTCAAGTTATCGACAATCAAATTATCGATTTCGAAAAACATTTTTGGGAACCTAAGTTTTAATTTTTATTCTTTTTTTTGAAAACGTTTGAGTTTTCATCTCTTTTAATTTACTTCATTCTTTTTGTAACAAACGTGACAAATGTCATGTAAAACGTTTTTTTTTCGGCTGAAATTTGTACTATAATTTAAAACACAGTACAAATGAACACTTTAAAAATAAACTTCAAAAAATGGTTTTTACTGTTAATGATTGTAGCGCCAATCTATAATGTTTTTGCACAAGAATCTAAAGTGGTTTTAGCCGAAAGCAAATTAAAAGTTCTAGGAACTTCTAATCTTCACGATTGGGAAATTGATGCTAAAGCAATGAGCGGAAAATCAACAATGACAATTGATGCAGGCAATTTAAAAGCTATAAAAAATTTAGATTTTGCTGTAGAAGTAGAGCAATTAAAAAGCGGTAAAAACGGAATGGATAATAATACATTCAAAGCTTTAAATAGTAAGACTTACAAAACCATTAATTACAAATTAGTAAGTGTTGCAAAAATTACAGAAACTTCAGTTGGTAATTTTACAGTAGAAACTCAAGGTGATTTAAGCATTTCTGGAGTTACAAAAAGAATCAATCAAACTTTTACAGTTAAAGTTGTAGGGAAAAAAGCAATTTTTTCTGGAAAAACTAAAATCGACATGACTGTTTACGGAGTAAAACCTCCAACGGCTTTAATGGGAACTATTAAAACAGGTAAAGACGTAACGGTTGATTTCAAAGTTACTTACAATTAATACAAACAAGAACTTATAACTAAAACACACATATTAAATTTTAAAAATCATGAGAACATTTATTAAATTTTCGTTAGTAATTGCAGCCTTAGGCTTAAGTACAGGTATACAGGCTCAGAATAGAGATTTGGATAATTACAGACAACCTGATAAAAGAGGAATCAATGTTTTTGAAAGTCCAAAAGATACAGCTTCCACTTTTGATGGAATAAAAGTGAGAGTTGGTGGTGCTTCAACATTACAATATCAAGCTTTAGATCATGAAAACGCAACTGGAGCAACAGCTTTAATTCCAATTGGAAACAACTTTAACTTAGCTACTGCCAACTTAGATTTAGACGTAGCTTTAGCAAAAGGGGTTAGAATGCATTTAAGAACATATTTGTCTTCTCGTCACCACCCAGAACCTTATGTTAAAGGAGGGTATTTCCAAATTGATAATTTAGATTTCATCAAAGAAGGTTTATTAGCTGAAACAATGAAATACGTTACTATCAACATTGGACATATGGAAAATAACTATGGTGATGCACACTTTAGACGTTCAGATAATGCACAAGCTATATATAACCCATTCGTAGGAAACTACATTATGGATGCATTTACAACAGAAGTTGGAGCAGAAGTTTACTTTAGAAAAAATGGTTTTATTTCTATGATTGGAGCTACTAATGGTAAATTAAATCAAGGAGCTAATGCGCCAAGCGCTACAAGTCCATCAGTTATGGCTAAATTAGGATATGACAAACAATTTAATACAGATTTAAGATTTAGAATTACTGGTTCTATCTACAATTCAGCTTATTCTGCAAGAACTTATTTATATGGTGGTGATAGAGCAGGTTCAAGATATTACTTCGTAATGGAGCCTACAACAGCTACTTCATCTGCTAATTATTCTTCTGGATTAGTTAATCCTGGTTTAACAAACAAGTTAACTGCAATTATGATTAATCCATTTGTAAAATATAAAGGTTTTGAATTCTTTGGATTGTTTGAAACCGTATCAGGTAGAAAATTTGCTGAAACAGATAGAAGAAACTTCACTCAATTAGGAGCAGATTTGTTATACCGTTTCGGCAAAAATGAAAACTTATACGTAGCTGGTCGTTATAATTCAGTTTCTGGAGAATTAGATGCAACACAAGACATCGATGTACAAAGAATTTCTTTAGGTGCTGGTTGGTTCATGACAAAAAATATCTTAGCTAAAGTAGAATATGTTAATCAAACTTACGATGGATATACAGCTGGAAGCATCATGGATGGAGGTAAATTCAGTGGATTTGTTGCAGAAGCAGTAATTAGTTTCTAAAAATAGTAAATTTAAAAGCGAAGAGTTAAACGGCTTTTCGCTTTTACTTTAAGGTTATGAAAACAATAGGCATTATATCAGTTATTATTCTTTTGAGTTTTGGATTTTCTAAAAATCAAACCAATGTTAAAATCACGAATAAAAGTGAGGTTTCGATAAAAGGAAAATCTAATGTCAATAGTTTCGAATGTAAATATAATTCTGATTTTATTGAGAATGATTTGCAAGTTTCGATAGCTAGAAATAACAACAAAATCTTGTTAGAAGGAGCAAAGCTTTCTATAAAAAGTACAGGTTTTGATTGCGCTCACAAAATGATAACCAAAGATTTTAAAACCATTCTAAAAGCCGAAGATTATCCGCATATTGTAATTAATGTTAAAGAAATTAATACTATTAAAGAAAACATAACCGCAAAATTAAACGTGAAAATCGCTGGTGTTGAAAAAGAATATTTGGTTCCAGTAATTTTTAATTCAAACACAAATAATGTAAAAGGACAATTGAAGTTGAACATCAAAGATTTTAAATTAAAATCTCCTAAAAAATTATTAGGCATGGTGGTAGTTAATGACAATGTTGATATCAATTTCAACTTATTCTTACAGTATTAATAAATTTTTTTCAATTAGTTTAAGAAAGCAATCTTTTAATGAAGGATTGCTTTTTTATTTAATCATAGATTCTAACTATCAAATTATAAAAACTTTAAACTTTTAAAGTTTTAAACTCCTAAACTTCTTATTATCTTTGCAATCTAAAATCAGTCTGAATAAAAACGTAAGTTGTTCTGTTTTAAACTGATTTATTAAAAACTCGAAAAAATGAAACTAGATAGAAAAGAAATTTTAGCTGCATTAGAAACCATTTCAATTGCAGGTGAAGGAAAAAATATGGTGGAAAGTGGTGCAGTTCAAAACGTAATCACTTTTGGAGATGAAGTAGTAGTTGATTTACTTTTATCAACGCCAGCATTGCATATTAAAAAACGTGCTGAAGTAGATATTATTAAGGTAATTCACGAAAAAGTGTACGAAAAAGCAAAAGTAAAAGTAAACATCAAAGTTGAAGCACCAGAAAAACCAGAAAATCCAAATTTAATTAGAGGAAAACAAATTCCTGGAATTTCAAATATTATCGCAGTTGCTTCAGGAAAAGGTGGTGTAGGAAAATCTACGATTACTGCAAATCTTGCTGTAACTCTATCTAAAATGGGATTCAAAGTTGGTGTTTTAGATGCGGATATCTACGGACCTTCGATGCCAATCATGTTTGATGTTGAAAATTCAAAACCTATTTCAGTTGAGGTGGATGGCAAATCAAAAATGCAACCTGTTTCAAGTTACGGAGTTGAGATTTTGTCTATCGGATTTTTCACAAAACCAGACCAAGCGGTTATTTGGAGAGGTCCAATGGCTGCTAAAGCTCTAAACCAAATGATTTTTGACGCCAACTGGGGCGAATTAGATTTCATGCTAATCGATTTACCACCTGGAACAGGAGATATTCACTTATCAATTATGCAATCGTTGCCAATTACAGGAGCTGTTGTAGTAAGTACACCTCAAGCAGTTGCTCTAGCTGATGCTAAAAAAGGAGTTTCAATGTTTATGTCAGAATCGATTAATGTTCCCGTTTTAGGAATTATCGAAAACATGGCATATTTCACACCAGAAGAACTTCCTGAAAATAAATATTATATCTTTGGTAAAGAAGGTGCTAAAAACTTAGCAGAAGATTTACAAGTGCCTTTGTTAGGTGAAGTGCCATTAGTGCAAAGTATCCGTGAAGCAGGAGATTATGGTCGTCCAGCAGCATTGCAAACGGCTTCAGTTTTAGAAGGTGTTTTCGAAAATATTACAAGAAACGTAGTGCAAGAAACGGTAAATCGTAATGAAACTTTGCCTCCTACAGAAGCTATCAAAATAACAACAATGGCAGGTTGTTCTGCTGTAAAAAAATAGTATTCAGTTTACAGTCTCAGTTTACAGTTTAAGCTGTTTACTGCGACTGAAAACTGCGACTGAAAACTAAAAAATATGACTACATTAGAAATAAAAGAGAATGTTGAAAAAGCATTAGATGAAATTCGTCCGTTTTTGAATTCGGATGGTGGCAACATCTCATTAGTAGAAATTATTGAAGACAAACATGTTAAAGTTCGTTTAGAAGGGGCATGTACGAATTGTAGTTTAAGTATCAGCACCATGAAAGCTGGTGTAGAAACCACGATTAAAAAATACGTGCCTCAAATTGAAACGGTAGAAAATATTGCCTAGTAAAGCAATAGTATGATATAAATCATATTTCTACATTGTACTAGTTTGTTACTTTGCTACTTTCAAAATTAAAAAAATGATTCAAACAGATATTCTTATAATCGGTGCTGGTCCTACGGGACTTTTTGCCGTTTTCGAAGCCGGACTTTTACAACTTAAATGTCATATTATTGATGCTTTGCCACAACCTGGCGGGCAATTAGCAGAATTATATCCAAAAAAACCAATCTTCGATATTCCAGGTTATCCTTCAGTTTTAGCAGGTGATTTGGTTACGAATTTAATGGAACAAATCAAACAGTTTCAACCTGGATTTACCTTAGGAGAAACCGCTGAAACCATTGAAAAATTAGAAGATGGAACTTTTATAGTAACCACTAATGAAGGAACACAACATCATGCAAAAGCAGTAGCAATTGCAGGTGGTTTAGGGACATTTGAGCCAAGAAAACCTATTCTAAAAGATATTGAATTCTACGAAAAAGAAGATCGCGGAGTGGATTACTTTGTTAAAGATCCTGAAAAATATCGAGGTAAAAATATTGTAATCGCAGGTGGAGGTGACTCTGCTTTAGATTGGAGTATTTTCTTATCGAATGTAGCAAATTCCGTGACTTTAGTTCATAGAAGAAACGAATTTCGTGGGGCTTTAGATTCGGTTGAAAAAGTGCAAGAATTAAAGAATGCTGGAAAAATTAAATTAGTTACACCAGCTGAAGTTGTTGGGTTTAATGGTAGCGAGAGAATTACCGCTGTTGATATTGAGGTTAACGGAGCCAGAATGAAAGCAGAATGTGATTATTTTATTCCGCTTTTCGGTTTAACGCCAAAATTAGGGCCAATTGCTAACTGGGGATTAGAAATCGAAAAGAATGCCATCAAAGTAAATAACGCATTAGATTATCAAACTAACATCGACGGAATTTACGCCATTGGTGACGTAAACATATATCCAGGAAAGTTAAAACTAATTTTGTGCGGATTCCACGAAGCTACTTTAATGTGCCAAAGTGTTTACAACAGAATCAATCCAGGAAAACGTTACGTGTTGAAATATACCACAGTTTCTGGAGTAGATGGTTTTGATGGAACAAGAAAAGAAGCTGAAAAAGCAGTTGTAAAATCGATTGATTAAATTTTTATATTTGTAATATGGAAAGTATAAGAATGGATAGAAGTGTAGTTAGTAAATCATCTTTTGAAGAAGCAGATGATCATGTAACTTTCTATGAAGACAAAACACCTCTTGAACGTTTAAATTATGCTTGTGATATTATAAATTCTATTTTTGACACAACTCCTGATAAGAAAGTAGATAGAACCGTTTTTTCTTCAAGAAAACATGCCGAACTTATTCAATATTGATTTTTTAGAATTTTTACAACTTTTAGATAAACATGATGTTGATTATTTATTGGTTGGAGGATAT
The DNA here is from genome assembly GCF_003259835.1 of Flavobacterium aquaticum. Classification (GTDB taxonomy): domain Bacteria; phylum Bacteroidota; class Bacteroidia; order Flavobacteriales; family Flavobacteriaceae; genus Flavobacterium; species Flavobacterium aquaticum. The sequence continues at coordinate 327,640 of NZ_QLMI01000002.1, read as the reverse complement.
GCTGTAATCTTGCATGGCTATGGCAGAAGTACGGGTGATATGGATTTGTGGATTAATCAAACAGTTGAAAATTACAACAAATTACAATTGGTTTATAAAGATTTTGGAGCGCCTATTTTTTCAATTGAAGATTTTGAAAGTGATAAATTTGATGTTTGGAGCATTGGAGTAGAACCCAGAAAAATTGAAATATTAACGAAAGTAAGTGGTTTAAATTTTAATGAAGCTTTCAAAAATCGTTTATTTCTAAATCTAGAAAACTTTAAAGTACCTTATATCGATTTTGAAGATTTGATGAAAAATAAAATGGCAACAGGAAGATTGAAAGATTTACTTGATATTGAACAATTAAAGAAAAAAAATAAATAATGCCACAAGACGTAACCATTTTCATAACCGACAGAAACGGAGTAAAACACGAAGTATTAGCTCCAACCGACATGAATATGAACATTATGGAGTTAATTCGTTCGTATGAATTAGCCGAAGAAGGAACTGTTGGTGTTTGTGGTGGAATGGCGATGTGTGCTTCTTGTCAGTGTTATGTTTTAAACGATGTTGTTTCCTTAGAACGCAACCCAGACGAAGAAGCCATGCTTTGGGAAGCCTATCACGTGAAGGATAATTCGAGATTAGGTTGTCAAATTCCAATCACGGAAGATTTAGAAGGTTTAGAAATTGAAATAGCACCAGAACAATAAAAAAGCGAGAAGAAATTCTCGCTTTTCATTTATACTAATTCATGTTTATGTTCCACTTGCTCATCAATTGCATTCCAAAGTCCGATTCTCTTTTCTAAAGCTAAAACCGAAACTTCTTCTACTTCATTCCATTTTTGTTCTGAATCACCGCAAAGTTCAGTAATCATTTGCATCGCCATTGGTCCGTGCTCATCGGCATCTAATTCAATATGTCTTTCGAAATAATAAATTAGTTTTGATAAATCAGTTTCAGGGAAGTTTTGTTGGAAGCTTTTTAAAATCTCGGTAAACATATTCGGAATCAAATCTTCTCTTCCAAAAGTAAATGCAGCAGCAATTTCATGAGGTTTTCCTTGTTCAATCACACGGAAAGTAAAATCCAAAAAGGCTTTCACATTCGGATGTAAATCACTTTGTTTAATCGATACAAAAATGTTTTTCGTTTCTTCCACATTCTTCAAAAACGCATTGATTTGAGTAGTAGAAGCGCCACATTGCGTCATAGCATCCAAATACATCTCAAAATGACTTTGACGCGTTCCGTCCAATGTTAAATCGGTTTCTTCAGCTACAACAATTTCATTAATTAAATAACGAATTTCTGGATTTCCAATTGGTAACCAAGGTGTTGTGGTGCAAGTTAATTTATTTTGTAAGGCTTTTAATAACGACATAAAATCCCAAACCGCATAAATGTGGTTTTCTAAGAAACAATGTAAATCGTCAATCGTTTTTACTTTGTTGTATAACGAATGATTTAATAATTGTTCTTTCTGATTTTGAATCGATTGGTTTATAGTTTGAATATTCATAAGGCAATTTTTATTATCATATACGAAATTCTGACTTCTTATGGATTTGAATCCGTACACTACAAATGTAAAAATGCTTCCCTAAAAAGAGAAGCATTTTGTATCAATTTTATCTATTGTTCAATTATTTGAATGCAGGGAAACCTGTAACATCCATACCTGTAATTAACAAGTGAATATCGTGAGTTCCTTCGTAAGTCACTACAGATTCTAAATTCATCATGTGTCTCATGATTGAATATTCACCTGTAATTCCCATTCCACCAAGCATTTGACGTGCATCACGAGCAATTGTTAACGCCATGTCAACATTGTTTCTTTTTGCCATCGAAATTTGAGCCGAAGTAGCTTTTCCTTCGTTTCTTAAAACGCCCAATCTCCAAGTTAATAATTGTGCTTTTGTGATTTCAGTAATCATTTCAGCTAATTTTTTTTGTTGTAATTGAGTTGCTCCAATTGGTTTGTCAAATTGAATTCTTTCTTTTGAATATCTCAAAGCTGTGTCATAACAATCCATTGCTGCTCCAATCGCTCCCCAAGCAATTCCATAACGTGCCGAATCTAAACAGCCAAGTGGTGCTCCTAATCCAGATTTGTTTGGTAATAAGTTTTCTTTTGGAACTTTTACGTTGTCAAAAATAAGTTCTCCAGTGGCAGAAGCTCTTAATGACCATTTGTTATGTGTTTCAGGAGTTGAAAAACCTTCCATTCCTCTTTCCACAATTAATCCGTGAATTCTTCCTTCTTCGTTTTTAGCCCAAACAACTGCAATGTCAGCAAAAGGCGCATTCGAAATCCACATTTTAGCACCATTTAAAAGATAATGATCGCCCATATCTTTAAAATTAGTCACCATTCCACCCGGATTTGAACCAAAATCTGGCTCAGTTAAACCAAAACAACCAATGAATTCTCCAGTGGCTAATTTTGGTAAATATTTCATTCTTTGTTCTTCGTTTCCGTATTTCCAAATTGGGTACATCACCAAAGAAGACTGAACAGATGAAGTCGAACGTACACCCGAATCTCCTCTTTCAATTTCTTGCATGATTAATCCATAAGAAATTTGATCTAATCCAGCACCGCCATATTCTACAGGAATATAAGGACCAAATCCACCAATTTCTCCTAAACCTTTTACGATTTGATGTGGAAATTCTGCTCTTTGTGCGTATTCTTCAATAATTGGAGATACTTCTTTTTTTACCCAAGCACGTGCAGCATCACGCACCATTTTATGTTCGTCAGATAATAATTCGTCTAATAAATAATAATCTGGAGATTGAAATAAGTCTGGTCTCATAGTTTTTGATTTGAAAGTCACAAAAGTAAGTAAAGATTTTTAACAAATCAACGAACAAGTGTTATAATTTTATAAGAAGCTTTTTCCAGCTGTTCGCTATATCTTTTTGTTTTTATCGAATTCTAAAAACAATTCGTTATTTCATTGTAAAAGAAATGCTCGAAAAACAAAAAGGATGCCGCTACCATCTGGGCTAGGGTTACATCTTCAAATAGAAATCCTTCGTCAACTCAATATATTCAGGAGTATAATTATGTCTAGAAATTTCAATGACTAACTCATCAATTAACGGAGTTTTTTCTATTCTGCAAAAAGCCAATAAACTTCTTTTGATTTCCGATGTTGGTGTGCCTTTTACACGAGTAATTTTTAATGGAAATAAATCCAATTCTTTACACATAGCAACAAATTGCTCTTCTTCTTTATAAGGAATAATCACAGAAAAAATCCCATTATCCGAAAGTAATAAGGCGGCCGCTTCAATTAATTCTTCAAAAGGTAAAGCGTCTTCAAAACGTGCTAAATCTCTCGAACTATTATCTGATTTATAATCATCGGTGTAAAAAGGCGGATTGGAAATGATTAAATCATACTCATCTTCAGGTTCGTCCACAAATTCATCCAAACCGGCATGAAAACAAAATAATTTATCACCCCAAGGTGAAGTTTCAAAATTTTCAACACATTGTTCGTAAGCATCTTCGTCAATTTCGATGGCGTCGATTTGTTCAGCGTTGCTTCTTTGGGCTAACATTAAAGATAAAATCCCAGTTCCAGCACCAATGTCTAAAACGTTGAATGGATTATTGATTAATGGAGTCCAAGCACCAAGCAAAACACCATCTGTGCCAATTTTCATAGCACAACGATCTTGATTAACCGAAAATTGTTTGAATGTAAAAGTCATTGGAATTATCCAAGATATAAATCAACCAAACCTTCAGGGGTTTCTAAAGTAATGGTTTTGTTTGCTCTGTCAAGTGCAATGATGAAATCATCAATAAGCGGAATTAAAATTTCAGTACCGTTTTTATCAATTTCAAAAAGTGGTTGAGCACCACTGTCATTAATAGCAGTAATTTTTCCAATATTACCCAAACGAGTATCTAATACATCAAACCCGATTACTTCGTGATAATAGAATTGAGTACCTTCTAATTTAGGTAACATAGAAAGTGGAAGATAAATTTCGCTTCCCATGATTTCGTCTGCTTCTTCTTCGGTTTGTATGTCTTCAAAACGAATACGTAAGAATTTTTCTTTGTGAAGCGAACTACTTTCAATAAAAAATGGAACCAGACTTTTGTTGATTTCAACAAAAACTGATTCCAAATTTTGATACAATTCGGGTTCATCGGTGTCTAAATACGCCAATACTTCCCCTTTGAAACTAAATTTTTTTGCGATTTTACCTAAATAGAAACAATCTTCTTTACGCATGGAATCGCTATAAAATTATGCTTGAGTTTCTTCGTTGTTTTCTTCAACAGCAGGAGCTTCTTCAGTAGCAGCCTCAACTACTTCTTCAGCAACTTCTTCTGTAGCTTCAGCAGCTTTTGCAGCCTCAGCTTGAGCAGCAATACGTTTTGCGTTTGCTTCTTGTTCAGCTTTTAAAGCTTTTGCTTTTGCATCAGCTTCAGCTTTAGATAAACCTGATTTCTTAGCATCAACTTTACCAGCTTTTTCTTCTAACCAAGTAGCTAATTTAGCATCAGCTTGTTCTTGAGTTAAAGCACCTTTACGAACTCCTCCATCTAAGTGGTGTTTTAATAAAGCACCTGTGTAAGATAAAATTGCTCTTGCAGTGTCAGTTGGCTGAGCACCATTGTGTAACCATTGTGCAGCTTTTTCGATGTTTAAATCGATAGTTGCAGGGTTAGTGTTTGGATTGTAAGTTCCGATTTTCTCTAAGAATTTACCATCTCTTTTCGATCTTGCATCTGCTGCAACAACCCAATAAAAAGGTTTCCCTTTTTTTCCGTGTCTTTGTAATCTAATTTTTACTGACATAATCTTGTGATTAATTTGAGGTTCTCGACCTCGGTTATTTAAGGGTGCAAATATATAAAACTTTGCAATACAAATCTATAAGTTGTCTGAAAATATTTTTTTCGATAAAATGTTTTTATTTCAATAAAAAAGTTATTTTTGTTACCTACATATTATAACGAACTTAATTTAAGATGAAAAAAATAGTTTCTTTGTTTGCGCTTGTTGTTGCTTTTTCTTCGTGTCAAGAGGATCTTCAAACTAATAATCCAGCTTTTCAAGCCAAACAAAATGATGTTTACTGGAGAGCAAGTGATGCAAGAGTTAGTGTTGATGAGGATGGTAGAATGATAATTACTGCCTACAATCTATACGAGACAGTAACTTTAGAAACGTCAAGTACAGATCCTGGAGTTTATGTATTAGGAACTACAAATCAAGATAATTTTGCTTCCTATTCTAATGATGTGGATGGTTTTGAAGATTATTATGATACAGGTTTATATTCTGGACCAGCATTTAAGGTTTCTGGAATGATTAATAGAGGAACAGCTTATCAAACTAATTCAGCTGGAGCTCAAACAACAGGTGGTTCTGGTTCTGGATTAAGAGTGGCTACTAAAACTACAAATGGTGCTGTTACTGAAATTACTGTTGTAGCAAGAGGCGTTGGGTATAGACCAGGTGATTTAATAACTATTGTTGGCGGAAATAATAACGCTACGTTTAGAGTAATCAACATTCAACAAAGTAATGGTGAAATCAAGATTAAAGAAGTTGAAAACGGATTGTTCACCGGAACTTATAATTTCAAAGCAGTTAATGAAGAAGGAGAAGTAATTACGTTCTCTGAAGGAGTTTTTTATAAGATTCCAATCTCTACATTCTAAAAATTCAACCCAAAAATATCAAAACCATCTGGAGTGATTCAGGTGGTTTTTTTGTTTTGTTGATAACTTAAATTGGCATTCAATAACTTAAAATGTATTTTTGTTTTTATTCAAAATTTGCTTTTGTTTTTTTTCTTTAGCTTAATTATCAGATAGATGTACTTAATTTTCGATACAGAAACCACAGGTTTACCTCGCAGTTGGTCGGCACCCATAACCGATACTGATAACTGGCCTCGTTGTATTCAAATTGCATGGCAATTGCATGACGAAATGGGAAATTTAATCGAGCACCAAGATTACTTGGTTAAGCCCGAAGGTTTCAATATTCCTTATGATGCAGAGCGAATTCATGGTATTTCTACCGAATTAGCAATGGAGCAAGGGGTTTTGTTATCTGAAGTTTTAGAAAAATTCAATATTGCACTTTCAAAAGCGAAATTCATCGTTGGACAAAATGTAGGATTTGATGTCAATATTATGGGATGTGAATTCCATCGTATGAACATCGGTTCCGACATGACTAAAATGCCGGTTTTGGATACCTGTACCGAAATCACCGCCAACTTATTAAAATTACCAGGGGGTCGTGGTGGAAGATTCAAATTACCAACATTAACCGAATTACATCAATATCTTTTCAATCAACCTTTCGCAGAAGCACATAATGCCACTGCCGATGTGGAAGCAACAACACGTTGTTTTCTTGAGTTAATCAAAAGAGAAGTTTTCACCAAAGAAGAGTTAGATGTAACGCCAGAATATTTCAGAAGTTTCCGAGAAAAAAATTTGGGAGAAGTCCAGTTAATTGGATTAAAGCATATCAATCTGAAACAAGCCTCTGATGAAATTAGAGCGCGTTTGAAAAAAATCGAACAAGAGGAAGTTCAAACCACAATTTCAGAAGAAGTAAAATCCGATTTAAAAGACGCTGCTTTTGCACATTTGCACAATCATACACAGTTTTCGGTGTTACAATCGACTATCGCAATTAATGATTTGGTAAAAGCTTCGGCAAAATTCAAAATGCCAGCGGTTGCTATGACCGATACTGGTAATATGATGGGTGCGTTTCATTTTGTAAGTGCCGTTTTAAATCACAACAAAGCAGCTGAAGCTAAAAACAAAGAATTAGTCGAAAACGGTGAAGAACCAACAGAAACCATAATCAAACCCATCGTTGGTTGCGAGTTTAACATCTGCGACGATCATAAAGATAAGACCAAAAAAGACAACGGTTATCAAGTAGTTTTATTGGCAAAAAATAAAAAAGGCTATCACAACTTAGCCAAAATGTCTTCCATTGCTTACACCGATGGTTTCTATTACGTTCCGCGTATTGATAGAAAAATCGTAGAACACTACAAAGAAGACATCATCGTTCTTTCGGGAAATTTATATGGAGAAATTCCTAGTAAAATTCTGAATGTTGGAGAAAGTCAAGCCGAAGAAGCTTTAATTTGGTGGAAAGATCAATTTGGTTTTGATTTCTATTTGGAATTAATGCGTCACAAACAAGAAGATGAAAATCGCGTTAATCAAACCTTAATAGCTTTCGCGAAAAAACACAATGTAAAGTTAGTTGCGACCAACAATACCTATTACGTTAATAAAGAAGATGCTAACGCCCACGATATTTTATTGTGTGTAAAAGATGGTGAAAAACAAGCTACACCAATTGGTCGCGGACGTGGTTATCGTTATGGATTACCAAATCAAGAATATTATTTCAAATCGGGTGACGAAATGAAGCAGCTTTTTGCGGATTTACCTGAAGCGATTATCAATATTCAAGAAATCATCGATAAAACGGAACCTTATTCTTTATATCGAGATGTATTACTTCCAAAATTTAAAATTCCTGATGAATTTGAAGTAGAGGAAGATAAATTAGATGGTGGCGTTCGTGGTGAAAATGCGTATTTGAAACATCTCACCATGGAAGGTGCTAAAAAACGTTATGGCGAAATCACACCAGATATTCAAGAGCGTTTAGATTTTGAATTACTAACGATTTCCAATTCAGGTTATCCAGGTTATTTCTTAATTGTACAAGATTTCATTGCCGAAGCTAGAAAAATGGACGTTTCTGTTGGACCAGGTCGTGGTTCTGCTGCGGGTTCTGCTGTGGCGTATTGTTTAGGAATTACAAATATCGACCCAATTAAATACGATTTGCTTTTTGAGCGTTTCTTAAATCCCGACCGTGTTTCCATGCCCGATATTGATATCGATTTTGATGATGAAGGTCGTGGTCGTGTTATGGATTATGTAATCAATAAATACGGAGCAAGTCAGGTGGCGCAAATTATTACCTATGGTAAAATGGCTACTAAATCAGCAATTCGAGATACCGCTCGTGTGTTGGATTTGCCGCTTTTTGAAGCGGATAGAATTGCCAAATTAATTCCAGGCATGATGCCGTCGAAATGGAATTTAGCACGATTCTTAGCCGAAGACGAATCCGAAGTCAAAAAAGCATTACGTTCTGAAGAATTTGACCGAGTAAAAGAATTAATCGAAATCGCCAATTCAGAAGACTTAGCTGGAGAAACCATTCAGCAAGCAAAAGTTTTGGAAGGTTCCATGCGAAATACCGGAATTCACGCTTGTGGTGTGATTATTACGCCAGATGATATTACGAATTTCGTTCCCGTAACCACTGCAAAAGATTCGGATTTATATGTAACCCAATTTGACAACTCGGTCGCAGAAAGTGCTGGTTTGTTGAAGATGGACTTTTTGGGATTAAAAACCCTAACCTTAATTAAAGACACGGTGAAATTGGTAAAATATCGTTTAGGAATCGATTTGAATCCTGACGAATTTCCAATTGATGACACCAAAACATATGAGTTATTCCAAAGAGGTGAAACGGTTGGGGTTTTCCAATACGAATCGCCTGGAATGCAAAAATACATGAAGGACTTAAAACCAACAGTTTTTGCCGATTTAATTGCCATGAATGCATTATATCGTCCGGGACCATTGGAATACATTCCTTCTTTCGTTCGCAGAAAAAATGGTGAAGAACCTATCACTTACGATTTAGATGCTTGCGAAGAATATTTAGGAGAAACCTACGGAATTACCGTTTACCAAGAACAGGTGATGCTTCTGTCTCAAAAATTGGCTAATTTCTCTAAAGGTGATGCCGACGTACTTCGAAAAGCTATGGGTAAAAAGCAGAAAGATGTCTTGGATAAAATGAAATCTAAGTTCATCGATCAAGCAAAAGCCAATGGTCACGACGAACAAAAATTAGACAAAATTTGGACCGACTGGGAAGCGTTTGCGAGTTATGCCTTCAATAAATCGCACTCCACTTGTTATGCTTGGATTGCCTATCAAACAGCATATCTTAAAGCGCATTATCCTGCGGAATATATGGCTGCCGTACTTTCGAATAACATGAACGATATCAAACAAGTTTCGTTCTTTATGGAAGAATGTAAGCGCATGGGATTAGCCGTTTTGGGTCCAGATGTGAATGAATCGTACTATAAATTTACGGTTAATGAAAACTACGCCGTTCGTTTCGGAATGGGAGCGATTAAAGGTGTTGGCGCAGGAGCCGTTCAAACCATTGTTGAGAACAGAAAAGATGGAAATTACAAATCTATCTTCGATTTAGCTAAACGTATTGATTTGCGTGCGGCGAATAAAAAAGCATTCGAAAACTTAGCATTAGCTGGTGGTTTTGATGGTTTTTCTGAAACCCATCGTGCCCAATATTTTCATCATGATGGCGACGGAATTACGTTCTTAGAAAAGGCGATTCGTTATGGTTCGAAATTCCAAGAAAACGAAAATTCATCGCAAGTAAGCTTGTTTGGTGATGCTTCGGAAGTTCAAATTGCAGAACCTCAAGTGCCACCGTGTGAAGAATGGAGCACAATGGAAAAATTAGCCAAAGAAAAAGAAGTAGTGGGAATTTATATTTCGGGGCATCCGTTAGATGATTATAAATTTGAGATGAAATATTTTTGTACGGCTAAATTAGAATCACTTAAAAATTTGGAGCAGCATTTAGGTAAGAATCTTTCTTTTGGAGGAATTGTTACCAATGTGCAACATCGAACCGCCAAAAACGGAAAAGGTTGGGCAACCTTTGTATTAGAGGGTTATGACGAAAGTTATGAGTTCAGAATTTTTGATGAAGAATATTTAAAATACCGTCATTTCTTGTTGCAAAATCAGTTTGTGTATTTTAAAATCAATGTGAAAGAAGGTTGGGTAAATCGCGAAACGGGTAAAAAATCCGATCCAAGAATTCAGTTTTTAGATGCTAAAATGTTGGCTGATGTATTGCCTACATTTGCTAAGAAATTGATTTTAATGTTCCCAATTAACGATGTAAAAGAACATGTGATAGCCGAATTAAATCGAATTTTTTCTGAAAATAAAGGTGATAATTCAGTAACGTTTGAGGTAATGGAATTGGAGCGAATAAAGCGAATTGTGGAAGATATTCCAGTTTCAAATCCAGTAGATATGGAAGAAGAAATTTTGGAAGATTCTAATGAAGAAGTGGAAATGAATATTGAAGTTCCAGTTGAAAAAGATGAAATCATTGTAAAAACAAAACTTTCAATGCCAAGCCGAAAATTGAAAGTAAAAATCTCATCGGAATTACTTCAAGAATTGGAACGCATGCAAGTAAATTTTAAATTAAATTAAGTATAAATTCTGCAAATGAGAGTATAATCAAAAGTAATTTTAAAATACACTTTGGTTTATAATTAATTCCTAAATTTGCAATTCAAATAAGTATAAAACTAAAAAGAAATAATATGGCATTAGCAATAACAGATGCTACTTTTGATGAAGTAGTATTAAAATCAGACAAACCAGTAGTAGTAGATTTTTGGGCAGCTTGGTGTGGTCCATGTAGAATGGTTGGTCCAGTTATCGACGAAATTTCTACTGAGTATGAAGGAAAAGCAGTAGTAGGAAAAGTAGATGTTGACGCAAACCAAGAATTTGCTGCAAAATACGGAGTTAGAAATATTCCAACAGTTTTAGTATTCCAAAACGGAGAAGTGGTTGGAAGACAAGTAGGCGTTGCTCCAAAGAAAACGTATACAGATGCAATTGACGCATTACTATAATATTTGAAAAAGAAATTCAAGGCTCAACGAAAGTTGGGCCTTTTTTGTTTTAAAACACATAGTTAGAGGGTTTTTCTTTATTAAAATTTTAATTGTTTCAATTTGTAGTGTTCATTTAAGAAATCTGTTTTTAACCGCATTTCGCCTTAGCGAATCCGTTTCATCCGCGTTCCATTTTAAAAATCTTTTTCTATCTTTACGATATGAATTTAGAATCTCAAATACAAAAAATTTCCAGTTTTGAGCATTTAGAACTTTTAGCCAACCAAATTGTCGAAGGTTTTATTTCCGGTATGCACAAATCGCCATTTCATGGATTTTCGGCAGAGTTTGCTGAGCATAAAATCTACAATCCAGGAGAAAGTACCAAGCATATCGATTGGAAATTATACGCTAAAACCGATAGATTATACACAAAACGCTACGAAGAAGAAACCAATTTACGTTGTCATTTGATTTTAGACAACTCGTCTTCGATGCATTATCCGAACTTAAAGGAAAATCAGCCGTTTTATGAGAGTAAAATCGGGTTTTCGGTATTGGCTTCTGCGGTTTTGATGAATTTGCTTAAAAAGCAACGCGATGCGGTTGGATTGAGCGTTTATTCGGATACGTATGAATATTATTCGCCAGAAAAAGGAAGTGAGCGTCATCATAGCATGATTTTAAACAAGCTGGAAGAAGTGTTGTCGCAAAACAAAACCACTCGAAAAACGGATACGGTAACTTTTTTGCATCAAATTGCCGAAAATATTCATCGTCGTTCTATGGTAATTTTATTTACCGATATGTTTCATTCCGAAGGTTCGGAAGAAGACAACGATAAAATCTTCAAAGCGCTTCAACATTTAAAACACAACAAACATAAAGTAGTAGTTTTTCATGTGTATGATGAAAAAACCGAGTTAAATTTCAATTTCGACAATGCGCCTCGTAAGTTTATTGATGTAGAATCGGGAGAAGAAATCAATTTATTTGCTGAAAATACACAAGAGTCGTATCAAAAAGTGGTGCAAGAGTATTTCAAAACGATAGAAGCAACGTGTATGCAGTATCAAATTCGCTATGTACCCGTTTCTGTAGGTGAAAATTTTGAAAAAATTTTACTAACCTATTTGGTTGAAAAACAAAAGTTTGGCTGATATGGCTAAAAAAAGTTTAATTTTTTTTATAAAAATATTTGCAGGAATGAAAAAGCGTAGTATATTTGCACTCGCAATCAAGCACTGGTTTGGTAGTTCAGTTGGTTAGAATACATGCCTGTCACGCATGGGGTCGCGGGTTCGAGTCCCGTCCAGACCGCCAGTAAAGAGGAAGCCTTTCGTAAAAGAAAGGCTTTTTTGCCCTCTTAAAATATTTAAAATAGTTGTGTTGTTTAGGTACGAAAGTACCAAAAGGTTTAGTAGTTAGACCAATGGAAAGCTTTGCATTTATGCAGAGCTTTTTTGATTTTTATCAAAACCAAACCGCTCTATTTTGCCAAACCACAACAAAGAATACGCCTAAGAAAAGCAAACTCACTAAAAACTTAATAAACGTTCCTGCTAAGAAACCTAAGAACGATCCTGTGGCCGCTTTAAAAGCTCGTTTTCCTTCGTTTGAGTTGTAAATGAGTTCACCTATTAACGCACCTAAGAACGGTCCAATCAAAAATCCGAAAGGAGGGAAGAATAAACCAACAACCAAACCTATATTCGTTCCCCAAATCCCATATTTACTGCCGCCGAAATACTTTGTGCCCTGTGCTGGAATAACATAGTCTAAAATCCCAATCACCACCGCAATAACTAAAGTAATGCCAAGTAACCAATAATTGGTTTCCATTCCTTGGCATAAATAAAGCATCAAAATTCCAACCCAACTAATAGGCGGACCGGGTAAAGCAGGAAGTAAGCTTCCAATAATTCCGACTATCATTAAAAGTAATCCTAGAATTAGTAAAAAGTATTCCATAAGATTTTAGTTATTGTCTAACAAATTTATAACTTTGTTTCTTACTTTTTAAATAATTGATTTCTATGCGATTTGTTTTTTTATTTTTTGTTTCTTTTTTGGTGGTTAATATTGCTGTTGCTCAAGACAAAAAAATATCAACTCAAGATCGTTTGAAAGAATTGGCAAGAGTTAAAAAAGAAATTGATGAACAAAGAAAGAAAGAATGGGATGCTTATTTGGTTCGTGTTGAAGAAAGTAAAGTGGCAAAACAACAAAAGAGACAAGCTGATTCAATAGAAAAGACGAAATTAGCTGATAATGTCAAAAAAGATGTAGCTGATTTTCCTAAATGTGATAATCAAGAATCGCCATATTACATTAGAAAAAATCCAACAACAGGTTTTGAAGAAAAAATTACTTTTACAGATTATATAAGAAAGCATATCTATAACAAGTTTAGATATCCAGAATTTGCAATGGATCATGAATTGCAAGGAAGAGTTATGGTGCATTTTGTTATTGATAAAGAAGGGAATCCGCAAATAAAAGAAGCTAATGGTCCAAAAAACGGATTGATTTTAGAGGAAGAAGCTATACGTATTATTAAATCATTACCAACAGCTATTCCAGCTACTTGCGATGGAAAACCAATAAATATTATGTATACAATACCTATAAACTTTCAGATGCAAGAGTAATATGAGAAAAATAATTCAGCTACTTTTTTTGCTTTTGGCATTTCATTCTTGTCAGTACTTCGAAAAAGAAGTTCCTAATGAGAAAGAATTATTAGAACAAGAATTGAAAAAAATCAATTGGGACGAAGTCGATGAATTTCCATCGGTTTTGCAATGCGATACGATAAAAGATGCTGAAGTTAAAAAACAATGCTTCTTTGATTATTTAGCACAAACCATACAAGAACGAATAGGAATTGATACTTTACGTATTGAATACCCAGAAATCGATACCATCAACGTAAAAATTACCGTAAATCCCGATTCGAGCTTGGAATTTGAAACCTTATATCCAAATGACAGCACAGCTTTAGCAGACAAAACAAAAATTGATAGTATTTTAACTTCAAGATTATCCGATTTTCCAAAAGTAGAACCTGCCATAAAAAGAGGTGTGAAAGTAAAAACGCAATTCGTACTTCCTGTGATTATTAAAATGGAGAAGTAAGCAAGGATAAATTCAAGGGCAAAATCAAGTATAAGTGCAATTTCAAGTTAGGAACACAGATTTAAGAAATTTTAATAATTGTAAAATCTTAAATGAGCTTAATTCGAAAAAATTATCCACTTCAAAAACTTACATGACTTATATGTTAAAAAGATTTCGTTTTAATTCGTGAAATTCGTATTTAAGTCAATTATTTTCTAAAGTTTCGCCCTTTCCAAGAATAGTTGCCAAATAACGAATAAACCGCCACCGAAACACAAAAAAACGGATACAACAAACTACTCGCTAACACATATTGTAATTTCGATTCGAGGAAATTAGCGGTTTTGTAAATCAAGATAAAATCAATTAGGAATTTCAAAGCGAAAAAAAGCATGAAAATGTTTTGGTCTAATATACTTGTCAACCAAAGTAAGAAACTTAAAATCCAGGCCAAATTCCCACCAAAAACTACTAGAGCTAGCAACTTACCATAAAACGAAGAATAACCTGTACTTTTCGAAGCCCAGCGAACCCGTTGCTGAAACAATTCAGTCCAATTCTCTGTTGGTTTTGTAGCGACAATACTTTCTTTAGCCAATAAAAACCCAACTTTTATTGGAGTAACAGAAACTGCTTTTTGCAATAAAAAAACATCATCACCACTTGCAATTGTTTCATTTCCTTGGAATCCTTTTAATTCTTTGAAAAAATGTTTGGAATAAGCAAAATTAGCACCATTACACATAAAGGGTTGATTGATTCCAAAACTTCCAATTGTCGCACCTTGTAAACTTAGAAAATCTAAATTCTGAAAAGCCGATAAAAAGCCACTTTTTGGAACATAACAAACACCAGAAGCTAACATTTCAACTTCATTTTCCTGAATATATTGATCGAAAGTCGTTAACCAATCTTTCTGAATCAAACAATCGGCATCAGTAGTAATAATCCAATCGTTTTTGGCAATTTCAATCGCAGTTTCAATCGCATCTTTTTTTGGTGAATTTGATTTTCTTTCGTTCTTAATTAATCGAATTTCTAACTTCCATCTTCCATCTTCCATCTTCCAACTATCATTGGAATCATCATCCACTAAAATAATTTCAACCAATTCTTTCGGATAATTCAACAAAGAAATCGAATGCAATAAATTCGGAAGATTTTCTTTTTCGTTTCGAAACGGAACTACAATGGTAAAAGATGTTTTTGGAGTGAATTCCTTTCTCGAAAAGCGTTTCATTCGATTGAATCCATAAATCAGTTGCCCAATAAATAGGATATAAATGAGAAAAACGGTTCCGAGGATTAATTCCAACATACGAACTATCTATTTTGAAGTATTCAACTTAAATCGCATCACGTAATAACTTCCAATTACTACGGGTAAAACTACGTTTAAAAACCACATTAACGTACTAATGAAAATTACAATCCATTCGTTAACGCCATATTTTCCGAAGAAAAACATTGCGACACTTCCTTTTACAGCAAAATCTAAAAATTGAAAACTTGGTAACGAAGAAGCTAAAAAGTAAACCGCAGCAATCGAACTAATCAATGTCAAATAAGGCAAATCAACATCAAAAACTAAAAATAAAACGTAATACTGATGTGAAAAAACTAAGTAACGACAAACACCAAGCAAAATATTTTTACGGTGAATCTTCTTCGGAATTTCGTTGATTTTATGAAGTAACTTCTGAATGGAATATCCTTTTATGGTGATGTTTTTCGAAAGAATAGAAGCAAAAAACAATATAACTGCAATTCCAATAATCGCTAAGGCCCATTTCCAATATCCAATTAAAATCAATCCAATAGTTCCAAAAATAATGGTTAAAATCATTTGGATTCCGTTGCATATCAAGTTTAAAAATACGACTTTCTTAGTTTGCTCTTTTTTGAAAAACATCGCTTTTCCTGCATATTCGCCTAAACCATTTGGTGTAAAAATCCCTGCAGTTAAAGCGCCCAAAACTTGTTTACTTGCTTCACCAATCGAAATCGGTTTGATAAAACTCACCAAATTCTGCCATTTTAAAATCTCAAAATAGCGATTCGCAACACTAAACAGTAAGATGAAAATGATTGTCAAAACTGAAGTTTTTTCTAAAACTAAAGTTTGGAATTTACTCCATTCTAATTTCGAATTTCCGGCAATTTGGTCGTAAATAAAATAAAACGCACCAATTACAATCAAAAGTTTGATGGTAAAAACAAGGAATTGCTTAGCTTTGTGAGGAATTGTAATCATTGGTACAAAGAAACGAAACTTTAAACTAAAATTGGCAAACGAACGCATCATATTAGGAATTGACCCAGGAACGACGATTATGGGTTTTGGATTAATCAAAGTAGTCAACAAGAAAATGGAATTTCTGCAGTTGAACGAACTCATTTTGTCCAAATACGATAATCATTATCAGAAATTAAAAGTCATTTTTGAACGAACGATTGAGTTAATCGACACACACAATCCAGATGAAATTGCCATTGAAGCACCTTTTTTTGGTAAAAACGTACAATCGATGCTGAAATTAGGAAGAGCACAAGGAGTTGCCATGGCAGCTGGACTTTCCAGAGATATTCCCATTACAGAATACGAACCTAAAAAAATTAAAATGGCCATCACTGGTAACGGAAACGCCAGTAAAGAACAAGTAGCCAAAATGCTCCAACAATTGTTAGGGTTGAAAGAATTACCAAAAAACCTCGATTCAACTGATGGTTTGGCAGCTGCGGTTTGCCATTTTTTTAATTCGGGAAAAGTGGTTGGCGAAAAAAGTTATTCGGGTTGGGATGCTTTTGTGAAACAGAATGAAGATAGAATAAAAAAATAGCCAGAAAATATCTGGCTATTTTTTTTTAAGAGTTTATTAATCTTCATATTTATATCTAAATGTGCCATTTGTCACATTCATGTTAACCACAGGAACTGCATCTCCTGCATTATCAGAAGCTGTAAATTGAAATGTACCTTTAACAATTTTTGAAGAAGTATTTACTTCTGTAATTGTTATAGTTCCTCCAATTGTTTCTTCCATTTCTTCATTGCTATTATCAATTAAGTCAATGAAATGAGATGGTGGTGTGTCATAAGTTTCAGCGCCAAAAGTATAAGTTCCTATAGCAATGTCAGTTCTTTTTAACCAAATATTAATTTCAGGATTTCCTAATAATCCTCCTTGTCTTCCTTGTAACATTACAAAGTCTTCTAATGGGAAATAATCCCATATATTTGTAGAAGAATAAAGATTTGTTCCAAAAGGGTTGTTAGCCTCAAATGTTACACCATTGATTTTTGCCGTCATTGCAAATTGGCTACTACTTTCGCTATCATCAGATGAACATGAGAGTAAAATGAAAGGTAAAGCAAGTAATAATGATTTAAGTTTTTTCATGTTAAAAAATTTTAATTAAACAAATCTATATTAAAAAAATTACAACAACAAACAAATGTCAGGAATCTACATCCATATCCCTTTTTGCAAACAAGCTTGTCACTATTGCGATTTTCATTTTTCTACTAATTTGAAGAAGAAAGATGAAATGGTTTTGGCATTGGCTAAAGAAATTCAATTGCGTAAAAGCGAATTTCAAGATGAGATTGTAGAAACGATTTATTTTGGTGGCGGAACGCCTTCGATATTGTCGATTGAAGATTTAAGATTTTTGATTGATACAGTGTATAGAAACTATAGAGTAGTCGAAAATCCTGAAATCACCGTCGAAGCCAATCCAGATGATTTAGCGGAAAATCGAATAATCGAACTCTCAAAAAATAAAGTCAATCGTTTATCAATCGGAATTCAATCCTTTTTTGAAGATGATTTACAGCTAATGAATCGCGCGCACAATGTTGAAGAAGCTAAAAAATGTTTAGAAATTGCAACACAATATTTCGATAATATTTCTATCGATTTGATTTACGGAGTTCCAGAAATGTCGAATGAAAAATGGTTGCAAAACATCGAAACGGCTTTGTCTTTTGGGGTGCCGCATATTTCGAGTTATGCTTTAACGGTTGAACCTAAAACGGCTTTGCATTCGTTCATTCAAAAAGGAATTATTCCGCAACCTGATGATGAAGTGGCTCAGGAACATTTTCAAATTTTGGTCGATAAACTTTCTGAAAGCGGATTCATTCATTACGAATTATCGAATTTTGGAAAAGAAAATTATTTCTCAAAAAACAATTCCAGTTATTGGTTGGGCAAAAAGTACATCGGAATTGGTCCGTCAGCTCATAGTTATGATGGAAAAAATAGAGGTTGGAATGTTTCTAATAATTCGCTTTACATCAAATCGATTCAAGAAAATAAATTACCAATTGAAATTGAAACCTTAACCAAAACCGATCGATATAACGAATATATCATGACGGGTTTACGAACGATTTGGGGTGTTTCATTAGAGCGAATCGAACAAGAATTTGGAAAAAACTATTTGGATTATTTGAACCGTCAAGCAGCAAAATTTATCGAAGATCATTTGTTATTTGTGGATGATAATATTTTACGAACTACTAAAAAAGGAAAGTTTTTAAGTGACGGAATTGCTTCCGATTTATTTTTACTAAATTTGGAATAGTTTAACCGCAAAGAGCGCAAAGTTTTTCGCAAAGGACGCAACAATTTAAATTATACACGCCAAAATAAATAGTATGACAGAAAACGAATTATCAAGAATTGTGTTTGATTGTGCTTTAAAAGTACATCAAGGTTTGGGTCCAGGTTTGCTGGAAAGTGCTTACGAAGAATGTTTGTTTTACGAATTAAGAAAGATAGGTTTAAATGTTGAAAAACAAAAACCTTTACCCTTAATTTACGAAGAAGTAAAACTCGATGTCGGTTACAGAATTGATATAATAGTTGAAAATAAATTAATAATTGAAATTAAATCAGTAGAAGCATTAAATGATGTTCATTTCGCTCAATTATTGACTTATTTAAAATTAACAAATTGTAAGTTAGGGTTACTAATAAATTTTAATGTTTCTCTAATCAAAAATGGAGTAAAAAGAGTTGTAAATAATCTCTAATTCTTTGCGAACTTAAAAACAACAAAAATAAACTTAGCGAACATTGCGTAAACCTTTGCGCTCTTTGCGGTTAATTAATATGAAAGCAACCATCAACAACATACAAATTGACCTATCGAAACCAATAGATATTTCAATTCCTCTAACCAACAACGAACAAAATCCAATTGCGTGGTATCAAAACGCTCCTGAAATTGCACCTGTAACTATGGGTGATTGGATAGGAAAAGTTTCGGAAGGGAAATCGTCAACGAATTTTAATAATATTTTCTTCAATCCGCACGCGCATGGTACGCATACAGAGTGTTTAGGGCATATTACACGTGATTTTTATTCGATTAACCATTGTTTAAAGCAGTTTTTCTTTACTGCCGAATTGATTTCTGTGGAGCCAAAAAATGTTGGAGAAGATTTAATTATTATAAAGGAACAAATTGAACTTGCTTTGGGAGAAAATTCACCAGAAGCAATCATCATCAGAACCTTGCCAAATTCAGAAAGCAAAAAGCATTTGAATTATTCGAATACGAATCCACCTTATTTAGAAGAAGCTGCTGCAATTTTTATCAGAGAAAAAGGAATTCAGCATTTATTAATCGATTTACCAAGTGTCGACAAAGAGCACGATGAAGGAAAATTACTAGCACACAAAGCATTTTGGAATGTAAAAGACGTGAATCAAGTCAATAAAGATGCTCGTTTTAATTGTACAATTACCGAAATGATTTATGTTAATGACGATGTAATAGACGAAAGTTATATTTTGAATTTACAATTTGCTTCATTCGAGAATGATGCAAGTCCAAGTAAACCGGTTTTGTATAAAATTGAAAAGTAATTATCAAAATGAATATCCAACAACTATACGAATTCTGCCAATCTAAAAAAGGCGTAACCGAACATTTTCCGTTTGATGAAGATACTTTGGTGTTTAAAGTAGGAGGAAAAATGTTTTGTCTTACTTCGTTATCTGAATGGGAAAAAGGAACATCATCGTTAAATTTGAAATGTGATCCTGAGCGCGCTTTGGAACTTCGAGCGGAATATGAAGCGATTGAGCCCGGTTATCATATGAGTAAAGTGCATTGGAATACAGTTCGTTTTCATGGCGATGTTTCTGATAAAATGATGTGCGAATTGATTAACCATTCCTATGAACTTGTTTTCAAAAGTTTAACGAAAAAAGTCCAACAAGAAATTCAAGAATTAGAAAATTAGGCATTACTTTTGTGCTACTAAATAAGAAAATTCAAAGTAACTATCATGATAGACAACTTAAAAAAAATATTAAACGAAGATCAAGATCCAAAAGCTATTGAGAAAATCACAGCTAAATTGGAAAATCTTTTAATGTCGAATGAAGAAGTAGGCTATATTGCGGTTCAGAAAAAACCAGCGGTAACTATTTTTCCTGATAGCATTGTGGTAACCAACAAACGAATCATTTTATGTAAACCTAAGAACTTAGGATTGTCAATGGAATTCATTGATTACGATTGGGATGATATTGCAGGTTCGTTTGTAAAAGAAGGTATTTTAGGTGCTGATTTTACCTTTACAACTAATTCAGATTTAACACATACGGTTGAGTATTTGCCAAAAAATCAAGCGCGAAAATTGTACACATACGCAAAAGAACAATTAGATTTATTGAAAAATCCGAAAGTAGCTACTCCAGTTGTAGAAGAAGTTAAAACAGAATCTCCAATTGAAACTCCTGTTCAAGAACCAGAAGTTGAGGAAGTTCAAACAGAGGAAGTAACGCTTTATGCTGAAATTATGCCAACTTCAAGAGATATTATTCGTGATACGGAAGTAGAAGCGCCAATTTCAGAGGAAAAAGGGTTGGCTCATTTATCGCAAGACGAATTGTTTGCGAAACTTCAGAATTATAAAAAATTACTAGACAACGGATTAATTCTTCAAGGTGAATACGATAGATTGAAAGGCGAAATATTGAAGTTTTTGTAATTTCTAACCGCTAATAAAACATAAAAAGAATCCCGATAAATTTTAAACTTATCGGGATTTTGTTTTTAGGAACCTTTGCGAACCTTGCGTAAATCTTTGCGTCTTTGCAGTTAAGCTTTACATCGATTTTTTCTGTTTCTCAACAAAACCATCCGCTTGAAGTTTTAGTAATTCTGTTGCACTTTTCTTTTTGTAGTTGTACAGTTCTTTATCTTCTTTAATGTCGGCATAGACTTTATCGTAAATTTCGGCATCGGTTTTCTTTTGTAATTCGCTTTGGTAGCGATTTTGAGCTAGCATGTTTTTGATGCCCATTTCGTTGTCTTCCTGTTTGAAATCGTATTCGCTTTTTGGCGATAATAATTTGGCAATAATGGGCGAAGTTTCAATCGCTAAAAACAATAACATGATAAAAAAAGATGGTAAGAAAGGTAATTTATTCAAGGCGTTAATTCGCGCCATTAATCCGTCGAAACCTTCGATAATAGGTTGGGTTTCGGTGACTTTTTTATCTAAATCGGCTTCAAGAGTTTTGTTTTTTGCTTCTAAATCGATGATTTTTGTTTGATTGGTAGTTTTTAGAGTCGCTAAATCTTGCAAAGCAGCATCGTGTTTTTCACGTTTTTCTTTATAAACTGGACCTTTGCCTAACTTTTTAGTGCCAGCAGTTCCTTCAGCTTCGGTGATATAAACCGAATACAAATCGTTTACTTCTTTCTCTTTTTTAAGAATATCCGATTTTAAACTATCAATTTGCGCTTTGTTTTTATCTAAATCGGATTGAAAATAATTGGCTACTTGTTTTTTGTTGGCCAACATCATTTCGTTTTTTTCTTTCAATAAAACCGTATTAATTTCTTTTTCAAAGATTTTAATTTCCAAAGGTTTCGAAATTACGATAGCAATAATAATCGCCAATGCAATTCGAGGAGTTGCCTGAATAAATTCGTCTAAAAAGCTATCTCTTTTTTTAATGGTAGAAACAATAAATCGGTCCAAATTAAAAATTAGCAAACCCCAAACTAACCCGAAAGCTATGGCAATAAAAGGATTGTCGAAAACAGTAAAAAGGGCATAAGCACTCGCAATAAAAGCCATTACGGCAGTGAAGAAAACGGTAGCTCCAATTCCGGCATATTTGTTTTGCTCGCCATTGGAACAGCCATTAATTATGTCGGAATCTACGCCCGAACATAACATAAAAAAACGTTTTAACATGATGATTGATTTTGATTGATGATGATTAGTACAAATTTAACGCCAAAAGTTTCAAGTTGTTGCTAATTTGTTGAAAAATAGTTGGTAAAAGAAAAACCCTCACATTTCTGCAAGGGTTTTAATATATTTTGAGATGCTGAAACGAGTTCAGCATGACAATTAATATCTGTAGTACTCAGGTTTGAATGGACCTTGAACTTCAACTCCAATATAAGCTGCTTGCTCTGAGTTTAAAGTTTCTAATTCAACACCTAATTTAGCTAAGTGAAGCGCTGCTACTTTTTCATCTAAATGTTTTGGTAACATATATACTTCATTTTTATAAGCCGCACTATTTGTCCATAACTCGATTTGAGCTAACGTTTGGTTAGTAAATGAATTACTCATTACAAAACTTGGGTGACCAGTTGCACAACCTAAGTTCACTAAACGTCCTTCAGCTAAAATGATGATGTCATTTCCATTGATAGTATATTTGTCAACTTGTGGTTTGATTTCAATTTTAGAGGCACCATGGTTTTTGTTCAACCAAGCCATATCGATTTCGTTATCAAAGTGTCCAATGTTACAAACGATAGTTTTATCTTTCATAGCTTCAAAGTGACGACCAACAACGATATCTTTATTTCCAGTTGTAGTAATAACGATATCAGCATTACCGATAACAGTATCTAATTTTTTCACTTCAAAACCGTCCATAGCTGCTTGTAAAGCACAAATTGGATCAATTTCAGTAACAGTTACAATAGAACCAGCACCACGGAAAGAAGCCGCAGTCCCTTTTCCAACGTCACCATATCCACAAACAACAACTCTTTTACCCGCTAACATAACATCAGTTGCACGACGAATTGCATCAACAGCTGATTCTTTACATCCGTATTTGTTATCAAATTTAGATTTAGTTACCGAATCATTTACGTTAATTGCAGGCATGAATAAAGTTCCGTTTTTCATTCTTTCATACAAACGGTGAACTCCTGTAGTAGTTTCTTCTGATAAACCTTTGATTCCAGGAATTAATTCTGGGTAACGGTCAAAAACCATATTAGTTAAATCTCCACCATCATCTAAAATCATGTTCAATGGTTTTCTATCTTCACCAAAGAATAAAGTTTGCTCAATACACCAATCGAAATCTTCTTCATTCAATCCTTTCCAAGCATAAACCTGAATTCCAGCAGCAGCAATAGCAGCAGCAGCTTGATCTTGAGTTGAGAAAATATTACAAGATGACCAAGTAACTTCTGCACCTAAAGCAATTAAAGTTTCAATCAAAACAGCAGTTTGAATTGTCATGTGAAGACATCCAGCAATTCTAGCTCCTTTTAAAGGTTGAGATGCTCCGTATTCTGCTCTTAAAGCCATTAAACCTGGCATTTCAGCTTCAGCTAATTCAATTTCTTTTCTTCCCCAAGCTGCAAGCGAAATATCTTTCACTTTATAAGCTACATAAGGTAATGTTTGTGTACTCATCTATTATGTATATTTGTATATTCTAAAATTAGAGTGCAAAATTACGAAATATCTTTTTATTTTTTCAAAGATTTCTATTAATTTGTGAATTGTTTAGTTTTCTAATGTTTTGAAAAACAACAAAATATAAATGCCGCTACATAAAATTATCCATATCAACGAAACCACTACTGCGTACTTCTGGTATATCACTGAAGACGTAACTTCGTTATTTAGAGCCGTTTCGTTAAAAGATACTTCGCTTTTTCGTTTAGAAGGAATGAAATCAGAAGAACACCAGAGAGGATTTTTAGCGGTTCGAATGTTATTACAACATTTGGGTTATACCGATTATGATTTGTCTTATGATGAAGCTGGAAAGCCGCATTTAAGCGATGGTAAGCATATTTCTATTTCGCATTCACACGAATTTTCATGTATTTGCATAAGTAATAAATTGATGGGAATTGATCTAGAAAAACTTAAAGAAAAAACGTTGAAGATTGCGCCAAGATTTATGGAAGTAAAGCATTTAGAAAATCTTACCACTTCGGAACAAATAGAAAAAGCGACTGTGATTTGGGGTGTGAAAGAATCTATTTTTAAAATTAAGAATGAAAAAGGGATTAGTTTTCCAGAGCACATTTTTGAAGACGAGTTTGATTTAAAAGATGGAAAATGTACTGCCAAATTACATTTTAATAACCAAATAGAAAACTTCCAAATTCATTTTTATAACGTAGAAGCGTATATCTTTGTGTGTGCTTTCCCAAATAAATAAAATGCAAAATCTCTATTCAAATATACTTCAAGCTAAAAAAGACAATCAAAAATTATTGGCTATTCTAATCGATCCAGAAAAAGTTTCGATAGAACAAGTTGTGGTTTTGTCGGAAAAAATTAAAGCTTCACCCGCAACACATATTTTTGTCGGCGGAAGCACTTTTAGTGGAACGCATTTGGATCAATTGATAGCGACATTAAAAAAAGGAACACAATTACCTATTTTGATTTTTCCAGGTCATCCTTCGCAAATTTCCAATGAAGCCGATGGAATTCTATTTTTAAGTTTGCTTTCAGGTCGAAATCCAGAATATTTGATTGAACATCATATTAATTCGGTAGAAGCGTTAGAAAAATCCAATTTAGAAATTATCCCAACAGGTTATTTACTAATCGATGGCGGAAAAGAAACCGCAGTGCAACGTGTAAGTCAAACCCAACCTATTGAACATAACAATATCGAGTTGGCATACAAAACAGCTAAAGCCGGAGAGTTTTTAGGAAAAAAATTAATTTATTTAGAAGCAGGAAGTGGCGCTAACCAACACGTTTCGTTAGAAATGATTCGTTTTGTATCGCAAAATATTTATATTCCTTTAATTGTAGGAGGTGGCATTCGTTCCATGAAAACTATTCAAGAAGTATATGAATCGGGTGCAGATTTGGTCGTAATTGGAACAGCATTTGAAAACGATAGTAACTTCTTTTCGCTATGATAGAGTTTTTATTTGCTCAATATAAAGACTATCCTAATTACTTAATTGCATTAGAATTAATTGCCGTTGTGTTTGGAGTTATCAGTGTTTTATTTGCTCGAAAAAATAATATTTTGGTGTACCCAACGGGTTTGGTAAGTACGATTCTTTACGTTTATATTTTGTTTGAATTTCAATTATATGGCGATTTAATTATCAATTTTTACTATACGATAATGAGTGTTTTGGGTTGGTATTTATGGTCTAAAACAAAAGACGGAGCAGAAGAATTTCCCATTTCAACCATAAATCAGAAAGATTTTCTAATTTCAACGCTAATTTTTATAATTACCTTAACGTTTGTTGTATTAGTTTACCATTTTTTTGATAAATTTACCCATTGGACAGCTTATGTTGACGCACTCACCACGGGATTATTTTTTGTTGGGATGTGGCTCATGGCCAAAAGAAAAATCGAAAACTGGATTTTATGGATTATTGCCGATGCAATTTCAATTCCTTTATACTTTTATAAAGGTTTGACCTTTTCGAGTTTTCAATTTATACTATTTACGATTATTGCTATTTTAGGCTATAAAGAATGGAAAAGATTTTTACAGAAGACGATTTAATATACATACAAAATAGAGGAAACTCAATCGATAAAATTCAACAGCAGTTGGATTTTTTTATCCAAGGAATTCCTAAAATTAACCTAGTTCGCTCAGCTAAAGTAGGCGATGGTATTTGGCAATTTTCAGAAGAGGATACCACTGTTTTTGTAAACTATTTCGACAAACACAAAGCCAATTATTCGATTGAAAAGTTTGTGCCTGCTTCGGGCGCGGCTACTCGTATGTTTAAATTTTTGAATGAGTTTTTGAACGATTTTGATGCTGAAAACGACACCATCAATAGTTATATCAATAAACGAAATGCTAAAGATATTTCGATTTTTATTTTCGGATTGAAAAACTTTCCTTTTTACAGAGAATTGAAGGAAAAAACCATTCAATTGTATCCGAATTATTATTCGCTATCAAGCGATGCAAAATATCACGCATTAATAAAGACATTGTTAAGCAAAGAAGGGTTAGATTTTGCTAACAAACCAAAAGGTATTTTACCTTTTCATGTGAGAGATGAGAAAATCATTACTCCAATTGAAGAAAATATTTTTGAGTCTGATTTTTTCAAAAAACAAAATCAAAAGACAAAAATTCATTTTACTATTACCGAAGAATTTCAACCCGATTTTGAGAAGATAACCAATCAATTTTCAGATTGTGAAATTAGTTTTTCCTATCAAAATCAATCCACCGATACCTTAGCGGTTAATGAAGATAATACGCCTTTTCGTGTTGAAGATGATAAATTGTTTTTCAGACCTGGCGGACACGGAGCTTTAATCGATAATTTGAATGCGTTACAATCAGATATAATTTACATTAAAAATATTGATAACGTTTCTCAAAATCATAGAAAAGTAATTGAAACGAATAAAAAGTTATTAGGTGGTGTCTTATTTTTTGTTCAGTACAAAATTTTCATTTATTTAAAATTACTTTCAAGCGGAAATGTTACCGAAACTCAAATAACTGAAATCAAGTATTTTGCAGAGAATAAAACGTCTTTTCCTTTGCCAGAAGAGTTCAATTTTTTCCAAACCGAATACAAAATTGAGTATTTAATTAAAGTCTTAAATCGACCTATTCGTGTTTGTGGAATGGTTAAAAATGAAGGTGAACCAGGCGGTGGACCATTTTGGGTACAAGATGAAAAAGGGCGTCAAACTTTACAAATTGTTGAATCGTCTCAAATAGATTTGAATAATAAATCACAAAAAAACATAGCAAAAGAAGCTACGCATTTTAATCCTGTGGACATTGTTTGCGGAGTTAAAAATTTCAAAGGTGAAAAGTTTGATTTAAACCAATTCATAGATCCAAAAGCAGCTTTTATTACCGAAAAAACAAAAAACGGAAAACCTATTAAAGCTTTTGAACTTCCCGGATTATGGAATGGCGCTATGGCAAAATGGACCACTATTTTTGTTGAGGTTCCGTTAGAAACTTTCAATCCAGTTAAAACTGTAAATGATTTATTAAAATCGTCACACCAACCTGATAATGGATAAATCAATAATCGCATCTGAGTTTTCATTTAAAGCTGTAAGAAGCAGCGGCGCAGGAGGACAAAATGTAAATAAAGTGTCTTCAAAAGTCGTGCTGACTTTCGATTTAGTCAATTCAAAAGGATTAACAGAAGAAGAAAAAACTTTGTTGCAAACCAAAATCGCAACTAAATTAACGCAAGAAGGAATCCTCATTTTAACTAGCGAAGAAGATAGAAGTCAACTTAAAAACAAAGAAAAAGCTATTAAGAAATGTTTTAAGTTACTTGAAAATGCTTTGGTTGTTCCAAAAGAGCGAAAAGAAACTAAAATTCCAAGAGCGGTAAAAGAAAAACGTCTAAACGCTAAAAAAGTAATGAGCGTTTTAAAGCAAAATAGAAAAAAACCAAACTTTTAAAAACACAAGTACAAGCGCAAGTTCAAAAATCAATATAAGTAAGTTTGAAATTGTTCTTGTAATTGTCATTGAAATTGGCTTATCTTTGCCCCGTCTCAAAGGGGTGCTCTAAATAACGAGCTGAGATCATACCCATAGAACCTAGAACAGATAATGCTGTTTAGGGAAATGACAAAAATAAATGTGCACGTTTATTAGCGTCAAAGAGTATCAATAATTAATTTTTAACCAAGGAATAATTGCCCCTTTTATTCGTATTTATTTTACGAATGAAAACTTTATTCAAAAAAAGTACAAAGTACAAAGTATTAAGTACAAAGACTTGTTTTAGTCTTTTTTCTATTTTCTTTTCTCTTCTTTCTTTCTCCCAAGAAACCAAGAAAGACACCACAAAAGTTACCGAACTAAAAGAAGTTACGGTTTCTTCAGTTAGAGCAAAAGACAAAAATCCAATTACGTACACGAATGTATCCAAAGAAGAAATTGCGCCTCGAAATCTAGGTCAAGATGTGCCTGTTTTGTTGCAATATTTGCCTTCTGTGGTTACTACAACTGATGCTGGAAATGGAGTAGGTTATACGTATATGAGAGTTCGTGGTTCCGATGGTTCTCGAATTAATGTGACTTTAAACGGAGTTCCTTTTAATGATAGCGAAAGTCAAGGAACATTTTTTGTGAATTTACCTGATTTCGCTTCGTCTTTAGAAAGTGTTCAGTTACAACGAGGAGTAGGAACTTCAACTAATGGAGCTGGTGCTTTTGGAGCGAGTTTAAACATGGCAACCAAATCGTATCAAGAAAAATCGTATGCGGAAATTTCAAATTCCATTGGAAGTTTTAATACGAGAAAGCATACTTTGTCTTTTGGAACCGGTTTGCATAATAACTTCGAAATGAATGGTCGAATTTCTAATATAGCTTCGGATGGATTTATTGATAGAGCCACATCAAATATGTTTGGTTACTTTTTTAATGTTAATTACGTTAAAGAGTCAACTTTAGTAAAGTTGTTAGCTTTTGGTGGAAAAGAAAAGACCTATCAAGCTTGGTACGGAATTGAAGATCCTGAAAAACTAAAAGATGATCGAACATTCAATCCTGCAGGAATGTATTTCGATGAATTTGGAAATATGCAATTCTACGATAATGAAACCGATAATTATTGGCAAAATCATTTTCAATTGCATTGGACAGAAAAATGGTCGGAGAACTGGATTTCAAATGCGGCATTGCATTACACCATTGGAAAAGGTTATTTTGAGCAATACAAAGAAGATGAAGATTTAACCGATTATAATTTGCCAGCGTTTAACGGGAATTCAATTTCTGATTTAGTAAGAAAACGTTGGTTAGATAATGATTTCTTCGGAGCTACTTTTTCATTAAATTATAAAAATGAAAACGTCGATTTATTATTTGGAGGTGCTGCTAATCGTTATTTAGGATTGCATTATGGTGAAGTAGTTTGGACACAAAATTACATTCCAAATCCAAATCGCTATTATGATAATTATGGAAATAAAGATGATGTAAATTTCTATACAAAAGCATCATACAATGTTACAAACAAGTTGAATTTATTTGCTGATTTGCAATACAGAATGGTGTTTTACGATGCTACAAGTGTGAAGTTTGATGCTGTAAACGATACTTTTAGATTTTTTAATCCAAAAGCAGGTTTGAATTATCAATTAAACGAAAAAAATGCTTTTTATGGTTATTTCGGAATTGCTAACAAAGAACCAAGACGCGACGATTACGAAAGCGGAGCAATAAAACCAGAACGTTTATTCGATTATGAATTAGGTTGGAAATACAACACTAAAAAAGTAAAATTATACGCAAATGCATTTTATATGCGCTATAATGATCAATTAGTTTTGACAGGCGATTTGAATGATGTTGGTGCTCCAATTTTCATAAATAGTGGAAAAAGTTATCGATTAGGCTTAGAAGTAGAATCAACAATTGCTTTAACAAATAAATTAATTTTAAATCCGAATTTCACATTAAGTCAAAATAAGAATGAGGATTTTTATTATGAAATTAATGGAGTAGTTCAGAATTTAGGAAATACTAATATCGCATTTTCGCCTAATTTTATTTTCGGAAATAGATTTTCTTATCTACCAGTTAAAGGTTTACAATTATCAGTATTGTCAAAATTTGTAAGCGAGCAATATATGGGAAATATAGATTCAGATGTTTCGAAATTAGATAGTTATTTCATTAATGATTTCAACGCTTCTTACGATTGGCAAATCAATAAAGGAATCAAATCAATAGTTTTTTCAGCGTTAGTGAATAATATTTTTGATGTAGAATATGAATCAAATGGTTATTTCTATACGTATGATGACGATTCTTCAGGAAGTACAATTACTTATGGTGGAGCAGGTTTTTACCCTCAAGCGGGAATGAACTTTCTTCTTGGAATGAATTTAAAATTTTAGTTAAATTAAGTTAAGTTGAAAAAAGCCTGAAAGTTTTACTTTTCGGGCTTTTTTGTTAATTGTAAACTCTAAGTGAAACGGCGTCTAATTGTTCAACACGATAACGTTTCATAGGATACTGCATTCCTTGGGCTTGACCCGAAAATAAACTGTATCGTGCATCATCACACGGACAAATGGCATCAATGCCACTCAAAGTCATAGTAGAACATGAACTCAAAGCTTGATTTGGACAAGCGGCATCATAAGCAACATAACCAGCTCCAGTATTAAAAACAAAAATTCCTCTAATTCCTACACCTGCATTATTTAAATAGATGCCATTACTTGGAAATTGTAAAGAACTATATTGAGGTAAATTCATATTAATGTTTACACTAAAGCCATAATTTGGTAAGTAGGGATTGTTGTTTGTAAAACTTTCTTTTTCACAACTAAAAAGCAAGGGTAATAGAAGTAGTATTAAATATTTTTTCATAATTTCATTCTAACTATTGAGAAACAAATTTAATTAATTAGTTTTTAGAAAACATTACCTTATTACTTAAATTAATATTAAAAATAAATTACTATCTTTGTGAAAAGGAATCCCATGCAGGTGGGATTCTTTCTATTTATATAAACTATGAAGTTATGAGTACAGTATCTTATTACACCGCAGAAGGATTAAAAAAATTAAGAGACGAATTAGATCAACTTAAAAGTATAGAACGCCCAAAAGCGTCACAAGCTATTGCTGAAGCTAGAGATAAAGGAGATTTATCTGAAAATGCAGAGTATGATGCAGCTAAAGAAGCACAAGGTTTATTAGAAATGAGAATTTCTAAAATGGAAGAGTTAGTAGCAAACGCTCGTTTAATTGATGAATCGCAATTAGATTTATCTAAAGTGTTAGTGTTGTCTACTGTTAAAATTAAAAATCAGGCTAATGGTATGGAAATGAAATACACATTAGTGGCTGAAAGTGAAGCGGATTTAAAAACAGGAAAAATTTCGGTGACTTCTCCTATTGGAAAAGGATTGCTAGGAAAATCTGTTGGAGAAGTAGCGGAAATCATCGTACCAAATGGTGTGTTGAAATTTGATGTTTTAGAAATTACAAGAGACTAATTTTATATAAAATGGCTAGTATCTTTACCAAAATAGTAAACGGAGAAATTTCATGTTATAAAATCGCCGAAGATGAAAATTATCTGGCTTTTTTAGATGTGAATCCTAACGCAAAAGGACATACTTTATGTATTCCAAAGCAAGAGATTAATAAGATCTTTGATATGGAAGAAGAGCATTATTTAGGATTAATGAAGTTTTCTAGAAAAGTAGCAAAGGCTGTTGAAAAATCGGTTGAATGCAAACGTATTGGAGTTGCTGTTGTTGGATTAGAAGTACCACACGTTCACGTACATTTAATTCCGCTTCAAGATATGGACGATATGCGTTTTCAAAGAAAGACAAGTTTAACACCTGAAGAATTTCAAGATTTAGCTAAGCAAATCGCTTCAAACTTATAAAAATTAATCCCGATTCTTTCGGGATTTTTTTATGTCGTTTTGTAACTAATTTGCATTGTAGTTCCCTTGCCAATTTCTGAATGAGCCACTTTAATTTTTCCTTTGTGGTATTCTTGAACAATTCTTTTAGTTAAAGATAATCCTAATCCCCAACCGCGTTTTTTGGTTGTAAATCCAGGTTCAAAAACTTTTGTAAATTGATTTTTTGGGATTCCTTTTCCAGTATCAGTAATAGTAATTTTTACAATATCTTCTAATTCCGATATTCCGATATTCAAACTACCTTTTCCTTTCATCGCATCAATCGCGTTTTTGACTAAATTTTCAATAGTCCAACTATGTAATGCCGGATTTATCTCAACCAAAATAGGATGTTGAGGTGCTTCAAAATTAAAGTTTACCTGCTGAGAAACTCTAGTTTGTAAGTAATCAACCGTGTTTTTCGTGTCTTCAACAATATCACGTTTTTCTAATACAGGTTCGCTTCCTATTTTCGAAAATCTATCTGTAATAGTTTGTAATCGAGTAATATCTTTTTCAATTTCAATAATGGTGCTTTCTTCAATGTTTTCCATTTTTAAAATTTCCAACCAACCAATTAAAGAAGATAAAGGAGTTCCAATTTGATGCGCTGTTTCCTTTGCCATTCCAGCCCATAGTTTGTTTTGAGTCGCCATTTTAGTAGCGCGATAAAAATTATAAACCACAGCTCCAAACAAAATAATAATTAGTAATAACGCAACTGGGTAATATTTCAATTTGTTTAGCAAAGGAGAATTTCCATAATAAACCAACTGATAACTTTTTTCTGAAAGTTGCATTTTTATGGGTTGATTATCGTTTTTTATCGAATTGAAATATTTTTTTAATGCAACAGTATCATTTGCAATTGCTTCATCAATGTTTTCATAATTAATAATAGAATCTTTGCTGTCCGTAACTACCATTGGAATAGAAGTGTTGTTGGTTATGATTTGTAGCGGAAGATCAACATCTGTATGTTCATTTGCATTAGCTAAAGTTTTTTGCGCACTTGCCCAATATTCCATTTTTGCTCGTTCTTCATTTTTAAAAATTTGGAAAAAGTTATAGGTATTCCAAAGTATTAAAATTACAATGAAAAAAGAGGCTAATATGATAAACCATCGCGTAAGATTTCGCTTTTCTGAAAACTGCATGTATTCGTATTTGAAGTAAAAATACTAAAATCCTTTTAAATTCAGGATTGTTTTTTACACAGAGTTATTTTGCTTTATTTCGTGTTTTTATATTTCTCGAAGTTTTGAGATTGCTATTTAATTTGTATCTGCATTTGATTTTTGTCCTTGAAATTGAACTTGTTCTTGTTATCTTTGTAAAAAATAGTTTTAACATGTTAAGCATCGATCCAAAAGAAATAGCGCCAGCAAAATTACAAGGGTATTTACAAAGTGCAGTAGCGCCAAGACCTATCGCGTTTGCTAGTACTATGGATGGTAATGGAAATCCAAATTTATCGCCATTTAGTTTCTTTAATGTATTTAGTTCTAATCCGCCAATTCTAATTTTTTCACCAGCAAGAAGGGTACGTGATAATACAACAAAACACACTTTAATCAACGCTCAAAACACTAAAGAAGTTGTGATTAATGTGGTGAATTACGACATCGTAGAACAAATGTCATTATCGAGTACTGAATATCCAGATGGCGTGAATGAGTTTGAAAAAGCGGGATTTACAATGTTAAAATCTGATAAAGTAAAGCCATTTCGTGTAGCAGAAAGTCCAGTCCAATTTGAATGTAAGATTAACGATGTAATTGCATTAGGAGACCAAGGTGGGGCAGGAAATTTGGTAATTTGTGAAGTTGTAAAAATTCACATTAACGAAGCTATTTTAGATGCAAACGGAATGATTGACCAACACAAAATCGATTTGGTTGCCCGAATGGGAGCTAATTGGTACAGTCGTTCAAGTGTAGGAATGTTTGAAGTTGAAAAACCCTTGACAACTTTAGGAATTGGAGTAGATATGATTCCAGATTTCATTAAAGAAAGTGGCTATTTTACAGGGAATGATTTAGCAAGATTAGGAAATATAGAAAATATCCCAACCGAAGAAGAAATTGCTATATTTGTAAAAGAAAATTTTGAAGTAAAAGCGGTTTTAAGTGCCGATGATTTAGATACAAAATTTCAAAAAGCAAAAGAGTATGTAGATAATGGAAAAGCAACTGATGCTTGGAAATTGTTATTAGCAAAAAAATAAATTTTAGTATTATGGAAGTTTTAGGAAGAGTAAAATTAATTAATCCTGTACAACAAGTAAGTGCTTCTTTCAAAAAAAGAGAGCTTGTAGTGACTACAGAAGAGCAATATCCTCAACACATTTTGATTGAGTTTGCACAAGATAAAACCGATTTGTTAAACAATTATAATGTTGGAGAACAAGTAAAAGTGTCTATCAATTTAAGAGGAAGAGAATGGGTAAATCCGCAAGGAGAAACTAAATATTTTAACTCTATCCAAGGTTGGAGAATTGAAAAAGTTCAAGCAGAAGCTCCAGCGGCAGCACCTCAAATGCCTCCAATGCCACCAGCAGCAGCTTTTGAACCAGCAACCAACTTTAACGAAGAAGAACACGACGATTTACCTTTTTAATAGATTATAGAAGAAAGAGTCAAGAACAAAGAAACCATTCAGAATAAAGTAAGAATGGTTTTTTCTTTTCTCTATCTTCTTTCTTCTTTTTTCTCAAAAGATGTATTTTTTAACCAAAGAATTATATTTTCCACCAATAGAAATGGCTTCTCCAGAAGGGATTGTAGCTGTTGGAGGTGATTTGTCTCCCGAGCGATTACTTTTGGCTTATAAATCAGGAATATTTCCATGGTTTGAAAATGATGAACCTATTTTGTGGTGGAGTCCGCCAGAGCGAATGGTGTTGTTTTTTGAAGATTTGAAGATTTCGAAAAGCATGCGAAATATCATCAATCAAAGAAAATTTAAAGTTACATTTAATACTGCTTTTAGAGACGTAATTCTAAACTGTAAAAAAATTTCTAGAAAAGACCAGCAAGGCACTTGGATTACCGATAATATGGTAGAAGCCTATTGCAAATTTCACGAATTAGGTATCGCAAAAAGTGTAGAAGTTTGGCAAGATGACGAATTAGTTGGTGGATTGTATGGTGTTGATTTAGGTCACGTTTTTTGTGGTGAAAGTATGTTTTCAAAAGTACCAAACGCAAGTAAATTTGCTTTCATTGCTTTAGCAAAACAATTGGAATTAGCCAATTATCATTTGTTAGATTGTCAAGTCTATAATGATCATTTAGCGAGTTTAGGTTGTGTAGAAATTGAAAGAGAAGATTTTTTGATGGTGTTGAAATCTTAAAACTTCGGCAACGTTCTCACATACAATTCCTCTACTTTTTTTCTTGCCCAATCGGTTTTTCTTAAGAATTTTAAACTTGAATTTATAGAAGGATTTTCCTTAAAACAGTTTATATTAATGAGCTCTGCCAAAGTATCAAAACCATAAAAGTCAACCAATTGTTCTACAATTGTTTTTAAAGATTTTCCGTGAAGTGGGTCGTTATTCATAATTTTATTTTCTTGTGTGGCAATCTACAACATGATCATTCACCATTCCTGTAGCTTGCATGTGTGCGTGCATAACGGTTGAACCTACAAATTTGAATCCGCGTTTTTTCAAATCCTTGCTTAAAGCATCTGAAATTGGTGTTGTGGATTTTACTTCACTTAAAGTGTTAGGTTTATTGTCGATAGGTTTTCCATCAACAAATCCCCAAATGTATGTAGAGAAACTTCCAAATTCTTCCTGCACTTTTATAAAAGCTTGTGCATTGGTAACAGTTGCTTTGATTTTTAATTTGTTTCTGATAATTCCAGCATCTTCAGCTAATTTTGCCATTTTATCTTCTGAATAATTCGCTATTTTTTTTAGATTAAAATTATCGAATGCTTTTCTGAAGTTTTCTCTTTTTGCTAAAACAGTATACCAACTCAATCCCGCTTGAAACGTTTCCAAAATCAAAAATTCGAATATTGTTTCATCGTCATAAACGGGTTTTCCCCATTCGTTATCATGATAATTTCGGTATAGATCGTCTTTTTCGCACCAAGCGCATCGTTTTTTATTTTCCATCTTTGGCTAAGTATTTTTCTATTAAATAATGACCTAAATAAATTAAAGGAGTAAGTCCAATAGCTATTAACAATTTCACTGTATAACCTGTTAATGCTGAAGCAATGAACATTTTAGTATCAATTTTGCCAGGTAGCCAAAAAGCAATACCTAGAACGATGAAGCTATCAAAAAGTTGCGAAATTACGGTTGAACCTGTACTTCTTAGCCAAATCATTTTTTTACCTGTTCGGTTTTTTACAAAGTGAAAAATGGTAACATCAATTAATTGTGACACTAAAAAAGCGGTGATGCTTCCAACGATAATCCACATACTTTGTCCAAAAACGGCAGAAAATTGTTCGTCAGTAATTAATTCGTCGCCTTTTACCGCTGGAATCTGAAGTCCAATTAGTAGCAGGAAAAAAGTATAAGCAATTAATCCGGCTGTTATAAAGGATAGTTTTTTTACTCCTTTTTCACCAAAATATTCGTTGATTAAATCGGTAGTGATAAACACAATAGGCCAAGGTAAAATCCCTAAACTCATGACTACATCGCCAATATATATTAGTTTTCCGCCAATTAATTCCGCTACTAAAGCATTGGTGATAAAAATCCCTGCTAAAACAACGTAAATTATATCTTTTCTTCTTTGAAACATAGCAATTGTTTTATCAAAAGTAGGCGAATTATAACATAAAAAAAAACTTCAACCCTAAGATTGAAGTTTTTATATATTTTGAATTAGGAAATTATCCTAAAGCAACTCTACTAAATCCAGTAACAGTTAAGTTAGCATCTACAGATTTAATATAAGCAGCAACGCTCATAGAGCCATCTTTGATGTAATCTTGGTTTACTAAAGTATTGTCTTTGTAGAAACGTTGGATTTTTCCTTTAGAAATGTTATCTAACATTGCTTCTGGTTTACCTTCAGCTCTTAATTGCTCTTTAGCGATTTCGATTTCTTTTTCAATGATTGCAGCATCAACACCAGCTTCGTTTAAAGCGATTGGGTTCATAGCAGCAGCTTGCATTGCAACGTTTTTAGCAGCTTCGTCAGCACCAGCAACGTTAGCAGATAAAGATACTAAAGTAGCAATTTTACCAGCGTGGATGTAAGATCCTACGAAAGCGCCTTCTAATTTTTCAAAAGCACCGATTTCGATTTTTTCTCCAATAACGCCAGTTTGCTCGATTAATTTTTCAGCAACAGTGATTCCGTTGAAATCAGAAGCTAATAATTCTTCTTTAGTAGCGAAGTTTAATGCTTGGTTAGCTAAATCGTTTGCTAATTTTACGAATGCTTCATTTTTACCTACGAAGTCAGTTTCACAGTTTAAAGTGATTGCAACTCCAGCAGTATTATCAGCATTGATAACAGCAACAGCAGCTCCTTCAGTAGATTCTCTATCTGAACGGTTAGCAGCTACTTTTTGACCTTTTTTTCTTAAGTTTTCGATAGCTAAATCGAAATCTCCTTCAGCCTCCACTAATGCTTTCTTGCAATCCATCATTCCAGCACCAGTGATAGTTCTTAATTTATTTACGTCTGCAGCAGTAATATTTGCCATTTTGTATTTTTTTTATTTGTTGTTTATAAAAGTAAAAATTCCAATTACTAAATCCCAAATTCCAATTTTACTAAATTGCTAACGAAAAGTTAGAACAAGTTTGGAATTTGGAATTTAATTCTTGGAATTAATTTATTTATGCTTCAGTTTCAGTAGCAGGAGCTTCAGTAGCTTCTACTTCTTTAGCTGGTAATTCATCTTTTTCAACTTTTCTATCAGAAAGACCTTCTACGATAGCAGAAGAAACTAATGATAAAACTTTTTCAATTGATTTAGAAGCATCGTCATTTGCAGGAATTACGAAATCAATTGGACGTGGATCCGAATTCGTATCTACCATTGCGAACACTGGAATGTTTAATTTTTGAGCTTCTTTAACAGCGATATGCTCAGCTTTTACGTCAACTACGAATAATGCAGCTGGTAATCTAGACATATCTGCAATTGAACCTAAGTTTTTCTCTAACTTAGCTCTTAAACGATCAACTTGTAATCTTTCTTTTTTAGATAAAGTCATGAAAGTACCGTCTTTCTTCATTCTATCAATAGAAGCCATTTTTTTAACAGCTTTACGGATAGTTACGAAGTTAGTTAACATACCACCTGGCCATCTTTCAGTGATGTAAGGCATGTTACAAGCTGCTGCTTTTTCAGCGACGATATCTTTCGCTTGTTTTTTGGTAGCAACGAATAATACTTTTCTACCAGAAGCAGCAATTTTTTTCAAAGCTTCGTTAGCTTCTTCAATTTTAGCTGCAGTTTTATATAGGTTAATGATATGAATACCATTACGCTCCATATAAAT
Organism: Flavobacterium aquaticum; assembly: GCF_003259835.1. Taxonomy (GTDB): domain Bacteria; phylum Bacteroidota; class Bacteroidia; order Flavobacteriales; family Flavobacteriaceae; genus Flavobacterium; species Flavobacterium aquaticum. The sequence continues at coordinate 289,563 of NZ_QLMI01000002.1, read as the reverse complement.
GTAAGGAGCCATGTTTGGATCCCATTTACGAGTCATGTGTCCGAAATGTACACCTGCTTCTAATAACTCTTTAACGTCAATTTTGTTTGCCATTGTGTAATAGTTTACGTTCCGTGATTAGCAATTTTCAAGTAGTCACTTGCGTTAGTCTTGAAAATTTAGATGCTAAACTAATTCCCTTTTTACAAGGAATATCGACAACTTTGTTTTTAATTCAATTTTAATTGTAAAAATAAATCTGAAAATATATTCTGATAAATATCGAATATTAACGTTTTGAGAATTGGAATCTCTTACGTGCTTTTTTCTGACCGAATTTTTTACGTTCAACCATTCTAGGATCTCTTGTTAATAATCCTTCTGGTTTAAGGATAGCTCTGTTTTCAGCCTCAACTTCACACATTGCTCTAGCAATAGCCATTCTTACAGCTTCTGCTTGTCCTGTTGAACCACCACCATATACGTTTACTTTAACGTCAAAGTTTGATACATTTTCTGTCATAGACATTGGTTGTAAAACTTTGTACTGTAAAGTTGCAGTTGGGAAGTAGTTAGTGAATTCTCTTTTGTTTACAGTGATTTTTCCTGTTCCTTCTGAAACATAAACACGTGCAACAGCGCATTTTCTTCTACCGATTTTGTGAATAACTCCCATTACTTAAGATCGTTTAGGTTAACGGTTTTAGGTGATTGAGCCGCATGTTTGTGCTCAGACCCTACATATACATTTAAATTGCGGAATAATTCAGCACCTAATTTGTTTTTAGGTAACATTCCTTTGATAGCTTTTTCTACTAATAATGCAGGATTTTTTTGTTGCATTACTCTAGCAGTTAAACTTCTTTGACCTCCTGGGTAACCTGTGTGTCTGATGTACGTTTTGTCATCTAACTTGTTACCAGTAAGGTTGATTTTTTCTGCGTTGATAACAATTACGTTATCTCCACAATCAACGTGCGGTGTATAACTTGGTTTGTATTTACCTCTTAAAAGCATCGCTACTTTTGTAGATAAACGACCTAAGTTATGCCCTTCAGCGTCCACAACAATCCACTGCTTGTCTGCAGTTGCTTTGTTGGCTGATACTGTTTTGTAGCTTAATGTGTTCACAATAATTAATTTAAATTAAACATTCCATTCCCAATAAAGGGAGTGCAAAAGTACAATTAATTATTAGAATTGCAAACCCCTTTTTGAAAATATTATTTTTTCTAATTTGTTAAACATCATTTGCTTAACTAAAATTCATTTAAAGTTGTTTTTTTAAATTCCAGAAATACACTATTTTTACCTCTTAACTTTTATCTATGAAAGCAAAAGCAACTCTAAAACAAATAGCTCTCGAATTTGGTGTATCAATTTCTACAGTTTCTAAAGCATTAAGCGATAGCCCAGAAATCAGTGAAGCTACCAAAATAAAAATTCAAGAGTATGCCGCTTTAAAGAATTACAAACCAAATAGTATTGCCAAGAACTTAAAAAATCAACGTACAAATACTATTGGTGTAATTATACCTAATATATTGAATCCTTTTTTTGCGAAAGTTTTTAGTGGAATTGAAAAAATAGCTTTGGAGAAAGGATATAATGTTATTACTGGAATTTCAAACGAATCTTTCAATAAAGAACAACAAGTAATGGATATGCTGAACAATGGAACTATTGATGGTTTTATTGTGGCTATTGCCGAAGAAACGCAATCTTTAAAAGAGTACAAACATTTTAAAGATATTATAAACAGTGGAACACCTATTGTTATGTTTGATAGAGTAGCCGATGGTATCAATTGCGATAAAGTAGTCGTAGATGATTTTGATTCGGCTTACGATGCTACGACTCATTTGATTAAATTAGGAAGTAAAAAAATAGCTTTGCTTTCGACTGTAAATAATTTGAGTGTTGGAAAATTACGATTTGAAGGTTATAAAAAAGCTCTCACAGATGCTAAAATGTCAATTGACGAAGGTTTGATTGTTCTTGAAACTGCTATTGAAGATTTTGATGTAAAACTACAAACCTTAATTTCTTCAAAAAAAATGGATGCTGTTTTTGCCTTAGACGAACACAGTTCCACCATGACTATGCGAATGGCACTAAAACAAGGAATCAAAATACCACAAGAATTAAATATTATTGGTTTTGCTGATGGTGTTTGGTCAAGACGATTAACGCCGAGTTTATCAACCGTGAGCCAACACGCACCAGAAATTGGAGCCAAAGCTGCCGAATTATTAATTCACAAATTGAATTCTAAAGACGAGTTTTACCAACCGCAAACCGTGGTGATTAAAACGGAGTTGCGTAAGAGAGAATCTACAAGAAGGTTATAATTGTTTCGCTTTATCATCCTTCCAAGTAATGTAACCCAAAATCGCATTGAACATATAAAACACATATTTTGCAGTGTTGGCAATGTTCATCAGCATTACATTTTGTACAATCTTGAATAAATTATACACTTGCCAATTAATCCAATTGTCGGGATACATTCTACCTATATTAAAGGTGCCACCAAAACTAATTCCGGCTGGAATAGCTATGGCGAAAAACAATTTCCAATCAATCGCTTTGTCTGAGAATATTGTGAAGGCAATGTAATTCAATACTAACGAAAGCAATAAACCAATTGCCATATTTCGGAAAAAGATACCGTCAATAGCATTCAAATATTGTTTCTTTTTCCAAATTCGGAACGCAAAATAGTTTCCAAAAAACGAAACAGGATACGTTAAAATCGCACCAATATTTCCTAAAAGATAATCGATACTTCCGCTTAATAAGGTGTTACAAGTGCTGATTAAATTCCCAATATTGTTTTTCTTGGTAACCAATCGAGTCGCCATCATCGATAAGCACGTGTTTAGAATGGAAAAATAACCCAAGTAAAACGAGTAATTCTTTCCGTCAAAACTAAAATCGTAAGTGGTTTTGTAATATTCTAAATACACCGAAACGCCCACCACCAAAACTACTCCAATGATATCGAGATATTTGCTATTGGTAATGCTTTTGATGGTAGCGATAGTGTTTTGCATCTTTATTCTTTTGTAAAGTTAAATTTCATTCCGCCTTGAATTAACACAAATGACTTATCACCAAAAACCATTTCAATTCCGGCTGCTGCAAAGACAAAAGTAGTTTCTTCTTTGAATGTCAAAGGAAAAGCGCCTTGTCCTGTTGCTTGTGCTGATAATTCGCCATTCTTTTCAGAAACGGTAATTTTTAAAGGAATGTCTTTTGAAGCATAAGTTCCAGTGAATTTTGCTAATTCTGCTTTATCCATTTTCATGAATTGTGGAAACGGAAACGGCATTTTGTAATAAATACTCAAAATTCCAATGATGATATCGTTTTGAACATAATTATCTCCATTTGAAATCAAAGAAAAACTCAATTTTTCGGTTGGATAATAACCTAACATCGAACTGAAATTTTCAATTCTTCCGCCATGACCGTAAAAACGTCTTTCACCAAAAGGAAACTGAATTAACGCTTTTCCGTACCCTTCTTTAATTTCTTTCATTTGGTCTAAAGAAGTTGGGCTAACTAATTTTCCTTCAAAAAGGGCATGGATAAACTTAGTTAAATCGGCTGGAGTTGAAGTGATTCCACCTGAAGCAAATGCAATCGAATTATTATTTTCTAACGATTTTACCCAATTTGTTCCATCAAAATAATAGGAATAACTTTCTTTGTTTGCTGTATTCGTAGCTTCTTCTTTATAATATGTGGTTGGAACAAAAACTTTTTTAGTCACAGCACCTTTGTCCGTCATTTCGGTTTTGTTTTCAAATGTTCCCAATTCCGCTTTTTTAACGATTCGATTTTGTAAATTTTCCTCGTATGATTTTTTGGTCAGTTTTTCGATAATACAACCTAAAATGAAGAAATTTGAATTGCTGTACTCGTATTTACTTCCAGGTTCAAAATTAGATTTAAATGCAGTGATTACTTTTAAAATATCTTCTTTAGAGTGTTTTTTGTCCAAAGAAGCATGAAAACTAGCATCCTGATTTACATAATCCACAATTCCCGTTCTGTGATGCAATAAATCGTAAATCGAAATCTTTTCTGCATTTTTAATTTTTGGATAAAAACGATTTAATTTGGTTTGCAAGGTTAGTTTTTTCTCTTCAATCAATTGCATTACCATCACAGCTGTAAAAGTTTTAGAAATCGAACCTACTTTATAACGTGTTAAACGATCGGCTTTGCTGTTTTTTTCTATATCGGCAAACCCATACGCTTTATTGAAAACCACATTTTCACCTTCACGAATGGTTAATGAACCCATGAATTTGTTGTTTTCGTTTAAATAGTTCAATAAACTATCAATTCGCGTGAATTTATCTTGTGCAAAGGTAAAACTCGAAAAAGCAAATACAAAAAGAAGTAATTTTTTCATTTTTATGTTGTTTTCTAATTAGTAGTTAAGATATGATTTTGTTACTGATTTTTGATTTTATTATCAAACTCAATCTGATATTTATTGTTTAACTTATTGATCTCTTTTTCTAGTTCTTTTAGTGTCAGTTTTTTGCCTTCAAAAGTTGGTTTTTCTATACGAATATTCTCTTTCTTTTTATGAATTTCATAGGCAATTATTTCGTTTTTTTCAGAACTAATTTTTAAAATTAAACCTGGTAATCCAGTATGATTAAATGGGCCATCTGAGATAGGTATTTCTTCTGTATAATATGCTGTTTTTATCGATCCATATTTATTTGTAATTGCTTTTTTACATTTGTAACCAAGGATTTCTTCTGTTCCTTTTATTGGTTTCCATTCCCAATTGATTAAAGAATCTTTTACAATAACTTTACTTTCTAGTTTTCTTTCAAATTCTAAAGTCTTAGAATTAAAATCTTTAAGGATTAAACTTTCTTTTGATGAATAATCAAAAGGTTTTGTATTTTTTTCTTCTACCACGATATGTTTATCACCAAAGATTTCATATAATTCAATTTCATTAATTGTGTCATTTTCTAGCGAGATTTCTACAATTTTATCATTTTTAAAAACAGAAATGTTATTACTGTTAATTAATGTGTATGAATAGTGATTTTGAGCATAGTTTGGTTTAATTTCTCTGGGAATATATTCTACAATTTGATCCGATTTAAAAATTTGATTGTTATAATATTTAACTTCTACTGTTTGCGAAAGGCCAAAAAAAGGAAATAGTAAAAACAAAGAGTGAATTTTCATGTTGTTTATTTTTAAAGGTTTAAAGTTTAAAAATATAATTTCAAATATAAATTTGTCAGAAAAAAACGTTAAAAGTGATTAGGTTTCTTGATTTTTTTGAATTCTAAATACGAATGTACAATTGGAACAATACTAATAACGGCAGTAATTCCTAAAAAAGTATACAATTGGATTTCATTTGGCAACACAAATGTCAATGCCATTAAAAGCCCGCCTATGAACCATAATTTTCCGCCTATTAAATGCGTTTTTTTCCAAACTTCTTCGTTTTCTAACGTCCAAGGTGTTCTAATTCCTATGAAATAATTCGGTTTTATCGTCTTGAAATAATTACCAAGGAAAGCAAAAAGCAAGCCAATAATTGAAAACACAAATCCAGGATTACTGCTTTTTTGTTGCACACTGTACAAAATAAAAACCGCTAAACCCGACATGAATAAGGTTAGAATCATTCGCAGGTTATTTAGTTTGTTGCCCATGTTTTGTAATTTTTGCTTTGGGTCTACATAAGGAATAATTAGAAATACAAAATAGGTTATTCCAACCAACATGCATAGCATGGCAACCAATTCTTTTTTATCGCCATAACGATCAATTTCACCGGCGCCATTCCAATGCATTGGTACCTTTTCTGGTAAACGATTCCAAATGTAAGCCAAGTAAGCAAAAGGCAACAAAGCCACAGCAATAAACGGAATTTCTTTTTTAAACTTCTCCATACTTTATTTTTTTAAGGTAATAATCCATTTTAAAATGTCGTCAACAATTGTAGTGTTCAATGAATAAACTACAAATTGCCCTTTTTTCTCACTCGTGACCAAATCGGCACGTTTTAAAATATCCAAATGATGCGAAATACTAGGTTTTGAAATATGAAATTGGTCCGCAATATCACCAGCTGTCATCTCCTGTTTACGCAGCAATTCCAGAATATCTCTTCTGGTTTCGTCGTTTAAGGCTTTGAAAATTGCGTTCATATTAATTTATATATTTAGACAAATATCTAAATATTATTTGAAATGACAAAGAGTTTTCAAAAAATAAACCCGATAGGTTTTGAAACGTATCGGGTTTGTAATAAATATTTGAGACTTCTTATTCAATTACCTCATGGACTAAATATGAATTTAGTGAGATTCCTTTATTGTTGTCTTTTGTAAATGAAATCTCATCAAGAGTTTTGCCTTTTTGGTAAATGGTTAATATTTCCATACTATATTTTGTCTCATTAACATCATTTTTTGTTACGCTAGAAGTTTGAGTTTTATTGATGTCAACTTTAATTATTTCTCCATAGTCTTGTAGGTTTTTCTTAACTAATTTGCCAAGTTCTTCTTTAGCAATAGATTTGTCTAAGTAACTACTGATTTTGGTTGTGTCTTTATTAGATAATTCTTCATAAAATTTAGTTGCTAATTCTTTAGCATATTCAATATCTTCAGGAGCATTGTTTTTTGTTGTAATGTTTTCACATGAAGCCAAAATTGCTAAAACGGCTACTAATAAAAATTTCTTCATTTCTAAATATTTGTTTTTTAATTGTTTTTATAAACTGCCAACTGCTACTGTCCACTGAACACATTCCTAATGCGCTTCCAACCAATTTTTACCTAATCCAATTTCCACATCTAACGGAACTGCCATTTTGAATGCGTTTTCCATTTCATGTTTGATCATCGGTTGAATTTTTTCTAATTCGGAGTTGTGTACGTCAAATACTAATTCGTCATGTACTTGCAATAGCATTTTTGATTTCCAATTTTCAGAAGTCAGTTTTTTATGAATGTTAATCATCGCAATTTTGATAATATCCGCAGCCGAACCTTGTATTGGCGCATTCACGGCATTTCGTTCCGCACCACCACGAACAATTGCGTTGGCTGAGTTGATGTCTTTCAAATAACGTCTTCTTCCTGAAATAGTTTCCACATAACCGTTTTCTCTAGCAAAATCAACTTGCGAAGTCATAAACGATTTTAATTTTGGATACGTTTGATAGTAAGCTTCAATTAATTCCGCACTTTCTTTTCGAGATAAGTTGGTTTGGTTGCTCAATCCAAATGCCGAAACGCCATAAATAATTCCGAAGTTCACGGTTTTCGCGTGACTTCTTTGCTCTTTGGTAACTTCGTCTAAAGGCACATTGAACACTTTTGCAGCCGTACTTTTGTGAATGTCTTCGTGATTTTGAAACGCTTTAATCATATTTTCTTCGCCACATAAAGCCGCAATAATGCGCAATTCAATTTGAGAATAATCGGCAGAAAGTAGTGTGTGATTTTCATCGCGCGCAATAAACGCTTTTCTAATTTGTCTTCCTCTTTCGGTACGAATTGGAATGTTTTGTAAATTCGGATTATTCGAACTCAAACGACCTGTAGCGGCAACCGTTTGCATATAATCGGTATGCACTCTTCCGGTTTTTTTATCGACTTGATTTGGTAACGCATCAATATACGTACTTTGCAATTTCACCATTTGACGCCATTCTAAAATATCGCGCACAATTTGATGTTCGTTTGCCAAATAACTCAATACTTCTTCACCTGTAGCATATTGACCGGTTTTGGTTTTCTTTTGTTTCGCACCACCAATTTTAAGTTTGTCGAATAAAATATCGCCTAACTGTTTTGGAGAAGCCAAATTGAATTTCTCGCCAGCAGTTTCATAGATTTGTTGTTCGAAAGCATCGATTTCTTTTTGCATGTCAACCGACATACTTTTTAGAAATTCCACATCCAAACGAATTCCTTCTTTTTCCATATCAGCTAAAACAGGAACTAGCGGAATTTCGATTTCGTCAAACAATTTTTTAGTTCCTACTTTTTCTAAAATCGGTTGAAAATGTTCTTTTAGTTGGAAGGTAATATCAGCATCTTCTGTTGCATATTCTTTGATGTCTTCCAAAGGAACATCACGCATTGACAATTGATTTTTTCCTTTTTTACCAATTAATGTTTCAATTGATTTTGGAGCATATTTCAAATAAGTTTCCGACAACACATCCATATTGTGACGCATATCTGGATTAATCAAGTAATGCGCAATCATGGTGTCAAATAATTTTCCTTTGACTTGAATGTTGTAATTCGAAAGAATTTTCAAGTCGTATTTCATGTTCTGACCGATTTTTTCGATGTTTTCATTTTCGAAGAATGGTCGGAATTTTTCAATTAAAGTTTGGGCTTCTTCCTGATTTTCGGGAAAAGGAACATAAAATCCTTTTCCTTTTTCGAAAGAAAATGACATTCCTACTAACTCAGCATTCAAAGCATCAATTCCAGTAGTTTCAGTATCAAAACAAACCGAAGTTTGGTTTAATAAATTCTGCATTAACAATTTCACTGGTAAATCACCTTGAACAATTTGGTAGAAATGCGTCGTGTTTTCTAAAGTCGCATAATACGAATGATTCGCAGTTGGTTCATCCGATTCATCACTAAAACCGAACAAATCGAATTGGTCTTCGTTTGATTTTTTGGCTGGCGCTTTTTTAATTGGTTGTGGAGTGTCTGAAGTAGTTCCGTTAGAATCAATCTCGTCATATTCTTTTCCGCTTCCAAAAAGTTTATCAAACTGCGCTTTCATTTGGCGGAATTCTAATTCCTGAAACAAAGCATCGGTTTTTTCAACATCAGGTTTTGATAATTCGTAATCGTCAGCATCAAATGTCACCGGACAATCGAGTAGGATAGTGGCTAATTTTTTGGATAAAATTCCTAATTCTTTATTAGCTTCGATTTTATCTTTCATCGCACCTTTTAATTGATGCGTATTGGCTAGTAAGTTTTCTAATGTACCATATTCCGCCAAGAATTTTTTAGCAGTTTTTTCACCCACACCAGGCAATCCTGGAATATTATCGGCAGAATCGCCCATCATTCCTAGGAAATCAATCACTTGTTCTGGGCGCTCGATTTCAAATTTTTCTAAGACTTCTGGAATTCCCCAAATCTCGATGTCATTCCCCATTCGGGCAGGTTTGTACATGAAAATATTTTCTGAAACCAATTGCGCGAAATCCTTATCTGGCGTTACCATGAATACTTGAAAACCTTCTTTTTCGGCTTGTTTAGCTAAAGTTCCAATTAAATCATCAGCTTCAAAACCTGCTTTTTCGATAATTGGAATATGCATTGCTTTTAATAATTCTTGAATGTAAGGAACGGCAATTTTAATCGCTTCTGGCGTTTCGTCACGATGCGCTTTGTATTCTTGGTACATTTCAAAACGGTAATCGCTTCCGCCTTTATCAAAAGCTACCGCTAAATGATCTGGTTTTTCGCGCTTAATTACATCCATTAAAGAATTCATGAATCCCATAATGGCAGATGTATCCATTCCTTTCGAATTGATACGAGGATTTTTTATAAAAGCATAATACCCACGAAATATAAGTGCGTAGGCATCAAGAAGGAAAAGGCGTTTTTGTGACATTGTTCAGAATTTTCATTAAAAATGTAAAAGTACAATTCTTTGCTTAAAAAAACTTTGTTAAAATTCATTTAATGCAGCATCAATTTGCATAACTTGTTGCTTACTTTGCAAAAAAAAAGAGCTAATGATTCGTTGGATTGTTTTTTTAGTATTTGTTATCATTCTGGAAATCTATGCTTTTCAGGCGTTTAAGACTTTGATTAAATCGAGATGGTTTTTCATTTTCTATTATGTAACATCTGCAATCGCTTTATTTTATATCGTTTATCAATTGTATCATTTTGATAGAAGTGTAGGGCAAACACCAAAAACCATGATGACTATGGGTTTGTTGTTATTGCTATATGTTCCGAAATTATTATTGACGATTATATTATTTGGGGAAGATATTGTTCGCTTTTTTGCTGGATTATTTGGTGTTATAACAAAAAGCGGTTCTGAAGGTTTTTTACCCGAAAGAAGACGTTTTGTGAGTCAAATCGCGTTAGGAATTGCGGCTATTCCGTTTGCTTCTTTTTTATACGGAATTACCATTGGGAAATACAATTACAAAGTAATCAAACAAACGTTGTTTTTTCCTGATTTACCTGATGCTTTTGATGGAACTACGATTACTCATATTTCGGATGTTCACAGTGGAAGTTTTGATGATGCCGAGAAAATTCAATACGCGATTGATTTGATTAATGAGCAAAATTCAGATATGGTTTTGTTTACAGGTGATATTGTAAATACTCATGCTACCGAGATGGATCCTTGGATTGAAACTTTCAAAGGAATTCATAATCCTAAATATGGAAAGTTTTCTGTTTTAGGAAATCATGACTATGGGGAGTATGTGGATTGGCCATCAAAACAAGATAAGCTTCAAAACTTTGAAAATATCAAATCGATTCATAATAAAATTGATTTCAAATTGTTATTGAATGAAAATGTAAAAATCAAAAAAGACAATCAGGAATTAGCAATTGTTGGAGTTGAAAACTGGGGAAGAAAATTTGGAGAGCGAGGCGATTTGAATTTGGCTTCCCAAGGATTATCCAAAGAAGATTTTAAAATTGTAATGAGTCACGATCCAAGTCATTGGGATGAGAAAATTCAGCATGATGATAATCATTATCATTTAACGCTTTCGGGTCATACTCATGGGTTTCAATTTGGGATCGAAATTCCGGGTTGGGTAAAATGGAGTCCGGTGCAATATGTGTACAAGCAATGGGCTGGATTGTATGAAAATGCAGGAAGATACATTTATGTAAATCGTGGTTTTGGCTTTCACGCTTATCCTGGTAGAGTAGGAATTATGCCTGAAATAACGGTTATTGAACTAAAAAAAGGAGAAAAAGTAGCGTAATTCAGTAAAAATGCTACATTTGTATATTATTTTCGTGTGAGAATTAATATTTTTGATACTAATAAATTGCAATTTATGTCAAAATTTGGAGAACTTATCGATGCTCAAGTACCTGTACTTATCGATTTCTTTACAGAGTGGAATGAACCTTCAGTAGCTATGAATGAAGTAATTCGTCATGTAGCAGCTGCTTTAGGAGACAAAGCGCGTGTAATTAAAATTGATGTGGATAAAAATCAGGAATTAGCTGAGGCGCTTCGTATTAAAGGCTTACCTACTTTAATGATTTATAAAGAAGGTCAAATGGTATGGAGACAAAGCGGTGAACTTGATGCCAACACTTTGATTTCTTTAGTGCAAGAACAAGCCTAGGAAATCACATCGAAAACAAACCCCTTATTTTTTAAAATTTGTATTGCTTTTGGTAATGCATATTTCAGATTTTTTTCTGCTTTTAAACTATCGTGAAATACGATAATGCTTCCTTGTTCTGTATTTGAAATTACGTTTTCTAAGCATTTTTCTACTGAAATGGTTGAGTCAAAATCATAACTCAATACATCCCACATAATTATTTTGTATCCTAATTGTCGAATAGCTTTTGATTGACTTGGTTTGATTTTTCCGTAAGGAGGACGGAATAAAAAAGAGTGTTCAGTCCCGATAGCTATCGGGAGTTTTAAGTATTCAGTTTTACATAACTTAAAGTTCTCTACGTAATTCTGTGTATTGGTTTTCCATCCATTTAAATGATTGAAAGTGTGATTACCGGTTTGATGTTCTTCAGTAAGTATTCTTTTGTAAACTTCTGGATGTTTTTTGATGTTGTCACCAATACAAAAGAAAGTTGCTTTAATGTCTTCCGATTTTAAAAGATCTAAAACCCATTCGGTTACTTCAGGAATTGGACCATCATCAAACGTTAAATAGATTTTTTTATCCGAATTTGGAATATCCCAAACCAGATTAGAAAAAACCTTTTTAATAAGTCTATTTGTTTTTACCCAATTGAAGTTCATGTTGTAAAATTAGCATAAAAAAAATGTTCCAAACGAAATTTCTCTCATTTGGAACATTTTAATTATTTATAAAGTGTTATTCCATATCTCTACCGAAACGTTGAAACATTTTATTGAAATTGTTAAACTTCACTTTTTCTTTGTTATAAAACTCCATATCATTAGCATTTTTTGCGGCTTGAAGTAAACTTCTATACTGTTCGATGTCGGTAACAATATCCATAGCGCTAAAGTTTTGTTCGCTTGGTTTCCAGCTGTTGTAAAAAGTTAGATTTTCTTGATATTTCTTAATTACCTCAGAAATGATATCTCTAGCTTTTTGCTTTTTACCAACTTCGTAATATCCCATTGCAAATGGTTCTAACATAGAATAATATTCGAAATATTGAATTGGCATTTTTTCCATTGCTAAATCAATTACTTTTTCGGCTTTGTCTAATTTACCTTCATTGATTAAGGTTTCCATTAGTCGAGCTAAGTTAGTTCTGTAGCTAATGCTATTTTTGCGAGTTTCAACATCATGATAAATAATAGGTTTACCACTATTGCCCCAATCAAATTTCATTACAATGTTGTACATTTTTTCAGAGTCAATTTGACCCATTTTCATTGGGCTTGGAGAATCTACAGGGGTTTTAATTGGAACTAGTTTAAAACACATTCCATCTAATTGTAAATAATTTTTCATCCACAAATAATCATCTTCACCAAAACTTCCACCTGTGAAATAAATTGGGCGTTTCCAGTTGTTTTGATTCACAATGTCTAACATCATTAATCTGTTTTTATAAAGTGCATCATCTTTAATTTCAAATTCTATTGCTGGTACAATTGAATCATAGAATTTTTCTGAAACAACTTTATTTTTAATTACAGTTGCTTTATCAACAGGAAGTATTATTTTTTTAGATGGGAAGTAATTTATTTTGCGTCCATTGTTTAATTCAATTTTGGCTCTTTCATCATCTAATGCTATAAATTTAAGCATGTCATCTAATAATAGAGGGTCTTTTGTTCTTTCTACATACAAACTGTAATCTCTGTTACTTCCTTTGTATTGTTCTCTGTTAAATGAGCTCGGAATAGGGTCAGAATTGTGTGCTTTCATTTTCATTTGATCGATATACCAATCAGTCATAAATAATTGCGTATTTACAATTCGAATATCAGTTCTATATCCTTCAATTTCTTGCATGTACCAAAGAGGGAAAGTGTCGTTATCACCTATTGTAAATAAAATAGCATTTGGTTCGCATGAATCTAAATAAGATTTTGCCATTGTTAAAGCAGTATCTTTATTGGAACGATCATGGTCGTCCCAGTTTTGAGCTGCTAATACTACTGGTGAAGCTAATAACGATGTAGCTAATACAACTGGAATAGCAATTTTAGGTTGGATGTATTTCTTTAAAGTGTCGAAAATGGCATAAATTCCGTAACCAATCCACATAGCAAATACATAAAAAGACCCGACTAATGCATAATCTCTTTCTCTAGGTTCAAAAGGTCTTTCGTTTAAGTACACTTTTAGGGCTAAACCTGTAAATAAGAATAAAACGAGTAAAACATAGAAACTCTTAATGTCTCTTTTGGCATGAAAAACCATTCCAATGATTGCTAAAATAAATGGTAAAAAGAAATAGGTATTTCTTCCTTTGTTGTTTTGCATGTCAGGTGGTAGGTTTTTTTGCGTTCCAATGAATATCTCGTCGATAAAGTTGATACCGCTTAACCAATTTCCATGTGTGTTGTCATATTTTCCTTGAACATCACTTTGTCTTCCAACAAAATTCCAAAGTAAATAGCGCACATACATATATCCAAATTGATATTGGATCATGAATTTTATATTATTAAAAAATGTAGGTTTCTCTACAATTAAGTATTCTCCATAACCTTTTAAGAATTTGTCATAGTCTTCTTCGTCAATTTCGCCAGCTTGATAGGCTTTTCTAAATTGGGTTACAATATTGACTAATTCATCTTCATGAGCATATTCTGGATTAATTCTAAACTCTAGTGGTTCAGTAAAAATCATATAATTTTCTCTGTGTTCATTGCTCCACATTCTTGGTAATAATGCTTTGTGGGCATCATCGGTGTTTTGTTTTGCGTTGATATAGTCGTTAGTAATGATGTATTTTTTTGTTTTATAATCACGTTCGTAATTAGGTTTGTCGTCTAAATACGGAGTAACAGGATCTAAGCCTGAATAAGTATCAGAAAATTGAGGTCCGTAGAATAATTTTTGTTCTCCATATTGCTCACGATTATAGTAAGCTAAAACCTCTGCAGCATCTGATGGTTTGTTTTCGTTGATTGGAGTGTTAGCATTGGCTCTAATTGGCAACATCATCCAAGTTGAAAATCCAATCAAGATAAAAAGAGTTGATAAAATTAAAGTGTTATAAAAAACATGTCCTTTTTTCTTGGTGTAATTTAATCCAAAATAGAAAGCAGCAACAATTAAAATAAAAGCAAAAATAGTTCCTGAGTTAAATGGCATTCCAAGGTTGTTTACCATGAAAATTTCGGTTTTACCAAAGAAAGCTAATGTGTAAGGAAGTAAAAGCTTAAAGATAAAAAGTAAAATTGCAATAATGACAACGTTTGCAATCAGGAAACTTTTAACGGTAATGTTGTTGTATTTTTTAAAGAAATATAGAAATCCAATAGCTGGAAAAGTAAGTAGTGCCATAAAGTGAACTCCAAAAGAAAGTCCAATAACTAATGAAATTATTAGTAGCCACTTGTTGCCGCGAGGCGTGTTTATTTCTTGTTCCCAACGTAATCCTAGCCAGAACAATAATGCTATTAAAAATGTAGCCATCGCATATACTTCGGCTTCTACGGCATTGTACCAAAAGCTATCGGTAAATGTAAACGATAAAGAAGCGACTGTCGCACTACCTAAAATCATTACAGCATTGTTTGCAGAAAGTTCTTTTTCGCCTACGATTACTTTTTTCAATAAGATGGTTAACGACCAAAACATAAAAAGAACAGTAAAAGCACTTGAAAATACAGAAAGATAGTTCACCATTAGCGCAATTTTGTCTGCACTAAAGGCAAACATGGCAAAAAACGCACCTAGCATCTGAAATAAAGGCGCTCCAGGTGGGTGGCCAACTTCAAGATTAGCTGATGTTGCGATGTATTCACCACAATCCCAAAAACTCAAGGTTGGTTCAACGGTTAAAGAATAAGTAATTAAAGCTACCATAAAAGCAGACCATCCTAAAATAGTGTTCCACTTTTTAAAGTTGAATGAATTCATATTGTATATTGGTTTTTCTATATTCTCCTACAAAGAAACTATTTTTTTGTTTATAATATTAGTTAAATAATTTTTTTAATATTTTTTTTAGAAAAATTTGCAGAATAAAAAATATGCATTACATTTGCACTCGCAATCGAAAAGGTTGTTAGGTATTGGCCCATGGTGTAATGGTAACACTCCGGTTTTTGGTACCGTCATTCAAGGTTCGAGTCCTTGTGGGCCAACAAAACTCCACTTAGAAATAAGTGGAGTTTTTTCATTTTTATAAGTATCTAATTTATTATAAGTTAGCATAAAAAAAGACCACAATTGTGGTCTTTTTTTTATCGGTTAAAATCTAGTAAAATTAGATTTTAAATGTAATAACTGGTCTTTTAGCATGATTTACTAAATCTTCACTAATGCTTCCGTTGAAGAAGTGAGATAAACCTTTTCTTCCGTGTGTGCTCATTCCTATGATATCTGCATCGATACTTTTTGCAAAGTGTAAAATCCCTTTTTCTACATTTACATCATTGTATATGTGTGTAGAATAATTGTCAATTTTAAAGTTTGCTATAAACTCATCCATTTGTTTTTGAGCAACTTTAGTAGATTTAAAGTTGTTTGGAGTATTGATGTTTGCTAAATAAAGATGTGAGCCAAATTTGTTGACAAATTCAACAACTTTTTCAAATGGTTTCTTGATTTCGTCTGAAAAGTCAGAAGCGAAGACAAATTTTGTTGCGCTGAAAGCATCTTCTTCACGTTTGATAACTAACACAGGAACTTCAGAGTTTCTAACAACTTTTTCGGTATTTGAACCAATGAACATTTCTTGGAAACCATTTGCTCCATGAGATCCCATAACAATTAAATCTGCGTTATGTGCTTCTCCGTTTTTGATGATGCCTTCAAAAGCCATTTCAAATTGAATAATTCTTGAAATTTTTACGCCGTCTAAATAGTCAGCATCCATTAATTCGTCTAATTTGGCTACAGCTGCATTTTTAAAAAACATCAATTCTGGGATATCGTGTGCTCTTGTAACGGCGTCATTTCCAGTTGTTGGTAATTCTAACATGTGTAGTAAAAAAATCTCACCGTCATTCTTTTTAGCAATTTGTGCTGCAACTTTTAATGCGTATTCTGCGTGTTTTGAAAAATCGGTTGGTACTAAAATTCGTTTCATAAGTTTGTTTTAGGTTATTTTAATGGTGTAAATGAATTACACTATAAAAGTACAAAAAATATCCAAACTGACAATCTTTTTTTTAATTCAAAAAAAATTGTATATTTGCAACGTTATTAAAAGACAAAGGATTATGAGGCACGCACGGCGTGCCTCTTTTTATAAAAATATGACATTTAAAAATAAAGTTCAGGAAGTGTTAAATGCTGCGTTAGCTGAGCGTGAGCATCTTTTTTTGATTGATTTATCTATTAATGAAGCTAATAAAATTAGTGTTATTTTAGATGGTGATTTTGGTGTAAATTTGCAAGACTGTATCGATGTAAGTAGAGCGGTTGAAAATAATTTAGATAGAGAAGAGCAAGATTTTTCATTAGAAGTGGCTTCTGCAGGTGTTTCAAGTCCGTTGAAATTAGTAAGACAATATATAAAAAATATAGGTAGAACTCTAAAAGTTAAAACCATTACATCGGAAGAAGTTGAAGCTAAATTAACTATGGCTGATGATGAAAAAATAACCTTAGAGTGGCAGGCACGTGAGCCAAAAAAAATTGGAAAAGGGAAAGAAACTGTAGATAAAAAACTAGAACTTTCTTACGAGAATATAAAAGAAGCAATTGTTATAATATCATTTTAAATAAAGAGTTGACATGGAGAATATTGCATTAATTGAATCGTTTTCAGAATTTAAAGACGACAAACTCATAGATAGAGTTACACTAATGGCAATTTTAGAAGATGTATTTAGAAATGCATTGAAAAAGAAATATGGATCAGACGATAATTTTGACATCATCATTAATCCTGATAAAGGAGATATGGAGATTTGGAGAAATCGTGTTGTTGTAGAAGATGGTGAAGTAGAAGATCCAAATTCTGAAATTTCTTTGTCTGAAGCAAGAAGAATCGAGCCTGATTTTGAAGTTGGTGAAGATGTTTCTGAAGAAGTAAAATTAATTCAATTAGGAAGAAGAGCTATTTTGGCACTACGTCAAAACTTAATTTCTAAGATTCATGAACACGACAATACAAATCTTTACAAACAATTTAAAGATTTAATTGGTGATATTTATACAGCGGAAGTGCATCATGTTCGTCCAAAAGCTGTAATTTTGATGGATGATGAAGGAAATGAAATTGTTTTACCAAAAGAAAAACAAATTCCAAATGATTATTTCAAAAAAGGAGATAACGTAAGAGGGGTTATTGAAAATGTAGAATTGAAAGGTAATAAACCTCAAATCATCATGTCAAGAACAGCTCCTGAATTCCTTGAAAAATTATTTGAACAAGAAATTCCTGAAGTGTTTGATGGTTTAATTACGATTAAAAAAGTAGTTCGTATTCCAGGTGAAAAAGCAAAAGTAGCAGTTGATTCTTATGATGATAGAATTGATCCTGTTGGAGCTTGTGTGGGTATGAAAGGTTCTCGTATTCACGGAATTGTTCGTGAATTAGGAAATGAAAATATCGACGTAATTAATTATACAGCAAACGCTCAATTATATATTACAAGAGCATTAAGTCCGGCAAAAGTTTCTACAGTTAAAATTAACGAAGAAGCTAAAACGGCAGAAGTATTCTTAAAAATCGAAGAAGTTTCTAAAGCTATTGGTAGAGGTGGTAATAACATTAAATTAGCAAGTTTATTAACAGGTTATGAAATTGATGTTATAAGAGAAGGTATTGCACAAGAAGAAGACGACGTAGAATTAAGAGAGTTCTCAGACGAAATCGAAGCTTGGGTAATTGAAGAATTTGAAAAAATCGGTTTAGATACAGCTAGAAGCGTATTAAATCAAGATGTTGCTGACTTGGTAAGAAGAACAGATCTTGAAGAGGAAACTATTTTAGATGTAATCAATATATTAAAAGAAGAATTAGAAGGATAATTCTTTAACCAAAACACACAACATACAAAGAATTTTAAAAAGGTTATATGTCTGAAGAAAGAGTAATAAGAATAAACAAAATTTTAAGGGAGTTAAATATTTCTCTTGATAGAGCTGTGGATTTTCTTAAAGAAAAGGGTCATGAAATTGAGTCTAGTCCAAATGCTAAAATATCACAAGAGGAATACAAAGTCTTATGCGGTCAATTTTCTGCTGACAAAGGGAATAAGGTAGCCTCTCTTGAAGTAAGTGAAGAAAAAAGAAAAGAGAAAGAGGCACTTAAACGTGAGCTTGAAAAAGAACAAGAAGCAAAACGTTTGCAGGAAGAAGAGCGTCAAAGACAAGAGATTATCAAAGCTAAGGCAGTTTTGTCTGGTCCAAAAGCTATTGGTAAAATCGATTTAGATCCTAAAAAGCAAGAAGTTAAGTCTGAAAAACCAGTTTCTGAAGAAAAACCAGTTGTTGTATCAGAGGAAAAGCCTGTTGTTGTTGAAGTTAAGCCTGTTGAAGAAAAAGTTTCTGAACCAGTTAAAACGGAAGTTAAGGAAGAGTCACCTGTTGTTAAAAACGTTGAAGTTGTTAAGCCTACGAAAGATGTTGAGACAAAAGTAGAAACTCCTTCTGAAGATGTGGGTGAAGTAAAAATTGAAACGCAATATCAAAAGTTATCAGGTGCTACTTTTACAGGTCAAAAAATTGATTTATCTCAGTTCGATAAACCTAAAAAGAAAAAGGAAGATCCTAAAAAAGATTTTAAAAAGCCTGGAACTCCTCAAGCTCAAAATGCGGGTGGAGCAAATGCGGCTAATAACAATAAGAATAAACGTAAGCGTATTGTTAAACCAGGCACTCCTGGAGCTCTTGGAGCAAACAATAACGCTGGCGGACCTAAGAAAGAGTTTGTTAAAGGTGGTGGAGCTGGTGGCTTTAATAAAGGTAAAAAACCAATTATTCAAAAGGTAGAGCCTTCTGAAGAAGATGTTAAAAACCAAATTAAAGAAACCCTTGAAAGATTACAAGGAAAAGGTAATAAATCAAAATCGGCAAAATACCGTAGAGATAAAAGAGATTCACACCGTCAGCGTGTTGATGATGAATTACAAGCACAAGAAGAAGGAAGCAAAACATTAAAAGTAACTGAGTTTGTTACCGTAGGTGAAATTGCATCTTTAATGGATGTGCCAATTACAAAAGTAATCGGAACTTGTATGTCGCTTGGAATCATGGTTACTATGAACCAACGTTTGGATGCTGAAACACTATCTATCGTTGCTGATGAGTTTGGATATGAAGTAGAATTCATTACAACAGATATTGAAGAAGCTGCAGAAGTAGTTCAAGATAATCCAGAAGATTTAGTTCATAGAGCACCAATTGTTACTGTAATGGGTCACGTTGACCACGGTAAAACCTCTTTACTAGATTACATTCGTAAAGCAAACGTTATTGCGGGTGAATCAGGAGGAATTACACAGCACATTGGAGCATATGGAGTAATTTTAGAAAATGGCGAAAAAATCACATTCTTAGATACACCAGGTCACGAGGCGTTTACCGCGATGCGTGCACGTGGAGCTCAAGTTACCGATATCGCTATTATCGTAATTGCTGCGGATGATGATATCATGCCACAAACAAAAGAAGCAATCAGTCACGCACAAGCGGCTGGTGTTCCTATGATTTTTGCTATTAATAAGGTAGATAAGCCAGCGGCTAATCCAGAAAAAATTAAAGAGCAATTAGCTGGAATGAATTTATTAGTTGAAGATTGGGGTGGAAAATACCAATCACACGATATTTCGGCTAAACAAGGAACAGGAGTTTCTGAATTATTAGAAAAAGTATTATTGGAAGCAGAAGTTTTAGAACTTACTGCAAATCCAAAAAAACCTGCGCTTGGAACAGTTGTTGAAGCTCAGTTAGATAAAGGAAAAGGATATGTTTCTACTATTTTAGTACAAGCAGGAACACTTCGCATTGGAGATTATGTGTTAGCTGGAAAAAATCATGGTAAAATTAGAGCTATGTTTGACGAAAGAGGACACCAAATCAAAGAAGCGGGTCCATCAACTCCAGTATCTGTATTAGGTTTAGATGGTGCGCCAACAGCGGGTGATAAATTTAATGTTTACGAAGACGAAAGAGAAGCAAAACAAATTGCATCAAAACGTACACAATTACAACGTGAGCAATCGGTTCGTACGCAAAAACACATTACGCTTGCCGAAATTGGTCGTCGTATTGCATTAGGACAATTTAAAGAATTGAATATTATCCTTAAAGGAGATGTGGATGGTTCTGTTGAAGCATTATCGGATTCATTCTCTAAATTATCTACCGAAGAAATTCAAATCAACATTATTCATAAAGGAGTTGGAGCAATTACTGAATCTGACGTATTATTAGCTTCTGCTTCTGATGCAATTATTATCGGATTTAACGTTCGTCCTCAAGGAAATGCAAAACAATTAGCTGAAAAAGAAGAAATCGATATCCGTAACTATTCTATTATTTACGATGCAATTGATGACTTAAAAGACGCTATGGAAGGAATGTTATCTCCAGAAATGAAAGAAGAGATTACAGGTACTGCCGAAATTAGAGAATTGTTTAAAGTATCTAAAGTGGGAACAATTGCCGGATGTATGGTTACCGATGGTAAAATCTTCAGAAACTCTAAAATACGTTTAATTAGAGAAGGAGTTGTAATTTACACAGGTGAATTAGCTACTTTAAAACGTTTCAAAGACGATGTTAAAGAAGTTTCTAAAGGATACGATTGTGGTATGCAGATTAAAAACTACAACGATATTCGTGAGTACGATTTAATCGAAGGATTCCATGAAGTTGAAGTGAAGAAAAAATTGAAATAATTCAGTTACAAACAATAAAAAAAGCCATTCATTTGAATGGCTTTTTTGTTTTTATCTATTTTTAATTCGAAGGTTTGATGATTAAAGCTGTTGGATATTTTTTCTTAATATCTACCATTGCGCGTTCAACTTCAATTCTTGTTTTGAAATTTCCAATCCATACTTTATAATTTGGACTATTAAAAATGATGGTACCATCAAGGTCTTTAAATTCTTTTTTAAATTCCAGTAATTTCTTTTTAGACTCTTCGCTGTTTCCATAAAAAATCTGAATTTTATAACCTTCATTTAAAAATAAACTGCTGTTTAGTTTTCTTTTTTCTTTTAACAATTGGTCGATTTTTGGATCAACAGAAACGTTTGTTTTTACCTCCTGACCATTAGATACTGTGCAGAAAAATGAAGATAGAATAAAGACGTACAATAAGTTATGTTTTGATAAGTTTTTCATATACAAATGATTTTAATACAAAAATACAATTTAAGACGAGAATCAGACGCTTGAATATTATTTAGAACAAATATAAATTACATTTTAAGATAAAATTAAGGTTTTAATAATAGTTCGAATATTGTATTTTTGTCGGAGTTTTGAAAAAATAACGTGTTTTTTTAGATAAGGGTATATCTAAAAGTATACCAAATTAAGTCGATAATCATTTTAAATATGAAAAAGGTGGGTAACCATAAATCGTTTTCAAGGATTTTCTTCAGTTTAGCATTCGTGCTAGTAACTTCTTTATCTGCGTTCTCTCAGGATGCAGCAAAGGGTAAAGAATTATTTAATACCAATTGTGCCGCATGTCATAAATTAGACGCAAAAGCTACGGGTCCTGCACTTCGTGACGTTGGTTCTAAGTATGACAAAGAGTGGTTGTACAAATGGATTAAAAATAGTGGAGAATTAATCAAGTCAGGAGATGCGCAAGCTGTAAAAGTTTTTGAAGAGAACAACAAAGTTCCAATGACTGCATTTCCACAATTGTCAAATGAAGATATTGACAATATTTTAGCTTATACTTCTGAGCCAGCTCCTGCTGCTCCTGCAGTTGTGCCTGGTGCGCCTGTAGCGGGTGAAGCAACTGCTGATTCTGGTGTTTCTAATAATGTGATATTAGGAGTGCTTTCTTTAGTAATGATGATGTTAGTTGTTATGTTGTTCTTGGTGAACAATATGTTAACTAAAATTGCTAGTGCTAAAGGATTAGAAGTTGAGCAAAAAGATCGTTCTGTATTAAATCTTTTCAGAGCGTATGCTAAAAATCAATTCTTAGTTTTAGTTTCTGCAGTCTTGTTATTGTTGGTTTCTGCTTACTTTGCATACGGATGGATGATGCAAATTGGTGTAGATCAAGGGTATGAGCCAGTACAACCAATTCACTATTCACACAGAATTCATGCTGGTGAAAATGGAATTGACTGTAAATACTGTCATTCAGCTGCAAGAGTTGGAAAACATTCTAACATTCCTTCGTTGAATGTTTGTATGAACTGTCACAAAAACATTAGTGAAGTAGCTGAAACTACTGCAACTGAAGAGCATTCAAAAGCATTTTACGATGGTGAAATTGCTAAATTATATGATGCAGTTGGATGGGATAAGTCATTACAAAAATACACAGGAAAAACTAAACCAGTTAAATGGGTTAGAATTCATAATTTACCAGATCACGTTTATTTCAACCATTCACAACACGTAACTGTTGCAGGTGTTGAGTGTCAAACTTGTCACGGTCCAGTTGAAGAAATGGAAATCATGAAACAACATGCTCCATTAACAATGGGATGGTGTATCAACTGTCACAGAGAAACAAATGTGAAAGTAGAAGATAATGCTTACTACAAAAAAATCCATGAAGAACTTTCTAAAAAATACGGAGTATCTCAGTTAACTGCGGCTCAAATGGGAGGTTTAGAATGTGGTAAATGTCACTATTAATAAAATAATTTAAGAAGCTAATATACTATACAATGGCATCAAACAAAAAATACTGGAAAAGTGTTGAAGAGCTAAACGAAAATAGCTCTATTGTTGAGACGCTAAGAAACAACGAGTTTGTGGAACCAATTCCGGTTGACCAATTCTTAGGAGATAAAGAATCTTTATCTGCTTCGTCAACTACTCGTCGTGACTTTTTAAAATATGTTGGATTTAGCACTGCTGCAGCTTCATTAGCGGCTTGTGAAGGTCCTGTTGTAAAGTCAATTCCTTACGTAGTTCAACCAGAAGAAATTATTCCTGGTGTTGCTGATTATTATGCAACAACAATGGCTGATGGTTTTGATTTTGCTAATATTTTAATCAAAACTCGTGAGGGTCGTCCTATTAAAGTAGAGAACAATAATTTAGAAGGAGCAAAAACTGGAGCAAATGCAAGAGTTCACGCTTCTGTTCTTTCATTATATGATAGTTTACGTTTAAAACAACCTAAAATTGCTGGTAAAGATGCAACTTGGGCTGACGTAAACACTAAAGTTAAAGCTAGTTTAGAAGATGCTAAAGCAAAAGGTGGAAATGTAGTGGTGTTAACAAACACTATGGCAAGTCCTTCAACTGATGCTTTAATTGCTTCTTTGGTTGCTAAATATCCAACAACGAAACATGTTGTTTATGATGCAGTTTCTGAATCAAACGCTTTAGATGCTTTTCAAGCAGTTTACGGTGTAAGAGCTTTAGCTAATTATGATTTTTCAAAAGCAGACGTTATCGTTTCTGTTGGTGCAGATTTCTTAGGAGATTGGCAAGGAGGAGGTTTTGATGCAGGATATGCTCAAGGTCGTATTCCTAAAAACGGAATGATGTCTAAACATATTCAAATTGAATCTAATATGTCTTTAGCAGGTGCTAATGCAGATGTTAGAATTCCAATGACAGTTGCGCAACAAAAACAAGCTTTAGCAGATTTATATTATGCTGTTGTAAGTGGTGCTCAACCTAAAAATGCTCAAATTGCTAAAGCGGCTAAACAACTTAACGATGCTAAAAGCAAAGGAGTTGTTGTTACTGGTTTAGATGATGTAAATGCACAATTAGTAGTTTTAGCTATTAACAACGCATTGCAATCTGCAGCTTTTAATCCTTCTGACGCTATCCTTACAAGAAAAGGTGATGCGAAAGCGGTTGCTCAATTAGTAGCAGATATGAAAGCTGGAAAAGTTCATACGTTAATTATGAACGGAGTTAATCCGGCTTACACTTTAGCAAATTCTAAAGATTTCGCTGCAGCTTTAAAATCAGTTAAACTTTCTGTTGCTTTCTCAATGAAAGAAGATGAAACTTCAACTTTGACTACAATTGCTGCTGCGGCTCCACATTATTTAGAGTCTTGGGGTGATGTTACAATTACTAGAGGTAATTACAGCATCATGCAACCAACGATTCGTCCTTTATTCAATACAAAACAGTTCCAAGACGCTTTGTTAACTTGGACAGATAATACAGTTGCTTATTATGATTTCTTAAAATCTTTTTCTGCTACTTCTTTAGCTGGAAAATCTTGGAATCAAGCAGTTCATGATGGTTTTGTTGCTTCTGTAGCAAGTCCATTAACTGCAGCTTCTGCTGATTATGCTTCTGCAGCTTCAGCTTTAGCGCAAGCAAAATCTTCTAATTTCGATTTAGTATTATATTCTAAAGTTGGAATGGGAGATGGGCAACAAGCAAACAATCCTTGGTTACAAGAATTCCCAGATCCTATTACAAGAGTATCTTGGGATAACTACGTAACTATGTCTAAAGCAGATGCTGAAGCAAATGGATTCAAAAACTGGAATGTAGCTAACGGAGGTTTAAACGGAAGTTATGCAACTATTAAAGTAGGAAATGCTACTTTAGAAAATGTACCAGTTATTATTCAACCAGGTCAAGCAAAAGGAACTTTAGGTTTAGCTTTTGGATATGGTAAAAAATTAGGATTAAAAGAAGAGATGCAAGTAGGTGTTAATGCTTATGCTTTATACGCTAACTTAAACTCAAATCAATCTGCTACTATTACTGTTGCTGATGGAGAGCATGAATTTGCTTGTGTTCAGTTGCAAAAAACATTAATGGGTAGAGGTGATATTATCAAAGAAACTACATTAGAAGTTTTCAATACTAAAGACGCTAAAGTTTGGAATCCAGTTCCAATGGTGTCATTAGATCACAAACCAACAGCTGCTACAGAAGTTGACTTATGGGATTCTTTTGACAGAAGTGTTGGACACCACTTTAACTTATCTATTGACTTAAACGCTTGTACAGGATGTGGAGCATGTGTTATTGCATGTCACGCTGAGAATAACGTACCAGTTGTAGGTAAAGCTGAAGTTAGAAGAAGTAGAGATATGCACTGGTTACGTATCGACAGATATTATTCTTCTAAAGAGACTTTTGCAGGTGATATTGAATTAAAAGAATCTGCTGCTGGATTAATGAATTCTATCGATACTTTCTCAAGTATGGAAGATCCTTCAGAAAATCCTCAAATAGCTTTCCAACCTGTAATGTGTCAGCACTGTAATCACGCTCCTTGTGAGACAGTATGTCCAGTAGCTGCAACATCACATGGTAGAGAAGGTCAAAACCACATGGCATACAACAGATGTGTTGGTACTCGTTACTGTGCTAACAACTGTCCATACAAAGTAAGACGTTTCAACTGGTTCTTATATAACAAAAACAGCGAGTTTGATTATCATATGAATGATGATTTAGGTCGTATGGTTATCAATCCAGATGTAAATGTACGTTCTCGTGGAGTTATGGAAAAATGTTCAATGTGTATCCAAATGACTCAAGCGGTTAAATTAAAAGCAAAACGTGAAGGTAGAGCAGTAGGTAAGGATGAATTCCAAACAGCTTGTTCTGCAGCTTGTTCAAGTGGTGCTATGAAATTTGGAGATATCAATGATTCAGAATCAGATGTTGCTAAATTAGTTGAATCTGACAGAATGTATCATTTATTAGAGCACATCGGAACAAAACCAAACGTGATGTACCACGTGAAAGTTAGAAACGATAAATAAGTATTAATTAAAGAAACAATATAAAGGATTATGTCGTCTCATTACGAAGCACCCATTAGAAAACCTTTAGTAGTAGGAAGTAAATCTTACCACGATGTAACGGTAGATGTGGCTAGACCTGTAGAAGGTAGAGCAAACAAACAATGGTGGACAGTATTTTCAATCGCATTAGCCGCTTTCCTATGGGGATTAGGTTGTATGATTTATACCGTTACCACTGGTATTGGAACATGGGGATTAAATAAAACAGTAGGTTGGGCTTGGGATATCACCAATTTCGTTTGGTGGGTAGGTATCGGTCACGCCGGAACTCTTATCTCTGCCGTATTATTATTATTCCGTCAAAAATGGAGAATGGCTATTAACCGTTCTGCAGAAGCAATGACGATTTTCTCAGTAATGCAAGCAGGTTTATTCCCAATCATTCACATGGGTCGCCCATGGTTAGGTTACTGGGTATTACCAATTCCAAATCAATTCGGATCATTATGGGTTAACTTTAACTCACCATTATTATGGGACGTATTCGCAATTTCTACCTATTTATCAGTATCATTAGTTTTCTGGTGGACTGGTTTATTACCTGACTTTGCTATGCTACGTGATAGAGCAGTAACTCCTTTTACAAAAAGAGTATATTCTATCCTTTCTTTTGGATGGTCTGGTAGAGCTAAAGATTGGCAACGTTTTGAAGAGGTTTCTCTTGTATTAGCTGGTTTAGCAACTCCACTTGTACTTTCTGTACACACTATTGTATCCTTTGACTTTGCTACTTCTGTAATTCCAGGATGGCATACAACAATCTTACCTCCATACTTCGTTGCTGGAGCGATTTTCTCAGGATTTGCAATGGTAAATACACTTCTTATCATCATGAGAAAAGTGTCTAACTTAGAAGATTATATCACTGTACAACATATTGAGTTAATGAACATCGTAATTATGATTACAGGTTCTATCGTAGGTTGTGCTTATATTACGGAGTTATTCGTAGCTTGGTATTCTGGAGTTGAGTATGAACAATATGCATTCTTAAACAGAGCAACTGGTCCTTACTGGTGGTCATACTGGTTAATGATGACTTGTAACGTAATTTCTCCACAAGTTATGTGGTCTAAGAAAATTAGAACTAATATTATGGCGTCATTCATTATTTCTATCGTAGTAAACGTAGGAATGTGGTTTGAACGTTTCGTAATTATCGTAACTTCATTACACAGAGATTATTTACCATCTTCATGGACTATGTTCCAACCAACTTTTGTTGATGCTGGTATCTATATTGGAACTATCGGATTCTTCTTCGTATTATTCTTATTATATTCTAGAAGTTTCCCTGTAATTGCTCAAGCAGAGGTTAAGACAATCTTAAAATCTTCTGGAGATAACTACAAGGCAGAAAGAGAACAACACGATCATAATCATTCAGATAATCATTAATATCATGAGTAATAAAGTAATACACGCTATATATAATGATGATGATGTTTTAATGGATGCTGTTAAACAAACAAGAGCAGCTCATCATCATATCGAAGAAATTTATACACCTTTTCCAGTTCACGGATTGGACAAAGCCATGGGGTTAGCTCCAACACGAATTGCTATCTGTGCATTTATTTATGGATTAATTGGACTTTCAATTTACACTGCCTTGATGAATTATATCATGATTCAAGATTGGCCTCAAGATATTGGAGGTAAACCAAGTTTTAGTTATATTGATAATATGCCTGCATTTGTGCCTATTATGTTTGAAGGAACCGTTTTCTTTGCAGCTCACTTAATGGTTATTACCTTTTATATGAGAAGTAAATTATGGCCTTTTAAACAAGCTGAGAATCCAGATGTAAGAACTACAGATGACCATTTCTTAATGGAAGTTGGAATTCACGGTAACGAAGAAGAATTAGTTTCTTTCTTTACAAATACTGGAGCAGTTGAAGTTAAAGTTGTAGAAAAGCATTAATAGATAGTTATGAAAAGTTTATATAAAATAGTAGCAGTAGTAGGTTTGTCTTTCATGGCAACTTCATGTTTCGATAAAGCAAAACCTAACTATCAGTTTTTCCCAAATATGTATGAAGCGGTTTCTTATGAAACATATTCAGAGCATGATGTGTTTAAAGGTGGAGTAGAAGCTCAAATACCTGCTAAGGGATCAATTAAAAGAGGTTTTGTACCTTACGATATTCCAAATACACCAGAAGGTTATGCTTTAGCTAAAGCAACTTTAAAATCTCCATTAGATTCTACAGCTATCAACCCTGATAAAGCTAAAGAATTATACACTGTTTATTGTGCAATTTGCCACGGTGATAAAGGTGATGGAAAAGGAAACTTAGTAGTTAAAGAAAAATTCCTTGGAGTACCAAGTTATAAAGATAGAGAAATTACAGACGGAAGTATTTTTCACGTAGTTACTTATGGATTAAACTCTATGGGTTCTCATGCTAACCAATTGTCTCAAGAAGAACGTTGGGTAGTTGCAGACTACGTTTTAAAATTAAAAGCTGGATTATAATAGTAAAACTTTTTGAAAATAATAGATATGTACACGTTTTCAAGTAAATTAAAAACTTTTTCATTCGTCCTAATGATTTTAGGTGCAATTGGTATTGGAATTGGTTTCATGGCAGCTCCTAAAACGATTGAGGATGTAGAAAAATTATTAGCAGATAGTCATCATGATCATGAAGCTGCTCATGTAGAGAAAGTTGCTCCACATGCTGAAGATGCTCATGTTGTAGCAGATACAGTAAAAGCTGCTGTTGCTCATGTAGCAGATTCAACACATGCAGAAGCTCACACCACTACAGTTGATTCTACTGCACATGCTGTAGATACTGCTGCTGTTGTAGCTGTTGCAGAAGCTCCAGCGCATGCAGACAATCATGATGCTCACACTAAAGCAGACGCTCATTCTCACGATGACCATAAAGCACATTTAGAACATGTATTACACCAATTACAAAACAAGCCATGGGCTGCTTTGTACGTGGCTTGTATCTTCTTTATGTTAATTTCAGTTGGAGTTTTAGCATTTTATGCAATTCAATATGCGGCTCAAGCAGGTTGGTCTCCAATTTTATTTAGAGTAATGGAAGGTATTACTGCGTATTTATTACCTGGTTCTATTATTTTCTTCGTATTATTAGTTGCTGCAGGAATGCACTGGAATCATTTATTTGTATGGATGGATCCAGAAGTTGTTAACCCTGAATCGGTTAAATTTGATAAATTAATTTTCCTTAAAAAAGGATGGTTAAGTGTTGGAAGATTCTTAGGAACTGCTGCTATCATTTTAATTGTTTGGAATTACGTTCGTTTCAAATTTGTGAAAAATTCTATCGCTCAAGATAGCGCTGAAGATAATGCACCTTACAAGAGAAATTTCAAATTAGCTGCTTTCTTCTTAGTATTCTTCATCGTTTCTGAGTCTATCATGTCTTGGGATTGGATTATGTCTGTTGACCCTCACTGGTACAGTACTTTATTTGGATGGTATGTATTTGCAAGTTTCTTCGTAAGCGGAATTACTGTTATTGCAATGATCACTTTATACTTAAAATCTAAAGGATATTTAGAGCATGTAAATACAAGTCACATTCACGATTTAGCTAAATTTATGTTTGGTATCAGTATTTTCTGGACATACTTATGGTTCTCTCAATTCATGTTGATTTGGTATTCAAATATCCCAGAAGAGGTTACTTATTTCGTAACTCGTATCGAACACTACAAATTACCTTTCTTCGGAATGTTAGCTTTAAACTTCATTTTCCCATTGTTAATCTTAATCAATACAGATTTCAAACGTTTAACTTGGATTGTAGTTATGGCAGGTATTGTAATATTATTTGGACATTATATTGATTTCTTCAATATGATTATGCCTGCAACAGTTGGTGATCAATGGTTTATTGGTATTCCTGAAATTGGAGCTTTAATGTTCTTCTTAGGTTTATTTATCTTCGTTGTATTTACAGCTTTAACTAAGGCTCCATTAGTTCCAAAAGGAAATCCTTTAATTGAGGAAAGTAAACATTTTCATTATTAATAGTTAAAAAGAAATAAAAATGACAAGTTTCTTGGTATTTATAATTTTAGTTCTAGTCGGTATTGCAGTTTGGCAATTAACTAAAATTTTTGATTTAACCCAAATTGGCGGTTCTTCAGACAATGACGAAATTGCAAATGACAAAGATAATAGTGTTAATGGTTACTTAATGTTTGCCTTTGTAGGTTTCATTTATGTATTCACTATTTATTCATTATATGCTTGGGGAGATTTAGTATTAGGTACTCCTGCTTCTGAGCATGGTAAAGACGTAGATAATTTGATGGCTATTTCTATGGCGTTGATTTTCTTCGTACAAACTATTACTCAGTTCTTATTGCACTACTTTGCTTTCAAATATAGAGGTAAAGAAGGTCAAAAAGCATTATACTTTGCAGATAACAACAAGTTAGAAGCTATTTGGACAATTATTCCAGTTATCGTTTTAGCAGGTTTAATTATGTACGGTTTATATACTTGGAACGACATTATGTTTGTTGACAAAGAAGATGAACAAGATGCAATCGTTATCGAATTATATGCAAAACAATTTGGTTGGGAAGCACGTTATGCTGGTGATGATAAAACATTAGGTAAAGCAAACGTAAGATTAATTGAAGGTATCAACACTTTAGGAGTTGATTTAGCTGATCCAGCTGCTCAAGATGATAAAGTAGTTACTGAATTACATTTACCAGTAGGAAAAAGAGTAATTTTTAAAATGCGTTCTCAAGACGTTTTACACTCGGCTTATATGCCTCATTTTAGAGCACAAATGAACTGTGTTCCTGGTATGATTACTCAGTTTTCATTTACTCCAACAGTTACAACTGCTGATATGAGATCTGATGAAGCTATAATGGCTAAAGTTGATAAAATCAACAAAATCAGAACTAAAAACAGTAAGAAAATTGTTGCTGAAGGTGGTGTAGCTTTAGACCCTTATACATTTGATTATTTATTATTATGTAATAAAATTTGTGGTGCATCTCACTACAATATGCAAATGAAAATTGTAGTTGATACACCTGCTGATTTCAAAAAATGGTTAACAGAAAAGCCTACATTAGCACAACAATGGAAAGAAGCTAATGCTCCTGCACCTGCAGTTGCTCCAGCCGAAGCTACTAATGCAGTAGCGGTAGATTCAACTAAAGTTGTAGCTCAAGTTATTAAATAAGTTATTTTATATTAAATATAATAGTATTAGTATGTCACACGATCACGGTCATCATAAAGAAACTTTCATAACTAAATATATTTTTAGTTTGGATCACAAAATGATAGCGAAGCAATACCTTATTTCAGGTTTATTGATGGGTATTGTTGGAGTTGTTTTATCTTTATTCTTCCGTATGCAAATTGCATGGCCTGAAGAATCTTTCGAAATTTTCAAAGTATTCTTAGGAGATAATTTCGCACCAGATGGAGTAATGCGTAACGATATTTACCTTGCTTTGGTAACTATTCACGGAACAATCATGGTATTCTTTGTACTTACCGCTGGTTTGAGTGGTACATTTAGTAACTTGTTAATTCCATTACAAATTGGAGCACGTGATATGGCTTCAGGATTTATGAACATGCTCTCTTTCTGGATGTTCTTCATTTCTTGTGTTATTATGATTGCTTCTTTATTCGTAGAATCAGGACCAGCATCTGCAGGTTGGACAATTTATCCTCCATTAAGTGCCTTACCACAAGCTATTCCTGGATCAGGTTTAGGTATGACTTTATGGTTGGCTTCTATGGCTATTTTCATTGCATCTTCATTAATGGGATCTTTGAACTATGTAGTTACAGTAATCAACTTAAGAACTAAAGGTATGACGATGACAAGATTGCCTTTAACAGTTTGGGCTTTCTTCGTAACAGCTATTATTGGTATTGTATCTTTCCCAGTATTATTCTCTGCGGCTTTATTATTAATTTTCGATAGAAGTTTTGGAACATCATTCTTCTTGTCAGATATTTTCATTCAAGGTGAAGTTTTACATTACCAAGGAGGTTCTCCAGTATTATTCGAGCACTTATTCTGGTTCTTAGGTCACCCTGAAGTTTACATCGTATTATTACCAGCTTTAGGTATTACTTCTGAAATTATTGCTACCAACTCTAGAAAACCAATTTTTGGTTACCGTGCAATGATTGCTTCTATCTTAGCAATTGCATTCTTATCAACTATTGTTTGGGGTCACCACATGTTTATTTCAGGTATGAATCCTTTCTTAGGTTCGGTATTTACCTTTACAACATTATTAATTGCAATTCCATCAGCTGTAAAAGCGTTCAACTACATTACAACACTTTGGAAAGGTAACTTACAATTAAATCCTGCAATGTTATTCTCTATCGGATTAGTATCTACTTTCATCAC
Source organism: Flavobacterium aquaticum (assembly GCF_003259835.1). Taxonomy (GTDB): domain Bacteria; phylum Bacteroidota; class Bacteroidia; order Flavobacteriales; family Flavobacteriaceae; genus Flavobacterium; species Flavobacterium aquaticum. The sequence continues at coordinate 256,885 of NZ_QLMI01000002.1, read as the reverse complement.
TGGAGGTTTAACAGGTATTATTCTTGGAGATTCAACTTTAGATATTAACGTTCACGATACATATTTCGTAGTAGCTCACTTCCACTTAGTAATGGGTATCTCTGCACTTTACGGATTCTTTGCTGGTGTTTACCACTGGTTCCCTAAAATGTTTGGTAGAATGATGAACAAAAACTTAGGTTACGTTCACTTCTGGGTAACTGCTATTTGTGCTTACGGAGTTTTCTTCCCAATGCACTTTATTGGAATGGCTGGTTTACCAAGACGTTATTATACAAACTCAGCTTTTCCATTATTTGATGAATTAGCAGACGTAAACGTTTTAATTACCATGTTTGCAATCGTAGGAGCAGCTTTCCAAATTGTATTCTTTTGGAACTTCTTCTATAGTATTTTCTACGGTAAGAAAGCAACTCAAAACCCTTGGAAATCGAATACTTTAGAATGGACTACACCAGTGGAACACATTCACGGAAACTGGCCTGGAGAAATTCCTGAAGTACACAGATGGCCTTATGATTACAGTAAACCAGGTCACGATGAAGACTTCGTTACTCAAGTTACACCAATGAAAGAAGGAGAAGAAGTTTTACATCATTAAGATTTTTTCCACAATCATACAAACCTCTCCAATCGGAGAGGTTTTTGTTTTATAACTTTACTTATCTTTGCTTTTATGAACGATAATTTAAATCCCAATAAAGAATCCTATTCTCCGCAAGATATTGATATCGAAAAGGCATTACGCCCACTAAGTTTCGATGATTTTTCCGGACAAGAGCAAGTATTAGAAAACCTAATTGTTTTTGTACAAGCGGCTAATTTGCGAAAAGAAGCGTTAGACCACACCTTGTTTCATGGACCTCCAGGTTTAGGAAAAACTACGTTGGCAAATATTTTAGCAAATGAGTTGGGAGTTGGAATCAAAATTACATCAGGACCAGTTTTGGATAAACCAGGTGATTTAGCTGGATTACTAACGAATCTTGAAGAGCGCGATGTTTTATTTATTGATGAAATTCATCGTTTAAGTCCAATTGTAGAAGAATATTTGTATTCTGCGATGGAAGATTTCAAGATTGATATCATGATTGAATCGGGTCCAAATGCTAGAACGGTTCAAATCAATTTGAATCCTTTTACTTTAGTTGGAGCTACCACTCGTTCTGGATTATTAACGGCACCAATGCGTGCTCGTTTTGGAATTCAAAGCCGTTTACAATATTACAATACCGAATTATTAACCACAATTGTGCAACGTAGTTCATCGATTTTAAAGATGCCAATTACAATGGAAGCAGCTATTGAAATTGCCGGTAGAAGTAGAGGAACACCTCGTATTGCTAATGCTTTATTGCGTCGTGTGCGAGATTTTGCTCAAATCAAAGGAAATGGGAAAATCGATATCGAAATCGCAAAATTCGCTTTGAAAGCTTTAAATGTGGATGCACACGGATTAGACGAAATGGATAATAAAATTCTATTAACCATAATCGAAAAATTCAAAGGCGGACCTGTTGGATTATCAACACTAGCAACAGCGGTTTCAGAAAGTGGTGAAACTATTGAAGAAGTATACGAGCCTTTTTTAATTCAAGAAGGATTTATTATGCGAACTCCAAGAGGAAGAGAAGTGACCGAAAAAGCTTATAAGCATTTAGGAAAAATTAAAAATAACATTCAAGGAGGCCTTTTTTAATGATGGGTGATGGATGTTTGATAATGGATGTTTCAAATTTTAAGTATATAAAAATATGAGTTTTAAGTTTGAAAAATTAATTATTTGGCAATTAGCAATGGATTTTGGAGAAGAAATTAATACTGTCGCTAATTCTTTTCCTCAAACTGAACGTTATAATTTGTCTTCTCAAATTTCAAGAGCTGTTGATTCAATTGCATTAAATATTTCTGAAGGTTCTGTTGAACAAACTATTCCTGAATTTAAGAGATTTCTGAATTATTCAGTTCGGTCAATAGCTGAAGTTGTAACGTGTTTGCATAAAGCAAAAAGGAGAAATTACATAACTCAAGAACAATTTGATTACTTGTATGCTAAGTCATTCGAATTGATGAATAGAACTTTGGCTTTTAAAACGCAATTAAAATAAGTGATCCAGTCATCCATCATCCATCATCAGACATCTATCATAAAATCTGAATCCAAAAGACTCGGCTTTTTGTCTTGCGGTATTTCCAAAGCAGGTTTTCTCGAAGAAGAAGCACCTCGTTTAGAAAATTGGCTCAACAACAACATGCACGGTCAAATGAGTTACATGGAAAACCATTTTGACAAACGATTGAATCCAACGCTTTTGGTAGATGATGCTAAAAGTGTCATTTCTCTGTTGTTGAATTATTATCCCTCCGAACTTCAAAATCAGGATTCGTATAAAATTTCAAAATACGCTTACGGACAAGATTATCATCACGTCATAAAAGAAAAATTAAAGGAATTATTACATTTCATTCAAACTGAAATTGGTGAAGTTTCAGGAAGAGCTTTTGTCGATTCAGCACCAGTTTTAGATAAAGCTTGGGCAGCAAAAAGTGGTTTGGGTTGGGTTGGTAAAAACAGTAATCTCATCACTCAGAAAGTAGGTTCTTTTTATTTTATTGCTGAATTAATTATCGATTTGGAATTAGAATATGACAAACCAACAACCGACCATTGCGGAAGTTGTACCGCTTGTTTAGACGCTTGTCCTACGGAAGCTATTGTAGCGCCTTATGTCGTGGATGGAAGTAAATGTATTTCGTATTTCACTATCGAATTGAAGGATAATTTACCACAAGAAATGAAAGGCAAATTTGATGATTGGATGTTTGGTTGCGATGTTTGCCAAGATGTTTGTCCTTGGAATCGTTTTTCAAAACCAAATAATGAACCGCTTTTTCAAACGAATAAGGAGATTTTAAATTTCTCAAAATCCGATTGGGAAGAAATTACAGTAGATACTTTTCAAAAGGTATTTAAAAATTCTGCGGTTAAACGAACTAAATATGAAGGCTTACTTCGTAATATCAATTTCTTGAAGAAATAAAATGGTATAGTGTTTTTCAGACAAAAAATATTTTCAATTTCAAAACTTTACTGTAGTTTTGAGAGTTATTAAAAAGAAAAAATAAAATTATGGCATCAGGATTTTTCGCAATCTTAGACGATATCGCTGCATTGATGGACGATGTAGCAATGACAAGTAAATTAGCAACCAAAAAAACAGCTGGAATTTTAGGAGACGACTTAGCAGTTAATGCCGAAAAAGCAACGGGTTTTTTAGCTTCAAGAGAAATTCCAGTGTTGTGGGCAATTACAAAAGGTTCGTTTATCAATAAATTGATTATACTTCCGGTTGTTTTTGTTTTGAATTGGTTGTATCCGCCTGCAATAAAAGCAGCTTTAATTATTGGAGGAGTTTATTTAGCCTACGAAGGTGTAGAAAAAATTATCGAATACTTTTTTCATCGCGCTAAAAAAGGAGAAGAAGTTATAGAAGAAAGTAAGTTGGAAGAAACAGATGAAAATTCGGAAAAGGCAAAAGTAAGTTCGGCTATTAAAACTGATTTTATTCTTTCGCTTGAAATTGTCATCATCGCTTTAGGAACCGCAATGGAAAAACAACACGAATTAATTACGCAAATTCTAAGTGTAACTTTCGTTGCAATTATTGCAACCGTTGGAGTTTACGGAATCGTAGCTTTAATTGTAAGAATGGACGATGCTGGTTTTTATTTAATGAGAAAAGGTAATGAAAAAGGATTTTTAGCTTCTTTAGGTGGTGTTTTGATTAAAGCATTACCACTTGTTATTAAATTTCTTGCTGTTGTTGGGACTATCGCACTTATATTAGTTTCAGGAGGTATTTTTCTTCACAATATTGAATATATACATCACTTAATTCCACATAGTATTCCATCAACAGTGGCTGAATTTGGTGTCGGAATTGCATTTGGATTAGTAGCCGTTTTGTTGATGACGGGGTTTAAGAAGGTTAAGGGTTTGGTGAAAAAATAGAATGATAGATGAAATTACAAATAAATACATTGGTTAAGATTTTTCTACTTGTAGTTTTAATTTACTTATCTGTAGTTTATTATATTTACTATGAAAATAAAGTCTTATATGCTAATGCTAAATATACAACTGCAATAGCTTTACGTAATACTTATGGTACCGGTAATAGTGGTATTGAATATAGATATTTAGTAAATGATAGTATTTATTTAGCTTGGGATAGTACAAGTAAAAAAGCTTTGGAAGGTACTAATTATTTTATTGTATATGATGAGAAAAATCCGAAGCATAGTTCTTTTTTTGTTGAATGTCCAGCGCCTGATTCAATTAAATTTATTCCAAAAGATGGTTTAAAAGAAATACCTATTAAAAAATATCAAAAATATGTTGAAAGCTATTTTGATGATTTGTTAAATGGTTGGCTAACCCAATTTTTTCCTTAAATGAATATTTTATACTAGTAAAGTATTTTTGTTTTGTAAAATATTCCTTCAAGTCTAAAACCAAATCAACTTCAATAAATAATCCATTTATTTTTCAAAAGAATCTCAAAATAATTTCTCATTTTATGCGCATACTACTATATTTGTAAGTTAGTAAAATAAAAAACCATGCATAAAGATAGTAAACGTAGAGAAGCCTTATTATATCACGCAAAACCAACACCTGGAAAAATTCAGGTAGTTCCCACAAAAAAATATGCAACTCAAAGAGATTTAGCTTTGGCTTATTCTCCAGGAGTAGCAGAACCTTGTTTAGAAATTGAAAAAGACGTTAACAACGTTTATAAATATACCGCAAAAGGAAATTTAGTAGCTGTAATCTCAAACGGAACCGCTGTTTTAGGTTTAGGAGATATTGGTCCAGAAGCTTCAAAACCTGTAATGGAAGGAAAAGGTTTGTTGTTCAAAATCTTCGCTGATATCGATGTGTTTGATATCGAAGTAGGAACAAAAGATATTGAAGAATTCATTGCAACGGTAAAAAATATCGCTCCAACTTTCGGAGGAATTAACCTAGAAGACATCAAAGCACCAGAATCTTTCGAAATTGAAAGACGTTTGGTTGAAGAATTAAATATTCCAGTAATGCACGATGACCAACATGGAACCGCTATTATTTCATCAGCCGCTTTATTGAATGCAGTAGAATTGGCAGGAAAGAAAATGGAAGAAGTGAAAATGGTCATTTCTGGAGCAGGTTCGGCTGCGATTGCTTGTGCTAATTTATATGTTGCTTTCGGTGTGAAACCAGAAAATGTTGTAATGTTCAACAGTAAAGGAGCCTTAAGAAAAGACGACCCAAGAGTTACCGATATGCAACGCCGTTACGCAACGGATAAACATTATGACGATTTAGCTCACGCTATGAAAGGCGCCGATGTATTTATCGGATTATCTTCTGGAGATATCGTTACACCAGAAATGTTGTTAGGAATGGCTGATAATCCAATCGTTTTTGCGATGGCAAATCCTACGCCAGAGATCAATTACAATTTAGCAATTGATACGCGTAAAGATATCATTATGGCAACTGGTCGTTCTGACCATCCTAACCAAGTTAATAATGTATTAGGTTTTCCATTTATTTTTAGAGGTGCTTTAGATGTTAGAGCTACAAAAATTAATGAGGAAATGAAGAAAGCAGCTGTTATCGCTTTAGCGGAATTAGCAAAAGAATCGGTTCCAGAACAAGTTAATATTGCGTATGGCGAAACCAAATTAACATTTGGTCGCGATTATATCATCCCAAAACCTTTTGATCCAAGATTAATTGCAGCAGTTCCGCCAGCCGTAGCCAAAGCCGCTATGGAGTCAGGTGTAGCAACAGCGCCAATTACCGATTGGGAAAAATACAAAGACGAATTATTAGAGCGAATGGGTTCTGATAATAAAATGATTCGTTTGTTAACCAATAGAGCAAGAACGAATCCAAAACGTATCATTTTTGCGGAAGCAGATCAAATCGATGTGTTAAAAGCAGCTCAAATTGTTCATGAAGAAGGTATTGGTTTCCCAATTTTATTAGGAAATTTAGAAACCATTAAAGAATTAAAAGCTGAAATTGGTTTTGATATCGAAGTGCCAATTTTTGACCCAAAAACAAAAGAATCTGAAGCTAAAAGATTAGAATATGCGAAGCATTTTTGGGAAACCAGAAAACGCAAAGGAATCACGTTATTAGATGCAGAAAAATGGATGCGTGAGCGTAACTATTTTGGCTTAATGATGGTAAATACAGGTGAAGCTGATGCTATGGTAACAGGATATTCTAGAAGTTATCCAACAACTATCAAGCCTGTAATGCAATTGATTGATAAAGCGCCAGGTGTTTCTAAAATTGCCACTACGAATATGATGATGACGGCAAGAGGCCCAATTTTCTTGTCGGATACCGCAATTAACCCTAATCCTTCGGCTGATGATTTAGCTAGAATTGCCTTAATGACAGCTAAAACAGTAAAAATGTTTGGAATGGAGCCAGTAATTGCAATGGTTTCGTATTCTAATTTTGGATCATCGCACAATGAAGGACCAAGTAAAATAAGTCAAGCAGTTGCGTATCTTCATGAAAATTTTCCTGATTTAATTGTAGATGGAGAGATTCAAACCGACTTTGCATTGAACTCAGAAATGCTAAAAAGTAAGTTCCCATTTTCAAAATTGGTAAATAAAAAAGTGAATACACTTATTTTTCCTAACTTAGATGCTGCAAATATTACTTACAAATTATTGAAAGAGTTAAATAAGGCAGAATCTATCGGTCCAATTATTTTAGGATTAGACAAGCCTGTTCACGTTTTTCAATTAGGTGCAAGTGTTGAAGAAATGGTAAATATGGCAGCAGTTGCTGTTGTAGATGCTCAAGAGAAAAGTAGAAAACAAAACAAATAAGAATACCATTGTATGATAGCTCATATTCAAGGAAGATTAGTTGAAAAAACACCTACCGAAGTTGTAATTGATTGCAATGGCGTGGGCTATCATATTAATATATCATTACACACTTTTTCATTAATTCCAGATTCTGAGAGTTTGAAATTATATACGTTTCTTCAAGTAAAAGAAGATTCGCATAGTTTGTTCGGATTTGTTGAAAAACAGGAAAGAGAACTTTTTAAGTTATTGCTTTCGGTTTCAGGTGTGGGTGCAAGTACAGCTAGAACCATGTTGTCATCTTTGGCGCCGGCTCAGATTATTCAGGCTATTGCGGCAAATGATGTGGCTACGATTCAATCGATGAAAGGAATTGGAGCTAAAACCGCACAAAGAATTATCCTAGATTTGAAAGAAAAAGTGTTAAAAGTGTACAATTTAGATGAAGTTTCGGTCATTGAAAGCAATACAAATAAAGATGAAGCGTTATCTGCTTTAGAAGTTTTAGGATTTGCAAGAAAAGCAGCCGAAAAAGTAATCGATAAAATTATAAGAGAAACCCCAAATGCCTCTGTAGAAAACTTAATAAAACAAGCTTTAAAAAATTTATAAAACTTGAAAAACATTAACATAAAGGCGGTAAATAAATTACAATATAGTCTTGCATTATTATGTATCTTTTTTTCTTTTTCGTTACAAGCACAAGTAGACGAAGAAGAGAAAGATACTGTTAAAACTGGCGTTGATTTAGGTAAGTTAAGTATGCCTAATCCTGTGAGTATTTTAGATAGATATGTTTACGACCCAGCTTCTGATCGTTATATTTATACGAGTTCTGTTGATGGTTTTAATATTAGGTATCCTATGATACTTACACCAAAACAGTATCAAGAGCTTGTATTGCGCGAGCAAATGCGAAAATACTATCAAGAGAAATCAGCTGCAATGGATGGTAAAAAAGCAGGTTCTGAAGAAGCTAAAAAAGATTTATTACCAAGATATTATGTAAATTCTAAATTTTTTGAATCTATTTTTGGTAGTAATACAATTGATGTAAAACCTACTGGTTCTGTAGAATTAGATTTAGGAGTTCGTTTTACAAAACAAGATAATCCTTCTTTCTCTCCTAGAAATAGAAAAACAACAAGTTTTGATTTTGATCAACGAATTAGCGTTGGTTTACAAGGAAAAGTAGGAACGCGTTTAAACGTAAATGTAAATTACGATACACAATCTACTTTTGCATTTCAAAACCTTATTAAATTAGAATACACACCTACAGAAGATGATATTATTCAGAAAATAGAAGTAGGTAACGTAAGTTTTCCATTATCAAATTCTTTAGTAAGAGGTGCGCAAAGCTTATTTGGAGTTAAAGCACAATTGCAATTTGGAAAAACAACCTTTACTGGAGTTTTCTCAGAACAAAAATCGCAAACAAAATCGGTTACAGCTCAAGGTGGAGGAACGCTTCAAGACTTTGAGGTTTTTGCATTAGATTACGATGCGGACCGTCATTATTTCTTATCGCAATATTTTAGAAATAACTATGATAAAGCTTTAGAAACATTTCCATACATTAATTCTCGTGTGCAAATTAATCGAATTGAGGTTTGGATTACGAACAAACAGAATAGAGTAAATACTACAGATAATAATCTTAGAAATATCGTAGCACTTCAAGATTTAGGAGAAGCGCCATTAACGGGAGTTTTACCTCAAGAAACGGTTCATATAGACTTAACTTCTCATCCAAATTTTTATAATGTTCCGGCTAACACACCTTCTAATAATGCCAATAATAAATATGATCCTAACAATATTGGAAGTAATTTTTTAAATAGTGCAATTAGAGATGTTTCTTTAGCTTCAAACGGCTTTAGTCCTACCATTGGTGCTGCTGAAGGAATTGATTTTGCAAAACTTGAAAACGCTAGAAAACTTACACCTTCAGAATTTACGTATCATCCTCAATTAGGATATATATCGTTAAATCAAAAGTTAGCTAACGATGAAGTTTTAGCGGTTTCTTATCAATATACAATTGGTAGTGATGTGTATCAAGTTGGAGAGTTTGGTACAGATGGTGTAGATGCAACAAACGTGGGTGGAACAGGAATTCCAAATTCTCAAGCCTTGGTGTTGAAATTATTAAAAAGTAATTTAACCATTAATGAGTATAAAATTGGTGGGGTAGATCCAAAATATACCATGCCAACTTGGAACTTGATGATGAAAAACATTTATCAAATTCCTGGAGGTTATCAATTGCAACAGGAAGATTTTAAATTAAATATTTTATACACAGATCCGTCACCTTTAAATTATATTACACAATCAGGTATTGATCCATTGCCTGCAGATGTTGACCAAACGCCATTGTTAAAAGTATTCAATTTAGATCAATTAAATTATACAAATGATCCACAAGAAGGTGGAGATGGTTTTTTCGATTTTTATCCAGGTTTAACAGTTGATACCCAACGCGGGAAAATTATTTTCTTAAAAGTAGAACCTTTCGGAAGTCATTTATTTAACAAATTAGATGTTCCAGCTTTAGTAGAAAACTATGATGATCCATTAACGTATAACACCAATCAAACAAAATACGTTTTTAGAAGTTTATATAAAAACACACAAGCAGCAGCTTTACAAGAAAGTGCTAAGAATAAATTCCAATTAAAAGGACGCTTTAAATCTATGGGTGGCGATGGAATTTCTATCGGAGCTTTCAATGTGCCTCAAGGTTCAGTTGTGGTAACGGCTGGAGGAAGAGTTTTAGTTGAAGGAGTTGACTATACAGTAAATTACCAAATGGGTAAAGTAAATATTCTAGACCCTTCGTTACAAGCATCTAATACTCCAATTGAAGTTTCTGTTGAAAACAATTCCGTTTTTGGACAACAAACAAGAAGATTTTGGGGTTTAAATGTAGAGCATAAATTTAATGACAAGTTTTTAATGGGAGCTACTATTTTAAACATGTCTGAACGACCATTTACAACCAAATCAAATTATGGTCAAGAATCGGTAAATAATACAATTTTCGGATTTAATACTAACTTTTCAACCGAAGTACCTTTCTTTACAAGATTAGTAAATAAACTACCTAATATTGACACTGATGTGCCATCAAATTTATCATTCAGAGGAGAAATTGCATATTTGAAACCTGGTGCTTCAAAAGCGGATCAATTTAATGGAGAAGCTACAACTTATATAGATGATTTTGAGGGTTCTCAAACTACAATCGATATGCGTTCGCCACAAGCTTGGACACTGTCTAGTGTGCCGTTAGAAGGTAGTTTTGATGGAAATCCATCTGCATCTGAGCCAACTGTTAATGATTTGAGTGTAGGTTTTAAAAGAAGCAAGTTATCTTGGTATACAATTGACCCTGTTTTTTATACGCAAACACCTTCTGGTATTGATGATGACGATTTATCATTCAATAAATCAAGACGTGTTTTTAGTCGTGAATTGTATCCAGTTACAGATGTTCCTCAAGGAGAAACGAATGTAATTTCTACACTCGATTTAACTTATTTTCCAAAAGATAGAGGGCCTTACAATTTTAATCCAAGTTTAAGTGCTACAAATCAGTTTTCCGATTTAGAAGCTCCAGATTCTTGGGGAGGAATCATGCGCGCAATTAATTCAACTAATTTTGAGCAATCAAATGTAGAATATATTCAATTTTGGGTAATGGATCCTTATTTTGGAAATGCTGGTGATGTTGCAGATCCTACTAATACGGGAAAATTAGTTTTCAATTTAGGAGAAATTTCAGAAGATATATTGCCTGATGGAAGAAAATTATACGAAAACGGATTGCCAGAAGTTGGTTCAGCACAACCTACAGTTAGTACAGCTTGGGGAGATGTTCCAGCATCACAATCATTAATTTATGCATTTGATACAAACGAAGGCAATAGAGCGGTTCAGGATGCTGGTTTTGATGGGTTAACAGATGCTGAAGAAGCAGTGAAATTCGCAGATTTTGCGTCTTATCCTGACCCATCTGCAGATAATTATCGATTTTATTTAGAAGCTACAGGCGATATCGTTACTCGATACAAAAATTACAATGGATTTGAAGGAAACTCACCAGTTTCAGTTACAAACGATAACAGAGGTAATACAACTTTTCCAGATGTAGAAGATGTAAATCGTGATAATACGATGAATACCATTAATGCGTATTTTAAATTTGAAGTTGACCTTGAATCTTATCCAGAAGGAGCAGTTCCTGTTGGGCAAAAATATATTGCTGATTTTAGAGAAGTAAATACTGGTTTAGATTTGCCTAACGGTAGTGCTGGTAAAGCAAGATGGATTTTGTATAAAATTCCAATTAATGAATTCACCGATGCTAATAAAGTAGGTCCGATTTCTGATTTCCGTTCTATTCGTTTCATGAGAATGTATATGACAGGATTTAAAGATGAAATCACATTACGTTTTGGAGCTTTAGATTTAGTAAGAGGAGAATGGAGACGTTATACAGGTAATTTTGATGAGTTAGACACCGATCCTGATGATGAAAATACAGGTTTTGATGTGGTTGCATTAAATATTCAAGAAAACGGAAGAAGAAGTCCTATTAGATATGTAACACCGCCAGGAGTTGTTAGAGAGCAGTTGTACAATAATAATACGGTAATCAATCAAAATGAGCAATCACTTTCTTTACGTGTTTATGATAAGTTAGGCGGTACTGCTAACGGTTTAGAAAATAATGACGCAAGGGCGGTTTTTAAAAATGTAAACGTAGATATGCGTCAGTTCAAAAAGCTGCGTATGTTTTTACATGCTGAAGCTGTTCAAAATGGCGATTTAGATGACGATGAATTAATAGCTTTTATTCGTTTTGGAAATGATTTTACCGATAACTTCTATCAAGTAGAAATGCCTTTAAAGGTTACACCTCACGGTGCATCAACTCCTGAAGAAGTATGGCCATTAGAAAACGAAATCGAATTACCATTAGATTTCTTAACAAAGTTAAAAGTTTTAGATCTTCAAAATGATTCTGAAATTGATTATACTGATCCTAGTGGAATTGGATTTATCGAAGAAGAAAATATTAAAATAGGCTCTTCAAATAACAGGTTAACATTAGGTATCAAAGGAAATCCTAATTTCGGATTGGTTCGTACCTTAATGATAGGTATTAAAAATAAGTCAGGAGACATTCAGCGAGGAGAAGTTTGGTTTAACGAACTTCGTATGTCGGAAATGGACAATAAAGGTGGTTACGCTGCAGTTGCTAATTTAGATACTAACTTTGCTGATTTTGCAAATGTTTCTGCAACAACAAGAGTAAGTACTATTGGTTTTGGTTCTTTAGAACAAGGTCCAAATGAAAGAAGTAGAGAAGATGTTTTTCAATATGATATTGTAACAAATTTAAATTTAGGAAAATTATTGCCAAAAAAATGGGGTATAAATCTACCATTTAATTATTCAGTAGGTGAAGAAACGATTACACCTAAGTTTGATCCTTTTTATCAAGATATCGAGTTAGATCAATTGCTAGATATAACATCAGATCCTGAGGATAGAGCAAATTATGAACAAAGAGCAATTGATTATACAAAGAGAACAAGTTTCAATTTAATTGGGGTTAAAAAAGAAAAAAATCCTGAGAAGAAATCACATTTTTATGATGTTGAAAATTTAACGTTGTCTTACTCATTAAACGAAACGGAACATCACGATTACGAAATTGAAAATTTAATCGACAAGCAAAACAGAACAACTGTTGATTATGCTTATGCTTTTAAGCCTAAAACAGTTGAGCCTTTTAAAAACACTAAAGTCTTAAAGAAAAGTGGCTATTACAAAATGTTGAGCGATTTTAATTTTAATTATTTGCCTACAAATGTTTCGTTTAGTTCAAATATAATTCGTCAGTTTAACAGACAGCGTTTCAGATTGGTCGATGTTCAAGGAATTGGTTTAGGAGATTTGTACAGAAGAAATTATTTCTTCAATTATACTTATGGTGTCAACTATAATTTGACTAAATCTCTTCGTTTAAATTACACCGCTTCTTCAAATAATATTGTACGTAATTATTTAGATGAAAATAATTTACCAATAGATGGTTTAGATATTTGGGATGATTATTGGAATGTTGGAGAATCAAACCAGCACAATCAACAATTGGTGGTTAATTATGATTTGCCTATTAATAAAATTCCAATTTTTAGTTTTGTAAAATCTACATATTCATATACGGGTGATTATAACTGGCAGCGTGCTTCAGATGCTTTTTCTACTATTACAGGAGAAGATGGAAATGAATATGCTCTAGGTAATACAATCCAAAACGCAAATTCACATAAGTTAAATACTACTTTGAATATGGATTTGTTTTACAAATACATCGGATTAACAAAAACAAAAAATAATAAGAAAAAGCCAGTTGCTAACAAGGATAAAAATGCTGTTCCAAAACCTGGCCAGCAAATAACAGCACCTAAAAATAACATTTCTAATGAGCGAAGTGTTTTTATGAGTGGACTAATTGGAGTTGCGACTAGTGTTAAGAATATTCAAATTAATTATAATGAAAGTAATGGAACTGTTTTACCAGGATATTTGCCTGGACTAGGTTTCTTTGGTTCTTCAAAACCTACTTTAGGATTTGTTTTCGGAAGTCAATCAGATGTAAGATATGAAGCCGCTAGAAATGGATGGTTAACAACATTCCCAGAGTTTAATCAGAATTTTACTCAGGTGCAAAATAAAAAGATAGATTTTACAGCTAAAGTAGAATTGTTCCCTGATTTAACAATTGATTTGTCTGGAGACAGAACGTATGCTTATAATTACTCAGAACAATTTGATGTTACTTCAGGAGAATATAATTCACGATCGCCTTATGATTTTGGAAATTTCAATATTTCAACAATTCTAATTCAAACAGCATTTTCACAAAGCGATGTAAATTTTTCTCAGTCTTTTCAAGATTTTAGAGATAATAGATTGGTCGTAGCAAATAGATTGGCAGAAAATTATTATAATGGAAACTCTTTTCTACGTGATGCCGATGGATATCCGTTAGGTTTTGGAAAAAATAGTCAGCAAGTGTTATTACCTGCTTTCTTGGCCGCTTATTCTGGGCAAGATGCGGAAAAAGTATCAACTGGAGTGTTTAGAAATATTCCTTTACCTAACTGGACGCTTAAGTATACAGGTTTAATGAGATACAAATGGTTTAAAGATAATTTCAAGCGTTTTTCTTTACAACATGGGTATAGAGCACATTATAATGTAAATGCGTTCCGTTCTAATTTAAATACTTCTCCAGTAGATGCAAATGGTAATTTTTTCGCTTCAAAAATTATTTCAAATGTTAATCTTGCTGAACAATTTAATCCGCTTATTAAAGTTGAATTTGAAATGAAAAATTCAATCAAAGTACTTGCCGAAATTAAAAAAGACAGAACGTTAAATATGAGTTTTGATAATAACTTATTAACTGAAGTTAGCGGAAATGAATATATAATAGGTTTAGGTTATCGTATTAAAGATGTTACTATAAATTCTGCACTTGCAGATAATGTGTCTGGAATAATAAAAAGTGACATTAATATTAAAGCTGATTTTGCTTTGAGAAAAAATAATACAATTGTACGTTATTTAGATTACGATAACAATCAATTAGGTGGAGGGCAAGATTTATGGTCTATAAAATTAACAGCTGATTATTCGTTTAGTAAAAACTTAACAGCAATTTTCTTTTATGATCATCAATTCTCACAAGCAGTTATTTCAACTTCTTTCCCTATTACTAACATAAGAAGTGGATTTACATTACGATATAATTTTGGTAATTAATAAATTCTTAAAATAATAATTTTAGAAACAACCATTCAGAATGATTTTTTGAATGGTTGTTTTTTATGCAAAAAAATAACAAAAACCTTTTTTTCAATTCAATAAATACAATTACATTTGTACGTCAAAAAATTATAACCAAATGAATATACCAACTAATTTAAAATACACTAAAGATCACGAGTGGGTTTCAATTGAAGGAGATGTTGCAACAGTAGGAATTACTGATTTTGCTCAGAAAGAATTGGGTGATATCGTGTATGTAGAAGTAGAAACTTTAGATCAAACTTTAGATAAAGACGAAGTGTTTGGAACAGTAGAAGCTGTAAAAACAGTTTCTGATTTGTTTTTACCATTATCTGGAGAAATTATTGAATTCAACGATTCATTAGAATCAGATCCAGAAAAAGTAAATTCAGATCCTTACGGAGATGGTTGGATGGTAAAAGTGAAAATTTCCGATGCATCTGAAATAGATACACTTTTATCAAGTGAAGATTATAAAGCACTTATCGGAGCGTAATTTTTTATGGCTTGCTATTACTTGGACCGTTTTTATAACAGTAGCAAGTTTAGTGAGTTTTAGTTCGGTTCCAAAAGTAAAAATTATTGGAAACGATAAAATAGTACACTTTTTGTTTTACTTAATTTTTGTCATTCTTTGGGGTTTAGCAAAAAAACAATCTTATTTTAAAATTAAATATGATTTGTTAATTGTTTCAATTGCAATAGTGTATGGCATAATTATTGAGGTTTTGCAAGGTGTATTAACCGTAACTAGACAGGCAGATTATTATGACGCACTAGCTAACTCGCTAGGTGCTTTTTTAGGATTTGTGTGTTTGTATTGTATGAAAAATAAAATTTTTAATAAATTTTTTTAAAACAGTTCTAATATTAGCTATATTAGCACCTCAAAATTAAAATTATGGAAGTAAAGAAAAATCCTAATGTAGATCCTAAAAGAAATAGCTCGCTATATTTTCTTGTTGGTCTTACAGCAGTTTTAATGTTAACTTATGTAAGCATTGAGTTAAAGTCAGAAGATCCAAGGGTTGAAGTAGAAAAATTGGAGATTGCAGACAATATGATGGGAGAAGAGGAAGAAGTTATTTTGACAATGCCTCCTGTACAAAAATTACCACCACCACCACCACCTGCTCCAGAAGTAATTCAAATTGTAGATAACAAACAAGTTATCGAAGATAAAAAAATTGAAACTACTGAAGTAGATGAGAATAAACCGGTTGTTGTAACTCAAGCTTCTGCTTATGGAGAAGAAGGAGGAACTGCAGAGGAAGTTGATGAAGAAGTTCCATTTGCAGTAATCGAAGATGTTCCTGTTTTTCCAGGTTGCGAAGGTGTTGCTAAAAACAAACGTTTAGAATGTTTTATGGAGCAAATGGCTAAGCATATCAAGAAAAACCAACAATACCCTGAAAGAGCAATGGAAGATAATATCCAAGGTAGAGTTTCTGTTCTTTTCGTTATTGATAAAGATGGAAACATTACAAACGTTCAGGCTAGAGGTCCAAAAGGTGGAGAATTACTTGAAAAAGAAGCTTTAAGAGTAATCTCTAAATTACCTAAATTTAAACCTGGTATGCAAAGAGGTAAGCCTGTAAAAGTAAAATACAGTCAGCCAATTACTTTCAAATTACAATAATATCAAATCCCAACTTTTTAGTTGGGATTTTTTTTGGCATATAAATTGTATAGATTAATTAACAAAGTGTTAACTATTAATCTATATAATCATGAAAGCAAATGTTGATTTCCCGAAAAGAGCTAAAAATAGCTTTATCTATTTTCAAGTTGGTTTAATTGCAACCATGTTGGTGGTGCTTTTTATTTTAGAATTTAATTTTAAAGATGTATCACGAACTGTTGGTTCAATACCTTCAACTGTGCCTATTTCTGAGCCAACATTTGTTTACAATCCTGCGCCAGTAACTAAACCTCAATCAGCAACTAAGCCGGTGGTGGTTAAAGTTCCTAAAGTAGCTCATGTTTTTAAATCTACTAAAGAAGAACCAAAAAAAGAAGAGGATAAAGCGCCAATTGCTACGCAAGATAATCCTACAGATAATCCTAAAACAGATACAACTCCAATAGATAATCCAAAAGATAATGGTGGAGGAAAAGTTGAACCACCAACTGTTTTTTCTGTAGAGCAATTGCCAATGTTTGAAGCTTGTAAAGGTTTAAGTAGAGCTGAACAAAAAGTTTGTTTTGATGAGCAGTTAGCAAGAGCAATTGTAAAGCATTTAATTTATCCAGAGGATGATTTGGAAGACGGAAAACAAGGCGTTGCGCAAGTAGAGTTTGTAATCGATGAAAAAGGAGCTATTACAAATGTGAGAGCTTTAGATAATAAAAGAGCTACAATTGAGATGCAAAAAGCAGCTGAAAAAGCCGTGAAAAGAATCCCAAAATTAATTCCTGCAAAACAAGGGAATAATGCGGTGAGAATCAAATATTCAGTTCCAGTTGTGTTTAAAATTCGATAATAAAATAATAATGTGATAAAAAGTCCCATTTCGATGGGATTTTTTTATTTTTACACTTTATAATTCTTTGTAAAATGAACATCAAGCAATATCTAGATTCAACATATCTTAAAACCGCAACCCAAGCTAACCTTTCTGAAAAAGAAAATACTGAAGTGGTAAAAAATTGTATTCAAGAAGCCATTGATAACGACTTCAAATTAATCATGATTCGACCAGATAAAGTTGTCTTGGCAAAAAAAATGATTCAAGATGCAAATTCAAAAGTTACTATTGGAACGGTCATCGATTTTCCTTTTGGAAACGGAACTTTAGAAGAAAAATTAGCTGAAGCTAAGCAAGCTATTGAAAACGGTGTTGATGATTTAGACTACGTAGTAGATTACGAAGCTTTCAAAAGAGGTGAAATTGATACTGTAAAAGAACAAGTTTTACAAGGCACAAAATTAGGATTATCACATAACAAAATTGTAAAATGGATAATTGAAGTAGCGGCTTTAGATAATCATCAAATTGTTCAATTGTCAGCTTTAATTAAAAATGTGGTGATTGCTAATTTTAGCGAAAAAGAATACGATAAGGTATATGTGAAATCATCAACAGGTTTTTATAAAACGCCAGAAGGTGTTCCAAACGGAGCAACAGTTTCTACCATAAAATTAATGCTTGAAAATTCTTGTCCATTACCGGTTAAAGCTGCAGGTGGTGTAAGAACGTATGAAGAAGCTGTAGAAATGATTCAGTTAGGTGTAAAGCGGATTGGTACATCTGCAGCAAAAGCAATTGCAAACGGCGAAACTTCAAATAGTGATTATTAAAAATAACATCATGAGAAAATTTTTTAGTTTAATTTTATTGGGTTTAAGTGGTGTAATTTTTGCTCAAAATTCGTCAAACGAACAATTTCCAAAATTTCCTGATTGCGTAAATGCCATTGGTAACCAACAAGAATCTTGTTTTTATAATACCCTTCAAAATTATTTTTATAATAATTATAAAGTACCACAAGAACTTCAAGAGCAAAATTATAAAGGAACAGTAATTGCAGTTTTTGAAGTAGATACTACAGGGACTTTCAAGGTTTTGTACACCGATGCTGCTCATGAATCTTTAAAGAAAGAATCTAATCGTGTTTTTGAATCTTTGCCAAAAATAACGCCAGCAACTTTTTCTGGTAGACCAACGTATGCAAAATTCTCAATCAAGATTGCTATTCCATTGGTTGCACCAAATGTAAAAGAAGAAAACGAAGCAACTAAGTATGCGAAAACAAATACAATACTAATCGACAATAAAAAAGAATTGTCAGAATACGATGAAATTAAATATAAACCATTTGAAAATCCACAATTCAAGAGTTCGGGAGTTGTGCCGTTTTCACATCAAAACTATGGTGTTTTTGATGCTTTGATGAATCAAGTGGGTACAAATAATCACACGGCTTCAAAGCCTTATTCGTATGATGAAGTAGCAAAATATTATGATTTTGAAACCGCAAACAAATCTTTTTTAAAACAAAAAGAATCGTGGTGGGGGAGAAAATTGTGGAATGAAAACTTGGTTGCTATTCAAGGAGAAGATTATTGGTTTACTTTAAATCCAATTTTCGATTTTAGAATGGGTAAAGATACTGAAAGCGAAGCTTCTAATACCTTTGTAAACACAAGAGGTTTAATTGTAAATGGAGGTTTAGGCAAGCAGTTAACGTTTACAACTTCCATTTATGAAAGTCAAGGTCGATTTGCGGATTATTACAATGCTTATGCAGAAAGTATCAAACCATCAGGTGGAAATCCAGCGATTATTCCAGGAATTGGTATTGCAAAACGATTCAAAGAAGATGCTTATGATTTTCCATTAGCTGAAGCAAATGTTAAATACCAACCTAGTAAAATGATTAACCTTCAATTAGGTTATGGGAGAAATTTCTTAGGTGATGGATATCGTTCATTGTTGCAAAGTGATGGAGCTAGTCCTTATCCGTATTTTAAAATTAATACTACTTTTTGGAAAATTAAATACACGAATACGTATATGTGGCTAAAAGATGTTAGAGATTTAGCAACTGTTGATGGTACGTATGCTACTAAATACATGGCAAGTCATTATTTGAGTTGGAATGTAACCAAAAAATGGAATTTAGGTTTCTTTGAAAATGTAGTTTGGACAAATGCTAACGATAGAGGTTTTGATTTCAACTTTGTGAATCCATTAATTTTTTACAGAACGGTTGAATTTGGTTCGTCTTCTAAAACAGGAAATGCGTTATTAGGTTTAGCTACTAAATACAAATGGAATAACAGTATTAATTTCTATGGTCAATTCTTAATTGATGAATTTGCTATTGGCGATGTAAAAGAAAGCAATCAAAGTTGGAGAAATAAATTTGCGTACCAAATAGGTGCTAAATATTATGATGCTTTCAAAATAAAGAATTTATTGCTTCAAGTAGAATATAATCAAGTGCGTCCTTATGTGTATTCACATAGTAATCCAATTACGAATTACGGTCACAACAATCAAAGTATGGGACATTTATGGGGAGCTAATTTCAGAGAATTTGTAGCCATTGCGCGTTATTACAAAGGAAGATATTTTGCCGATACGAAATTAATTTACGGTCAACGCGGATTTGATTTCAACAACGGAACCGATAATTTCAACTACGGAGGAAATATCTATTTAGATTATGATGAAAATCGTCCGTATGATACAGGAGTTTCAATTGCTCAAGGAAATAAAACAACGGTTATGATTGCCGATTTACAAGTGGGATATTTAGTAAATCCAGCCTACAATCTAAAAGTTTTTGGGAATGTTATGTTGAGAAATTTTGATCCAACAGCAGAAACAGCTGCAACAGTAAAATCAAATACTACTTGGTTTTCAATTGGACTAAGAAGCGATTTATTTAACTGGTATTTTGATTATTAGTAGATTAATTTTAATTTGTGGTAAACACTCTTAGGATAAAATTAAAGAATATTTTCTTGTTTTTTATTTCAATTGCGTCATTCTATTGTCATTCTCAAATTGCTGATACAATAAGATTTGATATTGATTTTAAGGGATATGAGACTGTTATTAAAAATAATATTAGAGAGAGAAGTGTCTATACGTTAAAAAATAAAAAAGCCATACTAGATCTTTATGAAAAAGATTCTGTGAAATTACTTTTAGATTATAAAATAGACTCTGAATATATTATTACTTCTATTCCTGTTTTTAGATTGAAAGACGATTTCTATAATAATCATAAAAGTAATGTTTTGCACAAAATTGATTTTTCAAATAATTTTTATAAACAGTTTTTAAATATTTATAATAATGATGAAATTGTTTATGAAAGTGATTTTGTAAATCAAGATAATCTCAGTCAGTATGATTTAATTAGAAATAGTTTGATTTTAAATAGTTTTGATGACCCTGTAAGATTCGGAAATCTAAAAGGATATTTATTGAAATTAGGTTTAGAAAGAAAGTATTTTACTTTTTTTATGGAAGGTAGTCCGATTGATCATGTTTTTATTGTTGATAAAGGTATTGTTTATGCGATTTTTAATCCAACACCTGAAGGTAAATACAATAAGATTGAAATTAATGAATATTTTAGTAAATATTATGATAAAAAATTCATTTATAATAAGAAACCTCGATTAAAGAAGAAATTTAAAGAAAAATATTTTTTTGAAATTTATTAGTTTTTTAATCAGTTATAGAATTGATTTGTTTAACATTTTTTGATTATTAGTAGATTTAACTAATTTTCTAAATTCTAAATTCTAAATTCTAATTTTCATATCGTATCTTTGCGCGCAATTTCAAAGCGAAAAACACTAAAGTGGACACGAATAAACAACCTCAATTAAAAAAATCTCTTTACAAAGACTTTGTAGAAATTACAAAGGCGCGTTTGTCTATTAGTGTAGTGGTTTCTACCATTGCAGGTTATTTGTTAGGATTTAATGAGGAGCAACCTTTTCAATGGTTAGTTTTAGTGCTATTAATCGTTGGAGGTTATTGTATGGTGGGTGCTTCAAATGTTTTCAATCAAATCATCGAAATTGAATTAGACGCCAAAATGGACCGAACTAAAAATCGTCCATTACCTTCTCGAAGAATCTCTAAACAAAATGCTTTTATTTTAGGTTGCGTTTTAACCATTTTAGGATTGACTATTTTGTACAATGTAAATCCTAAAACTGCTATGTTTGGCGCGATTTCGATTTTCATGTATGTGAGTTTGTACACGCCTTTAAAAACAATGACACCACTTTCGGTTTTTGTTGGAGCTTTCCCTGGTGCTATTCCTTTCATGTTAGGTTGGGTTGCTGCAACAGGTCACTTCGGAATTGAAGCAGGAACACTGTTTATTATTCAATTCTTTTGGCAATTTCCACACTTTTGGGCAATTGGCTGGTTTTTATACGACGATTACAAAAAAGCAGGTTTCTTTATGTTGCCAACAGGTGAGCGCGATAAAAAAACAGCACTTCAAACCATTTTGTATACGATTTGGATGATTTTAGCTTCAATAATTCCAGCTTTCGGATTTACTGGAAACTTGATTTTATCCAAAACTGCAGCGGCAATCGTTTTCTTGTTAGGATTATGGATGTTGTTTTATGCGGTGCAATTACATAAACAAATGGATGCAAAAGCAGCAAGAAAATTAATGATAGTAAGTGTTTCCTATATTTCTTTGTTGCAAATAATATATGTTATAGATAAATTTTTACGATAGTTATGGAAAATAGAATGACTTTGGAAGAAGAACAAGCTCGTAAAGGCAAAACCTACAAAATGTTGCTATGGTTTGGTATGATTAGCATCTGTATGATTTTTGCTGGATTAACAAGTGCGTATGTAGTAAGTAAATCAAGACCAGATTGGTTGAAAGATTTTGTATTGCCTTCTGCATTTGTAATCAGTACGGTAGCTATGTTGGTAAGTAGTTTTACTTTTTACTTAGCATTACAAGCAACAAAAAAAGACAACAGAAGTAGTGCTTCAATGTTTTTATTGATTACTTTAGCACTTGGAATCGCGTTTATAGTATTACAATTTAAAGGATTTGGACAAGTAATCGATAATGGCTATTTTTTTACAGGAAGTGAAAGTAATGTAACTACTTCATTTTTGTATATTGCTGTTTTGGTTCACATTGCTCACCTTTTAGGAGGTATTATTTCGCTTTTAGTAGTAATTTATAATCATTATAAACAAAAATACAATTCGGCTCAAACCCTTGGTATAGAGCTAAGTGCGATGTATTGGCACTTTATGGATTTTATTTGGGTTTATTTGTTTTTATTTTTCTATTTTTTCAAATAGAAAAAAAATAATAAATTTGGGAACTTTTTAACAATTAAAAAATTTATGGGAGCGACAGTTATTACAGACGAACACGCTTTAGACGGAGGTCCAGGACCATTAGGAGCAACCTATGGTAAAATGATGATGTGGTTTTTCATCTTATCAGATGCATTAACTTTTTCTGGTTTCTTAGCCGCGTACGGTTTTTCAAGATTTAAATTTATTGAAACTTGGCCTATCGCCGATGAAGTTTTTAACCACTTTCCATTTTTACATGGTGTAAATGCGCCAATGTATTATGTTGCGTTAATGACATTTATCTTAATTTTCTCTTCTGTAACTATGGTATTGGCTGTAGATGCAGGTCATCACATGAAAAAAACAAAAGTAGCATTCTACATGTTTTTAACTATTATTGGTGGTTTTATCTTCTTAGGTTCTCAAGCTTGGGAATGGAAAAACTTCATCAAAGGAGAATATGGTGCTGTTGAAACTAAAGGAGGTTCAATCTTACAATTTGTTCAAAAACAAGAAGACGGAACTTTCAAAAGAGTTGCATTAGCTGATTTTGCTGCAACATTACCTGAAGCAAGAACACAACACGAAAGAAGTAACGGAGTTTGGTTCATGGATGAAGCAACTTTGCCAACTTATTCTGTGAATGAAGTTGTTGAAGGTTTTAAATCAGATGAGTCTATTTTAGTTCGTTCAGAGTATTTAAATGCTGAAAAACATAAAACAGTTTTATCAAGAGCTGAATCTTTAAAAAGATTAGAAGAAGCTAAATATGTTGTAGAAGGTGCTAACTTAGTTAGAAACGAATACGGTCATAAATTATTTGCTAACTTCTTTTTCTTTATTACAGGTTTCCACGGATTCCATGTATTTACAGGAGTATTAATTAATATCATCATTTTCTTTAATGTGTTATTAGGTACTTACGAGAAAAGAAAAAGCTACGAAATGGTTGAAAAAGTTGGATTGTACTGGCACTTTGTCGATTTAGTGTGGGTATTCGTATTTACTTTCTTCTACTTAGTATAATTATATAATAAAAGTATATCATGGCACACGCACACGAATCAAATACAAAAAGAATTTGGGTAGTTTTCGGAATTCTATCTGTAATTACTATAGTAGAGGTTTTATTCGGAATCTATAAACCTAAATCATTATATTTCAATAATTTCTTAGGAATGAATTTATTGAACTGGTTATTCATCATCTTAACTATTGTTAAAGCATACTACATTACTTGGGCTTTCATGCACATGGAAGGTGAAAAAAAATGGTTTAGAAGATCAATTGTTTGGACAGTTACGTTCTTAATCCTTTACTTAAGTTTTATTTTATTAGTAGAAGGAGATTACGTTTACGAAGTTTTCAAAACTGGTCACTTAAAGTGGATATTTTAACACTTGTTTCTAATATATAATCCCGATTTACATCGGGATTTTTTTTACTTTTGTATGAACAAAATTAGTTTCATCTAATGAAAAATAAATTAGTCCTCATTTCTCTTTTTATATTGCCTATCGCCATTTATTTGGTGTTTTCTACGGCATCTCATAATTCACTTTTTTTACCGGTACTTTCTAAAAATAATCAAGAAATTCCTTCTGATTGGTCAAGTTTAGATGGAACAAAACAGGCAATGAAAGGAAAGATTACCGTTTTAGGTTTTGTGGGAACAGAAGTAATTACAAATCGTGGTAATTTCTTTAATTTAAATCAGAAGATTTATAACAAATACAAAGGATTCAAAGATTTTCAAATGATTATGGTAGTTCCTTTAGGAAAGGAAAAAGAATGCCAACAAATTATAGATGAATTAGCTCCGATAACAGGAGATATGAATGGATGGAAATTCGTTTTTTCTACTCCAGAGAAAATCCAAGAATTCTATGATAGCTATAAACTAATGGGACAATTAGACGAAAATAAAGGAACTCCAGCAGTTATTATCGTAGATAAAGAATTAAATCATCGTGGAAGAAAGGGTAAAAATCGAAAAGGCGAAAACGAATATAAAGAAAGCTATAACACCATTTCTGCTGCCGATTTGCACAATGAAATGACAGATGATGTAAAAATACTTCTGCGAGAATATCGTTTAGCACTTAAAAAAAATAAGAACGAAAGAAAAGATGCTTTCAGAGATAATATCAAAGAAAACATAGAAAAACAAAAGTAATTTGCCATGAAGAATAAATCATACATCGGAATTTCATTTATCGTTTTGATTTTCGGAATTTGGGCAGTGCCTAAAATTATTGCGAAATTTCAAAAATCTGATTTAGTAGAAATTGGACCAGTTCCTGAATTCAAATTAGCGAATCAAGATAATAAAATGATTTCTGATAAGGACTATTTAGGGAAAGTGTATGTTGTGGAGTTTTTCTTTTCAACTTGCCCTACAATTTGTCCTAAAATGAATGAAAGTATGTTGCAATTACAAAACGAATTTTATGGAAATCCAAATTTCGGAATTGCTTCTATAACTATTGATCCGGCAAAAGATACCCCTCAAGTATTAAAAGAGCATGCTATTTTATTAGGCGTAAAGCATTACAATTGGCATTTTTTAACTGGTGATAAAGATTACATCTACAGTTTAGCAAACAAAGGTTTTAACTTATACGCTGGCGAAAACAATAAAGTAGCTGGTGGATTTGAGCATTCAGGTTTATTCGCTTTAATTGATAAAGATGGAAAAATAAGATGCAGAAAAGACGCACAAGGAAATCCAATTTTATATTACGACGGATTAGAAGCGTCAGGTGTTGAAGCTATCAAAGAAGATATTAAAAAATTACTTGAAGAATAATTATGGAAAATAATATAGAAACAAAATATAACAAACTTATTGTTGTTTTATCAGTTGCAATTCCGGCTGTTGTAGCTTTGCTTTTTGGAGTGAATTTGAGAAAATTAGGGTATGATGTGCAACCTTTATCTTTTTTACCTCCAATTTATGCCACAATTAATGGTTTAACTGCTGTGGTTTTAGTTGCTGCGGTTATCGCTATCAAAAATGGAAATAGAAAACTACATGAAAATTTAATGAAAGTTGCTATCGCTTGTTCGGTTGCTTTCCTTGGAATGTATGTAGCATATCATATGACTTCGGATTCTACAAAATTTGGTGGTGAAGGTGCAATTAAATACGTTTATTATTTTATTTTAATTACTCATATTCTTTTGTCAATCATTATTATTCCAATGGTTTTAACTACTTATGTAAAAGCATGGTCACAACAATTTGATAAACATAAAAAGATAGCAAAAATTACATTTCCAATTTGGTTATATGTTGCGGTTACTGGTGTAATTGTTTATTTAATGATTTCTCCATATTATGCGCACTAAAATAAAAAGTTTGCAAATAGTAGTTTTTACTATTGTCTATTGCCTAATGCCTATTGCCTCAAGTGCTCAATGTGCGATGTGTCGTGCTGCTCTTGAAAGCGAAGAAGGTGGCGTTAAGGCAGAAGCTGTTAATGATGGTATTGTGTATTTAATGGCAATTCCATATATATTAGTAGCTATTTTAGGTTACGCCATTTACCGATTGAAATACGGTAAGAAGAAAGAGATATAAAAAAAGTCGTTTCATTTGAAACGACTTTTTTGTTTTATTCTAATCCATCTACTTTAATGTCCATTTTTCCACTAGTAGTGATGAATGCAATAATGGCTTTATCAGTTAATTCAACTTTTTCGAATTCGAAATCATTGATAGTTCCATTTACAAAAACACCTTTCATAGGTGAATAGTTGTTTAAATAAGGTTTCATGTTTTGTTTGCCTTCTTCTAAGTTTCCTTTTATCGAATAGCGACAATTTTCTTGAATACTTTTTAAAATGGTGCCATGTAACAACCAATTGGCCGATTTCATTAAGACACTTTTTGTATTTAAAACATATTCCATTTGGTCAAAATAAATTTCTTTAGTGATGGGATTGTAATTTGGAATTCCAGATAAATAGATTGTGCCATTAATACTTCCTAAAACATCTAAAGCAATAATCATTTTGCCATCTTTTTGCCATAGATCTACTTTTTGTACCGTAATTTTTCTACTTCCCGATGCAAATTCTTGACCTTGGAAATTCTTAGTCACAATTTTACTAGCGCTTTCAAATGTAGAAACCGCAACTACCGAAACAGTTGTGTTGTCTGGAATTTTCTCTACAGGTTTCAATACAATTTTTGCAGCATCAAATCCGTTTTTAGGCTTTTGTCCCACCATAGTTTGCATGTTGCATTTTAATCCCATGTTTAACATGATTTTAGTTTTGCTAAGTTTGGCTTCGGTTACATATAGTTCTAAAGGAACCATTTTAAACCAGGTTTCGTATTGTTCGCTTGTTAAAATAGGATTGCTTAATTTGTCTAAAGCATCTAAAACATGAGGTTTAAAGTCACAGGTTTTGTCAATAGCTTCATCAATTTTTTTCGAAATTTTCGATTTAAATAGGGTCAATGTGGGATTAATGATATAAGTAATTGGAACGTTTTTTCCAGCTACCAAAATCGTAGGACTTTCGCTCCATTCAAAATCTTCTATTTTAGAAGTAGTAGTGAGCTTCCAATTCGTTAAATGGGTTTTGCTGTCTAAAGTTATGATTCCATTTAGATTGATTTCACGAGTGTCATTTAATCCCATAAAATCAGTTCCATATTTAAATTTTGCCCAAATCTTAAGTGGGATTTCAGAAATAATGTTTCCGTTTTTTTCGCTTAGTTTAATAGGAGCTGTTTTCCAGATTTTCATTTCTGTTTTATCATCATTTAAGATAGAATCGTTAAAAATTAATCCGGTTACATTTTTATTTAGTTGTTGTTCGAGTTCCTTTAATGTTATTTCAACAGGCATTGAAATAAAAGAAACTTTATTCTTAAAAACTACAGGGTTGTCGTTTGAAGGTGCTGGTTTTATGGCTTCAACTTTTTTTGCTGTACCACATGAAACGGTTAGGAGTATAGTAAAAAGTAAAGTAAAAACTACAAGAAAGGTTTTCATAGTAAATCTAATTTTCGATGTAAAAGTAAAATTTTAATTGATATACTGTAACAAAATATAAAAAAAGAGGTCTTATTAGAAATGAGAATTAAAGCACATAAAATGATAACAAAAAAAATAGTTTTTTTTCTATTGTTGATAGGTTTTCAACTTTCGGCACAAAGTAAAAAATGGACTTTGG
Source organism: Flavobacterium aquaticum (assembly GCF_003259835.1). Lineage (GTDB taxonomy): Bacteria > Bacteroidota > Bacteroidia > Flavobacteriales > Flavobacteriaceae > Flavobacterium > Flavobacterium aquaticum. The sequence continues at coordinate 229,115 of NZ_QLMI01000002.1, read as the reverse complement.
AAGAATGTGTAGATTATGCTATAAAAAATAATATTTCGGTGAAACAGTCCGAATTAGATTTAAAAAATGCTACAATTAACAAAAAAGATGCGGTTGGTGCCTTTTTACCTAGCGTAAATGGTAGTGCATCTCACTCTTGGAATATTGGTTTAAATCAAAATATTACAACGGGTTTATTAGAAAATCAAACGACACAGTTTACTTCTGCAGGATTAAATGTTGGTATCGACATATATAATGGTTTGAGAAATCAATTACAACTTAGAAAATCAAACTTACAAATTATTGCTACGCAGTATCAATTAACGAAAATGCAAGAAGATATTGCTTTGAATGTAGCTAATGCTTACTTGCAAATTTTGTTTAACAAAGAAAATTTAAAAGTTCAATTACAGCAAAAAGAGTATAACTTAACTCAATTAGAAAGAACTCAAGAATTAGTTGATGCAGGTGTGGTTCCAAATGGAGATTTGTTAGATATTAAAGCAACGGTTGCATCTGATGCACAACGAGTAATTGCAGCGCAAAATGCATTGTTAATTTCTAAATTAAGTTTAGCGCAATTATTACGATTAGATGATTTTGAAAATTTTGATATCGATGAAAATCAAATTCCTGCTTTAAATTCTGAGATTTTATTGCAATCGTCTCAAGATATTATGCAAAAAGCTAAAGAAACAAGAACTGAGTTAAAAATTGCACAATCAAACGTAGAGTTGGCAGAAAAAGATGTTGCAATTGCAAGAGGAGCTTATCAACCAACAATCTCAGGATTTTATAGTTTTAGTACTAGAGCTGCTTACAGTGATAGAATTGTTGGTGTTCAACCAAATACGGATAATCCAACATCAGTTATTGGTTATGTGGATGGAACAGGTCAATCGGTACTTCAACCTAATTTTTCGCCTATTTTAGGTAAACCTGAAGCCGTTTTTGATCAGTTTGATAAGAATAAAGGTCAAAACTTTGGGCTACAATTAACGGTTCCTATTTTTAATGGACTTTCAGTAAGAAATAATGTACAAAGAAGCAAAGTGGCATTAGAAAGAGCTAAGCTAAATTTAGGACAACAAGAATTAGATATCGAAAGAACCGTTTTCACGGCTTATACAGATGCAAATGCTGCAAAAGAAAGTTATGAAGCAGCTGAAAAGACTTTAGAAGCGCGAAAATTATCTTTTGAATACGCAAAAGCAAGATATGAAGTTGGATTAATTAACGTTTTCGATTTCAATCAAGCACAAACCTTGTTAGTTAACGCACAATCAGAAGTGTTAAGAACCAAATACGATTACATTTTTAGAATCAAAATATTAGAATTCTATTTCGGAATTCCATTAATCAAAAAGCAATAGTTAAAATATAAATACTTTATCATGTCAAAGAAAACCATATTCATTTTATTAGGAAGTCTAGTAGCAATAATTTTATTAGTAGTCGGACTTAAAAAAGGTGGTGTTATCGGAAATAACGATGAATCTAAAGTTGTTGAATTATCAAAAGTAGCGCAAACAACAATCGTTGAAACGGTTTCGGCAACAGGAAAAATCCAACCAGAAATTGAAGTTAAAATATCATCAGAAGTTTCTGGAGAAATTATTGCTTTGCCTATCAAAGAAGGGCAACAAGTAAAAAAAGGCGATTTATTAGTAAGAATCAATCCTGATTTATATGAATCTGGAGTTAATCGTTCTGTGGCTTCTATGTCAACTACAAAAGCAGGGTTAAGTCAAGCCGATGCTCAAGTAAAAGAATCAAAAGCCAATTACGATAGAAATAAAAAATTATTTGAAAAAGGAATTATCTCAAAGTCAGAGTGGGATAGAATTGTATCGGCTTATGAAGTTGCGGTAGCAAATAAGCAATCGGCGTATTACCAAGTGCAAAGTGCTTCTGCAACGGTAACTGAAGCAAAAGATAACTTAGGTAGAACTACGATTTATGCTCCAGCAGATGGAACAGTTTCATTATTGAATGTAGAATTAGGAGAAAGAGTTTTAGGAACACAACAAATGGCAGGAACAGAAATTCTTAGAATTGCTAACCTAAACAATATGGAAGTAGAAGTTGATGTTAATGAAAATGATATTGTAAAAGTAAATATTGGTGATTCTGCAAATATTGAAGTTGATGCCTATTTAAAAAGAGAATTTAAAGGAATTGTTACAAGTATTTCAAATTCGGCAAGTACTGCATTAACGGCTGATCAAGTTACGAATTTTAAAGTAAAAGTTAGAATCTTAAAAGAATCGTATCAAGATTTATTAGAAGGAAAACCTGAAAATTTCTCGCCATTTAGACCAGGAATGACGGCAACGGTTGATATTATTACAAAACGTAAAGAAAATATTACGGCAGTTCCAATTAGTGCAGTTGTAGTAAAAGATGATACTACTTCGGTTAAAAAAGATATTGTTGAGGAATTAGAAAAAGAGGAGAAGGAAAAGAGAGGAACGGCACCAAAAAGTGATAAAAAATACGAATGTGTTTTTGTGAAAGTTGGCGATAAAGCTAAGTTGAGAGTTGTTAAAACGGGAATTCAAGACGATACCAATATTGAAATTATTTCAGGATTAAAACCAGGGGAAGAAATTATTATTGGACCTTACACAACGGTTTCTAAAGATTTAGTTTCAAATGATAAAGTTAGAGTTGAAACCGAAAAAGATAAAAAAGAAAGTAAGAAATAGATTTCTTATTAGTTAATTTGGGTAGATAAGGCATAGGAAACTATGCCTTATTTTTTTTACGGGTTTATCTTCTTAACTTTGCCTTTCAAAAATCTGATTATGTCAATTATTCTAAATATAGAAACCGCAACAAAAAATTGTTCTGTAGCTTTAGCAAAAGAAGGAAAAACGATAGCATGTAAAGAAATTGCAGAGCAAAATTTTTCTCATGCCGAAAAATTACACGTTTTTATCGAAGAATTACTTATTGAAAATAATTTGCAATTTTCTGACTTGAATGCTGTTGCGGTAAGTCAAGGGCCAGGTTCTTATACTGGATTACGAATTGGCGTTTCTTCTGCAAAAGGATTTTGTTATGCAATGAATATTCCAATGATTGCTGTTGATACATTACAACTTTTAGCAAGACAAATTGAAATCGAAGACGGAATCATAATTCCAATGATTGATGCTCGCAGAATGGAAGTTTTTACCGCTTTTTACGATAAGAATCATAATCAAATTAGAAATACGCAAGCTGAAATTATTGATGAAACTTCGTATAATGAGATTTTAGAAAAAATTCATTTGGTTGGCGATGGCACCGAAAAATTCAAAAACACTTTAACCGATGATAAATTTGTATTTCATTCTGATGTTATATTTCCATCGGCCAAAGAAATGAGTGAATTATCATTTGACAAATACAAAATAAGCGACTTTGTTGATGTCGCTTATTTTGAACCTTATTATTTGAAAGATTTCGTTTTATCTAAGTAAGTTAAAGTCTAACTACAGATTTACTAAATTCTAGAATTTCAGAGCAGACTTTAGTGTAATCTGAATTATTTGTCCAAACTTTTACGGTAAATATAACGTGAGTATCGGTTAATTCGCTAATAATAATTTCTGGATTCGGATTTTGGATAACATGTTGATGCTTTTTTACAAAGTCCAAAATAGTATTTTTAATATCTGAAAAATTGGAGTCGTAAGCTGTTTTTAAAACTAAATCCGCTCTTCTAATTCCTAATTGCGAATAGTTTTTGATTTTTCCATTTGATAAAATTCCATTTGGAATATAAATTATTTGATTAGTTGCGGTAATTAATTTGGTAGAAAAAATAAGAATTTCGTCTACTTTTCCAGTTTCGCCATGAGCTTCAATAATATCTCCAAGTTTAAAAGGCTTAAATAAAATAATTAAAATTCCTCCAGCAAAATTAGAAAGTGAACCTTGTAAAGATAGACCGATAGCCAAACCAGCTGCTCCTAAAATTGTAACAAATGCAGAAGTTTCTATTCCAAGTTTTGAAATTACGGTTACAAACAACAATACGCGTAATGTCCAAAAGATAACATTTCCAATGAAAGTTGAAAGTGTTAATTCAATATTTCGTTTTAGCATTATTTTTTTTGCCGCTTTTGTAATAAAACTTGTTGCCCAAAGTCCACCTAGAAGAATAACAATAGCAACGACGAGTTTTGGAGAATATTCTAGGATTAATTTTTTAATGGTTTCTAGATAATTTTGAATTTCAATTGGCGTCATATTCTTTTTTTTGCAAAGATATTGAACCCAGAAATCTTAGAAAAATAAAAAAGCGCCTATATTATTAGACGCTTGTTAAGTTATTCAATTTCAAATGTGATTTTTAAATTTACCCTGAATTCAGTTATTTCGTTATCTTTGACCGAAGCACTTTGATCTTGAACATAAACTGATCTAATGTTTTTTAAAGACTTTGCTGCTTGAGTTACAGCTTTTCTTGTGGCGTCTTCCCAACTTGAAGTTGAACTAGACAATACTTCAATTACTTTTAATACGGCCATAAAAAATAGATTTTAATATTAAATTAAAGTTAAGAAAATTATTTTAAATAATTGTTTTTGGATCAATTGATAACATTAAATTAACGTAAATCTAAATTTCTTAAAGGAATTTTGCATCGAAATTAATTCATAGAAAAATGGAACAAATTTATATTATAATGTTAATCGCATTAGCGATTCTTGCAATTACCGATTTGATGGTAGGAGTAAGTAATGATGCGGTTAATTTCTTAAACTCAGCAATTGGTTCTAAAGCGGTTTCGTTTAAAACTATTATGATTGTAGCGAGTTTAGGTGTTGCTGTTGGAGCCCTTTATTCTAACGGTATGATGGAAATTGCACGAAACGGAATTTTTACACCAAGTATGTTCAGTTTCAACGATGTAATTATCATCTTTTTAGCGGTTATGATTACCGATGTGTTATTGCTTGATGTGTTTAACACCTTAGGACTTCCTACATCAACAACGGTTTCAGTTATCTTTTCTTTGTTAGGTGCTTCTGTTGTTTTAGCTGTTTACAAAGTGTATGTTAGTGGTGATAGTTTTGGTACATTAGGAAAGTATATCAATACTGAAAAAGCTTCTGAAATTGTTTATAGTATCTTACTTTCTGTAGCATTATCTTTTGCTTTAGGTTCGTTAGTGCAATATGTTTCAAGATTAATTTTTACTTTCCATATCGAAAAAAGATATAAGTATGTAGCAGCACTTTTTGGTGGAGTTGCCATGACAGCTATTACCTTTTTCATTTTGGTAAAAGGATTAAAATCAATCACATTTGTACCTTCTGAAGTAAAAGATTTTATCAAAGAAAGTCCGTTTACAATTATTGCATATTCATTAATTTTATGGACAATTGTTTGTCAATTATTAATTAGTGTTTTTAAATACAGTGTTTTTAAATTCATTATTATCGTTGGTACTTTTGGATTAGCACTTGCTTTTGCAGGAAATGATTTAGTAAACTTTATTGGTGTGCCAATTGCTGCTTATCAAGCTTTTGAAATTTGGGCTGCACCAGGACAAACAGTTGGAGCAACTGAATTCATGATGTCAGGTCTTGAAGAAGAAAATTTACCAGCTCCTTTTATCTTTTTAGCATTGGCTGGATTAGTAATGGTTTATACATTATGGACGTCTAAAAAAGCTAAATCAGTAATTGAAACTGAGCAAAATTTATCAAGACAAGGTGAAGGAAACGAAAAATATAATGCTAATACGCTTTCAAGAAACATAGTTAGAGCATTTATGTATCTTGGAAATATTATTAGTTTTATTTTGCCAAAATCGTTACAGAAAAAATTGGACGCACAGTTTGTTCAACCAGAATATACTGGAAAAAGAGATGAACAACCTATGTTTGACATGGTTAGAGCTTCTGTAAACTTAATTGTAGCTTCGATTTTGATTTCTATTGGAACTTCAATGAAATTGCCATTATCTACAACTTATGTGACTTTTATGGTGGCAATGGGTTCGTCTTTTGCAGATAGAGCTTGGGATAGAGAAAGTGCTGTTTATCGTGTTGCGGGTGTTTTTAATGTAATTGGAGGTTGGTTTGTGACGGCTTTAGCTGCATTTTTATCTTCTGCTATTATTGCTTACATCTTATTCATTGGAGAAGTATTTGCTTTCTTTGCTTTCATGATTATAGTTGCCATTTTCTTTTATAGAAGTAACCAAATTCATAAAAAGAAAGTAAAAGAAGAAGAAGAGATTAAAAGTTTAAGAAAAGAAGACATCGTAACATTAAAAGAAATGATTACAGAAAGTTCTTCTCAAATTTCTAAAGTATTAAGAAAAACCAGTGCATTATATTCTAATGTTGTTGATAACTTAGGTTTGCAAGATTTAGCTAAACTAAAAGAAAATAAAAAATCATTAAAGAAGCTTGAAAAAGAAATCGACGAATTAAAAAGTAATGTTTTTTACTTTATTAAGAATTTAGATGAAAATTCAGTAGAAGCGAGTAAGTTTTATATTTTAATTCTAGGTTATTTGCAAGACATGGTTCAATCGATTGATTTTATTACTTCTAGTAGCCATTCGCATGTAAATAATAATCATAAGAAATTAAAATTCAATCAAATTAGAGATCTTAAAACTGTAGATACTCAATTACAAGAATTATTCGGTCGCTTAGAAGAAAGTTTTACCACTGAAGATTTTTCTAAATTAGATGAAATTTTAAGAGATAAAAAGGTGTTTTTAGACACGGTTTCTGAATTAATTACGAAACAGATTGCTAGAATTAGAACTACTGAAACAAGTCCTAAAAACAGTAAATTGTATTTTGCATTACTTCTTGAAACAAACGATTTGATAAAATCTATTATGAATTTGTTAGAGTTGTTTAAAGAATTTAATCAGCAAAACAAGAAATAAGAAATAAAAAAAGAGCCGAAAGGCTCTTTTTTTATTTCTAAACTTTAAAAAATTATCCGTTGATAGCTTCTACTTTAATTGCTTCGTCTTTCAGCATGTCTTTTAACATGTTTTCAATTCCATTTTTCAATGTAAAAGTAGATGAAGGACAACCACTACAAGCACCTTGTAAAACTACCTTAACTCTTTTTTCTGTTGGGTCAAAAGATTCAAACATAATATTTCCACCATCGCTTTGAACAGCAGGTTTAACGTATTCTTCAATAATGTTGATAATTTGTTGTGATGTAACATCAAGAGTATCAAAATAAGCCTCTTGTTGTTTTTGATGAATTTCTGTTTTTACAATCGCAGTTTCATCAATTACAATGTTTCCGTTTTCAATGTACTCTTTAATGAAAGTTCTTAATTCAAGTGTAATTTCATCCCATTCTGTTATGGCAAATTTGGTAACCGAAATGTAATTTTCGTCAATGAACACTTCTTTTACGAAAGGAAATTTAAATAATTCCTTTGCTAAAGGAGAAGCCGATGTTTCATCAATGTTTTTACATTCAAGAGCAGTTTTAGTTAGTAATTTATTACTAACAAATTTTAGAACCGATGGGTTAGGAGTTGTTTCTGCGTATATTGTAACAGGTTTTTTTTTGGTTTTATTTTCTTCTACTTGAATGATTACGCCACCATTTGAAATGAATTCATTGATTTGATTGGCTACATCTTCTTGAACATCTTCCCATTCTACAATAGAAAATTTTTCAATTGCAATGAAATTTCCAGAAATATAAACTGTTTTTACAAAAGGAAGAAAAAATAATTGTTTGGCTAATGGAGAATTTTGCGTTTCATCAATATTTTTGAATTCAAAATTCTCTGTTCTTACGATAATTTCATCCAATTCAAATTTTACAATGGCTGGATTTTGAGTTATTTTAGTTGCTATTACTTGCATGGTAATTAATTTTTTGCAAAGATACAAAGTTCATTACACATGTTAGTTTATTTTAAAAGCATACTTAATTTATTTAACTTTTTATTAGATTTTGATGAATTATTAAGTTGATTTTTTTGATTCTTTTTCCAAACATTAAAAAAAAGATAAATTAATGGTAAGAATATTTTAAGCGAATTGTAAAAGAAACACAAAAATTTATATCTTTGGCAAGTTCGTAGTAAAAAGCCATATTTTTATTGTTTTTTACTAATAATGTTCTAATTTTAAAACCTAGATGTTTTATTAGGATAGTAAGAAATATGTTTTCATTAAACAATAACTACAATGAATTTTAAAAAGAGTTATTTTATTTTAGCGTTTTTATTGGCACAATTCTCATTTGCCCAAGAAGGAGTAGCTGTTTATTCTGATTATTTATCAGATAATTATTATTTGATTCACCCTTCAATGGCAGGAGCTGCTAATTGTGGAAAAATCAGATTAACAGGTCGTCAACAATGGTTTGGTCAAGAAGACGCACCAGCGTTACAAACAATTAGTTTTAATACTGCACTAGACGAAGATGGTAGATCTGGATTTGGTATGGTTTTGTTTAATGACAAAAACGGGTATCATTCTCAAAAAGGAGCTAAATTAACCTATGCGCACCACTTAAGATTTTCAAGAGGTACTTTAGATTTGAATCAACTTTCATTTGGTTTAAGTACAGCTTTTGTACAAAGTACTTTAGATGGAACTGAATTTACTGGGTTTGATCCAGCGGTTGTTCCTGGTGTAATTACTAAAGATGCCTATTTTAATGTAGATTTAGGGGTTTCATATCACTATATGGATTTCTTTACTCATTTTACAATTAAGAACTTTTTAGCAAATAAAAGAGAATTGTATACTGATGTTGAGTCAGATAATTTAAGTAAATATCTTTGGAGTGCAGGTGCTGTTTTTGGAAACGAAAATGATTTATTATTTGAACCTTCATTCATGTTTCAATATACTACAGAAACAAAAGAAAAAGCGATTGATTTAAACTTGAAAGTTTACAAGCAATTAGAATTTGGTAGATTATGGGGTGGATTATCTTATAGAAGAAGTTTTGACGGTGCTCAATACGCATCTGACGGTTCTTTAGAAGATCAAAAGTTACAATGGATTACTCCAATAGTTGGTTTAAATTATGATAAATTTATGTTCTCATACACTTATTCTCATATAATGGGTGATGTGAAATTTGACAATGGAGGTTTTCACCAAATTACTTTAGGGATGAATATCTTCTGTAAAGATAAAGCTTGGGATTGTAACTGTCCTGCGGTTAATTAAAAATAGAAATTTCAATTATATTTGTCCCGATTTATCGGGACATTTTTTTTAAAAGTATAAAGTATGTTAATTAAAGAGGTTAACGGGAAATACCCACAAATCCCTGAAGATTGTTACGTAGCCGAGAATGCTACAATTGTTGGAGAAGTTACTTTTGGGGCTAATTGTAGTGTTTGGTTTAATGCGGTTATTAGAGGTGATGTTAATTCAATAACAATAGGAAACAAAGTAAATATCCAGGATGGAGCAGTTGTTCATTGTACTTATCAAAAACATCCTACTGTTATTGGTAATAATGTTTCAATAGGACATAACGCCATTGTACATGGTTGCACTATAAAAGACAATGTTTTAATCGGAATGGGAGCTATTGTAATGGATAATTGTGTTATTGAAAGTAACTCAATTGTAGCTGCGGGTTCCGTTATTACACAAAATACAGTTGTAGAATCGGGTTGTATTTATGCAGGAGTTCCAGCAAAGAAAGTTAAGGATATTGATCAAAGTGATTTTGCTGGAGAAATTGAACGCATTTCAAATAACTACGTTATGTATTCAGGTTGGTTTAAAGATTAGCTAAAAATTCTTATAAAGCACTTTTTCATTATGATTTAAGATAGTTTCTAAAACTTCAGGCTCGCTATTCGTGTAGAATATTTGCGAGCTTTTTTCTTTTGATACATTTAGTAAATGGTTTTGCTCTAATATCTTATGCGTTTGCTTTGCTACCGCTTCTCCAGAATCAATAATTTTGATGTGTTGCGGTAGTATTTTTTGAATTTGAGGAATTAAATAAGGATAGTGACTACACCCTAAAACTAAATAATCAATGTTTTTTTCAATCATTGGTTTTAGATAACTTTTTAATAGTTCTTCCATTTCTGGTGAATTGATATCGCCGTTTTCTATTAGTTGAACTAATCCGTGACCTATTTGCTCAATTATTTTGACTTCTGGGTGGTTTTCTACACTTTTATGAAATAATTCGCTATTAAGCGTTCCTTTTGTGGCTAAGATTCCAATGGTTTGTGTTTTCGATTGTAATGCTGCAGGTTTAATTGCAGGCTCGATACCAATGAATGGAATATCGTATTTAGCTCTTAATTCTTTTATAGCATTGGTTGTTGCGGTATTGCAGGCAACAACAATAATTTTACAATTTTTTTCTAAAAGAAATTCCGTGTTCTTACAGCTAAGCGCTATAATTTCATCCTTAGATTTTAAGCCATAAGGAGCATTTTTACTATCTGCCAAATAAATGGTGTTCTCATTAGGCATTAAAGCATGTACTTCTTTCCAAATAGAAGTGCCGCCAATGCCCGAATCAAATAAACCTATAGGATTTTCATTTTTCATAAGAACAAAAATAAAAAAAAACTGCTCAATCCAAATTTAGATTGAGCAGTTTTTAAAATTCTAAGTTGAATTAATTAGAAACCTAATTCTTTTTTTACGTCAGCTAATAAGTCAATTCCACCTTCAGCAAACAAAACTCCTGAACCAGTTGTAGCATCTAAAACATAGTTAACACCTTTTGCTTTTGCTACTTTTTGAATTGCTTTTTGAGCTTTTTCCATAATAGGTTTAATTAAGTCCATTTCTTTTTGACCTAATTCTTTTTTAGCTGTTTGTTCAAATTGTTGAATACGGCTACCCATGTCTTGCATTTCTTTAGAACGTGTTTCGTTTAAAGCGTCACCAGCAGTTGGAGCTTCTTGCTCGTATTTTTGTAATTTAGTTTGGTATTCTGCTACCATGTTTTTGTAATCTTTATCGTAAGTCTCCTGAATTTTTTTCATTTGATCTTGTGCCGTTTTCATTTCAGGCATTGTAGTCATTAAGGCTTGTACGTCTATATGAGCAACTTTTGTTTGAGCTGAAACCTGTGTTCCAATGAAAAGTACGATTGCGATTGCTAATGTTTTTAATTGTTTCATTTTTAATTGTAAAATTTAAGTTATTTAATCTTTATTCTCTGTTTCTGTTTTTTGTTCTTTTGCTTTTTTTGCAGCTTCTTTGTCTGCAGCTATTTTTTTCTTTTTATCTTCTATAGCTTTTTTGCGCTCTTCTAATTTTTTATTTCTATCGTCAATTGCTTTTTGTCTAATTTCAGCCGGCGTAGGTTTTTTTTCTTCGGTGGTAACTTTTTCTTCACCACTATCTTTTGATTCTTCTTTGTTGTCTGCCTCTTTAATGTCTTCAGAAGATTTATTTTCAATTACTGTGCCATTTTTTTTAGCATTACGTTCTTCAAGTAATTTTTTTCTTTTTTCTGCGGTATCAGCTTTCTTTTGTTCATTAGCTAATTTGCGTTCTTCAATTAGTTTTTCTCTTGCTGCTTTTTTTTCATCTAAGATTCTTTGTCTTTCTGTATAAGCAGGATTTTCTTCAAGAGATTCTTCTAAAGCATCTTTAGCTTCTTGAGCTTTTAGCTGTTTTTTTGTCATTTCTTCTCTTTTTTGAGAAGCTGCTAGTTTTTTTACTACATAATCACTTATGTCGTATTTTTGAGCAGCAAATAACATCGTTAAATCTGAAGATTTGTCAAAAATAAAATCATATTTTCTTTGTTCGGCAACATCTTGAACAATAGTAAAAATTTGATCTTGAATAGGTTTAACTAAAACAGATTTTTGAATAATTAAATCACCTTGAGGTCCAAAACGCTTTTCTTGATATTCAAGAAGTTCTTTTTCTAAGTGTCCAATTTCTTCTTCTCTTTCTTCAATTAATTCTTTGGTTAATAAAACGCGTTCTGTTTTTAAAGCGTCTTTTAACTTTGTTATTTCGGTTTTTTTAACTTCTATTTCTTGCTTCCATTTTTGTGCTTTTTGTTCTAATTGATTGTTTGCATCAGCATAATCAGGCACTTTTTCTAAGATATATTCCATATCTATATAACCAATTTTAACTCCTCTAGCTGTTTGTCCATTAGAAGAAAAAGAGATTAAAGCAAGTATAAATAATAGTTTTTTCATTTCAATTTAATTTTGTTTAGTGGTTGAATCAGTCTTCGATTCTACTTTGATAAATGTCAAACGCAATAAATGATAAAATATTTTTACGAATTTAACAAAAAAGTACTAACAAACCTTAAAATTGTTGTCCAATAATAAAGTGTGTTTGCCAACCACTTTTAACTGTTTCTCCTGGGATAGCATCAAAACCGTGTGCAAAATCAATTCCTAATAACCCAAATGCTGGCATAAATACACGTACACCAACTCCTGCTGAACGTTGAAGTTTAAAAGGATTGTATTGTTTAAACTTGTCGAATGCAGAACCTGCTTCTAAGAAACTTAAAGCGTAAATTGAAGCGGACTGATTTAAGGTGATTGGATATCTTAACTCTAATGAAAATTTGTTATAAATTGTTCCTCCATCTTGAGATGATAATGAGTTGTTAGGATATCCTCTTAATTGAATTACTTCTCTGCCGTCTAATGAGAAGTTAGCTAAACCATCACCTCCAAGGAAGAATCTTTCAAAAGGTACTAAACCTCTGTTTGTATAAGCTCCCATGAAACCAAATTCTGCATTCGTTCTTAAGACTAATTTTTCATAAACTCTCGTGTACCAGTCTGCTTTGAATTTAACTTTGTAATATTCTAACCAATTGTATCTTTTTTGGTCTACTTTTCCTCGGTCTACTGCAGCACTCAAATAGTCGTTTTCTGGATCCGAATCACCATCATTTACTGGATTACCATCTTCATCTAAGTAATCTCCAATATTAATATTTGCGCCATTTGGAGCTTCTCCAGCTTCCGTTGCTCTATCTTTGTACTCTTTTAAATTTTCTAAATTATCATAATCAACCCCATTAAATAAAGAATATGGTAGAGTAAATTTTCCAGAAATACTAAATTCAGAACCTGTAGTAGGGAAAATTGGATTTACACCTTTACTGTTTCTAGATAAAGCAATTGTATAGGCTAAGTTTCTTGATGCTCCATCTCCAAAAGTAAATAATCCAGTGTTGTAATTATTTAAATCATAATACTGAAATGATACAGCTTGAGATAATACAAAATAGTCATCTGGAACAGTAAGTCTTTTAGCAATTCCAACTGAAAGTGATGTAATGTTAAAACTTTGACTTCTATTTACATCTCTTGATCTGTAATTGTATAAGAATTGTTTACTGTGTGATAATGATGTTGAGAAACTCACAGGTTTTTTACCTCCAAACCATGGTTCAGAGAAAGATAAACTATATGTTTGAAAGTATGAGCTTCCTTGTAAACGCAATGCCATTTTTTGACCATCACCCATAGGAAGTGGTTTGTAAGCATCTTTTTTAAACATTTTTCGAGCAGAGAAGTTATTGAACGATAGTCCTAACGTTCCAATAAATCCACCACCACCATAACCACCTTGTAATTCTACTTGGCTTGAACCTTTTTCTACAACACTATACTCAATGTCAACAGTTCCAGCTTGTGGGTCAACATTTTTAAAATCGGGTTTAATAGCTTCAGGGTCAAAGAAACCTAATTGTCCAATTTCACGAATAGAGCGTATTAAATCTTCTTTGCTGTACTTTTGTCCAGGTTTTGTTCTTAATTCTCTATAAATTACGTGGTCGTTAGTTTTATCATTTCCTACAACAGTAATTTTGTTGAAATAGGCAATTGGACCTTCTGTAATTCTAATTTCAAAATCAATTGTGTCATTTTCAGTTCTTACCTCAACCGGGTTGATACTTGAAAATAAATAACCATTGTTTTGGTATAAGTTTGTTAAATCTTCTCCATCTGGTTTTGATTGGTCTGCAATTCTTTTTTGAAGTAAGGTTCCATTATAAACGTCCCCTTTTTTAATACCTAAAAGCGAATTAAGTTGGCGTTCTGTATATATTGTATTTCCAAGATAGCGAATATCTCCAAAGTAGTATTTTCTTCCTTCTTCTAATTTTACTTTAATCGATACGGTATTAGATTTTTTATCATAGGTAACAGAATCATAAATAATTCGGGCATCTCTATTCCCTTTTTCTTTGTACTTATCAATTACGGCAGTTAAATCTTCTTTGTATTTTTCTTTTATAAATTTCGATTTTTTATAGAATCGAACAAAATTACGTTGCTTAGTATTTTTAAAAGCTTTTTTAAGTTTTGAATCGCTCAACTGTTCATTGCCTTCAAAATCTATACTTTTTACTTTTACTTTGTTGCCTTTATCAATATTTACCACCATTTTAACTTCGTTACCTAAGCTGTCTGGAATAGTGTTGATTGCAACTTTTGCTTGATAATATCCTTCTTTTTTATACTTGTTTTCGAAGTAATTTTTTGTAGTTGTAATTAAATTTTCGTTAACGATTTTACCTTTTTTTAAGTCGGCATCTTTAATTAGTTCTTCAATTTTTCCTTTTTTTACACCTTGAATTTTAACTTCAGATAATTTAGGAAGTTCATTAATATTAAGTTCTAAAAAGATACTATCTCCTTCAATTTTATTAACATAAAAATTTACATCAGAGAATAATCCTAATTTCCATAATTTTTTAATGGCAGCACTAATGTCTTCTCCAGGTACAATTATTTGTTGTCCTTTTTCTAATCCAGTAAAAGTAGTAACGGTTTGTTCGTTATAACTGATTTTTCCAGTAACATCAATTTTAGCTAATATATATGATTTTCCACTTTCTAATTTTGTTTCTTGAGCAAAAAGCGAAGAGCTGAATAGTAATGTAAATAATGTAAATAATGGTAATCCTTTTTTCAACATTTTTTTAAGGTATAATTTGTTCGCTTGTTTTTCCAAATCGGCGTTCACGTTTTTGATAACTAATAATTGCTTCATACAAATGGGTTTCTGAAAAATCTGGCCAAAGTACATCTGTAAAATAGAACTCGGCGTAAGCTATTTGCCATAAAAGAAAATTGCTTATTCTATGTTCGCCACTTGTTCTAATTACCAAATCTACATCGGGTAAATTGTGTGTGTAAAGATGCTGATTAATAATTGATTCGTCAATAGCCTCTTCAGAAATTATATTATTTTTAACTTTGTTCGATATTTTTTTAACAGCTTGAATAAGTTCTTCTCTAGCACCATAACTAAGTGCTAATGTTAGTGTCATCCTAGTATTTTCGGCTGTTTTACTAATTACTTCTTGTAATTCTTTTTGAACGCTATCGGGTAAATTTGTTAAATTTCCAATGGCATTTAATTTAATATTATTAGTTTGTAAAGTCTTAATTTCCTTTTTTAACGAAGAAACTAATAGCTTCATTAAAGTGTCAACTTCCATTTTTGGACGATTCCAGTTCTCAGTAGAGAAAGCATATAAAGTAAGGTTTTGGACTCCTAATTTTGCGCAGCTTTCAACTGTTTTTCTTACTGATTTTGTGCCACTTTCGTGTCCAAGAGCTCTAAGTAATCCTTTTTGTTTTGCCCATCTGCCATTTCCATCCATGATAATTGCTAGATGTTGTGGAAGTTGGTCTTTATTTATTTTATCTAATAATTCCATCTTATTCTGCACAAAAACATGGGTTTTGCCCAAATGTGTAAGTTAACGTTAATCCAGTAAATACATACCAGTCATTACTGTTTTTATTTCCAAAACGTAAGCTCTCAAAATTGTCATTTTCAGGATTACTTCCATCTAAATTGTCTGTAAAGGTGTATCTAAAACCAACTTCTGCTCCTATAATAAAATTGCGAAATAATCGAGCTTTAACTCCTAAAACCATAGGAATTGCAAAAGTACTATCTTGATAGTCCACTTTACTATTGTTGTCTAAAATGTAAATTTCATCATAGATAAAATAGCTCAAACCAGAATAAACATAAGGAGATATTTTTGGATCACCATCATGCAAATCAAAATCCATAAAATTGAATTCTAAACCAGCTGAAAACTCTTTTACGCTATTTTCAAATGAATTTCCTCTTAAGTTTCTACTAGGTACATCACTATCTATGTCTTTAGAGGATAGTTTTCCTTGCGTGTATGAAAATCTATAAGCATGTCTTGGGCTTCTATTCCATTTATATAATATCCCAATTGAAGGTTCGTTTGGAGCAATATAATCTGTTGGTCCAATATCTCCAATATAGTTTGTTCCTCCAACAAATACTCCCAATTCATTGATTTGAGAATAAGCGTTGAAACCGCAGAAAATCAGTAATATATAGAATAAAAAGTGCTTCATTTTTTAAAATAGTTTGCAAATATAACAATATTGACTTCTTATCCCTATTTTATGGGATTTTTTTGTTGTCGTTTAATAGGCTAAAAACGTTAAAAAATGAAAAATGATATAAAAAGAGTGTTAATTTCTTTTGTCTTCTCCCCAAAGTAATTTTTTTCTAATCGTATTTAGGAACGATTCTTCTTTAAATTCAATTATTGAAATGGTAAAAGGCGATTTTTTTATTCGAACAATAGTATCTTTTGAAACAGCAGAAATTCTCGAATCTAATGAAATTAAAAACTGCTCTTCTCTTCCAGAAATTCTAAGTTCAATTTCCATATCATCTGTTATAACTAGAGGTCTGGCGTTTAAGTTGTGTGGTGCCATTGGAGTTATAACTAAGCTTTCTACATTTGGAGTTAAAACGGGTCCGCCACAGCTTAATGAATATCCAGTTGAACCAGTTGGGGTTGAAACAATTAAACCATCAGCCCAATAGGATGTAAGATATTCTCCATTTAAATAAGTAATAATAGTAATCATCGAAGTGGTGTCTTTTCTTGCAACCGTAACTTCGTTTAGTGCAAAATCTAATTCTCTAAAATTGTCGTATTCAGGAGAGGTTTCAATGCTTAACAAGGTTCTTTTAGAAATGGCATAATCGTTATCTAATAATTTTTGCAAAAGAGGCTCAATATTATCAAACTGAATCGTTGCTAAGAAACCTAATCTTCCTGCATTAATTCCAATAATAGGAATGTTTTTATCTCTAACAAAAGTGGCTGCTTTTAAAATAGTTCCATCGCCACCAATACTAATTAATGCTTTGTAATCAGTGTTTAGGGTGTTGTAACTCGAGTAGGTTTCGTAGTTTTTCGAAACAATATTTTTTTCTTTTAAAGTGGCTAAAAAATGAGCTTCAAATGCAATTTCAATCTCTTTTGATTCTAAAAACGAAACTACTTTTTGTACTGTTTCAGCTGTACTATTTTGATAATATTGACCAAATAATGCTATTTTCATTACGATCTATTTTAAATATTTAAGTATTTGTCTAAGTAATCTGAACGCTCTTTTAAGCTGTTTAAATAGGAATCTTCCTGATGTTCCGAAATAATTTCATATTCATAACGTCTAAAAGTTTGAATAATATCGTTTAATCCGCTTTGACTAATTTTTACAGTAATTTCTACTTTATTTCCTACAACATTCGAAATAAATAATCCTAAAATTTTAGCATTATTACTTTCAACAATTTGGGCTACTTGACTCATAGAAAATTTATCCGATTCTTTTTCTACCACTATAATTCCGCCTTCTTCTTTCAAAAATGGTGTTTCGTGAAAAAAACGAATTACATCTTCAAGTTCATAATATCCTAAATAAGCATTTTTTTCATCTAAAACTGGAATTAGGTTACTTTCATTTTTAGCGAAAATTTCTAAAACATCAAGCCAAATAGTTGTTGTTCTAACAAAAAAACGTTCAAAATGAAATCGGCTATCATTAATAATGGCATCGCTATTTATAAGTTCTACGTTTTCTTTACTAACGCATCCTATATATATACCATCTTCGGTAACTGGAAAATGTGTGTAAGGAAAATCCAAAAACAAATTCTGTGCTTCCGCGATAGAATCGGTGTGTTTTAGCGGTTTTATTTCGTTATTGATGTAGCTTGTTAAATTATTCATTGTGGATGTGATGAAAATATATCGCAAAATAATCAAAAAATCCCACATGCTAGCTAACTTATACTTTGTATTTTTGTATAAATTAAAAATTATTATGACAAAGTTATCCGTAAACATTAATAAAATTGCGACACTTCGAAATTCAAGAGGAGGAAATGTGCCTGATTTATTGAAAGTTGCAAAAGATATTCAGCAATTTGGAGCCGATGGAATTACCATTCATCCAAGACCTGATGAAAGACACATTCGTTATCAAGACGCTCGCGATTTAAAATCGGTAGTCTACACCGAATATAATATTGAAGGAAATCCGCAACATAATTTTATTGATTTGGTTTTAGAATGTAAACCAACACAAGTTACGTTGGTTCCAGATGCTATTGGAGCTTTAACATCCAATGCGGGTTGGGACACAATAAAACATCAATCGTATTTAATAGAAGTAATTCAAGAGTTTCAAAGAAATGGAATCCGAACTTCTATTTTTGTGGATGCCGATGAAAAAATGATTGAAGGAGCAAAAGCAACCGGAACAGAAAGAATTGAGTTGTACACAGAATCTTTTGCGCACGAATATGGTTTAGGAAACAAAAACGGAATTGAGCCTTATGTGAAAGCAGCAATCAAAGCGAATGAATTAGGATTAGGTATTAATGCTGGGCATGATTTGAGTTTGGATAATATTAAGTTTTTCAAAGATAATATTCCGGGATTGCTTGAAGTTTCGATTGGTCATGCTTTAATTTCGGAATCTTTATATTTAGGATTGGAAAATGTAGTGAATATGTATCTTCAAAAATTGAAATAAGATGTTATTGCATTCAAGAATAGAAGGCGAAGGAAAACCTTTGGTAATTATCCACGGTTTTTTAGGAATGTCAGACAATTGGAAAACTTTAGGAACTCAATTTGTTGCTGATGGTTTTCAAGTGCATGCTTTAGATTTGAGAAATCACGGTAAAAGTTTTCATTCTGAAGATTTTTCATACGATATTATGGTTGAAGATGTAAAGCAATATTGTGATTATCATCAACTAACAGATATCAATATTATAGGACATTCGATGGGTGGAAAAGTTGCAATGCTTTTGGCAACAACGTATCCTGAATTGGTTTCCAAATTAATTGTAGCCGATATTGGTCCGAAATATTATGCGCCACATCACCAAACCATTTTAGCGGCTTTAAACGCTGTTGATTTTTCAAAAAAACCGAGTAGAGGAGAAGTAGAAGAAGTAGTTTCAGTTTATATTAAAGACTTTGGAACAAGACAGTTTTTATTAAAGAATTTGTATTGGGAATCTCCTGAGCAATTAGCTTTTCGATTTAATTTAGAAGTTTTTAATGATAAGATAGAAACTATTGGAACGGCTTTGCCATTTGAGAATGTTTTTTCTAAAGAAACATTGTTTTTAAGAGGTGATAAGTCAGATTATATTTTGGATAGCGATTTTGAAACCATTTACCATCATTTTCCAAAAGCAAAAATTGAAACGGTAAATAATGCTGGGCATTGGTTACATGCAGAAAATCCAAAAGATTTTTATTTGTATGTAATAGATTTTATTAAATAAAAGGGCAAAAAATTATGCATGCATAATTTTTTTGTTAAAAAAATTGTAAAATTCATATTTTGTTATAATTTTGAAGTATTGATTATAACAAACAAAGAAAAAAACTAACACATTTTTACATTATGAGAAAATTACTTTCTTTAACATTATTGGCTTTGGCTGGCTCTACTGCTTTTGCAGGTGGATATAGAGTAAGTATTCAAGGTCAAAAGCAATTGGCTATGGGACACACGGGTGTTGCGGTAGTAAATAGTGCAGAGGTTGCTTTTTTCAATCCAGCAGGGATGGTTTATTTGGACAAAAAATTCAACTTATCAGTAGGTGGAAACGGATTATTTGCAAATACAAAATTTCAAAACTCTCAATATGGTTGGGAGGCAGAAACTAAAAACGTAGGAACTCCTTTTAGTATTTATGCAACTTATAAATTAAATGATTGGTTTACTGCTGGTTTGGCAGTTTATACTCCATACGGAAGTGCTGTTGAATGGGATCAAGATTGGCAAGGTTCTCATTTAGTAAACAACATCGATTTGCAAGCTATCTTTGTTCAGCCATCTCTTTCAATTAGAGTGGGAGAACATTTTAGTGTGGGTGGTGGACCTATTCTTGCTACTGGTTCAGTTAATTTTAATAGAAATGTAGATAGATCGACTACTAATTCTCAAGGAGAAAGAACAGATTTAACAATTGAATCAAAAGGAATTACAGCTTGGGGTTATACAGCTGGTTTCATGTTTAATCCAACTGATAAATTAAGAATTGGTATGAACTACCGTTCTGAAATTATGATGGAGGCAAGAGATGGAGATGCAACTTTTAATGACTATCCAGAATTTGGAACTGCTCCAACAACTAAATTTAATGCTGATTTACCTTTACCAGCTGAGTTAACAGTAGGTTTGTCATATAAGTTTACAGATAAATTTTTAATGGCATTTGATTACAACAGAGCAATGTGGAGTGTGTATAAAAACTTAGATGTTGATTTTACTAATCCAGATTTAGTAGATTCTCATAATCCAAGAAATTACAAAAATTCTAGTACTTACAGAGTAGGTATGCAGTATGCTGCAAATAATAAATTTACATTCAGAGCAGGTTGGTATTTTGACGAAAGTCCAGTTCAAGATGGTTATTTTGCGCCAGAAACCCCAAGAAATGATTCTATGGGATATACAGGAGGTTTAACATATCAAGTAAACAGTAAATTAGGTATTGATGTTTCGTTCTTATACTTACATTTTGATGAAGTTGATAATTCTTATGATTATGTAAGTGATGGAAGTAGTTTTGAAGGTACATACAAGTCAGTTGTATTTTCACCTGGAATTGGTATAACTTACGGGTTTTAATTTTTAATATTAGAGAGATGAAAAATAAATTTATATACTTAGCTATTTTAGCTGCTGGTTTCGCTTCATGTGAGCCAGAATTTGAAAACGAAGTAGGTGCAAATTATACTTCAGGTGATGCAGATTTCACAACTTATGTGGCTGTTGGAAATTCATTAACAGCAGGTTACATGGATGGTACGGTTTCAAGAGGAGGACAAGCTTATTCTTTTCCTAATTTATTAGCACAACGTTTTGCATTAGTAGGTGGAGGAGAATTTACTCAGCCTTCTTATGCAGATGATGTAAACAATTTAGGTGGATTAACTTTGGGAGGAATACAAATTGGTTCAACAAGATTAGTAATTGATTATTCTCAAAGTCGTCCAGAAAATTTAGTTGGAACACCTACTATTGAGGTTTCAAATTTACAAGCAACGGCTTATAATAATATGGGAGTTCCTGGAGCAAAATCATTCCATTTAGTGGCTTCTGGTTATGGTAATTTAGCAGGTGTTGCTCTTGGTCAATCAAATCCTTATTTTGTTAGACACGCAACTACTCCATCAGCTACGGTTTTAGGAGATGCTATGTCTAAAAACCCAACATTCTTCACGAATTGGATTGGAGCAAATGATGTTTTATCGTATGCAACAAATGGTGGTGCACAGTCAGACGGTGTAACTCCTGCAGCTGATCACAACACAACAGGAAATATGAATCCTGCTACTTATGGTGGAAATGATATTACAAATTCAACTGTTTTTGCAAGTGTATATTCTACTATAGTTAACACTTTAATCTCGGGTGGAGCTAAAGGTGTTGTAGCTACAGTTCCAAGCGTAACTTCTATTCCTTATTTTACAACAGTGCCTTATAATGCATTACCTGCAGAAGCAACATCTTCAAACGCAACTGCAATTGCGTTATATCAATTTTTAGCAGTTGCTACAGGAGGAAGAATTTCTCCATTAAATACTGCAGCGGGTACTAAAAATCCGGTTTTAATTAAAGATAATGATTTAACTGATATTAGTAGTACAATTCAAGCTTATGCAGCGGGTTCTGGAAATCCATTATTGATGGCTAATGCAGCTGCATTAGGTGCAATTTACGGTCAAGCAAGACATGCTACATCAAATGATTTAGTGGTGTTGCCAGCAAGTTCAATAATTGGTCAGCCAAATGCTTCAGCTACAGCTCCTTTTAATATTAATGGTGTTACATGGCCTTTAGCAAATAAGTGGGTGTTAACAGCTAATGAGAAGACTAAAGTAGCAAACGCTACTGCTTCTTATAATGCGGCAATTGTTTCAATTGCAAATGCAAATGATTTAGCTGTTGCTGATATGAATGCTATCATGAATCAATTAATTAGTGGATTAAGAGTTGAAGATGGAACTATCTATACCGCAAATTATTTCTCTGCTGCAACAGCGAGTACTGTTTTGTTTTCTCTAGATGGAGTTCATCCAAATCCTCGTGGATATGCGGTTATTGCTAATGAGATTCTAAAAGTTATTAATAGTCATTACAACGCTAATTTACCAATTTATACAGCGGCTAATTTCCCTGGTATTAATATTGTGCCAACAAATTAAGCTTTCAAATAAATATTTAAAAAAGGCATCATTATTGATGCCTTTTTTTGTAATTTTAAATTTTAAAGAAATAAATATGAATTTAATAATTAAACTTCTTATCAGTACAATTGTAGTTTTTGTACTTTCTTATTTTTTACCAGGTGTTCATGTTACTAATTTAACAGGCGCTTTAATGGTAGCGGTTGTGTTAGGTTTGTTGAATACTTTTTTAAAACCAATTTTAGTCCTACTTACAATTCCGGTTACTTTGCTTACGTTAGGTTTGTTCTTACTGATTATCAATGCGATTATCATTTTAATTTGTGATTATTTTATTGTAGAGTTTAGAGTTGATGGTTTTTTAACAGCATTAATTTTTAGTGTTCTGTTATCAATTACTCAGTCAATTTTAAATAAAATATTTGTTAGCGAGGATTAATTTTTAGCCAATTGAATTTCAGTAAATTAAAAACTTGTTTGGGTTGCAAAAATTCTATAATTTTGCAACCCAAATTTTATGGTACTTAAACAAAAGAAATAATGAACATTACAAAAACGCAAGTTGATGATTTAAATGCTATTGTAACAGTAGCAATTACTAAAGAAGATTATTCAGATAAAGTAGAAAAAGTATTAGCTGACTATAGAAAAAATGCTGCTATTTCTGGTTTCAGAAAAGGAGCTGTTCCAATGAGTTTAATCCAAAAACAATATGGTAAAGCTGTTTTGTTAGAAGAAGTAAACAAAGTATTACAAACGTCTCTTAATAACTATTTAACTACTGAAAAATTAGATATTCTTGGAAATCCACTTCCAAAAGTAACTGAAAGTATCGATTGGGATGCGGAAAATTTCTCTTTTGATTTCGAATTAGGATTAGCACCTCAGTTTTCAGTTGATTTAACAGCTAAAAACAACGTTACAAAATTCAACGTTATCGCTGATGATAAAATGTTGAATGAGCAAGTAGAAAGAATCCAAAAACAATACGGAAAATTAATTTCTCAAGCGGAAGTAAAAGCTGATTTTGAAGTTAGAGGAACTTTTACAAACGAAGAAAAAGGAATCAACGCTCCAGCTAACTTTGGTTTAGATATTTTTGCTGATAAAAAAGCGGCTAAAGCTTTCATCGGTAAAAAAGTTGGTGATGTTGTAACTATCGGAACTAAAGGTTTATTCGATGACGATCACAAATTAATGGATTACTTAAAAGTAGGTCATGATGATGTTCACGGTTTGGATATCAATGTTGATTTTACAATTGAAGAAATCAATGAAATTGAAAAAGCAGAATTAAATCAAGAATTATTAGATAAATTATTCGGACCAGGAGTTCTTTCTTCTGTTGAAGATTTAAAAGCTAGAATCAAAGAAGATGCTGAAGCGCAATTTGCACAACAAGCAGATCAAAAATTCTTAAACGATGTTACGGAATTTTTAATCGAAACTACAAAATTTGATTTACCAGAAGCATTCTTAAAAAGATGGATTCAAAATGTAGGAGAAACTCCTTTAACTGCTGAACAAGCTGAAGAAGAATACGCAAGATCTGAAAAAGGATTACGTTTCCAATTAATCGAAGGAAAAGTAATGGCTGAAAATAATTTACAAATCACTTTCGAAGATTTAAAAGCACATACTGCTGAATTAATCAAGAAACAAATGGCGCAATTTGGTCAATTAAATCCTTCAGAAGATGAAATTAACGGAATTGTAGCTCGTGTAATGTCGAACCAAGATGAGGTAAAACGTTTATCTGAACAAGTAATGAGCGAAAAAATCTTAGGTCTTTACAAAGAGAAAGTAAAAGCTAAAACTAAAGAAGTAAATTACGAGCAATTCATCAAAGAAATGTACGGAGAATAATATCTCACAAAAAATAATTATCTTTGAGCGTCAGACTAGTTTTGGCGCTTTTTTATTGAAGCCATTTTGTTTCATAAAATAAAAGATAACTATTTAAAATATAATGTTTTTTAGTTCAACCCATTTAAACTTTTAAACGCTTAAACATTTAAACAAAAAATTATGAACTACGGAAAAGAATTTAAAAAATATGCTACTAAGCATCACGGAGTAAACAGTTTATATTACGATAAAATTGTAGGAAGTATGACGCCATATATCATTGAAGAACGTCAATTAAACGTAGCTTCAATGGACGTTTTCTCTCGTTTAATGATGGATAGAATCATTTTCTTAGGAACAGGGGTTGATGATTATGTAGCGAATATTATACAAGCACAATTGTTGTTTTTAGAAAGTGTTGATGCTTCTAAAGATATCAGTATTTATATCAATTCACCAGGTGGAAGTGTTTATGCTGGATTAGGAATTTACGACACAATGCAATTCGTAAAACCTGATGTAGCTACAATTTGTACAGGAATGGCGGCTTCTATGGGAGCGGTTTTATTATGTGCTGGAGCAGAAGGAAAACGTTCGGCATTACCACATTCAAGAGTTATGATTCACCAACCATCTGGGGGCGCACAAGGTGTTGCAACAGATATGGAAATCAACTTGAAAGAAATGTTGAAATTAAAAGATGAATTATATGAAATCATTTCTAAACATTCTGGACAATCGTTCGAGAAAGTGCACAAAGATTCTGAGCGCGATTATTGGATGATTGCCGCTGAAGCAAAAGAATACGGAATGATTGATGAGGTTTTAACAAGATAATTTAAAAAGTAATTAGTGATTAGTAAATAGTGATGAGCTAATTACTAATCACTTTTCACTAATCACTAAAAAATGGCTAAAGAAGTATTAGAGTGTTCATTCTGCGGAAGGAAAAAGCCTGAAACCAATTTATTAATTGCAGGGATTAATGCGCATATTTGCGACAAATGTATCGAACAAGCACACGGAATTGTATTAGAAGAATTAAAACAATCAGGTAATTCGAATTTGATTGCCGATTTAATTCTTTTAAAACCAAAAGAAATTCGTGCGTTTTTAGATGATTACGTAATTGGGCAAGACCAAACAAAAAAAGTAATGAGTGTAGCGGTTTACAATCACTACAAACGTTTGATGCAAGTTCAATTAGAAGACGAAGTTGAGATTGAAAAGAGTAATATCTTAATGGTAGGACAAACCGGAACTGGTAAAACATTAGTTGCAAAAACCATTGCAAAAATGTTGAATGTTCCATTGGCTATTGTGGATGCAACTGTTTTAACCGAAGCGGGTTATGTTGGTGAAGATGTAGAAAGTATCCTAACACGTTTGTTACAAGCTGCCGATTACGATGTAGCTAAAGCTGAAAGAGGAATTGTATTTATTGATGAAATCGATAAAATTGCTCGTAAAAGCGATAATCCATCAATAACTCGTGATGTTTCGGGTGAAGGTGTGCAACAAGCTTTATTGAAACTGTTAGAAGGAACGGTGGTTAACGTACCACCAAAAGGAGGAAGAAAACATCCCGACCAAAAATTTGTTGAGGTAAATACACAAAATATCTTATTCATCGCTGGTGGTGCTTTCGACGGAATTGAAAGAATTATTTCAAAGCGTTTGAATAGACAAGCAGTTGGTTATAGTTCATCTATTGGAACAGACCAAATCGATAAAGATAATTTGTTGCAATATTTGATTCCGAAAGACGTAAAAGATTTTGGATTAATTCCAGAAATTATTGGTCGTTTACCAGTTCTAACTCACATGGATCCTTTAGATGCGGAAACTTTAAGAGCTATTTTAACGGAGCCTAAAAATGCCTTAGTAAAACAATATAAGAAATTGTTTGAAATGGATGAGGTGACTTTAGACATTGAAGAAGAAGCTTTGGATTATATTGTGTCAAAAGCTTTAGAATATAAACTTGGAGCCAGAGGTTTACGTTCGTTATGCGAGGCTATTTTAACTGATGCTATGTACGAATTACCAAGTTCTGATGATAAGCACTTACAAGTCACAAAAGAATATGCTGAAAACAGTTTAAGTAAAAACTTATTACAACGTTTGAAAGCGGTTTCTTAATGAAAGTAATACAAATAAAAAGGTCGCCAATTGGCGACCTTTTTTATGTTTAAGCATTTTTCTTTTGCTCTATTGTTTTTGTTTGTTTAGCGTTGCAATATCTTTTTTGACAACTCCATCCGCTTGAACATGATGTTAATAATACTACTGTTGATAAGGCTAATACTAAAGAGATTTTTTTCATTTTTTTATAGTTGTGATTAATTGAGAGTGTACTTTTTTATTTTACGATTTTGAATTCAACCCTTCTGTTTGTTTGATCTTGTTTAGCTGAACATTTATCGCATTTTTCTAACAATTCGCTTTCACCAAAACCTTTGTAAGTTAACTGCGTTGCAGGAATACCTTTTTTAAGTAAATATTGGTAAGTAGCTTTTGCTCTACTTTCTGAAAGTGTTTGGTTGTAAGTTTCAGAACCTTTGTTGTCTGTGTGCGCATTAATTGTAATGCTCATAGTAGTGTTGTTCTTAAGAACTTCAACAATCTTATTTAAAGATAATTCTGATTCTTTCTTAATTGTTGATTTGTTGAAATCAAAATAAATGTTTTCAATAACAATAGCATCTTCAGTAACAACTGCTTTCTTCTGAGTTAAAGCAATGTTTTTGTCAGTATCACCAGTTGCAATATTTGTTTTCTTAGTTTCGTAGCCATCTTTCATAACTTCAACGTTATAAAAAGTTAATGGTTCTAAAGCTAATTTGATTTTACCATTATTGTCTGATTGCGTTTCTGCTAATTTTGTTCCAAATTCATCTGTAACTATTACGGTAGCGTTTGGTAGAGGAGTTTTTGTTACTTCTTCAACTACAGTATAGCTAAAGTGTAAATTCTCTTGCTTTTTAATTTCGAATTTTAAA
Organism: Flavobacterium aquaticum; assembly: GCF_003259835.1. Classification (GTDB taxonomy): domain Bacteria; phylum Bacteroidota; class Bacteroidia; order Flavobacteriales; family Flavobacteriaceae; genus Flavobacterium; species Flavobacterium aquaticum. Next base: position 201,768 of record NZ_QLMI01000002.1, on the reverse strand, counting down.
ATATCAAAATTACCCGATTGTTTTTTATCTGTAGAAATATAACCTTTAGATGGAGAAGTCATTACAAAAGCAACATCGTCTCTTCTTGAATTTAAATCGGTTCCTAAATTCATTGCTGTTAAGAATGAATTATCAACATAAGCTGATCTAAATACATCATAACCACCTAAATTTAAATGACCTTTTGAAGAAAAATATAAATATTTATTATCAGAAGACATGTATGGATATTTTTCATCATCAGCTGTGTTTACATTTGGACCCAAATTAACTAATTTACCAATTGTTCCGTCTTCAGCAATTGTAGCTTCGTAAATATCAAATCCACCAAATCCACCTGGAATATTTGATGCAATATAAATTTTCTTTCCGTCAGGAGAAACACTTGGAGTTTCAGCTGAATATTGCTCTGGAACAACATTTAAATTAGTAATGTTCGTCCATTTTTTAGCGTCTTTTTCGTTAAGAGTAGCTTTGTGTAAGGTGAATAACTGTTTGTTATTTGGGTTTTCTTGAGTAAAGAAAATAGTTCTTTGATCAGATGAAAATCCAATTGAACCTTCGTCATTTTCAGAATCTAATGCTTGAGAGAAAAGTAATGGAAAAGATAAATTTCCATCTTCTTTTACATCTACACAATATAAGTTATTATTTGGAGTATTTGTAATTGGATTAACAGTTACATCTGCATGTCTTCTTTTTTTGTTTGACAAAATGATGTATTTGTTTTTAAAGAAAGTTGTGCCAATTTCGTTTAATTCAGAATTGATTCCAGTATCACTTGTAATGAAGCTAATTCCTTTTGTATTTTTATTAATGGCATTTACAATAGCTTCTGCTCCTTCAGAACGTTTTGGCTCTTGTCCAAAAGATACAAAGCTTCCTAAAAGTAAAAGTAACGTAAGGATTTTGTTTAGTTTCATAAATTTAAATGCTTAAATAATAGTTAGTTAATCTAGGGGTTAAAACGGGTGCAAAATTAGAGGTATTTTTTGGAAAAAAAATTAATAGTGTATTTATTTATTAATTATTGTATAAAAATCCGATATAATGCAAAAAAAATCGATTTACTGCATTTGGAGTAAATCGATTTTATTGAGAATATGACAATAAAATGCTCTTAGCAGAGATTGCTTTTGTGATATTCTTTATTAAAAGAATTGTTTTCGTTTTTTTCTATCGAATTCTCACATTTTCTGTATGGTCCGCACTTATAGCGTCTAGGTCCACAAGAACTCGTTAATATGATTATTGCAATTAAGGAACAAAATATTTTTTTTGTTTTCATTTTTTCTATTGTAAAGACAGCAAACTTTCTAAATAGTTTCTCTCGTTTGAAAGCCTTGGAACCTTATGTTGCCCGCCTAATTTATCTTGTTGCTTTAGCCAATCGTAAAAAAGATTTTCACGCGCAACATTAAGTACTAACGGATTTAAGGTCATATTGTTGTAGCGTTTGGCTTCGTAATCAGAATTTACATTTTGAATATTTTCGTCTAAAGCTTTTCTGAAATTTTCAATATTATCAGGCTTGGTTTTAAACTCAATTATCCATTCGTGAGCTCCTTTCTGTTTCTCATTCATAAAAATGGGAGCAACAGTATAATCGGTAATTTCACAGTTAAATTCTTTGCACGTTTTTGTTAAAGCCGTATCGGTGTTTTCAACCATCAATTCTTCACCAAATACGTTGATGTGATGTTTTGTTCTTCCAGTAACTTTAATTCGGTATGGACTTAATGAAGTAAAACGAATGGTATCACCAATTAAATAACGCCACAGACCTGAGTTCGTCGTAATTACCAAAGCATAATTCTTATTCAATTCTACTTGATTTAGACGAATAACACGTTGATTTAGCGTTCCAAAAGTATCCATTGGAATAAATTCGTAGAAAATTCCGTAATCTAACATTAATAATAATTCATTCGAATCATTTTGGTCTTGAATTGCAAAAAAGCCTTCCGAAGCATTATAAATTTCGTAGTATTTGAAATTATCTTTCGGAAATAATTTTTTGTATTGCTCTCTATACGGATCAAAATTTACGCCACCATGAAAATAGACTTCTACATTGGGCCAAAGTTCTAATAAATTCGATTTTCCTGTAGTTTCTAGAGTTTTTTGCAATAAAACCATCATCCAACTCGGAACGCCAGCTAAACTCGTAACATTTTCATTAATGGTTTCGTTAATAATGGCTGGAAGTTTCGTTTCCCAATCTCCCATTAACGATATTTTACTGCTTGGTGTAGAACTAAATTCTGCCCAAATTGGCATATTATCAATTAAAATCGCTGATAAATCGCCAAAAAAAGTATTGTTGTCTTCATACAATTGTTTGCTTCCACCTAAGCGAAGACTTTTTCCAGTAAACATTTGCGATTCTTCGTTGTTGTTTAAATACAAACACAATAAATCTTTACTTGCTTTGTAATGACAATTTTCCAAAGCTTCCGAACTTACCGGAATAAATTTGCTTTTAGCATTAGTTGTTCCGCTTGATTTAGCAAACCATTTGATGTTTGAATGCCAAAAAACATTTTGTTCGCCCTGTCTTGTTTTTTCAATCAAAGGTTCTAAATCTTCATAGGTAGAAACAGGAATTCGCTCTGAAAATGTGGTGTAATTTTTCATAGAAGAAAAATCATATTTCCTTCCAATTTGCGTATTTTCAGATGACTTTATAAGGTTGAAAAGCAATTCTTCTTGAACTTCATGCGGATATTTTAAAAACAATTCCATTTGATGAATTCGTTTCTTCAAAATCCAAGTGGCAACAGAATTTATAATTTGTAATGGCATTTACCTATTTCTAATTTTGAATTATTAAAACGGAATAATAACTTTACCAAAAATAGCATTTTTTTTAAATAATCGAACGAAAAAGTAAATCTTAACACAAATGAATTATCAAGGCACGCTAAGTAAAATGCAAACCGAATTTGGAAACCCAATTCAATACTATTTGGTTTTTGAAAATAGTTTTTTAAATCTAAACCAATTATTAGGTAAACCAATGGAAATTGAATTTCAAGGCTACCAATGTTTGAATTGCGGGAAAGCCAAGAAAATTTTTCGTCAAGGATTTTGTTACGATTGTTTTATGAGCAGCCCAGCAGTAGGTGATTGGATTATGAAACCCGAATTAAGTACCGCGCATTTAGATATTGAAGACCGTGATTTAGAATATGAAAAACGGGTACAATTACAACCTCATGTAGTGTATTTAGCGTTATCAAGTGAAGTGAAAGTAGGAGTAACAAGAAAAACTCAAGTTCCCACTCGTTGGATTGACCAAGGCGCCGTGCAGGCTATTCCAATTGTAGAAGTTCCTAATAGATATTTAGCTGGAATTACCGAAGTAGCCTTGAAAAATCATTTTGCAGATAAAACCAATTGGCAAAAAATGCTAAAAAACGAAGTACCTAACATGGACTTGATTTCAGAACGAAATAAAGTATTGGATTGGCTACCAAATGAAGTAAAAGACTATTTTCTGAAAGAAGAAAAAATCATTCAACTCGACTTTCCTGTTTTGCAATATCCAAAAAAAGTGACGAGTTTAAATTTAGATAAAACGCCAAACTTTTCAGGAACGCTAACTGGAATTAAAGGACAATATTTACTTTTTGAAGACGGAACCGTTTTTAATGTAAGAACCTATGAAGGTTATGTGGTGAAGATGAGTTTATAAAAAGAAACCCTTTCAAATTTGAAAGGGTTTCTTTATAAAATTTATTCTTTTTTCTTTTTTCCTCCTAATAAACCTTTTATAGCGTCTGTTGCTTTGGTTTTAATTTCTTCTTTTGGAGTGGTTTTTGGTTTTGTGGTGTCTGCTGCAGTAGTTGTTCCAGCGGCATTGTTCTTAGTTCCACCTAATAAATTTCCTAAAGCAGTTGTGCCTTGATTTACATATTTCTCTTTCTGCATTTTAACTAATTGTGTAGTCAAATTTGTAGTAGATTGTTTTAAATCAGAATTAAATTTTGGTTGCGAAAAGTTGCCTGTCATTAATCCATTTACTGGAATGCTAGTTATTTGTTTTTGGTCAGCAGGAGTTAATTTAGCAATTAAATTGGTTACGTCTTTACCTAAATATTTTACTGGAACATCAAATTTTAAATTGTAATTCATGCTTTGATCAAAACCATGACTTCCGCCAACGTTTACCGTAATGTCTTGGTATTTAATATCAAATGGTTTTACGTTTACTTTTCCATCTTTAAAAGATAAAGCAGCTTTAACATCGTTTAAATTTACTTTGCTCATGTCGATGAATTTCATGTTGGAACTCAATGCTGTCAACATAGCCGAGTTCTTTTCATTGATGGTAGTTGACAGTAACTGCCCAAATAAATCACCAGAAATGGTTTTTAAATTTGGCGTCATATCGTTTTGTAAATTTCCTGAAAGTTTGATAGTTGAATTTAATTTACCATTGATTACACCTGCAATTGGAGCAATCGATTTCAACATGTCTAATTGCGTGAACGACTCGGCGATATTAACTTTATCTAAACCTAAATTCATATTAAACGTAGGTGTTTTTCCTTTGGTAGAAACGGTTCCGGTTAAACCAATATTTCCTCCAAAAATGCCCATTTTTAAATTGTTTAAGGTAACCGCTTCATCACGAATAACCATATTTCCGGAAACGTCTTTTAAATTTAAGTTGTCATAAACAACAGTTCCTGCTTTTGCTGTTATGCTACAATCTAAGAAAGAAGGAATCTTAACAGCTTCGGTAGTTTTTTTACCTTCGTCATTAACAGTTGTAGTTGGTGCCATAAAATCGGAAACGACTAATTTTGTCGAATTCATATTGAAATTTCCTTTCAGAATTTGGTTTTTGAATACAAATCCGTAGAAGTTATCTAAAGTTCCTGTTACATTCAAATCGGAACTTCCAGTTTTTGCATCAAATTGATTCAAACGAATTTGATTTGGATTGAAAGCAACAGCTGCTTGATTGATTTTAAACGGTTTTGCCATTTCTGGACCTTCATAATTGAAACCAGTTAAGCTAACGATTCCAGAGTTTTGAATGTTTTGATATTGAGAAGTTTCAACTGATTTCATGTCAAACTTCGTTTTTACATCGGCTTTTAAAATTCCGGTTAACGGTTTGTCTAATTTTACAGGATATGCTTTGGTAACGTTTGCTAAATTGATAGTTCCTTTTAATTCGGCATCAACTAAAGCATTTGTAGCGATATTTTTAATATTCGCTTTTGCATTAAAAACGTCTTGATCTATTGAAAATGCAAGTTTATTCAAATTCACATACGTGTCGTTCATTGCGCCTGTTTCATTGATAATATGTGTGTCAATCACAATATTTTTAACCGATTTTGGTAAATCTGGATATTGGAAAGACGCATTATTCGAAGCAATTTTCACATCAAAAGCTGGAATCGTAGTTTCGGTTAAATTTCCTTTTACTTTTCCATCTACTGAAAATTGTCCAGTAGTTTTTACTTTATTGATATCACCTGAATAAGCAGCTGGAATTAATCCTAAGAAATTTTTAAAATCAGATGTTGGCGTTTTGAAAGTTAAATCATAAGTCTGTCCAGCTTCTACCATTTGAATAAATCCATTGAATTCTAGTGGCAATTGATTAATTAAGGCTTTGTTGTCTTTGAATTCGTATTTGCTTTTCTCTAAATCAATTCCTAAAATAGCATCTAATGAAATGGCTACATTTTTCATGTAGTTCATTTTGTCCATATCAAAAGATAGTTTTGCGGTAGTTTTTGTATCTAAATCTAATTTTTGAGCGGCAAAATTTCCTTTTCCTTCGTGATTGATGCTGTCTAAAACCATTTTCATTTTAGAACCTTGATCTTCATAAGTAAATTTCAAATTTTCAACTTCATAATCTTGAATGTTCAAGGCAAAAGGTTTGCTGTCAGAAGGTTTTTTTTCTGTTTCATCTTTTAATGCAATGTCAAAATTTCCTACACCATCTTTATTAAAAATGATGTTTACAATTCCGTCAACTACACTAAAGCTTTCTAAATTCATTGCTTCATTTTCGCCTTTAAAAAGTTCTTTAACACTCATGGTTACATTGGTTTCACCAGCATATAAAAGGGTGTCTTTTTCAAAAGGTGCTTTAGTAATAATGCTCAATTTGTCAATAGTAACATTAGCTTGCGGAAAACTTTTGAATAAACTCAAATCTACATCTTCAAACGCGATGTTCGCATTTACATTTTCGTTCAAAGTTTTAGCAATCATTTCTTTGATTTTATCTTTGAATAAAAAGGGAGCAGCAGCTAATGCAATGATGGTTACCAATAGGAAAATTCCAGTTCCTTTTAAGATTTTTTTCAACATAATTTTACTTTTTAAGAGTGCGAATAAATTTTTTTGTTTCGATTTGTAATCAAATTATCCTGTAATTACTACAAAAGTAGTACCAAAAATATAGTTTAGGATTAAAGCTACGTTAAACTTATAAAAAAAATCCCAAAAACAACTTGCTTTTGGGATTTTTATATGTTTGAATTTGAATTAGTTTATTACTATTTCATAAGGCATAATGGCTTGGATTCCTTTTCTGCTTTTAACACGTTTGATTTGTTCTAACATTTGGAAGCCTTCTTCGCCTAATTGCTCTTTTAGCAATTGTTCTTTAGTTTTAAACATTGCCATTCCAGTGAAATTAGCTAATAAATCTTCAAAACTCTTCTCATATTCTGGGAAGTTTTCTGTTCTATACGAAGTTGTTTTTCCAAGTTTAGCAGCGTATTGGATTGCCGCATCTAAACCACCAATTTCATCTACTAAACCAAGTTTGTGAGCGTCAACTCCGGTCCAAACTCTTCCTTGTGCAATAGCGTCTACTTGATCAGTTGTCATTTTTCTACCATCAGCTACACGTTTTAAGAAAGTTGCGTATGTTTTTTCGATGCTTTCTAAAACAAAACCTTTGAAGTTTTCATCAATTGGTTCAAAAACACTATAACCACTTGCATTTGCATGAGTTTTTACTTGTTCGGCGTTAATTCCGATGTTTTTGCCTAATTGGTTCATGTTAGGTAACATGCCAAAAACTCCAATCGAACCTGTAATTGTATTTGGTTCAGCGAAAATTCTATCTGCATTAGCTGCAATATAATAACCACCCGAAGCTGCATAATTCCCCATAGAAACTACAACTGGTTTTGTTTTTTTAGTGATTTCAATTTCTCTCCAAATTAATTCTGAAGTTAAAGCGCTTCCTCCTGGACTATTCACTCGTAACACAATAGCTTTTACATCATCATTTTCACGTGCTTCTTGTAAAGAACGTTTGATAGAGCCTTCACCAATTACGTTTACATCGCCTTCACCACCTGCAATTTCACCTTGAGCATAAATTACGGCAATAATATCTTTTTTAGTGTAATCTTCTACAGTTGATGCAGCTGTTTTGGCATAATCGGTAATACTTACAATATCGTATTTTTCTTTTTTATCTACTTTTAGTTTAGCTCTAATCATGTCATGATACTCATCTTCATAAGCTACTTTATCAACTAATTTATTGGCTAAAGCTAATTCTGGAGTTCTTGCGCCTAAAGAGTTTGCAATTGCATCTAGTTGTGCAACTGATAATTTTCTACTTTTAGAAATATCGGCAACAATTGTATTCCAAACCGAATTTAATAAAACCGTCATTTGTTCGCGATTTTCCGGACTCATTTCTTGTGCTAGGAAAGGTTCTACAGCACTTTTGTATTTTCCATGACGTATCACTTCCATTTTTACACCAGTTTTCTCTTGCAAGTCTTTCATGTAAATAATTTCAGAAGAAAGTCCTTTAAAATCAACTTCTCCCATTGGATTCAAATACACTTGGTCTGCAACCGAATTTAAGTAATATTCACCTTGCGTATAATAATTTGCATAAGCATAAACGAATTTCCCCGATTTTTTAAACTCTTCTAATTTGTCACGAACGGCTTTGCTTTGCGCTAAACCAAGTTGCGATTGGTTATTCAAAATAGAAATTCCTTTGATTTTGTCATCGGTTTTAGCCGCTTCAATAGCGTTTAAAATATCGGTAACACCATCATGATGCGCTTCAAAGTAATTGAAGTCTTTGTAATTTGTTTTTCCAGCATAATCTAAAGAAACTTTCGATAAGTCTAATTCAATTACCGAGTTCTTTTTTACGCTAACCGTGTCTTCTCCACTACCAGCAATAGCGCCAATGATTATAATCCCGAAGAAAAAAATCATGCAAAAAATAAATATCCCTACAATTGTAGCTAATACATTTCCTAAAAATCTCATTTCAATTTGTTTATTAATTACCTAATTAGTAGTTGTAATCATAAAATTGTTACATGTTCATAAAAAAACAAGAAAGGTAAATTATAAGTCTAAAATTGTTTGTTATTTTGCCAATATGAGTCAGCATCAAGTTGTTTTATCATTAGGAAGTAATCAAGGCAATCGATTAGAAACGATTCAGTCTTGTATTGATTTGATTCATAATGAAGTAGCGACGGTTATAAAGGTTTCTAAAATTTATGAAACGCCAGCTTGGGGTTTTGAAAGCGAACCTTTTTATAATGGGGCAATTCTAATCCACACGTCAAAATCGGCTCAAAAAATTTTGAATCAGGTTTTGAAAGTAGAGAAGAAGTTAGGTAGAGTTCGTTCTAAAGATTCGGGTTATCAAGCTCGAATCATTGATGTGGATATCATTGCTTTTGATGAAGAAATTATTTCGACCGAAACATTGCAAGTTCCGCATCCATTAATGCAAAATCGTAGGTTTGTGTTGCAACCGATGATGGACTTGGGATTGAATTGGGAACATCCGACGTTAAAGAAATCTATTGCGCAACTTCTACTTCAAACGGAAGATAAAAGTGAAATTAAAGCCGTTCATTCCGTAATTTCTCCAATTGAAAAACTCCAATTACAACAATTCAATTACATCGCCATTGAAGGAAATATTGGAGCAGGAAAAACGACATTATCAACTAAATTATCAGAAGATTGCAATGCAAAATTAGTATTGGAACGTTTTGCAGATAATCCGTTTTTACCTAAATTTTACAAAGACCAAAGTCGCTACGCGTTTCCTTTAGAAATGTCATTTTTAGCCGATAGATACCAACAATTATCAGATGATTTAGCGCAATTTGATTTGTTTAAAGATTTTGTAGTTGCTGATTACCACATTTTTAAATCCTTGATTTTTGCTAAAGTTACGCTTCAAGAAGATGAATTTCGCTTGTACAAAACCATGTTTGACATCATTCACAAAGAAATGCCAAAACCTGATTTGTATGTATATTTGTATCAAAATACTGAAAGATTGTTGGAAAACATCAAAAAGCGTGGCAGAAGTTACGAACAAGAAATTCCAGCAGATTATTTAGAGAAAATCAATCAAGGTTATCTCGATTACATTAAAACACAAATCGATTTGAATGTATTAATTATTGATGTTTCCGATTTAGATTTTGTAAAAAAACAAGAGGATTATGTTTTTTTGTTGAATGAAATTAATAGAAAAATAGTATCAGTACGCGGATAAAACTGATTCGCTTTAGCAAAACGCTGATTTTCACGGATTTTCTATGCTTGCTATGTAAAGTGTAACGTCTAAAATCAACACCAAGTAATTCTATTGTGTCTATGTGTTTAGAAAAATTATTTCATCTTTTGAAACAAATCCCAAATCACAATTCCAGCACTCACCGATATATTCAACGAATGTTTGCTTCCTAATTGTGGAATTTCAATCACACCATCGCTCAAATTAATAGCTTCTTGCGAAACACCTTTTACTTCGTTACCAAAAATTAAAGCATATTTTGTATTGGTTTCAGGTTGAAAATCATCTAACATAATCGCATTTTCCGTTTGCTCCACAGAATACACTTTTATGTTTTCTTGTTTCAATTGATTTACCACTTCTAAAACGTCTTTAGCATATTCCCAAGCAACGGTTTCTGTTGCACCAAGAGCTGTTTTGTGAATTTCTTTGTTGGGCGGAGTAGCTGTAATGCCACACAAATAAATCTTTTCAATCAAAAAAGCATCCGAAGTTCTAAAAACCGAACCAATATTGTGCAAACTTCTAATATCGTCTAAAATCACAATTATTGGAGTTTTTTGAGCTTCTTTAAACTCGTCAATATTTTTGCGTTCTAATTCCGCGTTGGCTAATTTTCTCATGTGGCAAAAGTAAAGATTAATTATAAAACTTTAAAACTTGATTTTTGAAATTGATATTGTCATTGTCTTTGAAATTATTACCTTCGCAATCATACTTAAAATTTGAAATTGTGGCGAAGAAATCTGCAGCAAATCCTGATAAAGCACCCAAGGAAACACCTTTAATGAAGCAATACAACGAGATAAAAAACAAATATCCCGATGCCTGTTTATTGTTTCGTGTGGGCGATTTTTATGAAACTTTTGGAGAAGATGCAGTGCGAGCAGCCGGAATTTTAGGGATTACCTTGACTAAACGCGGTGCAGGTTCTGAAACTGAAACGGCTTTGGCAGGATTTCCGCATCATTCCATAAATACGTATTTACCCAAGTTGGTTAAAGCCGGACTTCGAGTGGCGATTTGCGATCAATTAGAAGATCCAAAAATGACAAAAACCATTGTAAAACGAGGAGTTACGGAATTGGTTACGCCTGGAGTTTCGATGAATGATGAGGTGTTACAATCGAAGTCGAACAACTTTTTAGCTTCGGTACATTTTGGGAAAAAATCGGTTGGAGTTTCGTTTTTAGATGTTTCAACAGGCGAATTCTTAGTTTCGCAAGGCAATGAAGAATACATTGATAAACTTTTGCAAAACTTTCGTCCTAGTGAAGTTTTAATTCCGAAACAGTTTAAAAATCAGTTTAATTCGGTTTTTGGAGATGATTTTCATACGTTTTTTTTGGAAGATTGGGTGTATAAAGAAGATTATGCCTTAGAAAGTTTGACGAAACATTTTCAAACCAATTCACTAAAAGGTTTTGGTGTGGAAGAGTTAACCGAAGGTTTGATTGCCTCAGGTGCAATTTTGTATTATTTGTCGGAAACGCAACATAACAAGATACAACATATTACGAATATCCAACGTATTGCCGAAGATGCTTACGTTTGGATGGATAAATTTACGATTCGGAATTTAGAATTGTATCACAGTTATAATCCCAATGCAGTAACGCTTTTAGATGTGATTGATAAAACGCTTTCGCCAATGGGAGCAAGGCTTTTGAAACGTTGGTTGGCTCTTCCGTTGAAAGATATTTCAAAAATAAGAAGTCGTCATGAAGTGATTTCATATTTAAAAACCAATCCCGAAGTTTTGCAACAAATTCAATATCAAATCAAACAAATTTCCGATTTGGAACGTTTGATTTCTAAAGTGGCTACAGGAAAAATTTCGCCAAGAGAAGTTAATTTCTTGAAAGATTCGTTAGACGCAATTATTCCAATAAAAACCTTGGCTTTAGAAAGTTCAAATGAAGCTTTACGAGTAATTGGGGATAGTTTGCACGCTTGTGAATTGTTACGCGAAAAAATCAAAACCACCATTCAAGAAGACGCTCCTGTAAGTGTGAATAAAGGAAACGCAATTGCGGTTGGAGTTCATCCCGAATTAGATGAGTTAAGAGCTATTTCTTCAACTGGAAAAGGGTATTTGGAGGAATTAGAACAAAGAGAAAGTGCTAAAACAGGAATTCCTTCGTTAAAAGTGTCTTTCAATAATGTTTTTGGCTATTATATCGAAGTTCGTAATACACATAAAGATAAAGTTCCAGCCGAATGGATTCGCAAGCAAACTCTTGTGAATGCTGAGCGTTATATTACGGAAGAATTGAAAGAATACGAATCAAAGATTTTAGGTGCCGAAGAAAAGATTCATCAATTGGAAACGCAGTTGTTTGAGCAATTGGTAAATTGGATTGCGACTTATATCAAACACGTTCAGTTGAATGCGAATTTAATTGCACAATTGGATTGTTTGACTTCTTTCACGCAATTAGCGATTGACAATAAATATGTTTGTCCTGATTTAGATGAAAGTTTCGATTTGGAAATCAAAGAAGGTCGTCATCCTGTTATTGAAAAGCAGTTACCTGTTGGTGTGCCTTACATTTCGAATGATGTCTATTTAGATAGAGAAACCCAACAAATCATCATGATTACCGGTCCGAATATGTCGGGTAAATCGGCTATTTTGCGTCAAACGGCTTTGATTGTGTTGATGGCGCAAATGGGAAGTTTTGTTCCAGCAGAAAGCGTTAGAATGGGTGTGGTGGATAAAATTTTCACCCGAGTAGGAGCGAGTGATAATATTTCGATGGGTGAATCTACTTTTATGGTGGAAATGAACGAAACGGCTTCTATTTTGAATAATATTTCAGAAAGAAGTTTGGTGTTGTTAGATGAAATTGGAAGAGGAACTTCAACCTATGACGGAATTTCAATTGCTTGGGCGATTTCAGAATATTTGCACGAACATCCGAATAAACCTAAAACGCTTTTCGCTACCCATTATCATGAATTAAACGAAATGGAAGTTACGTTTGATAGAATTCAGAATTTCAATGTTTCGGTAAAGGAATTGAAGGATACTGTATTATTCATTCGTAAATTGGTTAAAGGCGGAAGTGCACATAGTTTTGGTATTCATGTAGCAAAAATGGCAGGAATGCCTCAGATTGTGATTCAAAAAGCGCAAAAACTATTGAAGCAATTAGAAAAAAGACATTCCAGCGAAGAATTGTCTGGAATTAAATCGGCTAACGATGAATTGCAATTGAGTTTTTTCAATTTAGATGATCCACTTTTAGAAGATATTAAAGAAGAAATCATGAATATCGACATTAATACTTTAACGCCAGTCGAAGCTTTAATGAAGCTAAACGAAATAAAACGAATGTTGGTTAAAAAATAATTTCAAAATAAAATATTCGTTATCAAAAGGTTAAAGAAAAGTTCGAAAAAAGTTTTAATTTTTATTTGAAAAGTGCTTGCAAGAATAAAAATATGTTCTATATTTGCACTCGCAATACGGAACAAGTATGGCGACGTTCTTTAAAAGATAACGAAACGAAACGCGAAAATAGCTCAGTTGGTAGAGCGCGACCTTGCCAAGGTCGAGGTCGCGGGTTCGAACCCCGTTTTTCGCTCTAAACTACCTAAAAATATTTGCTCGAGTGGTGGAATTGGTAGACACGCTGGACTTAAAATCCAGTGGGTAGTAATGCCCGTGCGGGTTCAAGTCCCGCCTTGAGTACAAAAGCTCCGAACATTGTTCGGAGCTTTTTTTGTTAAAACTATTTCTATGTATTTTGTATATATTATTTATTCTACAAAATTGGATAATTATTATGTTGGAACTACTGATAATGTTGAAAGACGTTTAGGTGAGCATAATTCAAAAATGTATTTAGATTCTTTTACTTGTAAAGGAATTCCATGGGAATTAAAGCTGTCTTATCTGTGTGAAAAAAGTGAGATAGCGTATAAGTTGGAAAGATTTATCAAGAGAATGAAGTCGAGAAAATTTATTGTCAAAATTATTGATGATAAAACTATTTTAGATGATATCTGTCAAAATAAATTATAAGTAGCGGGTTCAACTCCGAAGCTTCGGAGCCGCCTTGAGTACAAAAGCTCCGAACATTGTTCGGAGCTTTTTTTGTTTATAAAATTCTCCATTTAGAATTTTCTGTTATCTTTAAAGAATTCTTTATAAAATTATCAATCACTGCTATGGGTACATTTGTAATCGCACAACGATTAAGTGGAGTTTATAAATACGAGTTTGTTTCCAGAAAAGGAAAAACTATTTTTACGAGCAACGATTTCGAATTGCGTTTTGAATGTGAAGAAGAGATAGAAAAGCTTAAAAGTTCTTTAGAACGTTGTGTTTTTATGCGTTTTAAATCTTCTAGTGGAAAGTTTTTCTTTCGTTTGATATTGGATGGGCATGAAATTGCAGTGAGTAGGAGGTATACAACTCAACTATTGCTTCAAAAAGGGATAGATGAGATTGTGAAATATGCAGATAAAGCTGAGTTTTTGGACTTTTCTTCTGCAGAAGATATATTTGGATCTTCAGAATAAAAAAGTCCCGCATTGCGGGACTTTTTTATTAAAAAATAATTTTAAATTATTTTTTAATAACTTCTTCAGCATTTTTAAGTTCTGTTTTTGCAGTTTCTTCAACTTTAGTTACAGTTGAGTCAACTACAGCAGCTGTAGAATCTACTACAGTTTCAACAGTTTCTTCAATTGCAGTAGCTGTAGAATCTACAGTAGCTTCAGTGTTTTCAGCAGCTTCTTTACATGAAACGAACATAGTAGCAACAACTGCTAAACTTAATACAACTTTTTTCATTTTGTTTGATTTTAAAAGGTTAGAATTTTATTTTAATATAGTTTTTAAATTTTGATTTTTTTAAGATATCAAAAAAAGCCCCACATGGTGGAGCTTGATTTTTTTGTTCTAGCAATAATTATTTTGCTGGAGCAGCTTCAGCAGCTGGAGCTTCAGTAGCAGCAGCAGCAGAATCAACAGCAGTAGTATCAGCTACTGGAGCAGCCTCTTCAACTGGAGTTTCAACAACTGTAGAGTCAACAGCTGGAGTTTCCTCAGCAGCATTTTCTTTACAAGAAACGAACATAGCAGCAACAATTGCTAAACTTAAAACAACTTTTTTCATCTTACTAAATTATAAAGGTTAATTATTAATTCGGAGCAAAGATATAAATTTTTTGACATGTCAAAATGTTTTTAGACATTTTTTTTAATTTTTTTTCTCTGGATTCCGAAATGCTTTATTTCAAATGGCGTGCCAAACTTTTTATTTTTAAAAATATTTGTAATTATTTGGCTTTTTGAGACTTAGGATAAACAATCGTCATTTCTTCGATAAGGTTTTTAGCTCCTGCAAATTTATCAATCACAAATAAAATATAACGCGCATCAACCATGATGTTTCTACAGATTTCTGGACTATAATAAATGTCGCTCATCGTGCCTTCCCAAACTCTATCAAAGTTCAATCCGATAAGGTTTCCTTTTGCGTCTAAAGCAGGACTTCCTGAGTTTCCACCGGTAGTATGATTTGTAGCAATAAACGCTAATGGCATTTTTCCGTTTTTATCTGCGTATCTTCCATAATCTTTTGCGTTGTATAAATCGATTAATTTTTTTGGAACGTCAAATTCGTAATCTCCTGGAATATATTTTTCGATAACTCCATCTAAATAACTAACTGGTTCGTAGATAACTGCATCACTTGGTTTATATCCTTTTACTTTTCCATAAGTTACACGTAATGTACTGTTAGCATCAGGGAAAATTCTATCGTTAGGGAAGAATTCCATAATTCCTTTCATGTAGGTTCTTTGTAAGGCGATGTTTTTTAAGTTGATTTCATCAAATTTAGGAGCTACATTTTTTTGGTAACTATCCGCAATCGATTTTACCAATTGATAGCCTTTATCTTGATTTAATCTTTCTAAAACTGATTTTGCATCACCATTCAATAATTCTTTCAAACCATTATAGCTAGTCAATTTTGAAGAACCAAAAACACTTGTAGTTAAAGTTGAAGCATTAATATTGTTCAATGTTTCAGGTAAAAACTGTTTTGGTGATTTCGTAGCATATAAATTAATCAATTGTTCGAAAACTTTCTCATCAACTTGAGCGCTGTAATCTTTGTATAAACCTTCAAATCCTGAAATTAAATTATTCTTTCTATCATTAAAAGCTTGCTCACCTTTAGTATTATACACTTGTTCTAATTGGTACAAACGGTATCCAAAAGATAAAATTTCTGAATTACGTAAAACAACTTCCGTAAAGTAATCTCTTGCGATAGCGTATTCTCTAATATCTTTGTAGTTCTTTTCGAAATCAGCTAAAATAGTTCCGTATTCTGCTTGTTTTCCTGCTTTGTTAACTCTTTCTTGGAATTTCTTTTCGAAATCTTTTTTAACAGCAACCGCATTCGATTTTTTTAAACCTTTAGTTTCTCCAATCCATTTTTTCCAATAATTCGCAACTCCAGCATACTTAGACGCGTATTGAATTTTAATCGCATTATCTTTTCTCATGAAACCATCTTGCACTTTCAAAGCTGCATCACGAATTTCAATTTTTGCAGGATTCAAATCATTTACAATTTGTTCTACGGCAAATGATGGTAAATATTCCTGAGTTCTTCCTGGATAACCCATTACCATGGTAAAATCGTTTTCCTGAATTCCTTTTGCAGAAACTGGGAAAAAGTGTTTTGGAGTGTATGGAACGTTGTCTTTTGAATATTCAGCAGGACGATTGTTTTTATCTGCATAAACTCTAAATAAAGAGAAATCTCCAGTGTGACGAGGCCATACCCAGTTATCAGTATCTGAACCAAATTTTCCAATTGAACTCGGCGGCGCACCAACCAAACGAACATCTTTAAAATTTTCAGTTACAAATAATAAATATTGGTTTCCATCATAAAAAGCACGAATCATTACATCTTGCCAAGCTTCTTTTTGGAAACTTTTGCTAACTGTTGCAATATTTTGTTGGATTCTTTTTTGTTTATCGCTTTCAGTTGGAAGATTTAAAACACCTTCGAAAATTTTAGTCGTAACATCTTCAATCTTGATTATGAAAGTAACGGTTAAATCTTTGTTTGGTAATTCTTCTTCCATTTTGTAAGCCCAAAAACCATTCGTTAAATAATCGTTTTCAACAGTAGAATGACTTTGAATATTGTCATATCCACAGTGGTGATTGGTTAATAAAAGTCCTTTTGGTGAAATCATTTCCGCTGTACAACCACCATCAAAATGAGGAACAGCATCTTTTAAGCTGGAATTATTTACCGAATAAATATCATCGGCACTAATTTTCATTCCCAAAGCTTTCATTTCTTTTTCGTTTGTTCCTTTTAAAAGCGAAGGAATCCACATGCCTCCTTGTTGCGCTTGAACTTGGATAACAAATAAAACAAGTAGTAATTTTAAAAATTTCATAGATTTAATTTATTTAGTGACTTTGTACTTCATTAATTTTCGATTGTGAAGTTCAAAATCGTGTGCAAGATACAATTTTTGTGCGTTTTCGTTATGCGGTTCGACTTCTAAATACAGTAATTTTAACGATAATTTAGGAACTTCTCGCTGAATAAACTGAATCGCTTCTTTACCAAAACCTTTTCCACGAGCGGTTTGTTTGATGAATAATTCGTCTACAAAAGCAATTTTTCCGCCATATTCAAAACTGAAAATAAATGTAAGAATGATGTAACCTACAATTTCATTTTCGGAATAAATCAACCAAGATTTACCTAGATTTTCATTGGAAATAAATTCTTGAAACAAAGTTTTAGTCACTTCAGCATCCATTGGATAATTGTCAATCGCATAGAAATCTTGCATCATTTGAGTGATGATTTCAATATCTGCAATTTCTAATGGTTTGAAGGTTGTCATTTGTCCAAAATATGATTCATAATCGTTTGAGTGGCTCCTTTATTCATTTGTACAAAAGTGCTGCAAATGTGACCTTTTTCTAATCGCTCGTCTTCGTTGTGAAGTAATAAATCAAATGCTTCATTCAATTGAGTTTGATTCTGAATCGAAATACAACCTTCCATATTAACCAAAGCTGTAGCTTCCGCAAAATGCGAGTAATTTGGACCAATCACAACTGGAACACCAAAAGTTGCTGGTTCTAAAATATTATGAACGCCAGGATTTCCATAACCTCCACCAACGTAAGCAATATCTGCATACGAATAGATTTTGGTTAAAATTCCGAAGGTATCAATGATAAAAACGTTGTATTCTTGTAGAGACGCGATTAATCGCGTCTCTACGTTTTCAGAAAACAAAATCGTTTTCTTTTGAATTTGATTTTTGAGATTTAAAATTTGCTCTTGTTTAATATTATGCGGTGCAATAATAAATTTCACATCATCCGAACTTTGATTGATGTAATTCACTAATAAAGTTTCGTCTTTTGGCCAAGAACTTCCAATTACGATTGTGGTTGTATTGTCTTTAAATTGTTCGATGAAATCCAATGAATTATCTCGTTCTAAAATTGAAACTACTCTATCAAAACGCGTATCACCAGAAACTTTTACATTATTAAATCCGATACTTTGTAGAAGGTTTCTTGAGCTTTCATTCTGAACAAAAAAGAATTCAAATGTTTTTAAAGCGTTTCTGTAAAATCCGCCATACCATTTAAAAAACGCTTGATTTTCTCTTAAAATTCCAGAAATTAGATAGGTCTTTATTTGTTGTTTCTTAAGTTCGTTCAGATAATTTGGCCAATATTCATATTTAATAAAAAACGCCATTTCGGGATGAACTAATTCAATAAATTGTTTCGCATTCGAAATTGTATCCAAAGGCAAATAAACCGTAACATCAGCAACGGTATTGTTTTTTCGAACTTCATAACCTGAAGGCGAAAAAAAAGTAACCACAATTTTATGATTTGGGAATTGTTGTTTGATTGCTTCAATAACAGGTAAACCTTGTTCGTATTCGCCCAAAGACGCTGCATGAAACCAAATCGTTTTATCAGAAGTTTGAATTTTATCAGCTAAAGTTTGAAAAACCGATTTTCGCCCGTCAACAAAAAGTTTCATTTTCGGACTAAAAAGCGCTACAATCTTCAAAAGTTGGGCTGCTAAAAGCGTAATTATGTTGTATAGAAATAGCATAATTGAATTTTATGGTGCTAAAATACGTTTCTTTTTAAGTTAGATAAAATTTGTACTATAGAATTTCTTATTTTTGCTAGACTTAATTTTTATTCCAAATGAGAAAATTACAAATGGTTGACTTAAAAAGTCAATATGAAAAAATAAAAGAAGAAGTAAATGCTTCTATTCAAGAGGTTTTAGATACGAATACATACATCAACGGACCTTTGGTTCACCAATTTCAGGCCGATTTAGAAAAATATTTGGGAGTAAAACACGTAATTCCATGTGCTAACGGAACCGATGCGTTGCAAATTGCCATGATGGGATTAGATTTGAAACCAGGTGATGAAGTTATTACTGCCGATTTTACATTCGCTGCAACAGTAGAAGTAATCGCTTTATTACAATTAACTCCAGTTTTAGTAGATGTTGATATGAACAATATGAACATTTCGCTTGACGGAATTCGTAAAGCCATTACACCAAAAACAAAAGCAATTGTTCCAGTACATTTGTTTGGTCGCGCTGCCAATATGGATGCGATTATGGAAATTGCTCGTGAACATAATTTATACGTTATCGAAGATAATGCACAAGCAATTGGCGCCGATTACACATCAAAAGATGGTTCTAAAAAGAAAGTTGGAACGATTGGACATGTAGCGGCAACTTCGTTTTTCCCATCTAAAAACTTAGGGTGTTATGGCGATGGTGGAGCGATTTTTACTAATGATGACGCTTTAGCACATAAAATAAGAGGAATCGTAAACCACGGAATGTATGAAAGATATCATCATGATGTAGTAGGTGTAAATTCTCGTTTGGATAGTATGCAAGCTGGAGTTTTGAAAGCAAAATTACCTCATTTAGATACTTACAATAAAGCACGTCAAGATGCTGCAAGAAAATACAGTTTGGCTTTGGGTGTGAACCCTAATATTTGGGCGCCAACTATTTGTGAATCTTGTGATTGTCACGTATTTCATCAATATGTAATCCGTATTTTAAACGGAAAACGCGATGGTTTATTAGAACATTTACAAGCAAAAGGAATTCCTTGTGCGATTTATTATCCAATTCCATTACATAGTCAAAAAGCGTATGCAGATGCTCGTTATAACGAAGCTGATTTTCCAGTTACGAATCAACTGGTAAAAGAAGTAATCGCATTGCCAATGCACACGGAATTAGATGACGAACAAATTAAATTTATTACAGACGCTGTTTTAGAATATGTATAATAGTGTTCAGTCGCAGTATTCAGTCTCAGTTACTGTATACTGCGACTGTGACTGAAAACTAAAAAATGAAGATATTAGTTACTGGAGGTTTAGGATTTATAGGTTCTCACACAGTTGTTGAATTACAAAATGAAGGTTTTGATGTAATTGCTATTGACAATCTTTCTAATTCATCTATTGATGTTTTGGACGGAATTGAGCGCATTACAGGAAAAAAGCCTTTGTTTGAAAATATCGATTTGCGAGATAAATCGGCGGTTCAAAATTTCTTTTCTAAATACCAAGATATTTCGGGAGTGATTCATTTTGCTGCTTCAAAAGCGGTGGGAGAAAGTGTTGAAAATCCATTGTTGTATTACGAAAACAACATCAATTCTTTAGTGTATTTACTTCAAGAATTGCAAAAAAAGCAAGAAGCTCATTTTATTTTCAGTTCGTCTTGCACGGTTTACGGTCAAGCCGAAAAAATGCCAATTACTGAAAATGCTCCTATTCAAGTTGCAATGTCACCTTACGGAAACACGAAGCAAATAGGAGAAGAAATTATAACTGATGTTGCGAAAGTAACCAACATCAATTCCATTTTATTGCGCTATTTTAATCCAATTGGAGCGCATCCTTCAGCTGAAATAGGCGAATTACCTTTAGGAGTTCCGCAAAATTTAGTTCCGTTTATTACACAAACTGCTTTTGGGCTAAGAGAAAAGTTATCTGTTTTTGGAAATGATTATCCAACTTCTGATGGAACCGCTATTCGTGATTATATTCACGTCGTAGATTTAGCAAAAGCACACGTAATTGCTTTGCAACGTTTGTTAAAGAAGCAAAATGTAGAAAAAGTAGAAACTTTTAATTTAGGAACAGGAACGGGAAGTTCGGTTTTAGAAGTGATAAATGCTTTTGAAAAAGTGTCCAATCAAAAATTAAATTATCAAATTGTGGGTAGAAGAGAAGGTGATGTAATTGAAGCTTATGCAAATACTGATAAAGCAAATACTGTTTTAGGTTGGAAAGCAAAATCTACTTTAGAAGAAGCTTTGGCAAGTGCTTGGAAATGGGAACAGAAAATCAGAAACAAATAAACAAAAGTTAAAAAGCTTCTTTTTTTACAGATAATAAAACCAATCTTTTATTCTTTTCGTAACTGCAAGTAATTAAAACTTACAGATTATGAAAAAGACATTACTTTTAGTTACTAGCTTCTTATTTACTTTAAATGTATTCTCACAGGTTGGAATTGGAACAACTGATATTCTAAATGGAGTTGAATTCCAAATCGAAAGCAATTCAAAAGGATTATTAATTCCAAGAGTTGCGCTAACTGCTACAAATGTTGTGGCACCTGTTGGACCAGCACCTATTGCAACGGGAGTTCTAATTTTTAATACGGCAACTGCTGGAGCAGGAATAACGGCTGTTTCTCCAGGATTCTATTATTGGTCAGGAATAGAATGGGTTGCTTTGAAATCTAGCCCATTAGCAGCAAGTCAAGATTGGTCTTTAACAGGAAATACAGGTACCAATCCAAGTACTAATTTTTTAGGAACTACTGATAATCAAAATTTCCAAATTAGGACAAACAATACCAATAGAGTTACTGTTGAAAATGACGGTCAAGTTATTTTTGGAAACAATACGGCTCCAAGTGCTAATACGTTAACAACAATTAATGCAGGCGCTGGACAAATTGGTCTTTTTGTAAATAGTAATAATTCTGCTAGAACCATTCGAGCTTTAAACGCAACCAATACACAATTTGTAATTGATGGTGGAAATTTAGATGCCAATGGCGGTAGAGGTGTAATTGGAATCAGTGCAAATTTAGCAGCAAATGCAACTTCAACCGTTATGGGAGTTTTAGGTGTTGGAGGAAGAACAACCTTTACAGAATTACCAGGTGAATCAGTAGGAGTTTCTGGACAAGGAACTACAGGTTTACATGTAAGAGGTGTAGGAAAAGGGAATGGAGTAGATTATTTTTCTGCCTATTTTGAATACGATCAAGACGATAATTTAAGTACAAGTAATGGTCCATTTGCTAGAATTGCAGGTAAAGATGTTGATTATTTCACTGGAGGTGGCGCTGCAAGAAGAGACGTTACTTACGGAGGTTATTTTGACGCGAACACTTCAACTACTGATTATGTTTTCGTGGGAGCAAGAAATAATAATACTTCGTATAAAGTTTTAGGTGGAGGTTCTTTATCTACTATGGTTGAAGATAGAAATGGAAACAATCGAATTCTTCACGCAACAGAAACTCCAGAAATTCTATTTGAAGATTTTGGAACAGGAAAATTAGTAAACGGAGAAGCGTATATTGAAATTGATGAATTAATGAGCGATCATATTTTTGTTGATGAAAGCCATCCAATGAAAGTTTTCATTCAATTAGAAGGCGATTGCAAAGGGGTTTATGTTACTGAAAAAACAAAAAATGGTTTCAAAGTAAAAGAATTACAAAACGGAAGATCTAATGTTTCTTTTTCTTGGAATATGGTAGCCAATAGAGCTGATACAATAGAAAAAGATGGTACAATAGCTTCAAAACATGTAGATGTAAGATTTCCAATTGGTCCTAAAAAATTGAATCAGGAAAAATCGGTTGAGAAAAAATATGAAATAGAAATGAAGTAAAAATAAAATCCCAAGTAGAACAAACTACTTGGGATTTTTTATTATTCTTCAACGGACTCTTTTAATTTTTTTGCGCCTTCTTCTACCTTTTCAGCTCCTTTAGCAATAATGTGTTTTGCTTTTTCACCTACTTTTGAAGAATCAATTACTTTTTTAGCTTTTACTTTAGCCGAATCTGCGGCTTGTTTTAAATCGGTTCCTACTGCTTCAGAAGCTTCTTTTACTTTTTCTTTAGTTTCTTCTTGACAAGAAAGTAATGTCGTTGCGATTGCAATTCCTAAAAATATTTTTTTCATGGTCGAATTTATTTATGAAAATAAAGTTACAAAATTAATGCCAAACGAAAGTGAAATATTTTTTGCCAAAAAGTAATTACTCAATATCGTTGTTTTTCTTAAACTCTTCTACTTCTTCCTTCGCATCTTGTAATGTAGTAGCTTCTAACTTTAGTTCTACCACATGAATTATTTCGGCATATTTTGATGGTTTAATAGAACTTCCAAATTCAATTGCATAGCACTTTGCAAATAGCGCTCCTAAATATAAAATGACAGAAGAATAATAAACCCAAACCATAATAATTACTAATGATCCCGCAGCTCCATAAATGGTTCCTAAAGACGATTGAGAAATGTAAAATGAAATTAAAAATTTCCCAAACATAAAAAGGATAGCGGTTGTAAACGAAGAAACTCTGACTTGTTTCCAAGTGATGTTGGCATCGGGTAAGATTTTGAAAATTACTGCAAAAAGTAATGTTATCACCGTTAAAGTTACCAATGTTTGTCCGATGTAAACCGAATAAACCGCTGCTTCAGAAAAATGGGCAAATAACTTTTGGTTCAATGAATCTAAAATGGCCGATAATCCTAAAGAAGCCAACAAAATAAATCCCAAACTTCCAATTACGCCAAAAGAAAGTAATCTTGATTTGAAGTACAACCAAAAACTAGAACGTTTTTTAAGTCGAATTCCCCAAATTGAATTAATAGAATCTTGAATTTCTGCAAAAACCGAAGTCGCACCTATTAATAAAGTTACTATTCCAATGAGTGCAGGAAATCCACTTTTGTTAGAAATAGCTATGTTTTTAATCATTTCTTGCAATTGAATAGCGGCTTTTTCGCCTAAAAAATCTTTGATTTGAAGAAATATCTCACCTTCAATTGCATCGGTTCCAAAAAAAAGCCCCACTACATATAGTAAAACCATAAGTAGTGGAGCCATTGAAAATACGGTTGTATAAGCTAATGAAGCACTTTTTTTCATGATTTTGTGTTCTCCAAATTCGGAAAACGTGGAATGAATTACATCCCATAAATCTTTGTAGTACGCTTCTCTAACTCCTTTCAAAATAGGTTATGCCGAAATCGTTTCGACTTCTTTATCAATTTTATTTACTAATCCTACTAAAACTTTTCCTGGACCAACTTCTGTGAAACTCGTTGCACCATCTTTAATCATTTGTTGTACCGATTGCGTCCATTTTACAGGAGCAGTTAATTGAATGATTAAGTTTTTCTTAATTTCATCAGCATCAGAAACCGCACTTGCAGTAACATTTTGATACACTGGACAAATTGGAGTTGAAAAAGTGGTTGCTTCAATAGCTGCTGCTAATTCTTCTCGTGCTGGTTCCATCATGGGTGAGTGAAATGCACCACCAACAGGTAAAATTAATGCACGTTTTGCGCCAGCTTCTTTCATCTTTTCGCAAGCTAATTCTACTGCTTTGTATTCGCCAGAAATTACTAATTGTCCTGGACAGTTGTAATTTGCAGCTACCACAACACCATCAATCGATGCACAAATATCTTCTACAATTTTGTCGTCTAAGTTTAAAACAGCCGCCATTGTAGAAGGTGTAATTTCACAGGCTTTTTGCATAGCAATTGCTCTTTGCGAAACCAATTTTAATCCGTCTTCAAATGATAAAGCGCCATTAGCAACTAAAGCTGAAAATTCACCTAATGAATGTCCAGCAACCATTTCTGGTTTAAAGTTTTCTAATGTTTTTGCCAAAATTACTGAGTGCAAGAAAACCGCTGGTTGGGTTACTTTGGTTTCTTTTAATTCTTCGGCTGTTCCTTCAAACATGATATCGGTAATTCTAAAACCTAATATTTCATTAGCTTTTTCGAATAATTCTTTTGCTACAGCTGAGTTTTCATATAAATCTTTTCCCATTCCTGAGAATTGTGCGCCTTGACCTGGAAATACGTATGCTTTCATAAATTTTGTTTCAAGTTTAATGTTTCAAGTTTTTCTTGAATGGCAAAAATAACATTTTTATTAGAATTCAGTTGAATTTACAATTTCCAATAATTGATTTTTATATTCTGGATGAATGATTCCATTTACTACATCAAAATTTTCATAGAAACTTGGTAAAGAAAAACTACCTTTTACAATGCCGCCTTGGAATGGGAAGCGTTTTGTAGCGATATCTAAAACAGAACTTCCACCACGAGCACCAGGAGAAGTAGCCAATAACAACATTGGTTTTTCTTGAAAGGTTTTGGCGTTAATTCGAGAAGTCCAATCTAAAATGTTTTTAAAGGCTGTGGAGTAATTCCCGTTATGTTCAGCAAACGAAATAATAATTAAATCGGCGCTTCCTAATTTAGCATAAAAATCTTGTGCTAAAGGATGAATTCCGTTTTCTTTTTCTTTATCAACAGAGAAAATAGGCATTTCGTAATCGTTTAAATCTAAAATTTCTACCGATGTATTTTGAAATTGATTAGCGGTATATGTTGCCAATTGTTTATTGATGGATTGCTTACTTGATGAAGCTCCGAATGCGATGATTTTTTTCATGTATTTATTTGTTTAACCAATTCCCCATTACTTTTCTTAATATTGGTAATAAAACAAAAATCATTAGTGGAACCAAAATTCCAGTCATGATTAATGTTTTTAATGGTAATGGTAAGTTTTTAATGTAATCTCCAATTAAGTAGGTTAAAAGAGTTATGGCTGGATAAATGGCCAACCAAACCATGATGGCAAATTTCCATTTAGGCGATTGATTCATTAATTTTCTTCTATATACTTTTTTGTTTTTAAAACAGCACTTTTTAATAATTCTAGATTTCCAATGGCTGCTTTTGATGTTTTATCGTTCCAATTTGTAGTAAAAGTCATTTCGGTTTCTTCCTCCGAAACAAATTTTGCATCATTATCTACATATCCTTCCATCGTTGGATGTTCTAAAAGTAGAAATCTAACTTTATAAGGAATGAAAGTAATTTTTTCTTTTAGAATGGTAGTTGTTTCAGGAGTTGTTACAGTCATTTGTCTTATTACAAATTCTGTGTTTTTTTCAGAAATGATTACATCACTAACACCTGGAACAAAATTTTCAGGATGTTCAATTTTATTGAGTAAATGACTCCAAACTTTTTCGAGTGAAGCATTAACAGTAACGGTAAATTCAGTCATTTTATTTTTCGTTTAAATAATACGTTAATGCTCCAGAAGGACATTTGTTAACGGTTTCAATAATTTTTTCTGTGGTTGAATTATCAGGTGTAATCCAAGGTTGTTCTTTTGGTTTAAAAACATCTGGATTATTTTTAACACAGTTAGCAGAATGGGTACACTTTCCAGACTGCCATACAATGGTTACTTCACCATTTGTATATTCTTTTTTTAGGTTTTTTGGATCCATGATTACTTCGTTTTAAATTTATAATACGTCTCTAAATTCAGGAGTTTTATCAAAAACACTTTTCGCAAACGGACACAAAGGCAAGATTTTAATTCCTTTTTCTCTTGCAAATTCTACCGCTTTTGTTACCATTTTTTTGCCAAAGCCTTTTCCTTCGTTTCCAGGATTTACTTCAGTATGGTCAATGATTATTTTATCTTCGCCAGCATAAACAAATGTCATCATGGCCTCTTGTTTGCCTTTTACTTCAATGTAAAAAGCACCTTTATTGTCATTAATTCTTAATTGTACTTCACTCATGATTTAATTTTTTACTGCGACTGACTACTGTGACTGCTCACTAATTATTGCTCCATCGGAATTTCCATCACTAAAAACTTCGCATTTGAATTCGCTTTGATTTCAATTTCATTGGTTGCCCAAATTCCGATTGCGTCTCTTTTTTCTAATTTTTCTCCATTTACTTCAATTTCACCTTCAATGTTCATGATGTAAAATCCGTTTCCTTCTTTTTTCAAATTTAATTTTTTTGAAAAACCGTTGTCAAAATCACTCAAATAAAACCAAGCATCTTGATGAATCCAAACACCAGCATCATCTGGATTTGGAGATAAAATCTGCGCAAAATCATTTTTTTGTAAGGATTGGTCTAAAGTAATTTGTTGATAACGAGGTTCTACATTTCTATATTTTGGAAACAACCAAATTTGAAACAATTTTGTGTGTTGGTCATGATTTGGATTAAACTCACTGTGTTGTATTCCGGTTCCTGCGCTCATTACTTGTACATCTCCTGTTTTGATGGTTGCGGCATTTCCCATACTGTCTTTGTGAGCCAAATCGCCTTCTAATGGAATCGTGATAATTTCCATATTATCATGTGGATGTGTTCCAAAACCCATTCCAGCTGCAACAGTATCGTCATTTAAAACGCGCAACATACCAAATTGAACTCTTTCTGGATTGTACCAATTAGCAAAGCTAAAACTGTGGTAAGCATTTAACCAACCATGATCTGCGTGTCCTCTTGAATCTGCTTTGTGTAAAACTGTATTTTTCATAATGTATAAATTTAGTAATTATTATGATACAAATTTACATTGATGAACAAGGAAGAGCACTTAACCTAGATTAAGAAATTATTTTTTCAACAATCTCGCTTTCATCTTACTGAAAAATTCAGGTGTAACGCCAATGTAAGAAGCAATATGTTTTTGAGGAACTTTCTGAATTAATGTTGGGTATTTAGAACAAAATTTTTCAAAACGTTCTTCGGCAGTTAGACTTAAATTGTCCATTAATCGTTCTTGATGTGCAACTAAGGAGTTCTCGGCTAAAATTCTGAAAAAGCGTTCTAATTTTGGGATTTCTTGAAAGAGTTGTTGTTGGTTTTCTTTAGTGATGATTACAACTTCAGCATCTTCTAAAACTTCTATAAAAAGATTGCCAGGTTTTTCAGAAATATAACTGTACATGTCGCCAATCCACCAACCTTCGCAAGCAAAATGCAATACGTGTTCAATAATATTGTCATTAATATTGAAACTTCTCAAAATACCAGAATTCACAAAATAAGTGCAAGTTGCCACTTCGCCAGCGCTTAATAAAATAGTTTTGGCTTTGAATTGTTTGGTTTCTGTTTTAGATAAAAATAAGGTTTCTTCTTCTGGAGTTAAAGAAATGTGCTTGGCTATATTTTGAAGAATGGATTGCATAAGTTCAAATTTACAATTTTTAACTAGTTATTTTGGATTACACATTTAAGAAATTTGACGGATTATTAAAATTTCTATAATTTCTCCAAATCTGTGTTCCAAAAAAGATATTTTTGTATTGATCATTTATATTTAAAAAATGAAAACTGAAAAGGAAAAAATGCTCGATGGCGAAATTTATTTTGCTAACGACAAAGTTTTAATGGCAGAGCGATTACGAGCAAAAAAGTTTCTTCACAGATTGAATGTAACCGAATATGTTGTGAATGGAAATTCAAGGAATATTCTTCGTGAACTTTTACCTAACGCACATAAAAAATTATACATTGAGCCGCCATTTCATTGTGATTATGGGTATAACATTTATTCAGGTGAGAATGTATTTTTCAATGTGAATTGTGTGGTTTTGGATACAATGAAAATTGAAATTGGCAACAATGTTTTCTTTGGGCCGAATGTTCATATTTATACGGCAACGCATCCACTTGACGCTATTGAAAGAAGAACTGTTGAATTTTCAAAACCAGTTTTTATAGGTAACGATTGTTGGATTGGAGGAAACACCGTTATTTGTCCAGGTGTTACAATTGGTGATGGTTGTACAATTGGCGCTGGTTCAGTCGTGACTAAAGACATCCCGGCCAATTCATTAGCTGTTGGAAATCCGGCTAAAGTGATTCGAAAATTGAATGAATAAAAAAACCGATGCGTTATACATCGGTTTCTATATTAATGAAAGTGATCTTCTTCAATTTCAAATTCGGCATCTTTTTCCCAAATTTCCATTTCACAAGGTTTACAATTGAATTTTAGTTTGTATTCCAATTCGCCTTGTTTCAAAACTAAGGGTTCTTTCAGTTTTTTGTCCATGTTTTCTCTGTGGTATTTTGGACAACGTTCTAATTCGTATTTGATGCAATATTTAGTCGTCATTACACGCGATTTTCCAGGATCCCATTGTAATTCGAATGCTTTTTCAATTTCAGTTACACCATGACGTTCGTAGAATTTACGAGCGGTTTTGTTGGCAACATTGTACATGAAATCCAATTTTGTTTCTGGATAAGGATGCGATGTTTTTACCAATTGGTGTTCCTTGCGAACGTAATTTTTCAAACGAATTTCTGATAATTGTTCGTAAACCGTTCTTCGCATTTCATTGATTTTTGAAATCGGAAGAAACCAATTTCCAGAAAATTCAATCGTAATTTCATCAGCTGTATAAGGTGTGAAACCTGTTTTAGCTAAGTTAATTTTGAAGTTTTCTGCTAAAGATTCGTTATTTTTTGTTTGTTCTTTTGGATGAACCAAATTTACAACGCTAACATTTCCATCTTCGTCAGTTGCGATTAACTCAAAACCTGTTTCGTTTTCTTTTAATAATAAAGTGGTGCTGATTTTTCGAACTGCACTGTCTTCTCTTTCAACTAATTTAATGAAAGCCGCATCGTTATTTCTGTAAATGAAAGTACCTTCTTTGATTTCTTTTAACACGTTTGGGTAAACGATTCCGTTTTCGGCGCGGTTTACGTAAATTCCCTCGGCTTCGTTATTTTCGTTGATGAAACACAATCCGTCGCCATTATTTAATAATTCTCCGTTTTCAATTACGTATGAATTTCCAACGGTTTTAATCAGTTTTCCAATATATTGCCCTTTTGATTTTGGACTTTCCCAAGAACCAATGGCTTGATGTCTTTCGTTTACAAAATAATCAGTATAACCACGATTGAACGTTCTATCTAATGATGAATCAAATAAATACGTGCATTTTCCAGAAGAAGCTTTGGTGTATTTATCGCTATTTTCGTTTAAGAAAGCATCTAATTTCTGACGTAAATACGAAACGTTATTTTTTACATACACAATATCCTTCAAACGACCTTCAATTTTGAAAGAAACAATTCCGGCTTCCACTAAATTTGGAATTTGGTTGGAAACATCAAAGTCTTTAATTGAGAGTAAGTGACTATTTTTGATTAAAGTATCGCCATTTCCATCAATTAAGTTATAAGGTAAACGACAATTTTGTGCACAAGAACCACGGTTTGCTGAACGTTCGCCATTGGCAACACTCATATAACAATTTCCGCTAAACGAAACGCATAAAGCACCCGTTACGAAAAATTCTAATTCAACATCAGAAGCGTCACGGATTTCTTTGATTTGACTAAGATTCAATTCACGCGCTAAAACCACACGTTTGATTCCAGCATCTGCTAAGAATTTGATTTTATCAGCATCACGATTATTGGTTTGCGTGCTAGCATGCAATACGATAGGAGGTAACTCCATTTCCATAATCGCCATGTCTTGAATGATTAAAGCATCTACGCCAATATCATACAATTTCCAAATCAATTGACGACAAGGTTCTAATTCGTTATCGTATAAAATCGTATTGATAACCACAAAAACCTGAGCGTTAAACAAGTGCGCATATTTTACCAATTCGGCAATATCTTCAACAGAATTGGTAGCGTTTGAACGAGCGCCATATAAAGGAGCGCCAATATAAACCGCATCAGCACCACTATTTATGGCAGCAATTCCTTGTACTAAGTTTTTTGCAGGAGCTAAAATTTCAATCTTCTTCTTCATTTGTAAATCTTTAATCTTTCGGGATTTGCCGAAAAAAAGTGTGCAAAGTTCTTATAAAAAATTGGAGATTTCTAATTCGAGTTCGTTTTTTTTTGAATTTGGAGCATAAAAAAAACACGAATTACACTAATTTACACCAATTAATTCGTGCCAATTTGTGCAATTCGTGTTTGCTATATTTTTTAGTTTTAAGAAACCGCTTCTTTGATTCTTCTCATTGCTTCTGTTAATAGAGCTTCGCTTGTTGCGTAAGAGAAACGAATACAATTTGGATTTCCAAAAGCGTCTCCTGTTACAGTTGCTACGTTTGCTTCTGCTAATAAGAACATTGAGAAATCAGTTGCGTCTTTAATTAATTGTCCTTTTAAAGTTTTTCCAAAGTAAAAAGATACATCAGGGAAAACATAAAATGCGCCTTCTGGAACATTCAATTTGAATCCTGGGATTTCTTTAACTAATCCTACTACTAAATCTCTTCTGTTTTTGAAGGCTGAAACCATTTCGTTTAAAACGCTTGGATCCGCTTCAACAGCAGTAATCGTTGCTCTTTGTGCAATAGAATTGGCTCCCGAAGTAACTTGTCCTTGGATTTTTGTACACGCTTTTGCGATGAATTCCGGTGCGCCAATATATCCAATTCTCCATCCTGTCATTGCGAATGCTTTTGCAACACCATTAACTGTGATTGTTCTTTCTAACATTCCTGGAATCGATGCAATGCTGCAAAATGTTCCTGAAAAGTTGATGTGTTCGTAGATTTCGTCAGAAACTACATATACGTGTGGATGTTTTTCTAAAACCTTAGCTAAAGCTGTTAACTCTTCACGATTGTAAACCGAACCACTTGGGTTGCAAGGCGAACTGAACCACATCATTTTAGTTTTTGGTGTGATGGCTGCTTCTAATTGTTCTGGTGTGATTTTGAAATCGCTTTCAACAGAAGTAGGAACTTCAACAGGAACTCCGCCAGAAAGCTTGATAATTTCGAAATATGAAACCCAATATGGAGCAGGAAGAATTACTTCGTCACCATCATTCAACATTACTTGTGCAATGTTATATAACGATTGTTTTGCTCCTGTTGAAACTACAATTTGTGATGGTTTGTAGTCTAAATTATTATCTCTTTTGAATTTTTTGCAAATCGCTTCTTTCAATTCTAAGTAACCTTCCACAGGTGTGTACGTACTGTAGTTTTCGTCGATAGCTTTTTTTGCAGCTTCTTTAATAAATTCAGGAGTATTAAAATCTGGTTCTCCTAAACTAAGGCTGATAATGTCTTTTCCTTGTGCTTTTAATTCTCTTGCCAAAGCCGCCATTGCTAAAGTTTGTGAAACGGCTAAGTTGTTGATTCTGTCCGATAACGGGTTCATTGTGTGTTAGTTATTATAGTTAATACAAAAGACGCGATTCCTCGCGTCTCTTCTTTATTATGCTAATTGTGGTTTTCTTCCTAGTTCTCTCAAATGTTTGAAATGAGAGGCGATGGCCGATCGAGTCGTTTTGAACTCGTGATACGGTAAGTTACACTCAGCTGCCGTTTGTTTTACAATTTCAGCAATTTTATTGTAATGAATGTGACTTATGTTTGGGAAAATATGGTGTTCAATTTGGTGATTTAATCCACCTGTATAATAATTCACAATCCAGTTTTTTGGTGCGAAGTTAGCAGTTGTAAATAATTGGTGAATTGCCCAAGTGTTTTCGATTTCTCCATTGTCATCTGGCATTGGATTTATAGTATCTTCAACTACATGAGCTAATTGGAATACTACACTCAAGATTAAACCAGCTGTATAATGCATTACAACAAATCCTAAAAGTACTTTCCACCATGTAATTCCTAAAATCATAGGTAATACTAACCAAATTGAGAAGTAAATCGTTTTAGTGATAATTAAAGTTGTCCAAAGAATGGTTGGTTTTTTAAATTCACCATACGATAAGTTTCTTTTTAAGTAACGTTTCATCTGTAAGAAATCTGTTGTGATTGCCCAGTTGAATGTTAATAATCCGTATAAGAAAACAGAATAATAATGTTGGAATCTGTGGTGACTGTACCATTTAGCCGTTTTAGAAAAACGTAAAATTCTTCCTGCTTCTAAATCTTCATCGTGACCAATAATGTTGGTGTAGGTGTGGTGTAAAACGTTGTGTTGTACTTGCCAGTTGTAAACATTTCCGGCTAAGATGTAGATACTTCCGCCCATTAATTTGTTTACCCAAGATTTAGTAGAATAAGCACCATGATTACCATCGTGCATTACGTTCATCCCTACGCCGGCCATTCCAATTCCGATTACTACGTTTAATAATAAATATACCCAAAACGGCATATCCATAGCTAATAGGAAGAAGTAAGGCGTTAGGAAAAGACCGAACATTACAATGGTTTTCAAGTGCAATTTCCAGTTTCCTGTTTTGTCAATTTTATTTTCTTTGAAATAATCGTTTACTCTTTTATTTAATGTTCTGAAAAACTTCAGATTATCTTCTTTTGAGAAAATCGGGGTTGTAGTACTCATAAATTTTGTATTCAAATTTCGTCAAAGATAAATATTATAATTTTTTCATTTATGATATTCCTCATTTTTTATTCACCAAAAAGCGTATTTTTGTGTAAAATTTAACTAATGGAAGAGATTTTAAAGCAATTTCCTGATTTATCTGATAATCAAATACTTCAGTTTCAAAAATTGCAAGGGTTATACGAAGATTGGAATGCCAAAATTAATGTGATTTCACGAAAGGATATCGACGAATTACATACACGTCACGTTTTGCATTCCTTAGGAATTGCAAAAATTATCGAGTTACGCCCAGGTTCTAAAATTATGGATGTGGGAACTGGTGGTGGTTTTCCTGGAATTCCATTAGCGATTTTATTTCCAGAAGTTGATTTTTATTTGATTGATGTTATTGCCAAGAAAATCAAAGTGGTAAATGAAGTTGCAGCAGGTTTAGGATTAAAAAATGTAAAAGCCGAACAAAAACGTGCCGAATTAGTCAAACAAGAATTTGATTTTATCGTAAGTCGTGCTGTAACCAATATGCCTGATTTTGTAAAATGGGTTGATGATAAAGTGGCTAAAAAACAAAATCACGAATTAGCCAACGGAATTTTATATTTAAAAGGTGGTGATTTAACCGAAGAATTAAAGGATTTTCCAAAAGCAACGCAATATAATTTATCGGATTTCTTTTCAGATGAGTTTTTTGAAACTAAGAAAGTGGTTCATTTACCGTTGAAGTATAAGAAGTAGTGATTAGTGAAAAGTAATTAGTGACTAGCTATAAAACACAAAACCCGATTCTCAATTGAAAATCGGGTTTTTTATTTCTACTTCGTATTTCGGATTAACCTAAAAACGGATATTTATAATCTTCTGGTGTTACGAAAGTTTCTTTGATGGTTCTAACAGAAGCCCAACGCAATAAGTTTTGTGAAGAACCTGCTTTATCGTTAGTTCCAGAACCTCTTGCTCCTCCAAATGGTTGCATTCCTACAACAGCACCTGTTGGTTTGTCGTTGATGTAGAAGTTTCCTGCTGCATTTTGTAATGCAACCGTCGCTTCTTCCACAGCATAACGACATTGGCTAAATACCGCACCAGTTAAAGCGTATTCTGAAGTTTCGTCTACTAATTTTAATGTTTCAGACCATTTTGCATCTTCGTAAATATAAATGGTAACTACAGGTCCGAATAATTCGGTACACATCGTGTTGTATTTTGGATTTGTAGTTAAGATAACTGTTGGCTCGATGAAATAACCTTTTGATTTATCATAATTTCCACCCATGATTATTTCCGCATCGCTATCGTTTTTAGCTTGGTCAATGTAACGCGCTAATTTATCGAATGAAGCTTCTGAAATAACTGCTGTAATAAAATTACTCATATCTTCTGGTGAACCCATTTTCATAGATTTCAAATCCGCTTCTAATTTTGCTTGAACAGCTGGCCATAAACTTTGTGGAATATAAACACGTGATGCGGCACTACATTTTTGTCCTTGGAATTCAAAAGCACCACGAGCAATTCCTACAGCAACTTGAGTTGGATTAGCTGATGGATGAGCGATGATGAAATCTTTTCCACCTGTTTCTCCAACGATTCTTGGATATGTTTTGTAAGTAGCGATGTTGTTTCCGATAGTTTTCCAAATGTCATTGAAAACACCAGTCGAACCTGTAAAGTGAACTCCCGCTAAATGTGGACTAGATAAAACTACGTCAGAAACCATTCCAGAATCACCCATAACCATATTGATAACGCCATCTGGTAGACCTGCTTCTTTGAAAACTTGCATGATTATATTAGCAGAATATACTTGTGTTGCAGCTGGTTTCCAAACCACAACATTCCCCATTAATGCAGCACTTGAAGGTAAATTTCCTGCGATAGCTGTAAAGTTGAAAGGTGTAATTGCATATACAAAACCTTCTAATGGTCTGTATTCAACACGGTTCCACATGTCTGATGTTGATGCTGGCTGGTCTGCGTATATTTTTGTCATGAATTCTACGTTGTAACGTAAGAAGTCAATCAACTCACAAGCTGAATCAATTTCTGCTTGGTGAATTGTTTTTGATTGAGCAATCATAGTCGCTGCATTGATTTTAGCTCGGTAAGGACCTGCTAATAATTCAGCTGCTTTTAAGAAAATTCCAGCTCTGTTTTCCCACGCCATAGCTGCCCATTTTTTACGAGCTTCTAATGCTTCGGTGATTGCTTTTTCAACTAAAGCTTTGTCTGCTTGATGATAAACACCTACAATATGTTGGTGATCATGCGGTGCCGACATTTTTTTAGTATCTCCAGTTTTAATTTCTTCACTACCTATATATAATGGAACTTCTACTTGAGAATTCCACATGGTTTTATATGTTTCTGCAACTTTTGCTCTTTCAGGAGAACCTGGAGCGTACGATTTTACGGGTTCGTTAACCGCTTTTGGGACATTAAAAAATCCTTTTAACATGGTGTTGTATTTTGAGATTAGACAATTTTGTGCTTTGATTTACGAAATAATCGTAAACGAATACAAAAATACAAAGTATATTTTGAATTATCGATAACAAATGTTACGAAGCTAGTTTGTTCGTTATTTAGTTGATAGCAAAAGGAGCGCTAAGCTTGAAAGTTGGGATGGTAACTCTAAAACTTCTAGTTGTGGTAAAGTTTACCATGTTGAAATAGCCTTTCATAGCTCCAATTGGTGAAGAAAGCAAGCATCCAGAAGAATAAGTGTAGCTTTCACCAGGTTTTATTACTGGTTTTTTACCAATTACACCTTCGCCATCTACTACTTCAACATTGTTTAATGCGTCGTAAATTTCCCAATGACGTGTGGTTAATTGTACCGAATCTTTACTTTGATTTTCAATAGTAACATGATACGCAAAGGCAAAGTGAATTTTATAGTTTTTGAAGTAAGTTCCTTCAAAACTAGTTAAAACTGAAATCTTTATGCCTTTTGTAATTTGACTTACCATACGTTAAAATAGAATTATTCCTATGAACATCATTATTAGGGTGCAAATCCCTAAGAATAAAAAGAATAGCGGATTCAAAATTAAGAATTTTAAAACAGTTATCCAACGGCTTTGTTGATAAAAATTTCTTAAAGATTTATAGAAATAAATTGGAAATATAAATGCAAATGAAACTCCGGAAACAAAGTAAGTTAGTTCTTCACTTATTAATTCAATGAAATTGAAAATCATCATGCATAAAAAGATGAAAGTAAAAAAAGTGTATGCAAAAACTAAATGTTCGGTGTAATTTATTTTTTTTGAATAAAAAACCAGCCAAAACATGAGTGTTAGTATTGGTAAAGAAAGGAAAATAAAGAAAGGAAGTTTTTGATAAAAGTAATCGAAAACTTCGCTTTCAATATCGTTTGATTTGAAAAGTTTAGATTTATTAAATAAAGTTTTAGTATAAAAAGTGACTTCGTGTCCTAGTTCTTTTAAGGCTTCTTCAGTAGTTTTTTCTGGATATTTTCTGTTGAAATTTCGAAATGAAAGAGCTGTGTAGATTAGTGGTTTGAATCCTGAAGAAATATTTTCGTCTATAAATTGTTTGGTATAAATTGAATCTCGACTATGATTGATTTCTTTTCTATTTAGACTGTTTATTAATCCTTCTGCATTAGGATTTTTGCTAATTGCTTTGTTAGATAAGCTATCGAGTGTTTTTAAATCTTGTTTTTGATTCTCTGTTAATTCATTATCAACAACTAAAGGATCAATATTGTTTGGACTATTATCTCCTTCGGTAAAATTAAACGTTATAAATAGTATTAATGAAACACTTAAAAATAATCGAAACGGATTTGCATACGTATGTCTTTTGCCTGCATTAAATTCACGAGCTAAAACGCCTGGTTTTGTAAAAATAGATAGTATTGAATTGCGTAATCTAGAATCGTAAGCATAAAAATTGGCAAAAAATTCTTCAATAAAATCGCTTATTGTAAGTTTTTTTGTTGAATTTAATTGGCCACAATGATGACAATATTTTTCGCTTATATCTAACGATGTTTCACAGTTGATGCACTGAGTTCCTCTATATTTTAGGTCTTTTCTGCTCATTTTTAATTTCGGATAACTTCGCTGTTTGTGTTTGCAATTCCAATTACTCTGTCGTATCGATCGTTATTTCCTCTGTAGTAAACAATTGCGGTGTAGTTGTTTTCGGTTTGAAAAAAATTACCATCAATAGCATTTTCATAATCAATTTTGCCGAATTTATCTGTAATAACGTATTGGTAATTGGTAAATCCTTGTTTTAATAAAATTGCTTTTTCGTATAAACCAGAATTTTTGTCGAATTCTAATTTATATTCATCAGTTAAAGCATAATTGTTAAACATTCCAACTACATAAATATTTTTATCTAATAAATTAGGTGTGTTTAAAGCAAAGTAAACCCATGAATAATCGGCTTCTATTTGTGAATTTGAAGTATTTGCATTCTGAATAAAAAAGTTACCATTAATATCAGGAAAATAGGTGTAAGGGTGGTTTTTTCGCGGAGTGTTTACATATAAATAAGTGTTGTAAATATTATCTCCAGAAGTTACTTGTGAAACGGTATTGTTGGTTGTTCTAATTATTTTGTTGTCAATACTGTACGCTTCGTTTCCACCCCAAAATTGTGTTTCTTTGTTGTATCTATAAATTAGCTCAGAGCCCAATGTGTATTGTGGTTTAACATTTGAAATGCTGTTTTTCCAATTTCCGTTTTGAAAAAGTGTAACTTTTACGTTCTGAATCGGATTTTGTAAAACTTTGTCACCGTAATTTATGGTCATTTCTATGTTTTGTTTTCCATCAAGGCTTTCGAAGTCTCTTGCTCTTCTTACTAACATTGCTACAGCAACTTGTTCTTCGTAAATTATAATTTTTCTAGAAAATACGATTTCGCCTTCATCATTTAAAATTGAGATTAAATAATTTCCACTTTTAGTGATTTGATTAAATCTATTTGGGAAAACTTGTCTGTAATGCGAATACAATTGTAAAGTATTGAAGGAGTTTTCATAAGTAATGATGCGCTGATTGTCCATTCCGTTTAAATATTCTACTTTTCCTAAATCTGAAGGTGCAGACCAATCGTAGTTGTACTGTGTTATCGTGTAATAGTAGTCGGCTTCGTCTCCGTATAAATCATCGAAACTCAATTCAAAAGTCTCGCCAAGTTTAAAAAATGGAATAACATTATTTCCATTTACACGAAATGAAATTGTTTTGATATTAAATGTTGGATCTTGTTCAATTCCTGCTTGAGAGAAAATAAAACAATGAGTAAGTAGTAAAAATAGAGTTGCAATTTTATTCATTTTACAGCTATAAAAACGTAAAAATAGTAAATCTTTAGGAACAAACGTAATTACTGTTAATTTATTAGTATTTTGTAATTTAGAATAATTATAAATAAACCTAATCTCTGTCTTTATTTTTGGTAAGGTGCTATGTATTTGATTAAATTTGCACGTTTTATAGTAAATTTTTTAACAATCATATCTTCAAAAATATGTCAAAAGACATTCGAATTAAAAAAGGTTTAGACCTTAAGTTGAAGGGTGAAGCAGCTCACAAAGTAGCTCAAGTAACTCGCTCGAAAGTCTATGCTGTTAAACCTTCTGACTTTCACGGAGTAACTCCAAAGATGGTAGTAAAAGAAGGAGATAACGTTAAAGCGGGAGAAGTAATTTTCTTTTCTAAATCAGATGAGAAAGTTAAATTCGTTGCTCCTGTAAGCGGAAAAATTCAAGAAATCAAGCGTGGTGAAAAAAGAGTCATTTTAGAGATTCTTATTGCTGCAGATTCTCAAGATGTTTTCGTTGAGCATAGCAAGAAAAATCCTAATGATTTATCAACAGAAGAAGTAAAAGCACATTTGTTAGCTTCAGGATGTTGGCCATTTATCAATCAGCGTCCGTATGATGTGATTGCTAATTCAGCTGATACACCTAAAGCTATTTTTATTTCAGCTTATGCAACTGCTCCATTGGCTGCAGATGTTGAGTTTGTTTTAGAAAACAAATTAGAAGCATTCCAAGTTGGTATCGATGCTTTAGCAAAATTAACATCAGGAAAAGTTCATTTATCTGTAAAAGGTAAAGGAAAATCAATTTTTAAAGATGTTAAAGGAGTTTCTTTACACCAAGTGTATGGTCCACATCCAGCTGGAAACGTTGGAGTTCAAATTGCAAAAATTTCACCAATTAATGCTGGTGAGAGAGTTTGGACAGTAACGCCACAAGATGTTGCTATCATTGGTGAATTGTTTTTAACTGGAAAATTCAATGCTACAAGAACTGTGGCTTTAGTAGGTTCTGAAGTTAAAGATGCTCAATACTACAATGTAATTTCGGGTGCTGCTATTGCTGATTTAGTTGCTGGAAAAATTGAAAGTGATAACGTGAGAGTTATTTCTGGAGATGTTTTAACAGGTGCTAAAGTAAAAATGGATGGAAATTTAGGTTTCCTAAGTAATACGGTAACTGTAATTCCTGAAGGAAATGTTTATAGAATGTTTGGATGGATGCCATTTGCGTCGCCAAGTGTTCACAGTGCATCAAGAACGGGATTATCTTGGTTAATGCCTGGAAAAAAATATGCGCCTAACACCAATTTAAACGGTGAAGAAAGAGCTTTAGTTGTAACAGGAGAAATGGAAGCGGTTATGCCACTTGATATTTTCCCAATGCAATTATTAAAAGCTTGTTTGGCAAGTGATATCGATAAAATGGAAAGCTTAGGAATTTACGAAGTAGCTCCAGAAGATTTTGCTTTAATTGATTATACTAACACATCTAAATTAGAAGCCCAACAAATCATTCGTGAAGCTCTTGATTTAATGATTAAAGAAGTAGGATAATAGCTATGAAGTTTTTAAGAGATAAAATAGACCAAATTAAAAAGCCTTTTGAGAAAGGGCAAAAATTTGAAAAATTCGCACCTGCTATCAATGCATTGGATACATTTTTATATGTGCCTAATCATACTACAAAGCATGGAGCTCATATTAGAGATGCTGTAGATTTGAAGAGAACCATGATTACTGTGGTTTTGGCTTTAATTCCAGCATTAATATTCGGAATTTACAATGCAGGTTACCAACACTTCATTCAAATTGAAGGTTCTGATATGTCATTTGCAAATTTATTTTTCCACGGATTATGGAAAGTGTTACCAATGATTATTGTATCGTATGCAGTAGGATTAGGTATCGAATTTGCTTTTGCAATTTTTAGAGGTCACGAAGTTAACGAAGGATATTTAGTATCTGGTTTGCTAATTCCAATGGTTATGCCAGTTGATTTACCTTTATGGATGTTAGCTATTTCAGTTGCTTTTGCAGTTGTAATTGGTAAAGAAGCTTTTGGAGGAACTGGAATGAATATTTTCAACCCTGCTTTATTAGCACGTGCGTTTGCATTCTTTGCTTATCCTACATTTATGTCGGGAGATAAAATTTGGGTTAGCGATGCTACTACAATTGATGGTGTGTCAGGTGAAACTATTTTAGGTTCATTAGCACAAGGAAAAGAAGTAGCGTATTCGACTATGGATATGTTCTTAGGATTTATTCCAGGTTCTATCGGAGAAACTTCGGTTTTAGCTATTTTAATTGGTGCATTTATTTTAATTGCAACAGGAGTAGGTAGTTGGAAAATTATGGTTTCTGGAGTAATTGGAGCGGCTTTAACAGCAATGATGTTCAACGCTGTAGGTTTAACTGCTTTAATGAACTTTGATTGGATCAATCACTTAGTAGTTGGAGGTTTTGCTTTTGGTATTGTATTCATGGCAACTGATCCAGTTTCTGCGGCTCAAACCGATAAAGGAAAAATAATCTACGGTTTATTAATAGGATTCTTTAGTATTTTAATTAGAGTTTTCAACCCAGCGTATCCAGAAGGAGTAATGTTGGCTATCTTATTAATGAACACTTTAGCGCCAACTATCGATTATTTCGTAGTAAATGGAAACATTGCTAAGAGAAAGAAAAGATTGGCTAAGTCTAAACAATTAAAATCTGCATAGTCATGAATAGAGAAAGTAACGGATATACATTTTTGTTTGCGACTGTAATGGTAGTGTTAGTAGCTTCTGCATTAGCATTTGCTGCAACAGCACTTAAGCCAGATCAAGAGGCAAACATTAAGAAAGAGAAAATGCAGTACATTCTAAAATCGTTTGGAGTAGCTGTAGAAAGAGACGCTTCTGAAGAAGCATACAAAAAACACATCATTAGTGAAGTGGTTTTTGATGAAAACGGAACAGAAATTAGTAAAGACGCTTTTACAGTTGATATCGCTAAAGAAAAAGGAAAATTCCCAATTTTTAACGCGGAGAAAGATGGTAAAAAATTCTATGTTATTCCGGTAAGAGGAATGGGGTTATGGGATGCTATCTGGGGTTATGTTTCGGTTGACGAAAACTTAAAAGTTGATGGTATTGTATTTGACCATAAAGCAGAAACTCCTGGTTTAGGAGGTGAAATTACTCAAGATTATTTCCAAAAAAGTTTTATTGGAGAGAGTGTTTTTGACGCTAACGGAAACTTACAAGGTTTAAAAGTAGTTAAAGGTTATTCAGGAAAAGACAACAAAGCTGATGGTGAAGTTGATGCAATTTCTGGGGCTACTTTAACAGGTAATGGTGTAACCGAAATGTTAGTTAGAGGTTTAAAACCATATGAAAAATATTTAAAATCTAATAAAAAATAATCGTCATGGCAGAAAACAACAAAGAAGGATTATTTTCAAAAAGTAATATTAAGTTAATTACAAATCCATTTAATGACGATAACCCAGTAACGGTTCAGGTATTAGGTATTTGTTCAGCTTTAGCGGTAACAGTTCAAATGAAAAATGCCTTTGTAATGGCACTTTCAGTAACTGCGGTAGTAGCTTTTGGTAACGTAATTGTATCATTATTAAGAAATTTAATTCCAAGTAGAATCCGTATCATTGTTCAGTTGGTTGTAGCAGCAGCTTTAGTAATCTTGGTTGACCAAGTTTTGAAGGCTTATGCTTATGATATCAGCAAACAATTATCAGTATTCGTAGGATTAATTATTACCAACTGTATCTTAATGGGACGTTTTGAAGCATTTGCTTTAGGTAACAAACCATGGCCTTCTTTCTTAGACGGTTTAGGAAATGGTTTAGGATATGGAATCATTTTATTGGTAGTTGCATTTTTTAGAGAATTATTCGGTTCAGGAAAATTATTCGGAATCGAAATCTTTGGAAATTCTGTTGAAAAAACAGGTTTGTATGCTACTGGATATGTTAATAACGGATTTATGTTATTAGCTCCAATGGCCTTAGTTATGGTAGGTATCGTAATTTGGGTACAAAGAGGAATTAACAAGAAATTAATCGAGAAAAAATAATAGCTATGTTTGAATATATCAATATATTTTTAAAATCAGTTTTCATTGATAACATGATTTTTGCATACTTCTTAGGAATGTGTTCGTTTTTGGCCGTTTCTAAAAAAGTATCAACAGCTATTGGTCTTGGAATTGCTGTAATATTTGTACAAGTAATAACTGTTCCTTTAAACTATTTAATTTATCATTATGTTTTAGGTGCTGGTGCATTAGCTTGGTTAGATCCATCGTTAGCTGAATTAGATTTGAGCTTTTTAACATTCATTTTATTCATCGCTTCTGTAGCAACAATGGTACAGTTAGTAGAAATGATTGTTGAGAAATTTGCTCCTTCATTATATAACTCATTAGGTATTTTCTTACCGCTTATTGCAGTAAACTGTGCTATCTTAGGTGGTTCATTGTTCATGCAACAAAGAGTTGATGGTGGAACATATTCTTCATTAGGTCATGTAATAACTTTCGGTTTTGCATCTGGTTTTGGTTGGTTAATTGCAATTGTTGCATTAGCAGCTATCCGTGAAAAAATGGAATATTCCAACGTATTAGCTCCTTTGAGAGGTTTAGGAATTACTTTTATTTTAACAGGTTTGATGGCTATTGGTTTTATGAGTTTTGGTGGAATTGACCTTAATGCATTAAACAAAAAGCCAGAAGCTAAAGTTGAAACTCCAGCTCCAGCAGTTGTTGAAACTCCAGTAGTTGATTCAGTTCAAGTAGCTGTAGATTCAGTAAAAGTAGATTCAACTCAAGTAGTTAAATAATAGTATAACATTAAAAATTGAAATTATGTTTGAATTAATTACATATTCGATTTTAGCTTTCTTAGCGCTTATTTTACTAATGGTGTTTATGCTATTATATGCAAAATCTAAATTAGTAAACTCGGGTGCTGTAAAGATTAAAATTAACGGTGAAAACGAAATCGAAGTAGGTGGAGGTAGTACACTTCTTACTACTTTAGGGAATAATAAAATCTTCTTACCATCAGCTTGTGGTGGTGGAGGCTCTTGTTTACAATGTAAATGTAAAGTATTAGATGGTGGTGGAGAACCTTTACCAACAGAAATACCAAACTTTACGCGTAAAGAATTAGCAGAAGGATGGAGATTAGGATGTCAAGTTAAAGTAAAACAAGACATGGTAATCGAAGTTCCTGAAGAAATTTTTGGTATCAAAAAATTCGAAGCAAAAGTATATTCTAACTACAACGTAGCTTCTTTTATTAAAGAATTTATCGTTGAGTTACCAGAAGATATGCACTACGAAGCTGGAGGTTATATCCAAATTGAAATCCCAGCTTGTGAAGTGAAATTTACAGATATTGATATTACAGCTCACCCGGTAGAACATCCAGGTGAACCTGAAAAATTCAAAATCGAGTGGGATAAGTTTAAATTATGGCCATTAGTTATGAAAAATAACGAATTGGTTGAAAGAGCTTACTCT
This sequence comes from Flavobacterium aquaticum, assembly GCF_003259835.1. Lineage (GTDB taxonomy): Bacteria > Bacteroidota > Bacteroidia > Flavobacteriales > Flavobacteriaceae > Flavobacterium > Flavobacterium aquaticum. The sequence goes on along the minus strand of NZ_QLMI01000002.1, from coordinate 157,832 downwards.
ATGGCTTCTTACCCTGCAGAAGGAAGAAAAATTATGTTGAACGTTCGTATTGCAACGCCTCCATTTGATAGAGCTACTAACGATTGGATGAAAGTAAACCCGGGTATTGCTTCTTCATACGTTTTCTCAAGAAAAGCAGGAGATACTGTAACTGTTTCAGGACCTTACGGTGAATTCTTCATCAACGAATCTGATGCAGAAATGTTGTATGTAGGTGGTGGAGCTGGTATGGCGCCAATGCGTTCGCACTTATACCACTTATTCCGTACAGTTAAAACTGGAAGAAAAGTTACGTATTGGTACGGAGGTCGTTCTAAGCGTGAGTTGTTCTATGTTGACCACTTTAGAGCTTTAGAGAAAGATTTTCCTAACTTCAAATTCCATATCGCGTTATCTGAACCTTTACCAGAAGATAACTGGAAAGTGAAAGATGGACCAAATGGAGAAGGTGATGGTTTCGTAGGATTTATCCATAACGTAGTTATCGATAATCACTTGAAATTACACGATTCACCAGAAGATATCGAATTCTATTTCTGTGGACCACCAATGATGAATAACGCAGTTGTAAAAATGTGTGACGATTGGGGTGTGCCAAAAGAAAATGTTCGTTTCGACGACTTCGGAGGTTAATCCAAATTTTATATATCAAAACCGATTCAGAAATGAGTCGGTTTTTTTATGCTTTCAATTAGATTAACTACCTTTGCAGCATGGAACAATTATCACTACAAGACTTACATCATTTGGCCATGAATCACGTGGGAAAAGAACTCGAAAAACAAGGATTTGAGTTCATCGCCATTAACAGCCAGATGAAAAAACATCCGCAATTTGTTTGTGTAGATAAACCTACGAATACCTTGCATTTTGTGATGGTACAAGCGGTTACGTATCCTGATAATCCTGCGGAATATGATGTGGTATTTATGGAAACCTTCATCAGTCACGCCAAAGAGAAAAAAGCTAAAGTTTTGTTTGCAGGAGTTGGTTTTGCCAATGCCGAAGATTTCGAAAAGCCCATTTTAAAAAATCAAGATTATATTTTAAATTATGAAGGAATTAAAGAGATTTTATAGTTTTCTAATTGTAGCAATTTTATTTACTTCATGTACTAAAACTACAGATTTTTACACCATTCAAGGCGAAGCACAAGGAAGTACCTATTCTATAAAATATATTGCATCAGAAGAAAAAGTAACTAAAAATCAAATAGATTCTTTGTTAACTGCTTTCGATTTATCGCTTTCTACGTATCGACCAGATTCTAAAATTTCTAAAATAAATGCCGGAGATTCAACTGTTGTGTTAGATGAGTTCTTTACAGAAACGTTTCAACTTTCCAACCAAATTTATAAAGAAACAGATGGTTTGTTCGACCCAACAATTGGTGTTTTAGTGAACGCTTATGGTTTTGGACCAAATAAAAAACACCAAGATTTATCTCAAAAACAAGTTGATAGTTTGTTACAATTTGTAGGTTTTGATAAGATTGCTTTAAATTTAAATAAAACCATTTCAAAAAAGTACAACCAAACTTTCATCGATTTTAATGCAATTGCTCAAGGATATTCGGTAGATGTTGTAGTGAATTACTTAAAATCAGAAGGAATTGAAAATGCCATTGTAGAAATCGGCGGCGAATTATTCGCATTAGGTAAAAACACGATTGATAATAAGAATTGGGTAGTAGGAATCGACGATCCTTTACAAAAACCTGAAGAACGTACTTTAATTGCTAAAGTAAATTTAGAAAACTTAGGAATGGCAACTTCTGGAAATTATCGAAAAGTAATGATTGATGAAAAAACAGGTGAAAAATTTGTGCATATCATAAATCCTAAAACAGGATTGGCTCAAAAAAACAATGTATTAAGTTCAACCGTTTTATCAAAATCATCTGCTCTTTCAGATGGTTACGCAACTGCTTTTATGTTAATGAGTTTAGAGGAAAGTAAGGTGTTCTTACAAAAGCATCCAGAACTGCATGTAATGCTTCTTTACTCGGATTCTAACAATAAAATGCAGCAATTTACTACAGAAAATTTCAATTCTTTGATTATAGACTAATTCCAAATAAGAAATTAATTGTTAAAACTTGCATAATAAACTTTTGATTTTGTAGTTATAAAGATAATTTTATCCAAACAAAATCAAATTTTATGAAGAAATTTCACTTTTCCATTTCTTTATTGCTTTTGGCTCCAGCGTTTCTTTTTGCGCAGGATTTCAAGCTTGAAGATCCAATTCCGACTGATCCAAATGTAAAAATCGGAAAACTTTCAAACGGATTAACCTATTATATCCGTAAAAATGCAAAACCTGAAGATAAGGTTGATTTACGTCTAGTTGTTAATGCAGGTTCCATTCAAGAAACCGATGAGCAGCAAGGTTTAGCGCACTTCATGGAGCACATGTGTTTCAATGGCACAAAACGTTTTCCTAAAAATGAATTGGTAAATTATCTTCAAAATATCGGAGTAAAATTTGGCCAACATTTAAACGCTTACACGAGTTTTGATGAAACGGTTTACTTTTTACCAATTCCTTCAGATGATAAAGAAAAAGTAGAAAAAGGGTTCCAAATTATCGAAGATTGGGCGTTCAATACTACTTTAACTCCAGAAGAAATTGATAAAGAAAGAGGTGTTGTTTTAGAAGAATATCGCTTAGGTTTAGGTGCTGACAAAAGAATGATGGGACGTTTTATGCCTAAAATGATGTACAATTCGTTATATGCAAAACGTCTTCCTATTGGTCAAAAAGAAATTTTAGAAAACTTCACGTATGATAAATTAACGAGTTTTTATAAAGATTGGTATCGCCCAAATTTAATGGCTGTAATTGTTGTTGGAGATATCGATGTTGCCGAAATGGAGCAAAAAATTATCGCTCATTTTGGAAAATATAAAAATCCAAAGAAACAAAAAGAGAGAAAATTTTATGATGTTCCTAATCACAAAGAAACTTTCGTAGCTGTAGAATCAGATAAAGAAGCAGCATTTGCTCAGGTGCAATTATTGTATAAAGATTATGCAGAGCCTAAGAAAGTTACAACTCTTGGTGATTTTAAAGAATATCTTGCCAAAGGACTTTTTTCTACGATGTTAAATAACAGATTAGAAGAGTTACAAAACAGTCCAAATCCACCTTTTAATTTTGGATATACGTATCATGGTGGTACCTGGGCAAGAACTAAAGAAGCATTTCAATCTTTTGCAATGGTAGCTCAGGACAAGCAATTAGAAGCTTTAAAAGTGTTAGTAAAAGAGAATGAAAGAGTAAAACAATTTGGGTTTACCCAAGGCGAATTAGATCGCGCAAAAGCCGAATTCTTATCTCAAATTGAAAGACAGTATAACGAAAGAGAGAAAAGTGAATCTGAAAATTTCGTATCAGAATATCAAGCAAATTTCTTAGAAAAAGAACCAATTCCAAGTATCGAATGGACGTTTGATGTCTTTAAAAAGATGTTGCCAACCATTTCTGTTGAAGATACAAATGGTTTAATTGCTAAATATTTAAAAGAAGATAATAGAGTAGTTATTTTAACTGGACCAGAAAAAGATGGTTTAGTAAAACCAACAGAACAAGAAGTTTTAAATTCATTAACAGTAAATAAAAATGAATTAACAGCTTACACAGAAACAAAAGTATCTGAAAGTTTGTTGAGAAATCCGGTTAAAGAAGGAAGTGTAGTTTCAAAAGAAAGCAATGCTAAGCTTGGAACTACTACTTTAAAACTTTCTAACGGAGCAACAGTTGTTTACAAAAAGACCGATTTTAAAAACGACCAAGTAATGTTTGAAGCAATCAGTTTTGGAGGTTCAAATTTATTTTCAAATGATGAAATGGCAAAAGTTTCATTAGCAATGGGTGGTTTGTCTGAAGCAGGTTTTTCAGGAATGTCTAAAAATGATATCAATAAATTCATGACAGGAAAAATCGCAAGAGTAAATCCGTATGTTAGTGGAGTTTATGAAGGGTTAAATGGTTCTTCTACTCCAAAAGATTTAGAGTATTTATTTCAAATGACGTATGCTTATTTCACTGATTTGAATTTAGATAAAGATGCTTTTGCTGGTTTTATTACGAAACAAAAAGGGTTTATGGCAAATATGATGTCGCAACCGGCAACTTATTTTTCGAATGAATTTTATACGTATTTGAACAAAGAAAATCCAAGATATAAAGGTTTTCCAAAAGAAGAAGATTTTGATAAAGCGGATTATGAATTAGCTTATAAAAAATACAAAGAGCGTTTTGCAAATGCAGCTGATTTTAATTTTTACTTTGTTGGAAATTTTGATGAAGCGCAAATGGAAGCTTTTGCAGCGAAATATATCGCATCATTACCTTCTGATAAAAATATCAAAGAAAGTGCTAAAGATTTAGGTTACAGAATGCTTAAAGGTTCGCACAAAAAAGTAGTAAACAAAGGAAAAGATCCAAAAAGTACGGTTAACATCATGATTTATGGTGATACAAAATACGATGCTAAAGAAGCATTTGCTTTCAAAGCATTAGGTGAAGTATTAACCATTAAATTAGTAGAAGAATTAAGAGAAAACGAAAGTGGTGTGTATGGAGTAGGAGCAAGAGGAAGCATGAATAAAGTACCTTACGGAAGTTATAATTTCTCAATTTCTTTCCCATGCGGACCAGAAAATGCTGAAAAACTTACTGAATCTGCTTTAAGAGAATTAAACAAAATGGTTACTAATGGTCCAGAACAAAAAGATTTGGATAAATTTAAAGAAGCGTCAAGATTAGAATACAAAGAAAGCTTGAAAGATAACAGATATTGGATGGCAGTTTTAAAACGTCAATATACAGATGGAGTAAATCCGGAAGAAGTATTTGATTTTGAAGCTAAATTGAATGCTTTAACCGTTAAAGAACTTCAAGATGTAGCTAAGAAATATTTAGCTAAAGATAAAGTAATTGGTATGTTAATGCCAGAAGAATAAATAGGTTTTTATTAAATTCAAAATCCCGCAATTGTAATAATTGCGGGATTTTTTTATTTATAACAAACCGGAATAATTTCTCCTTTTGCTAAACAATATTTTTCTACTAATTCGGGAGCTATTGTTCTGGTGTAATCTACTTCTTCTACTTTAAATCCAATACTTCTTAGTTTGTCAAAGTAATCTCTACCATAAACTCTCACGTGGTCATATTGTCCGAAGATTTTTGCTCTTTCCTTTGGGTCAGTAATAGAATCATCTGTAAAAGTAGTCGCTCTTGATAAGTCTTGAGGGATTTGAAAGATCCCCATTCCACCTGGTTTTAAAACGCGATATAATTCTTGCATCGCTTTAGTGTCATCAGGAATGTGTTCCAAAACGTGATTACACAAAATAATGTCGTATGAATTATCTTCAAATGGTAAATTACAAATATCTGCTTTTACATCAGCCAATGGCGAAAATAAATCGGTAGTAGTGTAATCTAAATTCGATTGTTTTTTAAAACGTTTGTAAAATTCTTGCTCAGGTGCAAAGTGTAATACTTTTTTTGGAGCGGTAAAAAAATCGGTTTCGTTTTTTAAATACAACCACAATAAGCGATGTCTTTCTAAAGAAAGTGTACTTGGTGATAAAACGTTATTGCGTTGTGTTCCATATCCATAAGGTAAAAACATACGAAAGCTTTTTCCATCAATTGGATCTGTAAAGCGACTTCCTTTTAATAAAAAAGCTAAAATTGGACGGATCACAATACTCAAACGAATTAATATTGGACGAGGAATGGTATTTAATATAAGTTTAAAAAGTTTTTTCATTACATTGAAGTTATGATATATATTATACCGAAGAATATAGAAAATGCAATTATTATTACGAGGTATAATGCAGCAAAAAGTAGTAAATATTTTACGCCTGAAATAAGACTTTGTTTTATGTTTTGTTCATAAAGCTTTTTAAAAGCATAAAGTGTGAATAGTATAAATAATAATAGGAATAGAATAGAATATGTTCCAAAACTCATGCCTATAATATTGACTAAAACAACTTGTAATACTAATGATATGAACCCTAAGTTTGTTTGTAAGTAACTATTAAATACCAAATGTTCGAAAAAATTATGACCTCTTTTATTAAAAATAATATAACTCGTTAGCGCATATATTGGAATTAAAAGCAATACAAAAAAGTTGTAATAACTCATTAAGGTTTCCATAAAACCTTTCATGTCTATTTTTGGAACATTGCCTGATGAATTTGTAGAATTGTAACCTTTTGTAAATCCTTCCGAATAATCGAAAATAATATCCAAAGGGAAAAATTTATAGAAAAAAACGGCTATCGTTGCATATAAAATTATATACGAAAAAGGTTGAAAATATTTTTTTCTTGCACCAGAAATATAAGCTTCAAGAACATCTTTTGGATTAGTGAATAAGCCAATAAAAGTTCTCCAAAAATTATTATCCCAACTAAAAAAAGGACCAACAAATTCTTCCCAAGTTCCTTTTAAAGAAAGTCTGTCACTAACTATTTTAGCGCCACAATTTGAACAATATTGTGCGGTGTTTTCATAAGGATTATTACAAGTTTTACAATTCATTTTTAATTTATTAAAACACTAATTTCACAAATTAGTACTAATTTATAATATTATTCTTTTGTATTTAAGACTATCTTCTCCAAAATTTACTAGCAATCCTAAATTACATTTTGAAGCCGCCAAATAATTCAACACTTGTTTTGTTTCACTTGATGTAAGCGTTTGAATTGCTTTAATCTCTAAAATAATGTTGTTGTATATAGTAAAGTCAGAGTAATAATAACTAGGTAACTGAATTCCTTTATACTCAATTGTATATTTTTGTTCTCGTATGTAATCGATTTTATTTAATTTAAACTCAAATTCCAAAGCATCTCCATAGACTTTTTCATTGTGACCTTTGCCAAGAGTATTATGAACTTCCATGCACAATCCAACTATTTCATATACTTCATTTTTGTAAATTAAATCATTCATAATTAGTGGAAATTAGTGAAATTCGTGTTGAATTATAAAACCAAAGGTTTTTGTCTCAATCCATCTTCTTCATTACTCACAATTCCTAAAGCATCATAAATGTAGGCAAAAGTAGATAGCAACTCAGGTTTTCCGTCAACAATGGCTACATCGTGTTCAAAGTGTGCACTTGGTTTTCCGTCGGCAGTTGTAATTGTCCAGCCGTCTTTATGTTGTTTGATGTTTTTAGTTCCCTGATTAATCATCGGTTCAATTGCGATAACCATTCCGTTGACTAATTTTTTCCCACGACCACGTTTTCCGTAATTTGGAACTTCAGGATCTTCGTGCATTTTTCTACCTAAACCGTGTCCGCATAATTCACGAACTACACCATATCCATGTTTTTCACAATATTGTTGAATAGCATATCCAATGTCTTCTACACGATTGCCCACTTTAGTTTCACGAATTCCCACATAAAGCGATTCCTTAGTAACTTGTAAAAGCTTTTTTGTTTCTGGAGCTACTTCACCTATTTCAAAAGTATAGGCATGATCACCATAAAAACCATTTTTGAAAGCACCACAATCTACCGAAATAATATCGCCATCTTGTAACGGAACATTATTTGGAATACCATGAACTACTTGCGTATTTGGACTCATACAAAGCGAGTTTGGAAAGCCATACATGCCTAAAAATGCAGGTTCCGCTCCGTGCGAACGAAGAAAATCTTCTGCCAATTTATCTAAATATAAAGTAGTTACGCCAGGTTTAATTTCCTTAGCAATCATTCCTAATGTTTTCGAAACAATTAAAGCACTTTCGCGCATCAATTCGATTTCTTCAAGGGTTTTAATTACAATCATAATGCAAAATTTCGAAGCAAAAATACAAATTCAAGTTCAATTATAAGTTCAATTTCAAAATTCAATTTTATTTTCCTTTAACCTTAAATCTAAAACCCTTAACTAAATATGAGTAATATCATATTTTATGCTTAAATTCCGATATAAATTTGCAGTATAAATTTCATTAGGTATGGGAAAATATGTAACCGCAGCAGAAGCTGTACAAGTAGTAAAAAGTGGTGATAGGGTTTATGTTCAAGCTGCAGCTGCTACACCAACAATCTTAACAAAAGCGTTAACCGATAGAGCATCTGAACTTAGAAATGTAGAAATATGCCATTTACATACTGAGGGAGATGCACCTTATGCAAACCCAGAATTGGCTGAAAGTTTTCATGTGAATTCTTTTTTTATTGGTGCTAATGTACGTCATACTTTAAAAGCAGGAAATGGGTCATATACACCCGTTTTTTTGAGTGAATTGCCGTTGTTGTTTCGTAAAAATGTAGTAAAATTAGATGTGGTATTTATTCATGTTTCTCCACCAGATAGTCATGGCTATTGTTCGTTAGGAGTTTCTGTTGAGGCTTCTATAGCGGCTATTGAAAATGCTAAAACTGTAATTGCGCAAGTTAATCCAAATATGCCAAGAACTTTTGGAGATGGAATTTTACACATTTCAGAAATTGATTATTTAGTAGATGTTAATTTACCAATTTACGCTCACGATGTAACTCCGTTTACAACAGAAGAAGAAAAAATAGGTACTTACGTAGCTTCTTTAATTGAAGATAAAAGTACCCTTCAAATGGGAATTGGTTCTATTCCAAATGCGGCCTTGAGTAAATTAACGAATCACAAAGATTTAGGATTACATACGGAAATGTTTTCCGATGGTGTTATTGATTTAATTGAAAATGATGTCATCAATTGTAACTACAAAGGAACTTTACGTGGAAGAGCTCTAGCTACTTTTTTAATGGGATCAAAACGTTTGTATGATTTTGTGGATGATAATCCGTTTATTGAAATGAAGGAATCTTCTATGGTAAACGATACAGCTCGAATTCGAAGAAATCCAAGAATGGTAGCTATTAATTCGGCTATCGAAGTAGATTTAACAGGGCAAGTTTGTGCTGATTCTATAGGAAGTACTATGTATTCTGGAGTTGGTGGTCAAATGGATTTTATTCGCGGAGCATCATTAAGTGAAGGTGGAAAAGCAATTATTGCGCTGCCATCGATTACCAAAAAAGGTGAAAGTAGAATTGTACCTTATTTAAAACAAGGTGCTGGTGTTGTAACCACAAGAGCACATGCTCATTACATCATCACTGAAAATGGTATTGCTGATTTATACGGAAAAACATTAAAACAAAGAGTTGCGGAGTTAGTTAAAATTGCACATCCTAATCATCAAGAAGCCATTGAGCGTTCTTACTATGAAATGATTGGGTTACATAAATAGAATGAATTAGTGTTAGTAGAAAAGACAATCAAGATGGTTGTCTTTTTTTATTTGAAAAGTTTTTAAATTTAGTAGAATAGATTTAAAAACTTTTCAAAAAACTAACCTTTTGATTTTGAATTTTTTAGCTAAAAAGGGTTGTTTTTGAAAATAAATCAAACTTTAACCTTTTAACAACATTAAATAGCCTACCTTTGTGAGGAATTAAATTTTTCATAGATGAATATTTTTGTAGGAAGTCTTCCTTTCAGCGTAGAGGAAGCAGATTTAAGAGGTTATTTTGAAGAGTATGGAGCTGTAGAATCAGTTAAAATTATCTCTGATAAATTTACCGGAAGAAGTAAAGGATTTGGATTTGTTGAAATGGCTAATGATGCTGAGGCTCAAAAAGCAATCGACGAATTAAACGGTGGAACTATCGAAGGTAGAAAAATCGTTGTTAACAAATCTGAACCAAAACCAGAAGGAGAAAGAAGAAGCTTCGATCGTAATTCAGGTGGAAGAGGTGGTTACTCTAACAATAGAGATAACAACTCAAGAAGTCGTTACTAATATTTTTTGGATATAAAACGAAAAAAAACCTTCGCATTGCGAAGGTTTTTGTTTTTTGTACTATTATCGAATTAAACTAAAGTGTCCTTTAAATTCTTTCGTAATGTTGTCTTTTGTATATTCAATTGTAAACCAATAATCTGTAGATGGTAATAATTCATTATTAAATGTTCCATTCCATCCATTACCATTAGGGTCAATTTGTTTGATTAATTTTCCATAGCGATCAAAAATTCTTATGATTGCCAAATCTAAAGCGCTACTTCCTTTAATATTCCAAGTGTCATTATGACCATCTCCGTTTGGTGTAAAATAGTTAGGATAATCTACAACCGTAAATGTCGCTGTAACATCACCACATCCAAATTTATTGATAACGGTCAAAGTATAGTCGCCACCAGGAATATTAGTAAACACATTACTAGACTGAAAGTAGGTTCCATCAATCGAATATAAATAATCGTTAGATGTTGGAGTTACGATTGCTGTTACCGTATTATCTGTTCCAAAAGCGATTAATTCATTTGGATTAATTGTAACAGAATTAGGTACTATTGAATTTTGAGTGCTAAAATTAAAAGTAGACGAGCAATTAGCTGCATTAGAAATATTGGTTACAACTACCGAATATTGCCCAACTGTTGAAGTGGTAAATGAAGTACCTGTTTCTCCAATAATTTCATTTCCTGCTACTGCGTCATGACCATTATACCATTGAAAAGTGTAATCTGTACTGTTTAACTGCGTTTTTATTTCAACTGGATAGGTTATAGTGTTTAATTGATCTATACAAATAGTGTATGGCTCGTTTAAAAGATAATTTACAGGATAAGGTCTAACGTATAAATCCAATTCCAAAATTTTAAAACAAGCAATTCCAGTTTCACTATCAATATTAGTTCTACTATTTAATCGAACATATATTTTTTGAAAGTTTATTCTAGTATTCAAAAAGTTATTTGGTGTACTTATTCGATTTGTATTAGCATTTGCTAAAGCATCTGGTAATTCTGTGTAATATCTAAAATTGATAGTATTGATTGGTGTTGAGCCTGCCATTTCAAGTTCTCTGGAAGTCAAATCAAAATAGTCAAAACCAGAATCGTTACATAATTCAAGTTGGGTTGGATTAGAATTGCTCCCTGGTAATACCATTACTACAAGATTTAAAGTAGTAAATGATTCACAAGAATTATTAGTAGCATCCACAACTTTACAAATAATTGTTGTAGATGAACTCGTATAATTGTCTGGTGTTGCAATCGGATTATTTGCTAGTACATCAGCATTATTAGCGTAGAAAGTTACTTGATAATTAGTATTTCCATTAGTAATTTGGGTAATTCTACTATTCAAATCAAATGTAGCAGTTATATCACCACATAATTTAATAGGTGAAGGCTGAACAATAATTGGATTTGGGAAAACATTTATATCAAAACTAACAATCGATAAACATCCAGTTACGTTATCAAATAAACGAGCGTAAATAGTTCTATTTCCTAAAGTTAATGGAAGCGGAATATTTTTATTGATTACAAAAACATTGTTTTTTGCATTATCAAACGTATTAAAATAAGAAACTGTAACAGAAGGATTTTGTCCAGCCAATGCTTCAGTATCTTTAGTATTCAATAAAAACGAATCTAAAAGACAAGCTGCTTCGTTATTAATAACGTTTTGATTTGGAGCTTGCGTTACAATTACGTCAAAAGTTCCAATTCCTTCACAACTTTGTGTTGTATTTGAAATTACTCTAGTATAAACTGTTGTTGTTCCAACAGGAATTTGGTTTAAATTAGTTAATCCGTTTAATCCAGTTGAGGCATCAGATGTATTCAAATGAAAAGAAATACTTACATCAGAACTAGCAAAATAAGTGTTTTTTATTAAGATACGTTGTGAGTCAAAATTTACAAATCCATAATTTTGATTGATTTCTGGACAAACTGCTGGAATATTTGGATAGTTAGCAACACTGGTTGGATTAATTTGAAGCACAAAACTTCCAATACCTGCCGAAGTACAATTTGGAGTTATATTTTCATTAACCAATTTCACATAAATAGTTTGTAAAAATGGAGATGTAGTATTAATGTAATTTGTTGGATTATTAATTAATTGTGTTAATCCAGAATCTGAATAAAAATATAATGTTAATCCTGCTGTATTATTAGTGAAGTAATTATAAAGCTGAAGTAAATTTGTTTCTGCAATTCCATCAAGTGTGTTGTTAATATAATCACATTGTTCCAATGTTGTTGAAACGGTATTGATTACAGGTAAAGCATTAATTGTAATTGAAATTGTATTTGAAACATTTGTGCACGTACCTTGTTCAATACTTTCTAAATAATACTGAGAGGTTGAATTTGCAGCTTGATTAAATTTATTTACAACATAAGTTGTGCTATTAGCACCCGATATTGCTACACCATCTTTGTACCATTGATAAGAAAGCGAACTATTTAAACTTGCATTCGTATTTGTTGAAGTAATGGTATAAGAATCGTTTTCACAAATAGTAGTAGTTGAAGCAATTTGAATATTTGGGTTTGCAATAATTCTTATAACATTTGAATCGGTTACAGAACATGGTGAATTTGTAACTTTTATAAAATAATCTCCAGGTAAAGTTGGAGTAAAGCTATTTGCTGTAGCACCAACAACTGCAATATTGTTGTGAAACCATTGATAACTTAAAATATCAATTGTAGTATTTAAATCCGCATTGTTAACTATAGTTGCTGTTAAAGTAGGATTGGTGTTTAAACATACGGTATTGGTATTTGCAATAGTAACAACAGGTTTAGTATGAAATTTTAAATTTGCTTCAGCTTCGCTAATTCTTAATCCAGTTGTATCTCCTGATGGATTTACAGTAATATCGTAAGCCGTTGTAACGACTTTGTATAGGCCACTTTCGGTAACAATTAGGTTGTTTGTAGGCGAAGTAACATTTGAAAAAGCATTTATTTGTACTCCATCTTTAAACCAAGTGTAATTAAATCGTAAGTTGCTAGGAACTCCAGGAAAATCAGAAATATCAATGGTTGCTACAATTTCTTTAGTGTCAGGTTTGCAATAATCTAAATTGGTTAAAAGAGAACCATCCGTATTGTTTAATGTTACTGAAGATAAGAAATCACAGTTAGTACTTCCTGTTCCACCTGTTTGTGAAACCGTTATATTTCCGGCTTGTCCTGAGTAATTATCAATTACAATAACATATAAATCGCCGGCATTACTATTTGGAATATTAACTGTTTCAACAGTATCTGGTAAATAACTACAATCAACTTCGTTTGCTGGAATTAATTGATTACAGATATTGTTTAAATTTGGAAACGGTCCCCACAAAACAAAATCTACATCGGTACCATTACCAGCTAAATTTTGTTGACTAATTTGTAAAGTAACGCTTCCAGGAGAGTCGATTTCTATAAAAAACCATGTAGGACCAACATACGGTGTAGGAATACAAGAAGAGGCAAAGTTTTCTCCATTACCTCCAACCGAACTACTGAAAGGAATACTGGTTGCACAAGACTGAAATGCTGCGGGATTTGCCGCTAATTGAGAACAAGAAGACGCACCTCCTTGGCCAAAAGTTTTGGTACTTATTAGAAGGAATAAAATTAATAAATTAAGAATTGTTTTTTTCATTGTTATTATTTGGGACTGCTAATTTATTAATTTTTAATTTAAATGTTAGAAATTAAACATTTTTACCTTCATTTTGTTAATTTAATTTGGGTTTGCCAAGGTTTTAAACAAACCAATTATCGCATTCAAGTACCTATTTTCCAATGCAATTTCATTAATTTGTGAGCTTACTAAGGAGTTTTCTCTCGAATTAATTACAAACAACGAGCTTTCTCCCATTTCAAATAATCGGTCTTCTGCGTTTAGCAATGTTGAAAAGTCTTTAACCAGTTTGTCGTTGTAATCTTGTTGTTTTTCAAGTGAAACTATTTCTTGTTGTTGTGCTTTGATTTTGTTTTCCAAATTTTTTCGTTCAAATTGCAAACCAAATTCTGAATCCTGAATTTTTAAATCGGCTAATTTTAAACTTCCGCGTTCTTTTCGTAAAAATATTGGAAACGTAAAATTTACTCCTATTTTATAATCTTCAAAGCGATAATTGTCGATATAGCTTGGTTCTGATAAATAATTATAGCTCAAATCTAATTTGGGTAAAAGTGCATTTGCTTTTAGTTTTCGATCTACTTTTAACATCGCAATTTTAGCATCTAAAGCTTGAATTTTTGGATGATTATCTAAATCAATTGTTCCCAATTCGTTAATTTGTAAAACTTCTTTGATTGTTTTGGATAACGTTGTTTCAGGAAATAAATTGTCATTCAATTCTAACGGAATATTATTTTCTAACCATAAATAGTTTGATAATTCTAATTTTGCTTTGGTTAATTTTAACTTCGCATCTTCTAAATTTAATCTTCTGGTTTTTACTGCTATTCCAGCTTCAACGCTATCAATAGCAGGTTTGTCACCTTCTTCAATTAATTTTGAAACACCGTTGTAACGTACTAAAGCGTTTTCTAAATAAGTTTCATACAATTTTACTTCATCAAAACTTCTTTTCCAATTCATGTAGCTTACAGAAGCCTCATAAATTACTTCAACTGCTTGTAAATTTCTTTCTGCAACGTTTAAATTTCTGGCAATTTTGGCTTTTCTCAAATCAGCCATTCGTTGATTAATGAACAAACCTTGTCCTACAGGAACTGAAATTCCAAACGAAGTTAATCCGCTATTTGGTAACGTATTTTCTGGATTTACATAAATTCCTTCTGAGTTGTCAAAACCTGCTTTAAGTTCGATTCCGTACCAAGTTGGAATTTTAAAACTGCTGTTTAAAATCGAATAATATTCACTGTCTTTGAATTGTTTTTCACTAAAATCAACTTCAATTTTTGGGTCAAAAGCACCACGCGCTTGCATTAAATTGGCTTGGGCTTCGTTGAGTTTTAAATCGGCTTGTCTTACTAAAGGATGGTATTTTTTTACATATCCTAAAAATTCATTGTAGGTGAATTCGGTTGGCGAATTTTGTCCAAACAAACTCATCCAACTACAAATGAAAAGGAAGATATAAAATAGTTTCGTTCTCATTATTTCTTAGTGTTTTCGGTGGTTGTTGGTTGATAAAAATTTGGTGGAAAACCATTTAATGTTCTCCAAATTTCAAACCAAATAGGCACATTGTCTAATAAAGCTAATGATTGTGTTCCGGCACCAATACTCAATTGTTCTGGCCATTTTTTGTCATTTGGATCAGGAGCAATTAACACACGATATTTTCCATTTGGACTAATAAAATTTTCTTTAGCAACAATTATACCGCCAAAAGTTCCGTAGGAAACACCAGGCCATCCGCTGAAAACAATCGTAGGCCAACCATCAAACCAAACTCTAACTTTTTCGCCTTTGTTAATTAATGGAAAATCCATTGGTTCAATATAAGTTTCTACTGCAATGTCATATTTTGCTGGCATAATGCTCACAACAGCTGTTCCTTCTTTAATGGTTTCACCAATTCCCGATTGCAAAGCTCGGTTTACATAACCATCTTGTGGAGCGGTGATATAATACAAACCATTTCTAATTTGATAGTTATTGTACTGATTTTTCAGCTTGTTTACTTGAGCTTCGGTATCAAATTGTGAACTTAAAGCGGTTTGTTTGTCACTGCTTGCTTTGGCATTTTTTTCGGCATATTCAGCGCTAATTCTGTTGAGTTCCATTGTAGCATTCAATACTTCATTTTTGCTTGCAATGTATTTGTTTTCTTGTGTTATGATTTTCGCTTCGGTTTCTTGCAATTTCATGCGTTTTTCCTCCACATCGGTCATTGGTTTTAAACCTTCTTTGTTTAGATTTACTGAACGATTGTATTGGGTTTTTGCAATTTTTAGCTGTGTTTTGGTTGCTTCAAAATCTATACTATCACTTTGCACTTTTAAATACGACTGTTTTAGCTTGTTTTGTGCTTGTTTTAATTTCAGATTTTTTTCATTCTGAATAGCTCCCATTTGTGCTTCCAAAGCTTTTACTTTATCGGCATAAGAAGTTACAGCATTTTCTTTTGCTTTTACTTGATTTCCTGTGTTTTCAATCAAATTTGGATCTAAATAATCTTCTTTTACCTCTGAAATAAATAAAATGGTATCACCCTTTTTTACAAAGTCACCTTCGTTTACATACCATTTTTCAATTCTACCACCAATAATAGTTTGAATGGTTTGCGGACGTTGATTTGGTTTTAAAGTGGTTACATTTCCAGCGCCTTGAATATTTTGTGTCCAAGGAAGAAAAAGAAACAAAATGCAAATGATGACAAATGCCCAAATAATCTTGCGAATTACTTTGTAATGCTTTTGCTCTTTAAATATTTGCCCCGATTTGAATTGCTCTAACTTAACAAATTGATCAATTCTATTTTTTGTGATGTTTAGCATGACTTAATTCGATTTAATTTCTCCTTTTTCTAAGTGAATTACTTGTGAGCAAATTTGTTTCCAATAATTGTTTTTACTAACAACAACTAATGTCCACGGATGTTTTTCTTCGCTTAAAAAATCGATAATTTCTCTGCAACTTTGCTCGTCTGATTTGTCTAAAGGATTTTCTAAAAACAATAATTTGGGTTGGTTGATGATACAACGTGCCAAAACAATTTTTTGAATCGTAGACGAATTAATTTGTTTTCCTTCCGATGAAATTTGTGTGTCTAATCCTTTTGGAAGTGCTTTGATGGCTTCGGTTAATTTTAATTTTTCGATTAAATCAAAAACCATTTCCATTTTAATTTCTGGATTATTACAGGTTATATTTTCCAAAATAGTTCCTTCAAATGGCATTTCGTGTGCTGTGATAATTCCAATTTTTGAACGATATTCATCTGAAGAATATTTTTTGTAATTGGTGTTATTGATGAAAATACTTCCAGAAGATGGTTCAATTAATCTTGCTAACAAACGAATTAAAGTTGTTTTCCCTGAACCATTTTCGCCTAAAATTAAGGTGTGTTGTTTTGGTTCAATCGATAAATTGATATTTTTTAGTATTTCTTTATCCGATTTTGGATACGAAAAAGAAACGTTTTCTGTTTCAATCGTTATTTTATTTCGGTCCACTAAATAATTTGAGTTTTGAACATCTTCTTCTAATTCCATATCCACAACCGAACCTAATTTTTCTAAAGATGTTAGAACGTCGTAAAATAATTCTAATCCAGAAAACAGTTTTTCAACCGCTGCAATAATGCTCAAAATGATAATTTCTGCTGCAACGAATTGCCCAATATTCATTTGTTGATTGATGACTAATAATCCTCCAATTATCAATAATCCTGCTGTAATTAAAATTTTAAACCCAGTTAACTGAATAAATTGCTTCATTAATACCTGAAAATGACTTTCTCTTTGTTTCAGATATTCATTAACTAATTTATCGTTTTTATGTAGCGAAAAATTAAAAATCGAATTGCTTTTGAAACTCAAGTGATTTCTCGCAATTTCTTGTAACCAATGTGCGATTTTATACTTGTATTTCGATTCTTTTAAGCTGGTTTCTAATCCTAAATTAAAGTTGATTTTGAAAATTAAATACAGTAATATCAAAAGTACCAATCCGAAAAAGATAAAAAAGGAATGATACAAAGACAGCAAGATAATTCCGAATAGGATTTGTAAAGCAGCTCCAGAAATATCTAATAATAGCTTTGAAAACCCTTTTTGAACGGTTAATGTATCAAAAAATCGATTGGCTAATTCTGGCGGATATTGATTGTGTAGTTCGTTGAATTTTATTTTTGGAAAGCGATAAGCAAATTCAAAAGACGAACGCACAAATATTTTTTGTTGTAAGTTTTCGGTGATTCTGAATTGCATAATTTTTAGCAATCCTACAAAAGCTACTCCAATAACTACAACACCAACTAGTACAATCCAAGAAGTGCTAACTTTTCCTGCCTGAATAAAGTTGATGATTGATTGGATTCCCAAAGGCAAAGACAAACTGATTAATCCTGCAATAATGGAATACAAGAAGATTTGGTAAATATCTTGTTTGTCGATTAGGATGAGGTTTTTAAATCTTTTTAATGGTGTCATAGTAGTATTTTTTTAGCCATATCTGTATAAAAATCTGTTGCGCATTCTTTTTCAGATAAGTTAGTAATAGTTTTTAAATGATTTTTTAAAAAATGCTGGTGAAGTGAGCCTTCCACGATGTTTGAAGCCAAACTTTTTGCGTAAGGATAGTCGGAATTTACTTCTTTTATGATGTCGATTATGCGATTGATAACTCTTTTATATACTAAGAAAAAACCTTCTTTATTTTCGTTGTCAACTTCCTTTGTCATTAAAGTTTTTGTAAATTCTTCTACGATTATTCGACTTAAAATTTCTTCATTAATATGCGGAGTTGCATTATCGTCTACTACATTTTCAGTAACTAGTTTAATTGCTTTTTCTAATTTTTCAATCGGATTTGAAACATTTGTAGTAGCAAATGCCATACGATATTCCATCCAAGACCAATACCATGAAGTTAGATAAACCAAAAGTTTGTGCTTGTTTTCAAAATAACGATAAATAGAACTTTCGTTAGACTGAATTTTTTCACCTAATTTTTTAAACGTAAACGCTTCAAAGCCAATTTCATCAATTAGTATGATGCTGTTTTTTAAGATATTGCGTCCTAATTCTGATGTTTCAGGATCTTTAACGTATAACTTTTCGTTAATGGTTATTTTTAAATTAGATAGTAAATTTTGCATAATGTAATATTTGACAATGCAAATATAATAGTAATACTATTGAAATGTAAAAGTTTAACTTTTGTTTTAGAATTGTTCAAAAAAAAATCCCGACGAATCGGGATTAATAATTTTATGTTTTTAGGCCTACTGTTGTGCTTTTACTTTGGCCATTTTTTCCATCTTCTCCATCGGCTCCTTTTTGTTCTGTTCCAGGTTTGCCGTCTTCTCCAGGTTTTCCATCTTCACCATTTGATGCTTTGAAAGTTGCACTACATCCGAAAAAGAATAAACAAATAATTATAAATAAAATACCTTTCATTATAATAGAGATTTACAAGTCATTACTGCTGGTTTTTCAATTCCCATTAAATCTAAAATAGTTGGAGCAATGTCGCCTAAAACACCATTTTGAATATTTTTTAATTCTTTATCAACTAAAATAATTGGCACTGGATTGGTTGTGTGTGCTGTATTTGGTGAACCATCTGGATTAATCATCGTTTCGCAATTTCCGTGATCTGCGATAATAATTGTAGTGTAATTGTTTTCTAAAGCGGTTTCAACCACTTCTTTTACGCAAACATCAACCGCTTCGCATGCTTTTATTGCGGCTTCCATTACGCCTGTGTGTCCAACCATGTCGCCATTGGCAAAGTTTAAACAAACAAAATCAACTTCACCCTTTTTAAGTTCTTCAACTAAAGCATCTTTTAGTTCGAAGGCACTCATTTCGGGTTGTAAATCGTAAGTGGCTACTTTTGGTGAATTTTTCAAAATACGCGTTTCGCCAACGAAAGGGTCTTCTCTTCCGCCAGAAAAGAAAAAGGTTACGTGCGGATACTTCTCGGTTTCGGCAATTCGAATTTGTTTTTTATTGGCTTTTTCTAAAACTTCTCCGAGTGTTTCTGTAATGTTGTCTTTGTCGTAAATTACGTGAACATTTTCGTAAGTTTCATCGTAATTGGTCATCGTAACATAATACAAATTCAGTTTGTGCATATTGAATTCGTGAAAGTCTTTTTGTGATAAAACTTCGGTTAATTCTCTTCCTCTGTCGGTTCTGAAATTGAAGAAAATAACCACATCTTCGTCTTGAATTTTCGCAACAGGGTTGTTGTTTTCATCAACCATCACAATAGGTTGAATGAATTCGTCGGTTACATTATTTGCATAACTTTCGTTAATACTCGAAATGGCATTTTTTGAGTGAGTTCCATCTGCATTTACTACTAAATCATAAGCTAATTTTACTCTTTCCCAACGTTTATCTCTATCCATTGCGTAATATCTTCCAATTACAGAAGCTAATTTTGCATTGGTATTTTGAAGATAATTTTCTAAATCTGAAATATATTTTGCTCCCGATTTCGGATCTACATCACGACCATCGGTAAAGGCATGAACAAACATTTTTTGAACACCACTTCCTTGAGCTGCATCAATTAATCCTCTTAAATGAGAAGTATGAGAATGCACACCACCATCTGAAACTAATCCTAAGAAGTGAATTGCTTTATTGTTCTTTTTGGCATAATCGAAAGCATCTACAAGTGGTTTTTCTTGACTCATGGTTTTGTGTTCTACCGCTAAATTTAGTTTGGCTAAATCTTGGTAAACGATTCTTCCAGCACCAAGGTTCATGTGACCTACTTCAGAGTTTCCCATTTGACCTTCGGGTAAACCTACGTTTAAACCATCAGTTCTTAATTGGGCGTTTGGGTATTTCGTGTATAAACTATCAATAAAAGGAGTGTTGGCGTTGTCTATTGCTGAAACTTTTGGATCGGGCGATTTTCCCCAACCGTCCAATATCATTAAAATTACTTTTTTGTTCATTTTTGTGTGTTTGTAC
Source organism: Flavobacterium aquaticum (assembly GCF_003259835.1). Taxonomy (GTDB): domain Bacteria; phylum Bacteroidota; class Bacteroidia; order Flavobacteriales; family Flavobacteriaceae; genus Flavobacterium; species Flavobacterium aquaticum. Next base: position 137,349 of record NZ_QLMI01000002.1, on the reverse strand, counting down.
AAAGATAAACAATTGGTAAATTTTTAGATGAAAATCCGACTTAAAATTACGAAAACGATTAAGTGATTTATCCTTTTCGAATCCAGTTTTTGGCTTGGTTGTAATCGATGAAATAACGAACACTAATTGATAAAACATGATTCATATTGTCTTCAAATAAATTGGAAAAGTTGGAACCAAAATCTTTGTTTATTTCTCTATCAAAAGTATTAGCATTATTTCGGTACAAAATAGACATTTGGCTTCCTGGTGCAAACCACCAAGAGTAACTTAAATCTAAATTCCAGGTGCTAAAGTTTGAGTTTCGGTTGCCTGAATAAGTAGTGTTTGGTGATAAACTTCCATCTTCGTTCAAATTATTGATTTTATTGTTTTCTGCCAATGACCAATAATGTCTAACCGATAAATTGAAATTCATTACACTACTAATTGAAAATTTACTGGTTATAGAATTGGTGTAAGTATCTCTATCTCTTCGAGCAAAAATGATGTTAGAGTCTTCAAAATCAATAAAACCAATATCATTTTTTTGTTTGAAATAATTAAAACCATAAACTAACGAAAACTTATCGCTAAAACGATATCTTGGACTAATATTTACTCCAGCTTCGTATCTATTTTCGTTGATTACATGTGTTATAAAAGGCTCAAAATCGATAGCAAATTTGTTGTTGTAATTTGATGAAAAATAAAACCAACCACCAATATTTGTTGGGTTTACAAAAAACCTATCAGCTACACGAGGCTCATAATAATCATAATTTTTAAATGGGTTGAAGTTAATTCCTCCACCAAAAAAATGATTTTTCTTATTTGTAGAATTTAAGTTTACATTGAAATTACTTGATTGAATTTGATTCGTAGGTGTGTAAAATTCAAAGTAAGAATTTAAGTTGATTCTAAAGGTATTGAAGGTTTTGTTTGGATTTAAAATTCGATAGTTGGTGTTTCCTGAAAACGAATAATAATTGGTTCTAAAATTAATTCCTAAATCGTTGATTTCGAAATCTTTTGACATATATTCACTCCCAAAACTATATCTAAATTTTCCATTTGTTTCTGCAAAATATAATGAAGCGTTGTAACCATTTTTATTTTCAACATCATTAATGCTACTCGATTTTAATCCTCCAGAAAGGTTGTATTTATTGGTTTTGTTGTTCAAATCGAATAATAATCCTGTTACGTTTGCATCTCTAAAACTTCCGTTTCTTGTAACATTTGTGTTAATAAAAGTTATCGAAGAATTTTGATTAAATCGCTGGTCAAAAACCATTACATTGTAATTAGTTAAGGGTGCAATTTCTACTTGTCGTGTAGATTCGTCGTCAGAATTTGTAGCGGTTGCCATTGTTTTTTCGGTAATTGCATTTAAAAATCCAATTCCTAATCCATCTTTATCGCGACCTGAAATTTTTAATGCATTTACTAAGTTGATGGCGCCTGGACTTTCTACTGATTCATTTTCGGCAATGTTTAAATTCAAATCAGGGGTTTGTCCAATTCTTCTCGAATATAATAAATTTCCTTTGCTAAATAAGTCGGTTCCTTCGGTAAAAAAGGGACGGTTTTCGTTAAATTGCTGTTCGAATGGACCTAAATTCAAAACCACATTATCAAATTTGGTTTGACCAAAATCGGGAACCAAAATAGCGTCTAAAGTAAAAGCATCGTTGATTCCGTATTTGATGTCTAATCCACCTTTTAATTCGCCTTTGGTTTTTTGAGTCTCACTTCCAGAAAGGTAAAAAGAAGAATAAGGAATTAGAAATAATCGGGTAGGAGTTTTGATGTTTTCTATTCCAGTTAAGATTCCAGCTTGCTGCGAAATGGCTCCAATTTTATTATCAATAGGACTCCAAGTATACTTTTGGCGTTCTCTTCTAACTTCTCTAAAAAAATTAAGTCCCCAAGTTTGTTTGTCTTTTTCAGGAAAACGAAGCGCAGCATAAGGAATTTTCATTTCAACCACATAACCAAAATCGGTAATTTTTGCATTGCTTTCCCAAATGGCGTTCCAAGAACCATCTTCACCTTCTGCAGAAGTAAAGTTGGTGTCGATTTGTCCGTTAGCAGCCGTTACAAAAAATCGAAATTCTTGCTGACCATCGTTATAACCATTTATAAAAATTCCGAAAAAATCAGAAGTGCCGATTTCATCTCGTTCAACAAGTTCTTTTAGGATTTTCTCTGGATTAGGATCGTATAATTTTGCTCCAATATAGATTGCATCATTTGAATACAAGATTTTTACTTCGGTTTTAAATTCTTCTGGAATGGGAGTTCCGTTTTTAGGTTCTAAAGAAACAAAGTCTGTGGCAATTTCTGCATCTTTCCAAGAAGTTTCATTTAACTCGGCATCAATTGAAATGTTTTCAGTTGTTTTCTTAGTAGAAACACTTTTCTTAGTTTGTGAAAACGAAAAAAGAAAACTTGCGATGCAAATAAATATTGTGATACCGAATTTGTTTGTCATGTAATGAATTTTGATTGCAAAAATATTGGATTACATTATATGTCTACTTTTTTTATATAATGTTTAACTTTTGTGCGAATAATCGACGAAAGGTTAAAATTTTCGATAAAATACATAAAAAAGTTTGCAGGTTTAAAAATAATAAATATATTTGGCGCATTACAACAACAATATAACTACAAGATTAACAATGATTTACAGATTTTTACCCCTAATTTTATTTTGCATTTTTTCGTTCAAGCCTTTAAATACAACAGAAAATACTAAGAATGAAGTTAAATCTACTGATCCAAAATTAATTGCTGCAAATGCGAAAGCAACTTTTGAAGCTAAAAGTAAATCATTTTATACAGTTATCGATGCTAATGGGTTTTCTTTACCAACATTTGAAAGTTTTTTAGCGGCTTTTGAAGGATATGAACAATTAAAACAACAAGGTAAAATAGAAAACGAAATTTTAACGATTGTTGATTTTAGCTTGTCATCTTCTCAAGAAAGAATGTGGGTAATTGATATGAAAACACAAAAAGTGATTTTAAAATCGTTAGTTTCTCACGGAAGAAATTCTGGTTCTGAATATGCTACTGATTTTTCAAATGCAAGTGAATCATTTAAAAGTAGTTTAGGTTTTTATGTAACAGGAGAAACGTATACAGGAAAACACGGTCTATCATTACGTTTAGACGGAATGGAATACGGAATAAATGATAATGCTAGAAACAGAGCAGTTGTGGTTCACGGAGCTGATTATGTAAGCAAATCATTTATTAAAAATACTGGAAGATTAGGAAGAAGTCAAGGTTGCCCTGCTGTTCCTTATGAAATTCACAAAGAATTGATTCAAACAATTAAAGGAAAATCTTGTATTTTTATTTATCACCCATCAAGAAACTATGTAGCGAAATCTAAGTTAGTTTCTTAGTTTCTGAAAAAGGACTTTATCGAGTTCATAAATGTCATCTCTAAATTGAAGTTTGTCATTTTCTATCCAACTCGTCCAATAAAACAAATATACATTCACAGTGTCTTTAACGGACACTGTTTTTGTTTTCTCTAATTTTATAATAGAATCAATTTCGTTGTTATCCCATTTGTTAGGATTAGTTTTCGTTAAAATTTGTTTGGTTAAAACTAATGGATTTTCAACTCGTACACATCCTGAACTCAATGAACGATAGGTTTTTACAAAATAATCACGATGATTTGTATCATGTAAATAAACAGAATGACGATTGGCAAAATTAAACTTAACCAAGCCTAAAGAATTATTGTAACCTGGTTTTTGTACGTATTTGTAATTGTTAGCTCTTGCAGGATTCCATTCATACGGACTTACTTCTTTTCCTTGACTGTTGTATATTGTTAATCTTCGCGAAGGAAAATAATTTCGGTTTCTAGATGCCTCTGGAGTTAAATCTTCTTTAATAATTGTAGGAGGAATGGTCCATGTTGGATTGAAAACAAAATTAGATAACTTCGAACTTAAAATAGGCGTTTTTCTTTTTGGAGTTCCTACCACAATTTTGTGCGAAGCTACTGTATCATTATCAATCACATAATGCAACATGTAATCTGGAATGTTTGCTATTAAGTATTGTTTTCCTAAATCAGAAGGATACCATTTCCAACGTTCTAAATTGGTAAATATTTGTTCAATTCGTTCGTTTTTTGTTGTGTTTAACGCTCTAAGTGTTCCAATTCCGATAACGCCGTCAGGAGCCAAACCATGACGTGCTTGAAAGCGTTTTACCGCTTTAAGGGTTAAAGTGTCGTAAGCCCAAGTAATGATGCTGTCTTTGTTTTTATAATCTTTCCAATAGGCTAAACGTTTTTTGATTTTTACCATTTCGGGTAAAGTGTCGTTTACAACAATTTTATTTTTTGTACTTATTTTTTCAAAAGTAACATTTGGAAATTTATCAATTTCAACTAAGCTCTTTTTAAGTAATTGATAGACAATGTGATTTGGTTTTAAATCTTTAAAAGTTGAAGCAATAATTTTCTCTTTAATTCCTTTTTCTAATAATGAGGAAAGTGCGATTTCTTTTGGTTTTAAATCCCAATCGGTATATAATTCTTTCGGGTTTAATTTGCCTTTATGTAAATGATTCGCAAGTTTTTCAAAGGTTTCGGTAAGTAGAATGTCATATTTTACAATGTCTTCATCGTTTAATTTCGCTCTTTTGCTTTCTAAATCTTCAATAATATTAATTTCATAATCGTTTGGATTTAATCCATCTTCGTAACAAAATTTAATTTCATTGATTAAATCTCTTCGGTTTTCATCTAGATACCAAATTTCGTGAAAGTTCATTTTTTGATAGTACAATTTCAAACTATCTGATTTTTCCGAAAGCAAATCAGGATGAACAGGTCTAATAATTACATTTAAAACGGTATCTTTAATAATACTGTTGTCAAATGCAATAGGCAACGGTTCCTTTTTACAAGAAATGACAGAGAGAATAAGAAGTAGAAAAGTAATTTTTTTCATAGAGAGCAACAATTGTGATATAAATATAAGAAGAATTATTGAAAATCTTCTTAGTGTATTTTCTTGTACATCGCAAAATGAATGCCAACATCGGAAATTAAAAAAGAATCGCCAATAATTTTATAGTCTAATTTTTCGTAAAACGGAACCGCATTTTCTCTTGCGTTGAACCAAATTAAATCTGTGTTCAGATTAATGCAATGATTTTCAGCTTCTTTTACTAATTCGGCTCCAAATCCTTTACCTTGAAATTCTTCTAAAACCGCCATTCCTCTAATTTGAAATTGATTTAATTCTGAAAATAAATTATTGTTTTCTTTAAAAACGGAGATGATTCCAACGAGTTTATCTTCTAAAAACAATCCAAAATGAGTCGTATTTTCATCATCATCGCCTTTAAACTGGCAAGTTTCAATAGGTTTTCCGTTTCTTAAAACTTCATGTCGCACAGGATATGTTTCAACCGAACTGATTTTTTTTATTGTCATAATTATATAACTCGTTAAAAGTTAATATTTTAGAGAAAAGCGTTAATTTCAGTGTAAAGTTAGTACAATAGCTCTGAAAAAAATATTTAAAAAAATTTGCAATTACCAAAACTTTTAAAGTATATTTGCACCCACAAAAGTTAACGCTTTTGTTATGCGGAAGTAGCTCAGTTGGTAGAGCTCCAGCCTTCCAAGCTGGTTGTCGCGAGTTCGAGCCTCGTCTTCCGCTCCAAAACAAGATAAAGTTTTAAAAATTATCACCTGCGGAAGTAGCTCAGTTGGTAGAGCTCCAGCCTTCCAAGCTGGTTGTCGCGAGTTCGAGCCTCGTCTTCCGCTCCACAAAAAAGCCTTGCATTTGCAAGGCTTTTTTTATTTCAAATCTTTTAGTTCGGTTTCTGGGGTTACTTCAATAGGAGTTTCATTTCTTTTGAAAATTCGAGCGGTTAACGTTCCCTTTAGTTTTACAGAATCGCCTTTTACAGCTAGCCAACTTCCTTCTCTCAATCCTACAACAGATTGCGGATTAAAATGATGAAATTCATTAATTCTGGTTTCGCGCGTTTCTCCCATGTGTGTTGAACCTTCAATAGGATCTAAGTAATGCGGATTTATATTAAATGAAACAAATCCTAAAGTTCTAAAACTTGGAGGATACATAATTGGCATATCGTTCGTCGTACTCATTGTTAAACCACAAATATTACTTCCAGCGCTTGTTCCTAAGTAAGGTGTTCCGTTTTTGACTACTCTTTCTAATGTATCAATTACATTGTTTTTGTATAATTGACTTACTAATAAAAAAGTATTTCCTCCGCCAGTAAAAATTCCTTCAGCCTTTTCAACTGCTTCAGTTGGATTTTCAAATTCATGAATTCCTTTTACTTTGATGTTAATTTTTGTAAAAGCTTCACCAACTTTTTTAGTGTAATCATCATGTGAAATTCCGCTAGGTCTTGCGTATGGAATAAAAAGTAACTCTTTTACGTTGGAAAAGAACAATTGCAATTCAGGTAATAAATAGTCTAAATATTCGCCTCCATGTAAAGTAGAAGTGCTGGCAATAATTATATTTTTCATCGATTATTTTTTTACAAAGCTACCAAATTTGTCTTAACATAAGTTTATCATCTTGTTAGGATTTCATTTTAAAAGTTTCCACTTAAATTTACAAATCATATAAATAAACTTTATGGCAAAACGATTACTTCTGCTTTTTATTTTTTTTCCTTTAGTCGTTTTGTCACAAAATGATTCTATTATTAATGGAAAAATAGTTTCAGAATCTTCTTTGTTGGAAGGAATTCACGTTATTAATTTGTCTAAACGAAATGGAGTAGTAACTGACTCAAGAGGCTATTTTCAAATAAAAGCAAAAGTTTCAGATACGCTTCAATTTAGTGCTGTAAATTTAAAAGCTACACGATATGTTATAAAACAAACTGATTTCCCAAATGATTTATTATTAATTAAAATGGAATCGCTTATAACAGAATTAGAGGAAGTAGCCATTATCAATTACAAAAACATCAATGCTGTTGCGCTAGGGATTGTTCCAGCCAATCAAAAAACATACACGCCAGCCGAACGTAAGCTTGCTGCGGCAGAAGAATTTAAATGGTATAGTCCTTTGTTAATTCCGTTAGGAGGAATGAGTGTTGACGGTTTGATTAATTCCATAAGCGGAAGAACCGCTATTTTGAAAAAAGAAGTGATAGTGGAGAGAAAAGAAATGCTACAAGCTAAAACTTCAGATTATTTTGAAAGAAAGTATTTCGTGGAAACATTAAAAATTCCTGATGAATATGTTGATGGTTTTCTGTTTTACATTGTTGAAAATGAAAAATTTGCAAGATCAATGAAGGATAAAAATAAAACGATGGCTACTTTTGTTCTTTCAGAATTAGCAGTTGAATATTTAAAATTAAAAGAGCTAGAAATTTCAAATAAGACTTCAAATGAAAAATAATTACGTACTTTTTATTTTCTTTTTTTTTATTTTCCAATTTGGAACAGCACAACATGTAGAAAGAAAAGTTTTGAAAGGAAGAATTGTAGCGGATTCAATAGAAGTTGAAAATTTAACGGTTTTTAATATTACTTCAAATGTAGGAGCGGTTACTAATTTAGATGGGAAATTTTCAATTAAAGCAAGAGCCACAGATACGCTTTTTATTCAAGGACTTTCATACGATTCTAAAAAATATATTTTAACCGATAAGGATTTTTGGTTAGAAGAGCTTGAAATTAGATTACAAGTAAGAGTTACCGAGTTAAATGAAGTAGAAATTACGCCCTACACACTTACTGGAATAATAGAAGAAGATATAAAACGAATTCAAGTTTATGGTGATGGTTTTGCTAAAATTGATGCTAAAAAAGTCATGTACTATGAAGATGATGTTCGGATAGGAACTCCTGTAAATACGGCAATGCCAAGTCAGTTGGCGCCAAATGGTTCAAATTTTAATTTTCTAGCAATTGGAGCAGGAATTGTGAGTTTATTTGCAAAAGATAGAAATTCTAAAAAGCATTCGGAGCGTGTTTTTGAAGAACGAAGAGAACGCGATATTCAATCTAAATCTTTTTCCGACCACATGTTTGAGCGTTTTTCACATAATTTTTTCGTAGAAACCTTAAAAATTAAACATAAAGATATTCCATTGTTTTTGCAATATGCCGAAATGCCAATTAAAGATTTGTCCTTGTTTTTAAAATCGGAATACGAATTGCAACTTATTCAGTATTTAACTTTAAAAGCAAAAGAATTCAAATCAGAAAATCAAAAAGAATAATTGCTATTTTTACCAAATGAAAAAGAATTTATTTCGATTTGTTTTGCCAATCTTTATGATTGTAATGATGAGCTCATTTGCTTGGCATAAATTTTATGTGTCTGTAACTCAAATTGATTTTGTCCCAAACAAAAAAAGAGTAGAAATTACTTCCCGAATTTTTATTGACGACCTAGAAAAAGCATTGGAAAAAAGATTTAAAAAGAAATTTTACTTAACATCTTCAAGAGAAATTGAAAATGCAGATGCTCTAATTCAGGAATATTTGAAAGAAAAAATTAAAATTTCTATCAATAAAAAATCGCAAAACATTGAATATTTAGCTCGAGAAGTAGAAGGTGATGTGTTAATTTTTTACACTAAAATTGCCGTTTCAAAAAAAATAAATACCTTCGAAATCTTTAATTCGTTACTAACCGATATTTATAAGGAGCAACAGAATATAGTTCATGTGAATGTTAATAGTAACAAAAACAGCTTTTTGTTTACTAATAGTGATACCAATCAAAAAATAGACTATTAAAAAGAATTCAATTATATGAAAAAGTCAATTGTATTTAGTGCTTTTCTAACGTTAGTTATATCTTTTGGAGCTATAGCTCAGGATGTAAAAACAGAAGAAAAAAAGCGAGAGCTTGGACATTATAACGAGAATAAGTTTCGTCAAATGTATGATGAAATGGCAACTCCAAATATGTTTAGAACAGCTTCTGGAGCTCCAGGACCAGCATATTATCAGCAAAAAGCAGATTATAAAATGAATCTGGAGTTAGATGATAAAAACAAGAAATTATATGGTTCTGAAACAATAACCTACTACAATAACGCACCTGAAGCTTTAGAGTATTTATGGGTACAATTAGAGCAAAACATAGAAAGACCCGATTCTAAAACGCCTTTAGTAGAAAGTCAAAACATGGACAAAGCCATTTCTACAAGTGGTTTTGCAAAGAAATACATGGATAAACCTTTTGATGGTGGATTTAATATTGAATATGTTAAAGATGCTAAAGGGAATTCGATGAAATATACCATCAATCAAACCATGATGCGTATTGATTTGCCTAAGCCTTTGAAAAATGGTGAGAAGATTTCGTTCTCAATCAAATGGTGGTATAATATTGTGAATTACATGGAAGGAGCTAATAACGGTCGTTCTGGTTATGAGCAGTTTCCAGATGGAAATCGTTTGTATGTGATGGCTCAGTTTTTTCCAAGAATGGCAGTTTATAATGATGTTGAAGGATGGCAAAACATGCAGTTTTGGGGAAGAGGAGAATTTGCTTTAGTTTTTGGAGATTACGAAGTAAATATTACAGTTCCTGCTGACCATGTTATGGAAGCAACAGGAGTTTTACAAAATAGAAGCGAAGTTTTTACCCCAGAACAAGTAAAAAGATGGGAATTAGCAGAAAAAACATTCGATAAGCCTGTTATTATTGTAACACAAGACGAAGCTATTGCTGCTGAAAAAAGTTTTTCAGACAAAAAGAAAACATGGAAGTTTAAAGCGCAAAATGTTCGTGACTTCGGTTTTTCTACATCAAGAAAATTCATAATTGACGCTATGGCAGTTGATTTACCAACAAACAAGCCTTTAGCAATTTCGATTTATCCAAAAGAAGCTAATCCACTTTGGGGAGATTTATCTACAAAAGCGGTAGCTCATACTTTAAAAACCTATTCACATTTTACATTTGATTATCCTTATCCAAAAGCCGTTTCAGTTTCAGCAGAAGATCAAGGAATGGAATATCCAATGATTTGTTGGAACTACGGTCGTCCTGATGAAAAAGGATTTGTAAGTGATAGAATTAAATATGGAATGTTAGGAGTTATCATCCACGAAGTTGGACACAACTTCTTCCCAATGATTGTAAATTCAGACGAAAGACAATGGTCTTGGATGGATGAAGGTTTAAATACATTCTTAGAATACTTAACGGAAACTTCTTTCGATCCAAATTTTCCAGCAACAAGAGGTCCAGCCAAAAATATTGTGCCTTACATGAAAGGAAATCAAAAATATTTAGAACCTATCATGTCAAACTCTGAAAATATCTACCAATTTGGAGCTAATGCATACGGAAAGCCAGCTACAGGTTTAAATATTTTAAGAGAAACCATCATGGGAAGAGAGTTATTTGACCATGCTTTCAAAACCTATGCAAACCGTTGGAAATTCAAACACCCAACACCAGAAGATTTCTTCAGAACTATGGAAGATGCTTCGGCTGTAGATTTAGATTGGTTTTGGAGAGGTTGGTTCTATTCAACAGATTATACAGATATTGGAGTAAAATCGGTTAAGCAGTATTTTGTTTCTACAGAAGCTTCTAAAGAAACACAAGCGATGTTCAATAGAAGAGGAAGAAAAATTAGCGATGGTGAGCCAATGTTGTACTTAGTTGCAGAAGATGCTCCAGATTTTAAACCTGAATTGAAAAAAGGATTTGATGCTAAAAATGTGCAAGCGCTTGCAGATTATTTAGATAAAAATTACACTGCGGAAGAAAAAAATGCGTTAAAATCGCCTAAATATTTCTACGAAGTAGAGTTTGAAAAACCAGGAGGATTAATCATGCCAATTATCGTTGAACTTCAATTTGAAGATGGAACAAGTGAAACTCAAAAATTCCCTGCTCAAATTTGGAGAAAGAACAATGATACCGCTAAGAGAGTTTTCGCAACAGAGAAAAAAGTGGTAAAAATTCAATTAGATCCAAAATTAGAAACAGCTGATATTGATGTTGAAAATAACTATTGGCCTAAAGGAGGAACAGAATCAAAATTTGATACTTTAGAAAAGAAATAAGAATTAAGACTATCTTTGGATAGTCTTTTTTTTGATTACTTTAAGATAATTTAGGGGTAAAACTTTGTAACTTTGCGAAGTTAATTTTCAAAACAATACGTTATGTTTGGAATAGGAGGAGGCGAATTATTTTTCATCATTTTAGTTGTTTTAATGTTATTTGGGTCAGATAAGATTCCAGATATTGCTCGTGCTTTAGGTAAAGGTATGGCGCAATTAAAAAATGCCACAAATGAGATTAAAAGTGAAATTCAGAAAGGAACTCAAGATGCTGGTTTAGATATGAATACTTTAACGGGTGGTGTTTCTGAAGAAATAGCAAAAGCTAAAGAAGGAATTACAAAAATGGTAAATCCTATGGAAAACATTAATTTAGACGTTCAAAATCCGATTGAAAAAGTAAAAGAAGATATTGAAAGTATTACCGGACCTGTAAAAAGACAATTGTAATTTGGAGCAGTTAATTAACTTAGATAAAGAATTATTCCTTTTTTTAAACGGATTAGGCTCTGAACCATTTGATGGTTTTTGGATGATTATCACAAAACAAATTTATTGGATCCCTTTTTTTATTGCAGTTTTTTATCTTGTAATTAAAAAAGAAGGTTTTAATGTTAGTTTCTGGAGATATTTTTTATCTGCTCTTTTCTTACCTATTGGAATATTTATAGTTTTATTTTTTTACCGTTCCTATTATAATGATGAAATATTTCTAAAAAAAGCTAAAAATGTATTTATCATCATTCTTTTCTTGGCTGCTTTAATTACGTTTACAGACCAAATTACCAATCTATTCAAATATTCTTTCGAACGTTTACGACCATGTAATGATTTGGAAGTTAATCAAATAGCTCGAATAGTAGAAAAGAGAAGCTCATTCAGCTTTTTCTCAGGACACGCTTCTAATTCTTTCGCAACAACAACTTTTGTTGTATTAATTCTTCGTAAATATTACAAACATACTTATTTGTTGTTTTTGTTTCCACTAATTTTTGCTTTTAGCAGAATTTACTTAGGATTGCATTTTCCGGGAGATATTCTTACGGGTTATGTATTTGGAGCAATTTTCGGATTTGGATGTTATAAATTGTATTTGTTCTTTGGTAAAAAATACAATTTCATTACAAAACACGACTAACCGTCAAACCATCACGAATAGGCAATAAAACCGTTTCTACTCTTGGGTCAGTATTCAATAGTTGATTGTATTCTAATAAAACGGGTGTGCTTTTATCATTTGTTTTAACTTCTTCCAGTACTTTTCCGCTCCACAAAACATTGTCTGATAGGATAATTCCGCCTTTGTTCATCATGGGAACGATTAAGTGAAAGTAATTTACATAATTTTCTTTATCAGCATCAATAAAAACCAAATCAAATTTTTTATTTAAAGTTGGGATAATATCAACCGCATCACCTAAATGTTGAAAAATTTGGTCTTTCCAAGGCGAAGCGTCAAAATATTTTCTTTGAAAATCCACTAATTCTTCTTCAATATCAATCGTATCTAAAGTTCCGTTTTCAGCTAATCCTTCTGCTAAACATAACGCAGCATAACCCGTATACGTTCCAATTTCCAAAATATGTTTCGGGCGAATGATTTTTGAAAGCATACTCAAAACTCTACCTTGAAAATGACCACTTAACATTCGTGGTTGCATGATTTTTTGATAGGTTTCTTTGTTTAATTTCGCTAATAATTCAGGTTCCGCTTGGGAATGATTGGCAACGTAATCTTCTAAATCTTCTGATATAAAATGCATTTTATAAACTTTTTATTGGGTCTTGAAATGTATTAAAAATTCTAATTATGAATATTTCAGAATCTTTTATATGGTAAAGAATTTTATAATTTCTAACAATAATTCTTCTACAATCCTTTCGAAATTCATCTATTTGAAATTGTTCTACAAAAGTAATCGAATTAGGAGCTTGATAAATCTCGTCAACGATTTTATTTGCAGTTTCAATAGAAATTTTGTTTGTGAGATAATGATGTATGTTTGAAATATCTTCGAAAGATTTTGAAGTCCAAATAACCGAAAACATCATTTATTGCTTTTTTAATTGCTGAATTTTTGAGGCCATTTCGTCATTAGAAAAAGTTTTATTGTTTTTAATGTCTTCAAAACCTTCTTCAACTTTTAAATGGTATTCTTCTAAATTTAAGGCATATCCTTTCGAATCAAAAGCAATAGTTTCTTTCGAATATTCATTTAAAACCGAATCTACAATGCGAAGCACACGCTCATCGGCATTTTCAAGTTTTAATTTGATAATTTCTTTTAATTCAGGAATTCCCATAAAATTCTTTTTAACAAAAATACAAAAAGAATTCATCCAATTTTCTAATTTCTGAATTCTAATTTCTAAAATCATTACTTTTGCATCATGCAAATCGAGAAAAAAGACATACGAGCACTAACTAAAGAACAATTGCGTAACTTTTTTGTTTCTAACGGAGACAAAGCGTTTCGTGGCAATCAAGTTTACGAATGGTTATGGCAAAAACGCGCGCATACTTTTGAAGACATGACTAATGTGTCTAAAGAAACACGCGCTATGTTAGAAGCTAACTTTGTAATCAATCACATCAAGGTCGATACTTTACAACGTAGTGAAGATGGAACTGTTAAGAATGCCGTTCGTTTGCACGATGACTTAATCGTAGAATCGGTTTTGATTCCTACTGAAACTCGAACTACAGCTTGTGTTTCTTCGCAGGTAGGTTGTAGTTTAGATTGTAATTTTTGTGCTACAGCTCGATTAAAACGCATGAGAAACTTGGAACCAGGAGAAATCTATGACCAAGTTGCCGCAATTGATAACGAAAGTCGTTTATATTACGACCGACCTTTATCAAACATCGTTTTTATGGGAATGGGTGAGCCTTTGATGAATTATCCAAACGTAATGAAAGCGATTGACATGATTACTTCGAATGAAGGTTTGGGAATGTCACCAAAACGCATCACAGTTTCCACTTCTGGAATTCCAAAAATGATTAAAAAAATGGCAGATGATGAGGTGAAATTCAAACTAGCAGTTTCTTTACATTCAGCTGTTGAAGAAATTCGAAACGAAATCATGCCATTTACGAAGAATTTTCCTTTAACCGACTTGCGTGAAAGTTTGGAATATTGGTACAGAAAAACCAAAAGTAAAATTACTTACGAATACGTGGTTTGGAAAGGAATCAACGACGATAAAAGATCGATTGATGCTTTGGTGAAATTCTGTAAATATGTCCCTTGTAAAGTAAATTTGATTGAATACAATCCCATTGATGATGGCATGTTTCAACAAGCTTCGGAAGAAGCTACAAATGCTTACATAATGGCTTTAGAAAAAAATAATATCGTGGCTAAAGTAAGAAGAAGTCGCGGTAAAGATATTGATGCCGCTTGTGGTCAATTAGCTAATAAATCTTAATTTATTCAATAATTTACTTTTTCTAGTTTCAGAATCATAAAAAAAGATGTAAGAAATACGTGTTCTTTTGTAAGAAACAGTATCTTCGTGCAGCTGAATGCTTTGGTGAAAAATAAATTCAGTTTAACTAACACACATCTAAATTATGATTAAGCACACTTTATTATTTCTACTTTTTTTTACATTTAGTTTTTCTCAGGAAAATAGCACGAAAGGAATTGTTAAAGATGCAGAAACAAAAGAAACTATTCCGTTTGTAAATATTATTTGTAAAGATAATTCAGGTAATTTGACTGGTACGATGACAAACGAAGATGGAGAATTTTCGTTACATCGTATCAAAGAGGTTGAAATTAGCCACATCAATTACGAAACTAAGAAAGTTGTATTTGAAAACAAGGAAGTTGAAATTTATTTAACTCCAAAAGTGTATATTTTAGATGAATTAATAATTTCAAACGTTTCGGGAAGAGATTTTTTAAAATCGTTGATAAAAGATGCAAAAGTTCGTGCGGTTAAAAACAGTAAATTAAGTACTTATGGAAGGGAGATTGTAAAAATAAACAATCAATACACCAAGTATTCCGATGCAAAAATGGATTATTTTATTAAAAAAGGTAATGGCAAATCGGTTTTGCAAATAAATCAAAGTAGAGCTATAAAATCTAATTTACAAGATTCTACAAGTTCTGTTTTAAATGGTATGAATTCAGCTTACAATGTAAGGGATTATGTGAAATATGCTTATAATTTTGATGGTATTGAAAATCTTATCAAGAGTAAAGAATACACTTTTGATCGCTATTTAAGAAGAGATGCTTCTGGATTTGAATACGAATACATTAAAATAATTCCTAATGCAGAAAGCGATGAATTATTGTACGAAGGTTATGTTATCGTAGATAATAAATCTAATAAAATAATTGAATTTAAAGTTGAAATAGCGGATTCACATAAGAAAAACTCAAAACTTAAAAATATATTAATTGCCAAATTAAAACTTAATGATCAATCGGTTTGGTGTAAGTTTAAGTTTGTAAATAACCAATATGAATTGGTTTACTATAAAAACAGCTTCAGTCTTTACATTCAAATGGGTAAAAAAGTACACGATAATGTTAGCAGTACTTTTGATTTATTAGTTTTAGATGTTAAAAACGATGTTGAGATACCTGAAAAAGGTTTTGGTGGCGATACTATTTTTGAAGCAGGAACAAATTACACTCAGAAATTTTGGGAAATGAATAATGTTTTTCCTTTAAAAGAAAGCGAGCAACGATTTGTTGATTCTATTAAAAATTAATTTATTCTTCATTCTAAAAAAAAAGTAAAGAGATTTCGATAAAGTTCGAAGTCTCTTTTTTTATAATCTTTTGCTAAACTTTTGACTAACGAGTTTGTTTTTGTATTTTTGATACCTCAATGAAAATAACCGAACAAATAAAGCTCCCCATCGCAAATGAAATGGAACTCTTTGAAGAGAAGTTTCGCGATTCCATGTCTTCAAAAGTGGCTTTATTAAACAGAATTACACATTATATAGTAAACCGAAAAGGAAAACAAATGCGACCGATGTTTGTTTTCTTGACCGCTAAAATGGTTTCTGGTGGTGCTGTTAATGAACGAACCTATCGCGGTGCTTCGGTTATTGAATTAATTCATACCGCAACTTTAGTGCATGATGATGTAGTTGATGACAGTAATAAACGTCGTGGTTTTTTCTCCTTAAATGCCCTTTGGAAAAACAAAATTGCCGTTTTAGTTGGCGATTATTTACTTTCGAAAGGATTGTTGCTTTCTATTGATAATAATGATTTCGATTTACTAAAAATCATTTCTGTAGCCGTTCGCGAAATGAGTGAAGGGGAATTACTTCAAATCGAAAAAGCCAGAAGATTAGATATCACCGAAGATATTTACTACGAAATCATCCGACAAAAAACCGCTACTTTAATAGCGGCATGTTGTTCGCTTGGCGCTTGTTCTGTGGCTCCAGAAGATAAAGATGTGGTTGAAAAAATGCGTAAATTCGGAGAATTAATCGGAATGGCGTTCCAAATTAAAGACGATTTATTTGATTATACCGATGATGCCATTGGAAAACCAACCGGAATCGACATCAAAGAACAAAAAATGACTTTACCATTGATTTACGCTTTGAATAATTGTTCCTCAAAAGAAAAAAGTTGGGTAATCAATTCGGTTAAGAATCATAACAAAGATAAAAAGCGCGTAAAAGAAGTAATCCAATTCGTAAAAGACAAAAACGGATTAACGTACGCCGAAGAAAAAATGGTGCAATTTCAACAAGAAGCACTTTCATTATTACAAGATTTCCCAACATCTCCGTATAAAGATTCCCTTATTTTAATGGTAAATTATGTGATTGAAAGAAAAAAATAAAAACAATTTCAATTTCAAGGACAAAAGTCAATTTCAATTTTTAAAATTTCTTTAATTATTTCAATCTGTGTTCCTTAATTAGAAGTTTTTTTATTTTTTTAAAGATTCATACAACCATTTTAAAATCATTCTCGTCTATATAATTAGAAGCAATAATTCAATAACAAGAGCAAGAGCAAAAATCAATTTCAATTAGTATAAATTTGAGTTTGATATTGAACTTGACATTGAACTTGAAAATGAAAGTTATCCAGTTACATCAAGAAGAAAAACAACTCATTAAGTTGGCTGTCGAAAACAATCGACAAGCACAACAGCAGATTTATGCCAAGTTTTCTTCTAAAATGTTAAGTGTGTGTCGCCAATACATAAAAGACATTCACCACGCAGAAGATGTCATGATTACCGGATTTATGAAAGTGTTTACCAATCTGAAAAATTTTGAACACAAAGGTAGTTTTGAAGGTTGGATACGAAGAATTATGATCTATGAATGTATCGATTTTATTCGGGTGAAAAAGAATAATTTCAATCACCAAGATATAGATGATGTTACGGTAAGCGAGAATGAATCGGTGTATGAAATGGAAGATTTTTCGGTAGATGACATTCAAAATATGATTGATAATTTGCCCGATGGTTATAAAATGGTGTTTAATTTATATGCGATTGAAGGTTACAAACATCAGGAAATAGCCGAAATGCTCAAAATAAGTGAAGGAACATCAAAATCACAATTATCACACGCCCGAAAGTTATTGCAACAACAAATCACCGACTTAAAAAACAAATTAAATGGAACCAAATAAAATAGATAATCAAATAAGAGAAAAGCTGAATACTAGAGAAATTCAGCCTTCTGCTCAAGCTTGGGGCCGATTAGATGCGATGCTTACGGTTTCAGAAGAAAAAAAGCCAAAGAAAGGTTACGGATGGTTTTTTGTAGCCGCTTCTACAATACTTTTTTTAGGATTGGGATTTTTCCTTTTCAATTCAAACGAAACAACAGAAATTAATAATTCAACACCAATTGTAACAACTATTAACGAAGAAATTGATACGGTTGAAACCAATAAAATAGATGAAATTTCAGTTGAAAAAGAGCAACCCATTTTAGTTCAAAATGAAGTAAACTTTTCAAAAACGCAAAAAAATAAAAAATCAGAAGAAAGAAAGGAGTTGATAAAAGAGGAGAGTTTGACTAAAGATAATTCATCATCCATTATCCATCATCCATCACCCAACTCATACAAATACGTTTTGCCAGAAAATTTATTAGCCGAAGTTCAAACAGGAGAGAAAGTAATCACATCAGATAAAAAAACAAGTCCAAAAGCTAAAATGAAAGTAGATGCTAATTCATTGCTAACAAACGTTGAAAAAGAATTAGACGAAAATCACAGAGAAACTACTTTAGATAAATTAAATAGAAAGTTTAAAGATGCCAAATCGGCATTAGCCAATAGAAATTACGAATAATAAAAATCATCATTAATCAAAAATCAAACAGTCATGCAAAAAATTATTTTGTACACAATTATTATTGTGTTTAGTTTACTAACGAAAGCAGTTGCGCAAGAAAAAACATTTGAGCAACAAGCCAAAGAAATCGCGAATAACATTGAAATGATTACCACTGAAGAGAAAAACGCTTTAAAAAAAGAAGTTGAAGCTATCGATTTACAGGTGAAAGAAGGTAAAATTACAGCTGAAAATGCACAAGAATTAAAATTGAAAATTGCAGAAGAGCGCGCAAAAAATATCGAAACTAAAGTAGCTATTGAAGAAGCTAAATTAGCGCAATTGGTTCAAGACAAAGTAGACGGAAAAGTTTTAAATTCTGATGAAAAACCAAAAAGAGGAGGCACAATGATTGTTTTGGGTAGTAATTCAAAGGATTCAATTGGAGAAAATAGAACCGAAATCAACTTAGGTTCCATGAAAATTTACAATGGTGAAAAAGACAAAGCTGAAAGAAAATCAAAAAGAACAACATCACAATTTGTTTTTGCCTTTGGTTTAAATAACGTAATTACTGATGGAGAAAATTTAGAAGATTCAGATTACAGAGTTTGGGGGTCGCATTTTTATGAATGGGGAGTTACTTATAATTCAAGAATTTTCAAAAACAATAATTTGCTTCACGCTAAGTACGGACTTTCATTAATGTATAACAATCTTCGTCCAACGGATAATCGTTATTTCATAAAAAATGGTAATCAAACAGATTTAGTTACATCAACTATAAAATTAGATGATTCTCGTTTTAGAAACGTGTATTTAACTGCGCCATTGCATTTAGAATTCGATTTTACGCCAAAAAAACTTTCAAAAGATGGAACTAAGACGTATTTCAGAACACACGAGTCGGTTCGTTTAGGAATTGGAGGTTATGGAGGTGTTCGCATCAAATCAAAACAAATTTTAAAATACGAAGCAGACGACATTAAAGTAAAAGAAAAACAAAAAGGAGATTTCAATGTTTCTGACTTTACTTACGGCTTAAGTGCTTATTTAGGATATGGTCAAACCAGTCTATATGTTAAATATGACTTAAATCCAATGTTCAAGAACAATAATATAGATCAAAACAACGTTTCATTAGGATTACGCTTTGATTTTAATTAAATTTAGGGTTAAGTTAAGTTCTCTGTTTAAAAAAGCACTTCAGTCATATGAAGTGCTTTTTTTGTTTTCCTGCATTTTTTTATGGATTAACTTTACAACTTTGTATCTTTGAAACTTTCCAAAATAAAACTGTAATTTGATATCAAAAGACACCATAGAAAAAGTATTTGAAACCGCCCGAGTTGAGGAGGTTATAGGTGATTTTGTACAACTCAAACGCGCCGGAAGTAACTTGAAAGGATTGTCTCCGTTTGTAAACGAGAAATCGCCTTCGTTTATGGTGTCGCCTGTGAAACAAATTTGGAAAGATTTTTCCTCTGGAAAAGGCGGAAATGCCGTGACGTTTTTAATGGAACACGAACATTTTACTTATCCAGAAGCTATCAAATATTTAGCAGTAAAATACAATATCGAAATCGAAGAAACGGTTCAGTCCGATGAAGATGTAGCACAAGCGAATGAAAAGGAAAGTATGTATTTGGTTTCCGAATTTGCTCAGAAATATTTTCATCACACTTTATTAGAAACCGAAGAAGGAAAAGCTATCGGACTATCGTATTTTAAAGAACGTGGTTTTACATCTGATACGATAAAAAAATTCGGATTAGGATATTCGCCAGAATCTTGGGATGCTTTTACAAAAGAAGCATTAGGAAAAGGATATAAATTAGAATATTTAGACAAAACCGGACTCTCAATTGTTAAGGAAGACAAACAATTCGACCGATTCAAAGGTCGTGTTATGTTTCCAATTCAAAGTATGAGCGGACGTGTTTTGGGTTTTGGTGGTCGTATTTTGACCAATGATAAAAAAGCTGCAAAATACCTGAATTCGCCCGAAAGTGATATTTACCATAAGAGTAAAGTTTTGTACGGAATTTTCCATGCAAAGCAATCTATCGCCAAACTAAACAATTGTTATTTGGTGGAAGGTTATACCGATGTAATTCAAATGCATCAAGCGGGTATTGAGAACGTTGTGGCTTCTTCAGGAACAGCTTTAACGCCTGATCAAATTCGTTTAATTAATCGCTTAACGCCAAATATTACCGTGCTTTTTGATGGTGATGCTGCCGGACTTCGTGCTTCGATTCGTGGAATCGATTTGATTTTGGAAGCTGGAATGAACGTAAAAGTGTGTACGTTTCCTGATGGCGATGACCCAGATAGTTTTGCAAGAAAAACTTCGTATGAAGATTTGTTGCAATATTTCGAAGATAACGCCAAAGATTTCATTCAGTTTAAAGCGTCTTTATTGATGCAAGAAGCCAAGAATGATCCAATTAAAAAAGCCGATTTGATTCGAGATATGGTTATCAGTATTTCAAAAATTCCAGACCGAATTAAAAGAGAAGTTTACATTAAGGAATGTTCCCGAATCATGGATATTTCCGAAGATGTGCTTTTTAATACCTTAGCGCAATTAGTTAAGAAAGATGTATCGGAAGCAAATAAACAATACAAAGAGGAACAAAAAGCTTTTGAAGTTGTAAGAAACGATATTGCTCAGCCAACAACTAAAATAGATATTCAATACGAATTGGAACATAAAATCATTCAGATTTTGTTGTTGTATGGTGACAAAGAAGTTGAGTTTGAGGATACTATTTTAGCTCAAAATGAAGATGGAGAAATGGTTGAAGTAAAAGAGCAAAATAATTACAAAGTATATCAACGTGTTTATTTGAGTTTACAAGAAGATGAGGTAGAATTAGCTAACCCAATTTTTAAAGCAATTTTTAATCATTTAATTGCGTATTTTAATGAAAATGAGGTTTTTGAATTGGATAAATACTTAATGCAATTGCCTGAGGAATTAGCGCAAGAAGTCACCACGATTCTTATGAACGAAGAACGTGAGGTATTACACAATTGGGAAGTACAACAAATCTATGTAAAACAAAAAGAAACCACGATAAGCCAATACGTAACCGAGACGATTATCACATTGCGATGGTATTTAGTCAATAACATTATCGACGATTTGAAAAATTCAATTTCAACCGATGAAGACTCTGATAACTCAGAAACTCTGGAAATGGTAATGGCTTATTTGGGGTTAACACATATCTTTTCTAAAAACTTGGGTAGAGTTTTATCAAGATACAATTAAATTACATCTAAATCTTTTGCTTTTTTTAATAAGTCTACTAAGTTGGTAACATTTAATTTTGCCAACAAGCGCAACTTGTACGTACTGATTGTTTTTTCATCCAAACCAAGAATTTGAGCAACTTCTTTGTTTTTCTTACCGTCGTTAAGGTAGCGTAGTACTTCGATTTCTCTAGTAGATAATTTCTTGAACAAACGCTCCGATTTTTTCCCTTTACTAAGCATTTCAATGCTTTTCTTAACAGTTTCGCTAAAGATGACTTTGCCTTCTGTTACTTTTGTTATTGTAGCCTCTAGATCTTTTAAATCACTTTTTTTGGAAACGTAAGCTGAGACTCCCGCTTTAATTGCTGTTGGGGCATACATTTG
Source organism: Flavobacterium aquaticum (assembly GCF_003259835.1). GTDB lineage: Bacteria > Bacteroidota > Bacteroidia > Flavobacteriales > Flavobacteriaceae > Flavobacterium > Flavobacterium aquaticum. The sequence continues at coordinate 115,340 of NZ_QLMI01000002.1, read as the reverse complement.
TTCGGAAACATTTGTAAACAAAACAATTTTTGTTTCAGGAAAATCTTTCAGCAAGCTTTTGATGTCTCTAATGCTCGACAAACCATCTAATTCTACATCGAGAATAAGAATGTCACAACGTTTTGCTTCTAAAAGTGAAAGTAAAGATTCTAAGTTTTTAGCCGATGCAATAACTTCCATTCTGCTGTTACCATGAAAATACGACTGTAATCCATGGCTTACAACAGGTAAACTGTCTGCTATACCTATTTTGATCATAACTAAAAAATTATATTATTCGTAATATAAGGTCAAAGTTACTAAAAAAAAATGTAAATACTTGTTAATTATGAAGATAATTATTTAAGATTTTTCGGAATTTGACAAATTGGGATAGGATTCATTTTGTGTTGATTGATCGTATTAAGCCTTTTGTAAATTTTAAAAACTTCGGCTTCTCTTCCCGAAAAATTTTCAATAGTTTTTCCGTTTTCTACTTGATTCATAGCCCATTCCAGCTCGTTGTAATCAGCACCAATCTGATCTTCGTCACTTCTGTCGTCTCCAAACAAACCATCTGTTGGTTTGGCTTTTAAGATACTATCTGGAACTTGTAAAAATTCGGCAAGTAATCGTACTTCGCTTTTTACTAAATCTGCAATCGGACTAATATCAACGCCGCCGTCGCCATATTTTGTAAAAAATCCTACGCCAAAATCTTCTACTTTATTCCCAGTTCCTGCAACTAATAAGCCGTGAATTCCTGCAAAATAATATAAAGTTGTCATTCGCAAACGCGCACGAGTATTGGCTAACGATAAATTCAAAACAGCTTCATTTTCTGAAGACGGAACTTGGTTTTTAAACGTTTCAAAAACGGGAGTCAAATCGGCTCTTTCGTTAAAAACATTTGGGAAACGTTTTTTTAATTGGTCAATATGTTCGTTGGCTCTATTTACATGACTTTCTGCTTGGTGAATTGGCATTTCAACACAAAGTGTTGGTAAACCTGTTTGTGCACACAAGGTAGATGTTAGTGCGCTATCAATTCCACCCGAAATTCCCACAACAAAACCCTTTACTTTTGCGTTAGTAGCATAATCGAGTAACCATTTTACAATATGTTGGTTGATTTTCTCGGCTTGAAAGTTGTTGGAATTTGTCATTTTTTTATGAAAATTTATAAGTCGATAACTGTATATTTGCAAACTAATTTTGGTTCGATAAAAGTATAAAAAATACACTATATGAAGAAATTATTATTTGTCCTTGTAGCAATTTCTCTATTTTCATGCAAAGAAGAGAGTAAAGTAGAAGAGGCAGTAGCTAAAATTCCAATTGAATTTAAAGTGGAACGTTTTGATAGAATTTTTTGGACTTCAAAACCTGAAGATTTACAAAAAGTAAAAGCACAATATCCTTATTTTTTCCCATCGCATATTCCAGATTCAATATTAATTAATAAATTAAAGGATCCATTGTTGAAAGAGCTTTACAGTGAAGTTCAAATGCAATATCCTGAATTAGGAAAAATTGAAACCGACTTAGAAAAGCTATTTGCGCATGTACAATATTATTTTCCAAAGTACAAAACACCTCGCGTTATTACTTTAATTAATGAGGTAGATACAGATGGAAGAGTTTTTTATACTGATACGCTGGCATTAATTTCGTTAGATTGTTATTTAGGAAAAGACCACCGTTTTTACGTGGATTTTCCAGAATTTAAAAAGCCAGAAATGGAGCGAAATCAAATTTTACCAAATTTAGTAACTAGTTTTTGTTACGGAAAAATCGCTTCGCCAACAGATAGAACTTTATTGTCTGCTATGATTTATTATGGAAAAGAATTGTACATGAAAGATAAGTTAATTCCAGAATATTCAGATGCTGATAAAATTGGTTATACCGATATGCAAATCAAATTCTGTCAAGAAAATGAATATTACATGTGGAGTAATTTGGTTGAAAATAAATTATTATTCGATTCCAATCCTAAGAATGAATTACGATTTATTAAACCAGCTCCGTTTTCAAGATTTTATATTGAAATTGACAATCAAACTCCTGGAAGAGTTGGGCAATGGTTAGGCTGGCAAATCGTAAGAAGCTACATGGAAAACAACGAAGATATAACTTTAGAACAGTTATTAGCAATGGATGCTAAAACCATCTTCGATAATTCAAAATACAAACCAAAGAAGCAATAAATATGAAAACATCAGATATAAAAATTACCGTAGGTTTAGATGAAAATAACGTTCCTGATAAATTATTATGGACAGCACAAGATGGTGGCGTAGAGCAAGAAGAAGCAAAAGCAATGTTGTTATCAGTTTGGGATAGCAAAGCAAAAGAAACCCTTCGTATAGATTTATGGACAAAAGATATGCCTGTAGACGAAATGAAACAATTCTTTCATCAAACTTTAGTTGCAATGGCGGATACATTTCAACGCGCAACTGCTGATGAGAAAATGTCAGATACCATGCGAGATTTTTGTGATTACTTCGCCGAAAAAATGGATTTAAAAGCATAAAAAAAGTCGCTAGAAATAGCGACTTTTTTGTTTGATTTATTTTTTAAACAAATCCATTATCTTTAAAAATATCTTCATTAATTTGACCGATATATTCTAAAATTCCTTCTCTACCAATAGCTTCTAATGATGAAGTAACAAAATAAGGAGGCATTTCAGCCCAGTCACCAGCTAACAATTGTTTCTTATAAGCTTCCACATGATTGTTGACTTTGTTTTTCCCTAATTTATCTGATTTAGTAAAAATAATCGCAAACGGAATTTCGCTTTCTCCTAAATATTCCATGAATTCCAAATCAATTTTTTGAGCTTCTAATCTAATGTCGATTAAAACAAAGGCGCAAACTAATTGCTCTCTTTGCTCAAAATAATCCATGATAAATTGTTGGAAAACCGCTTTGGTTTTCTTAGAAACTCGGGCATAACCATAACCTGGTAAATCCACTAAAAACCAATTGTTGTTGATTTTAAAGTGATTGATTAACTGTGTCTTTCCTGGTTTTGATGAGGTTTTTGCCAAATTTTTATGATTCGTCAACATGTTAATCAACGATGATTTTCCAACATTGGAACGACCAATAAATGCGTATTCAGGTAAGCGGTCTTTCGGGCATTTGTCTACTTCTGAATTACTAATTACGAATTCGGCGGTATTAATTTTCATAAGCTATAAAATAAAATTCCCCAAAAAGGGGAACTATTATAAATTCTTCTTTTGTAACCAATCAAACAAAATTTGATTGAACTCTTCTGGGTGCTCCATCATGGCAGCGTGTCCACATTTGTCAATCCAAAATAACTCAGAATTTGGTAATAATTTATCAAACTCTTCAGCTACATTTGGTGGCGTTACCTTGTCATTTCTTCCCCAAATAATACAAGTTGGAGTAGTCATTTTTGGTAAATCTTTCGCCATATTATGACGAATAGCGCTCTTAGCAATCGTTAAAGTTTTAATCAATTTGATTCTATCATTAACTGTTGCAAAAACTTCGTCAACAATTTCTTTAGTTGCTATTTCTGGATTGTAAAAAACGTCTTCGGCTTTCTTTTTAATGTATTCATAATCACCACGTTTTGGGTAACTTTCTCCCATTCCGCTTTCATATAAACCTGAACTTCCTGTAATTACTAATGCTTTTACAAGTTCCGGATACATTTTAGTAAAATACAAACCAATATGTCCGCCTAACGAATTTCCAACAAGAATTACTTGATCAAATCCTTTGTGAACAATAAAGTCTTTAACAAATTTTGAAAAGGCTTTAACATTGGTTTTTAAAATATTTTGTGTGTAAATTGGTAATTCTGGAATTACCACTTTATATCCTTTAGGAGGAAAAAAATTAGCCACACCATCAAAATTACTAAGGCCGCCCATTAAACCATGAAGAATGATTATTGGGGTTCCTTCGCCAGCTTCAAAATAGGTGTATTTTTTTTCTTTTCTTAACATAAATTCCACTTAAGGTATTAGTTCTAATGATTGACAAATATACTATTTTATTGAAGAAAGTAAAGAAAAAAATGAAAGGCTAATTTTTGTGCTTTTACTGCTTGTAAAATGTTAGTTATCAACAATTTTATTAAAATTTTAACTAAAATAGTGTAAATCGGCTTAGTTGATTTTAAAGCTCCAAATCTTCTCAATTCTTGATTTTGCAAATAATATTTTGTTAAAAGTGGAAAACAGGGTTTTAAAATCTAAAAACTTATTAACAAAGTGGTAGTTTGTGGTAAAAAGTGGTAAAATTTTTCTAAATTTGTCCATATTCTAATCGAAAGAAAAAGTTGAAAACATTAATCGGGACATACGAGTGTAAGGTGGATGCCAAAGGAAGGCTGATGCTACCTACGTCACTAAAGAAACAATTGGGTTCTTTAGAGGAAGGTTTCGTGTTAAAACGTTCGGTTTTTCAGCCGTGTTTGGAATTATTTCCAATGGCGGAATGGAATAAAATGATGTTGAAAATCAATAAACTAAATCGTTTCAATAAAAAGAATGACGATTTTATCAGAAGATTTACAGCAGGAGTTAAAATGATTGAGATTGATGCAACAGGGCGACTTTTAATTCCGAAAGATTTAGTGGTTTTTGCTCAAATTGATAAAGATATTGTATTGAATTCAGCTATCAATATCATTGAAATTTGGGATAAAGATAAATACGAAAATGCGATTGAAAACGCTGTGGGTGATTTCGCGGATTTGGCAGAAGAAGTAATGGGTAATTTTAATGACGACGAAGATGGAATATCATAATCCAGTATTGTTAAAAGAAACAGTTGATGGATTGAATATTCATCCTGATGGTGTATATGTGGATGTTACTTTTGGTGGTGGCGGTCACTCGAGAGAAATTATGAGTCGTTTGGGAGAAAAAGGAAAATTATTCGCTTTCGACCAAGATTTAGATGCTTTAAAAAACGCAATTGATGACGAGCGATTTACTTTAATTAATGAAAATTTCAGATTCATTAAACGATTTTTACGTTTCCACGGAATCAAACAAGTGGATGGAATTTTGGCTGATTTAGGTGTTTCATCACACCAATTTGATGTGGCGGAAAGAGGTTTTTCAACCCGATTTGATGCTGAATTGGATATGCGAATGAATCAAAAAGGAGATATCAGTGCGTATCATGTGGTTAATGAATATGATGAACAAGATATTGCAAGAGTTTTGTTTGATTACGGCGAATTAAAAAACGCTAGAGCGATGGCAAATGTAATCGTAACCGCTCGAAAAGATAAAGAAATCCGAAATTCTGACGAATTGAAAAAAGTGTTGGCAAAATTTTTACCAGGACATAAAAGCAATAAAATTTTAGCCCAAATATACCAAGCCATTCGTATTGAAGTCAATCAAGAAATGGATGTTTTGAAAGAATTTTTAGAGCAATCATTAGAAATTCTAAAACCAGGCGGAAGATTGAGTGTTATCTCATATCACTCATTAGAAGATAGATTGGTAAAGCGTTTTGTAAAAAACGGCATGTTTGAAGGAGAGCCAGAACGTGATTTCTTCGGAAATTTTGAAGTTCCTTTCAAAACCATTGAAAAACTAATCGTACCAACCGAAGAAGAAATTGCAATAAACAATAGAGCACGAAGCGCAAAATTAAGAGTAGCCGAAAAATTATAAAGTATGAAAGACGGAATTTACAGTTTATTAAAAGCCAAGTTTCTTGTTAGTGATGACGCTCTTAAGAACTGGAAATTTATTGTTTTTCTTGTGGTTTTAGGAATGGTTGCTATTGCAAATAATCATCAATACGATGAAAAAAATTACCGAATTACTGAATTAAGCAATCAAGTTAAAGAATTGCGTTCTGAATTTGTAGACCGTCGTTCGGAATTGATGAAATTAAAAATGGAATCTACGGTAGCAAAGAAAATGGAATCACGAAATATTTTGCCTTCCGAAGTTCCGCCTGTAAAAATCGTTGTTGAAGATAAAGAAAGTAAAAAAAGTTTTTGGGATAAATTAAAAATATGGCAATAGAAGATAAAAAAATATCGTATCGCATGTATTTTGTAGCTGTTATGTTTTTCATAATGGCTGTATTTATTTTGATAAAACTCAACAATATTCAATGGGTTGAAGGTCCGTATTACAGAAAATTAGCAAAAGAAAGAACAGTTAAGAATTTTACTATTCCAGCAAATAAAGGAAATGTATATTCTGCGGACGGAAGTTTGTTAGCAACATCAATTCCAGAATACACTATTTATTTTGATGCGGTGGCGCCATCTTCAGAGCATTTCAAAGAAAATATTCAAGCACTTTCAGATTCGTTATCGGTTATGTTTGGAAAGTCATCCGGACATTATCAAGCAAAATTACAAAAGGCAAGAGCTAATAAAAGTCGCTACGTTTTTATCGCCAAAAAATTGAGCTATACCGAACAAATGCGTTTGAAATCGTTTCCATTATTTAATAAAGGAGCAAACAAAGGCGGAATCATCATTGAACAAAAAATAGTAAGAGAACACCCAATTGGTTTGGTGGCAAAAAGAACCATCGGTTATGAGCGCTCAAACGAAGATGGAAAAGGTTTGGAATACGCTTTTCGCGATTATTTAAACGGGAAAAATGGCCACAGAATGATGCAAAAAATTGCAAAGAATCAGTGGAAACCTATTAGCGATGTAAATGAAAAAGAGCCACAAGATGGTTATGATATTATTTCAACTATTGATGTTTACATTCAAGATATTGCACATCATGCTTTGTTAAAACAATTAGAACATTACAGCGCTGATCACGGTTGTGTGGTGGTAATGGAAACCAAAACAGGACACATTAAAGCCATTTCAAATTTAGGAAGAGCAGATGATGGTTCGTATTATGAAACGCAAAATTATGCAATTGCAGAATCTCATGAACCAGGTTCAACATTCAAATTAATGGATTTGATTGCGGTTTTAGATGACAAAAAAGCAGATACGAGTACTGTTTATGATTCAAAAGGAGGTAGAATTCAATATTACGGAAGATCTGTTAAAGATTCTAATGGGAAAGGTTACGGAAAAATTTCTTTAGCAAGAGGATTTGAGTTGTCATCTAACACCATTTTAGTACAATCAGTATATGATAGTTACAAGAGTAATCCAAAACAATTTGTAGATAGAATCAATAGTTACGGATTAAATAAGCCACTTGGTTTGCCAATAAAAGGAGAAGGAATTCCAGTTATTCCTCAGCCAGGAACAAATCGTTGGTCGGGAGTGGCATTGCCATGGATGGCTTTTGGTTATGGATTATCTGTAACTCCGTTGCAAACTTTGACATTATATAATGCGGTTGCCAATGATGGTGTAATGGTAAAACCAATTTTCGTAAGCGAAATCAAAGAATGGAATAAAACCATCAAGAAATTTGATACCCAGGTCATCAATCCGAAAATCTGTTCACAAGAAACTTTAGATAAAGTTCATGCCGTTTTAGAAAATGTAGTAAAGAAGGGAACGGGTTCTAAATTGTATTCGAAAGATTTCTCAATGGCAGGAAAAACGGGAACGGCTCAAGTAAATTATAAAGACAAATCAAAATTATATTATGCTTCTTCTTTTGTTGGATATTTTCCAGCAGACGAACCAAAATATTCTTGTATTGTAGTAGTTCACAAACCAAATGTTGCGGCTGGATATTACGGAGCCGATGTTGCTGGACCCGTTTTTAAAAGAATCGCACAAAAAATATTTACTGATTCTCCATCAACAAATCATGTTAAAAATATCAATGCAAAAGTAGTTTCTCAAGAAAAAAAATATTCAGAGTATTATAAAAAAGTAGAAAAAGAAGAGCGAATTATTCCAAATGTAAAAGGAATGGACGGAATGGACGCTGTAGCTTTACTAGAAAATTTAGGATTAAAAGTAAAGGTTATTGGTGTTGGAAGAGTGAAAAAACAATCACTAACATCGGGACAAGCTTTTAACAAGAATCAAACTATCATAATCGAATTATCGTGAAGCAATTAAAAGACATATTATATAAAGTACACATTGAAGCAGTTCATGGAGCTACCGATATTACTGTTTCAAAAATTGAATTCGATTCGAGAAAAATTGAATTGAATGATGTTTTCGTGGCGATTAGAGGAACGCTTTCTGATGGTCATGATTATATTGAAAAAGCACTAAGTCTAGGTGCTATTGCAGTAATTTGTGAAGAATTCCCAAGTGTAATTGTAAACGGTGTTACTTATATTAAAGTAAAAGATTCTAACGAAGCGTTAGCTTTTTTAGCAGCTAATTACTACGAAAATCCTTCAGAAAATATCAGATTAGTTGGTGTAACAGGAACGAATGGTAAAACTACAATCGCCTCTTTATTGTATCAATTATTTAAAAAAGCAGGTTATAAAGTTGGATTGTTATCAACCGTTAAAATCATGGTTGACGAACAAGAATTCAAAGCAACGCATACCACTCCAGATTCTTTAACTATTAACAAGTATTTAGATTTGATGGTGCAAGAAGGTTGCGAATTTTGCTTTATGGAAGTTTCTTCGCACGGCGTTCATCAAAAAAGAACAGAAGCGTTACACTTTGAAGGTGGTGTTTTCACCAATTTATCACACGATCATTTAGATTACCACAATACGTTTGCTGAATATAGAGATGTAAAAAAATCGTTCTTCGATAATTTACCTAAATCAGCTTTTGCAATTACTAATATCGATGACAAAAACGGATTGGTAATGCTTCAAAATACAAAAGCTAAGAAATTGACTTACGCATTAAAATCGTATGCTGATTACAAAGCCCAAATTTTAGAAAACCAATTATCAGGATTGTTATTAAAAATCAATGATAACGAAGTTTGGGTGAAATTAATTGGCTCGTTCAACGCATATAATTTATTAGCGATTTACGGAGTTGCAGTAGAATTAGGAATTGAAAAAGTAGAAGCGTTACGTTTACTTTCTGAGTTAGAAAGTGTTTCTGGACGTTTTCAATTTATTGTTTCAGATTCTAAAATTACGGCAATTGTAGATTATGCTCACACACCTGATGCATTGGAAAATGTATTAAAAACGATAGAAGATATCCGCACTAAAAACGAACAATTAATTACAGTTGTAGGTTGTGGTGGCGATAGAGATAAAACGAAAAGACCAATTATGGCAAACATCGCTTCATCAATGAGCGACAAAGCCATTTTTACATCCGATAATCCTAGAACCGAAAATCCGGAAACGATTATCGAAGAAATGGAAAAAGGAGTAGAACCTCAAAATTTTAAGAAAACTGTTTCGATTTTAGATAGAAAACAAGCCATTAAAACCGCTTGTCAATTGGCAAATCCAAACGATATTATTCTTATCGCAGGAAAAGGTCATGAAACGTATCAAGAAATTAACGGAGTTCGTCATGATTTCGACGATTTACAAATAGTAACTGAGTTATTAAAACAATTGAATAAATAGTAGCAGTAAAGTTTTCAAGAGCTAACTCTTAAACTTTTAAACACATAAACTTTTAAACTATGTTATATTACATCTTTCAATACTTAGACAAAGCCTTTGATGTTCCTGGAGCAGGAGTTTTTCAATACATTACTTTTCGCTCGGCATTAGCTTTTATTTTGTCGTTGTTAATTGCTACGATTTATGGTAAAAAAATTATCAATTATTTGAGAAACCAACAAGTAGGTGAAACGGTTCGTGAACTTGGTTTAGAAGGACAAACCGCAAAAGCAGGAACGCCAACAATGGGTGGAATTATTATCATTTTGGCGACTTTAATTCCAGTTTTGTTATTGGCGAAGTTGAATAACATTTACATCATTTTGTTGATTGTAACCACACTTTGGATGGGAACAATCGGTTTTATTGATGACTATATCAAAATTTTCAAAAAAGACAAACAAGGTTTAAAAGGGATTTTCAAAGTAATTGGTCAAGTTGGTTTGGGTTTAATCGTTGGAACTGTTTTGTATTTGAGTCCAGATGTAACGGTTCGTAAAGATACTTTAACATCAAGAGTAAAAATTGAAAACAACATAAAACCAGCCGATTTAGAAGAAAAATCAACAGCAACAACAATTCCTTTTTTCAAGAATAATGAATTCGATTACGCTGAAGTATTATCATTTATGGGTGATAATTACAAAGATTACGCTTGGCTGATTTTTATTCCAATGGTAATTTTAATCATCACAGCAGTTTCAAACGGTGCTAATTTAACTGATGGAATTGATGGATTAGCTGCAGGAACTTCCGCAATTTCCGTGCTCACTCTCGGATTGTTCACTTTCGTTTCGGGAAACATCATTTTCTCAGATTATTTGAACATCATGTACATTCCAAATTCGGGTGAAATGACGGTTTACATCGCAGCATTTGTTGGAGCTTTAGTAGGATTTCTTTGGTACAACGCTTATCCAGCATCAGTATTCATGGGAGATACAGGAAGTTTAACTATTGGTGGAATTATCGCAGTAATTGCAATTGCTATTCGTAAAGAATTAATGATTCCGGTGGTTTGTGGTATTTTCTTAGCTGAAAATTTATCGGTTATGATTCAAGTGAGTTATTTCAAATATACCAAAAAGAAATATGGTGAAGGAAGACGAATTTTCCTAATGTCACCATTGCATCACCACTATCAGAAAAAAGGTTATCACGAAAGTAGAATCGTAACCCGCTTTTGGATTGTTGGAATTCTGTTAGCAATTTTTTCACTCGTTTCTTTAAAATTAAGATAAGATGCGACTGGTAGTTTTAGGCGGAGGCGAAAGTGGAGTAGGAACCGCCATATTAGGAAAGAAAAAAGGATACGATGTTTTTGTATCGGATTTTGGAAAAATAAAAGAAAATTATAAAGAAGTTCTTACCATTAATGGAATCGCTTGGGAAGATGAAAAGCACACAGAAGAATTAATTCTGAATGCCGATGTAGTAATGAAAAGTCCAGGAATTCCCGAAAAAGCTCCCATCGTAAAAAAGCTTATCGAAAAAGGAATTCCAGTAATTTCTGAAATCGAGTTTGCTATTCAATTTACAGATGCAACAACAGTCGGAATCACTGGAAGTAACGGAAAAACAACCACAACGCTTTTGACGTATCATTTGTTAAAACAAGGTGGTTTAAATGTAGGATTAGCAGGAAATATTGGAAAAAGCTTCGCTTGGCAAGTGGCCGAAAACAAGCACGATATTTATGTATTGGAATTGAGCAGTTTTCAATTAGACGGAATCATAAACTACAAGCCACACATTGCAATTATTACGAATATTAGCCCAGATCATTTAGACAGATACAATTACGATTACAGTTTATACATCAATTCTAAATTTAGAATTACAAAAAATCAAACAGAAGCCGATTATTTGATATATGACAATGAAGACGAAGCGATTCAAAATTGGTTAAAAAACAATAAGATAAAAGCAAATAAAGTTCCTTTTTCATTAACAGGAAAACCTGAAATTGACGGAGGATTTATAGAAGACAACAACATCAACAGTACTATTAAAAACGAATTATTTACTATGCCAATCAACGAACTAGCACTAGAAGGAAAACACAACATTAAAAATGCAATGGCAGCAACAGCTGTAGCGCAATTGTTGAACATTAGAAAACAAACCATCAGAGAAAGTTTGACTAATTTCCAAGGAGTAGAACATAGATTAGAAAAAGTATTGAAAATTCAAGGGGTACAATACATCAACGATTCTAAAGCTACGAATGTAAATTCAGTTTTCTATGCTTTGGATAGTATGAATGCTCCAACGGTTTGGATTGTAGGTGGTGTTGATAAAGGAAATGATTATGATGAATTAATGCCTTTAGTTCGTGAAAAAGTTAAAGCTATCGTTTGTTTAGGTGTTGATAATACAAAAATCATCAACGCATTTAATAATGTAGTTGATGTAATGGTAGAAACAACTTCTATGTCTGAAGCAGTTCAATTAGCGCAACGTTTAGCAGAAAAAGGAGATAGCGTATTATTGTCGCCAGCATGTGCAAGTTTCGATTTATTCGAAAACTACGAAGACAGAGGAAAACAATTCAAACAAGCGGTTCACAATTTGTAATAAACAATAAACAATAAACAATAAACAATAAACAATAAAATGTTCGATATCATTGGTAAAATAAGAGGAGATAAAACCATATGGGCCATAGTTTTTCTATTGGCTTTGGTTTCTTTTTTGCCAGTGTATAGCGCTAGTACCAATTTAGTTTACGTTATCGGAAACGGAACGACAATCGGACATTTAATTAAACATGCTATTCATGTTTTGTTGGGTTTTGTAATCATTTATTGGATTCACAAAATGCCTTATCATTATTTCAAAGCCTTATCCATTTTTGGTATTCCTTTAGTAGCATTGCTATTGGTTTACACATTATTCAAAGGAACAGAAATTGGTGGTGCAAACGCTAGTCGTTGGATTCAAATTCCGTTTGTAGGAGTGAGTTTCCAAACGTCTACCTTAGCATTCATTGTTATAATGGTTTACGTGGCGCGTTATTTGGCAAAAGTTAGCGATAAAGTATATTCGTTTAAGGAATCATTTTTAGAATTATGGGTGCCTGTTGGAGCGGTTTTAGTGCTGATTTTACCCGCCAATTTTTCAACAACAGCCTTAATTTTTGCCATGATTTGCATGTTAATTTTCATCGGACAATATCCTTTAAAATATTTAGGATATGTTTTAGGAATGGGATTGGCAGCTTTAATGTTATTCTTGTTATTAGCAAAAGCATTTCCAGATAATAAATTCTTCAGTAGAGTTAGTACTTGGGAAAATCGTATCGAACGTTTTACCAAAGACACGCCAAATGAAGACGATTACCAAATTGAAAAAGCAAAAATCGCTATCGCTTCTGGTGGTGTAATTGGATTAGGAGCAGGAAAAAGTGTTCAGAAAAATTTCTTACCGCAATCTTCTTCCGATTTTATTTTCGCAATTATTGTGGAAGAATGGGGATTAGTCGGTGCAGTAACCATCATTGGATTGTATTTGTTATTGTTAATTCGTTTTGTTATCAATGCTCAAAAAGCTTCGAGTTTATTCGGAAAATTATTAATCATCGGACTCGGATTCCCAATCATATTCCAAGCATTTGTGAATATGGGAGTTGCCGTAGAATTATTGCCAGTAACAGGGCAACCTTTACCCTTGATAAGTAGTGGAGGAACTTCCATTTGGATGACATGTATCGCTGTTGGAATTATTTTAAGTGTTACCAAGAAAGAAGAAGAAGTTGCTTTAGACTTAGAAGAAAAACGTAAACGTGATGAAGCTTTACAGCAAATTATTGATGCGCAAGTGGCTTTGAATGAAGAGAAAGATTCCGATGAAAATCAGCAAAAAATAAACGAGATTAAAAGTTCGATTAGAGAATCTTTAATCGAAGATGGAAACGGAGATGTGTTAGTAAACGGACAAAATCCGATGAACGCAGTTTTAAATAAAAAGTAATGAAAAAACCAAGATTCATAATAAGCGGAGGCGGAACTGGCGGGCATATTTATCCAGCTGTTGCGATTGCAAACGAATTAAAATCTCGTTTTCCAGAAGCAGAGTTTCTTTTTGTAGGTGCCAAAGATAAAATGGAAATGCAAAAAGTACCTCAAGCAGGTTACGCCATCAAAGGATTGTGGATTTCAGGAATTCAAAGAAAATTGACTTTAGATAATGCGATGTTTCCATTCAAACTACTTTCAAGTATGTGGAATTCATTCCGAATTATCAAAAATTTTAAACCTGATGTTGTAATTGGAACGGGAGGTTTTGCAAGCGGAGCCGTTTTGAAAGTGGCTTCGATGTTAAATATTCCAACGGTTATTCAAGAGCAAAATTCGTATCCTGGAATCACGAATAAATTATTAGCTAAAAAAGCGAATAAAATTTGTGTCGCTTACGAAAATTTGGAACGATTTTTTCCAAAAGATAAAATGATTTTAACTGGAAATCCAGTGCGTCAAGATTTGATTAACGAAGCAAGCAAAAGTGAAGCTATCGCTTATTTTAAATTAGATGCAAATAAAAAAACATTGTTGGTTTTAGGCGGAAGTTTAGGTGCTAGAAGAATTAACCAATTGATTGAAAAAGAATTGGATTTTCTATTGAGTCAAAACATTCAAATCATATGGCAATGCGGAAAATTGTATTTGAACGATTACTCAAAATATAATGAAAAAGAAAACGTTCAAGTAGTAGCTTTTATTGATAGAATGGATTTGGTTTACGCTGCTGCGGATGTTGTAATTTCACGTTCAGGAGCATCATCTGTTTCGGAATTGTGTATTGTGGGAAAACCAACGATTTTTATTCCATCACCAAATGTTGCCGAAGATCATCAAACAAAAAACGCTAAAGCAATTTCAGATAAAAACGGAGCTATTTTGATAAGAGAATCAGAATTAGAATCTCAATTTGAAACGGTTTTTTCCGATTTAATTTCAAACGAAAGCAAACAAGCTGAATTAAGTCAAAACATAAAAAAATTAGCACTGCCAAATGCTACAAAGCAAATCGCAGACGAAATAATGAAATTAGTTTAAATGTTTTCAATTTCTAAAACTTGGAACTTGAAACCTGAAACAAAATAATATGAATCTAAATCAAATACATAACGTTTATTTCATCGGCATCGGAGGCATCGGAATGAGTGCTCTTGCTCGCTATTTTCAATACATTGGAAAAAAAGTAATGGGTTACGACAAAACACCAACGCAGTTAACAGATGAGTTGCAAGAAATTGGTTTAGAAATTCATTTTGAAGATAATATCAGCTTAATTCCAACCGATTTCTATGTTGAAAACACATTGGTAATCGTAACACCAGCGGTTCCAGTTTCACATTCCGAATGGAATTATTTCATCGAAAGAGGATTTACAATTAAAAAACGTGCGGAAGTTTTAGGAATTATTACAAAAGACACCTATTGCTTCGCTGTTGCTGGAACACACGGAAAAACTACAACATCAAGTATTTTAGGTCACGTTTTATATGAAAGTGGAGTAGATGTTACCGCTTTTTTAGGTGGAATTGTGGAGAACTATAACTCTAACTTAATTGGTTCAGGAAAAACAGTTACGGTTGTTGAAGCGGATGAATTTGATCGTTCGTTTTTGCATTTACATCCAAACGTTTCTTGTGTAACTTCAATGGATGCTGATCAT
Source organism: Flavobacterium aquaticum (assembly GCF_003259835.1). Lineage (GTDB taxonomy): Bacteria > Bacteroidota > Bacteroidia > Flavobacteriales > Flavobacteriaceae > Flavobacterium > Flavobacterium aquaticum. Next base: position 100,166 of record NZ_QLMI01000002.1, on the reverse strand, counting down.
TTGGATATTTATGGTGATGCAGCTAGTATTGAAGAATCATTTAGAGAATTCGCAGCCAAAACTCCAAGCGAAAATTTATACGTAATCAAAGGATTGCCATTAGAAGGAAATACTATCGGTGTTAATAACGATGCTGATTTTTCAGCTCAAAACATCCGAATTGAAAATGGGTTTTATGCATTTGATGTAAAAACACCAACTGAAGTAGTTCAAAATGTAAAATTTGGGTTGCCAGGTCATCATAATTTGACTAACGCATTATTAGCTTTTGCAATGGCGAAATCGTATGGCGTTTCCAATGAAAAAATCATTGCTGCTTTAGCAAGTTTTAAAGGAGTAAGAAGACGTTTTTCTTTCCAAATTAGAGAAGAAAAATTAGTTTATATCGATGATTATGCACATCATCCAACGGAAATTAACGCAGTACATCAAGCGGTTCGTGAATTGTATCCGGGTAAAAAAATCATCGCTGCTTTTCAACCGCATTTATTCAGTAGAACGAAAGATTTTGTAGATGGTTTTGCAGAAAGTTTAAGTCAATTCGACGAGATTTTATTATTGGAAATTTATCCGGCTCGCGAGTTGCCAATGGAAGGAGTAAATTCGACTTGGTTGTTGAATAAAATTAATAATCCAAATAAGAAATTAGTCAGCAAAGACGAGTTGTTCACGGCTTTTGAAAATTCAGATGCCGATGTGTTTGTAACGATTGGTGCGGGCGACATTGGTGAGCTTGTAAAAGATCTAAAAAAAGCGCTTCATGAGAAGAATTAATTGGCATACTATTCGCTTGGTGTTAATCATTTTTACAATGATTTTCCTTTACTCTTTTTCGTCAAAGCGAAATAGTCAGCGCAAAATCAGTAAGATAGACATCAAATTTGAGTCGAATGAGAATATGTTTTTAACACATGAAATGGTTAATAACTTGTTAATACAAAATTTTGGAGGGGCTTCAACAATCCAAAAAGATAAATTAGATTTGAATACTTTAGAAACTGTTCTCGATGATCACGAGATGATTGAAAAAGCACAAGTTTTTTCAACAGTAGACGGATTTCTAAATACGCGTATTACTCAAAAGACCCCAATCGTAAGAGTTGTTACTGATGCTGATAGTTACTATCTTGATTCAAAAGGAGATAGGATGTCATTGTCGGAAAATTTTTCGGCACGTGTTCCGCTGGTTGTCGGCGCAATAAGTGAAGAAAATTGTAAGCCATTTTTGAAGTTGTTTAACGAAATCAAAAAAGACGATTTCTTAAGCAAAAACATTACGGCTGCTATGATTTTGCCTTCTGGAAATGTGGTATTAACCAACAGAAGTTATGATTATAAAATAGTGTTTGGGCAACCAAAAAATGTGGAAAGAAAGTTTAAGAATTACAAAGCTTTTTACCATCATGCTATTAAAGATACATTGATTAAAAATTATAAAGAAGTGAACTTGATGTTTACACAACAAGTGGTTTGTAAGAAATAGGAGAAGTTATGAACAAAGACAACATTGCAGTAGGATTAGATATCGGTACAACTAAGATTGTAGCGATGATAGGGAAGAAGAATGAATACGGAAAGCTTGAGATTCTAGGAATAGGAAAATCAAAAAGTTTAGGTGTTCACAGAGGTGTTGTAAATAATATTACACAAACCATTCAGTCGATTCAGCAAGCGGTTACTGATGCTGAAAACGATTCGGGTTATAAAATTAATGACGTAGTTGTAGGTATTGCCGGGCAACACATTCGCAGTATTCAACATAGCGATTACATCAGTCGCCCAAATGCGGAAGAAGTAATTGGTGATGCTGATATTGATACGCTAATTGGACAAGTTCATAAATTAGCGATGTTGCCAGGTGAAGAGATTATTCACGTATTGCCACAAGAGTTTAAAATAGACGGTCAAGCCGAAATTAAAGAACCTATCGGAATGTACGGTGGAAGATTAGAATCTAGTTTTCACGTAGTGGTAGGGCAAGCGGCTTCGATTCGTAATTTAGGAAGATGCATCAAAAGTGCCGGATTAGAATTATCTGGATTAACATTAGAGCCATTAGCTTCGGCTGATGCAGTATTGAGTCAGGAAGAAAAAGAAGCAGGAGTTGCTTTAATAGATATAGGTGGTGGAACAACTGATTTAGCCATTTTTAAAGATGGAATCATTCGTCATACAGCAGTTATTCCTTTCGGAGGAAACGTTATTACGGAAGATATTAAAGAAGGATGTTCAATCATCGAAAAACAAGCCGAGTTATTAAAAACTCGTTTTGGTTCAGCTTGGCCTGGAGAAAATAAAGACAACGAAATTGTTTCTATTCCGGGATTAAGAGGTAGAGAACCAAAAGAAATTTCGCTAAAAAACTTGTCAAAAATTATTCACGCAAGAGTGGTGGAAATCATTGAGCAAGTATATGCTGAAATTAAATTATACGGACACGAAGATCCTAAGAAAAAACTAATTGCAGGTATTGTATTAACTGGAGGTGGAGCGCAATTGCAACACATCAAACAATTGGTTGAATACATTACTGGAATGGATACTAGAATTGGTTATCCAAACGAGCATTTAGCTGGAGATTCAGACGAAGAATTGTCAAGTCCTTTATATGCTACAGCGGTTGGATTAGTAATGAACAGTATTAGAAATAATACTAAAAGTGCTACTCCGTTTGTAGAAATGAAAAAAGAAGAACCAGTAGTGGTGGTTCGCCCTCAAATTGTGGTTGAAGAGCCAATTATTGAGGAAGAAAAAGAGGAGCCAAAAGCAACTCAACCTATCAAACACGAAACAACTGATGACAAAATCAAACGTTCGTTTTTTGATAAATACATTGATAAGATTAAAGAATTTTTAGATAACGCAGAATAAAAGGAGATACTATGTCAGAATTTGGAAACATTTCATTCGATTTACCTAAAAACCAATCTAACGTAATTAAAGTAATTGGCGTTGGAGGTGGAGGTAGTAATGCCATAAACCACATGTTTAAACAAGGCATTAAAGGTGTTGATTTTATAGTTTGTAATACTGATTCTCAGGCATTGCAAAATAGCCCAGTACCAAATAAAATTCAGTTAGGTGTTAATCTTACTGAAGGTTTAGGAGCTGGAGCAAATCCTGAAGTAGGTCAACAATCTGCAATAGAGAGTATCGCTGAAATTGAGAAAATGTTGGATAGCAATACCAAGATGGTTTTCATCACCGCAGGAATGGGTGGAGGAACTGGTACTGGTGCGGCTCCTGTAATTGCGCAATTAGCAAAAGAGCGCGACATTTTAACAGTTGGTATTGTTACGATTCCTTTTCAATTTGAAGGAAAAGTTCGCTCTGAGCAAGCGTTAGCCGGAGTAGAACGTTTACGTAAGCAAGTAGATTCTTTAGTTGTTATCAATAATAATAAATTACGTGAAGTGTACGGAAACTTAGGTTTCAAAGCAGGTTTCTCTAAGGCTGACGAAGTGTTAGCTACTGCGTCAAGAGGAATTGCTGAAGTAATTACACATCACTATACACAAAATATCGACCTTAAAGATGCTAAAACCGTGTTGTCAAACAGCGGAACAGCCATCATGGGTTCTGCAACAGCATCAGGTTCTGATAGAGCAAAACAAGCAATTTCAAGCGCTTTAGATTCTCCATTATTAAACGATAATAAAATTACAGGTGCGAAAAACGTGTTATTGTTAATCGTTTCTGGAACAGATGAAACGAATGAAATTACAATCGATGAAATCGGAGAAATCAATGATTTTATTCAGTCTGAAGCAGGTTACAACGCAAACATCATTATGGGTGTTGGTGAAGAAGAAGCTTTAGGAGAAGCTATTTCGGTAACAGTAATTGCTACAGGTTTTAACATTGAGCAACAAGCTGAAATCGTAAATACAGAGCCAAAGAAAATTATTCATTCATTAGAAGACGAACAAAAAATTGTGCACGAATTGTTAAACAAAACAATTGCAAGTCTTCCAGTTAATGAGCCAATTTTTGAATCTCCAATTGAAACAGAAGTTAAAGCTGATATCATTAATCCAATTTGTGACGAAGTGGTAGAGCAAAAAATTGTTTTCACTTTAGAGGAAGAAGTTGAGCAGCCAAAGTCTGAAATTCATACTCCAGTAGCTCCAGCAATGGATTTAGTTCCAACTTCTGAATTAATTAAAAATATTGACGTTCAGTTTGAAGTAATCACGCCAAATGTAGCGCCAACATTCGAAATTATCACACCACAAATCAGAGAAATTGAAGTAAAAGATCCTGAATTTGTTGTAGCTAAAGAAGAAGAAATCAGTTTTTCATTTGATTTATTTGCTGCAAAAGAAGAAGTAAAAGAAGTAACTCAAGAAAGTACTATTGTTTTTGAGTTAACTCCAGAAACACGTCAAATGGAAGTAAAAGATCCTATTAACGTAGTTCCAGTAACGGAAGTAAATCAAAACGGAATTATCAAATATTCGTTAGAAGATTACTTAGAAAAAGAAGAAGAGTTAGTAGCATCAAAACCTATCGAAGTAGTTAACGAACCAATCGATGAGGAATTGAACTTTACCATGAAAACAAATGTTCAAAAGTTTGAAGATGCAGCTCAATTAGATAACACTTCACCTTTAGAAATGTCAATCGAAGAAACATTAAAATTTAGAGCTGAAGAACGTAAAAGAAAAATGAAAGAATTCAATCATAAATTCAACAACAATGCACAAATTGATGAATTCGAAAGAGTTCCGGCATACAAAAGAATGGGGTTTGATGTAACTTCTACACCAAACAACGCAAGCAATCAGTCTAGAATGTCATTAGGAATCGATAGTAACGATGATATCCAACTTCGTTCTAACAATTCGTTCCTTCACGATAATGTAGATTAATCTATTACAAACTAACCTACCCCTAAAACCCGAAGAGCAATTTTCGGGTTTTTTTATTACTTTTGCATTAGATTTTTTAGAACCTATTTCCAGCTGTTCATTTCAAGTTTTTTGGTTATCATGCCATTTTTCTAATTTTTTAAAAGAGCTTCTTGGGTCGCTTTTTAAAAAAAGAAAAATTCGCACAATAATTCAAAAAAGCTTTCCATTGCCATCTGGGGTAGCAAAGAAAAACGAGAGGGTAGAGAGTAAAAGTTAGACATAACCTGAAACCTGAAACCTGAAACTTGAAACTTGAAACTTGAAACAAAAAATAACAATTAAACAATAAACATAAATATATGAGTTTAGAAGTAAAAATCATGGATCACATGAAAGAAGCCATGAAAGCAAAAGATTCAGTTGCATTAGAAGCATTAAGAGCTATCAAATCAGCAATTATTTTAGCAAAAACAGAAGCTGGTGCAGCAGATGGTTTATCAGAAGCAGACGAAATCAAAATGTTACAACGTTTGGTAAAAATGCGTAAGGATAGTGCAGAAATTTTCACAGCACAAAACCGTCCTGATTTAGCAGAACCAGAATTAGCGCAAATTGCTGTAATTGAAAAATTTTTACCAGCACAATTATCAGAAGAAGAAGTGGAAGCAATCATTTCAAAAATCATTGCAGAAACAGGTGCTTCAGGAATTGCATCAATGGGAAAAGTAATGGGCTTAGCAACAGCTCAAATTGGAGGGCAATCAGAAGGAAAAGTAATTTCTGGAATTGTAAAGAAACTTTTAGTTTAAATAAGAAGAAAGAGCAAAGATAAAAGAGCAAAGATTGAGGTCTTTCTTCTTTTTTCTTTGCTCTATTCTCTTAAAAAATGGCTTCGTAGTTCAACTGGATAGAATATCAGATTTCGGCTCTGAGGGTTGCAGGTTCGAACCCTGCCGAGGTCACAAATAAACGTCAAGATTTCTTGACGTTTATTTTTTTTAAAACACATTATTTTACGTTATTTGTAAAACAGTCTCAAAATCTTATGCAAACGCCACCTGTTGAATACGAATTGTTTTTAGCTGACTACATTGCTATGTTTGTTGTGGTGGCTCCTTTTGCAGCTATCTTTTTTGTCTTTGCTTTTTACGTAACAGAAATCGTTTATCTGCGTAATTATAAAAAACCTTTAGTGGTATTTGCTAATGTAAATTTTTTAAAGTTAAATGATTCTCGAAAGCATATCTTAACAACAAATTTTCATTTTTACAATCGATTAAAACCTAAGTATAAAAGATATTTCGAACATAGAGTAGCTAAGTTAATTTTGCATTATAATTTTGAAGGTAGAGATATAGAAATTACCGAAGAAATGAAAGTAACTATATCAGCAACATATGTAATGTTAACTTTTGGAATGCGTGAATATTTAAATCCATTGTTCAAACGAATTATTATTTATCCCGATATTTATTATTCTTCACAAAATGATAATTACCACAAAGGAGAATTTAATCCAAGAATGGAATGTGTTGTTTTTTCATGGAAACATTTCAAAGAAGGAATTGATATTACAAATGACAACCTTAACTTAGGATTACATGAATTTACTCATGCGTTTCATATTTATGCATTAAAAAGTGATAAAGCAACTTTTGTTTTGTTCAACGAATCCCTTCAAAATTTATTTCGTGTAGTTTCAAAACCTGAAGTCAAACAACGTTTAGTTGAATCAGGTTTTTTACGTGATTATGCCTATGAAAATCAGTTTGAATTTGTTGCTGTTTTATTAGAGTATTTCTTTGAGTCTCCAGATGAGTTTAAGCTAAAATTTCCTTCTATATTTCTGAAGGTTAAGCACATGATTAATTACAATGAAAGATATTTTATTAACGAATAAGAGTTAAATATCTGACATAAATCATGTTTTGATGTTTGAATATTGAGTAACTTTATGTCAATAAATATTCAAGGTCATGAAACAAAAGGTTCCTGTGTCAACAATAATGACAAAAAATGTAGTAAAGTTAAATTTATCAGATGATTTAACTAAAGCTGAAATGCTATTCAAAAAGCATCATATACGACACATTCCGGTTGTTTATAGCAATAAGATTGTTGGGATGTTGAGTTATACCGATTTACTCCGTATTTCCTTTGCAGATGCAATCGACGACGATGAAGATGTGGTAGATACAACGGTTTATAATATGTTTACCGTTGAACAAGTAATGGCAAAAAAAATAGTTGCTATTTCTCCTGATACTACAATTAAAGAAGCAGCTGAGATTTTAGCTAAAAAAGAATTTCATGCACTTCCTGTTTGTGAAGAGGAGTTATTGGTAGGTATAATTACGACAACAGATTTAATAAAATACTTAATTGATCAATATTAATAAACCTGACAGGTTTCAAAAACCTGTCAGGTTTAATTTGTATTATTTCGTAATTGATTTTAAATCTGAAATGGTAGCAATTGGATCTTGTGCTCCAAAAACATAGCTTCCTGCAACTAACACATCAGCACCTGCATCAGCTAATTGTTTTGCGTTTTTATTTGTGACACCGCCATCAATCTCAATTAAAGTTGAAGCATTTTTTCTATTGATTAATGCTTTTAGTTTTTCAACTTTTGAATACGTATTTTCAATGAATGATTGCCCTCCAAAACCTGGATTTACACTCATGATACAAACCAAATCAATATCTTGAATCACATCTTCTAATAAATCTACATTTGTGTGTGGATTTAATGCAACTCCTGCTTTCATTCCTTCTGCTTTAATAGCTTGAAGTGTTCGGTGTAAATGCGTACAAGCTTCGTAATGAACCGTTAAAACATCAGCACCTAATTTTTTGAATGTTGCAATGTATCGGTCAGGATCAACAATCATTAAGTGAACATCAATTGTTTTTTTAGCATGTTTGTTGATGGCATCTAAAACGGGCATTCCAAAAGAAATGTTTGGAACAAAAACGCCATCCATAATATCAATGTGAAACCAATCGGCCTCACTGGCATTAATCATTTCGATGTCGCGTTGTAAATTAGCAAAATCAGCTGCAAGAACTGATGGAGCAATAAGTGTGTTTTTCATAAACTTGTAAAGTGTGTGTTGTTAAGTGCAAATGTACAATATTTATAATATTTCAACATTCAAAATTCCAAGTTGAATATTCAAAATTTTTAGTATTCAACAATGAACAATGAATAACGAATGATGAATTTTGAAGTTGCTTTTAAAAACAAAACTCCGGTAATCAGCCGGAGTTTCAATCATCAATCAAAAAACGAACAGTCTTAGACTGTTGTTGCTTTCAAGTTTCAAGTTTAAGTTTTAAGTTATTCTGAGTAACGTGAAACTTTCAACCTGAAACAAATATATTATCCTAAATATGTTTTTAATATTTTACTTCTAGAAGTGTGTTTTAATCTTCTGATCGCTTTTTCTTTAATCTGACGAACACGCTCACGAGTTAAATCGAAAGTTTCTCCAATTTCTTCTAAAGTCATTGGGTGTTGATCTCCTAAACCAAAATACAAACGAACTACATCAGCTTCTCTTGGAGTTAAGGTTTCTAATGCTCTTTCGATTTCAGTTTGTAATGATTCGTGAATTAATTCTCTATCTGGATTTGGAGATTCACCTGAACGTAAAACGTCGTATAAGTTTGAATCTTCTCCTTCAACAAGAGGAGCATCCATTGATAAATGACGGCCAGAGTTTTTCATTGACTCTTTTACGTCATTTACTGTCATATCTAACTCTTTAGCAATTTCTTCAGCTGAAGGCGCACGCTCATTAGATTGTTCTAATAAGGCATACATTTTGTTGATTTTATTGATAGAGCCAATTTTATTCAACGGTAAACGTACAATACGAGATTGTTCTGCTAAAGCTTGTAAAATCGATTGACGAATCCACCAAACAGCATATGAAATGAATTTGAATCCACGCGTTTCATCAAAACGTTGTGCGGCTTTAATTAATCCTAAATTTCCTTCGTTAATTAAATCAGGAAGTGTAAGTCCTTGATTTTGATATTGTTTTGCAACTGAAACTACGAAACGTAAGTTAGCTTTTGTTAATTTCTCTAAAGCGCGTTGATCTCCGGCTTTAATTCTTTGTGCTAATTCTACTTCTTCGTCAGCAGTAATAAGGTCAACTTTTCCAATTTCTTGTAGGTACTTGTCTAAGGAAGCAGTTTCACGATTGGTAACCTGCTTGGTAATTTTAAGTTGTCTCATCTAAATTTCTCCTTACTTTTTTAAAAGTTCTTATTGTTATACGTAAGAGGTTTCAAAAAAGTTACAAAAAAATAAAATAAATTTCAAAAGCCCCGATTTTAAATTAAAATCGGGGCTTTTTATGAATTAACGTAACTAAATTAACCTTGAGGTTTATCTTTTTTCTCGATAGGTTTCTCTTCTCTTGGAGGTCTAGGTAAAAGTGCTTTTCTTGACACTTTTTCTTTACGAGTTTTAGGGTCTACACCTAAGTATTTCACCATAAATACATCTCCCATATTTACTACATCAGTAACATTTTCTGTTCTTTCCCAAGCTAGTTCTGATACGTGTAATAAAACTTCGTTTCCTGGTGCTTGTGTATATTCTACAACAGCTCCAAAATCTAGCATTTTTATTACTTTTACTTCGTAAGCTTCTCCCATTACTGGTTTGAAGATAATAGAGTCAATTTTAGCTAAAACAGTTGCAATTCCTTCTGGACTTGTTCCTAAGATTTCAACTACACCTTGCTCGTCTACTTCATTAATTACGATAGTAGTTCCAGTTGCTTTTTGTAATTCTTGAATTACTTTTCCACCAGGACCAATTAAGGCTCCAATGAAAGCTCCAGGGATTGTTCTTGTAATAATTTTTGGTGCTTTTGGTTTTACTTCAGCTCTTGGAGTTGCAATAGTTTCAGTGATTTTTCCTAAAATATGCATACGTCCATCTCTTGCTTGACCTAAAGCTTGTTCCATGATGTCATAACGTAAACCATCAATTTTGATGTCCATTTGACATGCCGTAATACCGTCAGCAGTTCCAGTTACTTTAAAGTCCATATCTCCTAAGTGATCTTCATCTCCTAAGATATCTGACAATACAGCAAATTTTTCACCATCAGTAATTAATCCCATCGCAATACCAGAAACTGGTTTTACCATTTGAATTCCAGCATCCATTAATGCCATTGTACCAGCACAAACCGTTGCCATTGAAGAAGAACCATTCGATTCTAATACTTCAGAAACAATACGAATTGTATAAGGACAATCTGAAGGAATCATGTTTTTTAACGCTCTTTGAGCTAAGTTTCCGTGACCTACTTCTCTTCTTGAAGTTCCTCTTAAAGGTTTTGCTTCACCAGTTGAGAAAGGAGGGAAGTTGTAATGTAAATAGAATTTTTCTTCACCTTGTTCAGATGGAGAATCTATTTGGTTAGCTTCTCTTGAAGTTCCTAAAGTAACTGTTGCTAAAGCTTGAGTTTCTCCACGTGTAAATAAAGACGAGCCATGAACAGAAGGTAAATAATCTGTTTCACACCAAATTGGTCTGATTTCAGTTGTTTTTCTTCCGTCTAAACGTAAACCTTTTTCTAAGATTACATTACGAACTGCTTCTTTATTGGTTTTGTAGAAATATTTCCCTACTAAATCTCCGTTTTCAGCTAATTCTTCTTCTGTAAATAAAGCTTTTACTTCTTCTTTTACAGCTGCAAATTTTTCGCCTCTTTCACTTTTTCCTGAAGCTTCTTGAGCAATTGCATAACATTTGTCATACGCAGCAGCTTTTACTTTAGCGTAAATAGCTTCGTCTTCTTTTTCACCTTCATATTCTCTATAAGCAGGAGAACCAATAGCAGCTCTTAAGCGCTCTTGAGCTTGAATTTGAACTTTGATGGCTTCGTGAGCAAATTTGATAGCTTCTACCATTTCTGCTTCTGAAATTTCTTTCATTTCTCCTTCTACCATGGCAACAGAATCCATAGAAGCTCCAATCATCATGTCGATATCTGATTGCTCTAATTCTTCTCTACTTGGGTTGATAACGAATTTTCCGTCAATACGTGCAACACGAACCTCGGAAATTAAGTTATAAAAAGGAATGTCTGAAACTGCTAATGCTGCAGAAGCTGCTAATCCAGCTAATGCATCTGGCATAACATTTTCGTCGTGACTCATTAATTGAATCATAACTTGTGTTTCAGCATGGTAATCGTCTGGGAAAAGTGGACGTAATACACGGTCTACTAATCTCATTGTTAATACTTCGCTGTCACTTGGACGAGCTTCTCTTTTGAAGAAACCACCAGGAAAACGACCTGCTGCTGCAAATTTTTCGCGATAATCAACCGTTAAAGGTAAAAAATCAACACCAGGATTTGATGTTCTTGCAGATACTGCTGTTGCTAATAACATGGCATCGCCCATACGAACAACAACAGATCCATCTGCTTGTTTGGCTAATTTTCCAGTTTCGATTGTGATGCTTCTTCCGTCACCTAAATCGATAACTTCTTGGAATACTTTTGGAATCATAAATTTTTAATTCTAAATTAAACAAAGGGTCAGTTGTGTTGTTGTTGTGTGTGTAGTTGTTTGTAACCCAATGAAAAACCAAACTTTTTCTGTCAATATAAATAAAACAAAAAGGGGCACGAAGCCCCTTTAGTTGATTATTTTCTAATACCTAATTCTTTAATAATCTCACGATATCTGTTGATATCTTTCTTTTTTAAGTAGTCAAGAAGACTTCTTCTTTTACCTACTAAAAGTACTAACGAACGCTCAGTGTTAAAATCATGACGATTTTTTTTCAAGTGCTCAGTTAAGTGAGAAATTCTAAATGTAAATAATGCGATTTGCCCTTCAGCAGATCCAGTGTTTTCAGCTTTTCCTCCGTGTTTAGCGAAGATTTCAGCTTTCGTTTCTTTTGTCAAGTACATGCCAATATTATTTTAAATGATTTTTATGTATGAATTGTATGGTTGCAATTCGGGTGCAAAGATAAAAATAATTGTGAATTATGAATTATAAATTATGAATTATTTTCCCGAATTTAAAACTTAAGCAACTTTATCAATCGATTTAAAGGCTCTTTTTAATAAAAGAGGAGTCGCTAATGTGGTAATAAGTCCCATAATAACTAACATCGAGAAAATTTCGGTATTGATAATTCCGGCTTTGTAAGCAATGTTAGCAATTACTAATTCCATTATCCCTCTTGCGTTTAATCCAAAACCTAATGCAAGCGAAATTTTATGATCTAATCGTGCAAAACGGCCTCCAGCATATCCACCAATAATTTTCGATAAGAAAGAAACGGCAATTATGGCAAATAATAAAGGATAATTTTGAATTGACGAAAACTGAAATTCCAATCCTATTCCTGCAAAGAAAATTGGAGCTAAGAATCCCATTGCCATACTATTTGTGGTGTTGTGAAATGTGTTTAAATGTTTTTCGCCAACCAATTCTTTTGAAATTAGCATGGAAGCAAAAAAAGCACCAATAATAAAATGCAATCCTATACTCTCTGTAATGGTGGCAAAAATTAAAATAAACACAAAGAAAACAGCAAAAAGCGATTCTTTTCCTTTTAGTACAGAAAGTATTTTGTTTAGTTTGTTTTCTATTAAATTTTCTTCTCTAGATACGTTTCTAATAACGCGATAGGTGGCAATTACTAAAATTAAGAAGCAACTTAGTTTTAAAAGGGTTATTAATGTAGCATTAGTAATGTTTGCAAATGTTTGTTCAACATCTTTAATGTCTAATAAAATTCCTAAAATTGTTAGCGCAATAACATCATCAAAAATAGCAACAGAAATAATTTTTTGCCCTACAGAAGAATTTAGTTTGCCTAAATCCATCAGAATTCGAATACTCACGGGTAAAGCGGTAATAGCGACACATAATCCAATGAAGATGGTCGTCATTACATCCAACTCAAAATACCTTCCTACGAAAAAACCTGAAACAATAGGGATAAAAAAAGCTAAAAGTGAAATCACAATATTTCGACCCTTCATCGATTTCACGATTTCATCTAAATTTATTTCTAGACCTGCTATGATAACCAATAAAAAAACTCCTAACTCAGAAATTACTTTTAATTCTTCGGTACGATGAATAAAATTTAAAATCGTTGGTCCTAAAAGAACACCAGCTAAAATTTCACCTATCATAGCAGGTTGTTTAAAACGCTCCATGATTTCGCCAAAAAATCTTGCTAGTACTAATAATAGCAATAAATTAGCAAAGAAAGGAAGTTCTAAACTTGGGACGTTAAATTCCATAAATGTAGAGAGTCGTGTTGGTTATAATCACGACAAATGTATAAAAAAGAGGCAAACTTTATTTATAACTTAAAATAATTTTGAAACTTGCTCATTTACAAATTCTAAAAAGCGTTCGTCTTCTTCTGTAAAAGGGTCTATAATGTGAGAATCGATGTCGATTTGTCCAATATTAATTCCGTTAACGAATAATGGAACTACAATCTCAGATTTTACTGTAAAACTACAAGCAATGTAATTGTCTTGCGCTTTCACATCAGGAACTACAAAATTAGTATTCGATTCGGCTACTTGTCCGCAAATTCCTTTTCCAAACGGAATTACGGTATGGTCAGTTTCAGCTCCTACATACGGACCTAAATGCAAAGTTCTAGCTTCGTGATTAGCAAAATAAAATCCTACCCAATCATAATAACTTACGTTATCACTTAGTAATTGGCAAATTTCTTTAAGCTTTTCATCGCGAGTAGCATTTTCTTTTTCAATAATGCTCGAAACAATCGGTTTTAATTCTTCAAATGTCATAATTGTATTTTTTTTGCAAAAGTATTTATTCCTTCGTATTAAAAAATCTATATTTTTGTTAAAAATCTATATTTTGGAAAATACGATAAGTCAATACAAACCTTTTTTTACCTTTTTAATTAAGTTTTTACTTTTTTATGTGGTTTTTGCATTTGTATACAAAATGTATTTGGAGCAATATGATGTAGAAAAAAATGAAGTAGATTGCTTTACAGAAGTTGTTGCACATCAAACAAAGCAATTTATGTTACTATTTACCGATGCTGCTCAATCCATAAAACATTCTGAAGAACCATCTTTGAAAATTTTATTCAAAGAAAAATATGTAGCAAGAGTAATTGAAGGATGTAATGCCGTTAGTGTAATGATTTTATTTGCTGCTTTTGTGTTCGCATTTTCAACTCAATGGAAAAAAACATTGCTTTTTATTGTTTTTGGAGTTGTTTTGATTCACGTTTTAAATGTGATTCGAATTGCATTATTGTCTTTTGCACTTTATTATTATCCAAAATACGAAGAGCTTTTGCACGGAACAATTTTTCCGCTTTTCATTTATGGAGTCGTTTTTATTTTGTGGATTTTATGGGTAACCAAATTTTCGGGCTATGTTAAAAGAACTACTACAAAATAAGAAAAGACTTTTCTTCATAGGATTGGCTTTGTTAGGGTTAATTTTAGTCAGAGCCTTCGAAGATAATTTGTTTTACGATCCTTTTCTGTCCTTTTTTAAGACAGATTATCAAAATAAACCATTACCCGATTTGAATTGTTATTTGCTTTTTGGAAATCTGTTTTTACGATATGCGGTAAACACATTTTTCTCACTAATTATCATTCTATTGCTTTTTAATGAAAGGAATTTAATGATTTTTTCAGGTTATCTTTTTCTTGTCTTGTTTGTGGTTTTGGTTATCGTTTTCTTTGGATTGCTTCATTTTTCAGAAGAACCTGATTATTTGATTTTATTCTACATCCGACGATTTTTAATTCAACCACTTTTTTTAGTGCTTTTTATCCCAGCTTTTTATTATCAGCAAATTTCTCGCTAAATTTTCGTACCTTTAGGTGTTATTTATAGCGAAATGAAAGTTACTAAATATTCCGGTGAGCTAGTTCATTACGACGAACAAAAATTAATCAATTCGCTTCGAAAATCAGGAGCTGACAAAGCTATGGCTGAAACCATCGTTAAAGAAATTGAAAGCGAAATGTATGAAGGCATTTCTTCAAAAAAAATCTACAAGCGTGCTTATCAATTACTGAAAAACATTTCCAATGTTCATGCTGCTCGCTACAATCTGAGAACCGCTTTGTTAGGTCTTGGTCCAGCCGGATTTTTCTTTGAAAAGTTCATGGCAAAAGTAATGCAAGAACAGAATTATAAAACAAAAGTTAGTGTTACGCTTACTGGTAAATGTATTTCACACGAGATTGATATTTTGCTTCTCAAAAACGATGTGGTTTCCATGATTGAATGTAAATTTCACTCTGGTCAAGATGCAAAAAGTGATGTAAAAGTTCCAATGTATATCCTCTCTCGATTTAATGATTTGAAAGATAAAAAGTACGATTTGTTTTCGGCGAAGCGAAATATTTCAAAATGTATCATTGTAACCAATAACAAGTTTACTACAGATGCCATTCAGTTTGGAGAATGTTCGGGTTTGAGTATGTTGAGTTGGGATTATCCGCAAAAAAATGGCATCAAAGAATTGGTTGATCGTTATCGAGTCTATCCTATAACTTGTTTGACGACTTTAACGAAGGCAGAAAAAGACCAATTACTTATTTTAGATTGTATCACTATAAAAGATTTAATTCTGTATTCTGATTATTTGAAAACCATTGAGTTAAGTCATAATCGAATTAAAAACGTACTGAAAGAAGCCAATCAATTAACCAATTAAAAGCAAAATCATGAAAATTCATTTTTTAGGCGGTGCCGGAACTGTAACAGGTTCCAAAACGTTAATCGAACACAATAATCTTCGAATTTTAATTGATTGCGGAATGTTCCAAGGTATCAAATCGTTGCGCGAATTAAATCGGGAGCCACTTTCCATTTTACCTGAAACGATTGATTTTGTAATTCTTACACACGGACATTTAGATCATTGTGGTTGGTTGCCCAAATTGGTAAATGAAGGGTTTAACGGAAAAATTTTCTGCACCCGACCAACGAAAGAAATTTCGCGATTGATTTTATACGATAGTGCGAAAATTCAGGAAGAAGAAGCTAAAAAAGCCAATGAAGAACACTTTTCAAAACACGATCCAGCCGAACCTTTATACACAGAATCCGAAGTCGATGCTGTAATTCCGAAGTTTCGAGTGGTTGATAAAGATTTGGACGTGAAATTGGATGATGATGTTTCATTCAAATTCTTTTATGCAAGTCATATTTTAGGCGCTTGCTCGATTGAATTAACGATTGATGGAAAAGTTTTGGTTTTTTCTGGAGATATTGGTCAAGACGATGACGTACTAATGTTTCCACCTCAAAAACCGAAGAAAGCTGATTATGTTTTTTTAGAAAGTACCTATGGAAATCGTCTTCATCCACAAACAGATGCTTTGTTTGAATTGGAAACCATCATCAACAATACGTTCAACAAAGGCGGAACCGTTGTAATTCCAAGTTTTGCAGTGGAACGAGTACAAACGATGATGTACTTGATTTGGCAATTGAAAAAAGAAGAACGTATTCCAAGTATGCCTTATATCATCGATACACCAATGGGAATTAGCGTTTTAGATGTTTTTCAAGATAATCATGCTTGGCATAAACTTTCCATTGAAGATTGCGATGAAATGTGCAAAGTTTTCACTCTAATTTCCGATTACAAAGATAGCATGAATGCCGTTTATGATAAAAAACCAAAAGTAGTCATCGCAGCAAGCGGAATGATTACAGGAGGAAGAGTTCTGTCGTATTTAGAGCGATTAATTGATAAACCTGAAACCACTGTAACTTTAGTTGGTTATCAAGCAGAAGGAACCCGTGGTAGAAAATTATTAGAAGGAGCTCAAGAAATTAAAATCTATGGAAATTATTATCCCGTTGTAGCAAATATTCTTTTAATCGAAAGTTTATCCGCTCATGGCGACCAAAAAGATTTACTGAATTGGTTATCCGAATTGGAAACTAAACCTAAAAAAGTATTCCTAGTTCACGGTGAAAATGAAGCAGCCGATGAATTGCGTTTAAAAATACAAGAACAATATGGTTTTGACGCTCAAGTGCCATTTTTAGGTCAAGTCATTGAAATTTAGAACAAAATTAACGCAAATTAAAATTCAATTTCCTACTTTTGTTCCGATGAATTTCAGAAAACACATAAGTATCGTTTTAGCTTCCTTAGTATTGCTTGCCAATTTAGGGTTGAGTTTTGCTGTGCATTATTGTAAAGATGAAATTGCATCGGTTTCCTTTCAATATCAAGAAGAGGAACCTTGTGTTGAGGATGTAAAATCTTGTTGCGCAACAGCAGATTCACATGATTCTTGTTGTTCCAACAAATTAATCAAAGTTGAAAAAAAGACCGATGATATATTGGTTAAAACCTTTCAATTAGATTTAGAACCAACTGTTTTTACAGCTAATTGGAAACCAAATTTCGTTGCATTTGAATCAGAAAAATTCGTTTCAAATGAAGTGACTTTTTATTGCGATTCTCACGCGCCACCACTCTACAAACTCTATTGTCAATTGGTTTTTTACGCATAAGTTTATTGTTTTTTATTCTGTAAATCAAAGAATTAATAACAATAAATAACCTTATTATGTTTAAAAATATAGCTTTTTTGCTATTCTTTGTTTCTCAATTTATTTATTCACAAGAAACTATAAAAGGAACAGTAAAAGACGAAAATAATCAACCTTTATTAGGAGCTAATGTGTTTTGGTTCAATACCGCTATTGGAACCACAACAGATGAAAATGGGAATTTCTCCATAAAAAAATCTCCCGAAACTATTTTTTTAGTAGTGAGTTACATTGGATTTGAAACTAAGAAAATCGAAGTTACTTCAAATACAATTTCAGTAGTTTTAAAAGAAGTAAATACATTAAAAGAAGTCGTAGTTTCTAAAACAAAAAAAGGAACCGAGCATTCTTTATATAAAGTCCAAAACATTCAAGTAATGGGACAAAAAGAGTTGCTTAAAGCGGCTTGTTGTAATTTGTCGGAAAGTTTTAGCACGAATCCATCCATCGATGTGAATTTTTCGGATGCCGTTACTGGAAATCGTCAAATTAAAATGTTGGGATTAACAAGCCCGTATATTTTAATTGCGGAAGAGAATATTCCTTCGGTTCGTGGTGCTTCACAAGCTTATGGTTTATCTTTTGTGCCTGGAACTTGGGTGGAAAGTATCCAAATTACCAAAGGTGCAGGAAGTGTAATTAACGGTTATGAAAGTATTTCAGGGCAAATCAATTATGAAGTTTTAAAACCAGCTAATGATATACCGTTTTTCTTAAATGCTTATGCTTCTCAAGATGAACGTTATGAAATCAACACGCATTTTAATAATAAATTTACTGATAAATTGAGTTCTACTTTGTTTTTGCACGGAAATACTCGTGTGGGAAAAAATGATATGAACAACGACGGATTTTTAGATGGTCCAATTGGAAAACAAGTCAATATTTTAAATCGTTGGCAGTATGCTGACGCTGAAAAAGGATTGGTGAGTTTTTTAAATGTTCGCTACATGAACGATGAAAAGCAAGCGGGAGAAATGGACTTTAATCCCGATACAGATAGATTAACAATGAACGCTTGGGGAAGCGAAATCAACACCGAGAAAATTGAGATTTCAAACAAGACAGGTTACGTTTTTCCAGATATGCCGTATCAAAGTTTTGGATTTCAGAATTCGTTTCAATCGCACAAACAAGATTCGTATTTTGGTTTGAGTCAGTATGACATTCATCAAAAAAGTTTTTACTCGAATTTATTATTCAATTCGATTATTAACAATACCAAAAATAAATTCACAACTGGTTTGAATTTTACTTACGACGATTATAATGAATTCGTAGCAGTGAATTTTAGTCGTGATTTTTCAAGAATTGATAACTCAGTTGGTGCTTTTTTTGAATACACGTATGACAATACCGATAATTTCAGTTTAGTGGCTGGAGCACGTGTAGATAATCATAATCGTTTAGGAACTTTTATCACGCCAAGATTACATATTCGTTACAATCCTTGGAAAGAAGCTGTAATTAGAGCTTCAGCTGGAAGAGGAAAACGTGCTGCTAATATTTTTGCTGAAAACCAACAGTTATTCGCATCTAACAGAAATTTCTCAATCTTGAATACGGATGGAAAATTATACGGATTAAACCCAGAAATCGCATGGAATTACGGTTTAAGTTTTATCCAAAAATTCAAATTGGCAGGAAAAGATGCTGAGGTAATTTTAGATTACTACAGAACAGATTTCCAAAATCAAGCTGTTGTTGATGTGGATCATTCACCACAAGAAGTATTGTTTTATAACTTAAACGGAAACAGTTTTGCGAATTCATTTCAAGCGGAATTTTCTATTGATTTGATGACACATTTGACGTTTAAAACGGCTTACAAATATTACGATGTTCAAACGCAATTCACAAGAGGACAATTGGAAAAGGCATTGCAAGCAAAACATAGAGTTTTTGGAAATTTAGCCTACGAAACACATATCAAAGACAAAGGACAACAATGGAAGTTTGATGTAACATATAATTGGTTAGGCGAACAACGTTTACCTTATACGCAATCAAATCCAGTACAATATCGTTTGGATGAATATGCTCCCGCTTTCGGAACATTAAATGCTCAAATTACTAGAACGTTTTCAAGTGTTTTTGAAGTGTATGTGGGAGGAGAGAACATGACAAATTACAAACAAACAAACGGAATTATTCAAAATGAAAACCCTTTTGGTACTTATTTTGATAGTAGTATGATATACGGTCCCACTTTTGGTGCCATGTATTATGCTGGATTGCGATTTAAAATTAAAGATAAAAAAGAGAATCATAAAATAGAAGAGCATAATCATATTGAAGGAGAAGCTCACGATCATTAATTAATTTGAAATAATAGAAAAATGAAAAGATTAGTTTTATTAGTATTAGCCTGCCTTTTTTCACTAACAATGGTAGCGCAAGAGAAGAAAAGTAAAAACAAAAAAGTTGTAATCAAAGTAGCTGGAAATTGTGGTATGTGCGAAAAGCGCATCGAAAAGGCAGCGTATTCTGTAAAAGGAGTTAAAGATGCAGAATGGCATGTGGATTGTCAAGACATTCATTTAGTAATTGATGAAACTAAATGTTCAGCGGATGATGTAGCTAAAGCTATCGCTGCTGTAGGACATGATACAGGAAAAATAAAAGCGGATGACGCGGTTTACGAAAAGCTTCATGGTTGTTGTAATTATGAACGAATGAAATAGTAAAAAATCCGATTAGAAACTCTAATCGGATTTTTTTTTAAAATTAATTCAATTTTAATTTATTGAATAGAAATATAACATACATTTGTATTGCTTTTAGGTAGCAAGTGAATTCAATTTGAAAAGATTACTACAATTATTTCCAGTTTTTATGCTCACATTTTTCATGTGGGCTATTGGTGTTTCATTCAATATCTCGGATGATGTTACTTTGGTATCTCAGTCTGAATTCCAACAAAAATATACACCTGCTGATTTTTCTCATTTTCATACTGTTGAGGTTGAAGAAGGAGAATTTATAACAATTGAATCAGAACCTGAATTTGAAGTGGAGTTGGATTGGTTTTCTATTCCGTCAAAATCTATAAACTTTAAAAGCACTAAGTTTAAAGAAAGTTCAAATTCTTATTCTGCCCAATTATTTTCTTCAAAAGAAACTATTCCACTTTACGATTTGTATTGTAATTGGAAGTTTCATCTTTCTTAATACACATTTATTTTTTTCACGTCATTAATTTGATTGTGAATGTTCACTGTGTATTAATCTATTTCATTAATCAATGAAAACACATACCGTTGGTTTTGACGAACACGAAGTTCTTCATCACTTAACCCATTATTTACCAGCACAAAATCCATTGAAAGACTTTGTGCACCACAATACATTACACGCTTTTCAAAATAAAAAATTTCATGAGGCACTTTTAGAGGCTTCTACTATTTTTGGATATAAAACCTATTTATCAATATCCGATTTTAGACAACGATTTGCTAATAAAGAAATCAATGAAACTGTTTTAGATGCTATTATTACAAAAGCAAAAGGAGCTGAAAATCTTCAAACTTGGAAAGAGAAATTACTGAAAGCCAATTATGATGAATCGGTTTCTCCAAGAATTGGAAGTTTACGTTCTAATTGGAAAAAATACTATGCAATAAATCTTGAAAAATCAACACATAGTTTGTTGTTTCGCGTATTGTGTAGTTATTTAGATCAAGGAATTGCTATTTGGAATTTCCCTATTCACGACAAAGGTTTTTTAGTTTCAATAAAAGAGTTAGAAAAAAATACGTTTAAAGGAATTTTTTCTTCCGATAGAGCCAAAAAACTATTACAAGAAGACGCTTCCATCACACAATTATTAGAATTAATTGTTGGTAAAGAAGAATTATTCGAACAATATTTATTTGACCAACAATTTGGACATCCTGGTTGGAGCGGCATGATTGCAACTATCGAAAATAATCCAAGTTCTTTGTTAGATTCAAAGCAAATTACTTTAGAGGAATTAATAAAATTTGAATTACTTCTTGAGATTGACACTTTAGATACCAAGTTCAACAATATTTGGTCTCCATTAGGATTTAAAGTTGAAAATACCAATTTTTCACTTTTTGAAAAAATAAGTTATAGTGAATTATTCGATGTTTTATCGCTTTGGCAACAGGCATTCGAATGGAATTTTTACGATGCTGTTCTATCAAATGTTCAAAATGTAAAAGAAGAAAAGATAGAGCAAACACCAAGTTTTCAAGGGATGTTTTGTATGGACGACAGAGAATGTTCGTTCAGAAGACATATTGAACACATCGATAAAAATGTTTCTACTTATGGAACGGCCGCTTTCTTTAACTTCGAGTTTTTCTATCAACCGGTAAATGGAAAATTTTATACCAAATTATGTCCAGCACCTGTTACACCAAAATTCTTAATCAAAGAAGAACATAGAAAGAAAAAACAGGCTAAAGATTTGCATTATCATAAGCAATCTCATTCATTATTATTTGGTTGGATCATTAGTCAAACGTTAGGTTTTTCCTCGGCTTTGAAATTGTTTTTGAATATTTTTAAACCATCGATGTCACCTGCTACAACGGCTTCTTTCAAACATTTACATAAAAAATCGAAATTGGTTATCGAAAACAAAGATGCCAATCTAAAAGAGAATGATTTACAAATTGGTTTTTCAGTAGAAGAAATGACCAATAGAGTAGAAGGTCTTCTGAAAAGTATCGGATTAGTTTCAAATTTTTCTCCGATAGTTTATGTGGTTGGACACGGAGCTACAAGTATAAACAATACGCATTATGCAGGTTATGATTGCGGTGCTTGTTCAGGTCGACCAAGTTCGGTAAACGCAAAAGTAGCTTCGTTTGCTGCGAATCATCCAGAAGTTAGAGCTATTTTGAAAGAAAGAGGAATTGATATTCCAAATGCAACTCAATTTTTACCAGCTTTACATGATACGACTCGAGATGAAATTGCTTTTTATGATGAAGATACTTTGTCGGAAAATAATAAAGCATTACACCAACAAAATGTAATCACGTTTACTAAAGCCTTAGATAACAATGCAAAAGAACGTTCAAGACGTTTTGATACGATTGATACTACAGATACTTTAGAAAAAGTACATGAAAAAGTAAAGCGTCGTTCATTATCTTTATTTGAGCCTCGTCCTGAGCTAAATCATGCAACGAACGCGATGTGTATTGTAGGAAGAAGAAGTTTGTCAAAGCAATTGTTCTTAGACCGACGTTCGTTTTTGAATTCGTATGACTATGAAGTTGATCCAACAGGAGATTATTTAGCCATTATTTTAGGCGCAGTTGCTCCAGTGGGTGGCGGAATTAATTTGGAATACTATTTCTCAAGAGTTGATAATCAAAAATTAGGAGCTGGCTCTAAATTACCTCATAACGTAATGGGATTAATCGGAGTTGCGAATGGAATCGATGGCGATTTACGCCCAGGTTTACCAAGTCAAATGATTGAAGTTCATGACCCAGTTCGTTTGTTAGTCATTGCAGAGCATTTTCCAGAGAAAGTACTATATGCGATTTCAAAAAATCCAGCTACTTACGAATGGTTTAAAAATGATTGGGTGAAATTAGTGGCAGTTCAACCTGAAACTAAAGAACTTTTTGTTTTTGAAGACGAAAAGTTTGTTCCCTATCAACCTATTCAAACTGTGAATTTCATTAAAGATGAAATGCAGTTGGTTGAAACTACAAAAGAGAATCTTCCG
Organism: Flavobacterium aquaticum; assembly: GCF_003259835.1. Lineage (GTDB taxonomy): Bacteria > Bacteroidota > Bacteroidia > Flavobacteriales > Flavobacteriaceae > Flavobacterium > Flavobacterium aquaticum. The sequence goes on along the minus strand of NZ_QLMI01000002.1, from coordinate 77,000 downwards.
GTAGGAATAATCACTAATACCATTTAAGTCATGAACGAGTTATTGCAATATTTTATACTGTTACCGTTTTTAGGCTTTATCATTAGTTTGTTTTTGCCTGAATCTAAAGAAAAAGCCATATCATGGACGGCTTTTGGAACGGTTTTTTTACAATTAGTAGGATTAGTAGCTTTTATCATTTTTTGGATAATTGATGGTGCAAAAGATTTGAATTTAGTTGAATTATCGATATTAAAAACAGCTCATTATGAGTTTTTTATCGATTTCTATTTTGACCAAATTTCTGCCGTTTATTTATTCATTGGAGCCTTATTAACTTCGATGATAACTACTTATAGTCGCTATTACTTACATAGAGAAAAAGGATATAAACGTTTTTTTAATACGGTTTTGTTTTTCTTTTTCGGATATAACTTAGCTATTTTATCAGGAAACTTTGAAACCTTATTCATTGGTTGGGAAATCATTGGAATTTCCTCATTCCTTTTAATCGCTTTTTATAGAGAACGTTATTTACCTGTTAAAAATGCTTTCAAAGTATTTTCAATTTATAGAATTGGCGATGTTGGATTATTATTAGCCATGTGGGCTAGTCACCATTTATTTCATGAGAATATTACCTTCATGAAGTTGAATAATTACGAATTGGTTAACGAACATTTGCAAAATCATTCTATTATCGGAATATTTATTGCGCTTTGTTTGGCTTGTGCGGCTGCGGCAAAATCGGCTCAAATTCCGTTTTCGTCATGGTTGCCAAGAGCTATGGAAGGACCAACGCCTTCGAGTGCTATTTTCTATGGTTCGTTATCAGTGCATTTAGGCGTTTTCTTGATGTTGAGAACGTTTCCATTTTGGGAACATCAAACCACCATGCGATTTGCCATTGGATTAATGGGATTAACAACAAGTTTAGCAGCATCAGTTATGGCGAGAGTGCAGTCTTCGGTTAAAAGTCAAGTTGCGTATAGTTCTATTTCTCAAATTGGAATAATATTTATTGAAATTGCTTTAGGTTTTGAAACTTTAGCATTAATTCACTTTGCTGGAAATGCTTTCTTGAGAACGTATCAATTATTGGTTTCTCCTTCGGTAGTGAGCTATTTAATTCGCGACCAATTTTACAATTTCAAACCAAGAGAAAAAGCAATCGAAGATTCCTATCCAAAGAAAATCGAATACACGCTTTACATTTTAGCTTTGAAAGAATTCAATTTGGAAGGTTTCCTAAATATGGTGTTATGGAAACCATTGAAAATCATAGGTAAATCGCTAGATTTCTTGAATATCAAGAGAATTTATTTCTTCTTTATTCCAATTTATTTAATGGGATTCATCACGTATAAATTCAAGTTGCATTTACCTTATCAGTTGACGAATATTCTTCCTGAATTATTTGCCTTTATCGGATTGGTATTCGTATTCAAATCGTTTTCAGAACGAAGAAGTCCGTTTTTAGCATGGATTTTAATCGTAATGAATCATTTTTGGATAGCCTTAGCCATAGTGTTTAATGACAAAGTTAGTGTAAGTGAAATTGCTTATTACTTAGCAGGAATTATTGTTGCAGGAATCATTGGTTACATAGCTTTATTGCAACTTCGAAAATTAGAAAGAAAAATTCTGATTAATCAGTATTTAGGACATGTTTACGAACATCCTAAGTTTGCTTTCTTTTTCTTGTTAGCAACATTAGGAATCACGGGTTTTCCAATTACAACAACTTTCATCGGCGAAGATTTGATTTTTAGTCATATCGATAGTAATCAACTTTTCTTAGCCTTTTTTGTAGCATCAAGTTTTGTGGTTTCGGGTATTGCTGGAATCCGAATTTATGCTCGTCTTTTCTTAGGACCTCATGTTAAAACGTATCATGAGTTGCCTTACAAATCATCTTAATTTATTAGAAAATATATGAATGCAAATATAAAAAAATACATTCCTGCTGATGGTTTAGCAGGTTTAAAAGAAAATTTTAAAACCGATGCTATTTCTGGTTTCATCGTGTTTTTATTGGCATTGCCATTAAGTTTAGGAATCGCAAAAGCTTCTGATTTTCCACCAATTATGGGATTAATCACAGCTATTATTGGAGGTTTAGTAGTTTCATTTTTCATGGGTTCTCGCTTAACGATTAAAGGACCAGCGGCGGGTTTAATTGTAATCGTAGCAGGAGCAGTTGCCGAATTTGGTCAAGGAAACAACGAATTGGGTTGGAAATTAGCGCTTGGAGCAATGGTTGTTGCCGGAATTATCCAAATTCTTTTCGGAGTTTTAAAATTGGGTAAATTAGCCGATTTTTTTCCACTTTCTACTATTCACGGAATGTTAGCGGCTATTGGAATTATCATTATTGCGAAACAAATTCCGGTTTTATTGAATGATAATCCCGCTTTAGCAAAAGGAATGGGACCAATAGAATTACTGTTGAATATTCCGAAATTCATCATCAATTTAGATGCAAAAGCTTCGATTATTGGAGTAGTGAGTTTGGCAATTATGTTGGGTTGGCCTTACATCAAAAATAAATCGATTAAAATGATTCCGGCTCCTTTGGTTGTGTTGTTATTTGCTATTCCATGTGAATTATTTATGGATTTTGCACACACAGAACCACCTTATGCTTTAGTGAAAATCGGAAATTTAGTAGATAATATTAATTGGAATGTCGATTTTTCAGGAATCAATCAAACAGGATTATTTATAAAATATGTGATTATGTTTGCTTTGGTGGGAACCTTAGAATCTTTGTTAACTGTAAAAGCCATCGATTTATTGGATCCTTTCAAAAGAAAATCCAACACAAATAAAGATTTAATTGCAGTTGGAATAGGAAATACTTTAGCTGCAATTTTAGGTGGTTTACCAATGATTTCAGAAGTAGCTCGTTCATCATCTAATGTAAATAATGGTGCAAAAACACGTTGGGCTAACTTCTTTCACGGATTTTTCATCTTAGTTTTTGTATTGTTAGCAGCTCCTTTGTTAGAGATGATTCCAAATGCAGCACTTGCAGCCATGTTAATTAGTGTGGGAATAAAATTAGCGCATCCAAAAGAATTCATTCACATGTTGCACATTGGAAAAGAACAATTATTTATTTTCACGGTGACAGTTTTGGTAACTTTATTTGAAGATTTATTACTTGGAATTGCTGCAGGAATGTTGGTTAAAATGATTATTCACGTTGTTAATGGCACGCCAATTTCCTCTTTCTTTAAAGCGCCTACAGTTGTTTCCTTTGTAAATAACGAATACAAAGTTGAAATTAGTAAAGCCGCTATTTTTTCGAATTATTTGGGTATCAAAAGAAAATTAGAAGAAATTCCACCAGGCTATCAAGTGCGTATTTGTTTGAAAAAAACCAAGTTGGTTGACCATTCTGTAATGGAAAATTTAGAGCATTTCAAACACGATTATGAAGCTAATGAAGACGGTGGAACGGTTACAATTATTGGTTTAGAAAATCATAAAGCCTTATCTTCGCATCCTAAAGCATCTAGAAAAAATCTAATCGTTCAATAAGTATGAAACATATAAAAATACGCTTGCTATTCTTAGTTGGAATAGCGAGCTTTCTTGCTGTGAATACTAGTTTCGCACAAGTAAAAGAAAGTAACAACGATATTTGGTTGCACTATTTTGGAAAGAATATGATTACGGAAAAATTCTCCTTTTCATTTGAAGCCACTATGCGATATGCCAACGGATTTTCAGAAAAACAACAGTATTTTATTCGTCCATCAGTAGATTATCAATTTACTAAAAAGTTTATGGGAAGTGTTGGATTTAGTCATTATAACACCTATTCCTACGGAAATCCGGCAATGAATAAAATTAGTATTCCCGAAAATCATTTTTGGGTTCAAGGAACGTTTGTTCATACTAGTGGACAATTAAAAATCACACATCGATTACGAGATGAATTTCGATATGTTGGAATAGCAAAAGCACAATCGAATGGCGATTTAGAAATAGATCATTACGATTATAGAAATCGAATGCGTTATATGTTATTATTCAATTATCCTTTGATAAAAAAAGAAGACGCAACAAAGTTGTTTGCTTTGTTTGGCGATGAGGTTTTTGTGAATTTAGGTTCGAATGCAGGAAAAACGTTTCTAAATCAAAATCGATTGATTGGTGGAGTTGGTTATAATTTTGATAAAAATCATCAAATTCAATTGAGTTATATTCATCAAAATATTTGGAATTACACGAACACATTTCAGGAAAGTAATCCTACAGTTCGTTTAACTTATGTTACCAATTTTGATTGGAGAAAATAAAAACAAAACCCCGATTTGAAATTTCAAATCGGGGTTTTTATTACTTCGTACTTTGAACTTCGTACTTTCAACTTTGAATTACATCATTCCAGGCATTCCTCCGCCCATTGGCATTGCAGGACTGTCTTCTTTGATGTCGATTAAAGCACATTCGGTAGTTAAAATCATTCCAGCTACAGAAGCTGCATTTTCTAAAGCTACACGAGTTACTTTTTTAGGATCAATGATTCCAGCTGATAACATTTGAACATATTCACCTGTTTTAGCATTGAAACCAAAATCAGCTGTTCCCTCGGTAACTTTTGCAATTACAACTGAACCTTCACCACCTGCATTTTCTACAATAGTTCTTAAAGGTGCTTCAACCGCTTTGTTCACGATTTGAATTCCTGTCGCTTCATCAGCATTTTCTGCTTTTACAGTATTTAAAGCTGCTTTTGCTCTTACTAAAGCAACACCACCACCAGCAACAATTCCTTCTTCAACCGCTGCACGAGTTGCATGTAAAGCATCATCAACGCGGTCTTTTTTCTCTTTCATTTCTACTTCAGAAGCAGCACCAACATATAAAACAGCAACACCACCAGCTAATTTAGCTAAACGCTCTTGTAGTTTTTCTCTATCGTAATCAGAAGTTGTAGTTTCGATTTGCGATTTAATTTGGTTTACTCTTGCTTTGATGTTTTCAGCATCACCAGAACCATTCACGATCGTAGTATTGTCTTTATCAATTGTAATGTTTTCTGCAGTTCCTAACATATCTAAAGTAGCGTTTTCTAATGAATATCCGCTTTCTTCAGCAATTACAGTTCCTCCAGTTAAGATGGCGATGTCTTCTAACATAGCTTTTCTTCTGTCTCCAAAACCTGGCGCTTTAACCGCAGCAATTTTTAATCCACCACGTAATTTGTTTACCACTAAAGTTGCTAATGCTTGTCCGTCAACATCTTCAGCAATAATTAATAAGGGTCTTCCTGATTGAGCTACTGGTTCTAAAACTGGTAATAACTCTTGTAGGTTAGAGATTTTTTTATCGTAAAGTAAAACATATGGATTACTTAATTCCGCTACCATTTTATCAGCATCCGTTACGAAGTAAGGCGATAAATAACCTCTGTCGAATTGCATTCCTTCAACTACATCTACATAAGTATCTGTTCCTTTTGCTTCTTCTACAGTGATAACACCTTCTTTTCCAACTTTTGAAAAAGCTACAGCGATTAAATCACCAATAGTTTCATCATTATTTGCTGAAATAGAAGCTACTTGTTTGATTTTTTCAGAAGAGTCACCAACAGCTACTGATTGTTTGCTTAATTCTGTTACAATAGTTTCAACTGCTTTGTCAATTCCTCTTTTTAAATCCATCGGATTTGCTCCAGCAGCAACGTTTTTCAAACCTTCTTTTACAATAGCTTGTGCTAAAACTGTTGCAGTTGTTGTTCCGTCACCGGCTAAATCATTGGTTTTAGAAGCTACTTCTTTCACCATTTGAGCGCCCATATTTTCTAATGGGTCTTGTAATTCGATTTCTTTTGCAACAGAAACACCATCTTTAGTTACCGTTGGTCCACCAAACGATTTAGAAATAATTACATTTCTTCCTTTTGGTCCTAAAGTTACTTTTACTGCATTTGCTAATGCGTCAACACCACGTTTTAAACCATCGCGTGCTTCAATGTCGAATTTTATATCTTTTGCCATTTTAATTTTTTGTTTAAATGTTTAACGTTTAAATGTTTAAAAGTTGCTGTTTAATCTATGATTAAAGAATTGCGTAAATTTCGTCTTCTCTCATAATTAGGTAATCTTTACCTTCATATTTGAATTCTGTTCCTGAATATTTACCATATAAAACGGTATCTCCAACTTTTACAGACATGGTGTAATCTTTTTTGCCATTTCCCACGGCTACTACAGTACCTTTTTGTGGTTTTTCTTTTGCAGTGTCTGGAATAATAATTCCTGAAGCTGTTGTAGTTTCTGCTGCTAATGGAGCAATTACTACACGATCTGAAATAGGTTTAATGTTTAATGACATAATTGTATATATTTTGTTTATTAAAATTAATTTGTTGCTTGTTGTTTTTCAGAAATTGTGCCAAAGCAATTTTCTGACAATTTTTCGGTAAAAAAAATGCCAGCATGTCAGTGCTGGCATTTTATCTATTTTGTCAATTCTTATTTTGTAGAATCTGTTGCAACTGGTGCTGGTGTAGCAGTAGGAGCAGCTTGTTTTGTAGCTTCTGGTGTAGTTGGAACTGTAGTTGTAGGAACTGTTGTGTCATCATTACCTAAAACTTTAGAACCAGATGCAGCGCCATTAAAACTCAAACTAGAAAGTAAAATTAAAGCAATTAAAATTCCTCCTAATGTCCAAGTACTTTTATCTAAGAAATCGGTTGTTTTTTGAACTCCACCTAATTGTTGAGAACCACCAAATGAAGAAGATAAACCTCCACCTTTAGGGTTTTGAACCATAATAGCTAAGATTAATAAAAAACAAACAATTGTTATCGCAATTAAAAAACCTGTGAATCCCATAATTAATTATTATTTTGTTGTAAATTTTTGATTTCATTTATTCGGTCTGCAAAGAAACTACTTTTTTCTGGATATTTCAAAATTAATATTTCATAAGCTTGTATGGCTTTTGTATATTTTTTTTGTTCCAAATAGACTTTTGCTAAAGTTTCGGTCATTAAGTGTGTTGGTTCTTCAATACTTTTGCTAATATTTGCAGGCGGTTTCGTCGTTTCTTTTACTGGAGCAATTTTTGGATTGGCTTCAATAAATTTATCGATTATGTCTAATTTTTTTTGTTTTTCGGGGTCGTTTTGAATGGTTTTTTCTTCAATTTCACGTTCAATTGGACTAAATTTTGTCAATTGTAACCATTCTTGAAACGAATGTCTTTCTGAAGGAGTAAATGGCAAAGGTTTACCAATTTCTAATTTTTCCTCTAAAGTTGGTTCTATCTCTTTAATTTCTTCTTCAGGGGTAATGGTTTCAATTTCAGGTAAAACTATTACTTCTTCCATGTGATGTACTTCAATATCTAACAATGATCTTTGAATTTCATCTATCTTTTCCTGTTGAATCGCTGTGAAATTATCTGAAGTAATAAATTCAAATAAAATCGTTCGATCTGTTGTGTAAGCGGCTGTTTTTTTTAATTCGTAATTGTATCTAAAACTTTCCTGATTGTACAATCCTTTTAAATGTAAAGCTCGTGCTGCCTGAAAATACGGAAACTGCAAAACTACATTTTCTAAAGCAATGGTTTGCTTTTCGTTTATAGTTTCGGGCTTATTTAAAAGATATGTTAAATCGGATATGTTCAAAATTTACAAATTAATTACCATTTTGCTAATGATTCGTTGAAAACATCTTGTGTTATTCGTTCAAAAATCACATCTAATGCTGTTGTTAATTGGGAACCTACTAATTGTTGATTGGCGTCAAAATCATAGAAGAATGAAAAACGTTTTTCAAAATTATCGTCTTCTTTATTTCGATTTGTAAATCGAACCATTACTGTTACTGTTAATCTGTTTTGTGCTGCTCTTTGATCTGCAGTTGCTGTCATTGGTGTGATACGATAATCTACAATTTCTCCTTCGTAAAGTAATTCGCCACCTTGAGAAACTAAATTTAGATTGGTTTGACTTTGAATAATGTCTTGCAATTCTAAAGTAAAAGTTCTTTCAATTCCAGGCTCTACCAACGGTGCATTGTTTTGAAAGTAGTTTACTTGAAAAGTTTTAGCATCTATAGGTTGAGTTCCTGTGAAATTATAAACGCCACAACCATTTAATAGAAAGGAAAAAGTTATAGTTATTGCTATGATGAAATATCTCATTATAAATCGTATTGTTTTATTTTTCTATAAAGTGTTCGTTCCGAAATTCCTAATTCGTCAGCAGCCGCTTTTCGTTTTCCTTTGTTTCTATCCAAAGATTTTTTGATTAATTCAATTTCTTTGGCTTCTAAACTCAAAGTTTCTTCTTCGTCAACGGTTTCTGCGAATAAATAATTTTCATCGTCATCATCTTCAAACTCTTCTTGAATCAAATTATTTTGATTTGGAAGCATTTCAACTCTTGGTTGTTCTTCAAAAATAGCATTTTCTTCGGGTTTACCGTAAATTTTCTGAATTAATCCTTTATTGGCTTCTTGAACTTTTGAACTTCCGTTTTGCATTAATTCCATCGTAAGCTTTTTCAAATCGTTCAAATCGCTCTTCATATCAAAAAGGACTTTGTACAAAATTTCTCTTTCGTTACTGAAATCACTTTCCGATTTTTTTGTTCCAATGACCGAAGGTAAATTCGGATTTTCCATGGGTAAATAGGAGAGAAGCGTTTGCGATGAAATCTCGCGTTTTGTTTCTAAAACCGAAATTTGTTCGGCAACATTTCGCAATTGACGAATATTTCCGCTCCAGCGATATTTTAAAAGTATTTCGACTGCGCTGTCATCTAATTTGATAGCAGGCATTTTGTATTTATGTGCAAAATCCGAAGCAAATTTTCTAAACAACAAATGAATGTCGTCTTTGCGTTCGCGAAGTGGTGGCAGCATAATATCAACCGTACTCAATCGATAAAATAAATCCTCACGGAATTTACCTTTTTCAATAGCATCAAACATATTGACATTCGTAGCTGCTACAATTCTAACATTCGTTTTTTGTACTTGAGATGAACCTACTTTTATGAATTCGCCATTTTCCAAAACACGTAATAAACGTACTTGAGTGGTTAAAGGTAATTCACCAACTTCGTCTAAAAATATAGTTCCGCCATCGGCAACTTCAAAGTAACCTTCACGCGTATTAGTTGCTCCAGTAAACGAACCTTTTTCATGCCCGAAAAGTTCACTATCAATAGTTCCTTCCGGAATAGCACCACAGTTTACCGCAATATATTTTCCATGTTTTCTGTGCGAAAGTGCGTGAATAATTTTTGGAATACTTTCTTTTCCAACACCACTTTCACCTGTTACCAATACCGAAATATCCGTTGGAGCAACCTGAATGGCTTTCTCCACGGCACGATTGAGTTTTGGGTCGTTCCCAATAATTTCAAATCGTTGTTTTATAGCTTGTACTGATTCCATATATTTTGTTTCAGGTTTCAAGTTTCAGGTTTAGAAAGTTAACTTGAAACTTTTAAACTTGAAACTTGAAACAAAAAAATTAATTCATTATTTCAGAATAACCAACTGCTTCACCTATCAATGTTGCAGCGGTACAATCTGTGATTTTTACCATTACGAATTCACCTACTTTGTAATTTTCTTTTGGGAAAACCACTACGGTATTTTGAGAATTTCTTCCGCTCCAGTGAGCATCTGAACGTTTTGATTCTTTTTCGATTAATACTTCTACTTCTTGACCAATGAAACGTTGCGTTCTTTCTAAACCAATTCTTTGTTGTAAGTCGATGATTTCATTTAAACGTCTTTTCTTCACTTCTTCTGGAACGTCGTCTTCCATTTTTCTAGCAGCTAAAGTTCCTGGACGTTCTGAATACGCAAACATAAATCCGAAATCATATTTTACATATTCCATCAAACTTAAAGTATCTTGATGATCTTCTTCTGTTTCTGTTGGGAAACCAGCAATCATATCTTGCGACAAAGAAATATCTGGAATAATTGCATATATTTTGTCAATCAACGCGATGTATTCTTCACGGGTGTGTTGACGATTCATTTCTTTTAAAATTCGAGTACTTCCACTTTGAACGGGTAAGTGAATGTAGTTACAAATATTGTGGTGTTTCGCAATAACATGCAATACTTCTTCGTGCATATCTTGCGGATTCGAAGTAGAAAATCTAAAACGCATTTTCGGAAACAACATCGCACATTTGTCTAACAATTGCGCAAAATCCATAGCTGTAGCTTTTTGCATTTCTGTAGCTTTGTCGTAGTCTTTTTTCAAACCACCACCATACCAAAGGTAACTATCAACATTTTGTCCTAACAAGGTTACTTCTTTGAAACCTCTATCGTATAAATCTTGAATTTCGTCAATAATACTTTGTGGCTCACGGCTACGCTCACGACCACGTGTAAAAGGAACAACGCAAAATGTACACATATTATCGCAACCTCTTGTAATCGAAACAAAAGCATTTACTCCATTACTATTCAAACGAACAGGTGAAATGTCTCCATACGTTTCTTCCTTTGAAAGAATTACATTGATAGCATCTCTTCCCTCTTCAACTTCAGCTAATAAATTTGGTAAATCTTTGTAAGCATCTGGTCCAACCACCATGTCTACAATTTTCTCTTCTTCTAAAAACTGACTTTTCAAACGTTCCGCCATACAACCTAAAACCCCAACTTTCATGGTTGGATTGATTTTCTTTACTGCGTTGTATTTTTCTAAACGTTTACGAATCGTTTGTTCCGCTTTATCGCGAATAGAACAAGTATTTACCAAAACCAAATCAGCGTCTTCTAGATTTTGAGTGGTATTATATCCGTTTTCATAAAGAATAGACGCCACGATTTCGCTGTCCGAAAAATTCATTTGGCAACCATAACTCTCTATAAAAAGTTTTTTTGTATTTCCTTCTTTTTGGTCAAGCACTAAACTTTGACCTTGTTTGTTTTCATCAATTACCTTTTCCATATCAAAGATTTCCATTAATCATTCCGAAGTTTCGGAACGCAAAGATAATACTAAATTATAAAATCTGACAAGATGGCAGAAAAGGTTTAACATGAAATTTTAAATTATTTTTTTCTCTATTTCTAAGTAGCTGTTTTTCGTGGATTTTATACCTATATATATAGGAGTAATTTGACTGATATTTTGGTTAATTATAGGTAAAAAAATACTCGGGATGTTAAAATTTAAAAAAAACCTATACTTTTGCGATTCAAAAAAATGTGAAATGGCAAAGAATTTAGTAATCGTTGAGTCACCTGCAAAAGCAAAAACCATCGAGAAATTTCTAGGAAGTGAGTATCAAGTAGAGTCGAGTTATGGACATATTGCCGACTTGCCTTCGAGAGAAATTGGGGTAGATGTAGAGAATGGTTTTAAACCTAAATATGAAGTTTCGGCTGATAAAAAAGCATTAGTGACCAAATTAAAAGGATTAGCTAAAAATGCCGAAATGGTTTGGTTGGCTTCCGATGAGGACCGTGAGGGAGAAGCAATTTCTTGGCACTTATCTGAAGAATTAAATTTAAAACCAGAAAAAACAAAGCGTATTGTTTTTCATGAGATTACGAAAACTGCTATTCAAAAAGCAATCGAAAATCCAAGAGGAATTGATTACAACTTAGTAAACGCACAACAAGCTCGTAGAGTTTTAGATAGATTAGTAGGTTACGAATTATCGCCAGTACTTTGGAAAAAAGTAAAAGGAGGATTATCAGCTGGTCGTGTACAATCGGTTTCCGTTCGTTTGATTGTGGAGCGTGAAAGAGAAATTCAAAATTTCAAACCAGAAGCTTCTTACAGTATTACAGCAGAATTCACTAATGAGGCTGGAAAAACATTCAAAGCAAAATTGCCTAAGAACTTTGCAACTAAAAAGGAAGCGGAAGATTTCTTAACAAAAAATATAGGTTCCTCTTACAAAGTAGGAGATTTAGAAACCAAACCCACAAAAAAATCACCAGCAGCACCATTTACTACTTCAACGTTGCAACAAGAAGCAGCTAGAAAATTGTATTTACCTGTTGGGATTACCATGCAGATTGCTCAACGTTTATACGAAGCTGGACTTATTACTTATATGAGAACGGATAGCGTTAATTTATCGCAAGAAGCAATGACAGCAGCTCAAGCTGAAATTACCAGTTATTACGGAAAAGAGTTTTCTAAACCGAGAAATTTTAATACCAAATCAAAAGGAGCACAAGAAGCGCACGAAGCGATTCGTCCAACGGATATGTCAAGACATACTGTTGATATTGATAGAGATCAAGCACGTTTGTATGAATTGATTTGGAAAAGAACATTAGCTTCTCAAATGAGCGATGCGGAATTAGAAAGAACGAATGTAAAAATTGAAGCTAGTAATCATTCTGAAACTTTTACAGCAACTGGAGAAGTTATCAAATTTGAAGGTTTCTTAAAAGTGTATTTAGAAGGACATGATGATGACGAAGAGGAACAAGAAGGAATGTTGCCAGCTTTAAAAGTAAACGAAAAACTTATCAATAATTATATCACGGCAACAGAGCGTTTTTCGCGTCCACCAAGTCGTTACACAGAAGCTTCTTTGGTAAAAAAATTGGAAGAATTAGGAATTGGTCGTCCATCAACGTATGCGCCAACTATTTCTACCATTATTGCTAGAACTTATGTAGAGAAAGGAAGTTTCGAAGGTCAAGAAAGAAAATACAACCAGTTGATGTTAAAAGGAGGAGAAGTAAAATCTCAAGTTTTAACTGAAAATGTTGGTTCAGATAAAGGAAAATTAGTCCCAACCGATATCGGAATTATCGTGAATGATTTCTTAGTGAAAAACTTCAACACGATTTTAGATTACAATTTCACAGCAAAAGTAGAGCAAGATTTCGACGAAATTGCAGAAGGAAAAGTAGATTGGGCTAAAATGATGAACGATTTTTACAAACACTTCCATCCCAATGTAGTCGATGTAGAGAAAAATGCAGATAGAGAAAGCGGTGAAAGAATATTAGGAGTACATCCTGTTTCTGGAAAACAAGTTTCGGTTCGTTTAGGAAAATATGGAGCAATGGCTCAAATTGGAGATGCCGAAGATGAAAACAAGCAGTTTGCTAGTTTGCGTCAAGATCAAAATATTGGAAATATCACTTTGGAAGAAGTATTGAACTTATTTTTACTTCCAAAACAATTAGGTACATATAAAGGAGAAGAAATTGAAGTGAATAATGGTCGTTTTGGTCCTTATGTTCGTTTCGGTTCTCAGTTTATTTCCTTACCAAAAGGAGTAGATCCAATGGATGTTACTATGGAAACCGCTCAAGGTTTAATTGATGAGAAAGTTCAGGCTGATGCACCAATTGGAACTTATGATGGATTACCAATTCAAAAAGGTGTTGGTCGTTTTGGACCTTTCATTAAATGGAATGGAATGTTTATTAATGTAAATAAGAAATACAACTTCGATAATTTATCGCAGTCAGATTTGAATGAGTTAATTGAAGAAAAACAACAAAAAGACATTGATAAAGTAATACACGATTGGAAAGAGGAAGGAATTAAAGTGGAAAAAGCACGTTGGGGTCGTTCTGTAATTACCAAAGGTAAAATCAAAATTGAATTGAGTAAAGATGTTGATGCAAGTAAATTAACATTGGTGCAAGTTCAGGAAATGATTGAAAAGAAAACACCAGCTAAAAAGACAGCGACAAAAAAAGCACCAGCTAAGAAAACAACCGCTAAAAAGAAATAAGCAATGGTTTTTGATTTTTTACAACCTATTTCAACTTCTGTAGAGGAATATATCTCTAAGTTATCCAATCAAACATTGGGAAAAAAAGTGGTGTTTCATACGCAGACAGATTTTCCTGTTTTAGATAATGTTGCTATAGCGATTTTTACAGTAAATGAGTTTAGAGGAAATGCAAAAGACAATGATGATTTTTCTTTCGACTATTTCAGAAAGCAATTTTACATTCTTTTTCCTGGTAATTGGAATGCTTCCATTGTAGATTTAGGGTCAATTGAGGCAGGGGCTAGTATTGAAGACACCTATTTTGTTGTAAAAAGTTTGATTGCTGAGTTAATTAAGAAAAGAATTATTCCAGTTGTTATTGGTGGAAGTCAAGATTTAACTTATCCAATGTATCGCGGTTATGATAATTTAGATCAAATGGTAAATTTGGTTTCCGTAGACAATCAATTTGATTTTTCTAAAGAGAATAAATTGGATTCGGAGTCTTATTTGTCGAAAATTATCGTAGAAGAACCTAATAATCTATTTAATTTCAGTAACTTAGGTTTTCAAACGTATTTTAATTCGCAAGAAGAAATCGATTTAATCGAGAAATTATACTTTGAAGCCTATCGTTTAGGAGAAGTTTCAAACAACATTGCCGTAGCAGAACCTGTTTTTAGAGATGCGGATTTGGTAAGTATCGATATGAATTCGGTACAATCGTCTTATTCAGGAAATTTTGCTGTTTTTAATCCAAACGGATTTACAGGAAAAGAAATTTGCGCTCTAACACGTTATGCTGGAATTAGTGATAAAGTAACTTCATTTGGAATTTTTAATTTTAATCCAAATGGAAATGAAGTTGTTTTAACAGCTCAAATGCTGTGGTATTTTATTGAAGGATTTTGTTTTCGTTCAAATGAGTATCCATTTGGAACAAAAGAGAACTATATAAAGTATATTGTTCCTATAGAAGATGAAGAATTAATCTTTTACAAGAGTAATAAAACCGCAAGATGGTGGATTGAAATACCGTTTTTAACAAATGTTAACAATAAATTAAAAAGAAATACGTTATTACCTTGCACACATGAAGATTATTTAGCAGCTTGCGAGCAGGAAATTCCAGAAAGATGGTGGAAAGCCCAAAGAAGGAATATTTTGTAAAAGTCGTTATTTTTCAAAGTGTTAAAGCATTGTTAAAACAGGTGTAATGCTAAAATTCAATATTTTTTGCACGTTTTTTAAAAAAATGTTGTTTTTTTCAAAATTATTGAATAGGTTTACGCCCTTAAATAGAAATTACATTTAACCCAAGTTTATATGAAGAAGTTTGTTGCATTTTCAGCAATTTTGTCATTATTTATCAGTTGTGGTAAAGGCGATAAAGGAGAATTAGTAGGAGTTAAAGGGAGAAAATGGCATCCCGAGAAACCTTACGGTATGACGTTAATCCCTGGAGGAGCTTTTATTATGGGTAAAGCCGATGATGATTTAGCTAACATTCAAGACGCGCCTACTAAAACAGTTACGGTTCGTTCATTCTATATGGATGAAACGGAAATTACTAATAGTGAGTACCGTCAGTTTGTTGAATGGGTAAAAGATTCAACTATCAGAACGCGCCTAGCTATTCTTGCTGATGAACAAGGTCAAAAGCCTGGTTCTGGTGGAGGAAAAGGTGGAAGTATTGGTGATTTTGCCTTTGCTGACGTTGATCCTGAAAAAATGACTCCGTACGATAAGTATATGTATGAAAATTATTACAGTGTTGGAACTGATGATGATATTTATGCTGGAAGAAAGTTAAATAAAAAAATCAAACTTATAAAAGAGCCTGGAAAATATCCTGATGAGCATTATGTAGAAGTAATGGATTCAATGTATTTACCTGAGTCAGAATCATACAATGGTTTAAAAACTATTGATGCTTCTAAGTTAAAATTCAAATACAATCAAGTTGATTTAAACAAGGCTGTTAAGAAAAAAGGACGTAAAAACTTCTACGAAGATGCACCACCTATTGAAATCTATCCTGATACAACTGCTTGGATAAAAGACTTTGCTTATTCTTATAATGAGCCAATGCATAATGATTATTTCTGGCATCAAGCTTACGGAGAATATCCTGTGGTAGGTGTTTCTTGGAATCAAGCTAAAGCATTTTGTGCTTGGAGAACAATGTATAAAAATGCATTTATCAAAAAGAAAAAAGGAAGAGATCAAGTAAATTCATTCCGTTTACCAACTGAAGCGGAATGGGAATATGCTGCAAGAGGTGGAATTGAAGGAGCTACTTATCCTTGGGGAGGTCCTTATGCTAAAAATGACAGAGGTTGTTTTATGGCTAACTTTAAACCTAACCGTGGTGATTATGCTGCTGATGGTGCTTTATACACTGTAGAAGCTAAATCATATGAGCCAAATGATTATAACTTATATAACATGGCAGGTAACGTTTCAGAGTGGACTGAGTCTTCTTACTATGCTGAAGCTTACGAATTCGTTTCTACAATGAATCCACATGTTGCTGATAAGAAAAACCAAAGAAAAGTTGTTCGTGGTGGTTCTTGGAAAGATGTTGCTTATTTCTTACAAGTTTCAACTCGTGATTATGAGTATGCTGATTCTGCAAGAAGTTACATCGGGTTCAGAACAGTTCAAGATTACATGGGTACAGCTGCAACTGGCAACAGACCTAAATAGTATTTAACCAATTTTATTATATAATTAACTTAACTAACTAAATTTTATTTATTATGGCAATTTTAAGCAAAAAAGTGATGGGATTCCTTTATGGAATGGGAGCGGCAGTAGTAATCGTTGGAGCATTATTTAAATTAATGCACTGGCCAGGGGCAGGACCAATGCTTGTAATCGGTTTATTAACTGAAGCTGCAATTTTCGCATTATCAGCATTTGAACCAGTAGAGAATGAATTAGATTGGTCTTTAGTTTACCCTGAATTAGCAGGTGGTGAAGCTAAACCAAAAGATAAAAAAGAAAACCCAGCTGAAGCTCAAGGTTTATTATCTCAAAAATTAGATAATATGTTGAAAGAAGCTAAAATTGATGGTGAATTAATGGCAAGCTTAGGAAACAGTATTAAAAACTTCGAAGGTGCTGCTAAATCAATTTCTCCAACTGTTGATGCAATGGCTGGTCAAAAGAAATATGCTGAAGAAATGACTACAGCTGCAGCTCAAATGGAAGCTTTAAACAGTTTATATAAAGTACAATTAGAAAGTGCTGATAGAAATGCACAAGCAAACAAAGAGATTGCTGAAAATGCTGCTAAATTAAAAGAGCAAATGCAATCTATGACTTCAAACATTGCGTCTTTAAATGCAGTTTATGGAGGTATGTTATCTGCTATGAGTAACAGAGGATAATTAGTTTTATCATTAAATATTTTATTAATTAAAAACTAATTTAAAGGAAAAATGGCAGGAGGAAAATTAACCCCTAGACAGAAGATGATTAACCTGATGTACTTGGTTTTCATCGCAATGTTGGCATTAAATATGTCAAAAGAAGTATTAACGGCTTTTGGTAACTTTAATGACAAATTTACAGAATCAAACAAATTAACAGATCAGTCTAACGAGACTTTGTTATCTGCATTAAATACTAAGGCTGCAGATGAGCCAGCAAAATATGCTGAGCCTGCAAAAAAAGCTAAAGAAGTTGCTAAAATTTCAAAAGAATTTTCTACTTTTTTAGAATCTGTAAAAGCTGAAGTTACTGAAGGTATCGAACCAGATGAAACTGGTAAATTACCTTTCGAATCAATGGACAAATCAACTATTGACGAAAAATGGTTTCAAGGAGATGGATATAGTCCAAGAGGAACTGAAATCGTTTCTAAAATTGACAAGTATGTTGCTGATATCAAAAAAGTATTAGGAAATGATGTAAAATACATTCCTTTTATTAAAGAAATCGAGAAAAAATTCTCAACTGGTGATATTACTAACAGAGAAGGTGTTAAAGTTAAATTTTTAGATTATAAAACTAAAGGTTTCCCTGCAGTTTCTACTTTAACATTTTTAACTGCTATGCAGAATGATGTTAAAAATACAGAAGCTGGAGCTTACAACTTATTCTTAGGAAATGCATTAAAATCTGCAGCTTCTATGAAAAACTTTCAAGCTATTGTAGTTTTAGAGAAAAATGCTTATTTCCAAGGTGAAGCTGTTAAAGGTAAAGTAGTTTTAGGTCGTTATGATGCTAACACTCAACCAACATCTTTCAAAGGTCCTGGTAAAATTGAAAACGGTCAAGCTGTTATCTCTATGACTGCTGGTAATGTTGGAGAACAAACTATTTCTGGAGAGTTCGGATTCTTAGAAGATGGTAAAGAAATTCCATTAAAATTCGAAGGTACTTATGTTGTTGTTCCACGTCCTAACCAAGCTATCATTTCAGCTGATAAGATGAATGTTGTTTACCGTGGAGTTCCTAATCCAATTTCTATTTCTGTTCCAGGTATTGCTTCTAATAAAGTAAATGCTAGTGCTCCAGGAATGTCTAAAGTTGGTGATGGTAAATTCATGTTAAAACCAGGAGCTGGTAGCGAAGTTAAAATTAACGTAAATGCTACTATGCCTGATGGTAAAGCAATGTCAAGTGCTCAAGTATTTAGAATTAAAGGTTTACCTGCTCCAACTGGAAAAGTTGGTGGTTCTGAAAAGAATAAAGGTCCAAAATCTAACTTAGAGGTTTGTACAGTTACTGCTGTTATGGAAGATTTCGACTTCCCTGTTACTGTTAACGTAACACAATTTAACGTTAAAGTTCCAGGACAACCTACAATTGTAGTTTCTGGTAATAGAATGGATGGTAGAGCTAAATCTGCAATTGCAAAAGCACAAAAAGGTGATGTTGTAGTTATTTCTGAGATTAAAGCTAGTTTCCAAGGTATTGATCAGATGGCTAAAAAAGTATCAATTTGTACTTACGAAATACAATAATTTAAATTAATTTGAGTTTATCTTTTTAAACCAAATAAAAAATGAATAAAATGAATTGGAGAAATAGTATTGCAATTTTAGTATTAGGTTTAAGCGCTACTACTTTTGCTCAGTCAAACTTATTAAATGCTAAAACACCTGATCAAATCGGGAAAAAAACAGAAGCAGAATTAAGTGCTGATAATGACAAACCGTTGCCTTATGGGTATGTTCATGATAGAGATATCTTAATGGGAAAACGTATTTGGGAATATGTAGATCTTGATGAAAGAGTTAATTTCCCTCTATACTTTCCTGTAGATGGTGATGTTATGTCATCTCCAGATAGAAGACCTCTTTATAATGTTTTAATTAATGGTATCAAAGAAGGTAAAATTACTGAAGTTTATGACTCAAGTTATTTTACTACTAAGAAAACCCTTAAAGATATCGAAGCTTCATTGTACACTGTAGATACAACAGATGTTGGTCGTGAGCAAATGAATGAAGATATGGATGCTTATAGAAAAGGTACCAAAAAAATTGATGAGGAGTATATCAGAAAAACTGAAATCGAAGCTTATGATGTAACAGCTTACAGAATAGTTGGATATTGGTATTTTGATAAAAGACAAGGGGAATTAAAGTACCGTTTATTAGGTATTTGTCCTGTTGTTCCTGATGTTTTCTCTAAGAAAAATAGTGATGCTGAATTAGAATATATCGATTTGTTCTGGGTTTATTTCCCTTCAACAAGAGATATTCTTCATGAAGCAAAAGCTTTTAATAACAGAAACTCGGCAATGCCATTTTCTTTTGACCATATGTTAAACGCTCGTCGTTTTAGCGGTATGATTTATTTAGAAGAAAATGTTTACGGAGACCGTAAGATTGCTGACTACATGAAAGAAAACGCTCAAATGCAATTGTTAGAATCGGATCGTGTAAAAGAAAAGATTCGTGACTTCGAACAAGATATGTGGAATTATTAATAATATTTCTCCAATTTCATTTAATAAAACTCTTACCATTTGGTAAGAGTTTTTTAATTTTACACCATGATAGATTTTATAATCGTTGGAAATGGTTTAGCAGGAATTTCATTTGCAGAAATTGCTTTGCAAAACAATAAAACTGTTTTTGTTTTTGATAACAACTCGCAACCTTCTTCTCGTGTTGCTGGTGGATTATATAACCCAGTAGTTTTAAAAAGATTCAGTGAAGTATGGAAAGCAAAGGAGCAAATTGATTTCGCTTTTCCTTTATACCATAAAATTCAATCTAAATTGAATGTAGTCTTCGATTTTGAATTGCCAATTCTTCGAAAATTGTATTCGGTTGAAGAGCAAAATAATTGGTTTCAAGCTGCAGATAAGCCAAATTTAGCTCCCTTTTTAGATGCTAAATTAGTTACAACTTCTTATGAAAATATTGCTTCTCCATTTCACTATGGAAAAGTAAATCATACCGGTTATTTGGAAATTTCAACTTTGATTGAAGCGTATTCAAATTATCTGAAATCACTATATAGCTTTTCTAACGAAGGTTTTAATTATGACGAAATCGAATTTTTGGAAAACGGAATTCAATATAAAGACATAAAAGCCAAACATATTATTTTTGCAGAAGGTTTTGGATTACATGCTAATCCTTATTTTAACGATTTGCCTTTGGATGGTACAAAAGGCGAGTTACTCATCATTAAAGCACCAAATTTAGATTTAGATGTTGTTATAAAATCAAGTGTCTTTATTCTCCCAATTGGTAATGATTTATACAAAGTTGGAGCTACATACGATTGGAAAGACAAAACCAATACTCCAACAGAGGAAGGAAAACAGGAATTAATCGAAAAATTATCCGAATTAATATCATGCGATTTTGAAGTTGTGAAGCATTTTGGAGGCGTTAGACCTACAGTTAAAGATAGAAGACCATTAGTTGGTACGCATCCTGAGTTTAAACAACTTCATGTTTTAAATGGTTTAGGAACTCGAGGTGTAATGCTTGGTCCGTATTTAGCCAATCAATTATTCCAGCATATAGAAAACAATATTCCTTTGGAAAAAGAAATTGATATAATAAGATGTTATAAAAAAAACCGAAACTAATTTGTTTCGGTTTTTTATTTATCTAAGTGTGGCTTTCTTTTCACCCTTGTGTTGTTTCCAATCCTTATCGTAACTCATAAACATATTTATCCAGATGTTTCTCGATAAACGCATAATTACTGGCATAAAAACGATTAATGTAATTATTATTCCAATAAAATTGTTTACCAAGTTCTTTTCACCAACAAAGAAATAGGTGATGATAAATGCCGCTACGCCAAAAGCAATTCCTAAAGCATAACTCACATACATAGCTCCATAAAAAAACGAAGGCTCAATTTTATATTTGGTTCCACAATGGCTACAATTTTCGTGCATTTTGTACACATTTAGAACATTATACGGATTTTTGTCTAAATACATGCTTTCTTCATTGCAAGTAGGACAACTTCCTGTTAAAATACTATTTAATTTGGATCCTTTTTTTAACATTTGCAAAATATTTTACACAAAGGTACGATAACATATAATTTCTTGTGTAACAATTATTACAAATATCAATTAGTTTAAGGTGAATTTAAGTTTTTTAGTGTAAACTTTTAAACCCATTAAACTCATAAACTTTTCAAATGCTAAACATACATAATTTATCGGTTTCATTTGGTGGAACCTATCTTTTTGAAGAAGTAACTTTTAGATTAGGTTCTGGAGACAGAGTTGGACTTGTAGGAAAAAATGGTGCAGGAAAATCAACCATGTTGAAAATGCTTGCGGGAGATTTTAAACCTGACAGTGGAACAATCGCAACAGAAAAAGAAGTTAAAATCGGATTTCTTCGTCAGGATATTGATTTTGTTAAAGGAAGAACAGTTTTGGAGGAAGCCTATATGGCTTTCGAAGAAATTAAACGTGCCGAATTCCGAATAGATGAAATCAATCATCAATTAGTAACTCGTACGGATTATGAAAGTCAAGAATATTCCGATTTGATTGAAGAATTAAGTGATGTCACGCATCATTATGAAGTTCTTGGAGGATATAACTATGTTGGAGATACTGAGAAAATTCTGTTAGGTCTTGGATTCAAAAGAGAGGATTTCGACAATCAAACCGATACTTTCTCTGGAGGTTGGAGAATGCGTATTGAATTAGCAAAATTGTTATTGCAATCAAACGATATTTTACTTTTAGATGAGCCAACGAATCACTTAGATATTGAAAGTATCATTTGGTTAGAAGGTTTTTTACGAAATTTCACTGGAGTTGTCGTAATCGTTTCGCATGATAAAATGTTTTTGGATAATGTAACGAATCGAACTATCGAAATTTCTTTAGGAAAAGCATACGATTTTAGTAAACCGTATTCGGAATATTTAGTGTTGCGTCAGGAGATTCGTGAAAAGCAATTGGCAACCCAAAAAAATCAAGCCAAAAAAATTGAAGAAACTGAAAAGTTAATCGAAAAGTTCCGTGCCAAAGCTTCTAAAGCATCGATGGCGCAGTCGTTGATTAAAAAATTAGATAAAGTAGAACGAATTGAAGTTGATGAAGACGACAATTCGGTGATGAATATTTCGTTTCCAGTATCGCAAACGCCAGGAAGAGTTGTGGTAGAGGCCGAACACGTTACCAAAGCTTATGGCGATAAAGTTATCTTGAAAGACATTTCGCTTTTAGTAGAACGTGGAAGTAAAGTTGCTTTCGTTGGACAAAATGGTCAAGGGAAATCAACGTTTATGAAAGCTATTGTAAATGAATTTGAATACGAAGGAACCATCAAACTTGGACATAATGTACAATTAGGTTACTTCGCTCAAAATCAAGCTGAATATTTAGATGGTGAAAAAACATTGTTAGATACGATGTTAGAAGCTGCAACCGATACGAATCGTTCAAAAGTGCGCGATATGTTGGGTTCGTTCTTGTTCCGTGGCGACGATGTAGAGAAAAAAGTAAAAGTACTTTCGGGTGGTGAACGAAATCGTTTAGCACTTTGTAAATTGCTTTTACAACCGATAAATGTTTTGGTAATGGATGAGCCAACTAATCACTTGGATATTAAGTCTAAAAACGTTTTAAAAGCCGCTTTAAAGCAGTTTGAAGGAACTTTGTTGTTGGTGTCTCACGACCGTGATTTCTTGCAAGGAATGTCAAATATTGTGTACGAATTCAAAGATCAAAAAATCAGAGAGTATTTGGGCGATATCAACTTCTTCTTAGAGCAAAAAAACGCCATGAACATGCGCGAAATTGAGAAGAAAGATGTTGTAGTAAATACAAATGCTGATAAAACAGTAAAAAATATCTCATACGAAGACCAAAAGAAAGCGAAAGCACTTCAGAATAAATTAAGCAAAATCGAAAGTCAAATTCAGCAATTAGAAAAAGACATTCAAGCCGATGATAAGGCGTTAGCTTCTAACTATGATAAACATATTGAAGATGCTACTTTTTTTGCAGCTTATGAAAAGAAGAAAAAAGAGTTAGAACAATTATTAGAAGATTGGGAAAACGTGCAATTAGAAATTGAAATAGTAAATAGTTAATTGCAATACAAAATATTATAACAATTCAATAACAAGAATAGAATGACTATGATTACTATAATCATGGTCATTTTGTTTTTTCTTATAAATGTACCAACAGTCCGCTTCATTTTGTCAAATTTATAATGTAGTAAAATTGCAAGATTTTGAATCTAAAATCAATACGTCAAATAGCGTATTTTTTTAAATGAGATTGTTCTTCTTGGCTTTTTGAACGGCTTCTAATTTATTGTGAACTTGAAGTTTTGTGTAAATATTTTCAATGTGTTTTCTTACCGTTGCCGGAGATAAAAATAAATTCTCAGCAATATTAATATAATTTAAACCTTTGCTGAGTTGCTCCAAAACATCGATTTCTCTTCCTGATAATTTAATGATTTCTTCTTCTTTTTTATTGTCTAAATCTATTGGATTACGAAGTAATTTTAATGTTTTTAATGCAATTGATGGATTCATAGCTGCGCCTCCGTTAAGAGTATCGATAATGCCTTCGTATAATGTTTTAGGCTCCACTTCTTTCAATAAATAACCATCAGCTCCTGCTTTGATTGCATTAAAAATATTTTCATCATTATCAAAAACAGTCAACATAATAACTTTTATATGCGGATATTTGTTTTTTATGATTTCGGTGGCTTCAATTCCGTTTAAAACAGGCATGTCGATGTCCATTAAAATTACATCGATGTTATGATTGTTACTTATTTTAGTCAGTAAATCAGAACCGTCTAAAGCAGTAAATTTTATTTGAATATCATCAAAAAAAGAAAGCTTTTCCTGAATAGCTTTTATTAGGAACGTATTGTCGTCTACGATAACAGTTTTGATTACTTTTTGCATTTCTTTGATGATTAGTCTAGTTAAAATTCATTTTGATTTGGTAAGCTTAAATATATTGTTGTTCCATTTTCATTGGTTTCAATACTGAAATCTCCTTTTAATTCGGTAGCTCTTTTTTTCATTGTATTAAGTCCGTTACCAATTTCAGCTGTTGCCAAATCAAATCCTTTTCCGTTGTCTGAAATAATAACATTGATTTTATTGTCCGACTCAGTTAAAGATACGTCAATTTGACTTGCTTTTGCATGTTTTATAGCATTATTTACCGCTTCTTGTATCAAACGATAAATATTCATCCCGTCTCTAGAACTAAATGATTGAAACGATTTTGTGTTGAAATTAAAATTAAATTGAATTCCGTTTAATGAAAGTTGGGCATTATCAATAAAGTTTGAAATTCTAGTTTTTAAATCTTCAATCGTTATTTCTTCTTTGTTCATGGCCCAAATTGTATCTCTTAATTCATAAATTGTCTCTTTGGTAAACGAACTAATATTGTTTAATTTGTCTTCTAACTTTGGATTTCCATCGGCAAAAGCATATTTTAGAGAATCGACAGATGAAATGATGAAAGTAAGTTGCGCTCCAATGTTATCATGCAAATCTCTTGAAATTTGAAGTCTTTGTTCTTGAAGACGATTTTGAGTTTCGATTTTCAGTAACGCATCTTTTAATTCGTTTTCTTTTTGAAGCTGAAGCGTTTTCATTTTTTGATTTTTTAGCATAAAATAGCCAACAATTATTGATAAAATTAAGAGTGAAACAATGATTACGATGTAGGTGTTTTTAACCGCCAAATCAGCTTTTTGTTCTAAAATTTCTTTTTCTTTTCGCTCCGTATCAAACTCTGTGTCAAGTTCGGCTTGTTTTATTCGGAGATTGATATTCGAAATACTGTCTTTATAAGCCGTGTAGTTCTTAAAGTTGTCTAAAGCTGTTTTGTAATCGGAATTTAATTCGTACAACTCAGATAATTTTTGATAATTGTCTTGAGTTAAATAGTTGTAATTATATGTTTTGCTATAATCGAGAGCTTTGTTGAAATATTCAATTGATTTTTGATGGTCTTTGGTTTCAAAATAATAATAACCATAGAAATTTAGGTTTTCGGCAATTCCAATTTTGTCGTCAATTTCTAATCTAATTTGATAGGCTTTGTCTAAATTTTGTTTTGCTTTAGCAAATTGTTTTAAGGTTAATTGAAGCATTCCGATTTTATTCAAACTATACGGAATTCCAATTTTATCATTTGCTTTTTCTTTTAAATTCAATGATTTATTGTAGAATAAAAAAGCACTGTCGTACTCTTTTTTCATTTCTTTTAAAACGCCGTAGTTGTCATAAATAGCTCTTAGTTCGTATTCTGAATTGTATTTTTCTCCAATTTTTAATCCTTTTTGCATGTACAAAATTCCAGAATCTAAATTGCGTCTTTTTAAATGATAACCATAACTTCCGTAAAGCGAAGCTACTTTGTTGTATTGCTTTAACTGATTAAAACAATCAATTGCCATAAAAATGTATTTGGCTTGTAAGTCATATTTATTTTGATAAAAATAACATAGCGCCATTTTATCGTAACTGTTCGCAACACCTAATTTGTAGTTTTGTTTTTTAGCATCCGATAAAACTTTATTGAACAGTTGTAATGACTTGGAAGTATTCGCAACAATATCATCGTATGGCATATTTAAAACCGAATCTATTTGTTTTGTACTATAAGTTTGGCTCCAGCTAAAAGTAAATAGCTGAGAAAGAAATAATGCGAACAGGTATATTATAGTATTCTTCATTTTAAAATTGGAATCATTGTTACTATAAATGTATAAAATCAAATTTAAAATACGTTTAAATTAATGTAATACGTAAATAAGATTATAAATATTCAATAGCAAACAAAGTAAAACGAATAGTCTAAAAAGAATAATAAATAATTCTTTCTTTTGACTCAATGATTCGATGGAAAGAAATAATTTAGACATAACTCAGGGTTTAATTTCAATGTAAAATTCGTCTAAAACGGCACTATTTCCTATACGACATTTGACGTATTTAAAAAAAGCGAATTGCCAAATGACAATCCGCTTTTCCGTAATCAAACTATAAAAAACAAATTATTTAATCAGTTTAGCGGTATCTTTATCTAAAGAAAGATTTAATGCTGTTTTGTATAAGCGAAGCGCACCGATTAATGATTTTTGAGTAAAACCACCTTCTGTCCAGAAGTAGTAGTAATAGGTGATAGAGTTTGTTGATTCAGAATAATACACTTTTATTAACGCTACTTCTGCATTTAATTTATTAACTAAATCTAACGCATCTCTTTTAGTCGTTCCTTCAACTAAATTATAAACACCACTAAGAGTAACATATCTTTTGTTAGCATCAATATCTAAATAAATGGTGTAAACATCTTTAACTTTAATATAAGTATCTTTTACTTCAAGCACTTCAATGTAAGCATTGTCAAAAGTTTCTTTTAAAAAAGCAGGAGTTACTTCGTTGGCGTTAATTACTTTTTGTGAAAAAGAATTTGTAGTAGCTAAAAATAAAACAAATAGATAAACTACTGAGGATAATTTTAAAGTTTTCATGAGTGTGAATTTTTATTATTATTGATTAGTCAAAATTCATAAAAAGCGAAAACTTCTGAAATACGACAATTGCCGTATTTTAACAAAATTTTATAAAAGGATATTGATTTTGGATGGTTTGGATTTTTAAATCGAGTTGATTTAAGAATTTTTGATGACTTTCTGTATTTGGGTTAAAAGGTCTGTGTTTTAATCCTTTTTGAATAGAGCAAATCTCATTCATCAATCCAAATTCAGATTCTGAAATATAATTTTCAAAGAATTGAATCCAAATATAATCGATTGCAGTTTGATTCGGATGTAACATATCTTCAGCGTAAAAACGATAATCACGCAACTCATCTATCATAATTTCATAAGCTGGGAAATAGGTGATGGGTGATGGGTGATGGATGATTGTTTTGTGAATTGCTGCAATCAAATGCGATTTACTTAGCGTGTTTTCTGTAAAACCATCTTTAATATGTCGCACAGGCGAAACCGTAAAAACGAAATTACAATTTGGATTCACTGAATGAATTAATGAAACAATGTTTTGTAAACTTTTTTCGGTTTGTTCAATCGAAAGTAATTCTTTTGTAAACTGTTTTTGCGGCACTTTATGACAATTGGCAACAATTTCATTGGTTTCTATATTTCTGTAAACCCATGAAGTTCCTAGTGTTATGATACAATGTGTTAATGAGGCAATGTGTCGATGTGTCGATTCTAAAATAGAATTCAAATTACTTAAGAATATTTCTTTATCTGGATTTGATAATTCGGAATGCACTTCATAACAATGCCACAACTCATTATGAAAGAAAATGTCGTTTTCGGTAAACATTCTATTTTCAACAGCACGACGAATTAACTTTTCTAAAGATACCGCATTAAAAATAATTCCAAATGGATTGGTAGTGGCTTGAAATTTAAAATATTGAAATTTTTCTCCCATATTATCCGCAAAACATGAACCCAACAACATGATTTTCGAATCATAATCGATTGGAAAACTGCTTTTTTGAACGGGTATTTTGGTAGTGAATTGCAAATCATTTAGGTTTAGACTTCAAATTTAAACTACTTTTTACAAAAAACGAGTATTTTTACTTAAGATTTAATGCAATACAAAATGATTGAAAAAGAATACATCGAACCAAACGAAGGTTTTTCCCAAACCGTAGTAGTAAAAACTGGAAGTTTCAAAACACTTTATATTTCTGGGCAAATTGGTCATGGAAATGATTTAGAATCGCAAACAATCACTACATTTCAGAATTTAGAAATGCAACTTCAAAATGGTAATGCTACTTTTAAAGATGTAGTGAAAATGAATACGTACATAGTAAATTTCAATCCTGAAGTGGATTTACCTATTTTTAGAAAAGTTAGAAAAGAATTTCTTGGAAATGAAAATTATCCAGCAAGCACTTTAGTCGGTGTAGAAAGTTTAGGTAAAAAAGAATGGTTGATTGAGATTGAGGCGATTGCAGTGGTAGAATAAAAAAAATCCCGATAGTGTTTGAAGTTTATCGGGATTTTTCTCTAATTTCTTGTATAAGTTGATCTATAGACAAAAGTTCCTTCAGGTTCTGAAACAGTTTCTCTTAATATTAATTCGTTTGAAGTTAAACTTTCAATAACGTATTCATATTCATAAATCATAGGGTCGAAATTTGTATTCGTAACCGTAAGTGTGTTTCCATTTAAAAACCATAATGAAGTTTCAATTTCATCTAAATTACATTCCGTGTTATAACCATTAAAAGTAATTTCTCCATTATTAAAAAATTCTTGAAAATCTTTATTGGTTGTGCAATCATGTGTGTGATTTTCAAATGAACCATTATTAGTTGTTCCTCCCTTTAAATACCATTTTCCTAAAAGATTTCCTGAATTAATAGCTATTCCGTCTGAATCGTCACTTGAACAAGAACTCAAAATAAGCATCAAAAAAGTAAAAAGGTAAAGTAGTTTTTTCATTTTTTGTTTTGTTTAATTTGTTGCGAATATAAACAAAAACTTACAAGATTTAACTCTTAGAGGTTTTCTTTTATAAATGAAATCTTTTTAATTGAACTGCTAAATTTTTAGCCAGTTTTTCAAAAGCTCCAATGACTCTCTCATGTTCATTAACAACGACTACTGCGTTTTTCTCAAAACCAATAACTTTCTCAAAATGAATTACAAGTAGTTTTTTTGAATTAAGTGAATCTACAAATTCAATTGTTGCAGACAACTTAGAGGGTTCTATTGCGTAACCAGGGTAAATCCAAGTTAAGTTAACCCTCATTAAATAAGGTGAATCATCAACAATTTTGCATTCTCCTTTTTTGAAATAAGTATTAAAATAATTAATGAAAGCTGGATGATAATATTTTTCTCTATTTAAAAACCAATCTCGTCTAAAATTTTCTGCTTTTTCAGGATTAGCTTTCCTTTTTTCCATTTTTTCTTTTAAGAAAGCTTCTTCAGATTCAAAACCATGAACTTCCAAGTTTTCATAATTGAATTCTACTTGATACGCCTTTATGTTCTTTAAATTTTCTATTTCTCCTTCAAGAACTTTATAACGCTGCGCAAAAATTGGACTAAAAGAATTCAACAAAAGAAATAAAAATATTTTAGCTCTCATATTACTTTACAAACTCAATCACTTTATCAATCGCTTCTTTAATTCCACCTACATTTTTCCCTTTTCCTGATGCAAAAAACGGTTGTCCACCACCGTTTCCGTCGATTAGTTTTCCTAATTCTCTGATGACGTTTCCAGCGTTTAGCCCTTTTTGAGCTACTAATTCTTTTGAAATGTAACAGTGAATATTTGGAGCATTATCTTCAACTGATGCTAAGAATACAAATGCGTTTGGTTTTGAAGTTCCAATAGCTTGTGCTAAATCTTTAGTCGAACTCATCGATAAATCTACTTGTTTTGCTAAAAATTGAATGCCGTTGATTTCTTGGAAATCAGTAACTAATGTGTTTTTTAATCCTTCGATTTTTTCTTTAACTAATTGCTCTAATTGTTTTTTCAATTTCGCATTGTCATCTTGTAATGAAGCGACAGATTTTAAAACATCTTGTGGATTTTTCAATACTTCTTTGATTTCCGATAATGTATCTTCTTGATTTTTATAGAAATCTTTAACCGCATCACCTGTTATCGCTTCAATACGACGAATACCAGCCGCTACAGCTCCTTCGGAAATAATTTTGAAATGCCAAATATCAGCGGTGTTTTTCACGTGAATTCCACCACATAATTCCTTGCTATCTCCAAATTCAATCATACGAACATTATCGCCATATTTTTCTCCAAATAAAGCCATTGCACCTTTATCTAATGCTTCTTTGATTGGGATATTTCGGTGTTCTACCAATTGTAATTGTGCTTCAATTTGTTGATTCACACTTGCTTCTACTTGACGTAATTCTTCATCAGAAACTTTAGAAAAATGCGAAAAGTCGAAACGCAAGTAATTTGGATTTACTAACGAACCTTTTTGCTCCACATGTGTTCCTAAAATAGTTCTCAAGGCCAAATGCATCAAATGCGTAGCGGAGTGATTTTTAGAAGTAGAAGTTCTTAAATCAGTATTTACTTTGGCAACAAATCCAGCTTCTACATTCTCAGGAAGTTGTTTGGCAAAATGTAAAATTAAGTTGTTTTCTTTTTTCGTATCGATAATTTCAATCGTTTCGTTAGCAGAAACTAACGTTCCTTTGTCACCAACTTGTCCACCACCTTCTGGATAGAATGGCGTATTATCTAAAACAATTTGGTATAAAACACCATCTTTTTTAGAATCTACTTTACGAATTCTAGTGATTTTAACGTTATTTTCTGTTTGGTCATACCCAACGAATGTTTCTACATTTCCGTCGATTAAAACCTTCCAATCGTCAGTCGTAACTTCCGAAGCTGCACGAGAACGCGCTTTTTGTTTTTGTAATTCCGTTTCAAATTCGGTTTCATTAAACGAATAACCTTTTTCTTTTAAAATCAAAGCCGTTAAGTCTTTCGGGAAACCAAAAGTATCGTACAATTCGAATACTTTTTCTCCTGAAACTTCTTTTCCAGATGTTTCCGCTACTACTTTATCTAGTAATTGTAATCCTTGTTCCAAAGTTCTCAAGAAAGACGCTTCTTCTTCACGAATTACATTGGTAACCAATTGTTGTTGTGATTTAATCTCAGGGAAAAATTCACCCATTTGATTCGCTAAAACTTCAACCAATTTATTGATGAAAGGTTCTTTCGTTCCTAAAAACGTAAATCCGTAACGAATCGCACGGCGTAAAATTCTACGAATAACATAACCTGCTCCAGTGTTTGAAGGCAATTGACCATCAGCAATAGCAAAAGCTACCGCACGAACGTGATCCACAATTACACGAATGGCAATGTTCGTTTTGTTTTGTTCTTCTGATATATTTTTAACTTCGTTTGAAGTATATTTTAATCCTGTAATTTCCTCAACTTTCGCGATAAGCGGTGTGAAGACATCTGTATCGTAATTCGAAGTTACATTTTGCATCGCCATACACAAACGCTCAAATCCCATTCCCGTATCAACGTGTTGTGCTGGTAATTTTTCTAACGAACCATCAGCTTTACGGTTGAATTCCATAAATACATTGTTCCAAATTTCCACTACTTGCGGATGATCGGCATTTACTAATTCTCTTCCTGAAACTGCAGCACGTTCTGCATCGGTTCTTAAATCAATATGAATTTCCGAACATGGACCACACGGACCTTGGTCGCCCATTTCCCAAAAGTTGTCTTTTTTGTTTCCTAAGATAATTCGGTCTTCTGAAACGTATTGCTTCCAAATATCAAAAGCTTCTTGGTCAAACGGAACGTTCTCTGCTGGATTTCCTTCAAAAACAGAAACATACAAACGGTCTTTGTCTAACTTTAAAACTTCTGTAAGAAATTCCCAAGCCCAAGCTAATGCTTCTTTCTTGAAATAATCACCAAAAGACCAGTTTCCAAGCATTTCAAACATGGTGTGGTGATAAGTATCAAAACCTACATCTTCCAAATCATTGTGTTTTCCAGAAACACGAAGACATTTTTGCGTATCGGCAATTCTTGGACTTTTTGGAGTTCCATTGCCTAAGAAATATTCTTTGAATTGGGCCATTCCCGAGTTGTTGAACATCAAGGTTGGATCGTCTTTTAAAACGATTGGCGCAGAAGGAACAATTAAATGCCCTTTTGATTCAAAAAAATTCAGGTATGCTTTACGAATGTCTTGCGATTTCATTATCAATAATTTAGATCTGTTTTTATTTGTTTATTGTGACAAAGAAACGAATTGAAATGTTCAAAAAAATAGCCCAACTAAAAATAAAATAGCTAAAGAATGAAACATTTCTTAAATTTGTTCGTATAACCTATGTCAACCAATAAATTTGGCACAAAAATAGTATATTTTCATATATGTCGAAGGTAAAATATTATTACGATTCAGAAAATTTAGCATACAAGCGCATTCAGACAAGAAAAAGGAAGAAGTTTGGCTATGTTGTGTTGTTTTTGGTGTCTTCGGCGTTGTTTGGTTTTTTAATTTTTCTACTATTGATAAATACGAGTTATTTCGAAACACCAAAAGATAAAATTCAGGCAAGAGAAATTGAAGCTTTAAAATTAAATTACACCGTTTTGAACAAGAAGTTGGATTTGATGGACGATGTTTTAGAAGCGATTGAAAATAGGGATAACAATATTTATAGAATATATTTTAATACGACTCCTATTTCTGAAGAAGAACGAAAAGCAGGTTTTGGAGGCGTTAACCGATACAAAGATTTGCAAGGTTTTAACAATTCTGAGTTAATGGAAAACACTACAAAACGAGTAGATGTTTTAACGAAAGAATTGGTAATTCAATCGAAATCATTAGACGAAATTGTAGCATTGGCAAAACAGAAAGAGAAGTTATTGGCGGCAATTCCAGCAATTCAACCGGTTAAGAATGAAGATTTAAAACAAATGGCTTCAGGTTATGGTTATAGAAGTGATCCATTTACGAAAATTAGAAAATTTCATTACGGAATGGATTTCACTGCTAGAACCGGAACACCAATTTACGCAACTGGCGATGGAGTAGTGTATAAAGCAGATGCTTCGTTATCAGGTTATGGAAATCATATTGAAATTAATCATGGTTATGGCTACAAAACCTTGTATGCCCACTTGAGTAAATACAATTGTCGCCCTGGTCAAAGAGTAAAACGTGGCGATATTATTGGATATGTAGGAAGTACAGGAAGAAGTCAGGCACCGCATTTGCACTATGAAGTCTTCAAAGGAAGCGAACGCGTAAATCCGCTGAATTTCTATTACGGAAGTATTTCAGCAAAAGAATATATAGAAATTTCAAAATTAGCTAACCAAGAAAATCAATCGTTGGATTAACGATTTAAGATTGATGATTAACGATTTCAGAAGTTTTGAACTTGTAATTGAATTTGAACTTGAACTTGAAAAATGCATTTAGAATTAGCACCAAATAAAAGATATTACAGCATTGGCGAAATTGCCAAAGCGTTCAACGTGAATGCGTCTTTGATTCGTTTTTGGGATAAAGAATTTGATATTCTAAAACCAAAGAAAAACGCAAAAGGAAATCGCATGTTCACACCAGAAGATGTAAAGAATTTGCAATTGATTTATCATTTGGTAAAAGAGCGAGGATTTACCTTAGAAGGTGCCAAAACGCATTTAAAAGAGGGGCAGAAAAAAACGCTAGATAAATTTGAAATTATCAGCAAATTAGAAACGATTAAAGCACAATTGAACACAATTAAAAATCAACTATAAACAATTAATAAACTTTAAAATTTAAAACTATGAGAAAATTTTTGCCTTGGATAATAGGAGTTGGAGGATTAGTGGTATTGTTATTAATACTTGGATTTTGGTATGTCGGAATTAAAAACGGAGCCGTTCGTGTAAATCAGGAAGTAAATAAAGAATGGGGAAATGTAGAAACTTCATACCAAAGAAGAAATGACCTTATTGGAAATTTAGTTAAAACGGTTCAAGGTTCGGCTGATTTTGAAAAATCTACTTTAGAAGCTGTAATTAAAGCACGTTCTGAAGCAACTTCTGTAAAAATTGATCCAACGAATATGACGCCAGAACAATTAACACAATTTAATCAAGCGCAAGGAAACTTAAATAGTTCTTTGTCAAGATTATTAGTTACTGTGGAGCAATATCCAGATTTAAAAGCAAATCAAAACTTCTTGAAATTACAAGATGAGTTAGCTAGTACAGAAAATCAAATCTTAACAGCAAGAACACGTTTTAACGAATCAGTTCAAAAATACAACAACTACATTTTGGTTTTTCCTAACTCAATGTTCTTAGGAAACTACAAAGAGAAACCATATTTTGATGCAGTTGCAGGTGCTGAAAAACCAGTTGATGTAGAATTTGATTTCAATAAAGAGAAAAAATAATGTCTAAAACAGAAGATTTCTTATCAAAAGCAGACGAACAAGAAATTGTTCAAGCGATTATTGAAGCGGAAAAAAACACTTCGGGAGAAATCAGAGTGCATTTAGAAGAACATACAGAAAAATCACCTCTTGACCGAGCTCAGGAGGTTTTTTTTGAACTTCACATGCACGAAACACAAGACCGAAACGGAGTGCTGTTTTATGTAGGTGTAGCCGATAAAAAGTTTGCTATAATTGGAGATGAAGGTATCGATAAAGTAGTAGAATCTGATTTTTGGGATTGTACTAAAGATGTTGTTATTGCTAATTTTAAAGAAGGAAATTACAAAAAAGGCTTGGTAGAAGGAATTCTGAGAGCTGGCGAACGATTGAAAAAATATTTCCCATATCAATCGGATGATACAAATGAATTGTCTAACGAAATTTCGAGAGGTTAATATGAAAAAGCTATTTATTCTAGTGTTTTTCCTTTTCGGAATTTATGCTAATGCTCAATTTACAATTCCAAAAGTACCTTCTTTTCAAACGAGTGTTTACGATTATGCTGATGTTTTAAATCCGACAGAAGAAAAAGAATTAGAGAACAAATTGGTTCGCTATTCCGATTCTACTACGACTCAAATTGTAGTGATAACCATTGATGATTTAAAAGGAGAATCTATTGGACTTTTGACTCCAAGATGGGCACAAGAGTGGGGAATTGGTCAAGAAAAAGAAGACAACGGAATTCTAATTTTACTTTCCAAAAACGATAGAGAAATTTGGATTTCTCCAGGATATGGGGTAGAAGATAGATTAACAGCAGGAATTAACGGAGAACTTATTCGAAATATCATCATTCCCGAGTTCAAAGCTGGAAGTTATTACAGCGGTTTAGACAAAGGTGCCGATGCTATTTTTGAAGTTTTAAAGGGAAAATACAAAGGTTCTAGAAAAGAATCGAATAAGGATTTTCCAATTTTGCCAATTATTGTTTTTGTAGTTATTCTAATATTGATTATTTCAAAAGCTAGTAAGGGTGGAGGAAATTCAGGTGGTGGTTCAAGAGGTTTAGATTTAGGCGACATCATCATTCTTAGTAGCCTTGGAAGAGGAAACGGAGGTTTTGGTGGTGGAAGCTTTGGTGGTGGTTCATCAGGTGGATTCGGCGGCGGCTTTGGCGGTGGCGGTTTCTCTGGTGGTGGAGCTGGCGGAAGTTGGTAAATTAATTAAAAAGTAATCATAAAAAAAACTCGTTAGCAATACTAACGAGTTTTTTGTTTTAATCCATAAACATAATACCACCTTCTTTTTTCTTACCACCAAATTTTTCTAATTTATAGGTCAAAGAAAACATAGCATATTGTTGTAAAACGGTATTTTCCATATCGGTAATGGCGGTTGGTGTAATGGTTCGGGTTGCGCTGATATTTTGATTTAAAACATCGTACACTTTTACTTTGGCTAATAGTTTATCTTGGAAGAAATTGTATCCCAAACTCAAATTCCATAAGTAGAAATCTTTTTGAAAACCATCTGCGATATTAGAGTTGTAGTTGTAACCAAAATCACTTCCTAAAACTACTTTTTTAGGCCAGTAACTTGTAATTTCTAACTTAGCACTATGCTTAAAGTTTTTCGTGTTATCAATAACATAAT
Organism: Flavobacterium aquaticum; assembly: GCF_003259835.1. GTDB lineage: Bacteria > Bacteroidota > Bacteroidia > Flavobacteriales > Flavobacteriaceae > Flavobacterium > Flavobacterium aquaticum. Next base: position 41,231 of record NZ_QLMI01000002.1, on the reverse strand, counting down.
TTGTGAAATCATTTGTAATATAAGTGTATCTATACGATGGATTAATCGTAATCATTTCGTCAATAGACCAAGTAATATTGGCTCTTGGACTTAGTGTCAATCCTTTAGATTCAAATAATGCGGCATTGGTTAAGCCTTGATCATAATTGTAATCAAACTGCAATCCTAATCCATATTTAAAGGTTCTTTTTTCTTTCTTTAACGATTTGTTTAAACTAAAACCAACATAAGTATTATAAGCTCTGTCTACATTTTGATAGGTTGTAGTTGCTTTAAAATCGGCATCATAAGTAGTTGAAGCTACGATTTGATTTACGTTGTAATCTCCTCCAGCATAAGCATAAAAACCACTTCGGGTTGCATAATCATAATTATTAAAGTTGGTATAAAGTGAGTAATTCTCGTTAGGTTTTAAATCGGCATTTCCAATAATAGTATTCAATGGATTTGCTAAATTTTCGAACGGTAAAATTTGATTAGCACTTGGTAAATTTACTTCGTATGAATAATAGCCATAAATCGATTTAGATTTTCCTAATGTAATATTCAAATATCCATTCATTTTTGGATACATATAGTTTTTGTTTACCGTAGTTGAGTTGGATAAATAATTAGATTGATTATTAAAATTTATAATTTCTGTTCCCATAGAAATACTTCCTCGTATTTTTTTCTTTCGAATACTAATTCCAACCATTGGAGTTACGGATGAAGTAGAAGAGATAATATCATTTGAGAGCAAATCATTAAAGTTTGAATACGAATTTAATCCGCTGTCATAATCATAAGTTTCTCTGACATCATTAGATTTTTTATAGTTATAGACAGTTTTAAAATTTAAGACTAATGAATCTTTTAAAGGTTCGTTGTAGCCCATTTCAAATCTAAAACTATCGTCTTTTGAGGCGTCAACTCTAAATTGGTCTCTTTCGTCATTTGAACTTCCTGACTGAAAAAAAGTAGTAGTTGTTTTTGTAAATAAATCAGAATCATTTTTGCTGTTTTCGTTACTCAAAGAAAAATTAATTCCTCTTCCTTTTTTCTTTAACTGCTTATAAAAATAAAGACTATTTTTAAAGGTGTTTTTATTGCTTGACCAATTGTTATTGTTCGTGTTTTCGTTTAAAGCAGTTCCAGATTCATCAAATGTTGCATCAAAACCAGAATTCTTATTTTTTATTTCACTTTTTGTAAAACTTGGACTCCAATATAAAGTTGTTGTTGAATCAATTTTTATTTCAAAATCCATTGCAATGCTATGTCCATCAGAAATAGACTTAGTTTTTGACTCTGCCAAAGTATTTGTATTTCCTGTAGGAAGTAAGTTGATTCTGTTAGTTCTGTTATTATTGTTCGTTTCTGTATTCGAATAGTAGTAACTTCCATTTGGATTGATTTTCTTTTTCGCCCATTCATCAGCGAAGTTTACGCCAATCATATTTGATGTTGTTATACCATTGTTCCCACCAAACTGCATTCCGTTAATTCCAAAACTACCATTATCGTTAACCCAGATTGAGCTATTTCTTCCGCCACCCATATTGTCAAAAATCTCATCCATTGAAAAACCGACAGAGTTGATGTTGTTAGCAGAACCTAAAACACTTACCTTTTGCGTGTCTTTAAAATAGTTGAATAACAAACTTGATTCGTATCGTTCATCTGTTCCATAACCCACATTTGCTTTTCCAAAAACACCTTTGTTTTTATCTTCCTGAATGGTTAAATTAATCGTTTTTTCATCAGAAGTGGCATCTTGACCGGATAATTCTTCTTCTTTAGTTTTGGTATCGGTGACTTGTACTTTGCTAATTATTTCGGCAGGTAAATTTTGAGTAGCAATTTTTCCATCTTTACCAAAGAAAGGTTTCCCGTTGACTAATATGTTATTTACTTCTTTTCCGTTAACGGTAATTTTGCCTTCTTCATCTATTTCAACGCCTGGTAATTGTTTTAATAACGCTTCCACATTAGCATCTGGACGAACTTTAAATGATGAAGCATTAAATTCTAATGTGTCATTTTTAATTGTAACTGGTGGCGCTTCGGATTGAATGACTACTTCTTTTAAAGAACTTACATTTTCATCTAGTTTTATTGAGCCAAAATCCTTATCAGCTTTTAAATTTTCAATTTTTTCTGTAAAATCATTATAACCAATGTATGAAATTTTAAAATAGATGGCATTTTCTATTTTTTTTGTTTTAAAAGTAAAATTTCCGTTTTTATCCGAAATCGTATAATCTATCAAAGTAGAATCTTTTACTGATTTTAAATATATTGTAGCAGATTCTAAAGGAACGGAAGTGTTTTTGTCAATAATTTTTCCTTTTAAAGAAATAGTACTTTGGCTAAAACTCAAGATTGAGAATAAAAATAAAGCAAAACAGGCGATTTTCTGAAACATGAAAGGTGTTAATTAGTTTAAGTTGTAATTAACAGCGAAATAAAATATTTATTGTGTAATTAAAAATTTTCTTACGAATAATTTAACAAAAACCACAAAAAAACCGAAGCGTTAACTTCGGTTTTTTCAATTATTTCTGTCTAAAATAAATATCAATTGGAACGCCACTAAAGTTGTATTGTTCTCTTAGTTTATTTTCAATAAAACGTTTGTATGGATCTTTTACATATTGTGGCAAGTTGGCAAAAAACACAAACTGAGGAGTTGGTGTTGGCAATTGCATGCAATATTTAATCTTGATGTATTTTCCTTTCAATGCTGGTGGAGGCGTTGCTTCAATAATTGGCAACATCAACTCATTGAATTTCGAAGTCGAAATACGTTGTTTTCTATTTTCAAAAACTTCAACTGCGGTTTCCAACGCTTTTAATAAACGTTGTTTGGTTAAAGCTGAAATAAATAAAATCGGCACATCAGTAAAAGGAGCAATTTCTTCTCTAATTTTTCTCTCGTAATCACGTGTACTCATGGTATCTTTTTCAACCAAATCCCATTTGTTAACTAAGATTACAATTCCTTTTCGGTTTTTCTCAGCCAACCAAAAAATACTTTGATCTTGTCCTTCAAATCCACGAGTCGCATCAATAACTAGTAAACAAACATCACTATGCTCAATAGCTCTTACGGAACGCATTACCGAATAAAATTCTAAATCTTCTTTTACTTTTGCTTTACGTCTAATTCCGGCTGTATCTACTAGGTTGAACTCGAATCCAAAACGGTTGTATTTTGTGTCAATTGCATCACGGGTAGTTCCTGCGATATCCGTTACTACAAATCTATCTTCGCCAATTAAAGCGTTGATGAATGAAGATTTTCCTGCATTTGGTCTTCCTACTACACAAAATCTTGGTAATGGTTCCACTTCTTCGGTAACTTCTGGCATTTCAGGTAGCACTTCAACTAATTTGTCTAAAAGTTCTCCTGTTCCGCTTCCGCTCATTCCCGAAATTGAAAAATATTCTCCTAATCCTAAATTATAAAACTCAACTGCGTCTTTTTCACGCATGGCGTTGTCTACTTTATTTACAACTAAAAGTATAGGTTTTTTAACTTTACGAAGTAATTTCGCTACTTCCTCATCCATTGGAGTTATGCCTTCCTCAACATCAACCACAAAAACAATAGCATCTGCCTCGTCAATAGCTAATTCTACTTGACGACGAATTTCTCCTTCAAAAATATCGTCAGAACCTTTGATATAACCTCCCGTATCAATTACCGAAAATTCCTTTCCGTTCCACTCACTTTTTCCATAATTTCTATCACGCGTAACACCGCTTACCGAGTCAACAATAGCTTCTCTTCGCTGAATTAAACGGTTAAAAAATGTGGATTTTCCAACATTTGGTCTTCCTACAATGGCAACAATATTATTCATAATCTTATTTTGAATCGGCAAAAGTACGATTTTTTTTGGAGCTTTTTCCAGCTATCCACTACAACTCCACAATTTTAGCTCTTTTTTTCTAAATTTATTCGGTCAGCTTCTTAGGTCGCTGTCCAAATAAAAAGAAAAAATAGGTCAAAAATTTGCGGGGTTTCCGTTTCTATCTGGGCTAGGATGTAAAATTTATTCAACATTTGTTAAAAATGTATATATTAGCTTTAAAATCAGAAGAAATGGAACCTGAAAAAAGTATTGCACTACGACCAAAGTTTGAAGTCGAATCAAAAAATAGTGTCGATAAAATTTTAGAAAAAGCAAAACAGCTAAAAACTGAACTCAAAGCCGATTATCAAATAAAAATAATCGATGAGCATTTGTATTTTTATTTCAGCAAAGAAAAACGAAAATACTATTCGCCTTTTTTACATTTAGAATTAGAAGCAAATGAAGGTAAAACCATCGTAAAAGGTTTGTTCGGACCTGAGCAATTGCTTTGGACGCTTTTTATGTTTTTGCATTTTATCATTGCAGGATTGTTTTTAGTCTTTGCTATGATGGCTTATACACATTGGTCACTAAAACAATCTGTAGTTTTAGATTTCAGTATTATGGGAATTATGGTTGTGTTTTGGTTTTCGCTCTATTTTATGGCACGATTAAACCGAGAGCGCGGTGTGCCACAAATGCATGAATTAGAAGACTTAATGTATAAGGTTTTGGAATAAAAAAACCTGATGAATATTCATCAGGCATCTTTTATCTTTTATCTTTGCTCTTTCTTCTTACTTCTGGTTATACCCAAAACGTCTCAATTGACGCTCGTTACTTCTCCAATCTTTATTTACTTTAACGTAAGTTGCCAAGTGAATTTGTTTTCCAAAGAATTTTTCTAAATCTTCTCTTGCTTGAATCCCAACTTTCTTCAAAGCGGCACCTTTGTGACCGATGATGATTCCTTTTTGGGTATCGCGTTCTACCATAATTACGGCGCGAATTCTAATGATGTTGTCGTCTTCAATGAATTCTTCCGTTTCAATTTCTACAGCATACGGAATTTCTTTATCGTAATTCAACAAGATTTTCTCACGAATGGTTTCGTTTACAAAGAAACGTTCTGGTTTATCAGTCAAAGCATCTTTTGGATAAAACGCTGGAGAAACAGGAAGTAATTCGATAATTCTATCAAAAACGGTTTGGACATTAAAGTTTTCTAAAGCAGAAATTGGATAGATTTCGGCATTTGGCACTTTATCTTTCCACAATTGCATTTGTTCTTCTAATTGTTCTTGGTTTGATTTGTCAATTTTATTCAACAATAATAAAACTGGAATCTTAGAATGGATAATCTTATTGAAAAACGCTTCGTCTTTTAATTCTTTTTCGCCAATTTCTACCATGTAGACCAAAATGTCAGCATCTTCAAAAGCCGATTTCACAAAATCCATCATCGAATTTTGCAATTCATACGCTGGTTTTATAATTCCTGGCGTATCTGAAAATAAAACTTGAAAATCATCTCCATTTACAATTCCCAAAATACGGTGTCTTGTAGTCTGTGCTTTCGATGTGATAATAGAAAGGCGCTCGCCTACAAACGCATTCATAAGAGTTGATTTTCCTACATTTGGATTTCCAATAATATTTACATAACCTGCTCTGTGCTCCATTTCAATATATTTATGGGTACAAAGGTAGTGATAACGCCTGAAATAGTAGAAAGAAAACATTATTTTTAAAAAAGTCTTGTAATTTTAAATAAAGATTGTACCTTTGCACTCACAAATCGCGGGATAGAGCAGTAGGCAGCTCGTCGGGCTCATAACCCGAAGGTCACAGGTTCGAGTCCTGTTCCCGCTACTAAGAATTATTGAATTACAACCGTACATCGCGGGATAGAGCAGTAGGCAGCTCGTCGGGCTCATAACCCGAAGGTCACAGGTTCGAGTCCTGTTCCCGCTACTAAGAAGCTTCACAGAAATGTGAAGCTTTTTTTATAAAGTTATGGAAGAATTTGTGGTTTACATATTATTATCTAAGGATTATTGTAAAACTTATGTTGGTTTTACGTCAAATTTGATTGAACGTTTTAAATCTCACAATTATTTGAGTAAAAAAGGTTATACAATCAAGTTTAGGCCTTGGCAAGTTATATATGTTGAGTTTTTCACAACAAAATCCGAGGCTTTAAAAGAGAGAAGCTTTTGAAATCAGGAAAAGGCAGAGAGTTTATAAAAGAAATAATTTCTAAACTATAAGCTCGTCGGGCTCATATCCGCCACGGCGGACACAGGTTCGAGTCCTGTTCCCGCTACTAAGAAGCTTCACAGAAATGTGGAGCTTTTTTATTTAATTCTATTCTTATCTATTCTACAAGGATTTTTTAAAAATCTACTTACTTATTACAAATTCAAATTTTAGTTTTTTTGGGTTGCAATTAGGGTTGCAAAAGGCTAACTTTTAGGTTGCAATAAATTTTGTATTGGGTTGCAAAAAGGCTAACATTTGGGTTGCAATTAAATTTTACTTGGGTTGCAACTTTTTTTATTAAAGATTTAAACAATTATTTTATCATGATTACACAACCAATAAAGATATTGTTTGTGATTTCAGCAACCAGGATTAATAAAAAAGGATTAGTTCCTATTGTGTGTAGAATTACATATTTAGGAATAAGAAAGCCATTTGCAACTGGATTATTTATTAAACCAGAGAATTGGAATAATTCATTACAGAAAGCTATTCCTGATGATACTGAACATAAACAAATTAACACTCAATTGAGCCTGATTAAACAAGAAATTAATCAGGCTTTTTTATTTCTTCAAGTTCAAAAAGAACAGTTTGATGTGGAAGACATTTACTTAAAATTCAAAGGAGAAGATATTAAGCCATCAAAAACTTTAATAGAAGTATTTAATCTCCATAATGCAAGAATGGAAAAATTGGTAGGTATTGAGTACACTAAATCTACATTTTCAAAGTTTACAGAAGCCAAACAGCATATAGAAAACTTCCTTTTTCATAAATACAAAAAGAGAAATATAGCTTTAGAGGATATTTCTTTAAAGTTCTTAAATGATTTTGATTACTATTTGAAAACTGAAAAAAAGTTTAAGCAGATTACAATTAATAAAAGCATTCAAAGGGTTAGGAAGATAATTAAATTGGCTATTGCAGAGGGTTTTCTAATGACAGACCCATTCTTGCTCTATAAACCCAAAAAGGTCATAAACTCTATAACTTATCTAACTACTAAGGAACTTTACAAATTAGAGAATCATAAGTTTTCTCAAAAGAGATTGGAACAAGTTAGAGATATGTTTGTTTTCTGTTGTTATACTGGTTTACCTTATCAAGAAATGTCTATTCTAACACAAAAACATATAGTGAAAAAATTTGATGGGAAACTGTGGATTGATATGTTCAGACAAAAGACAAAGAGGCAATTTTCAATTCCATTGTTGCCTAAAGCTATTTCAATAATTGAAAAATACCAGGATGATAAAAGATTGTTACCTGTTGTTAGTAATCAAAAATTCAATTCCTATTTAAAAGAAATAGCTGAGATTATAGGTATTGAAAAGAAATTAACTCATCACATTGCAAGGAAAACCTTTGCCACAACTGTATTGCTTTACAATGATGTTCCAATAGAAGTGGTTTCAGAACTTTTAGGACATTCCAAAATTTCAACTACTCAAGACCATTATGCAAAAGTGGTTCAGAGAAAAGTTAGTGAACAGATTTCAACTTTAAGCAGAAAGTTGGATAAATGATGCTTTATAAATAACTGTGTTGTAATATCTTTACAGCACAGTTTTATTTTAAGTTTTATGAGTACAATAGATTTTGATTTAGTAAATGTTCCAGTAGAATACAAAAAAATAAATATAGAGGATTTTGATTCTAATTATTATAACTCAACTAAAGAGTTTATTAGTCCTAATCCTGAAACTGGTTATATTTCAGAAGAGTTAATGCCTATTTTGATAAGGGATTTAGAAGTAAAAAATACAACTGTAATAAATGCAGGTACTGGTCAAGGAAAATCAAAATGTATAATTGATATTGTTTCTGAATATATCAATAAAGAAGATTATATAGTTGTTTTTGCATTACCATATAATAATTTGATTGAACAATATTATAATGAATGTAAAAGAATTGTAGATGAAAGAAAAATTTTTAGTTTATTGAATTTGGATAAACCTGAGCCAAATACAAAATTTGTTTTTGGAGCTGTAAATGATGAAGACTTTATTAATAAATCAAAAACTAATAATTTTAAAGTTCATATTTTGACAGTGTATGCTTTGCTTGAAAACCCAGGAGAAGATGCATTATTCCAATCTAATAAAAGAAAGAGATATTTTAAAAGCCTTATTAAATATTGTGAAACAAATAACAAAAAAGTTGTTTTAATATTTGATGAATTACATGACTCTATACACACTTTTAAACAAGAATATATTTTTAATCTTTGGAGATTAAAAAATATAGTTCATAAAAATTATGTGATTAGTGCAACATTTAATGAATCTTCAAAAGAAATAATAAAATATTTATCAGAGTTTACAGAAAAGAATATTCATATAGTAGAATCTGAAAGAATAATAATAGCTGAAAAGCAAGGTGATTTACATTTAATCCTACATCAAGAAAATAATGATATTGTAGAAAATGAAAATTTAAAGAGTCTTTTTAGAACACTTTTACATAACAATAAAAGGTTTGATGTAATAGTATATTCTAAAAGTCAATTAAAAAAAATGCAAAAAAAGACTTATTTTAAAGATATTGATAGGTCAATTTTAAATTTTTGCTATAATGATATTTTTAATCCAAACTTTATAAGAAAGTACAATAATAGTAAAATCAATATTGGAACAAATTTTTCAACTGGAATTAACATCACAAAAGAGAATCATACACTTGTAATAATTCTGCCACCAAGAACAGATATTAAATACTTCAACAACAAAGGAGTATTTACTTCAGGATATGTTTCTATTCTTCAAGCAGTAGCAAGATTAAGAAAGAAGGGAGATATTTATATTGTTATGTCTGAACCTTTGGAAATTTTAGAAAATAGTTTGCCATCTTTCATAGAAAATAAAAATGGAATAACTGAAATACTTCAGAAATATCAAACATTAGGCTCAGTAGAATATTATGATATTAATTCTCAAAAGAATGATTTAGTCAATGCTTATGTAGATTATACATTTAACATAAGAAAAGCAAAGAAGAACATTGAAGAAGTCAATAGAACTGGGATGAACTTTTTAGACTATTTGAGGAAGGAACAGTTTGTTTTGCAAAAAGGAGAAACATATTTAAATAGTGTTTTTTTTAATGGAGATTTATCTACTTATGTCTTTTATATTGCAATTACAAATCAGTTTACAAATTGTAGATTAAAATCAATAGACTTTAATCCAGACATTTATTTTGATAGTGAATCATTTGTTGAAAGTATCAGACAACACTATTTAACTGTGGTTAATTCAGCCTATAAAAATAATTTAGCTCAAACAAATTTGATGGCTTATTCAGGTCATCAAATTTTTACAATATTTAATTCATTTTTAAATCAAAGAAGAGTTTATTTAGACAATTCATTAGTTGAAACAAATAAAATTAAAGAATTAAAAATGTACTTTTTGATGAATGTTTTAACTCTTGGAGAACCCATAAATGAAGAAAGAATTAGAGATTATAGAAAACTAATCAAATCTCTTTATTTCAAATCTTGTTTAAGTCAAGTCCTTAATTTAATCTCTACAGGAGTAACCATTTCATTTGAAAATGAAAAATTAAATTTTTATTATAACCAATATAAGAATTGGAATGAATTATTACAAGTTGTTAATGAAGAGATTATAAATCAAAAAGGAAAAAGTTTACTTAATACTAAAGCATCAAGTTTGTTTATTCAAAAATTTAATGAGCTTGATATGTTTAATAAATTAAATAGATTAATAAATGAAGATGTTGTTATTAATCTTGATTTATTCCCATTATATGATACTTTTAAAAGATTCAATAACAGCTCACAGGCAGGACAATATTTTTATGAACTTTTAATCGAGATATTTTTTAAAGTAAATGAAAAAAAATCTCAAAAATTAATTAATGGTAAAAAAGTTCTGCACTACAGAATTGAAGAATCTTTTTCACAAGAAAATTTTAGAAAAGAGTTTTATGTCAATATGTTATTTAGTAATTCTGAAATAATTGGAAATAATCTAATAAATTAAATCACATATTTTCCTAATTGTATATATATAATTTAGGAAAATATATGACTTTCTAAAAACCAATCTCAATCAAATGAGGTTGGTTTTTTTGTTTGTATAAACCAGGAATCTAAAATATTAATCAATTTAAAAATTATAAACTATGCAATTAAGACAATCAGAAAGAAGAAAAGCCAAGATAAAAATGGCATTGCAAGGTTCAGCAGGTAGTGGTAAAACTTATTCAAGTTTACTACTTGCGCAAGGATTGACAAATGGTGATTTTAGTAAAGTTGCCATTATTGATACAGAAAATGGAAGTGCTGATTTATATGCACATTTAGGTAATTATAATGTGCTTACATTAACTCCACCATTTACACCAGACAATTACATTAAGGCAATTAATGTATGTGAAAAAGCAGGTATAGAAGTAATAATCATAGACAGCATTAGCCATTGTTGGGATTACTTACTTGATTATCATTCTTCATTAGCTGGAAATTCATTTACCAATTGGGCAAAAATTAAACCATTGGAAAAAGCCTTTATGGATAAAATTCTGCAATGTGATGCTCATGTAATTGCTACAATGAGAACCAAACAGGATTATGTTTTAAATCAGAAAGATGGCAAGTTTATTCCTGAGAAAGTTGGATTAAAAGCAGTTCAAAGAGATGGTATTGATTTTGAATTTACTTTGGTGTTTGATATTGATATCAAACATTTTGCTGTTTCAAGTAAAGACAGAACAGGCTTATTCATGGGAAAACCTGAATTTACAATTAATCCATCCACAGGAAGAAAAATTTTAGAATGGTGTAATAGTGGTACAAATCTGCAAAGTGCCAGAGAAAAGATTAAAAATACCAGGAATCTTGAAGAATTAAATGTGTTGTATAACCAATACAGCAATTGGAGAGAATTGTTGGAATATGATTTTAAACTTCAAAAAGATACCATTAATTCAAAAGAAATATTGTTAAACCCAAAATCATTAAGTACTAATGGAAGCACAAGTCATCATTGAATCAAAAATAAACCAGGAATCACATAGATTAATTCCTGTAAAGCCAACTAATAACATTATGAATCCTGGTACTTTTCAGACTAATAATGTTATAATTCCTGGTACTACAAAATTTCCAAACAAACCTTTTATTGAAGCCAATACACAAGAAATTAGTTTACATAGTTTACAAAATGATTGTGTAATTCCAGTTTTCAGTAAAGATAATGAGAGGACTATTTCACACCAGGAATTTATTGAAATTGCACAAGAAGCAGTTTTAAAAGTATTTCCACATCATACTTTTGAGAATCCTGAAATTAGAGTAAGTCATCAAATTAAAGGCAGAACTCCAGAAGCAATCCATAAAAATGTAAAAGACTTGTTAGACCATGAGAGAACTCAATATTTTGAAAGAATGGCTTTTATTATTAGGATTCCAAGTATTGTAGATAAAATAAATGGAAATGAAATTGCTCTTACAATAGGTGGTGTTAGAAGCTACAATTTGGAAAACTTGTACAATAAAAAGACTTTTGAAAAATTTAAGTTCTTTATTGGATTCCAGAATAAAGTATGCTGCAATTTATGTGTTTGGAGTGATGGTTTTGTTGATGATATGAAAGTAAGTTCTTATCAAGAATTACAGACTAAAATTACAGAAGTAATTCAAAATTATAATGCTGAAAAGCATTTGTTAGGAATGAAAGAGTTTGCTAAACATTCATTAACAGAAACTAAATTTGCTCAATTAATTGGTAGAACAAGATTATATCAGCATTTACCAAAAAAGGATAAAGTATTGATTCCAAATTTAAACTTTACTGATGGTCACATTAATACCATTGTAAAAGATTATTTTGAAGATGATAGCTTTTGCAGAAATGAGCAAGGAGATATAAACCTTTGGAATGTTTATAATCTTTTTACACAAGCCAATAAATCTTCTTATATAGATACTTTTCTTGATAGAAATGTGAATGCCTATGATTTTACAAATGGTATTCAGAAAGCACTGATTGGTAATGGAGATTACAGTTGGTTTTTGAGTTGAAAGTTTGTGCCTTTAAAGGCACAAACTATTTTTCAGAGTAATAAATTTTTTAAAACATGTTTACAATGTAAAGCCTTTGTATGAAACTCTTTGTTTATTTATCTCCTTTTTTGTTCTTGAAATATAGCCTTTTAAAATTTCTTCTAAAATATTTAAAGCTTCATTAGGTTTCATAACAGAGATTTCACTGTCTCTTTTTATTCCCAAGCTATTAAAAGATGTTCCTAATCTTAACCCCCCATTTTTAGTAATAATCCATCTGTCATGAATTGGTCTGTAATTTTTATCTTCTTCTAGCCAACAAAAAGTGAAATTTGTAAATGGAGGGAATTCGTCTGAAATTTTTTTCCAATAATTTTTATATTTTTCTTCAGTATTATCCTGAAATATGTCATCAGTTGCAATGATATTAATATCAATGTTTGGATTTATTTCTTTTATGATTTTTAAAATTTCTAAATCTTTTACTCCAAAATAAGAATCTGCATAAATAACAAAATCATTCATTTCATCAATCATCCAATTTCTTATAAAGGCTAATGCACTTTCTCTATTACCTGGCTTTACAGGTAGATTTGAAGAGAAGTCTTCATCTATGAAGAATTTCTTAGTTTCTGTTTCAGATTGTTTTCTTCTTTTTGATAAAATTTGAATTAAGTTTGTCGCTTTAACAATTTCCATAAAATTTCTTTTGTTGATTTCTTTAAGTTCATCGGTTACATTCTTTGGAAGAATAACTTTTGAACAATTAGATATGTAAAATAAAAAAACTGGAATTGTTTCATGCAATGGCATTTTGTTTCCTAAACTCAGATATTTTGCAACATCAGGAATTTTTTTAGTCGTAATTTTTCCAGAATTTAAAGCTCCACATGCTTTATATAGCGCTCTAATTATAGTTCTGTTATTATTTCTTTCTTTTTGTTCTAAAGTTTCATTATTTTTAATTTTATTGGCAATTTCTAATGTGTTTAAATACTCATTAAGAAGTTTCTTGTTTTTTTGTTTATTATTTTCGTTATCAATTGATTTTATTAATTCTTTTGCAAATGACGAATCTATTCTATAAATGGAGTCAATAATATTTTTTTGATAATTATACATATCTCTTCCTTCTTCAAATGTTGTTGAAGTTGCGAAAGCTTTATTCACCACATCTTTCCATCTTGTTCTATTAATTTCATACATTTTTTCAGAAATATGAATAACCCTATCTACAAATTCATAATGACTATCCAAACAATTTAGATCATTGATTATTTCATCAAATAGTTTTCTTCTATCCTCTTTTGAAATTTTATCACTTGGGATGTCTTCCAGTAAAATAGCTTTTACAAAGAGTTTGTCAGATAAATTAGGGATTTTTTGTGCATCTTGAATATATTTACCCCAAGAATTATTTTTTTTATCTAATAGTTCTAACTTGATTTTAGAAACAATTTTATATCCGTCATGATTTATATTTTTTGGGTCAGGAAATTTATTATCTATAACAGAATTTAATTTAGATATAATTTCTGTTAATTGTATTTTTGAAATAACATTTGATGGAGTGTTATCAATCGCTTTATAAATAGTATTAATAAGATTATAAACTTCACAATCTGTTTCAACTAAATTAAAAAGTGAGATGGTTTTAATCAAATCATTATAATTTATCTCATATTTATCAATTTCACCATCATATATTTCAAAAGGATTCCTTTTATTTATATAAAAATCAAAAATTATTGAACAAGCAGATTCTCGTATATATAAGGATAGGTTTTTAATATATTCAATAGCTAACTCTGAGTTATAAAGATGTACAAGAATTAATGATTCTAATACAAAATCAATATTAAGGTTTTTGTGAATTATTCCTTGTACTAATGGAAAAACATGAGTGTCATATATTTTTTTTGTTAAAGAATGGTTGTCTGATAGGTAGCTTGAAATCCCAATCTCTGTCCATAATTTTAGTTTTTCAATTTCTGAAGGTAAACTTCCAATTAATTCTTCTATAAGTTTATAATCGTTCTCTGTATTACTATTATTGATTAACAGAGCATTGTAAGCTTTAGCCATTAATGATAAACTATACAAATATGTCTGAGCAATAAGTTCAGAGTCAATCCAAATTTCATTTTTATTTTTTACATTTTTTTCAAATATTAATTTTGCATAATCTAAATCAATTTTAGCAATTTCTGAGCATATTACAAATCCAACATCAATTTTTTCCCAATCAGCATCAATTTTTTCCCAATCAGCATCAATTTTTTTCTTGATTTGTGAAGATAATCTGTTTTTCCACTCAATATTCTTTGAGATAATTTGATAATTTAATAATAAGCAATAAACACGATTTATTGGGATTTCTACAATATCAATTTTATTTGTGAAGTAGAATAATTCTTTGATAACATCATAATGAAGACTCTTGGCTTCAGAATATCTCTCAAGAATACTCTTTAAAGCAATTCTTTGAGGAATAATGTTTTCAAAGGATTTATCAATTTCTATTAATATATTGTTTTTTATTTTTTTTAGATTATTTTTCAAATAACTATCTAATACAAGTAATCTTGACTTGTCTCTATTGTGAAGAGTATTAATGCTTTCACAAATCTTTAATCCTAAGATTGGGTTTACTTTACTGATGGTCTTTAAAATATTTTGGCAAAGTTTATAATGATTTGCTGTTGAATTTAAAAGTTCATTTGAAACCTCAAAGATTCTATGATAAACGAATTTTACTTTAGGTGAAATATCATTAGAACTAATTATATGTAATTTAGCATAGATTTCCGCAAATGCCTCTAATCTAACGAGTGAATCTTTTAAATCTTCAACTTCTTTTATGATATTGTTAAGAGTTGAAATTGATTTATATTTATCTAGTGTAAATTCGGTATGAAACAAATTTAATTGATATATGTACTTGTCTTTAGAGAGTCCTAAATCAGTCAAGTTTTTTTCAATTTGCTTAAATCTCAAATAAATTTGTTTTTTCTTTTCAAATTCATTTACGTATGCTAATTGAAATGATAACTCTTTAAGAATTTCTATAGATAATGTTGATTGTGAGGAGTTTAAAATTAATTCATCTAAGGCTTTGTTTATTACTAAATCAACATCTTTTCTATGTTTATTATTATTACTAAGCCATAATCTCAATAGTTTTAATTTTTCTTCAGAATCAGTTAGTTTTTTTACTTCATCCAAAACTCTTGAAGAAGAATAATTACCTACTAAAAATGAAATCGCTTGATTTATTTTTTTTACTGAAGGATTATTTAATTTTTGTATTGCAGATATTTTCTTATTCTGTTCCCCTTCATCTGTTGAACTAGAATTAATTGCAGCAACAGATAGTTTTGCTACAATCCAATCATTAATGTCTTTGTTAGATGAGTTATTAGACGAGTTTTCAATAATTTCAATAGCTAAATTTGGCATCGCATATATCAAATCAGTAACAATTTCATATATAACATCACCTACATCTGATAAATCTGTGTTTTTGTAAAGTTCTCTTATTAAGCTTATTAAGTCTTCATCAACTTTGTTATTGATTTGCTTTTCTTTTTTTGCGACTAATGCTAATAATCTTAATCTGTCTACTTTTAATACAGCACTTTCAGCAAGTAAAATTGCTCCTGTAAAATCATTCAATGAAATTCTTGCTAATATTTCTGATTCCCAAAAAAGATAATTATCAAATTCATTTACAATACTTCCTTGAATTGAGTACCTTAATAAATCTGCAAAATAATTACATTGTTCAGCTGCTTTATATCCCATTTCAATACTCTCATTAACTCTTTGAAGTGTTCCAGTACTTTGAATTGTTCCCAATAAAAACTCTTCATTAATTAATGGTATAATTTTATTCCATTCTCTTTTTTCAGCATAAATTTTACTTAATTCAAATTTTGAACTTAAATTATCTTCACTTAAAAAAAATTTTTCTAATAATTCATCAACTTTTGATTTGTTTCCCCTTAAAATATTTGAAAAGTATTTTTTGTGTGCGTTTGAAACAAAATTCAGGTAGTTATTTTTTTCTTTTAGGACGAATATGTTTTCAATTTTCTTTCTAAATTCAATTAATTCAAATTGATTAATTTTTGCTAAGTCATTTACATGTAGTGAATTATTACTCAATGCTACAATTGAAATTACAACATTGTTAAAAACATCTTCTAACTCAATTTTTTCACAATCTAATTCAATCCATTTATTATAAGTTTCAGATTCTAATATTTTTTTTAATGAATAACCATGTTTTTTTATTAACCTTTTTGAAGTTTCCAATCTACCTGGAAATCCTTTAGTAATTTTATAAAGTTCATCAATCTCATTTTCTTTTGGACTTTCTATTTCTAAAAATGATATTACTTCTTGTTTTGTGAAGCCAATAATTGTAATTGATTTGGATGAAATTTTTTTAAAGTGTGGATTTAGGTCTAAAAAATCAGTTTGCTTACCAGTAATTATTACTTTAAACGAGTTTTCAGCAAATGGAATGTTTTCAAAAATTTTATTTATTAACTCCTTATATTTTTCAATGTTATTCTCTAATCCATCAATAATGATGTAAATTTTATCCTTACTATTTTTAAATTTTCTTCTTAATTGAAATAATGTGCTGTTAAAGCTTTGGATGCTTATTAGACCTTCATTTTCAATATCACTCAAATTGTCACCAAGTATGAGTCTTGCTTGAGATACAAAATTTGAAAAATAATAATCGATTTGATAATCCATTATGTTCAAAGGATTAAAAAAAATTGAAATTGTATTATTAGGATAAGTATTGCAAAAAGTTGCACAAATTGTTGTTTTTCCAGCATCTTCATCTCCCTCTATAAAAATTAAGTCGTTTTCCTCTAAATCCATAACAATTTGTGAGATATAATTTTCTCTAGAAGTTATTTCATTCCATTTTTTGTTTGGAAATCCTGTTGAAAAATATGACGGATAAATAATTTCGGTTTTTGGCTCTAAAATTTTAGTATTATTCATGTAAAAAGCAATTAATTAATGTTTTTAATTTTATATTAAATACCAAGAATTAAATTAATCGGTTAAATTATTCATAAAGATAATATTAAAATTTAATTTAAAACTTTCTAAAAAAAATTTTATAAAAATTTTGAACACACAACCTACCAGAACTAAATAGCCCCCACTTGTTTAGAGAATCAAATCCCCCTACCCAAAAGGTTAAGAAGGTATTTTTTTGACCAGGATATTAAATGACAATTTTTTTTAGAGGTGAATTTTATTGCAAAAGTTGAATCTGACTTTTTTCTGTTCAAAGTTGAAATGCACCATGAATCTAACAAAATATAATTCTTTCAATTCCTGGTACTTGTTCAATTCTACAGAATTGTAATGCAAACTTTCATTCTATTCTACATAAGCCAGCCACCTTAAAAACCCCCACTCATAGTGAGCAATGAAAATCATTGTTTAATACTTTTTTGAATAAAGAAATTCAAGGTGATAGCTGAATTTTAAGAATCATTTGAAGTATTAAAAATTACAACTCAAAAACACTCAAAACAATGGTAACAATCATTAACTACAAAGAAAGAACAACAGAAGATGGAAAGTCATTTTTTGTTTTAGAAGTACAAGGTGGTATTGAAATGGCTCAATCTAAAACCACAGGAAAATTTTATGCAACTGCAAGAAAAGCATTTGTTCCAAGTACATTTGATGAATTAACTTGTAAAGCTCTTATTGGTACTCAAATGCCTGGAGCAATTGTTAAAGAAGAATGTGAAGCCTATGAATATGTTGACCAAGCAACTGGAGAAATGGTTGTGTTAACTCATAGATATGCTTATGCTCAGGAACAAGTAGAAGTTAAAAGCCAAAAGCCAATTTTTGAGAATTTCACTCCATCAGTAGATGTATTTTCAAAGAATGGTAAACACAATTATGAGCCAGTAAACTAATAGTATTAGACCTATTGTGTGTAAAAGCACAATAGGTTTATTATTTTTTTTTGATATGGAAATAGCTGAAATTAAAGTGTCCTATTCAACTAATAAACCTGATAAGTTAAAATTAGTTCAATGTGATGAAGTTTATAAATTCATATTATCTCAATGGGATTTGGATTTAATAGAATTTCAAGAAGAATGTAAAGTAATTTTACTTAATAGAGCCAATTTTGTACTTGGAGTTTACAATTTATCAAAAGGTGGTATTTCAGGAACAGTTGTAGATGTCAGAATAATTATGGGTGTAGCTCTAAAGTGTAATGCATCTGCCATTATCTTGGTACATAATCATCCAAGTGGGAATATGAAGCCAAGTGAAGCTGACAAGAAAATTACATCAAAATTGAAAAGTGCTTGTGAATTATTAGAGATAAGTCTGCTTGACCATTTAATAATTTACAAGAATGACTATTATAGTTTTGCTTACAATGGAAATTTATAAATCACACTTTTTCCTAAATTATATATATGAGTTTGGGAAAATCTGTGATTTTTCAAGAGTGTGAAGTAATCCAAATTCACTCTTTTTTTACTAAAATTTGTACCAGGAGTTTATAAGTAGATTATAATTAATAGCTATTTCTTTTGGATTCCTGGTTTAAGTTCAAATAGTTCAGGTAAGTCAACTTCTAATTTTTGAGCTATTCTGTATAAAGTATAACTTGTAGGATTGGTATTACCAGCTTCAATTCTATTCATGTTAGTCCTTTCAATATCACATAAATTGCCAAGTTCAGTTTGAGAGATGTTTTTCTTTTCTCTCAATTCTTTGATTCTTTGACCTAATGCTATTTGAAATTCTTTCTTATTCAACTTTTGGCTATTTGCATCAAAAGTTGTCATATTTGATAAAAATATTGTTATCAAATATGATACAGTATGTATATTTGTTAAACTTTAATAACTATAATATGAAATTTTATACTTTATTCTTTTTGTTTATTAGTCCTTTTATTTTTAGTCAAAATGAAGTAGGATTGCCTTTAAATGATATTAAAAATAGGTTTAAAGATTCTAAATATAATCTTGAGCAAATTGTTCAAGAAGATGGTTCAGTTTCTTTATCTGTGAAATTAGAAAATGCTTATGCCACTTATTACTTTGATAATGATTCTTATCAATTAAGTAATACACTTGTTATTACTCCTGATAGTCAAAAATCTTTGGAGAGATTTATAAAAGAATATAATTCAAAGTACAAAAGAGCAAATTCTACAAATGTCAAATGGTTGGTTGAAACAAAGTTATCTGATGAAATTTCAATAATTGAAACAATACACCTTTCCAAAATATCAGCAGAAGGAGAAGATGATTTTTATGTATTAATATGGACTTTTGAAAAATAGGATAGTAATGAAAAATATTTTTGCAATTGTTGTAGTAATAATTTGTTTTAGTTGTAAAACAGATAATGATAGATATGTGAGGATATCAAATTTTCCAAAGTCCATTATTGGTGAATATCTGTCAATTGATGATTATTATGATGAAAATTATGAGGATGAAGAAAAAAGAAAAACATACCTTAAAGTGACAAATGAAGAGTTTTATTTTATTATAGCAGACAGTGATTATGAAGGTAAATTAGATTTAGAAAATAATTATGGTGATGTAGAAGTTAAAATTATAGATTCAGTTGCTAAGAATAATAATGGTGATTATAAATTCTATTGTAAGGAAATCTCAAATTCATCAAAAAGCCATATTTATATTAATAAAGTAAATAATAATTTTAAAATTACTGAATGTAATTTTTTTAATGATAAGTATTCAAAAACACAACATGGGTTATTTAAAAGAAAATAAAACCAAAACTATGAATCAAAATTAGCACTTCAAATACATTTGAAATTTTTATTAACAAACAAAGCAGAATGAAGAAAATAAAACCAATTGCTTTTACCAGCATAGAGGAAATTAATAATTGGTTGGTTAAAAATTTTGATAATTATCTTGAAGCTAAAGAGTTTCTTGAAGAGAATTTATTCCATATTACTTATACAAAAGAAAGAGCAATTGCAAGTGTAAAATATAGTGCTGAAAGACTATTTTATTCTTATTATGATTCATTAAAAAGTTTATTGATTTTAAGAAATAAGGATAAAGATTTAAGGCAATATATTGATGAATACTATTTATGCAACAATGACAAAAAACTTCTTGAATGTTGGAACTCTAACATTGCTTATAACATACATAAAATTGACAGCAATTATAGTAGTATGTGTTTTATAGAATATGATAATGGTAATCCAATAGGAATAAAACCGTATGAATCCATAATCTATAAAGAGAATCCTTATGTATTACCTATTGATGGTTTTGAAAACTTGATTGAACTTGCAAAACTCATTAACTTATATCAAAAGAGTTATTTATATGGTCAATTTCCTCAAGATTTATAAAACAACAAGAGCAGTATTACTTTGTGATTTTAATAAATCAAATATTAAATTCTAAGCCACCCATAAGGTGGTTTTTTTATACCAGGAACTAAATGAAACAACTTAATTTACCTTTCAAAATAGACAAACAATATGAAAATTGGGAGTTTGAATTAGATGCTTTGGAAAATAGATTAAGTGGTTATGAAAGCTATAAATATATAGGTAAACAGCTTAATTATTTTCTGAACTTTTTTACACATAGAACTGAATTGATATTTAATGGTGATTTTTTGACAGCAGTAATTATAACAATCAAAAAAGCTGATGAAGAACAAATTGCTGTTATCAATCAATTCCTGGTACATAATGCATCCAAGCAGATTGAAGTTGATAAATTCAGTTCAAAATTTAAAGTGTGGAGAATAATGTATTACACAAATTATAACCCAAGTAAGAAACAGATTTTAGTAATCTATGGAAAACCAAGATTTATTCAAAAACATTTGTTACTTTTGCAAAGAACTTGATTTTTCAAGTTTAAGCAGGGTTGAAATTTTGGTTTAAGGCTCACTTTTAGGCATACAAAAAATTATTAAGTTCATAGTACATTGATAATTAAGTCAGAAGTGTCACAGGTTCGAGTCCTGTTCCCGCTACTAAGAAGCTTCACAGAAATGTGGAGCTTTTTTTGTTTAATTTGTTCATTGATAAATAATTACGTTTGTTTTTGTTTTGTTTTTCTTGCTTGATTAAATAATAAAACACTACTTTTGCACCTTTATTTTTAAAAATTATGAATCCAAAGAAAATTGCCGAGTACAGAAAGTTACTTGATGTTACTAAAACAGCTACGCTGAAAGAATTGAAAACCATTTACAGAAATAGCATGAAGGAAGATCATCCAGATACTATTGCTGATCCAGTGGAGCGTTTAGCTGCTGAAGAAAGAAGTAAAAATATTATTGAGGCATATCATTTTTTGGTTAGTATTGCTCCTGAAACACAAGAAAAAAACAAAGAAGTATATCAAAAAATAACTTCAACCGTAAATATCCAAGATTTTTATATGGATAATGGAGTGTTGTATATTTCGTTTTTAGATGGTAGCAATTACGAGTATTTTAGTGTGCCAAAAGTAACATACATTAAAATGGTTAATGCAGAATCGCCTAGTCGTTTTGCAAGACGACACATTTACAATGAGTTTTTATACCGCAGTGCAAGCAAAATCGTAGCTGAATAAATAATTGTTAAAAAAAATATTCCTATTTTTGATATACTAACCAAAAAACTATATCAATTATGGAAATTAATTTTTTAGCTGTTTTAGTGGCAGCGCTCTCAAGTTTTGTTGTTGGATTTGTTTGGTATAATCCTAAAGTTTTCGGAACGATTTGGATGAACGAAATTGGGATGACCGAGGAAAAAGCCAAACAAGGAAATATGGCAAAAATCTTCGGATTAACATTTGTATTTGCCTTTATGTTGGCTTTTATAATGATGCCAATAACGATTCACCAATTTGGTGCTTTAGGAATGGTTGGAGGAGATGAAACAAAAGCATTGCCTTCTTATGCTGCTTTTATGGCAGATTATCAAGATGCCTTCAGAACATTTAAACATGGTGCTTTGCACGGTTTTATGTCAGGTTTATTCATTGCATTGCCAATTGTAGCTACTAATTGTTTATTTGAACAAAAATCATTCAAATATGCAGCAATAACTTCTGGATATTGGATTGTGGTGATGACATTAATGGGAGCTATTATTTGTGGCTGGAAATAAAATAAAATTTAACATTTAATTATATAGGAATCGCTCTACTTTTGTGGGGCGATTTTATTTTTACTTTTGGACAAAATTTCATTTAAAATATACAATTCAGTTAAGGAATTACCTTTGCTTTGGGACACGGTTGCTCAGAGTAATGTATTTTTGCAAACACCATATTTGACAGTTTTAGAAAAATCGGCTCCTGTGAACATGGAGTGTTTTTATATTGGGATTTTTGAAAATTCAGAATTGATCGGTGTTTCTTTAGCACAATATTTAGATTTAAATAAATTAGAATCGTTTGGAGAACGAGATAAATGTTTTAAAACCATTATCCGAAATTTTATATTCAAAAATTTTGCTTCTCATACTTTATTTCTTGGGAATAACATGATTACGGGGCAAAATGGTTATGTTTTTTCTAAGGAAATCGATTTCAATCATATAAGTGAAATTCTTTTACAAAGTGCTGATGAAATAACGTTGTACTTCAAGAAAAAAGGAATTTCAATTCACTTGGTTTCGTTTAAAGATTTTTATGATCATTGTTCGGTAGAGTTGAAAAAGTATCGTTTTTCAAATATGTACGAATTCAATACGCAACCCAACATGATTTTCTATTTGGATAAAAATTGGAAATCATTAGAAGATTATGTCGCAGCTCTCTCCAAAAAATACCGCGATCAATTTAAAAGAGCTCGTAAAAAATTCGATGGCATTCAAATGAAGAATCTTTCATACGAAGATGTGCTTCAAAACGAAGAGAAGATATACGATTTGTATCATTATGTAGCTAAAAATGCACCTTTTAATACATTTTTCTTGTCCAAAAACCACTTTTCAACTCTAAAAGGTCAATGTGGTAATCGATTCCAGATTTTTGGATATTTTTTAAATGAAGAATTGGTCGGATTTCATACGTTACTTTTGAATGATGAAACTTTAGAAACCTATTTCCTAGGGTATAACGAGAATATTCAAAAAGAAAACATGCTGTATTTGAATATGTTGTACAACATGACCGAGTATGGAATTGAAAACGGATTTAAACGTATTATTTTTGGTAGAACAGCTTTGGAAATTAAAAGTTCTATAGGAGCAACACCCGTTCAAATGTCAGGATTTATTTATCACAACAATAAATTAATTAATAAATTTATTGGTAAAATCTTCAAACAATTGGAGCCAGAATTGCATTGGCAACAACGTCATCCTTTTAAATAAAATACGGCATATTACGTATGCTAGCTTAATTCTAAAAAATTATATTTGTAAAGTTAATACAATCAAATCTTTACAAATATGCGATTTACTTTTACCCTTTTAACTTTTTTCTTTGTTTCTACTTTAGCATTGGCTCAGAATGTAAAATTCAATGATACTTTTGATGATGATAAAAATACTTGGTCATCAAATTCTGATGGTTTTGTAACGTCTGTTAATAAAGGAAAATTAACATTGGAGAACAATCATGAAAAAAACTCAAAATGGATTTGGAAAGCAATTGTTGATGATGGTACCGCTACTGATTTTGATGTTGAAGCCACTTTAATTTTGGATAAAACTCCAAACGAGTATGCTACGTATGGTTTAGTTTGGGGAATGTATAGCGATAATTCAGATTACCGAGTTGTGCAGTTATCAGGTAATAAACAACTTCAAATTTATCATTATTATGCGAATGATTTCCATTATGATAAAAAATGGGAGCCTTCAAAACAAGTAAATGGTAAAGACAAGAAGAACAAAGTAAAAGTGGAAAAAAGAGCAAATATTTATAAAGTGTTTATAAACGATGAATTGGTTTTTCAAACAGGAAATAATTCTTATTACGGAGGTAGATTCGGATTTATTGTAGATGCAGGAGTTACGCTTTTAGCTGAAGATTTTAAGGTAATTGAATATCCATCTTCAATTAATGTAGTGAAAGAATTTAATTCGAATTTAAAAATGATAAAATTACCAGAAACAGTTTCTAGTCCTACGATTGAAGAAACAAATCCGGTAATTTCTGCAGATGGAAACATCTTGTATTTTGATAGAAAAAGCAACCCAGCTAACGTTGAAACAGATAAAGACGATATTTGGTATTCAGTTAAAGATAGAAATGGAAAATGGGAACAGGCAAAGAACATTGGAAGACCATTAAATAATAGAGATTATAACTTTGTAATTTCTTCATCTCCAGACAACAACACACTTTTGTTAGGCAATAAGTATGCATCTGATGGAGTTTCTCCAAACGGACCAGGGGTATCAATGGCTCAAAAAGGATTACGTGGATGGGAAATTCCAAAAGATGTGGTGATAGAAGACTATGCAAATAAAAATGATTATGTAGGTTATTTTCTTTCGAGCGATAATAAACATTTACTTATGTCGGTTGAACGACCAGAAGGATATGGTTTAAAAGATATTTTTGTTAGTTACGTTAAAGAAGATGGGACATTTTCGAAACCTAAAAATATAGGAAATGTTGTAAATTCTTTTGAAGATGAAACCAATCCGTTTTTAGCTGCCGATGGAAAAACACTTTATTTTGCAAGTAAAGGACATCCTGGCTACGGATATTACGATTTGTTTGTAAGTAAACGACTGGATGATTCTTGGACAAATTGGACAAAGCCCGAAAATTTAGGAAATATCATCAATTCTCCAGGGTATGAATTAAGTATTTTTCTTTCAGCAAAAGGGGATAAGGCTTATGTAGGTAGAGAGCAAGACATTTGGGAAATTGATAATACCGTAAAACAAGATCCGGTTGCTTTAGTTAAAGGAAAAGTGTACGATAGCAAAACGAAAAAAGTAATGAGTGCTCCCATTGTTTACAACGCGCTTAAAACCAACAAAGAATTAGGAACGGCTATTTCAGATCCATCAACCGGAAGTTATTCTATCGTATTACCTTATGGGGAAAAGTACAGTTTTATGGCGGAGAAAGAAGGATATTATGCGGTTACCCAAAATGTAGATTTATCAGATTTGAAGGAATACAAAGAAATTGAAGTAGATTTATATTTGAACCCAATTGAAAAAGGAGAAATCATCCGATTAAATAATATTTTCTTTGCTTCAGGAAAATACGAATTATTAGCAGAGTCATTTGCCGAATTAGATAAATTACTTCAGGTTTTAAAATCAAATTCAAAAATGAAGATTGAAATTTCAGGTCATACCGATGCTGTTGGAGCGGATGCAGATAACTTAACATTATCTAATAATCGTGCTAATGCTGTTATGAATTACTTGTTAGGAAAAGGAATTGCAAAAGACAGATTGTCTGCAAAAGGATATGGAGAGACAAAATTCATTGCAACAAACGATACCGATGAAGGCAAACAATTGAACCGAAGAGTAGAGTTTGTAATTCTTGAAAAATAATTCAGGTAACTTTTCTATCTTCGTGTAAAATTTAAATCATGGCACGAACAAGTTCTACCGAAACCGCAATAAAAAACATGCTTATTCCATTAGTACAAGCAATTGGACGTTCGGGAAAGTTAATTTATTTGTTAATTTTTTTGATTGTTGGGTTTTTTGCGTATCAGTTTTTTACTAAAAAGTCAAATACAACAACCATTGAATATGATACCAATTTAATTCAAGTTCAAATAAAAAACGTTGGAAAATTAGTAGTAACCGAAGGACATTTTGCTGAAGTTTTAACCTATAAAGACAGAAAAGAGACCTATATTCCTGGATTATCTTTTGACAAAAAAGCATTGGTTATTATTAATGCAGATGTTACCATTGGCTTCGATTTAAGTAAGGTTACCTATGATATTGATGAGAAAAATAAAATTGTAACCATTACCAATATTCCAAAGGAAGAAATAAAGATTAGTCCAGATTTTAAATATTATAACACCGAATCCTCAACTTTTAATGAGTTTACAGGTGATGATTATAATAAGATAAATAAAATTGCTAGAGCAAATTTGTTGAAAAAAATCGAGAAATCTACCTTAAAAACAAATGCTCAAAATAGATTATTGAGCGAGCTTTCTAAAATGTTGATTGTAACAAACTCTTTAGGTTGGACGTTATCTTACAAAGGAAATGTGGTTAAAAATGATAAAGATTTAGAACTCAAAATAATCAATTAAATACGCATTTATTCGTATTGAAAAAACCAAGTCATTAAGTCAAATTTGTAATTGATTTAATGACTTTTTTTATGGATAAAATAATAGTAGTGGTTTTGTGCTTATTATTGCTCTTAGCGATAATTTTAATAATTGCTAACAAACGAATTAAGCGAATGCATTATCATAAGATGAACCAATTAAAAGATATTTTCAAAAGTTTATCTAGTAAGCAGGAGATATTGAATCATAAAGCATCGATTTCAAATGATTTTCAATCCAATTATAAATCAGATATGAAGAAATTGAGTGAAGAAATTTTTGTGCTTCAAAAAAGAATATTTGAATTACTTTCAAAGAAATAATTTAGTACTTTTAGTTAACAATAGAACCTAATATTTAAATGAAAAAATATGCTCTTTTATTGGTTTTAATAAGTTGTTTTGGTTTTGCGCAAGATTTACAACAACATATTGCAACGTTAAAAAAAGAATTAAAATCGAAACCTAATTTAGAGAGAACTACTCAAATATATTCTGATTTAACTTGGGATTATATCGATGTTTCTCTTGATTCTGCATTAGTTTATGGAGAAAAAGCGTTGTTATTTGCCCAGAAAACGAAAAAACATCAACTGATTTCTCAATGCTATTCTAATCTAGGAGGTGTTTATTTGCGCAAAGAAAACTTCAAAAAATCGGAAGAAAGTTATCAAAAAGCCATTCAAATTAGAACTGCTAATAAAGATTTTGAGGGCGTTGCTAAAGCAAAAATCAATATCGGAAATGTATTAGCAAGCAAGCAAGACTATGTGCCAGCAACGAAATATTTTATAGAAGCAATCCAATATTTTGATGGGAAAAACGATACGATTGTAAGTTTGACTAAAGGAAATCTAGGTTTGATTTTCTTCGAGATGAAAAACTTTCCAAAAGCCATTAAATATTTAGAAGAATCAACCGATTTTTTAAAGAAAAACGACATGAAACAAGGTTTGTGTCATACCTATCTTTCATTAGGCGATGTGTATTTGGATAAAAAAGATACTTTAAAAGCCTTGAATTCCTATAAAACAAGTCTCGAAAATTGCAAATCGTGTAAAGATAATCTCGGAATTTCAACTTTAAATCAGCGAATTGGCGCAGTGCACTCGGCAAAAGGAAATTCGGAAAATGCGAAGAAATATTACCAAATTTCAGAGAAACTTTTAAAAGAATTAAATTCTGAAATAGAGCAAACGAATGTAATGTTATCAAAATCGGAAGATTTTATCAAACAAAAAAAGTATAGCGAAGCATACGAACTATTATTGCAAGTTAAAAAGATTCACAAAGAATATGAGTCTGACCGATATTTATTAGAAACCTACAAGAAGTTAACTTTGGTTTGTATGTATCAAGAAATGAAAGATA
Source organism: Flavobacterium aquaticum (assembly GCF_003259835.1). Lineage (GTDB taxonomy): Bacteria > Bacteroidota > Bacteroidia > Flavobacteriales > Flavobacteriaceae > Flavobacterium > Flavobacterium aquaticum. The sequence continues at coordinate 13,416 of NZ_QLMI01000002.1, read as the reverse complement.
GCAGTGCTTTTTATTTCAATCAATACACCAATTTGAAAGAGGAAAAGCTAAAAGCATCTGTCTTAGAACAAACATCAGAATTAGAAACCAAATACCAAACAGCTGAAAAAGAAAAGCAACTATTACAAAAAGAAGCAGAAGCAAAAAAGAAAACCACAACCATTATTATTCTTTCCTTGTTAGCTTTTTTCATTGCGATTGTTGGGTTTTTAATTTACCGTCAACAACGATTGAAAAATGTGCAACAAAAGCAAGAATTTGAATTGCAATCAGCTATTGCCCAAATCGAAAATCAAAATAAATTGCACGAACAACGATTGGCGATTTCAAGAGATTTGCATGACAACATTGGAGCGCAATTGACATTCATTATTTCTTCGGTTGAGAATTTGAAATTTGGTTTTCCAATGATGGAAACGTCAATTAAAAATCATCTGACAAAGATTAGCGATTTTACGAAAACCACAATTGTAGAACTTCGCGATACCATTTGGGCGATGAATGCTAACGAATTTACGTTTGACGATTTAAGTTCTAGAATTTATAATTTCATCGAAAAAGCGCAATCGGTAAAAGAAAATACAGCGTTCAAATTTTCGGTTGATGAGAGTTTGAAAAATAATAAATTTTCATCTTTAGAAGGTGTTAACTTGTATCGAACCATTCAAGAAGCGGTAAATAACACCATTAAATATGCCGATGCAACAGAAGTGTCAGTTCAAGTAAAACCAAATGAAAACGGAATTATAATTGAAGTTTCAGACAACGGAAAAGGCTTTGATATCGATACAATCGATTTAGGAAACGGCATTGTAAACATGCAAAAACGTATCGAAGAAATTGGTGGTGTTTTCAAAATCCAATCCGAAATTGCTAAAGGAACTCAAATTACTATTTCATTAAATAATTAATCCATGATTCGAATTGCCATAGTTGACGATAATACATTTCTACAAAAAACGATACAAGATAAATTGAGTTTTTTTGCTGATGTTGAGGTGAGAATGAAAGCTATTCACGGCCAAGACATCATTGAAAAATTAGAAAGAAATCACAACCTCGATTTAATTCTGATGGATATTGAAATGCCAAAAATGAATGGTATTGAAGCAACAGCAATCATCAAATCAAAGTTTCCACAAATCAAAATAATCATGCTAACGGTTTTTGATAACGATGAGAATATTTTCAAAGCCATAAAAGCCGGAGCTGATGGCTATTTTTTAAAAGAAGTCAATCCACAAGAATTGTATAACGGAATTCAAGAAACCTTATCTGGTGGCGCAGGAATGACGCCTTCCATTGCGTTAAAAACACTCAAGTTATTACGCGAACCTTTAGTTTTTGATGATTCGATTACCAAAGAAGAAATCAGTTTAACTTCAAGAGAAATAGAAGTTTTGGAGCAATTAAGCAAAGGATTAAAATACAACGCTATTGCCGAAAATTTGTTTCTATCACCAGGAACGATTCGCAAACACGTGGAAAATATTTACACTAAACTTCAAGTCCACAATAAATTAGAAGCCATTCAAAAAGCAAAAAATAATAAGTTGATTTAATCAATATACGAATTTCTACGTATTTCTTTACGTACATCTTCCGCATAATTTTACTTCATAATTAAGAACAAAAAATGTGTAACTAATTCTGAAGAAATTATGAAAAAACTACCTTTATTTTCAATACTTATTTTGGCTTTTGCTTTCCAAAATGCAACGGCTCAATTAGACAAATTAGCCGTAAAATTCAATACGGGAATGTCGTTCTCAAAACCTGGAGACGATTTAGGTGAAGTCGCTGACAAAGGAAAAGCAATGCAATTATTTGCCAGTTTAGAAGCTTCATATCATGTAAATTATACCAAAAACACCAAGTTCGGAATTAAAGGAGCAGCAGTACTTGGTCAAGATTGGGCTAATTTTTTAGCAGCTGACAGAAGTACCGAATTAAAAGTTGCTGTTACTAGTGCAAAATTAAGAGTATATCCACTTTCATACGACGGACATATTGAAGATGGGTTAGAACAATTACTTCCGGGTGATTTACCATTGATGGTTCAAATTCCAGTTTATATAGGTATTTATTCAGTTTTTAATAGTTTACATTTTGATTACGGTGTTGGAAGTGGTAAAATTTTAGAAACAGATTATGCCGGAATTGGATTTCAAGACGAAACCGTAAAACGCACCATGAAATACTTCGGGTGGGGATTTCAACCGCAAATTTTTCAATCTGATTCAGAAAAATGGTCGTGTAATGCAGTTTTCGATTTTGGGAAATATTCTTGGAAAAATGCTGGCGGTGGAACTTCATCTTTTAAAAGCAACCACGTAGGCTTTGGTGTACAATATAACTTCTAAAAAATATAAAAAATGAAAAAAATAATCACTTTAATAGCAGTATTGGTAATCAATTTTACGAATGCTCAAATCGCAAAACACAAAGCTTCAGATTATAATTTATCTGCTGATGTAACTAAATATGAAGAGAAAGAGTTTTATTATGATTTTGGATTAAATAAATATAAGTTATCAAATACAAGAACCATTTATTTAGAGAAGGGGTTGGTAACAAAAATCGAAAATATGTCTAATTATTTCATGTATATGGAAGGAACGAATACATTTAATTATAAAAACGGATTACTGCAATCGATTCATATTAAAACTCAATTGGGCGAATACACTGAAAACTACGTGTATAAAAATGGTAAAATCGTTGAAAAAAAGGATACCACTAAAAAAAGCCTATTTGAATATGATGCTAAAGGAAATTTGAGTAAAGAAACAGTGTATGAAAAAGAGGTAATGGTTGAAAAAATTACTTATGCTAATTACACTTCACCAAATTCATACACAAAAAAAACAATTAAATATGCTAACAATGAAGAAGATCAAGTTAATGAGCAAATAATCAAAAATGGTTTGTTGATTTCGGAAAAAAACACAACTAAATATTCAACTTTAACCGAAACCTATCAATACGATAAAAATAGAAATCAAATTCAATATACAAGAGATGATAAGGTTTTTAAAAGCAGCTATGAATACGACAGTAAAGGAAATATTGTGCGTTCACAAATTCAACAACTCGATTTTGATACTGATGATAAAGTTAACTATTTCACTTTCGCAAAAGTTATTTACTCAAACGGAAAAACTGCTGGAAATGCTGAATTTGATGTGAATTACGTTAAAAAATATGACACAAATTCGGCTTCTTATGACGTGAGCACATCTTTTCATGGCGCTTCTGACGAAGAATTAAATAAAGCTTTAGCCAATTTACAAGCGTTATTAAAATCAACCTATAAGATTAAGAAAAATCAAGATAATTCCTTTACAATAAAAGATTCAAAAGAGGAAGAAATTACAAATAGCGTAGATGCCGTTAGAAGTAAAAATGACATTTTGGTTTATGACATTTTGTATAAAAAATCAGTATTACTAAAAAACTTTTTTAACGATGAAGTAAGAGTTGGAGAATGGTATGAAATGGAAGAATTGTCTTCGCCTACAGGAATGTACTGGATTTTTTCAGAGAAACCTGAATTTTTTGTGATTCAAAATGGAGTAATCTTAGATTCATCTTTATACAAATTAGTAAAAACGCAGAAAGAGGATGATTTCATAGTTCAAGAAGCAGGAATTGACAAATACATCATTCGCGATTTGAATTCAAAAGGTTTTGAAACATTTTATCCATTGGAATTTTTAAATAATTAAATATGAAATTCCATATTCTTTTTCTCTTTTGGTTTGCTAATATTTTTGCCCAACAACAATTTAGAACTTCCGATTTTGGTTATTCTGATGATGTGATAAAAGTGGAAGAATCGCTCTATAAGTTTGATAAAGATCAAAATAAATTTATCAAAGAGAACTACTACATAACAGAGATTAAAAATACGTATGTGCAAAGGCAAATTTTAGAGAATATTTATCAAGAAGAAAAAATTTCAGGGGAATATTTATACGTTTATAATTCCGACTTAACACTGAAAGAAATCAATTATAAGCCAATTATAGGAAACTTTGGTCACCCAATAAGATTCTTATTTAACTACGAAAAAGGGAAGTTGGAAAGAGTAATTGTTGAACACATGTCATCTACTACTTACGAATACGATAAAAAAGGAAATTTGATTAAAGAAGTGGAATTAAATGCAGATGATGAACCTTCGGAAACCATTTTTTACGAAGACTATATTGATAAAAAAAGTTATACCAAAATCAAAAAAAGCAATGATGGTTCAGGAAGTGATTTTACTAAAGAAATTTATAAAGATGGGTTGCTGATTGAAAAAAACATGATTTCAGAGGATTTTAAATCGAATACGAAATATTCTTATGACAATTTTAGAAATGTGATATCTCAAGTTTATGACGACAGCTCCCGAATAGATTTTAATTACGAATTTGATGCAAATAACAATCGGATAAAAATTGCAAAAGTTATTCCAGCAATGCCAGATGATAATTCGTTTGCATTTGCGAAAATTACCTATGCAGACGGAACAACTTCAGGAAGCACAGAATTAGATTTAAATTTCATTAAAAAATACGATGAGGTATTTAGAGAAAAAGATTCATTGTTGCAACAATACCGAAAAGTGGTGTATTCGAGAAAAGATTATTTATCAGTTTTAAAAGGTCATGATAGTGTAATCGAAATCCAAGATTCCTACGATAATAATTTTGAAAAAGTAGTGCAATTAGTCGACACACCAGAACATTCCAGTTTAGTAATTTTTAATGAAGTAGATCAATCCATACATTTTGTGAAAGGGTTTTATTTGGACGATTTTGCAAAACACGAATGGCATGATGCTATAAAATTGATATCGCCAACAGGAATCTATTGGGTAAAAAACAATAAGTTTAAAATTTCATTTTATCAAGACGGAAAGTATTTACAAAGCAGTAATTTTTCGATTGAAAATGACGAAAATCCAAACCATTTGGTTGTAAAATCAGTTGATGGTACAATTTACCAAATTCAAAATGTTGATACTTCAGAAGCGGGAAGATTGTATCCATTATTTAAAAAATAGAAAATATGAAAAGTTTAGTAATTTCAATTATTGCTTTATTCGGATTGAGTTTACAAGCGCAAGAGCAATTTCTAACATCACATTTTAATTGGTCGCCTAGAACAGCAACTCTTCAGAAAGAAATTTTTTATTTCAATCCAGAAACCAATGCGAGAGAATGGTCAAAAACGGAAATTTATACGTTTTACAGTCAATATTTAGATTCTGTAATAGTGGATTTGGGCGATGCGAAAGAAATTACAAAATATAATTTCAATATTGATAATTCATTGGTTTCAAAAATTACCGATTACAAGTTAAGCGAAACACAAGACAAAACCTTATTTTTCTATGATAAAGAATTGCGATTAACCAAATCTCAAGAATTTGTGCAAGGCAGATTGTTTTCGGAAACGAAATATTCTTACGATAAGCAGAATCGGTTAGTGAAGTCAGTTTGCAGAGAAAAAGAAACAGGATTTTCAGAAATCACGGAATATTCCAACTATACTTCCGATGATAGTTATACCAAAACTTCTTATTATAAAGATGCCAAGAAAGAAGCAAATTTAGCTATTGAAATTTATAAAAACGGTTTGTTAATCGAAGGAAATTATCAGATTTTCGATTTGAAAAGTAAAATGGTGTATCAGTACGATGAAAAGCGAAATGTAATCTCTGAACAAAAAGATAACGAAGCGCCAACGTTATACCAATATGAATATGATGCAGAAGGAAATCCAACGAAAATAACGATTTCAAACGCAGGAAACCCTTATGCGAATTCAGAAATCATTATAAAAAGTACGTATTCTGATTTTATGTCAAATTAAAAAGTCCCGATTCAATCGGGACTTTCTTTTATAATTTACTTTCTAAACTTTGCCAACCACCACCGTTGATGCAATCAATTCCGTGTTGTTTTAAAATGGAAGTTGCTTGACCACTTCGCATTCCAGAACGGCAACAAGCGATAATCGGTTTGTTCCATTTTTTAATGGTTTCGATGTTTCCGTTTAAAACTTGTAAGGCAATATTTTTTGAACCTTTTATGTGTCCGTCTCTATATTCTTCTGGAGTTCTTACGTCTAAAATAATAGCGCCTTTTTGAACGTATTCCTGAACATCATTCGTTTTATTTCCTAATCCTAAAAAATCTAAAATTCCCATAATTGTTTCTTTTTTTTGACAAAGATAGAGCCGATTGAAAATCTTTTCAGTAACAAAAGTTACTTTGGTTAAGCGTTAGCTTTTTCAAAAATCAATTCCAATCCGTTATCCACTAAATGTACAATTTCAGGGCGATTAGTTTTTACTTTTTCTAAGTGATTTAGAACTTTATCAACCAAATCTGAATTTCCTTCTTTTTTAGCTAATTCCGCGATTTCAACAGATAACAACCAATCATTTGGATGTCCAGCAGAAACCGAAGCAAATGCTTCTTTTAAAGTAGTCGCTGCAGGTTTTCCTTCTCTGATGTTACGCACACTTAAATATAGTTTTTCTAACTCTTCTCTTTCAGTAGATTTTTTCTGTTTAATCGTTTGAGAAGACGGAACGTGATTAATCATATCAAAACTATTCACATCAGCTGGACCAGAAAAAGCAGAAATTACTTTTTTACCAACTGCCATGTCATAGATTCCCCATTCTGGTTGGAAAAGTACTGTATCGTTATGAGTAACCGTACAGTTTTTGAATTTAATCAATAAGATTTCGCCTTGTAAATTGCGTGTTCCGGTTACAATTTCACCTACAACTTTGATGTCGCCTTCAAATTCTAAAGTCACTTGTTCGCCTTCGTAAATATCATACGCACGTAAGTCTCTCGGACTCATTTCTTCAATCGCTAAGTTGATGCCTTTTAGTTTTCCAATTGGCGAACCAAAGCCTTCAGCATGATATTCTGTTCCGTGGCCTACTAATTCTTTTTCTCTGTACGAAAGTGCTGTTTTTCCTGTAGTTTGAACATAAACTGGTTTTCCTTCGTCTTCAATAACATTAGTAAAAACACCAGAAATTTGAAGTCCAGTACTTAATTCGATAGTTCCTAAAGCATTCGAATTAATCAATTTTTTAATTCCGGATAATCCACCGGTTCGTAGTGCCATTTTATTTGCAAACTCCTCTAAAACTTGACTCAATTGAGCAAAATCAGAAGTTACATAAAGTTGAGGTTGCGGTTTTGTAATATCAAAACTTTGATCGGCTGCCGAAATATTGTATGGAATTTTCTTTACATTGTCGGTCATGCACCAAGCGCTTTCTCCAATCGAAGAAAGTAATCCTGCGCCATAAATTTTTGGATTGTCAACGGTTCCAATTAAACCATATTCTACTGTCCACCAATGTAAGTTTCGAATACGAGACATTTCCGATAATTCGCCCATATTATTCTGTAAGAAATCAACTTGCTCTTCTGCCTTTTTAATTTCTTCTGCTGGCGTATCTTCTGCTTCTTTTAAAATTGAAAGCAAACGAATCGCTTCATACAATTCATAATCACGTGCTGATGAAATCGCTTTACAACCAATTTCACCAAAACGTCTTAAATATTCAGCATATTCTGGATTAGCAATAATAGGAGCGTGACCAGCACCTTCGTGAATGATGTCTGGAGCTGGAGTGTATTCAATATGTTCTAACTGGCGAATATCGCAAGCAATAACTAAGACATTATACGCTTGAAATTCCATGAACGCATTAGGTGGAATGAATCCGTCAACGGCAACTGCAGCCCAACCGATTTCTTTTAAAATTCGGTTCATACCATACATGTTGGGAATATTATCTATCTCCAAACCTGTTTTTTGTAAGCCTTCTAAATACGAACTATGAGCAACTTTTGAAAGATAATCTACATTTTTACGCATAACATAGCGCCAAACGGCTTGGTTAATAGGCGTATAATCATCATAAACTTGCGGCTTGATGAATTGTTTTAAATGTTTTGGTAATCTGTCAATCAGTGGATTACTTTCAAAATGCGTTTCCATAATTTTACTTGTGATGTTTGACGTAAAATTACGACTTTTTCACAAAGAAGGAAAACATTTTGAGAATTTGATAAAACTAAATAGGATAGTACTATTCTGTTTTTTCAACAGGAACGGCTGGTTCAATTTTAGGGACACTATCATTCTGAATGGTTGGAGTAGGAGTGGTGGTTGCAGGAACCGTCGTATTAATAGGCGTTACACCATCAACATATTCCGTTTCTTCCAAATCTTCTGATTTTCTTCCTAATTTGATATCTGGATTTTCTTGTGTTCCCAAAACTTTAATTGGAATTCCTAAAATTCCTAAAGGTGGTAATCCAATACGCATTTTTAAGTTTAGTTTTCCGTCTAAACTGGTTTCTCCTTCAAAGCGTAATCTAAAACCGGCTACTTTAAATTTGAAACGTTCAATAGTTACGATATTGTTTTTAATGGTTGTTTTAATATCTACTTTAGAAACATCAGGATCTTTAATATCAGGATTTTCGGTTTTAGCTGAAACAACATTCAATAATTTAAAACCTTTCATTTTAACTTTTTTCACAGAAAGTGTTCCATTTCCTTCCAAAGACGGCATAATGGGTTCCATTTGATTGTTTAAAACACCTTTTATCGAATAATTCAAACCTACAATTCCTTCCGCACTTTCGGCAGCAGTTACGATTTCTCGGAACATTTTAATTTCGTTGTAAGCGCGTTTAATATCAAATTCAGAAGCATTGATTTTATAATCGAAATACGCTTTTTGTGTACCTTCATTTTTATAAAAAGCATCCATTTTTGCTGTAGCTCCAATGATGCCTAAACTACTGTTTGAAAGTCGTAAACTACCATTTTGAATGACTAAATTTCCTCTTAAATTTTCAATCGTAACGTCTTCGTATTGTGTTTTTAATGCATTAGTTTGAATAGAAATATTTAAATTTGTTGGAATTTGAACTACTCCTGCAACTTCTGTTTTTTCCGTTTCATCCTCGGTTTCATAAGTTGTGGTTGGAATAAATTCATTAACATTCAAATAATTCGATTTTAAATTGAAGTTTCCTTTTAAAATTTGATTTTCTGAAAGAACAAAGTTGATGACATTTTCTAAATTTCCATTCATCGAAATATCAGACGTTCCGTATTTTCCATTGAAATTAGAAAAATTCATCTTGTCTTGATTGAACGTGAACAATCCGTTTTCAATTAAGAATGGTTTTGCCAAGTAATCACTAGTGGTTTTGATGTTTTTTACCTCAAGAGTTCCGCTGTTTTTTAAGTTGGCAATTCTTCCATTTGAAGCGTCGCTTTGTTTTCCAGCCAAGCTCAAATCAGCTTTGATGAATCCATCAACATCTAACCCTTTTTGCGAGAAAACTTTGTAAATTCTAGCAACGTTTAGAGTTCCTTTTGCTTTTACATCGTAATTAATATCGTCGAAATTTTTAAACGAAGCATTTAAGTTAAAAGGTTCGCCTTCAAAAGAAAAATTCGCTGGAGAGAGTACGAAAGAAGCGTCTTTAAAATTACCTGTTGGACTATTTAAGTTTGCTTTTAAGTTGATGTTTTGAATTGGTTTTGGATAATAAGCAGTTTGAATTAATCCGTTTTTGATTTCGAAATTTCCTTTTGTAATAGGGGATTTTTTATCTTCTTTACTATAATTTCCTTTGGAAACAATGTCAGCATCCAAACTTCCTGCTAATTTAAAATTAGGAATTTGAAGCGCATTACTCAAAAAAGCCAAATCTAATTTTGATTTTACTTTTGAATCGATGGTTATTTTTTTTCCAAAACCATCTGAAATTAAAATCGCACTCAAATTATTTTTGTTTACATCAAAATACAATGAATCTAAACGAATTTTTAATTGATTGATGTCTAAATTAGGAAGTTTGGTGTCTAAATTTAAGAAAATATTCTCAACCGGATAAGGTGCTTTTTCGTGTTTTACATAACCATCTCTCACTTTAATATTGAAATTTACTTCAGGACTTAAATTCTCCGAAGCGATGTATTTTCCTTTTAAAGTTAAGAATGCTGAAGTTTTTCCTTTCATTTTTGTTTCGTTCATCCAAGAAACGTATTCGGCTGGTAAAGCGGTGAACAAATCATCTAAATCGCTATCTTCAGTTTTTAATTTAAAATCCATTTGATAACCATTTTTAAGGAAATCAAAGAAACCTGTAAATTCAACAGGCAATTTATTGATGACCAAATCGTTTTTCTCAAACACAAATGAAAGCGAGTTGGTGTTGATTTTTGTAATTAAATCAGCCTTTAATTTCTTATTTTTCAAGTACTCACTTTTATCGTAAGTAAAACTCAAACTGTCAATTTTTGCCGAAGTTTTTAAGCTGAAATTAGATTCTAGTAGATCACCTTTTCCTTTGTAGTTAAAACCTTTTGCTTCGATAAGAATTTTAGTTGACTTATCGTTATAAACCAATTGACTGTTGTTAATTTGGATGTTTTCTAGCTTTAAGGAAGCACTTTCAGATGAAGTTGTAGTGTCTTTAGAATCTGATTTATAAATATTGTAATTAGCTTCTCCTTTTTGATTGACCAAAACGTTAATTTTAGCTTCTTCCAGATAGATTTCTTCAATTTCAGTCTGATTTCCAAAAACTACCGACCAAACATCGATACCAAAACTTATTTCCTTAGCAGAGACTAGCGATTTGTTTTTATAAGGTTTTGAACCATTTAGATTTAGCTCATGTAAGGTTAAGGTTAGGGAAGGAAAATGTTTAAAAAAAGACAATTCCGACTCGTTGAAGTTTAATTCTCCTTCTAGGTTTTTATTAGCTAATACTTTTACTTTTTCTGTAATGGTGTCAGCAAAAATAATGGGTAATAAAACAATAAGTAATAATGAAATAACAAATGTTATTCCTGTTACTTTTAAAATTTTAATGAGTAATGATTTTTTTGATTTTTCCATTTTTTATAGCTGTACAGAGATTGTGCAAAATTACTACAAATATTTATGGGATGATTTAAAAAAAGCATAAAAAAAGAGTTAGTAAAACTAACTCTTATATATTAACGTTTCATCGTAAAGTGCGCTTTAAACTGTTTAGCAACACCATTTTCTGTGTAATCTAACGAGAACCAGTAATCTGTTGATGGAAGTAGTTCTTGATTGTACGTTCCATCCCAACCATTACTGTCGTCTGTTGCGCTTAGTTGTTTTAACAATTTACCATAACGGTCAAAAATGTACAACTTAGCATCTGCTTGATTTAATCCGCTAATATTCCACGTATCGTTGATGCCATCTCCGTTTGGTGTGAAGTAATTTGGATAATCAATAATAGTTACATCTTGTGTCATGTATGTACAACCTTCGGTATCTACAACTGTAACCGTATGCTCTCCTGCACTTACTCCTGTAAACACATTTGAAGACTGTAGCGGACCTTCGTCTAACGAATACATTAAGGTTCCGGTTCCATCTGGAATTGTTACTGTAATAGTAGCATTATCGCTAAAGTATTCGCTTTGAACTACTGTCATTGATGTTGCTGGCATTGTTTCGCTTACTGTAGCTGTAGCTGTTGGCAACAATGGATCTGACGAACAACCTGTTAACCAATTTGTAGCTATAACACTGTAAGTTCCTGCTTCATCAACTACTAATGTTGAGCTAGTTGCTCCTGGTATAGTATTTCCGTTAGTATCAAACCACTCGAAATCATAATCAGCATCATTTAAGCCGGTGTTTAAAGTATATGTTTGATATACTTCTCCCGCAGCTGTAATACAAATATTTCCATCTGTTAATATTGGTAGTGGCGCTGGATTTACATTTACTCTGTAATCGGTATAACTGCCTTCACATTCTCCTAAACTAGTACGAACTCGGTAAATTACATATCCTCCTTGTGTAGAAGTTAAAATATCACTAATTGGCTGTGGTGCAATTCCGCTTCCTGGAAGAGCTCCTGTTACATTAGATACCGTTAACACTTCCCATTCTATCTCTGTTCCTGCAATTAGTGGCGAAACATCAATCATTAAACCTGTTGGCTCACCACTACAAATGGTTTTATCTGGAGATGGAATAGCTGTTCCTGGATTTGGGTTAACCGTTACAACTAAACTTTGAAGCGTGTTACCTGGACAACCATTGCGAACAGTTGATACGTCAAAATAAATTGTTCCTGCTACAAGTGGATCACTAGTGATTACTTGTAAATCAAAACTAGCTGTTGTTGATGTTGCTGTAATTGTTCCGGAAGTCGTTCCTCCTACAACTGTTACACCACTTGTAATAGCGGTCCAATTGTAAGTAATACCACTAATATTACCTGAAATTTCAACATGAACATTATTAGCACCATTTGTTGCAGAACAAACCGAAGTATCTGCTACTGCTACTGCATCTACAACTGGGTTTGGATTAACAAAAATTGTAATCGGATTAGATTCATCACCTGAACATCCGTTAGCATGAGGTGTAATTTTAACCGTTACTGTTCCAACAGTTTCAGAATTATCAAGAGTTGCTATTTGATTAATATTCGACTCATTTCCGCTAGTTACGTAAGTTCCTGTAATGTTTGATAAAGTAGCACTCCATGTATATGTTGTTCCTGGCACATTACTACTTAGTACGAAATCTAAAGGATTTCCATCACAAATAGAATTAGTTACTGTGTAAGTTAAGATTGGTTTTGGAGTTATTTGTACAGTTAAACTTGTCGAAGAAGCACACTGACCTGGGTTAGGTGTAAAAGTATAAGTTTGAGTAGTTGTGTTGTTAAAATTAGGTGACCAAGTTCCTATTATTCCGTTGATAGAAGTTGCGGGAAGAGGGGAGTTACTTGTGCCTTCACAAATTGGAGCAATTGCGTTAAAAGTTGGAGTAATTCCTGAAGCAGATAATGTAATACTACCTCCTAAAGTAACCGTTCCACAACCGCCAACAGTGTTAATAGAATAAGAAAAACCAGAAGTTGGAGTTCCGCTAATAGTAACAGTATTTCCAGAAGTAGTAGCAGTAACGCCAGTTGGTAATCCTGTTACATTAACATTAGTAGCACCGCCACCAAAAGTATATTGAATAGGAGTAATTGCATTTCCAGAACAAATACTTTGAGTGTTGTTAGCCGAATCTAAAGTTAAAGTAGCATTAGATGATACTGAAACAGTTCCATTTAAAGTTACGGTTCCACAACCTCCAATAGTATTTACATTGTACGAAAAAGGGCTAGTAGGAGTTCCGCTAATAGTAACAGTATTTCCAGAAGTTGTAGCAGTAACACCAGTTGGTAAACCCGTTACAGTTACACCAGTAGCACCGCCACCAAAAGTATATTGAATAGGAGCAATAGCATTACCAGAACAAATATCTTGATTGTTGTTTGCGGAGTCTAAAGTTAAAGTAGCATTTGT
>NZ_QLMI01000001.1 GCF_003259835.1 Flavobacterium aquaticum | reverse complement strand
TTCTGAAATAGTTCAACCGATTTGTATCCTTTTTCAGCTACCTTTTCATAAGTTTTGATGGCATCGACATAAGCGAATTTTTCAAAATCTTTATCAGCTTTTTTAATTTTAACTTGTTGTGCATCTACTAAAAAACTCTTTAGTAACAATGCTACTATAACTATTGCTTTTGTTTTCATATTTTGTTTTTTAGAAGAATCTTGGTGAAACAACTTTTTCTGATTTTCCTTTGAACTCGTAGCGCAAGAATATTTCATGCGAACCCGAGTTGTAGTTAGCAAGTTTGGTAGTTTCGGCATCATAACCATAACCTATGAACCAACCTTCGGAAACTTGAAAACCAACTAAGCCACTTAATGCAGCATCCCAACGCCAAGCCGCACCGATGACAAATTTTTCATTAAACATGAAATTGGCCGTTAAATCGGTTTGTAATGGTGCTCCTAAAGTCATTTTTGATAAGAAGGCTGGCTTGAATTTTACGCTTGGAGATAAATCAAAAACATATCCTCCTATGAAATAGTAGTGCATTCTTTCTTTTGCAGAAACCGATATGTTATCATCAAAATGCTCTGTTTCTAAGAAGTTAGGAACCGATAATCCGGCATATAATTTATCTGAATGGAAGTAAATACCAGCTCCAATATTTGGAGAAAATTCGTTATCTATATTATTTTGAAATTGTGGATCGGTTAAATCGTATCGATCTAATTTAGTATAATCTACATTTAATAAATTAGCCGTTCCTTTTATTCCGAATGATAATTTATAGGTTTCAGATGTTTGTATTGTATAAGATAAATCTACCGAAATAGCATTTTCATCTGATGGTCCGATTCTATCATTTACAAAGGAAACTCCCAATCCAAAATTAGAATTATTAATTGGTGTGTTTACCGAAAGTGTATTGGTTACTGGCGCTCCATCTAATCCTACCCACTGGGTTCTATGTAATCCAAAAATACTCATAACACCTCTGCTACCCGCATAAGCCGGATTGACATTGATAGTGTTGTACATGTAATTGGTATATTGTGAATCTTGCTGGGCACTCATTTTTTGATTGCAAAGAATAAGTAAGACAGAGCAGATGATTATATTTTTAATTGATATTTTCATGATAATTAGTGTTTCTTATTGTAAAAATCTTTTATAAGTAAAACCAGCTAATACTCCGCCTAAAATAGGAGCTATCCAAAATAACCATAGTTGTTCTGAAGGCCAACTCACATGAGCAAATAAAGCTTGACTTAAACTTCTTGCTGGATTTACAGAAGTGTTTGTAATCGGTATACTTATTAAGTGAATTAATGTTAACGAAAATCCTATCACTATTCCAGAGAATTTATGATAAGCATTACTACTTGTAATACTTAAAATAATAAGTAGAAAGAAAAAAGTAAGTACAAATTCAGTTAAAAAACACGATAGTAAATCGTACTCCATTGGCGAATTTTCTCCAAATCCATTAGAGGCAAATCCTCCAATTTCAGTATGAACACTTCCAGATTGAATGATATACAGTACGGAAGCGGCTAAAATTGCACCTAACACTTGAAAGAGAGTATACTTAAAAGCTTCATTTAAAGACATTCTACTGGCACTTACCATAGCAAATGATACCGCAGGGTTTAAATGACAGCCTGAGATTGAACCAATGGTGTAAACCATAGTTAGCAAAGAAAGACCAAAAGCCAATGAAACACCCACAAATCCAATCCCATAGTCTGGGAACGTGGCAGCAAAAAGAGCGCTACCACATCCACAGAATACTAACCAAAACGTACCTATTAACTCAACTATATATTTTTTCATAAGGTATCTTTTAATTATTTTGAATATATAAATATCCAGATTTATCAATCATTTGTTTACCGTTCACGCCATCATAGCTGTATTCATATTTCAAGATGTAGAAATAAGTTCCCGTCGGTAATAGTTCATTTCTTGATACAGTTGAACGACCATCTGAGTATCCAGAGAATACTTTATTAATATTGTCGTATCCGCTTGTTTCATAAACTTTTATTCCCCAACGGTTATAAATTTCAACTGAATTGTTTGGATAACAATCAATACCTTCTAAATAGAATATGTCATTTTTTGTATCCCCATTTGGAGAAACTGCATTCCAAATTTTAACGTGACAAGCTAATGTTAAAGTTTGTGTATAGCTAGATGAATTGCCACAATCGTCTGTAGCTGTCCAAGTTCTGATTAATTGGAAACGACTTGAACAATCACCATCAATTCTTTGCTCATCTAAAGTAATGGTTACATTTCCACAATTATCTGTAGCAGTCATTGTTGGAGCAACAGGAATATTATCACAATCTGCAAATCCGTCTACTGGTAACTCACCTGTAAATACTGGTGGTGTTGTATCTTGAACATCGATCATTTGTATATGAGTCGTTTCATTTCCACAAGTATCCGTTGCGGTCCATGTTCTTGTTAAAGTATAGTTACTTGGACATGAACCATTGGTTCTTACTTCATTGTAAACAACTGTTGCAGAACTACAATTATCCGTTGCTGTTAATATTGGTGCCGTTGGAACTACGTCAGTACATTCTAATACTAAATCCGAAGGTAAAGCTTCTACAAAAGTAGGTGCTGTATCATCAACAACAGTAATAGTTTGAACTAAATTAGTTGCATTTCCTGCACAATCAGTTAAGATATAAGTTCTTGTTACAACATAAGGATTACCTATGCACCCTGTTCCACCATTATTTGTATCTGCTACTGTTACTGTAACTAAACCTGTACAGTTGTCAGTTTCATCAGTAATTACATTAATGTCTGCTACTGGTACATTTGCAATACATTGGAATGTTAAATTGACTGGTGCTGTTCCAGTTGGAGCAATATTATCATCAATTGTGTAAGTATATACCCAATCGTGTGTATTTCCTTCGCAATCAGTAAATGTGTATGTATAAGTTACATCACCTTCACAAGTTGGCATTGTAGAAACTACAGGTGCACTTGGTGTTAATGTGTTTCCACAAGCATCTGTTACTGTTGGCACTGTTGGAGCTACTACATCTGCTGGACAAGCTACTGTTGAAGAAGCATTGGCTGGCATAGTAAAGTCGGCTCTTTCAATTGTATACGTGTACACCCAATCGTGTGTATTTCCTTCACAATCTGTAAATGTATAGGTGTATGTTATATTACCTTCACAAGTTGGCATTGTAGAAACTACAGGAGCACTTGGCGTTAATGTGTTTCCACAAGCATCTGTTACTGTTGGCACTGTTGGAGTTACTACATCTGCTGGACAAGCTACTGTTGAAGAAGCATTGGCTGGCATAGTAAAGTCGGCTCTTTCGATAGTGTAAGTATATACCCAATCGTGTGTATTTCCTTCGCAATCAGTAAATGTGTATGTATAAGTTACATCACCTTCACAAGTTGGCATTGTAGAAACTACAGGAGCACTTGGCGTTAATGTGTTTCCACATGCATCTGTTACTGTTGGAACTGTTGGAGCTACTACATCTGCTGGACAAGCTATTGTTGAAGAAGCATTGGCTGGCATTGTAAAATCAGCTCTTTCAATTGTGTATGTATAAACCCAATCGTGAGTATTGCCTTCGCAATCTGTAAACGTATAGGTGTAAGTAACATCACCTTCACAAGTTGGCATTGTAGAAACTACAGGAGCACTAGGTGTTAATGTGTTTCCACATGCATCTGTTACTGTTGGCACTGTTGGAGCTACTACATCTGCTGGACAAGCTACTGTTGAAGAAGCATTGGCTGGCATTGTAAAATCAGCTCTTTCAATTGTGTATGTATAAACCCAATCGTGAGTATTGCCTTCGCAATCTGTAAACGTATAGGTGTAAGTAACATCACCTTCACAAGTTGGCATTGTAGAAACTACAGGAGCACTAGGTGTTAATGTGTTTCCACATGCATCTGTTACTGTTGGTACTGTTGGAGCTACTACATCTGCTGGACAAGCTACTGTTGAAGAAGCATTGGCTGGCATTGTAAAATCAGCTCTTTCGATGGTGTAAGTATATACCCAATCGTGTGTATTTCCTTCACAATCTGTAAATCTATAGGTGTAAGTAACATCACCTTCACAAGTTTGCATTGTAGAAACTACAGGAGCACTTGGCGTTAATGTATTTCCACAAGCATCTGTTACTGTTGGAACTATTGGAGCTACTACATCTGCTGGACAAGCTACTGTTGAAGAAGCATTGGCTGGCATTGTAAAATCGGCTCTTTCAATTGTATACGTGTACACCCAATCGTGTGTATTGCCTTCACAATCTGTAAATGTATAGTTGTAAGTAACATCACCTTCACAAGTAGGCATTGTAGAAACTACAGGCGCACTTGGTGTTAATGTATTTCCACAAGCATCTGTTACTGTTGGAACTATTGGAGCTACTACATCTGCTGGACAAGCTACTGTTGAAGAAGCATTGGCTGGCATAGTAAAGTCGGCTCTTTCGATAGTGTAAGTATATACCCAATCACTTGTGTTGCCTTGGCAATCTGTATATGTATAGGTGTATGTTATATCACCTTCACAAGTTGGCATTGTAGAAACTACAGGTGCACTTGGAGTTAATGTGTTTCCACAATCATCAGTTACAACTGGAAGCATCATTGCTGTTGGTTCTGTAGCTTGCGCAATACATGCTACAGTTGCGGAGTTTTGTACAACTGGAATTGTAAAGTTTTCTCTATCTATGATATAGGTATAACTCCATTCGTGTGTGTTTCCTTCACAATCTGTGAAGGTATAAAAGTAGCCTACAAAACTAAGACATGTTGATGTGTCAGAGAGTATTACAGGAAGACTTGGGGTTAATATGTTACCACAAGCATCTGTTACAATTGGAATTGTTGGAGCACCAAAACCTGATTGACATGTAATAGTTGAAGAACCATTAGCGGGCATAATAAAATCTTCTCTTTCAATAGAGTAGGTTTGTGTGCAAGTTTGTGTATTTAACACAGTATCTTCACCAACATCTCTGATATCATTATTATTAGGGTCATCATATTCAGTAATAGTATAAGTTCTTATAACGTTTCCTTCACAACCTGGATCTGCACTATTTGAAGCAGTTATTTCAATAACACCACATGGTGTATCTCCAATAATTCCATCAGCATTTCCTAATGCTTCAAATTCTGCTTCAGTTAATGTAGTAGCTGTAGGAATAGTAGAATAACAAGATACTGTTGTTGGAGCGAATGTAGGACATGTTACTTCAAACACACAACAAGTTGGTGCAGCTGCGGTTAAGTTTAAAGTATTACAAGCATTAGTGTCTTGAATATCTACATTATAACCAGACCCTGTTGGTATAGCATCAGATGTCCAAGTGTGTGTTCCATTTCCATTATCTATCCATGTTCCTGGTGCACCAGTGCCAGTGGCTGTAAAAGGTGCAGTTCCTGTAAATGTAGCTGTAACTGTGTAAGATACTCCTGTACTGCCACAAGATGTTGAAGTACTACCTGATTGCGAAATATTTGGATATACCATTATTGTAGCTTGATTATCTAAATAAGCTGCAGTACATTGATCTCCGTCCACTTGAATTGTAAATGAATTTGAACCTAATGTTAAATTTGTCGCTGGAATTGTAATGTTCAAATTAGTACCATTACCTGTTACAGTTGTTATTGCTGTTGATAAATCTGAGCTAGAGTAAACAGTATAATTACCAGCGTTAAGAGCATTAGCTACTGTAATTATAGCATCTGAACCTAAACAAACGTTAGTTGCAGTGATGGAATTATTTGTTTGTGGAGTGCCTTCATAAAACATTACATCATCTAAAAGGTTACCACTACAAGCAGGATTTCCATTTGTAGTAGAAACAATATACCCTATTCCTGCTGTTGGGATATTTCCAGAAGGTATAGTTATTATTAAATTTCCGCCATTTCCGATACCTGTTATAGCTGGCGAAAATGAATCTCCATTTTGATCTAATAACTCATAATTGAAGCCTAATTGAGAGTTACTTATAACCACTGTAGCTGGTAGCCCCTTTATTTGACACAAATCTACATCGCTTACAGTTAAACTTAAATCTGGGTTTGGTGTAACTGTTACTGTTACATTACTTGTATAAGTAGCAGCGTTTGTACATCCCACACTAGATATTAATGAAATATTTGCTGTATATGTAGTTGTTTGTGATACTGTAACGTTTATGCTACTTCCTGTACCTACTGTGTTTCCAAAATTATCTGTCCATACTATGTTATAAATACTGTCAGATGCTGGAAAACTAGCTAATACTACATTACTATTTGGACAAACAGTAGATTGACTTACAATAGCTTGCGGTATTACTTGAGCACCATCAATGGTAACGTTATTGTCTACACTATAGCATAGGTAGGAAACTCTAACGAAATAGTCTCCTGCAGCAAGACCAGTAAACGATTGTTGTGTCGCATTTGTGTCTGAAGAACTATTAGCTGTGTATGTTTGCAAAGGTGTTAAAGGATTTGATGTTGAAAACACTTGCCATGTTAATGGGTATACCGGTGTACCTCCATTTATTTGAGCTACTACAACACCACTGTTGGCATCATTAATATCACAGATTAGTGATTGCGTTGACACTACGACATCTTGATAAGGAGCAATTGTAAAAGGAATTCTATACTCTTCATCAGTAATTGCATTTGGAATGGGAGAATAACCCCAATACATATTTTGTTTTGTTCTATCTATTACAATGAAGTAACTTCCAGCTGGTAAATTACTAATGGTGCCATTTTTGTATCCATTAGCGGTATTAGCACCTTCTGCATGAATTGTTGACAGAAGTGTACCAGGTACACCTCCTGAATTTGTAAACAGTCTGACTCTTCCTGAATTAAAAACAACAGCGTCTGGTGCATTTAATGCATAAGTAACGGTGTTAGAATTGTTACAACTTTGTGTAACTGTAACTACTGGATTATAAGTTGCCGGTCTATTTATATTTACTCTTCTGGTAATTGTATTGCCGCAATTATCTGTAAAAGTTACATCATATTCGCCTAAAGGTAAATCTCTAACTAATCTTTCATTTGAACCACTATTTGTAGTAGTTATTACTCTTACAATTGGGAAATTGATGGTAAATGTGCCAGCTAGATTATAAGGATGTGTAGATGTTAAGGTTTTAGTAGTACTACCATCTGCTGGCATTATTGAGTAGGTATGAGGAATAGGTAAATTTGCTAATGCACCTGGGGCGGTTAAATACATAGCACCCGAATTTTCTCTTAAAGAAGTTGTGGTGGTTGTGTCAATTTGAACAGCATTTAAGTTTGGACCAATTAGAGGCACAATAACACTTCTTACAATAGTATTACATCCATCAGTAACAGTTACACTATAAGTACCAGGACCAGGTACTGCAATAGATACTCCCCCAGTTCCCCCAGAACCAAAAGGGACCATGCTTGAAGTTCCTACTCCGCCAACTATTACTGTAGTTGCGTCATTACAAAAATATGTGTTACCAGCTGTAGGTCCTGTAATACTAACTCCTATACTGTAATTAGGTGTACCGCAGGTTGTTATGGTTGAGCCATTTACCGCGACTAAAGTAATAGTACTTACAGGTGGTACAACTCCACTTAAAGTTTGGGTGTGGCATCCATTTGTAATTGTTACTACATAAGTATCACCAGCACTTAGCGTTGGAGATTGAAAGCCATCTACATACAACATTGATGTAATGGCATAAGGCATATTTTGAGGTGCTCCTCCATTAATGGAAATAGTTGCTGTAGTGTTTAGAGTAATGTTTTGAGGAGGAGGGGTACTAGCTATATTTGTAGTTGTTAATCTGTTTGTTACAGGAAAATACAAGACGTAGTTATCACAATCTGAAGGACAGTCTACTCTTCTATATTTTATAGATCCAATTACAGGTAAAGGAGTAGAATTTACTGGAATAACACGAGTTTGTCCTACAGTTACTTCACAACCAGGTTGATTATTAACTAAATCGGTTACTGTAAAATTATGTGTTCCAGCGGGTAAACCCGTGAAAGTATAACTAGTGGACATTGTAGGTGCTGAAGGTGAATTTGCTGCACCTGGACAAGTATAAATAAACGGTCCTACACCCGTACCTGATCCTACATTAACAGTTAGGGTACCATTTTGAACATAATTACTAGCTGCAGGATTACAAGTTGTCATGGTATGATTACTTGTAATGCTCATATTAACATAAGTAGTACTTATATTGATAGGATTGTTTGGAGCTTGAATAGTAGTGAAGCCGTTAAAAAGGCTTACATTATAGCTGCCAGCTTGTAAAGAGTTAAAAATTACTGGACCACCATTTGCAGGTATATTCTGTTGTTGTTGTGGTCCAACAGATGGGGTTAAAATAGCCACCCAGTTAGAGCAATTTACAGCTCCTGGTACTTGTACAGCAATTGAGCCATTAGCAAAACAAGTTCCATTTGTTGGGGTTGCGGTAAAGTTATTCACGTTACACTGTGCTAATATTGTTTCAGTGAAGAAAAGTATGAGCACAAATAAGGAATAGATTAATTTTTTCATCATTAAATTGATTTAGTTAATGTAATCTAGGTTATCTAAATTTTGGGGTATTATGTGGGGTTGCATGAAGTAGTGAGTGCTCTATTATGAATAATATAGCACTAAAAATTGTTTTTCCATTACAAGGGGATTTAAGGGTTTATATTCTTGATTTCTAAATTAAAAGCAAGCAAATTTGTGACCTTTAAGCATGTAAAACAATAAAGATGTAATAGGTGGTAATTAAAAGTAATAACTGGTTTCTAGAAGTAGAATTGTTACTACAGAATTGTAGTAGGAATTTTTTAGGTTGATTTTTAGAACTTAAGCTTTTTTCTTAAACTCAAATTTAAGATACACTCTTAAGCTTTCAACTCTTCTTTTTGCAATAGGTAGGCTTATATTATTAATCATATCACAAAAATAATAACTGTTTTTTTTATTAATTGTTATTAGATTGTTCAGATTTACCATATATGAATAATGAATTCTAAAGAAGCCATCATGTTCTAACATTGTTTCATATTCGCCAAGATTTTTACTAGCTACATATTCACTATTGTTTTTTAAGTAAAAAGTAGTATATCTTCCGTCTGATTTACAAAAAATAATGTCAGATTTATTGATTATGTCAACTCTGTCAATAGATGGAATAGATAAAGTATTATTAGAATCGATATTTGAATTATTGTTTTTTTCAAAGTTTTTAGAATCAAATAATTTACGTTCTTCAATACGTCTTATACATTTTTCTGTAGCTTTTTTTAAATCTTCAATGGCAAATGGTTTTAATATATAATCAATAACATTGTATTTAAAAGCCTTAAGCGCATAACTTTCATAAGCGGTTACAAAAATAATTTCAAACTCACCAAAATTCACTAAATCTAAAAAGTCAAATGCATCTTTTTCTTGTAATTGTATATCTAAAATTATAATATCGGGTTTCGTGTTTTTATAAATTATTAATGCTTCTTCAACATTAGTAGCTTCACCTATAATATTCAGATTATCAATGAAATTTATTATAAAATATTTTAAAAGTTCTAAGTTAGATTCTTCATCTTCAACTAAAAGTACATTGTGTTTTTGCATATACGTTTAAAATTTTCTTAATATTACAAAAATTATACTATAAAATGCAAATAAAGATTGCCATTTTAATACTATTTGTTGTTTCTAATTGTTTTTCTCAGAACTATGGAACAATTAAAGATTTGGACAAATCGATGGGTTTACCGTCTAATCATATTTATACAGTTGATTTTGATAAAGATCATTATGCTTGGATTTGTACTAATAATGGCGTTTCTAAATTTAATGGATCTATTCATAAAATTTTTAATAGAGATAACGGACTTCCAACTAATGATATTAATGAAATACATATAGATTCTAAAAACAGAAAATGGTTAAAAGGATTTTATGATGGTTTGTATTACATTGAGAATGACAGTGTAAAAAGAATAAAAACAAATTTGACTATTAAATCTTTCAGATTGTTCTATGAACACAATAATAAAATAATTTTTATTTCTAGTAATAAATGTTATTTACTTGATGAAAAAAATGTTTTAAGTGAAATAAAAATTGCCTCAAAGTATCAATTTATTGATTTTGATAAATTAAACAATCATTTTATACTTAACGATGGTAATTTTAATGAGTTTTTTTATAATTTATCAACAAACAAGATTGTTAAACTTCCTTCTGAATACAGACACTATATTGGTAGGATTGGTGATTATGTTACTTATTACAAAAGCAATACTATTTTAGAGTTTGTTCAGTCGAGAGATTTTAAAATTGAAGATTTATATGTGTACATTGATGGTAAATTTCAAAAACCACCGAGCTATTATAGAAGTAATTTAAAAGCTATACGCTATAAAGGTGAATTTGATGAAAAGCATTTAGTTTATTATAATGTTGATGAAAATAAATATCAGGTTTTAGAACAAGGGAAAATAAATGTAGAATTATCAAAAAAAGTATCTTTAATACCTTTTCCAAATGATAAAATTCAGCGCATATTTATAGATGATGACCATAATTTTTGGGTAGGATTTTTTGATTTTAGTATGAAATATATTCCTAACGATTTTACTAAATCGTTAAACTATGATTTTACTTCGATTTTTCAAGAAAAAATAACCTCAATTAAGTTTTCATGTCAATTAAAAAACAAAGTTTATTACATAACTTATGATAATACTTTTTCATGTTTTGATTTAAACACAAAAACAAATAAAATAATTAACAAATACAAAGAATCCCCACCTAATAAACTATTTATACGCAATGATAATTTATACCTAAGTTTTTTTGATGGAATTGAGGTTTTTAAGATTAAAGCCGATGGGTCATTAAATAAAATTAAATACTATAACATTCCAAACAGAGTTTCAGATTTCACAAATGTTGGGTTAGTTTGTGCACACTATGATAATGTAATTTACAAAGAAAATGACACATTAACTAAAGTAAATACAGAAATTAGAATTAATAGAATTGAGTCCACTGAAAAATGCATTATTGTTAGTAATGAGGATAAAATATTCTCATACAATATAGCAACAAAACAAGTTATAGAAAATTCATCTGTAAAATTTAGCAGTACTATTTACCCATTTAATGATCAAATATTAATTGGAACGTTAGACGGACACGTTTTTTTGTTAAACAATAAGCTTAAAATTGTGAGTAAATTAAAGTTTATTAACGATAAAGTTTCTGCTATTTATTATGATGAATCAAATCAATTATTTTATGTTGGAATAAGTGAAAAACTTCATGTTATAAGAATTCAAAAGAACCAGTTAAAATTAGTTAAGATAATAACCCATAATGATGGATTAAATTTGTCTGAAATAAGCTCAATATCTTCAAATGGATCTCATATAATCATTGCAACAGTTCAAGGAGTTAGTTTATTGGAAAAGAAAATCATATTCAACAAACAAAAGAAAAGCATTGATATTGATATTAATAAGATAAAAGTTGATGGTAAAATATTTGATTATGGTAATGCAATGTTGTTCTTGGAAAGAGATCAAAACAGTATAGTTTTTGAAACTTCCATAAAATCTTTTTTTAATAATAATTCTAATCTAAAAAAGTTCATTTCGTTAACAAAAGATGGTGAAGATAAAAAATGGAATGCTGTCAACGAAGATGTGTTTTCATTTAATAATTTAGCACCTGGCGATTACACTTTTTCAATTTTAATTGATGATTTGAATGGTATAAGAAAATCAAAAACTATCGAATTTACAATCAATCCTCATTTTTGGGAAAGGCAAAGTTTTAAAATAATTTGTACTCTTATTTTACTTTCTTTAATTGTTTTTATAATGTTTTATATGAGAGAAAAAAGAAATAAAAAAATAAGAGCAAAAGTAAAACTTAATGACCTAGAACTAAAAGCTTTGAAAGCTCAAATGAACCCTCATTTTATTTTTAACTCATTAAATAATATTCAGAGTACAATGATTTTGAAAGGAGTTGAAAAATTTAATGAACAAATGGTAAATTTTTCTATTTTTTTGAGAAAAACTTTAGATATTGTAAATAGTGAAAATATAACTTTAGCAGAAGAAATTAATTATATTACCTCTTATCTTTCTGTCGAAAACCAACGATTAAATCCTAAAATAAATTTAATTTTAAGAATCGATCAAGAAATAAATCTAAATGAAGTAAAAATTCCTGTAATGTTATTGCAACCAATCGTTGAAAATGCTATAATTCACGGATTGTCGGGTTCAAAAAAAGAGAGGAATTTAATTATAGCTATTTCAATAATAAACAGTTTAATTTCCATTGAAATTGAAGATAATGGTATTGGCAGAAATTTAGATAATAAATCCAATAAATTAAAATCACATACTTCATATGCTACTAAGATTGTTTTAAATAGGATGAAACTATATCAAGAATTAACTAAAAAAGAATACACCTATGAAATTATTGATTTAACTAATGAAGATTTAAAGCCCATTGGGACCAAGGTTGTTTTGAAGTTTCCTTTGATTTAATTTTTTTCGAATTTTTAAAACAGACTAATATAAAGGCAATATTTCAAATTTAGTGATGAGCACTTTTTGATATTTAAAAGGTTGATAATCAACGAAAATTAAAAATAATTGTAAAAAAGATGAGCTGTATAGCTCATCTTTTTTTATGTTTAAAGGGCTTAAATCAAAGAAAATGATAAAAAATGAAACCTTATGTATAACTTCTTTCAGTTCCCCGTAGGCTCGGGTCAGATTTCTTGATATAAAAAATGCTTAAGTTATAGTTCAATAATACTAATGAATAATTTACTAGTTATTCACCCAAATTATCAGATTACTAATATCTGCTCCTTCAAGTTTTTGTGAGGTTATAAAATTGATTTTATTTTCTTTGATATTGAATCTCAAAATATATTCATTTATTATCAAACACGTATTAAATCGATTAGCAATAAAAAAGTAACCAATTTCGCATTTTGTTTTTTTATGGTTAAGTTCTTTAATGAAATTTAAAATGAATGAATCTAATGTTTCTCCAAAATAATTGTACTCACAACTAAAATCTTTAGAAAAAAGAGATTTTACATATGATAAATTCCCATTTTTACATGAATCTAGAAAACTTTTTATTATCAAAGTTTTTTCAATATCTTCATTTTCAATACGTTTATTTTTTTTACAAACTTCATAAAATACTTCATTTAATCTTTTTCTTAGCTCTAAGTTCTTTGGGTCAAAAAGGATTGCTCTCTTGTAGTGTACAACAGCTTTTTCAATTGAATATATATCATTTTCAATCAAATGTCTTTCAGCTGATTCAATATAATGTTCGGATATTTCTTTATCTGTTTTCATAGTGTAAAATGTAATTAATTTAACATCAAAATAAGTGCCATAAATTTGATTTTCAATATTTAAAATGTCACATGGTTTTGATAATACTTAGTAAAAATTACTTAGGCATTTCATTGGGTTATAATATTGAATTTACAATAAAACAAAAAGATTAATATATTATGGTTTTTCTCATGTTGTTTTTATTGAAAAAAGATAATTAACCTTACTATGATTTTCTAGCATCATTTTACGGTTTTCCACATTTTTATCTCAATCTTTTTATTTACTTTCGCTAAGAAAGTTCCTACGTATTTCTACCTGGTTTGAAAATCAGGTATTTTTACGGGTTGTGTAGGTGCATTTTAATTCTTAAGTTTGGAAGTAAGTTTTTTATGACAATGGTTAATCAAAATCCAGAACAAATTGCTGGTGATTAAAAAGATATGCAGTTGTTTGCTAGCGATAAAGTGAAACATAATAAGACGTAAATCAACTTTGCATACAGAGTATCAAAAATATTAGGTAGATTAAAAGTCTTTTTGATAATTTATAAAAAAATAAGCAACAATAGTTGAGCATATCTACCCAAAAATAGCTAGCTATGTTCAACTAAATAGAAAAAACTGAGCATATAAATAAGTTGCTGTAATATTAGAATTGACTACGACAAAATGAGAAATAATAATTTAAATAACAAAAGTGGAATTATTTAATGAAATCAATGAAATAATTTTATTTCAAACTTGGTTAGGAGCTTTATGCACACATTTATTATCATTATATAGTGATGATTTTAATGGCACAATTCCTTTTATAAAGAAGTTAATACCAAATAAATCAGAAGCATTCTATTTTAGAATTGATTTTGTCATATTACCTGTAATCGGTGCATTATTAGCATATGTTTTATTAGAACCTTCATCTCTAAAATCTTCAATTTTTGCTGGAATAAGTTGGAGTGGAACATTAATTGCAATATTGAGAAAAAATAATAACCAATTTGAAGCTTCCGAAAATGAATAATATAAATTACATATACATTATACCATTAATAGCTACATTATTAGTTGCTATTTACATATTTATTACTGCTAAAAATACAACTCATAATAAGAAGTCTAAATACCTAAATATAATATTAGTGATTTCTATACTATCAAGTGCATTACTTGTGAATTTTTATTACGATAAAGAATTTGAAAAGCAAAGTACAATGCTACGGGAAATATTAAATACTAATCTTAACTTAAACTTAAAGACAGATTTAGATAGTTTAGATGTAAACAAATTAGAATCTCTAAAATCTAATTCTCATACTTTAATTGATAGTATCTATTTGCAGAATATAGAATTAGAAAAGCTAAAAAAAGAAATTGAAAATCTTGAAAAAATTATCGGAGAAAAAGAAGAATTAAAAAATGACATTAACAAAAAAATAAAAATAAATAATTTTGAAATAGGCGAAATAAAAAGCTATAATCAAAAATTAGACGAAAGAATTCTTTACAAAAGAAAAGGTTACATGTCTTCAGGACAATCATCAAATTTTATTTTTGAATGTCCAAAAGATTATGAATCAGATATTTTAGAACTTAAACTAAAGTTTATTGATGAAAGTTTAGTTGACAAAATAGAATACATAACTATCTCCTTTTCAGAAAAAACAGGAGAAAGGAATTATGTAAGTATTAGTAATGAAGTCTTTAAACCTCAAAAAGATGTTAATGCTTTCAAAGTAAAGAATCATTTCAAAAATAATAAAGGAAAAAAAATAGATTTAGAAGTTGGATATACTCTTAAATCAGAAGCAAACAAAGAATATCCAGAATTTGAAAGAATTGTTTGTAAAAATTATTAAATACTAAAGCTAACACACGTTTTGCGAGATTGCGAATTTTGTGGTAAATTCATGTTTACATTTCGTAAGAAATTTATAATTTAATAGAAATAATCAGTTCCGAGGCTCGTAACCTCGCCAAGCGCCGGAATGTTATCAACAATTTTAAAAAAATGAGTACTGAAAAAGAAAAAATAAATCTGAAAATATTTTCAATTGATAAAACTCATATTGATTTAAGAGGTAAATCTTTTGAATCTATTGTAGAAATAATTACTAAAAATCATAAGATAAGTTTAAAAGCTCAAAATAAAGATTTAGATAGCTCAAAAAAATTAGTTGATTATAAAGAAGATAAATTCAATTTTTATTCTTATACCTTTAATAGAGAAAAAGAAAACTACTATTGGATTAATTTTTTACCAAAAGAACTTACATCCAAACACAATTTCAATGTAACAGAATTTTCTTATGTTCTTTTTATAGAATATAATAAAAAAATCTATTGTATTATAGGAGGTTCAGGTGCTTCTGTAATCAGAAAATATATAGATTCTAACTTTGGTATTGATTTTTATCAACATTTCGCAAAACCAAAAGAAGATCTTTTGATAGACCTATCTATGCGTTCAATTTCAGGAAATATATCTCAGAAAAAAAATACTTATAATAAAAATCAAACTGTATCGGAGTCTTTTAATTATTCAGAAATTCCTCAAAAACTAAAGATTTATGCTAGAGATGAAGTAAAAAATGTAATATTAAAAAACTTCATTAAAGGTGAAAAAAATCCAATATTAGAGATAGGAAATTATTTTAGCGTTCGTAAAAAAATCAATTATACATTTTTAAAACAACTAATAATTGATATTGATCTTATTACAAGTAATAAAGATACATATCACGAGTTAACATTATTTAAAAGAATTAAAGAAATCGATTTAATTGATGAGTTAGAAGCAGAGTTATTAAAACTTGTGATTGATGATGTATTATCTTTAAATACTGGATATTTACATAAATTAGTAGGCTCTGATATTATTGAATTGGTTCATCCAACCCAATTAGAAAAGTATTATGAATGTAATTCATTTGAAATAAAATTTCCCAGACAAAACAAAACTCATAAAACTTACAGTAGAACTGATTTATATTTTGAATCAATAAAATTTATTTTTGAAAATTGTGAAGATACTTATTCAAAATTTGAAATAGAACAAAGAGTTAAAAAGCTAAAAATAGATGGTTATAATTTGAATGAATTATTAACTTTCGAAACATTTATGATGCATTTAACATGTGAAATTCCTTGCAAAGGAAAAAAATTCTTCAAAATTGACAAAAATTGGTATTTGCTTACAGATAAATATCTAGAACAAATTACAAACGATGCTGTTCAATATTATACAGACTTAAAACTCACTAAAAGATTGCTTAATCCATGGAAAGAAGGCGATGATGAAGACACTTATAATAAATCACATGAAAATTTAAATGATTATTACATTTTTGACAAAAAGTATGTGCAAAATATTGAACTATGTGACATTTTAGCAATCGTAGATAACAAAATTTATTTCATTCATGTAAAAAACCATTTTTTCACTTCAATGAGAGATTTATATGTTCAGGTAGTATTATCAGCTAAAAGATTATGGAATGATCTTAAAAACAATGAAAAAATTTCATATTTAGAAGATACTTTTGAATACTATAATAATTCAAAAGGGATTAAAAATAAAATAAATACAACAGACATTATTGGGAAAATAAAAAAAAATGAGCTTAAAATTCACTTTATTATGGCATATAATAATACATCTTATAAAGGGAAAAATGCCATAGAAAAAATTAAAGCTTCGTCATCTAATATTGCTAAATATTCTTTATTACAATCTGCTAAAGAGATGAAGGAATTCGTAAATTTTGAATATAGTATGATTGACATTTCAGAATTGAATGAAAAACTATAGACAACAGCGGTTTGCTCCAATGACTACTTCATGATTTTCCATTATAAATCTGTTGCTGAATGAAATGTTTTGTAATAGTTTTTATTTTTTGGGGCGAATATAGAAATCATCTAAGTGGTTCATAAAGTTTTAGAGCAATTATTGTGAGTTTAAAACCATAATGTTTTTTAAAAAAATTAAGTCAACTAGTATCTAATAATTTTTAGATACTAGTTTTTTATGCAATTACTTTTAGTCTAAAAATTACATTTAGTTATATTCAAATGAAATAAAGTGTATTTTTTTGTTTGATGTATAAAAATCAAAATCTATCAAATATCAGTTTTTTTCTATTTGATACTTTATTTTACTTTGATTATTCTACTTTGAAGTTTTTGCTTAGATATTATTGCTTCGATTTTTCTTTTTTTTTATGTTTCTACTTTTTCTATATGTTTTCTACTTTGAAGTTTCTACTTCGATTTTTTATTTTTTTTGAAATTTTTGTTTTTTTTCTGCTTTTTCATGTGTTTTCAAATTTGAAGTTTCTATTTTTTCGATGTTTCCATCTTGATATCTTCTGATTAATTTTTTACAATAAAAAGTTTGTAATATTACAAACTTTTTATTAAATTCGTACTTAGTAAAAAATAATTAATATGATTAATGTTGCAGATTACTTTTCTATTTTAGAAAAAGCTCCTTACTTATTTGATAAAATTCAAGAAAAAGTTTTTTTAAAAACAGAAATCGATATTGTTTATTCTGATATAAAAAATTGGGAAAGATTCAATTTACTATCAGAATATGATGAATCTGATAAAGGGAATTGGAATAAAATAAGTTATTCAGAATATGTTTGGATTAAAATAGTTGAACAGTTAAAAGATTTTGGAAGTAGTAACGAAGAGATTTTATTGCTTAAAAATCATCTTGTTAGTAAATTTAAAGTAAAAGACTATATTTTACTATTCGATCAAGTAAAAAATACCATTGGAGAAAAAGACTTTGAAGTATACAGTCAGTTGTATAATGATTTAAATCAAGTAGATTTCAATCAAAATTTGAATTTTAATATTTTAGATATTTTAATAGTAAATATTATTTATACTGGTGAACAACTTTCTTTATTTATAAGAAAAGATGATTTACATTATTTTTTACCATTTTCTGAAACTATGTTAAAAGAATATAGTAATTCAAGTGTAAGTAGTTTAGTAGATGATTTTTTAAATTTTCCATTTTACAATATTCCTATAAGTAGTTATGTTTCTAATTTTTTAAGTAATAAAAATGATGTGAGGCATAATTCATTTACTATGATATTAACGGAGCAAGAAAGTAAATTATTAAAAATTATTAGAAAGAATTTTCAAAAAATTAAACAATTAAAAGTAAAATATAAAACTGGTAATATTGAATTGATTGAAGTTACTACAATAAAGAAAGTAGCCTTAGAAAGTAGAATAATCAATCACATAAAAAAATCGGATTACAAAAAAATTACTATAGATATTGCTAACGGAAACATAGTAAATTTTGAAGATACTGAAAAAATAAAATTATGATACTGAAAAACTCAGATCGATAAATAAATAGTAAGCTTATCGTAGAAAGCGAAAGTGATGCACATGTGTAATAAACATGGTTTCATTTAAAGAATGCAAAAAAA
Source organism: Flavobacterium aquaticum (assembly GCF_003259835.1). Taxonomy (GTDB): domain Bacteria; phylum Bacteroidota; class Bacteroidia; order Flavobacteriales; family Flavobacteriaceae; genus Flavobacterium; species Flavobacterium aquaticum. The sequence continues at coordinate 536,079 of NZ_QLMI01000001.1, read as the reverse complement.
TATTAAACAAAAAAGGAGTAAAGTATTCAGATGAGAATATTAAAGAAATCAAAGAACTGTTAGAGTTTTATGCTAAATTAACTGTAGAAGAATTTTATAAAAAACATAATTATGAAAAGAGCAGCCATAATGTGTCGGGTAAGTAGTGATGAACAAGCTAAAGGATATAGTTTGGACATTCAGTATGAGCAATTAGTTACTTATTGTAGTAGAAACGAGATAGAGATTGTAAAAGAGTACAGGGAAGACCATTCTGCTAAAAATTTCAATAGACCTGAATATCAAAAGTTTCTTGCTTTTTTAAAGAAGAATAAAGGAGCTATAGATTTATTATTAGTTACATCTTGGGATAGATTTTCAAGAAATTTAACCGACTCGCTAATAATGATTAGGACTCTTGAAAAATTTGGAGTTGAAGTACAAGCGATTGAACAACCAATTGATATGAGAATTCCAGAAAACAAAGCAATTTTGGCCATGTTTTTAGCTATTCCAGAAATCGATAATGAAAGAAGATCAATAAAAATTAGAGGAGGAATCCGAGCAGCTCTTAAATCTGGAAGATGGTCTAGAATGGCTCCAATTGGATATAAAAACTCTAGAGATGAAAAAAACAAGCCAATCGTAGTAGTAGCTGATAATGCTAATTTAATTCAAAATGCATTTAAAGAAGTAAGCGAAGGCAAACCTCAGAGTGATATTATAAAAGATTTGAGAAAAAAAGGAATTAAAGTTAGTAGAAGCAATATGTCTAAATTGCTTAGAAATCCATTCTATATGGGTAAAATAATAATCCCAAAATTAGGAAATGAACCTACTCAAATTATTAATGGAATTCATGAAGCAATTATTTCGGATAGTTTATTTTTTAAAGTACAAGATGTTTTAAATGGAGTTACATCAAATAAGAAAGAAGGGTATTCATTTCAAAGAGATGAATTTCCTTTGAGAGGTATTCTTTTTTGCTCTTCATGTAATGCAAAGTTAACGGCTAGTAAATCTAGAAGTGCAACTGGGAGAAGATATGCTTACTATCATTGTAATTATTGTAAAAATGAAAGATTTCCAAGCGAAGATGTTAATAATAACATGGAATCTATTTTGGGAGAATTTCAATTTACAAAAGAATCGAAAACTCTTTATGAGTTGATGGTAAAAAATTTATTGAATAATAAATCAGGAGAAGATGAATTATCACTTGATAAATTAACAACACAATTGAACGAACAAAATATGCGAATCCAAAAACTTCAAGATCTATATGTAGATGGAAATATTGATAATGAAAATTATATGTTGACATTACAGCGCTATGAAGGATTAAGGAGAGATTTAAAAGATAGAATTGAAGCATTAAATGTTACTAATCTTACATATGGTAAATGGTTAAAGTCAGGTATTTCAGTTCTAAGTAATCTAAATAATTTTTATAATAATGGCTCTGTTGGACATAAACAAGCTTTATTAAGTTCGATATTTCCTGAAAAAATTTATTTTGACGGAAAAAAATGTCGAACTCAAAGAATTAACGAAGTTTTGAGGGTTATAATGTTGAATAACAGTATTTTAGAAAATAAAAAAAGTGAACAAATCTATAAAAATATAGAGTTGTCCACTTTAGTGGAGTCGCCGAGAATCGAACTCGGGTCCAAACAAGCAATCAAATAGCTTTCTACACGCTTAGTTTCATCTTAGATTTTCGACAAAGAGCAAGGCTAGAAACCGCCACTCTTTGCTTAGCTCTGTCAGTGTCAGAACGGATTTAAAGCATTACCGTTCCTAGGTCTACTTTTACGGTTCCCCTAAACCAACCGCCATAAACCAAGGCTTTTGAGGAGAATCTAGCTTTCCTACCTGGTAGGAACTAGGCAAATCTTACTATAATTCAGATTAAGCAGCTAAAGCGTAATTATTTTCGCCGTTTATAGGTTTGTATATTTGGATTTACGAGCTAAACATACAATGCTCGACGTGCTTACTAATCAATTCCACTCGCTGTCAAAACCAGTCGACCCCATGTGAAATAAGTAGAATACTTTCTAAATAGAATTCTTCAAAAAGTGAGCCAAAATTACATTCTTTTTTTCAATTAAAAAAACTTTGCATAGTCGCTTCTTTAAAGTTATATTTGTAACATTAAATCAATATTCAGTTAAATATATTGTTTGCTATGAAGTTTGGAATTATAAAAGAAAGAAAAAATCCACCAGATAGAAGAGTAGTATTTACTCCAGAAGAGTTAGTACGCTTACAATCAGAACATACCGAAGCGGAAATAAAAGTAGAAAGTTCGGATATTAGAATTTTTTCAGATGAGCAATATCGCGATTTAGGACTAAATGTAACTACTGACATGTCAGATTGTGATGTGCTTTTTGGGGTAAAAGAAGTTCCATTAGATGCTCTAATTCCAAACAAAAAATACTTTTTCTTTTCGCATACGATAAAAAAACAGCCTTACAATCGTAAATTATTACAAGCTATTTTAGAAAAAAATATCGAATTATATGATCACGAAACGATTGTAGATGCTAATAATCATAGATTAATCGGATTTGGTCGATATGCTGGATTGGTAGGAGCTTACAATGGTTTTAGAGGATTTGGGATTAAATATGATTTGTTTACTTTGCCAAAAGCAGAAACGTTAAGTGGAAAAGAAGATTTAATTGCACGTTTAAAGCGTCAAACACTTCCAAATATAAAAATTGTACTTACCGGTCATGGTAAAGTGGGAATGGGAGCCAAAGAAATTTTAGACGGGATTAAAATCAAGCAAGTTAATGTTGAAGATTTCTTAAACAAAAAATATACAGAGCCTGTTTATACCCAAATTGACGTCTTGGATTACAACAAACGTAAAGATGGTCAGGTTTTAGATAATAATGATTTCTATAAAAACCCACAAGATTATGTGTCAGATTTCGAGCGTTTTACGAAAGTAGCCGACATGTATATTGCTGGTCATTTTCACGGAAATGGTTCTCCAGATATTTTAACTCGTGAAATGCTTCGTGCAGCGGATAATAAAATTCAAGTAGTGGCTGATATTTCTTGTGATGTTGATGGACCAGTAGCTTGTACCATCAAAGCATCAACAATTGCAGAACCTTTCTTTGGATACTTACCAAGCGAGCACAAAGAAGTCCCTTTTACACATCCAGCTTCAATTATGGTCATGTCGGTTGATAATTTACCTTGTGAATTACCTAAAGATGCTAGTGAAGGTTTTGGAGAAATGTTTATGCAACATGTAATTCCAGCTTTCTTTAATGGAGATAAAGACGGAATTTTGCAAAGAGCTAAGATTACTGAAAAAGGTCAACTAACAGAACGTTTCAAATATTTACAAGATTATGTAGATGAAAAACAAGAAGCTGTAGCTTCAAAATAATAACAAGCCCGATGTTTTCATCGGGTTTTTTGTTTTTATAATAAAACGTATATATTTGTTAAAACTAATCACTAACTAATGAACAATCAAAACAAGACCAATTATCCTGCATTATATACGCTAATTACAGTGTTTTTCTTTTGGGGATTTATCGCAGCTGGAAACAGTATTTTTATTCCATTTTGTAAAAGTTATTTTTCACTAGATCAATTTCAATCTCAGTTGGTCGATTTTGCTTTTTATACGGCTTATTACATTGGAGCCTTATTATTGTTTGCTTTAGGGGATTTATCTGGAAAAGATATCGTAGGTAAATGGGGTTATAAGAAAAGCATTGTTTACGGATTATTGTTTTCAGCACTTGGAGCAGGCGCTATGATTATTGCCGTTGAAGCAAGTGTTTACGCAGGAATGTTAGTTGGATTATTTATTGTAGCATTAGGTTTTTCATTACAACAAACTGCAGCCAATCCATTTGCCATTTTATTGGGTGATCCAAAGACGGGAGCGAGTAGAGTAAATCTTGGCGGAGGAATCAATTCTTTTGGAACTACTATTGGACCTATCATTGTAGCATTAGCGTTATTTGGTACAGCAGCTTCGGTTTCTGACGAACAAATTAAAACATTAGAGCTTAATAAAGTAGTATTGTTATATGTTGGTGTTGGGTTGTTATTTGTAGCAGCTGCTGCTTTATTTTGGTTTTCGAAAAAAGTACCGAGTGGAATTGCAAACGAACCAATGGAAAAAGCCAATAAAGCATTAAGAACGTTGGTTATTATGACCGTTTTATTAGCCGCTTGCTTTGTACCTATTTTTAAAACCTATCAATTAGACACTACAAATTATTCTCCAGCTGATTTTTCAGATTTAGAACAATACAGAATGCTTTGGCTTTCAGGAGCTTTACTAGTAGTTGTTGGAGGTTTGATGTTTTCTTACACATCTGCAAAAAAGAAATCGGAAGGTTGGGGAGCAATGCAATATCCACAATTGGTTTTAGGGATGTTGGCAATATTTACCTATGTTGGAGTTGAAGTTGCTGTTGGAAGTAATTTAGGTGAATTATTAAAATTAGACGAATTTGGAGGTTTACAATCTTCTGAAATTGCACCTTATATTTCAATGTATTGGGGAAGTTTAATGATTGGAAGATGGGCAGGAGCTATCAGTGTTTTCAATTTGCAAGGAATGAAGAAAACATTAGCTTTACTTATTGTTCCAATTATAGCATTCGGAATCATTTTAGGAGTAAATATCATTTCTGGAAAAGATATGAAACCCTTATATTGGTATATCGTTTGTGTAATTATTCAAATTATAGCTTTCTTTTTAAGTAAAGATAAACCAGCGAGAACTTTAATGATTTTTGGAACTTTTGGTGTAATTGCTATGTTAATTGGATTATTTAGTACTGGAACAGTTGCTATTTACGCCTTTTTATCAGGTGGATTGGCTTGTAGTATTATGTGGCCTTCTATTTTTAGTTTGTCCATTATTGGATTAGGAAAATATACTTCTCAAGGTTCGGCATTCTTAGTAATGATGATTTTAGGAGGCGGAATTATTCCTCCATTACAAGGTAAATTATCAGATATTATTGGAATTCATCAATCGTATATTGTAGCGGTTGTTTGTTTCGCTTATTTGACTTTATTTGCTGTATTAGTAAAAGGTTTATTAAAGAAACAAAACATTGATGTAGATGCTATTGAAGTAGAAGGAAGTCATTAGAAATATATCATAAAAAAACTCCGTCATGACGTAATGTTCTGACGGAGTTTTTTTTTACCATTTTTTTAATTTATTTTTGCCAACGTTATCACGAATCTTTTCAAAGATAGCAACCTGCAACAACAAGCAAGGTGCTAAAACGATAAGCCAATACTTTTGGAAAAAATGTTGTTTATTCTCTTTTTTCATAGTTTTATTTTGGGTTTCGTGATACGTAATTTTAAAAAATACGCATGAAACAAACACAAAACAAAGGCAATTTATTTGCTTTACTGCCTTTAGCAGTCTTTATTTTTACATTTCTAGGTAGTGGAATTTTACTAAATGATTTTTACGCTCTACCTTCCTCAATTGCTGTTATTTTAGGAATTATTACTGCTTTTATACTTTTTCAAGGTACTTCAGACGAAAAAGTTTCTAGTCTGATAGCAGGTTGTGGTGATTCTAAGATTATTACGATGTGTCTTATTTATCTCTTGGCAGGGGCTTTTGCAGCAGTTTCCACAAGCATGGGAGGAGTTGACGCAGTAGTTAATTTGGGAATAGAAAACATCAATTCTTCCTACTTTCCTTTGGGAATCTTTCTAATTGCAGCATTTTTATCTACTGCCACCGGAACATCCGTAGGGTCAATAGTGGCTTTAGGTCCAATAGCTATTTCATTAGCTGATAAGTCAGGTGCATCCCTTCCTTTAATTGGAGGTTCTTTATTAGGTGGCGCTATGTTTGGAGACAATCTCTCCATGATTTCTGATACGACAATTGCAGCAACACAATCCTTAGAATGTAAGATGAAAGACAAGTTTAAAGTAAATCTATTTATTGCACTTCCTGCAGCTCTGTTTACGATTTTTGTACTATTATTTTTGGGATATGGAGAAGGTCAATTGACAGTAGCAGCAGAAGAATATGAATTAATTGCCATTGTACCGTATGTGTTAGTTATTGTTTTGGCTTTAATTGGGATTAATGTTTTTTATACACTTTTTATTGGTATACTTTCGGCCGGACTTATTGGTTTTATTTCGAACGATTTTACTCTTTTAACTTTTTCAAAGACCATTTATCAAGGTTTTACAAGTATGACGGATATTTTTTTATTATCCATGTTAACAGGAGGTTTGGCAGCTTTGGTTGAAAAAGCAGGTGGAATTACTTATTTGTTGCATCAAATTAAGAAACGTATCAAAACGAAGAAATCGGCACAAATGGGAATTGGAGCGCTTGTAGGATTAGTTAATGTTGCCATAGCGAATAATACCGTTTCTATTGTAGTTACTGGAGGTATTGCCAAAGAAATTAATGATGATTATAAACTTAATCCAAAGAAAACAGCTACTATTTTAGACATATTCTCTTGTATTTTCCAAGGTTTGTTACCTTATGGTGCCCAAGTTTTGCTTATTATTAGTTTTTCTAAAGGCTTATTAGCTTGGTCGGACTTATTATTGAATGCTTGGTATTATTTATTTTTATTCCTAGTTACCTTATTAGCTATTTATAGTAATTTTTGGGATCGAATTATTATGAAATACTCGAAATAAAAGTGTAATGCAAAACCTCCGATTAAAAATCTTTAATCGGAGGTTTTGTTTTTATTTATTCCACTCAATCTTTCTAGAGAAATACATTACGGCTGCTAAAATCAAGAATAATCCAATACTTCCCACTAAAAGCGCATAATCTTCCAATTGAATAATCACATAAATAAAAGTATATAAAACACTCAACGAAGTTCCAATAAACATCGGAAACTTTTTATCTTTTAAAATAGAAATCGAATAGAGTGAAATCATTATAATTACAGAAGCTCCAGCGACTAAATAAGCAAATGAAAACGAACTATGTTCCGTAATCGAAATCAGTAAAGTGTAAAACATGATTAACGCAATTCCAATCATCGAATATTGAAAAATATGAATATTAATTTTACTTATCGATTGAATCAAAAAGAAGATTAAAAAAGTTAATCCAATTACCAAAAACCCATATTTAGAAGCGCGTTCACTTTGTTGGTATTCATCCACAGGCGTAATGAAATCTACCGCAAAAGCATATTTGCCTAATTCGGGTAAAACTTCGAAATAGCTTTGCGCAAACGGACGATTGAAATGTAATATTTTCCAATTCGCTTCAAAGCCGTTATCGGTAATTTCTCTAGAAATAGGCGAGAAGTTCCCATTAAAGTTAGGTGAATTCCAATTCGAAGTTATTTTAGCATCCGTAGTTTTTCCAATCGGAACCATTTTTACTTGTTTGCTTCCGTTGAACGAAATGGTAAAGTTGAATTTCGCTTCGTTTTGTAAACTTTGGTAATCAAAATAATTGGTTTCCAGACTTTCAATGCTGTCGTTTGAATTGCTTGCTACTGATTCAAAAGCCAAGTTCTGATTCTCAATTTTCATTTTTACTTCGTCTTTCAGACTTTTCAAATTGGTAGTTCGAATCAAAATTTTAGCGCGATTCCAATAAACGTTTTCGGCAGGAATTCCTTTTGAAGCGAAATTCGGATTCGTATAATTACCATCAAACTGCATTTTGGTTGTAAATACATTCGATTTGTAAATGCTTCTTTCTAAAGGTTTCACCATGGTAACTTCGGTTTTGTTATTCAAAGTTTCTGGAAAGAAATAAGCGTAATTGTTGGCTCCCGACATTGGATCTTTGTAAGGCACTTTTAAAATCGGACCATAAAAGTAAACGGAATTTCCCCATTTAGCAGTGGTTTCGGTAATGACTTCTTTTTGACGTTGGCTTCTTTCTACAATTAATTCTTGTACTAAAGCAAGTGGAATGATTAATACTAAAGTTAGAATTCCAACCATAATCATTTTAGCGGTTGTGGTTTGAAAGAACGGTACTTTTGGTTCTTGTTGCATTTGTGTTTCCATGATGTTTAATTTATAGTTTTATTAAGTTAATGTGTTTATAATGTATAGATTACAATTAAAAAGTAAACGAATGAAATAGGAACATTAGCAAATAGAATTAATGCTTGTCGTTCAATTTTAGATCTATTAAGAGGTTCAATAATCCAATCAATTATAAGTTTTAGAAGCATTAATCCATTTACAAGAAATGCAATCAAAACGTAGTAAATTCCAATGGGTATTATCATATCTGAATCTTTAAATACGAAATGAAGTACTAATAATAGTGAACCAATTACAAATGAAGCTATCGCCATTTGTGTTGAAAGCGGCAATTTTAAAAAATCTTTTTCCATGTGGTTATGAGTTTTGTTTTTGTTTCAGATGATTGGTTTTTGATAATTTCCATTCCGATAAAGAATAAAATTCCGATGGTCATACTGATGTTAATGAGTTTGTTCATGTTATGTGATATTAAAAGTTTGTTGAATGTTTGTTATAGGAACCGAAAGCATATTCAAAAAATCCAGTCCATAGAATTCATGTGCTTGTTTCCCTCTTTGATATTGTTGTTTGAAATAGGAAAATCGAGTAGGATAGAAGAGTGTTCCTGAAAGAATTACCATCCATAAATACAAGCTTCGTTTTCCGTTTCCAAGTAAATAATATTGCATCCCAATTTCTTCTACAACTGAAATTCCGGTATTCGTTAATACATGAATAATATCGTGGTCTTCCAATTTAGGCTGGATTTCAAAATTGTATTTTAGTAAAAAGCAACCCAAATGAAACCCCAAGCTATTACTAGGAAGTTGTATCAACTGATTAACTTTGATATCCCAAGCGTTCCCTTTCTTAAAGAATTTCTGATAAGGTTTCTTACTGATTTCGTACATTTTTTCGATGAATAAATCTCTCATAATTAGTTATTAAAAGTACTTTGAATTTCAAAGTGTATAGATAAAAAAATAGCGTTAACTTTTCTTGATTAATTTTTCAAGCGCTTCAATATGAGCCGTGAAAGCATCACGACCTTCTTTGGTAGCACTGTATTTTGTATTTGGTTTTTTACCAATAAATTGTTTTTCAATTTGAATGTAATTTTCAGCTTCCAAAGCTTTAGTATGCGAAGCTAAATTGCCATCGGTTACACCTAATAACTCTTTCAACATATTAAAATCAGCACTTTCATTGACCATCAATATCGACATAATCCCCAAACGAATTCGGTGATCAAAGGCTTTGTTGATATTTTGGATGATGTTGAGCATGTGTTTGTTTAAAAGTTTAGGGTTTAAAGGTTAAAAGTTGCTTACTTTCTCTCGTATTTAAAATACATTAAACTTCCGTATAAAATATGACAACCTCCAAAACCCAATGCCCAGAATAATAAGCCATAACCTAAGAACCAAGTTGATAATAATCCCAAAGCAATCATCGTTATTCCTAAATAACGCACATCGCCAATCGTATATTTACTAGCATTTACACAAGCTAATCCGTAAAATATTAAGGTTAGGGGAGCGATTAGTCCAAACATATTTTTTTCTATTAAAAAGATTATGAAAAAACCTCCTGTTGCTAACGGAATCATGAAATTGATAACTAATCGTCTAGAAGCTGCATTCCAAACATTTTCGTTACTTTTTCTAGCTTTACGAATGCTCAATGCAATTCCAGTTAGAATAGATAAAATTAAAACAGAAGCTGCAATTACTAACAAACGAATAACTGCTTCTTCAGAAATTATTAAATCGCGATAAGCACCCATTGTAGAAGTGTCAAAGTAAATGGTTTTGTATGCTAACCATGCACCAACTATAGCATAAACGCCTGCTAATATTCCAGACAAACCACTTAAGGAAATAAAACGTGACGATTTGTTCATCAAATTTTTAATTTCGCTAATGTCATTTAGATATTTCTCGTTTTCCATTTTAAAGTACTTTGAAATACAAAGTAAATAATAAATAATTTGCTGACCAAACTTTTTTTGGGTTATTTTTGAAAAAAAAATCAGATGAAAATTTTAGGATATTTATTAAAAGGAGTGAGTATATTCATTTTTATACTTTTGTTAATGTCATTATTCAATACATTATCGCAAATAAGTGAATACCAAAAAGAAGGTTTTCCTTTTTTATTTGGTTATATTGTTGGAATAATAATTTTAGTTGCCTTAATTGGTTGGATAGCATTCAAATTATTAAAATATAGCAATCGCTTACTAGTTGAAGCTAAAAAATCTAGTTTAAATTAAAAATGAAACCTACAGAAGCTTACATACTTAGTCAACCTGAAAAATATCAAGCCATGATTCTTCATGTCATTTTTGTAGTTGAACAAGAGTTAGGTAATAGTGAGCTGCTTTTTAAATGGGGTATTCCGTATGTATATTTCAAGAAAAAGCCTTTTTGTTATTTGGCTCCTAATCATAAAAAAGGTTTTTTAGATGTAGGTTTTGCGAAAGGTTTTGAACTGAAAAGAAACCAAGAAGTTTTAGTAGACGAGAATAGAAATACGGTGAAATCTCTTCGTTATTATTCACTTGAAGAAATTGATAATGAGGTTTTAATTGCCGTTATTTCAGAAGCTAAACTGTTATATAGCTAACTTAATTTTCGCTTAATTTCAGTACAAAAAAATACAATCCAATACTTTTTCTCGTTACATTTGATATAAATTTAAATGAAATGAGAAAGTTACTTTTTTTAATTGCCTTTTCAATTACCCATTTTGCAGTTTCTCAAAATTGGAATTATAATTTCGATGATGCCAAAAAACAAGCCTCTGAGCAAGATAAGAACATCATTATTGTTTTTTCAGGTTCTGATTGGTGTGCACCATGTATCAAGTTAGATAAAACCATTTGGCATTCACAAGCTTTTAAAAATGAAGCTGAAAAATCATGGATTGTAGTTCGTGCCGATTTTCCTAGAAAAAAAGCCAATACTTTATCAAAAGAGCAAACCGAACACAACAGAAAATTAGCAGATAAATACAATGTTGAAGGTAGTTTTCCATTGGTTGTAATTTTGGATAAAAACGGAAAAGTTTTAGGAAAAATGGGCTTTAAAAACGTTTCTCCTGAAGAGTATATCAAAATGATTCATGCAATCGACAGAAAATGAAAAAAGTATTAGTTTTTCTTTTGGTTACCCAATTGGGCTTAGCACAGCAAATTTTCAAGAAAAAGCAAAGTTTGTTAGGGAGTCCATTTGAAATTACCGTGGTAGCTAAAGATTCTCTGGAAGGTAATTATTTTACCAATTTAGCCATTGATGAAGTTAAACGAATTGAAAACTTAATTTCAGATTGGATTCCTACGACTCAAATTTCTAAAGTTAATCAGAATGCTGGAATTCAACCTGTAAAAGTAGATCAAGAAGTTTATGATTTAGTTGAACGTGCCATTAAGATTTCGAAATTAACTTCTGGAGCTTTTGATATTTCTTATGCTTCAATGGATAAGATTTGGAAATTCGATGGAAGTATGAAAGAAATGCCATCAGAAGAAGCTATCAAAAAATCAGTAGAAAAAGTTGGCTATCAAAATATTATTCTAAATCCAAAAGACACCACAATTTTCCTTAAAAATAAAGGAATGAAATTAGGTCTTGGGGGAATTGGTCAAGGTTATATAGCTGATAAGATTAAAGTATTACTTCAAGTAAAAGGATGTAAATCTGCATTAGTGAATGTTTCAGGAGATATTAATACTTGGGGAAAGCAACCAGATAATAAGAGTTGGACCGTTGGAATTGTAAATCCTATGAACAAAAATAAAGTGTTCGCAACTTTTCCTTTAGACGATTCTGCGGTTGAAACTTCAGGAAGTTATGAAAAGTATGTTACCTTCAATGGGAAACGTTATTCGCACATTATCGATCCAAGAACGGGTTATCCGGCTTCAGGAATTGTGAGTGTTTCTGTTTTTGCAAAACAAACTGAAATCGCAGATGCTTTGGCTACTGGAATATTCGTTTTAGGAGTTGATGTAGGTTTAGATTTAATAAATCAATTAAAAGGAATTGGTTGCATTATAGTAGATGACAAAGGAGTGATTCATACATCAAAAAATATAGACATTAAAAAATATCAATAAATGAAAAAGTTAATTTTAGTTGTAATAGTTGTTTTTTCGGCAATCTCATGCAACACCGTAAAAGAGTACGACAAACAATATATCAATGATCCCGAAATGAAACTTTCAGCCAGAAGTTCAGAGCGTTTTGAAACTACGTTTCAAGTGTATCGCGAAGCAGCTTCGGGTGCTAATGGTGGAAAAACTGGTGGTGGTTGTGGATGTAATTAGGTAAAAGGTAATTGGGTTATGAAAAAAATAAGTATAATAATTTTGTTTCTTACTATTACTTTTGGTTTTTCTCAAGAGAAAGATTCAACGGAAGTAGTTTATAAAAAACGTGTTTTGGAAACTATTGAAGTAGATTTCTTGATGAGCTACTACAAACAAGACGGTATTCACTCAGCGGTTTCAGGTGGAAATGGTATGGAGGAATTAACTAATATTACACCAACATTTGTGGTTGCAATTCCCCTTAACGATGATGATGTATTAACGGTTGATGCCGGAATTTCTGCGTATTCATCTGCTTCATCTGGAAATATCAATCCGTTTGATAGTAATACTCCAAGTCCGTGGCAAGCGAGTTCTGGAGCTTCTGCACAAGATGTTTTGACTTCATTAGTATTAAATTACAGTCACAGTTCAGACGATAGAAATACGATTTGGAACGGGCATATTTCGGGTTCTGTGGAATACGATTATTCGTCTATTGGTTTTGGTGGAGGTGTTTCTAGACTATTCAATGGAAAAAACTCTGAAGTTTCTGTAAATGCTAATGTTTATTTAGATACTTGGAAACCAATTTATCCAAAAGAATTACAAGATTTTGTAGATTATGGCGGAATGAATGGTGGAATTTATGACGATTTCGTTATTACACCAGGACAAATTTCTTCAGAAGTATACAATCCAGTAAATTTTAAAGAACATGATAAGAAAAATAGAAATTCATTTGCTTTAAGTTTGGCATTTTCTCAAGTGGTAACTAAAAAAGTACAAGGTTCTATTTTTATGGATGTTTTATATCAAAATGGCTTACTTTCAACCCCTTATCAACGTGTTTATTTTGCTGACAAAGGCGATTTCTTTATAAACGAATTTCAATTAGCAGATGATATTGAGCGTTTACCTGATTCGCGATTTAAGTTACCAATTGGTACGCGATGGAATTTCTATTTGAATGAAAAATTCACGCTGAGAACTTATTATCGTTATTATTTTGATGATTGGGATATTTCATCACACACTTTCAATATTGAAATTCCGTATAAATTAACAGATAAGTTTACGGTTATTCCAATGTTCCGTTATTACACGCAGCAGCAATCGAAATATTTTGCGCCATACGAAGGACATGTTTCTACAGATAAATTCTATACTTCTGATTATGATTTATCGACTTTTGCTGCCAATCAATATGGTTTTGGAATTAATTACACCGATATTTTCACCAATATGAAAATTTGGAAATTCGGCTTAAAAAATATCGATTTCAGATTCAATCACTATGATAGAAATGACGGATTATCAGCAAATATTTTCACTTTCGGAGTAAAATTTGTTCAATAAAGTTCAATAACATGCATATTTTAATTGTAGAAGACGAAAAAGGAATTGTAGATTTTCTAAAACAAGGTTTAGAAGAGGAAAATTATACCGTTTCTGCTTCTTATGATGGTGCTGAGGGTTTAAAAAAAGCACTTGAACTTCCAATAGATTTGGTTTTATTGGATTGGATGTTACCCAAAATGCAAGGAATAGACGTTTGTAAAAATATCCGTTTAGAAAAAAATAATTTACCTATCATTTTTTTAACCGCAAAAGATACCGTTCAAGAAACTATTGAAGGTTTGAAAGCTGGTGCGAATGATTACATTAAAAAGCCTTTTTCGTTTGATGAATTGTTAGAACGCATCAAAATTCATTTTAGAACAAAAGATGAAATAAAAGTTTTAACTTTAGGAAATATTACGCTTGACAAGTCAAAATTTCAGGTTTTTATTGACAATAAAGAAGTATCTTTGACACAACGAGAATTTGAATTACTTGAATATCTAATTAAAAACAAAGGTCAAGTTTGCACCCGAACGAACATTATTGAAGACGTTTGGGACATTCATTTTGAATACGATACAGGAGTTATTGATGTGTTTATGAATTCCATCCGAAAGAAATTGAATTTAACTAAAGACCAAGATTTAATTAAAACAATTAGAGGAGTAGGGTATATCGCAAACGAAATTTAGCATGCCAAACACAGAAAAAGCCATCAAAGCGACTTATTTTAGCATCATTGGAAATACTTTATTAGCATTAATTAAAGGTATTACAGGATATTTTGGAAATTCGTACGCCATGATTGCTGATGCTATTGAATCTACAGCAGATGTGTTTGCCTCTTTTTTAGTGCTTTTCGGAATTAAATATTCGAACAAACCCGCTGATGAAAACCATCCTTACGGACATGGAAGAGCCGAACCTTTGGTTACTTTTTTGGTGGTAGGTTTCTTAATTACTTCGGCTACAGTTATTGCCTACGAAAGTATTCAAAACATTCAAACACCGCACGAATTACCAAGACCTTTTACACTTTTTGTTTTAGGAGCCATCATTCTTTGGAAAGAAATTTCGTTTCAAATTGTCATGAAAAAAAGCATTGAAACCAATAGTAGTTCACTAAAAGCCGATGCTTGGCACCATAGAAGCGATGCCATTACTTCGGTTGCGGCTTTCATAGGAATTTCTATTGCCTTGTATTTCGGAAAAGGATATGAATCTGCAGATGATTGGGCAGCTTTATTGGCTTCTGTGTTTATTTTGTACAATTGCTATAAGATTTTTCGACCTGCTTTAGGTGAAATCATGGACGAACATTTGTATCAGGATTTGGAAGTTGAAATAAAGCAAATTTCTCATGCTGTTGAAGGTGTAATTTGTATTGAAAAATGTTTTATTAGAAAGGCCGGAATGAAATATCACGTTGATTTACACGTTATGGTTGACGGAAATAAATCGGTTAAAGAAGGCCATGATATCGCGCACAAACTAAAAGATACTTTACGAAAAGAACTAATAGAATTAGGTCATGTTTTAATCCACATTGAACCTAATTTTGAATCAATAGAACGCTAAATTATGTTTTCCTTTTCTTTTAAAAATAGAATTGCTTTTAACTACATTGTAAGTGGTTCTTTTCTTATTGCTATTGTTTTTCTATTCATTTATAACATTGTAAAATACAGTGTAAACAAGCATATTAATGAAGAAATTCAAGAGGAATTATACAAGCATTTAGATGATGTTTCTACAGATTCAAACGATACTTATTTAATTCAGGTTGACCAATGGAGAGCTAGAGAACACAATTCCATTAGTGTGAATCCGGTTTTTGTTCAATTTTACGATAATAACAAACAACTAATTGACAAATCTCCAAATCTAAAAAGTTCAAACCTAAAACTTTTTCCAAATAGTAATAACGAATTCATCGATACCAAATTAAATAATATTCCGGTAAGACAAATTCAAACGACAATTATAAATAACAATCAAGTAGTTGGCTATTTAGTAGTTGCAATGTCTTTAGAAGATTTTGAAATAGTTCAGATTTTAAAAAACATTCTTTTAATTACTTTTCCTTTAATTTTAGTTTTATTGTTTTTAATAGCTCGTTTTTTTGCTGGTAGAAGCATACAACCTGTTCGAACTATTATAGAAACTTCAAGTCAAATTACTAAAGACAATTTACAAACGCGAATTCCGTTACCTCAAAATAAAGATGAACTGTTTGTTTTGTCAGAAAACATAAACAATCTTTTAGATCGAATTGAAAATGCTGTTGATAGGGAAAAGCAATTTACGTCCGATGCTTCTCATGAATTAAGAACGCCATTAGCGGTAATGAAAGGCACAATGGAAGTTTTAATTCGAAAGCCAAGAACCCAACAGGAATATGAAGAGAAAATTCAATTCTGTATTTCAGAAGTCGATCGCTTAAATCATATGGTAGATCAACTGTTATTACTCGCTCGATTTGAAAATCAAAAGCAAAACGTAAAGCAAGAATCGATTTACTTGAATGCTTTAATTTTAGACAATTTAACTCGTTTTTCAGACAAAACAGAAAGTAAAAAAATTAAAATAATAGCTGATTTTACAGACGATTATTACATTCAATCCGATAATTATTTGGTTTCTATAATTTTTAGTAATTTGATTTCGAATGCAATTAAATATTCTCATGATAATGGAGAAATAGTTTTGCAATTAGAGAAAACTTCAACGGAAATCATCTTTACAGTTTCCGATAATGGAATTGGAATTTCAGAACAAGATTTGAATAAAATTTTCAATTCTTTTTATCGTTCCGATGTTTCTAATCATCCAGAAATCAAGGGAACTGGTTTAGGATTGTCCATTGTAAAAAGACTTTGTGATTTGTTGAATTTCAAGATTGAAGTCGAAAGCAAACAAAATCAAAGAACGCAATTTCGCTTATTTTTTTCCAATTTTGTAACTTAAGTAGTTCTTAAGAAATATCTTAATATTATTCTATACCTTTGTAATGTGTTTTGATAATTCGATTAAAATGAACAAGTTAATTGCCTTTTTTCTAATTTCAGTATTTATGTGTGCTAACACATCGATAGGGCAGTTATTGAAAATTCCGAATTTAATAGAACATTATATCGAACACAAAAACGAATTAACCACAGCTTCCATTTCTTTTATTGATTTTTTGGAATCGCATTATTCAAAAAATGCAGAAAACAACCCAGAAGAGCATCAAGATTTGCCTTTTAAAACTTTTGAAATTACATCAACGGTTTTCGTATTGGTAAACCATACTAATTTTCAAATTCAGCCTGTAAAAGCTGTAATTCCCAGCAAACAGAAGTTTTTTTACCACCAGTCTTTCAAATCACATTTGATAACCACTATTTGGTTGCCACCTAAAATAGCCTAACATTTTTGTAAATAATCATTTTTAATGATGTTAATGTGTTTATCGGTTTGTCTGATAAATGCTATTTGTTTATTATAACTTTTAATAAAATGTTAGAAAAAATAATTGCTTTTAGTTTACGAAACAAACTAATTGTTCTCCTTTTTACCTTAGGAGTCTTTGGTTACGGAATATTTTCGGTATTCCAAATATCTATTGGTGCTGTTCCTGATATTACAAACAATCAAGTACAAGTTATCACTACTTCTCGAAATCTTTCTACACAAGATATCGAACAATATATCACGTATCCTGTAGAATTAGAAATGGCGAATTTACCTGGTGTAAAAGAGATTCGTTCGATTTCAAAATTTGGTTTATCAGTTGTAACCATCGTTTTTGAAGAAGACATGGGAACCTATTTACCAAGACAATTAATTGCAGAAAAAATCAAAACGGCTTCAGAAAAAATCCCACAAGGTTTTGGTACTCCAGAAATGGGACCTATAACAACAGGTTTAGGAGAAGTGTATCAATATACCTTAGAAGTTAAACCTGAATTCAAAGACCGCTACACGATTACTGATTTAAGAACTATTCAAGATTGGGTAGTAAAACGTCAATTATCTGGAATAAAAGGAGTTGTAGAAATCAATACTTGGGGTGGTTATTTAAAACAATACGAAATTGCCATTCATTCTTCGAGCTTGAAAGCGATGAATATTTCGGTTAACGAACTTTTTGAAGCGATTGAAAAAAACAACAGCATTGCTGGTGGTTCGTATATCGAGAAAACGAATCAAAGTTATTTTATTCGAGGTGAAGGTCGAGTTACGAAACTAGAAGATATTGAAAATATTGTCGTTAAAAATGTAAACGGAAATCCGGTTTACGTCAAGAATATTGCACAAGTAAAATTCGGTCACGCCAATCGTTTTGGAGCTATCACAGGAAATGGAGAAGGAGAGAAGGTGTTAGGTCAAGTAATGATGCTAAAAGGAGCCAATTCCAAACAAGTAATTGATGACGTAAAACATCGAGTATCAGAAATCGAGAAAACCTTACCAGAAGGAGTTCACATCAACGGATTTTTAGAACGAAGTGAATTAGTAGGCAAAACGACATTCACAGTAGCCGAAAACTTAATTTTAGGTTGTTTGATTGTTATTTTCGTAGTGGTTCTATTGTTAGGAAATTGGCGTTCAGGATTGGTTGTAGCTTCTGTAATTCCGCTATGTTTGTTGTTTGCTATTTCATTCATGAATATTCTTAAAATCGATGCCAACTTAATGAGTTTAGGTGCTATCGACTTTGGAATTATCATTGATGGTGCGGTAATTATTGTCGAATTTATAGCTTTTCAAATTGCTTCAAAATCAAATCAATTAGTTGGATTAACTAAAAAAGAACGTCAAAATGAAATTGATCAAATCACTTACAAAAGTGCTTCAAAAATGATGAATTCGGCTATCTTCGGACAGTTGATTATCTTAATCGTTTTCATTCCTATTTTGTCACTTTCTGGAGTAGAAGGTAAAATGTTCAAACCTATGGCAATGACGTTTAGTTTTGCTTTAGTTGGAGCGATGTTATTCTGTTTTACCTATGTTCCAGTTGTTGCTTCTTTGTTTTTAAAACCTAGAGAAGAAAATCCAAATTCGTTTTCCAATCGTTTGATTAATAAATTAAATTCTTGGTATTTACCAGTTATTACTTGGGCTTTAGACAACACTAAAAAAGTAATTTATGGAGCTGTCGGATTATTAGTTTTAGCAATCGGTGTATTTAGCACTATGGGAGGCGAATTCATCCCAACATTAGATGAAGGCGATTTTGTAATTCAGCCCGTTCTAAAAACAGGAACTTCATTAACTAAAACCATTGAAACCACAACCAAAATTGAAGCTATAATTCTTAAAAATTTCCCAGAAGTCTCTCAAGTTGTTAGTAGAATTGGTGCTGCGGAAGTTCCGACAGATCCTATGAGTATGGAAGAAAGTGATGTGATTGTAAAACTAAAACCAAAATCAGAATGGGTTTCAGCAGATTCTAAAGACGAATTAGCAGATAAAATTAAAGCGGCTATTGAAAAACAAATTCCAAATATGGAAGTAGAATTTACACAGCCTATCGAAATGCGTTTTAACGAATTAATCTCAGGTTCTCGTTCAGACGTGGCTATTAAAATTTTCGGAGAAGATTTGGATATTTTAGCCAAAAAAGCACACGAAATTGAAAAAGCCATTAAAAATGTGGAAGGTGCTTCGGATATTATCATTGAAAAAACAGAAGGTTTACCTCAAATGTTTGTGCAATACGATAGAAGTAAAATCGCTCAATTCGGTTTAAATATTGCCGATTTGAATGATATGATTGCTCTAGGTTTTGCAGGAAAAACAGCCGGAAATGTATTTGAAGGGGAAAAACGATTTGATTTGGTAGTTCGTTTAGATGAAAGCAATCGTAAAAACTTGGAAGACTTACAAAATCTTTATGTTACCACTCCAAACGGCGAACAAATTCCATTGCGAGAATTAGCAAAAATTGAATATACCGAAGGTCCAGCTAAAATTTCAAGAGATAATACCAATCGTAGAATTGTAGTGGGAATCAACGTTCGTAACCGCGATTTACAAAGTGTTGTTGATGATGTGAAGCAAATAATTGAAACCAAAATTGATTTACCAGATGGTTATAGAGTAGCCTATGGAGGACAATTTGAAAACCTTCAAAGTGCCAAAGCGCGTTTAATGATAGCCGTTCCAATTGCATTATTCTTAATCTTTGTATTGTTACATTTCGCTTTTGGTTCGGTGAAAGAAGCTTTAATGGTATATTCAGCCATTCCATTATCTGCAGTTGGTGGAATTTTATTCTTATGGATACGCGATTTACCTTTTAGTATTTCGGCAGGTGTTGGTTTTATTGCACTTTTCGGAATTGCCGTATTAAACGGAATTGTGTTAATCGAACATTTCAAGGAATTAAAACATCAAGGCATGACCAATATGAATGAACTCATTTTAAAAGGAACAACCGATAGATTACGTCCTGTTTTATTAACAGCTTCAGCAGCCGCACTTGGATTTTTACCAATGGCAATTTCGTCATCAGCAGGAGCAGAGGTGCAACGACCATTAGCAACAGTTGTTATAGGAGGATTGTTTACCGCAACTCTTTTAACTATGATAGTTTTACCTATTTTATTTAAAATTTTAGACGAAAAAGAATTCAAACATCCTAAATTTAAAAAAGTAAAAGAATCAGACTTTTTGATGATTTTCCTATTGTTATTGCCTTTTATTGGTTTTTCACAGCAAAATAATTCCGAATTAGATAGTTTGATTCAGAAAGCTATTTCAAACAATGCTGGAATTAAAGCCAGTCAATTGAAGATAGAAAAAGCAAAACAAGCAACAAAATTGGCATATGATTTCGAAAAAACGAATGTATATTACAGCTACGATCAAAATAATTTAGCTTTAAATAACCAACCTTTAAAAGTTTTTGGAGCGCAACAATCCTTTTCTTTTCCAACGGTTTATGGTGCTAAAAAGAAATTATATACTGCAGAATATGAAAAAGAAAAAACCGGATTTGAAATTCAGCAAAACCAACTGAAATTACAAATTTCGCAAGTTTATTATCAAATTGTAAATGTTCAACATCAAGAAAAATTATATCGTTACTTAGATAGTTTGTACCAAAATTTTTCAAAAGCAAGCAACAGAAGATTTGAATTAGGCGAAACCAATTATTTAGAAAAAATTACAGCTGAAGCAAAATTTCGTCAAATCAAAACCAAGTTATCACAACTTGAAAAAGAGAAAAAAGCACAGTTAGAACTATTGCAATCCTTGGTGCAAAGTGATGAAAAAATAGTAATTTCAAATACAATTTCAGAGCCTATTTCAACTGTAACTTTGAATTCAAGTAAAGATTTGTATATTTCACATTTAGAATCATTTACAAAAATTTATAAATCAAATGAAAGTTTGCAAAAACAGAATTGGTTACCCGATTTTAATTTGGAATATTTTCAAGGAAGAAACTCGGGTTTATCTCAATCTTTATATGGTTTTCAAGTAGGATTATCGGTACCAATTTTATTCAACGGAAATATTGCAAAATCAAAAGTTGCTAAATTAGAAACCCAAGCTTGGGAATCTCAAAAGAAACAAGAAGAAACTAAAATAGATTCTTACATCAAACAAAAACAACAAGAAGTAAAACAACAACAACAAGCCATAACTTACTACAATGAGTATGGGAAAAAAGTATCCGAAGAAATCATAAAAGTAGCCGACAGCAGTTACAAACATGGTGAAATCGACTTTTTTCAATACATTTTAAGTTTAGAAAACGCCACAACTATTCAAGTAGATTACTTGGATGCCGTAATGCAATACAACACCACTATTTTAGATTTATATTACCTAAACATCGAGAACTAATGATAAAGAATAGCATTTTAATAGCACTAATCGGATTATTCATTTCTTGTAAAGAAGAAAAAACTGAAGTTGAAACACCAAGTAATGGATTGATAACAGTTACTAAAGAACAATTTCAATCCTCTAAAATGGAAGTTGCCACTTTGGTTGAAAAGGAATTCAATGTTACAGTCTCCGCATCTGGAAAAATTGATGTTCCACCTCAATATCGCGCTAAAATCACACCTTTTATTGGTGGTTATGTAAAATCTTCTCAGTTTTTAGTGGGTGATAAAGTTTCCAGAGGACAAGTTTTGGTAACACTTGAAAACACAGAATATTTAGACATTCAAAAAGATTACGTGGAAGTTGCTGAACAAATCAATTACTTAAAATCGGAATTTGAGCGTCAGAAAACCTTATTTAATGAAAAAATCACTTCTCAAAAAAACTATCTCAAAGCAGAAAGTGATTACCGCCAAGCTAAAGGAATGTATCAAGGTTTACGTGAGAAATTATTGTTGTTAAATATCAATCCTTCAAATGTTGAAAGAGGTAAATTTACTTCGGTAATTACCTTAACAGCACCAATTTCTGGAGATATTACGGTGATGAATGCCAATGTAGGCATGTTTATGTCGCCTTCAGATGTGATTATGGAAGTAGTGGATACCCAACATTTATTATTGAGTTTAAACGTTTTTGAAAGTGATATTTTAAAAATTAAAGAAGGACAGAATATCGAATTTACCATTCCTCAAGCTTCAAAAGAAGTTTATACTTCAAAAGTTAAAACCGTTGGAAAGTCTATTGAAAACAAGGATAGAAGCATTTCTGTCTTTGGCTTGTTACAGCCCGAATTAAAAGAAAAATTGTTATCAGGAATGTTTACGGAAGCTAAAATTATCACAGCAACAAAAAAAGGGTTAAGTGTTCCAAACGATGCTGTAGTTAAAAGTGGTGACAAGAATTTTATACTTTTGCTAGTGAAAGAAGCAAACAATAACTACAGTTTCAAGAAAACGTTGGTACAAATTGGAGAAGTTTCAGAACATTATACTGAAATAATTTCAGACGAAAATATACATCAAGAATCAAAAATCTTAGTAAAAGGAGTATTTGAATTAACGAATTAAAAATTAGAAATTATGAATCAAGCACATTTACACATGGTTTTTAACCATTTTCCAATCATAGGTCTATTTTTTGGAATTGGAATTTTAGCATACGGAATAATTAAAAAGCAAACTATTTTAGTTAATACTGCTTATGTAATGTTCATTATTTGCATGATTATGGCAAAAGCTACAATGATGACAGGCGAAGGAGCAGAGGAAATTGTAGAAGAATTAGGTATTACTCATGACATTATTCACGAACATGAAGAAATGGCCGAAACCTTCATGAAAGTACTTTATGGTTTAGGAATTCTTTCGATTTTAGGCTTGGTTGCCAATCTTAAAAAGCATTCAAAAGCAGCAATTGTCTCTTATGTAGTTTTAGTTTTAGCCATTGGTTCAGCCATTTTGTCTAAAAATGTAGGAACTTCAGGTGGCGAAATTCGTCATACTGAAATCAGAGAAAATGCTAGCAATGGTAATACTTCAGAAGCTAATATTGAGGAAGAATTACACAACGATGATCACTAAACAAAATATAAAATTTCAAAAACATTTTGTTTATTCGGAAATTTAGTCGTTAACTTTGCAATGTAAAAATAACAGAAACTATGTTTTTAAATCAATTACATCATCATCATACCTCCGCTCAAGCGAAGTAATGATGTTATGTAATTAATCCATATAAATCAGAAACCCGTTTGAGTACATCAAGCGGGTTTTTTATTGTTAAGCATTTTTAAAATCCCTTGGTGTACTTTTTTAAAACAAAAATTAAAAATGAACACATTAAAAATTGCTATTCAAAAATCAGGTCGCCTTCACGATGAAAGTATTCAAATCTTAAAAGATTGCGGAATTTCAGTATACAATGGAAACGACCAACTCAAAGTTACCGCTTCCAATTTTCCTTTAGAAGTCTATTATTTACGAAACTCGGATATTCCACAATATTTGATTGATGGTGTAGTTGATATTGCAATTGTAGGCGATAATCTTTTGGTTGAAAAAGGTCAAAATATTCAAATTGCAGAAAAATTAGGTTTCTCCAAATGTAAAGTTTCGGTAGCGGTTCCAAAGAATTTCAGCTACAATTCGATTCAAGATTTAAACGGATTACGTGTTGCCACTTCTTATCCCAAAACAGTTATTGATTACTTTTCTTCAAAAGGAATTTCAGTAGACATTCACCAAATCTCAGGTTCGGTTGAAATTGCCCCAAACATCGGACTTTCAGATGCGATTGTAGATATTGTTTCAAGCGGAAGCACCTTATTTAAAAACGGTTTAAAAGAAGTCGAAGTGATTCTAAAAAGTGAAGCTGTTTTGGCCGTTTCTCCAAGAATTTCAGATGAAGCAAAGCAATTAGTTTCAAAACTTCAATTCCGAATTCAAGCTGTTTTACGTTCGAGAAAATCGAAATATATTTTAATGAATGTTCCGAATGATAAAATTTCAGAAATCAGCAAAATTCTTCCTGTTTTAAAAAGTCCAACGGTTATGCCATTAGCCAAAGAAGGTTGGAGTAGTGTACATTCTGTAATTGATGAAGATAAATTTTGGGAAGTCATCGACCAATTAAAAGAAGCAGGAGCCGAAGGAATTTTAGTTTGCCCAATTGAAAAAATGGTATTGTAAATGAATTAAACACATAGGTACATAGAAATTTAGATAATTAAGAATTTAAAAAGCATTGCATTTTACACATAGCTATGTTAACTATCTAAAGTGAAACGCCTGAAGTTTTAGACAAAAAAATAAAAACTATGTGACTATGTGTTTCAAAAAATAAAAATAGAATCATGAAAAAAATATACAACCCACAACCCGAAACTTGGTCAGAAATTTGCAAAAGACCAACCCAAACGTTCTCTGATGTAGAAGAAACGGTAAAACAAATTTTCAAAGAAGTACAACAAAAAGGCGATAAAGCCATAGCAAAATATGCATCTTTCTTTGATGGCGTAACTTTAGAAAATATCCAAGTTACACAAGAAGAAATTGAAATGGCTAAAAATGAAGTTACTTCCGAATTAAAAGAAGCCATTCAATTAGCGAAATCCAATATCGAGCAATTTCATGCTGCTCAAAAATCAGATAAAATCGTGGTTGAAACGACTATCGGTGTGACGTGTTGGCAAGAAAAACGTCCCATTCAAAAAGTGGGTTTATACATTCCTGGCGGAACGGCTCCTTTGTTTTCAACGGTTTTAATGTTGGCCGTTCCTGCAAAACTAGCAGGTTGTCAAGAAATTGTATTGTGTTCGCCACCCGATAAAAACGGAAAAATTAATGCCGCAATTCTATATGCTGCCGATTTGTGTGGCGTATCAAAAATTTACAAAGTGGGTGGAATACAAGCTATTGCCGGAATGACATTCGGAACAGAAACGATTCCTCAAGTTTATAAAATCTTCGGACCTGGAAATCAATTTGTAACGATAGCTAAACAATTTGCTTCTCAAAACGGAGTTGCAATTGACATGCCAGCAGGTCCAAGCGAATTGTTAGTTTACGCTGATGAAACTGCTATTCCAAGTTTTGTAGCTTCCGATTTATTAAGTCAAGCCGAACATGGGAAAGACAGTCAAGTAATTTTGGTTACTACCAATAAAAATATCTTAAATGATGTAGAAGAAGAAATCTACAAGCAATTAAAAGAGCTTCCAAGACAAGAAATCGCCCAAGTTGCCATTCAAAATTCCAAATTAATTTTTGTTGAAACCGAAAAAACGGCTTTATCGTTAATTAATGAATACGGTCCAGAGCATTTTATCGTATGTTCTAAAAATGAAGATTATTTTGTTGACGGAATTCAAAATGCGGGTTCGATTTTTATTGGAAATTACACTCCAGAAAGTGCTGGCGATTATGCTTCAGGAACCAATCACACACTACCAACAAATGGTTATTCCAAAAGTTACAGCGGTGTAAATTTAGATAGTTTCTTAAAAGCGATGACATTTCAAAAAATATCAAATGAAGGAATTCAAAACATCGGAAAAGCGATAGAAACAATGGCGGAAGCCGAAGGTTTACAAGCACACAAAAATGCAGTTACATTAAGACTAAAATAAGAACTATGAATTTAGAAAATCTAATCCGAGAAAACGTAAAAAAACTGAGTCCCTATTCCTCAGCACGAGACGAATTTGAACAGTTTACAAAGCAAATGATTTATCTAGATGCTAATGAAAATCCGTTTACTAACGGTATGAATCGTTATCCAGATCCGCAACAAAAGGAACTAAAAGCCGTTATTG
This sequence comes from Flavobacterium aquaticum, assembly GCF_003259835.1. Classification (GTDB taxonomy): domain Bacteria; phylum Bacteroidota; class Bacteroidia; order Flavobacteriales; family Flavobacteriaceae; genus Flavobacterium; species Flavobacterium aquaticum. The sequence goes on along the minus strand of NZ_QLMI01000001.1, from coordinate 510,235 downwards.
CAGATAAAAATAATGTTTCCAAAGACACTATTTTATTAGGAAATGGAAGTGATGAAGTCTTAGATTTGATTTTCAGAGCTTTTTGTGAACCGAATCGCGATAATATCATCACATTGCCACCAACATACGGAATGTATGGAGTTTTAGCCAACATAAATGCAATCGAAAATCGTGAAGTATTGCTAAATGAAGAATTTCAACCGAATGTTGAAGCGATTCTAAATGCTGTGGATAACAATACGAAAATCATCTTTTTGTGTTCGCCTAACAACCCAACAGGAAATTCTTTTACAGATTCATCGGTAATTAAAATTCTGAATCAATTCAAAGGTTTAGTGGTAATTGATGAAGCGTATATCGATTTTTCAAAAGACGAAAGTTGGTTAAGTGTTTTGAAAGATTTTCCTAATTTGATTATCACCCAAACGTTATCAAAAGCCTATGCAATGGCGGGTTTACGAATTGGAATTTTGTATGCCTCTAGAGAAATTATTTCGGTTTTGAATAAAATCAAGCCTCCTTATAATATTAATGGTTTGTCTCAAGAAACCGCAGTTAAAAAATTGTTGCAAAGTACCATGCCAACACAAGTTAGAAAAATATTGGTGGAACGAAATAAACTTATCGAAGCACTTTCAAAATGTGAGTTTGTTGAGAAAATATATCCTTCGGATGCCAATTTTATTTTGATTAAAGTGGATGATGCCAATTTTAGATACCAACAATTTATAGAAAATGGAGTAGTGGTTCGTAACAGAAGCAATCAACCTTTATGCGAAAATTGCTTGCGAATTAGTATTGGAACCAAAGAAGAAACCGAACAAATTATAGAATTATTAAAAACCTTCAACAATGCCGAAAAGAGTATTATTTATCGATAGAGATGGAACTTTGGTTTTAGAGCCAGAAAACTATCAATTGGACTGTTTAACCAAACTAGAATTCTATCCAAAAGTTTTTCAATTCTTGAGTAAAATAGCAAAAGAATTGGACTTCGAATTGGTAATGGTGACCAATCAAGATGGTTTAGGAACTGAAAGTTTTCCAGAAAATACATTTTGGCCAACCCAAAATTTCATCTTAAAAGTGTTTGAAAATGAAGGAGTAACATTCGATGAAATTTTTATCGATAAAAGTTTTCCAGAAGACAACGCGCCAACCAGAAAACCAAGAACCGGAATGCTAACAAAGTATTTGAATAATTCAGATTACGATTTAGAAAATTCATTTGTAATAGGCGACAGAATTACAGATGTAGAATTGGCAAAAAACTTAGGCTCAAAGGCAATTTTTATAAAAAACGAAGAAAATTTAGGTGGAAATGAAATCGCAACTTCATTAGAAGAATTACAAAATGTAATTACTTTACAAACAACTGATTGGCAACAGATTTATGAGTTTCTAAAATTGGATGAAAGAACAGCTTCTATTTCAAGAACCACAAATGAAACAGATATTGCAATCTCTTTAAACTTAGACGGAACAGGAAAAAGCAACATCAACACTGGAATTTCCTTTTTTGATCACATGCTAGACCAAATTACTCGTCACGGTCAAATGGATTTAGATATTCAAGTAAAAGGCGATTTAGAAGTCGACGAACACCACACGATTGAGGATACAGCGATTGCATTAGGTGAAGTTTTTGCAAAAGCGTTAGGTAATAAATTAGGCATTGAACGTTATGGTTTTTGTTTGCCAATGGACGATTGTTTAGCGCAAGTAGCGATTGATTTTGGAGGAAGAAACTGGCTAGTTTGGGAAGCTGAATTCAAACGTGAAATGATTGGTCAAATGCCAACCGAAATGTTTTTTCACTTCTTCAAATCCTTCGCAGATGGAGCAAAAGCCAATCTAAACATCAAAGCAGAAGGCACAAACGAACACCATAAGATTGAAGCGATTTTTAAAGCCTTCGCAAAAGCCATAAAAGTGGCTGTGAAAAGAGATACAGAAAAAATGATTTTACCAAGTACAAAAGGAATGTTATAAATATTTGTTTCAAGTTTCAGGTTTTAAGTTATTCAGAACTAAATAAACTTGAAACCTGAAACCTGAAACCTGAAACCTGAAACAAAAACTAATGAAAATAGCTATTATAGATTACGGAGCAGGAAATGTACAAAGCGTCTTATTCGCTTTGGAACGACTTGGTTTTGAAGGAATTGTCACTAATGATTGGAATACCATAAAATCAGCGGATAAAGTCATTTTTCCAGGCGTAGGCGAGGCGAGTAGTGCGATGAAAATGTTGATGGATAGTGGTTTAGATGTGTTGATTCCAACCCTGAAACAACCTGTTTTAGGTATCTGTTTGGGCATGCAATTGATGTGTAAATATTCTGAAGAGGGTAACACGAATGGATTAGGAATTTTTGATGTTAATGTTGTGAAATTTTCTCAAGAAGTAAAAGTGCCTCAAATGGGTTGGAATACGATTTATAATCTGAAAACGCCATTGTTTAAAGGAATTAAAGAAAACGAATTCATGTATTTGGTTCATAGTTATTATGCATCTCTATCTGAAAACACGATTGCCACCACGAATTACGAACTCGAATATAGTACGGCATTGCAACGCGATAACTTTTTCGGAGTACAATTTCACCCAGAAAAAAGTGGAATCTTCGGAGAACAAATTTTGAAAAACTTTTTGAACCTATAATTTTAAAAATAGGAACACAGATCTAAGAAATACAAGAAATTTCAAAAATTTAAACTTAAACAAATGAAAGATTTTAAAGATTTCTTCAATTTTAATAATCTGTGTTCCAAAAAATATTGAAAATGAGAATAATACCCGCAATTGATATTATAGAAGGAAAATGCGTCCGACTTTCCAAAGGTGATTATGATACAAAGAAAATATACAACGAAAATCCATTGGAAGTAGCCAAATCATTTGAAGCACATGGAATTGAGTATTTACATTTAGTAGATTTAGATGGAGCAAAATCAAATCAAATCGTGAATTATAAAGTATTGGAACAAATTGCTTCGAAAACTAATTTAAAAATTGATTTTGGTGGTGGTTTGAAATCTGATGCCGATTTGAAAATTGCTTTTGAAAGTGGCGCCAATCAAATCACAGGCGGAAGTATTGCCATCAAACAACCAGAAGTTTTCAAAAGTTGGATTCAGCAATACGGAGCAGATAAAATCATTTTAGGAGCTGATGCGATAAACGAAAAAGTGGCTATTTCAGGTTGGTTAGAAGAATCAAAAGAAGAAGTAATTCCGTTTATTCAAAATTATCAGAAAGAACGAATTCAATACGTGATTTGCACCGATATTTCAAAAGACGGCATGCTAGAAGGACCAAGTTTTCAATTATACAAAAAAATTTTAGAACAAACCAAAGATTTAAAACTTATCGCTTCAGGTGGGATTTCTACATTCGATGAATTACCCAAGTTAGCCGAATTAGGTTGCGAAGGCACCATCATCGGAAAAGCCATCTATGAAGGCAGAATTACCTTAAAACAATTAGAAAACTATATTATTAATAAGTAAAAAGTGAAAAGTTGTAATGCTTATCACTTTTTACTTATTACTTATCACTAAATTATGCTCACAAAAAGAATCATTTCCTGCTTAGACATCAAAAACGGTCGAACCGTTAAAGGTGTCAATTTTGTGGATTTAAAAGATGCTGGTGATCCCGTAGAATTAGCAAAAAAATATGCCGAAACTGGCGCAGATGAACTAGTTTTTCTTGATATTTCTGCAACGGAAGAACGTCGTGCTACTTTAATCGATTTGGTTAGAAAAGTAGCTGCTGCGATAAATATTCCATTTACCGTTGGTGGTGGTATTTCATCTGTTGCTGATGTAGATGTGTTGCTTCGCAATGGCGCGGATAAAATTTCAATTAATTCTTCAGCGGTTAAAAATCCTGATTTGATTAATGAAATTGCAGCAAAATATGGAAGTCAGTGCGTGGTTGTTGCCATAGATGCCAAACAAATTGATGGCGATTGGATTGTACATTTAGTTGGTGGAAAAGTGCCAACCGAATTAAATTTATTCGATTGGGCAAAAGAAGTCGAGCAACGTGGTGCTGGTGAAATTCTGTTCACCTCCATGAATAATGATGGGACTAAAAACGGATTCGCTAATGAAGCTTTAGCCAAGTTATCGGAAATCGTAAATATTCCCATTATCGCTTCGGGTGGTGCGGGAACTATGGAACATTTCGCGGAAACATTTATCAACGGAAAAGCTGATGCCGCATTAGCCGCCAGTGTTTTTCACTATCAAGAAATCGAAATCCCTGAATTGAAAAAGTTTTTAAAGAATCAAAATATTGCAATTAGAGTGTAAAATTAAACACATAGAAATATTTAAAAAAACTATGTGACTATGTGTTTAAAAAAAAGTATTAAACCACATAGAAACATAGAAAATTATTTTGGAGTACGTCATAGCATTATATTTAGACATAGCTATGAAATCTCTGAAAAGTACAACGTCCGAAGCTCCGGACTAACAATTTTAAATATAAAAGATATGTTTCTATGTGGTCAAAAAAATAACTAAATATGAAAATAAATTTTAATAAAACCCTAGACAACCTAATCCCAGCTATCATTCAAGACAACGAAACGAAAAATGTTTTAATGTTGGGCTACATGAACCAAGAAGCTTTAGACCAAACATTGGCAACAAAAAAAGTAACTTTCTTCAGTCGTACTAAAAATAGATTGTGGACAAAAGGCGAAGTGAGCGGCAATTTCTTAGAACTCATTTCTATCAAAGAAGATTGTGATAACGACACCCTTTTAGTAAAAGTAAAACCAGTTGGTCCAACTTGTCACACAGGTTTAGATACATGTTGGCAAGAAGCTAATAATCAAGAATTTGGGTTTTTATCAAAATTAGAAAATACCATTGCAAAACGCAAAGAAAATACTGATGCGGAAAAGAGTTATGTTGCCTCATTATTTGCAAAAGGCATTAACAAAATAGCACAAAAAGTAGGTGAAGAAGCGGTTGAAGTAGTCATTGAAGCTAAAGACAACAACGATGATTTATTCTTATCCGAAAGTGCCGATTTATTATTTCACTATTTGATTTTGTTGCAAGCTAAAGGTTTTGAATTGAAGGATGTTGTGCAGGTTTTGAAGGGAAGGGAAAAGTAGTGTCTTTATATTTTGGTTAATAGCCAAATTCCTTGAGAAGCAATTTCATCATTATTCTCAGTCATAATATACCAGTTTCCATAAATTGAATTATTATTTTCATCTAAAATGCCTTCATATTCAATTTCTAAAGTCTTATCTTCATATGTAATAATAGAAGAATAATCATCAGAAATTATAGGATATTTTTGATATTGTTTAATAAAAGATATAAAACCATCCTCAACAAAACCCTTTATTGTAGCGTTTAATTTTGTTGAAAATACAGAATCATCTTCTTCAATTTCTCCTGTAAACGAACCATTTGTATCAGTTATTGAAGCTTTAATATTTACACGTTGTCCAAAGTAGGGTAGATCGTAACCGCTACCATATTCATAAAAGCCTTGCCAATTGCCAGTTAGATTCATCTGTTATTGTTTATATTTGAATGTTTTATTAATTAGTTTTTCAATAGCAAAAAAAGAGATAAATGATAATACTAAAATAAAAAAATGTCTGAATCCTCCTTCATCAAATGGAGATGGAAAATAATTAGTAATTATTAATCCCAAAAAAGAAATTATTAACGCATTAAAGAATCCAAGTATTGTAAAAGCAATTTTTTTGTTTTTTGACATAAATAAAAAAAACAAAATATTTAATAAAACAATAGATTCAAACCTTTTAAAATAACCATTATCTTTTCCAGCATGATAAGAAATATCAGTTTTTATTTTATAGTTTAAAAAAACTACTATAATTATTGAAATTACTATAAAAACTGAAAACATTATTTTTCTATCAAAAAACTTCAAAGCTAAATCATTTTAATTCCTCAAATATATTCAAATTTCCCCAAAAATTCTTACTTAAAATAAAAATTCAAGATGAAATTTCACACAAAAAAATAAAACCAAAAGAATAAAATGCTTAATCTAATGCTTCAATTTGCTTTAAGTGTTGTTCTACTTGGTATTTATTAAAATTATCCCAAGTAGGTGGAGTAGTTGTTATTTGTCCCCACATAGCATCTATACAAGTGTTGTTTTCTTTGTATTTGTCATGTAATATGGCTAGAATTTTAAAGAAAAATGCATCGAGTTGTTCTATTGCATTCAACTCCGTTTGTATTTTTTTGCTTTCATCTGTGATATCAAAAAGTTGTAATACTTCTAAAACAGCTTGTTTTTCTTCGTTATTAATTTTGGTTTCAAAACCATGTTTCAAGGATTTAAAAACTAAATTATTCCAAACCACACTATCATGTCCCCAAGAAACGTTTGGAAGATGTAAAGAGTGCTCGCAAATCAAAACAATTGCTAATAATACATCGTTTAAATAACTAGATGGGAATTCGTCAAAACTTCTAAATTCAAATCCACTTTGATACATCTTTTCCAGATTAAAATCAAGACCAATATCTTCTAATAAGGCATAATCTAGCGTAGATTCTATTTGATCGCGCCACCAAATATTTTCTTCTTTAGTAAATTTTAAAAGTTTTCTAAACTCATCAACTTTGTAAGTTAGAATTTTTCCTTTCGCCATCACTTTATTAAATGTACCAACTCCAGTATATCGCGACATCGCATTTCTCATTGAGCCTCCTGCAAATTTTTCATTCAAATGATACTTTTTGCTAATTACTGCCATTATATCAGGACTGCCTAATGTGGTAATAAAAAAAGGTTCAAACCATTGTAGTAAATAGATAGCGTTAATGTGAATTGCTTCAAAACTTGGATAATCTATAATTCTACTATTTTGGGTAAGCGTAGGCAATGTAAGGTGAAAATGATAGGTTCCGTTATTAAACAGCACAAGATTTTCTTGGTTCGACATAAACCTATTGATTCCCATGTTGTATTTAGGAAAATTTAATTTTTCAGAAAGTACACCTGATTCATTAATCTTGTCGATGAATAATTGTTTTGTAGCTTTAAGTTCCTCACACGAATCCGTTATGGTTCTATTTTCAAAATATTTTGTTACAAATTCAATCGAATCGCCATCAAAATTCACAGATCCCATAGGATTGTTTTTTTGAGTCAACATACTTTGAATGTTATACGGCTGGCTTTCTAAAAAAACTTCAACTATTGATTTTCCTTGATATTCAGGATTATCAACTAAAGGTTTTGTATTAGGTAATGTTTTATGTTGAAAGTTAAGATCTAATTTATCAAGAGAATGACTGTTCATCATTCTACTTACTTTGTAATTTTTATTTTTATCAAAAGCTGTTTCCAAAACAGTGGATAAAGTTCCTTCTTTATAACAAGTTCTATAATCAATACTATAGCGTTCGCAACCCATTTTTTCTTGAATAAATGATCCTGAAACTATGCTCGATTCTTCAAATTGCATATAAGTTTCATTCTCTAATCCAATTCCCCAATAATACGTTTTTTTCTGATTTGATTTCATTTATTTAAAATGGCTTGGTAACGTAATTAATATTAATTTTATTCGTGATAATAGAAAACATGAGACGAATAACGTTCATGATTCCACCAATCTTTTCTTGCTTTTGAAAAGTAGTTGTAATTTAATTTTCCAGCTTGTGATTGCAAGGGATAAACGACTTTGCCATTTTCTCGATAAGCTTTTCTTTTGCCAGTTTCTGGAACAATTGGTACAATATGTCCAGAAAGACCAACAATTTTTCGCTTGGCACAAATGATTCCAACACCTCCTTCAGTATTTACTTTTTCTTGAATTTCGTCAAGATTTGTCATTTTTTTCCAACCAAAACTTGGGCCCCATTTTGGAAACCAATCATGAATGGCGCTAGAGTAGATAGGCAGTACCGTTTCATTAAAAACAGGAACTACATCTTCTCCGTTTTGCAACTTTGCAATTGATTCATCTGTCCACCAAACGGTTGGCAAATAAACCTGAGAAAAATAACAAAAATCAAAGGAATATACGTTACAATAAGTATCTTCGATAGTTCGTTGATACCTCTCACTCTTAGAGACATCTAATTTATCTATAAGTTTACGAATACTTTCGCGTTTGGTAGTTGCATCCGTTAAGTCCCTAAAAGGGATACTTGAATCACTCATTGGATGAAATTTTGCTAAAGCAGTATCTAATCGCGAGTCGGGATGTTCTAATAAAATTGCCCCTTTTATAAGTTCATCAGATTTAGCATCTTTGACAAACGTTATTGTGTTGGTTTCTTTACTTTTTTTATCCATTTTACCAATATTTCAGTCAACAGCTAAATGTGAACAAATATACCTAACTTTTACTAAAAATTCCTATCTTTAAAATAAAAATTGAAGATGCGATTTCATACCAGAAAATGGGTAAAACCCGAAGATTTGAATGCCAACGGAACGTTATTCGGAGGTAAATTATTGGCTTGGATAGACGAAGAAGCCGCTTTGTATTCCATTGTACAATTGGAAAACCCGAAAGTAGTCACCAAGTTTATGAGTGAAATTAATTTTATGAGTGCTGCCAAACAAGGCGATATCGTGGAAATTGGTTTAGATGTGGTACATTTTGGAAAATCGTCGTTAGTATTAAAATGCGAAGTTCGTAACATGATGACACGCGAAAAAATCATCACGATTGATAACATCACGATGGTAAATTTAGGCGAAGATGGAAAACCAAAACCACATGGTAAAACTCAAATCGAATTTATTGAAGACCGTTTGAAAAAATAATTATTATTATTGAAACACATAGGCACAATAGGTTTATTTGATCTATGTGTCTATGTGTTTAAAAATAAAAAATATGCTACAAAAATCAACCTTAGAATTTCTAACAAAACTAAAAGAAAATAACGACCGTGATTGGTTTGCGGCAAATAAAAAAGCTTTTGAAACCGAACAAAAATTAGCCAAATCGTTTTTTACATCGGTAGGTGAACAGTTGGGAAAAATAGATAGTATCGAGCGCATACAAATTTTTAGAATTTATCGCGATGTTCGTTTTTCAAAAGATAAAGCGCCTTATAAAAATCATTTCAGCGTTGGGTTCACTCGAACAAAACCGATGCTTCGTGGCGGTTACTATTTACACATTGAGCCAGGAGGAAGTTTTGTAGGAGGTGGTTTTTGGGAACCCAATGCAGCGGATTTGCATCGTATTCGTAAAGAATTTGAAATGGATGATGAAGAAATCAGAACCATTATTGCCGATGCAACTTTCAAGAAATTCTTTGGCGAATTAAAAGGCGAGGAGTTGAAAACGGCTCCAAAAGGTTTTGATAAAACTCATCCTGCCATTGATTTAATTCGTAAAAAACAATATTTATTAACCCGAAGTTTTTCAGACAAAGAAGTATTAGCTCCTAATTTTCAAGAAGAAGTTTTAGCTACTTTTCAAGCGATGCGACCTTTCTTCGACTACATGAGCGAAGTTTTAAGTACCGATTTGAATGGAGAATCGATTTATTAAATAATCTGAATTTGACTTTTTAAGCGTTCGATTAATAAATTCATCATGCGTTTGTTTAAATTGGATGAATTTTGGATGTATTCTTTGTATTCGGAAACGGTAAACATTCCGAATACAATTCCTTTTAATGAATTTCGAAACTTAATATCGCGTTGGATAGCGTTTTCAATGTAATTTTCTTTTTTCTCTGGAGAGAGTGTAAAATAAACGCCTTTTTGTTTGACAGCGTAATTTCTAAAAACTTCTATAAACAATTCATTTTGGAATTTCAAAATAGGTAGCAATGTCTGATTTTGAAACTTTTCTTCGGAACTTGATTGTTCTGTAATTGTACCAATACTTGCTCCTCTAATTTCTAAAAGCGATTCGTCTTTCGTTTTCATGATAAAGTGAATTTGTTTGAATTAAAGTTAAAAAAAATAACCTCCAATTTCTTGAAGGTTATTTTAAGTTATTAAGAATCAGTTGTTAATTACTTCAACTTGAAAATTACTTTTCTTACTAATCTTCTTGCATCTGCAGAAGAAGCATCAACAGAAGTATCTTCACCTTGACCTGTTACATTTAATCTTGAAGCATTGATTCCTGCTTTTACAATTACATCTTTAACAAAATTAGCTCTTGAAGCAGATAGTGTTTTGTTGTATTCTGAATTTCCAATTTCATCAGCAAAACCAACGATTTCAACATTTGAATTTGGATTAGATTTTAAATATTGAGTAACAAAATTAATAGCGCTGTAAGAATCTGCTGTTGGTTTAGATGAATTGAAGTCAAAGAAAACAGTAATATAACCACCGTTAATCATATCTTCAATAGACTGACCATCTGTAGAAGTAACCTTGGTTTTGTTATCAACATAAGCTTCTACTTTGTCATCAACACCATTTTTATTAGTATCTAAAGTTCTTCCTTTTGTATCAACCAAAACGTTTTGAGCTGAATTTTTTTCTTCATCTAAATAATCAGCAACACCATCTTTATCCGTATCTAAAAGTTTTGTTTCTAATTCAGCAACTCTTCTTTCTAATTCATCTAATTTAGAGTTTGAAGTAACCCAATCTGCATGTTTTCCGTGTTTTCCTAAATAAATAGATAATCCAAGACTTGCATTATATAATGTACTATTAAAACCTCTATCAGAAGTAACTGAAGGATCTTGTACACCATCAAATGTATATTCTTGATTAATATTGTTAATCATAGAGAAATCAGCATTTAAAGCTACTCTATTAGATAATTTGAATTGTGCTGTTAATCCTAATATAAAATTAGTCATATCATCGTTTCCATCGAATTTATCATTTGTCATAAATGAAAATCCAACACCAGAATGTGCTTGTAAATTGATGGTATTTGTCCAATCTTCAAAATTTAGAACTCTACCTAAATTTACAACACCTTGAAGACTTGTTCTGTAATATTTACCTTCAAATTCAAAGCTTTCAGAGTCATTTTTAAATGAATCAAGACCAAAATCTAATTTTAAACCAAATTTATTGTTTAACATGTAACGAACACCTAAGTCGCCATGAATAAAGTTAGTATTACTTGAATAGTAATTTGTTGAAAATGGAGCAGTAGGTTTGCTAAGTCCAGCATTAACATCTACTGACCATTTATTAAATTCAGTTGAAGTAGTTTCTTTTTGAATTTTAGTTTCTTGAGCATTAATCTCTGTTACGGCTACTAATAACGCAGCTATAAAAATAATTTTCTTCATTTTATGATTAATTTGGGCAGCAAAAATAGTCTTTTATGTATTATTTTACAATTTCTGTAAGATAAGTTTTTTAAAATACTTTTATTTATTTTTTTGATTTGTTATTGATTCAAAAATTTCTAAGTCAAAATGAGCAACCGAAGCCATAATATGATCAAAAATATCAGCCATAATATGTTCGTAATTTAACCAAGTTTTATCTTTGGAAAAGCAATATATTTCAAGAGGAATTCCCTTTTCTGTAGGTTGTAAATGACGCACCATCAATTGCATATCTTTATTAATTCCAGGATGCGATAAAATGTATTGATTTATATATTTTCGGAACAAACCTAAATTAGTTAAGTTTCTACCGTTTACAATTATAGATTTATCGATTCCGTTATTTGTATTGTATTTATCAATATCCGCTTGACGATGTTCTATATAAGATGTTAAATGCTGAATTTTCTTGAATTTTTCCAACTCATCTGATTGAATAAATCGCACCGAATTGGCTTTAATCAATACATGACGCTTGATTCTTCTTCCATCTGAATCTAACATTCCTCTCCAGTTTTTAAAACTATCCGATATTAAGCTATACGTTGGAATCGTAGTCGTGGTATTATCAAAATTTCGAACTTTTACCGTTGCTAAATTAATTTCGATAACATCGCCATCAGCACCAAATTTCTCCATCGTAATCCAGTCACCAATTCGAACCATATCATTAACCGAAACAGAAATACTGGCTACAAATCCTAAAATGGTATCTCTAAATATTAAGATGATAATGGCAGAAATTGATCCGAAAGTCGTTAATAGAGTAGTTTTACTTACATCGAAAAGAATTAACACGAAAGAAATAATTCCAAACAACCACAAAAACAACATGATTACTTGAATGTAACTGTCAATTGGCTTATCGCTAAAACGTGGTTTTTGTTTTAAATAATCTCTAAGCGAATTAAAAATACTTCGGGTAATCCAAAGCGATAATATAATAATGTAAATTTTAACTCCTTTTTCAAAAATATATTCCCAATAAGTGAAATTCTTCAGAATTACCGGAACTGTTTTGTAAATGAATAATAAAGGAACTAAATGTGCTAAATACTTAGCTGTTTTATTAGCCACAAGAAAATCATCAAAAGAAGATTTTGTTTTAGCAGCTACAATTGCCAAGAAAATAATGAAAAGTTTCTTGAAAAGATAATCTAAAATATAGGCAACAACAACAAGAACCACAATATTGATGACAAGATTCAAGTAAGAAGCTAGCGCATCACTAAAGTCGAAACTTTTAAAAATATCGTATGCCCAATTAAAGATTTTCATTATGTATTTTGAAGGTATTTTTTCTCAATATAAAACGTTCCAAAAGGAAAAATTGAAGCCAAACAAACAATAGCGAATGTTTTAGCATCCCATTTTTGTTGGTTTTTAATTAAAATTGCAAAAGCAATATACAACATAAAAAGGACTCCATGAGCCATTCCAATATTTTTTACATAAATAGGATCATTAGCAATATATTTCATAGGCATTGCAAAAAAGTACAAAGCCAGCGTTGAAATTCCTTCTAATAAAGCAATAGAGCGAAAAGATTTTATCATGATAAAGCAGAATAAATTACAAATCCATAAATAGCAAAACGGAAGAAACGAAGTAAACCAAATAAGAAGAAATGCCTTCTTGAATAGTTAATCATTCCGGCAGCCAAACAAGCAATTGCGAAAGGTAATGGTAATAATGCTCCCACAGCAATTAAAAATCCACCCCATTTTTGCATATTAATAATATGTTTCGACATTTTACCATATAAACGTTTATTTACAGATGGAATTGCAACAATAGCCATTCCCATAAAATAAGCAATTACACCGCCCAAATAGGATAAAAAAGCTAAAATAGACAAGTAGAGTAGTGGTGATTCGGTATTTTTTGTCCAAGCGATAAAAATATCGGGTGGAATTAATCCTAACACACTTTCAGAAGCAAGGAAAACACCAAAAATAAATAAATCACTGAAATTTTGTGTAATATAAACTAATGCTTCATTAAGGTTAATAACTTTATAATTTACATAAAAAAGAATGGCTACAATTATAGCTGTAGGCAAAATAGCACCTTTGACACCTTGCCAAATAAAGGAATAAAATCCGGTATATTTATAGTACTGATGAAGTAATTTTACTTTTGATTTTTTAGTTTTAGACATTTGGGTTAAAATTTGAACAAAATTAGTTAGTTTGGTAGTATAATAGCGTTAAGAAAAACAAAAAAATCGGTAAATAATTTATTACCGATTTAATATTATGTAAAATAGAATTTAAAATTAGTACGCTAAAAAAGCTTTGTTGTATTCTTTTAAATCTAATACGTTATTTTTCTTATCTAAATCAGTTAAAAGAGAAAGGAAATAATTGAAGCTTTCTATATTATTTTCTTCTGAAATATTTGCTTCAACTTGAGCATCTTTACTGTCAACAGGTTCGTCATCTGGAATTCCAATGAAAAATCCATTGTTGTTTTCTAAATGTTCGTAAGCTAAACGTAAAGCTTTAGTTACAACAGGATTATTTAATTCTAAAGTAATTTCTCTTAGTTTTTTTAAATCCGTTACAATTTCAGAAACTTCAAAATTATCTTTAAATAATTCTTTCTGAATCTTTTCGATTAATTTAAGGGCTTGTCTGTTTTCCATGATACTTATATAAAGGTTTGCAAAACTAAACTTTCTATTAATTTTACACAAACGTTTTGAATAGTATTTTAACAGAATTTGAAAGTTTTATTTTTGAATTATAATATACATTATGTAAAATAGAATTTTTAAAGAATTCTTTTAAAAAACAACCTAAACTTTGTATCTTCGTTTATATAATTATGCACCATTATGAAAAACCCTATCGCCGAACGCATCACCGATTTTTTAAAACACTATCCGCCCTTTTCAAGTTTGGAATATTCTAAACTTCTAGAAATTTCAAAATCGTGCCAAGTTTTATATTTAGAAAAAAATCAAAATTTATTTAAAATAAACGATCCTACACATTCTTTTTTTTATGTAGTAGCTTCTGGAGCAATTGGCTTATCAGTAACTTCTGATACCGATGATGTATTAATTGATAAATGTGACGAAGGTGACATTTTAGGTTTACGTCCGTTCTTTGCAAAAAACAATTACTTAATGACCGCAAAAGCTCGTGAAGAAAGTATTGTTTATGCTATTCCTATAGAAATTTTTAAACCTTATGTAGCGGCAAATCCTGATGTGCTGAGTTTTCTTTTAGAAAGTTTTGCTTCAAATACGCGAAATCCATACGATAAAAATAATAAAGGTAAATTGGTTTCTGAAAATGTGATTTATAACGATCAAAATGCGGAAATTCAGTATTACCAACCCATAAAATATACCGAAAATCCAATAACTGCATCTCCAACTGATATTGTGAAATTTGTAGCTCAAACGATGTCAAGTAGTAAAATTGGAAGTATAATTATTCACGAAAATCGTAAACCTATAGGAATTGTTACTGACAAAGATTTACGTTCTAAAATTGCAACCGGACTTTATTCTATTGATGTTACGATTGATAAAATCATGTCATCACCAGTAATTACGGTAGCTGACAACCTTTCGATTGCTGAAGCTCAAATTATGATGTTAAAGCATAAAGTTTCGCATTTGTGTGTAACAAAAGATGGTACTAATGACTCTGAAATAACAGGAATTATTACCGAACATGATATTGTGGTTGCGCAAGCGAATAATCCTGGAGTGCTTTTAAAACAATCAAAAAGAGCACAAAAATCAGCTGATTTAAAAGATGTTCGTGAAAAATTAACCGATTTAATTCAACATTCGCTTGATAAAAACGTACCTATTAATCATATTACTTCAATTGTTGGAGAGATTAATTTAGCAATAACCAAGCGTGCGATTGAATTAGCCATTGAAAAAATAGGAACTCCTCCTCCAGCCCAATTTGCTTGGATGAACATGGGAAGTCAAGGTAGAAAAGAACAGCTTTTACTTACAGATCAAGACAATGCCATTGTTTTTGAAGATGTTCCAGAAGAAAAATACGATACTGTTAAACAATATTTTATAGAATTAGCCGAAAAAGTAACAAAAACATTAAATAAAGTCGGGTACGAATATTGCCCAGCCGAAATGATGGCGAGTAATCCGCTTTGGTGTAAATCGGTAACCGATTGGCAACAACAATTCAAAGGATGGATTAACGCTCCTGGCGAAAAAGGAATTTTAATGTGTACCATTTTCTTCGATTATGATTTTGTTTACGGAAACGAAGATTTAGTAGATGCCATTAGTAATACAATTCATGAAGAAACCAATGATAATCAGTTGTTTTTTGCTTATTTAGGAGCTGATGCTTTAAAAAATCCACCACCATTAGGTTTTTTCCGTCAGTTTTTGGTAGAAAGTGATGGAGAACATAAAGATACCTTCGATTTAAAAGGAAGAGCTTTAATGCCATTGATTGACGCTGCTCGAATTTTATCGTTAAGCAAAGGAATTAAGAATGTAGCCAACACCATTTCAAGATATTCAAAATTAGCTGAATTAGAACCACAAAATGCACCCGTTTACGAAGCCTGTGCCGATGCTTTTGCCGAATTATTAAAGTTTAGAACCGAAGAAGGTTTGAAAAACGAAAATGATGGTAGGTATTTGAATTTAAGCGAGTTATCGAAATTAGATAAAGTAAAACTTAAAAACGATTTCCAGCCGATTAACGACATTCAGGAAGTAATTAAAAACCGTTTCCAATTAACTTATTTTACGTAATATGAAGTTCAATTGGTTTAAGAAAATAGTAAAAGATTATCCTAAATTTTGGGAAACCTATTTGTCTTATTTTGATGAAAATCAGAGTAAAGACAAACGCTATGTAGTTTTTGATTGCGAAACAACAGGTTTGGATTACAAATCAGATCGAATTCTTTCAATTGGTGCAGTTGCTATCCAAAATAATCAAGTTATTGTTGGTGATTTTATGGAAGTATTTGTACAGCAAGATATCTTTAAGCCTGAATCGGTACCAATTCACGGAATTTTAAAAGAAGGAAAAGAAGAAAAAATTGTTGAGGCTGAAGCAATAATTCGTTTTTTGGAATTTATTAAAGACGCCACTTTAGTTGGTCATCACGTTGATTTTGATATTGAAATGATTAACCAAGGTTTAGATCGTTTGAATGTTGGGACACTGAAAAATCAGGCTATGGATACGGATGTTATGTATCAAAAGCTCAAACACTTACCTTACGAACAACATACTTCGTTAGATGAATTATGTGATATTTATAAGATAAAAAAATCTGACCGACATACTGCTAGTGGTGATGCGTTTATTACTGCATTGCTTTTTTTGAAACTAAAGAAAAAATTAGAAATTTAATTCCAAATGATTCAAAACGATTGGGCTTACTTGGAAAAATATGCTTTAGAAAATCAGAAATTACTAAAACAACTTAATGATGGCAACAGAATTGTTTTCATTGGTGATTCAATAACCGAGTTTTGGAAACAGAATGATTCAATATTTTTTAATCAAAATAATTATATAAATAGAGGAATTAGTAGTCAGACTTCTGTACATGTTTTAGAACGTTTTGACAATGACGTTATTAGTTTAAAACCGAAATCTGTTATCATTTTAGTTGGTATTAATGATATTGCTGAAAACTTCGGACCAATTTCATTAAAAGAAATTATGCTAAATATTACTTTAATGGTTGAGAAATCATTAAAAAATAATATTGAAGTACTACTTTGTTCAATTCTTCCAGCAAATAGTTTTTATTGGAATCCAAAAATTCAGCCAATTGAAAAAATCAAACAACTTAATCAAATGATTAAAGCATATTGCATATTGAAACAGTTAGATTTTGTTGATTATTATACTGAAATGGTGGATGAAAATTTAAGTTTAGATAAAAAATATACAGATGATGGCGTTCATCCAAATTTAGCAGGTTATTTAAAAATGAAAGCTATTCTTGAAACTCATATAAAATAAAAAAACTGCCTCATTGCTGAAGCAGTTTTTAACCAATAAAACTAAAAAACTAGAGCTTGCCGTTTTTAATTTCGTCCACAATTTCTGGATTTAATAAAGTGGAAATATCTCCAAAATTAGAGAAGTCTCCTTCAGCAATCTTTCTTAATATTCTACGCATGATTTTACCCGAACGTGTTTTTGGTAAACCACTTACAAACTGTATTTTATCTAATTTCGCAATCGGACCAATTTGATCTGAAATTTGTTGATTTATTTCTTTTGCAAGATTATTTTTATCACGACTCTCACCTGTTTCTTTCAGAATAACAAATCCATATAAAGCATTTCCTTTGATATCATGAGGGAAACCTACGATTGCACTTTCTGCAACTGCTGGGTGTTCGTTGATAGCATCTTCAATTGGAGCCGTTCCTAAATTGTGTCCGGAAACAATAATAACATCATCTACTCTACCCGTAATTCTGTAATACCCTACTTCATCGCGTAAAGCACCATCACCAGTAAAATATTTACCTGGAAAAGCAGTGAAATAGGTTTCTTTATATCGTTGATGATCACCCCAAATAGTTCTAGCCATCGAAGGCCACGGAAATTTAATACACAAAGCTCCTGTTACTTGATTTCCTTCAATTTCATTACGTAATTCATCCATTAAAACAGGCTGAATTCCAGGTAATGGTAACGAGGCATAAGTTGGTTTTGTTGGTGTTACAAATGGAATTGGTGAAATCATAATTCCTCCTGTTTCAGTTTGCCACCAAGTATCTACTAACGGACAACGCTTACCTCCTACGTGGTCGTTGTACCAATGCCAAGCTTCTTCATTAATTGGCTCACCTACGGAACCAATGACTTTTAAAGAACTTAATGGAAAACGTTGTACATAATCTAAGCTTTCTTTTGCTAATGCACGAATAGCTGTAGGTGCTGTATAGAATTGTGTAATATTATGTTTTTCAATTACTTCCCAAAATCTACTAAAATCTGGATAAGATGGAACACCTTCAAAAATTACAGTTGTAGCACCATTTAAAAGTGGTCCGTATAAAATATATGAGTGACCTGTAATCCAACCTATATCAGCTGTACACCAGTAAATATCATTTTCTTCGTAATTGAATACGTTTTTAAATGTGTAAGCAGTGTAAACCATATAACCTGCTGTCGAATGTACCATCCCTTTAGGTTTTCCAGTTGAACCAGATGTATACAGGATAAACAAAGGATCTTCTGCATCCATAATTTCAGCTACATTGTTTCCTACAGCAGCATCCATTAAAGGTTGTAACCATAAATCTCTTCCTTCTTTCATGTTAACTTCCGTATTGGTTCTTTTAACGACCAAAACAGTTTCAACACTTGGACATTTTTCTAAAGCTTCGTCAACAATTCCTTTTAAATCAATAGCTTTATTTCCGCGGTAACTTCCGTCAGAAGTAATGACCATTTTACATTCGCTATCATTAATACGAGCGGCAACGGCAGAAGATGAAAATCCAGCAAATACAACTGAATGTATCGCTCCAATTCTAGCACAAGCTAAAACAGCTACGGCTAATTCTGGAATCATTGGTAAATAGATACAAACTCTATCCCCTTTTTTAATACCTTGCTCACGAAGTACGTTTGCTAATTTTGAAACTCTAACATATAATTCATTGTACGAAATATGCTGCGCTGCTTCGCTAGGATCATTTGGTTCAAAAATAATAGCTGTTTTATCACCACGTTTTGCTAAATGTCTATCGATACAGTTTTTAGTGATGTTTACTTTCGCATTTAAAAACCATTTAAAATCCGCTTCTTGCATATCAAATTCGAAAACCTTGTCCCATTTTTGATACCAAGTAAAATTTTCATCAGCAATGCGATCCCAAAACTTTCTTGGTTCGCGTACCGATTTCTTATACATTTTAAAGTAATTCTCTAAATCTTTAATTTTATAATAACTCATTTTTTAGCTTTATTTTTAATTGATAATGTAAAGATAACCAATCTGTTTTAAGAATTTTATAATTTCTTGCTAAATTACTATATATAACATGTTTTAAAAATTAAACACATAGGCACATAGATTTTTGATAAACAAATATTTAGCCGTTGCACTTTATTAAGTTAACATAAGAAATCTGTGTATATCAGCGTTTTGATGTAAAAATCTGTATTATCCGCGTGCTCTTATTTAAAAAAACCAATTTTGGCATGTTCTAAAACGTCTCTGATTTCATCAATAATCGCTTCATCATCAATAGTAGATGGAATTTGAAATTGTTCGCCATCAGCTATGCTACGCATCATTTTTCTAAGAATTTTTCCTGAACGTGTTTTTGGTAGACGATTTACCACAACTACATCGCGCAATGAGGCAACGGCACCGATTTGTTCTCTAACCAAATGCACTACTTCATATTGCAATTGGAAATGTTCTATATCTTCACCCGATTTTGCAACAACTAATGCTAAAGGGATTTGACCTTTCAATTCATCATTGATACCAATAACTGCACATTCTGCAACTGAATGATGAGACGCCACAATTTCTTCCATTTCAGCAGTTGAAAGTCGGTGACCCGCTACGTTAATTACATCATCTACTCGACCTGTGATATAAATATTGTCTTCAGCATCTTTAAAACCACCATCTCCAGAGAAATAGTAGCCTGGAAATTTATTTAAATATCCTGCTTTAAAACGTTCGTTATCTTTCCATAAATCCAATAATGTTCCAGGAGGTAATGGTAATTTGATAACTACATAACCTTCTTCATTTGAACCTAATTCTTGTCCGTTTTCACCAAAAATTCGGATATCATAACCTGTCACAGCTTTTCCGGCTGACCCAGGTTTTATAGGTAAATACTCCACTCCCATCATGTTTGCAATCATTGGCCAACCTGATTCTGTTTGCCACCAATGGTCGATAGCTGGAACGGGTATATGTTCGCGATACCATTCTAAAGTCGCCACATCGCAACGTTCTCCTGCTAAGAATTGTATTCTTAAACTACTTAAATCATATTGCTTGATGAAATCGCCGTTTGGATCTTCTTTTTTAATGGCACGAATGGCTGTTGGAGCGGTAAACATGATGTTTACTTTGTGTTCTGCAATAACACGCCAAAACGTACTCGCATCAGGAGTTCTAATCGGTTTTCCTTCAAATAAAACGGTGGTATTTCTGTTAATTAATGGTCCGTAAACGATATAACTATGTCCTACAACCCAACCCACATCTGAAGCTGCCCAAAAAACATCACCTTCTTTTGCATCGTAAATGTGTTGCATTGAAAATTTAAGTGCGGTTGCATAACCACCTGTATCTCTTACGATTCCTTTTGGTTTTCCAGTAGTTCCAGAAGTGTATAGAATATATAATGGATGTGTCGAATTTACAGGAACACATTGTGTTTCTTCTGAACCGTAAACCAATGCATCATAATCAACATCGTATTTTTTAAATGGAACTCTTGCTCCTAATTTTCTATTGAAAACGACTACTTTTTCAGGTTTGTGATTCGCTAATTCAATAGCTTCATCTACTAAAGGTTTGTAGGCGATTAATCTATCTATTTCTATTCCCGATGAAGCCGTAATAATAGCTTTTGGCTCGCAATCATCAATACGAATAGCTAATTCATGTGGGGCAAAACCACCAAAAACTACCGAATGCGTTACTCCTATTCGAGCACAGGCTAACATAGCGAAAGCAGCTTGTGGAATCATTGGCATATAGATAACAGCCGTATCGCCTTTTTCTAAACCAAGTGATAATAACCCACCGGCTAGTTTGGCAACTTCGGTTTTAACTTCGTTAAATGTATACTTTTTAACAGTTTGTGTAACGGGTGAATCGTAGATGATAGCTACTTGTTCGCCATAACCATCTTGAATGTGTTTATCAACTGCAAGGTAGCAAGCGTTTAAATTTCCATCAGCAAACCATAAAGGATAACCATTTTTATCGGTTGATAAAATGTTTGAAGGTAAATTATACCATTCTAATTGATTGGCTTGTTCCTTCCAGAATTCTTCAGAAGAACTAATACTTTTATTATAAATATCGCAATAATTCATTTATATTATTCAATTTATGTGATTTATTTTCTTTAGTAAATGTAGAAAATAAAATAATGCTAAATGAATTAATGTTGCTAAATAGATATATATTTACAAAATTTAACGAGCTAGTTTTAGAATCTTAAATGCTCCAAATGCAACAATTACAAAAACTATAGAACCAATTATTAAATCTGGATAATTTGAACTTGTTATATATATTAGAATACCTGCTAAAATGACACCTAAATTTACAATCACATCATTCGAAGTAAAAATCATGCTTGCTTGCATATGTGCTTCTTTACTTTTACTTTTCTGTAAAAGATATAAGCAAAGTCCATTTCCAAGTAATGCAAAAAATGAAACTAAAATCATTGTTGGATAATTTACTTTGGATTCAGTATATAAAAATCTTCTAATAACTTCAATAAAACCCAATACTGCAATTAATAACTGAAAATATCCAGCAAACTTGGCTATGATTTTTTTTCGCAGTAAAGTTCCTCCAACAGCAAAAAGAGCAAGAGCGTAAACAAAACTATCTGCCAGCATGTCAAAACTGTCTGCAATGAGTCCCATCGAATTAGCAACAAAACCTGTTAAGATTTCAACAACAAAGAAGAAAAAATTTATTACCAAAACTTGCCATAATAATTTTCTTTCTTGATTTGCGTTTTCAATTGGTGTTATAAAATTTTCAATTGAAAAACTTTCAACAATTGAAGTGTCAAATTTTAATTCTTCAAGCTTTTTAAATATTATATCTTTTTCATCAGTATGAAAAACAATTAGTTTTCTATTAGGAATATCAAAATCTAATGATTTAATTGTTGTCATTTCTGAAAGTTTCATGCGAATCATTTGCTCTTCAGAAGGACAATCCATTTTGGAAATCTTAAATATTGTTTTATTCATAAAAAAATTAATTCAACAATTCCTCCACTTTTTCTATCACTTTCTTAATCGAAAAGGGCTTCGTCATGTAAGCATCAGCTCCTAATGCTAAACCTTTTTCAATATCGCTTTCTTTGTTTTTTGCGGATAAGAACATGACTTTGGTATGTTGTAAATTGTCGTCTTTTCTGATTTGTTCTAAAGTGGCAAAACCGTCTACCATTGGCATCATGATATCCAAAATGATAACATCAGGGAAATTGGTTTTTAAAATATCTAAAGCTTCTTGTCCGTCGCGCGCTATAAAAACTTCGTAATTGCTTTTCTTGAAGGTGTATTCAAGTGTCATTACGATGTTGGGTTCGTCGTCTACTATTAAAATCTTCTTCATTTTGTCTTAATTTTCAATATTTTTTATTGGTAAAGTGAATACAATGCAAGCGCCTTTGACACTTGGTTCTACCCAAATTTTACCTTTGTGATGTTCAATAATTTGTTTGCAAATAGCTAATCCTAATCCGCTACCAACCGGTTTTTTGAAATTTTGGTTGGAAGCTTGATAAAATTTGTCAAATATAACGTCAAAATCGTTAGGATTGATACCTTTTCCGTTGTCTTGCACCGAAGTTTCAATAAAATTATCTTTCTTTTTGACTTGAATGGTGATTAAACCATCCGTTTCGGGACAGAATTTAATCGCGTTTGATAATAAATTAGTCACTACTTGAATAATTCTATCTTCGTCATAATAGGCTAAAACCGTATCTTTACTTTCAATATAAACGCTAATATTTTTGTTTTTTATCAATTGTTTTAGCGGATCAATTGAATGTTCAATTGTAGCAATTAAGTTGTTTTGACTTGGATGAATGGTTTGTTTTCCAGTTTCGAATTTCTCTAAATCCAAAATTTTATCAATCAAACGATTCAATCGGTCGGACTCCGATATGATGTTCTGTAAAAACTGTTTACGTAATTCTTCTGGGATTTCATCATCATCGTGTAAAATCTCACTCGCAGCTCGAATAGCGGTAATTGGCGTTCGAAGTTCGTGTGTTACTGTGTCTAAAAATTCGTCTTTTTGAACATCTTTTCGTACCAAAGTTTCATTGGCTTTTTGTAATTCGGAAGTTATTTTTTGGAGTTGGTTTGAAGTTTCAGTCAATTTTTTATTGATGGTGATGTTTTCTTTTGATTCTTCCAGAATTTTCAAAACTTCAGGTAAAGTAACTTTTTCTTCTTTCACCACACTCGAAATCAGAATTCGTGCGGAAGCCGTTCCAATATGACCTGTTAATAAATTCTCTGCGAATTTTACTAATCTCGCATCAGCCAATTCTTGATCTTTATCTACGTTGTACTTCACATTGAAAATATTCATGGCGCGTTTGGTACGTTCTTCTCCTAAAAATCGTATCAATACTTTTTCGATATCACGTGTATAAGCAGTTCCTTTCCAAACAAAAGCGTTTTCATGATTGGTGCTGTATTTATCGATATCCACATACATTTCGGCATAATTGCGTTCGCGATAATTTCCTTTAAAACTCACCGAAACCGCGAAATAAGTCAGCGTATTGAACAACATACTCCAAAACAAAGCATGAGGAACGGGTTGTAAATAATCCAATCCAAAAAGTTGGAATGGTTTAAATAAACCAATTTTCATAAAACCTTCGGTAATAAAAGAACTTTCATTATTGGTTAACCCAATAGCATAAGGTAATAACAAGGTATAAATACAAATTAAAAATCCGATTAAAATGCCGTAAATAGCTCCTAATCTTGAACCTCTTCTCCAGAATATGGCTCCGAAAAATGCTGGTGCTAATTGAGCAATAATCACAAAAGAAATCAATCCGATAGAAACCAAACTGTAATCTAAAGCGAAGAATCGGTAAATGAAATAAGCAGCGATAATTAATGAAAAGATTCCAATTTTACGAATGTTGACAATCTTTTTGTTGTTGATGATTTGCTCTTCATTCTTTAATTTTCCTAGGAAAGTATACGGAATTAATAAGTTGTTACTCAACATCGTAGACAAACTGATGCTTGAAACTACAATCATAGAAATGGCTGCTGAAAATCCGCCAAGGAAAACCAAAACAGTTAAAGTTTTATTATTAAAATATTGAGGAATTAAAAGCGAATATGTATCGGCATTAACATTTTGTCCATCAAATAATACGTTTCCGCCCCAAGCAATTGGATAAACAAAAAGGTTGAACATCAATAAGTACAAAGGAAACAACCAAATCGCAGTTTTGATATGACGTTCTCTGTTATTTTCTACCACCGACATTTGGAATTGTCTTGGTAATAAGAAAATAGCAAAAAGCGAAACCATACTCAAAAAGAACCAGTTCAATCCTTGTTCTAATCCACCGATGGTGTTCTTTTCTTTGAAATTTTCTAAAAGTGAGGCTTTTGCATAAATATCATCATAACCATCAAAAACGAAGAAGGTTACGTAAACTCCTACGATTATAAAGAAAACTAACTTCAACACACTTTCTAGAGCAACTGCAGTAACTATTCCTTTACGTTTTTCCGAAGCATCTACGTATCGAGTTCCGTAATAAGAAGCAAATAAGGCTAAAGCAATAGCAACATAAGTCGTTGTATCATCAAAAATGTAAGAACTTGATTGTGTTTTTGTTACAATAAGAAAGGTTTCCGAAATTGCTTTTAATTGTAAAGCGATGTAAGGCAAAATTCCAGCAATGCAAACTACAGTTACAATTGCTCCTAAAAAACGGCTATTACCATAACGAAGTGATATAAAATCGGCAATACTTGAAATTTTATTTACACGAGAAATACGAATGATTTTCTTCAAAATAATAATCCAAGCTGGAATAATAATAATTGGTCCAATATAAATAGGTAAATAGCCTAAACCTGAATTTGCAGCAACTCCGATACTTCCATAATACGTCCAAGCGGTACAATAAACAGCTAATGATAAAGAATAGATGTACGAATTATTGGTCCATTTGATGTTTTCTTTTTTCTCAGCCCAATGTGCAATAAAAAAAAGAATACCTAAATAGCCTAACAGAATAAGTAAAAGAATCGCACTATTCATAATAACGTTGTACTACAATCCAAGACATTAACACTGAAAACAACCAAATGGAAAAGATGTAAATATAAATTACTGGAAATCCCAATACATTTTCAGCGCTATCAAATAGCAAAACGATTGGTAAATTCAATACCAATAACAGTAACAACGATAAAACAACTAATTTTTGCTGATGTCTTTTTTTCATATTGAATAGCTTACATTTTTTAAAAATACAAACTCTGCTCTCGAAAAACAAGAGCAGAGTTGTAAAATATTAAGTGAACCAAAAAATTAGTGTGCAGCTCCTGCTTCACCCGCTCCAGAAGGAATACGGATATTTTCAACAATATCTTGTACTTCTTGAGGTGGTGCTGGAGTAAATTTACTTACAACTAAAGCAACAATAAAGTTTGCTACCATTGCAACTGTACCAAATCCTTCAGGAGAAATTCCAAACCACCATTCTGATTTGTCTGGCATTTCGCCAATCCATCCTAATTTGTATTTTGCCATGTAATATAACATCAATCCCATACCCACAACCATTCCGGCTACAGCACCTTCTTTATTCATTCGTTTATGGAAAATTCCTAAGATAATCGCTGGGAAGAAAGACGCAGCAGCTAATCCGAAAGCTAATGCTACCACGGCGGCAACGAATCCTGGTGGATTAATTCCGAAATAACCTGCAACTACAACAGCAACAGCAGCTGAGATACGAGCACTCCATAATTCTCCTTTTTCCGAGATATTTGGATTCACCATTTTCTTAATTAAATCGTGAGAAACGGCAGCAGAAATTACTAATAATAAACCTGCAGCAGTTGATAACGCAGCTGCTAAAGCTCCAGCAGCAACTAATGCAATAACCCAGTTTGGTAATTTAGCAATTTCTGGATTTGCCAAAACCATGATATCGTTATCGATATATAATTCGTTTGCATTTTCAGCATTTGGTTGGTCTTTTTGAGGTTTTCCGTCTTTCAACATAAAAGCATCACCTTTTACATATTGAATTTTTCCATCTGCATTTTTATCATTGAACATTAAAAGACCTGTTTTCTCCCAGTTTTTAAACCATTGAGGCATTTCGGCATACTCTTTATTACTTACCGTTTCGATTAAGTTAGTTCTTGCAAAAACAGAAACAGCTGGTGCAGTCGTATATAAAATAACGATAAAAACTAAAGCTAAACCTGCAGATTTACGAGCATCTTTCACATTTTTAACCGTGAAAAAACGAACAATTACGTGTGGTAATCCTGCAGTTCCAACCATCAGAGCTAATGTAATAGCAAATACATCTAACATAGATTTTGAACCATCAGTGTATTCAGCAAAACCTAATTCTGTTGATAAACCGTTTAATTTATCTAATAAATAAACATCTTCACCCGCAACGGTACTACCCATTCCTAATTGTGGAATTGGATTTCCTGTCATTTGAATTGAAATGAAAATCGCAGGAACCATGAAAGCGAAAATCAACACACAGTATTGTGCTACTTGCGTATAAGTAATACCTTTCATTCCTCCTAAAACAGCGTAGAAAAGAACGATTACCATTCCGATGATAACTCCTGTGTTAATTTCAACTTCTAAGAATCTTGAAAATACAACTCCTACTCCACGCATTTGACCTGCAACGTAAGTAAAAGATACAATCAAAGCACAGAAAACAGCTACTGAACGTGCAGTTTTTGAGTAATAACGATCTCCAATGAAATCAGGCACGGTGAATTTCCCAAATTTTCTTAAATAAGGTGCTAATAGTAATGCGAGAAGTACATAACCTCCAGTCCAACCCATTAAGTAAACAGCTCCATCATAACCTGCAAAGGAAATGATTCCGGCCATTGAAATAAATGATGCGGCAGACATCCAATCGGCAGCTGTTGCCATACCGTTCGCTAATGGAGAAACGCCTCCACCCGCTACATAAAACTCTTTAGTAGAACCCGCTCTGGTCCAAATTGCAATTCCAATATATATAGCAAACGTAATTCCTACGATAATATAGGTCCAAATTTTTACATCCATGATTTTAATATTTTTAAGTTAAATTAATCGTTATCAAAACCATATTTTTTATCTAATTTGTTCATCAAACGAACATAGACAAAAATTAAGATTACGAAAACATACATTGATCCTTGTTGTGCAAACCAAAATCCTAATGGAAATCCACCAAGTTTTATTGCGTTTAATTGGTCTACAAATAGAATTCCTGCTCCATACGAACATAGAAACCAAATGCTTAATAAAATTAGAAGGTATTTTAAATTTTCCTTCCAATATGCCGTAGCGTGTTTTTGATCACTCATAATGAATAGTTTTATTAGTTGTTATAAATAGATTTGTAATTGTATGATGAATTCACCTTTATACTTATCAATCTTATCAACAGCTGTGTAAACTGGACGAGTTGAATATTGTGTAGTAATTTTGGCATGATGTCCGTCTAAGAAAAAATTAGCACCTAAATCAAATTGACTACTTGCTTTTTCTAAAGCTTCAAAGTTTTTATAAGTATAAGCTCCAAATGGTTGAATTCTTACTTTTGGCTTTTCACTTTTTGTTGGTAATAAAACCCCTGCTTGTGTGTACCAAATATTTCCTGTACCAATCATTGCTTGAAGGTTTCCTGCTCCTGCTAATGCTGGTGAACCAGAAAACGATGGATCCGCAATACTTTCATTCATGATTCCAAGGTTTCTCAAATAATTAGGTCCGAAATCATAATTATAAAAAACACTGTAAGCAGTAATAGCCATTTTTTTCTCTTTAGCTCCAATTGGCATATCTAAGAAAACATCACCAGCAAATAAATTGATTGGATGTTCTTCAATTATCCCGTTTACAGAAGTTTGTGTTCCTTTTGGTGCATTATAAAAGCCAGCTCCAATATTGAACATTTTTTTGGTTCCTAAATAAGTTCCCACTTTATAAGGCAAAAAGTTAGCTTCTTTATCAAAGAATTGATATTCCACATAACCCGCTTTTGACCATTGAGTAACATTGTTATTATCTACAGCTCTTGCAATACTTGCATCTGTAACATTTGTTGGTGTTTGATTTGTAGAAAAAGGTTTATTGATACTAAAACGATATTCGAATTTGTTGTATTTTCCTTTAGCGAAAATCCCAATTTGTCTTGCAAATTGATCTGAATTTTCAATTAAAGGCCAGTTGAAAATGGGTGCATCAACTGTTAAATAATTTAAAGTAGAAGACATTGTCATACGAGATAATCCCATATAATAATGTAATCCAGCTCCAACAGATAAACTAAAAGGTTTTGATTCTTGTGGTAAAACTACAGCATATTCATTCCATGCATCATGGAAAAATATTCCAGGTTTTTTTCCTGCTCCATATCCACCAGTTCCAGCCGAACCTGAAGCACCTCCATTAATAAAAGTTTGATTGTTAATCCCTATATGAGTCAAAATCATATAACGTGGAGAAATTTGTGCATAGGCTAATAAACGTAAACGACGTAAGCTAGCGTCTTCATAAGAAGAAACGGATTCATCTCCAATCATCGAACCCGGATTCAAATCAGTTGTACGAAGCCAAATTTGATTCCATGCAATAAAACGCATGTATTTGGTTCCTTCTGGATTTAAGTTGAATTTTAAACCTCCACCGTAATCAGGTGAACCCTGAGCGGATACTAGCAGAGATAAAAATAATCCTGAAATAGTTAGTAATTTTTTCATAATTAAAATTTGGTTAGTTGGGCATTTCTGCATGACCAAATTCTAAAATTATGTTAACGAAAAAAATTACAGTATATATTTTTGTTAAAAAGTATAGCTAATCTTTAAAACGCTCCCATTTTATAAGCATAAACTTATCACCAAGTTCTGTAATAATCATACCGGCACCAGATAATTGGTCTTTGTTTTGAAGGAATTCAACCAGCTCATTATGTTTAAAAATCTTATATGTTGGATGGTAGTTAGGATGTGGTGGTTTCTTAATTTTAAACTCTTTCACCCAATTACTAATAGAAACGTGCGAGACGCCAATAATACGCTCTATTTCTCTAAAACTTAAACCTTCTAAATACAATTGCAAAGCTTTGGTTACATAGTAATCATCTATCTTTTTTCCTAATTTATTGACAGTGAAGTAATAATTGCAAGATTTACATAAATAACGCTGTCTATCTTTGATGATGCCACTTTTAACGATATTGTCGCTTTGACACTTTGGACAGGATAAAATCTCCATATATATAATTTTTGCATAAATATACTAATTTTGCAAAATATACAAAAAATAATATGATAAAAATTTCAATTTATTTTTTTACTTCTTTCAATTTTTAGGTTTTAAAATTGTGAATAGTATAATTTTAGTTACAATTCGGTATATTTTTAATTTTGACAAAATGAAAAAAAAAGCATTTTTGTTATGAAATAGTATAGTTATTTTATTTAATTTGTAAAAACAACACAAAACCATGCAATTCGACATACAAAATACCGAATCTTCCGCTTTATATAAGCTCTTAACGGGTACAGTAATTCCAAGACCAATAGGCTGGATTTCTACAATTGACAACAACGGAATCAATAACCTTGCTCCTTTTTCCTTTTTTAATGTTGTAAGCGAAGATCCGCCACATGTGATGTTTTCAACCGTTAGAACAGGAAACAAAAACAAAGACACTTTAAATAATATATTGGATAACAAACAATTTGTCGTCAATTTAGTTACCGAAGAAGTTGTAGAACAAATGAATACTACTTCTCAAAGCGTCGCTTCTGATATTGACGAATTTGAATTAGCAAACGTTACTCCTATTGATGCAGTTTTTGTCAAACCAAAACGTGTCAAAGAAAGTCTAGTTCATTTTGAATGTGAAATGGTGCATCATTATTTTATCGAAAATCATCAAAATGGTGGCGCTTGTATTATCATTGGTAAAATAATAACGATGCATATTGATGATTCTATTTTATTGGAGAATCACAGAATCAATTTAGAATCGTATAAACCTGTTGCTCGTTTAGCAGGTTCGAATTACAGTAAATTAGGAGAAATTTTCTCAATTAAAAGACAATAAATTAAAAATCTGCGGAAATCTGCGTTTTGCAAAGCAAATCAGTTTTATCCGCGTGCTAATACATATGAAAATAACAGTTATAGGTGGTGGTCCAGGCGGACTTTACTTTTCGATATTAACAAAAAAAGCAATGCCTCATTGCCAAATCGATATTTACGAACGTAATAAACCCGACGATAGTTTTGGTTTTGGAGTAGTTTTTTCAGACGAAACCTTAGGCGAATTCTTAAAGCGCGACATGCAATCGTATGAATTAATTCGTAGCAAATTTGCGTATTGGGATGATATTATTGTCGCTCGTAATGGTGAATCTGTGAATATTGCAGGAAATGGTTTTTGCGGTTGTTCCCGTAAAACTCTTTTACAATTATTACAACAACGTTGCATCGAAGAAGGCGTAAATCTGCATTTCGAACAAAATGTAGATGATTTATCGCAATTCGCAGATTCAGATATCATTTTAGCTTCAGACGGAATCGCAAGTGCAATTCGTACACAATACCAAAAAGAATTCGGAACCAAAATCGAATTAAAGAAAAACCGTTTTGTTTGGTTGGGTTCCACAAAACCATTAGATGCTTTTACTTATTTCTTTAGAAGTACGCCTCACGGAACCATTGTTGCTCACACCTATCAATACGAAGAAGGTATGAGTACATGGATTTTTGAGTGTAGTGATGAAACTTGGCAAAAACACGGTTTTGAAGTGACTAACGAAGAGGATACGATGGCAAAAATCGCGAAAATCTTCAAAGAAGAATTAGACGGACATCCGCTGATTTCCAACAAATCACATTGGCGTCAATTTCCACATGTAACAAATCAAAATTGGTATCATAACAATATTGTTTTATTAGGAGATGCCAAAGCAACAGCCCACTACTCTATTGGTTCTGGAACCAAATTAGCTATGGATTGCGCTATCGGATTATCAGATGCTGTAATTGCAAATCCAAATAATGTGCAAGCTGCTTTCGAACAATACGATAAAACCCGAAGAAATACGGTAGAAATGATTCAATATGCAGCAGTAGTTTCTTTAGATTGGTTCGAAAATATGGATCGTCATATGCAACATCCTTTCCAACAATTTGCTTTTGGATGTATGACACGTTCTAAAAAAGTAACGTATGAAAATTTACGTTTAAGAGATAGCTCGTTTACAGATAAAGTTTTAGAAGAATTCAATGACAATTGCAATGTCAATATCAAAAATCAATCAGCAGCTTTTTCAAAATTCAAATTAAGAGAATTAGAACTCCCAAATCGTATCGTTATGGCACCAATGGGACAATATTCCGCTACAGACGGATTGGTTTCTGATTGGCATTTAGTGCATTACGGAAGTCGCGCTACCGGTGGCGTTGGGTTAATCATTACCGAAATGACCGCAATTTCAGAAACCGGAAGAATTACAGAAGGTTGTGCGAGAATTTATAATTTCGAACAATTAAACCAATGGAAAAAAATTACCGATTTTATTCATAACAATACATCCACAAAAATTGCAATTCAATTAGGACATTCGGGAAGAAAAGGTGCTACTAAAAAACCTTGGGAAGGCAACGGACCAATGGAAACACCTTGGAATTTAATTTCCGCTTCTCCTATTCCATTCAATGAAAATTTCGCTACTCCAAAGGAAATGACTTTGGAAGATATGGCGGAAATCAAAGCGCAATTCGTACAAGCAGCTAAAAATGCTGACGAAGCTGGATTTGATATGATTGAATTACAAGCACATCACGGCTTTTTATTAGCTTCTTTCTTATCGCCATTAACCAATATTCGCACGGATGAATTTGGTGGAAAGATCGAAAATCGTTTGAAATATCCATTAGAAGTATTTAAAGCCATACGTGAAGTATTCCCAACTGAAAAACCAATCTCAGTACGAATTTCAGCTACCGATTGGGCAGAAAACGGAATTTCAGAACAAGAAGTCATTGCTATTGCAACTGCTTTCAAAAATGCTGGAGCAGATATCATCAATGTTTCTACAGGAAATACAGTCGCAGGTCAAAAACCATTAACGGGTAGAATGTGGCAAACACCATTTTCTGATGCCGTTCGAAATACTGTCCATATCCCAACTATAACCGCTGGCTATATTCAAGATATCGACCAAATCAATACGATTCTTTTAAACGGAAGAGCTGATTTAGTTGCACTAGGAAGACCATTATTGTTGGATGCTAATTTCGTGAGAAACGCACAAGCTTACGAACAATTTCAAGCGAATGACATTCCAAATCAATATAAAATGGGCGTTTCGCATTTATATCCGCTAAAAGCTTCGGAAAGAAAACAAGTGGAAAGTATGAAAAAGGCATTAAAACCTAAAAGTAATAAGAAGTAATTAGGAATTATGAAACATTACGAAGATAATTTTGCTCACAATAGCTTACCAGATCTAGAATTACAACCAGAATATACCTTTTTAGGTTTACCTCAATTCCAACATCCAGAAATGCTGAATTGTGTGGATAAACTATTGGATAGCCATATTCGTGAAGGACGTGGAAATAGTATTTGCATTCGTACGTTTGAAGAAACTTGGACGTATCAAGATTTATTTGAAAAAGCGAATCAAATTGCTCACGTTTTGGTAGATGATTTAGGATTACAATCTGGTAATCGCGTTTTGATTCGTTCGGCTAACAATCCCATGATGGTCGCGTGTTGGTTTGCTATTTTAAAAGCGGGTGGAATTGTTGTGGCAACCATGCCATTGCTTCGTTCTAAAGAATTGACTACGATTATCGATTGTGCTGAAATTTCGCATGTGTTGTGCGATAAGGAATTGGAAGAAGAAATTCATTTGGTAAAATCAGATTTTCTAAAACAAACTTGTTTCTATGGAAATTCGCAATTGGAAGAATTAATGGCTTCTAAGTCTAAAATTTTCGATAACTACCATTCAAAATCTGATTCAATTGCTTTAATTGGATTTACCTCTGGAACAACGGGTTTACCCAAAATGACAGCGCATTATCACAAAGATATTTTGAATATTTGCGAAGCATTTCCAAACTATTCTTTACAACCAACACAAAACGATATTTTCACAGGAAGTCCCCCATTAGGATTTACTTTTGGTTTGGGCGGATTGGTTTTGTTTCCAATGTATTTCGGAGCTTCTACATTTCTAATCGAAAAACCAAGTCCAGATTTGTTATTGAAAGCGATTCAAGATTTTAAAATTACGATTTGTTTTACTGCACCAACCGCTTGGCGTATCATCACTACAAAAGTTCAGGATTACGATATTTCCAGTTTGAAAAAATGCGTTTCTGCTGGCGAAACCTTACCATTAAAAGTCTGGCAAGATTGGTACGATGCTACAGGTTTAAAAATTATTGACGGAATTGGTGCTACCGAAATGTTACATATTTTTATTTCTTCCAATGAAGAAAATATGAAACCCGGCGCTACTGGTAAAGCCATCACAGGTTACGAAGCTAAAATCGTAGACAAACAAGGCAACGAATTACCAAGAAATGAAGCCGGAAGACTTGCCGTTCGAGGAATTACTGGCTGTAAATACCTAAACCGAGAAGAAAAACAACGAGAATATGTAGAAAACGGTTGGAACATCACGGGCGATATTTTCCGTCAAGATGAAGAAGGGTATTTTCATTTTGTGGCTCGTGGCGATGATATGATTATTTCTTCTGGCTATAATATTGCGGCAATTGAAGTAGAATCCGTACTTTTAACCCACGAAGATATTTTGGAATGTGCCGTAGTAGGTTTACCCGACGAAGAACGAGGTATGCTAGTTTGTGCGCATATTGTGTTACATGATTCATCTAAAGCATCAGATGTAATGAAGAATCGTATTCAGCACTGGTTCAAAGAAGTAGCAGCTCCATATAAATATCCAAGAGTAATTAATTTTGTGGAATGTTTGCCAAAAACGGAGACTGGGAAAATACAAAGATTTAAGTTGAAATAAATTAGAAATATGGATATTAAAAAGATATACTTAATTTTATTAATTGGATTATTTTCTTGTAATAAAGAAGAGAAAAAGTCTATTAATATGATTGAAACTAAAAAAACAGAAGTTCTAGAATTTGAAATAGTAAAACCAGCAGAGTTAGAAAAAAATGTAGATGATTTCTTTTCAAATGTATCTAAAATAGAAATTTTTGCATATTTGGATAGAAATAAATGGGATAAATCAGATAATCCAGATTATAGAAATCCTGATTATATTAAAAACAATAAGATTGAAATAAAAGATAAATATTTAAGAAATAGAATAGTTTTATCTACTTCACAAGTTAAAGAGTTGCAAGCTGGATTCAAAAATGGATATTACGATATTGCAGCTGCTTGTTATGACCCTAGGCATGCCATTATTTTTTATGACAAAAATGATGTAATAATTGGCAATATTGAAATATGTTTTGAATGTAACAATGTTTCAAGTTCAAAAAATTTATATAGTATAGGAAGGTCTGCTTCAAATCAAATGGATTTATTTAAAAAATTCGGGATAACCTATTTTGAAGATACAAAAGAAGAATACGATACATTTCTAAATAACTTAGATTAAAGTACTAATGAAAAATTATTTTACAAAACAAGAAAAAGTACGTTTCCAACATGTCGATTATGCTGGAATTGTCTTCTATCCAAGATTTTTAGAAATGCTAAATTGTTTGGTTGAGGATTGGTTTGAAGAAGCCTTAGAACGTCCTTTTTCAAAAATGCACGAAACTAATGGTATTCCAACCGTTGATTTAAAAATTCAATTTAGGAATGCTGCAAGATTGGGAGAAATCTTAACCAAAAAACTTTGGGTAAAAGAACTAAAAAACTCGTCAATACTTTGCGGATTTCAATTTGTTAATGAATCAGAAAATACCGTTTTAGAAGGTGAAGTTACCTTAGTAAATGTAGTTTTCAACCCAGAAAGAAACGGTATTAGAGCCGAACCTTTCACAGAAGAAATGAAGAATAAAATAAAGCAATACGAATTATATAACTAGGAACACAGATTCAATAAATTATGTAAATTTTAAAAATTTCTACAATCTGTGTTCTAAAAAAACAATTCACAAATGGAATTCAAAAAATTCAAAGCCGCAACCGTTCAAACTTCTCCTGTATTTCTTAATGTAGAAAAAACAGTAGATAAAGCCATTTCTTTCATTAAAGAAGCCAGCAATAACGGAGCCAAATTAATCGCTTTTCCAGAGGTTTTTATCGCTGGATATCCGTATTGGAATTGGATTATGACGCCTGTTCAAGGTAGCAAATGGTACGAAGAATTATATAAAAATTCGGTTGACGTAGCAGGTCCAGAAATCAAGAAACTTTGCTTAGCTGCCAAAGACAATGACATTCATATTGTGATGGGAATCAATGAACGCGGGAAAAGCTATGGCGAAATTTACAATACCAATTTAATCATCGACAACAAAGGCGTTATCGTTGGAAAACATAGAAAGTTAGTCCCAACATGGGCCGAAAAACTAACCTGGTCTTCAGGTGATGGTTCTTCTTTAAAAGTCTACAATATAGAAATTGGTCCAATCGGAACCTTAGCTTGTGGCGAAAACACGAATACATTAGCTCGCTTTACGCTACTTTCTCAAGGTGAATTGATTCATATTGCAAATTACATTTCGCTTCCAGTAGCGCCACCAGATTACGATATGGCGGAAGCAATTAAAATTCGTGCCGCTGCACATTCGTTTGAAGGGAAATTATTTACGATTGTTTCATGTTCAACCGTTTCACAAGAAATCAAAGATGCGTTACGAGCTGATGTCCCGAATGTTGATGAATTATTGGATAGAAAAAGTTCCGCTTTCTCTGGATTTATTGGTCCAAATGGCGCTGTAATTGGACAACCATTGATTGATGAAGAAGGAATGGTATATGCCGATATTGATTTAGCAAAATGTATACAACCAAAACAAATGCATGATATTTTAGGACATTATAATCGATTTGATATTTTCGACTTACGAGTTAATACAGCTCCTACTCGAAAAATTACGTTTATTGATAATCACGAGGAGTTTAATAAAAGATAAATAATTGGTGGCTGAGGCTCTCGAAGTCATCAATTTAAAACATAAGATTATGGAAGAAAATAACTATTCAGACGACGTTTACGGAAGAGCTCGAGTTCAAGACTCTCCCGAATTAATGGCGTACTACAAAGAATTAGAAACACTTGGTGCTGGTGCATTGTGGACAGTGGCCAATGACATAGAACCTTGGGAACCACGTTCTTCTTCTGTTCCTATGTTATGGAAATATGACGATTTACGTGATTTAGTGCTAAAATCATCCGAATTAGTAACGCCTGAACAAGCTGGAAGACGTGTTGTTTATTTGGTAAACGACAAACGAAAAGATGTTTCAGCAGCTGTGGGTTGGTTGTACACTGGAATTCAAGTTACACGTCCAGGCGAAAGTACTTCGGCACATCGTCATCGTGCTTCTGCCCTACGTTTTATTATGGAAGGTGAAAAAGGATATACAGTTGTGGATGGTAATAAAATTATGTTGGAAGTGAATGATTTTGTCATTACTCCTAATTCCACTTGGCACGAACATGGCGTGGAAGAAGGCGGAAAAACTTGTATTTGGCAAGATGGTTTGGATATTCCATTAGTTAATGCTTTGGAGGCCAATGATTATGCGGTTTATGATGGTAAACAACCATTAACAGCACCATTAAACTTCTCTCCTATGACATATGGTGGTGCAGGATTGATTCCAGCGGATAAAACTTGGGATAAACCCTATTCTCCGCTATTCAAATATTCTTGGAAAAACGCATATCCAGCGTTACTGGAAGCTCAAAAAGTGAATGAAGTCAATCCTTTTGATGGTATTTTTATGCAATATTCAAATCCGTTAACGGGTGGACACGTAATGCAAACTATGGGAGCTGCGATGCAATTATTACCTCCAGGTTTCAAAGGAAAAGCACACAAACACACAGGTTCTTTTGTCTACCAATGCGCCAAAGGAAAAGGCTACACCATCATCAACGGAAAACGTTTCGATTGGAAAGAGCGTGATATTTTCTGTGTTCCGAGTTGGGCATGGCACGAACATCACAATTTATCCGAAACCGAAGATGCTTGCTTATTTAATTTCAATGATTTACCAGTGATTGAGAAATTAGGATTATTTCAAGGAAGAGAATTAACAGAAAACAACGGACATCAATTGATATAGTACAGACAAGGCATTGCCTTGTCTCAACGTTTAAGCCTTTTAAAATAAATAAAAAATGAAACTACTTACTTACAAAACACAAGACACCGAGCCTCGTTTAGGCTTCATTCATAACAAACAAGTCATCGATATGCAAGATTTTGGAGATATTTCCAATTTTCCATTACCAAATGACATGTTGGAATTAATCGACATGGGATTTGAAATTATTCCAGAAATCACAGAAATGATTGCGGAAACTCCTGAAAATTTCTTCGAAGAAATCGCCTACGAAATGAACGAAGTAACAATTTTAGCTCCAATCGAAAAACCAAGAAAAAATATCATTGGAATTGGGTTGAATTATACTGAACACGTTGCAGAAAGTGCTCGTACGTTAGATACAACTGGAAAGCTTCCAACGAAGCCAATTATCTTTTCAAAACCACCAACAACTATTACGGCTACAAATACTGAAATCATCAAAAACACAAAGTTGACTTCGCAATTGGATTGGGAATGTGAATTAGCAGTAATTATCTCAAAGAAAGGGAAATACGTCCCAAAATCTGAAGCATTAGATTATGTATTTGGATATACGGTAATTAACGATATTTCGGCACGTGATTGCCGTCGTGAGGGACAATGGATTGTTTCTAAAGGACAAGATACTTTTGCTCCAATGGGACCAGTTATCGTTACAAAAGACGAAATCGAAAACCCACACAACTTGAATTTATCATTGAAAGTAAACGGTGTTGAAAAACAAAATTCAAATACCAAATTCATGCTTTTCAACATCAACGATTTGATTGAAGATTTGAGTACTGTTTTCACATTAGAACCCGGTGACATCATTGCTACAGGAACTCCAGCAGGTGTTGGTGCCGGTCGCGATCCACAAGAATGGATGTACGATGGTGATGTGGTGGAAGCTACTGTGGAAGGAATTGGCACAATAGTAAATACAATTAAAGAAATATAATTACAATGAACACGGATTAGAGAAATCTAAGAAATTTTTAAAATTATTTGAATTTTTTCAATCTGTGTTCCAAAAAGACACATTACAAATGAAATACAGAATAGGCCAAATAGTTCCATCCTCAAACATAACGATGGAAACCGAAATACCAGCAATCTTCCGCTCTCGTGAAACCATTTTACCTGAACGTTTTACGTTTCACAGCAGTAGAATGCGCATGAAAAAAGTAACCAAAGAAGAACTCGAAGCTATGGATGCGATGAGTTTAAAATGCGCTCAAGAATTATCCGATGCACATGTTGACGTAATGGGATATGCGTGCTTGGTTGCAATTATGAGCATGGGACGTGGTTATCATTGCGTTTCGGAAGTAAATTTACACCAAGAAACGGTGGCGAATGACTTCCCTACTCCTATTGTAACTTCGGCAGGAGCTTTGATTAATGGATTGAAAGTTTTAGGAGCAAAACAAATTTCGATTATTACACCTTACATGCGTCCATTAACTGACATGGTGGTAGATTATATTGAACATCAAGGCATAAAAGTAAAGCAAAGTATTGCTTTAGAAATTCCAGATAACTTAGAAGTTGCCGCTCAAAACCCCATGAATTTATTAGAAATTTACAAACAACTGGATTTAACCGATGTGGATGTTTTAGTAGCTTCAGCTTGTGTACAAATGCCATCTTTAGAAGCTATTGATTTGATTCAAGCGGAATGTGGAATTCCTGTGACTTCAGCAGCTGTTTGTACTACTTATGAAATGATGAAAAAATTGGGAATCGAAACTAAATCAGCTATTGGTGGTGAGTTGTTGAGTGGAAAGTATTAGAATACTTTAAAATAGTATAAATTAAAAAAGCTACAACTCATATGAATTGTAGCTTTTTTGTAGTAATCATTTCGAATCTTTAAATTTTAATCAAAACATCTAATCTTGATGTTACAAAAACTTTATTCGATAAATAAAACAAAAGATTAAAAGATTACCAATACATTCCTAAAATATTCCAACTTGTTCCATCACTAATTAATTGAACCCAACTAATGTTAGACAATGTAGTTGCAGAGATATCCGTTGTTCCAGAAGGTGTTGTGTAAAATCCGAAGAACAAATCACTTCCATCTGTTAATACATTGATTGATTGTGGTGTTGAAGTTGAAGTAGATGTAATATAAATCATTTTTCCTATTCCTACTGCACTTGCGCTTGGCAATGTAAATGTTACAACTGAGTTACTGCTATTTTTTACGATAAGATTATTAGTTGCGTCACCAGCAGTAATTGTGTAATCTGATGTTTTAGACATAAAACTGAATGCCATAGTTGCTGGAGAACCTGCTGGACCTTGTGGTCCTTGTGGACCTTGAGGACCCATTGGACCTGTTGCTCCGTCTAAACCATCGTTACCTGCTGGACCTTGAGGACCCATTGGACCTGTAGCTCCATCTAAACCATCATTTCCTGCTGGACCTTGTGGACCCATCGGACCTGTTGCTCCGTCTAAACCATCATTTCCTGCTGGACCTTGTGGACCCATCGGACCTGTAGCTCCATCTAATCCATTAATTCCATCAATACCGTTTAA
This sequence comes from Flavobacterium aquaticum, assembly GCF_003259835.1. Taxonomy (GTDB): domain Bacteria; phylum Bacteroidota; class Bacteroidia; order Flavobacteriales; family Flavobacteriaceae; genus Flavobacterium; species Flavobacterium aquaticum. The sequence continues at coordinate 470,064 of NZ_QLMI01000001.1, read as the reverse complement.
TCCTGCTGGACCTTGTGGACCCATCAGACCTGTTGCCCCGTCTAAACCATTATTTCCTGCTGGACCTTGAGGACCCATTGGACCTGTAGCTCCGTCTAAACCATTTATTCCATCAATACCGTTTAATCCTGCTGGACCTTGAGGACCCATCGGACCTGTTGCCCCGTCTAAACCATTATTTCCTGCTGGACCTTGAGGACCCATTGGACCTGTAGCTCCGTCTAATCCATCATTTCCTGCTGGACCTTGTGGCCCAATTGGACCTGTTGCTCCGTCTAAACCATCATTTCCTGCTGGACCTTGAGGACCCATTGGACCTGTAGCTCCGTCTAATCCATCATTTCCTGCTGGACCTTGTGGCCCCATTGGACCTGTTGCTCCGTCTAAACCATCATTTCCTGCTGGACCTTGAGGACCCATAGGACCTGTAGCTCCATCTAAACCATTAATTCCATCAACACCATTTAATCCTGCAGGACCTTGTGGACCCATTGGACCTGTAGCTCCGTCTAATCCGTCATTTCCTGCTGGACCTTGAGGACCCATAGGACCTGTAGCTCCGTCTAAACCATTTATTCCATCAATACCGTTTAATCCTGCTGGACCTTGAGGACCCATCAGACCTGTTGCCCCGTCTAAACCATTATTTCCTGCTGGACCTTGAGGACCCATTGGACCTGTAGCTCCGTCTAAACCATTTATTCCATCAATACCGTTTAATCCTGCTGGACCTTGAGGACCCATCGGACCTGTTGCCCCGTCTAAACCATTATTTCCTGCTGGACCTTGAGGACCCATTGGACCTGTAGCTCCGTCTAATCCATCATTTCCTGCTGGACCTTGAGGACCCATAGGACCTGTAGCTCCGTCTAAACCATTTATTCCATCAACACCGTTTAATCCTGCTGGACCTTGTGGACCCATTGGACCTGTTGCTCCGTCTAATCCATCATTTCCTGCTGGACCTTGAGGACCCATAGGACCTGTAGCTCCGTCTAAACCATTTATTCCATCAACACCGTTTAATCCTGCTGGACCTTGTGGACCCATTGGACCTGTTGCTCCGTCTAATCCATCATTTCCTGCTGGACCTTGAGGACCCATTGGACCTGTAGCTCCATCTAAACCATCATTTCCTGCTGGACCTTGTGGACCCATCGGACCTGTTGCTCCATCTAAACCATCATTACCTGCTGGACCTTGTGGTCCCATTGGACCTGTAGCTCCATCTAAACCATCATTTCCTGCTGGACCTTGTGGACCCATTGGACCTGCTATTGAGCTTCCTGAATTTAATGCATATAGCGCATAAGGAACACTCATTAATTGAGATACACCAACAATTGTATATGAATTACCGCCTGTAGGATCTGTTTCCGTTTTAATAAAATAAGGACCATTTGCCCAATTTATTGTATTATAAGTACCAATTGTTGGAGTTCCATTACCTATTTCTAATGTAATTAATCCGTTAATGTTTGAAATAGGAGTCTGTGTTTCTACATAAACTTCTGTACCAACGACAGAACCTTGTAAAACGCTAATTCTCATTCCAACGGCTTGATTAGTAATCAAATTGTTTGAAGAATTTCTTATTACCGCTTGGTAACTCATATAATTCTGACTCTGTGAAAATGCTGCTAGAGAAACAAATAACAGCAATACCAAATAGTATATTTTTTTCATAATTTATTAATTTAATTGGTTAGTTTTTTTATGATTTTAAAAGTTTTTACCTCTTTTCCTTTGTCTATAACTTTCAACAAATAAATTGCCTCTGGATATTTATCCATTTGAACTATTGTTAAATTATCATAGATTTTATTATTTTCTATCAATCTTCCATTGATATCAAACATTTGATATTGAAGAGATTCAAAACTGGATTCTTTTACTTTTAAGTAAATTTTATCTGTTGTTGGGTTAGGATAAACTGACAGTTCTAAACTAATATTAAAATTATCTGATCCCAATACAGTCTGAATTTCAAATGGTTGTTCTACACCTGGCGATAAATAAGCAGTACCTCCATTAACCGTTTTGTAAAATAGCTGCCCTACGGAATAGCTTACATTACCGTTAGCACCTGAGGAATTTCCTCCCGAGGATAAAATCGATTCTTGAGCAAATATTTGTGTTATAGCCAAACACGCTCCAATGAGTAATAATTTCTTCATATTGATTTGTTTTTGAGGTTTTTAACTTTTAATTTAAGTTTCTTAGAGTTAGTTATAAGAAGACAAAAAGTGTACTTAAACTCTTAAATATTATTTGTTAAAATTATCCAAAAACCATAAAGAAAGAATAAAATGATAGGCTAACTTAATAGTTGTCTATTAGACAAGTTTAAGTGTTGCCCTTTTATGAATAAGTGGATGAAAAAAACTGAAAGAGATTATATAATAGACGATAAATTGATCTAAAAAAGAGAAAAAAGAGAAGATTTGACTTAAATTTAGAAATTCAAACAAATAAATTTGCTTTTTTTATTTGAATTATTAAAGAAATATTTTTGCTATAATCAATTTGAAATCTATACTTTAATTTAACATATTTTTACATTTTTTACACAATGCTAATTTGGCATTATCAATAGTTTTTACGCTTTCCACAGCATCAGTCATAACACAAGTTTTGTCTGGACAGTGAGATAATCCTAAATTATGTCCGAATTCATGAACCGCTACTTTTTTAAAACGTGTAAAATGTATTTTTGAATTGGGATGTTGAATGCGAAATGTAGAAACAATACAACTATTTCCTGGGCAATACGCCAAACCCATAATTCCCCAATCGGCATATTTATAGGTTGGGGTTTTTATTTTTCCCCACTTGTCTTTTTTGGTTACAGAAATGTCTTTTGAAGTTAATCCCAGTACAAAATCTAAAGAATCTACTTTGTTCTTTTTCTGTAGATTAATCATTTTATCTGCACGATAGCGTGGTGATTTAACTTCTGTAAAAGCTTCTTTATATAATTCTTTGGAAGGAAGAACAACAGTTTTAATCTGATAAAAATCGGCAATTGTTTTAGCTATTGTATCTGTTTTAGCTTCTGGAAATATACCATAAGGCTGAATGCCAACTGTTAATTGTTTGGTTTCGTTGGATTGACAAGAAAATAAAAATAAGCTAACTAAAAGTAAAACTATTCGCATAAAACAAATTATTGCTTTAAAACGAAAAACCCTGAAATTTAGTATTTCAGGGTTTTAAATATGTATTGAAAATCAATTATTTTCTACTCATTAAAATTCTTAAAACATACCAGAACAATAACATAATCGAAGCAAACAATTGTAAAGATGCGCCAACATATTGATCGGTACTAAATTGGTCTTTAATTTGACTTGTTTGGTATAAAATACTAGCAGAAGCTAATACCACCATCCCAACAGAAAACCATAATCCTAAATTAAATCCGAAAATAGCTCCTACAACAATAACTCCTAAAGCTACAAAACCACCGATAGTGATTGCTGTTCTTAAGAATGAGAAATCAGTTTTTGTCATAAAAACTACTGCAGTTAACCCTGAAAACATGAATAATGTAATAATCGCAGCTTGCATAATCATTTCGCTACCAGAATATAAAACCGCCATAGCAATCATTGGTAAGAAAATAATGGCTTCAAGTAAAACATATAAACCTAAGCCTAAATATTGCTTGTCTCTATCAGGATGAAAAACCAAACGGTCTGATAAGGTAGAACCCAACCAAAATAATCCTAAAATAAACAACCATACGAATTTTCCACCCATCATCATTAAAATCCATTCCATTGGAACAATTCGTAATAAAATTGATTCTACTAGCATGAATGCTAAAATTGCATACGCAACATGACTATACGTCTTTTTAAAAAAGGTAGCTCTATCTGCATCAGTTGCATAAGAAACCACTACATTGTTTTCAGAGTTCATAAAATTTTGTTTAAAGTTTATCGAATGTACTATTTTCCTAGAAATAAAAAAACTTTAAATCTATTTTATATCTCAAAAAACGATTAAATACTTAAAAATCAATTCAATTAAAATTTAAAAATGTTGCACAATGTAAAAGTAAATCGGCATTCCAATAGTAATATTTACAGGAAACGTTATCGCTAATGCCATTGGTAAAAACAACCCTGGATTAGCTTTCGGAACTGTTATTTTCATTGCTGCTGGAACTGCGATATAAGATGCACTAGCCGCAAGTATAGAAAAGATAAATCGATTTGAAATATCGTCAGTAACAAAACCACTTAACCAAGCAAAAACACTACCGTTTACTAATGGAATCAGTAAAGCAAATGCAAACGGAAACCAGCCATGAGCGAAGAAAGATTTCAATTTTTTACCACTGGTAATTCCCATGTCTAATAAAAATATTGCTAAAAACCCTTTGAATAAATCATTTGTAAAAGGTTGAATTCCTTGCGCTTCTTTGGCACTAGTTAAATATCCGATGACCAAACTTCCTAAAATTAGCAATACACTCCCATTGGTGAAAGAATGACGAAGAATTTCAGTTTTATTAATCTTTTGCGTTTGCTCTTTATTAAAAATAGAAATCAATACCAACCCCACAATAATTGCAGGCGATTCCATTAGCGCCATTATAGCTACCATATATCCGTGTAACTCTAATTGATGCGATTCTAAATAGGAAACCGCCGTTACAAATGTTACTGCACTAATTGAACCATAAGCAGCAGCAATTGCACCAGCATCATACACATTTAACTTACGCTTTAGAATAAAGAATGTGTACAACGGAATCACAATTGCAATGGACATTCCGAATAACATTGACCAAATAATTTCACTGTTAATTATTTCATGCGATAATTCTTGTCCACCTTTAAATCCAATAGCAAAAAGTAAATACAGCGAAATAAATTTTGAAGAATTATTGGGTATTTCTAAATCGCTTTTTAAGTAAACAGCAATAATACCTAAGATAAAATACAGTAAAGCGGGGTTTGTTAAATTCTCTAATAATAAATTTAAATCCATTTTTTAATTTTTAATTGTTGTGTTATTTTTTTGAAGCGCGTTCTAATCTATCGTTGATAGAAATTCCTAAACCATATTCGGGCAAACGTTCGGCAATTATTAAATCTAAATTCATTTTATCCAATTGATGCATTGCATAGTATAATTTGGACGCTGCAAGTTTTAAATCACTTTCCTCCGACAGAACGATTTGATTGTTGACATCAAATTCAGGCAAATAGGAGTTAAAAAGAAGCAATCCAATCTTCTTTCCAAAATACCAATCCAATTCTTCTTGAACATTTCGGGTTAAAATAAAATCGGTTTTTGGTGCGTAATGTTTTAGCAACATACCGGGTGCGATTGGTTTTTTATCTTTTTTGTTTAATAGTGTCACACTTCCTGATACTTTTTCAATTTCTTCCAAGGCTAATGCTCCTAAGCGATACACTACTACTCTATTATTTTCAAATCCAATAATCGTAGATTCAATTCCTGCCGAACATTCGCCTCCATCCAAAACCATATTGATTTGATTTCCAAAGTAATTTTCAACATGTTCAGCGCTTGTTGGACTTATACTAGTAAAAGGATTTGCACTTGGAGCGACCAAAGGAAAATCTAAATGTTTTAAAAGTTCTAAAGCCACAGGATGATTCGGAACACGAACCGCAACTGTATTTTGATTCGCTGTGACTAAATTTGGAATTTGAGGTTGCTTTTTTAAGATGAATGTTAATGGCCCAGGCCAAAAAGCATTAGCTAATTCATAAGCCATTGGTGGAATCTCTTGCGCAACCTGTTCTAAATCTTCAATTCCCTTAATGTGAACGATTAAGGGATTAAAAGTAGGACGTTTTTTTACGTCAAATATTTTATGAATGGCTTCGATTTCAAATGCGTTTCCTGCCAATCCATAAACGGTTTCGGTTGGAAAACCTATGATTCCATTGTCGTTAAGATGCTGAACCGCTAAATTAATATCTGTACTTATCATATTTTATGGGTTACAAAAATCGCAATACATTGGGTCTTCGGTTTTCTTCCCATTTGGATATAAAACTTTAGACTCGTAATTACAATGTTGGCATTTATAAATATGCGCCGAAGTTGAACGTGTTGGCATAGAACAACTACTACATAACAAACCGGCTTCGGCACCAACCACGCCAAAGCCGGGATATAAGCATTCGGGACAAACCGAGTGCAACTTGTTAATTAACCTAAAACTAACATCATTTATAATCTTCATTCGGGTTGGATTGTACATAGCACGCATGTCCGTTTCTATGAAACACGAATTACTAGAAGCAATTATTTCATCAAATTTGGTTTCAACCGAATCATAATCGGTAATATTTTTATAAATTTTAGTCCAATTTTCAGCAGCATTTTTCAAAATAACACCATGCGAAGGAAATTGTACTTTGTCTAAAAAAGCTTTTAACTCATCTCGAGTATGAAGTTCCGAACTATCAAAATTGGTTTCCATACTTAAGACGCGTTCTACAATTTCGAGATTATGTTTTTTATCTACCAGCATGATTAATTCGTCATTAGCAGGTGCAAAAAACACGGTGGGATGATTCCCAAACGAACCTTCTGTTGCTACTGCTAAATCAAATCCTTCTAATTGTATAGCTTCCCAACATTTTTTTCTGAGCGTTGTTAGAGCATCATCTTTTCGAGCAATTTCTCCCGAGAATGTACCTAAACTATCAGTATCAAAGTCTTTCGCCACAAAACAAGTGACTCCAAGAGCTTCTTCAAGTAAAGGAGCAATAACTGTTTCTTTTTCATGTTTTGTTACAATGAGCAAACGACGTCCAGAAAAAAAATCAGGTTTAGTCTTCATACTCAATTTCGATAAACGATTTTATTTTTAATTTTTTATTGTGAGCTTTAGCTTCTTCTAGAATTTCTGAAATATGAGCTACACTTTCTCTTAATTGATCAATTCGACAAAGTGCTTTTTCATCATCTTCTCCATAACGAATCTGAGAACTAAAATTTTGTATCTTATTGAAATTGATGTTTTTATTACACATATCCAATAAGATTTCACGCGCTTCAAACGAATTAAATTCGCCATTAATCAAATTAATTTTCTTCAGGGTTTCCATAAGTAATGTCTGTTAAATTATGTATTAAACGAATTATTGTAAGCATCCCAAGTATTGCTAGCCCGCCATATAGTTCTTGTATAATAATATCAGAGGAAGCTATCATTTTTAAGATTAATAGTGCTTCAATTATTATACAGAGTATTAAAACTAATTGTATGGTTATTTTTTTCATTGTTAGGATTTTTATATCATGATTTGGTTTCTTGTGCAAATTTTAGAATTATAATTCATATATTTTTATTTATATTTGCTATACATTATATAAATTATTTTTATGAACTACACCTTAAACCAGTTACGTATATTCTTAAAAGTAGTACAAAATCAGAGTGTTACTAAGGCATCCGAAGAATTACATTTGACACAACCTGCGGTGTCTATTCAATTAAAAAATTTTCAAGATCAATTTGAAATTCCTCTAACAGAAGTTGTGGGAAGAAAGATTTATGTAACTGATTTTGGTAAAGAAATTGCCGAAGCAGCCGAACAAATCTTACAACAAGTGAGCACTATTGATTATAAAACATTGGCTTATAAAGGACAGCTTTTTGGAAAAATTAAAATTTCAGTCGTTTCTACTGGAAAATATGTGATGCCTTACTTTTTGGCTGATTTTTTAAAAATGCATCCCGGAGTAGAATTAGAAATGGATGTAACCAATAAAAATAAAGTAGTAAAGAGTTTGCAAAACAATGAAGTAGATTTTGCTTTGGTTTCCATTCTACCTGAAAAAATGAAAGTAGAAAAAATTGATTTAATGCAAAACAAATTGTTCTTAGTGGGTAATATGGAAGAAGATTTTAGTAAGAAAAAGAAAATCGAAGATATTTTAGAAAACCGTCCGTTATTATTCAGAGAAAGTGGTTCTGGAACACGCCAAACCATGGAGCGTTTCATTGTACATCAAGATTTAAAGATTAATAAACGTATGGAATTAACCTCTAACGAAGCCATAAAACAAGCCATTTTAGCTGGCTTAGGATATTCAATTATGCCTTTAATTGGAATTCGTAAAGAAATACAAAACAAGGACTTACAAATTATCCCTTTAAAAGGATTACCTATTAAAACCAATTGGAGTTTAATTTGGGTAAAAGGCAAAAACCATAACCCTGCTGCCCTTGCCTATTTAGATTATTTAAAAAAGGAAAAAGAAGCGATTATCCATTCCAAGTTTAGTTGGTATGAGACGATGTAGCTTCTTTTTTATTTTCAATTCAATTGACTCAACACCATTGCAATTTTTATAAACATAATAACAACTTTCAAAACTGTCATTATTAAATCATTATTGTTTTCTTCTTTCATTTCTCTTAGTTTTTAAAAACCTCGAAAAATGAATTCCGAGGTTTTAATTATTTAACGAAAATGTCTTTCAATTGACTGATTACGTTACCACTTCCTGAAATGGTGATTTCACCAATTCGATCAGCAATTTTTTCCACGTATTCCATCTCTTTCAACTTCCACAACATTTCGTTTTCCTCCATTAATTTAGCGGTGTTTAACATGCTTCGCATTGCAGCCGTTTCTTCCCGTCTCATAATACTGTTGGCTTGTGCTTTTTTCTCTGCTACCAATACCTGATTCATGATTTCTTTCATATCACCTGGCAAAATAACATCTCTTATTCCAGCATCGGCAACACTTAAACCTAAGGCGTTGATTTTCTCCAACATATTTTCTAAAATTTCTTTTGAAATCGTGTCTTTTTTGTTCAACAACTCGTCTAAAGTGTAGCTACCAACTAAAGCTCGTAAAGCCAATTGCATCAACACATACAACTGTTTGTCGTATTCTTTGTTGTTTACCAAAGCTTTAACTGCATCAATTACTTGGTAACGGACAAAGAAGTTAATTCGCAAAGTTGCTTTGTCTTTTGTCAATAATTCTTGACCTGCAATTTCCATTTGTTGCTGACGAATATCTACGTTTTTAACTTCAATTGGAATGGCGTTATTCCAGAAATAGTAATTTCCAGCAGCCAATTCTTTAACAAAAGCGCCATTCACAAACAACAAACCTTTTTCAAAGTTCAACACTTGAAACTTTCTAGTGTATGGTTTTAATTTAAAATTTTCCAATAAAGACATTGAAATTTCTTCAGTAATTTCCACTTTAGATAAATCAATTTTCACAAATTGAAATTCATAAACTCCTTTCCAAAAAGCATATTTTCCAGTAGTTAAAACATCTTTGAAAATTCCGTTTTGGATTTGAATTACCAATTCGTTATCCATAACATCTACAACTTCTAACATGGAAGCTAATTTTTCATGTTTCAACAAAGAGTTTAATTCAAATCTCGATTGAAAAGGTTGATTCATTTCAAAAATTAAAACTTCTTTATTTCCTAAAATCCAATATTTTCCTTTTGTTAATACATCGATTAACATTCTGTTTTCTAATACCAAACCTACTTGGTATGCCTGAATTGTAATTCTGTCGATCATAATTTATTTATAGTTATCATTAAACATTCATTTAAAAAGAAAACCTTCAGTCCTTCGTCCAAAGTTCAAAACGGAAAAAAGTTAGTAATCAAAAGCATTCTAATGGGTTTCTATTCTATTTTGAAGTTAGCCGTAGCGAACAACAAGCAAATACAAAAGCAAAAGAACGGTTAGGAATACGAAGCCTTTTTCAGGTCTTTTCCTAAGTGTTTCTTTACGAACGAGTCGAGTCAAAACTGACCAAGTCCGAAGATTTTCTTATGGTGCATTCTTTTAAAGAGCTATGCTACTCTGTCAAACAGATTTTGAGTCTGTTGGTAACAACCACTGTCAAACACATACCTAAAATGTGTGTAGGATTCGAACCTACGATTAATCTATTGTTCTAACCAGACTGAACTAACATACCCGAAGTATGTACGGGAATCGAACCCGTGACCCATAGAGTGAGATGATTTTTTGGAAAACCACCAAAACCTCCAAGCCAAGTTGAACAGTACAACATCATCCGCAATTGCGAAACGAATACTGCAATAGTGCCATACAGAAACACCCAACAAGACTTGCTTGATATTTTTAAACTCCATATTGTCATTTCGACGTAAGGAAAAACTTCAGTTCAGCGTAGCTAAATCACATTATATTTATGAACTTCTTTATTGCTGAACAAAGATTCAAAACCTACTGCGCAATTATTCTGCGTAGTAAAAAAACTTGTGGAACAGATTTGAATCGAACAAATACCTTTAGTTCTTCAGACTAACGTGCAACACCATGTACACCACTGTTCCAATAGTACAGGAAGAGAGAATCGAACTCTCAAAATTCAGATTCTAAATCTGACGCGTCTACCAGTTTCGCCATTCCTGCTAAGTTAATTTGTCAGGACTCGAACCTGAACAGAGAGAATCAAAATCTCTTATGCTAACCAATTACATCACAAATTAATTTTGTGAAAGTAGTAGGATTCGAACCTACTCAGCATGAAGCACTTGTTTTACAGACAAGCTCAACTCTCCTACTTTGACGTACTTCCATTTTGTCTGGGAAACAGGACTCGAACCTGTAACCTCCTGCATCCAAAGCAGGTAAACAACCAATCGTTATCTTCCCAGATGTAACTAATCAAAAGATTAGTTTATTGCGGCTTATACGGGAATCGAACCCGTTTCTCCCGAGAGACAGTCGGGAAGGTTAGCCAGTAACCCTAATAAGCCTTGTTCCTTTCTAAAGAACTCGTGTGATTTTGGAAGGACTCGAACCTTCAACCCTTTGCTTCGTAGGCAAATGCTCTTTCCAATTGAGCTACAAAATCGGTCGCGATTCTGGTAAGATTCGAACTTACAACCTTTGAGTTAACAGCTCACTGCTCTACCCTTGAGCTACAGAATCAATATTTTTTGGGCATAAAAAAAGCACCTCATAAAAGGTGCTTCATATCATAACAATGGAATACTACTATCCCAAATGCCTATTAGTTTGCACCTGTTTATTCATACATCCGAAATCATATTTCGGAGCTACGTTACGTGAAGGATTAAAACAATCAATCATGCTTATTGTATTTAGTTTTTGAATGTTATATCGTGTTCTCATAATTATTATATTTTTTAAATATCTGATTTCTGCCAACTGACCACTGTGACTGTCAACTGATTTCTGGGGCAAAGATAAAGTCAAAAAAAAGTAACTTCCAAATCTTTTTTAAAATTATTTTATTGACAATCAATTAGTTATATTAAATTTTAGACAATAAAAATCCTGTCCGTTTTCCAACAGATACCTCGAATTTTTCAAATGACTGTCTCTCATTTGGTTACGCATTCACTCTTATTTTTTACTATTTCGTTTTATCATGAAACATTTTTTTACTTTTTTTTCTATTTCTGTCATGCTGAACTCGATTTCAGCATCAAAAATCCTTTCTACAATCATTTTTAAACAAAAAAAACGCCCTTTTTTCAAAGGACGTTTCGTATATTTTGGTGTAATTTTACTAAAAACAATAATTATTCTTCATAAAAACACATACAACGTCCATTAATTTCCATAGGGAAATCTATCGCTGAGCGATATAAATTTAGACTAATATGTTGCTTTTGTGTTTTCATTTCGAGGGCAAATATACTAGAATTAAAGTACTTTTATATAATATATCGCTACTTTTTCAACATCATCATATAACTTGAATACAACATAATACCAATTCAGTTCTGGCGTATCAACTAAAAAGACATCTCCTTTTTTATGTTTTTTTAAGGCTTCTCTAAATGTTGGTTCAACATTTACATCATCAATCCAACCAAAGTTTCCTCCGGGTTTACTATTATGATCCATAGTGTATTTAGCAACTAATTCATCAGATGAGACACCTTTATCATATAAATCCAAAATTTCTTTACGTTTTAAATCAATTTCTTTTTTTGAAAGGGTTTTGCCATAAAAGAAAATATAATTTACCTTCATCGCAACAATAGGTTTGACTTCTAAAACTTTTATGTTTTCAGTTTTACTCTTTTCACTTAATTGATTTTTATAATAATTTAAACTGTCCTTTGTTGTTGCGATATAATCTATAATTGTAAATCTATCAGTATTTATTTCTTTGTATTTTTCTGCATCTTCAATTGAATTAATTGCAGTTAAATCAATCTTTTGAGCAGTTAAATTTGAAAAAGTAATTAGTAATAATAATGTAAAAAGTTGTTTCATTTTGAATAATTTAACGATATAATTCCTCTCTCATTTCCACTAAAACACCAAGCAGTTTTTCACTATCAGGAACTTCTGGTAAATCTGACACTGTATACAAATTTTCTATCGAAGCAATCAAATCATCTGCTTTTTGTAATAACGCATCGTATTCCATTTCGCCTGCTTTTATGGCTAACAATTCGTCGCGATTGGAAACGCGAATATTCAATGTTCCAGTGGCTAAAATTTGTTCAGCCGATTGTAGCAAACGTATCGTATGCATCATGTTTTTACTGTCGTAATTTTTGCCGTGTTGTTGATTGGTATTGTAGCGCTCTTCATTGCGTTTTTCTATCCAATCCCAATACTCGGCATATTCTTTACAATATTTGGAATAGCCTTCTAAATTGCACGACAAATACCCAATAGGTTCAGCTCCTTTTGGAATGGAAGAAACCGAAACTTCGTTAGACAATTCATTTTTGATGATGCCACGATACCCTAAGGTTGTATCAGAATCATAAAACACCGCATAAATTCCTTTGGCATTGGGAACATTGATTAACCCACATTGTTCCTGAAAAAGGTTTTGTTCCATTAACCATTTAGATAACGGAACCGAATCATAACCGTTTAAAATTGCACAAAAATCTAATAAACTCTTGCGCTCTTTGGGTAATGGATTAACGATTTTCTTATTTAAACCACGGGCTTTTTTAATTTGTGTCATGGCATAACCAGCAAAACTATCTTTGCACAGTTTTGACAAGAAATCTTGCAATTGCAAACGCTCCATTAACGGATGTTTGTACAAAATACAATCTGCTGGCGAAGCTAATATTTCTAAAATATTAGGATTGTTTTTTAACAACAACTCCACAAAACGACCCAACTCATAATACACTTCATCATTGGTTTCGTTACTGATTTGCGGCATATAATGCAACCCGTAAAACTGGGCTTTAGGCAAATAATAAACGCCTTTTATATCCGTATCAGAAGTAGGTGTGCTTAACCCAAACGACTTACTCCCCGAAATGACTTCGAAAAGGATTAGGTTGTGGGATTTAAGGTCTTGGATGGTCATTTTGATAAATTAATCTATTTTTATCATTACATTATAATGTTCTTCGCCTATTTCTTTAAAAATTAATTCAAATGCTTCAAATAAGTTTTGAGGAACTTCATTTACTAATCTTTGAAAAAATATATCATCTAAAGGAGATACTTTATGACTACCTTCATTGATTTCTGATATTAATGCACTACATATATAATATTTTGGGTTGTCTAAAGAAATATTAATCAAACAATCCCAAGTACTATTACCGCTTCCTAAATTTGTGAAATTTATATAACTTTCTAGAATTCTTCTCATTATGTTACATATTGCAATATTTAAGTTAGTATCATTTGTTCCCTTGAAATTGTTTAGAGTCTTCCAAAGCAAACTATAATCATTTAAAATATTATTTTTATTTCCATGACATTTAATTTCACTAACATTTTTGATTTTAGATACATGATAAAAATTTTTATCCTCACAAATAGGGCGATGATTTAACGAAACTTCTTTATAAAAATAAATATTATGAGAAAGAATAAAAACTTGTTCGATATTATTATTTCTAAGCTCTAGATTATTCGGTTTTTTACCTTTCTTTGCTATCAATTGATGGATCAAAGTTGTAACGATGAATAAGATTTGACTATCCAAACTAGAAACAGGATCATCAATTACTATAATTTTCTTTTTTGAACTCTTTAACACATTGTCTGTTCCTAAGCATAATTGAAAAAAATATAAAAAAGCAATGAAATTTTTTTCACCTTCGCTCAGTGATTTGAATACATTTTCATTATTTTGAGAATCAATTCTTCTCAAAAAATATTGAGAAATATTATTAACTTTTTCTTTTTCATCTATCACAAAACCTTCAAAACCACTATTTCTTAAAATAGTATTTATATTTTTAACAGCTTCTTGGGTTGTTATTGTTTCTTCTTTCCAAATTTCAATTTTCTCTCTCGAATCACTTATTTTATCATTTAAATATTCTTCTATCTGTAATTCAAAAAAGTAATCAATCGCAAACTCATTACTAATTAATAAAGTTAACTCTATTTGTGGTTTGCAATTATATGCAAGATAATTCCAAATATCCTCTAGGAATATTTCTTTATTCTTTTCAATATTACTAAAATCTTCATTATGATTCTTTATTTCAAATATTATTTTTGAAATATTATTTTTGAAATTATAAATTGAAAATATCTCCTTTTTTTCATTTGAGAATTTAATTTTCTGGTCAATGATTCTTATATTTTTTTCAAATAATAACTTTAAATCTTCAAATAAATCAGAGGCAATGTTTTTTGAATTAAATTCTTTAGTAAGATTTTTAATTTCTAATAATAAATCATTAAATGCTAATTCGTAATCTGCTTTAAGAGTTAATATTTGAGAAATTTTAGCCTTATAATTTTCATCAAAATATTTTTCAAACTTATTGAGTAAATTTTCATTTATACTCTCGTTTTGGCAAAATGGACACTTTGTGTTAGATAAATCCATTTTTAAAATATTTAATCCACCTTCAACCCAATTACTTATCCCTAAATCATTTATCATTTTAGCAATATCTACATCATCATTACCAATGATTATTTCATTTAAAATTGAACTTAACTTCAATTCAATCTTTCTAATTTTTTTATATATATTAGGAGAAATATTTGATTTGATTTCAAAGTGATCAATTTCATAAAGTTTGTTATAATTATTTAATAAATTTTCAAAAGTAATTTCAGTTAAATCTGGATTGTTATTAATAATAGAAATAATTTTATCATAGTTATTTTGTGTCTGCTTAAAAGGAAATTTATCTCTTATTTTTATAAAAGAATTCAAGGTTTTCTTTCTTTCTTCAAAACAAAAACTTTTAGAATCTTCTATATATTCTCTGTTATCTAAATAAATTTTATTTTTTCTATCTTTTAATATGTTATTTAAGTAGTTCTCATTTTGCTTTAACTTTAAATTCTCATTCTCAATTAATTCATCAATTTCTCTATTAGCTTGATTTAATGAAAAAATTCCGTTTTGGAGGTTTTTATTAATAAAGTTTCTTTGTATAAATTTTTCATCAAACACTAATATTTCTTGATTATGATTATCATATCCTATTTGAGAACAATTCTTAAATTGAATTGATATTTTTTCTTCATTTAAACTCAAATCATACAGGAATTTTGCAATTGTAGATTTGCCTGCACCATTATTTCCAAAGAAAAAATTAACTTTTTTTAAATCATCAATCTTAACTTCATTAGTATATGTTGCAACTTTATCAAGTTTAATACTAGTAATCATAAATTAATTATTATTTTATCAATTCTCTAAACACTCCATCCAATTCCTCACTCATCTTCTTCCCACTTCTCAAACTCGCAGCATTTTCCATATTAAATTGTACCGTTTCCTTCAAAAAATCGGTAATCAAAACTTCTTTTGGGTGCAAGTAGCTTTCGTCTTGGTTGGCTTTTATTTGCATTAATTCCTTTATTTTTTCTTGAATGTTTTGTGGTGCAATAGGCAATAATTCTCTAAAAGCTACTGGTGGAAAGGTGTTGTGTTCAATAATCCATTTTCCAGCTAATGCCGTGCGTAGGGCATAAAAATAGCTTTTCAATTTTACCTCTTCTTGCTCACAAACGTCCATAAAATTCTTTGTCGTTCCCAAATAATGATGCAAACAAGCCACTGGCGAAAAACAGTCTTTTGCTAATGCTCGCATTTGGTTCATAAACGCCTCATTTTCATAATACACCACTGGCGAATAAATCCACTCCAACAAAGGTGCGTTACTTTTTGCTAATAATTTTACGGTTTTCCGTAAATCCCAACCGCTGCCGTCTAAATCGTCTTCGGTCATGAACTCAATCACATCGGTTTGTTCCCACAACGACAAATAGTAATCCAAATCGTGCTTGTAGATAAAGCGTATGTCATAATCGCTATCTGGCGACGAAAATCCCCAAGCTCTACTCCCCGATTCTACTGCATACAAGATTTCAACTCCTTTTTCGAGTTCAATTTGTTTGAGTTTATTTTGTATTTTATCGTTCATAATTAGGTACTTATCAAATGTAATAAAAAAATCGTTTTATCTTTAGTTTTTGTAAGAATTTTATCGAATTAAAAATCCCCATAAAAAACTTGAAAACAAGGTAATCCTAGTTCTTTTCGCCACATATCTACTACTTGGTTGCGGTCGTCTAACACAAATTCTATGAAATAGTTGTCTTTTATTTGTTCGTTATAAATCTCGGTTTTAATGATAGCATCTTTTCTAAAGTCTTTGGTTTTTCGCATGATGAGTGCATCAAAAGCAATAGCGTGCTTTTCCAAAAACAACAAGGTTTGTGGTTTAAACTGCTCTTCTCTTCCCGAAACCAAAAGGATTTGATAGCCTAATTTTTTATAGTTTCGCAACAGATTTCCAACAGGCTCATTTAATGTGTCATGTTCACAGCGTGCGGCATCAAAAGGATTTCGTCCATTCATCAATGCTAAAGTTCCATCCAAATCACAGATAATCGCTTTTGGTAAATCAGGATTTTGAAGGGTGTATTTTGGTTCGTCTTTTAGGATTCGTTTTTTCATGATATATTTCTTTGATACAAATATAGTTTTATCACTACGCAATTATTTTGCGCACTAAAAAAAGAAGTGTATTTTTGAAACTGAACACTGTAAACTGACCACTGAACACTTCAAAAAATGGCTCAAAATAAAAACGCGCTCATCCGCTACAAAACCATCGACAAATGTTTGCAAAACAACTACCGTCAATGGACATTAGAAGATTTAATGTATGCTTGTAGCGAAGCTTTGTACGAATACGAAGGCAAGGAAAACCCCGTAAGCAAACGCACCATTCAATTGGATATTCAGATGATGCGCAGCGAAAAATTGGGCTACAATGCGCCTATTGAAGTTTATGACAAAAAGTATTACCATTATGCCGATGAAGATTTTTCCATTACCGATATTCCCTTAACAGAAACAGATATCAATGTCTTGAGTGAAACCGTTTCCATGCTCAAGCAATTCAAAGACTTCTCATTGTTCAATGATGTTTCAGACATTCTGCAACGCTTAGAAGATAAAATCTATGCCGAAAAATCACACACCCAACCCGTCATTCACTTAGATAAAAATGAGAGTTTAAAAGGCTTGCATTTTTTAGATGAAATCTATCAAGCGATAGTTAAAAAAATAGTGTTAGTAATCACGTATAAGTCCTTCAAATCCAAAGAAGAACAACAATTTAATTTCCATCCGTTTATCTTAAAAGAATTCAACAATCGTTGGTTTGTTATTGGTCGAAAAAAGGCCAGTCAACCCATCGCTAATTTAGCCTTAGACCGTATTATTAAAATAGATTACGATTTTCAAATGCCATTTTTGGAGCAACCTTTTAATCCAGAGAACTATTATAAAAATGTAATTGGTGTTACTGTAAATTCAGGCTTACAACCCAAACCAATTCAACTTTGGATAGATCAATACAACGCACCTTATGTATTGACTAAACCATTACATAATTCACAACGCTTACTAAAAGAAAACGAAGACGGAAGCATCATTATCAACCTATTTCTAATCGAAAACTACGAAATGGAGCGCATTCTTTTAGGCTTTGGTGATGGCTTAGAAGTCCTAAAACCCGAACGTTTGCGATTGCGAATAAAAAGTATTTTAGAAAAATCTTTAAAAAGATATGATGACTAAAAAAAACAACTTCTTAATTCAAACTCCAAATCAACGCTTTTTCTTTTGTGGCTCTAAAGATTGTATGATGTTCTTCTTTCTTTTCTGGTGAATAGTTCCATTTTAAATTGGGAAGTGAATTTGAAGTTAAAATTTCAGCTAGCTTATTTGTATTACCAAAAATATCTTTAGCACTTGAACCTGCAAACCAAAACGTTTTAGAAGTCGTTGGAAATGCTTCTAAATAATTTGGACTATCTTTCAATAATTGCTTGTTATTCCACCATAAAGAAGGATCAAAAGCAATATAAAAATCAAACATATCTGGAGCAATTAGAAATGTTTCGGTTACAAATAATCCAGCTAACGATTCCCCAATAATGCCTTTCTTAGCCGTTGTTCTGTACTTTTTTTGGATTTCAGGAATCAATTCCGCTTGTATAAATTGTCTAAATGCAGCAGAACCTCCAACAACTGGCGCTATTTCTTTATCTTTTGCTACAGATGTTGGTGGTGTTAAATCGCGTCTACGCTGTGTGTTTTCTATACCAACTAAAATAAATGGCTTAATTTTCTTTGCTTTAATTAGCTCAGATAATGTATTGGCAATATGTGGAAAATCTTCTTTAATTCCGCCATCAGGCATATATAAAACAGGTAATGAATCTGTTGAATTTTTATATTCATCAGGAAACCAAACAGTAATAACTCTTTTTTCATTAACATATTTAGAATCAATGGTAAAGGTTTCATGAGCAGGAATAGGGTCGTTAGGTTGTTGATTATTAGAACAACTTAACAAACTAACAAAGAGTACTGAAAAATTTAAAAAGAATTTCATCTGTTCTGAATATTTAATTGAGGTTAAATTTAATAATTTTTATTATTTCAATGATCTTTTTTTATTACCTTCTATTTTTCTTCCTTTTTACGTATAAAATCCTCTTTTACAAAGCGCATGCTAACAAAACCCCTATTAAACAATACCAAAACTATCAAAAGACATCAAAACTTGCAAAACAACTTTTTGTTGTTAAGAAGCTACAAGGTAGATACTCCTTAGATAGTGTATAGATAAAGTATAGATAGTGTATGCAAAAGGTATACCAACCAAAACAAAAAAAGACACCCGAAAGTGTCTTTTAAATAATATATGCTGATGAATTAATAAGCCAATAATTCTTTTAATTCGGTTTCAAATCTACCTTTAGGTAAATATTGATCTTCTAATGATTTCATAAACGGAATAGCTGATTCTAAACTTCCTACTCTTCTAACTGGAGCATCTAAATATTCAAAACAATTTTCCATAATCATAGCCGAAATATCACTGGCAACACCACCAAACAAAGTATCTTCTTGTAAAATGATTACTTTATTTGTTTTCTTTACCGAAGCGTAAATCGCATCCCAATCCATTGGCTGCAAGGTTCTTAAATCTAATAAGTCTGCTTTAATTTCTGGATTTTTAGCTAAAGTTTCTAAAGCCCAATGAACGCCTGCTCCAAATGAAATAATCGTAACATCTGTTCCTTCTTTAATCAATGACGCTTTTCCAAAAGGTAAGGTATAGTAATCTTTTGGTACATCTTGATAAACACTTCTATACAATTGCTTGTGTTCGAAGAATAATACTGGATTTGGATCGTTAATTGCAGTATTCAATAATCCTTTTGCATCATTTGGAAATGCTGGATACACTACTTTCAATCCTGGAGTTTTGGTAAACCAAGCTTCGTTAGTTTGCGAATGGAAAGGTCCTGCTTGAGTTCCGCCACCGCAAGGCATACGCACCACTACATCCGACTTTTCTTGCCATCTGTAATGTTGCTTTGCTAATAAGTTTACGATTGGATTAAATCCGGTTGAAACGAAATCTGCAAACTGCATTTCCATTACCGCTTTAAATCCGTTTATAGATAATCCGTTAGCCGCTGAAACTACAGCACTTTCACAGATTGGTGTATTTCTAACTCTTTCTTTTCCAAATTGCGCTACGAATCCATCTGTAATTTTAAAAGCTCCACCATATTCGGCAATGTCTTGTCCCATAATCACCAAATTCTCATGGCGTTCCATCGACTGACGTAAACCATTCGAAATCGCATCAATCACACGGATATTTTCAACTTCCGAAGAAGGATTGAATTCTTCGAAAGTATAAGGCTTGTAAACATCACCTAATTCTTCTTCTAAAGAAGCTACAATTTCTGGTTCTTCTTGCACTTTTGCCCAATCGGTATCAATTTCTTTCTTAATTTCAGCACGAATCGCTTCATCTTCTTCCTCTGATAAAACTGCTGTAGCTTTTAAGTAATTTCTATAATTTTCTACTGGGTCTTTCACAGCCCACATGTCCATTAATTCTTGAGGAACATATTTCGTACCACTCGCCTCTTCATGTCCACGCATTCTAAACGTTTTGAACTCTAACAACACTGGACGCGGATTTTCAATCATAGAAGCTTTTAATTCCGAAATCAAATGCACCACTTCTAATAAGTTATTTCCATCTACAACGTGGCTTTCCATTCCGTAACCTACACCTTTATCTGCTAAATTCTCACAACGGTATTGCTCGTTTGTTGGAGTTGATAATCCGTAACCATTATTTTCAATTACAAATAAAACCGGTAATTCCCAAACTGCTGCAATATTCAATGCTTCGTGAAAATCTCCTTCCGAAGTAGCGCCTTCACCAGTAAATACAGCCGTAACTTTTCCGTTTTTTCTTAATTTATTGGCCAAAGCGATTCCGTCTGCAATTCCTAATTGAGGACCTAAATGCGAAATCATTCCAATAATCTTATATTCTTGTGTTCCAAAATGGAAACTTCTATCACGACCTTTAGTAAATCCGTTTTTCTTTCCTTGCCATTGCGAAAATAAACGATGTAATGGAATATCACGAGTAGTAAACACTCCTAAATTACGGTGCATTGGTAAAATATATTCGTCTTTATCCAAAACCGAAGTAATTCCGACAGAAATGGCTTCTTGTCCGATACCAGAGAACCATTTCGATACTTTTCCTTGACGGATTAGAATCAACATTTTCTCTTCAATCAAACGCGGTTTTAAGATTTTCTTATATAAATCAAGTAGTTGCGAATTCGATAATTCTTTTCTTTCAAAGTTCATGATGATGGAACGATTAAATTTTGCTCAAAAGTAATAAAAATAACATTTTGAAAGCGAATTGTTATAAAAAAAGAAAGTTAAAATTAGACACTATTAATTTAAACGCAAAGACGCAAAGTTTTTTCGCAAAGAACGCAAAAGTAATAATGGCTCTTTAAAATAAAACGTCTCGGTGTAGCTTTCTCAACACATAGTATTTCAAAAAAACTCGGTTTAGCACTTTGTAACATTTAACATAAAAGTCATATAAGATTATTAAGTTAATTTCTTTGTGTTTAAAAGTTCATAATAGATTATTTGGATTTTTTGCATTTTTTTAATCTGTGTTCCAAAAACCGTTAACCTTTTACCCACCACCCATCACCCATCACCAATTGTTAACAACTTTCCTCTTTCACAATAAAAATATTTAATTACATTTGTATTTACTTGGGTTATAACCCATTTGATTTATTAACAATAAAGTTTAAGTATGCAACAAATTCCTAGTGTTGACTTACGTGATTTCCTGTCGGATGATCCGGCACGTAAACAAAAATTTGTAAATGAAATCGGAAAAGCCTACGAAGAAATCGGCTTCGTAGCATTAAAAGGTCATTTTTTAGATGACAAATTAGTAGAAGGATTGTATTCAGAAGTGCGTAACTTCTTTTCACTTCCTTTAGAAACCAAAGCTAAATACGAAATCCCAGGAATTGGCGGACAACGTGGTTATGTTTCTTTCGGTAAAGAGCATGCCAAAGGTCGCTCTGCTGGAGATTTGAAAGAGTTTTGGCATTTTGGACAATACGTTAGCGAAGGTTCAAAGTACGCTGGCGAATATCCAGATAACGTGGAAGTAACAGAGTTACCTAAATTCAATGAAGTAGGTAAAGAAGCGTACCAAATGTTAGAAAAAACAGGTGTTTATGTGTTAAGAGCTTTAGCACTTTACATTGGTTTAGACGAATTCTACTTTGACAAATACATCAAAGACGGAAACAGTATTTTACGTCCAATTCACTACCCTCCTATTACCGACGAACCTAAAGACGGTGCCGTTCGTGCAGCAGCACATGGTGACATTAACTTGATTACCTTATTAATGGGAGCTCAAGGAAAAGGATTACAAGTACAAAATCATAACGGAGAATGGATTGACGCTATGGCACAACCAGACGAGTTAATGATTAACGTTGGAGATATGTTATCAAGACATACCAACAACAAGTTGAAATCAACGATTCATCAAGTGGTAAATCCACCAAGAGAATTGTGGGGTTCTTCTCGTTATTCCATTCCTTTCTTCATGCACCCAGTAAGCGATATGAGTTTAAATTGCTTACCAGAATGTATCGATGAAAACAATCCAAAATTATATGAAGATATCACCGCTGGTGAATTCTTACATGAACGTTTGGTAGAATTAGGATTGATTAAGAAATAAAGGAAATCACATTCCAAATAAATAAAATTCCAAATTCCAAGTAACATTGGGGTTTGGTTTTTTGTTTAAAGATTGAAAATACATACACGCCATATTAGCACGCGGATGAAACGGATTTACTTCTTAAAACGCAGATTAAAACAGATTTAAACCATAAAAATAGAATATATGCACTTATTACATGAAGATTTAACATCGTTAATTTTAAAAACTTTTTACGAAGTTTACAACGAATTAGGTTTTGGTTTTCTTGAAAAAGTTTATCAAAATGCCTTATTGATTGAGTTAAGAAAAAAAGGACTTGAAGCAACTCCTAATAAAAAAATTAAAGTCTTTTACAAAGGGGAAAACGTTGGTGACTATTATGCTGATATAATTGTAAACGATACAATCATATTAGAATTAAAAGCTGCCGATAATATTGTTGAAGAGTTTGAAAATCAATTGCTCAATTACTTAAAAGGAACTGATTGCGAAATTGGTTTATTATTAAACTTTGGAAAAAAGCCTGAATTCAGAAGAAAAATTTACGAAAACAAAAGAAAGAATAGAAAAAATCAGTTTTAATTCGCGCTTCGCTTTAGCGAATCCGTTTTATCCGCGTGCTAAAATATGGACTTACAAGAACAATTAAAAAAACTATTCCCTAACCACGAAGTTTCTAACGAACCAGAAACTATCGAAGAAACTCCACACGAATTATTCGTTCAAAAAGAACCAATGATTTGCAAATATGAGAAGCGTAAAGGAAAACCTACCACGATTATTTCAGGATATGAAGGCGAAGACGAAGATTTTAAAATCTTAGCGAAGGAAATCAAAAGCAAATTAGCCGTTGGTGGCACGTTTAAAGATGGAGAAATCATCATTCAAGGTGATTATCGTGATAAAATCATGAAAATACTACAAGACAAAGGATTCAAAACAAAACGAGTTGGAGGTTAAATTCAATAAGTGAATTTAAAATTATGAAATAAAAATGGCTTAAAGCGTATAGCCTAAAGCATAATACAAAAACAAATGATAGCAGCATCAGAATTAATATTAAATCCAGACGGAAGTGTATATCACATTAACTTAAAGCCTGGACAAATCGCTAACGATATTATCTTCGTTGGGGATCAAAACCGTGTTGAGAAAATTACGAAACACTTTGATTCTATTGAGTTTACCACTCAAAAACGTGAATTTAAAACCCAAACAGGAACTTACAAAGGCAAAAAAATTACAGTTATGTCAACTGGAATTGGTCCAGATAACATCGACATCGTAATGAATGAATTAGACGCTTTGGTAAACGTAGATTTAGCAACAAGAACAGTTAAAAAAGAATTGACTTCTTTAAACATTGTACGTATCGGAACTTCAGGTTCGTTACAAGCGGATATTCCTTGCGATAGTTTTGTAATGAGTCAGTATGGATTAGGATTGGATAACATGCTTCGCTCCTATTTAATTGATGAAATTTCGGAAACTGAAATGGAAGAAGCTTTTATCAAGCATACCAATTGGGACATGAGAAAAGGTCGTCCCTACGTAATTGCAGGAAGCAAAACTTTAGAACAAAGATTAGAAAGCGATAAAATTTATAAAGGATTCACAGGAACAGCTGGAGGATTTTATGGTCCACAAGGTCGTGTGGTGCGTTTAGGAATTCAAGATCCAGAATTAAATTCTAAAATGGATAGTTTCAATTTTAATGGAACTAGAATGACTAATTTAGAAATGGAAACTGGTGCTATTTATGGTTTAGGAAAACTATTAGGTCACAACTGTTTATCTTTAAATGCTATCATCGCTAACCGTGCAACCGGAACTTTCAGTGAAGACCCATACAAAGCTGTAGATGAATTAATTGAATATACTTTAAAAAAGTTAGCAGAATAACCAAAACTTCAATATTCGTTGTTCAAAATTGACTATTCCAAGTTTAAACGTTGAGTATCGAATAACGAATGTTGAATGATGAAATTATAAAATGGATTTAATACTAGAAACACCAAGACTAATTCTAAGAGAAATGCGACATGAAGATGCGAATTCTTTATTTGAAATGGATTGCAACACTAATGTTCATAAATATTTATGGCAAAAACCAGTTGTTCAAATTGACGAAGTTTACGCTTACATTGATATGGTTAGACAACAATACATCAATAACGGAATTGGACGTTTTGTAGCTATTACTAAAGATACTAATGAATTAATAGGTTGGACAGGAATTAAATTTGTAAACGACCATGTAGAAAACGGAAACACCAATTTCTATGATTACGGTTATCGTTTAAATGAAAAATTTTGGAACAAAGGTTTCGCTACGGAAGCTTCAAATGCTTGGTTAGACTATGGTTTCAATCAAATGAAAATTCAAGAAATGAATGCTTACACCCATGCCGAAAACGGTGCTTCTAATCATGTGTTGCAAAAAGTAGGTTTCAATTTTATTGAAGATTATCCTGATGAAAATGGTGTAACTTGGAAATGGTGGCAGTTAAAAAATTTAGAATTTAGAAATCAGAATTTAGAACGTTAGAATGAATTTTGAAGAGCTAATTGATAAAGTAAAAAACATTCCTTATGGAAGAAATGCTAATAGGTATGATTTTACATTAGTACTTTCTGAAAATAAAGGAACTTGCAGTTCGAAACACGCTTTCTTAAAGGATTTTGCTGATAAAAATGAAATTAAAAATATAAAGCTATACATTGGAATATTCAAAATGAATGAAGTAAATACACCAAAACTAGGTGATTTACTCTCAAAAAATAATATCAATTACATTCCTGAAGCACATTGTTATTTGAAGATAAACCATGTTCCGGTTGATGTAACAACTGTTGATTCATTTTACGATAAAATAAAGCATGATATAGTTGAAGAAATCGAAATAACTCCAAATCAAGTATGTGATTTTAAAGTAGCATATCATATGGCTTTTTTAAAAAAATGGATTAAAGAAACCAATCAAAATAATACCTTTGAAGAAATTTGGAAAATTAGAGAACAATGTATCTCAAAACTATCTGAATAATCTTAGTACCTAATACTCTTAGAATGAAAACAATCAAAATAGCTGGCGTTCCAGAACATTTTAATTTACCTTGGCACATGTGCATTGAAGATGGCGAATTTGAAGCCGTTGGAATCGATTTGCAGTGGACCGATGTGCCAGAAGGAACTGGTAAAATGTGCCAAATGTTGCGCGATGGCGAAACCGATATTGCTGTAATTCTTACTGAAGGAATTATCAAAGATATTGTTGCTGGAAATCCAAGTAAAATTGTTCAAGTTTATGTGCAAAGTCCATTAATTTGGGGAATTCATGTAGCAGCAAATTCTAGTTATAATACAATTTCCGATTTAGAAAACAAAAAAGTTGCGATTTCTCGCATAGGTTCAGGCTCGCATTTGATGAGTATTGTGAATGCTCAACATCAAAATTGGAACACCGAAAACTTACAATTTGAAATCGTAAACACAATTGATGGAGCCGTTGAAAGCTTAACTTCAGGAAAAGCAGATTATTTCATGTGGGAACGTTTTATGACACAACCATTAGTAGATAAAGGAATTTTCAGAAGAATTGCGGATTGCCCTACTCCATGGCCTTGTTTTGTTATTGCAGTTCGAAATGAAGTTTTGGACCAGCATCCAAAAGTAATCGAACAGATTTTAGACATTATCAATACAACAACCGAAGAATTCAAAATGATTCCAAGTATTGACCGAACCTTAGCTTCTAAATACAATCAAAATGTAGAAGCAATTCAGGAATGGTTAAAATTAACACGTTGGTCGCAAAAACAAATGACAGCTCCAACATTAGATAAAATAATGGAACAACTTTTGAAGCTTCAAATTATCGATAAAAAACTACCAAAAGAATCGATACTTAAATAATTCCGTATTTTTATCGTTTTAAACGAAATGACAATTAAAATCCCAACTATCGCCGAACTCAAAGAAAAGCTTTCTTTACCAAAGCCGTGGGATATTGTTGTCATTTTTTTATTGAATATCTTAATTGCTATTCCGGTTTTTTTAATTGCGCATCAAAATTTAATCGATTTAGAATGGGTAATTCATTTAGATAGAATAATCATTTTTATTCTCATTTTAGTTGTCATTCAACTTCTTTTACGATTGGTAAAAACCATTATCATTCTGATTGTTTTTTTGTATATAATTGCCTTATTGTACGGAACTTTATTCGGAAATTACGGTTTTAATCGTGTGTTTGAAGATTATCGCTATATGGTGTATTCTATGAGCGAAGCGCCAAATCCTCAAGATATCATCGTAGCCAAATTGCTTCCTTTTCCAAATAAATCCAAAATTATTAATGCGGTAGATTTTTCCAATCCGAAAGTTCGAAATTTTGCTCTATCTGCTACAACAAAACATTTCAGAGAAATCAAACAATCAGGCGAAACACGAAGAATGATTCAATGTTTTGCAGTTTTCAAAGAAATTAGAAATCGTTGGAATTACGTTAACGATCCAAAAGGAAGAGAATATATTGCTTCTGCTTCCGAAAGTTTGCAACATTTTTCAGGTGATTGTGATGATCATGCTATTTTGATGTCGGCCTGCATAAAAGCAATTGGAGGAACACCTCGTATAATTCATACTGGTGGGCATTTGTATCCAGAAATGTTAATCGGAAACAAAAATGATTTAGAAACTGCTATTTATTACATAAAAGAAGTACTTTTCGTAGAAGAAAGTAAAAATCATCAAATCTATTATCACATTGATGAAAGAGGACAAATTTGGTTAAATCTCGACTATACAGCTACCTATCCTGGAGGAAAATTCATGAGTGAAGAAATTCTAGGAGCGCTTACTTTTAATTGATAAATTTTCCTATATTTACACAAATTAACAACCTTTTTATATGAAAAAAATAAGCTATATATTAGTATTATTACTTTCTGTTGGTGCTTTTGCTCAGTCTAACGAAACGATGACTACTGACACCATCGTATCTCCTATTCTAGCTAAAAAAAACGAAGTTAAAGTAGATGTTTTAAATGGTATTGCTTTTGGAAAATTAGGTATTTCATTCGAACGCTTTTTAAACAAAGATTTTTCTGTTGGTATCACTGGAATGATGTTTAACAAAAAAAGCAAAACCGATGATTTCCTTACAGATGATACTCGAACTCTAATTGACTATCAAGTGATTCCGTATGTACGTTATGCCTTGTCTAAAAGTGCTTCGAGTTTATATTATTTAGAAGGATTTGTTAATATAAATGGTGGCGAATACAAGGAATTAACAACTTTAAACAATGGCGCAGCAGATTATGTTGTAATTACAAAAAAAGACTATAACGACGTTGCTTTAGGAGGTTCTGTTGGCTATAAATTATACTTTAAAGAGAGCTTTGTATTGGATTTAACGGTTGGTATTGGAAAAAACTTATTTAAAGAAAACAGTCCATCAACAGTAGCCCGATTGGGAATTAATTTAGGTTATAGATTTTAATTAGAAACATCATGAAAAAGTACTTATATATTTTAACACTTGTCATTCCTTCATTCTTTTTTACTAGTTGTACTGAAAGTGATGACGAATTTTTTGCATCAACTATAGTTACAGCAAATAGTTTAATTGAATTAGACGTTACTGGAAACGAACTTAACGTTTCTTGTTACGTGTCAAGATTGTTACCACAACCAAATAATCCTTTTGATATTTATTTGACAAGCACTTCTAGAAAAATATTTTTTAATTATACATTAGAAAAGAAAAATGTTAGTGGCGCTTGGGAATACTACACCCCAACAACGGTTTCTGTAATTGAAGGAGAAAATGAAATTGATGAAATAATCTCTGGAATTGCTGTTTTAGACGCTTTAGACACGACCTACGAATATGAAACGAATAACACGCTTGCTCCTGGACAATACCGAGTTATAGTTGAACCAGAAATTGTAACTCTAAACGCACAAGATGCTGTTATGGTAACTATAAAAACAACTACTGTAGGAGCGGTTGGAAATGTTTTGGAGTTTACTATAGATTAGAATTTATTAGTTAAACAACTTTAAGCACTACTCATGCAAAAAGAGCTTGTTCAAAAAAGAGGTTTTACGAAAAGAGAAGCCAAAATAATGGAAACAAAAGTTGTTTATAAATCAACTTTATTTGGAAAAGAATTCGAAGTTTCGATTCCATATGAAAATTTATCTCGCCATAAAGACTCTTATCTTTTAAACAGAAAAAATTTCTATATTCCTGTAATCGCATTAGGTTTTCTCACTTTTGTAACTTTTATGTGGAGAAATGACAAAGATTTACAAAATGATTTAGGAGAATATCAATGGATAATATGGGGAGGATTTTTTTTAATTTCAACTTCGATTTACTTATTAAGCATTGAAAATCTCTGGAGAATAAGAGTTCATTATAATACTTATCTGTATTTCTTCAAAAGTATTCCAAATAAAAAAGTTGTTGATGATTTTCTTGAATTTCTTTTTGAAATGCGTGACAACTATTTAAAAGAAACTTATTTTTACAAACCAAATAAAAATTTGTCTTTTGAGTCTCAAATAAATAACCTTCAATGGTTACGCAAAAACGAGGTAATTTCAGCAAGTGAGTTCAAAAATAGAATGAAAGAATTGGAAGAAGTATTTAATCAAGAACAAACGAAAATTGGATTTAATTAAATCTAGCTAGTGAGGAATTACATTCCATAATATCATTTTTTTGAATGATACCTACCACACCACCTCACCTTTTCCCTTCATTTTTAAGTATTCATTCGTTAATCTAAAATGATTGTTTCCAAACCACATACCTCTGTTGGCACTTAAAGGTGAAGGATGTCCGCTTTCTAAAACCAAATGTTTTACTTGGTTGATTAGTTTGCCTTTTTTCTGTGCAAAACTTCCCCAGAGTAAAAAAACTACGTTTTCAGATTTTTGATTGATTAAATCAATTACAGCATCGGTAAAAACGTTCCATTTTAAGTGTTTGTGGCTGTTGGCTTCGTCTTTTCTTACTGTTAAACCAGCGTTTAACAATAGCACACCTTGCTTTGCCCAACGCTCTAAATTTCCCGAAGTTGGAAAAAGAATCCTTTCGTATTCCGTATTAATTTCAGTAAAAATATTTTTCAAAGAAGGCGGAATAGCAACTCCATCATTCACCGAAAAGCACAAACCATTCGCCTCACCTATTCCATGATACGGATCTTGTCCAATAATCACCACTTTTGTATCGCGAAAATCAAATTGCTCAAAAGCAGAAAAAATCAATTCTTTTGGCGGAAAACAAGTCGTTGTGGCGTATTCTTGCTCCACTTGTTGCATTAATTCTACGAAATAAGGCTTCTGAAATTCAGATTCTAATAAGGTTTCCCAACTCTGGTTTTTGATAAACATTTTATAATTTTTACCAAAAATATAAATTTCTGTTGCAATATGGATTTATTACTTTGTAACTTTGACCTAACAGAAAAAGAAAAATGATTTCGATTACAGAAAAAACGCTACAAGATTTAGAATTTAATACGGTTTTAGAAACCATCGCTGGTCGTTGCAACACTGATATTGGTGAAGCAAAAGCTATGGCGATAACTCCGTTCAAAAACAAAGAAGAATTGCTTATTAATTTAAAGCAAACTTCTGAATATTTATCTTCGTTTTCTAACAACAACGCCATTCCGAATCACGGATTTGAAAATATCAATTACGAATTAAAATTCTTAGCTATCGAAGATAGTTTCTTGGAAGTTGGAAGTTTTAAAAAGATTGCCAACCTTTCAGAAACGGCAATTACGTTGATTCAGTTTTTAAAGAAGTTCGAAGATTATTATCCCAATTTATACCAAAAAGCTTCTCAAAATGATATTGTAAAATTGATCATTCAGCGTATTGATGAAGTGGTTGACAAGTTCGGAATAATAAAAGACAACGCTTCACCTGATTTGGTAGATATTCGTAGAAATATAAATCTAGTTCGAGGAAAAATCAACCAAAGTTTTGGTATGGCTTTGAGCCAATATAATTCACTTGGTTATTTAGATGATATTAAAGAAACTGTAGTTGAAAATCGTAGAGTTTTAGCGGTTTTAGCTATGTATCGTAAAAAAGTAAAAGGTTCTATTTTAGGAAATTCTAAAACAGGAAGTATTGCTTATATCGAACCCGAAGCAGCACAACGTTATTCTCGCGAATTAAACAATCTAGAATTTGAAGAACGCGAAGAAATCATGCGCATTTTAAAACGTTTAACCAATGAAATTCGTCCGTTTACCGAAACTATTGCTGCTTATCAAGACTTTTTGAGTGATGTTGATGTGATTGCTGCCAAAGCAAAATATGCCAATAAAATCAACGGAATTTTACCAAAAATAATCGAAGAGAAACGCTTGTTTTTTAGAGAAGCCTTCCATCCTATTTTGTATTTGAACAACAAGGAAAAGAAAGCCGTTACTTATCCACAAACCATCGAATTACATAACGAAAGTCGCATTATTGTGATTTCGGGACCCAATGCTGGAGGAAAAACGATTTCACTAAAAACTGTTGGATTACTACAATTGATGTTGCAAAGTGGGATTTTAATTCCAGTTCACGAACGTAGCGAAACGTTTTTATTTGATAGAATTTTAACAGATATTGGAGATAATCAATCCATTGAAAATCATCTAAGCACATACAGTTACCGATTAAAGAACATGAACTACTTTTTAAAGAAATGTAATGCTAAAACATTGTTCTTAATCGATGAATTTGGAACGGGTTCTGACCCAGAATTAGGTGGTGCTTTAGCAGAAACGTTTTTGGAAGAATTCTATGCTCGCGAAGCTTTCGGAATTATAACCACACATTACAGTAACTTAAAAATTTTAGCAAACGAATTGCCCTACGCTTCCAATGCAAACATGATGTTCGATGAAAAATCATTAGAACCTATGTACAAGCTGATTTTAGGTCAAGCCGGAAGTTCGTTTACGTTTGAAGTTGCTCAAAAAAATGGTATTCCGTTTGGATTAATCAATCGTGCGAAAAAGAAAATTGAAGGCGGAAAAGTTCGTTTCGACAAAACCATTGCAACCCTTCAAAAAGAGCGTTCTAAATTAGAAAAAACATCTTTAACATTAAAAGAAGAAGAAACCAAAGCGCGTGAAGAAAGCAAGAAAATGGAAACCATCAATGCTAAAATTCAGGATAAATTAGAACGTTATCAGGAATTGTATGATGCGAACCAGCGTTTAATATATATTGGTCAAAAAATTGATGATATTTCGGAAAGTTACTTCAATAATAAAGACAAAAAAACGTTAATCGGTGAATTTTTAAAAATGGTTGAAATCGAAAATTCGAAACGTAAAAAACTTTCGATTAAAGAAAAGAAGGTAAAAGAAGTGATTCAAAAAAAGGTTGAAGAGGAAGTTAAAGTGATTGTGGAGGAAATTCGCACGGTTAAAAAAGAAAAGAAAATCAAAGCAAAAATAGAAGAAGAAAACAAACCAAAAGTTACTTTAAAAGTTGGTGATAGAGTTCGAATGAAAGATGGAAAAGCCATTGGAACAATTGATGTGATTGAAAAAACAAAAGCAACTGTAAATTACGGAATTTTTACTTCAAAAGTGAGTTTAGACCAATTGGAATACGTACAACCTGTTTAAGTTACACAGAGTTTCACCGAGTTTTTTTGATTATGTTTGCGTTGATTAGTGTTACACAGAGATTTTTTCAATTACTTAAATTTTAAAAATCTGTGTTCCTTTTTTTAAAAATTAAAGATTGAACTTGAATTTGATATATGGAAATACAAGATTTACCACAAGATAAAAAAATCATATTGTTTGATGGTGTTTGTAATTTGTGCGATTCATCCGTTCAATATGTGATTAAACATGATAAAAAAGATGTTTTCAGATTTGTATCATTACAGTCAGAAATAGGACAGAAAATTTTAAAACACATTGGAATTAATCCTATTCATACAGATAGTATTGTTTTGTATGAACCTGGAATTTCCTATTACTACAAATCAACAGCAGCTTTACACATTGCAAAAGGCTTGAGTGGAATTTTTACTTTAGCAACTGTTTTTACCATATTACCAACAGGAATACGTGATTTTATTTATGATTATGTAGCTCGAAATCGATACAAATGGTATGGCAAAAAAGAATCTTGTATGATTCCAACTCCTGAATTAAAAGCTAAATTTTTAGAATAAGTTACATGATAATTATCAGGAAATAAACAATTGTTAAATTATATCTTTGTTTAAATTCTAACCTTTGTAACTATGGCAAATTTATTATTACCACTTTATTCACATAGCAATGGAACATTCATCATGATAATTGTTTTTGCTCTTGTGTGTCTTGGCTTAGTTGGCGCTGTAATGCTAATGATGAATAGTGATAAAAAGAAAAAAAACGACCAGTAATCTGGTCGTTTTTTAGTTTTATGTAGTAAAGAAATTATTGTTTAATAAATTTCTTAGTTGTTTTTCCTTCTGCAGCTTCAATTGTTACAAAATAAACACCAGCATTTAAATCAGAAACGTTAATTTGGGTTAAAGAACCTTCTTGATTTTTAACCACTCTTCCATTGATATCAACAACTGAAATATTTTTGATATCTAGATTATTGTTGTTTGATATGTTTAAAATGGATGTAGTTGGATTAGGATACAATGTTATTAAATCTAATTTATTTACTTCAAAATCATTAGTTCCTAACAGATTTTCTACATTATTAGCCCAAGAAACTAAATTATCAAACTTACCAGTGTATGCAACTGCGTTAGCAGTTCCTGAACTCATTATATAATCTATTTCAGCAGGATCCGAACCAGCTGCGGCTCCATCAAAAGAACCATAAAAACCAGGTCCTTTCCAAAAAACTTCACCCGTTGTTTTGTTAAAACTCATTCCTATTCTAACCCATTGATTTCCACTTAAAACTATTGGAGAAGCACCTAAATTTAAAGAATAATTTCCAAATGTACCTGCATTATCCAAATAACAAACTCCTAACAGAGTCTTGGTTTCTGCAACAAAACTCAAACCAACTAAAACTCTATCTCCAGCTGCATTATATAAATACAAATTTTGACGGTTTTTACTAGTTGTTGCTCCACCAGTAAATAAATCAAATTCAATATTAATTACCTCATTTCCACTTGTTCTTCCTGCCCAAGCAGAAACTAATCCGTCTTTCCACATAAAGCGTGAGCCAGTAGCGGTATTTGAACCCGTAATTTGTAATGATTTACCCGTTGTCTCTGAAACAATTTGATAACTTGCATTTGTTCCATTTGCAGTGTAGTAACCTCCTTGACCTGCTGTTACTCCGGTTACATCTGTACCAACATCTCCTAAAGTTAAAGCGTCAAAATTTTCTGACTGCAAAACCTGTGAAAAACTAAAAAAAGAAGCAAATAAGCTTAAAGTAAGTAAAGTTTTTTTCATAATAAAAGTTTTATAATTATCCCCCAAATTTAATCTTTTCATTGTAAGAAAAAACAACTTTAAGAAAAATTTACAACTTTCTTCTTTCCTTCTCTTTCTTAATTAAAGTTAATTCTCTACTGGTTTGCCCAGCTACTGAAGTATTTTCTTCAGCTCTTCTTATTAAATATGGCATAACATCTCTTACTGGACCAAAAGGCAAATATTTTGCAACATTGTATCCTTCAGCTGCTAAATTAAAACTGATATTATCACTCATACCCAATAATTGTCCAAAGAAAATACGTTTGTCATTTTTAGCAATTCCTTTTTCTTGCATTAATTGCATTAGCTTATACGAGCTTTCTTCATTATGAGTTCCAGCAAAAACCGCCATAATATCCAAATGATCTACCATATAAGAAACAGCAGCATCGTAATTTATGTCAGTAGCTTCTTTTGAAATACAAATTGGAGATTTTTGTCCGCGTTCTGCCGCTCTTTCATTCTCTTTTTCCATGTAGGCACCACGAACTAATTTCATTCCAATGTAAAATCCTTCTGCTTTTGCTTGTTCGTGAAGATTTTTTAAATAATCTAATCGATCCCAACGGTACATTTGCAACGTATTAAAAACAATCGCTTTTTGTTTGTTGTATTTACGCATCATGTCGGTTACAATAGCATCTGCAGCATCTTGCATCCAACTTTCCTCAGCATCAATCAATAACAATACATCTTTTTCAAATGCTGTTTTACAAGCAATATCAAAGCGTTCGATTACTCTGTTCCATTCATTTTGCTCGTTTTCTGTCAAATGAGCCTTCTCTCCTACTTTTTCGTATAAAGCTAAACGTCCAAAACCTGTTGGTTTAAATACTGCAAACGGAATCGCTTCTCTTTCTCTAGCAAATTCAATTGTTTTTAAAGTCATGTTCAAAGCTGCATCAAACTGTGCCTCTTCTTCTTTACCTTCAACTGAATAATCTAAAACTGAAGAAACCCCTTTTGTATACATTTTATCTACTACACGAAGACAATCCGTTTCATTTACACCACCACAAAAGTGATCAAAAACGGTTGAACGAATCAATCCTTCTACTGGCAAATGCGCTTTTAAAGCAAAATTAGTTACGGCTGTTCCTATTTTTACTAAGGGTTGACTATCGATTAATTTGAATAAAAAATAAGCTCTTTCTAATTCGGTGTCACTTTTTAAAGCAAAAGCAACTTCTGTATTATTAAATAGTGTGTTCATTGTGTTTGAAATAAAGTGTTACAAATATACGCCACAGTTATCGAATAATAAATAAAAAATGACGTATTTTGCAGTCAAATTTTACACATTTTCATGCAAACCATACAAGCAACTAATTATTCCGTATTTTTTAATGAAACAGGCTATGAAAAACTAGCTTCGTATCTTGTTCCAACGCATTATTCTAAAATTTTTATTTTGGTTGACGAAAATACCTCGCAGTATTGTTTACCTCACTTATTAAATAATTTGGCAACCGAAATTGAAATCGAAATCATTGAATTAGAAGCAGGTGAAAGTCATAAAAATATAGCAACTTGTTCCGAAGTTTGGGCTGCTTTGTCTGAATTAGGTGCCGATAGAAAAAGTATCATCATCAATTTAGGTGGTGGCGTAATTTCTGATTTGGGCGGATTTGTAGCTTGCACTTTCAAAAGAGGAATTGATTTTATCAATATTCCAACTACACTACTTTCAATGGTAGATGCTTCTATTGGAGGGAAAAATGGTGTAGATTTAGGAAATTTAAAAAATCAAATCGGAATTATTCGCGAACCAAAAGCGGTTATTGTGGATACTGAGTTTTTAAGTACACTATCTCCAAGAGAAATGCGCTCCGGATTAGCCGAAATGTTAAAACATGGCTTAATTTTCGACAAAAATTATTGGGATAAATTTAAAAACTTAAAGGATTTAAGTACAGAAGATTTAAACGAATTAATTCATCAATCCATTCAAATAAAAAATACAATTGTTTGTGAAGATTTAACCGAGAACGGAATTAGAAAAGGATTAAATTTTGGACATACTTTAGGACACGGAATTGAAAGCTATTTCTTAGAAAACGAAGATAAAACTAGTTTACTTCACGGAGAAGCAATTGCCGCAGGAATGATTTTAGAAAGCTATATTTCTAAAGAAAAAGGGTTGTTAACCAATGAGGAATATCAAGAAATTAAATACATTATAAATGATATTTTTGAGCGTATTGAGTTTAATGAAAACGATATCAATCAAATCATTGAACTGTTGATTTATGATAAAAAAAATGAATTCGGAAAAGTACAATTTGCTCTTCTTGAAGGAATCGGAAAAATAAAAATCAATCAAGAAGCAGATAACGAATTGATTTTCAAAGCCTTTAAAGATTACTCAGTTTAATTATTTTTTTAAATTTCTTTAAATAATAGCCATTTTATTTTTTAACTTTGCGCCCATGAAAGAAAACAACTATACGAACAATTTCAACAGAATTCTTAGCAATAGGAATGCTGACTTATCTATTATTGATCGTTTGTTCTTTTCTATATTTTGTTTTCATATAATTGATTTATTCGCGTTATCGAAGACTTTTAGTGAAAAACTATTAATTCGATTTGCAAATATTAGGGTTTGAAAATTAAGGTTTAAAACAAGTTCGCTTTAAGCTTTTTTAATTTTTAATCTTATATTTCAAAATGAACACTAAATATTACGACTTAATTAATCAGACTTTTTATTTCCCACAAGAAGAATTTACTTTAAACAAAGACAATCTTCAATTTCACGGTATCGATTTAATGAAATTGGTAGAAGAATATGGTACGCCACTTAAGTTTACCTATTTGCCTAAAATTTCTCAAAACATCAACCGTGCTAAAATGTGGTTTAGAAATTCAATGGAAAAACATGGCTATGAAGCCAAGTATTTCTATTGCTACTGTACTAAAAGTTCCCATTTTGAATTCATTTTAAATGAAGCTTTAAAAAATAACATCCATCTTGAAACTTCTTCTGCTTTTGACATTAATATTGTTGAAAGTTTGATGGAACAAGGAAAAATCAATAAAAATACTTTCGTTGTATGTAACGGATTTAAACGCGATCAATATGTAACTAACATTGCTCGTTTAATCAACAACGGACACAAAAATACTATTCCTGTAATTGATAATTTTGAAGAGTTAGATTTATTACAAGAAGAAATCGATGGGAAATTTAAAATCGGAATTCGTATTGCTGCGGAAGAAGAACCAAAATTTGAGTTTTATACATCTCGCTTAGGAATTGGTTATAAAGACATCGTTCCTTTCTACAGAAAACAAATTGCAGAAAACAAGAAAGTGGAATTAAAAATGCTTCACTTCTTTATTAATGCAGGTATTCGTGACACAGCGTATTATTGGAACGAATTATTAAAATGTATGAAAGTGTACATTGCTTTGAAAAAAGAATGTCCTTCATTAGATAGTTTGAATATTGGCGGAGGATTCCCTATTAAAAATTCATTAGCTTTTGATTACGATTACCAATATATGGTAGACGAAATCTTAAATCAAATCAAGATTGCATGTGATGATGCAGAAGTTGCTGTTCCTCATATTTTTACAGAATTCGGATCGTTTACTGTAGGTGAATCTGGAGGTGCTTTGTATCAAGTGTTATACCAAAAGAAACAAAATGATAGAGAGAATTGGAACATGATTGATTCTTCTTTCATCACCACTCTACCTGATACTTGGGCAATTAACAAACGTTTTGTTATGATGGCGGTGAATCGCTGGAATGACACTTACGAACGGGTTTTACTTGGTGGATTAACTTGTGATGGAGACGATTATTACAATTCGGAACAACACATGAATGCGGTTTATTTACCAAAATACAATAAAGAAAAACCATTATACATAGGATTCTTTAATACCGGAGCTTATCAAGAAACCATCGGAGGTTTTGGTGGATTAAGTCACTGTATTTTACCACAACCAAAACACATTTTAATTGACAAAGACAAAAACGGAATTATTGCAACTGAAGTGTTTTCAGAACAACAAAAAGCCGAAGACGTTTTAGAAATTTTAGGATACATTAAGAAAAAAGAACAATAAAATAAAAAGTAATGAGCAAAGGACCAATTAGTCAGTTTATCGAGAAACATTATCTTCACTTTAACTCTGCTGCTTTAGTAGATGCAGCAAAAGGTTACGAAGAGCATTTATTAGACAACGGAAAAATGATGATTACATTAGCTGGTGCAATGAGTACAGCTGAATTAGGAAAATCATTAGCCGAAATGATTCGTCAAGATAAAGTACATATTATTTCTTGTACTGGAGCTAATTTAGAAGAGGATATCATGAACTTGGTAGCTCATAATTCATACAAAAGAGTTCCAAATTACAGAGATTTATCACCACAAGAAGAATGGGATTTATTAGAAAACCATTACAATCGTGTAACAGATACTTGTATTCCTGAAGAAGAAGCTTTCAGAAGATTACAACAACACTTATTTGATATTTGGAACAATGCTGATTCTAAAGGAGAACGTTATTTTCCACATGAATTTATGTACCAAATGATCAATTCAGGAGTTTTGGAACAATACTATGAAATCGACCCAAAAGATTCTTGGATGGTTGCAGCTGCTGAAAAAAACTTACCAATTGTAGTTCCAGGATGGGAAGACAGTACAATGGGTAACATTTTCTCTTCTTACTGCATTAAAGGTGAATTCAAAGCTACAACTATGAAAAGTGGAATTGAATACATGATGTGGTTAGCAGACTGGTATCCAAAAAACTGTGCTGGAAAAGGAATTGGTTTCTTCCAAATTGGCGGAGGAATTGCTGGTGACTTCCCAATTTGTGTAGTTCCAATGTTATACCAAGATATGGAAATGCATGATGTGCCGTTTTGGAGCTATTTCTGCCAAATTTCTGACTCAACAACTAGTTATGGTTCGTACTCTGGAGCAGTTCCAAACGAAAAAATTACTTGGGGTAAATTAGATATTACAACGCCTAAATTTATCGTAGAGTCTGATGCTACGATAGTTGCGCCATTGATGTTTGCTTACGTTTTAGGTTGGTAAAATTTTTTAAAAAAATATTAAATTTTACTTGAAAATATAAGCTGAGGATATTACATTTGACGAAATTACAAGATTAAAACCTACCCAATGAAAAGAGTTATTGTTGATTACGCTAAATTAACAAATGAAATCTTAACCTTACTAGTTGAGAAATTTCCTGACGGATATGATGATTCGGATGTTATTCGTTTTAAAAATGCTAAGAATGAAACTGTTGAAGCTGTAGAAGTTCGTACTGAAGACACTATTTATTTAGTAAAAGTAAGTACTAAACTAGCCGACAGAATTGAAAATTACGACGAAGATGACATTATCGAAGATGATGTGGTAGCAGTACCAGATGAAAAAATCGGAGCTCTAAAAGACTTAGATATTGAAGACGACGATGACGACGATGACGATTCAAATGATTCAGACGATATCGA
Organism: Flavobacterium aquaticum; assembly: GCF_003259835.1. Lineage (GTDB taxonomy): Bacteria > Bacteroidota > Bacteroidia > Flavobacteriales > Flavobacteriaceae > Flavobacterium > Flavobacterium aquaticum. Next base: position 430,499 of record NZ_QLMI01000001.1, on the reverse strand, counting down.
AGATTCAGAAGACGGAGACGACGATGATGCTGACGAAGACGATGAAGATTAAAATAAATAAAAAAGGGATTCAAAATTGAATCCCTTTTTTATTATAAATATCTTTCTAAAATTACGTTTTTATGATGCAATTCATGTCCTAACATAATATATCCAATAGCTCTTACCGAAACACTGTTATTAGAAGCCGTTCCTAAACGAAGTAAATCATCAGTTGTAAAAGTTTCAAATAAACTCACAGAAGCATTTCGTACAGTTTCATATTCTGCCAATAAACTTTCATATTCACGATTATTAGCATTAGCTGTAACTACATAATCATTTTCTTCAAATCCTGGTAAAACAGTTTTATCATTTCTTGCAATTCTTAAAGCACGATAAGCAAATATTCGTTCTGCATCAATCAAATGCAAAATAATATCTTTAATTGTCCACTTCCCTTCTGCATATCGAAATTCATGTTTAAAAACAGGAATCGATTTAAAGAAATGCAACATTTCTTCTTTTTGCTTAATAAGTCCTTTAATAATATCTTGCTCTGGAACTAATTTGATATAATTCTCATAATAGGGAGCAAACTCGTTTGATTGTAAGTTTTTCATAACTTAAAGATATAAAAAAAAAGCCTCATAAAGAGGCTTTCATATTTTACAATTCTTTAAAAATCGTATGCATCAATCGTTTTTTATCGTTGATACTTTCTTCTAAAGAAATCATGGTTTCAGTTCTGTACACACCTTCGATATCATCAATCATGAAGATAACCTCTTTAGCATGTTTAGTATCTTTAGCTCTAATTTTACAGAAAATATTAAACTTTCCCGTAGTTACGTGAGCAACTGTTACGAATGGAATTTGATTAATACGCTCTAAAACGAATTTAGTTTGCGACGTGTTATGTAAGAAAACTCCAACATAAGCAATGAAAGAGTAACCTAATTTTTCATAGTCTAATGTCAAAGAAGAACCTTGAATGATTCCTGCATCTTCCATTTTTTTCACCCTAACATGTACCGTTCCTGCAGAAATTAATAATTTTTTTGCAATATCTGTAAAAGGAACTCTCGTGTTATCAATCAACATGTCCAAAATTTGATGATCTACTTCATCTAAACGAAACTTACTCATAAGTGCTTATAATATTTGTTAAATTTTTGAGTTTTATTCAAATCTGAGGTAAATTTATCAAATAATTTTTACACCATTGTTAAATTCTGTTAAATTATTGATAAAAAAATCGGCTTTATCCTCTAATTTTGGAAAATATCTTCCTTTAGATTCAAACAAACCATTTGCGCAATCGTATTCTAAATGTCCTTTAAAATCCTGCAAATCATCTATTTTGACAATAGATGCTACAAATTTCAACTGACCATTCTGCACTACTTCAGTATATTGAGCAGCAAAGTTAATTATTTTTTCTTCACTATTATCAATAATTTTGACATTTTTATAAATAAAATCATAAAAACATTTATTATTTTGAGGAATCTTCAAATAATTATTCAATTCTTTATTAACTATAACGTTTTCGTAACTCGCATCAAATGAACTCAAAAGCGAAATAAAAACATATTTTCTTACAACATCTCTATCATAATCATCTTCATAGTGTCCAGCTTCAAATAAAATAGTTGGTGTATTTTGTGTTGTAAAATAATCACCCGTACAATTTATATTATAACCATCATCAAAACGGCCAATTTGATTTGGAATATAAAGTTGTAACGCAATATTCATCTTGTTTATTATATGAATTGCTTTTAATCGAACATCATTATATTCTCTTTCTTCATTATAAGCTGGCGATAAAAAAGAAATAGTTGCCGGCAAATTAAAACCTTCTGTACCAAAAATTGTTCTTTGATCATGCAGATTATAACAATAATCTGGCTGAAAACTCTTGTAAACACTATGCAAGACTTGCATTTCTGGTTGAGTAGCATTAAAAGCATCTCTGTTTAAATCTACTTTATTCGCATTTTCTCTTGTATATAAGAAAGCGCCGTCTGGATTCAACATAGGAATACATAATAAGGTGTATTCGCTTTTAATGCGATTTGCAATTTCACTATCCGATTGTAAGAAATTAAAGAAATCAAACAATCCTTTTGTAGTAGTCGATTCGTTTCCATGCATTTGCGACCACATCAAAATTTTTGTTTTTCCCGTTCCAATTTTAACCTGATGAATCACTCTTTCTTGAACCGATTTACCTATTTCTGTAATTTCAAAATATGGATTTAACGATTTCAAAACAGGTAAAATAGTTTCTAAATGAATATACTTTCCTTTGAGTTTAGGTTCTAAATATTGAGTTGCTAATTGTAAATAATCCATGGCTTTATTTTGATTTACAAATGTAAACAACTTTAATTTTACATTTGTAAACACTATAAATTATTATATGATTTACTTTTGTAAACGGTTTTAACAGCCATCATTATTAATCCAAATTGCATTAATTCACAATATTAATCATATAAACAAAGTTCAGTTTTATTATTTGTAAATCAATAAGTTATAACTTATTAAATAAAGTAAAACATTAACAATAAAACCGCTATTTACATCTGTAAACTTGTATATCTCTATTGCTTTGTTTACATTTGTAACTCTATAATTCTAAATAACTATTTACAATGGTAAACATTGATGATTTTATTAAACGGTTAGAAATTATACTCGATTATTATAATTTATCGGCTTCTGCTTTTGCGGATAAAATAAATGTACAGCGATCGAGTTTGTCTCACCTACTCTCTGGCAGAAACAAACCTAGCTTAGATTTTATCATAAAAGTAATTGAGGTTTTTCCGGAAGTAGATTTGTATTGGATTTTAAATGGTAAAGGAAATTTTCCAAAATCAGAAAATGCAACTCAGACAGTTTTAGAAGAAGAAACAAAACCCTCTTCATTATCATTTATAGAAACAACTAATTCTGAACCTGATTTATTTTCGACCGTAGAGAAAGGAACTAGCCCTACTCTTTCAGAACGTAATCCTGTAGAATCGATTAAGACAGAAAATAATTCTCACGAAGAAATTGAGCGTATTGTAGTATTTTTTAAAAATGGAACTTTCAAAAACTATAAGCCATAAAAAAAACTCTGAATTTCTCCAGAGTTTTTAAATAATTAAATAACAAACCTTTATCTTCTGTGTAAATAAACAGCAGTTACTCCTGCTTCTGTTCTACTCATTTGAGGTATTGCATCAGCTGACATTGTTGGGAAAGCAAATTTTAAAACTTGTCCGCCACCATTCAAACGTTCCGCTACAAAAATAGCATTCGTCACATGGTCGTAAGCAACATCGACAGGGTTTCCTAACATAGAATTAGGTCCGTACACTCTAATTTGATTGTTCATAGCAATTGTTCCCAAATTATTCGTCATGTTTAGTACAGAAGTAAAGTTATTAATAACCACTAAACCACCGTCGGTTGCACTTGAAGCTAAACCTACATCAGACAACACCATTACATTATCTTGGGGAGAATAAGTAATTCCGTGTGTTCTAACTAAACCTTCAATTGTAACTCTTTTTGAAGCCGAAATTGCTCCTGTAGCATTAGAAAAGAAATTATTGTAAACCACTAAATCGCTTGTATTATCAGCAATTGCGTACATCGTAGTTCCGTCTAAATGAATTCCCCAAAGTTTAATATCAACTGTATAGGTGTTTAAAAGCGTAAATCCAGATGTATTTCTTTGGTACACATAAAATTTACTGATATTACTATTTCCAGCATTTTGGTCTTGTGCAACAACTACTTTATCTCCTGAAACAGCTATTTCACGAGCATTTGTAAAATCTGTTGAAGATGAAAAAGATAAATCTAAAGTTGTGGCTGAAGAAATAATAGCATTTCTCAATCCATTATAAGCTTCTACTCTATTATTTGTTCTTGAAGCTAACACGATTTGGTCTTTGAATACATCATAATAAACTCCATCAGCATCGGTAGAGCTTATTGAAAAACTTTTTGCTGTTGGGGTTGTTGCTAATAAATCGGTAAACGAAATTTGTCCCGAAGTATTACTTGTGGTTATCAATTTTAATTCCTGAGCCGGAGTTGGAGTTTGGTCAATTGGTTCTGGTTCTGGAGTAACCATTGAAGAGTCGTCATCATTACAAGAAGTAAATAAAACAGCTACTAAAGCTAGAGGTAAAAATAGTTTTTTCATTTGTTAAAAGTTTTGATTTCTTCTATCTACGAAAAACTATGTTACTTGGTTTTATTTTAAATGACTTTTTTTATCTTTTTGAAAATGAATCAAACAATCAATTATTCCTTTGGAACATAACTTAGTTCTGGAACTTTCCCTATAACTCCTTTATAATACGATTCTAAAAATTTAATATCAGCCTCAATATTTCCTGTTGGATAAAATGGTTCGTGATAAACCACTTCTTTTCTTCCGTAATCAAAAGCTACGGGAACAATAGGTACATTTGCTTTTAGAGCCATGTAATAGAAACCTGTTTTCCATTCGGATACTTTTTTTCGAGTACCTTCGGGAGCGATTGCTAACCTAAAAACTTCTTTTTCTTGAAATATTTTAGCAATTGTATCTACTTTATTTTCGTTTTTTTGGCGATTTAAAGGTGTTCCACCTGTCCAAGTGAAAAAATAATTAAATGGAAATACGAATAATTCTTTTTTAGCCACGTAATTTATTTCGATATTTAGAATGCCTCGAGAAAAAATTCCAAGGAAAAAATCCCACCAACTCGTGTGTGGAACCGCAATAATCACACATTTTTTAACTATTGGCGTTATGGTTCCAACCACTTTCCAACCAAAAATTTTGCAGAAAATAAATTTGTATATAATTTGTTTCATGGGATAGATTTTGATACAAAAATAAAATTATATTTACGATTACAAACAAAGTTACATGATTAAGCGCTTATTGAGTTTTTTACTTCCTATAAAAATTCATCAAAAGAAATCGGTTTATAGTAAAAATCTGGAAGTTACCTGGAATAACGGGTATTTAGTTTTGGATTCTGAAAACACTAATTATTCTTTTGGAAGTTTACAGCGTGTCTTAAAAAAAGGATTAAAATATATAGGTTACGAACGAATTAAAGGCTTTCAATCGGTTTTAGTTCTTGGAGTTGCTGGCGGAAGTGTTATTGAAACCCTAAAAAAAGAAGTGAAATTTGAAGGCAAAATTACAGGCGTAGAAATTGATGCAGCTGTTGTAGAATTAGCTACAAAATATTTTGGATTAGGAAATTACAACAACGTTTCAATCGTAATTGACGACGCTTTTGAGTTTGTTTTAAAGACCAAAGAAAAATATGATTTAATCATTATTGACATCTTTCAAGATACTTCAATGCCCAATTTTCTATTTGAAGATTTCTTTATAAATCGTATTAACTTTTTACTTAATGTAAATGGATTTATCTTATTTAATACTATGGTTTTAGATTATCAAGACAGAAGAAGAAATGCAACTTACAAAAGTAAATTTGAAAGCAATTATTCGGTGCGATTATATCCCAAAATAGAAGTTCACAACGAATTGTTTACTATAAAAAAACTACAATAACTTTCTAGCTTTTTCTAAATCTTCTGGCGTATCAATCCCTATACTTACGTGAGAAGTTTCTACCATTTTAATACGTTTTCCATATTCTAAGTAACGTAATTGCTCTAATTTTTCGGAAGCTTCTAACGATAACATGGGTAAACGGTAAAAATCCATCAAAGCTTCTTTTCTGAAAGCGTAAATCCCGATGTGTTTCATATAACGCACTCCGACATTTTCTTCTCTTGGAAATGGAATTACCGAACGAGAAAAGTACAAAGCAAAACCTTGTTGGTCTGTAATTACTTTTACGTTATTTGGATTATTAATCTCTTTTTTATCAGAAATTTGAAACATCAAAGAACCTAAATCGACTTTCTTTTCGGTATCGTTTTTAAAAACTTCGATTAATTCTTCTAAAGGTTTTTTATTGATAAAAGGTTCGTCACCTTGAACGTTAATTACAACATCAACATTCATATGTTCAACAGCTTCAGCAATTCTGTCGCTTCCACTTTCGTGTTCTTTTATCGACATGATGGCTTTTCCTCCATTCGAAATAATTTCATTATAAATTAAATCAGAATCGGTAACCACAAAAACATCATCAAATAAATTCGTAGAAATAGCTGCTTCATACGTTCTGAGAATTACAGTTTTGCCTCCTAAATCTTGCATTAATTTGGCAGGGAAACGTGTGGAAGCATATCGAGCGGGAATTACAGCTATTATTTTCATGTTTGATTTTGTTTGATTACAAAAGTATTAATTTTCGAAAAACTCATCCTTAAATCCGATTAAATATAATTTTTCTTCGGCACGCGTGATGGCGGTGTATAACCAGCGGACATAATCTACATCAATTCCGCTAGGTAAATATGGTTGTTCTACAAAAACCGTTTTCCATTGACCACCTTGCGATTTATGACACGTAATAGCATACGAAAATTTCACCTGAAGCGCATTGAAATAAGGGTTTTCTTTTACTTTCTGTAATTTTTTATATTGTTGGCGTTCTTCTTCATAATCCAACAACACTTCCTGATACAATTTATTCGATTCTTCATAAGTCAACGAAGGCGATTCACTCATAATCGTATCTAACATAATAACAGTGTCAAACGGAATTTGGTTTGGATAATCCACCATTCTGATTTTTACGGTGGCGAATTTGAATCCGTATAACTCTTGAATTTTTCTAATTTCTAGAATTTCGACAATATCGCCATTAGCAATAAATCCGGCTTCTGATTCTTCTTTTAGCCAGAAATAGTTGTTTTTCACCACCATTAAATAATCTCCCGTAGAAATTTCACTTTCTTTAGATAAAATAGAAGCTCTAATTTGTTGGTTATACTGATTCGCTCTTTTATTCGATCGCAAAATAAAAACGGTATCTTCAATACTATAATTATCATACGCTTGATGAATTGCATCTTGAATATCATAACCATCTTGCAAACGAACAATATCTTTAAATCCTTTCAATTTGAATTGGAACGTATCAATAAAATGCGAATGCAATAATTCTCTTAATTGAGTCGCATTATACAAAATTCCAGAATGCTCGGCTTGTCGCATGACTTCATCTAACTCAATATGATGTACATTTTTTTGATAATGAAGCGAAAGCGAATCAATATCCAAAGCAGGACTCACACTCATATTTACAGGTGGCAACTGAGCGGTATCTCCTATTAATAACAACTTGCAATTTTTTCCGGCATCCACATAAAAAAACAAATCATCTAACAAAGAACCATTTTCATATAATTTAGAATCTTGATTCGTATCGGAAATCATGGAAGATTCATCAACTATAAATAAGGTGTTTTTAAATTTATTTTGTTGTAAAGTAAAACTTACTCCGCCTGTTTTATTTTTTTTAGGGAAATAAATACGTTTGTGAATCGTAAAAGCTGGCTTTCCTGAGTAATTACTTATTACTTTTGCTGCTCTACCTGTTGGAGCAAGAAGCACAGCTTTCATATTAACATCTCCTAAATTATTAATTACGGTAGAAATTATTGTTGTTTTACCTGTTCCAGCATAACCTTTGAGTACAAAAATATCATCAGAAGTCGAGTTTAAAATAAAATCGGCTATTTTCTGAAAAAAAATATCCTGTTTTAGAGTTGGTTGATGAGGGAAATTATTTTGTAATAAATTGTAAAACAGCTTATATGTCATAAAAAATGATTTGGCCAATATTAATTTTTCAAATATACTGAATGATTTTTACAAGAAATTCTTTTGTGTAGAAAAAAAAATTGTAGATTTGCGTACCTATTTAACTAAAAATAAATTATTCAAATGTTAGAAATTGCTATTTATTTAGTCGTATTGATTGTTTTAATCTTTGCATTGGTTAAACTAATTGATAAATTTGTTACTCCAGGAAATAAAAAAGTATTCACTATTCTATTATGGGGAATTTCTTTTTTTCTTGTATATTTAATATACTCTTCAATTATGAAACCTATTGAGTTTCAAAATGAAAAAGAGGCTCGTTTTGAAGTTGCTGTTAAAACTATGTTAGACATTAAAAAACTTCAAACAGGTTACAAATCAGTACATGGAAAATATGCTGATACTTTTGATGAATTAGTAAAGTTTGTTGAAAATGGCGAATTTGAAATTATTTCAAGAAGAGATACTGCTGTAATTGATGCCGCTAAGAATGCTGCTTTTGGTATTAAAGTTGGTGCTGACGGAGTTGGTGGTTTCTTTAAAGACGAAGTAATTATTACAAAATTAGGAACTGTAAAAGTTAAAGACTCATTATTTAAAAATTCTGATCGTTATAAAAGACTTAACGTTGTTAAAGTTGGAAGTATTGAAGTGCCTGTATCAATGAAAACTGGTGTTGTTAGTAGAAACGACATGAATCTTTCTGTATTCCAAGCTATTATTGACAAAAATGCTTTATTAAAAGATTTAGATCAAGAATTAGTAAAACAAGAAAATAAAGTAGAATCTATTGACGAAATCAATGGTCCTCAAATTATTTTAGGTTCACTAGAAGAAGTAACTCTTACTGGAAACTGGCCAAAAAAATATGGTAATAACGAATAACGACATTACTCAAAAAACATATAAAAAGTTGTCCATTCAGGTTTCCTTGAGTGGACTTTCTTTTTGTGTCTTTGATTTACTATCAAACAAAGTAATAAATACTATGTCAATTCACTTTGAGAAAAGCAAAGTAATTGAAGAACAATTGTGGCGTACTTTTGTTGATTATCCTATTCTTACAAAATCATTTGATGAAGTAATGGTAATTCATGACAATAACTTAAATTCTTTTGTGCCTACTTCCCTATTTGATGCAAATTTTTTAGCAAGTTATTTACAATACAATACCAAAGTTTTTGAAACCGATTTTTTTACACACGATGTTATTTTTCCTTACGAAATGAATAATGTGTATGTTCCTTTCGTCAATATTAACAACTTCTTGTTAGACCAATACGAAACATTTGAATACCAAAATGCGAATTCTATTTTGGTAAAACAACTACTCGATTTGTCCAAAAACAAAGAAGAAAAACAAGTTTTTGTTCACATACAAAAAGAGCACTTTGAAATTGTTGTGGTAAAAAATCAACAATTATTACTTTTTAATTCGTTTCAATATAACACTCCAGAAGATTTTATTTATTTCATCTTATTTACTTGCGAACAATTGCAATTAAATCCAGAAACTATTTCAGTTCAACTTTTTGGAAATTGTTCTGAAAAGGATGCGTTTTATAAAATTGCTTTTAAATATATAAGAAACTGCACTTTGCTTGATGTTTCTAACAAAGCTTCAATCTTAGATGTTTCCTCTACCGAATTGCGAAATCACTTTATACTTTATCATTCATGAGAATTATCTCCGGAAAACACAAAGGGCGCCGTTTAGTAGCTCCAAAAAACTTACCTGTTCGTCCTACAACCGACATGTGTAAGGAATCTTTATTCAATATTTTGAATAATTACTTTAATTTTCATGGTTTAAAAGTTTTAGATTTATTCTCAGGAACTGGTAATATTAGTTACGAATTCGCTTCTCGAGGCGCTGGACCAATAACTAGTGTTGATGGCGATATGGGTTGTGTGAATTTCATAAAAAAAACGGCAACGGAATTAGATTTAGATATTAGCGTAATCAAAAGCGATGTTTTCAAATTTTTAGAAAAAAGTAAAGCAAATTATGATATCATTTTTGCTGATCCACCTTATGATTTGAGTCAGGAGAACTTTGAAAAAATCATTCAACTTATTTTTGAAAACGAACTTTTAGACGAAGAGGGAATGTTAATTGTAGAACATTCAAAACATACTAAATTAGATCATTTAACTAATTTTTCTTTTTCAAAAAATTATGGAGGTTCTGTGTTTTCTTTTTACGAATTTGAAAGCGACGAAGAAGAAGATTATGAAGAAGAAGACGAAGGTTAAAATCGTAATAAAATAAAAAAGCAGACCTATAAGCCGGATTCTGTCTCCGATAAATCGGAGCCTTATCATTTATCTAGATTACGCATTACTACGTAACTCAAGCTGCCTACCCTTCAACATCGGACGAGTCGCCCTTATTCTGATTTCTCAAAAACTGCTGATATACTTGGCATTTCACCGCATAGAGTTTACCTGGTTTCACTACAGCATTACCTGTACATACTTTCTGTTGCACTTGTCCTCACCTTTCGGCGGATGGGCGTTACCCACTATGCTACTCTTTGGTGTCCGGACTTTCCTACCATGTTTACACAAGGACGATAAGGCGGTCTGCGGTGCAAACTTACAACAAATTATATCGTTTTGAAGAAATTTTAATGGATAGTTTAACATAATCTTTTGCTTTTAAGAGCTAATATATTCGTAAATTTATAGGTCGCAAATTTTATAATACTTAATTCTCATGTCAACTATTTATCACTACGCTTCTGTCTCCGAAGCGCTTACAAAATTAAGAGAGAAAGGGTTTACATTTGATTTCAATCAAAATGAAGAAGATATTATTTTGCATCCCGAAAATTATACCATCAACCACATTTATCATTATGAAGGAAATTCAAATCCAGATGATGAAGCAACCGTTTATGGCATCGTTTCAAAATATGGATTAAAAGGCGTTTTTGTAACTGGAACTTCAGCTAATTCTTCTGATAAAAATGCTGAAACAATTGTTAAACTTTCTATTAAAGGTAAGCATTCCACAACACTTTAATTCAAAATCACCAAATTGTGAATAACTTTTATAAAGATTCGCTTCAATTTGGATTTCGGAATTTGCTTTTTGGAATTTCCCAAACTATATTTGTGTTTCAATAGAATTTATGGAACAATTTATCGTATCAGCTCGTAAATACCGTCCGCAAACATTTAAAGATGTTGTGGGCCAACAAGCTATTACCAATACTTTGTTGAATGCTATTGAAACTAATCACTTAGCGCAAGCCTTATTATTTACTGGACCTCGTGGTGTTGGAAAAACAACTTGTGCTCGTATTTTAGCTCGAAAAATCAATCAAGAAGGTTACGATGATCCGTATGAAGATTTTTCGTTTAATGTATTCGAATTAGATGCAGCTTCAAACAATGGTGTTGATGATATTAGAAGTATTATCGACCAAGTGAGAATACCTCCACAAACAGGAAAATACAAAGTATATATCATTGACGAGGTGCACATGCTTTCGCAAGCAGCTTTTAATGCTTTCCTGAAAACATTAGAAGAACCGCCTAAGCACGCCATTTTTATTTTGGCTACAACTGAAAAACATAAAATTATTCCAACGATTTTATCGCGTTGTCAAATTTTTGATTTCAAAAGAATTACGGTTAAAGATGCGAAAGAACATTTAGCCGAAATTGCAAAAGAACAAGGTGTTGCATACGAAGATGATGCATTACACATTATCGCTCAAAAAGCAGATGGTGCTATGCGTGATGCTTTGTCTATTTTTGACAGAGTAGTTTCATACTGTGGAAAAAACCTTACCAGACAAGCTGTTACCGAAAATTTAAACGTGTTAGACTTTGAATATTACATCAGAATCACCGATTTAATTTTAGAAAATAAAATTCCGGATTTATTAGTTGCTTACAATGATATTTTAGCAAAAGGTTTTGATGGACATCATTTTATTGCAGGTTTAGCATCGCATTTTAGAGATTTATTGGTTTGTAAAAACCCGGCAACTCTTCCTTTATTAGAAGCTGGCGAACAAGCGCAAGCTTTATATGCAGCGCAATCGCACAAAGCCATGCACGACTTTTTAATCAAAGGAATTGAATTGGCAAACGAATGCGATTTGAAATTTAAAGTCAGTCAAAATCAACGACTTTTAGTTGAACTTTGTTTGATGCAATTAGCCTCTATCACTTTTGATGGAGAAAAAAAAAAGTAGCTAAATTTATAATTCCGGCTACTTATTACAAGAACAACTCCTACTCTATTACTGAAGTTCCAACGATTAAAGCACAAATTCCAACAGAGGAATCAAAACCTGTTGTAGTTGCTGAAACCGTTGTAAAAGAACCTGAAGTTACAGAAATTCCTCAAGTTCAAAATGAAGTAGTTGCTCCAATTGTTCCTGAAATTCCAAAACCGGTTTTAACAAATTTAAATCCAACGGGAACTAAAGTTTCGGCACTTTCGTTAGCGAGTATTAAAGCTAAAAAAGACTTAGAAGCACAACAAAATCAGCATCAAAAGCACAAAGAAGAATTGCCTTCGGAGGTTTTTAACGAAACCGATATGTTGTTGCAATGGAATAAATTTGCTCAAAAAATGACGGATTCTGGAAAGCGTTTAATGGCAACTTATATGCAAATGAACGATCCAACCTTAAACGGAACCACCATTACTTTAGAACTTCCTAATCAAAGTACTAAAGAGGATTTTTTATCGGGTTGCCATGAATTAATAGGTTATTTAAGAGGAAAGTTACACAACCACGATATTACCATTGAAGTTGTTGTAAATGAAACTACCGAAAATAAATATGCCTTCACCCCACAAGAGAAATTTGAACGTTTAAAACAGATTAATCCAGCTTTAGACTTGTTGAGAAAGACGTTTGATTTGGATGTTTAGTTTATCAATTGTTTTATAAGTCTGACTTGGAGTAAACCTATGTTATACAGCATATTTTAACTAATAGTAATCATAGATGATTTTGAAATATCTCTGTCTAATTCACGTTTCAATTCAGTTGAATCTATATGATTAAAGACTAAAATATTATTCTTCATTAATTTTTGAATGTCATCTTTTCCTCTAATATTCAGGAGATTTATTAGTAATTGAGATTTAGACTTATCATTATGATGAATAATAACTATTTTTTTTATTCTTGAATTCAAATCATTGACAAAGTTAAAGATTTCATTAATATAATCTGAATCTGAACTATCGAGCGAATGACCAAAGAAGAAAAAAATATAATTTACATTTTTCTTTTTTTCAAATTCTGTAATAAATTCAAAGTCTGTATTGTTATTCAACTTTTGAAAATATTTTGTAAAAGGTAGAAAATAACGTTTGTCTAATTCTCCATCTGGAATTTCATTAATTCCTAATACTATTTGATTAGAAGAAGAATCGATTTTTCCATGTAAGAAATTGGTTTTTTGTGCATTTGCGTAAAATTTATCAAAAGTTGGTGTATAATTGAATGTATAATGTTTATTTATATTTGAAAATAATGTTTTACCAACTCTCTTTTTTTGATTAAAATAAAATGGAAAAACAAAAACTTCAAAATAATAATTGAATATTTTTTTGAAGTTATCTAATTCTTCAATCAATTCTTTAGTTATTTTATTTATATCAACATCAATAAAAAAGTCATATTTCCTAATAAGATAATTTTCATTAAATCTAATTTCATAATATTCATTTAAAGAAATTATATTAAATTTATTAAGCACTTGAATTATTTCAACATTATTATTAAATAACTTTGAATTAAAATTTACAGTATCTTTATTAATTGAACCTTTAGAAAATAAATTATCTTTAAGATATTTAACTGATGAAAATAAAATCTTTAATACATATTCAATTTTATTCTCAAAATCAATCCAAGTATCGATTTCAAATTCATTTTTAAAGAATTGAAACCACAAATTAGATTTAATTTCTCCTTTTAAAATTTCAATTTTATCAAAATTAAAATCAAAAGATTTATAATTTTCAGTTATCTGATTATAATTAATACTCTTTCTGTATATTGTTTCATAATCTAATTCTCCATATTCATTCAATGAATTTAATATATTAATAAAATCACTATAAGAAGTAGGTAAGCCTAAACTTAAATCAAATCCATTTCCGGTAATTAAAATCTTTGGCATAGTCTTTTTTTAATATTGAATAACTAAATCAATTTTATTAAATCTTCCCATAATACATCGCTTTCACGATACCATCAGATAATCCAATTTTTGGAACATAAATATGTCGGGCTCCGCTCCATTTCATGGCGTTAAGATAAATTCTTGTAGCTGGGATAATTACATCGGCGCGGTCTGGGTTTAAACCTATTTCGGCGATTCTTTGTTCGTAGGTCATGCTGTTCAGTTTTTGATATTGCGAACTTACATATACATACGAAAGCGGTTTATCTTGTTGCTTTTCAGATAATTTGAACAATTTATTGATATTTCCACCGGAACCAATTAGTGTGATGTCTTCAAAAGGTTCGGTGTTGGTTTTAATCCATTTTTCAATTTCTTGCCAAACGACATCGTTTACCATGTTGTTCAATAAACGAACTGTTCCGTTTTTAAATGATTTAGATGCGATGATTTTCCCTTCGTAGAATAAAGAAAATTCGGTACTTCCACCACCAACATCTACATATAAGTACGCTTTATCGGAAGTTATAAATTGTTTTAAGTCGGAAGCCGCAATAATAGCTGCTTCTTTTTTACCATCAATAATATCAATTTTAATATCGGCTTTTTTCTTGATGATTTCGGCAACTTCTTTTCCATTATACGCTTCTCGCATGGCTGAAGTAGCACAAGCACGATATTGTTCTACTTTGTGAACTTTCATTAATAATTTAAAAGCTTTCATGGCATCAACCATTCGGTCAATATTTTCTTCCGAAATTTCGCCAACCGTAAACGCATCTTGACCCAAACGAATTGGAACACGAACTAAAGAACTTTTGTTGAATTGAGGAGCGCAACCTTCTTGCTCTACGATATTAGTTACCAACAACCTCATGGCATTGGAACCGATATCGATAGCTGCATATTTTTTTATTGTAATCATTTATCTTTTATTATTGCAACTCTTCTGCAATTACATCTAATTTGTTTTGGTAAAAATTGTACATTTCTTGTTGGGCTCTAAATGGTTTTTCATCGCCACGTTTTCTGTAACGATTTAATAAATCTGCGGAATGAATTCGGGCTTTTACGTTAGCTTTCCAACCTATTTCAAACGTTTCAATTAATTCTTTTCTAATTTCAGGATCATAAATTGGACAGGTTACTTCTACCCTTGCGTCTAAATTACGTGTCATGAAATCGGCAGATGAGATATACACTTCAGGATCGCCTGCATTACCGAAAATATAAATTCGTGAATGTTCTAAATAATTATCTACGATACTGATGGCTTCAATATTTTCGCTTAATCCTTTTACGCCTGGAATTAAACAGCAAATTCCTCTAATGATTAATTGAATTTTTACTCCCGCCTGACTTGCTTCATACAATTTATCCGTCATTTTAAAATCGGATATACTGTTCATTTTCAATTTGATATAGGCTTCTTTTCCGGAAAGAGCGTTTAAAATTTCTCTATCGATTAGCTTATTAAAACGTGTTCTTGTATAATGTGGAGATACTATTAAATGCTTATATCGATGCACTCTATAATTCACATCAAAGAAATCGAAAATCTTTGCAGCGTCTTTAAGAATTTCTACATTACTTGTAAATAAAGTTACATCGGTGTACACCTTTGCCGAATTTTCATTGAAATTTCCAGTCGAGATAAATCCGTAACGTTTAACTCTTCCTTCTTCAATTCTTTCAATAACACAAATTTTACTATGTACTTTTAAACCTTTAACTCCGAAAATCAATTCGATTCCTTCGGTTTGCATTTGTTCGGAATACGAAATATTACTTTCTTCGTCAAAACGTGCTTGTAACTCGATTTGAACGGTTACTTTTTTTCCGTTTTTAGCCGCGTTTATTAAAGAACTCACGATTTGAGAATTCTTAGCCAAACGATACAGTGTAATTTTTATAGAAGCTACTTTTGGATCTAAAGCCGCTTCACGCAAAAATTTAATGATGTAAGAAAACGACTGATATGGCGCATAAAGCAAGTAATCTTTCTTTTTGATTCGCTCTAAAATACTTCCTTCTAATGATAATCCTGGAACTGGTAGTGGTAAGTTTTCTCTATATAATAAATCGTATCTTCCTAAATGTGGAAAGTTCATATAATCTCTACGATTGTGATATCTTCCACCCGGAATAATACTATCAGAACTTAAAATATTCATTCCTTTTAGGAAAAATTCCAAAGTATCTTTACCAATGGCTTGGTCGTAAACAAAACGAACAGGTTCGCCCACTCTTCGCTCTTTAACCGAATTGGAAATCTTTTCCATTAAACTTTTACTCAAATCACTATCAAATTCCAACTGTGCATCTCGAGTAATTTTAATCATGTGAGCTGAAATACTTTTATAATCAAATATATTAAAGATGCTGTTTAAGTTAAGACGAATAACATCATCTAAAAGAATGATATACTGTTTTTCAGAATTTGATGGAAGAACAACAAATCGGTTAATTGTATTTGGAATTTCGATTACTGCATACTTGATTTCTTCGGTTGAAGATTCTGATTTCATAACCAATTTAATTGCTAAATACCCAGAAGTGTCTTTTAATAAAGGAAATTCTTCTAAGTCATTTAACATGATAGTTACTACAGCAGGACTTACCTTTTGAATAAAATAATCGTGAATAAAAACTTCCTGTTCTTTGGTAACCTGATTTTCATTAATAATATAGATGTTTTCTTTTTCGAGTTTTTTTTCGATTTCACTTAAAATTCGTAAACTTTCCGATTGTTGCTCAATAACAATATCAGTAATTTCTTTAAGCAATTGCTCTGCTGGAACACCGAGAATTTTTTCGGTTTCATTAGTTTCAAGACTCATACGACGAATGGCTGCGTATCGAACTCTAAAAAACTCATCTAAATTGTTGGAGAAAATTCCAAGAAAACGAAATCTATCTAATAAAGGTACGTTCTCATCATTGGCTTCTTGAAGTACTCTTGCATTAAACGTTAACCAACTTTTTTCTCTATCTATATAGTTATTTGTAGGATTGTTCATTTTTAAACTGGCTTGGAAATAATGTTGCTTTAGTTTGTCCTTTTGATATGTTATTCCAATCATCAGTGTCAAATTGCAAAGCAACTACACCAGATGTTGGTACATTATCTATATAAAGGTCTCCAAATTTATTAACAAATTTTGTAATAGCTTCATTATGTCCGAAAAGAATTAGGCTATCATATGAATTTTCACATTTTTTTATACTTTTTTCTAAGCTCTTAGCATCAAAAGTGTACAAATCTTCTGAAAAACGAATCGTTTCTAAAGGAATAGACAAGTATTGCGAAAAAATAAAAGCCGTTTCTTGAGTTCGTTTAGCTTTACTACTCCACACAATGTAAGAAGGAGGTAAAATTTTTGGTGTTTTAGAAGCGATTAAATGTGCATCACGAACACCTCGTTGAGAGATAGATCTATCAATATCCTGAACTGGAGCATCCCAACTCGATTTAGAATGCCTAATAAGTATCAAATTTTTCATAGTTATTAGTTTAGAGATTCAAATTACTACTTTTTTTTGAATTAAAAGTTAAAGCTTTTGCTAATTTTAAGTTAGTTAGTAGATTTTTTTAAACACTTTATCGAAAACACTGACATAAAGCTATCTAAGTGTTAGTTTTTGAGTAATTTAGCATCAAGAAATTTCTTCAATAGTTGCCCTGACTAGAACTTTAATTACTTTTTATAGGTAATAGATATGTGTTAAAAAAGTTAATTTAAATTATTTTTAAAAGAGGTAAAACTCATTTTTATTTTTCCCCAACTATTAATTATTCCTCTACTCGTTTTTGGTCTATTTTTTCAATTATTGTTAAATTAAATCAAAACGTTCATGAAAACAAAAATTACCATTTCGATATTTCTTATCTGTCTTGGGTTTAATTTTGTTCATTCGCAATTTACAACAACAAAACCCGATTTAAGATTATGTGGTACTGCTCCTAATTATTATCAGGATTTCTACAACTGTACATCAAATAACTACACTTTAAATGATGTGTTTTTAAGTTTAACTGATGTTAACGGAGTGCCATTAAATAACACTACATGTACGCCAGGTGTGTCTCAAACCATGTATGTAATGCTGAACTATACTTCAAATTCAAATAGCAATATTTATCATGCAAGAATGTTTGCAGATTTGATAATTGATGGTGTAACAACTCAAATAAACGTAAATTTAGGAACCGTAGCACCTGGTTCAGGACAACGACTACTTTATGGTCCATTTACTTGGGTTTGTGGTCAAGAAATGTTGCTTGATAGAATATTAATTGTATGGAAAACTTCTGGAAATAATAATGAATTACAACCTTATAATTGTAATACTTATAACAAATCGCAATGTGAATTTCCAACAAGTACAATTATAATTACTCCATTAGCCGTTCAATTTGACTATTCTGGATGTACAATAGGAAATATATCAACAATTAATTTTGAATCTACTACAAATGGTGGTACTCCTCCCTATACCTATACTTATGCTTGGGATTTTGATTCTAACGGAACAATCGATTCAACTCTAGAAAATCCTACTTTTGTCTATAATAATTCATCCTCAAATACTGCAACATTAACCGTTACAGATTCAATGGGATTGACTAATACTTTTTCAGTTCCTATTGTTTATCCTAGTGAAGTTATTGTAAATGCTAATGTTCAAGGTTTAACTTGTGTACCTGGTTCAACTGCTTCGATTGATTTGACAATTTCGGGCGGTACTGCTCCTTATACTGTTTCATGGAATACTGGTGCAACTTCTCAAGATTTATCAAACTTAGGAATCGGAAATTATTCTGCAACAATTACTGATGCTTTAGGATGTATTAAATATTATTCCACTACAATTTCTGCTGTAGTTTGTTGTGAATTTTTAGTAACCTGTCCAACATTTTCACCTGTAAGTTTACAATGTTATGATTTATTACCTCAAGCAACTTCTTTAACTGAATTAGAATTTGAAGCTTTAGGAAATGGTAATGGTATAATTGGAAACAATCCTTGTGGTGTAATCCAAATAACTGCTTCTAACAGCGCTTATTTAGGTTGTAATACGCAAGTAACCCGAACTTATACAATTACCGAATACTTAGACGCAAACGATAACGGAATAAGAGATGCGGGAGAAAATACAATTTTAAATGTTGTAACATGTTCACAAATTTTTACAATTAATGATACAACAGATCCAACAATCACAACTCAAGCTTCTAACTTAGAAGTACAATGTGATGGTGCTGGAAATACTACTGCACTAAACGCTTGGTTAGCTTCTAATGGTGGTGCTGCTGCAACTGATGTTTGTTCTTCGGTAACTTGGAGTAATAACTTCACATCGGTTTCTGATACTTGTGGAGCGACTGGTTCAGCTTCAGTGACTTTTACTGCTACTGATAATTGTGGAAATAGTTCTTCAACTACAGCTACATTTACTATCATCGATAACACCAATCCAACAATCACAACGCAAGCTTCAAATTTAGAAGTACAATGTGATGGCAATGGAAATACTGCTGCTTTAAACGCTTGGTTAGCTTCTAACGGTGGTGCTGCTGCTACTGATGTTTGTTCTTCAGTAACTTGGAGTAACAACTTCACTTCGGTTTCTGATACTTGTGGAGCGACTGGTTCGGCTTCGGTAACTTTTACAGCTACTGATAATTGCGGAAATAGTTCTTCAACTACTGCTACATTTACAATCATTGATAACACGAATCCAACAATCACAACGCAAGCTTCTAACTTAGAAGTACAATGTGATGGTGCTGGAAACACTGCCGCATTAAACGCTTGGTTAGCTTCTAATGGTGGTGGTGCTGCAACTGATGTTTGTTCAAACGTAACTTGGAGTAACAACTTCACATCAGTTTCTGATACTTGTGGAGCGACTGGTTCAGCTTCAGTGACTTTTACTGCTACTGATAATTGTGGAAATAGTTCTTCAACTACTGCTACATTTACAATCATCGATAACACCAATCCAACAATCACAACGCAAGCTTCAAACTTAGAAGTACAATGTGATGGAAATGGAAACACTGCTGCTTTAAACACTTGGTTAGCTTCTAATGGTGGCGCTGTAGCTTCGGATGTTTGTTCAAATGTAACTTGGACTAATAACTTCGCATCAGTTTCTGATACTTGTGGAGCGACTGGTTCGGCTACAGTAACATTTACGGCTACTGATGATTGTGGAAATGCTTCTACTACTTCAGCAACATTTACCATCATTGACGATACTGATCCAACAATCACCACTCAAGCTTCGAATTTAGAAGTACAATGTGATGGCAATGGAAATACCGCTCAACTAAACGCTTGGTTAGCTTCAAATGGTGGTGCTGTGGCTTCGGATATTTGTTCCAACGTAACTTGGACTAATAACTTTGCTTCGGTTTCTGATACATGTGGTGCAACTGGTTCGGCTTCAGTGACTTTTACTGCTACTGATGACTGTGGAAATAGTTCTACTACTTCAGCAACATTTACTATCATTGATAATACTGATCCAACTATCACTACTCAAGCTTCAAATTTAGAAGTACAATGTGATGGTTCTGGAAATACCGCTCAATTAAACGCTTGGTTAGCTTCAAACGGTGGTGCTGTAGCTTCGGATGTTTGTTCGAATGTAACTTGGACTAACAACTTTGCTTCAGTTTCTGATACTTGTGGAGCGAGTGGTTCAGCTTCAGTGACTTTTACTGCTACTGATAATTGCGGAAATAGTTCTTCAACTACTGCTACGTTTACAATAATCGATAACACCAATCCAACAATCACAACTCAAGCTTCAAATTTAGAAGTACAATGTGATGGAAATGGAAACACTGCTGCACTTAACGCGTGGTTAGCTTCTAATGGTGGTGCTTCAGCTAGCGATGTTTGTTCGAACGTAACTTGGAGTAACAACTTCACTTCGGTTTCTGATACTTGTGGAGCGACTGGTTCAGCTTCGGTAACTTTTACGGCTACTGATAATTGCGGAAACAGTTCTTCAACAACAGCTACATTTACAATCATCGATAACACGAATCCAGTGATTTCTGTTCAAGCTTCGAATATAGAAGTTCAATGTGATGGTGCTGGAAACACTGCTGCTTTAAACGCTTGGTTAGCTTCTAACGGTGGTGCTTCAGCTAGCGATGTTTGTTCTTCGGTTACTTGGAGTAACAACTTTACTTCAGTTTCTGATACTTGTGGAGCGACTGGTTCTGCTTCGGTAACGTTTACAGCTACTGATAATTGTGGAAATAGTTCTTCAACTACTGCTACGTTTACAATAATCGATAACACGAATCCAACAATCACAACTCAAGCTTCTAACTTAGAAGTACAATGTGATGGAAATGGAAATACTGCTCAACTTAGCGCTTGGTTAGCTTCAAATGGTGGCGCTGTAGCTTCGGATGTTTGTTCTTCAGTAACTTGGAGTAATAACTTTACTTCGGTTTCTGATACTTGTGGAGCGACTGGTTCAGCTTCGGTAACTTTTACAGCTACTGATAATTGCGGAAACAGTTCTTCAACAACAGCTACATTTACAATCATCGATAACACGAATCCAGTGATTTCTGTTCAAGCTTCGAATATAGAAGTTCAATGTGATGGTGCTGGAAACACTGCTGCTTTAAACGCTTGGTTAGCTTCTAACGGTGGTGCTTCAGCTAGCGATGTTTGTTCTTCGGTGACTTGGAGTAATAACTTTACTTCGGTTTCTGATACTTGTGGAGCAACTGGTTCTGCTTCGGTAACTTTTACAGCTACTGATAATTGCGGAAATAGTTCTTCAACAACAGCTACATTTACAATCATTGATAACACAAATCCAACAATCACAACTCAAGCTTCTAACTTAGAAGTACAATGTGATGGAAATGGAAACACTGCTGATTTAAACGCTTGGTTAGCTTCTAATGGTGGTGCTGCTGCAACTGATGTTTGCTCGAACGTAACTTGGAGTAACAACTTCACTTCAGTTTCTGATACTTGTGGATCAACTGGTTCTGCTTCGGTAACTTTTACAGCTACTGATAATTGCGGAAATAGTTCTTCAACAACAGCTACATTTACAATCATTGATAACACAAATCCAACAATCACAACTCAAGCTTCTAACTTAGAAGTACAATGTGATGGAAACGGAAATACTGCTGCTTTAAACGCGTGGTTAGCTTCAAATGGTGGTGCTTCAGCTAGCGATGTTTGTTCTTCGGTGACTTGGACTAACAACTTTACTTCGGTTTCTGATACTTGTGGAGCGACTGGTTCAGCTTCGGTAACTTTTACAGCTACTGATAATTGCGGAAATAGTTCTTCAACAACAGCTACATTTACAATCATTGATAATACAAATCCAGTTTTCACGAGTGAACTTCCTCAAAACATTTCTGTTTCTTGTGACGCAATTCCTAATCCAGCAGAAATGACAGGTTCTGATAATTGTAGTGATGTAACTATAACTGTTTTAGATACAATCGACAGAGAAGAATCGCAATGCGAAGGAGAATACATCATCAGTAGAACTTGGACGATAACTGACGACTGTAATAACAGTTCAAGTTATACACAAACTATAACTGTATTTGATACCACTCCTCCAACTTTAACAACTCAATTAAACTCACAAATTAGTGTTTCATGTTCTGAAATTCCTGAAATTCCTGAATTAGTATTCACTGATAATTGTTCCGGAGTTCAAGAAGTTGTTTATAATGAAACTTCAACTATTATTTCAATTTATGAATATGTTATTGTTCGTGAATGGGTTGTGTCTGATAATTGTGGAAACGAAGCAAATTTCTCACAAACTATAAACGTAAGTGTTGAAGAACCTTTTGATGCAATTCCTTTCGCAATTTGTATTGAAGATGATCCAATAGATTTATTTACTATATTAGACGATTCAATTCCTACAACAGGAGAATGGCTTGAAGTTACTAATTCGGGTGGATTAACAGGAAGTATTTTTAATCCGATTAATGTAACTTTAGGTTACTATACTTTTCAATATGTGGTTGAATTAGAAGACAATTCTTGCCCAATGATCTATGAAGTATATTTGAATGTAAATGATGATTGTGTTGTGTTAGCTGCTTGTGAAATTACCGTTTACAACGCAGTTTCACCTAACGATGATACTTCAAATGATTTCTTCTTCATCGACGGACTTGAATGTTATCCAGATAATACAGTAGAAATTTATAACAGATGGGGAATTTTAGTCTATGACGAAACAGGTTATGATAATACTCTTAAATCGTTCAAAGGTATTTCTGAAGGTAGAAATACTCTTAATAAAAATGAACTTTTACCAGATGGAACTTACTTTTACATTCTGAAATATACAGATGAAGAAAATAAGAATCATGAAAAAACAGGATATTTATACCTAAACCGTTAATAGATTAAAGCAACTTAAATACGAACAAGATGAAAACGATTTTAACTATAATTTGTGCATTCATTTTACAAAGTATGTGCTATTCTCAACAGGATTCTCAATATACTCAATATATGTACAATACTCCTTTAGTTAACCCTGCTTATGCGGGTTCTAGGGAAACAATCACCGCTTTTTTATTGCATAGAAATCAGTGGGTTGGATTAGACGGAGCGCCAGTAACTAATAATTTTTCTATAAATATGCCTGTGGGAGATTCTAATTTTGGAGTAGGATTAAATTTTGTCAATGATGAAATCGGTCCCGTTTCTGAAAATGAATTTTCGGTAGATTTGGCTTATTTTATTCAAGTTTCTGAAAATTATAAATTGTCATTAGGTTTAAAAGGAACCGCTAATTTGTTTCAATTAGATGTAAACAAACTTAGAGTTTTTGACCCAACAGACCCACAATTTCAAAACATGGATACCGAATTTTCTCCAAATGTAGGAGCTGGATTATATCTATTTTCAGATAAAACTTATTTTGGATTATCAGTACCAAGCTTTTTCGAATCGTATCGATATAATGACAACAATATTGAAATTACAAAAGAAAAAATGCACTTCTATTTTATTGCAGGACATGTATTTACATTAAGTGAAAACATCGATTTTAAACCTGCTCTTTTAAGTAAAATTGTAGAAGGTGCTCCTCTGCAAGCTGACGTTACTGCGAATTTCTTATTCTTCGACAAACTAACATTAGGTGCGGCTTATAGATGGGATGCTTCCGTGAGTGCATTAGCTGGATTTCAAATTTCAGATTCTTGGTTTATTGGATATGGTTATGATTTAGAGACAACTAAACTTGCTAACTACAATTCAGGTTCTCACGAGATTTTCCTACGCTATGAGTTTTTCAACAGAAGTAGAGTTTCAGCACCTAGATTCTTTTAAATTTTCCGATTATGAAAACATTATACACACTAGTATTCGTCTTAAGCATCACAATTGGTGCTTCTGCACAAGGGTCTAAGCTAAACAAAGCAGACAAAAAATACGACAAATACTCCTATATAGACGCAATCGAAATTTATGAGAAAGTGGCCGAAAAAGGATACAAATCTGCTGAATTATTTGAAAAATTAGGAAATGCTTACTATTTCAATGGAGAATTAGATAAAGCATCTAAATGGTATGGCGAACTTTTTGCCCTAAATCAAGAAGTAGATTCAGAGTATTATTTTAGATATGCTCAAGCCTTAAAAGCAGAAGGTAATTACGAAAAATCAAATCAGTATATGGAATTATTTGCTCAAAAAACAAACGATACTAGAGCCAAATTATTTCAAGAGAACAAAGATTACTTAACTGACATTGATGCCGTTTCTGGAAAATACACCATGGATAAAACCGATGTAAATTCAGAGTTTTTTGACTATGGACCAACATTTTTTGGAAAACAAATTGTATTTACTTCTTCAAGAAGCGAAGGCAATCAGTATTCGAAAATTCACGATTGGACCAAGCAAAACTTTACTGATTTATTCGTTGCTTCGATTGATAATCAAGGAAAATTAGGAAGCGTAGAAAACTTTTCTAAAACCGTGAATACCAAATATAACGAGTCCTCACCTGTTTTTACAAAAGATGGAAAAACCATGTATTTTACCCGAAACAATTACAACGACGGTAAAAAACGTAAAAGTGATGACAAAGTTATCATGGAAAAAATTTACAAAGCCGAATTGGTCAATGGCGAATGGACGAATATAAAAGAAGTTCCTTTTTCAAATGATAATTACAAAACAGCACATCCAACGTTGAGTCCAGATGAGAAAACCATGTATTTTGCTTCGGATATGCCAGGAAGTTTTGGAAATTCTGATTTGTACAAAGTGTCTATTGATTCTAATGGTAATTTTGGTTCACCTGAAAATTTAGGTCCAACTATCAATACAGAAGGAAGAGAAACATTCCCATTTGTTGATGCTGATAACAATTTGTTTTTTGCATCAGATGGTCATCCAGGACTTGGTGGTTTAGATATTTTTGAAGCAAAATCAGCTAACAATTCTTTTGAAAAACCTGTTAATGTTGGAAAACCATTAAATAGTCAAATGGATGATTTTGGTTACGTTACTAACAAAGATGGTTTAGGATTTTTCTCATCCAACAGAGATGGCGGCAGCGGTTATGATGATATTTATACCTTTACCGTTTGTACACATACTTTATCAGGTTTAATAACCGATGTAGATACAAAAGAAATTCTACCAAATGCTAAAGTGATATTGTTTGATGATAAAATGAATCAAATTAGTGAAACTACTGCTTCAGAAAAAGGTGCCTATTCCTTTAAAATTGAATGTAATAAAAAATATTACGTAAGAGCATCAAAAGAAGAATATGAAACGAATGAAAAACCCTTTGGCCCCGTAACCAAAACTGGTGAATCTAAATTAGACATTGAATTAAAACGAAATATTTTCCCAGTTGAAGTAGGAACCGATTTAGGTAAAATACTTGGTGTGAGCATTATTTATTTCGATTTAGATAAATGGAACATAAGACCAGATGCTGCAGAAGATTTAGAAAAAATTATTGCCGTTATGAACCAATATCCTAGCATGACAATTGATATTCGTTCGCATACCGATAGTAGACAAACACACAAATACAACGAATTGTTGTCAGACAGAAGAGCAAAATCTACTTTAGAATTTATGGTTAAAAACGGTATCAACCGAAACAGATTAACAGCAAAAGGATATGGAGAAACACAATTGGTAAACAATTGTTCAGACGACGTTCCGTGTAGCGAAGCAGAACATCAAAAAAATAGACGAAGCGAATTTATCGTACTAAAAATGTAACCTACACACATATCTATATCATTTTTAATAAAAGCAGCCGTTCTTGTAATAGCTGCTTTTATAATTTATATCTATGGCAACGTAACTTCTCCTAAAAACAAGGTCCAAACTTCTTTTTTGGTGGTACCAAAAGATTTTACAACGGGCTTAAACCCAATTTTTTGATAATATTGA
Source organism: Flavobacterium aquaticum (assembly GCF_003259835.1). GTDB lineage: Bacteria > Bacteroidota > Bacteroidia > Flavobacteriales > Flavobacteriaceae > Flavobacterium > Flavobacterium aquaticum. The sequence goes on along the minus strand of NZ_QLMI01000001.1, from coordinate 404,136 downwards.
AATTCCATTGGAATTTTGTTTTGTGTAACGATAAGTTGGTATTGTGTTGTCCAATAGTCAGATCCTACTATTGAATTCTCAAAATTGGCAACCAAAAATGAAAAGTTCTTATTCGTGATTTTTTTAATCAATTCATTTAATGAAATAGCAGTATTTTCAGTTGAAGTAAAATCGATAACCATTTCTTTTTCGCTTTCAAATAATCGAAAAATACTCATTTTAATTTCGGCTTTTAAAGTTTCAGATGTGGTTTCACTTGATAATAAAGTCAGATATTGGTAATAATCTTCCACTTTTAATGTCGCGCTTTCCTGGTATGCTTTTACCGAAGCCATTGTAAAATTTGCTTTTATTGCAGTTGAAGCAGGCGTATTCACATTTTGTCCGAACACGGAAAATGTAAATAATAAAAACATAAAAATACAACTTCTTCTTATCATAATATTCAGTATAAACCACATAGAAACATAGAAAATAACTTATTTGAGTTGTTCATAGCTATGTAAACTCAAAAAAGTGAAACGTCTCAAACCCTTTCAAAACAAAACTATGTTTCTATGTGTTTAAAAATTATTCTTGTATAATTCGTATAAATTTAATCTCATTCTTGTCATTACTTTGAATGTCAATCACTTTCATTCGCTTCAAAGCAACACTTGGAACAATCAACTTTTCTGAAAACTCTTGTTTGTTGAAATATTCAATTCCCAAATCATTTTTCAACATCACCAAAACTTCTAAATCGTCGGCTAAAATCTTTTGCAATTGCTCTTTTCGGGTTTCCCAATCTTTAATATCTGATTTCATAAAACCTTTCAACATCATCGCATAATCATCAGGCTGTAAGTTGATTTCGTTTGGATTTTCCTTTCCTAAAACAACCGTTTTATCTTTATAATACGGACTTTTCAAAACAATTTTAGCACTTTCCTTTGCCGTAATTTGAATTTTTGAATCTACAATTTCAATTGGTGTTTCAACATCATTTTCAATCATTACCGCTTTCACCTCTTCACTATTGATTTGTTCTTCGGTAAAAGCATTTTTAACGGGAATGGTTTGTACTTCTTCCCTATTCAAATAGCTATAAATAAAAATCCCCATCAAAAACAAACCTATAAATCCAACACTGAAAACAACCTTATTATTTCGTTTTGGTTGAGCTACAATCGGAACCACTTCTTGTTTCCATTTAAACACATATTCATCCCAACCCGAATAACCAACCAATTGCGATAAAATATCCAACATATCTTTTCTCGGCAATTTATCGTTGGTTTCGACTTTCAAATGCGTGTAAATCCATTTTTCGCTCACGGTTTGTTTTACTTGAACGGCAATCAAATCGATTAAATTTTGAATGTCTTGCGAACTAAACGTTTTCCAATTTCCCTCAAAATAAGGATACTGCTTCTGATAGGTCAAAAGCACATCGTTTTTAAGTTTATAAAATACGTCTAATGGATTCATGTTTATTTGGGTCAAAAGTAACTGATTACGAATTTTTATTTACTGTAAAACCACTGTAAATGTAGCGAAAAATCTTTACAGATAATGGATAGTGATTTTGCCAAACGTTTTTCTTTTTTCGAAAGTACTATTGCCATCAAATCATTAAAAATATAAAATTATGAAAACACAAGTTTCTTATTTAAATGGAAAAATCAAATGGATTATTGTAGCTTTAGTATTGACATTTAGTGTGGCTCAAGCTCAAATTAGCGGCAATCAAATTTATGGAAATAATCGCTACAACGAGAACAATTACAATCAGAATGGTTTGCCCAATAACACGGTTGTTTCTATCAACGACAATCATTTAACCGTTACTGTAAAAATGCTACTTAATAAAAAAGCCGATGGATTTGTCATTACATTAGGATTAAATCAAGAAGACGAAACCGTTTCGGGTTGCAGTAAAAAAATAAATACCCGAATTGATGGCTTTTTAGACAAAATAAAAGCGTTGGGAATCAAAAAAGAAAACTGCTACATCGATTTTATTTCGCAAACCAAAATTTATGATTTCAATGCCAATTTAGAAACTGCACAGCAAATTGACAAAGGTTTTGAAATCAAAAAGAACATCATTATTACTACTTCCAATGCTAATAGTTTGGAAAAATTAATTGCGATAGCTTCCGATTTTGAAATTCACGATATTATAAAAGTCGAATATTTTAATAATGATACCAATGCGATTCACAATTCGCTTTTTGATGAAGCTTTGGTTTTAGCCGAAGCAAAAAAAATCAGATACATGAAATCGTTTGGAAAGCGAGTAATTGGAACACCAAGCGCTACTGAAGAATTTGCAACGGTTTTCCCAAAAACACAATACAAAATGTACCAAGCTTTTGAATCGGCAGAAATTGAAACCAATTACAACAACCGCAACCAATACCTAAAGAAAATCGCCCGAAAAAACAAAACCTTCTACTACGACGGAATTTCCAGTGCTGGTTTTGACAAAGTCATCAATCCCAACCAAACAGAAGTCGGTATTCAATATGTATTGACACTTACAATGACTTATAAAATTGATACTTCGATTTAAAGGAAAGTTTGTGGAATAAAAAAAGCCCTGAATTACTTCAGGGCTTTCCAATGTTAAGGGTGAAAGACGGGTCTCGAACCCGCGACCTTCGGAACCACAATCCGACGCTCTAACCAACTGAGCTACAATCACCATTTGTTTTGCGAGTGCAAATATAGGGGTTTACTTCTATCTTGCAAAGATTTTTTTTACTTTTTTACTACAATTTTATTTCAAATCTCCTAAGCTATTGACAGCCAAATATCTTTCAGTAGTAAAACCTTCAGCATATTCTACTCCAACAAGCCTTCCAAGGTCTTGAGCACGATATTTTACACTATCTAAAAAGTTTTTTGAAGTAATTGGAGAAACCGGTTCTTTTGAATTTGGATCATAAAACTGCGAACCATAAGCCAAGACAGATTCCATTTTTTTATCCATAAATCCCGAAATATCTACCACAAAATCAGGTTCAATATTTTGCCATTGAATATAATGGTAGACTACTTTTGGTCGCCACGCTTCTTGCGCTTCTCCATTCAACTCGGTTTTAATTTGTCGTAAACCTGATAAAAAACAAGCATCGCTAACTAATTTACTTCCTTTTCCGTGGTCAATGTGTCTATCAGTAATAGCGTTGCACAACACGATTTCAGGTTGGTATTTGCGAATCATTTCGATTACTTTCAATTGATGTGCTTCATCATTTACGAAAAAACCATCACGCATATCTAAATTCTCACGCACCACAACTCCTAAAATCTCAGAAGCCTTAGCCGATTCCGAATTACGAATTTCTACCGAACCACGTGTTCCTAATTCGCCACGAGTTAAATCGATAATCCCGACTTTCTTTCCAAGGCTAACTTCTTTGGCAATCGTGCCGCTACAACCTAATTCTACATCGTCTGGATGCGCTCCAAAAGCTAATATGTCTAATTTCATTTTTAAACTTTTATTTTTTTTAAACACATAGAATCATAGATTTTCTTTGTGTTTATTTTAGTCGTTTCACTCTACATAGTTTACATAGATTTCTATGCGAACTATTTAAAATACAATGCCCTTTAAAATTTTTTATGTGCCTATGTGTTTCAATTTTATTTTGAAACTAAAATATTTCGCATCGTCATCGACTTGTTTTCCGTTTCGAAGAATTCCTTTTCAGAATTACTGTCTTTTGTAATGCCACAGCCTACGTAAATATTCACAACATCATTTTCTACTTCTAAACAGCGTAAATTTACGAATAAATCGGTTTGATTGTCTTTATTGTATTCACCTAAAAAACCCGCGTAATATTTTCGATTATAACCTTCATTTTTCAGAATAAAATCGATGGCTTTTTCTTTGGGTAAACCACAAACCGCTGGTGTTGGATGTAACGCTTTAATCAAATCATTCGCTTGAAAATCAGCAGTTAATTCACCTGAAATAAATGATTTTAAATGTGCTAAATTTCCAGCACTAACTGTTTTAGCATCAGAAACAATAAGGTTATTTACTTTATCCTTTACTTTAGTTACAATATAATCGGTTACAAATTGTTGTTCTTCGATTTCTTTGGTTGCCCAAATTACATTTTCGGAATACAATTGCGTTCCTGCCAAAGCGACAGTTTCAAACTGATTTTGATTGATTTTTACCAATTGCTCAGGCGTTGCTCCCATCCATAAACCAATTTTGGGATGAAAAAACAAATAGCGAAAAGCCGTTGGATAAGTCGAAATCAAGTTCTGAAAGGTTTCAACAATAGCGATTTGTTCCTTCAAAACTATTTTTCGAGACAAAACTACTTTATCAAATTTACCTTGTTGAATGGTTGAAACTCCTTTAGAAACTAAATTCTCGAAAGCTTCTTTTTGATTACTTTCAGAAGTGAAACTTTCAGTTGGTTTCTTTTCTAAATTTTCAAGATTCCCTTGCGAAAAATTATTCCCTTCAAACGGAATTACCAATTGTTTTCCTTCATGAAAAGGCATAAAAACAAATCCAGCTTGATTGGAAAATTCAATAATTTCATCTGTTTGTTGTACGAGTAAATTCCAAACTGCTTCATTTGGTTTGACATAACACACAAACGGTTTATGTTGCAATAATAAAGCTTGTATTTCTTCGAAAACTTGCATTATTGTCTTCTTGAAAGTATCATATTTGTCAATTTACACAATGAAATTAACTTTCCTTGCTCATCAACAATTCTAATTTCCCACAAATGTAGACTTGCTCCTTTATGAACAATTTTTGCAGTAGCGGTAACCATTCCTTCGCGTTTACTTTTTAAATGATTTGCTGAAATTTCAATTCCACGAACTTCTTGTTTTTCGGGATTTACAAACATTAATGAAGCGGCACTTCCAACACTTTCTGCCAAAGCGACAGAAGCTCCACCATGCAATAATCCCATTGGTTGATGTACTCTTGGATTCACAGGCATTGTAGCGGTTAAAAAATCTTCTCCAGCATCGGTGAAAACAATATCTAAGGTATTCATTAAAGTATTTTTGCTCCAATCGTTACACAATTGAAGCATTTTTTCTCTATCAAACATCATAACTTTATTTTTTGTAAAATTAAGCATTCCGAATAGAATATTTCATGTTATTTAACGTTTTATAAATATTTGTACGTAACTAAAATTGACTAAAACAAAATAATTACCACATAGAAACATAGTCCTAAAATTGAATTTAAAGGCGTTCAAACTTTACATTAGGAAACATAGCGCTATGTAATTCAATATTTGAACTAAAATGAACTCAGTCAAAAAGGTTATCTATGTTTCTATGTGGTTAAAACGAAAAGTTTATTTTCAAAAATTTAAATTAATAATTATATTTACCAAAATTAACTCTACATGCGTCGTTTATTACTTTTATTACTGGTAGGTTTTGCCGTTTCATTAACTTCATGTCGAAACGATTTTGATTTTGAATCAAGAACTGGTGGTTTGGAATTTTCTAAAGACACCGTTTATTTAGATACTGTTTTTACTGACATTGGTTCAAGTACTTACACCTTAAAAGTATATAACCGAAGTGATAAAAACATTTCAATTCCATCACTTAGATTAAAAGAAGGAACAGCATCAAAATACCGTTTAATGGTAGATGGAATGGCAGGTCAAATCTTTGAAAATGTTGAAATTTTGGCAAAAGATAGTATGTACATTTTCGTTTCCGTAACTGCCGAAGTTGCCGATGCAAATCCTACTGATTTTTTATATACCGATAAAATTTTATTTGGTGATGAATCTAATCCAAATCAACAAAAAGTGGAATTAGTAACTCTAATTCAAGATGCTTATTTTATTTATCCTGGAAGAGTTCAAAATCCAGATGAATCCTATACTTATGATGAACTAAACTTAGGAGTTGATGGTGACGGAAATCCTATTACGATTCGTGGTCGATTTTTGGAAGAGACTAATCCAATCAATGGAAACGAATTGCATTGGACGAATACCAAACCTTATGTCATTTATGGTTATGCAGCTGTTCCTTCAAACAAAACACTTGTTGTAGATGCTGGAGCAAGAATTCACTTCCATGCAGAATCAGGATTAATTGTTGCTAACAACGCTTCAATTCATGTGAATGGAACAAATTCAACAACAGCCGCTTTAGAAAACGAAGTGATTTTCGAAGGCGATCGTTTAGAACCAGATTTTTCAGAAGTTCCTGGTCAATGGGGAACCATTTGGTTAACCCAAGGAAGTACAAATAATCAAATTAAAAATTTAACTATAAAAAATGCAACAGTTGGAATTTTAGTTACTGGAAACGATGGAACTACTACCCCAACTTTAGATCTTGAAAACACTCAAATTTATAATTGTTCTAATGTTGGTATTTTAGCTCGTACTGGAAATATTGAAGGAAGAAATGTCGTTATCAATAATTGTGGACAAGCTTCTTTTGCAGGTAGTTTTGGTGGAAGTTATGAATTTACACATTGTACATTTGCAAATTATTGGCCAAGTCCAACACATACAGCAGTTTTATTAGATGATTATGATGGAAATGCGATTTATGCACTTACCAAAGCGAATTTCAAAAATTGTATTATTCATTCTTCAAGTAATTTAGCTATTAATCTAAAGAAAGAAGGAACAACTTTTGTCTACAATTTTGACCATTGCTTAATCAAATTTGCTGATTTTAGTAATCAATTTACGAATAATCCGTTGTATGATTTTTCTAATGCTACGCTTTATAATACTTGCTTAATTGCTACCAATTCAACTGTTAATAATCCAGATTTTAAAGATGCAAGAAATAATGAATTAATTATTGGAGAAGATTCTGCAGCAAAAGGAACTGCAGATAACACTTATTCAACTTTTAATGATATTTTAAATAATTCAAGAAGTGGCGCTACTGATATGGGTGCTTACAATTGGACCACTTTTGACTAACCAATTAAATTATACAATTATGAAAAATCTATCTCTATCTCTTTTAATTATTGGTTTAACATTCGTTTCTTGTAAAAAAGAAGAAGCGCAAAAACCAGAAGAAACAACAACTAAAGAAGAAGTTACAGCAGAAACAAAACCCGATTCTGCTACGGTAGCCAAAGCTTGGACTGATTATGCTACACCATCAAAAGGTCATGAAATGTTAGCTAAAGATACTGGAACTTGGGATGCTGAATTAACGTTTTGGTCACCAGATAATCCACAAGAAATGAAATCAACTGCTACCGTAACTTATAAAATGATTATGGGCGGAAGATATCAAGAAGGAACGTATTCTGGTGATATGTTCGGAATGCCATTTGAAGGAAAAGGAATGGTTGCCTACGATAATGCAACCGAAGAATTTGTATCCACTTGGATTGACAATATGGGAACAGGAATGATGGTTACTCGTGGAAAATACGATGAAGCAACAAAAACCTCTACTTTTTATGGGGAAATGGTGGATCCAGTAACCAAAAAAGCTAAAAAAGTAAAAGAAATTATTACCTATATCGACGACAACAACCAAAAAATGGAAATGTTTGATGTTTCAGAAGACGGCAAAGAATTCAAATCGATGCAAGTAGTTTCGAAACGTAAAATGTAGTTTTCAACAAATAAAATCAAAGCTGTTCAAAAAAGAACAGCTTTTTTTGTTTTTATGCGCTCTTAAAACTTTGAACTTCTAACTTTTTAGAATAAATTTGCACTTTCAAACAACAACACAAAACATACAGATAAGTCTTGACTTATCTCTAAAAACACAACTACAATGATTCATTTCTTCGGAAACCAATCCAACACGGTTTTTGCGGTTCAAACGCAAAACGAGATTTCATCAGAAGACATCAACAAATTAAATTGGCTTTTTGGCAACGCACATAAAATAGAAAAATCCGTATTGTCGGATTTTTTTGTTGGACCACGTGCCGCTATGATTACGCCTTGGAGTACAAATGCGGTAGAAATTACTCAAAACATGGGAATTTCTGACATCATTCGTATTGAGGAATTTGAAAAAGTAGCTGCCGATTTTACTGATTTCGACCCAATGCTTTCACAAAAGTATTCGGAGTTACATCAAGACATTTATACGATTAATATCCAACCAGAACCCATTTTGGATATTGAAGATATTGACGCTTATAACAAATCAGAAGGTTTAGCATTAAGTCCTGAAGAAGTTGAATATTTGAATAACCTTTCTACGAAATTAGGAAGAAAATTAACGGATTCTGAGATTTTTGCTTTCTCACAAGCCAATTCAGAGCACTGCCGTCACAAAATTTTTAATGGCACATTTGTGATTGATGGCGAAGAAAAACCAACTTCTTTATTCAAACTAATCAAGAAAACATCCGAAACAAATCCCAACGATATTGTTTCGGCTTATAAAGATAACGTAGCTTTTGTTAAAGGTCCGAAAGTAACGCAATTTGCTCCAAAAAGCGCTGACAAACCTGATTTCTATCAAGAAAAAGAATTTGATTCGGTTCTTTCATTAAAAGCAGAAACACACAACTTTCCAACAACAGTTGAGCCTTTCAACGGAGCTGCAACAGGTTCAGGAGGAGAAATTCGTGACCGTTTAGCAGGTGGGCAAGGTTCATTACCATTAGCAGGAACTGCTGTTTACATGACTTCATACTCACGTTTAGCAGAAGAACGTCCATGGGAAAACGGAATGGCTGAAAGACCTTGGTTGTACCAAACGCCAATGGATATTTTGATTAAAGCTTCTAACGGAGCATCTGATTTTGGAAATAAATTTGGACAACCCTTAATTACAGGTTCTATTTTAACTTTCGAGCACGAAGAAAACAATCGTAAAATTGGTTACGATAAAGTAATCATGCAAGCAGGTGGAATTGGTTACGGAAAATTAGATCAAGCGATTAAAAAGAAACCTACTGCTGGCGATAAAATCGTTATTTTAGGTGGAGAAAATTATAGAATTGGAATGGGCGGTGCTGCGGTTTCTTCTGCAGACACAGGTGCTTTTGGTTCAGGAATTGAATTGAATGCCATCCAACGTTCGAATCCAGAAATGCAAAAACGTGCGGCTAATGCTATACGTGGTTTGGTAGAAAGTGATAACAATCCGATTGTTTCCATTCACGATCATGGTGCTGGTGGACATTTGAATTGTTTATCAGAATTAGTAGAAGAAACAGGAGGATTAATCGATTTAGATAAATTACCAGTTGGTGACCCAACGCTTTCAGCTAAAGAAATCATCGGAAACGAATCGCAAGAAAGAATGGGATTAGTTATTGGTGAAAAAGACATCGAAACGTTACAACGAATTGCCGACAGAGAGCGTTCTCCAATGTATCAAGTGGGTGACGTAACTAACGACCATAGATTTACTTTCGAATCAAAATCGACTGGTGTAAAACCAATGGATTATGCTTTGGAAGATTTCTTCGGAAGTTCGCCAAAAACAATTATGACGGATAAAACCGTTGCAACCAATTACTCTGATTTAGAATATTCAAAAGAAAATATAGCAAGCTATTTAAGTCAAGTTTTACAATTAGAAGCAGTAGCTTGTAAAGATTGGTTAACCAATAAAGTTGACCGTTGTGTAGGCGGACGCGTTGCTAAACAACAATGTGTGGGTCCATTACAATTACCTTTAAACAATGTCGGAGTAATGGCATTGGATTTCAAAGGAAAAGAAGGAATTGCTACTTCGATTGGGCACTCGCCTATTTCAGCATTGGTAAATCCTGTGGCGGGTTCAAGAACTGCTATTGGTGAAGCTTTATCAAATTTAGTTTGGGCTCCTTTAAAAGAAGGAATGAAATCGGTTTCATTATCAGCCAACTGGATGTGGGCTTGTAAAAATGAAGGTGAAGATGCTCGTTTATATGAAGCAGTAAAAGGTTGTTCGGATTTTGCTATCGAATTGGGAATCAATATTCCAACAGGAAAAGATTCACTTTCAATGAAGCAAAAATATCCAAATGATGAAGTAATCGCACCAGGAACGGTTATTATTTCAGCAGCTGGAAATTGTTCAAATATTACTAAAGTCGTAGAACCAGTTTTACAAAGAAACGGAGGTAACATTTACTACATCAACTTATCGCAAGATTCGTTTAAATTAGGTGGAAGTTCATTCGCTCAAGTGTTGAATAAAATTGGAAATGATGTTCCAACGATTCAAAACTCGGAATTCTTCAAAAAAGCGTTCAACGTTTTACAAGATTTAATTAAAGACAGAAAAATTAAAGCAGGACACGATATTGGAAGCGGTGGTTTAATCACTACGCTATTAGAAATGTGTTTTGCAGATGATAAATTAGGTGCGTTAATCGACTTGACTTCTTTAGGAGAAAAAGATACGGTTAAAGCTTTATTTAATGAGAATATCGGAGTTGTTTTCCAAGCAGATGCTGAAGTGGAAGCAACTTTCGCACAACATAATATTGAGATTTTCAAAATTGGTTCGGCTATCGATGGTGATGCGTTTACCGTTATTAATGGTGAAGATAGTTTAACATTTAGCATTTCAACTTTAAGAGATACTTGGTTTAAAACTTCTTTCCTTTTAGATTCAAAACAATCTAAAAACGGAATGGCGCAAGCACGTTTTGACAATTACAAAAATCAGAAATTACAATTCACTTTCCCATCGCATTTTGATGGTAAATTACCTGTGATTGATGGCTCAAAACCAAGACCAAAAGCAGCAATCATTCGCGAAAAAGGAAGTAATTCAGAACGAGAAATGGCAAATGCAATGTTCTTATCAGGATTTGATGTAAAAGATGTCCACATGACCGATTTAATTTCGGGAAGAGAAACATTGGAAGACATTCAATTCATTGGAGCCGTTGGAGGATTCTCTAATTCTGATGTTTTAGGTTCGGCTAAAGGTTGGGCTGGAGCGTTTTTATACAACGAAAAAGCAAATACGGCTTTGAAAAATTTCTTCAAACGTGAAGACACACTTTCTGTTGGAATTTGTAATGGTTGTCAGTTATTAATGGAATTAGAATTGATTAATCCCGAACACGAAGTTCATGGAAAAATGCACCACAATACTTCGAACAAACACGAAAGTGGCTTTACTTCGGTAACGGTTCAGAAGAATAATTCAGTGATGTTATCCACTTTAGAAGGAACAACTTTAGGCGTATGGATTTCACATGGTGAAGGAAAATTCAAATTACCATATTCAGAAGAAAAATATAACATCGTAGCTAAATATGCATACGAAGGATATCCAGCAAATCCAAATGGTTCTGATTTTAACACCGCTATGATGTGTGATACTACTGGAAGACATTTAGTAATGATGCCACATATTGAGCGTTCGACTTTCCCTTGGAACTGGGCAAATTATCCGGATAGAGGACAAAAAGATGAAGTTTCTCCTTGGTTAGAAGCATTTGTAAATGCTAGAAAATGGATTGAAAATAAGAAATAAATGTTTACAAAAAAACGAATATTAGCTTTCTTTATAATAACACTATTTGGATTGTTAATCTATATTTTTATAAATTCAAATCAATATGATTCTGGTTCGAGCTTTGGAATTGATGATATTAAAAATGAAAATCAATCATTTACAAATACAAGTGGAGGTAACCCTATTTTAAAAGAAAAAATTACCTATATTAATAATATAGTATATTTAATAGTTTTTGGAATATTCGATTTAATAATATCAATTTTTTTTTTGTAAATTTCAAGAAATAAAATTAACATGAATATATACTTTATAAAAGCATCTTTTAATTAAGGTGTTTTTTTTTGTACTATTGTGTCAAAATAAAAGAATATGTGGTTTGTCATTTTAAGTGTAATTTGTAGTGTTTCCGTTGGAATATTTTTAAAAGTAGCCAAACGATTTCAGTTAAATGTATTTCAAATCATTACGTTTAATTATTTTTCGGCGTTACTACTCACCTATTTTACTTACCAACCTAATTTAGCTATTGAGCAAAAATCGGTTCCGTATTCGCTTTTTATAAGTTTAGCATTTTTATTACCTGTTGTATTTTTTATTCAAGCAAAATCCATCAAACTTACTGGAATCGTAAAAACCGATATTGCGCAACGACTTTCCTTATTTATTCCGCTAATTGCTTCTTACTACCTATTTAATGAAACTTTCAGTTCACTCAAAATAATTGGGTTTGTTGTTGGATTTTCAGCCATCTTTTTTACATTAAATAAAAAATCAGAAAGTAAATCAAATAATTGGGTTTATCCTTTATTGGTTTTATTCGGATTTGGAATTATTGATATTTTATTTAAGAAAGTCGCTGTTTTTAAAGCGTTTAGTTTTACTACTTCTTTATTTTTAATTTTCTGTGGTGCTTTTATAGTTTCAATTTTATTTTTGATTGGAAAAATAATTGTCCAAAAAGAAAAACTCGGAATGAAAAATGTACTTTGGGGATTGGCATTAGGAATTTTAAATTTCGGAAACATTCTCTTTTATTTAAAAGCACACAAAGCCTTGGCAGAAAATCCATCCACTGTTTTTGCTGGGATGAATATGGGTGTAATTATTTTAGGAAGTTTAGCAGGAATACTTCTGTTTAAAGAAAAAATGACCAAATGGAATTACTTCGGAATCATTTTGGCAATTATTTCAATAATTATCATCACACTTTCTCAATTAAAGTAAAAATTAGTAGGCAGGCATAGTATTTTATTTTTGTTAAAATACTAACCATAAGATTATCAATTATTTAAAAAATTGTATAATTAATTTTATTTTTATAATTTGCATAAAATAATAATTGCGAATTATGAACAATATTACACGCTTATTTGACTTTCCTTATTATCAATTAGAAAAGTATAATTTAAAGGATGCTCTAGTTACTAAATATGGAGATACTTGGGTAAAAACTTCTACACAAGAATATTTAGACAAAGCCAATGCTATTTCAAGAGGTTTACTTCGTTTAGGCGTAAATAAAAATGATAAAATTGCTATCATTTCGTCTAACAACAGAACAGAATGGCATATCACAGATATTGGTGTATTACAAACAGGAGCGCAAACTGTTCCAATGTATCCAACAATTTCAGCCGAAGATTATGAATATATTTTAAATCACTCAGAATCGCAATATGTTTTTGTATCTGATCTTGAGGTATATGAAAAATTGCAAAGTATAAAAGCTAACGTTCCTTTATTAAAAGATGTTTTCTCTTATAATGATATTGAAGCATGCAAAAGTTGGAAAGAAATCTTAGAATTAGGAGCTGATACTTCTAACCAGGATGTAGTTGAAGACAGAAAAAATAATGTTTCCACAACTGATTTAGCAACAATTATCTATACATCTGGAACAACAGGAAGACCAAAAGGTGTTATGTTGTCTCATCAAAATATTGTTTCAGATGTTTTAATGAGTGCTCCAAGAGTTCCATTAAGAGCTGGAGATACAAGAGCTTTAAGTTTCTTACCTATTTGTCATATTTTCGAAAGAATGTTGACGTATTTATATCAATATTACGGTATCTCTATTTACTTCGCTGAAAGTATTGAAAAGATTTCAGACAACTTAAAAGAAGTAAAACCACACGTTATGTCGGTTGTTCCTCGTTTATTAGAAAAAGTATACGATAAAATTTATGCAAAAGGAGCTGATTTAAGTGGAATCAAAAAAGCGCTTTTCTTCTGGGCATTAAATTTAGGTATGGATTACAAACCTTATAAACAAAACGGTGCTTTTTACGAATTTAAACTTAAAATTGCTAGAAAATTAATTTTCTCTAAATGGCAAGAAGGTTTAGGTGGTGAATTAGAATTACTAGTTTCAGGAAGTGCAGCGTTACAAAGTAGATTAACAAAAGTTTTTTGTGCTGCTAATATTCCAGTTATGGAAGGTTATGGTTTAACAGAAACTTCTCCTGTAATTTCAGTAAACGATATGAGAAATGGTGGTTTCAGAGTAGGAACCGTTGGAAAAGTATTAGACGGTGTTGAAGTTAAAATTGCAGAAGATGGAGAAATCTTATGTAAAGGTCCAAACGTAATGATGGGATATTACAAAGATGAAACTCAAACTGCTGAAGTTTTAAAAGATGGTTATTTCCATACAGGTGATATCGGTGAAATTGATTCTGATGGTTTCCTAAAAATTACCGATCGTAAAAAAGAAATGTTCAAAACTTCAGGTGGAAAATACGTAGCACCACAAATTTTAGAGAATACTTTCAAACAATCGCGTTTTATTGAACAAATCATGGTTATTGGAGATGGCGAAAAAATGCCAGCTGCTTTCATTCAACCAAATTTTGAATTTGTTAGAGATTGGGCAAATCGACATAATCTTAAATTTAATACCAATGAAGAATTATGTGCTAATAAAATGGTAATTGATAGAATTCAAGAAGAAATTGACCATAGCAATGAAAAATTCGGAAATTGGGAAAAAGTAAAACGTTTTGAACTTACCCCAGATGTTTGGTCAATCGTTGATGGTCACTTAACTCCTACTATGAAATTGAAACGTAAAATAATTAAAGAAAAATATAACGATTTATATCAAAAAATTTACGGATAAAAACTCTAAAACCCACATTTCGTGGGTTTTGCTATTTTAAAATGTTAAATTTTGAAAAAAATGTTAAAAATACTATGCATGCATAGTATTTTTTTTTATATTTGAAAAAGTTTAGATAGATAATTCTATGAAAGATAAAACAATAGACTATATACTTAGAGCAACTTGGCAAGCAGTTGCCAGGATGTACAACGAAGAAGCGGCAAAATACAACGCTACAATGGCAACGGGTTTTGCACTTTTAAGCATCGATAGAGAAAATGGTTCGCCATCAACAACTCTTGGTCCAAAAATGGGAATGGAAGCCACAAGCTTAACCAGAACACTAAAATCGATGGAAGAAAGAGGATTAATTACTCGTAAAAAAAATCCAACTGATGGTCGTGGTGTAATAATTCAATTAACCAAAGAAGGGAAAGAAAAAAGAGAACTTTCTAAAGAAACCGTACTTCGTTTCAATGAAACCGTAAAACAACATATTAGTGAAGAAAAACTTCAACATTTTATGGAAGTTGCCGAAATCATCAACGAATTAATTGCAGAAAAAAAAATCTATAACGACAAATAAAACAACAAACCTATAAACATGAAACGTAATATTAAAAAAGTTGCTGTTATTGGTTCCGGAATTATGGGAAGTGGTATCGCTTGCCATTTTGCTAATATTGGTGTAGAAGTCTTATTATTAGACATAGCGCCAAACGAACTAACCGAAGCAGAAAAGAAAAAAGGATTGACTTTAGAGAGTAAAGCCGTTAGAAACCGATTAGTTAATGATCATTTAGCTAACGCTTTAAAATCGAAGCCTTCTCCTATTTATCATCCAAGTTTTGCATCAAGAATTACAACAAGTAATACTACAGATGATATGTCAAAAATTGCAACTGCCGATTGGATTATCGAAGTTGTAGTAGAACGTTTAGACATCAAGAAAATTGTTTTCGAACAAGTTGACAAATACAGAAAACCAGGAACTTTAGTTACTTCAAATACGTCTGGGATTCCAATTCAGTTCATGAGCGAAGGAAGAAGCGAAGATTTTCAACAACATTTCTGTGGAACGCACTTTTTCAATCCAGCACGTTACTTAAAATTATTTGAAATCATTCCTGGTCCAAAAACCTCTAATGAAGTTTTAGATTTCTTAAATGGTTATGGTGAAAAATTCTTAGGAAAAACTTCAGTTGTAGCAAAAGATACTCCAGCTTTCATCGGAAATAGAATTGGAATCTTCGGAATCCAAAGTTTGTTCCACCAAGTAAAAGAAATGGGATTAACAGTTGAAGAAGTTGATAAATTAACTGGACCAGTTATTGGTCGACCAAAATCGGCTACTTTTAGAACGGTTGATGTTGTTGGTTTAGATACTTTAGTTCATGTGGCTAACGGAATTTATGAAAATTGTCCAAACGACGAAGCTCATGAATTATTCAAACTTCCAGAATTTGTTAACAAAATGATGGAAAACAAATGGTTAGGAAGCAAAACAGGACAAGGTTTCTACAAAAAAGAAGGTAAAGACATTCTAACTTTAGACTTAGATACATTAGAATACAGAGCGAATAAAAAAGCCTCTTTCGCAACTTTAGAATTAACCAAAACGATTGAAAAACCAATCGACAGATTCAAAGTTTTAGTAACTGGAAAAGACAAAGCAGGAGATTTCTACAGAAAAAACTTCGCTTCAATGTTCCAATATTGTTCAAATAGAATTCCTGAAATAACAGATGCTTTCTACAAAATCGATGATGCAATGAAAGCTGGATTCGGTTGGGAAAACGGTCCATTCGAAATTTGGGATGCCATCGGAGTTGAAAAAGGTATTGAATTAATGAAAGCGGAAGGTTATCAACCTGCTTCTTGGGTAACCGATATGTTAGTTTCAGGAAACACTTCTTTCTATTCGATTAAAGATGGAGCAACGCACTTCTACTCCATCACCAACAAAAAAGTAGAGAAAATTCCAGGTCAAGATGCCTTCATTATCTTAAATAACATTCGCGAAAGCAAAAAAATATGGAACAACAGCGATTCTATCATTACCGATTTAGGTGATGGAATCATCAATTTAGAATTTACATCTAAAATGAATTCAATTGGCGCTGGTGTTTTACAAGGAATCAACAAAGCTATTGACATCGCTGAAAAAGATTATAATGGTTTAGTAATTGGAAATCAAGGCGCTAATTTCTCTGTTGGAGCTAATTTAGGAATGATTTTCATGATGGCAGTCGAACAAGAATATGACGAATTAAACATGGCCATCAAAATGTTCCAAGACACGATGATGCGTTGTCGTTATTCTGCAATTCCAGTTATAGCTGCGCCTCATGGAATGACTCTTGGTGGTGGTTGCGAATTAACCATGCACGCAGACAGAGCTGTTGCCGCAGCAGAAACTTACATCGGATTAGTAGAATTTGGTGTTGGTGTAATTCCTGGCGGTGGTGGTTCTAAAGAAATGGCTTTAAGAGCTTCTGATTTATTCCGTAAAAACGATGTGGAATTAAATGTTTTACAAGAATATTTCTTAACCGTTGGAATGGCAAAAGTAGCAACTTCAGCTTATGAAGGCTTTGATACCGGAGTTTTACAAAAAGGAAGAGATATCGTTGTGGTAAACAAAGACCGCCAAATTGCAACAGCAAAACAAGTAGCTTTACAAATGGCAGAACAAGGTTACACCCAACCAGTAAGAAGAAAAGATATCAAAGTATTAGGTAAACAAGCATTGGGAATGTTCTTAGTAGGAACTGACCAAATGGAAGCTGGTAAATACATTTCTGAACACGATAAGAAAATTGCAAACAAACTAGCTTATGTAATGGCTGGTGGTGATTTATCAGAAGCAACTTTAGTTTCTGAACAATACTTATTGGATTTAGAAAGAGAAGCCTTTTTATCTTTAACAGGAGAAAGAAAATCTCTTGAGAGAATTCAATATATGCTAACTAAGGGTAAACCTTTACGTAATTAATAGCCTCCTAGAGGCGAAATATTGGTAGAAAAAAATATTAGATATGAAAAATACAACCGCATATATAGTTTCGGGTTACCGAACCGCAGTAGGAAAAGCACCAAAAGGAGTTTTTCGTTTTAAACGTCCTGATGAATTAGCAGCAGAAACCATCGAACACATGATGAAGGATTTGCCTGATTTCGACAAAGCACGTATTGATGATGTAATGGTAGGAAATGCCATGCCGGAAGCAGAACAAGGTTTGAACGTTGGGCGTTTAATTTCATTAATGGGATTAAAAATTACCGATGTTCCTGGTGTTACCGTAAACAGATATTGTGCATCTGGAGTAGAAACTATCGCAATGGCAACGGCTAAAATTCAGTCTGGAATGGCAGATTGTATCATTGCTGGTGGTGCCGAAAGTATGAGTTACATTCCAATGGGAGGTTATAAACCAACACCAGATTACAAAGTGGCTGCTGCAGGTCACGAAGATTATTACTGGGGTATGGGATTAACAGCTGAAGCAGTTGCAAAACAATTCAATGTTTCTCGTGCTGATCAAGATGAGTTTGCGTATCATTCACATATGAAAGCTTTAAAAGCACAAGCAGAAGGTAAATTCGATAAACAAATTGCTCCTATCACAGTGGAACAAACGTTTATCAATGAAAATGGTAAAAAAGAAACAAAATCTTATGTAGTAAATAAAGACGAAGGTCCAAGAGCAGGTACTTCTGTTGAAGCTTTAGCTGGGTTACGTCCTGTATTCGCTGCTGATGGATCGGTTACGGCTGGAAACTCTTCGCAAATGAGTGATGGAGCGGCCTTCGTTTTAATCATGAGCGAAGAAATGGTTAAAGAATTAAACTTAGAACCAATCGCAAGAATGGTAAGCTACGCTGCTTCAGGTGTAGAACCAAGAATCATGGGAATTGGTCCAGTTACTGCAATTCCAAAGGCATTAAAACAAGCAGGATTAAAACAAGACCAAATTGATTTAATTGAGTTAAACGAAGCTTTTGCAGCACAATCTCTTGCTGTAGTTAGAGAACTTGGTTTAAATCCTGAAATCGTAAATGTTAACGGTGGAGCTATTGCTTTAGGTCACCCACTAGGTTGTACCGGTGCTAAACTATCCGTTCAATTGTTTGACGAAATGCGCCTGAGAAACAGCAAATACGGAATCGTTTCAATGTGTGTTGGAACTGGTCAAGGTGCTGCCGGAATTTTTGAATTTTTGAAATAAAAATAAAGGAACACAGATTGGAAAAATCAGAGAAATTTTTAAAATTTTATCCATTTCTTCAATCTGTGTTCCAAAAAAATAATTAACCAATAATGAATAGAAATTAAGATTTCTTTTCTCCAAAAAATAAAAGTTATGTCAGATATCATTAGAGGAGGTCAATTCCTTGTAAAAGAAACAAAATGCGAAGACATCTTCACACCAGAAGACTTCAATGAAGAACAAGTTATGATGCGTGATTCGGTTATCGAATTCGTAGACAAAGAAATTTGGCCAAACAAAGAACGCTTCGAAAAGAAAGATTACGCTTTAACCGAAGACATTATGCGTAAAGCTGGTGAATTAGGTTACTTAAGTGTTGCCGTTCCTGCTGCTTACGGTGGTATGGAAATGGGATTCGTAAACACGGTTTTAGTTTGTGATTATATTTCGGGAGCAACTGGTTCGTTTTCAACAGCTTTTGGAGCGCACACTGGAATTGGAACTATGCCAATTACCTTATACGGAACAGAAGAACAAAAACAAAAATATGTACCAAAATTAGCTTCAGGCGAATGGTTTGGAGCTTACTGTTTAACAGAACCAGGAGCAGGTTCTGATGCTAACTCTGGAAAAACAAAAGCAGTACTTTCAGAAGATGGCACACATTATAAAATCACAGGTGGAAAAATGTGGATTTCTAATGCAGGTTTTTGTAACGTAATGATTGTTTTTGCTCGTATCGAAGATGATAAAAATATTACAGGTTTCATTGTCGAAAATGATCCTTCAAACGGAATTTCAATGGGTGATGAAGAACACAAATTAGGTATTCGCTCCTCTTCTACTCGTCAGGTTTTCTTTAACGAAACAAAAGTACCTGTAGAAAATATGTTGGCAGGTCGTGGCGAAGGTTTTAAAATTGCTATGAATGCTTTAAATGTTGGTCGTATTAAATTAGCAGCTGCTTGTTTAGAAGCACAACGTAGAACCATTACTGGAGCTGTACATTATGCTAACGAAAGAGTTCAGTTTAAAACGCCTATTTCAAGTTTTGGAGCTATCCAAGCTAAAATTGCTGAAATGGCTACAAATGCTTATGCAGGAGAAAGTGCTACTTACAGAGCTGCATCTGATATCGAAAATAGAATCAATATTAGAGTTAGTGAAGGAAATTCGCACCAAGAAGCTGAATTAAAAGGTGTAGAAGAATTTGCAATCGAATGTTCTATCTTAAAAGTAGCGGTTTCTGAAGATGTGCAAGCGTGTACAGACGAAGGAATTCAAATTTTTGGTGGAATGGGATTCTCAGAAGATGCACCAATGGAAAGTGCTTGGAGAGATGCTCGTATCGCAAGAATTTACGAAGGAACTAACGAAATCAACAGAATGTTATCAGTTGGAATGTTAGTAAAAAAAGCAATGAAAGGTCATGTGGATTTATTAGGTCCAGCAATGGCTGTCGCTGAAGAACTAATGGGAATTCCTTCTTTCGATATTCCAGATTATTCAGAATTATTTGCTGAAGAAAAAGAAATGATTGCCAAATTGAAAAAAGTATTCTTAATGGTTGCTGGTGCTGCAGTTCAAAAATACGGACCAGAATTAGAATCACACCAACAATTATTAATGGCTGCTTCTGATATCTTAATCGAAATCTACATGGCAGAAAGTACTATTCTTAGAACGGAAAAATTAGCTAAAAAAGAAGGCGAAGATAAAGTTCAAGAACAAATTGCTATGGCAAAATTATACTTATATCATGCAGTAGATATCGTAAACCAAAAAGGAAAAGAAGGAATCGTTTCTTTTGCTGAAGGTGACGAACAACGCATGATGTTAATGGGATTAAAACGTTTTACAAAATATACGAATATGCCAAATGTAATTGGTCTTCGTGAAAAAATTGCTGCAAAAATTATTAGCGAAAATAAATACGCTTTTTAATACAGCAATTAATTGGTTTAGTTTGTTTAAAAAAACCATTCGCCTAAGCGAATGGTTTTTTATTTTTAATACGTTAAAGCAGCAAAAATTTCCTTATTTCCAAGTTTTTCTCTTCCGTTTAAAAACGATAATTCCATTAAGAAATTCATTTGCACAATTTCGCCACCTAATTGCTCTACTAATTCACAAACCGCTTTTGCAGTTCCTCCTGTAGCTAAAACATCATCGTGAATTAAAATTTTATCTCCAGGTTGAATGGCATCTACATGCATTTCCAAAGTATCAGTACCATATTCCAACTCATAAGAAGCACTAATTGTATCGAAAGGTAATTTTTTAGGTTTACGAACGGGAATAAATCCCGCATTTAATTTTTGTGCTAATAACATACCAAAGAAAAAACCACGGCTCTCCACTCCTATTACCTTATCAATTTTTTGATTTTGTAACGAATTAACCAATGTTTCCAAGCAAAAAGCTGTTGCTTCTGAAGAAAGTAATAACGGAGTTATATCTTTAAATCCGATTCCTGGTTTTGGAAAATCTTGAATATCACGAATATAGTCTTGTAAGTTCATTTTTATTTACTTTTTTTCTTGTTAGGGTTTGCAATTTACACAAATATATCTATATTTGCACTCACAAAATCGGCCTCGTGGCGCAACTGAATAGCGCATCTGATTACGGCTCAGAAGGTTACTGGTTTGAATCCAGTCGAGGTCACAAAATTAAAGAAGCGTTCATGAATTTGAACGCTTTTTTTTATACCTTAACTCTTTGTAAAACAATCAAAAATGGATAATTCTATAGAAAATCGCGTAAGATTAGTAGAAACGTTGTTTCAAAATCTTGATGTGGAAATTATAGAATTCCAAAAAGAAACCAAGTTAGGTTGTATTGCAGGATGTGGAAAATGTTGCTCAACACCCGAAATTGATGCTTCGCCACTAGAGTTTTTACCTTGGGCATTTCACGTTTTTTTAAATGGTCAAGCTGAAGAAACATTAATAGAATTAGAACAAAACACAACAGCTACTTGCTTTTTATACCGTCCAAAATCGTTGGCAGAATTTACTTCTGGAAATTGCAGTACGTATCAATATAGAGGTTTAATTTGTAGGCTTTTTGGTTTTGGAGCAACAACAGATAAATACGGAAAATTGCGTATAGCAACTTGTAACATCATAAAAGAAGGGCAATCGACAAATTTTGAGAATGCTACAACTGCTATAAATACAAATTTATCTGTACCTATTTTCACTGAATATTACATGCAACTTTCACAAATAGATTTTAAACTCGGAAATATTTTTCTACCTGTAAATAAAGCTATGAAAGCTGCTTTAGAAGAAGTTTTGCAATATTATGCTTACCGCGATTTACCTGAAAATTACAAAAAACTACCTTAGGTACTTTTCACCTATCACCTTTCGAATCGAAACAAAACCAATTTTCTCCAAATCAATTTCTGAACGTTTTACCCAAATTAAAGCTTGGATTTCGTCTTCAGCATTAATTGTGATAACATCTGATTTTAGTGGACATTCGTAAAAAATATCCATCGTTCTGTACGGAATATTTTTATACAAATAATTATTTGGTGAAGTGGTAATGTATTTTAAATCACTGTTTGAAATTTCAATTCCCAATTCTTCTCTAATTTCTCTACAAGCCGCTTCTTCCGCAGTTTCATTCGGATCAACAAAACCTCCTGGTAAATCCCATTTTTCTTTGTCTGGATTAACGTTTCGTACTGTAAACAATACTTTATCTTCAAACGTAAAAACTATGGCTACAGCAGCGGCAATGTTATGATAATACGTAAAACCACAATCATCACACAAAAACCGACGATTATCAGGAAACGTAAAATGGGTTGAAGCACAACTTGGACAAAATTTAAAGAAACTCATTTTTTAGTGATTAGTAGTTTACGCAAATTTACTTTTAAATTTTCAATTAGAATTTGAAAAAAGAATGGAGTAAACTAATTCATAATTGTACTCAATGTGAAAAATTCTTACTATGAGTATTTAGTGAAAGTAAATCCGTTTCATAGATTGTCAATTTAAGTTCATAAAATATCAAGCTTTTACTTTTGTAAACTTTAAAAACTCTTGGACACAGTTTTCAAAATCAAATTTGATTAAAAAATAAAACTCTTCCCAAATAAGAAGAGTTTTAAATAAGTATTATTAAAAAGAATTTACAATTTATAATTCATAAAAATTATAAACAAATAAAAACTTTATCTTCATCCACACAATAGTTACCTTTAAAAAGATCTCCTCCATTAATTGAAATAAAAGTTAACGCACAATCTTTAGAGTAAAAGTAGGCTTCATTAGGACCTGCTCCTACAACCTTAAAAGGGACACAAACTGTAGTTGTAACATTTTCAGTAATAGTAACTCTACTATTCTGATGAGAGAAAATTGGTATTGCAACCAATAAAGCAATTGTAAAAAATAATTTTTTCATAATTAAAGTTTTTAAAGTTATGACTGCAATATAAGAAAAGTATTTCAAAAAAGAGAAAAAAATAAGATTATCTTTACGTTTATGAAATATTAATCATTAATGAATAAAAAAATCTGCTTCATATTTTGCTTATATATATGTCTGTATTAATTTACTTCAAATAATTTTCCTCTATCACCTTATGAGTCAAAATTAATCCACATAGTAAATCCTTTTTTACTTTGTCAGTATTGATATTTTTTACTGTAAACAAACACTTTGTCTTCAAATGTAAAAATTATGGCTACAGCTGCTGCAATGCTGTGATAATAAGTAAAACCACAATCATCACACAAAAACCGACAATTATCAGGAAACATAAAATGGGTTGAGGCACAACTTGGACAAAATTTGAAAAAACTCATTTTTTAGTGATTAGTGATTAGTGCAAATTTACTTTTAAATTTTCAATTTGAACTTGAAACCTGAAACTTGAAACCTAAAAACATATAACTATCTTTGCCTTATGAAGCATTTAGTCATCATTGGAGCCGTTTGGCCAGAACCTAATTCAACAGCAGCTGGAAGCAGAATGTTGCAACTCATATCGTTGTTTCAAAAGCAAGGATATGAAATCACCTTTTTGTGTTCGGCTTCAAAATCAGAATTTTCGTTTGATTTGAGTACGATTTCGGTTCAAACCAAAGTTATTCAATTGAATGATAGCAGTTTTGATATTGAAATTACAGTATTAAATCCTGATGTCGTACTATTTGACCGATTCATGATAGAAGAGCAATACGGTTGGCGTGTGATGGAAAACTGTCCGAATGCTTTGCGAATTTTAGATACCGAAGATTTACATTTCTTAAGAAAAGCTAGAGAAATGGCTTTCAAACAAAATCGTGAATTGGTTTTTGAAGATTATATTTCCGATGTTTTTAAACGCGAAATGGCATCGATTTACAGATGTGATTTGACGTTGTTGATTTCAGAATACGAAATGCAATTGGCTACTGAAACGTTTAAAATTGATGTTTCTCTTTTGTACTATTTGCCTTTCCTATCGGAAGAAATAAATCCAAATGTTCCAAAGTTTAAAGAACGAAATCATTTTATCAGTATAGGAAACTTTTTGCATGAACCCAATTGGCAAACCGTTTTACAATTGAAAAAACATTGGAAATTTATCAAAAAACAACTTCCCGAAGCCGAACTTCATGTTTATGGTGCATATGTTACGGAAAAAGCCAAACAATTACATAACGAAAAAGAAGGGTTTCTAATTAAAGGAAGAGCAGAAAGTGTTACAGAAGTTTATGCAAAATCAAGAGTTTTGTTAGCTCCAATTCCGTACGGAGCGGGTTTAAAAGGAAAATTATTTGAAGCTATGCAATTGGGATTGCCTTCAATAACCACAAAAATGGGTGCCGAAGGAATGCACGGAAATTTAGATTGGAATGGATTTATCTCTGATGAAAATGACTTTGTAAAAAAAGCTTTCGAATTGTATAAAGATAAATCTCATTGGGAAACCGCTCAAAAAAATGGGTATGAAATAATTGAAAAACGTTTCAAAAAAGAATTATTCGAGCGTGATTTTATGAATCAAGTAGAAAATCTTCAAGAAAATTTAAAAAACCATAGAACTCAAAATTTCTTTGGGCAAATTTTACAACATCAAAGTTTACAAAGCACTAAGTATATGAGTAAGTGGATTGAAGCTAAAAATATTTGACAGTCGCAGTTTACAGTCGCAGAATATCTGAAAACTGAGACTGAGACAACATACTTTTATCCATGAATCGTCTCCGATTTTCCGTAGCTTGCAATCACCTTTGCTTCAAATTCTAACCATTCTTCCCAACGCTTTTTAACGTCGTAACCTTCTTCTGCTAATTCGTGGGCAAATTGTAAGAAAGAAGTATAGTGATTAGCTTCCGAAATCATTAATTCTCTATAAAAAACAGCTAATTCTTCGTCTTTTATGTTATCGGAAAGTACTTTGAAACGTTCGCAACTTCTTGCTTCAATCATTGCCGCGAATAACATACGCTCCACAATTAAATGCTTGCGATTACCAGGCTTCATGAACTTAAATAAATCATTTACATAACTATCTTTTCGTTCACGACCTAGAACCCAACCTCGTGATTTGATAATCTCATGTACTTGTTCAAAATGATCTAATTCTTCTTTTGCAATTGAAGTTAACTCGGTAGTAATTTCTGTAAACTCCGGCAACAAATTAATTAACATCATTGCATTAGATGCTGCTTTAATTTCACACCACGCATGATCAGTAAGAATTTCCTCTAAGTTTCCTTCGGCAATGTTGGCCCATCTTGGGTCGGTTGGTAATTTTAAACGTAACATTTGATTTATGAATGTAGATTAACGATTTTTGATTTCAGAATGTAAAAGTAACCTATTTGCATCAATCTTTAAAAGAAATTACAATCCATAATTCTTTTGTGTCTGTATTTAGAATCGCATAAAAGGAATTCGAACGTCTCATTTCGCTTTTGTAAAAATAATTGTTTAATCCATCATTAAATGGTCTTTTATTACCAACAAAATCTAAATTTTTAAATTTAACCAAATCAGAATATTCTAAATTTTTAAAGTGATTAGATGTATAATAATCTTGAATATTCACTTCTTTATCAAATTTGAAATAGACTGATTTTTGATTTTTTATTTCGTTGTAATTACAAGCAGTACTTTCAATTGAAGGTATATCGATACCTACATTAACCTCAATATTATCAATGTTTGCAAATTCGCAATCTCTTTGATTATAAATTGACGTAACAAAGGTTTTAAATCCAAAAAAAGCTAAGGACAAAAAAGTAATAACAACAAGAGTGATTAATAAGTTTCGTTTCATTTTTAATTAGTTTAAAATATAAAACGTAAAAAGAATCAGAAACGTATTAGTTAGAAAACAAATTGTTAGTATTCCAGTTTTTATTAGGATTGTATTGAATGTGTCCCTTCTCAATTTCTAGCGGACAATCAAAGTTATTGGTGTACAAACCACCCGTTCCTAAACCTTGCGGCATTAGATTATTTAAGGTAAAAGTAAATTGAGTAATTGCGTTTAATCCAATGTTACTTTCTAATGCGGAAGTTATCCACCAACCTATATTTAAACTTTCGGCAATCGAAATCCATTCTAATGTTCCTTTGAACCCACCAACTAAGCTCGGTTTTAAAATGATGTATTGTGGTTGAATTTCTTCAAGTAGTTTTCGTTTTATTTCTATTCCAAAAACACCAATTAATTCTTCATCTAAAGCGATTGGAAATGGCGTTTGTTGGCAAAGTAATTTCATTTCTTGAATTTGATTCGCTTTAATTGGTTGCTCAATACTATGTAATTCAAATTCAGATAATTGATTTAATTTATTTAAAGCTTCTTTTGAATTAAAAGCACCATTAGCATCCACACGAATCTCAATGGTTTTAGCATCAAAATTTTGACGAATAAATCGCAACAAACCTAATTCTTTCTCAAAATCGATTGCTCCAATTTTCAGTTTAATACACGAAAATCCTTGCGCTAGTTTTTCTTCGATTTGGGTTTTCATGAAGAGCTCTTCTCCCATCCAAACCAAACCATTTATTAACATGCTTTTTTTTCCATTCATAAATTCTGAAGGAAATAAATCGAAAAGTGTTTTGGATTGCAACGATAAAAACGCCATTTCTACTCCAAATTGAATCGAAGGAAATTCCATTAACTGATCCCATAATTTATCTTTTCCTAAATGAATGTTTTTACAAACCCATTGCAATTTTTCTTCATAATCAGGTCGATCATCTATAGAAAGTGTTCGTAAAATACCACACTCGCCTATTCCGATTTTTCCATTTTCTTCCAATAACAAAAACCAAGTTTCTTTCTCCGTCATTACTCCACGAGAAGTCCCACTTGGGCGTTTGAAATTCAGAATGTATTTTTTGTAGGTTGCTTTCATATTCAAGTGCAAGTGCAAATTCAAGTACAAATTTCAAAGTTTGAAGTTGATTTTTGTACTTGAACTTGTTATTGATATTTTATTCTAAGATTCTCAAGATTCTCTTGAAGTTGTCGGTTGGTAATCTGTGTTTTTCGAATTCTTTGAAATCGGATTTTGTTTGCGCTATCCAGGTTTTCCCATTGGATAAGCTTTCGTGCGCGTATTTTTTGTGGATGTCTTTAGCATCTGAAATTTTATCGGTAAATAAATAAACATGCGCTAAATTCAACTGAAAATTAATTTCGGAAGGGTTTAATTTTATTCCTTTATTGTAGGTTTCTTCCGCTTTTGTGAATTGTTTTGAATACAGATAATAATCTCCTAAAATGCGATAATCGAGATAAGTTGCTCTGTTTTTAGCAAACATTTCGGTGTAAATAATCGAAATCGCTTCTTCATAATTTCCTTTTTGAAAAGCTGAATTTGATTGGTCTCGAATGATATCATAATAGACTTTTACTTCTCCCGTTCCTTTTAAACTTTCTTCTGTAAGCTTTTCAATAGCGCTAGATCGCTCTACAGCTAAAAGTTGAGCATATTCTCTATACGTGTACTTTTTACTAATATTTTCAATAAAAGTAGCATAAAACGCATCTTTTTTGGTTAATTTTGAAACAACTGGAAGCTTTTTAGCCAAGTTTAAAATTTCATTTTTAGTGGTTTTATCCCAACCTCTACTTGCCTTATAATCAACCCAAGGCACGACTTCTAAAACAATTTTTTGATTCATAACCCAATTCTGACTTTCAAATCCGAACCATAAATTAGGTAAATTGGTTAAACATAAAGAAGATGACGAAATCAACTTGGCGTCTTTATTTACTTTTTCTTTTTGTTCCCAACAAGCTCTATCGGTTTTACCTTCTTTTAAAAATAAATTAGCTGCATTAGCTTCTTGAAATAAAGCAAACGTACATTTATCATCACCAGAAATTGCAGATGTTAAATGAATTGCTCCTGCTGTTCCTTGAC
Source organism: Flavobacterium aquaticum (assembly GCF_003259835.1). Classification (GTDB taxonomy): domain Bacteria; phylum Bacteroidota; class Bacteroidia; order Flavobacteriales; family Flavobacteriaceae; genus Flavobacterium; species Flavobacterium aquaticum. The sequence goes on along the minus strand of NZ_QLMI01000001.1, from coordinate 376,003 downwards.
TAATTCCAGTAGGATCAGGTATCGCTTTTAACACCGAAACCAAACTTGAGGTTAGTTTTTGACTTTCATCTAAAATGGTGATTCTGTATACAAATTCAGTAGTCCCAACAGGTAAATCTTCTGTTTTAATTAAAGCGCGTTTTCCAGCTGAAAGTGTTATTTCTTTTGTTGTTGCTCGTTCTTTATCCCAAAAACCCTCTTTTTGAGCAAAAATTGAGCTTGAAAACAATACGGCGGATACGAGGTAAACTATTTTATTCATTATAATTTATTTTTTAACCACATAGAATCATAGTTCTACTTGGTGTTTATTTTGAGGCATTACACTTTACACAGAAAACATAGCTTAGAAATTCTATTTTCTATTAATTTTTAATTTTCTCTTTTTAATTTCTTTAGCTTCATTATTTCTCATCAAAACTTTATTCCTTTCAATTGTCTGATAATCCTTATAAGCCCAAAAAGAAAAAATCAAAAGTAAAAAACCTAGAAGAATTAAACCATTACCATCAATAGTTCCTGAATACAAACTACCTGTTTTACTAAATGAAAAGCCATGAGTTGAACTAGTAAAAAACTACATCACAAAACCAATAGCAAGAACTATTACAGCGAAAAAAAATGAAAGTTTATATAAAAATTTACTCATTTAAAAGATTAATATAAAGAAACAATTCAAAAATGAAAATCTATGTGTCTATGTGTTTAATTACCATTCAATTTTTGTACCAAATTTACAATTCAATACTTTGTCCGATTTCTAATAACATCAAGTCTTTTCCTTTGTCGAAAAACTTGCGTTTCGCGTCTTCGTGATTGATTTCGATGTAGCCAAACGTGTCGAAATGATAACCTAATACTTTATCGCATTGTACAAAATCAGAAGCAATAATCGCATCTTCTACGTCCATAGTGAAGTTGCTTCCAATTGGTAAAATGGCTAAATCTAACTTGGTTCTCATTGGAATTAATTTCATATCCATAGTTAATGCGGTATCGCCAGCGATGTAGATATTTTTGTGTTCGCCCTCGATAACAAATCCGCCAGGTTGTCCTCCGTAGCTTCCATCAGGAAAAGAAGACGTGTGAATAGCGTTTACATATTTAACCGTTCCGAATTCAAAATCCCAACTTCCGCCGTGATTCATTGGATGGTAATTAAAACCTTTATTTCCGTAGTGAGAGGCAATTTCATAGTTAGAAACAATAACAGCTTCTGTGCGTTTTGCGATTGCTTCTACATCTAAAATATGATCTTGATGTGCGTGGGTTAACAATATATAATCCGCTTTCAACGTATTGATATCAATATGAGAAGCCTTTGGATTTCCTGAAATAAATGGGTCCACTAAAATGTGAACGTCATTTACTTCAATTCCGATACAAGCGTGTCCGTAAAACGTGATTTTCATAGTTTATTTTTTAGTGAAAAGTGATTAGTAAAAAGTGATTAGTTTAAAAACACTAAAGTTAACCAAAATAATATACTTAAAGCAAATGTGCTTAAAGCTACTTTTTTAAGTTCAGGGTCGAAGTCTTCGTATTTTTCTGATTTATTCACTTTGTTCATGTTCATAATTATTGGGATATTAATTAACAAAACAGGAAGTAATGAAGTTTTAATTAGCATTAAAAATACCATAAAAGACAACATACCGATTGCTAAAATAATTTCATGATATTTTTTTGCCCATTTTAAACCCATTTTCACTACCAACGTATTCTTTCCAGCAATTTTATCGTTTTCAATATCGCGCATGTTGTTTAAATTCAATACAGCAACACTTAATAATCCGATGGATGTTGCAGGTAAGAATAACTTCCAATCAATGAAATGGGTAAACAAAAAGTTAGAACCAATTACCGAAACCAATCCAAAGAAAATAAACACAAACAAATCGCCAAAACCGCTATATCCATAAGCGCTTTTTCCAACCGTATATTTAATAGCTGCTCCGATGGAACCGATTCCTAATAAGATGAATATCAAACTTAAGGCAAAATTCTCTTTTCCGAATGCTACGTAAATCAATAAAAGAGCAATAATGAACGTCAATACTGCAGTGATAATTACGGCTTTTTTCATTTGCTCTGCTGTTATTACTCCGGCTGCTACTAGGCGTTTTTCTCCGATTCGGTTGGCATCTGTTCCTTTTACACCATCACCGTAATCGTTGGCGTAATTGGACAATACTTGTAATCCTAACGTAGTTAAGAGCGCCAAAACCACAATTCTCCAATCGGAAAATCCTTGGTAATAAGCATAAGCGCTTCCCACAATAATTCCAGAAACAGAAAGTGGTAAGGTTCGTAATCGTGCGGCTTGTATCCAAGGTTTTATTTTCATAATTCATTTAATTTTTAATAGCTTTTAGCGTTTACATCCAATTCTTTTCCCAAGTTTCCACTTCATACAACCAATAATTCACCAATTGTTTGATTTCGGTATAATTTCCTGTTGTAAAACTAACAGTTCCTCCTGCGGTTGATAAAGTCACCGAACCAATATTCGTTGCTTTTTGCCAGAAAAATTGTTGGGTTTCGATGGCTTGAATTTTATAAGGTTCTATAATTGTGGTATCGATATCCCAAGCGCCATTTTGTCTGATAATGAAATCATTAGAAACAAAAAGCTTATAATTTTTAAACGAAAACCAAAGCATGACTCCAGCAAAAACACAGAAAATAGAAGTATAAATGAACCATTCTGTCCAAGTTACGAATTCTGTTTTGTAATTTAGTATTAAGGTTATTGCTATTGGAACTAATAAAAAGAAAAACGTATTTACTGCTAATTTTCTCCAATTCGGCAAATACATCGTTCCTTTTTGGGGTAATTGCCCTAATAACAATTTTAGAATAGCATCGCGTTCGTTTTCAGTACAACCTGGGACTTCTATTTGGTCTTTTTCTTTTACTTTCTCTACATCACTTGAAGCTTGATGTATACCAATCGTAGTAACATCCAACTTCTTTTGAAAGTAGTTTTGGGTAACTTTAATTTTTTGAACTTTATTTGGATTCAACAACGTATTTTTTGTCGAAAGTAATCCGTAAGACAAAATGATAGCTTGTTTGCTTTTCTGAATAGTGAAATCGAAATATTTTAGAATCGTTCGAACCAAATTCACCAATAAAATAAGTCCAATAAAAAACCCTACCACTATTAAAAACGAAGTTATAATGGGCAAAGTATCTAGATAACCCGTAACTTTATCTTCGTCAATTACTTCTGTATTTAACTGTTGTAGATTCTCTAATATGGTAGTGAAAAATACAAAAATTAGAGCAAAACTCTTGATATAATTAGAAGTAAACCCGATTTTAATTAAACTAGGTAATCCAATTTTTATGAAAGAGGTTGGAGTGACTTCTTCTGAAATAGTATTGCTGTTTTCAACTGTTTCTTGTTGGGAATGATTGATTAATCGTTCTTTCAGAATAGTTGCCAACTCATGAGAAATTGCACTAATTGAAGCTTCCTTTTTATCACTTCCAGCAGTGTCTATTTCTAATTTATGAACGCCAACCAATCGTTGAATTAAACTTTGATTGATGTTAACTTGCTGAATTTTATGCAACTGAATGGTAATTCTCGTTTTGTTTAAAACTCCTTTTTGAATGACAAATTCACCATTTTCTTCATCAATATGAAAAGTAAAAAACAAGTATTGTAAATACGAAATAATCCCAATCAAAACTACTACTCCAGCAACACTTCCAAAAAAAACAATTTTATTGAGCGAATCAAACTTTACTAACCAAATCAACAACATCGGCCATAAAGCACGAATCGTCTTTTGCAAAGAATTGGCAAACATGACCAAAATCCCCGGAAGCGATTGACGTTGCGGTTGTGAAAAATCTACAGATTTATTCATGTTCTTCAGTTAGAAATGATTCGTTTGTTTGTTCTTCAATAGGTTCGTCTTTTTTTGGCGGATTAATTTTTTGTGAAACCAAATTCTTAATAAGCTGCGCATCTGCTAAAAGCAAACCTGGAATTTCTAAATCCGAACTACTACCACCAGCGGTAAACAATTCGACAGAAGCTAAACCTAATTTTCGAGAAATAAATCCTTGATGCAAAGCCACATGTTGCACTCTATTAAAAGGAATAATCGTTGTAGTCTCCGAAATTAATCCCGATTTATAAATAGCATCGTGTTCTCTGAAAGCATATCCTTTTTTCTGAAAACTAAATTTCGTGAACACTACTAATCCTGCTAAAAACAAAACTATTCCTACTACAATTGCCATCCAGATTGTATTTGAAAAAGCTTCCTCCTTGAAATAAAACAAAGTTGAAACTCCTCCAATCACCAAAATTAAAAGCAAGGAAAAATTAAAAAGTAAAACCGTAATATATTTGGGATTCAATCCTTTCAATTGCACTTCTTCAAATTTAGGAAGTTGGTTAATGTCGATAGGATTATTTGTGAATTCATTCATAGAAATAGTTTATTAAAGGCTTGTCTTTCTTCTTTTCTCTTTGTTCTATTTTCTAATTACGGTAAATATTTCTTTTCAAAATTTGGTTTACGTTTTTCTAAGAACGCATCTCTTCCTTCTTTTGCTTCGTCTGTCATATACGCTAAACGAGTGGCTTCACCTGCAAAGACTTGTTGTCCTACCATTCCATCATCGGTTAAATTCATGGCGAATTTTAGCATTTTAATTGATGTTGGTGATTTCGCCAGAATTTCTTGTGCCCATTCGTAAGCAGTAGCTTCTAACTCAGCATGCGGAATTACGGCATTTACCATTCCCATCTCAAAAGCATCTTGTGCTGAGTAATTTCTACCTAAGAAGAAAATTTCTCTAGCTTTCTTTTGCCCTACCATTTTAGCCAAATAAGCCGAACCGTAACCACCATCAAAACTCGTAACATCTGCATCGGTTTGTTTAAAAATAGCGTGTTCTTTACTTGCTAACGTTAAATCACAAACCACATGAAGCGAGTGACCTCCACCAACAGCCCAACCCGGAACGACACAAATTACCGCTTTTGGCATAAAACGAATCATACGTTGTACTTCCAAAATGTTTAATCTGTGGTAACCATCTTCGCCAACATAACCTTGATGACCACGTGCTTTTTGGTCGCCACCACTACAAAAACTCCAAATACCGTCTTTAGAACTTGGTCCTTCTGCAGAAAGCAATACTACTCCAATTGATGTATCTTCTTGCGCATCGTAAAATGCTTCGATTAATTCTTTGGTTGTTTTAGGACGAAATGCATTTCTAACGTCTGGACGATTGAAAGCGATTCTTGCAACGCCATTGCATTTTTTATAAGTAATATCTTCAAATTCTCTTACGGTTTTCCAATTGATTGTGCTCATATTTTTAAATTTATTTTATTTTTCAATGGCAAGGGCAAGTTCAAGTTCAAGTTCAAAAGTATTGCGTTTAAAAATATTATTTCAATTTGTTCAACATCATTCTTGATGTAATTGCAATTAATTCTTCTACTTCTGACAAAAGCCAATTTCTTTCATTCTCTTCACCTTCTTTAATGTAATTTAAAACTCGGAGTGAATTTCTTGATTCTTTTAATTCTTTTACAACTAATGATAATTTAAAAACGTAATCTTTATCTGTAATAGTTCCTTGAGATTCACCATAATTTAAAGAAGCACTTCCAGAAGAACGAATTAATTGATTTTTGTAATATTCTAATTCATATGCCTTAGCTAATTTTCTAACAAAGAAAATCGATTCTCCAGCAAATCTAACTAATCTTTCATCTAAATTGAATATTCTTTCTGTTGGTTCGTTTAATTCCATGAATGTCTTGATATTTTCTTTTAAAATTGAATTTGAACTTGCCCTTGATTTTTGTATTTGTTTTGGTAAAAATAATTCATTTTTTGCATTATATTGCAAGTTCAAAACAATAAGATTTATGAAAAACTTATTTATCGGATTGCTGTTTGCATCTGGACTATTTTCGGCTTCGGCTCAAAACTATGAATTTCAGAAAGTTAATGATGTGGAATGTTTACCTGTTATCTCTCAAGATATCACGGGAACTTGCTGGAGTTTCTCTACTTCTTCGTTTTTAGAGTCGGAAATTATTCGCTTAACGGGTAAGAAAATAGACCTTTCTGAAATGTATCAAGCAAGAACTACTTATCCTTTAAAAGCAGAAAATTATGTTTTACGTCAAGGAAAAGCTAATTTTAGTGAAGGTGCTTTGGCGCATGATGTAATTAACAGCGTAGCAAAATATGGATTGGTTCCAAATAGTATTTATGATGGATTAGGTGATGATGTCAACAAACACAATCATGCTGAAATGGTTGCGGTTTTAGAGGCGATGTTGAAAACTTATGTTGAAAATCCTGCAAAGAAATTATCTCCGAATTGGAAACAAGCTATTAATGCGGTTTTGGATATTTATTTAGGAAGCATTCCAACCAAATTTGAATATGAAGGCAAAAATTATACGCCGAAATCATTTGCTGAATTCGCTAAAATTAAACCAGAAAATTATGTGACTTTAACTTCGTTTACGCATGAAGCGAATTACAAACCGTTCATTTTGAATATTCCAGATAACTTTTCAAACGGAAGTATGTACAATTTACCGTTAGATGAATTCATTACTAATATTGACAATGCTTTAGCTAATGGTTATTCTCTTTCTTTAGATTGTGATGTTTCGGAACCTACCTTTTCAGGAAAATATGGTGTTGCTTTTATTCCAGAAAAAGAAGAAGATAATAAAACGGGATTAGGTGAAATTGTTGTCGAAAAGAAAATCACACCTGAATTCCGCCAACAAGAATTTGAAAATCTTACGACAACTGACGATCATTTGATGCATATTGTTGGAACTGTGAAAGATCAGAAAGGAAATGTCTATTACAAAGTAAAAAACTCTTGGGGAAGCGATGAAAAGAAAGTCGCAAACGGTGGTTATGTCTATATGAGTGTGGCTTACATGAAATTAAAAGCAATTTCGGTTATGGTACACAAAGATGGAATTTCAAAAGAAACTAAGAAGAAATTAGGATTGTAGTATGATTTTCAAATCGGCAGTAAGTAAATTGAATAAATATATTTATGTTGGGGTAATATTATTTTTATTACTCTTAACAATTCCTGCTTTTTTTGAGGATTCTTACGAGCCATTTTTAGTACTATTTTCGATACATTTTTTAGTGATTTTATTCCTAATTTGGACATATAAAACTACTTTTTACAAGATTGAAAACACAGATTTACATTGGAAATCGGGTCCATTTTATGGAAAAATCGATATTACTAAAATTACTAAAATTGAATATCATAAAGGAATTTATGTACCAACTATTTGGAAACCAGCATTGAGTCATATTGGTTTAATTATTACGTATAACAAATATGATGATATTTACATTTCACCTGAAAAACAAGAAGAATTTATTGCTACATTGCAACGCCTAAATCAAAATATTACGTTTAAGAACACTCCCTATGTTGAATAAAATAGTACTTGTAAGTTTAAGTTTACTACTTTTTAATTGCCAAAATAAACCCGACGAAAACAAAGAATCTACCTTAAAAGATAAAGAAGGTAATGTTTCTGAATATGCCGTAAACTTTACGCCACTAACTACCATTTACAAAAAAAGGATGGGGAATGAAATGGAGGCGTTTTACGATAAAAAATTCAATGCAAAAGATTTCAGTGGGTCGTTTTTAGTAGCAAAAAATGGTGAGATTCTATACGAAAACTATAGTGGCTTCGCTTATAAAGAAAAAGGCGATTCAATTAAACAAGATACTCCTTTACATATTGCGTCAGTTAGTAAAGTAATCACTGCTGTTACGGTTTTGAAATTAGTTGACCAAAAAAAACTTAAATTAGACGATCTTGTAAAATCCATATTACTTGAATTTCCTCACGAAGAAACTACTGTTAGAATGTTATTAAATCACCGAAGTGGTTTGAGAAATTATGCCTATTTCACTGATGATAAAGGAGTTTGGGATAAAAAGAAAACACTGACCAATCAAGATGTTTTAACTTTGTTAGCTACGAAAGATATTGGGTTAGAATCAAAGCCCGGAACGCGTTTTGGTTATTGCAATACAAATTATGCTTTATTAGCTTTAATCATCGAAAAAGTGACTAACAAAACGTATCCAAAAGTGCTTCAAGAAATGATTTTTGATCCTTTAGATATGAAAAACACTTTCGTTTTTGATGATTTAAACAAAAAAGACGAAGTTAGTCAATCGTACAAAAACAATTATTTACGTTTGGCTTTTGAGTTTTTGGATCAAGTATATGGTGACAAAAACATCTATTCTACTCCGCGTGATTTACTGAAATTTGATTTGGCGCTATATTCTGATAAATTCCTTAGTACCAAAATGAAGGAAGAAATGTACAAAGGCTACAGCTACGAAAGAAAAGGCACTAAAAACTACGGTTTAGGTATTCGAATGTTAGAATTTGAAACGGGTCAGCAATACTTTTTCCACAACGGTTGGTGGCATGGAAACACTTCTTCTATGGTTACACTTCATAAAGATTCTGTTACAATCATTGCATTATCGAATAAGTTTACTCGTAAAACATATCAAACAAAACGTTTAGCTCCAAAATTTGGCGATTATCCGTTTAAATTTAATGCAGAAGAAGGCGAATAATTAGCCTATTTTCACAGAAGTCATCGTCAACGAACCACCAACGGCTTTATCATTAAAGAATTCCACTTTATCATTATCGGTTTGAAGTGCTAATATGTACAACAAAGGATAGTAATGGTCGGGTGTTGGTATCGCTAAAGTAGCCGCTTTATGAAGCTTTTCATACTGAATTAACTCTTTATGAAAACCGTTTGAGATTTTATTTTTAAAGATGTCATTCATTTCTAAAGCCCAATCAAATCCGTATTCGGGTTCGTTGAGTTTATCCCAAGCTACCATTCGTAAATTATGGACCATATTACCACTTCCGATGATTAAAACTCCTTTTTTACGAAGTGCTAATAATTGTTTTGCTAATTCATAATGATAAGCTGCCGGTTTGTAATAATCAATACTCAATTGTAAAACTGGAATATCGGCATCTGGATACATGTGTTTTACTACCGACCAAGTGCCGTGATCTAATCCCCAATCATGGTCTAATTCTACCGCAGGATTTGTAATTAATTTTTGAATTTCAGTTGCTAATTCAGGACTTCCAGGCGCTGGATATTGTACATCAAATAACGCTTGAGGAAAACCACCAAAATCGTGAATGGTTTTTGGATTTGGCATTGCCGTTACCATTGTACCTTTTGTTAACCAATGAGCTGAAACGACTACAACTGCTTTTGGTGTTGGAATTTCCTTTCCCGTTTGTTGCCATCTTTTTGAAAATATATTATCTTCAATAGCATTCATAGGCGAACCATGTCCGATGAATAAAACGGGCATCTTCTCCTCTTCTTCTCCTAATCCTTTTGTCCAATCATAGAACGGTTGTATACTTGCCATAGCGACTCCTCCTGAAAGTAAAGTTATGAAATTCTTGCGATTCATAAATTAATATTTGTATATACAAATGTAATAATAAAACATTTAAATTAAATACTAATTATGAAAAATTTAGGAAAGTAACTCTATTTCGAAATATCTCAGAATAAAGAAAATAGAAATTACATTTAGTAACAATGCTAACCAATAATACTTATTATAATCATCCGTATTTACAGCAATTTCATATAAATTTAAAAGAGGTAAAATTACAACACCTATCCAAACAGGAATCCAAATGATTTCGGTTTCAAAACCAATAAAATGAATGGTTTCAAATTTTTGAAAAATACCAACGAACGTCATTAATAAAACGACAATACTTAACACAAGATATATTTTGTTCTTTGTTGACATTTTAAATCAAATAAATTCCGTCTTCTTTGATTTCGATAAGTTTTTGTTTGTATAAATTTCCAACGGCTTTTTTGAAATTCTTCTTACTCATTTTCAAAACCGTTTTAATGTCTTCTGGATGCGAATTATCCGTTAAACGTAAGAAACCGCGATTGGATTTTAATTCGTCTAAAATTACTTGCGAAGAAGGTTCGATTGCCTCTACTCCTACTTTTCTCAACATCACATCAATTTTACCATCAGGACGAATATTCTTGATGTAACCTTTAGTTTTCATTCCAGGTTTTACATCATTGTATACTTCGTTTTTATAAGCTAATCCTTTATGCTTTTGATTGATGATGCAATTGATTCCACCTTCGGTAATGTGCGAAATTAAAATATCAACTTCTTCGTTTTTTTCTAACTCTAAGTTTTCGTTAGATAAATATTTATTTGTTCTGCTCGAAGCAACCAAACGATTCGTTTTTTCATCCATATGCATGTAAACCAAGTAACGCTTGCCTTCTTCCATAGGGCGCGCTTGTTCTTTAAAAGGAACAAACAAATCTTTCTCCAATCCCCAATCTAAAAAAGCACCGAATTTATTGATGTAATTTACTTTCAAATGGGCAAATTCATTCAATTTAATATAAGGCTTTAAAGTTGTTGCAACAGGACGTTCCTCGTGATCTAAATACACAAATACGGTTAAATCATCACCAATAGAAAATTCTTTCGGCACATATTTATTTGGCAATAAAACATCGTCTTCTTGTGTTTCTTCACTTCCTAAAAATAAACCAACCTTAGTATCTCTTAATATTTTTAACGTATTGAACTCTCCTATATGTAACATAATAAAATAAATAAAGTGCAAAGGTAAGCATTTTAAAAATTAGAATTTAGAAATCGGAAATCCAGAAAATGAAAAAACCACAAATCAATTACTGACTTGTGGCTTCATGCTATATTTTTTTAAAACTTAGATTCCTATTTCTAATTGAAAACGAACGTACCAATTTTGTTTGTTACTTCCGTTGAAATAATTCAAATCACTTAACGTAACTTCACCTTGTAATTTGAAAGCATGTTCCCATAAATATTTTGTAACACCTAATGAATATTGTTTAGAATCAGGTGTTAATGCTTTGATATCATCATGCATATTCTGAGTAGAAAAACGTCCAATAATTTCGTAGTTTGTTGGGAAAACATAACTCAATTGATAATCCATTCCACTTCCTACAGGAACATAATTAAATTCTGTAATATCATCTGGATTAAATGCGATTGGATCTTTAGCCGAACGCGACATATAACTCGACATAAAAGCCCAACCGTTATATTTGAACATCGCATCTAACAATACCGATTTCATAGTTTTTTGTTCGAATAAATCATTTCCAAGTTGTCCTTGTGTTCTTCTAGCTAAGTTATTTTGATGAAAAGCTCCTGACACTAATAATTTTGGTTTTTCTTCGCGAGCCACATCTCCTTCAAAATTGGTTCCGTCTTTTTTGAATGAACCAAAAGGCATTAATTCTAATTTTCCAGTTAATGCAACTCCGTCATCAGCAGATTTTGTCCAGTTTCTACCTTCTCCTGTAGTTACTGCCGTTTTTACATTGTATGAAAATTTATCTTTGTTTTCGTTTAGATAATACGCTTGAAAACCAAAATCTCTATCAATTGTAAAACGAGCATTGTTAATACTTCTATCGGTTAATTGTAAGGCTCCTGATGAATTGACACGTTGACGATTTCCTGGTAATTTAGTTTGTCCAAAAAGAAAACTCCAATGCTTATTTGGACGGTAAAAAACAGCAGCATCACGAATAATATTGATATTTTCACCATCTTGAATTTCGCCCACATCACCTGGTGCAAATGACAACTGAATTACATATAAAAAGTGAGGATTACCTACATAACCATCAAAACGCAAACGCAAACGTCTAATTTCTCCCGAATAAGCTGCATCCTCATCTTCATTTTGAATGTAAGTTACACGATTTTGCATTCTAAAACGAATATTTAATTGAAATAAACTATCTGGCGATGTTATTCCTAATCCTTTTCCATAGCTATAATATGGAAGTGCAGCCAACTTTAAATCGTTGTCTTTTGTGGTTACTTTTACATCTTGAGCAACAGCAATAAAGCTGATTACAAGCAATAAAAAGGTTACTAATTTTTTCATTTGTTATGTTGTTGTTTATTTTGCGCAAACTTAACATTAAAACAAGGTTAAGTATGTTAAGTAAATATTACCTTTGCAAAAAATTAACGTTATGTCATTTATATATATTGGATATCATTTTACAATAGACCCAGTTGAATTAGGAAGTGAAATTTTGATTGCAGAATTGGGTGAAAAAGCTTTTGAAAGCTTTATCGAAACTGAAACTGGAATTTCTGCCTTTGTTCAAAAGGATTTATGGGATACAAATATATTAGAAGATATTCAAATTTTAAGTAATCCAGAATTTAAAATCGAATATACTTTTGAAGAAATTGAGCAAGTAAATTGGAACGAAGAATGGGAAAAAAACTTCGAACCTATTGATGTAGACGGAAAATGTCACGTAAGAGCTCCATTTCACGAAAAAACAAGTGCTGAATACGATATTGTAATTGAACCAAAAATGAGTTTTGGAACAGGTCATCATGAAACCACTCACATGATGATTCAACACATTTTAGAAACCGATTTTACCAATAAAAAAACCTTAGACATGGGTTGCGGAACTGCCATTTTAGCCATTTTAGCCGAAATGAAAGGTGCTCAACCTATTGATGCTATTGATATTGACAATTGGTGTTACTTAAACTCAATTGAAAATGCAGAACGTAATAATTGTAAACATATTTCGGTTTACGAAGGCGATGCTTCTTTATTAGTGGAAAAAAAATACGACATTATTATTGCTAACATCAACCGTAATATTCTTTTAAACGATATGCAACAATATGTAGATTGTTTGAACGAAAACGGAATTCTATTCTTAAGTGGTTTCTATACAGAAGACATTCCCGTGATTTCAGAGAGTTGTACGTCTAAAGGATTAACCTATATAAAACAATTTGAAAGAAACAACTGGGTTGCTTTGAAGTTTGAGAAATAGTTAGGAGATGGAAGTTGGGAGTTTAGAGTTAGAAGTTTAATTTCTTTTAAATCTTGAACTTGATTTTTGAATTTGAAATTGAACTTGAAACATTTTTTTAATATTTTTGTAATGAACTTTCAAACGTAAAGAAAATGAGCACGATAGAAAAAGTACAAGAAGAAGTTTTAGTAGAAGAAGCTGTTGGTGTTAATAACGAAATTGTATTACACAATGATGATGTAAATACATTTGACCACGTTATTGATACATTAATAAGAGTTTGCAAACACGATGAATTACAAGCCGAGCAATGTGCATTATTAGTACATTACAAAGGCAAATGCACGGTTAAAACAGGTCCAATTGACCAATTAAAACCACAATGCTCCGCATTATTAGATGCTGGATTAAGTGCAGAAATTATATAAATAAAAAGTCCCGATAAATCGGGACTTTTTATTTAATCTCTAAGAAACTCAGTCAGATAATAAATTTCATCAACTTCATCATAGTATTTAACTTTTAATTTTGTTGATGTTAATTCTATTATTTCAGAAGTAGAACTTTCACCTGGACCATAAGAAACTGTAATCATATTCCCACTTCTAGTCCAAGTTGCATTATCAATACTTTCAGAACAAGTTGAATTGTAATAAACATCTCTAAGTGTTCCATTGCTATATATTTGTGTAAAATCATTTTCCGAAGAGCAAGAATTTTCATAAGGATATAGAACTTCTTCTCCTCCAACAATCTCTCCTTGTTTTAAATAAATCCATTTCCCCGCAATATTTCCAGATGTAGAAGAACCGTTATCATCATCCTTACTACATGAATTGAAAGTTAATGAAAGTGATACAATTGACACAAATAATAAAACTCTTTTTTTCATAATTTACTTTTTATAGTTAATCAAAAGTACACAAATTTCTCAATTGAAAAATTTATTTTTATAAATAAAAAAAGTCCTGAAAATTCAGGACTTTATATTTTTAAGAAGTAAAGATTACCCTAAAACTTCTTTTACTTTTTTACCAATTTCAGCTGGAGAATCTACTACGTGAATTCCGTTTTCTCTCATGATGCGTTTTTTAGCTTCTGCTGTATCATCAGCTCCACCAACAATTGCACCAGCATGACCCATTGTTCTTCCTTTAGGAGCAGTTTCTCCTGCGATGAATCCAACAACTGGTTTACGATTTCCGTCAGCTTTTACCCATTTAGCAGCGTCTGCTTCTAATTGACCTCCGATTTCACCAATCATGATAATGATTTCAGTTTCTGGATCGTTCATTAATAATTCAACCGCTTCTTTAGTAGTTGTTCCAATGATTGGGTCACCACCAATTCCAATAGCTGTAGTAATTCCTAAACCTTGTTTTACTACTTGGTCAGCAGCTTCATAAGTTAAAGTTCCTGATTTAGATACAATTCCAACTGTTCCTTTTTTGAAAACGAAACCCGGCATAATACCCACTTTAGCTTCTTCTGGAGTAATTACACCTGGACAGTTAGGACCAACTAAACGGCAATCTTTTCCTTTAATATAATCATACGCTTTAATCATATCTGCCACAGGAATACCTTCAGTAATACAAATGATTACTTTGATACCCGCTTCAGCAGCTTCCATAATTGCATCAGCAGCAAATGCTGGCGGAACGAAGATAATTGAAGTATCAGCACCTGCTTTTTCAACAGCATCTTTAACTGTGTTGAAAACTGGTCTGTCTAAATGTGTTGAACCTCCTTTTCCTGGAGTTACACCACCTACAACATTTGTTCCGTACTCAATCATTTGAGAAGCGTGGAAAGTTCCTTCGCTACCTGTAAATCCTTGTACAATTATTTTTGAATTTTTATTTACTAAAACGCTCATGATATATGAATTAAATTGTGTTTAAATTTGTGATGCAAAAGTAAGTTTTTTACCAAATAATCACGTAATTTTTATTGTATTTTTTTAATTAGGTTTGCTAATTTGATATCCTTTTTTGATTTTATCTGCTTCAAATTCCCAAATAACTACCACTTTTGCAATAAGGACAAACTCTTTCGGGTTTTCGATAGTAGTTACTTTATGATTGTATTTCACCACGATTTGATTATCATCTTCAATAAAGTGAGAAATTTCCATAAAAGAATCCACGTAATTTTGTTTTAATTCTTTAGCCAAGCCAATAATATCTGCTTTATTCATGTTAACATTTCCATGCGAACTGTCCCAATCTAAAATAAAATCATCGTGCAAAAGTTCGTTTAAAAAAACGTCATTTCGCATACCATCTTCTTTATACAAAAATTCGATTTTCGCTCTATTTGTCATTTTGTTTTAATTTTTCAATGATTTCAGGAATTCGTTTTACGTTGGCTAATTGTTTTAATTTCTCACGCGATTCTTCAATTGGAGTTCCAAAATAAGTTTTTCCACCTTCAATTGATTTGGTAACACCAGTTTGTCCCATTACTACTGCTTTTGTACCAATAGTAATTCCACTTGTAGTTCCAACTTGTCCCCAAAGGGTTACTTCGTCTTCGATAACAACACAACCAGCAATTCCAGTTTGTGAAGCAATCAAACATTTTTTACCAATAACAGTATCGTGACCCACATGCACTTGATTGTCAATTTTAGTTCCAGCTCCGATAGTAGTATCACCTGTAACTCCTTTGTCAATCGTACATAAAGCACCGATTCCTACATTATCTTCAATCACTACTCGTCCACCTGATAACAATTGGTCGAAACCTTCTGGACGTTTCTTGTAATAGAAAGCATCTGCACCAAGAATAGTTCCAGCGTGAATCATTACATTATCACCAATTACGGTGTTATCATAAATTGTAACATTAGCATGAATCAAACAATTTTTACCAATTTGAACGTTGTGTCCAATGAAACAATTTGGTTGAATAACTGTTTCTTCTCCGATTTTAGCTGAATCTGAAATAGCTGCATTCGAAGCTTGAAAAGGTCTGAAATGTTTCGTAAGTTTATTAAAATCTCTAAAAGGATCATCTGAAATCAACAACGCTTTTCCTTCTGGGCATTCCACTTCTTTGTTAATTAAAACAATAGTTGCTGCCGATTGAAGTGCTTTGTCATAATATTTTGGATGATCTACAAATACGATATCACCAGGTTCTACCACATGAATTTCATTCATACCGTGAACTGGAAAATCAGCATCACCCACAAAATTACAATTGATAATTTGGGCAATATCTTTTAGAGGATAAACTTTTGGAAATTTCATTTAATAATAATTAGTAATTAGTGATGAGTAAAATATAAAAGAGTAATTAGTTACTTGGTTATTTACTAATTACTCTTTAGTTTTTACTTTCAATTATTCTTTTACTCTTTCCATGTAGTTTCCAGTTGCTGTATCAATTTTGATTTTATCACCTTCATTGATAAACAACGGAACGTTTACTGTAGCTCCAGTTTCAACAGTTGCTGGTTTTGTAGCATTTGTAGCTGTATTTCCTTTAACTCCTGGTTCAGCATAAGTAACTTCTAAGACGATAGAAGCTGGCATATCTACTGATAAAGGCGCTTCAGTTTCAGCGTTGATTTGAATCATTACGTTTGTTCCTTCTTTTAATAAATCTGGAGCATCTAAAACTTTTTTGTCTAATGTAATTTGCTCAAATGATTCGTTGTTCATGAAGTGAAATTGATCTCCTTCAGCATATAAATATTGGAATGTATGTGTTTCAACACGTACTTCATCAATTTTGTGTCCAGCAGAAAATGTGTTATCTAATACTTTTCCGTTTGTTAACGATTTTAATTTTGTTCTTACGAAAGCTGGTCCTTTACCTGGTTTTACGTGAAGAAATTCGATAATTTTATAAATATCGTTATTGTATTTAATACATAATCCGTTTCTAATATCTGATGTACTTGCCATTTTGTTTTTATTTGATGTTTGTTTTATTTTTAATTGAAAATTACATTGAACTTGTATAACCTTTCATGATTCCACGAGAAGAGTTTCTGATAAACTGAATAATATCATCGCGTTCAGGAGTTGCTTCCATTTCAGCTTCAATAATACTCAATGCTTGAGTTGTATTGTAATTTTTTTGGTATAGAATTCTGTAAATATCCTGAATTTCTCTAATTTTTTCAGTTGAGAAACCTCTTCTTCTTAATCCTACTGAATTAATTCCTACATAAGATAAAGGCTCTTTTGCGGCTTTTGAAAATGGTGGAACGTCTTTACGAACTAAGCTTCCTCCAGAAATCATAGCGTGTTCCCCAATTGAAATAAATTGATGTACAGCTGCTAAACCTCCAATGATTGCAAAATCTCCCACAGTTACGTGTCCTGCTAATGCTACTCCATTTACGATAATAGCGTTATCACCAATATGACAATCGTGTGCAATGTGAGCCGTAGCCATAATTAAACAGTTTTTTCCAATTTTTGTTTGACCAGAAGCCACTGTCCCTCTATTAATAGTAACACACTCTCTGATTGTAGTGTTATCACCAATAACCGCTAACGAATCTTCTCCGCCAAACTTTAAATCTTGAGGAACCGCAGAAATTACTGCTCCTGGAAAAATATTACAATTTTTACCGATACGAGCACCTTCCATGATGGTAACATTTGAACCAATCCAAGTTCCTTCACCAATTTCAACATTGTTATGAATGGTAGTAAAAGGATCAATTACTACGTTTCTTGCTATTTTAGCACCTGGGTGCACATAAGCTAATGGTTGATTCATATTTTAAAATTTTATTTTTTATGGTAAAATATGGTATCGCCTTTATTTTTTGTTTTTGCTTACGCAAAGTTGTTTTAGTGGCGATTTCATATATCTTTATTTTACTTTAACAATTTGTGCCATTAATTCGGCTTCTGAAACTAATTTACCATTTGCATACGCATACGCTTGCATGTGACAAATTCCTCTTCTAATAGGAGAAATTAAATCACATTTAAAGAATAAGGTATCACCTGGTAAGACTTTATTTTTGAACTTAACATTGTCAATTTTCATGAAATAAGTTAAGTAATTTTCTGGATCTGGAACAGTACTTAAAATTAAAATACCTCCTGTTTGTGCCATAGCTTCAATCTGTAAAACACCTGGCATTACTGGTGCTCCAGGAAAATGTCCAACGAAGAAATCTTCATTCATTGTAACATTTTTTAATCCTACAACATGAGTTTCTGATAATTCTAAAATTTTATCAACTAATAAAAATGGAGGTCGGTGTGGTAATAAATCCATGATACCATGAATATCCATTACAGGCTCTTTGTTGATATCATAACTAGGAACGTTATTACGCTCTTCTAATTTGATTATTTTAGCAATTTTCTTAGCAAACTGTGTATTTACATAATGCCCTGGCTTGTTAGCAATAACTTTTCCTTGGATTCTTGTTCCTATTAAAGATAAATCACCAACGACATCAAGTAATTTATGACGAGCAGCTTCATTAGGGAAATGCAACGTAAGATTATCTAAAATTCCGTTAGATTTAACTGAAATTGTTTCTTTATTGAAAGCTTTCTTTAAATTTTCCATTGTTTCAGCTGAAATTTCTTTATCAACATACACAATAGCGTTATTTAAATCGCCACCTTTAATTAAACCATTATTTAAAAGTGATTCCAACTCATGTAAGAAACTAAACGTTCTACAATCAGCGATTTCAGATTTAAACTCTTTTATACTTTTCATGGTTGCATTTTGAGTTCCTAAAACTTTAGTACCAAAATCTACCATTGCAGTTACACAATATTCATCAGAAGGAATCACAGTAATTTCACTTCCTGTAGTTTCATCTAAATAAGAAATAACCTCTTTAACTACGTATACTTTTCGGTCAGCTTCTTGCTCAACAATTCCAACTTTTTCAATAGCTTCAACAAAATATTTAGAAGAACCATCCATAATAGGAAGTTCAGAAGCATTTAATTCGATGATAACATTATCTAAATCGCAACCCACAAGCGCCGCTAAAACGTGCTCAGGTGTTTGAATCATTACTCCTAATTTTTCTAAATTAGTTCCTCGTTGCGTATTTACAACATAATTTGCATCAGCTTCAATAATTGGTTGTCCTTCTAAATCTACACGTACAAATGTAAATCCGTTGTTTACAGGAGCTGGTTTAAAAGTCATTGCAACTTCTTGACCTGTGTGTAAACCTACACCTTTTAATGATATTTCTGCAGCAATTGTTGTTTGCTTCGCCATGATAAAAATTTTAAATTATTTAATTTTATTTTTTAATTCTTCTATATCGGTAACAATCTTTGGTAAATTTCTAAAATGTACAAATGATTTTGCAAAATCTCCGTAATTGAATGCCGGACTTCCTTGAACCACTTCTCCAGCTTCTAAATTTTTACCAATTCCGGATTGTGCTTGAATTTTTACACCATCTCCAATTACCAAATGTCCTGCAAAACCTACTTGACCACCAATTAAACAGTTTTTACCTATTTTAGTAGTTCCAGCAATTCCAGTTTGTGCAGCAATTACGGTATTTTCACCTATTTCAACATTGTGAGCAACTTGGATGTGATTATCCAATTTTACTCCTTTTCTAATGATTGTTGAACCTAAAGTAGCTCTGTCAACTGTTGTACACGCACCAATTTCAACATCATCTTCAATAATTACATTTCCAATTTGCGGTACTTTTACATACGTTCCGTCTTCTTGAGGCGCAAAACCAAATCCGTCTGAACCAATGATTGTTCCTGAGTGAATCGTACAACGATTTCCGATAACCGTTTCCGAATAAATTCGAACACCAGCAAAGAAAACACAATTATCACCAATAGTTACGTTGTCTCCAATAAAGCTATTTGGATAAATTTTTACATTATTTCCAATGGTTACATTTTTTCCAACATAACAAAAACTTCCTAAATATAAATCAGAACCGTAGGTAACACCTTCTGAAATAACTGAAGGTTGCTCAATTCCTGATTTCATCAATTTTACTTGATTATAATATTCTAACAACTTCGAAAATGATTTGTATGCATCTTCAACCTTAATTAAAGTTGTTGTAATTTCTTGTTCTGGCTCAAAAGTTTTGTTAACAATCGTAACAGATGCCTGAGTAGAATAGATATAATTGATATATTTTGGATTCGCCAAAAACGTCAATGAGCCTTCGGTTCCTTCCTCTATTTTAGACAATTTAAAAACTTCAGCCTCTGGATTACCCACTACTTCACCTTCTAAAATGCCTGCTATTTGCGCTGCTGTAAACTTCATTTAAAAATTTTATTACTATCTAATCAGATAGATTTTGGGATATAAAAATACGCATTTTCATTCAATACCAAGTATTGATTCCACTTCAACTTGGCAAAAATATAAAATTAAATTAAAAAGTTAAGATTCTAATACCACTTTTGGAAAACAAATAAAGTATTTAGTTACCGGTTTCGATAAAGCTTTTAAGTGCAATTGATCTGAAGCTTCTACTACATCTTCAATGGTTTTATCTTTTTTCAAAATACGAATAGGCTCACTTGATTTGCTGTAAGCTTGATTTTTTAACTTGCCTTTGAAAACAAAATAATCTGCTTCTTTGTCCGAAATTCCAGCAATAGAAATATATTTATTTTTTACAGCTAATAGATTCTCTTTGTTGGGTTTATCATCACTCATTTGAATCTTTAATAAATCACGATTTAGTATCATTCGGCAAAGTGATTGTAAGACAAAATCATCATGAAATTGCCAAGCTTTTATTGCACCCAAAACATCATAATCATCCAAATAAGAAAACTTATCTAACACACTTTTATCGAAATCTGCTAATGAGATTTTATGTTGTAAAAAGAATTGCAACGGTTCGCTACAAGGCAAAACCATTCCTTTTTGAGTCAATTCTTTTGCACGTTTTAGAATTTTGGTCAAGATTAATTCCGCAACCACACTTGTTTTGTGTAAATAAGCTTGCCAATACATCAATCTTCGGGCAACCAAAAACTTTTCTACTGAATAAATTCCTTTTTCTTCAATAACTAAATAATCATCTTGAACATTCATCATTTGGATTAAACGCTCGCTGTTGATGTTTCCTTCGGCTACACCGCTGTAAAAACTATCACGTTTTAGGTAATCCATTCTATCCATATCCAACTGACTTGAAATCAATTGCAACATGAATTTTCTATGATATTCGCCTTTAAAAACTTGAATCGCAAGTGATAATTTGCCATCAAATTCTTTATTTAATTGCTCCATGAACAACAACGATAATTCTTCGTGATGCACTTCTTCCACAATACTATGTTCCATGGCGTGACTGTAGGGTCCGTGACCAATATCATGCAACAAAATCGCAATATATAGCGCATTTTCTTCTTCTTCCGAAATAGAAACACCTTTAAATTGCAAGGTTTGAACCGCTTTTTGCATGATGTGCATACAACCCAACGCATGATGAAAACGCGTATGATGCGCTCCTGGATAGACCAAATACGACATTCCCATTTGGGAAATTCTTCGTAAACGTTGAAAGTAAGGATGCTGAATTAAATCGTAAATTAAACTATTGGGAATGGTAATAAAACCATAAATAGGATCGTTAAATATTTTGAGTTTGTTGGTTTGGCTCACAATTTGATAATTTTAGTAACAAATGTAGCGATTTTTTACAAAATGAAATCGTTAAAAAGTATTGAAAATTTTATACAATATTTAATACAAACCTCGTTTAATAAATAGTAACTTGCACACAAATTAAGAAATATGAGTCAGATAAAAATACTTTGGGTAGACGATGAAATTGATTTATTGAAACCCCATATCTTGTTTTTAGAAAAGAAAAATTATCACGTAACCACTTGCAATAACGGACAAGACGCTATCGATTTGTTCGAAGAAAATAATTTCGATATTGTTTTTTTAGATGAAAATATGCCAGGTTTAAGCGGTTTAGAAACTTTATCTGAATTAAAAGAAAAGAAATCTTCGGTTCCGGTGATTATGATTACCAAAAGTGAAGAAGAATACATAATGGAAGAAGCCATCGGTTCTAAAATTGCCGATTATTTGATAAAACCGGTTAATCCAAATCAGATTTTATTGAGTTTAAAGAAGAATTTAGACCATTCACGATTGATTTCTGAAAAAACAACTTTAGATTATCAGAAAGAATTCCGAAAAATTGCGATGGATATGGCAATGGTTCGTACCTATGAAGACTGGGTCGAATTGTACAAAAAACTGTTGTTTTGGGAACTTGAGTTAGAAAACATAGAAGACCAAAGCATGGTAGAAATCTTAGAAAGTCAAAAAATAGAAGCGAATGTGCAATTTGGGAAATTCATCGAACGTAATTACGAAGATTGGTTCCAACCAAAAGCAGACAAACCAGTACTTTCTCATGAAATTTTTGGTGAATTAGTTGCGCCAGAAATCCGTAAAAAAGACAAGCCTATTCTTTTCGTTGTTATTGATAACTTGCGTTATGACCAATGGAAAGCGTTTGAAAGTGTCGTAAACAATCATTATAAATTAGAAAAAGAAGTAAGCTACTTCTCTATTCTACCAACGGCAACACAATATGCTCGTAATGCTATTTTTTCTGGATTAACACCTCTAGACATGGAAAAGAAATTTCCACAATATTGGAAAAACGATCCAGATGAAGGAGGAAAAAATCTGTATGAAGGTGAATTTTTAACTGAGCAATTAAAACGCTTAGGATTAAATATCAAACAAGAATATTATAAGATTACCAATTTTGCTTCGGGAAAAAAATTAGCTGACAACTTCAAATCGTTAAAAAACAATGATTTAACTACTATTGTTTACAACTTTGTAGACATGTTATCGCACGCTAAAACCGAAATGGATGTAGTGAAAGAATTAGCTTCAAACGATAAAGCATATCGTTCTTTAACGGCAAGTTGGTTCAAGAATTCTCCACTTTTGGATATGATTCAACAAGCGCAACAACTTGGTTTTAAACTAATTATAACAACTGATCACGGAACTATCAATTGTAAAAATCCGTCGAAAGTTATTGGTGATAAAAACACGAGTTTGAATCTTCGCTACAAAACAGGAAGAAGTTTAACATACGAAGACAAAGACGTTTATGCGGTTAAAGATCCTAAGAAAATTGGATTACCAGCGTTAAACATGAGTAGCTCTTTTATTTTTGCAAAAAACGATTTATTTTTGGCTTACGTAAACAACTACAATCATTATGTGAGTTATTACCGAAATACCTATCAACACGGAGGAATTTCGTTAGAAGAAATGGTGATTCCTTTCTTAGTTTTAGAGCCGAGATAATTTAGTAAAATTTGAGTTTATATATGACCGTAATTTACAGTTTAGAAGAAATAAATGCCATTGCAAAACAAATTCTTGCTACGCCTTCGTTAAAGAAAATTATCACTTTTCATGCGCAAATGGGCGCTGGAAAAACGACTTTAATTAAAGAATTGGTCAAAGAGTTGGGCGTAAAAGATAATTCAAGCAGCCCAACATTTTCTTTAGTCAACGAATACAGAACTTTTGAAGGTGAAACGGTGTATCACTTTGATTTATATCGCTTAAATTCAGAAGAAGAAGGTTATGACATGGGATTAGACGAATATTTCTATTCTGATAATTGGTGCTTTATCGAATGGCCAGAAAAAACGCCAAATTTAATTCCTATTGACCATGCGAGTATTTCTATAAAAATTTTACCAAATGGTAAACGTGAATTAACGCTCAAAAATTAAATACGAAAGAGAATAGAAAATCAACTTCTATTCTCTTTTTTTGTGAATCTATTTCCCAAGTCTAAAATAATTCCTAATTTAGAACCTCAAAATCAAAAGTAATGTCGATATACTCTCCTTTTTCTGCTTCACAATTGCTTCCTCAAGAAGAAAAACTTGAAGTAGCGCGTCATAAAAGCGAATTATTTATAGGAATTCCAAAAGAAACCTCCTATCAAGAAAGAAGAATTTGCTTAACACCAGATGCGGTTTCTTCATTGGTTTCGCACGGACATCGCGTAATGTTAGAATCAGGAGCTGGAGAAACTTCAAGTTACACCGACAAAGAATACAGCGATGCAGGTGCGGAAATCACACAAGACACCAAAAAAGTGTTGGGTTGCCCAATGATTTTGAAAGTAGAGCCACCTACTCTTACTGAAATTGAAATGATGAATCCGCAAACGATTGTGATTTCAGCTATTCAATTAAAAACTCAAAAAAAAGAATATTTTGAAGCTTTAGCAACCAAAAGAATAACAGCTTTAGCATTTGAATTCATAAAAGACGAAGATGGTTCATATCCAGCAGTAAAATCATTATCTGAAATTGCAGGAACAGCTTCTATTTTAGTTGCTTCCGAATTAATGATTGGTGAGAACATTGGAAAAGGTTTACTTTTTGGAAATATCACTGGAGTTCCACCAACAAAAGTTGTCATCATTGGAGCTGGAACTGTAGGAGAATATGCTGCTAGAACTGCTTTAGGATTAGGAGCTCATGTAAAAGTTTTTGATAATTCGATTACCAAATTACGTCGTTTACAAAACACCTTAAATCAAAGAATTTTCACTTCAACTATTCAAGAAAAATCTCTTTTAAAGGCACTAAGACGATGTGATGTGGCCATTGGCGCCATGAAAGGAAAAAACAGAGCTCCTGTTGTGGTTACCGAAACCATGGTAGAACACATGAAAAAAGGAGCTGTTATTGTGGATGTAAGCATTGATACAGGCGGTTGTTTTGAAACTTCCGAGGTAACTACGCATGAAAAACCTACCTTTATTAAAAATGGTGTAATTCATTATTGTGTTCCTAATATTCCTTCACGTTATTCTAAAACGGCATCTATGTCAATTAGCAATATCATTTCTCCTTTCCTATTACACATTGCAGATGATGGCGGAATTGAAACGGCTATTCGTTGTAATAGAGGTTTAAAAAATGGTATTTATTCCTATCACGGTGTTTTAACCAATAAAGCTATTGCAGATTGGTTTAATTTGGAATATCGCGATATCAATCTGATTGTTTTTTAAAGTTAAAATCTAGGGACTATGTGTATAATTTAAACTAAATTTGCACAAATTATTATTTATATGAAGTTTCAGTTTCGTTTAGCCTATTATTTATTTGGATTATTTTTAGGTATAATATTTGTGATTTGGTTTTTGAGAGCTAAAGCAGACGACAAAGGTGTTGAGTTTTGCTATTTACCAAATTGTCGTGTTTTAAAAGATTTACGTAGCAAATCGTTAGATATTGATACCCTTGCTAAAAAATCTTTATCAGAAAAATGGGTTACTATAGAAGATATTAAAGAGAGTTTACGCTATGGAGATGTAGATTTTTCAAAAAGTAATGAATCTTACAAAAAAGGTAAGATTTATGTTATTGAAGGCAAAACTGCTAAAAATGAAGAAATTACCATTACAATGATTAATTACACCAATAAGGTACTCTTAGAAAAGATAGAAAAAAAATAATTTTTATTTAAAATTGCTTGCAGATACAAATAATCCTTGTATATTTGCACTCGCAATACAGAAATAGTAAAGCGTTATATTGGGGCGATTAGCTCAGCTGGTTCAGAGCACCTCGTTTACACCGAGGGGGTCGGGGGTTCGAACCCCTCATCGCCCACCAAAATTTAAATCCTACAGAAATGTAGGATTTTTTATTTTATATACTTTTCTTTATTCTCAAGTGAATTATACTAGAATGTAACAAACATTCAATCAAAGCGTCTACTTTATCTAAATGATTTTGTTATGCGTTTTTACCTAATTTTTCTTTTATTATTTTCATCATTTTTTTCACTTGCTCAAGATTCAAAACTAGATGTCTTCAAAAAAGATAGTTTACTAATTATTAAAAAAGACATTAATAAAGGATTTCAAAACGACTATATTTTATTTATTCCTAAAGGAACTCCAATAAATAAAAAAATAGTTCTTCTAGTCGAACCTAATAATACTGGCAAAACAAACGATAGCATTGAAATACATAAAGAATCTGCAATTAATTTAGCAACAGTGAGTTCAGTTGGAAATAATGTTGCAACAATGTTGAAAATTCCATTACTAGTGCCTATTTTTCCAAGGCCATCATCTCAAGAGCTAATTTATACTCACGCTTTAGACCGAGATGTTATTTTAAATAATTCTCAAGAACTAAAGCGTCTTGATTTACAATTGTTGGAAATGATAAAAGATGCAAAAAACATTTTAAGCTCACTAAATATAAAAGTAGATGACAAAATATTTATGAATGGCTTTTCTGCTTCAGCTACTTTTACAAATCGTTTTGCTTTTATTCATCCCGAAAAGATAAAAGCTTTAGCTATAGGTGGATTTAATGGAGAATTAATGCTTCCAGAAAAAAAAATCAATCAATTAAAGTTTAATTATCCACTCGGAATTAATGATTTCTCTAAATTATTCAATAAAAATTTTGACATAAATCAATTTAAATCGATTCCTCAATTTATCTACATGGGAAAATTAGATGATAATGATGCCGTTCAATTCGATGATGCTTATAACGATATAGAACGCAACTTAATTAATTCAAATTTAGGAATAGATGTACAAAATCGATATTTAAAATGTCAAGAAATATATAAGAATAATAATGTAAACGCAACATTTATAACTTATGATAATGTAGGACATTGGACAACATCAGAAATGAATTTAGAGGTTATTAAATTCTTTTTTAAACAAATAAATTCTAAATAAAATAAAAAAATAATAGACCGTTCGAATTTCAATTTCAATTCTTCATTTCTTATATTTGTGTAAAATTTAAAAATCATGCAACACATTATCGATCGCTTTATAAGTTACGTTACTATAGACACCGAATCTGATCCAAATTCAGACACTACACCAAGTACAAAAAAACAACTTGACCTTGCTAAACTTTTAGTAAAAGAGTTGAAAGAAATGGGAATGACCGAAGTAACTATCGATAAAAATGGTTACGTAATGGCTACTTTGGAAAGTAATGTAGAACATAAGGTTCCTACAATAGGATTTGTTTCTCATTACGACACAACACCTGATTTTACGGGTGCAAACGTTAAGCCACAAATTGTAAAAAATTATGATGGTGGTGATATTATTCTAAACAAAGAACAAAACATTATACTTTCTCCTAGTTATTTTAAAGATTTACTTTTATACAAAGGACAAACTTTAATTACTACAGACGGAACTACTTTACTTGGTGCCGATGATAAAGCCGGAATTACAGAAATTATGTCGGCAATGGAATATTTAATTCAGAATCCTGAAATTAAACATGGTAAAATTCGTGTAGGTTTTACGCCTGATGAAGAAATTGGTCGTGGCGCTCATAAATTTGATGTAGAAAAGTTCGGATGCGAATGGGCTTACACTATGGACGGAAGTCAAATTGGCGAATTAGAATATGAAAATTTCAACGCAGCTGGAGCTAAAATTACGTTCAAAGGAAAAAGCGTTCACCCAGGATATGCTAAAGGGAAGATGATTAATTCAATGCTTTTGGCTTCTAAATTCATTTCAAAACTTCCTAAAAACGAAATTCCTGAGAAAACAAAAGGTTATGAAGGTTTCTTTCACGTTGTTGGAATTTCTGGGAGTATTGAAGAAACTGTGGTTGAGCTAATTATCAGAGATCATTCGGCTAAAAAATTCGCTAAAAGAAAGGAATTCATACACAAATTAGCGAATAAATTCAATAAAAAGTGGAAAAATCAATTTGGTGATGAAATTGTAATTGCTGAAGTAAAAGACCAATACTATAACATGAAAGAAAAGGTAGAACCTGTTTTTCATATTGTAGAAATTGCAGAAAAAGCGATGAAAGAATTAGGTATTAAACCTTTAATTAAACCTATTCGAGGAGGAACAGATGGTTGTCAGTTATCTTATAAAGGATTACCATGCCCTAATATCTTCGCTGGAGGCCATAATTTCCACGGAAAATACGAATACGTTCCTGTTGAAAGTATGGTAAAAGCTACAGAAGTGATTGTTAAAATTGCCGAAATTACTGCTGCTAAAAAATAATTTTGTGGAAGAAAATAAATGGAATAAAACCAATCAATGGGAAAACGAAATGGAGCAATTACATGCTATCATTCGTAAAATGCCTTTAGTTGAAACAACGAAATGGGGCGGACCAGTTTACACATATAACAATAAAAATGTATTGGGAATTGGTGGTTTTAAATCCTATTTTGGCATTTGGTTTTACAATGGTGTTTTTCTTAAAGATGAAAAGAAATTACTAATTAATGCAAATGAGGAAAACACAAAATCGTTACGACAAATGCGATTTAATTCGGCAAATGAAATTGATGAGAAATTAATTTTAGCTTACATAAAAGAAGCTATTGAAATTGAAGAAAAGGGATTAGCAATTCCAAAAGAAAAAAAGGAAACGATAATTCCTGAAATTTTACAAAAAGAATTGGATAGAAATTTTGAACTTTCAACCAAATTTAATGCATTCTCTCCTTATAAACAAAGAGAATTCATCGAACACATAATTTCTGCCAAGCAAGAAAAAACACAAATAACTCGTTTAGAAAAAGTCATTCTGATGATTTTAGAAGAACGTGGTTTAAATGATAAGTATAGAGCATAAAAAAAGCCGAATTTCAACAGTGAAATTCGGCTTTTATATTTAAAAAAATATTATTTTGCTGCTAATTTAGCACTCATTTCCATTGAAATAGCAGATTTTTCCATTTTAATTTTTCCTGCCATAGTTTCAACAACTACAGTATCTTCGTTCATTTCTGCCACTTTACCGTGAATTCCTGCTTTAGTGATGATTCTATCACCTACTTTTAATCCGGTTTCAAATGCTTTTTCTTTTTTGGCTCTTTGTTGTTGTGGTCTTATCAATAAGAAATAAAACACAGCAATCATTAATACGATTTGTATCGCTAAACTTGGATTCATAATTATTTATTATTTAGCTGCTGGTGCAGCTGGTGTTACATTTGCTTTAATTTTAAAGGTTTCGTGTCCGTTAGCAGTATTAGTTGTTAACGTAACTGTTTTTTCTTGTGAGCCAGGTTTCCCTTTAGAATCAAAAGATACTTTTATTGGAGCTGAATCACCTGGTTTAATTGGTTCTCTAGGAGGTTCAGGAACCGTACAACCACAGCTTCCTTTTGCATCATGAATCAATAAATCGGAATCACCAACATTTTTTACAATAAATTCTGTTTCAACTCTATCACCCTCTTTAATAGTTCCAAAATCGTGAATTTCTTTATCAAATTCTACTTTTGCTAATTTTCCAACCATAGCATTTTGCTCTTGAATAGCTTTCATATCAGCATCTGTAATTTTATCTGCAGCACTTTCTTGTTTACAAGCGGTTGCTAACACAACTAATGAAAGGGCGAATAACCCAACTGATTTTCTTATCATATTTTTAAAATTTTATAATAAACCTCTACCTGCTTTATTTAATTTTCCATCTCGGTCAAACTCTTTTACCAAGTTGTCCAAAATTCCGTTGATAAAAATACTACTTTTTGGCGTAGAATATTCTTTTGCAATTTCTAAATATTCGTTAATTGTTACTTTCGTAGGAATAGATGGAAATTTCAACAACTCACAAATCGCCATTTTTAGAATAATAGTATCTATTTCAGCAATACGCTCTACATCCCAATTTGGCGTTTTATCGATGTATTCTTTAGATAATTCAACTTCGTTTAAAACTGTTTTTCTAAACAAATTCTTTACAAACTCTTTATCGTCAGAATCTTTATACACTTTTGGAATTACCAAAGCGTCATGTTCCGATTTTAATTGTTTAATTTGCTTTACAATTAACGTATTAATTCCTGGCAAATCATCCACCCAAGTTAATTTATGGTCTTCTAAATAATCATACAAACGATCACTTGGAGCAATAACTTCGGTATATAAATCGGCAATAAAGTTTTTATCATCTTCAAAGCTACTGGTTGATTTTTCCATGTAGTTTTGGTACAATTCACTTTCTTTAATCGTATCAATTAAGCCTAAAATAATATCATCATTTAGCTTCCAGTTGTTGATGTGATTATCATCTAAAGCGGTTTCTAATGCTTCAGATTCTGATAATAAAACCAAAACTTTGTTGTTGATAAATTTTAAATTAGGATTGCGCTCTTCTTTAGTAGCTAAATGTTTTTTAGAAGCCAAATCGATATATTCCTCTTCTTTCTTTTTGATTTCGATAAGTGCTGAAAGCAATAAAAGATACAAGTTTTGGGTGTTTTCGATACTTTGAAATAGAAACTTTTCTTCTTTATCCAAATGATCAGATTGGTGTTGGTGCATTGCATAAATACTTTGCATCACTTTTACTCGGATATGTCTTCTGTTTAACATACTAATTAAGAACTTTATAAAATTAAGAGAGCGAAAAAGTTGCCTCTTTCGCTCTGCAAAAATACAATTTTATTTAAAACGAATTACTTCTTTAATTCATTTTTTGCATCATCAATACGTTTTTGCGCCATTGAAAAGGCTGCTTGATGCGTAGTAATGTTGTTATCATCTGCAAATTTGAAAATCTCTAATGCTGTGTTGTAGATGTTTTCTGTTTTTTCCATAACCTGAGCATTTGTCCATTTTACTAATTCAGAATACACGTTGATTACACCACCAGCGTTGATTAAGAAATCAGGTGCATATAAAATACCTTTTTCTTTTAAGATTTTTCCGTGAACTGCTTCGTTTGCTAATTGGTTATTAGCAGCTCCTGCAATGATAGAAGCTTTGATATTGTTGATAGTTGCATCGTTAATAGTAGCTCCTAAAGCACATGGTGCATAAATATCTACATCTGCACTATATAAATCAGCACCTGTAAAAATTTTAGCTCCGTACTTTGCTCCTACTTGGTGTACTCTATCTTCGTTGATATCAGTAATTGTAACGATTGCACCGCTTTCAGTTAAGTGTTGCACTAAAACTTCACCTACGTGACCAATTCCTTGTACTAAAACACTTTTACCTTCTAAATTATCAGAACCGAATTTGTATTTAGCAGCTGCTTTCATTCCCATAAAAACTCCGTAAGCTGTTACAGGAGAAGGATTTCCAGAACCACCTCTTTCAACTGAAATACCCGCAACGTGTTTTGTTACTTCGTTAACAGTATCCATGTCTTTGGTTTCCATTCCTACATCTTCCGCTGTGATATATTTTCCTGATAATGAATCTACAAATTGTCCAAAACGACGCATTAATTCAGGTGTTTTTTGAGTTTTAGCGTCACCAATGATAACCGCTTTTCCTCCACCTAAATTTAATCCCGAAATTGAGTTTTTGAAAGTCATTCCACGAGACAAACGTAAAACGTCGTTTAACGCTTCCCATTCGTTTGTATAATTCCACATTCTAGTTCCTCCTAAAGCTGGTCCTAAAACTGTGTTATGAATTCCAATAATTGCTTTTAATCCTGTATCTTTGTCGTGACAAAATACAACTTGTTCATGACCATCAAAAGATACCTGACCAAAAACTGGATCTACTTTATGAAGCTCATTTGCTTTTAATAATTCTGCTGTCATGTGATTTGAGTTGGGTTGAAAATTATTCAATATTTAATTACAATATTACGAATAATTTTAAAATGATTCAAAGAATTATATTTATTTTAATAATTTAGCAATAAAAAGCTAAAAAACTCGATAATCGTTCATTATCAATTGATTATCATTTTAATGAATTTGATACAGAAATGTTATCGCACTAAAGAATACTATGAAAGAATTACAATATTTAAACAAATACTTTGTCAAATATAAATATCGTTTCCTGCTTGGAATATTTATTACCATTGTAGCGCAAATCTTCTCTTTATTTACACCAGAGTTGATTGGAAACTCCATAAAAGTAATTGAAGACTACGTAAAAAGTCCTGATGGTGACTTACTTAGCTTTCAAAAAACATTGTTTCACAACATTTTACTGATTTTAGGAACTACAATTGTTGCAGGATTCTTCACCTTCTTAATGCGTCAAACTTTAATTGTTATGTCGCGCCATGTAGAATTTGATTTGAAGAACGAAATTTTCAATCATTATCAAACGTTAACACAAAGTTTCTACAAACGCAATCGCACCGGAGATTTAATGAATCGTATTAGCGAAGACGTTGGGAAAGTTAGAATGTACGTTGGTCCAGCCGTAATGTACTCGTTAAATACCTTAATGCGTTTTACAATTGTAGTGATTTATATGTACAATATTTCGCCAAAACTAACTTTATATTCGTTATTACCATTACCGCTTTTATCGTACAGTATTTTCAAAATTAGTTCGATGATTCATAAGAAAAGTGGTGATTTTCAACAAAATTTATCAACGCTTTCTTCCTTTACACAAGAAATTTTTTCGGGAATTCGAGTAATTAAAGCTTATGCCATCGAAGGTAAAAAACAACAAGAATTTACCGATTTAAGTAATGAAAGTAAGGTAAAAGCGATGGATTTAGCCAAAGTAAATTCCCTTTTTGGTCCATTAATGATTTTGCTTATTGGATTGAGTAACTTGGTTGTGGTGTATGTTGGTGGTTCAATGTACATAAATGGTGATTCTGAAATTTCTAGTATTGGGGTTATTGCCCAATTCATTTTATACATCAACATGTTGACTTGGCCTGTGGCATCTTTAGGTTGGGTTTCCTCATTAGTTCAAGAAGCAGAAGCTTCACAAAAACGTATTAATGAATTCCTAAAAGAGGAACCTGAAATTAAAAATACTGTTAGCAGTCATACTCCAATTGAAGGTGCAATTAAATTTGATAAGGTTTCGTTCGAATACGAAGACACTAAAATTAAAGCTTTAGACGAAATTTCGTTTGAAGTTCAGAAAGGAAAAACTCTGGCAATTCTAGGAAAAACAGGTTCTGGAAAATCGACTCTTCTAACCTTAATTAGTAGATTGTATGATACGACTTCGGGAACTGTTTTAATTGACAATAAAGACATCAAAGACTTAAATTTATTCGATTTACGTAATCAAATTAGTGTGGTGCCGCAAGATGCTTTCTTGTTTTCGGATAGTATCAAAAACAACATCAAATTTGGTAATGAAAATGCTACTGATGAAGAAGTGATGGAAGCTGCTAAAAAAGCCGTAGTTCATGATAACATTATGAATTTCAATCAGCAATATGAAACCGTTTTGGGCGAAAGAGGCATTACGTTATCGGGTGGACAAAAGCAACGTGTTTCTATTGCAAGAGCTTTAATTAAGAACGCTCCTGTACTTCTTTTAGATGATTGCTTAAGCGCCGTAGATACCGAAACCGAAGAAACTATTTTAAACAATTTATTAGACTATTGTAAAAATAAAACTACCATAATTGTGAGTCACCGAGTTTCTTCTGCTAAAAATGCGGATTGGATTATCATTTTAGACGAAGGAAAAATCAAAGAGCAAGGCACTCATTCTCAACTATTAGACCTTGATGGCTATTACAAAGAGTTATACTTAAAACAACTTTCGGAAAAAGAAATTGACTAAACTTTTGTTTAATCCGATTTTTTTTTAGATTTT
Organism: Flavobacterium aquaticum; assembly: GCF_003259835.1. Classification (GTDB taxonomy): domain Bacteria; phylum Bacteroidota; class Bacteroidia; order Flavobacteriales; family Flavobacteriaceae; genus Flavobacterium; species Flavobacterium aquaticum. Next base: position 342,466 of record NZ_QLMI01000001.1, on the reverse strand, counting down.
TGAGACGCTATAACACTAATTAATTGACAGTAGGATTATGAGAGAAAATGACATGTTAGAAAAAGAAGATATTTTTTCTAAAGTATTGCGTGCAGGAAGAAGAACGTATTTCTTTGATGTAAGAGCTACAAAAGCAGATGATTACTACATTACCATTACTGAAAGTAAAAAGTTTACAGAAGAAGATGGTTCATTTCACTTTAAAAAACACAAAATTTATTTGTACAAAGAAGATTTCGCTGCTTTCAGAGAAATTTTAGATGAAATGACAGATTTTGTTCTAGACCAAAAAGGTGAAGAAGTAATTTCAGAAAGACATCAAAAAGATTTCAAAAGAGAAATCTATGCTGACGGTAACGAAGAAGTAAAATCAGCTGAAAGCTTTACTAATATTGATTTTGATGATATTTAACAATGTCAAATTTGTTAAAGTTTTACAGAAGAATAAATTAAAAATTAATTACATTTTTTTGTGTTTTTGGATATTAATAATATTTCTAAACTTATCATCTAATCAATCTTTTACTTATAGATTAATTGTTCCCATTTTATTTATTGCGTTAACAATTAATAACATAACGAAGATAAAAAATAAAAAAAAAACCGAAAATCAATGATTTTTGGTTTTTTTTTATCCAATTCGCAACCCATTTTCAACCCGAATATCAGAAGTCAGCAAAACAATATCGTTCTCTTCTCCAACCGAACCCAAAACCAAACATTCGCTCATAAAATCAGCGATTTGTTTTTTTGGAAAATTGACTACTGCAATAATTTGTTTACCAAGTAAATCTTCTTTTGTATAACGTTTGGTTATTTGAGCAGATGATTTTTTGATTCCCAATTCAACACCAAAATCAATCGCTAACTGATACGCAGGTTTCTTTGCTTTTGGAAAATCATTTATTTCAATAATAGTTCCAACGCGCATTTCAACTTTTTCAAAATCATGCCAAGTTATCATATTGTATAAAATAAAAAAGTACAATTTACCGAAGCAAATCATACTTATATTAAACTTTAAATAATTTTATTTTTTTTCTTTTACTTTACAAATATTAATTCCAAATAATACATAAAACGGACAAAATTGTACTGATGCAACGGTAATCATTACTGCTCCTACAATAAGAGCAATCCATTTTAAATTACCTTCCAAAATTCCTGAAAGACCAAGAATTATGGCAATTACACCTAACATTACTCTAACAAAACGATCGGCAGTTCCAATATTTTTCTTCATAATCTAAAGTATTACGTTTATTTTACTACAGGTTTGTTTTCGCTTTTCCAATTGGTAATTCCGCCTTCTAAATCGGTAATGGTTTTAAATCCTAATTCTTTTAATCTAGCTGAAGCTTTAGCACTTCTTCCACCCGATTTACAATAGACCATTACTGGTTTTTCTTTATCTAAACTTGCCACTTTTGCATCAAAATCATCTGCTGTAACATCAATATTTATTGCGTTTTCTAAATGACCTTCACTAAATTCTACAGGCGTGCGAACATCAACCAATTGAACATCTGGTTGTGCCATGTTTTTTTCATATTTGGCTACATCCAACACTTGGACACCATCTGCTTGATTCTTCAAACAAGAAGTTAATCCGAAAAATAGGATAACCAAACTCAATACTTTTAATTTCATTATTTTTATGTTTTTTGTTTGTTTTCGTTTATAAATATACAAAAAAATCAATTCAAATGATTACTAATTATCGTTGTCAAATCTCTAGCGCTCAACACACCCGATTGTCGCCATAACATCTTTCCTGTTTTAAATAACATTAAAGTAGGAACACCTCGCACCATAAAATGACTAGCCAAATCTTGATGTTGGTCAACATTCACTTTTATAATTTTTACTGCATCTTTTAAATTCAATTTTACTTCTTGCAATATGGGCGACATCATTTTACATGGTCCGCACCAATCGGCATAGAAATCCACTAATACCAAATCGTTACCGTTAATAATATCATTAAATTTTGGATTCATAATCGTTTATTTTTTCACTTTCAAAGATACGATTTGGAAAATCTTTTTTCTGTAATATTTGTTACACAAACTTAATATGACAATTATCATTTTTTATTTTTCAGAAGCGCTTTAAGTTTGTACTGTGCTAAAAATCTATTGCTATGTCAGTCTCAATTGTACAAAAATATAACGTTCCCGGACCTCGCTATACTAGTTATCCAACTGTTCCTTATTGGGAAGAGGAAAAATTCCATTTAGAAGATTGGAAACGAACACTTTTACAATCTTTCAAAGAATCAAATGCTTCGGAAGGTATTAGTTTATACATTCACTTACCATTTTGCGAAAGTTTGTGTACTTTTTGTGGTTGCAACAAGCGAATTACAAAACGTCATGAGGTTGAAGATCCTTACATTACAGCCGTAATTAAAGAATGGAAATTGTATTGCGATTTATTTCCAAGAAAACCCATCATTAAAGAAATTCATTTAGGTGGCGGAACTCCAACGTTCTTTTCGCCTGAAAATTTAGAACGCTTGATGAACGGCATTTTTCAATATGCAACAAAAGCAGAAGAACACGAATTTAGTTTTGAAGGGCATCCAAACAACACAACTCGACACCATTTACAAACCTTATATAATTTAGGATTTAGACGTGTGAGTTTTGGAGTGCAAGACTATTCACCAAAAGTACAAGAAGCTATTCACCGTATTCAACCTTTTCATAGCGTCGCTAAAGTGACGTTTTGGGCAAAAGAAATTGGCTATACTTCTGTTGGACATGATTTAATTTTCGGATTACCTTTTCAAACATTAGCCGATGTGAAAGATACAATAGACAAAACCAAATCATTACAACCTGATAGATTAGCATTTTACAGCTATGCTCACGTGCCATGGATTAAAGGTAATGGTCAACGCGGTTTTAAAGACGATGATTTGCCAAAAGATGATGAAAAACGCATGTTGTATGAAGAAGGCAAAAAACAACTAGCAGAAAACGGTTACCACGAAATTGGAATGGATCATTTTGCATTAGAAAATGACAGCATGTTTACTTCATTTAAAGACGGAAAATTACATCGTAATTTCATGGGCTACACGGCTTCAAAAACGCAATTAATGATTGGATTAGGCGTTTCTTCAATTAGCGATAGTTGGTACAGTTTTGCTCAAAATGAAAAAACAATCGAAGATTATTACACGCATTTAGCCGATAATCAATTACCTCTTTTCAGAGGTCACGTTTTAACGCCAGAAGATTTAATTATCAGAAGACATATTTTGAATTTGATGTGTCAATTTACCACTTCGTGGAAAGATGAAGCCTTAGATTTTCCTGAACTACCATCAGTTTTAGCAAGTTTAGAAGAAATGCAAGAAGATGGTTTTCTAACCATTCAAGATGACACGATTACTGTAACCGAAAAAGGGAAACCTTTCGTTCGTAATATTTGCATGGCATTCGATTTAAGATTAATCAGAAAAGCTCCAGAAACTAAGCTGTTTTCAATGACGATTTAACTAATCATATCTAATATACCCTGGTTTAGACAATTGGAAATCATAAAGCGTTAAATTCGTATTTTCAAAAGAGTTAAATTTATTAATTCCATCACCTTCAAAAGGTATTGTTGGATAATACGAAAACGAAATTTGAAAACTATTAAATACTAAAAAGTCATTATTAATTTGCGCTCCAATACTAAATTTTGAATATACTTTACTATTGAATAGTGCTTTTTCATTAGCCAAAGAACCAAATGTCATGTTAAAATATGGACTAAATCGGAAACCATACCAACTTCCGGGAATGTACGATTGTGTTTGAAAGGACATTGACCATTTTTGTGTTCCGATTAATCGATTATTAAACCCTGGCAAGCCATCTTCATCAAGTAAAGTCAATCGATCTTTAAACGATTCATCTCTATTATTTCCCCAAACATAGGTAGGTTTTACAAACTGTCTAAAACGCCAATTGCCTAAATTGATTAACGGACTAAAATAATTGAAGCCCAACTTGAAAGTAGTTTGCTCTGTAAAACCTGCATCGTAAAAACTTCCCCATTCTGCAAAACCGCTGGCATAACCAAACGAACACTTTTTTCCGTAGGAAACACTCAAACCTGTATACATTCGAGAATTACTATTTTTTTCTTGATGACCAATGATTAACGCAATATTTTCTCCGTACGGAATATCCTCCGTAATTTTATAATTGAAAACAAACGTATCTTGATAGAATTTTTGTCTAGAAACCCCAATCATTCCAATCCAATTCTTTTCATTTGAAAAATAATTCGAAGGATCTAAAGTGGCTTCTGGCATTCTTCCAAAAACTTTTTGATTATAGGTTAAAGCCAAAATCATATTCGTAAAATAGCGTTCTGGATTTGATTTTGAATTGATTTTAAACGCTCTACCATACCAATATTCCTGAAAATCATAAGATACTTTTTGTAATGAAATCGTATCCAAAACTGGAAATTGCTCCGTTCTCATTCGATTTTCAAAATAAAAACCTCCAGCATTTTTAGCGATTACAGAGTAAAATGGTCGATTGATATTTACACTTCGCTTACTATCATTATTGAATTCATTCGCATAATCCAAATCAAAACGAAAATAAGTATTCTTAATATTATTGATAGAATACTGAGCATAAACCGCTCTTTCTTTAGTATCAAAACGGTTTTTAATATTACCGCTTATCAAATGACCAAAACCTAAAATATTACGTTCGGTTAACTTGGCACTACTTTCAGAGGAGGATAAACTTCCTGTTGGAATTAAAGTCCAGGAATCTAAAACTCTAATTTTAATATCGATAGAATCTTTATTTTTTGGAATATCAACAGGAACAATCGTAACCTCACGAATATAACGCTGACTTCTTATCAAACGTTCGGATTCTAACAATAACTTAGTATCTAATTTATCGTTCTTTTTAAAAAGCATAATATTCCGAATCGTTACTTCCTTGGTTTTAATATGAACCGAATTACCATACTTCTCCAATTTACGCTTTGGAACTTTCTTTTCATTTGTAACCGAAAATCCAAAAGGATCTAACGTTTCAATTGTAATGTTTCGAATAATTTTCCCTTCTTGATATTTTTTTACCACTTTCACCTCTTTTTTAGGATTAGAAGGAATCAAATTCTCTACTTTAAGAGCCGATTCTCTAAAAATTAATTTGTAAACAAATCGGGAAAACTTACCTCTTTTGGATAAATCATTAATATCCTTATAAATTGAAATACTATCGGCTTTTTTATCTACGGTTTGCGCCTTCCCTTTCCAGGAAATCATGCAAATACATAAAAAAAGAAAAAGTTTCAATTTCATAGCTGGAGTAAAAACTAAACTTAGGCGAAATTATTGTTTAAAAATCGAAAGTACTAATAAAAGAAGTAAATACAATAACTTTATTCTCGCCACAAGGCACAAATAACATTCCAAAAAGTTTATGTACCTTTGCAAACAATTTTATTTACATTATGAAATCGCCACTAACACAAGTTTGCTCAAGCAAACACATATTTGAAAAAGGCGATAACATATGTTACCTATAAAAATACAATTCAAACATATGAAAACGTTCCAAGAATTCGATTTACCAAAATCACTACAAAAAGCATTAGACGAATTAGGTTTTGTTCACGCTACACCTATTCAAGAAAAATCGCATTCTGTAATTCTTTCAGGAAGAGACATGATGGGAATTGCACAAACAGGAACTGGAAAAACCTTTGCTTATTTATTACCCATTTTAAAACAATGGAAATTTCAAAATAACGAATCGCCAAGAGTTGTTATTTTAGTTCCAACGCGTGAATTAGTTGTGCAAGTAGCAGAAGAAGTTGAAAAACTAACCAAATACATGAGTGTGCGAACACTTGGAATTTATGGTGGTGTTAACATCAATACACAACGAAAAGCATTAGCCGAAGGTGTAGATATTTTGATCGGAACTCCTGGTCGTGTAATGGATTTAGGTTTAGATGGTGTTTTACGTTTCGATGAATTACAAAAATTGGTAATTGACGAATTTGACGAAATTCTAAACTTAGGGTTCCGTGCCCAATTGACTTCAATTTTATCGATGATGCGTGGCAAAAAACAAAACATCTTATTCTCGGCAACTATGACCGAAGAAGTAGATGCGATGTTAGATGAATATTTTGAATTTCCAGAAGAAGTATCTTTGGCTCAAAGCGGAACTCCGTTAGAACAAATCGAACAAATTGTATACCAAGTTCCAAATTTCTTGACCAAATTGAACCTATTGAAACATTTGGTTCGAGAAACAGAAGGAATGGACCGTGTGTTGATTTTCGTAAACAACAAACGTATAGTTGAATTGGTTTCCGAAACTTTAGAAAGTGAATTTCCTGAGCAATTTGGTGTGATTCACTCAAACAAATCACAAAATTATCGTTTGAATACGATGGCAGCTTTTCAGGCGGGCGAATTAAGAGGTTTGGTTACTACGGATATCATGGCGCGTGGTTTGGATATTTCGGATATTACACACGTTATCAACTTACAATTCACCGAAGAACCAGAAAAATACATGCATCGTATCGGTAGAACGGGTCGTGCTGATAAAACAGGTGTTGCTATAAGTTTGATTTCTCCAAGTGAAGTAGAACCAAAAATTGAGGTAGAATTATTAATGAATACCGAAATCAAAGAACTTCCTATTCCAGAAGATTTAAAAATAGAAGAACGCTATTTAGACTTCGAAAAGGAAAAGAAGAAAATGAAGTTCTTACTAAAAACCCCTAAAAAAGAAGGTGGCGAAGCATTTCACAAGAAAAAAGAAAAAAACACTAAAGTCAACTTAGGAGGTCCAGGAAAACGTACTCCAAGAAAAACAGAATCCAGAAACCGAGCGGTTGAAAGAAAACGTGCGGAGAAGAAAAAGAAAAGATAATTGTCAATTATTAATTATCAATTCTATTTTCGTACTTTTGACAAATTCTAATTATAAATGCAGTTCAAACATCCAGAAATTCTCTACTTTCTTTTTCTGTTGGTTATACCAATTTTGGTGCATTTATTTCAATTACGTCGTTTTAAAAAAGAATATTTTACTAACGTAAAACTCCTAAAAGAACTTCAAATTCAAACCCAAAAAAGTTCTAAAATCAAAAAGTGGCTGTTGTTAGCTACTCGACTATTGTTGTTAGCATGTTTGATTTTAGCCTTTGCTCAACCTTTTTTTGACGCTAAAGACACCACAAACAAAGGAAACGAACTCATCATTTTATTAGACAACTCGTTCTCCATGCAAGCCAAAGGTGCAAAAGGCGAATTACTAAAACGAAGCATTCAAGATTTATTAGAAGAATTACCCGAAAACCAACAATTTTCCTTACTTACAAATTCAGAAGTTTTTTGGGACACCGATATCAAATCCATTCAAAAAGAATTGCAGAATTTAAAGTATTCGGCGATGCCGTTTCAGTTGGATTACTTGATTAATCAGGTCGAAACCAAAAAGAAAAACACCAAAAAAGACTACGTTATCATTACCGATGCGATTCAATCAGAAAGTAAAAAAGCATTAGATTTAGCGGAAAACAATATCGTGTATTTCATCCAACCCGAAGCGCAAAACAAAACCAACATCAGCATTGATAAAGTTGCTATTTCACAAGTTTTGGATCAGTTTTACGAATTGAAAATCACGCTTCAAGCTTTTGGAGAAACCGAAAATGAAGTGCCACTTTCTGTTTTCAGTAACAACAAAGCAATAGCAAAAACCATCGCAAAATTTGAAAATCAAAAGACAGAAATTGCAATCACTATTCCAAAAAACGATTTCCACGGAAACATCAGTATCGAAGATAACAGCTTAAGCTACGACAACGATTACTATTTGAGCATTTCAAAACCAGAAAAAGCAAATATAATTGCTATTGGAAATTCAGATAAAAACAATTTCTTAAGTCGCATTTTCACGGCTGATGAATTCAATTTCCAAAGCACGGAATTAGCTACTTTAGATTATAATCAAATCGAAAATCAAGATGCGATTGTGTTGAACGAATTAGAAGATTTACCAGTTGCTTTAGGAACGACTTTAAAATCATTTTACGAAAAAGGTGGTAATATTGTTTTAATTCCGAATGCGAAAAACACACCTTCTTTAATAAATGCTTTCGCAAAAAACTTTGGAGGATTCAATTATTCCCAACTTTCCACTTCTGGAAAACAAATTACGAAAATCAACTTTAATCATCCGTTATATCAAACCGTTTTTGAGAAAAAAGTAAGCAATTTCCAATATCCAAATGTAAAAGAAAGTTTCACGTTATCAGGAATCACTAATATTCTACAATACGAAGACAATTCAGTTTTTGTAGGTTCGACTACGAATCGATTGGGAACATTTTACGCTTTTTCGGCTCCGATAAACAAGCAAAATAGTAATTTTCAGAATGCACCATTGATTGTTCCAACCTTTTACAACATGGGACAAAATCAAGGCAAAACAGGAATTAACGCTTACACCATCGGAGAAAACGAAAACCTGATTTTAGAAACTATTTTAGCCAAAGACGAAGTGGTTTCTGTTCAAAAAGATGGCTATAGTTTCATTCCAATGCAGCAAATTTTGAATACCAAATGTAAACTGTCATTTGGCGATTATCCAGAAGAAGCCGGAAATTTTGATGTTATCAAAACCAACAATTCGTTAAAGAAAATCAGCTTTAACTATCCAAGAACGGAAAGCGATTTAACTCAAGTTTCGACTGCTAATTTTGAGAATTTCACGAAAGTAAACAACATATCCACCGTTCTAAATGACATTGCTTCTGAGCGCACAAGCAACGAAATTTGGAAATGGTTTATCATCGCAACACTACTATTTTTAATAACAGAACTACTAATCCAAAAATTTGTAAAATGACGCAAGTTATTCTAAAACAAGCCAAAATTATCGACGCTTCAAGTCCGTTTCACAACCAAGTGATGGACATTAAAATTGAAAACGGCACGATAACTCAAATAGAAAAAGAAATTGCAACTACTTCCGGTTTTGAAGTAGTAAATATTCCTAATTTACACGTTTCTAAAGGCTGGATGGACAGCTCGGTATCTTTTGGAGAACCAGGCTATGAAGACCGCGAAACCATAGAAAACGGACTAAAAGTCGCAGCCAAAAGCGGATTTACAGCGGTAGCTTTACAACCGAACTCAAATCCAATCATCGATAATCAAGCGCAAGTACGATTTGTATTAGACAGAGCTAGAAATCAAGCAACAACTTTATATCCAATCGGAGCCTTAACCAAAGGAAGCGAAGGCACAGATTTAGCGGAATTATTCGACATGAAAAACGCCGGAGCTATTGCTTTTGGAGATTATAAAAAAGCCTTACAAAATGCTAACCTTCAAAAAATTGCTTTGCAATACGTTCAAGATTTTGACGGCATGCTAATTGCTTTTTGTCAAGATAGCACTTTAAAAGGAATTGGAATTGCAAATGAAGGCTCAGTAAGTACAAAATTAGGAATGAAAGGAATTCCAGCTTTAGCTGAAGAATTGCAAGTCGCACGTAACTTATTTTTATTAGAATATACAGGCGGAAAATTACACATTCCAACGATTTCAACTCAAGGAAGCATCAAATTAATCAAAGAAGCAAAAACAAAAGGTTTACAAGTAACTTGTAGTGTTGCCGTTCATAATTTAGTCTTAAACGACGAAATGTTAATGGGATTTGACACGAGATATAAAGTATTGCCTCCATTACGCGAAGAAGCTACGAGAAAAGCTTTAGTAGAAGCCGTTTTAGATGGAACAATCGATTGCATCACTTCAGACCATAATCCGTTAGATATCGAACATAAGAAATTAGAATTTGATTTAGCCAAGGACGGAACAATTGGTTTAGAAAGTGCTTTTGGAGCTTTATTAACCATTTTACCACTTGAAGTTGTAGTTCAAAAACTAAATACTAATAAACTGGTTTTCAGTACAGAAAATCCATCAATAGCAATTAATAACAAAGCTGATATTTCGCTTTTCAGTACAGAAGATAATTGGATATTTGGAAAAGAAAACATCTTATCAAAATCTAAAAATTCGGCTTTCTTAGGACAAAAAATGAAAGGAAAAGCTATTGGAATTTACAACAATGGGCAATTAGTCATTAACAATTAATTGATATGAAAGAACAAATAAATAACGGAAAACAAACAGCAATTGTAAGCTATTTAACTATTGTAGGATCTATAATTGCAATATTTATGAACCAAGATGAAAATCGTAGTGAATTTGCTAGTTTTCATATTAGACAAGCATTAGGTATTTTCTTAACCTTCTTTTTATTAGGATATCCCGTTGGTTATTTTGATAATTGGATGGTTTCTGCTTCATTTTGGATATTTATTTTCATACTATGGATTTATGGTTTTATAAATTGTTTGAATGGCGAAATGAAAATAGTTCCTTTTTTGGGAGAACTATATCAAAAAGTTTTCAAATCCTTTTAACCTTCTAAACGCTTTAACCTTTTCCATTAAAATGAACTTACACTACTTAATTCAAGAACCAAAAGTTAAACACGATAAAAATCCATTATTACTATTATTACACGGTTATGGAAGCAACGAAGAAGATTTATTTTCTTTTGCTACCGAATTACCAAATGATAGTTACGTAATTTCAGTTCGTGCCCCTTATGATTTGCAACCTTACGGTCACGCTTGGTACGCCATTCACTTTGATGCAGACGAAAATAAATTTTCAGATAATGTTCAAGCCAAACAATCGGTTGAGTTAATTGCAGGTTTTATTGACGAAATCGTAAAACAATATCCTATCGATACAAAAAATGTAACTTTGATTGGCTTTAGTCAAGGTGCCATTTTAAGTTATGCTACTGCCCTAACCTATCCTGAAAAAGTTGCTAAAGTAGTGGCTCTAAGCGGTTATTTCAATCAAGAAATCATGCCGGAAGTTATCGATACGAAATCCATTTCGCATTTAAAATTCTTTGTTTCTCATGGTTCAGTTGACCAAGTAATTCCGGTGGATTGGGCAAGAAAAGCAAAACCAGCATTAGAAAATTTAGGTTTAGAAGTAGAATACCATGAATATCCTGTTGGACATGGGGTTGCGCCTCAGAATTTCTTTGATTTTAAGAATTGGTTGCAACGATAAAATAAAAAAGCTCTGAACTTACATTCAGAGCTTTTTGTTTAACAAACTAAACTAAACATTATGAGAATTATGATTTTGGAGTTACCACAGTATCCACTACGTGAATGACTCCATTTTTTTGGTTTACATCTGCAATAGTAACTTTCGCACTATTTCCATTTTCGTCAGTAATATATAAGTCTTTACCTTTCATCCAAGCCGTTAACGTGCCACCGCTTACTGTTTTCAATGTAGCTTTTCCGTTTCCTTTTTTAATAGCAGCATCAATATCTTTAGCATTCATTTTTCCTGCTACAACATGATAAGTCAAAATAGTTTGCAATAATTTTAAATTTTCTGGCTTTAATAATGTTTCAACAGTTCCAGCAGGTAATTTAGCAAACGCAGCATTTGTTGGGGCAAAAACGGTGAATGGTCCTTCTGACATTAATACATCAACTAATCCAGCAGCTTTAACTGCAGCTACTAAAGTAGTATGGTCTTTAGAATTAACTGCATTTTCTACAATATTTTTACTTGGATACATTGGAGCACCTCCTACTTCAACCGTTTTCTCTTTCATTTGAGCAAAAGAGTTTGTACCTACTAATAATCCGAAAGCTACAATTGCAGTAGCAAAAAATTGGTTCGTTTTCATATTATAATTTTTAAGTTTTATAATTGCATTTACGCTGAAAATAAAATCTTGGTTTTAAAAAACTAAAAAAAATTAATCTTAAGCAAAGTATAAGTTCTACTTTAACCAATTATTCTTTACTTTTGTTATTCAAAAAAAATTAAAAGCTATGGCATCAATTACATTAGGAGGAAATCCAATTCACACAAATGGCGAATTGCCAGCAGTAGGTTCAAAAGCTACTGACTTTAATATGGTAAAAACAGATTTAGGCACAGCTACTTTGGCTGATTTCGCTGGTTCGAAAGTAGTTTTAAACATTTTCCCAAGTATTGATACAGGAACTTGTGCTGCTTCTGTTAGAAAATTTAATGAAAAAGCAAGTGCTTTAGCCAATACTAAAGTATTATGTATTTCTAGAGATTTACCTTTTGCTCAAAAACGTTTTTGTGGCGCTGAAGGATTAGAAAACGTAATTAACTTATCTGATTTTAAAGACGGAGGTTTTGGAAAAAACTACGGTTTAGAAATCACGGATGGTCCTTTAGCAGGATTACATTCACGTGTCGTAATTGTTTTAGATGAAAACGGAACAATTCTTCACACAGAACAAGTAAAAGAAATTGCTGACGAGCCAAATTACGAAGCTGCTTTAGCGGTATTATAATATGAAATTCGAAAAAGACGAAACCCTTTTTACAGGTCGATTAAAAAGTATGGGATTTGCTTTAAAGGGAGCAATCAAATTAATCACAACAGAACATAGTGTCATGGTACAGTCTTCATTGGCTGTACTTATGACATTTGCTGGATTTTATTTTGGAATCAACCGTTACGAATGGATGATGCAAATTCTAGTATTTGGATTGGTATTAGGAATTGAAGGTTTAAACACAGCAGTTGAAAAAATTGCCGATTTCGTACATCCCGATTTTCATGAACGTATTGGTTTTATTAAAGATATTGCTGCTGGAGCCGTATTTTTTGCAGCCTTAACTGCTATTGCTGTCGGATGCATTATTTATTTTCCATATTTGTTTTAATTTAGCTACTTTTGTAAAAATTGATCCGTTTACATGGCCAAAAAAACAAGTAAAGATTCCGTAAATTCTCCTACTGAAACCAAAGAAAAATTCTCTTGGCGTTTAAGTCGTCAGCAGAAATTTATTTTCGGTATTTTATTGATTTTCTTTTCAATAGCTTTATTACTTTCCTTTATTTCTTACTTCATAACAGGAAATAACGATCAGAATATTGTATCTGAATTAGCCAATAGAGGTGCTAAAGCAGAAAACTGGTTAGGGAAATTTGGAGCTTTTTTAGCCGACTTTTTTCTTTATAAAGGTTTTGGAGTAGCTTCATTTATTTTTGTTAGAATCTTATTTTTAGTGGGAGCTTACCTAGTTTTAGACATGGCTTTAACTAAATTAAAACGAAGTTTTTTCTGGGATTTTTATCTCATCATTTTTGTTTCAATAATCTTAGGTTTTTTCTGGGAATACATTCCACAATTAGGAGGAACTGTTGGATATGAAATGAATCTGTATATACAAGATTACATCGGAAAAACAGGAACATTATTGGTGCTTTTATTCGGGATTGTATTATTCTTAGTTTTCAAAATTAAGATTTCGCCTGAAAGTTTTACTAAAGTTTTTGAAAAACCACAAGCAGAACTAAACGAAGATATTGCTGTCGCGAAAACAATAGTTCCAGTAACAGAAGAAGCAAACGAAGACATCCAAGAAGAAATCAATACCGATTTACCAATAACAACTCCGAGCAGTTCAAAAGATGATTTTATTTTAACTGAAGACGAAGAAGAAATGGGTAATTTCGAATTGAAAACCTATCCTTCTAACTTCGAAATCAACAAAGAAGCTTTAAAACCAACAATTGCTTCAGCATCGGAATTAACTTTAGACCCAAAACCAAAAGTTGAAACTCCAGAAGTAACAAATTTCTCAATCGAAGACAGGAGCATTCCGAAAGAAGATTTCGTTAACGAAGATGCTTTTGTTATTGAAAAAGTAGAAGAAGAGGAAATCGTTGAAGAAAACTTAGCCGCTAAATTGGTTCAAGATTTTGGATTATTCGACCCAACATTAGAATTATCCAACTATCAATTCCCTCCTATCGATTTATTAAAAGAATATTCTTCTGGCGGAATTACCATTAACCAAGCCGAATTAGAAGAAAACAAAAATAAAATTGTTGATACCTTAAAGAATTACAGCATCGGAATTTCGCAAATTAAAGCGACTGTTGGACCGACAGTTACTTTATACGAAATTGTTCCAGAAGCGGGAATTCGTATCTCAAAAATCAAAAACTTAGAAGACGATATTGCATTGTCGTTAGCGGCTTTAGGAATTCGTATTATTGCTCCAATTCCAGGAAAAGGAACCATTGGTATTGAAGTTCCAAACAACAATCCAACAATGGTTTCGATGAAAAGTGTAATTGCTTCACCGAAATTTCAAACTGCCGAAATGGAATTACCCATCGCATTAGGAAAAACCATTTCTAATGAAACCTTTGTAGTAGATTTAGCCAAAATGCCTCACTTATTGATGGCAGGTGCTACAGGACAAGGAAAATCGGTAGGATTGAATGCTGTGTTAACTTCGTTATTGTACAAAAAACATCCTGCAGAAGTTAAGTTTGTTTTGGTTGACCCAAAGAAAGTAGAATTAACATTATTCAATAAAATTGAACGTCATTATTTAGCAAAACTTCCTGATGGTGGCGATGCTATTATTACTGATAATACGAAAGTAATAAACACGTTAAATTCGTTGTGTATTGAAATGGACAACCGTTATTCTTTATTAAAAGATGCGATGGTTCGTAACATCAAAGAATACAACGAGAAATTCAGAAACCGCAAATTAAATCCCGAAAATGGACACCGCTTTTTACCTTATATCGTATTAGTAGTGGACGAGTTTGCCGATTTAATTATGACAGCTGGCAAAGAAGTAGAAACACCTATTGCTCGTTTAGCTCAGTTAGCTCGTGCTATTGGAATCCACTTGATTATTGCTACGCAACGTCCATCGGTAAATGTAATTACTGGGATGATTAAAGCGAATTTCCCAGCTCGAATTGCGTTTAGAGTAACTTCTAAAATTGATTCGAGAACCATTTTAGATTCAGGTGGAGCAGACCAATTAATTGGACGAGGCGATTTACTATATACACAAGGAAACGAAATCGTCAGAGTACAATGTGCGTTTGTTGATACTCCAGAAGTAGATAAGATTTGTGATTTCATTGGAGCACAAAAAGCATATCCTGAAGCCTATTTACTTCCTGAGTATGTAGGTGAAGAAAGTGGCATAAAACTTGATATAGACATATCCGAAAGAGATTCTTTGTTTAGAGAAGCAGCAGAAGTAATTGTAACTGCACAACAAGGAAGTGCCTCTTTAATTCAAAGAAAATTGAAATTAGGTTACAATAGAGCGGGTCGTTTAATTGACCAATTAGAGGCTGCTGGTATTGTAGGACCTTTTGAAGGAAGTAAAGCCCGTTCCGTTTTAATTCCGGATTTAGTTGCTTTGGAACACTTTTTAAATAATGAACAAAATTAATATCAAAATGAAACGTTTTTTACAAGTTGCAATTGCATTACTAATTGGTTTTTCACTTCAAGCTCAAGATGCTAAAAAAGCAAAAGAGCTATTAGATGAAGTGTCTGCCAAAGTAAAATCGTACAATAATATCGTGATTGACTTTAAATATTCTTTAAACAATCCAAAAGAAAACATCAATCAAGAAAGCAAAGGAAATGTGGCGCTTCAAGGGAATTTGTACAACCTTAACTTTATGGGAGTAACTAAAATTTTCGATGGTAAAAAAGTGTACACTGTTGTTCCTGAAGATGAAGAAATTACAGTAGCTAATTTTGATCCTAAAGATGAAAATGCGATTACCCCAAACAAAATGTTAACCTTCTTTAATACGGGTTACAAATATGCTTGGGATATTCTTCAAAACGTTAAAGGAAGAAAAATTCAATATGTAAAATTAACACCTAATAGCAGCAAAGATCAACGCAAAGAAATCCTTGTAGGTATAGATGTTCAAACAAAACACATCTACACCGTAATTGAAGTGGGCAAAAATGGAACAAAAACCACTTTAACTGTTAATTCTTTTAAAACAAATCAGCCATTATCGAAAAATCATTTTACCTTTACCAAATCAAAATATCCTAATTATTACATCAATAAATTAGACTAATTTCGTTCGGGTGAAAATATTAGATAAATACATTATTAAATCTTTCATGATTACATTTACTTCGGTATTTGTAATCTTGTTTTTTATATTCGTTTTACAGGGAATTTGGCTTTTCATTGCCGAACTAGCGGGTAAAGATTTGGACTTTTTTACCATTCTTAAATTTCTATCCTTCTACGCTCCTACTATTGTTCCGTTAGTTTTACCGCTTTCGGTTTTATTAGCTTCCATAATGACCTTTGGTAGTTTTGCGGAAAACTATGAATTTGCAGCTATGAAATCATCAGGTATTTCATTGCAACGCGCTATGAAAATGCTAACCATTACAATTGGAATTTTAGCTTTTGTATCGTTCTTTTTTGCCAATAATGTTATTCCAGATGCACAATATAAATTTATCAATCTTAGAAAAACAATTGTACAGCAAAAACCAGCTATGGCTATTGCGGAGGGGCAGTTTAATACCATTGGAACATCAAATATTAAAGTAGATAAAAAGTCAGGCGATAATGGCGAATTTTTAGAAGGTGTTACCATGCACGTTAAAAACAGTAACATGGGATTGGGTGCAAATACCATTATAAAAGCCAAAAGAGGTGTTTTAACTAGTGAAGACGATTCAAATTACTTACAATTAGAATTATACGATGGCTATTATTATGAAGATATTCATCCAAAAGACTATGAAGAGCGCAAACGCTTACCATTTGCAAAAAGTAGTTTTGAAAAATATGTAATCAATATCGATTTAACCAAATTAAATCAAGCAGAAATTGATGACGGAAACATTACTTCTGAAAAAATGCTTACCGTTCCTGAATTGAAAGTTACTCTAGACTCTTTACAAAGAAATTATAATAAAGATGCTATTTCATATTCTAAAAATTTAGTTGCCAGAAATGATAATATTTTCAAAAAACATTCTACAACAAATACATCATCATCAAAGAAGAATAACGAGAATTTAATTTCATTATTTACTACTGAAGAACAAAAACAAATTATAGAAATTGCTAAAAGTAATGTAATTAGCACCGAATTTGGTATATCGGCCAATAAATCAGATTTAGAAAATAAATCAAAAAACATCAACAATCACTGGTTAGCTATACATGAAAAATTCGTAATCGCTTATTCTTGTTTGTTAATGTTTTTCATTGGAGCGCCATTAGGTGCGATTATCCGAAAAGGAGGATTAGGGTTACCAATTGTATTCGCAGTTTTAATTTTCATAACCTTCCATTTCATTAATACGTTTGGACGAAAAGTGGCCCAACAAGATGAAATCCCTCCTTTTTTAGGGGCTTGGATGGCATCAATATTAATGACTCCATTTGCTATTATTCTAACCTATCGTGCTACAAATGATATTGGTATCATGATTAATTTTGATTGGATAACCGACCCATTTAAAAAACTTTTTAATAAAATAACCCAAAATAAAGACGACAACAACTAACACCATGTCAAATAACATACAACTAAACACAATTGAAGAAGCTATTGAAGACATCCGCCAAGGAAAAGTAATCATAGTAGTTGACGATGAAGATAGAGAAAACGAAGGTGACTTCTTAGCTGCTGCCGAAAAGGTAACACCAGAAATGATTAATTTCATGGCAACACACGGAAGAGGATTAATTTGTGCGCCTTTAACCGAATCGCGTTGTAAAGAATTAGATCTTCATGCCATGGTTCGTAATAATACGGATCACATGGAAACCGCTTTTACCGTTTCGGTTGACTTAAAAGGAAAAGGAGTTTCTACTGGAATTTCAGCTTCTGATAGAGCTTTAACCATTCAAGCCCTAATAGACCCTGAAACCAAACCATATGATTTAGCACGTCCTGGACATATTTTCCCATTAATTGCCAAACAAGGAGGCGTTTTAAGAAGAACAGGTCACACAGAAGCTGCTATTGATTTTGCTCGTTTAGCAGGTTTCAAACCCGCAGGTGTTATCGTAGAAATCATGAACGAAGACGGTTCTATGGCTCGCTTACCTCAATTGGTAGAAGTAGCTAAAAAATTCGATTTAAAATTGGTTTCAATTGAAGATTTAGTGGCATACAGAATGCAACATGATAGCCTAATTCAAAAGAAAGAAGATTTTGATATTGAAACACGTTTTGGAACATTTAGAATGCGCGCTTATTTACAAACTACAAACAAACAAGTGCACATTGCTATAACAAAAGGGACTTGGAATGCTGGAGAACCTGTTTTAACTCGTATTAATACAACACAAGTTAATAACGATATTTTAGGAACACTTACAAGCGATAACGATAAAAAACTTGACAGTGTTTTCCGTAAAATAAACGAAGCTGAAAAAGGTGCAATTGTATTTATTAATCAAGAAGTTAAATCTCTAGAATTATTAGATCGTATTGCCGAATTAAAAGTTTTACAAAGTCAAGGCGAAATGCGTGCCCCACAAATTAAAATGGACACCAAAGATTTCGGAATCGGAGCACAAATCCTTCACGATTTAGACATTACCAAAATCGAATTACTATCCAATAGCACCGCTCCTACTAAACGTGTAGGAATGATAGGCTACGGCTTAGAAATTACAGATTATGTAAATTATTAATTTCTTATAAAACAAAAATCCCCTCAGATTTTCTAAGGGGATTTTTTTTAACTTAATTCTAAACTAGATTTTGAATTTTAATATAAATTCATGTGTTCCATTAGCTCTGCCTTTTAAGTCACTTTCTAAAGCGCTTTCATAAGCATACCCTAATGTTAATCGTTTACTAGCTACAATAGAAAATAATCCTGAAATTACATTACTTGTTCTATATGCAACACCTAAATTAACAGTTTTATCATACTCAAAAGAAGCTGTAATATCTGCATTTAAAGGAGCTCCATTTACATAACGTAACATAAATGATGGAATAAAATCAAATTTTTCATTTATGATGTAGTTATAACCAGAACTCAAATAAATATGAGGTCTATCTGTAGCTGTAGAAGCAAAACCGTTAACCTCATCTGCTCTCTCTGTATTTAATATTCGAGGACTAGACAATGAAACATAATAAGCATCATGCTTTAAATAAAACCCTAAACCAACATTTGGATTAAAATTATTTATAGACTCCAAAGCAGGGTCGGTCATAACATTATAGGTTTGTAACCCTGATGTGTTTACATCATAAAAATTTCCACCTACTTTTAATCCCATATACAATTTATGAGTTTCGTTAAGATCTAATTTATACGAAAAATCAATCCCAAGAAAAGTCTGTTTTTCTATAAAAGTCTTGTCATGAACCATAGAAACACCTATACCAATTGATTTTCCAAGTGACGTTCCAAAAGACAAAGCCTGAGTCTCAGGAGCTTCCTCTATTCCTGCCCATTGTTTTCTATACGAACTATTTATAAGAGTTTCATCTTCTGCTCCTGCATAAGCAGGATTTACTAAGTTCATATGATTCCTGTAAAAACTAAACAAACTTTCTTGCTGTGCATTAGCAGTAATTGTTACCACTAAAAATACTATTGTACTAATTATTTTTTTCATATAATCTTTCATTAACGCGTGATATAAATCCATCCATCATGATCTACAGAACCATTACCATCTAAATCAATTTGATAATAATAAGAACCGGCTTCAGGTAAATCTTTACCTCTATTGGTTCCATCCCAATCGCTTTGATAATTTCGTTTGCTAAATACCTCATCACCCCAACGATTAAATACACGTACAAAAGAATTTGGATGATTTTCAATATTGATAATTAACCAAGTATCATTAATACCGTCTCCATTAGGTGTAAAAGCTTGTGAAACATTAATCTCTATTAAATCACAAACGTCACCCATACCATCATTATCAATATCTTCTTGACCAGGATTATACGTAAATTGACAATTATCATTAGTGTCTAAAACACCATCGTTATCATCATCATCATCACAAATATCACCTAAACCATCTGAATCATTATCTTCTTGACCAGCATTTTGAACAAATTGACAGTTATCGTTAGTGTCTAAAACACCATCATTATCATCGTCATCATCACAATTGTCTTTAACACCATCAGAATCGGTATCAGCAAATGCATTTGTAATAGTAACAGTAACATTTGAAGTAGCACTATTTCCATGAATATCTGTAACAGTAACAACAATTACATTCGCTCCTTCATTACTACAATCAAACGTATCTTGTGAAACTGTAATACTAGCAATTGCACAATTATCTGTAGAACCATTATCAACCATTGAAGAAGTAATAGTTGTTACACCTGTATTGTCTAAAGCAATTGTAATATTTTGTACAGTAACTGTTGGAGGAGTTACATCTTGTACCACAACATTCTGTGTAGCAGTAGCTGTATTTCCTAAACCATCTACAACCGTCCATGTCACAACCGTAGTTCCAACTGGGAATGAAGATGGAGCATTTGAAGAAAATGAAGCCACCAAACAGTTATCACTAACTACTGGAACTCCAAGAACTACACCTGTAGCACTACAACCCGTATTTGCAGTAACATTTACATCTGCTGGAGCAACAATAGTTGGATTAGTAACATCTAATACAGTTCCTATTGTAAAAGTTTGATTTAAAGAACAACCATTTGCATCAATTACAGTAACTGTATAAGTTCCTGCAATTAAACCAGATGCTGTTGCAGCTGTACCTCCTGTTGGCGACCAACTGTAAGTATAAGGCGCTGTACCTCCTGATATTACTACGGCAGCTTGACCGTCTGATGAACCAACACAAGAAACATCGGTTTGATTTGTAGAAGCAACAGCTAAAACCGTAGGCTCTGCTACAACAACTGTTCTAGTAATTTGACAACCATTAGAATCTGTTACTGTCACTGAATAAGTACCTGCTACTAAACCTGTAGCCGTAGCATTTGTTCCTCCACTTGGTAACCAGCTGTAAGTATAAGGACCTGTACCACCTGTTATTGAAACTGTAGCAGTACCATTTGAACCTCCATTACAAGAAACGTCTGTTTTAAATGTAGTACCATCTAAAACCGTAGGTTGTGTAATCGTAAACGATTGCGATGCTGTACATCCGTTGGCATCTGTAACAGTAACTGTATAAGTACCTGCTGCTAAACCTGTAGCCGTTGCAGCCGTGCCTCCTGTTGGTAACCAACTATAAGTATATCCTCCAGCTCCTCCAGTTACGGCAACAGTAGCACTTCCGTTTGAACCACCATTACAAGAAACATTGGTTTGTGCTGATGCACTTGCAACTAATACTGTTGGTTGTGTAATTGTAAACGACTGAGTTGCCATACATCCATTGGCATCAGTAACAGTAACCGTATAAGAACCTGCCACTAATCCTGAAGCTGTTGCAGCCGTACCCCCTGATGGTGCCCATAAATAAGTATAAGAGCCTGTACCTCCTGTTACTGTAACTGTTGCACTTCCATTGAAACCTCCATTACAAGAAACATTGGTTTGAGCTGAAGCACTTGCTACTAATGCTGTAGGTTGTGTAATTGTAAAACTTTGTGTAGCCATACATGCATTAGCATCGGTAACAGTAACAGTGTAAGTTCCCGCAGCTAATCCTGTAGCCGTAGCTGCAGTACCGCCGCTTGGTGCCCAAGAATAAGTGTAAGCTCCTGTTCCTCCAGTTACTGCAACAGTAGCTGTTCCATTAGAACCTCCATTACAAGATACATTGCTTTGTGAAGAAGCACTCGCTATTAAAGCTGTAGGTTGTGTAATTGTAAAACTTTGTGTAGCCGAACATCCATTAGCATCGGTAACGGTAACGATGTAAGTACCTACAGATAATCCTGAAGCCGTTGCTGCCGTACCACCGCTTGGTGCCCAAGAATAAGTATATCCTGGTGTTCCTCCTACTACTCCAACGGTAGCACTACCATTAGATCCGCCATTACAAGAAACGTTGGTTTGTGCTGATGCATTTGCAACTAATACTGGTGGTTGTGTAATGGTAAATGTTCTTGTAATTTGACACGAATTAGCATCTGTAATTGTAACAGTATAAGTACCCGCTACTAAACCTGAAGCTGTTGCTCCTGTACCACCTGATGGTGCCCAACTGTAAGTATAAGATCCTACTCCTCCTGTTGCTACAACTGTAGCAGTTCCGTTTGAACCTCCATTACATGAAACGTTAGTTTGAGATGTAGAAGCTGAAAGAGCAGTTGGTTGAGTTATTGTAAAAGATTGTGTCGTTACACAACTATTTGCATCGGTTACAGTAACAGTATAAGTTCCTGCTGATAAACCTGTCGCTGTAGCTGCAGTTCCTCCACTTGGTGACCAACTATAAGTATAACCTCCAGCTCCACCTGTAACCGCAACAGTAGCACTTCCATTTGAACCTCCATTACATGAAACATTCGTTTGTGCTGATGCACTTGCTACTAAAGCTGTAGGTTGAGTAATAGTAAAACTTCTAGTTATTTGACAACTGTTAGCATCTGTTATGGTAACTGTATAAGTTCCTACTGCTAAACCTGTAGCTGTAGCTGCAGTACCTCCACTTGGTGACCAACTGTAAGTATAACCTCCAGCACCTCCTGAAACCGAGACAGTAGCAGTACCATTTGAACCTCCGTTACATGAAACATTAGTTTGAGATGTCGTAGCTGACATAGCTGTTGGCTGTGTAATGGTAAAATTTCTAGTAATTTGACAACTGTTAGCATCTGTTATGGTAACTGTATAAGTTCCTACTGCTAAACCTGAAGCCGTTGCTCCAGTACCTCCACTCGGGGACCAACTATAAGTATATCCTCCTGCACCTCCTGTTACCGAAACAGTAGCACTTCCGTTAGAACCTCCGTTACATGAAACACTAGTTTGAGATGTCGTAGCTGACATAGCCGTTGGTTGAGTAACAGTAAAATTTACTGAACTAGTACATCCATTTACATCGGTAACAGTACAAGTCCAAGTACCTGCTGTTAATCCTGTAACTGACGTTGTGCCATCCCCTGTAGGATTGCCTGGCGTCCAATTATAAGTATAACCTCCTGCTCCACCTGTTGCCGCATTTACTGAAGCTGCACCTGTTGAACCTCCATTACAAGCAATATTGGTTTGTGATGCCGGTGTAAGTGATAAAGCGGTTGGCTGGGTTACAGTAAAATTAACTGAACTAGTACATCCATTTGCATCGGTAACAGTACAAGTCCAAGTACCTGCTGTTAATCCTGTAACTGACGTTGTGCCATCCCCTGTAGGATTGCCTGGCGTCCAATTATAAGTATAACCTCCTGCTCCACCTGTTGCCACATTTACTGAAGCTGCACCTGTTGAACCTCCATTACATGCAATATTAGTTTGCGATGAAGGTGTCAATGCTAAGGCAGTTGGCTGGGTTACAGTAAAATTAACTGAACTAGTACATCCATTTGCATCCGTAACGGTACAAGTCCATGTACCTGCTGTTAATCCTGTAACCGAGGTTGTGCCATCGCCTGTAGGATTACCTGGTGTCCAATTGTAAGTATACCCCCCAGCTCCACCTGTAGCCACATTTACTGATGCTGCACCGTTAGCACCACCATTACAAGCTACATTTGTTTGTGAAGCTGCTGTAAGCGATAAAGCAGTTGGTTGCGTTATGGTAAAATTTCTAGATGTAGTACATCCATTTGCATCCGTAACGGTACAAGTCCATGTACCTGCTGTTAATCCTGTAACCGAGGTCGTACCATCTCCTAAAGGATTGCCTGGTGTCCAATTATAAGTATATCCTCCTGCTCCACCTGTAGCTACATTTACTGATGCTGCACCGTTAGCACCACCATTACAAGCTACATTTGTTTGAGAAGAAGGTGTCAATGCTAAGGCAGTTGGCTGTGTTACTGTAAAATTTCTAGATGTAGTACATCCATTTGCATCCGTAACAGTACAAGTCCAAGTACCTGCTGTTAATCCTGTAACCGACGTTGTGCCATCTCCCGTAGGATTTCCTGGTGTCCAGTTATAAGTGTATCCTCCAGCTCCGCCTGTGGCAACATTTACTGATGCTGCACCTGTAGTTCCTCCATTACAAGCAATATTTGTTTGTGAAGAAGGCGTCAAAGACAATGCAGTAGGTTGTGTAATAGTAAAGTTTTGCGAGCGTGTACATCCATTAGCATCAGTAACTGTACAAGTCCATGTACCTGCTGTTAATCCTGTAACTGATGTTGTGCCATCTCCTGTAGGGTTTCCTGGTGTCCAGTTGTAAGTATAACCTCCTGCTCCGCCAGTAGCTACATTTACAGAAGCAGCACCTGTTGAACCTCCATTACATGCAATATTAGTTTGCGATGCCGGTGTAAGTGATAGAGCTGTTGGTTGTGTTATAGTAAAATTTCTAGTTATTGAAGCACCTACGTTATCAGTAATCGTACAAGTATATACACCTGCTGATAATCCAGTTGCTGTTGCTGCAGTTCCTCCACTAGGAGACCAACTGTAAGCATAAGGTGAAGTTCCTCCACTTGCTACAACAGTAGCGGTTCCATTTGAACCTCCATTACATGAAACATTTGTAGAAGAAGTGGTAGCACTAAGTGATGGTGCTGCTACTGGACCTACAACAATGTTGTCAATTGCATAATGTAAAATTGCAGGAAAAAAAATCGATACAGAAGTAACTGTTATCCCCCCAGCACCTGAACTAATTGGAATTGATGAGGATGTGTAATTATTCCATGCCGTTCCTGGAGTCATCGGTGTCATATCTTGATACTGAAACGTGCTCGCAGTTAAGGTGTACCAAGGTGGTAATGTATAAAAAGCGGAATAAGAATTCATACTTTCATGATTAACCCAAATACCATAAAATTGAAAAGGTTGTCCGTCTAATCGCTGAAGAGAAAAAGAATCTCCACCTGCTCCATCTTTTCTTAAACAATTACTATTAGAAACACCGCCAGTAGCTTGATTAGTAAATCCTCCATTACCTCCCGATGTTAATCGATAAGCAACTCCGCCAATAGTAATATCGGCCTGAGTAATCCAAGTACCTGTATTTGTTAATACAGCTGGTGTTGTAAAATCGTAAGTTGTTTGTGAAAACCCAAATAAAGAAATTAGCAATAAGCTAAATATTAATTTTGTTCTTAATTTAAATAATTTTGTTTTCATAAGCTTGTTTTAAAAT
The DNA here is from genome assembly GCF_003259835.1 of Flavobacterium aquaticum. Taxonomy (GTDB): domain Bacteria; phylum Bacteroidota; class Bacteroidia; order Flavobacteriales; family Flavobacteriaceae; genus Flavobacterium; species Flavobacterium aquaticum. The sequence goes on along the minus strand of NZ_QLMI01000001.1, from coordinate 317,298 downwards.
TGTTTGTATTTTTCAGTAATAACCTACAATTTTAAAACACATGAAATCTACTAATAATCTGCATTAAATACATATTTATGAATGTTTAATTGGTTACAAATTAGTCCATAAAGGACGTTCAATCAACAAACAGCAGATTAATTTTAAGATATATTTGGGGGGTAGTCTTAATTTTTTTTCAAATTTATTCAATTATTTTAAGAATAATTAAAAATAACTAAAATAATTTATCATATTAATGTAAATAAATTAATCATTTATAATTTACTCAAATATTGGTAAGTTCTCTAATTAATCATTGCTTATTCAAAGTGGTAAGACTAATTTATCAAGTCTTAACTTTTAATTCAATCTATTTTTAAACCTTTTACTTTCTTTGTATTTTTTATATTTAAAAGTTAAAATAGTACCTTTTTTTTAATAATTCTTTCATAAAAACACTACTACTTTTTTTGTTAAAATTAACATAAGGTTTTAAATTTCAATACAACTGTTGACGTAAATTAATAAAAATAACATTTCAAGGAATAAGTGTTTAGATTTTTAGAATAAGTGATTAATTACATGAGAACTCTCTTAGTAAATTTATTTAATCAGTATAAAGGGTCATTAATTTGGAATTTGAACCATATTCGTAGGCTTAATGAAATAAAGCCCAAAACTGAAAACAAAAAAGCCTGTAAAACAAATTGCTTCACAGGCTTTAATTGCATAACCATTTATTTAATTCCCCCTATAAGTAGCATAACCAAATGCCGAAAGAGTTATCGGAACATGATAATGACTATCATCGGAAATTTGAAAAACCACTTCTATGAAAGGATAAAAACTCTCGGTATTACTTCTTTTAAAATACTCAGCAGTAAAATAAGTAAGTTTATAAATACCAATATTAGAACGATCAGACTTTAAAAAATCGGTAATTCTACCATTTTTATCTGTCACTTTTTCATCTACTTTAATCCAGTTATTCGTTTTCTCATCTAACTTTTCAAGTTTTATCGTAACACCACGTGCGGGAGTACCTTTACTTACATCAAGAATATGACTTGATAATTGATATGAATTTGTTTGTGCAACTATTACAGTTGAAAACAACATAAAAATTCCGAAAATAATTGACTTTTTCATACGTTTTAAATTTTATTTATTGAATAATGTAACCAAATCTTGCGCTATGGCATCGTCTTGTTCTGGTCCTCCAGCACCTGCAATTCCTACACTCCCAATAACTTGACCATCCAAAATAATTGGAACGCCACCACCTAACAATAACAATTCGGGTAGTGTATTCAAATTTTGAGTATCAGAATGGGTGTTGGCGTTTCTAGCTAATAAGAGTGTTGGCGTTTTCGTAGATACTGCCGTAAATGCTTTTCTTCTGGCGGCCTCTAAATTATGAGGTCCCACGCCATCTGCAAGCGTCATTAAAATAACGTTACCCGATGCATCCAGAACTGCCAGAGCAAATTTCTTATTCTTTGTTTCTGCTATACTCGTAGCCCGTAGCAGTATTTTAACAGCACCCGTCTGTGTTAGTGTAGGTGCTGTTTTCCAATCTGTTGATGGAACGCTCGTTTGATTTTGTGCAAATCCGAAAGAAAAGCTACAAAAAATTAATAATATTGCTTTTTTCATCTTTTTTTTAGGCAAAGTTAGCCTATGAGAAAACAGCAAACATTGATTTAGATCAACGTTTTTTAAAGTTTAGCTTTTAATCTGCTAAGGGTGGAAGGAGAAATTCCTAAAAAAGAAGCAGCCATTTTATTGGAAACCCTAACTAGTAATTTAGGTTGGTTTTTCAGCGTCCATTTCACTTTAGAAAGTGCATCATACCCTTGAAAACCATAGATGCGTTTTTGAGCCATAATAAAGCCCAACTCTAAAATTTCCGTATATATTCTGGCAAATACAGGTTCCGATGCCACTAAGTTGTAAAAGTCATCTCTTGAAATACGAAGTAATTCCGATTTTTCAATAGCTTGCAGATATTCTTCCGCAGGTTTTTGGTCAATAAAACTGGGTAACGCTGTTACAAATGTATCTTCAAAAGCAAAGTAACGGGATATTTCTTGTCCATCATCGGTAATCGTAAATACACGAACAGCTCCTTTATTTACAAAGTAATAATAATTCGCAATTTGATCATAAGACAAAAGAATTTCATTGCGATGTACAGCAACCAAATCAAAACGCGAACAAATAGCATCTAAAGCTGGCGCTTCTAGTACTCCTCTACTTGAAATAAACTGTTTTAATGCCTCATACATGAAGGATAAATTTTAAGTCATTAAATGTAGTTAACTTTTAAGTAGGTAAGTGTTAAGAGTTTGTTGTATTCTTGTTTTGTAATTCTAAAGATTATAAACGATTCCGAAACTTCAGGACAGCGAAACTAGATCTCCTACAAAGTAAGCAAGTCTTTGAACTCTGTAAAAAAAATCTTGTCATTGAACTTGAACTTTTCCTTTCCATCTCATTCCATTTTCAAGTTTAAAAAGTAAATGGTAATCTCTGAATTTTCCTTCCAAGTATGGTAGGTTTCAAAAGTATGCTTATTGTATTTATCCATGGCTTGATGCCAAATAAAAACAACAATAAAGCTTGATTCTAAAGGCTTTTTTAGTGGCTCATTAAAAAACACTTGTAATTGATCTATGCTCGGTAAATTCTTATGATAATTTTTCTTTAATTTTTGAACATCTCCTTTACCACAAGTGCTAATCAATACATCTAATCGATGCTTTAGCAAATTTCCAGAATTGTCATAAATTAGAAACTTAGGAAGTTCAAATCCTTTTTTATCCTCAAAAGTAGCTACAAAATTTTGAAAACTTTCTTTACTTTTAAATGTTAACTCCTGAATTTTCTCTAAATGAATATCATATGATCTTAAGTAGTCCTCCGATTGTTTTTGACCCACACAAAAAAGCGAACAATAAAAAGCAAAAGCAGATAAAATTAGTCTCATATCAATAAATTTAAACATTGATGTAAATTATAAACAAAACATTTAAAAAACAAAAACATCGATTAATAAAATAGTATTATAAAGTACCATTCATTCCACCAAATAAAAACGTAAGCTCAGCGAAGCTAAATCTCCTACGAAGTAGGCTACCGCTTCACTCAGTAAAAGCTGTCATTCCGCCAAAATAGGAATCTCCTACATAGTAGGCAGTTGCTTTACGAAGTACAAGTCTGTCATTCCACCAAAATAAAAACGTAAGTTCAGCGAAGCTAAATCTCTTACGTAGTAGGCAAACGTTTCACAAAGTGAAACCAACCTATTCACTTCTCACTCCTCATTCTTCACTCCTCATTCTTCACTCCTCACTTATCACTTTTTACTTTTTACTTTTCACTCCTCCCCCCATAAAACACCCCAAAATTCTGAACCGTTTCATACCAACTATCCGACTCTTCAATATACATCGATTCCAGTGGCAAGTCTAAAGTAAACCCTTTCATACCATCGTTTACATTATCCATAACCGCCAATCGGGCATTTTCAGAATAATTTTCCAACACAAAAGCTAATATATAAATCGACTCCTGATTACGAAGCATCAGAAAATGATACACCTCTTTTATATTGCTATTTTTACTAAAAGCTTCTAACAATTGACTCTTATTAGCACCATCAATGGGATGTTGCGGAAACCCAACTTGCACTTGTGTTTCTTCTTGCACTGTGGTAGTAGAAATATTTTCTCTGTTACGTTCAAACACAAACATAGTCTCTTGGTCACTATCAATTACAACACGACCAAAGCTATGCGTTTCAGCCAATTCCAACACAGCACGAGCAGGCATAGCTATAAAAGCCGTTTCCCTATCTGTCCATTTACTCAAAGTAGTTTCCGAAGTAAACACACCAAAAACCAACATGCCTTCTACATCAAAAACAGTTGTAAAAGCAACCGAAGTCCCCTTTTCAAGCGTCTTCCATTCATTTGACTTTGATTGTTCGCCATCAGTAGGAACCACTAAAAAAGCACGAGAGCCATACAACTCCTCTATCACTTTTTTATAGTTTTCAGGTGTTTCATTTTGATGATACACTTGTATCAATTGCAATAAAACCGAATTATCAGGTGTAAACTCGGGTTCTTTTTTACCGAATAGTTTGTTAAATAGATTCATATTAAGGTAGCAGTTTTACAGTTCGATATTTTGATGCAGGATAAAAAAACACAATTGAACTAAATTTTAACCTACAAGCAATGGAAAATATTTTTCAGTTTTTAAATGGTCATATAAATCTTCTACATCATTTGCTTTTGCAATAATAAGCATACAAATCATAACTGAAGAATAATAACTTTTAAGTCTATCTAATTTTAATTCGACGGCATCATCAAATTTTGGAATTTTATTTATTCCATCATTTATCCAACCTGAAGAGGAACTTATCAAACCTATATTACTGGTTTTGAAATGTACTAACCAATTTCTTACAGAATTTAATCTTTTTATATCTTGCCAAGGTAATTTGGTTTTGTTGTAATCAAAAGATTTATATTGATGCCATAATTCTATTTTATCTAGAAAGTTAGCTTTTAAAATTTTATCTTTTATTGTTTCTTCAATTTGTAGTTCTTCTGTTAATAAATTTAAAAAAGTTTCAAAAGCAGATTGGCATAAAATAATTCCAGAAGCTACTTCTTCAAGTTCATGGTCAATACGGGTTTTTTCACTAAATCTTTCAATTCGCTTTATCGTTCTTTTTATCATCGGTAAAAAAGCTTGGTCAGCATATAAATTAACTCTAAAAGTCATTATTATTATTTTGAATATTAAGTAATCTTACAATTTCACCCGACTTTAGCCAGGTTAAAAGCGTTTCTATTAAGTGTTGTTTACAGAGTATTTTTGCATGTTATAATTTTACTGTTTAGTTTTTTTAATAATCTATTTCCACAATTCTTCCTCTTCCCATTTTGGTTTCATGCCCAAAGCTTTTGGATCAACATTTGGGTATTTTTCAAACAATATCTTTAATCTCGTTGTAAATTGGTTTTCAGGTTCTATATTGTTCAAAAGATACTTCATAATACACAAATGAATATACAAATATTGAAAATCATTTTGATTTGGCACATCAGTTATCCACTTGTAAGGCGGTTTTGATAATAATTTTAAGGTGGAAGGTAAATTTTTATTCCATAATCTAGAGTGATGCGCGCAATAATTACGGATTTGTGTAATAGATTGCAACCAACTTGGCAAATACGTATGATTAACAGCTCCAAATTCTTGTGCAATTACATCTTTCGACTTAATCGTATTTTTTAAATTACCATATAACTTAGAAAGCGATCCAAAACTTGTTTGTTCTAATGATTTCCATGCTGGTGGAAAACGCTTGTCGTCTTTATGCTTCTTATTATGATTTTTAATAGTAGTTTCTTTTGTTCTCTCTAGCTCTTCTTCTAAACCTGATAAGGTTTTTACTAATGCTTTGCTATCTTCAAACAATTCAAAATTTTGAAACCACCACGGATTAAACTCGTGTGAAAGATGATAAATCAACTTAGTTCTCAAACTAATTTCAATTCGCTCTATTACATCGAAAAGTAAAAAGCGTAGTTCTCTATCAAAATTATATAATGCCATTACCTCTTCAAACTTGCTATTGAGTTTAAAGGTATGGTTCACTTTATCATCTTGCATTACATACCAATACTCGCCTAAACGATAATAGCTGATATTAGCCAACTGATGCGCTGCAAAAGCTTCATCTTTAAACGTTAAACCTCTATTTTTTAAAATTTCAATTTGTTGTGAAATTGAAGTAGCACTTTTATCAAACATACCTAAAATATAAAACCCCAAAGCAAGTACAACTACTTGTTTTGGGGTGTGAAATTATCGTTATAAAAGCAAAAGACACACCCTGGGACGCTGTTCTAATGGGTAGCGTGGTGTGTACTGTTGCTGCAAATATACAACCCTTTTTTATTATAATCCAAATTTTTTGATTTTACACTTTCCATTTTTATTTTTTTATCTGTCATACTGTCCCGAAACTTCGGGATCATTTAACTTCGTTGTATCTTCGATTTCAGCAGCTCTCCTTTTCTAATGCTGAACTCGTTTGCTTCGCCTGTTCGCTTTGCTCGAGCCAGCATCTCTTAACCATCTCATTACTAACTAAACGAACGCGAAAGGATTAGCGCACGAGTAGGGAAATTATTTGATTGAAACTAAAGGTAAATATTATTAACAAAAAAAACAGGTTTAAAACCCGCTTTTTAAGTAAATATTATTTGTTGTTTTTTTTAATTTCTTTAGTTTCGTTTTTCTTTTTTTTGCTTAAAATTTTCTTCTTCTCATTAAGTAAAGATGTTAAGTCAATACTAGGTAAAGTATATTTTCCTAATGGACAAAAAGTAGTCATTGATGAAATAAAGTTCCTTAAACTATTTACAGACATTGATACTCCTGAATGCCATAACATATCTGATTTTTCATTTTCATTCAATTCAGATGAAGCATCAAATGAATAAAAACATACAGATTCTGCAAAAAGTGAATAACCTGAAATTGGATTTTCATTTTGATTTATGCTAACTTTAGATAAGATAACAAACTTGTTTTCCTCTTTAGGTACACTACGAACAATAAAATCTATATCTATTTCATAATCATTAAAGAGTACTTTTAAGTCTTCATTTTGACTTACTGGCTCAATAAATTTATAATTAGAATTTATTATGAAAAAGTCATCTAAAATAAGTGGTGATTTAATTAATTTCATTATGCGTAAAGTGATTTCTTATTAGTTTTTGACTTATTTGTATTATCAATATCTAAATCGATATTATTACTATTATTGTTAATAAGTATCATCCAATTATAATTATTATCAGCACGATGTCTTTTAATCTCACTATAGCAAAAATCATCAACTGTATTTGAATATGATTTTTCAGTTACATTAATTTCGATATTAATATCTAATTTATTTTTAAATTTTGCTAACGTAATTAAATTTAATAACTTGTTACCTCTGTAGAGTTGTGTCAAATAACTTGCGGAAGTGCCTAATAACTCAGCAATGTCTTTTCTGTTTAAATTTCTGCGATCAGTTAAATGTTTAATTTCAGATAAGATTTTTGAAGCTAAAACCTTAGCTTCAACTTCGTAATCATTTTCGAGTTCAAGAAATAAATCATCAAACGATTTATCTAGTTCATTTAATTTCTTTTCTAATGATTTCATATTCTGATTTTCCAATATTTTTAATAATAGGTTTGTTCTTTTTATTATTACCTTGACTTTTCTTTTTTTCAAATAGTTTACAGGCAATTACGACAAATGTTTTGTCTTCCATTGAAATTTCTTTACAGTAAATTCTATCATTAGAATTACCTTTAAAAAATTTCATAGCGGTCACATTTTTACAACTTGAATCTATATCTTCCTTGTCATAAACATCTGTATTTTTGTGTCCTTCTAAAATAATGTTACAGATATATTTGAATTTCTTTTTATGTTTATCATCTTGATTAACATAATTGAAAATCTCTTCCCAATTATCCACATCTATACAGATAATTCTTTTACTGTCTTCACTTTTTAATATCTCTCTCGCTTTTTTCACTACAAAATTAAGCTATAGGTTAATTATACGCAAATTTATTTTATAGACGTGATGTTTATTACAGGAAAAAGCGAAAGACAATCGCGCAACATTATTAACGACATTAAAGACCATCTGGGAAAAGCAAAACACCAAGTAGTAACAATCAAAGAATTTTGTGAGTACTTAGGCCTAGAGGAAGAAGAAATCAAAAGCTACATCAAGTAAAACCAAAATGATGTTTAGCTCCCTACAAGATACTGAGTAGATAAAGAGTACATAGTAGGAACAAATCCCAACAAAAAAAAGAGTACGCAAATTGCGAACCACCTTTTTACACCCTAAATCCAACCCATAAAAAAAACCGATTCATTTCTGAATCGGTTTTACCCTGCGGAGAAAGAGGGATTCGAACCCCCGGACCTGTTACAGTCAACAGTTTTCAAGACTGCCGCATTCGACCACTCTGCCATTTCTCCAATAAGTCGTGCGCTACTTCCGTATTGCGAGTGCAAATATAGAACGATTTTTTATTTCTGCAAACGTTTTCAAAAGAAAAAAGTAAAAAAAATACACTTTCCTCCTCACCCATTTCTCAACCATTTGAATGTCAGTAAATAAATAAAACTAAATTTTTAATAAAAAATCAAGAACAAGTGCAAGAACAAAGTAAAAGTTATCGTTTATAACGTTTGTTTACATAATCATCGAGTAAAAAAGATACTTATCAGCATAACAAACTAGTCGTGTAGTCTTATGTGAGCTATGCCAAGTGTAACGCCTCCATGTATCTCCCTCAACACAATCTACTTCCAAAAAACTCGGAGAAACTATGTGTAAAAAACTATGTGCCTATGTGTTTTAACTTCAAAATTCAACATTCGTTAATCAGCATTCAACATTCAAAAAAACCACTTATTTTTGTAAAAAGAAAAACAATGCAATCCAAACTATACTGCCTAGAAAGCGTCCCTGATATCACTACCCATACATCCAGCATCATCCTAACCTCGCTAGAAAAACTAGCACTACAATACAACATCACCAATGTGTACCAAACCTGTGATAGCATAGAAGGATTAGAAGAAAGTCTAAGTACACTGCTTTACGAAGACCGAAACTTCCATGACTACGAAATCATCTACTTCGTATTCCAAGGAAGAGACAACAACATTATCATTGATAATTATTTATACAGCTTAGAAGAAATTGCCGAGTTCTTTGAAGGCAAACTCACCTACAAACGCATCCATTTTGCTAATACCTTACAACTAGACCTAGATTCCGAAACCGCTCAATACTTCTTAGATGTCACGGGAGCTATTTCTATTTCAGGCTATCGCAACCCAGCACCAATACTAAGTACCATTATCGACAACCTCTATTTCGCATTATGCTACGATGACGACAACGTAATCCGAATTACCGAAAAATTGTATCAAAAGCAATATGCCTTGGCAAAAACGATGGGCTTTACTTTGTATTACTAATTACAAATACTTCGCAATCTCTTCCGCTTGAATACTGTGATGCGAAACACGATACACCACTTCCCCATCTTTCAACACAATAATCTGTGGTGATTGGTGAATCACATTTAATTCATCCGCAATAAAATTAGAAACACTTCGATACGAAAGAAGATCCAAATAATTGAAATCGGCTTTAGCAATTAGTAAATCATTTCCACTAACCAAGCGTTCTTTAGCATAAGCGCTAATACCACAAGTCACACTGTCTTTAAAGATAATTTGTGGTTTTTCATTTGATTTTGCAACAATATCTTTTACTTGTTGTTCTGTAGTAATGGGATTCCAGCTTTTCATAGTATATTTTGTTTGTTTAAACACATAGACACATAGTTGTATTTTTGCATTCTATGCGCAGTTTGTCATGCTGTAAAGCATCTCTTTTATGAGCTTTATTCAACGTAACACTTCACTTATTTTTTCTTATATGACTTATATGTTTAAATTAACCTTTGTGTGACTTAGTGCCTACCTTATGCAACTTTGTGCAACTAAATCTAAGAACTACAAGACAACATAGAACAACCTACTTTATTCCGTGCCCAATCAGGACGTTTAGCAAACCATTTTTCATTTTCTGGTTGCTCATCGTAAGGATGTTTCAGTAACTCATGAAGTTCGTTTATCAAAGAATTATCTTCCTTCTCTGCCGCTTCAATAGCCAATTGTGCCATGTAATTTCGTAACACATATTTCGGATTCACTACATTCATTTTAGCTTTTCTATCAGCATCCGAAAGCGATTCATCATTTAACTTTTGCAAATAACGTTCCATCCAATTAATCCAACTCGTTTTCAATGTAGCTACCAAAGCATCAGGTTGATAAAAAGCATATTCAATTTTCGATAATGCAATTTCAGGAGTATCTGATTTTAAAACATTGGCTAAATTTCGATAGAAAATTGTCATATCGGTTTCAGAAGCCGTTAATAGCGTTGTCAATTCATCCTGAAAATCGGATTCATATTCCGTTGTCAAACCCAATTTCTCTTGCATCATAACAGGAAACTTCGCATCAAAACGATGACTATAACTGTTTAAAATAGCCTCCATTGCTGGAACATTTTCAATCAAAGGATATAATGCATTTCCTAACTGAATTAAATTCCACAATGCAATATCAGGTTGGTTTCTAAACCGGTAACGTTTTCCTTCTGCATCGGTAGTATTCGGAGTCCAATCGGGATTATAATCTTCTAACCATCCATACGGACCGTAATCAATCGTTAGTCCTAAAATCGACATATTATCGGTATTCATCACCCCGTGAACAAAACCTACGCGTTGCCATTCCACAATCATATCTACCGTTCGATTCACCACTTCTTGATAAAAAGCCAAATACTTTTCTTTTCCAGTTGAGGTAATTTCAGGATAAAAATACTGAATCGTATAATCTGCTAAGGCTTGTAAATTAGTAATATCTTTTCGAGCCGCTAACAATTCAAAATTCCCAAAACGAATAAACGAAGGCGCTACTCTACACACAACAGCTCCTTCTTCATAAGCAGGATTTCCGTTGTATAAAATATCGCGTAACACCTTATCACCAGTCGTTACCAAAGACAACGAACGAGTGGTTGGCACACCCAAATGAAACATCGCCTCACTACACAAATGCTCCCGAATAGACGAACGTAAAACCGCCAAACCATCTGCATTTCTAGAATAAGGAGTTTCTCCTGCTCCTTTTAACTGCAATGCCCAACGTTGATTGTTATGCAACACTTCAAACAAATTAATCGCTCTTCCATCGCCTAATTGCCCAGCCCAATTCCCAAATTGATGTCCGGCATACGCCATGGCATAAGGTTGGGTTTCTGGATACACTTTACTTCCCGAAACTAAGGCTAAAAATTCAGTTGATGTTACATCTTCTTTAGATAAACCAATTAAATCTGAAACCTCATTTGCAACATGAAGCAATTTAGGATTGCTAGGAACTCGTGGCGTTACATAAGAAAAACAAGCTCCAAAAACTTGTCTTCGAGTATTTGAAGTATCTGTATCAGCTGGAAGTTGCTTGTTAAACGTATCGTTTAGATGTAATTTCATATTATCGGGTAAAAACTAAGGTGTTTCCTTTTGATAAATTGGCATCAAAAGCATACCCTTCGTAATTGAATTTTTTTAAATCGTCAATCGTTTCTGCATTGGTATCAATAATGTATCGAACCATCAAACCTCTTGCTTTTTTCGCAAAGAAACTAATCATCTTTAGTTTCCCATCTTTATAATCTCTAAATTCTGGAGTAATAACAGGAACTTTTAAAGCTTTAGTATCTACCGCAGAGAAATATTCATTACTCGCTAAATTTAAAAATAACTCATCAGATTGTAATTCTTCGTTTAAAGCTTTAGTCAATTTCTTTTTCCAAAACTCGTATAAATTCTTTTTAGTACCTATTGGCATAGAAGTTCCCATTTCTAATCGATATGGTTGCATTAAATCTAATGGTTTTAAAATACCATATAAACCCGATAGAATTCGCAATTTATCTTGCAAAACTGCTATTTTTTCAGCAGAAATAGTATAAGCATCCAATCCCGTATACACATCACCATCAAAAGCATAAACAGCTGGACGTGCATTTTTTGGTGTAAAAGGTAATGACCAATTTTGATTGCGTTCCCAGTTCAAATCGGCCAACTTTTCTGAAATATCCATTAACTCCATCAATTGTTTTGGCTTTTTCTTTTTGAGTGTTTTTTGAATGGTTTCCGCTTCTTTTAAAAATAAACTTTCGGTATAGTTTTGAATTGGAAGTGGTGATTCAAAATTTAAGGATTTAGCTGGTGATACTACAATTTTCATAACGTTTTAAGATATTTTACTTATACCTTCAAAAGTACGAAAATTAGCGAATATGAGATTTAGGAAACCATAAATAATACTTATAACACCATTAAAAATAAAAAATCCCGAATAAATCGGGATTGTATTTTAACTCATTTTTCCTATTGCGCAACTTACATAGGATTTAGCCTTAGCACCAAGTGTATTAGCTTCACCATCTTCAGGATAACCGAGTGATTTTAATTTGTTTTTTACCTCGTTTACTTGTGCTTCTGTTTCATAAGAGAATGTCACAGTACTTTCATCAACATTTACTGAAACATTTTGAACAGCTTCAATTGATGAAATTCCTTTCGTTATGGTATTGGCACAACCGCCACATTTTAAATTTTGTATATGAATTGTAGTTTCCATTTGTATTGAATTTATGAATAACAAATTTACAAAATTCTAACGGTACTGCTTTGTAACAAAGGTTACTTTAACTTAACTTTAATGAGGCAATTTGTCTTTCACCAAACCATAAATATAAGTTCCAAGTAAAGCTCCAATCAACACCACCGCAATGGCATAAGTTCCAGTTCCTAAAAGAATAAAAATAGGTCCAGGACAACTTCCTACTAAAGCCCAACCCAATCCAAACATACTTCCGCCAATAATATAACGCCAAAAACCGCGCTCTTTTTCAATAACATTAATTGGAAGTCCTTTGTAATCTTTTATTTTATATTTTTTAATCAATTGAAGTCCAATAACACCCGTAAATAATGCCGTTCCAATTATTCCATACATGTGAAACGATTGAAAATGAAACATTTCATAAATACGATACCACGAAACCGCTTCAGCCTTTGTTAAAACAATCCCGAAAAAAATTCCTGTCAGAAAAAAACGTGCTAATTTCATACTTATGCTGTTTTATAAATTAGAGGTAAAATAAAATGTGCCATGGCTAAGCCACCAATAAAAAATCCGATAACCGCAACTAAAGAAGGTAATTGCAAATTACTCAAACCAGAAATAGCATGACCTGAAGTACATCCACCAGCATAACGCGTTCCAAAACCAATTAATAATCCGCCAATTAATAAAATAGCGAATCCTTTTGGAGATTGTAACGTTTCAATACTGAAAATAGCATCTGGCATTAACTTACCATTTGGAGCGTCAATTCCTAAGGTTTGTAATTGCGAAACAGTATCAGGATTGATATTTACACCACTTCCATTGGAAAGAAAGTAAAAAGCAATAAATCCGCCTACAAAAGCACCTAAAACGACTGCTAAACTCCATTTTTGTTCGCGCCAATCAAACTTAAAGAAATCACTAAATTTTCCTGCTCCTGCCATAGTACACATGGTACGAAGGTTAGAAGACATCCCAAACGATTTACCAAAATAAGTCAAAATTAACATCGTCATCCCGATTAAAAAACCCGAAATAGCCCAATGCCATGTTCCAAAAAGAAGTTCCATAGTTTTGCAATTTTTAGCAAAAATAGAAATTCAAATCGGGATTTGTAACTTTTGTTACATTTTATAGTAAATTTGGACTATCAAACTAAACCTTACCAAATGAAAAAATTTACAATCGAATTCAAATGGGCGATTATTTCTACTATTATTTTTTTGGCTTGGATGACCTTAGAAAAGCAACTAGGATTTCATGACGAAAAAATAAAATGGCAAATGTTTTTTACAATGCTTATTATTTTTCCAAATTTTCTTTTGTACTACTTAGCTTTAAGAGACAAAAAAAAGAATTATTATAATGGCGAAATGAGTTGGAAACAAGGTTTCATTTCGGGAGTTGTTATTTCTTTTATTGTAGTAATTTTTAGTCCAATTACACAATTTATTACACACGAATTTATTACTCCCAACTATTTCGATAAGTTAATTGCACTTTCGGTAGAAAGTAAAAGACTAACCTTAGAAGAAGCTAAAAGTTACTTTAACTTAACGGCCTACATTTGGCAAAGTATTTCTGGTGGATTATCATTTGGCGTTGTTATTGGCGCGATTGTTGCTTATATGATAAAAACAAAAACACCAGATACAACAATTAAAACAAAATAAAATGAAATACTTATTTTCAATAATTACGGCACTTTTATTAACAAGTTGTGTAAGTACTCAATCCACTTTAAAAAATGTAGACAATACAGCTATTCGTCCTGCCATTAAAGATAAAGCTTATGTAATTACAGAATACGCAACGGATAGCAAATATGGATACGATCAAGATTATCCAATCAATATTGGTTTCATACATGAAAAACAGGAAGACATCAATATTGAATATTATTTTAACGGATTACAAGGTCCAAATGGCGAAAAAATAAGCTACAAGAAAGTGGATACTTGTTGTCCTTTTCCCTCAAAAAATAGTTTAATGGGAGCTGGAACTATCGGTATATATGAAGTATTTTTTGAAGGAAGTGCTAAAAAAATCACCTTATATTTTAATATTTTTGAAAAAGGGAAAATCTTATGTCCGAAAGGATTTTCAATTAAAAAACCAGTTTCAGACACTAAATAAATCTTTTTTAGTTATTAGTAACATTTGTAACCTTTTGAACCGCTGTTTGAAAGGTTTTTCTTTTTATCTTTGCAACTTCAAAATCAACACAAATGAATTTACAAAACATCCCACAAATAAAACATACCGATAGCGGAAACTTTTTCTTATTAGCAGGTCCATGCGCCATTGAAGGCGAAGAAATGGCAATGCGAATTGCAGAGAAAATTGTTACTGTTACTGATAAATTACAAATTCCTTACGTTTTTAAAGGTTCTTTTAAAAAAGCAAACCGTTCTAGAGTAGATAGTTTTACTGGAATTGGTGACGAAAAAGCCTTAAAAATTCTTCAAAAAGTATCAAAAGAATTTGGCGTACCAACGGTTACTGATATTCACACCAACGAAGATGCAGCAATGGCAGCTGAATACGTTGATGTATTACAAATTCCGGCGTTTTTAGTTCGTCAAACAGATTTAGTAGTAGCTGCGGCAAATACTGGAAAAACCGTAAACTTAAAGAAAGGACAATTCATGAGTCCAGAAAGTATGAAACATGCGGTTCAAAAAGTTTTAGATAGCAACAACCAAAACGTTATGGTTACTGATAGAGGTACCATGTTTGGTTACCAAGATATGATTGTAGATTTCAGAGGAATTCCAACGATGCAACAATATGCCACTACAGTTTTAGATGTTACGCATTCATTACAACAACCAAATCAAATGACTGGTGTAACGGGTGGTCGTCCTGACATGATTGAAACTATTGCAAAAGCAGGAATTGTTGTAGGTGTAGACGGAATTTTTATTGAAACTCATTTTGATCCAGCTAATGCAAAAAGTGATGGTGCTAACATGTTACATTTAGACTATTTTGAAGGTTTAATGACTAAACTTGTTGCCATCCGAAAAACAATTAATCAATTCTAATTTTTTATTTTTAAACTTTAAATGAAACATCCATTTTTAATGGTTGTACTAACTTTTTGTGTTTTTTCACAGTACACCTTTTCGCAAGAAACAGTCGAAAATCCTGAAAAATACACAGCGCATAATAAAGGAAAATTTTATATTTTTTGGGGTGGAAACCGCGAATCGTATTCAAAATCAGATATCCGATTTAAAGGTGCTGATTATGATTTTACGCTTCATAATGTATCGGCTCACGATAAACCAAAAGGTTTTCACATCGATTATATCAACCCAGCTCGAATGACTATTCCTCAAACGAACTTACGAATTGGGTATTTTATTTCTGATCACTATAATATTTCGATTGGATTTGACCACATGAAATATGTAATGTATAACGACAGAAGAGTAAGTTACTCTGGTTATTATCCAAATCCTGGAACTTACAATGAAAATCCAGCTGACGGAGAATTAACATTAGATGAAGATTTCTTATTATTTGAACACACAGACGGATTAAATTATGTAAATACTGAAATTTCTCGTGTAGATGATATTTCCAAACTTTTTAGAATTGGAAATACCGATAAAATTCAAGTAAATATTACAGAAGGTATTGGTGGTGGATTTTTATATCCAAAAACTAATACAACACTTTTAGGAAAAGACAGATACGACGAATTTAATATTGCAGGATATGGTTTATCTGCCAAAGTAGGTTTAAACCTAACTTTCTTTAAGTATTTCTTTATTCAAACCGAATTAAAAGGAGGTTATATAGAAATGAACAACATAAGAACTACTCAAGACAAAGCAGATTCAGCCGAACAAAATTTTTGGTTTTTACAGAGAATCTTAACTGTTGGAGGGATTTTTAGAATCTAAAAAAAAGCTCGAAGTAAATCTTCGAGCTTTTTTATTTATTTTAAAATCTGAGCAGCGTGTGCTTTCGTTTTTACATCGGAAATTACTTCTTCGATAATTCCGTTTTCATCAATTACAAAAGTAGTTCTGTGAATACCATCATACTCTCTTCCCATAAATTTCTTCGGTCCCCAAACACCGAAGGCTTGAATTACCGATTTATCTTCATCCGCTAATAATGGAAAAGGTAAATCATATTTTTCTATAAACTTAGCTTGGGCTTTAGCACTATCAGCACTTACGCCTAATAAAGCATAATTATTCGCTTGAAAACGAGCATAATTATCTCTTAAATCGCAAGCTTCTGCTGTACAACCTGGCGTACTTGCTTTTGGATAAAAGAAGACTACTAGTTTTTTTCCTTTGTAATCAGCTAATGTATGAGAAGTTCCATTTTGGTCTAAACCTGAAAAATTAGGGGCTTTATCTCCTGCTTTTAATGTTGTCATTTATTTTTGGTTTAAAAGGTTAGATGTTTATAAGTTTAAAAGGTTCAAAACTCTTCGATGAAATTGAATTTTGATATTGCGCTTTTACTTTATAACTTTACGAATCAAATTTAGTTAAAAATGACCAAAAGCGAGAAGATAACATTTGTTATAAATACGTTAAATGAATTATATCCTGAAATTCCAATTCCGTTAGACCATAAAGATCCTTATACTTTACTAATTGCTGTGTTACTTTCAGCACAATGCACGGATGTTCGCGTGAATCAAATTACTCCAATTTTGTTTGCCAAAGCCGACAATCCGTATGATATGGTAAAAATGAGTGTGGAAGAAATCAAGGAAATTATTCGCCCGTGTGGATTATCACCTATGAAATCAAAAGGAATTCATGGTTTATCAGAAATTTTAATTGAAAAATACAATGGCGAAGTACCACAAAGTTTTGAAGCTTTGGAAGCTTTACCTGCAGTAGGACACAAAACCGCAAGTGTAGTAATGAGTCAGGCTTTTGGAGTTCCAGCTTTTCCTGTTGATACGCACATTCACCGATTGATGTATCGTTGGGGTTTAACCAATGGTAAAAACGTACAACAAACTGAGAAAGATGCTAAACGTATTTTTCCAGAGGAATGTTGGAACGATTTACACTTACAAATTATTTGGTACGGAAGAGAATATTCTCCTGCTCGTGGTTGGAATTTAGAGAAAGATATTATTACCAAGACGATTGGAAGAAAAAGTGTAATTAATGAAATTAAAAAATAAATGGCATCAAGAAGTATAAATCATATGATCTTTGCTGGTGTTTATCCACATTATGTGACCAAAGCAGAGAAAAAAAATCGTACTAAAGCGGAAGTCGATGAAATTATTTGTTGGTTAACAGGTTACACGCTTGAAAGCCTTCAAAAGCAAATTGACACAAAAGTAGATTTCGAAACCTTTTTTGAAAAAGCACCTCAATTAAACGAAAACGTTTCTAAAATTACAGGTGTTATTTGTGGTTATAGAATTGAAGAAATTGAAGACCCGTTGATGAAAAAAGTGCGCTATTTAGATAAATTAATTGACGAATTAGCGAAAGGTAAAACGATGGATAAGATTTTAAGAAAATAAAAAAATGCCTCAAATCTCTTTGAGGCATTTTCCTTAATTAGCGATAATTTCAAAACTTGAATTTCCCACTTTATGTATACTCAATGCTTTTGAATAATTGAGTAAAAACGAAATCGTTTCTTTTTTAGGTTTCATTTTCTGAGTTGCTAATTTTTTCTTAGAGTAAAGTTTTGCCATTAATTATGATTTGGTTTATAAACCTTTAACGACAAAATTTCACTTTTAGTATTAGTTCGTCAAAATAATTTGATTTTTTTCTATAATTTTTCTCAAATTCAACAAAGCATAACGCATTCTTCCTAAGGCTGTATTGATACTAACACCTGTTAAATCAGCTATTTCCTTAAAACTTAAATCTTGATACATTCGCATAACCAAAACTTCTTTTTGATCTGCTGGAAGCTCATCTAACAATTTAGCTAAATCCGTTTCAACTTGTTCTGATATAATTTGTCCTTCAATATTCAAACTATTATCGGTCATATAGTTAAATATAGAATATTCTTCAGTCTCCCGCTGATAAGGCATTTTCTTTGCTTTTCTAAAATGGTCTACAACCAAATTATGAGCAATACGCATTACCCAAGGTAAAAATTTTCCTTCTTCGTTATACGATTGTGATTTTAAGGTTTTAATTACCTTAATAAAGGTATCTTGAAAAATATCATCCGATAAATCTCTGTCGTTTATTTTGGAATAAATAAATCCGTAGATTTTTGATTGATGTCTGTTGATTAATGAAGATAAAGCAGATTCATCTCCGCTTATATAATTCTTTACCAACACTGCATCTGGAAGTACAAGATTAGCCATAACAATACCTTTTAGTTAATTTAAGTCTCAGATTCTAAAAGTAATTGTGTGTTATAGGCTATTTTGTTTTTGAAATTAATACTTCAAATTTAACATAAAATTTTATTAAAAAACAAATCTGATTTAAAAATTTAACATTTAGAATGCAATAAAACTAAAAATAAGTTTCAAAAACAACACAAAAAATAGCTAATTCTTGTAAAAAGCATTAAAACTTTGATTTCTCATTTTTATCCCAAATTCCCCAATGTGCTCCTACTTCACCTTCCGGACCCACCTTCCAAGATTCATCGAAAGATGAAAAATAAAACATTTCTATGTTTTCCTCTTTTGACCAAAGTTGGGAATTGATAAAGTATTTCATGGCATTTTCTTCAGAAGGATGCGAATCTTTGAAACTTTCTCCTTGACTTGGCCAACCCGTTTCGGTGATGATTACTTTTTTACCATTTGCGGCAGCCATAGCTTGATGATACATACTTTTCATGTGTGACAACGAATATTCTTGATTAGTACCTTCCCAATACGGATAACAATTGGTTAAAATTACATCACAAGCTTCGGTAATTCTGGGTTTGATGGTGAACTCATAATAAGCATCTACATAGCCTACAGGAATATGAGCAGGTATTTCTTTTTTAACTCTTTGGATAAAAGCTAAAAGTTCATCTTCAGTTAAATCTTTTCGATACATCACTTCATTTCCAACAGCGGCAATATCTACAAATCCTTCTTTTGCTAACTGAATTAAAGCTTCAATTTCTTTTTCATTCTTCTCGGCATCATCACCTAACCAAGCACCTACAAGTGTTTTCATACCCAATTCTCGTGCGATTTTTGGAACAAATTCATTTCCTTCAATACATGAGAAAGAACGCACCCATTTTGTATAAGGTGCCATGATTTTTAATCTTCTTCTCACCTGCTCTTCTGAAATATGATCACCTGGTTTTTGTCCGTCTTCATACATACTAAAACAAAGTCCGTGCATACCACTTTGTAAAACCTTTGAATATAAACTGCGAATATCTTCAGGAGAATGTGCTGTAAAATCAAAACCATTATTGAAATCTACTTGAGTAGCATCAAAATGTTGGGCATGCAAAATATAATCGGTTCTGAATGACATAATTTTATGTATTTGATTTATTCTTTAAAGCTCTTCTTTCTTCTAATTCTTTCTTAATTCTACTTACTCTATCTTCATTTAAGTTATAATTCCACATGATTAAAACCGCTAAACCTGCAGTAACTGATGGAATTATGATATCTGCAATTCTTAATTGATTCATTGTTTCAAAAGATTGAGTTGCATTCCCTGCATCAAAACCTACTACAGACAAAACCAAACCACCTAACGCCAATGCAATAGATTGTCCAATTTTTACCATCCACCAATAAACAGCACCAAAAGTTCCTTCTCTTCTTGGTAAACCATTTCTTAACTCATCTAAATCACAAACATCGGCTGTCATGCTCATCATTAAAGTAAACAATCCTCCTAATCCAAACGCCATAAAAGGAATTGGAAGTAATAAAATAATTGGCATTTCTAAAGAAAACTTAACAACACCAATTTGTAAAACAACATCATTAAAAAGTACAGCTGTGTTTTCATCCACAACTACAAATCCCCACCATTTCAAAATATAGCCAAGTATTGAAATAAAAGTTGATATGATAAAAGCGTTTCTTTTTCCATATCTATTTGCCATCCAAGAAACAATAGGAATAATTAAAACTGCAGTTGCAAAGGCTCCTAAAATTGAGAATATAGCTGGAACTGTTCCTGCCATTTCATAACTTCCTTTGTACATGTAAAAAACAATAATGAAATAACTGAACGAAGCCACCATTTGAAATCCGTTAAATACTAAAAATGTAGCTCCACACAATCGCATAAATGGATTGTTTTTGGTCATGTTTTTCATATTTTCCCACAAAATCTTCATATTAACAGTCAAATCTTTCATTGTTAAATTAGCTTTACTTTGAGCATCAGAAACGTCTAATTCTTTACAAAAAATAGCAGGTAAAATTCCGAAAGTTAAGCAAGCAAATCCAACAAAAATAGATAGTGTTCTTACACCATCAGCTTGACTATCAAATAAATCTTTATTCGCTATTAAAACCCAAAAAAGAGGTACAATCATCCAAGAAATTTGACCAACACTATTGGCTATTCCCATTAATCGTGTTCGTTCTTTAGTGTCAGTTGTCATTTCATAACCCATTCCAATTAATGGTGTTGAAAAAACAGTATTCGCAAAAATGAATAAAATTGAAAATAGTAAAAAGTACCAAAAGTTATAAGTAGAACCATTTTCTTCAAACATTTGCCATTGCACAACAAACAAAATAGAAGCCAAAATTGCCCCTGAAAAAATATAAGGTCTTCTTCTTCCCCATTTTGAAGTGGTATTATCTGTTATAAATCCCATAATTGGATCTGAAAGTGCATCAAAAAAACGAGGAATAGCAGAAAGTAAACCTGCAATTGCTGGTTCAATTCCAAAAGCTGTTATTAGGAAAAATGAAAATACACCAAGTGCACCTGGCAATAAATTATTAACTAAATGTCCTGATCCAAACGCCGCCTTTTGAATAATTGGCACTTTCGTTACCGTGTTATTGTTATTTTGATCCATAATTTACTTATTTATTACCACCGTTTGTAAAGCTTTTGCATCGATTGAAATAACTGTATTTTGATTATTAATTTGTATTTCAAGAGTATGTTTTACTTCGGTTGGATTGAATATTACAAGAGCAATTGATTTGTCAGGATTTTGAACTGCCGTCACTTTCAATTCTTTGTTATTAGCAACACAACCAATTTTCACTGCATCTGGTCGCATGAACTTGCTAAAATGTGACATCACATAATACAAGGGTGTAAAATAAACCTCATTGTTTTTATCATCAACAATTACAGGAGCTACACACCAATTTTTGAACCAATTTGGGCCACCTTGTCTATCTAAAACCATGTTCCAATCTACCCAACCATCAACTTGATTATTCAAACAACCGATGATGTCTTCAGCATAGCGGTTAACTGGTGCGTATTTTGGATGCAAATACTTTTCTTTTTCACTTGCCCAATCCCAACCCCAATCAGTTGCTTCTTTTTTCCAATACCAAGCATCGTCTTGCCAATGTGGAACTTCCGAATCTACACAAGCTTCAGTTTGAATTAAATGTTTGTTTGGTGCTTTTTTGTGGGCATATTGCAAAGCTTCTGGAAAAACTTCATACGTGCTTTCGTACCAATGAATAGCAGTTCCTGCGAAGTATTTTGAAGTTTTCTCATCTTTATACATAGCATCGACCCATTCTTGTAAACCCGCTCTATTTTGGTCGTACCCTAAAATTTTGATGTTGTTCCAACCATCACGTTCTAATTTGGGTCCAAGATGATTTTGAACAAAAAAAGTCATTTCCTCTGGTAAGAATAAAGTACTTTCCCAATTATTACCATTACCATGAGGTTCGTTAATAACCGTTACACCCCAAATATCAATACCTTCTTTTTTATAAGCTTCTAAATATTTTGAAAAATACAAAGCGAAAGTGTCGTTATATTCTGGCAGTAATTTTCCACCCACATAACTTTTGTTGTCTTTCATCCATGGTGGACAAGACCAAGGCGAAGCAATGATGTTAAATCCTTCTTTAGAAATTGCTTTTGCATCTAATATCATAGGAATGATATCGTTTTTATCGTCCTCAATAGTGAAATGTTCTAAAGCTAAGTCGTTTTCTACTTTAGCATAAGTATAATTCTTTAGAGAAAAATCGCAAGAAGCAATAGTTGTTCTTGTTAGCGAATAATTGGCTCCGCTTTCACTGAAGTAAGCATCCAAAATTTTCTTTCTGTTTTCTTTACTCAACTTATTCAATAAATGAGCAGAGGCTTCTGTAAATGAACCTCCAAAACCCGTAATCGTTTGAAATTTTTCATCAGGATTAAGATTTATCACAACCTTATTTTCCGATGTAGAAAATTGATCTACTTTTTTTAAAGCATTTCCATTTTCAGAAGTTTCATAAACGGTTACTTCTAATGCACTATTGACTCCTTTACAATTCATCATTGTTACAAGAATTAAAAAACTTAGTATGTAGTGAACTACTTTCATTTTACTCTTTTTTTGGTGGTGCTAAAACGCTTTTCATCAATAATTCTTTATCGCCTGAATACGTTTTTTTAATCTTATTTCCATCTCTCTTTAAATTGGAAAACACCTTTTCATCTACTAAATTCCACAAGGCGAATTTTGCTTTTCCATCTACTGTAAAAATCCCGAAATGATTTTCAGAACCATTCTTATTGTGGCTGTCTTTCCAAGGTTCGTCAAAAGCTTCGAAGTAGAAACAAGTGATTTTTTCTTTATTCGTCCAAGCTCTCATACTTTGATAATACAAAGCTTGTTTATATTCGTCTGAAGCTTTTGATCCGTGAATACCATAATGTCCATCAGAACTAGATGCCCAACCCGTTTCGCCAATATGAATAGGCTTATTTGGACTAATGGAATGCACGTAAGCTTTTACATTTTCATACTGTTTTTGAGCAAATAATTGCGCGCGAACCATTGCCGTGTTTACCTTTTGCAATTCATCGAAATGATTTTCATTGCTAGAGGTTTGCCAAAAATCTGGATTGTAATGTGTGTTATGATACGGATACGTATGCATTGAAACATAATCAACCGCTTTGATTAAATCCTCTAAATCTTTAGTATGATAACTAGTATCGCCTCCACCCCAAGAAGCAAAATCATCGGAACTTGTAATCCAAACTTCTTTTGCTAATTTGTTTTGCTTTTTTAAATTTTGTAAATGATTCACCCATTTCAAAATGATGTTTGGTGTAACATAATAACTGGTTGCCCAATTGACCATAGCTTCATTTCCAACAGCAATAATTTTTATAATTTCTGGATACGCATTGGTTAAACGAACGGCTTCAGCAATTTCAATGGCATTTCTATCACTTTCTTCATTATGAATAGGCTCTAAATCTGTCCATGCGTTTTTGCAATCAATCCAAGCACCAAGCATAACATACATTTCAAAATTGGCATCTTCCTTTTTTAATTGGGTAATGGCTTCCAATAAATTCAAAACTTCTTTATAATGAACATTGTATGTTCTTACAATTTTGATATTTAATGCGGCTAAGATTTTTAAATCTTCTTTAATTTGATTGATTGTAGGCTCAATTGCTCTAGTATTTTTTCGATAACCACCATAACAAATGGCTTGGTAATTTGGATTTCCTAATAGCTCTTTTGCCGATATTTCTGTAGGTTTTGCGTTCATTTCTTGGCTTTCTGATTTGGAATTACATGAAAACAGCAAACACAAGCTTCCCATCAAAAGAAAAACTTTTGAAAGTTGGAAAAATGCTATGTTTGTTTTGATTTTCATATCGCAATCCTTCTTATTTTAAGTTGGTAGCTACCACATTAACAATTAGTTTCTCAATCACACCATTTCGACTAAATACATCTTGACTTGTTTTAGCATCTAATGTTAATTGATTGATCGTTTTTGAATTGCCTTGGTTGTCGAAAATTTCAATATTGGAATTATCCGACAATTGATATACAACTGGAATTTGACAGAAAGTAAACGCCAATGAATTTTCAGTTAACTCTATGACTTTGTGCTCAAAATGAACGTTTACATATTCAAACGATTTGGATTTAGTTAAAAACTCATCTTTACGCAATAAGCAAGGATTGAAATGTAACATTCCATCTTTAATGAACACACCTAATTCTCCGAAACGACTCAAAATATCTTCTTTCACTTGACCTGTCATTCCCGGTTGTTGAGCACCTTTTCCTGCTGGTGTGTGCGAATAAGCATCGGTTGGGAAAGCACCGTAAAGTGTTGGGGATTTATGCACTCCAATTCCTTCGTTTATTTCGTAATAATGTTCTAATAAACGCCCGATAACTTCTGGAGATTCGTTTTCATTGATGGCTTTTAGGCAACATTCTTGAACCGCTAATTGTAATTTTGAAACCATGTGCCAATAAATAGAACCTAAACCTTCATATCCATAAAAAGTTCCTGAACGACCTGTGAAAGCTTTGTGGTTGAACACTTCTTCAAAGATTTCTAAAACAAGATTTTCTTCTTTTTCAACTAATATTTTAAAAGTGGTATTTTGTTTCACTTCTGCTAACGCTTTTTTCAAATCATTGGCATTATGGAAGTTTCCGTTGAAATGGTAATTTCCTAAAATGTCTTGATTGATAATTTGCGCGTTTTTATTTGCTAATAAATTTTGCAATAGTTCAGATTTAGCAACTGCCTCTTTTGAAATGGTATTTTTCTCGATGAACTTTGGTAATTCTTTATTTGGATACAACAAATAGCTGTATTGATCTTGTCTAAACAACTTGCTTGCTTTTAATGCATCAAGAACTTTTAGATTTTCTTTAGACGATAAATAGCCAGAACTTAGAACCGCTACTTGACCTTCTAACATTTCGCTTAAATAAGAAATTGAAATCGAATTATTGTTTTCAATTGTCATTAAGTTGTAAGCGTGATACAAAGCATCGGGACGCTTATTAGCTTCAATAGCATGTTCGATAAACTTTAAACTTACTTTGGTGAAGTTTTTCAAACCTTGCATGGAATGCGTACGTTTTTTACCCCAAAATCCGCTGTTGTAGATTTGGTAACGATAATCTGAAGCTGCTTTTCCTAATCTATCTAATATTGCTTTTCTAGAAACATCATCGATTTTTCCTGAAAGTAGGTGCTCGTTTTCTAACAAACATTCTCTGACTTCATGATAGAATTCGACCATTTCATTAGAAATTTTGATGTTTTCTAAGTTCGAATTGTCTAATAATTGTTCGAAAAACTTCAAGAATCTTCTTAAATAATACAACGTAACCATCGAAACTCCATTACCTACTAAGGCGTTGTTGGCGTCGTTCCATTCTGGTCGTTGTGTGTTCATCCAAATACCAGCTTCTGGAATAAAATTGGACATTTTAGATAAAACCGTAGCTAGTATTTTTTCGATGAAATTCACATGATAAATGCTTTTGTCGTTACTGTGTAACAAAGCACCATCTGCACCCATTTGTTGTTTTCTATCATTGATTAGTTTTTCCCAAGAATGACTGTATTCGATAGTATCTTTTGGATTTTTTAAAATTTCGTCATACGGTTTAATGATGTAAGGAACAGCTGCATACACAAAACAATCGGTTTCAAAATAATCGTTTAGTCTTCCTGGAGCATATTTTTCACAAAATTCTAAGAATTTCAATAAATAAATGATTTGGTGATCGCCCCAATATCCTATGTATGACCAAGGATTATCGGGTTCAATCGCTTCCCAATCGAAACCATCTTTGGTAACACGATACGGATTATACCCATCGAAAGTAGAAGCGTTCAAAAACTTATGAATCATGTTATCGATAAACTCTGGAAATGAATGCGCAAGTGCTTCCCAATTTTGGAAAATATCGCGCCAATTTCCTTCGTAATCTAATATTTTAGAACCATCGATTTCATTTGTGGTGTTGATAGAAAACTTATTCCAAGGTCGGCTTGGATCACCGTGTCTTCTACTGAATTTTAAAGGTAAATATTCAAAACTTAAACGTTCAAAATCTAAATCATTTTGCTGTTTCGCAAAATCTTTTAAAGTTTGAAGTGAAAACGTTTCTGGTAATTGATTGATTTTGTTACTTAATTTTTCAAAAACAACTTTATTTGCTTTTTTGATATACAGAACAAAATCGTTTTTTTCAATTTGGTAATTGTAATCAAAGATTCCACCACGCATAATATTGAAAAGCGTATTGGAAAAATGTCTTGTATCGCGAAGATGGTCTTCGGTAGCTTGAAGCGCATCAGAAGAAGCATTGATTTCAATCAATTTCTGAGTTCCAAGATTTATATCTTCTCTAATTTGATTTTCTAAAGTTTTATCCTTAGAAATAGTTTCAATTAATTGAACGATATCGGCATGATTTTGATTCACGTTTGCCACAATCATCCAATTTTTATCTTCATTTTGATTTAAATTAAATGTTGTGTTGATGAAGTAAGCGCCTTTTTCCCCTTTGATATCGAATTCTGGATGTACATTTTGCTTTCTTCTGAAATTAGCAACCTGCAACGATGATAATAAATACGCTGGTTTATCTAATCCTAACGAAAAAACCGTATTGGCTTTTAGTGCTTCGCTTGGTTCGGCTTTATCGACGATGATGGCACTTAGAGCAAAAATTCCTAATCCGCTGTTTGGATGCAATTCGCTACGTTTGTAAGCATCAACTAAATTACTAGTTGAAGCTTGCAAATCACTACTTACACCGTGAGGCATAATGTTTTGAATTCCGTCTAAAAGGGATATTTGATATGCTTTATCAGAATGGTTTTTAATGGAAGCTTGTTTTACAAATCCGAATTTGTTACTTGAATTCCATTCGTAAGAAAAAGAAAGTTCTAAATCGTGGTTGATTTCTTCGAAGACAATTTTATTTCCGTAGAAGTTCTTGTATAAATTTCTAGATATGTTGTACTTATCAGTAAAACGTTCTGAAAATGGTTCCCAAATTAGCGTTTGGTTGTTGTATGAAACTTGAAAAATAGTTTTACTTCCTGTAATTTCGGCAAATTCTGTAATTTTATCATCGGTGTAATAAGGAAAAAGTGCAAACTCAGCATTTTTTCTTCCAGCTGTTAATCCTCCATTACTGGAAATAAACATCCAATGATTAGAATCGGAAACGATACTCATGAAAAAAGGTCGAATGGTATCGCTATTGTTTATTTTATAGAATTGTTCTCCGTTGAGCGTCACAACATCCATAGCAACCGATTTATTTTCGATTCCTAATTCAGCACTTGCATTGTCTTTTATTCCTAAATTCATGATTGGGTTGCTTCAATTTATTTTGCATAGAAATCCACTACTAGACTTTATTTTTTCAAAAAAGTCTAGTAAATGAATTCGCTATTTATATTCTTTATCTTATTGGTAAATTCTTACGTAATCAACTAGCATTGTTTGAGGGAAAGCAGTTTCAGTATTTGGTGAACCTGGCAAATTTCCGCCCACAGCCATATTTAAAATGATGTAAAAAGGTTGGTTGAAAACCCATTCGCCTGGGACATCTTCTGGAGTTATTTGATTGTACAACACATCATCGATGTAATAATTGATGTAATCTTCTCCCCACTCAATTCCAAAAATGTGAAAATCAGTATCAAATCGGCTATTAGGTAAAGTGTAACTTTTAGAAATCGATTCGCCTGCTGAATAACCTGGACCATGAACTGTTCCTAAAACTGTAGTTGGATTACTACCTAAGTATTCCATAATATCAATTTCCCCACATTGTGGCCAAGTAACAGTATCTGAATTCGCACCTAACATCCAAAATGCTGGCCATAATCCACGACCTAATGGCAATTTGATTCTAGCTTCAATTCTACCATATTTTTGTTCTACTTTTCCTTTAGTTAAAATTCTAGCTGAAGTATAATTAGACCCCATGTACAATTCTCTTCTAGCTGTAATTTTTAGCATTCCGTCTTCTACAACGACATTTTGGGGACGGTCTGTATAATATTGCAATTCGTTGTTACCCCAACCATTGCTTCCTGTTCCAATGTTGTAACTCCAATAAGCACTATTTGGCGCACCGTTTTCATTAAATTCATCTTGAAACACAAGATTATTCATAGTGGTAACCGTTTGTTTTTCATCTGTGGAACATCCCATAATTGCTAACAATAATGTTGAAAATACTAAAGTTTTTATCGTATTATATTTTATAATCATAATGGTTTCTTTTATATTTAATTACTTGATGACATTAATTGTAGAAATAAACATTATCTACATAAATTACAGAATTATCACCACCTTCAAGAATAATTTGTGCAACATTACTTCTACTTGCTAAACCTGGCATAGCTGAGAAAGGTATATCAATTGACATCCAATTTTGTGATACTAAAAATGGAGCTGTAAATGTTGTAGAGTGTCTTGTATCATCGCCACCGCCAAAAGCACCATCAGCACCAAAATCAACCACAATTACTCTTAATTGTCTCCCTGGAGCAATTGTTCCTGGAATGAAAGCATCCATGTGGAAATGTGTCATAGAGGTTGCATTTACAGTTGGTGCGCTGAATTCTATACCTACAAAATTGAAAACCGTATAATTTAAAATATTATCACCATTAACAGTAAAATCACTTGAAACTGTGGTTTGCCAAGGTTGCCAATATCCGTTGTAGTAATTAACTGGGATATTGTTATATTCATCAGAAAAAATTGAAATCACATTTGCTTGACTTCTTGTTGGAGTTGGAGCATGCACAAAGTTTCCTTGACAATTGATAGTTAAACTACCAGTAGCTTGAACTCCATTAATTGTTCCAGTAATTACTGATGTTCCTGCACTTAATGAACTAACTAAACCATTAGAATCAACAGTAGCAACTGTAGGATTAGATGAAGAAAACTCAAAATAAGCTGTACTTAAATTTACAATTTGATTTTGCCCATTTGGTAAATTAAACGTTGAAATAATTCCGGTTATATTAGAATTTACCCCTACGAAAGTATTTACCGATACATTGTTTCCGTTCATAATTGATGCTCCAATGGTTCTGATTGTTCCCAACTTCTCAAATTTTAGATCATCAATCCAAAACGTATAACCCATTCCACCCGTACCTTGTGTTCCTGCTGCATAACGGAACATTCCTCTTTCTTGTAAAAGTTTTGATGCATCTGGAATTGGAATAATTACCTTAGACCAATTGGTTCCTACACTAACATTAGTTATTGTAGCCATATATTTGTTTTCTAAAAAATCTTCACCAAAACCTAACTCGGCAATAGTTACACCTTGAGATGCTTTTATGTAAAAAGTTAAGGCATCAAATTCTGTTAAATTACGACCTGCTCCATCCATTCTAAAAATAGCACCTGCATAATTTCCTTCTGGATCAGTTACATTGGGCACATCAAATCGCATTGAGGCATTACTATTATAACCTTCCTCTCTATCTACAGACCAAGCTGTAGCTTTTGAGCCACCATAAGGGAAGTAAAAATTAGATCCCATGGCTACAAAATCATCTGTGAATATTTCGGCAATTTTAGGAAAAGTTGCTTCGGTAGCATCATCAGATAATTCTCTCTCACAACTAGTTGAGATAATACTCATCACTCCTAGAAGTAAAAAACTTGCTAAAAAATTAAACTTTGAGTTTTTCATATCTTCAATTTTTTTTTATTATTTTCCAATATTAATGTGAATGTATGTTCTAATTTCCCATTCTGAACCGTTTCCAAAACCAACAGGACTTGTGACTGGTTCTGGTGGGAATGTGTTTTCTAGAACTGCAGTTGGTGAATATCTTGGAGAATATTGGTCTAATGAACGCCAAATTCCCATGATTCCAATTCGTGTATCTGGTAAAATGAACCAATTAGGTTTTCCAACAGAAGTTGAAATATCAATTGAACTCTGAACTGGATAAGTTAAGTTAAAATCTCTATGGTAATCGAAAGGTCCCCAATCGTTGAATTTAAGAGAAGAAACTACTTTTACCTTTTTGTAAATGGCTCTTACATCTCCACCAGCTCTGTTGATTGTTCTTTCTGAATCTCCATTAGCTTGACCGTTACCAAAATATAGATTAGCTATAATTCCTAAATCAGTTGAAATTTTTGAAACAATTCTTGTGTTTGATTCCCACAAATCTTTTGCTGGCGCCGAACGCTCAAATGCAAAAGAAGATCTATTCGATAAAAATCCGATTGCAGCATCCATAGTTGTTGGTAAATGACGGTAAACAAATCCTGTACTGAATGCAAATTTTGCATCTTCTACTACATCATTGTTCCATTCGTACATCCAAGTTCCTGGTGTAGGATCGTATGTTAATAATAACTCACCACCAACAGTTTCACGGTTAGCTCTTACGATAAATGGGTCATCTAAAATATTTCTTAATCTTCCTGGAGCATCAACACCATTTGGCATTGCTTCTACTAAAGGTTTTTGCCATAAGAAGTTTGGTGCAATTTGTAAATTAGAATTTACATTATAAGTAAAACCAGCTAAAAAATTCATTTGGTTTCCACTTCCTGTATCTTTCAATCTCCAACCTGTAAACGTTTGGGTATTATCTGCACCTCCGTTTGCAACTAAACCATGAATAGCTCCTTGCGTGTATGCGTTGAATTTTCCTTTAGAAAAAGTAAGTTTTGCTTTTCCTCCCCAATTATCTTTATTATTTATTTTATCAACTTTTACAACATCGCCATCCATCATTTGGAATTCTCTACCATTTAAAGGCTGACCTGCCCAAATACCTCCTAATTCAATTCCTAAATTTCCTAATTTAGTTTGAAGATAAACTGTAGCTCTTCTTGTTTTTGGTATTGGAAATGCAATTGATGAAACCGATTCAGAAACTTCTGCTTGGTTAATATCTTCATGATACACAGTAGCAAAATTAAATTTCCCGAATTTTGTATTGTATTTTAATAAGTAAGCTGGATTGGCTCCCCACCATAATTGAGGTCCAAAAGCCGCCTTTAGTCCGTCTAAACTTCCTCTACCATCTACTTCAAAACCTAGAGTTTCTCCATTGTAGATGTCTAAGTTTGGACCGTAATTTGCTTCTGGATATAGGCCGAAGAAATCGCCTTCATAACCCCAGTGGTAGTGACCTGTTCTGTAGAATCCTCTTAATTCAAAGTCTTTTGCTGTCCATTTGTAGGATGCATTGTAAATTTGAACTCTATTTACATCTGTAGATAAAACCTCGCCTTCATTTGTTAAGACAGTTTGTGCTCTACCTCTATTTTCATAGAAAATCTCATTAATTGGATTTTCAGCAACATGACCTAAAATATTGAAATTCACATTGGCTTTCATATTGGCTGAAGGGTTTCCTTCCACTCCAATAAAATACGATTGCATGTGATCGAAACCTAATTTATTTGGATATCCGTTGGTATCTGGATCATCCGATTTTGGTGTTGTAATTAAACTTCCACCTGTATTAAATGTTGTAAATTCTGCTCTAAGATTGCTTAATTTAATGATTCCACCATCATTTGCAGATAAAGCAGCTTTATCACCTCTTGCTCTTAAAGCAGCATCCATTAAATTAGCTTCACCAAAATGAGTAGTTACAACTTGATTATTGATTCCTTCTTTAAACGGATTTAATTTATGTATGTCTTTTAAAACATAATAAGCTGCTCTTGGATATAATTGATAATGTCCTTTTTCATTGGTTGGACCTTTTGCACAGATTCCAAACCATTCTTCATTCATGTTGTTTTGACCTTCAGTGAAATCTTTTTGATAACCACCATTTGACCAAGAAGCATTTGAATCGTGAACATCTAAATTTTTAGTTTGCCCGTATTTCCACCAACCATCGCTAAATTGAAATGTAAATCCTCCAATTGAGTTACCAGATTTTCCTAATCCTGAAGCATTTTCATAGATTTCTTTCCAATTTCCTTTTAAATAAAATGCTTGCGCATTTTGATCTTCTTGATTCGTTAAAACATTGAAAGCATCAGCACCAAATTCTGTGAATAAAACTGGTTTTCCATACTCTTTCTTAACTCTCTCAAACAAATCTCCAAAAGAAACACCACGGTATACATTTGTTCCAAAGATGTCAACATCTTTACATTCTTGAGCAATTATGTCAAGAAAAAGTAAATCTCCATTACAAATTGCCATTGGATGATTTGAATCTATGGCTTTCATTGCTACAGCTGCCTCATTGAACAATTTATACATAGAACGTGCTCTCGCTGTTGATTTTCTATCTTGAATTGGAATATTTTCTGTTTCGGCTCCATCCCAAAATAAACCGTAGTTATTCTCATTTCCTAAAAGAAATAAAAGAAGCCCTTTAGTATCTTTATATTCTAAAGCCATTTGTGTTACTTCTTTAAGAAGAAGTTCTCTTGTTTTGGCATCTGAATATTCTGTATTTGGTTTCCATACACCATCAATTGTTAATCCATAACGACCGAAAGAATGATTTAACATCGTATAAATACCATAGTTAGTGTAGATATATTCAATCCATTTTTTTGGAATACCTGAATAAACACGGATAGTATTCACACCCATATTTTGAAGCAATCCCATTTCGTCATCTAAAGCTTGACGAATGAAGTCATCTGATTGATTCCATAGACTGTAGGAATAGTTAGTACCTATTGGAAAATAATCCCAGTTCATTCCGTTGACCATAAAATCTTTACCATCGACTTTAAGCTTCATTCCAGAATCGTTATTTTCGATTACTACTTTCTCTGTTTGAGCATACATAGTAAAGGAGTAACAAAAGATTAATGACAAAATAATTTTTCTCATTTGTTGTATGGATTTAAAATAATTAATATTATATAAAATTGAATTCACTAATGATTTCATAAAAATAATTAGTAATTATTACATTTTTAACAAAATTAACCTCAACAAAAAACATACATCACAAAAAAGAAATAAGAAACCTAGTAAAAAGGCAATAAAACATTGGTTTAACTAATGAAAAAAGTTTTTAATATCTCTTTAAAACATTAGCTAAATATGAAATGATGAGGTGATGTATAGGTAAAAACTGTCCTTTGTAAGGTGCTTAAATTGCCAATAAATACTCTACAAGTCCTGTTTCATGAGGAAGATTCATTTTTTTACGCAAACGATATCGCTTTATTTCAATACTTCTAACTGAAATATTAAGTAAAGGTGCTATTTCTTTAGATGATAAATTCAATCGTAAATAAGCACAAAGGCGCAAATCGTTTGGTGTTAAGGTTGGGTGATTCTCTTTTACTTTCTTCAAGAAATTGTTATCAGCACTGTCAAAAGCTTCTTTGAAAATGTTCCAAGTATTTTCTTCTTTAACATTCTTGTTAATCGTAGAGATTACCGATTTAATGCTTCTATTTGTTGAGCTATCGGTTGAGTTTTTTAAATCGGCTTTAATGATGTTAAGAAGTTCGGTCTTTTTAATCAAATTCATATTGGTAACCGCCAATTCTTTATTTTTCTTATCTACATCTTGAACTAACTGTTCGTTTTTAATTTTCATGATTTGCTGCTCGTTTTCCAACTCTTTTAGTTCTAAGAGAATATTATTTTCAGCAATGATTCTTTGATGTCTCTTTTCGTGATAAAGTGTGTAAAACTTATGAATATAATAACCTAAAACTATTAAAAGGATAATGTAGATTATAACTGCAAAATTATTAGCGTACCAAGGCTTATTAATCTCAAATTTGTATGTTGCCACATTCTCAGTGATAGAATTAGCCACTTTTGCTCGAACACTGAAAATATAATCACCAGCAGGTAAATTTTCAAAAACTACTTGTGAATTAAAAGACCAATCACTCCAATCGTCATGTAATCCTTCTAATTTGTATTGATATTCAGCATTGATATACTTATCAAACTCTGGAACAGCATAGTAAAAAGCTAAATTATTTTCGTCGTAACCAAAACTACCTTCTTCAGCAATAGAAACGTTTGCCGATTTGGTATTTACTGTATTGTTAGTAATTCCGAAAATTGAAACTTTGTAATTATTAAATTTGAAGTCGTTATTCTTTAAAACATAATAACCATCCGTTGTTCCAATTAAGTAATTGTCATCGCCTAATTGAAGAATGTTTTCATATCCTGGCATTGAATTAGTCAAAGACGAAGGAATTGGCAAGCTACTTTTCTTTAATTCTGAAGATAATTTTCCTGATGAATAGTAATGAATATAGTTTTTGGTAAAAAACCACAATTTATTCGACTTATCTACAATCATTTTCCCTGTTACATACTCATCATTTTGAAACATTGTACTCAATGAATTGTCTTTTTCAAAGGCTTTTGAAGCGTTGTTCATCTTAAACACGCCAGCTTTAGATGCATAATAAATTTGGTTGTTATACTTAGCTAAAGTGGCATTTTTACCTTTTTCAGGTGATTTAAATTTAAAAACATTGGAAGCTGTTGTGAGTTGATTATCAACTGTAAATCGGTAAACTCCTTTGTATTCATGACTTACATAAATTTCTTTTTCATTTAAAATTTCAAAATGCTTTGAAGAATAATTGAATCCTTTGATTTTATTTCTGAAAACCCAATTATTATTCTTCTTTTCTAAAACTGAAATTCCATTGTAATTTCCTTGCAAAAGAAGATTACTTCCTTGAGACGATGGAACAAATTTCCATGTTCCCGAAGCATTGTAAATTAAATTGGCACTACTTCCATTTACGATAAAAGTTCCAGAATCATGTCCGCAAAAAAGCGTGTTTTGATAGGAATACAAATTCCAAACTTGTCCTTTCGTGTTTTGAACAAATTCAAACTTAGAAGACGAATTCAAATCTTTACAAAACAAGCCTTGATTCGTTCCAATATATAATTTATTGTTATGAGTTATTGATGCATAAGTAGTTCCTAAAATTCCAGTATTATCTAGGTAACTTTTTACAGGTGATTTAAGATTAATACAATTAATACCATTATCTAATCCAATCCATAAATTTTTATCAGCATCTTCAAAAAGAGAAAGTGCTGTGTTGTTGCTTAATCCTGAGTTTTGAGTAATATGATAAATTAATTTTCCTTCTTTGGATAAAATAAAAATCCCATTTGAGATAGAACCTAAAGCGATACTTTCATCTGACAATACTTGACTACTGTAGATATTACTTTGCTGAATTTCAGCATCAATATTTGTAATAAATCTTGTTAAAATGCTATTTTGGTATCTAAAAATCCCTTGTTTTTGCGTCACTAAAAGTAATCCTTCAGCTGTATCTAAAATATTAATCACCTTATTTTGATTAATTATTTCGTTACTCAAAAACAACTTGCTTTTGCCTTGATCTATTTCATACAACCCTTTTGCTGTTTGAAAATAAATTCCATTAGATGTTTTAAATGCTTTTAGAATAGTGCTTTTGGGGTCAACAATCGTAAAAGATTTTGTTTTGGTATTGTATGCATAAATTTTTTCTAACGATTGAAAAAGTATCCAATTGTCAAAAGGAAAAATACCCCAAAACTGCTCATCATCATTAATTTTATTTCTAATTGAATTACTGAGAGAAGTGTATGCTAATTGTCCATCTAAAGCACGTTGCCAATAGCCAAATTCCATAAAAGAACCCGTGTAAATTTTATCGTTTATACACTTAACGGAACGAATAATTGTCTCATTAGGAGAAGGATTTAAAATCCATTTAGAGCCGTTAAATTCTAGCAACCCTTCATTATTAGCAAAATACATAAACCGATGATTATCTTGAGAAATCATCCAATTTTGAATACCTGCATTGTAAATATCCTTGGAATACTTAACAATTGGTGGCAATTGTTGCCCAACACAATAAACTGAAGATATGAATAATAAAAGCTTGAATAGATTTTTTGAAAATTGCATTTTAAATGTAATTAGAAACTAAAGGTATGTAATATTACTTTTATAAAAAAATGATTTAAAAAAAAGACTGCCATTGCTGACAGTCTTTAAGGTAGTATTTATGATAAAATTACTCTTTAATAAACTTTGTTGAAGAAACGTTTCCGTCAATCATAGTTTTAATTACATAGATACCAACATTTAAATTTGAAACATCTAAATTAACAAAAGTTCCATTAGTTGCTCTATTTAATACTTCTTGACCTAAAACATTGTAAACTGCAATATTTTGAATATTACCAGCTGATTCAACATTTAAAATATTTGATGTTGGGTTTGGATACAATTTAACTTTAGATACATTGAAGCTTTCTGAAGATAAAACTGTATTTTTATGTAAATAGATGTTATCATACCAAACATTATCAACCATAGCAGTTGTAATACCTATTTGAGCAATATCACTTCTATTTAAATTACCTGCAACTACACCACCTAAAGCAGTAATTGGCACATCAACAGAAACCCATTGATTAGCTACTAATTGAGGAGTTGTTCCACCATTAATATTTACTTCTAAAGCAGATACTTCGCCACCTGTTCCATTAAAATGAACTAATTTCACATTAAAAACATCACCAGTTAAATCAGTATCAGTAATGTAAAAATCAAAGTGAATATGAGTGAAATCTGTTAGGTTTTGTCTGTTAGATTGAAAATCTATACCTTGACAAACCACACCTGTATTCTTTCTTAATGTATTATTTCCTGCAATTTGAACTTGAGTAGAAGCAGCTCCACCGCACCATCCTGCGTCGAAATTATCAAATGCAATATTGGTATAAGCATCACTATAAATAGAAACTACATCAGCAGAAGGTCTAGCTGGAGGTGTTGGAGCAGCAACAGTAGGAGATACAATACAAGGAGCACATGAACCACCACAATCAATTCCAGTTTCAGTTCCATCCTGAATTCCATTTGAACATGTATTTACCACCTGAACAACTGAAACATTATCAATAAATACGAAACCTGTAGCTGCACCTAAATCAAAAATAACTCTATCTGCAACAGCATCTCCATAATTGATTGTATATTGATACGAAAAAGTCTGTGGTGTAGCAGTCAAAGCTGTAGTCGAAGTTAAAGCAGCCCATGGTGCATTATTTTGTCCTAAACCAACAATAATGTTTCTTGATGATGTTGTTGCATCAGTAAATGCGGTAAAAGTTAATTCGTATGTTAATCCACTTGTCAAATTGATGTTTTGACTTAAGTTTACATCATAAGGATTACCTGCAGCTAAAACATTTGCTTGATTTACAAAATTTGAAGCACCAAGATCAACTACATTTGCAGCATTACCATACCAAGGTGTTGAAGCACCCGTTTGAAAATCACCATTGGTCACCAAATTTTGAGAGAAGCTAAGTGAACAAAACATTAATGATAAAAAGAAAGTAATTTTTTTCATAATATTCAATTTTATTTAGTTAAAATTTATTAATCGTAAAATTAATTGATAAAATTCATACACAATTTTTATTTGATATATACAAACTATACATAACTAATTTTTAATCAATTAAAGAAAGATAAAAATATTTATTATAAAATAATGATAATCAATTATTTACAATTAATTTAAACATAAAAAAAGTCAATATGTATAGTTAATGTATAGGTATATTTTTCAAAATAACACCTCATTACAAGGATAAAACAAGTATTTAATTTTTTAAAAAAATAAAATGGAATAAAAGATTAACTCTAACTTAAATTAGATTAATTATCTTTGCAAATCTTTTAAAAACAACCATGACACAACCTGATTTTTCTACCTTAGAGCCTAAAAAAAACATTTTAATTAAAGGAGCACAATTGCACAACCTTAAAAATTTAGATGTTGCTATTCCAAGAAACAAATTGGTAGTTATTACCGGTTTATCTGGTTCAGGAAAATCGAGTTTGGCTTTTGATACACTTTATGCAGAAGGACAACGCCGATATGTAGAAAGTTTATCATCTTATGCCCGTCAGTTTTTAGGAAGATTAGACAAACCAAAAGTTGAATATATCAAAGGAATTGCACCTGCAATCGCCATTGAACAAAAAGTAAATACTAGCAATGCTCGCTCAACTGTAGGAACTTCTACAGAAATATACGATTATTTAAAACTACTTTTTGCCCGAATTGGAAAAACCTACTCGCCTATTTCTGGTAAAGAAGTTAAAAAAGATACGGTTTCTGATGTGATTAATGACATCAAAACATTTCCAATTGATAGCAAATGGTTGCTGCTTGCTCCAATTCATTTAGAAGAAGGTCGAGCTTTAGAAGACAAACTAAAAGTTTTATTACAGCAAGGTTTTGCTCGTATTTTAGTAGATAACGAAATGGTGCGTTTGGATACAATCGACCAACATCAATTAGATAACAAAGACATTCTTCTAATTGTTGACCGAATTGTTGTTAAAGACGAAGAAGAATTCTATAATCGTTTAGCAGATGCCGTTCAAACTGCTTTTTACGAAGGAAAAGGTGTTTGTTATTTACAAGAAGTCGACTCACAAAAACGTTTGGAATTCAGTTCTAATTTTGAATTAGATGGGATTACTTTTTTAGAACCAAATATTCATTTGTTCAGTTTTAATAATCCTTACGGAGCTTGTCCAACTTGCGAAGGCTACGGAAGTGTTATCGGAATTGACGAAGATTTAGTAATTCCAAATACCGCTTTATCTGTTTATGAAAATGCTGTTTTTCCTTGGCGTGGCGAAAGTATGGGTTGGTATCGCGACCAATTGGTAAACAATGCTTATAAATTTGATTTTCCTATTCATAAACCCTTTTTCGAACTTTCAGACGAACAAAAACAACTGATTTGGGATGGAAATTCATATTTCACTGGATTGCATGATTTCTTTTCTGAACTTGAAGAGAAAAACTATAAAATTCAAAACCGCGTTTTACTTTCGAGATATAGAGGTAAAACAAAATGTACCACTTGTAAAGGAAAACGCTTACGCTACGAAGCAAATTTCATCAAAGTTGGCGGAAAAACGATTTCAGATTTGGTGGATTTATCAATCGTAAACTTAATTGAGTTCTTCAAAAAATTAGAATTAAACGAATACGACGCTAAAGTAGCGAAGCGTTTGTTAATAGAAATCAACAATCGTTTAGACTTTTTATTCAATGTGGGTTTGAGTTATTTGACGTTAAATCGTAACTCAAATTCGCTTTCTGGTGGTGAATCGCAACGAATTAACTTAGCGACTTCTTTAGGAAGCAGTTTGGTCGGTTCAATGTATATTTTAGACGAACCAAGCATCGGTTTACATCCAAAAGATACCGAAAGATTAATCGAAGTATTGAAAGATTTACGTGATTTAGGCAATACTGTAATTGTAGTTGAACACGACGAAGACATTATGAAAGCTGCCGATATGATCATCGATATTGGTCCAGAAGCCGGAACGCATGGTGGAGAATTGGTGGCTCAAGGAACGTATGATGAAATTCTGAAAGCGGATTCATTAACCGCTAAATATTTGAATGGAAAAGAAGATATTTCGGTTCCAAAAACCAGAAGAAAATTCAAAAATCATATCGAAGTTATTGGCGCGAGAGAAAATAACTTAAAGAATGAAAATTTTACTTTCCCTCTAGAATGTTTGACTGTAATTACAGGTGTTTCGGGAAGTGGAAAAAGTACATTGGTAAAGAAAATTTTATTTCCTGCCATTCAAAAAAAATTAGAAGGAGTTGGAGAAAAAGCGGGTCAATTTACAGAATTAGCCGGAAGTTTTTCTCACATCAAACATATCGAATACGTAGATCAAAATCCGATTGGAAGAAGTTCGCGTTCGAATCCGGTTACGTATATCAAAGCTTATGATGATATTCGAGATTTATTTGCAAAACAAAACGTTTCTAAACTACGAAATTATCAAGCTAAACATTTCTCTTTCAACGTTGATGGCGGAAGATGTGAAGTTTGTAAAGGTGATGGCGAAGTAACTATCGAAATGCAATTTATGGCGGATGTTCATTTAGAATGTGAAGCTTGTAACGGAAAACGTTTCAAAAAAGAAGTTTTAGAAGTTACTTTCGAAAACAAAAACATCGACGACATTTTAAAAATGACCATTGACGAAGCTTTACAGTTCTTTACCGAACAAAAGCAGACAAAAATCACCCAAAAATTACAACCTTTACAAGACGTTGGTTTGGGTTATGTACAACTTGGACAATCCTCTTCTACCCTTTCTGGTGGTGAAGCACAACGTATTAAATTAGCTTCGTTTTTAGTTAAAGGAACAATTAAAGACAAAGCCTTATTTGTTTTTGACGAACCTACAACAGGATTGCATTTTCACGACATTAAAAAATTATTAGCTTCGTTTGATGCTTTATTGGAAAAAGGACATTCAATAATTGTAATTGAGCATAATTTAGATTTAATCAAATGTGCCGATTATATTTTAGATATTGGTCCAGAAGGTGGCGAAAATGGAGGAAAATTAGTAGCTTTCGGAACACCAGAAGAAGTAGCTAAAAATAAAAATTCAGTTACAGGAAAATACTTAAAAGAGAAGCTATAACATGATAAACCCATCTGCAAACGGTTGGATTGACAAGTTTTTTACTGAAAACAATGACAATTTCATTGATTTTCAAGGTGACACTTTGTCTTTTTATGAAGATTGTAGAGCAACAGGTTTTATTTATGGTTATGTGGTTCATTACCAACTTAAAAATCAAATAAATACGACTAAATGGTCGTATGATGAAGTGACGAAAGTTGGGTTCTTAAACACGCTTTTTTCATTATATCGTATTGAAAAATCAAACGGAACGAAAGAAGATTTCATTAATTCGGTTTACCAATTTTACAAGATTATTCAGCCTGAAAACCTGAATTTTATCAAAAAATTGCTTCCAGAAGGTTCATATAGTTCGCGTTTAGAAAAAGTTATTGACGACCGAATTCAAACGAATAACAATACAATTAGCAAGAATTTTTCGCACATAATTACTAATGCGCTTTTATTTATTGATGTTTTGGCATTTGAACATTATTTAAAAAATGAAACGTTACCGTCAGACTATTTAAAAAATGTAGAATCCGATTGTATTAAAATTGTTTCGTTAGCTTTAAAAATCAAAGAACGAAAATCAAAATACGATGAATTATTGGTAAAATTATTCGAAAATTCGATTCGTTATACCAAATTCAATACTATTGAAAACATTGAATTATCGGAAATCAAATTGATGCGACATACTTCGTTATTGGAAAGATTGTATTTGTTGGATATTGCTCAAATGGCGCTTTGGAGCGATGAAAAATTAGAAACTAATGAAGGTAATTTCTTAAAACAGTTGAGTTCGGAATTAGAATTAGAATCTGATTTGCTTGAAAAAAGCACTAAAGAAATAAATGATTTTATCGAAAAATACAAATCGGAAATTCCGTTTTTTAATTATTCAAATCCGATAAAACATTTTTATGACCAAGCCAATAAAAATGTAACCAAACTTATCATTCGCAACAAAGACCGATTAACTAAGGAAATCAAAGAAAGTGGCGAATTAATGCAACTTTTAGCCAAATCAACCCGAAAAGATTTGAGCAAAGAAGAAAAAAAGAAAGTAAAAAAACAGTTGCTCGACATCTGTAAAACAGTGCCATCGTTGACTATCTTTTTACTTCCTGGTGGTGGCTTGTTATTACCTATTTTAATAAAATTTATACCACAATTATTACCTTCGGCTTTTAATGAGAATTTGGATGATTAACTTTTTTGATTAATATCAAAAGAAAATCCCCAACTACTTATGTAATTGAGGATTCACTTATTTATGATTTTCGATTATTCGTTCACCAAAACCCATTCACCAGAAGCAATCATGCTTTCTGCTTTTTTGTATTTCATGGTTTCGCTTTTTCCACTCATTACGTGTTTGATAGTAACGGTGTCATTACGATTAATTTTTGGCATCTCTCTTGTAATTGTTTCCGTTACTTGAGGTCTCTGACTAGCCATTTCTCCTGCTTTTTTAGCTTCTGAAGCTGGTGAGTCTAAATCCTCTTTTGTTTCAGTATATTGCTCTTGACGTGTTTCTTGTCTTGCCTCTTGAATGTTTTCATTACGATGTGGCAAATCACCTTTGAACAAGAACGAAATTACTTCTTTATTTACATCGTCAATCATTTTCTTGAACAAGTTGAATGCTTCGAATTTGTAAATCAATAATGGATCTTTTTGTTCGTGAACCGCTAATTGAACCGATTGTTTCAACTCGTCCATTTTACGTAAGTGTTTTTTCCAAGCCTCATCCACAATTGCTAATGTGATGTTTTTCTCGAAATCTGCTACTAACGAACGACCTTCTGAATTATATGCTTTTTCTAAATCGGTAACCACATTTAATGATTTTATTCCATCAGTGAAAGGCACAATGATTCTTTGGTACTGACCATTATTATTTTCGTATACATTCTTGATAATTGGATATGCTTCGCGAGCATCTCTAGCGATTTTTTCTTCGTAATGAGCTAAAACCGCTTTGTATGTTTTACCCGTAATTTCTCTAGCTGATAATTTTGCAAATTCAGATGGTGTAACTGGAGCACTGATTGAAAAATAACGAATCAATTCAAATTCGAAGTTTTTGAAATCTTCTGCCAACTTGTTTTGTTCTACTACTAATTCGCAAGTATCGTACATCATGTTCGCAATATCCACTTTCAAACGTTCTCCGTGTAAAGCGTGACGTCTTCTTTTGTATACTACTTCTCTTTGTGCATTCATTACATCGTCATATTCTAACAAACGTTTACGAACTCCAAAGTTATTTTCTTCTACTTTTTTCTGAGCTCTTTCGATAGATTTTGTCATCATAGAATGTTGAATTACTTCACCTTCTTTTAGACCAATTTTATCCATCACTTTAGCTACTCTTTCTGAACCGAACAAACGCATTAAGTTATCCTCCAAAGAAACATAGAATTGTGAACTACCCACATCTCCTTGACGACCTGCACGACCTCTTAACTGACGGTCAACACGACGCGAATCGTGACGTTCTGTTCCGATAATTGCCAAACCACCTGCTTTTTTCACTTCGTCAGATAATTTAATATCGGTACCACGACCTGCCATATTCGTTGCGATTGTAACTACTCCAGGTTTTCCTGCTTCTGCTACAATTTCTGCTTCGCTTTTGTGCATTTTAGCATTCAATACATTGTGTTGAATACCTCTAATTTTTAACATTCGGCTTAATAATTCCGAAATCTCTACCGATGTTGTTCCAATCAAGACAGGTCTTCCTGCATTTGATAATTGTACTACATCTTCGATAACCGCGTTGAATTTTTCACGAACCGTTCTGTAAATTAAATCGTCTTTATCTTTACGAGCCATTGGACGGTTGGTTGGAATTTCCACAACGTCTAATTTGTAGATTTCCCAGAACTCACCTGCTTCTGTTGACGCAGTTCCTGT
The DNA here is from genome assembly GCF_003259835.1 of Flavobacterium aquaticum. GTDB lineage: Bacteria > Bacteroidota > Bacteroidia > Flavobacteriales > Flavobacteriaceae > Flavobacterium > Flavobacterium aquaticum. Next base: position 273,638 of record NZ_QLMI01000001.1, on the reverse strand, counting down.
CATCCCTCCTAATTTGCTGTACATACGGAAATAATTCTGTAATGTAACGGTTGCAAATGTTTGAGTAGCGGCTTCGATTTTTACATTTTCTTTAGCTTCGATTGCTTGGTGTAAACCATCTGAGTAACGACGACCATCCATAATACGTCCTGTTTGCTCATCTACAATCATTACTTTATTGTCCATGATAACGTATTCGGTATCTTTTTCAAATAAAGTGTAAGCTTTTAACAACTGCGTTAACGTGTGAATACGTTCCGATTTTACTGAGAAATCACGGAATAATTCTTCTTTACGCTCTGCTGCAACTTCTGGCTCTAAATTTTCTTTTTCAATTTGAGCGATTCCTGTTCCAATATCTGGTAAAACGAAGAATTGAGCATCCGTATCCGTTGATAAAAATTGGATTCCGTTATCTGTTAACTCAACTTGATTATTTTTTTCTTCAATAACAAAGTATAATGCCTCATCAATTTTTGGCATTTCTCTGTTGTTATCTTGCATGTATTGATTCTCGGTTTTTTGAAGTAATTGTTTTACTCCTTCTTCCGATAAGAATTTGATTAAGGCTTTACTTTTTGGTAACGCTCTGTACGAACGTAATAAGTTAAATCCAGCATCTTTATTATTACCTTCTTTGAATAAACGTTTTGCTTCTGTTAAACAATCCGTAGCTAATTTACGTTGTAAGGTTACTAAGTTTTCAACTTTAGGTTTTAACTCATTAAACTCATGACGATCTCCTTGCGGAACTGGTCCAGAAATAATTAATGGTGTTCTAGCATCATCAATTAAAACCGAGTCAACCTCATCGACAATTGCATAATTGTGTTTACGTTGTACCAAATCTTCTGGAGCATGTGCCATATTATCTCTCAAATAATCGAAACCAAATTCGTTATTTGTTCCATAAGTAATATCAGCATTGTAAGCTTTTCTTCTTTCTGGAGAATTCGGCTGGTGATTATCGATACAATCAACTGTCATTCCGTGGAACTCAAACAATGGTGCTTTCCACGTACTATCACGTTTAGCTAAGTAGTCATTCACTGTTACTAAATGCACTCCGTTTCCAGTTAATGCATTTAAATATAAAGGCAATGTTGCTACTAATGTTTTTCCTTCTCCAGTTTGCATTTCGGCAATTTTACCTTGATGCAATACAACTCCACCAATCAACTGAACGTCGTAGTGAATCATATCCCAAGTGATGGCTTTTCCTGCAGCATTCCAAGAGTTTGCCCAAGTAGCGTTATCACCTTCAATCGCGATATACGATTTAGTTGCTGATAACTCTCTATCTTTTGGAGTTGCAGTAACTGTAATTGAAGTGTTTTCTTTAAAACGACGTGCTGTTTCTTTTACAACTGCAAACGCTTCTGGAAGAATTTCGTTTAATACTTTCTCAGAAATTTCATAAGCTTCTTTCTCGATTTTATCGATTTCAGCATAAATATCTTCACGAGCATCGATATCTTGTGTTTGCTCTGCATCTTGCTTTAAAGAAGCAATTTTAGCATCTTTTTCAGCACGAGCGCTTTGAATCTTAGCTTTAAATTCGGCAGTTTTAGCACGCAATTCATCATGAGATAATGCTTGTAAAGCACTCTCAAAAGATTTTACTTTGTTAATAAGTGGTTGAATCGCTTTTACATCTTTCTCCGATTTGTCTCCCACAAAAGCTTTCAATATGGAATTTATGATACTCATAATTTTTTATTTTCTAAATAGGTTTGCAAATATAACCACAAAAAAAGTCTCAGTAAAGAGACTTGTTTCTGTTGTGTTTATTTATTTTTTAATATTCATCCTCATTCCAAAGATAATCTTCGTCAGTAGGATAATCAGGCCAAATCTCTTCCATTGATTCATAGATTTCTCCTTCGTCTTCTATAGACTGTAAGTTTTCCACTACTTCTAATGGAGCTCCAGTTCTAATAGCATAGTCGATAAGTTCATCTTTGGTTGCTGGCCAAGGCGCATCACTTAAGTATGACGCTAATTCTAATGTCCAATACATCTTTTATCGATTTAAGTTTATGCAAAAATAAATTTATTACCCAATAAGGCAAGTTTTTTTTTACTTTTTTTATTAAAATTTAAGAACGTTTTTTTTTAAGTACTCAAAACATGACTTTTAATCATTGTTTTCAGGCATAATGAACACTTAAAACTGATTACTGAACACTATTTTCTAGGAATCCATTGCACTTCATCAGCGTTCAAATCATGGGACAACTTTCGTGCCAACACAAAAAGATAGTCAGAAAGTCGGTTTAGGTACTTAATTACACGCTCATCTGTAGGCTCTATGTCATTCAAATGTACTGCTAAACGCTCGGCTCTACGGCATACGCAACGTGCTATATGACAATATGACACGGTTGTATGTCCACCTGGCAAAACAAAATGTGTCATTGGAGGTAATGCTTCTTCCATGGTATCGATTTCGTTTTCCAAAAATTCGATATCCGATTCCACAATTCCAAGGTTTTGCAAGCGTGGTTGACCGTTTTTCAAGGTTTCTTTTTCTGGTGGCGTTGCTAAAATAGCTCCGACAGTAAATAATCTATCTTGGACTTCGATTAACACTTTTTTGTACAAATCGCTCATGTCTTGATCGCGAATTAATCCGATGTGGGAATTTAGTTCATCAACTGTTCCATAACTTTCGATTCGTATGTGATGTTTTGGCACACGCGTTCCTCCAAATAATGCTGTGGTTCCTGTGTCGCCAGTTTTTGTGTATACTTTCATTATACTTTATAATTTTAACATTAGATAGACAAGTCATGACTTGTCTCTACATTTTTTTTAATTGTTTTCTATATTCTTCAATATTCGCTTTTACTTTTGGATCTAATTCGGGTTCTGTAATATCGGTTAGTTTTTCCATCTCTTCCCAAATGGTTTTGGCTACAATGTATCTCGCAACACCTTTGTCATCGGCTGGAATTATGTACCAAGGTGCAAAATCAGTTGATGTTTTATTGATGGCTTCTTCGTAATATTTCATGTAATCATCCCAACGTTCGCGTTCTTTTAAATCACCTGTACTGAATTTCCAATTGTCTTCTGGATTTTCAAGTCGTTTTAATAAACGTTCACGTTGTTCGTCTTTACTCATGTGAAAATAGAACTTCAAAATTTTAGTTCCATTTTGCGAAATATGTTTTTCAAAATTCACCATTTGTTCCATTCGATTTTCCCAAAATTGAGGTGTAATGTCTTCCACTTTTTCAATTCCTGGCAAGTTTTCAAACAAAATATATTCAGGATGAACCCTTGTTACCAACACATTTTCATAATGCGTACGATTGAAAACAGCGAATTTTCCTTTTTCGGGCAAAGCCAAATAATGACGCCATAAATAATCGTGCTCTAATTCGGTAGAATTGGGTGTTTTAAAACTATGCACCACTACTCCACGCGGATTAAATTCCTTGAAAACCTCACGAATTAAACTATCTTTTCCGCTCGTATCCATTCCTTGTAAGCAAATTAAGAACGCATGACGATTGTGAGCGTACATGGCATCTTGCTTTTTTGATAATTTTTTCTGGATTTTATCTAAAGCCAATTCTTCTTGGTCTTTGTCGGTATCGATGTCTAATTTTGTAGCAAAATCGGCTAATTTGATAGTTGATTTTACTTTAAAATCTTCAATATTTATGTTTTCCATTTCTATTGCTTTTTAATAAATGTAAAAATAGTACTTTTATGAGCAATTTCTGACTTAAAAACTTCATAAAGTTATCGGTAAAAATATGGAAAATTTCAAACTTACAAATCTCTTCACTATAAAAGGTATTGCAGCGCCATCTGGGTTGTTGTACACGCAAAATGTTTTATTTATTATTTCTGATTCGAGTAATTTTTTGTACCAATATGACATTTCAAAAAAGCTATTACTGAAATTCCCATTGGTAAAAGAAGCGAGAGAAAACATAGAAAAAGCTGAAAAGCCAGATTTAGAAAGCATCACGCAACATGGAAATCAGTTAATAATGTTAGGTTCGGGTTCAACTCAAAAACGTAATACCATGTTTACTTTAGATTTGGGAACTGATGCTTTGCAAACTCAGGATTTAAGTGCTTTATATGGAAAACTAAAAACAGTTGGTTCGTTTACTGATGACCAATTAAACATTGAAGGCGCAATTTATGCGCATCAAACGATGTTATTGTTTCAAAGAGGAAATTCAAAAAACAGTCGAAATGGTATTTTTATTATTCCAAATAACCAAGAAGACGGCATTCGATTTGTACCGATTTCACTACCAACGTTAGATGATATTGAAACTACTTTTACTGATGCGATTTTAGTTAACGATAAAATTTATTTCTTGGCTTGCGCCGAAAACACAACATCTACTTATGAAGATGGGGAAGTTTTAGGAACCATTTTAGGCGTTATGCATGCACCAACATTTGAAATTATTGACGTTCAGTTATTATCGGAACATCAGAAATTTGAAGGTATTACAATCTATAATGAAACAGAAAATGAATTGGAGTTTTTACTTTGTGAAGACAATGATACCGAGAATTTAGAAGCAGAAATTTATAAATTGAATTTTCAGAAATAAATTCGTAACGTTTGATAAGAAAATACTACAAATAAGAAATCAAAAAAATTATGATTAAGCATTTTCTTACTCTCGAATGGAAATCTTTTGTTCGGTCTGCATCGTTTAAAACCAATTTGGCTTTTAAGATTTTCATGGCGCTAATATCCTTATATTTTGCTGCAATGTTTGTTTTTATGGGAATTGGAGCCTTTTATGGATTAAAAAAAGTAGGCTTAGAACCTTTACAAACGGTAAATAAGTTTATGATTTATTATCTTTTTGCCGATATGATGATGCGTTATTTTTTTCAAAAAATTCCAACATTAACGATTAGACCGTTGTTAGTTTTACCTATAAAGAAAAACACAATCGTACATTTTTCTTTAGGCAAAACTGTTTTAAACTATTTCAATACTACACATGCTTTCTTTTTTATTCCATTTAGTATTATTTTACTGATAAACGGCTATAGTGTATTGGGCGTAATTACTTGGCATTTAGGAATTTTGACAGTAATATTATTCATCAATTTCTTAAACATTTTAATCAACAATAAAGATGTTATCTTCGGAATTGTAGCTGCAATTATTGTTGGATTAATAGCTTCTCAATATTATAATTTATTTGATATTACTATTTATACACAACCTTTCTTTCAAGGTCTGTATGAGCATGCTTGGATGGTTTTACTCCCAATTTCTACCTTAATAATCATCTATTATTTCACGTTTAATTTCTTCAAAAAAGATTTAACGTTAGATGAAAGATTACATATTAAAAAGAATTTAGCTACATCAAACGACTTAACTTGGTTGAATCAATTTGGAACTTTAGGAACTTTCTTAAAAAACGACATCAAACTATTAATGCGAAATAAACGAGCAAAAACAACTTTATACATGAGTTTCTTTTTCTTGTTTTATGGTTTGATATTCTTCACTCAAGACATATACAAAGGCGGTGTAATGCAAGCATTTGCAGCAGTTTTTGTTACAGGTGGATTCCTAATTAATTTTGGACAGTTTGTTCCAAGTTGGGATAGTTCTTATTATCAATTAATGATGACACAAAGCATTTCGTACAAAGAATATTTGAATTCTAAATGGTGGTTAATGGTCATTGGAACAGCAATTAGTATGTTTTTAGCTTCATTTTACATTTATTTTGGATGGGAAGTTTATATCACAATTTTAGCAACTGGAATATATAATATTGGGTTTAATTCATTTTTAGTTTTATTAACCGGTGCGTATACTAGAACTGCTATTGACTTAGAGTCTGCAAAAGGAGCTTTTGGAGATAAAAAAGCTTTTAATTTCAAAACCTTGTTATTCTCTTTGCCTCAAATGATTATTCCAATTTTATTATTTGGTGTTGGACTTTTAGCAGACAATTTTTACATCGGAATTAGTTTAATTGCTTGCTTCGGAATACTTGGATTGCTTTTCAAATCGAGAATCTTCTTGATTATTGAAAACATTTTTCAGAAAGAAAAATACAATGCTATTGTAGCTTACAAACAAAAAAATTAATTTAAATCCAATAAATTATCATGATACAAGTAAACAATCTTACAAAAAAATATAACGCTACCACAGTTTTAAATATTCAAGAATTAGAAATTCCTAAGGGACAAAGTTTTGGTCTAGTAGGAAATAATGGTGCTGGAAAAACAACTTTTTTTAGTTTATTATTAGATTTAATCGAACCAACTACTGGTGGAATTATCAATCATAATGTTGTAGTAAATACAAGTGAAAATTGGAAAAATTTTACTGGTGCCTTTTTAGATGAAAGTTTCTTAATTGGTTATTTAACTGCTGAAGAATATTTTTATTTTATTGGTGAATTACGAGGGCAAAATAAAGCAGATGTTGACGCTTTACTAAAAAAATATGAAGAATTTTTTAATAACGAAATTCTAAACACCAAAAAATATCTTCGCGATTTATCGAAAGGAAACATGAAGAAAGTGGGTATTATTGCTACTTTAATTGGAAATCCAGAAGTGGTTATTTTAGATGAACCATTTGCAAATTTAGATCCAACAACGGTAAACCGATTAAAGAAAATTGTAAAAGAATTAGCCGAAAATCCAGATGTTACCGTTTTAATTTCAAGTCACGATTTATTACACACTGTAGAAGTTTGTAATCGAATTGTAGCTTTAAATAAAGGTGAAGTGGTTAAAGACATCAATACTTCGGAAGAAACATTGAAAGAATTAGAAGCGTTTTTCGCCGTATAACACTGTATTATTTTATACTTTTATAATCGCAAGTTTAATCGCTTGCGATTTTTTTTGAAAATAATTTAAAGTCGTCCCAACCTTTTGCCAACTTTTCTGCTCTATATAAAAAAGCAAGTTTACCAATGGATGTAAAATACATACAAGGCTGCCGAAAACAACACCGCGAAGCGCAACGCATGGTGTATGAAATTATGGCACCCAAACTCTATCGTTTGTGTAAACGGTATTTAAAAAAGGAGGAAGAAATAGAAGAAGTATTGGCCGATGCATTTTTTACCATATTCACAAAAATAGAACAACTAAAAGAAGACTTAGCTTTTGAAGCTTGGGCGCGAAAAATAACGGTGAACAATTGCTTATTACAAATTAAAAAGAACATCAACTTTAATTTGTATTTGGAAGATGTGAGTTACAATTCGCAACCCTTAGCCGATGAAGTCACCGATTTAGAAGAAGAAGATTTGCTCAATTTACTTCAATATATTCCCGATGGATGCCAAACGATTTTTAATTTGTTTGTGATTGAAGGTTATTCGCACAAAGAAATTGCAGAACAACTTGGCATCAGTGAAGGGACATCGAAATCGCAATTGAATGCAGCGAAAAGTAAATTAAAAGAATTGGTAAGAACTTTTTATTATCAAAAAGCAAAATAGTTATGGGAACAGAAGAAAAATTATATAAAAAAATACAACAGGCTGCCGAGAACGCAGAGCAAAAAGACTTCCCAGGAATGGAGAAGATTTGGGCACGCGTGGAAGACAAAATGGAAACCCAAACACTTCAAAAAGAGAAACATTTGTGGAAAAAATTAGCGGTAGCAGCTTCGATAGTTTTAGTAGGAACATTAACTTTTTTCTTACTACAAGAAAAAGAAAATATAGTTATTCCTGAAAACACTATTACTACAGTTGACTCTACAAAAAATACGATTCCAACACCTGAATCGGCAAATGGTTTTGTTAATACAACTCCAGAAATTAAAAAAGAAGCAGAGCAAATTTTGCAACAACAAATTGTAATTCAAAACAATATTGTAATTAATGATACGATTAATTACAAATCGAAAAAAGAAGTTATGATTCCTACTCCAATTGCTACGGAAGAAGTTCAAGAAATGGCAAAAACAAGTTTGGTTCCAACTTACAATAACAGTATGTCTAATTCAGCTTCCTCAAATAATTCAGGTTATTTGGCTAAAGGAAAGCGTTATGATGTTACTATGAATTCGGCTGAAACAACTCAAGAAAAAGATAAAAAAGCAGCAAATGATGATTTAGTATTGGTAGATGGAGAATTAACCAAAGAATCCCTTTCTAATTTAAGTCCTGATGACATAGATTCAATTATTGAACTAAAAGAACCTATTTATTTTATTAATGGAGTAGAATATTCAGAAGAATCTTTATTTGGAGAAAACCCAACGAGTCCGTATGCGCCATTGAGCAAACAAAAAATTGAAAAAATTGAAGTTATTCAACCTACAGATGCTATAAAAATTTATGGTAAAAAGGGAGAAAAAGGAATTGTGCTTATTACGATTAAAAAGTAAAAAATAAATTATGACAAGACAATTAACAACACTCCTATTACTATTTTTTGTGACTTCAAATTTATGTTACAGTCAAGAAACCACTATCACAAAACCTAGAAAGTGTGTAGCTTCAATCAAAGCTGAAAAACCTTTAATTGTGGTGAATGATTCCATTTTAAAATATGAAGTTATGGAATACATAAACCCTGATGATATAGAATCTGTAACCGTTTGGAAAGATAAAAAGGCTATGGAATTATATGGCGAAAAAGGAAAATTTGGAGTTATCAAAATAACTACTAAAAACATTTCAAAAAGAAAACTAATAAAAATCTATAAAGAATTTAAACATGAACTTTAAACTAATCATTCTAGTACTTTTATTCAACTTTACAATACAAGCTCAAGAGAAAAGACAAAACGATACTATCAAAATCGAAATTAACTCGAAAACCAAAACCATTTATGTTTTAGGAGGAATTGCCCCTGTAATTACTAAAGATGATTTGGTTTTTGCGAAGAAATACAACATTCAATTTCATGATTTTGGTTGCATTGCTCCTACAAATTTTGAAGAATATGAAGCTAAAAATGCTTTGGTTTTTGAGTATTTAAATAAAAGTTACGGAAATCAATGGCAAAAAGAAATCAAGCCAAGTGTTATGGGCTTTGAGAAATGGAAGAAGAAATAAATTTTGGAATGAAATTTGAAGTAAATAACTACAAAACAACACTATGAGAATTGTACTTACATTACTTGTTTCATTATTGATTTCTTGCAAAGAGGAAAGCGAGATAAAAACTAATTTACCTAATCAAGAAAAAGAGAAAAGTGTTACTGAAATTTTATCAAATCTAAGCAAAACAGATACTATTTTAAAATTAGATTTGTCGTATAAAAAATTAGATTCACTTCCTGATTTATCTATATTTAAAATTATTACATTGGATTTATCACATAATAATTTAGATACAATACCACTTAGTAAATTACCTTTGACATTGAGAAAATTGAAATGTACAAATAACACTTTACGAAACTTCTATGTTTTTAACAGCAAAAATTCATTCTTTGGAAAAAAGGAAAAAGAAATAAAAAATAATACCACCATTAATTTTGAAGAAATTGATATGTCAAATAATAAATTAAAGTTCTTCTCTTATAGTTTTTTTGATAATAAATCAAATCTAAGAAAGATAGTCCTTTCAAACAATTTAATTGAAAATATTCATTTACATGACAATATCCATTATTTAGATATTTCCAACAACCCAAATATTAATGCAGAGGTTTTATTTGCAGTTGAAAAAATTGACACGTTAATACAAACTAACAATCCAAAGAAATTAATAACTAAACGAATTCCTCGACCAAAAAATCCAATTATTTGTTTTTAAAACAATTGAAAACTTATGAAAAAAATCATAGTATTATTTCTACTTATTCAACTATCAAGCTGCAAAACTTACACAAAATTCAATAGTAATGAATTAAGTCAATCTGACACCATTTATCATCTTGATTTATCGAATAGAAATTTAAAAACACAACCTGATTTATCAAAATTCACGATTATTGAACTTAATATTTCTAAAAACAGAATAGCAACTTTCGAAGAAAATAAACTTCCTAAAGGAATTCAAAAACTAAATTTTAGTAACAATAGAATTTCAAAAAAAGTTATATTTAGAGAAGAAAGAAATCTTGAATCCATTGATTTTTCTGATAACAAAATAGAATCCTTTTACTATCCAAATGGAATTGTTAAAAATTTGAACTTATCTAAAAATAAATTAGTTAGTATTCAAATGCCTTTATATAATGACAAAAGAGCCGACACTTTGAATATAGCAAATAATCCAAAATTAGAAACAACAGAAATTAACAATATTGATTTTCCAAGATTTTATAAAACTTTGATTAATTATAGCTTGTCTACAAAAAACTAAATTCTGTATAAGTTTAAATATACCTCAAAATCACATTTTCTAAATCACCGTATTCAAATGGTTTTACTAATACATCGGTAAGACCATTTTTCTTTTCTAAAATTTCTTTCAAAATATTTTCTTTGTCAGAAGCCGTTAAGGCAATAATCGGCGTTTTAATTCCAAGATTTCTAATTTTAATCGATGCTTCAATTCCGTTCATAACTGGCATATTGATATCCATTAGAATTACATCAAATTTATTCTCCTCAACGAGCAATAAAGCTTCCAAACCATTTTCTGCCATTTGGAACTTGTGACCGTTTTTTTCCAAGAGTTTTTGGGTTACCATTTGGTTGATTTTATTGTCTTCTACAACCAAAATATTTAAGTTTTTTAACTTGGTTTGAGGATTCGCTTTCTGTTGTTCTAAGACCACAATTTCATCCGCTTTTAAGTAAGGAAACCAAACGGTAAACTTACTTCCTTCTCTAATTTTACTTTCAACTGAAATACTTCCTTTAAAAAGTTCCACTAATCTTTTAACAATAGACAACCCAAGTCCGGTTCCTTTGTATTGTTCTTGCAAATTGACATCAACTTGTACAAATTTTTCAAAGATTTTATCTAAATATTCTTCTGGAATTCCAATCCCTGTATCTAAAACTTCTAATTTCAGAAAGGTATTATCGTCCTTTTTATCAAAAGATAAACTAAGTGTAACTTTTCCTTTTTTGGTAAACTTTAAAGCATTGCTAACTAAGTTGATTAAAATTTGAGAAAATCGAGTTAAATCGGTTTTAATAAATTGAGGTATATCATCTGAAATTGAAACAATAATTTCATTTTTATTCGACTTAGCAATAACATTCATCGATTCTTTTATGTGACCTATTTCTTCTCTAATATTAATATTTTCATAATTGAATTCAATATCATTATCTTCAATTTTATAAACGTTTAAAACATCATTAATTAAAGTTAAAAGATAATGTGAAGAAAATTTTAAAGCATTAAAATAAGGACTCTTTTTAATTTCTTTGTGTTCGCTTTCTAAAATTTCAGCCATACCTATTACACCATACAAAGGTGTTCGTAACTCGTGACTTACATTAGATAAAAATTGTGTTTTTAAACGTGTTGCTTCTTCTGATTTTTCTCGTGCAACTTGCAATTGATAATTATAATCTGCTAATTTTTTACTAAGACTTTTATAATTCACAAATGCTTTGAAAATAAATATTGAAAAAACAATTACAAAGCCTAAAAAAATTAAAACCACTTTATTAAAACGAGTGCTTGAATTTATTTTTTGCTCCTGAATTTTCTTTTCGTTTTCAATTTGTTGTACTTTGTATTTGTATTCCAGTGCTTCAATATCGCCACCAGCCATTTTAATTTCGATATTTCTTTCTTTACTAAAAAGTTCGTCTTGAAGTTGGTCGTGTTTTTCTAAATAATAAAGTGCTTCTTTTATTTTATTCTGTTTTTTATAGAAATTATAAACCATTCCGTAAATATCCAATTGATGCGATTTGTGATATTCAAACTCTTGAAATTTAAAATCTGAAATACATTTTAAATAATTTTTCTCTGCATTTAAAAAATCATTTTGCATTTCGTAATAATAGCCCATTAATGAGTAATAAGACATTCCCATTTCGTAATCGTTAGGTGCCATCTTTTTCTCTACTAATTGTAGATAATAATTTGCTTTTTTATATTCTTTTAAATCAAGATAAACATCGGCTAAATTAATTTCTGCGAAGGCGATATCTCTTTTAGTATCAATTCTTTTAGATAACCCATAAGATTTTTGGTAGTAATGAAGTCCCTTTTTTGAATCTTTTAATTTAAAATAGTATAAATTTCCGATATTGTTATAAAGATAATTCGCAATAGTATCATTCTTAGCTAATCTTGCATAAGAAACACCCGAATTGTAATATTGAATAGACTTTTTTAAATCGCCAAATTCTTCGAAATTTAACCCAATTATATTGTAGGAAGCAGCGGCCATATCATATTTATTCTTCTTTAAAGCGTACTCTAAAAGTTGTTGGGAATACAATAACGATTCACTACATTTTAAATCGTTTAAGCCTTTTAATGCTTTGTCGTACAAACCTCTTGCATATTTATCTTTATAGCCAATTCCTTGCCCAAAGGAAAGTTGAAAAGAAAACAGTATCCAAAAAATTATTACTACTCTTTTAAACATTTCTAATCAAAAGGAATTTGTTAAATTTTAAGCTAAAATCAAATAAATACTTAGGCGACTATACAAATTTAAAATTTTTATTGAATTGACCAAGAAATAGGTAAGAATATTAATAAAAATATAAACTAGTGCAAATCCGTTTTAATATAAAAAAAGCTCCATTTTAAGGAGCTTTATATTATTAATTCAAAAATCTTATTTCTCAATTTCTTTAAGAGAATCCATTTTCTTATGAGCTAAGAACCCTTTTATGTCTTCGAAATGTTCTTTAACACGTTTATTTCCGAATTCAAAAACTTTTTCTGCCAATCCGTCAAGGAAATCACGGTCGTGTGAAACTAAAATTAAAGTTCCATCAAAATCACGCAAAGCATCTTTGATGATGTCTTTTGTTTTCATATCTAAATGGTTAGATGGCTCATCTAAAATTAAAAGATTCACAGGTTCTAACAATAATTTTATCATTGCCAAACGCGTTTTTTCTCCTCCAGAAAGCACTTTCACTTTCTTTTGAATATCATCACCTTGAAACATGAAAGCTCCCAAAATATTTTTAATTTGAGTTCGAACATCTCCAACAGCAATTCTATCAATCGTTTCAAAAATAGTAGCATTTTCGTCTAATTGTGCGGCTTGATTTTGAGCAAAATAGCCAATTTGTGCGTTGTGACCAATTTCTACAGAACCTCCATTGATTTCAATTTCTTTCATAATAGCTTTAATCATGGTCGATTTTCCTTCACCATTTTTCCCCACGAAAGCTACTTTTTGCCCACGTTCGATAACTAAATTCGCATCTTTAAAAATTAGTTTATCTCCATACGATTTTTCTAAATCTTTAACAATTACAGGATATTGACCAGAACGAGCCGATGGTGGAAATTTCAATTTTAAAGCCGAAGTATCAATTTCATCCACTTCAATAGGAACAATTTTTTCTAACATTCGAACACGTGATTGTACTTGCTCCGTTTTAGAAAAAGTTCCTCTAAAACGTTCAATAAACGCTTGATTATCAGCAATGAATTTTTGCTGTTCTTCATACGCTTTTTGTTGGTGAATGCGTCTGTCTTTTCGCAATTCTAAATAATGAGAATATTTAGCTTTGTAATCGTAAATTCTTCCCATTGTAACTTCGATAGTACGATTTGTGATATTATCAACAAACGCTCTATCGTGCGAAATTACCATAACTGCTTTGGCTTGCGTAATCAAAAATTCTTCCAACCATTCGATACTATCCATATCTAAGTGATTCGTTGGCTCATCCAAAAGAATTAAATCGGGTTTTGTTAATAGAATTTTCGCTAATTCAATTCGCATTCTCCAACCTCCTGAAAACTCTTTTGTTGGACGATTGAAATCTTCTCTTTCAAAACCTAATCCTTTTAATATTTTTTCAACTTCGGCTTCATAATTTACTTCTTCGATTGAATAATATTTTTCAGATAATTCCGAAACTTTTTCAATCAATTTCATGTACTCATCACTTTCATAATCAGTACGAACAGTCAATTGTTCATTGATTTCGTCGATTTCTTTTTTCATATTCAACACCGAAGCAAATGCTTTTGATGTTTCTTCCATTACAGTGCAATTATCTTCCGTTAGCAAATGCTGAGGTAAATAAGCAACAACAGCATCACTTGGCGCCGAAATAACACCACGAGTTGGTTTATTTACTCCAGCAACAATTTTTAAAAGCGTAGATTTTCCTGCTCCATTTTTACCCATAAGGGCAATTTTATCGGTTTCATTAATGGCAAAAGTTACTTCGCTAAAAAGAGTGGTTCCGCCAAATTCTACGGCAATATCGTTTACTGTAATCATTTTTTAAAGTAAAAAGTTAGAAGTAAAAAGTAAAAAGTCTTTTTACATATTTTTTGAAGGTGCAAAGATAACTTTAAAATTCAGATTTTGGAATGCTGTGAACACATTTCATAAAATATCGTTAAGTTTTAGACTTAGCAATAGAAATCTCTTATTTTTACGTTTTAAATTTCACCAAAATGAAAATCAAAACATTACTTTTATTTTCAGCCTTAACAAGTGCTGTAACGGTTAATTCACAAGACAAAAACAAAACCACTATGAATCCGTTTTTTGAAACATACACTACGCCTTATCAAGTTCCACCATTCGATTTAATAAAAAATGAGCATTTTAAACCTGCCATTTTAGAAGGAATAAAAAAACAAGAAGCCGAAATCAATGCGATAGTTTCCACTAAACAAAAACCAACGTTTGAAAACACGGTTTTAGCAATGGAAAATTCAGGAAAATTATTGGCTAGAGTAAGTACGGTTTTTTACAATTTAAACAGTGCGAATACCAACGAAGATATTCAGGCAATTGCAAAAGAATTGGCTCCAAAATTATCAGCACATAACGATAATATTTATTTGAATGATGCTTTATTCCAAAGAGTAAAAAGCGTTTGGGACAACCAAAAAAACTTTAAGTTAAATAAAGAACAAGCTAAGATTTTAGAGAATCTTTACAAAAACTTTGTTAGAAGTGGTGCTAATTTATCAGAAGAAAATAAAAAACGCTTAAGAGAAATCAACTCTGAAATGGCGGTTGCTACTTTAAAATACGGACAAAATATCTTAGCCGAAACCAATTCGTATGAATTAATAATTTCTGACGCAAAAGATTTAGCTGGATTACCAAACGAACTTATCGAAACCGCGGCTGCTGATGCTAAAGCGAAAGGAAAAGCTGGAAAATGGGTTTTTACTTTATCGAATTCAAGCGTAATGCCATTTTTACAATACAGTTCAAACAGAAAATTACGTCAGGAAATTTGGAATGCTTACCAAATGCGAGCGAACAACAATAACGACAAAGACAACAAAGAATTAGCGATTAAAATTGCCAATTTAAGAAGTGAAAAAGCAAGACTTCTAGGATATGAAACACACGCTGATTATGTATTAGAAAAGTCAATGGCTAAAAATCCTGAAACAGCAACTAAATTGTTGATGGACTTATGGACTCCAGCCTTAAATATGGCAAACAAAGAAGCTGCTGACATCAAACAAATGATGTTAAAAGACGAAATTAAAGATGAAGTTCAACCTTATGACTGGAGATATTATGCTGAAAAAATCAGAAAAGAACGTTTTGATTTAGACGAACAAGAAATGAAACCCTATTTCAGTTTAGAAAAAACAAGAGAAGGTGTTTTTACGGTTTGTAAAAATTTATATGGGTTACAATTTAAAGAGTTAAACAACGTCCCAAAATACCACGAAGACGTAACGGTTTGGGAAGTAACAGAAGCTAACGGAAATCACGTAGGAATTTTATACATGGATTTTCACCCAAGAGCTTCTAAAAGAGGTGGTGCTTGGATGACTTCGTACCGAACTCAAAAAATGGAAAATGGAAAACGAATTGCTCCAGTAGTTTCTATCGTATGTAATTTTACTAAACCAACAGCAAACGCTCCGGCTTTATTAACTTTTGATGAAGTAAGCACATTCTTCCATGAATTTGGTCACGCTTTACACGGATTATTATCAAATGTAACCTATGAAAGTGTAGCAGGCACAAGTGTTCCAAGAGATTTCGTTGAATTACCATCTCAAATTATGGAAAACTGGGCTTCCGAACCAGAAGTAATGAAAATGTATGCGAAACACTACAAAACAGGAGAAATCATTCCGGATGCGTTGATTGAAAAAATGCAAAAAGCCGGAACTTTTGATCAAGGTTTCGTTACTACAGAATATTTAGCGGCTTCTCTTTTAGATATGCAATATCATACTCAAAAAGGCAACATTACGGTTGATGCTGAAACTTTTGAGAAAGAAGCGATGAACAAAATTAACTTACCAAGCACCATCATTCCAAGATATAGAAGTACGTATTTCAACCATATTTTTGCTGGTGGTTATTCAGCTGGATATTACAGTTATATTTGGTCAGGAGTTTTAGATACTGATGCGTTTGAAGTATTCAAAATAAACGGATTATTCAACCAAGATTACGCTAAATCATTCCGAAAAAACGTTTTAGAAAAAGGAGGAACTGAAGATCCAATGGAACTTTACAAAAGTTTTAGAGGTGCCGAACCAAGCACTGAACCACTACTAAGAAAAAGAGGTTTAGACCAAGTGAAATAATAAAAAAAACGCCTGAATTACTTCAGGCGTTTTTTTATTCGTTATCGTCCATCTCAAAAAATAAAGGTTCAATCATAATTCTGTCAGCTAACACTTCTACTCTTTCGGTAATTTGGGAACAGAAGAATAAACGTTGGGTTTTCTCCGCACTCATAGAAAGTCTTTGTATGATGGAATCTTCTCGTTTACGTAACATTTCTTCTACGTCATCAACCACAAACATTTTAATAGTTGTCATATTGAATCCTGCTGATGAGAACATTTCGTTGATACGAATTGGCGTTCCAATCAACACATCCATTCCTAGCGAAATTTGGTTTTTATCGTAATCGATATCCCCTTTTTCGTGAACACCAAAAACTCTTAAATTATTATAACGATTCAATTTCTTGAACATTTCAACTGCTTCAAGTACTTTTTCTTTGTCTTGAACTAAAATTAAAGCGCGTGTACTTTCTCCAACAGGTTGATCCATTTTCTGAATCACATTCATTAAAATAGTAGTGGTTTTTCCAGAACCATTTGGCGCTTGAATTACAGCATCTACACCACTTTTAATAGTTGAAAATGTTTCTTGTTGCAACTCATTAGCTTCGATTAAATCGTTTTCAATAAGTGCTTTTTGAAGGTTGGGATTTATTTTTTTTAATTGCATTTTTTATTTAGTAATTAGTGAAGAGTGATTAGTAATTAGCAAACTTTTCACTATTTACTTATCACTTTTTACTTGATATTATTTACTTGCAAACAGTTTTACATCTTGTTCCGAAATTTCGTTTCCACCTAAAATAATTAAGCGTTCTACTACATTTCGCAACTCACGGATATTTCCTGTCCAATCGTATTCTTGTAATAATTTGATGGCTGATTTTGAAAATGATTTTGGAGAAGTTCCTTGTTCCGAAGCAATCTTAGCAGCAAAATGCTCAATTAATTCTGGAATATCGTCTCTTCTATCATTTAAAGCTGGAACTTTGATTAAAATCACAGCTAAACGATGATATAAATCTTCTCTAAATCTACCTTCTTCGATTTCTTTTTTCAAATCTTTATTGGTTGCAGCAACCACACGAACATTGACTTTAATGTCTTTGTCAGCACCAACACGTTGAATTAAATTTTCTTGTAAAGCACGTAACACTTTGGCTTGAGCCGATAAACTCATGTCGCCAATTTCATCTAAGAAAATGGTTCCGCCATCAGCAGCTTCAAACTTACCAGCTCTGTCTTTCACAGCTGAAGTAAAAGCACCTTTAACGTGACCAAACAATTCGCTTTCAATTAATTCAGATGGAATAGCCGCACAATTCACTTCAATAATAGGAGCTGATGAGCGCTCGCTTCTTTCGTGTAATTGATGCGCTACTAATTCTTTTCCAGTTCCGTTCGGACCTGTGATTAAAACTCGGGCATCGGTTGGAGCGACTTTATCAATCATTGTCTTGATGTGATTGATAGCTTCGCTATTTCCAATCATTTCGTAGTTTTTAGAGACTTTCTTTTTCAAGATTTTGTTCTCTACTACTAATTGCTTTTTATCTAAAGCGTTTCGGACCGTATTCAATAAACGATTTAAATCAGGTGGTTTTGATATGTAATCAAAAGCTCCTAAACGCATCGTATTAATAGCAGTTTCCAAATCACCATGACCTGAAATCATCACCATTGGAATCTCAGGTTTGATTTTTTTAACGGCTTCTAATACCTCAACACCGTCCATTTTTGGCATTTTGATATCACAAAGAATCAAGTCATAATCTTCATTTTTGACTTTTTCAATTCCTTGTAAACCGTCTTCTGCTTCTTCAACTTTATACGAATCATTTTCTTCGGAAAGTATTTTTGTTAATACTCTTCGAATAGCTGCTTCGTCTTCTATGATAAGGATTTTACTCATTTTTTATTTAATCTATACACGAATTAATTTTTTAAAAAAGCCATTACAATTAAAATGAAAAAGCAAAACAAACCAATAGTTTGGTAATTTGTCGACAATTTGTAATCACTCAAAAAAATACTCGAAAAATTATTCTTTTTCATAATTTCGATTTTATTTTTAGAATCAAAAAAATCAAATAAACTCCAAAATAAAAAAAATACTAAGAAAAAATATCTTGCTAATTCTCCAAAAAACCTAAATAGGAAAATTAATATAATAATATTCGATATTCCTATTATAATAACAAATTTTGTTCTACTCAAAAAAAGTTCTTGTTTATATTCTTTTTCTATGCTATTCAAACTTTTATATTTCAAAGTTGAAAAAATTGTAAAAACAATTCCTAATAAAAAAATTAGATAAAATAAAATTTTAAAAACCATTAAAAACCTTTTAAACTCCTAAAATATAAACTCTTAATCTCTTTTTAATATTTCAACCACTTATATAATTCTTTCCAACTTGGTTTTTTTCCGTACATCAAAATACCTACTCGGTAGATTTTTGCCGCAAACCAGACTACAAAGATAAACGTTCCGTACAATAAAACTACAGAAAGTGCTAATTGCCATAATGGCACTCCAAAAGGAATACGCATCAACATCACAATTGGAGATGTTAATGGGATTAATGAAAAGACTACAGCAACCGTTCCATGAGGATCATTCATAACCGTTAAAAAACCGACATAAACTGCTAACATCAAAGGCATGATGATTGGCATTAAAAACTGTTGCGAATCGGTTTCAGAATCTACTGCGGCTCCTATAGCGGCATAAAAGGAACTGTACAAAAAGTAACCTCCAATAAAGAAAATCACAAAACCAATTAGTATTGATGCTACTGGAATTTCTGCTATGTAAAGTTGTAATTTATCCATAAAGCTCATAGCAACTTCTGCTTGCTCTGCTGTAACTTGTGCCGTTGCAACGGCTTCTTGTTGACTTCCAAAAACAGCCGATAACGAAAACATCAAAACCACTCCAAGTACAATCCAAATTAAGAATTGAAGAATTCCTGCTAATGAAGTTCCTATGATTTTTCCCATCATCAATTGAAATGGTTTTACCGAAGAAATGATGATTTCAATAATACGATTCGTTTTTTCTTCAATAACGCTTCGCATCACCATATTTCCGTAAATAATGATGAACATCATAATTAAATATCCGAAAGCGAAACCGATTCCTATTTTGATTTCATTTAAGAATTTTAATCCATCTTCACCTGAAAACTTAGCAAATTGCACTTCCGATTTAATTTTCGCGTTTTCAATTTTTTCGGCATCAAAACCTAATTTCTTAAGATTTTCTTTGTTTAATTTGGTGTCAATAACTTTTTGTAAATTCATTAAAAAATCCATTTTCGGACTATCATCTGAAATATAGGTTGTTTTGGTTGCCAATTCTTCTACGTTTTGAACTTCTGGCACATAAATTAAGCCTTCAAAAGCGTTGCTTGATGAATCTTTTGCCTTATCAAATGATAAATTAGAAAGATTTACATATTTAATATCTTCGGTATTTTTAAAATCATTTACAAACACATTCGCTCTATCGTGAACTCCAATAGTTTTTATATCGCCTTTATTTACGCTCGATAAATACGCAATTAAAAAAGACATTCCCACAATCAATAAAGGACCTAAAAAAGTCATTACGATAAATGATTTATTGCGCACTTTTGCAATAAATTCTCTCTTGATAATTAAAGATAATACGCTCATGATTATTGACTTACGGTTTGAATGAATATATCGTTAACTGTTGGGATTTTTTCCATAAAATGGGTCACTTGACCAAATTTTGTTAAAATAGAAATCAATTCATTAGAAGAATGATTTTCTAAATGTACTTCCAATTTTAAATCATCATTTAAAGATTTGAAGTTGGTTTGCCCAATGGTAAACTTCTGAGTTAAACTCACCATTAAACCTTCAATATTATTTGTGATGATTCCAACTTGATAAATATTGGTACGGTGTTGACGCTTAACATCATCTAATTTCCCTTCAATAAGCTTATTAGATTTGTGAATTAACGCAATATAATCACACATTTCTTCTACCGATTCCATTCGGTGTGTAGAAAAAATTACAGAAGTTCCTTTTTTATTTAGTTCGATGATTTCGTCCTTGATTAAATTCGCATTAACAGGGTCAAAACCTGAAAATGGTTCGTCTAAAATCAGTAATTTAGGTTGGTGCAAAACCGTTACAATAAACTGAATTTTTTGAGCCATACCTTTTGAAAGTTCCTGAATTTTCTTGTCCCACCAACCTTGAATTTCAAATTTTTCAAACCAATATTTTAATTGTTTTTTAGCTTCAGCTTCGGGCATTCCTTTTAGTTGTGCCAAATACAAACATTGCTCGCCAACTTTCATAGTCTTATACAAACCGCGCTCTTCAGGCATGTATCCAATGTGTTTTACATGTTCTGGATTTAACTTTTCGCCATCTAAGAAAACACCCCCACTATCAGGCATTGTAATTTGGTTGATAATTCGAATTAGTGATGTTTTTCCAGCGCCATTCGGACCTAAAAGTCCGTAAATACTACCTTTTGGAACTTGAAGCGAAACATTATTTAAAGCGGTATAATCGCCATATTGTTTCACTACATTTTGTACTTCGAGAATATTGCTCATATATAAAAAGTATGAATTTGTATTATTAGTAAGTAGTAAATATACGGATTTTGTTACAAAAAAAACCCACCCTTTATTGCTAAAGGATGGGAAAAATTGCTATGAAAAAGAAAAACTCACTCTCCTAAGAAAGTGAGTTTCAAATGTATTAATATTTATTTAATTATGAAAACATATCTTTAACTTTTTCAAAAAAAGATTTGTCTGACTTTTCTGGTTTCGGAATAAAGTTTTCATCTGTAAGCATTTTCTCGAAAAACTGCTTTTGTTCTTTGTTTAAAGTTTTTGGAGTCCAAACATTTACATGAACTAATAAATCTCCATTTCCATAAGAATTTAAACTTGGAATTCCTTTTCCTTTTAAACGAAGAATTTTACCCGATTGAATTCCTTCTTCTAATTTAATTCGAACTTTTCCAGAAACGGTATCAATTTCTTTAGAAACACCTAAAGCTGCTTCGGCAAAACTGATGTATAAATCATAGTGTAAATTTTCACCTTCACGCTTTAAAGATTCGTGTTCGATTTCTTCAATAGCCACAATTAAATCTCCTGGAATACTGTTTGTTCCTGGAGCTTCGTTACCTTTTCCAGCCACTTTTAATTGCATTCCATCTACTACTCCAGCTGGAATTTTGATTGAAACCGTATCGTCTTCTAACAACATTCCTTGTGCATCTGCTCCAGCAGGTTTTTGATCTAAAATTTGACCAGAACCACTACAAGTATGACACGTAGTTGCTGTTTGCATTCTACCTAAAATGGTATTAGCAACTTTCATAATTTGTCCAGAACCATTACAAGTTGGACAACTTCTATACGTTACACCAGAAGCTTGAACTTTACGTTTTACTTTGACTTTCTTTTCAACTCCGTTAGCAATTTCTTCCAAAGTTAATTTTACTTTGATGCGAAGGTTACTTCCTTTTACTCTGCGTTGACCTCCGCCACCGCCAAATCCAGAAAATCCACCACCGCCAAAAGCACCACCAAAAATATCACCAAATTGACTGAAGATATCATCCATGTTCATGTGATGACCACCGCCAAATCCACCACCATCAAAAGCTTGGTGACCATATTGATCGTATTTTGCTTTTTTGTTGGCATCGCTTAAAACTTCATAAGCTTCGGCAGCTTCTTTGAACTTTTCTTCTGCTTCTTTATTACCTGGATTTTTGTCAGGATGAAACTCGATTGCTTTCTTGCGATAGGCTTTCTTTATTTCTTCGGCTGTAGCATTTTTTGAAATGCCTAATATTTCGTAAAAATCTTTTTTCATTACATCTTGTATTATAATATGTAGAAAAAGACAAGTCATGACTTGTCTCTACAGTAAAATTATTGTCCGATAACCACCTTTGGAAAACGGATGATTTTGTCACCTAATTTGTAACCTTTTTCAATTACATCGACAATTTTACCTTTTAATTTATCGTTTGGTGCTGGAATTTGGGTAATAGCTTCAGCAAAATCAGCATCAAAAGCATCTCCAGCTTTAATCTCTACTTCTTCTAATCCTTTAGAAACTAAAGTTAATTTTAATTTATCATGAATCAATTGAACACCTGTTACCAAAGCTTCATCACCTGAATTTGAAATTTGTGCCCAAGCTCTGTCGAAATCATCTAAAACTGGCAACATTGCTTGTAAAACTTCTTGATTTGCTGTTTTAAACAAATCAATACGTTCTTTGGCAGTTCTTCTTTTATAATTTTCAAATTCAGCAAAAAGACGTAAAAATTTGTCTTTTTCATTACTTAATTCTTCTTGCAATTGCTCTTCTACCGTTAATTCTGGTGTTGGAATTCCTTGATTTTCTGAAACATTTTCTTCATTAATGTTCTCCTTTTCGATGTTTTCAGTACTTTCTTGACTCATATTTTTGAATATTTTTTTAAACATTTTTCTTTAGTAAATGGGATTGCAAATGTATTGCCAAAAGTTGAAAAATGTCAAATTGTCAGCAAAATTCTTGAAAGATAAATTTTAGCAACTTTTTAAGACTGTTTAAAAAAGTTAAAAAGTAAGTTTGTAACAACTAAAAAAATTAAAACATGAAAAAAAGCATTTTAAGTTTATTCGTTTTGGCTAGCATTTCAATGAATGTAGCTTGTAAAGGAGAAAAAAGTGAAAATGGTGAAGCTGGAGAAGTTGCAACAGCATCGGCAGAAAGCACGACTTATGTAGTTGACACAAAAGCTTCAGTAATTGAATGGATTGGTTCTAAACCTGCCGGAAAACACAATGGAACTATTAATTTGAAATCGGGAGAAGTTGCGGTTAAGAATGATAGCATTCAAAGTGGAAAATTTGTTATCGACATGAATTCTATTGTAGTTACCGACTTAAAAGCAGGTGATGGAAAAGAAGATTTAGAAGCGCATTTAAAAGGAACTGGCGATAAAGAAGGAGAAGATCATTTCTTTAACGTAGGTAAATTTCCAGAAGGAATGTTTGAAATTACTTCTATTACTTCTGCAAACGGAAAAGCCACTGTAAACGGAAACTTGACTTTAAAAGGAACTTCAAAACCAGTTAGTTTTCCTGCGACTGTTGCTTACGAAGGAAACAACATGACACTAACTTCAGATTCTTTCCAAATTAATAGAACACATTGGAATGTAAATTATGCTTCAAAATCGATTTTTGATGATTTAAAAGATAAGTTTGTAAACGATGAAATTGAATTGGTTGTAAAATTAAAAGCAACAAAACAATAAAAACAAAAACCGCCAACAAAATTGGCGGTTTTTTTATTTTAATAAATCATTCAATGCTTTATCTAAGGAAGCAAATTTGAATTGGTATTTCAAATCGAGTAGTTTTCTACAACTTACGTGCTGACTTGAAAATAGTATTTGATGCATTTCGCCAAGAATAAGTTTCATTACAAACTGCGGGATATTTGGCAGAAATAATGGTTTTCCTAAAGTTTTAGCAATCGCTTTTGTTAATTCAGTATTCGTAACTGGATAAGGAGCAACTCCATTTAAAACGCCTGAAAGTTGGTTTTGGATTACAAATTGAAAAATAGCTACTAAATCCTGAATGTGAATCCAAGACTGATATTGTTCTCCTGAACCAAAAGCAGCTCCAACACCCATTTTAATCGGCTTAGCCATTTCTTGAAGCGCTCCTCCCTCTTTAGCAAGCACAATTCCAATTCTAATTTTAGCTACATTAATTTGTAACTTTTCAAACTGATTGACTTCCTCTTCCCATTGTTGTACAACATTACCTAAAAATGAATTGTCAACCTTATTATCTGTTTCATGATAAATATAGTTGAAGTCATTTGGGTAAATCCCAATAGCTGAAGCAGAAACAATCTGTTTTACTTGATGCGAATTTTTTTGAAGTGTTTTATAAAGTAATCTTGTAGATAAAACTCTACTTTCAATTATTTCTTCTTTGTACGAAGATGTCCATTTTTTTGCAACCGAAGCTCCAGCCAAATGCACAATCACCTCAACGTCTGTTAAAGCATTTAAATCGATTTCAGATGTTTTGGGATTCCAATAAAAACCTTTGTAATTATTTTGCGAAACTAGTTTTGATTTCGAAGTCGACAAATAATGAACTGTAAATCCATTTTGAAGTAATAAACTTACCAATTCTTGCCCAACTAATCCTGTAGCTCCTGTAATTAAAACCGTCATTTTCTTTTCCTTTTTTCTCAAATTTACTATCAATAAATAAGGAATGAAAGTAAATTAACTTATGTTTAGGATTAGTTTTAAGTTGAGAGATCAGAGTTATGAGTTGGGAGTTAAAAAATATTAACCTCTAACTTTAATGGTCCACTCAAATTGCATTTCGGAAACTTGTTCTCCTTTTTCATTTTTACCTATAGAAGTCAACCAAATCGTTTGTCCTTCATTTGTGTCAATCGCTTTTTGAATGGTTTCTTTGATTGCATTTCCTTGATTACAAGTAAATGTAATCCTTCCTGTAGCTTTTTTGGTAAACATACTTTTATTCTGCGCCACTAACATTGATATGTTTTTACCGCTTTGCTTGATTTGAAACATTACTAAAGCTCCCGTTGTAAACTCAGCCGCCATAGCTTGCACAGCAAAATACATAGAATTAAACGGGTTTTGATTAAACCAACGATGTTTTACCGTTACTTCACAAACTTCGGGTGAAATTGATTTAACTCTTACCCCACTCCAAAAGGCAGAAGGTAGTTTAAAAAAAGTAAATAGATTTAGTTTTGCAGGTGTAAACTCCATAATTCATTGATTTATTTTGTAAAAATACAAAAAATACTATGCATTCCTAGTATTTTTTTTATTTGTTAAATTTTTGTTAAATATTAGTACTATGTGTAACATAATACCTGCTTTTAGACTTATCTTTGTATAAGAAAATAATAGGTAATCTAATTTTCAATCATCAAATCAATCACTGCGCAAGCAAAAAGAATCAAAAAATGAACAGTCTAATTAAAAAAAACAAGGGGAATTATGAACATTGAAAACACTAAAGCACAAATGCGAAAAGGTGTTTTAGAATTTTGTATCTTATCGGTCTTAAAAGAAAAAGATGCATATACTTCTGAAATATTGGATACGCTAAAGAATGCTAAATTACTAGTTGTGGAAGGCACCGTTTACCCACTACTAACAAGGCTAAAAAACGATGGATTATTAAATTATCGTTGGGAAGAATCAACATCGGGACCACCAAGAAAATATTACGGTTTAACCGATGAAGGAAAAGAATTTTTACAAGAATTAAATGGCACCTGGAAAGAATTATCAGATGCAGTAAACATAATAACAAGTCAAAACTAAAAGTCATGAACAAAACAATAAGTATAAATTTAGGAGGTTTTTTCTTTCACATCGACGAAGATGCCTATCAAAAATTATCGCGTTATTTTGATGCGGTGAAACGTTCGCTTTCGGCTGATGGAAGAGACGAAATAATGAAAGATATAGAAAGTCGTATTGCCGAACTTTTTCAAGAGCGTTTAAAAAACGACAAACAAGTTGTGGGATTAACTGAAATTGAAGAGGTTATTACTATTATGGGACAACCAGAAGATTACAAAATTGACGATGAGAAATCAACTTATCAATCTAGTTCTTCTTCAACTAATTTCTATTATCCTTCAAAAAGATTGTATCGTGATAAAGAAAACGGTATGCTTGGTGGTGTAATGGCTGGTTTAGGTCATTATTTAGGAATAGATACTTTATGGTTACGCATCATCATGGTTATTTTATTCTTTGGCTTTGGAACTGGTTTATTTGTTTATATCGTATTATGGATTTTAGTTCCAGAAGCGGTTACTACAACTCAGAAACTTGAAATGAAAGGCGAACCGATAACCATCTCAAATATCGAAAAAAAAGTAAAGGAAGGTTTTGACGATATTACTTCTAAATTTAGTAATATCGACCATGAGAAAATAACTAATTCAGCAAAATCTGGAGCTACTAGAATTGGTTCTACAATTGAAGAAGTTATCACAACTATCTTTAAAGTATTTGCCAAAATAATTGGAGCTTTTATCGTGTTTTTCTCAGGAATAGGATTGATAGGAATCATTATAACGAGTATCATTATGATATTTTCGTCAACAATGCCTGATAATTACATTTTAAACAACATTCAAACACCAATTGGTTTAGAAACTCCACTTTGGGCTCAAGGAATGTTACTATTATTAGGGTTTGGAATTCCGTTGTTTTTCTTACTGATTTTAGGTTTAAAGCTAATGGTTAACAATTTAAGATCTATTGGAAATTATGTAAAATATAGTTTGTTAGCGGTATGGTTAATAGCTGTTGGGATCATTATTTCATTAGGAATTAACGAAGCGTCTCAATTAGCATTTGAAGGAAAATCGGTTCAAAAAGAAGTGATTGCAATTGCACCAAACGATACATTGAAAATCAAATTCAAGAACAATGATTTTTACTCGAAAAGCAATTACAGACATCACGATTTCAAAATAACACAAGACGAAGGTGATAATGAAATCATATATTCGAATAATGTTTCTATCGAAATTAAGTATACAGATGAAGCAACTCCATACATGTTAATTGAAAAATTAGCAAATGGAAAATCAACTTCACAAGCTAAGAAGAGAGCTGAAAAAATTAAATACAATTACAAAATTGAAGGAAACACCATCGTTTTAGACAATTATTTATTAACTGCTGTAGAAAATAAATTCAGAGGTCAGGAAGTAGAGATTTATTTGTACTTACCAAAAGGAACCATCTTCAAAACTGACGAAAGTTACAGCAATTACGATAGAAGTGATTACGACTTTTTCGATGAAAGTGAATATGATACAAAAAATCCGGTTTACCGTGTAGATTCTGATAAGATAAAATGTTTAAATTGTTTAGCGGAAGAAAACAGTGAAAGCACTGACTCTTCTTCAACAATATATTATGATGATAATGGTGTTTTAATAAAAAAAGAGGTTAAAGTAAATGAAACCGATTCTACAAAAACAAAAGAAATCATTACTATAAAAACTAAATAAGAAACTACTAAAAATTTAAAACATGAAAACGACTTTAAAATTAGTTGCACTTTTACTTACCATAACCTTAACTTCTTGTACAGGAAATTTAAACTTAGGCGATGGTATTGATGGAAGTGGAAATGTTGTCTCAGAAAAAAGAAATATTGAAGCTCCTTTTACTAAAATTCAAGCTAGCACAGGCGTGGAAGTAATCTTGGAGCAAGGAACACCAACAGAGGTTGAAGTGGAAGTTGACGATAATTTAATACAATATGTTGTGACTAAAGTCGAAAATGGAACTTTAATCGTAAAAATTGATGGCAATATTAACACCCTGGAAAGCGCAATTATTCGAGTAAAAACTAATACAATTGATGGTTTAGAATCGTCAAGCGGATCTAGCATTCGTACTATTAACAAGTTAAGAGGAACAACTTTACACTTAAAATCGAGCAGCGGAAGTACAATTAATGCCGATTTAGAATACGAAAAAGTAAATTGCGAATCTACTAGCGGAAGCGAAATTAAAGTAAGTGGAAAAACATTAGCATTAGAAACAAAATCGTCAAGTGGAAGCGAAATTGAAGCACAAGATTTAGCAGCAAACGAAATATTTGCACAATCAACAAGCGGAAGTAGTACTATCGTAAATCCAATTGTATTGTTAAATGCAAAAGCTTCAAGCGGAAGTTCTATTGATTATGTTAAAGAACCAAAAAAAGTGGTAAAAGAAGAAACTTCTGGCGGAAGTGTGAGCCTTAACTAATTAACAAATAATTAGTAAATAATTAACAGCTTTGTTATAAGCATTTTATAATTTTACAAGAACAAACTTAAATTCAACTCTCATGATTAAGCTAATAATTCAAGTCGTAGAATTTGTTTTTACTTTAATAGTAAGTTTTATCGATACCATCATATAGTACTAAAGCATCAGTTAAACTGGTGCTTTTTTATTTACTAAATTTCTTAAATAATGGAATTTGGAACAAATTTTGTGTATGTTTGTGATATCAAATCATCATAAAATGACAAAAAAAATATCTTTATTATTTGCGTTTTTATTTCTAACAACCGTTTCTGTTGCTCAGAAAAAAGAGAAAATTAAAGGTTCAAAAATTGTAACGGTTTCGGTTAAAGAAATCCCTGCTTTTGAAAATATTGAAATCAATGACAATTTTGAAGTCTTCTTAGTAAAAGCAGACAAATCTTCTTTAGAAATTGAAGCCGATGACAATCTTCACGAAATTATTAATTTTGAAGTTGTAGCTGGTACTTTAAGAGTTTCTTCGTTACGAGAAGCTTCGAGTTTTAAAAAATTCGCTTTACGAATTAACTATACTTCCGATTTAAAGTTAATTACAGCAAAAAGCGAAAGTTCAATTCACGCATTAGCTGATTTAGAATTAGAAAATATTACTATTAAAAATTATGACAATTCTAGAGCGTTCTTAAACGTGAAAGCCAATTATTTTGCTTTAGTTTTAAACGATAAATCAGAAGCAGAAATTAACGTAAAAGCAGAAAACACTTCCTTAGAATTAAGCAAAAGTGCCGAATTAAAAGCGCTAGTAACTTCTCCAGAATTAAAACTGGATATGTATCAAAAAAGTCAGGCTACAATTGAAGGAAACTGTAATAATGCTAAATTAAGATTAGATAATTCTGCATCACTTACAGCAAAAAAACTAGTAATTGCTTCGTTAGATGTAACTTCAGAAGGTTATTCAAAATGTTCTGTTAATGTAACAAGTGCTATCAGTTTAGCAGCATCAGGAAAAAGTGAAATTGAATTATTAGGTGAACCAAAAATTCAAATTAATAAATTCACTAACAACGCTACTTTATACAAAAAAGAAAAATAAAAAATGGAGCTAAATGCTCCATTTTTATTCTTGTCCTTTTCCACCTCTTATTACATAGGTATAAAACCACGTTATTGTAAAAGTCGGAATCACATCTACAAACGGAAGTAATTCTTCAATAAAACCAAAAACTCCGGCTAACTTTCCTGCAGTTCCTTTGAACATTACAATTAATAAAATAGCAGAAATGGGTGCCCAAAATAAATCGGTAACCTCAGCAAAAACAGGAACAAAATAAGATACCATTCCTATAAAATCAAAAAATAAACTCAGAACTAACATCGTTCCTTTGTTATTTTTAGCTGGAATGGGTGTTTTTATAATAGGTTCTTGTGTCATTTTAATGTTGTAAATTTCCTAACGAATATACAAAACTAATGCCACTTTTGAAACCTATTCTTTATGAATCATTTTGTAAAAATCGTCACGGAATTCTTTCTGATTGAAAACTCCACCATATTGTAAGGTTGAAGTGTAACTACTTTCATCTTTGATACCACGACTAGATACACACAAATGCGTTGCTTCCATCACCACAATAACATTATCCGTTTCTAAAACTGATTTTAGTTCGTTGAAAATTTGCATAATCATGCGTTCTTGCACTTGAGGTCGTTTAGCATAATAATCTACAATACGATTCAATTTCGATAAACCAATTACTTTTCCAGAAGACACATAACCTATATGCGCTTTCCCTACAATCGGTAAGAAGTGATGCTCGCAAGTAGAATTGAAACTAATATTTGCTTCAACCAACATTTTATCATACTGATACGAATTATCAAAAACCGAAATCTTTGGCTTATTCGCTGGATTTAATCCTGAAAAAATCTCTTGCACAAACATTTTTGCCACACGATGTGGCGTTCCTTGCAAACTATCATCGGTTAAATCCAAACCTAATTCTTTCATGATGATTTCAAAATGATGTTCAATTACCTCCATTTTTTCCGCATCTGATTTATAAAAAGCATCTGGTCGTAACGGCGTTTCAACCGATGTCATTTGGTGATTATCACCAATTATGTCGAATATTTCTTTTTCAATAGTAGTGTTCATAGCAATTTTTCCCTTCTATTTTAATTTCGATTTATAATATTTGCGCAATTTTTCTAATTTCGGTGCAATGACCATTTGGCAATAGCCTTGACTTGAATTTTGGTTGTAATAATTTTGATGATACTCTTCTGCAGGATAAAATACAGTAGCCGAAGAAACTTTTGTCACAATCTTTTTATCGTACAACTTTTCTTTTTCTAATAATTGAATGTAATTTTCTGCTTTTGTTTTTTGAGCTTCCGAATGATAAAAAATCTCACTTCTATATTGTGTTCCCACATCGGCTCCTTGGCGATTTAATGTTGTTGGATCGTGAGTTGCAAAGAAAACTTCCAACAAATCTTCAAACGCTACTTCATTCGGATTAAATGTAATTTGAATGGCTTCTGCATGACCTGTTTCTCCAGTGCAAATATCTTTATATGTAGGATTTACTGTTTTCCCTCCAATATATCCCGAAACCACTTTTTCAACTCCTTTTATCTCTAAGAAAACTGCTTCGGTACACCAAAAACAGCCTCCAGCAAATGTTGCAACTTCCATACCTTCTTTTACTTTTACTTTTACTTTTACAGGTTCTTTAAACTCTTCTTTTACAATTGGTTTTTCTTTAGCCGTACATGAACCAAAAAACAAACCCAAAACTAACGACAACCCTTTTAAACTATTTCTCATAAATTATATTCGTTTATTTTGTTTAACAAATTTACATAAAAATTAAACACAAAATCTAATTTAACTAAACTTTATTATTTGAGATACGCGAATAGATATAGAATAGTTTTTTTATTCGCCAAAAATCTTTGTTTCTTTGTAGAAATGTTCGGTTATGATTACAGCTAAAAATCTACATAAATATTACGATTCGCTTCATGTTTTAAAAGGAGTGGATTTGCACATTAAAAAAGGAGAAATCGTTTCTATTGTTGGGGCTTCAGGAGCTGGAAAAACGACTTTACTCCAAATTTTAGGCACTTTAGACGAACCTGCAAAACAGAACAATACGATTTTAGAAATCAATGGAGCTTCTGTTTTAAATCTAAAAGATAAAGAACTTTCTAAATTTCGTAACCAACATTTGGGATTTATTTTTCAGTTTCACCAATTATTACCTGAATTCACCGCTTTAGAAAATGTTTGTATCCCTGGATTCATAGCCAATCGCGATAAAAAAGAAGTGGAAACCGAAGCTAAAAAACTCCTTTCTTATTTAGGCTTGGCCGAAAGAACACATCACAAACCCAGCGAACTTTCAGGTGGAGAACAACAACGTGTTGCGGTTGCGAGAGCTTTAATCAACAAACCTGCCGTTATTTTTGCCGATGAACCATCTGGAAATTTAGATACGCATACCGCCGAAAACTTACATGAATTGTTCTTTAAATTGCGTGATGAATTTGGACAAACCTTTGTAATTGTTACTCATAACGAAGAATTAGCCAACATGGCAGATAGAAAATTATCGATGGTGGATGGAAATATTGTCGTTTAAAATTAAATTTATGAAAGGAAAAATAATCGCATTACTGTTTATCATCACACTAACTAGTTTCAAATTAGGCTCGGGAACTGCTTTTTTAACCTGTAAATCAGATTCTGGCAGAACAGAATTTAATGCCGAACTACAAGATATTACAGGTATTTTAGAAAAAGCTGAGTTGCGTATTGATCAAACTAAAATGAAATATACCGCTGAGGAATCTCATATTATTTTTGACCCAAAAAATGGTATTTTAACCCTATATATTGAAGATGAAACAACATCTGATTATCCAAATCATAAATACTTAAAATTTTGGTCAATTCCTTCTTCTTTTAAAATTATTAAAGATGAAGGTCATCATCAAATTTATGAGTTTAAAGCCATCATTGAAGGAACTGAACCAAGGAAAAACAAAGAAAATCATACACCTAAAATTGTATTGAACTGCAAATTAGAATATGAAATCTAAGAAATTTTATGACTAAATCAGAGCTCAAAGAATTTCTAGACGAAAAAGTCGAGTTGTACAACAATCCAAATTTCATTGAAAGCGACCCGATTCAAATTCCGCATTTGTATTCTTTGAAAGAAGACATTGAAATTGCTGGATTTTTAGCCGCTACTATCGCTTGGGGAAATCGTAAAATGATTATCAACAATGCGAAGAAAATGATGTATTTCATGGGAAATTCGCCTTACGATTTTGTCATGAATCATTCGGAATCGCAACTAGATGCGTTAGAAAATTTCGTTCACAGAACTTTTAACGGACAAGATTTTGTGGGATTTATAAAAGGATTACAGCACATTTACCAAAATCATAACGGATTAGATGCGGTTTTTTCCAAACAAAATCCAACGATGCAACATACGATTTCAGAATTCAAGCAATTGTTTTTTGAGATTCCACATTTAGCTCGAACTGAAAAACATATTTCCGACCCATTGAATGGTTCCGCTGCAAAGAGAATCAATATGTACTTGAGGTGGATGATTAGAAAAGACAATAAAGGAGTTGATTTAGGCATTTGGAACAACGTTTCTCCTGCTCTATTATCTTGTCCGTTAGATGTACATTCTGGAAACGTAGCTCGAAAATTAGAATTGCTAACACGAAAACAAAATGATGCTAAAGCTTTAGCTGAATTGGACGAAAATTTAAGAAAATTAGACCCAAATGATCCTGTAAAATATGATTTTGCTTTATTTGGATTAGGTGTTTTTGAAGGGTTTTAAAAAATATATTTATGTACGCAGATTACATTATTGACCAAAATTTTTCTGATATCACCTTTTCAGAAAACGATATCAAATACAAAGAATACGAAAATTGCACGTTTACGAATTGCGATTTTACTTCTTGCTTCTTTGTTGCTGTAACTTTTATCGATTGCAATTTCTTTGATTGTAATTTTAAAGGAACCAAGATCAATCATGTTTCGTTACGTGATGTTTGGTTTACCAAATGTGATTTTACTTCTGTGAATTTTGCGATGACCGACCAAATTTTATATGAGTTTCACTTCAAAGATAGTTTATTGGATTATGCGCAATTCTACAGTTTAAAATTGAAGAAAATGCAATTCATCAATTGTAGTATGATTGCCGTTGACTTTATGGAAAGTGATTTATCAGAAGCGCTATTCGATAATTGTAATTTACGTCATGCTGTGTTCATTGGGACAACCGCCAACAAAACCGATTTTTCAACCAGTTATGATTTCATCATCGATCCAGAGAAAAACAAATTAAAACGTGCTATTTTTTCTACTGAAAATTTAGCTGGATTGTTGAAGAAATATGATTTGGTAATAAAGTAATTTAAAACTTCAACTGATAAACATCATCTAAATCCTTATCGCAACTAAAGTTCACGCCTAAGTCTGTCACATAACCATCGTTTAAACCATAAACCCAACCGTGTAAGGATAATTCTTGTCCGTTTTTCCAAGCGTTTTGAACGATTGATGTTTTGGCTAAATCCATTACTTGTTCTTTCACGTTTATTTCTACGAATTTATTGAAGCGTTCATTTTCATTTTCGATATTATCTAATTCTTGTTGATGAAAACGGTACACATCTTTAATATGACGAATCCAATTGTCAATAATTCCTATAGAATTGTTTCCCATCGCTGCTTTAACTCCGCCGCAACCATAATGTCCGCAAACAATTACGTGTTTTACTTTTAAGGCGTTTACTGCATAATCTAACACACTTAGCATATTCATATCAGAATGTACCACCATATTGGCAATGTTTCTGTGTACAAAAACTTCTCCAGGTTCAGCACCAATGATTTCATTTGCTGGAACTCTACTATCTGAACAGCCAATCCAAAGTAATGGAGGTTGTTGCCCATCAGCTAAATTTTTGAAATAATTTGGGTTTACAGACAACTTATTTTCCACCCATTTTTTGTTATTATCTAATATCTTTTTATAAAAATCGCTCATTATCATTGTGTATGTGGTATCAAATATAAAATAAAAAAGCTATCAATTCCGTATTAAATATTTAGAAATGATAGCTTCTTATAGTTGTGTATTAAAATTTATTTTAGTGTCTTAATGCTGCAACTGTGAATTCAGGATTCAAATCGTCTTTAATATACATAACATCATCGTAGAAAATTACTTTTCCCGATTCAATATCGTGCATTGCTCCTACGATTCCAATTTGACCTTCTTCAAGCATTTGCTCTAAAACAAAACTTCTTTCAATGATGTTTTTCACACTTCTTTTTACATTGATTTCAGCAACGTTTTCTACAAATTCGCTGTTCTTTGAAGTTCTGTTATCAGTTGTATCCTTTTCTTGATAAACTGCAGGCTGAATTTTTGATAATAACTCTGTTAAATTACCCATTTCAACATGGTCACAAGCTCCTTTTACAGCTCCACATTTTGAATGACCTAACACCACAATAAGTTTAGAACCCGCTACTTTACAAGCAAATTCCATACTTCCTAAAATATCTGTATTAACAATATTTCCTGCAATTCTTACCGAAAAAATATCACCTAATCCTTGGTCAAAAATTAATTCTGCCGATGTTCTACTATCAATACAGCTTAAAATCGTAGCAAAAGGCCATTGCCCATCGCGAGTTTCGTTGGCTTGTTCTAATAAATTTCTATTGGCTTTTAAATTATTTATAAAACGATCATTTCCCTCTTGTAAAAATTGTAACGCTTTACGAGGTGTCATTTGTGCTTGTGTTTCTTTATTATGTGCTTTCATAGTAAGTTATATTATTTTGTTTCTTCTTTCGAATCTTTAATTTTTACGTGTTTAAATTCTGTATTATCTAAATCATATTGGTCTTTGAAACCTTTTAATGTTAAGTCGATTTCTTTATCTTCTGCTTTTACATTTCTAAAGTCTTTAATTAATTCTACTACATCAAAATCTATGTATTTAGTGTTTGAAGCATCGATAATCAACTTAGAACCATTTGGAATACTTGCTAATGTACTTTTAATTGCTGCTTTATTCAAAAAGGAAACTTCCTGTGCTAATTTGATTGTAATTACATCGCCATCATTAAACGATTCTTTCTTAAATGAATAGGCGATTTTTAAATTTTGGTATAAAATAAAAATGACGCTTACTGCTAAACCAATTCCAACACCTTTTAACAAATCAATACGAACTACAGCAATTACTGTAACTACAAAAGGAATAAATTGCGAATATCCGTTATTCCAT
Source organism: Flavobacterium aquaticum (assembly GCF_003259835.1). GTDB lineage: Bacteria > Bacteroidota > Bacteroidia > Flavobacteriales > Flavobacteriaceae > Flavobacterium > Flavobacterium aquaticum. The sequence goes on along the minus strand of NZ_QLMI01000001.1, from coordinate 237,796 downwards.
AAATGAACAAACACACTTGGTTTTGCTAATTTATATCCAACCATCAATAAAACCGCTGCTAAAGCCGCTAAAGGAATTTTATTTAAAATAAACGGAATGGAAAGAGCAAAAGTAAATAAAAGAAATCCATGAAAAATAGTTGAAAATTTAGTTCTACCTCCAGAATTTATATTGGCTGAGGAACGAACAACAACTGATGTCATAGGCAAACCACCTAATAAACCGCTTAGCATGTTACCAATTCCTTGTGCTTTTAATTCTCGGTTAGTATCGGTAAATCTTTTGTAAGGATCTAATTTGTCTGTTGCTTCGATACACAACAAAGTTTCAATTGATGCAACAACAGCAATAGTTACGGCTACAATCCAAACTTTTTCATTTGTTAATGATGCGAAATTTGGCAATGCAAATCCGTTACTAATTTCGGTCAACGAAGGCAAGCTTACTAGATGATTTTGGGTAACAATCGCTAAACTTGAACCTGATTGAATAAAAAACTCATTCAATAAGATACTTACCACAACAACAACTAAAGCGCCAGGAACTACTTTTATATTTTTTAAAGCGGGAACTTTTTCCCAAGTAATTAAAATAGCTAACGATAAAAGTGCAATAATTAATGCTCCTGTATGAATATAATTTATCGATTCTATCAAAGTATCAAATGTAGTATGACCTGATTTTTCAATATAAAAGAAATCACCTTCATTGTCAACATCGTGACCAAAAGCATGCGGAATTTGTTTTAAAATAATGATGATTCCAATTGCAGCCAACATTCCTTCAATTACACTGGTAGGAAAGTAATTAGAGAAACTTCCGGCTCTTAAAAAACCTAAAGCAATTTGAATTAATCCTGCTAAAATTACAGCTACCAAGAAGATATCGAATCCGCCTAAATCGGTAATTGCAGATAAAACAATAGCAGTTAAACCAGCTGCTGGCCCTGTAACACTTAAAGAAGAATTACTAAGAAACCCAACAACTACTCCACCAATAACACCCGAAACAATACCTGAAAACAAAGGAGCTCCAGACGCTAATGCAATTCCTAAACACAATGGCAAAGCCACTAAAAATACAACAAGTCCAGCTGCAAGATCACCTCTTACATTGGAAAAAATAGAATGATTATTCATGAAATAATATAAATACATTAATACTACACCTCAAAGATTGAAGCGTTAAAAAATTGAAAATGTATTATATTAAATTGGGAGGTGGCGAAAAAATTTGGTGCGCTAAATTATCAAAACTCAATAAGTCTTGTTCCATTAAAGCATCAAATTTTGTTAATTCTCCAAATGCAAAATGGATGACTGAATCATTAGTTGTAGGTACCGTTTTAATTTCATTAAAAGGCGCATGATTTTCCTCTTCTTCACACATGGTGTAAAAATAAGAAGTATCAGCTTCTTCATCTACTATTCCAATTAGTGTAGGTGTAGACAAAAAAGTAATGAAAATAAATAAAAAAATATTTACCAATAATTTCATAGTGCGAATATACTATTTCAAACTGAAACAAATCTTAATTTTTTTATAAAAATCCCATTGAATCATTTACTAAATTTAACTTGATTTAACCCTTCCAAAATTTCGACACTTTTATCATATAAGTTTAATTGATAGTTTTTATATTTGCATCAAATTTATCAATAATGACTATTACACAACTATATTACGTTTTGGCTGTGGCCGAATATAAGAATTTTACTTTAGCAGCTGAAAAATGCTTTGTTACTCAACCTACTTTGAGTATGCAAATTCAAAAATTAGAGGATGAACTAGATATTCTAATTTTTGACAGAAGCAAAAAGCCAATATTATTAACAGAAGTTGGTGAGAAAATCGTAAACCAAGCCAAAAACATCGTAAACGAAGCAGGAAGAATTAAAGATATCGTAGACCAACAAAAAGGCTACATTGGTGGGGAATTTAAAGTGGGAATTATTCCAACGGTTATGCCAACTTTACTTCCAATGTTTCTAAATAATTTTATTAAGAAATATCCAAAAGTAAATTTAATTATTGAAGAGCAAACCACTGAAGATATCATCAAAAAATTAAAAAATGGACATTTAGATTGTGCCATTGCCGCGACTCCATTAGAAGAAGAAAATTTAAAAGAAATCGTTTTATATTATGAGCCTTTTGTAGCTTATGTTCCTTCAAATCATCCTTCTATTGATAAAAAAGAAATTGAAATTTCCGATTTAGATTTAGACAAAATTTTACTTTTACAGGACGGACATTGTTTCAGAAATGGAATTCTAAATTTATGTAAAAACAATAAATTTATAACAGATAGTCATTTTCAGTTAGAAAGCGGAAGTTTTGAAACACTTATTAAATTGGCTGATGAAGGCTTAGGTACAACTTTATTGCCTTATTTGCACACTTTAGATTTAAGTGAAAAAAGTAAAGCGAAATTAAAACCATTCAAAGATCCAAAGCCTGCCAGAGAAGTTAGTTTAATTTATCCTAAAAACGAATTAAAAATACATATTATCAACGCCTTGCGAGATACTATTTCTGGCGTTGTTAGAGGAGCTATAGCATTTAGTGATGTTGAAATTATAAGTCCAAAGACAAAATAAATTTCAATTTATTCCATAAAAAAAGTCCCGAGGTTATCGGGACTTTATATTTTTAGTTGATATAAATTAAACATTGTCTTAATTCTGGCTTTTCTTCGGTAAACTGTAAAAGCCACTCTCTTAATTGATCTATTTCGTAAGGAAGCAATATTCGTACTGCTTTCTCTAATTCTTTACAAAATAGTTTTGCATCAAAACTCACTCTCTCCAAAATTGACTTGGTATAAGAAAACATCGGTCTGGGCATACTTTTTCTAGATAAAAGGTTAGACTGGGGGTAAGAACTTGTTGTAAAGATAAACAAAAAATCTTTCGAAAACGATGTAGTTGATAAAAAAAATGCTAAAATTTTATTAAATTCTTACTTTACAATAAAAATCATACATTTTTTGTAGCTCGTAACATTTCACGTTTTCCTGGAGCTCCAGGTAGTTTTTCAATTGAAAATCCGACACTTAGCATCGCATTTTTAATTGATGAACGACATGCGTAAGTTACTAAAGTTCCTTTTGGTAAAAGTGCATCGTACATTTTCTTAAAAATGACTTCACTCCACAATTCAGGTTGTAATGGAAATCCGAAAGCATCAAAGTAAATTAAATCGAATTGATTTTTGTCTTCAATATCTTGAAAAAACTGCTTTCTCTTTGTTAAAAGAAAGTTTTGGGTAATCGTTTGTTGGTTTTCCCAATCGCAAGCATGCATTTTATCAAAAATCTTTTGATACTTTTCGGCATCTAATTCAGAAACATAATTCATTTGGACAATTTCTTCAGCTGAAATAGGATATGCTTCTACTCCAACGTAATTTACTTTTTCTTTATTTAGTGTTTCCAAAAAAGTAATAAAAGCATTCAAACCCGTACCAAAACCAATTTCTAAAATCGATATAGAATCTTGATTTTGAAACAAATCCAATCCGTTTTTGATAAAAACATGTTTTGCTTCCTGAATTGCCCCATGTGTAGAATGATAGTTCTCATCCCAATCAGGAATTCGGATAGTTGTAGAACCGTCGTCTGTGATTATAATTTCTCTTTTCATAACATAAAAAAAGGGTTCAAAATAAACCCTCTTTCTTCTTATTTAATATATAACTTTTTAATCCTTGGAATTGGACCACTACATTTTACTTGGTGACACTGAATACAAGCATCTACTCCATTATTAAAATGTTTCTTGGCATTTTTAGGATCTTTATAAATCAATTCTTGAGCTTGGATGAATTTCTGTGCTTGCTCATCAAAAAAAGCATCTTTATCATGTTCATCTGTCATTACTGCTTTATGAATCTTGATAAAATGCTGAGGAAATTTACCAATTGTATCGCCTTTTATAATTCGATCTTTCAAACGTTGATTATCAACATACATTTGTTCCATAAGAGCCGCCATTTCTGACATTTCATACATTTCAAATTCATCTGTTGCTGTTGAATCAGTAGCCTTTTCCACTACATTTTTTTCATTCGTTTCGACTTGCTTTTCTTTTTGACAAGATAACAATCCGAAGAAAACGAATAAAAAAGATAGTTTAAGTAATTTCATATCTTATTTCTTAATGTAAACACCTGTTGATGTAAAAGAATACGTTACTTCAGGCTTTTTAATCTTAGCAATTTCTTCCTTAGATTTTCCAGCATCTTTAGCATAATGTTTAAGTTCATCAACAGTAACCACATCTACAAATGCGTAACCATTAACAATTACCTCTTTATTATCAGCGTTTAACGGAACAAAAAATCCGTAATCTTTAAATTTTACAAATGAAGATTCTCCTTTACCTAAATCTAATTTCATCCAACAACCTTTTTTCTTACAAACCGAATTAATGGTAGTTTTGAATTGTACTGGAATTGAATCTCCTTTTTTCAAATTCTTATATTTTTTCAACATCGCATCTTTAGAGATTACTTTATTTGGAGTAAATTTTTCTCCAAAAGAAGCATATCCTGAAAGATTTTGAACATTTGATTTTGTTGTTTTTTGTGCTTCAACTTGAAATGAGAATAGAATAGCTAAAATTGCTAAAACAAATTTTATTTTTTTCATGGTTATATTTAGATTATGGAACAAATTTAAACAAATTTTCTCAAGTGAGAACTTAAAATTAAAAGTAATAATGAAACCAATATTTTGTTATAAAGTTTAGAAAAAAAGAAATATCATTAAGAAAATCAGTAGTTTGTGAATTAATCGCATGTTAATAATTATTTTGTAAAACATAATAACAAAGGCTATTTTTTATTAAATTTGCAAAAAACATAGAAAAAAAAGGTTTTTTTTGCGAAAACCAAAAGCTTAACAATAACAGTTTGACCCTAATGGAATTAAAAACTTTAAACGAAATTGAAATTATTTCGGCTCCTCATTCAAAAATCAGCGAGGTTGATTTTGAAAACTTAACCTTTGGTAATGTATTTACAGACCATATGTTAGTGTGCGATTATGTAGATGGAGCATGGCAAAAACCTGTTATAGAGCCTTATGCACCTTTCATGATTGATCCTTCTGCTAAAGTTTTCCACTACGGACAAGCTATTTTTGAAGGTATGAAAGCTTACAAAGACCAACAAGATGATGTTTGGTTATTTAGACCTGATGAAAATTATCACCGTTTTAATAAAAGTGCTACCAGAATGGCAATGCCAGAAGTTCCAGAAGATGTTTTCTTAGGAGGTTTGCACCGTTTATTAGAAATTGAAAAAGAGTGGGTTAAAAAAGGAAAAGGAAATACATTATATATCCGTCCGTTTATGATTGCAACCGGACATGGTGTAATTGCAGCGCCTTCTCAAGAATACCGTTTTATGATTATTTTATCTCCAGCTCGTGCTTATTATTCGGGAGAAGTTAAAGTAATTATTGCTGAACACTACAGTAGAGCAGCAAACGGAGGAATTGGAGCAGCAAAAGCCGCTGGAAATTATTCAGCGCAATTTTACCCAACAAAATTAGCTAACGAACAAGGTTTCCAACAAATCATTTGGACAGACGATGCAACACATACTAAGTTAGAAGAAGCTGGAACAATGAATGTTTTCTTTAGAATTAACGATACACTATACACTGCACCAACAAGCGAAAGAATCTTAGATGGTGTTACTCGTAAAAGTGTTATCGAATTAGCTCAAAGAGAAAATATTAAAATTGAAGTACGTCCAGTTTTAGTAGAAGAAATTGTAGAAGCTGCTAAAAATGGCTCATTAAAAGAAATTTTTGGAGCTGGAACAGCAGCCGTAATTAACCCAATTGTTGGATTCTCATTCCAAGACCATTATTATGAATTGCCTAAATTAGAAAATTCAATGGCGCTTGAAATCAAAGAAAAACTAACAAATATTCAATATAAATTATCAGAAGACACTTTCGGGTGGACAGTTAAAATATAAGAATTCATAAATACTTAAAAAAGGCGATTTCAAAATTGAAATCGCCTTTTTTTTATTTTAAAATTTCTTCAAAATTAGGTTTGAAGTAATTTGGACCTTTCATAACTTTCCCATCTTCTCGGTAAATTGGTTTTCCGTCTTCACCTAATTTACTCATATTAGAACGTTGAATTTCATCAAACACTTCTTCTATTTTATGTTGTAATCCATGTTCTAAAATGGTACCACACAAAATATACAACATATCGCCTAATGCATCTGCAATTTCAACGATATCATTATTTTGAACGGCTTCTAAATATTCTTCGTTTTCTTCTTTCATTAAGTTAAAACGAAGTTCGTTTTTTAAAGTACCTAAATCGGCTTTCATTTCTTCACTAACACCTAAACCATAAGTTTCGTGAAACAACCTTACTGCATTTAATTGTTTTTGCATAATTGATCATAATAAATTTATCTAAATTTAAAAAAATAGATAGTATTAAATTGTTATTTTTGTGAAAATTTTCAATATGTTTTCAACAGGACAAATCTACTTTGCTATTTTCTTTATAATTGCTTTTGTAACCACAATGATATTAGTATATCGTAAAGATTTAAGACAAATGAAACCTTTCTACAAAGGGACATATTGGGTATTTCTTGGATTTTTAGCCTTTATAGGATTACTATTTTTGATAAAAGTCTTAATGAAAGATTAATTTTCTTACTTTTGATAAAACGTAATACCCCTCGATGAGAATTTTAAAATACATATTACTTCTTTTACTCCTTTTAAGCGTTGCCTTCATTGTTTTTGTGGCTACTCTAAAAGGTGATTACAAAATTGTACGTTCAAAAGAGATTAAAATTGCTCAAGATGTAGTATTCACTTTTGTAACAGATTCTACTTCAAGTGAAGATTGGTCACCTTGGAAATCAAATGAAGCTTCTTTTAAAAATATTAAAATCATTCCAAACGATAGTTTGGCGCAAAACATAACCATTTCTGAAATTAAAAATGAATCGTTAATGCGATTTCAAAAAACCAAGCAAGGTATATTGATAACTTGGGAAATGAAAGGGAATTTAAATTTTAATTTGAAATTATTAAGTGTAATTCAAGGTGGTGTTGAAAATGTTTTAGGAGATAAATTAGAAGAAGGTTTAGAAAACATCGATACTTATTTAGTAAAAGAATTAAAAAATTACAACATTAAAATTAACGGATTGGTTACGAAACACATGACCAATTACATCCAACAAATTGACACTTGTAGTACTGCTGATTTTCAAAAAGTATCTAAATCGATGTTACAAAACATGATGTCATTTGTAGAAAAAAATGAAATTGAAATTTTAGGATTACCTTTTATCACTTACGAAAGTATTAGTTCAAATGACAAAGAAATCATCTTTGCTATGTGTGTTCCTGTTGAAGAAGAAATTCTAACTACACCAGGAAGTGAAATTTCTGGCGGTCATTTTGATGAATTTTTAGCCGTAAAAACAACTTTAACCGGAGATTACTCACATCGCAAAGAAGCTTGGAATAAGTCTCGTGCTTATGCAAATAAAAATAAACTAATTGAAGATTCATTCAACGGAAAATTTATTGAAGTTTACAAAGTAAGTTTACCAAAAGAACGTAAACCTTCAAAATGGGTAACAGAATTATATGTTCCTGTTAAGAAAAAAGTTTATGCTCCAAAACCAAAATTAGAAACTAGTACAGAAGAAGAAACATCTCCTAAAGAAGAAAATTCTACAAATACAAATCAATAATTCAAACTCTATTATAATGAAGAAACTATTTTTAACAATTACATTACTAATTTCAAGTATTTCATTTTTAAATGCACAAGAAGTCGAAATTAAAGATGATAAAGTTCTTTTAGATGGAACACCTATTTTAAAATATGAAAAAATAAATGTTAGTCAGCATTCCTTTTATTCTTTAGAAACTGATGACGAAATTTTACTATTCAAATGGCACAATAACGAGACCAACCAATATAGTGAAGATGATTACATTATTTTAAACTTTTTAACAACTAAAATAAAAGTTGAATCTACAAGTGTTGAACATGTAATTGCTGGAATTGGAATGAATTCTAGAAAAAATATGCAAAAACTAGTTAAATGGCTTTTAAAGGAAAAAGTAATAGATTCCAAAGGAAACTTAAACCCTGAAAAAGTGCAAACTTTCTACGATAAATACAACGAAGATATTACAGAAAGAACTTCAAGATAATAAAAAAAGGACATTTTAAAAATGTCCTTTTTTTATTATCTATTTTTCCCAATCAAATGCTTAACAACTGTTTCAGCAGCATGCAAACCAAACAAAGCTGGCATCCAACTATTTGTTCCATAAAACGACTTTTTAAAGTTAGAGCCATCAGTCATTTTTACACTGTCATAATCAGGTCTTTCAAAAGAGTAAACTACTTTAACACCGCTCGAAATTCCTTCTAACTTTAAACGTTTTCTCACTTGTTTCGCTAACGGACAATAATCCGTTTTACTAATGTCTTTTACACGAACTTTTTCAGCTTCAAACTTACCTCCTGCTCCCATGTTACTGATTACTTTCACTTTCTTGCGTTTACAAGCTACTATCAAATTGATTTTTGGGGTTAAGCTATCGATGCAATCTAAAACGTAATCAAATTCTGGTGTAACTAATTCAAAAGCACGCTCTGGTGATAGAAACTCTTCTATGCGCGTTAATTTTAAATCGGGATTAATATCCATCAATCGATCCCCAACAATTTTTACCTTTGGTTCACCAACGGTACTATGCAAAGCGGGTAATTGACGATTAATATTCGTAATATCCACTACGTCACCATCAACAATGGTCATTTTTCCCACACCTGCTCGCGCTAAAAATTCCGCAGCAAAACTTCCTACACCACCTAATCCAACTACCAAAACATTAGCGTTTTCTAATCGTTGAATACCTTCTTCTTTAAATAACAATACTGCTCTTTCTTTCCACTTTGCCATAATTGGTTTGAATCGTTAAATTGATTACTTTTTTAACTGAAAATCTTTGAAAAATTAGTAAAAACGATAGATTTCATCTCCTCTACTGAAATTCCTTTTATCGCAGCTGCTTTTTCATACACTTCATAAATAGATTCTTCAATTGTATCGGTTTCTAATAAAATTTGATTTTCGGGTGCAAAGGTAAATACTTTTTCTAAATCTGGATTACGAAGTAAGTATTTTCCAAACGAAAGATAAAATCCGTTTCTTAAAAGAGATTGTGCTACTTGTTCGTTTTTTGAAAATCCATGAATAATCATTGGATTTTCAATTTTCATTTCTTTTTTGATGGCAATCACTTCATCATAAGCCGCCACGCAATGTAAAACGATAGGTTTTTTCGTTTGCTTTACGATTTCCAATTGCTGTTTAAACACTGAAATTTGTCTGTCTAATGGGATTTCAATTCGTTTATCTAAACCACATTCTCCTAATGCTAAACATTCTGGTAATTGCAATTTTTCCTTGATGATTTCCAAATCTTTTTCTAAACGATTTTCATCAATATACCAAGGATGTATACCAATAGAATAATTTGGAACTGATGCATCAAATTCCCAAGGATATTGATTGACAACTTCAATCACATCTGAAAGATTAGAAAATTTATGCGTATGTAAGTTGATAAACTTAATCATGAAATTTCTTTACTCCGGCATTAATTTCAATATCCAAATCATTCTCTAATGGCACAATCGGACACGAATATTCATAATTATAAGCACAATACGGATTATATGCTTTATTAAAATCGATGGTCCATGTTTTTCCTTTTTGCATTCTCATATCAACGTATCTTCCTCCAATATAACTTTGTTTTCCACAAGTTAAATCAGAAAAGGGAAGAAATAAATAATCTTCGTACCCCGCTTTTTTTGATAAATCAATATTTTTATAAACATTTAATTTTAAGTCCTTCCCATCAATTGAAAAATAAAGTTCTCCATATTTAACATACAATGGCGTTCTCGAAGTTGTGGTTTTCATACCAAAAGCTTTCTCCTTTTTAGTTCGGATAAAAGTAGCTTGAACAATGAATTTTTCATTCAAAGGAAAGAAATCTAAACCTTTAAAAGATTTGAAATCTTCTTTCATTAAAGGACTTTTTAATGAATCCGCATAACTTTGATTCAGTTCGGATTGAAATTTTTCAGCAGAAGACAAGTCTTTTTGAGCAAACGTAAAAGCTGAACAGAATAGGAATATAAAGAGTTTATTCATATGTTTAAATTTTATTTTTTAGCGGTAACATATGTTATCGCCTTTTTATTATTGGTGTTTGCTTACACAAACTTTTAGTTAGTGGCGATTTCATGTGATTCATTTTTTACAAAAATATATAATTTCTATAACATTTTATTGTTCATAGCTTTTGTAATTTTGCACCAGAAATAAAATCATGTTAAAACGCGCCTTCAATAAATATATCGATAATTTCAGAGGATTTTCTCGCGAAATTTGGATACTTACCTTAATTACTTTCATCAATCGTGCCGGAACTATGGTACTTCCTTTCTTGTCGAAATACTTGAAAGAAGATTTGCATTTTTCGTACAGTCAAGTAGGATGGATAATGGTAAGCTTTGGTTGTGGTTCGATTTTAGGATCTTGGTTAGGCGGAAAACTATCAGATAAAATCGGGTTTTATAAAATCATGATTTTTAGTTTACTGACCAGTGGATTTGCTTTCTTTGGCTTGCAATTCGTAAAAAGTTTTGAAGGTTTACTTATTGCCATGTTCTTAATTATGACGGTTGCCGATATGTTTCGCCCTGCCATGTTTGTATCCTTAGGAGCTTATGCAAAACCTGAAAATAGAACTCGCGCCTTAACTTTAGTTCGATTAGCTATCAACTTAGGATTTGCAGCTGGACCAGCATTGGGTGGATTATTAATCATGAGTGTTGGATATAAAGGATTATTTTGGGTAGATGGAACAAGTTGCATTTTGGCAATATTAATTTTTTGGATTAAAGTAAAAGAGAAGAAAAAATCAAAATATACTGATAAAGAGCATCCAGGTGAAGTATTAACACATTCCGTTTTTAAAGATACGCCTTTCTGGATTTTCTTAACGGGAACTTTGATTACAGGAATTTTATTCTTCCAATTGTTTACTACCATTCCATTATATCACAAAGAACAATTTAATTTATCGGAATTTCAAACGGGATTATTATTAACCTTAAATGGTGTTTTGGTCTTCTTCATGGAAATGCCAATTGTGAGTTACATCGAAAAACACAAAATCAACAAGTTGAAAGTCATTACTTACGGTTGTTTAGCAATGGCAATAAGTATTTATTTGCTTCTAGTGAATAATTGGGCTGGCATTTTAATCATCATGATGATTTTCATGACGTTTGCCGAAATGTTCGCTTTTCCATTTTCGAATTCCTTTGCTATGAGTCGAGCTCCTAAAGGTCACGAAGGTCGTTACATGGCCATTTTTACGATGAGTTATAGTTTGGCTCATATTTTAAGTGCCAAAACGGGAATGGAAATTATTTCTTTGTTCAGTTATCAAATCAACTGGTTTTTCATGGGAACTCTTGGTGTTATTGGTGTTTTTCTTTTCATTTGGACAAAAAAATTAGTGGCAAAAGAACCTCCAAGAAATCTTTAAAACTAAAAATTTAGTTAAATAACTATAAAAATAGTTGTAAAACTAAAAATATAGTTATAGATTTGATTTATCAAAAAGATAAGTCATGCAAAAACTAACCAACAAAGAAGAAGAAATCATGCATATTTTATGGAAGCTTAAAAAAGCTTTTGTAAAAGATATCATGGAAGAAATCACTGAAGACAAACCTCATTACAACACGCTTTCTACTATTGTTCGTAATTTAGAAGATAAAGGATACGTGGGTTACAATGCTTACGGAAAAACGCACCAGTACTTTCCTATCGTAAAAATTGAAGATTACCGAAAAACCTTTATGAATACAGCTATTGATAACTATTTCAATAGTTCGTACAAAAATTTAGTTTCCTTTTTTGCTGAAGAAGAAAAGATTTCAGCAGATGAACTTCGTGAGATTTTAGCCTTAATCGAAAAAAAGAAATAGTATGGAAAATCTATTAATTTATTTTCTAAAAGCAAACGGACTCATCATTTTATTTTATTTGATGTACGTTATATTTCTTCGAAAAGAGACCTTTTTTACATCAAATCGTTGGTATTTAATTGGTGGTTTGGTTTTGTCATTGATTTTACCTTTGATTACGTTTACAAAAACTATTTGGGTGGAACCAACACCAATTCCAGTAATATATGAAGAAGTAATTCCTGAAACAAACAATACAATTGAAGTTCCTATTCAAGAAACGCCTTTGGATTGGTCATTGATTTTAACAACCGCTTACGTAGTAATTTCAATGTTAATTGTAATGAAAATTACGTTTGAATTGGTCTCCTTTTTTAATAGAATCCGAAAAAATAAAAAGCAAAAAGAAACTGATTTTACTTTAATTCATTCCGACACAACCGAAAATCCATTTTCATTCTTTCATTACATTGTGATTAATCCGAATCGATTTTCTGAAGAAGAATTTCAACATATTTTAACGCACGAAAGCATTCATGTGAAGCAAAAACATTCCATTGATGTATTGCTTTCAAAACTATTTTGTGCCTTCTTTTGGGTAAACCCAATGATTTGGTTGTATCGAAAAGCCATACTTCAAAACTTAGAATTTATTGCAGATAACGAAACTTTTCAGCAAATCGAAAACAAATACGAATATCAAAGAACCTTATTAAAAGTTGTGACTCATCAACACGACTTAAGTATTACTAATCAATTTTATCAATCATTAATCAAAAAACGAATCGTTATGTTACACACAAATCAATCCCACAAAAGAAATGCTTGGAAGTACGGAATTATTCTTCCGCTATTAGTTGGCTTTATGCTATTGTTCCAAATTGAAACAGTGGCGCAAGTAAAGGAAAGTAAAATTGAAGAAACTAATTATGCAGTTACCTCAAATTACTCTTCAATTCTAACAAAAAATAGCACAGATAAAGAATTGTCTGAATTAGAAAAGACTTTTTCAAACGAAAAACATAAACTTAAGATTTCAAACGTAAAGAGAAATAAAAAAGGAGAAATAATCGAAATCAAACTTACATTTGACACAGGAAAAACCTATAATCAAATTCTTGAAAGAAAGTCAACTGAACCAATTGATGCTATTAAAATTTTTATCAATTCTGATAAAGATGATACTATTACTTGCGGTTTTGAAGAAATTTCAAACAACGTTACTGCAGAGTATACTTCAGATGATGAAAACGGATCAATAAAAATGGATTCTGAAGGCTATACTTTTGATAATATGGTTAAAAACGGAAAAAAAGTCAAACTAATTATCAACGGTAAACTACAATCAGAAAATGAAAAAATTAAAATTCCATTAGATCAAGAATTAGATGTTTTAAAAGAACTAGACGAAAAAGAATTAAAATCAAAATACAACATTGATAAAAAAGAAGGCGAAATTTATTATGAATTTACAACTAAAAAAGATATAAATATTAAAAGTGAAGTTGAAAAAAATAACTCAGGTTGGGGAATTGGTTACCATGTCGTAAGTTCAGACGAAAAAAACAATAATAACACAAAAGAAAAAGAGTCTTTCACTTATGATGTTAGTTACACAAAAACAGAACAAGGAGATCTAATTAACAATATCAAAAACAATAAAAATGTAGATGCTAAAAAAGCATTAATAATATTTAATGATAAAGAAATCACCTATGAAGAATTAGTCAAAGTCAATACTAAAGAAATTGCCTCTTCAAGCGTAATGACAGCCACAACATTTGCACTTAAAAAATATGGTGAAAAAGCTAAAAATGGAGTAATTATAATTGAAACAAAAGAATTCTTTGAAAAAAACAATCCTGTTTATAAAGAATACTTAAATTCAAAAAGTAACTCAGAGAAACCAAAACCAAGAGTTATAACAATAAAAAATGGTGATGATGTTGTTGTTTTTGATGGTGATAAAATTAAATTTCCTGGTTATCCAACGCAATATTTAAATCAATTAAAATTAGAATTTAAAGGCAAAATTCTTGAAGACAATATTGATTTCTTTAAAAATTATGAGTTTGAAAAAATCAAAGATCTTATCATCATTGAAGATGAAATGTCTCCAAAAGAAAAGAAAAGAATCAAAAAAATAATTATCGAAACCAAATAACAAAAAATCCCGAGCAACTCGGGATTTTTTATTTTTATATATTTGCCAAAAATTAAACCATGTATAAACTACTTGCCAAACTTAACAAAGCACTATTACCAAGTTTTACAAAACAAGGATTAGATCCTATAAAAGCTAAAAATTGGCAAAAAGCAATTATTGCTTATCGTTATTGGGTTACAGTAAAATCCTTAGATTAATCAATATAGGTTTTGTTTCCGTTTTTATTGATGTAGTATTTTCCACCTCTTGGTCCAGTATATACTTTTTTACCTTTGTATTCGCCTGTTACTTTATCTGTTACTTTTTTTTCAGCTGCTTTAGAAATTGCAGTTTCTTTTAAATCTTCATTTTCCTCAGCTACAGTTTTTTTAACCTTTGTTTTAGTCTCAGTTGCTTTAGTTTTTGTTTCAGTTTTAGCTTTGGCCTCTGCTTTGTTTGCTTCAGCTTTCGCTTTTCCTGCAGCAGATTTTGCTTCTCCTTTATCTGAAGCACTATTCGATTTTAATTCTTTCTTAGCTTTAGAAATTTTCTCATCTGTTTCTTTTTTTGCCTTCGAAATTTCGTCTTTTGCCTCTTTTACTTTTTTATCGTGATCTTTCTTAGCATCAGCTACTTTCTTATCAACAGCTTTCTTTTTCTTTTCAGCCGCTTTTTTGTCTTTCTCAGTTTGTTCTGTGGTAACTTTCTTAACTTCTTTAGCAGTTTTTGTTTCTTGCGCTAAAGCACCTAAAGTAAATAAAAGGGATAATCCCCAAAGAGCGATTTTTTTCATACTATAATTAATTAAAATTAAACAATTTTGTGAATTCTTTTTACAGGAATTACAACTCCCTGTTTTAATATAACACGTTCATCTGTAACACCCCAAATGGTAGTTTCTACCATTTTTTTTGACATATCATCTTCAAAGTAAATTTGAATTTTAACATGTTCCAAATTCCCTAATGATAATGCTCTATCTAAATCGTTTTTGCGACCTAAAATAGCTTCTTTATCTTCAAGTACATCCGTTTTTGGAAAATTTAATGATGTGATAAGTTCTTTGTCTATTAATTCAAATGCTGAGTCCATAATTTACTTAGTTAGGTTAGTTGAATAAATTTATAAAAAAAACTAAATAAATTCATTTTTTTCCATTTTTATTTTAACCTAAAAATTCTTCTAAAGATTTAACAAAATATGTGCCAAAAAAAAAGAGACTGCATTTAAGCAGTCTCTTTTTAATAAAACTAACCAATATGTTATTAAAACTTCATACCAACACCTATTCCTAACAACCAAGGATTAATGTCTACTTCAGCAGGAATACTTAATCCTGGAGCTAAATTTGAAGCATCAACTGTTACATCTGTACTTAAAAATAAACGTTTAGCATCAACATTGATGAAAAATTTATCATCTAACATTAAGTCAAAACCTACTTGAGCTGCGTACCCTAATGCATTATCATAATCTACACCAGCAACATCTCCTGACTTAACATTGTAAAACAAAGTATAATTTACACCTGCTCCAATATAAGGTTTGAAAACTTTTTTGTCAGATGTATAAAAATGATATTGAGCCGTTAATGTTGGAGGTAATAACCAAACACTACCTAAATTTACATCTCCAGCAGCAGTATTAATTGCTTTTACATTATGTTTTGTTGTTCCTAAAATTAATTCGGCTGCAAAATTTTCTGTAAAAAAGTACGTAAAATCTAACTCAGGAACAATGGTATTTGAAATAGCAACATCACCACCAATAATTCCAATTTTAGCACTTTCATCTGGAGCAACTCCTAAAGCTCTTAAACGAACTTGCCATCTTTTAAATTCATTTGTTTTTTCTTCCTTATCTTGCGCATTAACAAAATTTACTGTCATTAAAGACATTGCCATTAAAGCAAAAACTATTTTTCTCATTTTTAATTAGTTTAAAATTATGAGTCAAAGGTAAATGAGTGAAAAAACATAAAAACTGATATAAATCATAGATTAAAAATTATTTATCTGTAATTATGATTTTAAAATGCTACAATTTTAATTTACATTTGTAGTCCTTATGCAAAAGACCGTTAACATACTTAATAAAAGAGCTAAATTCGATTACGAAATTTTAGACAAATACACCGCTGGAATCGTTTTAACCGGAACCGAAATCAAATCAATTCGTCTCGGAAAAGCTGCTATTACAGAAAGTTTTTGCGAATTTAATGATGGCGAATTATTTGTAATTAACTCGCAAATTGAAGAATATTTATATGGAACCCACTACAATCACAAAGCAAAAAGTGAACGTAAACTTCTTTTAAATAAAAAAGAATTAAAGAAACTATTTAAAGATTCTGATAACAAAGGACTAACTATTGTTCCGCTTCGTTTGTTTACCAATGAAAAAGGGTTAGCAAAGCTAGATATTGCATTATGTAGAGGTAAGAAAAACTACGACAAACGTGAGTCATTAAAAGAACAAGACACCAAACGCGATTTAGACCGAATTAAGAAAAGTTTCTAATCATATTTATGAAAGAAATTTTAAAACAAGGCCGAATAGACAAAGAACTTTCAACCAGAAAGTTAGCCGAAATTGCGAAAATCGACCAAGCTTTAATTAGTAAGTTTGAAAACGGATTTCGTATTCCTACCAAAAAACAAATTCAAACGCTTGCCCAAATTTTAGAAATCGATTTAAAGCCATTATTAGTCGCTTGGTACAAAGTAAAATTAGACCATAATTTCGATTTAAATCCATTTGCGATTCAAGCTATTACCGAAATTCTTCAAGAAAAAGGAATTGAAGTTGGTAATTCATCAAAAGAAAAAGAAATTACTTCCATCTTAGATGAATTAGAAATTTTAAAACAAAAATTAACAAATCTTCGCTAATTAATTCTTGTTTTCCAAAAGAGGTACAAAACGAAAATCACCAAATTCATGTTTTTCAAATTGCGTTTCGTTTTTACGAATCAGCAAGGTCATAATTTGCTCTTTTTCACCTACGGGAATTACTAACCTACCTCCTATTTTTAATTGTGCCATCAAAGGTTGTGGAATAAATGGAGCTCCAGCAGTTACAATAATTCCGTCAAAAGGTGCATAATCAGGTAAACCTTTATAACCATCTCCAAACGATAAATATTTTGGTCGAATATTCAACTTTGGTAATAAATTGGAAGTAATTTTAAACAATTTATTCTGTCTTTCTACCGAATATACTTTCGCTCCCATCATACACAAAACAGCGGTTTGATAACCACTTCCGGTACCAATTTCTAAAATTTTATGGTCTTTTTCTACTTCTAATAACTGAGATTGAAACGCCACAGTATAAGGTTGAGAAATAGTTTGACCCGCTTCAATTGGAAACGCTTTATCTTGGTAAGCAAAATTTTCAAAACTAGAATCTAAAAACAAATGACGCGGAATTTTTCCAATAGCCGCTAACACGTTTTTATCGGTAATTCCTTTTTCTTCCAATTGCTTTACCAACTGATTTCTAAGTCCTTGATGTTTATTAGTATCTTTCAATTTGGGATGATTTTGATTGGGTAAAAATAGCTTTAAAATCTCAAAAAACAAATCAGAAAATAAACTAACTTTTTTAAGAAGTTTCGGAATTTAATCTTTTGCACTTTCAACTAAAATCGTACTTTTGATAAAATTAATTTTTTATGCTAAAAGTGGGAGTTTTAGGTGCAGGTCACCTTGGAAAAATACATTTGCGATTATTAAATCAATCTGAAAAATATGAATTAGTTGGCTTTTACGATGCTTTTGAAGAAAACGCCAACAAAGTTGCAGCCGAATTTGGTTATAAAAAATTCGATTCTATTGCCGAATTAATCGCTGCAGTTGATGTAGTAGATATTGTAACACCAACGATGCAACATTTTGAATGTGCCAAACAAGTTATCGAAGCTGGAAAGCACATTTTCATCGAGAAACCAATTTCAAATACTGTTGCCGAAGCCGAAGAAATCATCGCTTTAGCTAACAAATACAACGTAAAAGGGCAAGTAGGTCATGTTGAACGTTTCAATCCAGCGTTTACAGCTGTGAAAGATAAAATCAACAATCCGATGTTTATTGAAACGCATCGTTTAGCAGAATTCAATCCTCGTGGAACTGATGTTCCTGTGGTTTTGGATTTGATGATTCACGATATTGATGCCATTTTAAGTGTTGTAAAATCGAAAGTAAAATCAGTAAATGCGAGTGGTGTTGCTGTAATTTCAGATTCACCAGATATTTCAAATGCACGTATTGAATTCGAAAATGGTTGTGTGGCAAACATTACTTCGAGCCGAATTTCGATGAAAAACATGCGTAAATCACGCTTCTTCCAAAAAGACGCTTACATTTCGGTAGATTATTTGGATAAAGTGTGCGAAGTAGTCCGTATGAAAGACGCACCAGAAGTTCCAGGTGATTTCGACATGATTTTACAAAATGCAGAAGGTGTAAAAAAACAAATCTACTTTGATAATCCACAAGTGGATGCTAACAACGCAATTTTGGACGAATTAGAAACTTTCGCAGATGCCATCAACAACAATACCACTCCAATCGTAACTTTAGAAGATGGTACAGAAGCACTTCGTGTGGCGTATCAGATTATTGAGTGTATGAACGAAAGAAAATAAAAAACCAAACAAACCTAAAATAAAACAATGAACACAATCGCAGTAATCGGAGCAGGAACTATGGGTAACGGAATTGCTCATACTTTCGCGCAAAGCGGATTTACCGTAAAATTAATCGATATTTCAGAAAAATCATTAGAAAAAGGAATGGCAACTATCGCCGCTAACCTTGACCGAATGGTAGCAAAAGGAAGTATCACCGAAGAAGACAAACACAAAACTATCGGAAATATTATCACCTATACCGACGTTAAAGACGGTGTTGTAGGATGTGATTTAGTAGTGGAAGCTGCTACAGAAAACGTACAATTGAAATTCAACATCTTCAAACAATTGAGTGAAGTTTGCGATCATAACGTAATTTTGGCTACGAATACTTCTTCAATTTCTATTACTCAAATTGCTGCTAACGTAGTGCATCCAGAACGAGTAATCGGAATGCACTTTATGAATCCAGTGCCGATTATGAAATTGGTAGAAATCATCCGTGGATACAATACTTCTGATGAAGTTACAAAAATCATCATGGATTTATCAGTGAAATTAGGCAAAGTTCCAACAGAAGTAAACGATTATCCAGGTTTCGTAGCTAACCGAATTTTAATGCCAATGATTAACGAAGCTATCGAAACGTTATACAATGGTGTTGGTGGTGTTTACGAAATTGATACGGTTATGAAATTAGGAATGGCGCACCCAATGGGTCCATTACAATTAGCTGACTTCATTGGATTAGATGTTTGTTTATCGATCTTAAACGTAATGTACGACGGATTCAAAAATCCAAAATACGCTCCATGTCCGTTATTAGTAAACATGGTAATGGCTGGAAAGTTAGGAGTTAAATCAGGAGAAGGATTCTACGATTACTCTGAAAGCAAAAAAGCAGAGAAAGTTTCGAAACAATTTTCTAAATAAAGTGAAAAGTGATTAGTAATTAGTGAATAGCTAGTTACTAATCACTAATTACTAATCACTCAAAAATGGCCAAAATAAAACCTTTCAAAGCAGTACGACCAGCGCCAGACAAAGTGGCTTTGGTAACGTGTAGAACTTATGACGATTATAGTTCGGCTGAGCTTGCTGCTTGGTTGGATTTCAATCCGTATTCGTTTTTGCATGTGATTCATCCTGCTTATGCCAATGCGCAAAAAGTGTCGTTGGAAAAGCGTTTTAAAGCCGTTGCTAACAAATATCAAGATTTTAAACACGACCAAATTCTAATTGAAGAAGAACATCCTGTTTTTTATCTGTACGAAATCCAGTCAAAAGGGCAAACTTTTACTGGAATAATTGCGGGAACTTCGGTGAAAGATTACCAAAATAACGTCATCAAAAAACACGAAGATACCTTACAATATCGAGTGGAATTGTTCAAAGATTATTTGCATCAAACGAATTTTAATACGGAACCGGTTTTAATTACCTATCCCGACAGTGTGGAAATCAATACGTTTATTGCATTGCGAAAACAGAGTGAACCTATTTACGAATATTCGACAACCAATAAAGAAAAACACACCCTCTGGAAAATTGATACACAATCTGAAATCGATTGGTTGCAAGAACATTTCGAAAAAATTCCGAATTTATACATTGCCGATGGACACCATCGTTCGGCTTCAGCGGAGTTGTTGTTCGAGCAAGACAAACATTTAGGTAACGAAAATCTGAATTATTTCATGAGTTTCTTAATTGCCGAAAGCAACGTAAAAATCTACGAATTCAACCGCTTAATTCGCGATTTGAATGGTTTGTCGAAAGATACTTTCATTAAAAAATTATCTGAACATTTCGTCATTGTGGCTAAAGACCAAGAAATTTGGAAACCCCAAAATAAGTTTGAATTCGGAATGTACTTAGATGGCAGTTTTTACGCTTTGTTCTACAAACATCAAAACACAGAATTGTCAAATCGAGCGGAGTCGAGATTAGGAGAATCCATTTTAGACAATTTAGACGCTCAAATTTTATACGACAAAGTCCTTTTCCCATTATTAGGAATCGAAGATTTAAGAAACGACGAACGCATTGATTACATTCCAGGAAAGCAATCGATTTCTGTTATTAAAGATTTAATAGACGAAGGCGAATTTGAAGTTGGCTTCATGCTCTACCCTTCCGCCATCAACGAAATTAAAGCCTTAGCCGATAACAACTTAATCATGCCTCCAAAATCAACGTATATCGAACCGAAGTTTAGAAGTGGTTTGGTGGTTTATGAGTTGTAATTAATAGCATGAAGAAAATGAAAAACTCTAAATATGAATGGTTAAATGAATTAGGAGGTTTCATATTTTGGCTCTTAATAAAATTTGGAAAAACTAATTTAAAACAAGAACAATCAGTTGAAAAAGCGCCTCGAAACATTATAATATTTTGTTTTTTCATTATAGCGGTATGTCTATTAAACTTAAAATTTTGGAAACTTTAATTTTTAATTTTCAAAAAAATGTCAATCTCTCAAAACCTCAATACCATAAAATCTCAACTTCCAGTTCACGTTACATTGGTAGCGGTTTCAAAAACCAAACCTGTAGCGGATTTAATGGAAGCGTATGATACAGGTCAACGCATTTTTGGAGAAAACAAAATCCAAGAAATGACCGACAAATGGGAAGTCATGCCAAAAGACATCGAATGGCACATGATTGGTCACGTGCAAACCAATAAAGTCAAATACATGGCACCTTATGTGAGTTTGATTCACGGTGTGGACAGTTTGAAATTATTGCAAGAAATCAACAAACAAGCGGCTAAAAACAATCGTGTGATTGATTGTTTGTTGCAGGTTTACATCGCGGAAGAAGAAAGCAAATTTGGATTAGACGAACAAGAATTAGATGAGATTCTGAATGAAATTCAGCAAAATAAAGAAAACTATAAAAACATCCGAATCGTAGGTTTAATGGGAATGGCAACGTTCACAGAAAACCAAAACCAAATCGAAAAAGAATTCAAACATCTAAAAATGATTTTTGATAAATATAAAAAACTGAACACTGAACACTGTCAACTGAACACTCTTTCAATGGGAATGTCGGGAGATTATCAACTCGCAATTTCATGCGGAAGTACGATGGTTCGAATTGGAAGTAGTATCTTTGGAAGCAGATAATAGAGAATAGACTAAACTCTTTTAAATTTATAACCCTTTAAACATTTAAACTATTTACTGTATACTCGACATAGAAACCACTGGAGGCCAATTCAACGAAGAAGGAATTACCGAAATCGCCATTTATAAATTTGATGGTCATGAAGTAATAGATCAATTCATTAGCCTTGTAAATCCTGAAAAACCAATTCAACCTTTTGTGGTGAAATTGACCGGGATTAATAACGCTATGCTAAGAAGTGCTCCAAAATTCTATGAAGTAGCCAAAAGAATCATCGAAATTACGGAAGGTTGCGTGATTGTAGCGCATAATGCTTCTTTCGATTACCGTATTTTAAAAACCGAGTTTAGACGTTTAGGTTACGATTTTAAAAAACAAACACTTTGTACCGTTGAATTAGCTAAAAAGTTAATTCCAGGTCAAGAATCATATAGTTTAGGGAAATTAGTGCGTTCGCTTGGAATTCCTATGGCAGACAGACATCGTGCGAGTGGCGATGCTTTGGCTACGGTGAAATTATTCAAAATGTTGATGGTAAAAGACGTTGAAAAAGAAATCGTCAAAAGTTTCATCAAAACCGAAATCAAATCGGGAATGTCGCCAAAATTGTTGGATATTGTAGAGAATTTACCTTCTAAAACAGGTATTTACTACATTCACAATGAAAAAGGCGATTTAATTTACATTGGGAAGAGTAAAAACATCAAAAAACGTGTTAATCAACATTTCACAGGAACATCAAGCAA
Source organism: Flavobacterium aquaticum (assembly GCF_003259835.1). Taxonomy (GTDB): domain Bacteria; phylum Bacteroidota; class Bacteroidia; order Flavobacteriales; family Flavobacteriaceae; genus Flavobacterium; species Flavobacterium aquaticum. The sequence continues at coordinate 215,063 of NZ_QLMI01000001.1, read as the reverse complement.
AAGTAAAAAAATCCAACGCGATGTTTATGCGGTAACTTTTGAAGAAACTGGGAGCGAATTAATCGCACTTTTAAAAGAAAGTGAAGAAATCAAAATCAACAAACCTATTTATAACAGAGCCCAACGCAAAAGTATTTTCCAATATGCGTTGTATCAACATAAAAACGAACAAGGCTACATTGCTTTAACTGTAGAAAAAGCTGATGGTAGAAAAAAAGAAATCACTTCGTTTACATCGTTACAAGAAGGAAGAAATGCATTATTTAAGATAACCGAAAAACATAATTTGTGTCAGAAAATCAATGGTTTATATGATACTCAAAATGGTTGTTTTCAATACAAAATTAAAGAATGTAATGGTGCTTGTTTGGGAGAAGAAAATCCAGAAAGTTATAACGAACGCGTGTTAGAATTCATCGAAGAAAACACTTTTGAAAACAACAACATGGTGATTATCGATCGTGGAAGAACTTTTGATGAAAGAAGTGCAATTTTAATTGAAAATGGTGTTTACAAAGGCTATTGTTTTTACGAATTAAATTATCAAGTGAATAACATTGATATTCTTAAAAACATCATTATTACAATGCAACATAATCGTGATACAAAAACGATTATTCAAACCTATTTACGCAAAAATAAAGTTTACAAAGTAATTCAATTTTAATTGCTTAATTTTGTTTTTATGAATGAAGTTAAGTCGAAATACGAGATTTTCAAACAAAAAGCTCACATCATTATCTACGGAACTAACACAGTTGCGGGAAGACTTTTCGATTTAATTCTTTTAGGTTTGATTTTGCTCAGTGTTGTCTTGGTAATGCTAGAAACCGTAAAAGAATTCGATGGAAAATACCACTCTTTCATTTTAGTTTCCGAATGGATAATAACCATTTTCTTCACAATTGAATACATTTTACGAATCATTACGATAAAAAAACCCATCAATTACATTTTAAGTTTTTACGGAATTATCGATTTGGTAGCAATTTTACCGATGTATTTATCTTTTTTTGTAACTGGAACTAGTGTTTTCACTGTTATTAGAGCCTTACGACTATTGCGATTATTCAAAATATTAAACCATCCTCAATTCTCAAGTCAATCGGTGCATTTACGAGAATCGATTATTGCGAGTCGTGGTCGTATCTTGGTTTTCATGTACTTTATTTTGATAAGTTGTATTATCATTGGCTCGGTAATGTATGTTGTAGAAGGAGATGAAGCAGGATTTACCAGTATTCCGGTTTCGATTTATTGGTGTATTGTAACTTTAACGACAGTAGGATTTGGTGATATTACCCCGATTACTCCTTTAGGACAATTTATTGCTTCATTTGTTATGATTATGGGTTATGGAATCATTGCAGTTCCAACTGGAATTATTACCGCGGAAATTGCAAAAAACACACCTAAAACAAGAGAAAGTGACAAAAAAGTTTGCCAAAACTGTGGTAGTCATGAACACTTAATTAACGCAAAATTTTGTCAAGATTGCGGAAGCGAATTATAAAATGAATTACCTAATTACGATTATTGGTCCAACAGCCATTGGAAAAACAGCATTAAGTATTGCTTTAGCACAACATTTTGGTTGTGATATTATTTCGTGCGATAGTCGTCAGTTTTTTAAAGAAATGAAAATTGGTACAGCTGTTCCGAGTGACGAAGAATTAGCTTCAGCTACTCATCATTTCATCCAGAATAAATCCATATTCGAAAGTTATTCGGTTGGTGATTTTGAACAAGAAGCTTTAGCGAAATTGGACGAACTATTTCAGAAAAAAAACATTCAAATTATGGTGGGTGGTTCGGGATTATATGTCGATGCCATTTTGAAAGGTTTTGATGATTTTCCAGATATTGATGATTCCGTTCGAATTGAAATTAATGCTAAATATGATGAATTAGGAATCGAATTTTTACAAGAACAACTTCAAAAAATAGATTCGGAATATTACCAAAAACTACAAACTGAAAATCCGCAAACCTTACAAAATCCGCAACGTATGAAACGTTTTGTAGAAGTTTGTATTGGAAGTGGAAAACCGTATTCGAGTTTTATTGGTAAACGAAAAAATTTGAGAAACTTCACTCCTATTATCATCGGTTTAGAAGCGGACAGGGAAATCATGTACGACAGAATCAACCAACGAGTGGATATCATGCTAAATGAAGGACTTTTAGCCGAAGCACAAGCTTTGTGTCCAAATAAACATTTGAATGCGTTACAAACGGTTGGTTACAGAGAATTATTCGATTATTTTGACGGAAAAACCACATTAGATTTCGCCATCGAACAAATTAAAATGAATACGAGACGTTTTGCTAAACGACAAATTACCTGGTTTAAACGAACGGAAAATGTAAGTTGGTTTGATTATTTAACTGATAGAAAAGAGATTATAAATTCTGTAAACAATACAATTAATAATAAAGAAACACAGATTGAATAAATTTAAAAAGTTATTATAATTTCTCTAATTTTTATAATCTGTGTTCCAAAAAATAAAAAAATTAAAATGCCCATCTCACCTAACTTTACATCTATTTTAGAACAAGAATACGAAATCAATTTTCTGCAATGCTATCCAAACGGTTTGTTGAAATATACTGAGTTGTGCAATATTTTTCAAATTACAGCCGGAATTCATGCCGATTTAGGTGGAATTAGTTTTAGTGACATGCAAGAACATCACCAAGCTTGGGTAATGAGCAAAATGCGTTTAGAAATCATTAGCTTACCCAAATGGAAAGAAAAAGTAACGGTAAAAACGTGGATAAAATCGTTAGAAAATTCACGTTCAACGCGTTGTTTGGAATTGTTTCTTGGTGATGAGAAATTAGCGGGTTGTGAAACCTACTGGGCAGTTTTAAATACGCAAATTAGACGACCTGAAAATTTAGCGTTACCTCACGAACATTTTATAAAATACCCAGATCACAACGCAACTGAAAAATCGGTGCAGCGTATTAACTTAGATGTTCCGTTTGAAAAAGTGTTGGATTACAAAGTACAATTATCCGATTTGGATATTGTAAATCATGCTAACAACGTGAAATACTTAGAATGGTGTTTAAATACGATGGATAGAAAATTCGTTTTAAAACAACACATAAAAGGTTTTGAAATGAATTTCTTGAAAGAATTAAATTGGAATGATGAAGCGGTAATTTCAAAAAATGAAAATACGTACATCATTTCTAAAGACGATAAGATTTGTTATGCTTTAGAAATTATTGAATAAAAAAAGTCCTGAATTACTTCAGGACTTTTTTTATTATTTTTTGATTACTAATCTAAAACCTTCTCCGTGAATGTTTAAGATTTCTACGTTTTCATCTTGCTTTAAGAATTTTCTCAATTTAGCAATATACACGTCCATACTTCTTGATGTGAAGTAGTTGTCGTCTCTCCAAATTTTTGTTAATGCTAATTCTCTTGGCATCAAATCGTTCTCGTGAAGTGCTAACATTTTTAATAATTCGCACTCTTTTGGTGATAATTTAATTGGCTCTTGACCTGGAAAAGTTAAGAAACGTAATTTTGAATTTAAGTGGAATTTACCAATTTCGAACTCAAATTTAGTCGTATCTGGTTTAACTTCAGTAGCTTTTCTTTGTATAATCGCTTTAATTTTCATTAAAAGTACTTCAGAATCAAAAGGCTTGTTCAAATAATCATCAGCTCCTACTTTATATCCTTTTAAAACGTCTTCTTTCAATGTTTTAGCCGTTAAAAAGATAATAGGCACTTCTTGATTTTTTTCGCGAATTTCTCTCGCTAAAGTATATCCATCTTTGTAAGGCATCATTACATCTAAAATACATAAATCGAAAGTGTCTTTTTTGAATTTTTCAAATCCTTCCATTCCGTTTTTAGCTAACGTAACGTCAAAATCATTTATCATTAAATAATCTTTTAAAACCGCTCCAAAGTTTGGATCGTCTTCAACTAATAATATTTTCTTTGCTTCCATAGTAATTGTGTGTATATTTTTTTTAATTTATTAATGGCATTTTTATGATAAAGGTACTTCCTTTACCTTTTTCGCTTTCTACAAATATTTGACCGTTGTGGTCTTCAACTATTTGTTTTACGTAGGCTAATCCTAACCCATGACCCTTTACATTATGTAAATCTCCCGTATGTTCACGGTAGAATTTTTCAAAAACTCTTTTTTGTGCTACTTTACTCATTCCGGCACCTTGATCTTGAATTTTTATCAGAATAAAGTCTTTAATATTTTCTGTAAAAACATTAATTACAGGTGCATTTGGCGAATATTTTATAGCATTATCTAACACGTTTACTAATACATTGGTAAAATGTACTTCGTTTAATAGAATCGTACTTCGTTGTGCATTAAAATGCTGATGAACTATACCTTCTCTATCTTCTACAATTAAACTAACGTGTTCGATGGCATCTTCAATAATTTCGGTTACGTCTCTTGGTTCTTTAGAAATGTCTAGCTCATTCTTTTCTAATTTAGAAATTCGCAATACATTTTCAACCTGAGCGTGCATTCGTTTGTTTTCTTCTTTTATCATTTGAAGGTAACGTTGTACCTTTTCCTTATCATCTATAATTTTAGGGTTTTTAATTGCATCTAAAGCCAAATTTATAGTAGCAATAGGTGTTTTGAACTCGTGTGTCATATTATTAATGAAATCGGTTTTGATTTCAGAAATTTGCTTTTGTTTGATTAATTGATTCAACGCACTTGAATACGTTAACACAATAACCAAAGTGAACAATAAGGACAAACTTGAAATTCCAATTAAAGAAGAGAATACAAATTTATTTTTTTGGGGAAAACTAACTAACAGTTGGTATTTAGACATTCCTTCATTATCCTGAAAAACGGGAATTCCGTAAGTTGTTTTTACATCATATTTAAAATCTTCAGAACGTACTTTTGTTGCTAAGCCATTACTATAAATACCAAATTCAAAAGGTGTTTTTACTCCATATTTGTGAAGCTCATCTTTTAAGTATTTACCTAATTGTTCTGTAGAAACTCTTTCTTGCAATGGTTTTAAAGACACTACATCTTTAAAAGCTACTTCAAAATTAGCTTTATCCAAACTAGAAACACTTCCCGATTTTTTTATCGTAACATCAGGAAAAGAACGCATTTGTAAACTTCCGTCGTTTAAAGAGTTTCCGCTATAAACTTCTGTTTTTCGTTTAGAAACTACATTTCCAAAATTGACTGAATTTGCATTTTTATCAAAGAACGAACCATTGATTCCGTAGTTTTCTGCTACTAAAGTATTAGTGTAAATTATAGTTTCATTTGTTTTTTTATCGCGTTCGTAGAAATATATTTCTTTTAACTCGTCTTCTTGTGGAACTTTTCCTGTACTATCTATAATCTTATTGTAGTGATTATAGAAGGTAACCAACTCTTTTTCTTTAATTGTGTTGGAAACATTTCCTAAAACTTGCTGAACGTGGTATTTGAATTCCTCTTCATTTTTATCCAATGAAGTAGAAATCCAATACAATTGAACTAGTATGATTCCAATTAATGACAAACTCATTAAAAAGACCAATAATCTAAACCTTGACTTATTCATCGAAACAAATTTAACATTTTAACATTTCTCGTTAAAATACATTAACCAAAGATTAACATATAAACAAAATTTTATGTTTTTGCTAATATTTTAAGAATTTCATCGGTTTTTAAGAAAGTATCGTTTAAATTTATATTATCAATTATAAAATCACTCCATTTTTTCTTTTTTGAGTCAGGAAGTTGATTGTTAATTCTAACTAAAATGTCTTTTTTTGTTAAATTATCACGTTTCATGGCTCTTTCTATCCTAAGTTCTTCTGGAGCAGTAATTAAAATAACTTTATCACAGTGCTTATTTCCACCTGTTTCAAATAAAATAGCAACTTCTTTAATTACAAAAGGGAAGTCTTTGTGGTTATTTAACCAATTTTTAAAATGAAGTTGTACTTCAGGATGAACAATGGCATTTAATTCTTTTAACTTTTCTGGATTGTTAAAAACGAATTCGGCAATTTTTTTTCGATTTAAAGATGTATCATCATTAAGAACTGATTCTGAAAACAAATTTTGAATTTTTTGCTTTACATCTTCACGTTCCATAATTTTCTTGGCTTCTTCGTCAGCAATGTAAACAGGAATTCCTTTTGAAGCAATATAATTTGCTACGGTAGATTTTCCGCTTCCAATACCACCAGTTAAACCAATTATTTTAGTCATATTTATTTCTTAAAAAACAACTCAGGAAAAGCTTCTTGAGGTTTTTGTTTTAAAATTGAGATTTTAAAGTATGATAGTAAAAATCCTTTTCCATAACCATAAAACTGAATTATGGTAGCCCATAATGAATATAACGCAATTTTTAGATTTTTATTGAATAATAACGAAGTCATAAATAATAGTAAAAAGTAAAATCCATAAAGCGCAAGAAAAAAGGGAAAATTAAAAAAAGCTAAGAAAACCGAAAATAAAAATCCTATTAGAAATAAACTTGGAAACCAGAATGTAATTTTTTTGTGTTCTGGATACCATGAATTTAAAATAGGTCGTGCTTTTCCAAATTTATTGACTTGGATTTGGAACTTTTCCCAACTAATTCTTCTTTTATGATATACGAAAGCACTTTTTATTAACTTAGTTTTGAAACCTAAGTTCCATAATCGAATAGATAAATCAGGATCTTCACCAGGATGGATATTTCCAAAACCATTTGATGCTTCAAAAGCTTTTTTGGATAATCCCATGTTAAAACTTCTAGGTTGAAATTTATCAACTTTTTCACTTCCACCTCTAATTCCGCCAGTTGTTAAGAAAGAGGTCATCGTAAAATTAATTGCTTTTTGAATATCGGAAAACGAATCTAATGCCGCATCTGGACCTCCAAAACAATCTACATATTCTAATTCTAAACTTTTTTGAACCTGAGTTAAATAATCTGAAGGAATAATACAGTCAGAATCAAGAATGATAAAATAATCACCTTTAGCCACTTTCATTCCGTAATTTCGAGAATCTCCTGGACCTGAATTTGGTTTAAAGTAATAGGAAATGGTTAACTCATCTTTATATTTTTCAATTATATTACCACATGGAATTGTAGAACCATCTTCTATGATTACTGTTTCAAAAGGAATAGTTGATGTAAACTTAGATAAGCTTTCAAGCAATTCATCAATTTCATCAGGTCGGTTGTATACTGGAACAATAAATGAAAAATACATTTTATTTTTTTTACAAACCTACATAATTTTTAAAGATTTTAAATAGTTGTTATCTAATTTATATGGGTTATTTCTTCCTTGTACATAATTAAATTTTAGAAAAAAGATAAAAAAAAGTCCCGAATGAATCGGGACTTTAATCATTAACTAAATTTAATATTTATTGCTTAACAACTTTTAATGTTTTAACGTTGTCTCCTACTGTTACATTTACAATGTAAGTACCAGCACTTAATTGAGACATATCAACTTGAGTTGAAGTAGCGTTAATATTTTTAGAAATTACTTCTTGACCAATCATGTTGATTACTCTAATTGAAGAAATTTCAGTAGTGTAAGACACATTTAATACATCTTTTACAGGATTTGGATAAGCTGTGAAATTAGCGTTATCAAATGAACCTGAAGATAATGAAGCATCGTAAGTAGACACCAAGAATGTTCCAAAAGCATCATTGCTATATTCCCAAACTCTTACAAATAAAACCTCACCAGGAGTTCTTCCTGTTAAAGAAATTAATGAGAAGTTACCATCAGCACTGTCATCGTCATCACACTCTACTAATACTAAAGCACCGCATGAACCTGAATAAACTGCTAAACCTGTATCTGAAATAGCACTTGAATTATTGTTTGTTTCAATAGTTAAAGAACCAGAAGCTGGAACAGTAACTTGATACCAAACATCACCACCAGAATACGAAGCACAACCTGGAGCTGTTTCTCCTGTTGAAGCAGTAGCAGCAACATTTGTTCCAACAACATCATTATCTCCAAAAACACCTCCTGGAGTTAAAACTTGAGCATTTAAACAGTCATCATTAGCCGGAGGACAAGCATAATTGAATGAACCTAAAGGTAAATTACAAGTGGCATCCGAACCGTGTAATAAAGTTAAAGTAACCGAAGAACCACTAGCAAATGGTCCAACATTTACTACTCCAATAGCTGAAACTGGCCATGAAGTTGTTCCATCTGTAATAGAAGGTGTTCCACTTCCTAAAGCAGTTACATTTACGTCAATAGAATATTGAGCAGTACCACAAGCAGGAACTACAGTTGTTGTAGCTGCTGGTGGCGTACACGAAGCTGCAACAATATTAACTGTAAAATCAGCAGTTTCACCATAAGTACCAGAATAACATGGATTAGATGGTGTTTGTAAAGCATCAGTAGCCACTATTCTCATTCTATGTTGTCCTAGTGGCATTGTACCTGGCATAACAAAAGATGCGTTATGAGTTACAATAGGAGTATTAGGAGCTAAACCAGTATAAACAATCTCTGAAGCATCTAAATTAAAATCGTCATTTGCATCAATCCAAATAACAATATTATAATCATAACCAAAACCTGTATCAAAAGAAATTTGAACGTTGTTATTAATTCCTTGAGACATATCTACAGGTGTTGCAGTATGATCATTGTAAACTGGAGATGTTGAAACTGTATTTGCAAAATTTGTTGACACAATTTGAACATTTGTGATACCTAAACCATCAACAGAAGTTGGAGCAGATACACAATAACAACCATTAACATTTGTAGCGAAAGATTGTTCTGTACAACCAGTTGCTGAACCATTAGCATTATAAGGAACAATTGTATAAAAATATGTAGTATTAAAGTTACCAGTAAAGTTATAAGAAGTACCAGAAACTGAAACCGCATTTGCAATATCATTTCCACCAGTTGTTGTACCAATAGTAACGTAATATCCATCAGCACCAGATGTAACATCCCATGTAATAGAATTAGCATAGTTTCCACATGTTGGATGAGGAGTTGCTACAACATTAGTTGCACAAACAGGTGGTGCCGTTGGAGCGTCTTCAACAGTAACATCGTCAATAGAAACATACCAACCATCAGCTGGCGCATCTTCACGAGCAAATGCAATATAAACTAAACCACTATATGCACTTAAATCAACAATATACTCAGTATATGTAGTTGTTATCTGAGTAGTAGTTAGAGTTAATAAATTGTTAGAAGCAAAGCTTGGAATATCTCTTCCTGTAGTAGAAATTCTAACATTTAAATTATCTGGTTCAAAATTTGAATAATGTCTAACCCAAAACTTTAATCTTTTAGCTGTAGTACCTAAATCTAATTGTGGAGAAACTAAGTAGTCATTATTTACAGTATTAAAATCTGTATATAATTCTGCAGATTGACCATTTCTTGGTATAGTTGTTCCATTCATATTCCATTGATCACCATCAGCATTACCATTAACAACTAACCAACAAGATTCTGTAGTTGAATCAGTATTAAATGTTTCAACAAAAGGGAACGTATTTATAGCAGAACATAAAGTTCTGAAAGTAAATGGACCAACCCAAGCACTATATCCAGCACCTCCACAGTCAGCTCTTACCCAAAATTCATAATTTGTATTTGAACTTAAAGCATTAACAGTCAAAGGCAAATCACCTATATCTACATAATCACCTGCTACTGCTGGTACACCACCACCAGCTGGTTGGACAACGTAGTAATAATCGAATTGAGTTCCAGAAGGATCAACCCATGATAAATCAGCACTACTAAAAGTTATGTTTGTAGCTGATAATGTAGTTGGCTCCACACAAGGAGGAGTTTCTCTTAATTCAAAATTATCAACGATTAATTCAATATCAGCACCGCCATCAGTTCCACCTTCAACACCTCTAAATGCAAATCTAACAGTTTGACCTGCATATGCATCTAAATCAATTATGTTTGGAGTTCCAGTATTGGAAGGAACATTTGTATTATTATATGTGTACAAAACGTTCCAGTTTGTAGTTCCTGTTGAAACTAAAACTTCAACAAAATCATCTGCTTCCCATGGTGTTGTTGGCGCTATAGGATTAGTACCCCATTGATTTGCCGAAGCATCAAATTTTAATTCATAATTAGCTGGAATTGTATATAGAGGCGATAAAATCCAATCATTATCACCTGTAAAGTCTAAATTAACTCTCATAGCCCCAGTAGTTCCAACATTTCCGAAACCATCAGCAGCCCAAGAACTAGTTCCAAAAGTAGCTGGACCAGTTGTCAAATTCCCGTTATCAGCTTCCTGCCAACAACCTGGCACATAAGCTGTAAAATCTTCTAAAGCTGGAACAGCATAAACTCCACAAGTTGTGAAAGTTCCTATATTAGTACCTGTTGTTACATTATAGTAGTAATCGTATGGTCCTGAACCACAACGAACATATTCATAAGCTTTAATATAATATTGTGTTCCAGTAGCTAAGCCAGTTACAGTAACTGTAGTACCTGTACCATCAAATATTATTTGTTGTCCTGAACCAGAATAAACAGTATTCGCTGTTAAAGCTGGAGCATTACCATTTACTGGATCAGTAAAAGTAGCTGAGTTACTAATATAAACAACTCTTCTATTACCATTTCCGTTAGTCCAGTTTACTACAGCCTGAGCATAATTTACAGTTCCTGCTGGAATTGTTACAGCCGTAATTTGATTAGTTGGGGTAATTGGAGCTGATACTAAAACTGACGCTGTTTGAGCAGAAGATGAAGAATTTGTACATGTTACATTTAATCTGTAATATATAGGTGTTCCTGAAAAAGCAGGTGGAGTATAAGTAGCAGTTGTAGCTCCTGTACCACCTACAACAGGTGCCCATGCATCTGTTGCACCATCATCATTTGACTCTTCCCATTGAAAAGTAAGACCTGTTACTCCTGAAGAATAACCAGAACCCACCAAATTAGCAGGCACTACTCCTGTACATACATTCTGTAACGCTGGAGTAACAGTACCTGCAACTGGAGCACCTGAACAAGGAACTGGAGGCGACCAAGTAAAAGTTAATCCCGAAGAAGGAAAAGCAGCTGGAGCTGTATTAGTAAATCTTACGTTATGTGCATTTGAAGTTGCCGCAGCAGTATCATTCCATGAAGGTGTTGCATCTGGAACAGATGTAGTAAGCCTTCTAGCATTATAATCCGCATTTGCTGTACCTCTTAATCCAACTTGTGGAATTCTAGTTTCACTAGCGACAACAGTAGTTGGAGCGTCATATACAACATTAATTTGGCCATTAGAAGTGTTTAACCTAATTTGAAAATTTATACTTTCCGGTGTAGCTAAATATCTTCTAAACTCTTTCCATTGAAAAATGATTTCATTTCCTATTTGCTCCCATCTTAACTCAGAAGTAGCCGTATTAGAAACTAAATCCATTCCAAGTCCAGAAATAACACCATTAGATGTAGCAGTACTTGATAATGGAGTATAACCATGAGTTGTAGTATTACCCATGATCAAATAACCATTGGGACTAAAGCCAACTGTAGTAATACTATTACCATTGTAAGCAAAAGCTGTTGGTAAAGTAACACTCAGAATAGTGTCATCGAGAGATGCTCCAGACGCAGCTAATGTGCCGCCCGTTATTGGTGTGTAAGTACCACTACTTTGACTAAAAGCATAGGAACTTACTTGGGCATTTATTTGCCAGCACGTAAAGAGCGCAAATAAAAATAAAGTAATTTTTTTCATGTATTTATAATTTTTTGTTAAGCAACTACAAATTTAACTATTAAATAAATATATTAATCACTAAAAACACAACCTAAAGATAACTTTCTCTTAATATCGACGAAAAGCAATAAAACATCGATAAAAAACAAAAAACTCTAGCCAAGCTAGAGTTTTGTAACAATTTTTATTCAAAATGTTGTATTTTGATTTATTTGATACTCGGTACCATAACCATTTCATTAGTATCAGCTTGATAATCTACCCCTTCAAACCCAAATCCAAATAAGTTTAAGAAATCTTGTTTATATCCTGCTAAATCTCCTAATTCAACTAAAGTTTCTGTAGTTGATTCACCCCATAATTTAGCAATTTTCTCTTGTACATCTGCTCTCATTTCCCAATCATCGATACGAATTCTTCCTTTATCGTCTGTTGGAACTGCATTTCCAGTATACAATCTATCAGCATACAAACGTTGGATTTGCTCAATACAACCTTCATGAATTCCTTCCGCTTTCATGATTTTATATAACAATGAAATATATAATGGAATTACTGGAATTGCCGAACTAGCTTGTGTTACCAATGCTTTATTTACAGAAACATAACCTTTTCCATTAATATCTCTTAATTTCTCTGTAATTTCAAAAGCCGTAGCTTCTAAATGGTCTTTTGCTCTTCCGATTGTTCCTTTTCTGTAAACTGCTTCAGTAACTTCTGGTCCAATGTAAGAATAAGCAATTGTAGTTGCTCCTTCAGCTAAAACACCTGCTCCTTTTAAAGCATCCATCCACATTGACCAATCTTCACCTCCCATTACCACTACAGTATTTGCAATATCTTCTTCGTTAGCTGGCTCGATAGAAACACTAGTTACATTTCCTGTATGAAAATCAACTGTTTTATTCGTAAAAGTACTTCCAATAGGTTTTAAAGTAGAACGATGTAAAACACCTGTTACTGGATGTTGACGTACTGGAGATGCCAAACTGTAAATGATTAAATCAATCTGACCTAAATCAGCTTTAATCATATCGATTGCTTGTTGCTTTACTTCGTTTGAAAAAGCATCACCGTTTATACTTTTTGCATATAATCCAGCTTTTTGAGCTTCCATTTCAAAAGCTGCAGAGTTATACCAACCTGGAGATGCAGTTTTACCTTCAGAAGGTTCTTTTTCAAAAAATACACCAATAGTAGCAGCATCAGAACCAAAAGCACTTGTAATTCTTGAAGCCAAACCAAAACCTGTTGAAGCACCAATAACTAACACTCTTTTAGGTCCGTTGATTTTTCCTTTTGATTTTACATATTCAATTTGATTTTTTACATTTTGTTCGCAACCTTTTGGATGAGCTGTCAAACAAATAAATCCTCGCATTCTTGGTTCTATAATCATGATATTCTATTTTTATAATTGGTTTGTTGTCGTTTAAATTGGTAAGCAAAAGTACTTTAAAAAATTAATTCAGCAAAGCTTTTGCGTGTTGTAAAGCCGAATCGGTTATATCTTTTCCTGATAACATTTCGGCTATTTGTTGGATTCTTTCTTCTGATGTTAGCAGATTTAATTCTGAAATTGTAGTTTCACCTAAATTACGTTTTGATACTTTATAATGCGAATTTCCTTTTGCCGCAATTTGTGGTAAATGTGTAATGGCAAATACTTGCATTGTAGCACTCATTTCCTTCATGATTTCACCCATTTTAATTGCAATTTCTCCTGAAACTCCGGTGTCGATCTCATCAAAAATGATGGTTGGAAGTTTCGAATAATTCGCTAAAATGGCTTTGATTGCTAACATGATGCGCGACATTTCTCCGCCTGAAGCTACTTTTTTCAATAATCCAAAACTGGTTCCTTTGTTTGCCGAGAATAGTAAAACCACTTCATCTTTTCCTTTTGTATTATAAGAATCGGTATGATTGATTTCGATTTGAAAATTAGCTTCTACCATACCTAATTGTGATAAAATTGCTTTAATTTTTTCAATTAAAATTGGAGCTGTTTTCTTTCTATTTTCAAAAATCGAATGAGCAACTTCATCAACTTTGGCTTGTTTCGAACTTAATTCGGATTGTAATTTATTAATAGCACCGTCCAAATCATCAACACGAATAACTTTAGCATCTAATTCGTTTTGAATTACTAACAATTCAGCAATGGTTTGTACTTGATGTTTCTTTTGTAAATTATAGATGGTTTGCAGTTTAGTATTCACCAATTCTAATCGTTCCGGATCGGCTAATATCTTTTCATTGCTTTGTTCGCATTCCGAAATAATATCTTCAATTTCGAGTAAACTGCTTGTCAAACGTTCTAATAATTGTGCATTTTGATTGGAAAAACCAGCAATTTTTTGAAGTGAAATTTTAATTTCTTTCAAATTGACTAAGGCGCCCACTTGCTCTTCATTAGCAATAGCTAAAATTCTTTCAAAATTTTCTTTTATGAATTCAACATTACTTAATTGCTCTAATTCTTGTTCTAGTGCTTCTTGCTCGCCATCAATTAAATTGGCTGCTAAAAGTTCATTCAGTAAAAAAGAGTTATATTCATATTCCTTAACTAAAGCTTCTTTCTCAGAAATCAATTGTTTCAACTCTTTTTGAGTCGACTTGAAATCAGACAATGCATTTTTATAAGAATTTACGAATCCTCCATTATTCGCAACCGCATCTAAAATATCAATTTGGTAGTTTTCTTCTGTAAGTTCTCGGGTTTGATGTTGGGAATGAATATCTAACAACATCGCACCTAATTCCTGTAATTCCTGAAGATTTACCGGACTATCATTTACAAAAGCACGCGATTTCCCAGAAGGTAAAATTTCTCTTCTGATAATGGTTTTATCTTCATAATCCATATCGTTTTCATCAAAAAAAGACTGAAGATTATAATTAGAAATAGCAAATTGAGCTTCAATAATACATTTTTGCTCTTTGTCTTTTAGAGAAGTTAAATCGGCTCTATTACCTAAAACCAAACCTAGAGCACCAAGAAGAATCGATTTTCCGGCACCGGTTTCTCCAGTTATAACAGAAAACTGATTAGAAAAATCAGTTTCAAGCGATTCGATTAACGCATAATTTTTTATAGATAGTGAAAGTAACATAAATAATAAAAGGTATGAGTATTATTTAATTTTACTCCACTTTTGAGAATTTAATGGAGATATTCTATTTAAAGTTTCTACTAAAGAAGTTACATCAACTCTTGGTCCACCACTAAAAATGGAAACAATTTCATCTGTTTTAGCATCAAAAAAAGTACGGGTTAATAAAGCATTTGGTCTTGTTTTTTGTACTTCAGCTAAGTAATTAATTCCTTTTGCTACTCCTTCTTTACCTTTCTTAACATCTTCTGACATTACATCTAAACCTAATCTATGATATTGATAAAGAGATTGTCTGAAAGGTGTAAAAGTACTTGATAAAATATCTGAAATTAAAAAATTTCTGTTGTTGTTATTTCCTTCTGATTGATTCCAACCTTTAAAACCACTTGTTTGAGCTACGTTCACAATATTTGAAGCTACTTGTAAATATTCTGTACCGCCTAATTCTGAAAAAGAATCTTGATCTAAACCAACGATTACGTTTGCATAAAAAGCTAAAACCGATATTAAGTTAGAATTAAAAGAATTTGGATCATAAATTAAATTTTCAAATTCGATAAATCGGAATGAAAAGTTCTTATCATTTATATTTAAAATAGGACTTGATAATGTTGAATTATGAACAGGTCTTGATGATTGTACTTGTAACGTAGCTTCAAAATTATTAGCTCCAAAAGAATTAACGTTAATAAAGAAATTGCATTCAATTTTTTCAACATCAGTATATTCTTTAGTAGTCCATTTTGTTGTATTTAAAAACTCTTTAACTTGTGTTTCTAAATTTTTAAATAACTGTGGGTTGCCATTAGCTACTTGTTGAAAATTTACCGATACAGTAGCATTAAGTTCTTGTGAAAACACATTAACAATTGAAAATAAAAAAATTACAACTAGTACTACTTTACGCATCATAAAACTGAATTACTTTATTAATAATATCTTGAGCTACTTCTTCTTTAGATTTTAGTTCTTTAGGTTCAATTTCAAAGTCTTTTGAAATAAAAGTTACTTTATTTGTAGGTTGTCCAAAACCAGCACCTTTATCATTTAACGAATTTAAAACTATCAAATCTAAGTTTTTTTTCTGGATTTTTTGCTTTGCATGTTCAATTTCATTTTCGGTTTCTAAAGCAAAACCTATTAAAAACTGATTTTTCTTTTGTTCTCCAAGCGAAGCTAAGATATCTTTTGTTTTTTCTAACTCTATAGAGAACGTTGAATCGTTCTTTTTTATTTTCTGGTTGGCTACATTTTTTGGACGATAATCCGCTACAGCAGCAGCAGCAATGGCTACATCAACATCTTTGTAACATTGATGACAAGCTTCGTACATTTCTTGAGCCGAAGTTACTCTAATTAATTGTATCGAAGTGTTTTTTACATTTAAATGTGTTGGTCCAGAAACCAAAACAACCTCTGCTCCTTTGTTTGCAGCTTCATTAGCAATATCAAAACCCATCTTTCCAGAAGAATGATTTCCAATAAAACGAACAGGATCTATTGCTTCGTATGTAGGACCAGCAGTTATTAAAATTTTCTTACCTTTTAAAGGTAATTTTGAAGCTATATCCTTTTCTAAAAAAGCAACAATATTTTCAGGTTCTGCCATTCTTCCTTCACCAACTAAACCGCTAGCTAATTCGCCGCTTTCAGCAGGAATCATAGTGTTTCCAAATGATTTCAATTTATGAAAACTATCTAAAGTTGATGGGTGTTTGTACATATCCAAATCCATTGCAGGCGCAAAATAAACTGGACATTTTGCAGACAAATAAGTTGCTATAAGTAAATTATCGCAATTACCATTTGCCATTTTAGATAGTGTATTAGCTGTAGCAGGAGCGATTAGCATAAAATCAGCCCACAAACCTAATTCTACATGGTTATTCCATTCGCCATTTCCTTCTTCTTCATTATAGAAAGTAGAATAAACTGGATTTTTAGAAAGGGTTGCCAAAGTAAGTGGCGTAACAAAATGCAAAGAAGCAGGCGACATTACAACTTGTACTTGTGCACCTGCTTTTATAAGTAATCTAACCAAATTGGCTGTTTTATAAGCAGCTATACCACCAGATATACCTAGCAAGACTTTTTTACCGCTTAAAACAGACATAATGATTATTTTGCGTCTCTGTAATAGATTTTACCTTCTTCCCACTCTTGTACTGCTAAAGCGTGTGGTTTTGGTAATTTTTCATAGAATTTTGAAACTTCAATTTGCTCTTTGTTTTCAAAAATTTCCTCTAAACTATCATTATAAGTAGCAAACTCTTCTAATTTTTCAATCAATTCTTTTTTAATTTCAGTATTGATTTGATTAGCGCGTTTTGCCATAATAGTAATCGCTTCATAAATGTTTCCGGTAGGCTCTTCTAATTTACTTTTGTTGTAAGTAATAGTGTTTACAGGAGCATTTGTTTTCTTTAAATCCATGATTTACTTTTTATTTAGTATACTTTTGTAATTCTTGTTCCAATTCAGCTAACATTTTATCAGCTTCTTCTTTATATTCCGTTTGACCGTTATGTTTAATTAAATTTGTATATGTATTCTTAGCATAAACTAAACGTTCTTGTTTTTTTGATTCAACACTATTAATAGCAAGTTTATAAGCAGAATCAAATCTATAATACAAAGCTTGTTCTTTATAAGGAGTTCCTGGATAATCTGCTAAGAAATTCTCTAAAGCTTTTAAAGCTCCTTTAAAATCAGAAATCGTGTTGTATTGTTTTGCAATTTCAAATGCTTTCTTTTCTAATTTTTCTCTTAATTCTTTTACATAAACATTAGCCTGAGGTAAAAATTGAGATTCTGGATAGATATCTATAAAACGTTGCATTTTATCTAGTGCCTTTTCAGTATCGGTTTGATCTAAACTATAAACTGGTGATAATCTGTAAAAACATTCAGCAGCATAAAAAGCACATTCTTCTCTTTTTTCACTTTTAGGATAAGTAGCTACAAAATTTTCTAACTGATACCCTGCCAAATAGTACTGTTCTGATTTATACAGCGACATTGAATAAAAGTAAAACATACGCTCAGCGTTTGGTTTCCCTTTATAAGCTGGTGCAATTTGTTCGTATAATCTGATAGCTTTTAAATATTTTCCAGCTTCATATTTTTTATTCGCTGCTTCATTTTTTATTGCAACATCGTCTGATTTTAATGCCTTTTGATACTCGCTACACGAAACCAAAAAAATTGCAATAAAAAGAAAACTAACTATTCTATTCATTTATTTAAATTTAATCTTTCTTAAAATTCAATACTTTAGAAGTCTAAAAAAGCAACTGCAAATTTAGACATTATTTGTTTACTACAAAAATCTTTTTTTAACTTAATTTACGAGTAAAATTATGCAATCTTGTTGCTAAATCTTCATTTACATTTACTAGAGGTAATCTTACTGTATTTTCAGATAATCCTAATGCTTTAAAGACTTCTTTAATTCCGCCAGGGTTTCCTTGTTCGAAAATCATATCGATACTATCTACTAAAAGATAGTGCAATTTATACGCTTCATCCACTTTTCTTTGCAATCCTAAACGCACCATTTCAGAGAATTCTTTTGGAAAACCTTCTCCAATTACTGAAATCACTCCTGCTCCACCTGCTAAAACCATTGGTAAGGTAATCATATCATCTCCAGAAATCACTAAAAATCCTTCTGGTTTTGTTTGGATTAATTTCATTGCTTGAACAATATCACCAGCAGCTTCTTTAATTCCAATTACATTTTTGAAATCATTTGCAATTCGGATAACAGTTGATGGCAACATGTTACTTGCTGTTCTTCCTGGCACATTGTATAAAATTACTGGAATTGGAGATGCTTCAGCAACTGCTTTGAAATGTTGGTAAATTCCTTCTTGCGTTGGTTTGTTATAATAAGGCGAAACTGATAAAATAGCCGAGAAATGAGAAAAATCTCTTGTTTTCAATTCTTCAACTACTTTGTGCGTGTTATTTCCACCAACACCTAAAACTAATGGCAATCTTCCTGCATTTGCTTTAATTATTGTATCGATAACCAATTCTTTTTCGTCTTGTGATAAAGTTGCCGATTCTGCTGTAGTTCCTAAAACTACCAAGTACTCTACTCCACCATCAATTACATAATTTACTATTCGCGTTAAAGCTTCTACATCAACCGAAAAATCTTTTTTAAATGGCGTAACTAAAGCAACACCTGTACCAATAAATGATTGCATTTTTTATATTTTATTTAAAATTTTCAAATACTTAAACAGTTCTAAAACAAACTCATTAAAATTTTCAACGAGTGTTTTTATGATAAAATGATTGACTCTTTTGTCAACCGTGTCAAATCCTACTTTAAATTTCGCCTTTGATTTTGTTGACAATAACAAAAGTCCGCTTTTATTAACATCGTAATAATTGATTAATAAATCAAAAGGCGTTTCGATAAAATCATTTACTTCTTTTTTATTAATTTCTCCCGAAAGTGAAATATTCTTCAACGACAAAAAGGGTTCGTTTATTACTTCCTTCTTCTTGATTTTATCTTTATAAACTAATATCGAAATATTATTAGCATCAATTCCTTGCGAAACTATTCTTTCAACTAGTTGATCTGTTTCTGAGAAATAAGATTCGTCAACTAAAACTCCAACCGTCAACACTTTATCGTTTGAACCAGACGAATTTTGAGTTGCTAATCGTTTAGTAACATTTTTTTTAAGAAAAAAGTTCTTTATAATATTATAAAACATAGTATTTTTACCTATTCGACAAAATTAAAAATTTAAGCTTTTGTTATGCTTGTAAATGTAAAAAAGAATACGATATCTTTTGGATTTTTTGTTATATTATTAACATTTAATCTCTTTATATCTTGTAAATCAACTTCTTCCTATCAAACTACTAAAATTGAAGGAAAAAAAATAGGCGTTACCAATGAAAAAGGCGAAAACGAAGCCATTGCGACTTATGTAAAACCTTACAGCGATAATATTAATAAAGATTTAAACAGCGTTTTAGCTTATTGTCCGGAAACACAAGACAAAAGTAAAGGAACGTGGCAATCGAATATTGGAAATTTATTAGCCGAAATTACTTTTGAACTTGGAAATCTAGTTTTTCAAAAAAGAGAAAATAAAACGATTGATGTTTGTTTACTTAATCACGGCGGTATCAGAGCTGTAATTCCTAAAGGAAATGTAACTACAAGAACCGCTTTTGAAGTGATGCCTTTTGAAAACAGTTTAATTGTTGTAGGACTTACAGGAAAAGAAATCAAAACGTTAGCCGAATACATCATTAAAGAAAAGAAACCACACCCATTATACGGAATGAAAATTTACATTGATAAGTCAACTTCAGCAATTAATAAGATTGAAATCAACAATCAACCTTTGGATGAAAATCGAATTTATTATGTGGGAACTTCCGATTATTTAGCAAATGGAGGCGATAATATGACGTTTTTTAAAGAAAGTAAAATCAAATTTGACATGGAATACAAGCTTAGAAATATGATGATTGATTATTTCAAAAAAGTAGACACGATTCCGAACATAACTACCGAAAAAATAATTTTAGAATAACACTTACCTATGAAAAGAAGAGATTTTATCCAAAAAACAGCTGCGAGTTCGGCTTTACTTGGTTTATCAGGAGTGAGTTTAAGTAGTTTTTCTACTGTTGACACTAAAAAGATTACCATTTTACATACGAATGATACGCATAGTCATATCGATCCATTCCCAGCCGATCATCCAAAAAATCCAAATATGGGTGGCGCTGCCAGAAGAGCCACTATCATTGAAAGCATCCGAAAAGAAGAAAAAAACGTGCTTTTATTAGATGCTGGCGATATTTTTCAAGGAACTCCATACTTCAATTATTATGGTGGCGAATTGGAATTCAAACTAATGAGCATGATGCAATACGATTTGGCTACCATGGGAAATCACGATTTTGACAATGGAATCGATGGTTTTTATACTCAATTACCGCATGCGAAATTCGATTTTGTATCCGCTAATTATGATTTTAAAAACACGATTTTGAATGATATCGTAAAACCATATAAAATCATCATTAAAGACGGAATTAAAATTGGAATTTTCGGATTAGGCGTTCAATTAGACGGACTTGTAGACAAAAAACTTTATAAAGAAACGGTTTACAACAATCCAATTGAAGTAGCACAAGACATGACGCGAATTCTAAAAGAAGAAAAGAAATGTGATTTGGTAATTTGCTTATCACATTTAGGATTCAAATACAAAGACGAACCTGAAAAACCAAGTGATATTCTATTAGCTCAAAGGACTAAAAATATTGATTTAATTATTGGTGGTCATACGCATACTTTCTTAGACAAGCCAGTTATTGAAAAAAATAGCGAAGGAAAAGAAGTTTTGATTAATCAAGTAGGTTGTTTTGGAGTAAACTTAGGTCGAATTGATTTCTATTTAACCAACGATAAATTGCATCACAATCAAACAAAGAATATTATTGTTTAGTACTTTTCTCGATAAAGCAGGTATTTTAAAAGAAAATAATACACTGGAATTTCGATTATACAAGAGATATAAATAAAGATATCATTTTTAAAATAGTACTTATTTAGTACTATAAACATGTCAGAAAAAAACAGACATAAAATGGTTAATAATAAAAATCTAGAAGCAATTGATTTAAATCGTAATGCATTATAAATACTCAAGATTAAAACCATTAAGAACATTATAATATATCCAATTACTACAAAAAACTCTTTAAATTCATAGTTAAAAGACATGCTGGCTACCTTGTAAAGTATCACTAAAACTAAATAAGAAATAATAAAATATTTAAAATTATCTTTTAGGAATTGATTCTTTCTAAACAATTGCGAATCTGTAACAACATAGTTAAATAAAATTCCAACAGCAATCAAATACAAATAGGTTGAAAAAACTTTTAGCTCCTGATCTTCCAATAAAATTAGATTATCGGCAAAAAAAATCACTAAAAACAGACTCAAATTCAAGTAAATTTTTAGTGATTTGGTAATGAAAAAATAAGCAAAAGCAATACTGGGAACAATTATTGGCTTAAAGATAAAAGCTATATCCATATCCTCATAAACTCTATAAAAAAATAAATAGCAGATATGGGAAATAAAATAGACATATAAAGCTACACTTGCTCTACTATCTATATTCTTATCAATTTTAAATAGTTGTTTTACCATAAAGTTTAAATTTAGTTCTATAAACAAAATAACTTATGTAACAAAAAAACGATAATTCTTGAGTCGTAACATTAATCATCTTCAAGGCTAATAAATCGGGTATTTTTTTTGAAAAAACAAAAAACAAATCTGACAATAAAAAACATCCAACCATAAAACCCGTATACAAAATGGTTCTGTTATTGTAATTAATTAGCATTACAAAGGCTAAAATCCCCATTAACAACAATAATATTCCGTACAAAGAATAAATAAAAAATTCAAAGCTATTCTCTTCTATCATCATCATTAGTACATTAAAAAACAAATACACTAAAAGCATTACGATAATATAGAAAGAAAAGGTGTTCAGGTTAATTTTTTTCTTTTTCAAATAATAGATTAAATCTTGAAAAATAAAAAACAATATAATGAAATATGGAATTAATAAAAATATAAGCCCCGAAACATTAAACTCCTCTCTGCTAATTAAATGCAAAATTTCGCCAATAAAGAAAGATAAAACCGAAAAAGAAAACAAATAATCAATCTTACCTCTAACACTAATATAATAGAAATAATAAATCGACGGAATGATAATTGGCTTACTAAAAAGTTCCAAGTTATCGCTTCCAATTAAAACAGCAAATACATATAAAATAAAAGCTGTAAAATATAATATTAAAGCCGAATTTACTTTAAGCATCTATCATTTGTTTGAAATCTAATTCTGTTATGATGGCAATTTTTAGTTGATTTGCTTTTTCTAATTTTGACGGCCCCATATTATCTCCAGCTATTACATAATCTGTTTTTGATGAGATGGAACTTCCAACTTTTCCTCCATTATCTTCAATGGCTTTTTTCAGTTCGTCTCTCGAATAAATTTCAAAAACTCCAGATACAACGAATGTTTTTCCTTTTAATTTTTCCGAAAGTAAAACATCGTCTTCACCCGATTCTAATTGAACACCATAACTCTTAAGCCTATCAATAATACGAATATTTTCTTGATTTTCAAAGAATTGAACGACACTCTGTGCGATTTTATCGCCAATCTCATCAACTAAGATCAAATCCATCATACTCGCTTGAGCTATTGCATCAATTGATTTGTAGTGTTTTGCTAACTTTTTAGCAACTGTTTCACCTACATATCGAATCCCTAAGGCATACAAAACACGTTCAAAAGGAATCGTTTTCGACTTTTCAATTCCGTTGATTAAATTTTCTGCAGATTTTTCAGCCATTCGTTCCAACGGAATGATTTGCTCTTTTTTCAATTCATACAAATCAGCATAATTAGTAACCAAGCCTGCGTTGAACAACAAAGCAACCGTTTCGCCTCCCAAACCATCAATATCCATAGCTTTTCGGGTAATAAAATGCTGAATTCTTCCAATAATTTGTGGTGGACAGCCATAGAAATTTGGACAAAAATGATTCGCTTCGCCTTCGCTTCTAACCAATTCCGTTTGACATTCTGGACAATGAGTGATATATTTTGTTGGCTCGGTTTGATCACCTCTTTTAGCAACCGCAATAATCTTCGGAATGATTTCACCGCCTTTTTCCACATAAACTTCATCGCCAATTCGAATATCTAACTTTTCAATTTGGTCGGCATTGTGTAACGAAGCACGTTTTACAATTGTTCCTGCTAATTGTACGGGTTCTAAATTCGCAACGGGCGTAATCGCTCCTGTTCGCCCTACTTGATATGAAATCGAGTTTAATTTTGTAGTTACTTGTTCGGCTTTAAACTTATACGCCATCGCCCAACGTGGAGATTTTGCCGTATAGCCTAATTCATCTTGATGTTGTAAATTATTAACTTTAATAACCACACCATCCGTTTCATAAGGCAAATCATGACGATGTTTGTCCCAATAATTGATATACTCAAAAACTTCGGTTAGGTTTTTAGCTAATTTGGATTGAGTTGGCACTTTAAATCCCCAATCTCGTGCTTTTTGTAAGCCTTCAAATTGAGTCTTAAAGGGTAAATTATTTCCAATTACAAAGTACAACAAACAATCTAACGGACGTTTGGCAACTTCAGCACTGTCTTGTAATTTTAAACTTCCTGAGGCAGTATTTCTTGGATTGGAATATGGTGTTTCGCCGATTTCAATTAATTCTTGATTCATTTTTTCAAATCCAGCAAACGGAAGAATGATTTCTCCTCGAATGTCAAATTTTTCAGGATAATCACCTTTTAAATGAATCGGAACTGCTTTTATGGTTTTGATATTATTGGTTACATCATCGCCCTGAAAACCATCGCCACGTGTTACAGCACGTACTAAACGACCATTTTCATAACTGATGCTAATGGATGCTCCATCGTATTTTAATTCGCAAGTATATTCCAATGGAACATTACCTAAAACCTTTTGAATTCGGGTTTCCCAATCTTGTAAATCTTCTATGGAATACGAATTATCCAACGAATACATTCGATATTCGTGTTTCACCGTTTCAAAATTTTTCGTAATCATTCCTCCTACTCTTTGAGTTGGCGAATTTTCATCGAAATATTCAGGATTTTGCGCTTCTAAATCTTGTAATTGTTTTAGTTTTTGATCAAATTCAAAATCAGAAATGGTAGGTTTATCTAAAACATAATAGTTGTAATTATGCTGATTTAATTCCTCTCTTAAACTTTTAATAGTATCTAAAACACTCATAAATTAGGGATTGATTAGGCTGTCTAATTTGGTAAATAATTCTCCTTTGCTGATAATTCCACCTTGCTTGATAATCTCAAACAACGATTCATTTCGATTAGCCGAAATATCTTTTCTTCCTCTGGTAATTTCCACATCGTCAGAGAAAAGATTTTCTGATAACCAGTGAATTCCATCTGCAGAAACGAAATCAATTTCTGGATTATTTGTTTTAATCACAAAGGAATACACAACATCAGGCAAACATTTGAAAAGAAAAATGTAGTTTTTAGAAAAATGATCTAAATGAGTAACATTAGTCAATGCTTTTTCCCAAATCATATCGGAGAAAACATCAATCTCTTGTTCGGCCACATGAGGACGATTTTTTTTAATATCATCCCACTCGATTTTATCAATAGATTGTGTTGCCAAAAAATTAATAAATTCGGGATGTAATTCTTCTAACTGTTCTTTCGTTAATCTTGCGTATTTCATAAAGTAAAGATAAAAAAAAAGCCCCGATAAAATCGGAGCTAATTTATATTTTGAGAAAAATTATGCTTTTTCACCTACGATCTCGTATGGTAACTCAACGATAACATCTCTGTGTAATCTAACTGATGCAGTATATTTACCTACACGTTTTACAACACCGCTAGTGATGAATTTTTTGTCAATTGAATGACCATTAGCTTCTAATGCTTCCACGATGTTAGCGCTAGTAACTGAACCAAACAATTTATCACCACCTGCTTTAGCAGTAATTTTAATTTCTAAAGCTTTTAAAGCTTCAGCTAAAGCTTTTGCATCTGCAACAAGTTTAGCTTCTTTGTGCGCTTTTTGCTTTAAGTTTTCAGCTAAAACTTTTTTAGCAGATGGAGTTGCTAAAATAGCAAAACCTTGAGGAATTAAATAGTTACGACCGTATCCGTTTTTCACAGTTACTACATCGTCTTTAAATCCTAAATTTTGAACGTCTTGTTTTAAGATAAGTTCCATGTTGTTGTCCTTTTAATTAGAAGTTAGCTCACCTACGGCGAAGCAACAACTATTTGTTAAATATTATTTTAATAAATCGGCCACGTATGGCATTAAAGCTAAGTGACGAGCTCTTTTAACAGCTACAGAAACTTTTCTTTGGTATTTTAATGAAGTACCTGTTAAACGTCTTGGTAAAATTTTACCTTGCTCGTTAACAAATTTCAATAAAAAGTCTGCGTCTTTATAATCGATATATTTGATACCTGATTTTTTGAAACGACAGTATTTTTTAGTTTTGTTTGTATCTATGTTTAAAGGCGTAAGATATCTGATATCTCCGTCTTTTTTCCCTTTTGCAGATTGCTCTAATGTAGACATGATTAGTTTGTTTTAGATTTTAATTTTGCTCTTCTTCTTTCTGCCCAAGAAATTGCATGTTTGTCTAAAGACACAGTTAAGAAACGCATAACACGCTCGTCACGACGGAATTCAGTTTCAAATGCAATAATGATTTCAGCTGGCGCTTTGAATTCGAATAAGTGGTAAAATCCACTTTTCTTGTGTTGAATTTCGTAAGCTAATTTTTTTAAGCCCCAATCTTCTTTCGATACCATCTCAGCCCCTTTAGAAGTAAGAAAATCTTCAAACTTGCTTACTGTTTCCTTTACCTGTTGCTCAGATAAAACGGGATTCAAGATGAAAACAGTTTCATAATGATTCATAATCTTTATATTTATTGTTATAAAATTGGGTGCAAAAATAATACTTTTATTTGAAATAACAAGTATAACACATTATTAATTTTTATTAAAAAAACTTGTGTATTTGTAATAATTGTTCTACTTTTAACAAACTATAAAAATATATGCCCATGAAGTTGAATTGTATCGTTGTAGATGATAGTGCTATTCAAAGAATTACCATCACAAAACTTGTTAACGAATCAACATTATTAAACTTAGTAGGAGATTTTGCCAATGCTCTTGAGGCAAAGAATTGTATCAATAATAATACAATCGACCTAATATTCCTTGATATTGAAATGCCGTTAATTAACGGATTCGATTTATTAGACGGACTAAAAACAAAACCACAAATTATATTCATTACTTCAAAAGCAGACTATGCTGTTAAAGCTTTTGATTATGAAGCAACTGATTTTCTTCAAAAACCTATTTCTAAAGAACGTTTCAATAAAGCAGTTAAAAAAGCTACTGAACTTCACGCTTTACGTTACGAAAATCATGAGGAACATGGCGAAAGTATCGTTATCAAAAGTAATTTAAAGAAACTTAAAGTATATGTTTCTAAAATTAAATGGATTGAAGCGTATGGCGATTACATTAAAGTAGTTACCGATGATGAAAGTCATTTAGTGTTATCTACTATGAAAGGTTTTGAAAAAGAACTTCCAGAAGGTAAATTCATACGTGTACACAAATCGTATATTATCAATTTAGACCGAGTAGAAAAATTCAATAGTAAGTTTGCTGAAATTGGAAATACAAAAATACCATTAAGTCGTAACAAGAAAGAAGAAATTGTAAAAGCTATCGAAAACGCTTAATATACATCTACATCTACTTTTACCTTAATAGAACGATATTGTGGAACTGCTTCAAAACTCATGAGCACTTTCGCAATATTTTTTTTGGTATTGCCCAAATGTTGCTGAACCGGAATCTTAACCATAATCGTTCGAATATATTCATTTCGAATTCTATTAATCGCTGGCTCTTCTGGACCCAAAACAGGCATATCTAAATTTTGAGATAATACATTATATAGCCACATTGAACCTTCTTTCAATTTATCAAAATCGCGATGTTTCATTGTAAGTTTTACTAATCTAAAGAAAGGCGGATATTTAAAGTTCTGGCGTTCGTAAATTTGCTCTTTATACATTCCTGCATAATCATTACCCAAAACTTGTTGAATAGTATTATGATATGGGTTATAAGTTTGAATCACTACTTTTCCTTTTTTCTCTGAACGTCCTGCCCTACCCGAAACTTGCATCATCATTTGATACGCTCTTTCGTAAGCTCTGAAATTAGGTTGGTTCAATAAATTATCAGCGTTTAAAATTCCAACTAAAGTTACATTATCAAAATCTAAACCTTTGGCTAGCATTTGTGTTCCTACCAAAACATCGATTTCTCTATTTTTAAAAGAATCGATAATTTTCTCAAAGCCGAATTTTCCTCTTGTTGTGTCTTGATCCATTCTTCCGATATTTTTCTCTGGAAAAAGGGTTTTCAATTCCATTTCAATTTGTTCCGTTCCGAAACCTTTCGAAGTAACATCAACCGATTGACAACTATGACAATGAGTAGGATTTGCAATCGAATGACCACAATAATGACAACGCAATTGATTTTTGAATTTGTAATACGTTAAACTCACATCGCAACTTGGACAATGCGGCACATGACCACACGTCATACATTCCACATAAGGCGAAAATCCTCTGCGGTTTTGAAATAAAATGACTTGTTCGCCTTTTGATAAGGTCTCCGTGATTTCCTCCAATAATTCATCCGAGAAATGGCCTGACATTTTCTTTCTGAAATACTTATCTTTCAAATCGACCAATTGAATTTCAGGCAACACTACATTTCCATAGCGTACTTTTAATTCGGTTAAACTGTATTTATTGGATTGCACATTATAATAGGTTTCCAAAGACGGAGTCGCGCTTCCTAAAACCACTTTTGCTCCGTGTTGCTTCGCTAAAACAATCGCAGCGTCACGTGCATGATATCTTGGCGCTGGATCGTGTTGTTTAAAAGTTTGCTCGTGTTCTTCATCCACGATAATACATCCCAAATTAGAAAACGGAAGAAACAAAGCACTTCGAACACCAATAACCACTTTAGCTTTTTGTGAATTTTCTAAAACTTGATTCCAAACTTCTATGCGTTCGTTATTGGTATATTTTGAATGAAAAACTGCTACTTCATTTCCGAAATAAGCCGTTAATCGTTGCACTAATTGTGTGGTTAGAGCGATTTCTGGCAATAAAAACAATACCTGCTTTCCTTCCTTAATATATTGTTCTAAAAGTTTGATGTAAATTTCGGTTTTGCCTGAAGCTGTAACTCCGTGTAATAAATTTACATCAAACGATTTGAAATTTTCTTGAATGCTCTCAAAAGCTACTTGTTGGGCTTCACTTAACGTGAATTGACTATCATCATCTTTATCGAAAGTTACTCTATCTTGGACGATGTAATATTCTTCGAAAATTGTTTTATCAACTAAAGATTTTACAACTGCAGCAGAACTTCCCGAAGTTTCAATTAGTTTTTTTACTGAAATAGGTGCTTTTTCACGAGCTTGTAATTGGAAATAATGTAGAACCAATTCGCGTTGCTTTTTGGCTTTGGATAACATTTCTAATAATTCGGCTAATCTTTCTTGTTGTAGAAATTCTTCTTGCAATCTGATATAGCGAACTAACTTGGGTTTGTATTGTTCCGAAATTTCTTCTTGTAAAACCAAAGCGCCTTTTGCTAACAATCGATTGATAATTGGAAAAACCGTTTTCTTACCTAAAATTTTAATTACCTCTTGAACTGTAATCGAAGATTGACTTTTTAAAGCTTCTAAGATTAGATACTCATCATCCTTTAAATCATCCGAATCTAATTCCGCATTTTCTCTTGCTGAAATAATCGTTTCACTTTCCAAAATATATCCCGAAGGCAATGCACTTCGAAACACTTCACCAAGCGAACACATATAATAAGAAGCAATCCATTTCCAATGTTCAATTTGATGTAAATTCACAACAGGTTTTTCATCTAAAATTTGATGAATTTCTTTTGCTTCGTATAATTGAGGTGGCGTATTTGTTTTATCTAACACCAAAGCAGTATAAATCTTAGTTTTACCAAATGGAACTGCCACTCGCATTCCAATTTGAATGTAGTGAAATTCTGCTTCCGAAACCTGATAGGTAAAGGTTTTAGAAACTGCTAAAGGTAAAACGACTTCGATAAAATACAGCATAGAACAAATATAGTTTGAAAAAGAGAATAGAGAAAAGAAAAAAGAGAAAAGATAAATACATCAACAAAAAAAGCGCCCTCGATTGAGAACGCTTACTTTATATTTAGTTGGAATTATTTCCCTAACATTTCATCTTTTAAGTCTTTATCCGCTGGTTTGTCGCATAACCAAATACCAAACATAGCTTTTTTAAAATCGTGACCTTCTATACTTCCTTTTTTAGTTCCGTTTTTGTAAACTACAATTCCTTCAGCAGGAACATTCATAATAATGAAAACATCTCCTTTTTTAATTTCTTCTTTAAAGAAACTTTTAAACTTATCAATTTTTGCTTTTAATGGAGCTGTTTTCTTTCCAGTAGAATTCTCAAAACCTTCATTAATAGCTGAAATCATTTTATCAGAAGTAATCAAACCTGAAACGATGTTTAATTTAATGGCAGCTCCTTCTTTACTATTCATAATTTCAGAAGCATTAGTACTCTTTTTTTCTAAATATAAAGCACCAACGTACATGTCCATAAACATCTTAACACGAGTTCCAGCGCCATTTAAAACTAAAGATTGACCCTCTAAATTTAACTTTGCATCAACTTTAACCCCTGATACTGTTTTTTGTGCATTTACTGTAAACACAGTTGCAATCAACATTAAAAAAGTAATAACTTGTTTTTTCATAATTCGATTTTTTAGTTTTGTTAAATATATAAATTTTTTCTTTTCAATTTTGAAATAGTTGCATTTAGTTCAAAACCTAATAATAAAACCATGCAGTTTATCCAAATATAGAACATTAGTACAAGAAGTGTACCAATTGAACCATATAGCTCGTTGTACTTAGCAAATTTAGTTACGTAAATTCCGAAAACATACGAAGAAATCACGATTAAAATGGTTGTAAAAACAGCACCATAACTAATAAATGCCATACTTGAAGTTTCTTTTGTAGCAAACTTATACAATACAGAAGTTGTTATTAAAATCATTAAAAGAATGAATCCATATCGACTCCATTCAATAACCGAAACATCTGCTACATAACCTCGAATATTAATCTTTTGAATCATTACCTCAGCAATTACAATCGCAGCAACCGTGATTAATAAAATCATCGACAACACTAGAGAAATAGCTAAAGAAATAAAGTATTGTCTAAAAAAACCTCTTGTAATGGTAATATGTGCCGACATTTCAAATCCGCCTAAAATGGCATTGATTCCGTTAGTCATCAACAAAATAGAAAGAATAAAACCTGATGAAAGCAACCCTTGATGACTCGTTCCCATAATATCTTTCAAAATGGCTTCAATAGCTTCGTAAGTATTGGGTGGAACACCATTTTCTACAAACTCTAAAAAATCGGCTTGGAAATTTTCTAAAGGAATAAACGGAATTAAATTCAGAATAAATAAAGCAAAAGGAAATAAAGCCATAAAGAAACTGAACGCAATAGCACTAGCCCTATATGAAAAAGCACCTTTAAAAATTCCCAACACATAAAGCTCCAAAATATCATAAAGTGATAACCCTTCTAAAGATTTCAACTTTATAGCTTTTGTAAGCGAAACTAATTGCTTTACAACTGGGATTTTATTGAGCTTATTTTCTATTTCTTCCGACATATATTATATCGCTTTTAAACTTAAATCCATATTATAAACCGAATGCGTTAATGCACCAGAAGAAATATAATTCACACCACATTCTGCATAATTGCGAATGGTTTTTTCATTGATGTTTCCTGAAGATTCTGTCAAACTTTGATCTCCAATCATAGCTACTGCTTTCTTCGTAGTTTCGTAATCGAAATTATCCAATAAAATTCTGTAAACACCACCAGCATCTAAAATTTGTTGCACTTCGTCTAAATTTCTGGCTTCGACAATGATTTTTAAATCTTTGTTATTATCAATCAAATATTGCTTTGTTTTTGCAATCGCTTGCGGAATTCCTCCAGCAAAATCGTTGTGATTGTCTTTCAACATAATCATATCGTACAAAGCAAAACGATGATTTTCACCACCACCAATTTTTACTGCCCATTTTTCGATGGCACGAATTCCTGGTGTGGTTTTTCTTGTATCTAAAACTTTGGTATTTGTTCCTTCTAATAAATCAACAAACATTTTGGTTTTCGTTGCGATTGCGCTCATACGTTGCATTGAATTCAATACCAAACGCTCGGCTTTCAAAATAGATTGCGAACTCCCTGAAACATGAAAAACAACATCTCCATATTTCACTCTTTCTCCATCATTGATAAAGGTTTCCACTTTCATGTCTTTATCTACATAATGAAAAATCATTTTAGCGAATTCTACTCCTGCAATAATTCCCTCATCTTTAACTAATAACTTCGCTTTTCCTTGTGCTGAAGCTGGAATACAAGCTAACGAACTATGATCGCCATCTCCAACATCTTCGCGAATGGCATTGCTAATGATTAATTCTAATTCTTTTTGAAATTGCGCTTCTGAAATCATGGTTTGTAAATTGAATTGCTAATGTAAGAAATCCTTTGAAGTTTAAAAAATATTGAGCCCGTAAAAAACAAAAAACTCCCAGATAAATCTGAGAGTTTCTTTATGATTGAATTTAAAATTCGATTAAGATAAAGCTGCTTTTACTTGATCAGCTGCTTCTTGGAATTGTACTGCAGATAAAATTGGCATACCAGAATTATCGATTAATTCTTTAGCAATTTCTGCATTTGTTCCTTGTAAACGAACAATGATTGGCACTTGAATAGCATCACCCATGTTTTTGTAAGCGTCAACAACACCTTGAGCAACACGGTCACAACGAACGATTCCTCCAAAAATGTTAATTAAAATAGCTTTTACGTTTGGATCTTTTAAGATAATACGGAAAGCTGTTTCAACACGTTTTGCATCAGCAGTTCCACCTACGTCTAAGAAGTTAGCTGGCTCAAAACCTGCATACTTAATTAAGTCCATAGTAGCCATTGCTAAACCAGCTCCGTTTACCATACAACCTACAGTTCCATCTAAATCTACATAGTTTAATCCTACTTCTTTAGCTTCAACTTCGATTGGATTTTCTTCTCTAACGTCTCTCATTTCAGCATATTTTGCTTGTCTGAATAAAGCGTTATCGTCGATATTTACTTTAGCATCAACTGCTAAGATTTTGTTATCAGATGTTTTTAATACTGGGTTGATTTCAAACATTGAAGAATCAGAACCGATATACGCTTTGTATAAAGCATCGATAAATTTCACCATTTCTTTGAAAGCCTCACCAGATAAACCTAAATTGAAAGCAATTTTTCTAGCTTGGAAACCTTGTAATCCGTAAGCAGGATCAATTTCTTCTGTGAAAATTAAGTGTGGTGTGTGCTCAGCAACTTCTTCAATATCCATTCCACCTTCAGTAGAATACATAATCATGTTACGTCCTGTTGCTCTGTTTAATAATACAGAAACATAGAATTCAGAAGTTTCGCTTTCACCAGGATAATAAACGTCCTCAGCAATTAATACTTTGTGAACTGTTTTTCCTTCTGGTGGAGTTTGTGGTGTAATTAACTGCATTCCGATGATTTGCTCAGAAATTTCAGTTACTTGGTCTAAGTTTTTAGCTAACTTAACTCCTCCACCTTTTCCTCTACCTCCAGCATGGATTTGTGCTTTTACTACGTACCAACTTGTACCTGTTTCAGCAGTTAATTGTTTTGCTGCAGCTACCGCCTCAACTGGATTGTTTGCAACAATACCACGTTGAACACGTACTCCATAACTAGCTAGGATTTCTTTACCCTGATATTCGTGTATGTTCATAATTGTTATGCGTTTATCTTGTTTAAAAAAGTGCCACAAAAATAGCAAAGTAATTTTTAATGGACTAACTTTTTTTCGTTTAATTTGGGAATTTGATATACATAATCCTATTAAAACTGCAACTTCAAAAAAACACAAATGTTACAAATAAAACATTTTGTTACATTTTGTTAATAATTGTTTTAAAAATTGCATAAAGTAAATATTGAATTAATTTTGCATCAAATTAAATCAAAAATGAAACCAGAAGTATTACAACAATTAGCAACAGAATTTGGGAGTCCATTATACGTTTATGATGCGGAAAAAATTGCCTTTCAATACAACCGATTACAAAATGCATTTAGCAAAGTAGAACGTTTTAAGGTGCATTATGCCGTTAAAGCTTTATCGAATGTATCTGTTTTGAAATACTTAAAAAGTTTAGGTTCTGGATTAGATACTGTTTCTTTACAAGAAGTGCAATTGGGATTACACGCTGGTATTGAACCAAAAGACATTATTTACACTCCTAATGGTGTTTCAATGGAAGAAATTGAAGAAGTAGCGCAATTAGGTGTTCAAATTAACATTGATAATTTATCGATTTTGGAACAATTTGGTACAAAACATCCGAATATTCCCGTTTGTATTCGAATTAATCCACATGTGATGGCTGGTGGAAATGCGAATATTTCTGTAGGACATATTGATAGTAAATTTGGGATTTCGATTCATCAACTGCCACATATTTTGAGAATTATTGAAAATACAAAAATGCACATCAACGGAATCCACATGCATACAGGTTCGGATATTTTGGATGTAGAAGTGTTTTTATATGCAGCCGAAATTTTATTTGAAACGGCTAAAAATTTCCCAGCATTAGATTTTATCGATTTTGGAAGTGGATTTAAAGTGCCTTACAAAAAAGGAGATATTGAAACCAATGTAGAAGAATTTGGAAGAAAACTAACAAAACGCTTTTTAGCTTTCGAAAAAGAATATGGTCGCCCTTTAACTTTGGCTTTTGAGCCTGGAAAATTCTTAGTGAGTGAAGCAGGATATTTCTTAGCGAAAGTAAATGTAGTAAAACAAACTACTTCGACGGTTTTTGCTGGAATTGATTCTGGATTCAATCATCTGATTCGTCCAATGTTATATGGCGCGCAACATCATATTGAAAATATTTCTAATCCTAAAGGAAAAGAGCGTTACTACTCGGTAGTAGGTTATATCTGCGAAACCGACACTTTTGCTAGCAACCGAAGAATTACAGAAATTCACGAAGGTGATATTTTATGTTTTAGAAACGCAGGCGCTTATTGCTTTTCAATGGCATCTAACTACAACTCACGACTAAAACCAGCCGAAGTGCTATGGAAAGACGGAAAAGGTCATTTAATCCGAGAACGTGAAACGTTTGATGATATTTTGAGAAATCAAGTGATGATTGAAATTTAGTTTTTTGGTTAAAAAAGAAAAGCCCGGATTAATTATTAATTCGGTTTTTTTGATTTTAATTAATACGAATTTCTGAATTAGGACAAATAAAAAAGCATCAAATTAAATCCTATTTGATGCTTTTTTTATTACTTTCCTAAAACCTCCAACAAAACCTTACCATCAGAACTATTAGGCATAGTGATTTTTAGCATTTGGGTTACGGTTGGTGCAATTTGTGTGATTTCTTTTCTATCGTGGGTTTGACCTTTTTTAATGTTCCAACCAAAGAAAATTAAGGGAACATGTGTGTCATAAGAATAAGGCGAACCATGCGTTGTTCCTGTTGAAGAATATTCTACATAACCTGGTTTGAAAATCATGATTAGTTCTCCGTTTTGTGTTGGGTCGTAACCTTTTGTGATGAAGTCTAAATAATAATCACTTGGATTTCCGTTGGTGATTTCTTCTTCGGTGTAAACACGTTTGATATAATCTTGCTTGTGTAAATAATCTTTGAAGGTTTGTTTTACATCTTGTAAATTCAAGCCTTTTGCTTTTACTTTCGCTTTATCAAAAAACAAGTTGTAATTCGAGTAATCTAATACTAAGTTTTCTCCAAAAGTAGTTTCTGAAAACTCTTTTAAGTCTTTTTGAATATTTTTGTAATTAATGTTATCAACTTTGTACTTATTGTCTTTCAAATACGTTACATTTTCAGCTCCAGCGTGATCGGCAGTTAAGAAAACTAAGTAATTTCCTTTCCCAACCGTTTTGTCTAAGTAAGTCAAGAAATCAGCAATCGTTTCGTCCAAACGCAAATACGTGTCTTGTAATTCAATCGAACGTGGACCTAAAACGTGTCCGATATAATCTGTCGAAGAAAAACTTACTGCCAAGAAATCGGTAATATTATCTTTTCCTAAATTTTCGCTTTCAATGGCTTTTTTAGCAAAATCAGCTAATAAATTATTTCCGAATGGTGTTGAACGAAGAATTCCGGCATCGTTTGCATCATACATATCTTGCAAATTGTATGGCATAAACGGTGCTTTTTTATACAATTTCCCTTCGTATGGATTGTTATCGGTTAAGCTCTCGTTGTAGGTTTCTTTTGGTTTTAGTAAATCCCAACCTTTATTTACGTATTTCAAATAATGCTTTTCTGAATTGAACTGCGTTGCCCAATCTGGAAGTTTTTCTCCGTAATAGGTACTCGAAATAAAAGCTCCCGTTTTGCTGTACCAAAATGCCCAATCCGCAAAATGTCCCGCAGGCAAAATAGCACCTCTATCTTTGATACTGATTCCGATAACTTTTCCTTTGAAATTGGTTGATAATTTCAATTCATCTGTAATGGTAGAGCTTTGTAAGTTTTTAGGCGACATTTTCCCTTCTTTTTTGGAATCATCTCCAATAGTTGAAACCGTTTCATCATCGGTACAATACATTTCTTTTCCAGTAGCTTTATTGAACCATTCATTACCTACAATTCCGTGAACTGCTGGCGTTGTTCCTGTGTAAACTGAAGCGTGTCCAGGAGCAGTGTAAGTTGGCATGTAATTGTAATGCGTGTTATGAAACGTGTAACCTTCTTTCATTAATCGCTTGAAACCATTTTCGGAAAAGTCGTTTGAAAAACGATATAAGTATTCCATTTTCATTTGGTCTACTACAATTCCTACTACTAACTTAGGTTTTTCTTGTGCTGAAAGTAGCGAAGAAACAATTAATGCAGATACGGCTAAAGCTTTTTTCATTTTAAAACTATTTTATACAAAAGTACGTTTTTGATGTAAATGGAATGTTAATAAATAAAAAAATGACTTTCTATTGTGTTCAATAAAAAGTCATTTTAAATATAGTTTATAATTATTTCTTCTTTGTAGGCTTATCTTCAAGAACTGTCATATTGTAAGCAATAATCATATCTTCATAAGTGATATACAATTGATTTCTGCCTCCTTGTTTTTTTCTAGTGTAAATAGCCAAAACGCATTCTACTCCATTGTTATCCACACAATTAAATTTTACTACATCATCATCTCCAATTGTTTCTTGATTACCATATTTCATAATAGAAAACAACTGAAGTATTTCTGAATAAACCACAATTCTGTGACTTTCCATGTCCAAAAGCACCGTCATTTCTGATTTTTGTAATTTTGACCATTCCCCCCAATTTCCTTTTTTGTCTTTCTGGCTTACCATATATCCAGAAGTTTTGAAATTAAATTTTTGAGCATAAGTGGTAGCCGATGCAAAAAACAAAAACAATAGTATGTATTTTAAACTCTTCATTTCGTTGTTATATTAAAATTCAAAGGTAGTTACCTCTTTTTTAGCAATGTTAAATTCGGTAATGATATTATCAACAATAGTTTCAACAGGCAAAATATCGTGAATTAAACCCGCAATTTGACCAATTTCCAATTCACCTTCGACTAAATCGCCTTCAAACATACCTCTTTTTGCTCTTCTTTTTCCTAATAATTCTACTAAATCTTCTTTTGATGGACATTTAGCATATAATTCCTGAACATCATTATAGAATTTATTTTTGATTAGTCGAACAGGAGCTAATTCTTTCAAAGTTAATTGTGTATCGCCTTCTCCGGTTTCCACAATCGTTCTTTTGAATTCATCATGTGCAGAACTTTCAGTTGAAGCAGCAAAACGGCTTCCCATTTGAACGCCATCGGCACCTAAAGTCATAGCGGCTAGCATTCCTCTACCCGTTGCTATTCCTCCTGCAGCAATTAATGGAATTGAAATTTGTTCACGCACCATTGGAATTAAGGTTAACGTTGTCGTTTCCTCTCTTCCATTGTGTCCGCCGGCTTCGAAACCTTCTGCAACCACAGCATCTACTCCTGCTTCTTGTGCTTTTAATGCGAATTTAGAACTACTTACAACATGCACAACTGTTATGCCATTTTCTTTAAGGAACGACGTCCAAGTTTTTGGATTTCCTGCCGAAGTAAAAACGATTTTCACGCCTTCTTCTTTCAGAATTTGCATGATTTCTTCAATGTTAGGATATAACATTGGAACGTTAACTCCGAAAGGTTTATCGGTAGCTTTTTTGCATTTTTGGATGTGTTCTCTAAGCACTTCTGGATACATAGAACCAGCACCAATTAAGCCTAAACCGCCAGCGTTACTCACGGCACTTGCTAATTTGTAACCGCTATTCCAAATCATTCCGCCTTGAATTATTGGGTATTTTATATTGAAGAGTTGGGTAATTTTATTCATTTTAAAAATACATTATTTTATTGCAATTTACTTTTTTTGTTCGGATTTCCAAAGGTTATGCAATTACACCACTTCCTAAAATTTCATCATTCAAATGCCAAGCAACAAACTGTCCTTCAGTAATAGCAGATTGTGGATTTTCAAACACTACATACATTCCGTCTTTAAACTGATGCAAAGTGGCTTTTTGTAAAGGTTGACGGTAACGAATTCTTGCCATTACCTCCATTTTCTCACCCTCATTTAAAGCTAAATCTTCTCTTATCCAGTGTACTTCATCATTTGCAATAAATAATGCTTTTTTGAATAATCCAGGATGTTGATTACCTTGTCCAGTATATACGATATTCTTTTCTACATCCGTTTCAATAATGAATAAAGGTTCTTTTGTTCCTCCAACATTTAAACCTTTACGTTGTCCTTTTGTAAAATAATGGGCGCCTTGATGCTTTCCTACAACTTTTCCAGGAACTTTTAAATAATATATTCTTCTAGATTCGTAAGCAAAAGCTTCTTCCTCAGAATTGAATTGGGGTCTTTCTTGATGATAGATTTCGGATTCCGCTGGAATTTCAATAATTACTCCTTCTTTTGGTTGTAATTTTTGTTGTAAAAATTCAGGTAAGCGTACTTTACCGATAAAACAAAGTCCTTGTGAATCTTTCTTTTCGGCTGTAATCAAATCTAATTTAGATGCGATTTCACGAACTTCAGGTTTGGTTAATTCACCAATAGGAAATAACGCTTTCGAAAGTTGCTCCTGCGATAACTGACAAAGAAAATACGATTGATCTTTATTGCCATCTTTACCCGCTAATAATTGGTAAATTTCTTTTCCGTCTTTTTCAATGGTTCCTTTACGGCAATAATGCCCAGTTGCTACATAATCAGCACCTAATGACATCGCAATTTTCATAAAAACATCAAACTTGATTTCTCTGTTACACAATACGTCAGGATTTGGAGTTCTTCCTTTTTCGTATTCGTTAAACATATAATCAACGATTTTCTCTTTGTATTGTTCCGATAAATCAACCGTTTGAAAAGGAATTCCTAATTTTTCAGCTACTAACAATGCATCATTACTATCTTCTAACCACGGACATTCATTGGAAATAGTTACAGAATCATCGTGCCAATTCTTCATGAATAGCCCAATAACTTCGTATCCTTGCTCTTTTAATAAATAAGCGGCAACACTCGAGTCTACTCCACCCGAAAGTCCTACTACAACTCTTTTCATTTATTCTTGTCCTCCTTTTTCTTCTTTTAATTGTTCCAATGTTTTGGATGCTTCTTTGGCATTTCTTTGCTCATATTTTATCAATTCTTGACCAAATTTAGCGGCTTTAACTTGTTTGATTACCTTGTTTTTTTCGAAAAACTTCCAGGTTCCTACACGCTTTCCGTTTACATAATTTCCTTCATACATTTTATTACCCAATCCATCATAGTAGGAAGCAACTCCATCATATTGATTATTTTTATAGATATGAGAATCTATCAATTGTCCTTTCTCTGAATAGGTTTTAGAAGCTCCTGCTTTAATACCTAATTTGTAATTAGTTTCTTCAGCAATAGTTCCATCTTTATAAAATACTTTTCGAATACCATCAAGTTTTCCATCTTTATAATATTCTTGCGACATCAATTGTTTCGATTCAAAATGATAATATTTCCATTCACCTTCAGGAAGTTTGTTTACCAATTTTCCTTCACTTACTTTATTGCTCTTTTGATCGTAAAAAACAGCATAACACGAACCATCTCCTTTTGAAAAATCTCTTGTGGCAATAACAGTACCTACTTTTGTATCATCAAAATACTTGAAAACACCAGTTTCTTTTCCATGGTCAAAAGTACCTTCATATCGAA
Organism: Flavobacterium aquaticum; assembly: GCF_003259835.1. GTDB lineage: Bacteria > Bacteroidota > Bacteroidia > Flavobacteriales > Flavobacteriaceae > Flavobacterium > Flavobacterium aquaticum. The sequence goes on along the minus strand of NZ_QLMI01000001.1, from coordinate 174,990 downwards.
CACGATTCGATTCTTTATGAGTTCCTCTCCATAAACCATGGCGATTCCCTTTGTCGTCTAATTGATTAATTTTATCCTGAGCATTAGCAACAAAAGTTCCTAAAAATAAAATAACAAGAAATAATTGCTTCATTTTTTTTAATTATTGTTTAATTTATTAATTTTTAATCACATAGTAACTATTGAAAAAATCAAATATTAGACCAAATACTGATTAAACAAAAAATAAATGTGAGTTAAATCTGCTATATAACGCAGCAAAATAGTTTTTTATTTGTTTAATCTTTTTTAATTTTGATTAAACAAAAAATAAAACACTATGAAAAACTATGCAAAATTAATCAAATTAACGTTATTAGTAGTAAGTTCTACGTTAATGTTTTCATGTTCTGATGATGATAGCGCACCACAGAACAATTCGATAACTGACATCGCATCAGGAAATCCAAACTTTTCAATTCTTGTTGATGCTTTAAGTCGTGCTGATTTAGCTGAAACACTTGATCAAGCAGGTTCGTATACCGTTTTTGCCCCAACAAATGATGCATTTTTAGATTTTTTAGATGCCAATGGATTTGAATCTTTAGATGATGTTCCTCTACCAACATTAACACAAGTATTATTAAATCATGTAGTGAGTGGAACAAATTTATCAACAGGTTTAACCACTGGTTATGTTAAAACTTTAGCAAAAGGAAGCGCTTCGTCAACTAACACTTTAAGCATGTTCATCAACACAGAATCTGGCGTTAGATTAAATGGAGTTTCTAGTGTAACAACAGCTGATATTACAGCTAATAATGGTGTTATTCATGTTGTTGATGCTGTTATTGGTTTACCTACAATTGTAACACATGCCACTGCTAATCCAAATTTTAGCACCTTGGCTTCATTATTAACTCAGCAAGAATTAGTTGGAACTTTAGACGGAACTGCAAGTTCACCTTTTACCGTATTTGCTCCATTAAACAGTGCATTTGATACTGCTACATTAAATTTATATAGTGGATTAACATCAACACAAAAAACAGCGGTATTAACCTATCATGTTGTTGCTGGTGCCAATGTTTTATCTAATGCAATTCCATCAGGTCCAATTACCACTTTTGAAACAGGAACTTTTACAATTTCTGGAACAGTAATTACAGATGAACAAAACAGAACTACAAATATTGTTGCAACAGACGTACAAGCTTCAAATGGTGTAATACATGCTGTAAACAAAGTTTTATTACCAAATTTAGATTAATTCGTTTCGATAAATAAAATTGCTATGAACAAAAAACGCTTTCTAATGGAAAGCGTTTTTTTTATGATCCTAATTCTACGGCTCTAGTATTTGCAGCTTCAATACCTTCAACAATATTTTCTTTAATCTTGTTTTGATTAAAAACAGACAAAGCTGCTTCTGTAGTACCTCCTTTTGAAGCTACTCGTTGAATCCAATTTTCGTTTGATAATTTACTCCTGTTTTGTAACTGTACCGAACCTGAAAAAGTTTGACTTACCAAAAACTCTGATTCAGACGGCGAAAAACCTAATTTAACAGCCGATTCAATCATTGCTTGCATGAAATAAAACACATAAGCAGGTCCACTTCCTGAAACAGCTGTGGCTGCGTTTAGCATTTCTTCTCTTTCGATATAAATTGATTTTCCTGTAGTGTTAATTAAATTCTGCACTATGAACAGTTCTTTTCTATCCACAGCATTTGAAGCGCAAAAAACGGTCATTCCCTCACCTATTTGTGTTGGAATATTTGGCATAGAACGAACAATTTTAGTAACTCCTAATTGCTTTTGCATTGCTTCAATAGAAATTCCAGCCATTACCGACAAAACAACGTGTTCTAGATTTAGAAATGGCTTTATTTCTGATGCTAATTGTTTAAAATCTTGAGGTTTTACAGCTAATATCAAAATATCGGATACAAAAATAGTAGGATTGGGTTCGGTATAAAAATTCGAAGTGTCAATTCCAAAACCATTCTTTTCTTCAATTTTCGTTTTGTTCAAAACTAAAATATCTGAAGCTCCTACAAATCCCGAACTCATAAAACTGTTGGCATAGGTTTGTCCCATATTACCAAATCCTATAATAGCTATTTTCATTATTAAAATATAAAAAGAAACCCTGTCGATTGAAGACAGGGTTTGTATTGAGATAAAATTATTTTTTCTTTTGTTGCGCTGCTTTTTGAGCTTCTGCTTGCTCCATCATTTCGCGCATTTTTCTTTGGAATTTACTTTCCTTTTTCTCTTTTGTTTTATTCTCCTGAATTTGAGCGTGAATTTTGTCTTCTTTCACGATATAGTTTTTAATAACCAACATAATACCGATAGTAATTAAGTTAGAGATAAAGTAATACAAACTCAATCCAGATCCGTTTGAATTAAAGAAAAACAACATCATTATAGGTGATAAATAAATCATGATTTTCATGATTTTACCCATATCTGGCATACCTTCTTGTGGTGGTGCACTCATTGCTTGATCTCCAGTTGTCATTTTCATATAGAAGAAAATAGCAATAGAAGCTAAGATTGGGAATAAACTCACGTGATTACCATAAAAAGGAATAGTGAATGGTAATTGTAAAATACTATCATAAGAAGACAAATCGTCTGCCCATAAGAATGATTTTTGTCTTAAGTCAAATAACGATGGAAACAATTGAAACAAGGCATAGAAAACTGGTAATTGCATCAATGCTGGTAAACATCCCGCCATAGGATTTACTCCTGCTTTTGAATACAACTTCATTGTCTCTTGTTGTTTCTTCATTGGATTGTCTTTAAATTTTTCATTCAATTCTGCAATTTCAGGACGTAAAACCTTCATTTTTGCTTGAGACAAGTAGGATTTATAGGTAACTGGCGACATTACAATACGAACTAAAATCGTAAATAAAATAATTGCCATTCCGTAACCAATTCCTAATGCTGAAATAAATCCGAAAACTGGAATAAAAATGTAACGGTTGATCCATCCGAAAATTCCCCAACCTAATGGCATGATTTCGTCTAGATTTCTATCGTAATCATTTAAAATTTCATATTTCGCTGGACCATAATACCAATTCATATTATAGTTTAAAGCGCCATTTTTAAATTCTAAAGGAACTTGAGCTGTGAAATTTTTAGTAAAAACGGTGTCAACTTTTTCATCATCCACTAAATTATCTGATTTAAATTTAGCCGTTTTGAATTTCGTATCTGTCAATAAAATAGAGGTAAACAAATGTTGTTTGAAAGCGATGTAAGAAACGTCATTAGCTTCGTCTTCAGAATCTTTAGCAGCGTTTAAATAATCGTCTTTTCCATCTTCATATTCGAAAACTAGCTCTGTATATCTGTTTTCATAAGAAACACTTTTCTCGTTTCTGTATGATTTTAATTGCCATTCTAAATCTAATGGTTTTGAAGTATTGACTACTTTTTCTAAACCTTGAGAACGGATAGCAAAATCTAACATATATTCATTAGGCTTCAACACATAACGGTATTCTAAAAACTGATCTGGTCCCGCTTTTAATTGTAAGGTTAAAACTTGATTTTTACCCTCAGTAGTTAACTTAGGTTCAAAATACATATCTTTTGTATGCAACGTTCTGTTGTCTGTAGTATTTAAAGCGATGTCTAAAGAAGCGTTTTTATCTTTAATGATTTGAACTGCTTTTTTCGAATTTTTCTCAAATTGATCAAATCCTAAAACAGTTGCATCAACGATATATCCTCCTTTATTAGAAATTTTAAGCGATAAAACTTCATTTTTGATTTCGGTGACAGCATCTGTAGCCGATGGAAGTGTTGCAGAATATCCAAACGAACCTAATTGTGCTTGAGCTGCAGCATTTTTAGTAGAATCTGCTACTGGAGTTGCGGCAACGGTAGAATTTTCAGTTTTAACTTCTTTGGCTTGTTTGTCTAATTGCTCTTTTTTCTCTTTTTCCTTTTGTTCTTCTGGTGTTGGAGCATTTGAATATAACATCCAAATCAAAATTCCAGAAATCAATACAAATCCGATAATCGAATTAAGGTCTAATTTTTTTTCTTCCATCTACTTATTAGTGTTCAGTGTTCTTAATTGAACAGTTTATTTATTCTTGTGTTGTACAGCTGCGGCTACAAAACTCACAAAAAGTGGGTGCGGATTAGCGACTGTACTTTTATATTCAGGATGGTATTGAACGCCGATAAAGAAAGGATGTGTAGGAATTTCAACAATTTCTACCAACTTCGTATCTGGATTTACTCCCGAAGCTACTAATCCTGCTTTTTCTAGTTCGTTTAAATACGCACCATTGAATTCATAACGGTGACGGTGACGCTCCATAATCTCAGTTTTACCATAGATTTTTTGTGCCAACGTATTTTCTTTTATGCTACATTTCCATGCGCCTAAACGCATAGTTCCTCCTTTGTTTTCAATATTTTTTTGCTCTTCCATTAAGTTAATTACTGGATGAGTTGTGTTTTCATTCATTTCGGTTGAATTGGCATCGGCGTAACCTAAAACATTACGAGAATATTCAATTACAGCCATTTGCATTCCTAAACAAATTCCGAAAAACGGAATATTATTTTCTCTTGCGTAACGAACTGTATCGATTTTACCTTCAATTCCACGACCGCCAAAACCTGGTGCAACAAGTATACCATCTAAATCTTTCAACTGACTTTCTGCCGAATTGGCATCTAAATACTCAGAATGAATAGAAATAACATTCACTTTTGTCTCATTTGCAGCTCCCGCATGAATAAACGCTTCTAAAATTGATTTGTAAGAATCTTGTAATTCTACATATTTTCCAACTAAACCAATGTTTACTTCGTGCTTCGGATTTTTCAATCTAAATAAGAACTCGTTCCAGTTGGTTAAATCTGGTGTATTTTTTTCTGGTAAATCTAATTTTTTCAACGCTACTCTATCCAATCCTTCTTCCAACATTAAATTTGGAACTTCATAAATAGTTGATGCATCGATAGATTGAATTACCGCTTCTTTTTTCACATTACAGAACAACGCTAATTTTTGACGTAAATCTTGCGAAATTTCATGTTCAGTTCTACAAACTAAAATATCCGCTTTGATTCCGCTTTCCATTAAAGTTTTCACCGAATGTTGAGTTGGTTTCGTTTTTAACTCTCCGGCAGCAGCCAAATAAGGCACCAACGTTAAATGAATTACGATTCCGTTATTTTCTCCTAATTCCCAAATCAATTGACGTACTGACTCGATATAAGGTAATGATTCAATATCTCCAACAGTTCCACCAATCTCAGTAATTACAATATCAAAATCACCCGATTTTCCAAGCAACTGCATACGTTCCTTGATTTCGTTTGTGATATGAGGCACCACCTGAACCGTTTTTCCTAAAAATTCTCCTCTACGCTCTTTTTCAATAACCGAAAGATAAACTCTTCCTGTAGTTACGTTATTCGCTTGAGAAGTAGGAACGTTTAAAAAACGCTCATAGTGACCTAAATCCAAATCCGTTTCTGCTCCATCGTCTGTTACATAACATTCTCCGTGTTCGTAAGGATTTAGCGTTCCTGGGTCGACATTGATGTATGGATCAAACTTTTGAATGGTCGTTCGGTATCCTCTGGCTTGCAATAATTTGGCTAACGAAGCTGCGATAATTCCTTTTCCTAAAGAAGAAGTCACACCTCCGGTAACAAAAATGTACTTAGTTTGGTTCATTGTGTTGTTGTTGTGTTGTTGTTGCGATAAATATCTTTTATCTGTAATAAAATCGTGCAAAGATAATACTAATTAGTCAATGTGCCAATTAGTCGATGTATCAATTTTGTAATTAAATTGTAAAGATGATTCTATCTAATAATGAAAAGATAAAATATTCCATAAATCGAAATTTTAGAGCCACGGATTACACAGATTAACACGGATTAATCCGCGAGAATCCTTTAATCTGTGGCAAAAAATAGATTACTTTTTTGGAAAGTTTCTACGGATTTTTCGAACGAGTTCTTCTAAGCCGTTTAGCTTGAGTTCGTGGACCAATTTTAATTGTTCGCCTAATTGTCCTTTAGGGAAACCTTTATTGGCATACCAAACCACATAATACTCTGGAAGGTCGATTAAATAATAGCCTTCGTATTTACCAAATGGCATTTTGGTATGTGCTAGTTTAATGAGGAGTTCGTGGTTGGTCATTTTTTGAGAGGATAGAAAAAAGAGAAAAGAAGAAAGACTTTTTAAGATTGTCTATATTTCTTTTCTCTTTGATCTTTGTTCTTTTATCTATTTACTTCCAATTAAAAACAATCTCTTTTTTAATATCCGGATGCAAACTGTAGAAAACTGGACAAGTCATTGCGGTTCTTTCTAAGATAGTTTTTGTTTTTTCATCGGGATTAATAGAGAAATGGAAAGTTACGTGAATTTCGGTTATTCTTCTTGGTTCAGTTCCCATGATTTTAGTAACTTCTGCAGTGGAACCTGAAAAATCTACGTCTAAATCGCGAGCTTTGATTCCCATAACAGTAAACATACAACTAGCTAATCCGTTGGCAACTGTGTCGGTTGGAGAAAAGGCTTCTCCTTTTCCGTTGTTGTCTAGCGGTGCATCCGAAATTATTTCAGAACCCGATTGTAAATGTATTGAAGAGGTGCGTAAATCACCTAAATAAGTTACTTTTGAAGTTGCCATTATTGTGCTTGTTTAATCGTTAAATCGCTGTCGTAATACAATAAATAGGTTGCGTTATTGGTAATCATTCCGTTATTTGAACTGTAATCAAACGCGTTTTCAATATATTCTGTTTTGGTTGTTGCTGCTGATTTTACAAAACCTTCTGGTTGGCAAATACGCAACATGGCATCAAACGTTACATCAAAACCTTTTTTAGCTGCAGCATTTGGATAAATATTGTTGATTTTTTTGAATTGTTTTTCAAAAATTTTTTCTTCCGGCGTTTCAGCTACTTTAGTTGCCGATGGGAATAGCATTTTTAAATCGGTTAAATTCTTCATTGGAATTTCCTCAAAATTCAACGCATCATACAATTCGAAAACAGCCAACTGAATATCGTATTCTTTTTGTAATCCTTTTAAAATATTGGTAATATTCAAAATGGTACTCGCTTTTTCAATTTCCATCAATACAAAATTCTTTTGTCCTTTTACCAATTGTGCTTTCAAAAGTGCCACATCTAAAGCGCCTTTATCGTTAAATGCTGCATGCTTCACTTCGGGATGATTCGCCGAAATATATTCTTTTGAAGTCATTTTCTTTGAACTGATAATCGCAACAACATTTCCGTTTTTCGCTTTGAAATAGTTAAACATTGAAGCTTTTAACAAATCTTCTGAGGGAATCGAGTAATATAAATTATCCATTGGCAAACCACGTTCTTTCGATAATGGAGAAATTACGGGAACATTATATTTTGCTAACAATTGCGCCGTCGTTTCCACTACAGTGTTTTGAAATGGTCCAACTACAACATCAACATTTTCAAAATTATTTTTAGAAATAATTGAAGCTACATTCGATGAATATTTCGTGCTTTCTACATCGTAAACCTTAACATTTACAGGTAATCCTAACACTTTTGCTGAATCAATCGCCATTTGTGCTCCTGCGTAAAAATCTAAAGTAAGGTTTAAAAATTTATTCGTTTTTAATTGCTCTGTTTTGGTTTTAACCGAATCCGTTTCGATTTTCGTTAAGTTGAAAGGCAATAACAATACCATGTTTTTTTGTTGCGATTTATCTACCGAAGTAATTAAATTCACTTTGTTTTTAGCTACTAAAACTGAATCTTTTACTTTCGTAACAACAGTTCCGTTTGAAGGAACTTTTAAAATCATTCCTATTTTCAATCCATCTTGTAAATCAGGATTTAACGTAATTAAATCGCCTTGTGCAATATCAAATTTTTTAGAAAGACTGTAAAGCGTTTCTTTTGGTTGCACTTCATAATCAACTAAGGTAACATTCGATGGCTTTTTAACTTGAACTCCTGGTTTTAAAATTAAGGTTTGTCCAATATTTAATCCCCCAACAATTTGTGGATTTAACTGTTCTAATTCGGTAACCGTTAAGCCATATCTTGTTGCAATTCCATATTTTGTTTCTTTTGCTTCTACTAAGTGAGTTGTTACATTTGAAACTGGTTTAGGTTTTGAAACAAAAGGAGTTGGAACTGATTTTAAATCGGCAGCAGAAGGTTTTGAAACAAAAATTTCTTGTCCTTTTTTCAAACCATTTTGAAGCTTAGCTTTATTCCAAGTTTCCAAATCAGCAACTGAAACATTGTATTTTTTTGCAATTCCAAAAAGGGTTTCTTTTTCGCCTACTACATGAACTACTGATTTTCCAGAAGTAGTTTTTGGAATTAATAAAGTAGTGTTTTCCTGAACGCCATTTTTCGCATCTGGATTTAATCGGTAAATATCAAAAGGTGTAACCTCGTATTTTTTTGCGATTTGAAAAACGGTTTCCCCTTTAGCTACTACATGTTTAATCTGAGATTGAACTGGCAAAGCGAAAAGAAAAATCAAACTGAAAAGAAAAACAACTCTTTTTATCATAATCTTAATTTAAAAACAATACTAAACAAAAATTTCAATAGCAATTTATATCGTAAAAATAGAATAAAAATAATTGCTATTGAAATTTATATGTTGAATTTGAAAAATTTATTTTATTCCCATTCTATCGTTGCAGGCGGTTTTGAGCTAATATCATAAACTACTCTATTAACACCTCTAACGTTATTTATAATTTCATTAGAAATTTTCATTAAAAACTCATACGGTAAATGTACCCAGTCTGCTGTCATACCATCTGTAGATTCTACAGCACGAAGTGCAACTACTTTTTCATAGGTACGCTCATCGCCCATTACTCCTACGCTATTTACTGGTAACAAGATGGCCCCTGCTTGCCATACTTTATCGTATAATCCGTGTTCTTTTAATCCGTTGATGAAAACGGCGTCTACTTCTTGCAAAATAGCTACTTTTTCTGGCGTAATATCTCCTAAAATACGAATCGCTAATCCTGGTCCAGGGAAGGGATGACGACCTAATAATTCTTCGTCGATTCCTAAACTTCTACCTACTCTACGTACTTCATCTTTGAATAACATTCGTAAAGGCTCTACCACTTGCAATTTCATAAAATCAGGCAATCCACCAACGTTATGATGCGATTTAATCGTTGCCGATGGTCCGCCAGTTGCCGAAACCGACTCAATCACATCAGGATAAATAGTACCTTGACCTAACCATTTTACATCGGTTAATTGGTGTGCTTCATCATCAAAAACTTCAATGAACGCTTTTCCAATAGCTTTACGTTTTGCTTCTGGATCATCTAACCCAGCTAATGCATCCAAAAAGCGTGCCGAAGCATCCACTCCTTTTACATTTAAGCCCATTCCTTTGTACTGATTTAGTACATTTTGGAATTCGTTTTTACGTAATAATCCGTTATTTACGAAAATACAATATAAGTTTTCACCGATTGCTTTATTCAATAAAACCGCTGCTACTGTTGAATCTACACCACCAGAAAGTCCTAAAACTACTTTATCGTTTCCGATTTTAGCTTTCATTTCGGCTACTACTTCCTCTACGAAAGCGTTTGGTGTAAAATTTTGTGGCACTTGAGCAATTTTCACTAAGAAATTTTCCAACATTTGTTTTCCATCTGTTGAATGATATACTTCTGGGTGGAATTGAATCGCATAAGTAGTTTCTCCTTCAATTTTGTAAGCTGCGTTTTCTACGTCTTTAGTACTCGCAATCATTACACCATTTGTCGGTAATTTCTTTATAGAATCTGAATGCGACATCCAAACTTGGCTATTTTCAGAAACACCTTCTAAAAACACTTCATTTTCTTTGATGTACGAAAGATTTGCTCTTCCGTATTCTCTTGTGTTTGAAGCCGCAACTTCTCCACCTGAAAAATGGGCTAAATATTGCGCTCCGTAACAAACGGCTAACAATGGCATTTTACCTCTAATTTGAGATAAATCTGGGTGAAGTGCTTCTTCTGAACGCACCGAACATGGACTTCCGCCTAAAATTACGGCTTTGTATGATGATAAATCTGCTGGAATTTTATCGAATGGAAAAATCTCGCAGAAAATGTTTAATTCTCTAACTCTTCGGGCAATTAATTGGGTGTATTGCGAACCGAAATCTAAAATTAATACGTTGTGTTGCATTTTATTGTTGTTGTGTTGTAAATTTTAATTTCATTAAAAACAGAAAGACAAGTCATGACTTGTCTCTACAGATTAATACTCAAAAACTCCGTATTCAGATGTAATTGTTAATTTCTTACTTTCTGATTTTTCAACTCTTCCTACGATTTGTGCCTCGATGTTGAAGGATTTTGAAATTTCGATAATGTCTTGTGCTACTTCGGCTGGAACATATAATTCCATGCGGTGACCACAATTGAATACTTGGTACATTTCTTTCCAATCCGTTTTAGAATTTTCTTGAATCAGTTTAAATAATGGTGGTACTGGAAATAAATTATCTTTAATCACGTGAACATTGTCAACGAAGTGAAGCACTTTGGTTTGTGCACCACCAGAACAATGAACCATTCCGTGAATTTGATTTGAATTGTATTTTGATAAAATCTTTTTAACAACTGGAGCGTATGTTCTCGTTGGAGAAAGCACTAATTTTCCAGCGTCAATTGGGCTATTTTCAACTGAATCCGTTAAATTCGTTTGACCTGAATACACTAATTCATTTGGAACTGAAGCATCAAAACTTTCTGGATATTTCTCAGCCAAATATTTTGCAAAAACATCATGACGAGCCGAAGTTAAGCCGTTGCTTCCCATTCCGCCGTTATATTCTTTTTCGTAAGTAGCTTGACCAAAAGAAGCCAATCCTACAATTACATCTCCAGCTTGAATGTTAGCATTATCAATTACGTCAGCACGTTTCATTCGAGCTGTAACTGTTGAATCTACAATAATGGTACGTACTAAATCACCAACATCAGCAGTTTCTCCACCAGTTGAATGTATGGTAACTCCGTGATTTTTTAAATCTGCAATTAATTCTTCTGTTCCGTTGATGATGGCAGAAATAACTTCGCCTGGAATTAAATTTTTATTTCTTCCGATTGTTGATGAAAGTAGAATATTATCAGTTGCTCCAACACATAATAAATCATCAATATTCATGATTAAAGCGTCTTGAGCAATTCCTTTCCAAACCGAAATATCGCCTGTTTCCTTCCAATACATGTAGGCTAAGGAAGATTTTGTTCCTGCGCCATCCGCATGCATAATAATGCAATATTGGTCGTCGTTTGTTAAATAATCTGGGATGATTTTACAAAATGCTTGTGGAAATAAGCCTTTGTCGATGTTTTTGATAGCTTGGTGCACATCTTCTTTAGAAGCCGAAACTCCTCTTAAATTGTAGCGTTTGCTCGTATCAGAACTCATGTATGTAGTGTGTTGTTGTTGTGGCGCAAAGATAGTTCTAAAATTTAGAATTTAGAAGTATGAATTTAGAATTTGTTAAATTTTTATAACATGAACACTTTCAACCAATTCTGATGTATTGTTTGGGAACAAAATATTCTCAATTTTAAAAGTTGTAAAACATTCTCCTGCGCTAGACGAAACATCGTAATTGACATCAATTTCATCCATTTGTAAGGTTATTTCGTTGTTTAATTTGATGACTAATGAATTTCCTGTAGCATTGGTAACAGGTGGAAATATCTGAATGACATTTAAATTTTCGATGAACTCATACGGAATTGTTGCTTCGTCTAAATCTTGAATCGTTATTTGTTGGGAAGTATAAGTTTCATTTTCAAAAACATTTTCCCCTGAAGTTTCATCAACAATTTCAACAAAAAACGATGCTGGTGTTGCTTGATTTCCTTCATCGCATTTATCATTACAACTCACTAACGAAGCTGTTATAACTATTAAAAAAAAGCCAAGTATATTTCTCATTATTTTTTACTTAAAATTTCAATTTCTACCCTTCGATTTGCTGCGGCTTGCTCAGGCGTTGCTTCTGGAATGGGATAAATAGGTTGCGAAACACCAAATCCTTTCGTTTTTACACGATATTCCTGAATACCATTATAAACGAGAAAACGCTTAATTTGTTTTGCTCTATCGGTAGACAAATTTCGATAATCTTTATCAATACAACAAATATGCCCTTGAATTTCGATTTTTAACTCGGGATTATTTTGCATTACAAACAACAAATCATACAAAGTTCCTTGCGATTCTGGCATTGTTGCAAAGGTGTTTTGATAGAAATTAATGTTTTTCAAAGTGATTTTCGTACCAACTTTTGCCAATTTTACTTTTTCAGCTAGCGGTGCATCATCTGGAATTACAACTTCGGGTTCTTCTTTTATTCCTAAAACTTCATTCTCCTTATCTAAATCTTTCTCCAATAAATAATGAATGATGGCTTTTCTATTTTCTGCTTTGTTGGTAGAAGTAGCTCCTTTTTCGCCAAGAGAAATACTTTTAAAATCGGGTCTAATGTTTACTTTTCCCTTGATTTGATTAAAAATATGGCTCACGCGTTTTTGCGATAACGTATCGTTGTAGCCCGAAGTTCCTACTTCGTCTGTTGAACCTGTGATAGAAAGAATTTTTGAAGTCGCATTTTCAGTTATCCATTTTTGGAGTTTGGCAGCTTCTGTTTTGTTCAGTTCAAATTTATTGTTATCAAAATAAAAGACGGCTTGTTCTTGCGCGAATGTTATTTGAAACCATACAACAACTATAAAGGAATATAAATATTTCATGAAATCATGTTTATAAAATAAAACGAAAAATTATGCCAAAAATTAATTCTCTAAGATAAGAATTTCTACTCTACGATTTTCGTTTCTTTCTTTTTCGTTTTTTTCTGGAATTTTGTGAAGTGGTTGCGTACTTCCAAAGCTTTTATATTGCAATCTACTATCATCGATATCATTGGCAACCAAATAATTATGAACCGCAATAGCACGTATTAAAGCAATATCTTCAGGATCTTCGCCTAATTGACAGCAAATATGACCTTGAATTTCAATTTTTGCTTTCGGATTACTTACCATAAACGCTAAAAGTTCTTCCATAACCGGTAACGATTCGGGTACGAAAATTCCGGAACGGTCATAAAAATACAAGTTTTTCATCACCAACTTATCTCCTACTTTTGCATTTGCATAACGATTAGGAATCGCTTCAAGATGCACTAATTCTTCTGGATCAACGGGTTGTAATTCTGCAACTATTTCTTTAACTGGTTTAGGATTATCCGAAATTTTTTGTCCTGTATAAACCACTGGATCATCGTAAACTACTGTTTCTTCTTTAATTATTTTGTTTGGAATTACGTTGTAAAAAACATCAACTCTTCTGTTATATTTTCTTTCTTTTCGGGTTTGAACTCGTTCTCCAAAACCTTTAATTTTTAAATCTTCGCTAAAAAATACTGAGGAATTTACTTTTGTTTTAAGTTGTTCATGAACGGTATGAATTCGTTTGTAAGCTAAAGTATCGTTATAATCATACGTTCCATACCAATCGCAATACCCGCTGATTACTAGAATTTCGCGGTTTTCGGCTTTGTTTAACCAAGACAAAAACAATTCGTTTTGTTTTGGGTTAAACGCATCTTGATCAAAATCAAAATAAAAACTCGCTTTTTCTTGTGCTGAAAGTAAAAATCCAAACAGCAGTAATACGTATTTCATTTGGGGTATTTTAATGTAACGAATATAAAAAATAAAACGTAGTAAAAAAACTTATTCACAGAAAGAACTTCTATTTTTCACATAACAAACTCATTTACAATTATTTAAAAATCAAAAACTAGTTGGCTACAATTTGAATTTCTACTCTGCGATTTTCATTGCGCTCGTCTTCGTTGTTTTCTGGAATTGTATGAATCGGTTTCGTGCTTCCAAAGCTTTTGTAACTCAATCGGTTTTTATTAATTCCGTTGTTAATCAAATAATTGTAAACTGCTAAAGCTCTAACTTTTGCCGTATCTTCTACATCGGTGCCTTTTTGACAACAAATGTGACCTTGAATTTCTATTTTTAAATTAGGATTAGCCAACATGATTTTCAATAATTCCTCTAAAATAGATCGCGATTCAGGAACAAAAATTCCAGAACGATTGTAGAAATGTAAATTTTTCAAAACCAACTTATCTCCAACTTTTGCTGTTGAAACTTGTTGAGACAACTCCTTTTTATCTTCTTTTGGAAGTATTTTTTCTGTTACCAATTCTTCATAGAAAATCTCTACTTTTCTGTTCAGTTTTAAATTGGAATTTTGTTCGAAATTTTCGCCTTTACTTTCAATTTCGATTTGCTTTTGGTCAGTAACTTTTTCGATAATTTGCGATACAAATTTAGCTCTATTGAAAGCCAAAGTATCATTATAACCATTAGAAGCACGATAATCGCAATAGCCTATCAGCTTGGTGAATTTTACCTTTTTATTTCTAAAAAAATCATCAAAACGAATTAATTCATTTAATTTTAATTGATCAGAATCGGTATCAAAATACACCGTGAACTTGTTTTGCCCAAAAGAAATAGAAGACAACAATAAAAAAATAAAAAGTATTTTTTTCATTCGATAGGTTTTAGTTTATCGAAAATAGTATTTTTTCGTCGATAAATTATGGTTTTTGTACACTTTTTTTTATATTTTTGAAAAACAAACTGTTCCTTCTAAGCCATGTAACAAGTTTAAACAATATAAAACTAATACTCTTAAAAAAAAATGAATGCAATAACAGCACTTTTAAAAACTGACTTTGGAAATCCAGATGGTTTATATGATATAAATCTTGAAAATTATTTTTATGACAATGAATATTGGAAAAAAATAGTTCAAGAACCTGCTTACTTCATTATTGGCAGAAAAGGAACAGGAAAATCAGCTGTATATAATTGGATAAAAAATCGTGAAGTTGAAAACGGGATGATAATAAGCAATTTATCATTTAAAAGTTTTCCTTTCCAAAAACTATTAAAATTGAGTGATGATGATTTTACAAGACCAAATCAATATCAAAGTATTTGGAAATATATAATTCTGAGTGAATTTGCTAAACAAATTGTTCTTGATGAACGAAATAAATTACTTCCACATTATATAGAACTATATGATTTTGTAAATTATAAGTTTGGTAAAAACTTAAAAGATTTGCATTCTAAAATTACAACGAATACTAATAAAACTGAACTGGGACTACAGTTCAGAGGTATTGGTCCAAAAACAAGTGTTGAAAAATCCGTTCAATTAGGTGATGAAATAGAAAACATTAATGAAATTAATGAAAGATTAGAAGAATTGGTCTTAGACAATTTAGCAGAAACTCAAAGACCATATTTAATACAATTTGACCAATTAGATGATAATTATACATTATATATAGACAATAAAAAATATTTTGAATCTCTCATAAGTCTTTTCAAAATAATTTACTCTTTAAACTCTACTATTCTTTCATATAACAAAAATACCAAAATAGTTGCATATTTAAGATCTGATATATATAATCAATTTAGTAGTCATGACCCAGATAGTGCAAAATTTGACTATCATACTTATAAATTAAATTGGGCCATAATTAATAAAAATGACTGGGCAAACCCTGCTTTATTACAACTCATGAACATTAGAATTGAAAACAGTGTAAATGAATTGAGAGGTAAAGGTTCATTCAATTATATATTTAACAAAAAATTTATTTTACTTCATGAAAACGGAAAAAATATTGATCCTTTTAAATATATAATTCATAGAACTTTTCATCGACCTAGAGACCTGGTACAATTTTGCATAAAAATTAAAGAGCAAGCAGACATATTGAATAAATTAGACTATCATACAATAAATGCAGCAGAAAAAGAATATTCTTCTTGGCTAATTGATGAGTTAAAAAATGAGATATCCCCTATTATTCCAGCAACAGAAACTTTATTTGCCTTATTAAGAACTTTAGGCACAGAGAGTTTTACATCAGAATATTTTAAACAAATATATTTTGAGACAGGAAATAAAAATATAAATAAAAGTCCTGAGGCTCTTTTAAGATATTTATATGAATTAGGCATAATAAGTAATATTCAATTTGGTAAAAATGGAGCAGGTATATATTCAATTATTCGAAATGAAAAATCAAAGTATGACCCAAAAATGAAAGCAGTAATTCATTCAGGGATAATTAAAGGTCTATATACATATTAGTAGATCTGTGTTAACTTTGATTCCCATTCTTACTCACAAAAAGTCCCAATCTTTCAATTGGGACTTTTATTTTACTTACACTTAAGAATCAACCTCAAGCTTATACCCTTTTCCACGAACCACTACAATATTAATATTTGGGTCAAGTTCTAGTTTTTTTCTAAGTTTTGATATGAACATGTCTAAACTACGCCCTACAATAACGCCTTCGTCTTCCCAAATTTCTTTTTGAAGTCGGCTTCTTTCTATTGTTTCGTTAGGCGATGAGGCAAAAATGAGCAATAAACGTGTTTCGGTTGCTGTTAAATCTATGGTTTCCTTATTAATTTCTAGTTGACGCTTTTGTGCATCAAACATAACTGAACCAAAAGTAAACAGTTTATTATTATCAATTTTAGGTAATTGTTTTTTAGGTTTTAATTTCCAAAAAACAAATCCAATCAATAGTAAAAACGCTAAACCTCCTAAATAATATTTATAATTTGCTGTAACTACATCGCTTGGTTTAAATTTGATATTTATCTTGTAACAAGCAATAGGTTGTTTTCTTCCAACACAGGCTAAAATATCCTCTTTTTTATTTTTGGAAATAGCATATCCATAAGCAACACTCGAATTATCACAATTAATTACATTAACAATATAATCGGAAACGTGATAATCTTTGACTAGTAAACGTTGGGTAGTATTTACTAACGAATCGGTTACAAATGAAAATTCTTTTTCAAAACTAATTTGATATTCATTTTCAGCTATCTTTTTTATCGGAAGCACTCTCGAAGTACTATCTCCCGATTGCAAAAGTACTTCATGACCTATTCTTCGCAGTAAAACTTCTCTTCTGGAAAGATCAAAATCGCTATTCGTATTTACAAAGAAAACCAATGAAAATAACACCAGTAATAGCAATGCAATTACATATTTAGTTTTCCCAGAAAGGAGTTCTTTTCTATTATTCATAGTGTCAATTAATTATTTACAAAGTTTACATTTTTATTTACAATCCCAATTGTTCTAACAAAAAATTATGAATGTAAATTCGTGTAATCAATTTAAAAAAGTGAAAATTATGAAAAAAACAATTTATGTTCTAATCTTTTCATTGGTTGTGATAAGTGGATTTGTATTTAGCTTTTCAACTTTTGCCAATGGCTTACATGTTAATCGTGAAATTAAAAACGACACTACAATTTCTTCAAAACCGTTATCCAATTTAGAGAAAAGAAAAAAATGGGAAGCTTCACCAGATGGCAGAAAATTTAATGATTGGAAAAACTCGCCAGAAGGTAAAAAAGTGCAAAGTAGTTATGAAAAAATAAAAAAAGAAATAGAAGCGTATACTGAAATGGAAGCTGTGGTTACATCGGTAACTTTTCAACTTCCAACTACAAACCCATCAAGCCCAAAATGGTTAGTTGTAAAGATTAATGGCGAAGATTACATGATGCAATTTATTCCAAATGATTTTGAGAAATTAAATAATCTAAAAGTTTACGACAAAATAATTATTAAAAGCAGAAGCGCTGGTTTTTCAAACAATCATCCTTATTTGATTTTATCGAGCGACTATATCGAACACAACAATAAAGTACTTTTTGAACGTGATTTGAGTAAGAATGATGGTTGTTGAGAATTTAAACGTAATGATAGTATTCTTTAATTTAAGAATGTTTTGCTTTTAATCTTTTAGGTATATTTGTAAATAACTATGATGAAAAAAAACTTTTAAATAAATTGAATACAGAAATAATTCATAAAATATCTATTCTTGATAAATTCACATCAATATTAATTTTTTTCGCTTTAATATTAGGCATAGGATTAAAAATAGAAATTGATGACTTAAATTATTACGAGAGCAATCAAAATTTAATAATTATTGCAATTTTGGCACTTTTAATCATTTTATTTATTTTTAGTTGTATTAGGATTTTTGATGATAAGCCTATTTTAAAAATTAATGATAATGGTGTTTTTTACAGAAGTCGTTTTTTGCCTTTTTTACCATTAAGTCATCTAGAATGGAATGAAATTGACTTTGTTGAATTAAAAATAGTAAAATATACAAAACACTCCAAAGGAAAAGGACTTTTGATTTATAAAAAAAATAACTTCACTCCAAAAACGATACATTTAGAAGATTTAAATTATCCTGAAAATGTAATCTTGAATACCTTTAAAAAACATTCAAATTTTTTAAATTCAATTAGTCGGATTGAAATTAAAAAACAGTATTAAAATAATCTTGAAAACACAGAATCTAATTCCGCGTGTCAAAACAAAAAATCCCAATCTTTCGATTGGGATTTCTATTTTAATTACTTAGTAAATAACAATTCTCTGTATTTTGTTAGTGTCCAAAGTTCGTCGTCTACTAACAATTCTAATTTGTCAGCATGGTAACGAATTTCTTCGAAGTAAGGTTTTACTTTATCGCAATACGCATCTGCCATTTTTTCTGTGCTAGTTAAAGCATTTGCTTTTTTACGCTCTTCGGTCATTTTTTCTACTTTCGTATTAATGCCTTCGATGTGTTCTGAAATTTCTTTGATTAACGAAATTTGCTCTTTTGCAATTTTCTCAAAGTCTTTTCCGAAAATTTCTTTTAAACCTTTTACGTTTTCAATTAACACATTTTGGTATTTAATTGCTGTTGGAACCACATGATTACGAGCAATATCACCTAAAACACGACCTTCGATTTGGATTTTTTTCACGTATTCTTCCAATTCAATTTCGTAACGTGATTCTACCTCAACATGATTCATTACGCCCATTTCTCCAAACAACTCAATTGCTTTTTTAGAAACTTTTGCTTTTAATGCTTTTGGAGTTGTTTTATGATTGCTTAAACCACGTTTTTTAGCTTCTTTTTCCCAAGCTTCGCTATAACCATCACCTTCAAAAAGGATAGTTTTTGTTTGCTTGATATATTCTCTCAATACATTAAAAATTGCTTCGTCTTTCTTTAAATCTTTTTTCTCAATTAAAGCATCCACTTCAATTTTGAAATCTTTTAATTGTTTTGCAACGATTGTATTTAAAGTCGTCATAGAAACGGCACAGTTTGCAGAAGAACCAACGGCTCTGAACTCAAATTTGTTTCCAGTAAAAGCAAATGGTGAAGTTCTATTTCTATCGGTATTGTCTAATAAAACGTCTGGTAATTTTCCTACTACGTTTAATTTTAAATCTGTTTTTTCTTCTGGCGATAATTTTCCTTGAGAAACCCCTTCTAATTCCGCTAACACTTTAGTCAATTGTTGTCCAATGAAAACCGAAATAATTGCTGGTGGCGCTTCATTCGCTCCTAAACGGTGGTCGTTACTTGCCGATGCAATTGAGGCTCTTAATAATTCTTCGTAATCATGAACCGCCTTAATCGTATTGATGAAAAAAGTTAAGAATTGTAAGTTGCTCATTGGCGTTTTTCCTGGAGATAATAAGTTAATTCCAGTATCTGTTGCTAATGACCAGTTGTTATGTTTACCCGAACCATTAACTCCTTTGAATGGTTTTTCATGGAATAACACTTTAAAATCGTGACGTTCTCCCACTTTTTGCATCACATCCATTAATAATGAGTTGTGGTCTACCGCTAAATTCGTTTCTTCGAAGATTGGTGCTAACTCAAATTGGTTTGGTGCTACTTCATTATGACGTGTTTTAACTGGAATTCCTAATAACATACATTCGTTTTCTAAATCACGCATATACGTTAAAACTCGTGTTGGAATCGAACCAAAATAATGGTCGTCTAATTGTTGTCCCTTAGCTGCAGTGTGACCTAATAACGTTCTTCCAGTTGCTAATAAATCGGGTCTTGAGTTGGCTAAAGCTGTGTCAACTAAGAAATATTCTTGTTCCCAACCTAAAGTTGGTGTTACTCTTTTTACGTTTTTATCGAAATATCTTGCAACGTCAATCGCAGCAGAATCGATAGCATGTAACGCTCTTAATAAAGGCGTTTTGTTATCTAAAGCTTCTCCTGTATAAGAAACGAAAACTGTTGGAATACATAAAGTAGTTCCAAAGATAAATGCTGGTGATGTTGGATCCCAAGCGGTATATCCTCTAGCTTCAAATGTATTTCTGATTCCTCCATTTGGAAAAGAAGACGCATCTGGTTCTTGTTGTACCAATTGACTTCCTCCGAATTTTTCTACTGGATCACTTCCATCAGGAAATGTTTCAAAGAAAGCATCGTGCTTTTCCGCAGTGGTTCCGGTTAAAGGTTGGAACCAGTGCGTGTAATGAGTTACTCCTTTAGATAATGCCCACTCTTTCATTCCCAAAGCGATATAATCGGCAATTTTTCGGTCGATTTTTACTCCTTCAGCAGCAGCTTTAACGGCTTTGTAAGCCTCTGGTGTTAAAAACTGTCGCATCGCTTTATCTCCAAAAACATTACTACCAAAAATAGCTGATTTTCTGTCCAATTCCTCTACGTGAACTGGTTTTCTGTCGGTTGCCTTTCTTAAAGCTTGAAAACGAAATGTTGACATAAGTTGTGTGTGTTTAAAGTTATACCCTTGAAAAGTTATGCAAATATATAACTTTTTTAAATATTTTTACAAATACCCCTATTTTTTTAGGGGTAAAAATATTTTTTATTACTTTTACATTATGAAAACATCAAATTTATACATGATAATGTTAGGTTGCACCCCAAAAGGTCGTTTTACCGAACAACACGATATCTTTTTTGGCATTGGAAGTAGTTTAAAAGAATTAGTTCCAGACATGAATGCTTTTTGGCCCGAAGCAAAAGGAAGAATCCATATTGATGCGTGGCAAAAAGTAACTATTGTTGATGGATTTGCTATTGAAATAGTTTCTAATGAGGAAAAATTAGAACAAGAAGAACAATTGTTCTTTTTGAACTTAGGCGGATATAAAGAAGGAGAGTTTGAAGAATACCATTATAAAGTATTAGTAGTCGCCAAAACAAAAGCTGAAGCTATCAAAAAAGCAAAGCAAACTACCTTCTATAAACATTGTGGTTTCAAAGGAGCAGAATCGCATATTGATGATAAATATGGAGTTGATGTTGATGATATTCATAATATTGAAGATATTCTTTTGGATAAATTCAAATCGCAGTATCGTTTGAAAATAACAAAAACCAATGCGATTTCGGAAGACGAAAAACACATTGGTTATTTAAAGTTGGATAAAATATCGATATAAAAAAAGAGCTATCGGATTGGATAGCTCTTTTTAGTTTATATTCTTTTTATACTTGCTGGATTAATTCCGTAGGCTTGTAATACCGCATCGTAATCATTAAAATCGATTTGTTGCGCACTTCTATTAGAAAAATAACCTGGAATAATTACTATTCTAAAGGTTTGATTTTGTGTCCAAGCTGATGATAAATCAATTAACGGAAAGTTAGCATCTAGAAAAATACTTACGTCATTTCTAGTAAAATCAAAATTATAATCTAATTCTCCTCCATCATTAAAATAGTAGGTTTGAGGCATTAATCTCCAAACATCTTCACCTCCTACAACATCATATAAATGATACACTAAAATCATATCTGATGAATAAATTGGCGTACCTAAATCTACAAAAGTGCTAAAGTTATTTCCTGTATTAAAAGAACGAGTAACTTCAAAAACTTCTGAAATTGTATCATTATCCACATTATCTTGAACTTCATTAACCGTACAACTTTGTAGTGTTATCATCCCGATAAAAGCTATCAATAAAGTAATTTTCTTCATAATCTTAATTTTTTAAATGTTTTCCTATGTAAATATAACCAATTGTTGTGCCAAACTTTTATACAATTAAAAATTAGTATCTTTGAATAGCAATTAAGTCAATAAAATGGGAAGAAATAATCCAAAAAACATCAAAGCACATAACGACAAATTACACAAAGAGCAAGCAAAAGAAAAAGCTAAAAAGAATGCTCGCGCCGAAAAATTGAAAGAAATTGCTAGAAAATTTAACGAATCAAAATCGTAATTATGTCGAATTGTTATTGCGGAAATTCCATTCCTTTTCAAGACTGTTGCGAACCTTATATTAAAGGAATTACAAATGCTTCAACTGCCGAAAAATTAATGCGTTCTCGTTATAGTGCTTTTGCAACTGGTGCGGCTGATTATTTAGTAAACACAACACATATTTCAAAGAGAAGATTCCATAACAAAAAGGATATTTTAGCCTGGAGTCAAGCCAATAAATGGTTAAAATTAGAAGTTTTAGCTTCAACTGAAACTACCGTAACTTTCAAAGCGTATTATTTAGACGAAAATTTAAAAGCACAAGTACATTACGAACACTCTACTTTTAAATTGGAAAATGATAAATGGTTTTATGTAGATGGAGAATATTAAATTCTCTTTTTGATTGGAATCCAAATTTCCTCTTCAGAATCGGGAGCATTATTTTTATATTTTTCTCCTAAAATTTCAAAATGAGGTCGATTATCCAATTCATATTCCGAATTAGGCAACCAAACTCCAAAAATATAACCAAATGTTTCTCTTGCTTTTGAAGCATCTCCAATATGATTGAAAACAGCATACAAACCTTCCTCAACAATTAATGACTGCATTCCTTCAGGAAGAAAATCAAAATCTGATACAGGAACTACAGCCCATTTTACAAATTCAGTTTGCGGATTGAAATCAAAATTTTCGGGATTGATTTGAATGTTGAATAAATCAGTTCCTAAGGCATTTCGAATTTCATTTCGTCTTGGCATAAATTTTCCCCACAATTCTCCTATTCGATAATCTGAATACGAAAATTGACTATTTATTCCGATGAATTTTGTTGTTGGAAATGTTTTAATTATTGGTTGCATTAGGTATGAAATTTATCGTTGGACCAATTTAACGGATTTTGTTCAATATAATTCTGAATATTATCAAATGATTTCGAATCACGAATAATATGATCATGAAATCGGGATTGCCAACCGAAATTGGGGTTGATTTGTCGTGATATTTTGCTAACAATTGATTTATACGAACCTACAATCGATGAAATGGTATTTTTCCCCTGATTTTGAAAACGGGATGAACCTATAATTGTATTGGAATGGATTGTAGAGACAAGGCATTGCCTTGTCTCTACGGATTCGGAAAACGATTCATCATTCGTTTTATCAACAATCAAAATTCCATGAACATGATTTGGCATAACCACAAAATTTCCTAATTCAACCATTGGAAAATGATTGGGTATTTCGTACCAAAATTGTTCTGCCAATTTACCTATCTCAGATAATTGCATAATTCCGTTATTAATATTTCCAAAAAAATGATGTCGATTTTGGGTACAAATGGTGATGAAATAGGCACCATTATTAGAATAATCCCAGGTTTGTAAACGCGCAGAAGATATGCGGTATTTGTTTTTAAATTTATTTTGCATGGCTTTGAATGTTATGATGTTACTAAATAATGAAAATATTTTGGGAATTGGAAATGATTTTGATTTTTTTTGAATTAATTCAAAAAAAAGAGACAAAGCATTGCCTTGTCTCTACAGGAAATATATTTATTTGAAATATTACATATTTCGTCGATACTGACCACCAACCTCAAACAACGCACTTGTAATTTGTCCTAACGAACAAACCTTAGTTGCATCCATTAATTTTTCGAAAATGTTTTGGTTGTTGATGGCTGCATCTTGAATAATATTCAATTGTTCTGCTACTTTTTCTGCACTTGTTTTATGAAGATTGTTTAACATATCAATTTGATATTGTTTTTCTTCTTCAGTTGCACGAATAACCTCAGCTGGAATAACTGTTGGCGAACCTTTAGAACTCAAGAATGTATTTACACCAATAATTGGGAATTCTCCTGTATGTTTTAAAGTTTCGTAATACAATGATTCTTCTTGGATTTTACTTCTTTGGTACATTGTTTCCATTGCACCAAGAACTCCACCACGCTCTGTGATTCTGTCGAATTCTTGTAAAACGGCTTCTTCTACTAAATCCGTTAATTCTTCAATAATGAACGAACCTTGAATAGGGTTTTCGTTTTTCGCTAAACCTAATTCTTTATTAATAATCAACTGAATTGCCATTGCTCTACGCACTGATTCTTCTGTTGGTGTTGTAATCGCTTCGTCATACGCATTCGTGTGTAACGAGTTACAGTTATCGTAAATTGCATATAACGCTTGTAAAGTCGTACGAATGTCATTGAAATCAATCTCTTGTGCGTGTAATGAACGTCCAGAAGTTTGAATGTGGTATTTCAACATTTGTGCTCTTTCGTTAGCTCCGTATTTATTTTTCAATGCTTTCGCCCAAATTTTACGCGCCACACGACCAATTACCGCATATTCCGGATCAATTCCGTTTGAGAAGAAGAACGATAAATTCGGACCGAAATCATTGATGTTCATTCCTCTACTTAAATAGTATTCTACGTAAGTGAAACCATTTGCTAACGTGAAAGCTAACTGCGTAATTGGATTAGCTCCTGCTTCAGCAATATGATATCCAGAAATTGAAACTGAATAGAAATTACGAACATTTTGCTTGATGAAATATTCTTGAACATCACCCATTAAACGTAAAGCAAATTCCGTAGAGAAAATACAAGTATTTTGCGCTTGATCTTCTTTTAAAATATCGGCTTGAACCGTTCCACGAACTTGTGCTAACGTTTTTACTTTGATATCTTGGTAAACGTCTAAAGGTAAAACTTGGTCACCTGTTACTCCTAAAAGCATCAAACCTAAACCATTATTTCCTTCTGGTAAAGCGCCTTGATATCTTGGACGCTCTACTCCTTTTTTCTTGTAAATTTCATTGATTTTAGCTTCAACTTCATCTTGTAAACCATTCTCAATGATATATTTTTCACAGTTTTGATCGATGGCAGCATTCATAAAGAATCCTAACAACATTGGTGCTGGACCATTAATTGTCATCGAAACCGAAGTTAACGGATGACTTAAATCGAAACCTGAATATAATTTCTTAGCGTCGTCTAAACAACAAATCGAAACTCCCGCATTTCCAATTTTCCCATAAATATCTGGTCGAACGTGTGGGTCATTTCCGTATAAAGTTACCGAATCAAAAGCTGTTGATAAACGTTTTGCTGGTAATCCTGCTGACACATAATGGAAACGTTTGTTAGTTCTTTCTGGTCCACCTTCTCCGGCAAACATTCTACTTGGATCTTCTCCTTCGCGTTTGAATGGATATAATCCTGATGCGAATGGGAATTCTCCTGGAACGTTTTCTTGTAAATTCCATTTTAAGATATCGCCCCAAGCTTGGTATTTTGGTAACGCGACTTTTGGAATTTGAGAATGTGATAACGATTCGGTATGCGTTGCAATTTTGATTTCTTTATCACGAACTTTGAAACTGTAAACTGGATTTTTGTATTTGTTTACTTTTTCGTCCCAAGTTAAAATGATTTCCCAGTTGTATGGGTCAAGGTTCATTTTTACTCGGTCGAATTCTTTAGTTAATAACGAAACGAAATCTTTGTTATCAGCAGTAATTTTTAAAGAACTTTCAACAATTCCGGCTTTGTCTAATTGCGGTACATTTCCGTTAACCGATTCAACGGTTTTGAAAATTCCGTATAATTTTTGAGCTACTTCTACCTGAGAAAGTGCTGTTTCATCGTATTTTCTATTGTTTTCTGCAATTTCAGATAAATAACGAGTTCTGTGAGGCGGAATTACGAAAATTTTCTCGCTCATTTCACGTGTAATTTCAAAAGTCGATTTTAAATCCGCTCCAGTTTTCGCTACAATCTTATCCATGATAGATTTGTAAAGCGTATTCATTCCTGGATCGTTGAATTGTGATGCGATAGTTCCAAAAATTGGCATTTTATCGGTATCTACATCCCAAAGATTGTGATTGCGTTGGTATTGTTTTTTCACATCACGAATCGCATCTAAAGCACCACGTTTGTCGAATTTATTTAGCGCTACTAAATCAGCGAAATCCAACATGTCGATTTTTTCTAACTGAGTTGCCGCTCCGAATTCTGGCGTCATTACGTACAAAGAAACATCTGAATGATCCAAAATTTCAGTATCGGATTGTCCGATTCCTGAAGTTTCTAAGATGATCAAATCATATTTGGCCGCTTTCAATACTTGAATCGCTTCCGCTACATATTTCGATAAAGCTAAATTTGATTGACGAGTTGCTAACGAACGCATGTAAACACGTGAATTGTTGATGGCATTCATACGAATTCTATCACCTAATAAAGCACCACCCGTTTTACGTTTTGATGGATCCACCGAAATTAATCCTATCGTTTTTTCAGGGAAATCAATCAAAAATCTTCTTACCAATTCATCTACTAATGATGATTTTCCTGCGCCACCTGTCCCCGTAATACCTAAAACTGGAATTTTTGATGTTTCATTCTTTTGGTGAATTTCATCAAAAACCGATTTTGCAATTTCTGGAAAATTCTCAGCTGCCGAAATCAATCTTGCAATTGCCGTTGGATTTTTCTCTTCGATATGCGATAATTCGCCCGTAAGTTTATCTCCAATTGGATAATCTGAACGTTGTACTAAATCGTTAATCATACCTTGTAATCCTAGAGCACGACCATCATCTGGAGAATAAATTCTTTCGATTCCGTATTCGTGTAATTCTGAGATTTCAGAAGGTAAAATTACACCTCCACCTCCACCAAATATTTTAATGTGACCTGCTCCTTTTTCCTTAAGCAAATCATACATGTATTTGAAATATTCGTTATGACCACCTTGGTAAGATGTCATTGCAATTGCATTAGCATCTTCTTGGATAGCCGTATTTACTACTTCTTCCACACTTCTATCATGTCCAAGGTGAATAACCTCAACACCAGTAGCTTGAATAATTCTACGCATGATATTAATGGCTGCATCGTGTCCATCAAAAAGTGACGCTGCGGTCACAATTCTTACTTTATTTTTAGGAATATAAGGAGTTTGTAGTTCCATGTGTAATTTTTGTTCGTTTTAAAGGGTGCAATTTACGAATTTAATAATTTTATTTCATTCAAATTTTAGAATAAATTCGAATGAAAAATGGCACTATCTTTGTAATTACGTTAACAAAATATAAAACCATGAAAAAAATAATACTTAGTTTATTTGCCTTTAGTTTATTTGGCTGTGCCGAAATGCAACAAGTTTTAGATCAATTACCACAAGGAACTGGCGTTTTGAGTCAGGCAGAAATTGGTAGCGGATTAAAAGAAGCTTTGAATAATGGAATTACCAAGCAAGTTTCAAAATTAACAGCGACAGATGGCTTTTTTAAGAATGAAGCTGTAAAAATTTTATTACCCGAAGAACTTCAAACCGTTGATAAAAAGCTTCGTCAAATAGGAATGAGTAAATTAGCCGATGAAGGTTTAAAAGTCATCAATCGTGCTGCGGAAGATGCTGTTAAAGAAGCGACACCTATTTTTGTGGACGCAGTAAAACAAATGACTTTTAACGACGCCAAAAACATCTTAATGGGTAATGAAAGTTCGGCAACAACATATTTACAAAACACGACTTCAACTGCTTTGTATGCAAAATTTAATCCCGTTATTAAAAATTCGTACACGAAAGTTGGTGCAGATAAAGTTTGGAGTCAAATTATTACCAAATACAATTCGATTCCGTTAGTTAAAAAAGTGAATCCTGATTTAACGGATTACACAACCAACAAAGCAATGGAAGGTGTTTTCAAAATGATTGCTGTAGAAGAGAAAGATATCAGAACTAATTTATCATCCAGAAGTTCTGATTTATTAAAGAAAGTTTTTGCTTTACAAGACAAAAAATAATTGTTTTTATAATTCTTTATTTACAGAAAAAAAGTTTTTGTAAAAATTTAGCAATCAATAACATAAGAATAACACATCCTTAACATTAGAATTCAAAAAATCATCGGATATTTGCATTGTAATAAGAGAAAGTTTCTCATTTAGTTAGGGTTAGTTTAGAAAAAATCACTCCGATGCAAATCGGAGTTTTTTTATACAATAAAGCCGCTAGAAATAGCGGCTTTATTTTTTAGTTTGTATAAGGTGGCTTACATGTTTTATCCAAATGCCTTCTTACTCTATTTGAAGATGAAAAATCTCCAGAGCAACTTGGTATCCCTCTGGTCTCATCATAAGGAGTAGAAAGGTCATCTACTAAAGCGCCAAAATAAGGATAATATGCTGTCTTAGTTTCAGAACCATCTAAATATGTAAAAGATCTTTCAACTTTTGTTAAAACACCATCTCCATCATCGTCAACATCTAAATAATCAGGTCTTCCATCTTCATCTGTATCAATTGGATCTTTACTAAATCTGTCATTATCTAACGGGTCTCCATATTCATCCATTGATAAAATACCATCTCTATCATGATCCATTCTTCTTAAACTAAGCAATTTAAAAGAAAAAATTAATGGTGTATAAGACGAAATTTTTGAAGAACCAGAACTGAAATAACCCAAACCAGAAGGAATAAACATTACACCAGCTCCAAAATTATTAAATGAAATGGTTCCATCTGACATAGCCGTAAAAGTTCCTGTTTTAAATTTTGGTATTACTTCTCCCCAACCTCTAATAACCTCATCCAAAGGAAACCAATATGGAGACTGAGCCTCATCAAAAACAGTTTGCTCATAAGTATCTACACCATCAACAGTCTTTTTAGACACGGTAAAGCCTTTATATGAGACAAAAGAAGAATCTACTCTTGTAACATTTTCACCAACTCCTTCTCTTAAATTTAAATAGTAAATCGTATAAGTTATGTCATGCCTTTTTCTTTGAATTGTATCTAATTCAGGCA
Organism: Flavobacterium aquaticum; assembly: GCF_003259835.1. Taxonomy (GTDB): domain Bacteria; phylum Bacteroidota; class Bacteroidia; order Flavobacteriales; family Flavobacteriaceae; genus Flavobacterium; species Flavobacterium aquaticum. Next base: position 145,928 of record NZ_QLMI01000001.1, on the reverse strand, counting down.
TATCCCAGATTGGTTGTTGCGAACCACCTTCAGGTATTTGTGTAAAAGTAACGTTATATTCAGAATCTACTGTTGCATAATGTGTATGTAAAAAATCTTCAATTTCAGCTATATCTTCCAAATACACTTCTTCATATGGACGGTCAGGTATGGTAGTAGATTCGTTATCATCTTGACATGAATAAACTCCAACGAATAAACCTAAAACCAGTGCTATTTTAATTAAACTCTTCATTAATTATAATTTTTATGGGCGCAAGATACAATTTTCATTTATTTTTGTAGAAATATTAACATGGTTTTTTGAATTATATTATGCGAATAGACAAACTTTTATGGTGTTTACGTTATTACAAGACTCGAAGCATAGCTACAGAGGCTGTAAAAAAAGGGCATATAACCGTTAATGGTCAGGTAGCAAAGGCTTCTAGAGAGGTTTTTCCGTCTGATAAAATTACATTACGCAAAGACCAAATTAACTTTAAAATAACCATTTTAGACGTTCCGCAAAATCGTTTAGGAGCTAAACTATTGGATATGTATCGAAAAGACGAAACGCCAAAAGAAGCTTTTGAGCATTTAGAATTACTAAAACTTTCTAAAGAACATTACAGAGCCAACGGAACTGGTCGTCCAACTAAAAAAGAACGTAGAGATATAGACGATTATTTAGATGACAATATTGAAACTAAAGAAATTGAATAAAATGAATTACTGGGAAGAACGCTATAAAAAAGGGGAAACAGGTTGGGATGCTGGAACAATAACAACTCCTTTAAAAGAATACATTGATCAATTGACCGATAAAAACATCCAAATTTTAATCCCCGGTGCCGGAAATGGATATGAATTTGACTATTTAGTTGAAAACGGATTTCAAAATGTTTATGTAATCGATATTGCAGAAACTCCTTTAAATAATATTAAAATTAGGAAACCAGAATTTGCTTCACATTTAATTCATTCCGATTTTTTTACTTTAGATAGGAATTTTGATTTAATTCTAGAGCAAACGTTTTTCTGTGCCTTGTCACCTGAAATGCGTCCGCAATATGCAGAAAAAATGGCTTCGCTTTTAAATCCGAAAGGGAAACTTGCTGGATTATTATTTGACTTTCCATTAACTACTGAAGGTCCTCCATTTGGAGGTTCAACATCTGAATATCTGAATTTGTTTTCGGATAAATTTAATATAAAAACGTTAGAAAAAGCACATAATTCAATAAAGCCACGAGAAAATAAGGAACTCTTTTTTATCTTTGAAGTCAAATAACAACACACATGGAAAATATTATTTTAACGCATAAAGAAATTACACACAAAACCAAACGAATTGCTTACCAAATTTACGAAACCTTTGTTAATGAAGAGGAAGTAATTTTGGCTGGAATTGCAAATAACGGCTATATTTTTGCTCAAAAAGTAGCAGCAGAATTGGCACTGATTTCCGATTTAAAAGTGACACTTTGTGAAGTTAAAATCAATAAACAAAACCCACAAGATGTTGTAACCACTTCCTTATCTTCAGAATATTATCAAAACAAAGCTTTAATCTTAATTGATGATGTTTTGAGTTCTGGAACTACCTTAATCTATGGTGTAAAACACTTTTTAGAAGTACCATTAAGCAAATTTAAAACAGCAGTTTTAGTAGACAGAAATCATAAAAAATATCCTGTAAAGGCTGATTTCAAAGGATTATCATTGTCGACTTCCTTACAAGAACACATTCAAGTTGTTTTTGAAGAGAATAACTCTTATGCTTATTTAAGCTAATAAAGCCTTAATTTCATCTGCAATTTGTTCGACCGACTTGTCATCAACAGTAACTATTTTCGTGACCTGATGATAATAAAAGTTTCGGTCGAATAAATGTTTATTGATAAAATCTTTCAAACTAACCTCATCTTGATTGTGAAGCAAAGGACGTTGGGCTTTCTCGTTTATCAATCGACTTACCAATGTATCAACTGAAGCTTTTAAATAAATAGAAAACACATCCTCTTGAAGTAATAATTCATGATTACTGTAATAACAAGGTGTTCCTCCTCCTAAACTTAAAACAAAGTCATTATCTTTCGCTAAAAAGGTTTTCAAAACTTCATTTTCTATTTTACGAAAATAAATTTCACCTTTTGTTTGAAACAATTCAGCAATCGATTTTTGAGTTTCTTTTTCAATTTCTCGATCTAAATCGTAGAAAGGAATTTGAAGCTTTTCCGCTAAAAAAGTACCTATTACCGACTTACCGCAACCCATGTACCCTAATAATATTATTTTCATAAATAAATAATCCCTTATAAATTAAAGGGTTAAGAAATTAATTGTAAAAAAAGACAAATTTATAAGAAATTCCCATTGCAAAATAAATAAATGTTTATATATTTGCACCCGCATTCAAGGAAATAAAATGACTTGGTAGCTCAGCTGGTAGAGCACATCACTTTTAATGATGGGGTCCTGGGTTCGAATCCCAGCCAGGTCACTACATAAAACTTATTTCTTGAACGCATTGACTTGGTAGCTCAGCTGGTAGAGCACATCACTTTTAATGATGGGGTCCTGGGTTCGAATCCCAGCCAGGTCACAAAAAATTTAAAAGACGTTGCAGTGCAACGTCTTTGTTGTTTAAGGCCAAGTGGAGAAACGGTAGACTCGCCATCTTGAGGGGGTGGTGCTCGTAAGGGCGTGAGGGTTCAAATCCCTCCTTGGTCACTTTTAATCTTTAAATAATACGTTTAATGCCATTTTTTAAAGAAATTTTACTTCCAAACAATACTTCTGTTTATTTATGGAAAATAAATGAAGAAATTTCCGATTTAAAACAACATCTTCTTCTTAATGAAATTTCTACCAATCGATTGGTTAAAATGAAATCTGAAAACCATATAAAAGGCTTTTTAGCTGTTAGAAGGCTATTAAATGAAATCAACTATACAGATTCTGATTTATATTATGATTCTTTTGGAAAACCACTTCTAAAGAACGGTAAAAACATATCGATTTCACACTCTCATGAGTTTGCTTGTATAATTATTAGTGATAATAATGTTGGGATTGACATTGAAATGAAGAGCGAAAAAATCCTAAAAAACATTTCTCTTCTCTTTAATGAAGATTTTATTCTGAATACTAAAGAAAATAAGGAAAGTGCAATTACACTAACCACTTTTGCATGGGCAATAAAAGAAGCTTTATTTAAGTTAATTCCAGAAAACGATGTTAGTTTTAAAGAAAACATTTCAATACAACCTTTTCAAGTAAATGCAAATTCATGCATTGCAAATGTTGAGATTAATAACAAAAAAACTAGTTATACAATCCATCTTGAAACCATAGAAAACTATGTTTTAGCTTATGTAATTGAATAAAAAAAAGTTATTTCCTTAAATCTACAAAACGTGTTGGTTTTCTGTTCATCGGATTAAAGACAATTGGATTTAAAATTTCTTTGGAAACAAATTCAATTTTTGGCGTAACACGTAGTTTAGCTCTAAAATGATCTTTAACTTCAGTTAAAAATTCTTCTGTAGGCGAATTAACTGCTATTTTAATTACAATTTCATCCGTACCTAAATCATTGGTATAAATTTGGATTAAGTAATTATCAATAGCTCCAAAATCATTCAATACATCATTCATTGCTGGCGGATACAAAGTAGTGCCTTTGTATTTTATCATTTGCTGTTTTCTTCCTACAACTGGTCCTACACGAAGTGTATTTCTACCACACGCACAAGAGTTTGTATGCAACTTAACGATATCACCTGTTTTAAAGCGAATTAAAGGCATTGCTTCAACGCCAATGGTAGTAATTGTGAGTTCGCCACTTTCTCCTTCTTTAACAGGCTTGTTTTCGTCATCTAAAACTTCAACAATAATCAATTCTGGATGATGATGACCTCCTACTCCATGTTCGCATTCAGTAAAAGCGGTGCTCATTTCGGTAGATGCGTAAGTTGAGAATAATTTAATATTCCATTTACTGGTAATTTTATCTGCTAGAATAGAATTTGAAAAATCTTGATTACGCAACGATTCTCCAATACAAATTGCACCTTTAATTCCTAAATCATTATAATCGATTCCATGAGAATCTGCGTATTCAATAAGTTTTAAAAGAAATGATGGAACTGTAATTAAATACGTTGGCTTGTATTTCAAAATAGAATCCCATTGTAATTCTGGTATGCCTGCTCCTACTCTAATTACGCCAACTTTCATTTTTCTAAGACCAAGAAAGTAAGCTAAACCAGCCATAAACCTTCTGTCCATTGTGGTCATGAGTTGCACAATGTCGCCTTCTTTTATTCCAGCACAATCAAACGAAATGGCTTCATTGTAAGCTAATCTATCTAAATCGTTATCGGTTAATCCAAAAGTTACAGGATCACCTAAAGTCCCAGAAGTTGTTGCAAAATCAATAATTTTATGTGTTGGAACACACAAAAAATCATCATTATTTCGTTGTAAATCTTCCTTAGTTGTTGTTGGAATTTGTTGTAAATCTTCTAACGTATTTATTTTAGAAATATCAATGTTATGCTCTTGAAATAAATTTTGATAATAAACCGAATTTGCACTTACATATTGCAAAACTTCCTGCAATTTCAATTCTTGAAATGCTTTAATTTCAGCTGTTGTTTGTTTTTCAATATGTGGTATCATTTCAGTTTCTTTATTGATTTTTTTAAATATTTTTCAACCTGAACTTTACTTGTTAAGGTCGTAATTTCGCATTGTAAAGCCTTTTCAAATTGAGTTTTAGCTTGACCGAAATCTTTATTGTTGTAAAAGTATAAACCTGCTTTGTAATAAACTACCCAAAAATACGGATTTAAAGACTGATATTCCTTAATTTGATTTGCATCAATGAATTTCTTTTCATTTAAAGCTGAATCCATTTTGGCATCTTCAATTCTAAATTGTTCGTATTTTTTGTATGCTTCTGTTTCTAAAAATGGGTCTTTTGCTATTGATAAATCAGCGCGTTCAAACGATTCAAAGCTATTTTCATCTCTAGTTTCATTGAAAATTTGATTTAAATCGTAACAAACAAATTCGCCTAATTGATATGGATTAGCCGATACCCAAACCAATAATTCCTTTGGTTTAAAGATAATTCCATGATGCGCTAATAACTGATTGAGCGCTTTTTCATTTCCGTATCCAATTTCTTTATCGTTTAAGCCTTTGGTATTTCTTAAAATTTCTGCAGCAATTGTTGGATTAATTTTCGGATTATTATCAAATAATTCCGTCATTTTATCAAATCGATATTTTGAATGACTGTCTCTAATTTGGTCTTTATTTCGTTTATCGTTTTTTAATTCTTCACTTTGAAAATGATTAGAACAAATAATTTGATTGCTATTTGGAACATCAAAAACTCCAAAATTATTAGGCGAAACTTCAATAAGAATTGCTTTGTTATCAGCCGCGCTTCCGACCATTATTGATTCAGAAACAAAAACTTTTCGCTTTTTAGCAATGGCAATGGCCTCTTCAATATTAGTTGCGTATTGTAAAATTTCGCGTGCTAAAACCGAAATAGGTGTTTTGGCAATTAAAGGAATTTTTGATTTTCCTGCATTTATCGTAATCGTTAATCCTTTTGTATTCATTCCCGAAACTGCTCCTGTCATTCCTGCCCAAGTGTATATCATAAACGGATTTCCTTGAGTGGGTTTTATAAAAGCAATTACTTTGTCTTTGGCAAAATCATCTCCGGCATAGAAATCGAAATTTCTTCCTAAAATTAAATTTCCGTCTTCGGATTTTGAATCCCAAGCGGCAAAAGAAGAACAGCCTACTAATGCTAAATCTTGCAAAGCGTGACCAATATCGTGTGCGCCGTGCAAATACAAACTGCGCAAATATGCGGGCGCAATGGCATCAAAATCTTTTGAAGAATATCTTGAATAACCGTAAATTTCTGTTTTGTATTCTTCAGGAATATTTAGATATAACTTTCGATTGTACCATTTTAAAAAGAAACGCAGAAACTTTTGTTTAGATTCTGATGGAACTAAATCTTTGATTTTTGAGAAGAAAATAGTTTCTTGCTTTTTTAATAAAGAATCAGTTAATGCTCCTGAAATTAATCCAACTTGCAATGGATCGCCTTCTACATATAGTTCCCAAAGTTGGTGTTTATTTTTAAGTAACGAATTGTTTCCAGACACAAATAATGTAGCTGCTTTTTTATCTACAACCGGAATTGTTTGGTCATATCCAGCAGTAATTGGTTGATGTTTTAAAGATTTTGAAATTCCGCAAGAAACCATCAATAAAAAAACAACCGCTGAATAAAAAAGAAAAGCAATTCTACTCTTCATAATGCTTACTTCGTTTCTTGATTTATTTTATCTACCAAATATTCTTTCCCAACAATTTCCGAACACGTTAAAACAGCTCCAATAGTAACACCCAAAACACCATGCATATTAATACTTTGCCCTGTTAGATATAAATTGTCTAATTTGGTTTTAGGTGCAATAAACGTTAACATCGGATTATTACAATCTTTAACGTATCCGTACATATTTCCGCTATTTCCACCAATGTAATCTCTGTAAGATAACGGAGTTGAAGTATGAATGGATTGAATGCAACTTCTAATATTTGGAAACTTTATTTCAATTTCGTTTAGAAATTTTTCAGTTTTTTGTGTTTTAAATTCTTCGTAGCTTATTCCTCTATCGCTTTTTTCTGCAGTTGTGTTAAAGGTTTCTTCCCATTCTTTTACATCTTCATATTTCATGTAAGTAATAAAAGTCATTCCTTCTGCCCATTCAACATTTTTTCCTGAGTAATTCATAGAAGCCATATACGCTTTTGGCCAAGAATTTTCATCATATTCGTATGCTGTCCAAACATCATTCGAATTTTTAAAATGATAGTAATTATAATTCAAATATTTGAATGTATTAGGTTTAAAAACAATATATAAACTAAAGGCCGAAATTACGCTTTCTAACTTATCAATTCGCTCATAGTATGATTTTCTAAAATGAGACAACCCAACCATTTTCAAAGTAGCTTTTGGATCTATATTAGAGATAAATAAATCTGCTTTTATTACTTCATTTGCTTTTGTTACTACTGATACTACTTTATTATCTTCAACTTCAAACTTAGCAACATCTTTGTATTTGTAGATTTCGCCACCATACTTTTTAAGTTGCTTGATTAATTGTTTGGTAATTTGACTACCACCATTAACACAACGCCACGAACTTTGTATGTATGAATTTACAGATAACGCATGAACGTAAAAAGGCGATTTATCAGGAATTCCTGCATATAAAAAGTTGGTTCCGGCTAAAACTGCTTGTAATTTTTCGTTTTGAGTAATTTCAGCAATGGAATCTTTGGCATTTAACGTTAATATTTCGCTTTGATATTTACCATCAGCATTTAAATTATAAAGTGGAAAAGTATCACAAACGTCTACTACTAATTTGCAATATTTTTCTAAAGCTTCTTTTTCATCAGGAAAACTTTTAAGCAATTGATTTACAAAATTTTCATAACCTTGCGCATGCGGATATTCTTCATTTGAATCTTCAAAAGAAATAACATCAAATGCATCTTCATCCATTTTGTGCAATCGTAGTTCATCCATTATACCTAAGTACTTGAAGTATTTGTACAAATTTTGACCTTCGGATAAACCTCCGATGTAATGAATTCCGGTATCAAAAATGGTTTTATCGCGCACAAAAGTTTGCAAATTTCCACCAAACTGATTGTTCTTTTCTAAGACACAAACTTTGTATCCTTCTTTTGCTAAGATAATAGATGAAACTAATCCGCCTAAACCACTTCCTACAATTACTATGTCGTATTTATCTTTCACTTATCTTATTTTTTTAAAACAATAATTTTATCATCGTTTGAACTAATTTTAAAACCAGTTTGTTCAAATTTATGCAATAATATAGAACAATTGAACAAAATTACGGTTTGAAAATTATTTACGCTATTCAGAATGTTTTCAAAATTAAAATCTGGATTAGAAATTAATAACGTATCATTAATACTTGTATCCATATTATCAACATAGTTGATGTTGTATTTTTTTACCAAATAATTTGAACTTGCAATTTCTCTTTTTTCTATGTCTAAAATAAAAGATTTTACTTTTCTTTTAGGTTCTTGCATACTTAAAAGAAAATCCATTTGACCATAATCTGAAGCTATATGAACTACTTTTGCTTCTGGATTAATATACGAATTTAGCTTATAATAATTGCTCTTATTCGCTGAAAAATCTGATTTTACTTCCGAAATAATTTCTCTTTCTTTATATAAGAAACTTAGAAACAATTTATTTTCAAAATAGTTTTCGTCTTCAAATTCTGAACGTAATTTATTGAATTCGGTTCTAAAATATTTATTGATAGCTTTTGTTCGTTGCGAATAATTTTCACCGAAAGATGTATCATCTGCTTTTATTCTTTTATCAATTACAACGGTTATGCTTTCGTCGTAAATAATATGATCACCTTTTGGTAAAGTTTCTGAATTTCCGTGAATGTAAACAGGTAAAACATCAATATTAAAATGTTCGGCTAAATAGAACGCTCCTTTATAAAAACGTCCAATTTCATTCGTACTCGAACGTGTTCCTTCAGGAAAAATCATTAACGAATAGCCTTTTTCGATTTTATCTCGCAAATGTTCCACACTTCCTTCAATTCCTTGCGATGCTGGATAATAACCCGCTAATTTTACAACTCTTCCAAATATTGGCGAATTATAAACCCAATCATTCACTAAATAAATCATTTTTGGTGTTATCATTCCAACTGCTAAAATATCTAAAAACGAAGTATGATTTGAAATGATAACTGCTGGTTTGCTAAAATCTTCATTATAATTATTCACAATTTTTTTCTTCACAAAAGGATTAGAATATAAAACCGATTTCATGAAATTGGATATAATTATTCTAAACCACATCATTTTCTTTTCTTTGTTAACAGGAATTAAGAAAAGAATAATTTTCCCAATTAACGAAAAAAACAATCCACCTAAACCGTAATATAAAAACGATAAAGTTGAATGTACTAACAATCGCAACGATATAGGTGATTTCCCTTTTTTTACCCGATTAAAAAAGCAAATACGGAATAATATTGGATAGAAAATAAACGTAATTAACAACGCAGCAAAAACACCAATTAACGAAACTGATGAAATTGATTTTAAAGCAGGATGTTTTGCAAAAACCAAAGCTCCAATAGCCAAAATGGTAGTTAAAGCTGCTAAAATGATAGAAGTTCTATACGTTGGCATTTCGTTTTTACCTGTTGTATATTCTTTTTGTAAAGCGCTAGTCATGAAAATACTAAAATCGACACCATGACCAAAAATTAGCGTACAAACGATTGTACTGAAAATGTTCAGCTGAATGTCAAAAAACCACATTACACCTGCTGTTACAACACCTGTTAATACAATTGGAATTGTACTTACTATAACTAATTCTGCTCTTCTAAAAAATACAAAAAGAATCAAAACAACGGCAATAAAAGAATAGTTTACCAATGAATTAAAATCGTCTCGAAGTTTACCTAAAAACGTTTCATTCATTTGTTGCCTGTCAATTGCTAAAACATTGGATTTACTATCAATTGAATTCACAAATTTATCGCGTTGCTTGTCAGAAACTTTTGCAACTGAAGTTATCGTATAAAATCCGTTTTTAGAAGCAACGAATTCATCTAAAAAAAGTGCATTTAATTGTTTGTAATCTTCAAAACTTAATAATTCAAATTTTTGATTTAACAAATCGTAAAAACTTTGATGCATAGTTGGCTTAAAACCAATCTCATTTCCGTTAGAAACAAGTGCATTTTGAACAAATTGTTTTTTATTTTCTGTCCAGAAACTATTCCACAATTGTAGTTTTTCAGTTTGAGCTTCTTTAGATAAAACAATTCCGCCAATAGAACTAAAGTTGATTATCTTGTTCTCTGATTTTTCAAGTGTAAGTTTATCAAAAAGTTTGCTGTTATTTTGAATGGCTTCTTCAATAGAATTTCCATAAGCAGCTAAATAAATAGATTTTGAAGTTAGATTGGTTCGTTTTTCAAGCTTTTCTTCTGTTTTCTTAATTTCATCTGGAATAAAATTTAATTCTGATAAATTGTTGTTGAAAGAAACTTTTCCAAACGTAAAAAACGAAATGATAATAACAACAGTTGTTATACCAATTAAAATCTTATTGTTTTCAAAAGAAAAAGCCGCTAATTTATCGAGTACATTTTCCTTTGGAATTGTATTGTTTTTAGGTTTATACAAATGTGGAATTAGTAAAAGAGAGAAAAAAGCAGATACAACAACGCTAATTGCTGCAAAAATTCCTAAATCTTTTAATGCTTCTGAATTTACAAAAAGTAAACATAAAAATGCCACAGCTGTAGTTGTACTACTCATTACTAATGGCATTGTAATATCTTTATAAACGGTTTTTAAATCGTTATTATTCTTATAATGCGTGAGAATGTGAAGCGAATAATCGATTGTAACTCCTAACAAAACGGCTCCAACACTTAACGAAATTGCAGAAATAGTTCCTCTAATAAAATACAAGCAAGCAATTGCCGTAACTACTCCAAAAATGGTTGGAATAAAAATAATAACCGGAATAAGTAATTTTCGATAAAAGACAATTAGAATAAGCATTAAAGTTCCTAATGAAACTAAAATGGTAGTCAAAATATCGGTTTTAATTTGCTTAGCATTTGCAACTGCAATGAATGAAGAACCAAAATAGTCTAAAGTAACTTTACCTCTATTTACTTCATTGAATTTTGATTTTATTTGGTTTAATTCATCAACAAATAGCGTGTTTTTTTCTGTTTCGCTTCCGCTTAATTTTGGATTGATAAATAGTAAAAGTGTGGATTCGTCTTTTGTGATTATGAATCCATCTTTTAAAATAAAATCATCGCCAATGCTTAATTGCTGAAGCTTTTTTAGTGCGATGAACGAAATTCCTAAAGGATCGTTCACGATGAAATCTTTTGCAATTATTCCGGTTGGAGAAATTAAAGTTCTATAATTGCTTTCAACTTGTTTCGAAATGCTATCGTTGGTTAACTTTTTATCTAAAGTTGCATAGTCGTTTTCATCTAAAAAGTAAGGCAAGTTTTGGTAAACAAAATCAAAAGTTTGTTGAATATTCTCATCGTCAACCTTTCCTTGAATATTTTTTATGTAAGGTTCGCACGTGTGTAAACTATCAATAAAATCAGTAGCGGTTTGCGTTAAATCATCAATTGAGCCATTTTTATCTTTTTCAATAATGACAGTAATTTTATCCGAAAAATTTAATTGTTTTAAAACTTTTGCGGCAACATCTGCGTTTTCGTTTTTTGGAATAATTCGGGTAATATCTTCTTCAAATCTAATTTTTGAAGCAAAAAAACCAAACACTATTAAAAACAAAAATGCCGTTGCTAATGAGAGCAATCTATTATTCTGAACAAAATAATGAACCCTAATAAAAAACTTGTGCATTTTAATTTTATTTTTTTGATTTTCCCGTCAGCGAAAGTAAGAAATAACTAGAAAATCCGAAAACAAATGCTGTAATTGTAGCTAAAATAAAACTTCCAACAAGGTATTGAGTTGTGTGATTTTTAATCATTTCAAAAGAAAATTCTTGATTTTCGTTAAAAAACACATCACCTCCAACAAAATAAGAACCTATTTGTAAAGATGCGAAAATAATAAAAGGAATCATGGGTGGAATACTAATATTAGAAAAGGTAAACGCTAATATTTTATTCCATCGAAATAAAACTGCAAAAAAGATAACTAAGACAGTTTGAAATCCCCAAAAGGGTGCAATTCCAATGAAAACTCCTAATGCAATTGACAATGATTTTACTAAATTAGAATCGTTACTTTCTAAAATTTCATCTTGTATGAATTGCTTTATTTTTTTTTTTTGGAAACTTCTAAAAAAATCTCTTGGTTTAATATATAAAAGGGTTATTAGCACTAAAACGGTGTTTAGAATACTAATTCTTGTAAAATCTTTAAAAGGTCTAAAATGCGTTACGCGTTCGGTTGGATCGTATAAAATTTTTACAGGAATATTTTTCACGACAGCACCTTTCCATGCAGAACGAACAATAACTTCGATTTCAAACTCAAATTTTTTGGTAAAATATTTCTTTGGAATGTGTAATAACGGATACAATCGATAACCTGATTGAGTGTCTTCTAATTGAATTCCGGTTTCAAACCAAAACCAAAAGTTAGAAAATTTATTCCCAAAACTACTTTTCTTTGGTACGCCTTCTTGATTCATATTTCGGCTACCAATTAGTAAAATATTACTATCGCTTTTTTCTAATTCCTCTAAAAAAACAGGAATATCATCAGGAAAATGTTGTCCGTCTGAATCTATTGTAATGGCATAATGAAATCCGTTTTCAATTGCTTTTTTAAATCCTAATCGGAGTGCGTTTCCTTTTCCTTGATTTTTGGGAATTGAAATAGAATCTATAGTAGCATATGAATTTATAATTTCAGAAGTGCTATCAGTAGAACCATCATTCACAACAATGACATTTGTTGTATATTGTAATACACCATCTATAACTCTTTTTAAAGTTTTGTGGTTATTATAAGTTGGAATAATAACACAAACCTTTTTTAGATTCATTGTTTCTGAAATAGTAGAATTTGAAAGCATTCTATTTTTTTAATTGTTGTTTTTCAGCTTCCGTAAAAACTTTTGACTGATTTACAAAATCTCGTATATATTCTTTTAAATCAACTGATTGCTTGTTAAACAAAAGTACAATTTGTTTTTTATCAGCTTCAATATTTCCTTTGTACTTAAGTATTTTTGGTGTATTTTCTTGAATACTTAACCGAATCAAACGCGCTTCAATATTATTGGGATTCGATTTAATTACCGATTCTAAAATAGTAATTCCTTTGATAAACTCTTCTTTCTTTTGTTTAATTCCAGTTGTATGTTTTGCTTTTAAAGCTATTGAAGCTCCTTTATAAGCTAATAAAGTTTCATCATTTTTTGAATAATTACTCATAAAATCATGGAACTTCATCGCATTGGTTTTAGAAACCGAAGATTCAACATACATTTTTCTAATGTCTGTTACATTATAACTTTGAAATGAAAAGAAAGTTATTAAAAATACTATTGATGAAATTAGTTTCAAGAAGCTATTTTTTTATAGGTATTTGAAAGTTTTAAAGCTACAGTTTCGTCAAAACTTGTAGTGTTTTTTACTTTTATTTCTGAAGCTTCATTTTCAGAAATTTCTAAATCTAAAGTTAGTTTAGCATTAACTTCTGGATTAATTAATGCCATAAACTTTACGTTTGATGTGCTCACCATAGTTAAAGAAACTTTCAAAATACTTTCTGTTATTTCTTTAATTATTTGCATCATACAAACTCCTGGTGTTACAGGATTTCCTGGAAAATGTCCTTTAAAAATGGCGTGATCTTTATTTAATGTTATTGAAGCAATATATTTCCCTTCGCTAACTGAATTTAATGTATCTACGCTATAAAAATCCTGTAACAACATAAGTTTTGTATTATTATTTTACGTCAAATTTATAAAATCCTCCAACAGAAAACACAACATTTGTATGATTTCCATCAGAATAATCTAATACAGGTACAATTCCTTTTTTAATTCTTGCTTCAACTCCAAAATTTGGTGTAATATCATATCCTAAACCTAAGAAGAATGCTAAATCTATATCAGCATCCGTGTCAAAATTTTGATCAACTAAAAATTCAAATGTTGGTCCAACGTGAACGTTAAGTTTATTAAAGGTAAATTTATTAGCAATTCCAACTGCTAAATAAGATACTTCTAAATCTGTAGATTGGTTTCTCATTAAAGCTTCATCATAGTAATCGTATTTTGAACCTTGTCTTGAATAGTTAATTTCTGGTTGTAATGAATAATATTTTGTAAGTTTCAAATCACCAAAAAAACCAACATAAAAATCTGTTCTTGAACCAAAATCTCTATTGCTAGTAAATCCATCATTGTAATAAGCATCATCTCCTTTTGAGAAGTGAGAAACATTTAAACCTGCTCTAAATCCTGGCTTAAAAGAAACTTGTGCGTTACTAAAAGTTACACATCCAAATAAAATGGCTAATAAATAAAATGCTTTTTTCATGTTAATTGTTTATTTGATTAAAATCTATTTTAAGTTTAATGTTATTATGTTGAATATTGATATTTTCTGCAAAAGTAGTTTTTTTTGGGTTAAATGTAAAAATAACCTTTTCCTTTCTTTTATTCGTTTTAATTATCTTGGTTAAGTTGCTTGAAACCTCATCAAAATAGTAATATGCATTGTTTTCTGTTTGATAAATTACTTCTTTATTTCTTTTATAAGTTTTGAAGACTTTACTATTCACTTGTAACAACGTTCTAAAGTCGTCTCTTAGTGTATTGAGGATTATTTTTTTATCTAGATTATCAATTACAAAATTTACTTTAAAACTGTTTTCAGAAACTTCAAAATCTAATAGTTTATTTCCAAAATCAGTTGTTAAAACCATTCTGTGGATGGTATCGTTAATTCGTTTTGCAATGAAAATTCCGCCCATTTTGTTTCCATAAATCTCGATGTGTGTTTTATAGACATAATCTAATGAAACATCCGAAAAATATTGATTTTGAACAAATTGCAAAGAATTATCTACAGAAACAGCATCTTTTATTTGATACGATTTACATGAAATAAACAGGCTAAAGAAAGCACTAATTAGTAAATACCGAATCATCAATTTTTGTATTAATTACTTTATTTTTGAATATAATTTTTGTGTAATCTCCAGATGATTCAATTAATTTAACTTCAGAAACCGTAGCATCTTTTAAAGGAAAATACAAATCAATTTGTTTAATCATCTTTTTTATCGAGGCAGTTTTTGGAATCAATTTAGTGATGTAATGTTCCTTAGTTTTGAAATACGAAATATCAAATTCTTTATCGTCAAACATATTACCGCTAACGCTTCCTACGATAAGTTTATTGATTTTCTCAAAAATTTTACTTTTTGCATCAACCGTACTTTTATTGCCTTGATCATTTATATAGACTTTATTATTCTTAAAAATAATACTATATTGGTAAGGCTTTGTGTATTGCCAATTTAACAAATTCGGAGATTTGAAGTACATTTTTCCAGAAGTTTCAATGTCTTTCGTTAAAAAATCCATATGTTTTATTTGAACAAAATCAGTTTTAATTGTTTTAATATTTTTTGACTGATTCTCTATCGTTTCTTTAAATTTAACTATTTCCTGAGCCGACATTTTTTGCTCTTGTGCGTTCATTTTAAAGCTACAAATTAAAATAATCAGCACTAAAAATTTAGTTTTCATAAGCAGAGATTTCTAATAATTCTTCAATTGTTACTGTTTGATAACCTTCTGATTGCAAAAATAGCAATAACTGTTCCAAAACAGATACAGTTTTAGCAGAAGTATCATGTAATAGAATAATTCCTCCTGGTTTTAATCTGTTTTTAATTCGATTTAAAATAGCATTTTCACTTTCAATAACAGTATCTAATGAGCGAATATTCCAACCTACAACTATTTGATTTGTTTTAACAACAGCTCTTGCTATATTAGGATTTGTAACTCCAAAAGGCGGTCTAAAAAGTCTAACTTTTTTATTAACGAGTTTCGATACTAAAATATTGGTTTGTTCAATTTCTGAAACCATTTTTTGGGTAGAAAAAAAACCATTCCATTTAGAATGCGAGTAGGAATGATTTCCTATAATATGACCTTCGTTTAAAATGCGTTTAAGAATTTCAGGATGTTTTTCAATTTGTTTCCCAATGCAAAAAAAAGTGGCTTTTGCATTGTATTCCATTAAAACATCTAAAATTTCAGGAGTTTTTTCATGCGGACCATCGTCAAATGTAATGGCTATATTTTTTTTATTAGTAGCATTACTTTTGCAAATAGCTTTAGTAAAATAGTTCAATCTTATATCAAAAGCACCCCAAGTTGTTATGGCTAAAAAAGACAAAAAAAGTAAAACATAAAAAAGTATACTTGCTTTAGTGAAAAACAAAATAGCAAGCAGTACAAAAAATATAAATACAGAATATTTATGTTTTAACATTTTGATAAAAGTACTAAGCTATGGTCTTTTCCTTGAAACTGATTATAAAGTAATACTTTTGAAAAATTAGCTTTTTCAAAAGAGTTCATTTTTACAACTTGCGGAATTGCTTGATTTTTAAGAATCGATGCTGCAACCCAAAATCCAAATGCAGAAGCGGTATTGAATTCCCCACTTAGATGTTTGTAATAAACTTGCGGAATTTGATCAAATAATGAATCAACAGCTGTGTAATAAGTATCAAAACTAATATCTCCGTTATTTCCTAAAACAACAACATCAATATCTTGAATTTTTAAATTATTCTTTTCTAAAAAGCTACTAATGAAACTTTCAACCTCGTCAATATTCAATTCGTTTTGAATTTGTAATGCTTCTAAAACGGCATAAGAATTTTCTTTTTTTACATTTTCTAAAGTTACAAAAGTTGCACCTTCACTGTAAACTACTCCTGAAGAATTTGAATCTAAAACAGAATAAGGTTGATCGCTTTCTTTTTTAATGATGTTAACCAGTTTAAACAACTCCATTGTATGCGATGATGTTTCATCGGCAGCACCAACTAAAATCGTGTTTTCTTCTTCATTTTCAAGTTGTAATTTTGCATCAAGCAAAGCTGATTCAAAAGAAATTGAACCATTAACATACGTGAAATTATAACCTTTACAACCTAATCCTAAGGCAATTTGTGCACCAACAGTATTGTGTGTAGATTGAATAAAATTAGTTGGTGTTAAGTATTCTTCGTTATTATCAATTAAAGCTTTTAAGAATTTTTCAGAATCTTCAATACAACCCATTCCCGTTCCAGTAATTATAGCGTCTGGAACCTCAACATTTGCTTCTTTTAACGCTTTTGTTGATGCGGCTAAGCCCATTTTAACTCCTTTTGCCATTCGTCTTGCTGCGGCTGGCGGAATTAATTCTTTGTATGAAGGTTGTTTAGCATAAACTATGTTTTCGGTTGTATTAATTTCAACCGATTCTAAGAAAGAAGTATCATATGTTTCTTGAGAAGAGACGCATCCCATTCCGTTAATGTAGCACTTTTGCATTAGTTCTTTGAAAATATTAAAGTGGAACAATTTCCTCCAAATCCGAAAGAATTTGAAAGTACATGATGTATCTCTTTTTCTTTAAGTGTAAGTTGTGGCGTTAAATTGAATTCTTCCATATTTGTTTTAAAATTCAAATTAGGAAAAATAATATTATTCTGAATTGCCAAAATACTATAAACTGCTTCAATACCCGCAGCTGCTGCTAAAGTATGACCTGTAAAAGGCTTGGTCGAACTGAAATCAGGAACATTTTCTCCAAATATTCTGATAATGGCTCTTCCTTCAGATAAATCGTTGTTTGGTGTCGCCGTTCCGTGGGCGTTTATGTAATCAATTTCGCCTGGTTGAATTTTAGCCATTTTGAAGGCTTTATTCATAGCTAAAAAAGCACCATCGCCGTTTTCCGAAGAAGCTGTTTGATGAAAAGCATCATTTGCATTTCCAAAACCGGTAACGTAAGCCAAAACTTCTCTATTTTCTTTTTTTACAATCGTCTCCGATTCTAAAACTAAAAACGCAGCGGCTTCACCTAAATTTAATCCTTTTCTGTTGTTATCAAACGGAGCGTTGTAGTCATCAGACAAAATCATCAACGTTTTAAATCCGTTTATGGTAAATTTTGCTAAAGCATCTGTTCCTCCAACCACTACTCTATCTAATTCGCCAGATTGAATTAATCTTGCGCCTAACATAATTGCATTTGCTGCAGAAGAACAAGCCGTACTAATTGTAGTAACCATGCCTTTTAATCCGATACAATTCGCGATTTTTTGAGAATTATCTCCAATATCGTGACTGGTTATGTATTTTTGGCAAGCTTCGTTTTCAAAATATTCGTAATAATATTTTTCAGTCATATCCATTCCACCAACGCTTGTTGCTGAAATCAATCCTGACTTATATGCATTCATATCGCTAATTTTTGCATTTTCAACTGCTTGTTTAGCTGCAATAGCACCTAATAATGCGGTACGAGAATAATTATTATCACTTGGTAAATTAAGTTGCTTGGCTAATTGCTCATTAGTCAGTTTAATTTCTCCCACTTTAATGATGTCTTTATGAATCGTTTCAATGTTTGAAATTGTAGAAAGTCCCGTTTTTAGGGAAACTAATGAATGGAAGTTCTCTTCAACAGTATTTCCTATTGAAGATATAATTCCCATGCCTGTAATTGCAACTTTCATTTAGATTGTATTATTTAGTTCTGTTTTCAGCAATATAAGCTGCCATAGTTTCAATTGATTCGAAAATTGCTTTTCCTTGTTTTGGATCAGCTAATCTAATTCCGTATTCTTTATCTAAAAGCACAATTAATTCTAAAGCATCAATTGAATCTAAACCTAAACCATCTCCAAATAAAGGATCGTTATCGTTAATATCTTCAATTGCAATATCTTCTAAATTTAAAACTTCAATGATTTTTGATTTTAATTCTTGTTTTAAAGCTTCCATAATTATTGATTGTATAATGTTTGTATATTTTGTTTATCGTGTGCAATTGTTCCTGATTTTTCTACTAGGTAAACAAAAGCTTTGTATTCGTTTTTATAATATTCTACCCAACCGCAAAGTACTTTTTGTGTTTTACCGCTTTCTAACAAATACGATGCGTAATTTGACATAAAATCGGGTTTAAAATCATCAAACACAAAAAATGCGTTTTCTGTTTTTAATTGATGTTTGATACTTATTTCACCCACGCAAATATTAGGTAATGTGTACACAAAAACGGCAGGACTTGGAAAATAATTTTCGGAATCAGAAATTGAATCTTGATATTTTACATCGGTATCTAAACTTGAAGATTTATTAGCAAATACAAGCGCAATATCGTTTTCATTTTCTAAATCGATGTTGTCTTTCAAGATTGCTTCTGCTCCTAAAAAGGCTAATTTACTTAAATTATCCATTTTAAAAAATTTTGGATATTCTAAGCCGATTGTTTTTGATGCATTTTTAATAAATTCAGGAAATAATACATCGTTCATTTCTAAAACAGTTGCTCCGTTTAGTTGAAGTGTATTATTTTCTATTTTGCAATAGCTTGATATGTGATAATTTGTCGTCAATTTTAATTTATTTTTTCAAACAGTATTGCTGTATTACATCCGCCAAAGCCTGATGCTGTTTTTAAGAAATATTTGATTTCTTTTTTTCTATTTTCTTTTAAAATAGCAATTGGAATAGAAACTCCAGAGTTTTTAAATCCTTTTGATGCTAATAATTCTTCGTTATAAACCGATTGCAATCCGATTACAATTTCTAACAATCCAGAAGCGCCTAATGTGTGTCCGTAATAGCCTTTTAAACTATTTATGGCAACAGTATCAATATGGGAACGAGAAAAAGCAGTTGCTTCCATTTCGTCATTGTATAAAGTGGCAGTTCCGTGAGCCGAAATGTAATCTAACTTATCTTTACTAATATTTGCATCTTTGAAAGCACTTTCAATACTTTTAAACAAGCCTTCACCTGTTCTTGATGGTCCAGAAATATGATTGGCATCGTTTATAGCTCCATCACCAATGATTGCTACAGCGTTTTCAGTTGGTTTTTCCGAAGAAATATAAACCGCTGCTGCTGCTTCGCCAAGAGTTACTCCATTTCGAGATTCATCATAAGGAGCACAAGGCAAACTACTCATCGCTTGAAACGAATTAAAACCAGACAAAACAAATTCGGAAATTTCATCTCCAGCAATTACAAATGCGTTTTCATAAGCGCCAAACTGAATCATTCGTTTAGCAACTGAAACCGCTAAAACTCCAGAAACACAGGCGTTTGAAACCACGATTGGTTCTGTTTTAAATCCGAAAAAAGTATTTATTTTTTTTGCTAATGTTGCTAACTGCGCTTCTTCAATTGGTAATTCTTGATTTTCTAATAACGAAATATTTCCTTTTGTTGTAGAAAGAATTAAAACTGATTTTTCGGTAACTTTATTTTTATTTATAATTGGGTGCAATGCTAAAATGAGCATCTTTTCTAATTTGGTAAACGTGTTTTCATTAGAAACTTTTAGAAAACTTTCATTTAACTTTTCATCTTCAATTATAGAAGCATAGATAGAAGAAAGATTTCCGTATTTTTCTTGAAATTGAATACCTGATTGCCCTTTTACGAGCGCCTTCCAATTGGCTTCTAAATCAAAACCTAACGGAGTTACGCAGTTCGCATCGGAAATATAAATTGTTTTATTTGCTATCATTTTAATAATCCAACGCTTTTTTTCCATTCTTCATAAAAAGAAGGTGCATTTAAAACTAAATTTCCATCACTATCTAAAAACACTTGAACGGTTTCACCTGTACAAGCTATTTCATTATTGCTATCGTAAATTACATATCTAAAAATCATTTTAGCTGCTGGAGAATCTACAATTGTAGTTTCAATACGAGCCACATCGCCATATTTTAATGACAACTTATGTTCACATACCGATTTTACAATTGGAGTTGTATAACCGTGTTTTTGAACATCTAGATAAGATATACCGTGCAATCTTCCAAAAGCTTCTCTTCCATCTTCAAAATAAGTGATGTAATAACCGTGCCAAACAATTCCTAATGGATCTGTTTCGTTAAATCGAACTCTAATATCTTTAGAAACGCTTAAATGAGAAGCCTCGTTATACTGCTCTTTTCTTTTTATCATATTGGATGGCAATAAAAATTGTAATTATAAAGAACAAAAGTAGTAAAAATATTTCGGGAAGAATTTCTACAGCATCAGCTTTACGTAGTAAAACATCATAAAATGCGTTTAATCCCCAATTCATAGGTGAAATATGCGAAATAACTTGCATTACTTTTGGCATAGCAAATACGGGAACCCAAACGCCACCAATAGCAGCTAAAATTACTACCGAAGTTGCTCCAAAAGGTGCTGATTGTTCTTGAGTTTTAGCAATAGTTCCAAGTAAAATTCCGAATCCAATTGCTGCTAATCCTGAGAATAATGCAACAACACTCATTAGAAAAAATTTTCCATCTAAATCTAATGTTGGTAAACTTAAATAGGGAAATAAATACATTCCAACTAAAACCATTAGATAAAACTGAATCATACAAATTACCAAATACGTAATTGTTTTTCCAGCAATCACTATAGAATATGGAACTGGATTGGTTAGTAATCGAATTTGTGTTCCTTGTCCTTTTTCTTTAACAATATTAATAGAAAGCGGAACAATTATAAAAAAGATGGCAAATAAAGTCCAAGCCGGAACGTTATGTTGCACCGAATTTGGTAAAATTTCTTTATTATCAACCGTTGGAACAATTTCTTTAAACGTAATGAAACTTTCCTGCTCAAAAATAGGTTCTTCTCCTTCTCCTAATTGCTCTTGAAAAGTAGCGTAAATGGATTTGGTTTCAATTTGAGAAATCATTTTATCAATACTACTTTTTACATTACTTTTAAACGTGGCTTGCGTAGCAGGATCAAAATAAAGTCGGACTTCTTTTTTGTTTATTATTTGTGGAAGTGAATCTTTTTTTGGCTCTTCCGAAAGATCACCAATTCCAAAATTTGAAATTATTTTATCTACGTTTTGATTTACTTTTAATTGCAAATCTTTACTTAGATTTTCTGGTATAATGATAGCTAGCTGAAATTTTCCTTTAAAAACAGCTTCTTTTGCTGAATTTTCTGTTAAGTTTTTTCCATCTAAAGAAGAAACAATTTCAAACTGACCACTTTTATTTAGGTTTTCTATTACCGATTTAGAAATTTCGTCTTTATCGTTATCAATTAAAACAACAGGAATTTTACTTTCGGTAACCGTTCTAAACGTACTATCTTGAATTAAAGTAATGGTAATAATTAATACCAAAGGCATCACAAATAAGATGATTAAACCTCCAAAATCTCTTTTCAATAAAAGAAATTCTTTATAAACCGACATCCATAATTTATACATCATCGCGAAGTTCTTTACCGGTTAATGAAATAAAAACATCTTCTAAATTATGTGCACCAGTTGTGCTTTGAATCAATTCGCTTGGTGTTCCTTCTGCATAAATTGTTCCTCTATCGATAATGGCAATTTTAGTACAAAAATCCTGTGCTTCGGTTAAATGATGCGATGTATAGATAATTGTAGTTCCTTTTGCGTTTAATTCTCTTAAATAATCAATGATTACATTTTTAGATTGCACATCAACTCCAACGGTTGGTTCATCTAAAAAAAGAATTAAAGGTTCGTGTAAAATTCCAGCAATAAGATTAATTCTGCGTTTCATTCCGCCCGAAAAAGTTTCGATTTTTTTATCGGCAAACTTCAACAAACCTAATTGGTCAAGAGCTAAAGTTACTTTTTCTTTCAGAATTTTACCTTTAAGTCCGTACATACTTCCAAAATATAACAAGTTTTCTCTCGCAGTAAGTGTTGGATAAAGAGCATATTCTTGCGGAACTACACCTATTGTTTTTTTTATTTCAAATGCGTTTTTTTCGTAAGTAAGATTGTTAATGCTAAAATTACCTGAAGTTGGTTTGATAATTCCGCAAAGCATTGATATTAAAGTGGTTTTTCCAGCGCCATTTGGTCCCAATAAACCGTATATTTCTTTTTCCTCAATACTTAAATTTAGATTATTCACTGAAAAATAATCCGCCTCTTTATATTGCTTAAAAAGTTGATTGATTTGAATTATGTTTTTATTGCTATTCACTTTAGATGGCTTTTTTAAGTTTCTTAAAAAACGCTTCTTCTAAATCTGCGATATGAAGCAATTGATCAGCCAACGTATTGTATACATCTTCCAAATTACTTCGGTTTTTGTATACGCGAGAAGCATCTACGGCAAAATCTCGCCATAAATCGCCAATTTGAGTAATTTCTAACGAAAGTTCTTTTAACTGATCATTTTTTAAAATTACAGCCGCTTCTTGTAAGAATGCCCCATAAATAAATCGGAAACCACCGCCACCAGTACCAATTTCTTCTTGCATACGAATCATTTGAGCTAAATAATGATTCGCAACTTTAACTCCTTTTGTTTTTGGCCATTTACGAATGCTTTTTGCTAAAAATCGCATAGCTGCCACGCCAACAATTGGAACGGGCGCTAACATGTCGTTACAGGTATTCTTGATTCCTTTTTTAATGGCTTTTTCCCAATTAATTTCAGATGGAATATTAGTTGGATAATACATTTGTCCTTTTGGAGAAAGTACGCCTTTTGCAAATCTTACTTTTTCTAATTCAGCTTCTGTTAACGTTGTAACGGTTTCCATTACTGGATCGCTGATTAAAAAAGTAGTATCTTTTTTTCCGTAAACAACTAAATTGTGGGCATTAAAATGAAAACGATATTCATCTGGAAAATACGTTAAATTATACACTCCAACTTGTAAACCTGTTGGAATGTTATTTTTAAGGTTATTTTCTAATGCTATTTGTGCCTTTTCAGGACTTGAAAATTTTATTCTTTTAACTGTAATTCCTAATCGTTTTGCCGCTTTATTAAAAATAAAACCTGGCATTGGACGATAGCTTATTGCTGGCGCTTGATTCACTTTTAATAAAGGAAAATAAAAAAAGAACAATCCAGAGCCAATACCAAAAACCATAGGTTCGCTGATATTTATTCCGTTGAATTTTAATAAATTAGAAGCAACTCCATTTTCACAATGTGCTGATTGATGATGTGTAAAATTGGTTTCCATTAAGCTCCTTTATAATTTGTTAATTCGGCTACCGAAATTTGAAAAGCATCTGCATATTTTTGCAGTATTTTTTGATTTAATTTTTTAAAAACAGAAGGTTTTGCATGTCTTTTCACTCTCCATTTCCACATTCCAACATAATCGGCTAGTGTAATCCAGTCCATTCTATGAAGTTCCATGAAATATACTATTGGACTTGCTTTTCCTGATTTTATATTTTGTTTTGCTTCTTCTATACGTTCATTAATTGCATTTATAGAATTTTCTAAAGCAATTGTTTTAGGTTCCCAACCTGTGCTTAAACCTGTAGTATAATTTCCGTTTTCATCAGTAGCGTAACATAATTCTTTTACATTACTTTTAGATAAATTACTTTCATCTTGAGGTATTTCTTCTTTCTTCATATTACTTTACTTCTTGAATGAATAAATTTATTTCCGATTCTAATAAAAGATTTTCATCTTGGTAAGTAGCGCACTTCATGGTACAAATACTGTATTCATCTGTATCAAATCTTGAAACTAACGTAGCAGATGTTTTAATCGTTTGATTTACCATTGGCAACATAAATACTGTTGCTTTTTTGATTCCGCTTATGAAGCCTACAACGTTTACATTATCTTTTTTTGCATCAATACCATTTTTTGACAAAAAGAAAGATTGTCCTACAATGCAAGAACAAGTTTGTGCAGCATTTTCTATTAATCCTACTTCTGAAAAATAATTATTTTCTACAAAAACGTTACTTGAATTGATTTCAAAAACCGAAGTTACTGAAGTGGTTGTTATTTCTTTTAAAACATCAACCATAAGCATAGGTGCTCTATGTGGTAAAAAATGATTGATATTTATTTCTGTTTCCTTCAAAACCTCATTCATTATGTTATGCTAAAACGGTTTTCATTTGTCCACGAGCAATTTCAACTTCGT
The DNA here is from genome assembly GCF_003259835.1 of Flavobacterium aquaticum. GTDB lineage: Bacteria > Bacteroidota > Bacteroidia > Flavobacteriales > Flavobacteriaceae > Flavobacterium > Flavobacterium aquaticum. The sequence continues at coordinate 121,099 of NZ_QLMI01000001.1, read as the reverse complement.
TAAGAAGTACTGAAATATCTACTAATGTAATACCTGCAAACTCTTGAAGCACATTTACTTTTGTGATAAGATTATCGTTTACTTTTGGTAATTGAAAAATTTCAATTGATTTAATCGAACCAATGTAACCTGTTGGTGCTGGCTCTTGTTTCAAAAAAAACTGATAACCTGTGTACAAAGCCACAGATTGTGCCATATGTTCGATTAATCCCGCTTCTTGAAAAATTGAATTTTCGGTAAAAATATTTGTTTCTTCAACTGTAAATCCTGAAGTGATGAAATTTTCACCAAAAGCCAATACTTTATCCACCATTACAAATGGAAATTTTTGTGGAATAAGATTTCCAACAAAATCGCGATCTAAAATTGGTAAAATAATGTTTTCCATTAGCAAACAGTTAAATAAGCGTACGAATATGAAAAACGTCCACTTTCTGGAACAGATAATAATATTTTATCACCTTTTTTCAAATTACCCGAATTCATTAATTCCTCTAACATCAAATAAATGGATGCTGAACCAACGTTTCCAACGTGTTTTAAATTCATAAACCAGCGTTCCATAGGAATTTCTATATCTTGGTCTTTTAAAGCATTATACAAACCTTTTACAAAGTAATGCGAAGAAACATGCGGTAAAAAATAAGTTACTTGGTCTACACCTATATTGTTTTTATCTAAAGCCGCTTTCATGCTCAAGGCACCTTTTTGTAAAATATGAGCGTCTAACAATTTTACATCTTGCTTAATTGCAAAAACAGATTCCGATAACCATTCTGAAGATTTATAATCGCTCCATGGTTTTATGCTTCCGTCTGCTAATTTGTCTCCTCCAGCATACATACAGGTTTCTAACTCGTATGCGTATGAAAAAGCTTCCATCCATTCTATTTTTAAAGAAATATTTCCGCTTGGTTGGTTTTCTAATAAAAAAGCACCTGCTCCATCTGATAACATCCATCGTAAAAAATCTTTTTTGAAAGCAACGATTGGTTGTTCTTCTAATTTTTTAAGATTAACGATTTCATTTTCAAATTTATCAGCTAGCATCCAAGTTGAAACTCTTTCAGAACCAGTGCAAATCGCATTATTCGTATTTCCTGATTTTACAGATAAATATCCAAATTTTAATGCATTCATACCTGCATTACAAACTCCTGACGATGAGTTTAATTCAACTGAACGGTTTTGTAATAATCCGTGAACCATAGCAGCATGCGATGGCAAAAGTAAATCAGGTGTTGAAGTTCCACAAGATAACAATTCAACGTTTTGAGATGTAAATTGGTCGTCAAATAAACCTTTAATTGCTAAAAAAGTCAAATCGGCATTTGAATGAGTAGGATTTCCATTTTCATCAATTGCATAGAATCTATTTTTAATTCCGTTATTTCTCAAAACTATTCGTCTTGCTTTTGAGGTTTCATCGTTAATTAAACCCAACATGTTTTCCATTTCATCGTTTGAAATTGGATTATTTGGCAAGAACTTACTAGATTTTGTTATGTAAACTTCAGACATTCTTATTAAACTTTATAACTTTTTGTAGAGAGCATTTTCTTTTGCTATTTTAGTAGCAATAAATGGATATTTTAAAAGGTGCAATATAAATACAATTGGCGAAATTAACCAAATAGCAACCCACAAATATACATTAAACACTTTTAGCCAAAATTCTCTTGAGTTTTTTTTATTTATGATAAAATTTGACCATATTTTAAACATTTTATTCGCTTTTTTATCCATTTCAACCAAAAATGGTCTAATTTCTACTGCATCTAATTTTAATAATTCGTCTTGTAAATTGTTAAAATTTTTATTTTTAAGCGATTGTTTAATAACATTTCCAAATTTAGAGGCGTTTTTAATTTCAGATTCTGAAACTCCAGGTTTTGGAAAAATGCCAAGATATTTTGTTTTTTCACCTGAAAACATCCAATGAACGATGGTAACCACGCTAACATGATTTATATTTCTATCGACTAATGCAATATTCCCAACTAAATTTGCTTCTAAATCTGAAAGCAAAACTTTCATTTTTTCTTGTGCTTTTACCCACATATTTCTAGCACCAATAACTGTGATTACGGGTGTGCTTTTGAAAATTTGTTTAGCGAAAGTGCTTTTAAGAAATGAATTTACAGGAATAGAAGGTGATAAATACCAAACTTGGTAGCCTAATATAATTAAATCATATTGTTTTTCTAAAATAGTATTAGATGGTGCTTTTATAGCGGCTGGAATTTGTAAAAACGATTCTGGAAATGCATTAAAAAATGCTGATTTATTCCATGGAAAAGGAAATTCTTTTTCCATTTCAATGGTGTAATGCGTAATATTAATTTCATCGTCTGAAGACAATGGTAACGTCAAATTATCAAGAATTTCTGTTAATTGACCTGATTGCGAGTAATGTATTACTAAAACGTTTTTCATATTTACTATTACTAACCTAAGTTAATTTCCTTAAAATTTCTGATTTTATCTTCTCTTTTCTTGTGAACAAATTCGCTCCAAGTTGCGCTATCTTCGGCATCGTAAATTTTGATTTTCTGAGAATCATCTTTAATTAATAAATCATCAGAAGTACAGTTTAAAATTTGAGCCGCAGCAGCTAAACCAGAATAAGTTGCACCTGTAACACCATGAGATAAAGTGCTAGCTCCACATAAATACAAATTCTCTATTTCGGTTTTATTTTTATATGAAAATGGTCCAACTTGATTTAGTGTTTTGTTTGTTCCGTATACATTTCCGTTAGTAGAATTAATGTAAAACTGGTTGGTTTTTGGAGTTCCTAATTCGGCTTGAACAACATAATTTCTTACATTAGGAATTAAGTCTTCCATATTATTTAGGAATTTTTCAATGATTTTTTTCTTGAACAATTCATAAGCTTCAGAATGATAATCTTCAGAAGAATTAAAGTCTTTAAAACTATCATAATCTACATAAGTTACTACTTCAAAATTATGGTATTTTCCATTAAAACTAACTGGATCTTTAAGCGTAGTACAACTAATAAATAGCGCTGGAAATTTATCTCCTTCAATAATATTTCCTTTGGTTAAAGTTTCAAAATGATCGTCTACATTTTCGTCTTTAAATTTCCAAATATTACCCGAATCAATTCCGTATTTTGTAACATCTACTTCAAGTGTTAAAAACATGATTATAGAAGTTACTGAATATTTTGTTTTAGAAAGTTTCTTTTCTAATTTTTTACTAATGTTTTCTTTACCAATTAACTTTAAATAAGTGATTGATGGATCGGCATTTGATACAATTGTATTAGCCAAAATGGTTTCTCCTGTTGCTAAAACTACTCCTTTTGCTTGGTTATTTTCAACAATAATTTTAACCACTTTTTGACTCACTCTTATTTCGCCACCATAACTTTTAATTTTACTGGTCATGGCCTTAACAATACTACTTCCGCCACCCATTGGGTAAAATCCACCATCAAAATAATGATTCATTACTGAACAATGAACCGGAAAACAAGCTTGAGAAGGAGGTAAACCATGATCGCCACATTGCGCATTTAAAATAGCTTTTAGCATTGGATCTTTAATATGCCAACCAATTACTCTTTTTAAACTAAAAAGAGCAAACTTACCAAAATGTTTTGTTCGGAAAGGAACGGTGATTTTTTGCCATAAACCTTTCAATTTTGGCATCAATTGAAGTTCGTAATTTACTTTTTGAATTAAAGAAAGGTATTCTTTTATGTTTTTTTCTTCTTTAGGAAATGCATCAATTAATTTATTTTGAAGATTATCAATTCCTGCTGGTAAATCAAATTTTTGATTTCCGATAATGCAATGATCATAACCGTTTTTGTTCATTCTAAAAAAGGTTAAGTCGTTTGCAATTCCTAAACCTTTGTATAGTTCGTTTGTTGATTGCCCTTCATCGAGCAAACCAATATAATGAACTCCCGGGCTAAAACGTTGCCCATTTAATGTAAAAGTATGACACCATCCTCCTGGAACATAATGTTGTTCTAATACTAAAACTTTTTGACCACTTCGAGCCAAACATAAAGCGGTAGACAATCCACCAGCTCCAGAACCTATAACAATTGCATCAAATTTTTCCATTATTTCTATATAGCAATAACTGAAAAATACAATTTTGCTTTTAAGTATTACTTTTTATTTCCAAAAATCAAAATAATTGAACCATTGTAAAGGATATTTTTTCAACATACTTTCAAGGCTTTCAGTGTATGATTTTAGAAGTGCTTTTTCATCTCTATGTTTTGCATTTGATTGTCTAGTGTAAAGATGATAATGCAAGTTAGCTTCTTTCATTACATAAACAAACACTACAGGAACATTTAATCTTGAAGCAATTAAGAAAGGTCCAGATGGAAAACTTGCTTCTTTTCCTAAAAGAGTTTCTCGCATTACTTTTGTTCCTTCAAAATATCTATCTCCAGTAAAACATACTAATTCATTGTTTGCCAAAGCACTATTAATTTCATAAATATGAGATAAATCGTCTTTAATTAGAATAAATTTTATGGATGATTTTTGAGTTACACTATCTAAATATTGCTTTATAGCCGAATGTTCTCTATCTGTAGTAACAAGATTTATTTGACAATCAAAATTTATATCGCCAAAAAAATGTTCTGCAATTTCAAAATTTCCAATATGAGCACTTATTAATACTCCACCTTTTTTTTGAGCTTGCAACTCTTTTAGAATATCAATACCGTCAAACTCGTAAGTGAATTTTTTTCTTAATCCTGCAGAAATAGCTGTTTTGTCAATAATGGTTTGTCCAAAAGTAAAATAACTTTTAAAAACCATTAATTTAGCTTTAAAATAAGAATAATTAAGCCTTTCGTGAAAATAATAGAATATTTGTTTGTTACTTTCTTTTAAGAATATAAAATAGTAAAAAGCTACAAAAACTAAAACAGTGTAAGCTGCTTTAATTCCGAGCTTTTTTATACAAAAAACGAATATTTTATATCCAAGTACAGTACCTTTAGATTTTCCATCCCACTGACTCATGATATTTTATTTATTACCGTTCTGGATTTTAGTATCGATTAAATTATAAAAATCTTGAAAAGAAGCAATTCCAACGAAGTCTGCTTCACCTAATTTAACTCCAAAATTTGATTCAATTGCAACAACTAAATCTACATAATCTAAACTATCTAAACCAAGAGTATCTTTTAAATTTAATTCTGGGGAAATTACATCACCATCTACTTCAAATTCATCAACAAAAATCTCATTTACTTTTTCAATAATTTCTTCGATTGCCATAATCTTTTTAACTTTCTATTTTTTTAACTACAATTGCTGAATTTGTTCCACCAAATCCAAAAGAATTTGACAAATATACATCAAATTTCTTATTTATTGTTTTTGCTGCAATATTTAATTTTTTTGAATCTTCATCAGGATTTTCGAAGTTTATATTAGGAGCTATGAAATCATTTTGCATCATAATTGTAGAGTAAATAATTTCACTTGCACCAGCCATCCAACACTCATGACCTGTCATAGATTTTGTAGAACTAACATGAGGTCCATTTTCTCCAAAAACTTCTAAAATTGCTTTTGCTTCGTTTGCATCTCCTAAAGGAGTTGATGTTGCATGCGCATTAATATAACCAACTTCCGATGGATCTATATTGGCTTGCGCAAGCGCTCTTTTCATAGCTGTTGCTGGTCCTTCAACGTTTGGAGTTGAAATATGACCTCCGTTTGAAGAAAATCCGTAACCAATGATTTCGGCTAAAATTGGCGCACCTCTTTTTATTGCAGATTCATAACTTTCAATAATTAAAGTAGCACCTCCACCACTTGGAACTAAACCATTTCTACTTGCATCAAATGGTCTTGATGCTTTTGTTGGATTTGCTTCATCTGGCGAAAAAACACCTAGTCCGTCAAAACTTGACATGGCATATTTATTAATTTCTTGCGCTCCACCACTAATAACGATATCTTGTAAACCACTACTTATTAAAAGGTAAGCCAAACCAACAGAATGCGAACCACTAGCACAAGCTGCACTAATAGTCATATTTACACCACGTAATCTAAATATCGTAGATAAATTCATGGTTACGGTTGAATTCATTGACTTAAAAATAGCTCCTGAGCCAATTAAAGCAGTGTCTTTTTTTTCTCTAACAATATCAATTGCATCAATAATGGCTTTAGAAACACTGTCGTTTCCGTACAAAATACCCACTTCATTTTCATCAAAAAAAGCATCGTCTATTTTGGCATTTTTTAATGCTTCTATGGTAGCCAAATAAGCGTATTCGGTTTCTTCTCCAATACTAACTCTTTGTCTTCTGCTTAAGTGATTTTTTAAATCAGGTTTAGGAACACTACCAGTTAATGCCGATTGAAAACCAAATTCTTTTCGTTCTTCATCAAAAATAATTCCTGATTTGCCTTCGTATAAAGATTGCTTAACTTCTTCTATTGAAGTACCAATACAAGAATAAATTCCCATTCCAGTAATAACAACTCTTCTGCTCATAGCTAATTTTTATGAATAAATTCCACCATTAATATTGATAACTTCGCCTGTGATATATCCTGCTTTTTTTGAAGTTAAGAAACCTACTAAATCGGCTACTTCTTCTGCTTCTCCAAAACGGTTTACAGGAATCATTTTTATCAATTCTTTTTCGTCTAATTCACCAGTCATATCGGTTCTAATAAATCCTGGGGCTACAGCATTTACGGTTATATTTCTTTTAGCAACTTCTTGTGCTAATGCTTTTGTTGCTGCAACTACAGCTCCTTTTGCTGCAGAATAATTAGTTTGTCCTGGAGTTCCTTTTACACCAGAAACAGAAACCATATTTACAATTCTGCCATATTTATTGCGTAACATTTTTTGAATAAAAAAGTTAGTTACATTGAAAAAACCATTCAAACTTGTGTTGATTACGTTATTCCAGTCTTCATAAGACATCCACATAAATAAGCCATCTCTGGTAATTCCGGCATTGTTTACAATGACTTCAACTACGGCTGTTGGATTTGCTTCTTGCCATTTTGTTAATGCTTCTTTTACTTCTTCTGCATCCGAAACATTAAATTTAATAATTTCTCCTGTTGAACCATTTTCTTTTACAGCTTCTAGTGTTTTTTCAGCTGCTTCAACATTTGATTGATAATTAATTAATATATGATATTCTTTAGATTCTGCTAATTTCTTACAAATTGCACTTCCAATTCCTCTTGATCCACCTGTAACTAATGCACACTTCATTTTTCTTATTTTTTTATTGAAATAATTCTGCGTTATCAAACCATTTATCTCCTAATGCTTTACCCTCTTTTGTAATAAAACCCCATTTCCCTTTATGTTTAACTCTTGCCAAACCATTAACGAATCCTTTATCATCTTCTTTAAACATAGAAGCTAAACCTCCTGCAGTGATTTGGTAATCGGCTGGAATTACTAATTTACCAGTTTCATCAATAAAACCCCATTCTTTGATTTTAACTGGAGCTAATCCATCTTTACTAAAAATTTCTGCATCTGGATAGCTTAATCCAATAACAACTTCGCCTTTTAAATTAACATACCCCCATTTCTTGTTGATACAAACAGGTGCTAAATTTTTATGGAATGCTTTTGCTTTGTCGAATTTTGGTTCGATAATCCAATTTCCTTTTAAATCAATGAATCCAATTTTATCATTTTTTCTAGCATAAGTAACATCTTGATATAGGAAATCCCAAATCTTATCTACTCCATCAATTGCTTGAAATTTATTTGCGTTTACTAAACCAAAAGCAGTTCCTAAACGAGCCCAAGTTGTGCCTTTGTAGTAACTTCCAACCTCATCATAAATGGTTTCAACAACTAATTTTCCTTTGTTATCGATAATTCCCCATTTATCATTTTGTTTTACTTTTGCAAAACCTTTTTCAAACGACTTAATTACTTGATAAGTTGGTTGAACGATTATTTCACCTTTTGGATTGATTAACCCAACTTTATCATTTACTTTAATGAAAGCAACACCATCTTCAAAATCAAACACTTTATCAGAAGCTGGCATTTTTAATTCTTCTCCCTTTTTATTTATGTAGAACCATTTTTTATCTTTCTCAACAACACAAATTCCACTATTAAAATATTTAGCGTTAGAATATATAGGAGCAATAACCATTTCACCTTTGGTGTTGATAAAACCCCATTTTCCATCTTTTTCAACTGCTGCCAAACCATCAGAGAAATTTTTAGCTACTTTATATTGAGGTTCAATGCTGAAATTTCCTGTTTTGGTGATATAACCAAATTTATCATTCTGCTTTACAAGAGCATTTTCTTGAGCATAAAAAATTTGACTAAATAGGAATAATAATAAATACTTTTTCATATTGAGTAGATTTTAATTTTAAGCAATTTAATCTTTATTGTGAAATAATGAAATTTTTGAAAAATAAATTATTGCATCAAATAATCTTTTACTTTTTGAACTATAGGATACATAATTTGATCTTCTTTAAATTCTGGTACGATAGCTCTAATATCATCATACATTTTTCGGGTTACAGAAGATATTTCGTTTTTATAATTTAATGCATCAATAGCTTGAACAATTGTAATTAACTCAATAGCTAAAACTTCAAATGCATTTTCGATTACTTTACTTGCAATTACAGCTGCATTTGTACCCATACTAACAATATCTTGATTGTCATTATTATTAGGAATACTATGCACATACATTGGATTAGAAAGCATTTGACTTTCTGCAGTTGTTGAAGTAGCAGTAAATTGAACACCTTGCATTCCGAAATTAAATCCTAAAACACCTAAATTTACGAAAGGAGGTAAAATTTCGTTTAGTTTAGAGTTTAATAAATAGTTTAATTGACGTTCAGACAACATCGTTAATTTTGCAATTACAATTTTCAATTTATCCATTTCTAGTGAAATGTAATCTCCATGAAAATTTCCACCATGATAAACGTGTTTGTTTTTAACATCAACAATTGGATTATCGTTTGCCGAGTTAATTTCGTTTTCAAGAACTTGAGAAGTGTAATTAATAGTATCTAAAACAGGTCCTAATATTTGCGGAACACAACGTAAAGAATAATATTCTTGTACTTTTTCTTTAAATACATCTTCGTTGTTATTTCCAGAATATAAATGGTCTTCTCTTTTTCTAACTAAAGTACTATCAGACAAATTATCGCGCATAAGTTTCGCGATTTCTTGTTGACCAAAATGTTTCTTCGTATTATTTAATTCAAAGGAAAGGTGATCATCATAAGCTTTTACAATTTCGTTGATTGCACAAGAACATTTAACAGACCAATCTAGCACTTTTCTTGAATTATGCACATTAACAATTCCAATACCTGTCATTACTGAAGTTCCGTTCATTAAGGCTAAACCTTCACGAATTTCAACTTTAATTGGTTCTAATTTTTCAATTTCAAAAACTTCTTTTGTAGCTCTTCTTTCTCCTTTATAGAACACTTCACCTTCACCAATTAGTGTTAATGCTAAATGAGCTAATTGCACTAAATCGCCACTTGCACCTACTCCACCGTGTTCAAAAATTAAAGGCGTAATATCTCTATTTAAAAATTCTTTCATTAAATGAATAACTGAAGGATGAACTCCAGAATTCCCTAAAGAAAGCGTGTTTAATCGAGCAAGAATTATCGCTTTTACGTTAATTGGGCTTATTGGCTTTCCAGTTCCTGACGAATGACTTCTAATTAAATTGTATTGCAATTGTAATCTGTCTTCGTCTTTAATTCTGTATTGAGCCATTGGACCAAAACCAGTATTTACACCATAAATTACTTTATTACCAGAAAACTCCTTTAAAAAGTCAAAACTTTCTTCAACTCTTTTGATAACAGAATCACTTACAGCAACTTTATTGTTGTTAAAAATTATAGATGTAAAATCTTCAATAGACAGATACTCGTTTAACGTGCTCATTATTAATACTTTAAATTTATTTGAAAAATCACAAACAATTTATGCATAAATAAAAAATATGTGATTAAATTTGAAGCGTCAAAGGTAACATATTCTTACAAACAAAAAAGAAAAATATGACACAAGAATTCATTGATGTTCTAGTAATTGGTGCTGGACCATCTGGTTGCGTATCTGCTTCATACTTGCACAACAATAACGTTAAAGTAAAAGTGGTTGAAAAAACTAAATTTCCCAGACTTGTTGTTGGTGAAAGTTTAATTCCAAGAGTAATGGATCATTTTGATGAAGCTGGATTATTTCCTGCTTTAGATAAAATGAATTTTGAAAAGAAACTTGGTGCACGATTTATTCGTGGAAATGAGATTTGCGTTTTTGATTTTAGCAAGAAGTTTTCTGAAGGATGGGATTGGACCTGGCAAGTACCAAGAGCTGATTTTGACAATACATTAGCAGAAGAAGTTATAAATAAAGGTATTGATTTAGAATTTGAATCTGAAGTTATTGCTGTAAAATTTGAAGGAAAAAATTCTATTACAACAATTAAAGATAAAGACGGTAATTTAAGAGAAATTCACGCAAAATTTATTATTGATTCAAGTGGATATGGTCGTGTTTTACCACGTTTATTAGATTTAGATACGCCATCAAAATTAGATCCGCATTCTTCTATCTTTACACATGTACAAGATAAAAACAGACCAGAAGGTGAAGAAGGAACTTTAATTTCGTTTGATATTTTAGAAACCGAAGTTTGGTTATGGGTGATTCCGTTTTCTAATGGAAATACGAGTTTAGGAGTAGTTGGACCAACGTCTTTTATCAATTCATTATCAGACGGAAATAATGCTGAAGCGTTAAGAAATGCTATTCAGTTATCTGATTATTATATTAAACGTTTTGGCGACGTTGAATTCTTATTTGAACCTGTGAAATTAGAAAATTATTCGCGTTCCGTAAAACAAATGTATGGAGATGGTTTTGCCTTAACTGGAAATAGTTCAGAATTCTTAGATCCTGTTTTCTCATCTGGAGTTGCTTTTGCCACCGAATCTGGAATGTTAGCCGCTAAATTAATTCATAAAGAATTAAACGGAACAGAAGTAAATTGGGAAAAGGAATTTACTGAATACATGAAAAGTGGAATCGGCGTTTTTACTACTTATGTAAAAGAATGGTACACTGGAAATTTACAAACGCTTTTCTTTCATCAACCTGAAAACCCAGATGTTAAAGAGAAAATTTGTGCCGTACTAGCAGGTTATGTTTGGGATCAAAATAATCCTTTTGTTAAAAAACATGACAATGTTATTAAAAACATGGCACACATGATAAACTTAGAAAAACAACAATAAAAAAAGGGCAATTTTAAATTGCCCTTTTTTTTTATTTTAATATTACTTTAATCATAATATCTTCTTTCTTCTTTTTGTAAACTTCTAACATAAAAGAATTTTCACTTGTTTTAAAAACTCGATTCACTGAAAATTGATGCATTTGAAAATCTTCAATATCTCGTCCGTTTAAAATGGAACTTTTTGTTAACGAACCATCTGAATCAGCAATTTTTACAGCTGTTAAATAACCACCTTGGCCATCTGAATGAAGCGCTGGAGTTTTATCAATTGGTAAATCAATATTTTTTACATTATCTAAGAATACCAAATAATGGTGTTCATTTGCACTAAAATACTTGTATGACATTCCACCTTGTCCTCTACCTCCTGATTGGGTTTTCGGAATTTTTTTCATCCAATTTAGTTCGCCATTAACCCCAATTTTAGTGATTAAAATATCATTATAAAAATAACGAACATATGTTCTTGTTGAGCCATTTGGTCCCATTGAAGTGTGAGTAACAACAAAATCTTGTTCACCTACTAGAATTAAACTTCCATCATTGTTAACAATTAAATCTTTTAGGAATAAATTTGAAAACTTTGGAACGTCTCCTTTTTTCTCTTTCTTATCGTTTTTCTTTTTAGTTTTTTCACTTTCATACTGATTGATTATTTCAGCAGGAATATCATGAGAAACACTATCATAGATGTTTCCTTGCTTATCAATTTTAAAAGCCAAAACACCATCGCTATCATCTAAATCTCCTTTTCCATTACTAAAAAACCCACCACAAACTAAAAAGTTTTGAGGAGAATCAAACAACCATAATTTTGTAATAAACTTATCTTTGTTTTCAAATCTTGAAATCTTTAATTCATTAGTTTCATTTTTGATAAAAAATAATTCCAAATGGTAGTTTGCTAATTCATCTTTACTTCTTTTTTTATCATCATTACTATCATCATGAAAAACTTTTGTTAATAAATACAAATTACCATCGTTGTCTAATTGATAATCTAAATTATCCATTCTTCTTTCAGTGTATGGCATTTTAATTTCTCTTTCAGAAATTTGAGTTAAGTTATCTCCAAAAGCAACTAAACCAATAACATCATAGCTTTTTTTATCATTTCTAACTTCTGGTTTTTTTCGATATTGAACCAACATTTTTTTTCTATCATGAGAAACCAAGAAATCAAATTTATCTTGAGTTCCATCAATCATATCATATAATCCTCCTCCAAAAAAACTAAAGTTTTTCTTTCCTGAAAGTTTTCCATTGATTTCTATTATCAATTTAGGAGTCATAAATTCTCCTTTATCAAAATCAATTTCTACAGAAAATAATTGCTCTTTATCTTCATCACCATTCCATGAAGAATAAAACACATAAAATTTTGAATCAAATTCTAAAACGTCTTCAACTCTATAATTTTTAGGAAAAAACTTCTCATACAGTTTTTCTTTTAGATAGGCTGGTTTATCAGAATCAAATTTTTGGATTAACACCTTTTTTTCATCAAACTTAATAGCTATAGATTGATTGTTTTTAGAAAAATAAATCTTTTGTGAAGCATCAAAAACTTTGTAAGGAGCACTTACTGTGTAACTATAATCTTTAGACAACTCCTTCTGAGAAAAAATAAAATTAATTGTAAAAAGTAAAACGAATAGTAAATTCTTTTTCATTATTATAAAAATTAAAAACTGCCTAATTTCTTAGACAGTTTTATTTATTAAAATTAGGCTTAATTATTTAATTTGCTTAGCAATAACTTTTGCTAATGTTTTTCCTGTTTTTGCAAAACCTTCACCAATTCTAGTTTCATTGCTGAAGTTACTTCCCCATTGATCACCAGGAGCATTTTCACTAGACATAACAACTAAAGTATTTGATCTATTAGCTGTTTCAACAATTTTAAGGTTAGTTGTAACTTTAGCTGGTTGTTTCATCATGGCAACATCCCAACCTGGATAAATCCAAACAACTTCAACAATTAATGTATATTTAGCCGATGTTAAACCTTCTTGAAAAGAAATATTCGTTTTTTCTTTAGAACTTACAACATTAATTAATTCTAAAAATTTAGGATTCCAGATCATTTCTTTACTTCCTTGCCATTTCTTTTTCCAAATATCTCCAACACCTTTTTTCTCATTTAACTCAGTAGCTCTATTAGTAACATATTGCTCTTCAGTTAAATTTTCTTTCATTAATTTCAAATTTGAATAGTCAAATTCAACGTTAACTTCTTTAACACCTGCTAAAAATTTGAAATCACCGCTTTCAATTTTTGTCTTTTGAGCCATAACAACAGAAGAAGCTATGAATAACACTAATGTTACAATTTTTTTCATAATTAAGATTTGTTTAAGTTATATAAAACAAATTTATATTAAATAATTTAATTATTTACAAATCTTTTTTTATACTTTTGTTTAATAAATTTACCGAAAAGATGAACAACGTTAAAAATGTATTCAGTATCAAAGATTTAGAAAATCTTTCAGGCATAAAAGCACATACTATTCGTATTTGGGAAAAACGCTATAATGTTTTAGAACCTATGCGCTCTGATACTAACATTCGTTCGTATGATATTAAGAATTTACAAAAACTATTAAACATCGTTTTGCTTCATAATTACGGATATAAAATATCTAAAATTGGTTCGCTTACGCAAGAGCAGATAAATAAACTTGCAAACGATATTATTTCCGAAAAAAGTGCAAAAAATCATGCTATTAGTACTTTTAAAATGGCGATGATGAATTTTGATCAATCTTTGTTTTTCAATACTTATAACCAATTACTAAGTGAAAAATCTTTTCGTGAAGTATTTTACACCGTATTTATTCCTTTAATGCAAGAAATTGGATTTCTATGGCAAACCGAAACAATTACACCTGCTCACGAACATTTCATAAGTTATCTTATTAAACAGAAACTTTTAATTAATACTGAAAAAGTTCAAATTTTAGAACCTACAAAAACAGATAAAGTTTTTGTTTTATTCCTTCCTTTAAACGAAGTACACGAATTAGGATTAATGTATTTAAATTACGAAATACTTTTAAAAGGATATCAAACTATTTACTTAGGAGAAAGTATTCCAACAGAAAGTTTGCTAGACCTTATCAATTCTTACGAAAAAATAACCTTTGTTAGTTATTTAACTGTGGAACCAAATCAGGAAGAAGTTAATAATTATATAACTGATATTCAATCTAAACTTCTTGAAAACACCAATCACGAACTTTTATTATTAGGTAGAATGACACAATTTATTGAAACCAAAACACTTAATAATAACGTACATATTTTTAATAGCATAGAAGAACTTTCTAATACTTTATAAAAAAATTTGTTTTGTTTAACTTTTTTGCTATTTTTGTTAAACAAAATTAAAACAAGTGAATAAAAAAATTGTAATAATTGGTTCAGGATTTTCTTCTTTAGCTGCTGCTTGCTATTTAGCAAAACAAGGCAATGAAGTAACTGTTTACGAAAAAAACAGTACAATAGGCGGAAGAGCTCGTCAACTTAAAAAAGAAGGATTTACTTTCGATATTGGGCCAACATGGTATTGGATGCCTGATGTGTTCGAACGTTTCTTTGCTGACTTTAGCAAAAAACCTTCCGATTATTATGAGTTAATTAAACTCTCTCCCGCTTATCAAGTCTATTTTGGACATTTAGATTTTGTAACCATTGCTGACAATTTATCAGAAATTGTAAAAACATTCGAATCCATCGAGAAAGGAAGCGGAAAGCAATTAGAGCAATTTATGGCAGAAGCTAAAAGTAATTATGATATTGCCATTAAAGATTTAGTATATCGCCCAGGTGAATCGCCTTTGGAGTTAATTACTTTAGAAACAGCCAAAAAAGTGAATCAATTTTTCAGTAACATCAAAAAAGATGTTCGAAAACGATTCAAAAACATGAAACTGGTTCAAATTTTAGAATTTCCTGTTCTATTTTTAGGAGCTAAACCAAGTGACACACCATCCTTCTATAATTTCATGAACTTTGCCGATTTTGGTTTGGGAACTTGGCATCCTAAAAACGGAATGTATTCGGTAATTTTAGCTATGGAAACTTTAGCTAAAGAATTAGGTGTGAAAATCGAAACCAATGCCAATGTTCAAAAAATTGATGTTACTAATGGAAAAGCAACTGGTTTATTGGTGAATAATAAAATTATCACAGCAGATGTAATTCTAAGTGGAGCCGATTATCATCATTCGGAAACTTTATTAGATGAGAAATATCGTCAGTATTCGGAAAAATATTGGGAAAACAAAACATTTGCTCCTTCTTCGCTCCTATTTTATGTTGGTTTTGATAAGAAAATTGAAAACGTAGAACATCATTCTTTGTTCTTTGACGTAAATTTTGATATACATGCCGAAGCTATTTATGATAATCCAAAATGGCCTGAAGAACCACTTTTCTACGCCAGTTTTCCATCTAAAACAGACGAGAATTGCGCTCCAGAAGGAAAAGAAGCAGGAATATTTCTTATTCCATTAGCACCTGGATTAGAAGACACTCAAGAATTAAGAGAATTATATTTTGAAAAAATAATTACTCGTCTTGAGCAATTAACTAATCAAAATGTAAAAAATAATATTATCTTTAAAGAATCGTTTTGTGTAAATGATTTTGTTAAAGAATATAATTCGTACAAAGGGAATGCGTATGGTATGGCGAATACCTTATTGCAAACCGCTTTTTTAAGACCTAAATTGAAAAGTAAAAAAGTACAAAACTTGTACTTTACTGGACAGTTAACCGTACCAGGACCGGGAGTTCCTCCGTCCTTAATTTCAGGAAAATTAGTTGCCGATTTAATAAAAAAGTATCAATAGTATGAAGTCCATTTTTGATAACGTTTCATTTGATTGTAGCGTAAAAGTTACAAAAGCATACAGCACGTCGTTTTCATCTGCTGTAAAAATGTTGGCTCCAAGCATCCGACAAGATATTTATAACATCTATGGGTTTGTTCGTTTTGCTGACGAAATTGTTGACACTTTTCACGATTACGACAAAGAAGCTTTGTTTTCGCAATTTGAAAACGAATTAAGTTTAGCGCTTTCGCAAAAAATAAGTTTAAATCCTATTTTAAATTCGTTTCAACATACCGTAAATAAATACAATATTCCAATGGAATTGATTGATGCGTTTATGAACAGTATGAAATTGGATTTACATAAATCGGTTTACACTACTGTGGAAGAATACAATCAGTACATCTATGGTTCGGCAGATGTTGTGGGTTTAATGTGTTTGAAAGTTTTCGTAAATGGAAATGATGAAAAATACGAAGAATTAAAACATAGTGCGATGCGTTTAGGTTCGGCTTTTCAAAAAGTGAATTTCTTACGCGATTTAAAAGCGGATTATGAAGATTTAAGTAGAACTTATTTCCCAAATACCGATTTATCTCGTTTAGATGAAGCTTCAAAACAGCAAATTATCAATGAAATTCAAGCTGATTTTGATGCGGGTTTTGAAGGAATTCAAAAATTACCTTTAGAAGCTAAATTCGGCGTTTATACAGCTTACATTTACTATAAGAAATTATTAAGTAAATTAAAGAAAACACCTTCTGTTGAAATCAAAAACACCAGAATTCGTGTTCCTGATTACGAAAAGGTGGGATTGTTAGCAAAATGCTATTTGAATTACAGATTGAATATTTTGTAGGATAATGTAAGTTGGAAGTTATATTTGCTCTAAAATTTGAACTTGATTTTGAACTTGTTCTTGAATTTGAAAATTAATTATTGAAATTTAAAATACTATGTGGATACATATCTTAGTTTTTTTTACCACTTTTTGCTTCATGGAATTTATGGCTTGGTTTAGTCACAAATACATCATGCATGGTTTTTTATGGAGTTTACACGCCGATCATCACAAGAAAGATCATGATTCATGGTTTGAACGAAATGATGCATTTTTTATTTTTTATGCATTAGTTAGTATTGGTTGTTTTTTACTTTGGAAATACGAAATCTTAGAAATTGGTTTAGCAATTGGTATTGGAATTTTTGCTTACGGATTAGCTTATTTCCTAGTTCATGATATCTTTATTCACCAACGCTTTAAGTTGTTTAGAAACGCTAATAGCAGATATGCAAAAGCGGTTAGACGTGCTCATAAAATGCATCATAAACACATTGGAAAAGAACATGGAGAATGTTTTGGAATGCTGATTGTTCCTTTGAAATACTTTAAGAACTAAAAAATCCCGCAGTTGCGGGATTTTTTTATTTCATTAGTTGTTGTAAGGGTTTCAATTGCTCCATATCTACTTGTGATTTTTGGAGTAAACTCAACATATTCATTATGTGTGTCGGATTCATATCGTTTCCTAGAACACGAACTACTGCAAAACCATTTTCTTTTTTTCCTGCTAAAACAACAAACTCTTCAATGTGTTCGTCATCATTTCCAACGAAATAAATAGCTGCACCATCATTACCTGAACCAGCTTTCATTAATTGTTGATAGCTTTCGTCTTTCAAAATAGCTTTCACTTCTTTGATTTCTTTATCATATCCAGTAATATCTGTAGAATCAGTTCTAAAAGCCAGAATATTCATTTTTTCGAACGATTCTAATGCGGCTTTTTCTGTTTCAGATAATTCAACTTTATCCGTTTTAATGATATTGGAAGCTAAATCCAATGCAATAAACTTAGAAGATTCCGTGTTTTTTACAAAATACTTTTGAAGCGTTGGTTTGTCTTCACAACTCCAAAGTAAAATCAAACAAGAAACAAGTAATACTAACTTTTTCATAGTTTATTTTTTAGAAGCTTTTTTCAAATCATCGCCACCTGGTAAGCTCATTTTTTCGGTTAAAACAGAAATTTCATCTAAACTAAAATTTCCTGTTAATGATAAAACTACTGTTCCGGCATCTTTAACGTTTGAACCTTCAATGAACATTAAAAGCTCTCTTACTATGTTTTCGTTAGCTCCAGATTTCACATAAATTTTTACGTTTTTACCATCGCCATTCACACGCATTAATTCTTCTAATGGATTTGACTTTAAGTAACTATTTACAGTTGCTTTCATATCAGAACTAATTTTTGCGTTACTTGTAGTAAAAACTTTTAAGTTGTCTAATTTTTTAAGCAAGTTCATGTATTGTTGCATTTCTTTGTCTTTAGCATCAACTTTTACTTTGCTCATCATTTCAAACATCTTCTTGTTTACAACAACTGTTGCAACACCTTCTTTATCTTCAAATTTATCAAAAGCTCCTTGTGCAAAAGAAACTGTTGATGCCATTAAAAATGCTATAACTACTACTAAATTTTTCATGTCTATTTTATTTAAAAATTGTTTTTTTTGTTTTTTCGTATTCTTCTAAATATACTACACTTTCCATGCCAACGTTCACTTGTTCTGAAACCATTAACAAAGCTTTATGTGTAGCGGCAAACGCTTCTTCTGGATTATCATAAGTCCCTAAATCTTCATACTTAGGTTCTGATGGATAAAAATAGAAGGTTGCCAATCCAAAAAGCACTACAAAACTTGCTGCAATACCTATCCATTTTACAGTACTTTGTTTTCTAGGTTGTAATGGAAGTTTTTGCTCGAATTGCGTTCCTTTTTGTGTTTCAAAGTAACCAAACAGCGTTTGATATTTTGCCAAATGCGGCGCCACATCGTTGGAAGAAAAATAGGCCTTTAATTGTTTTTCTTCTACTATTGTAGTTTCTCCTTGAAAGTATTTTTCCAATAATTGTTCAACTAACTTGAGTTCCATAATTATGTGTTTTTTCAATTTGTTCTCTTAAGGTTTTTCGTGCTCTTGATAAAGCTACTCGAACCGCTGTTTCATTCATTTCTAATACTTGAGCAATTTCTGAAAATTCGTATTCTTCAATTTCTCTTAATTGTAATATCAATCGTTGTTGTTCGGGTAAATCGTTTATTAACTTTTCCGCCCATTGCAACGTATTTTGATGTTCAATTTGTGTTTCAACACTAGCTTGCTTGTCTTGATAATTGTTATGCACAATTTGCAAATTTGTAGCTCTTTTACTTTTCAGTTGATCCAAACAATAATTCTTGGTCATTGTCATCGCTAAAGCTTCTACACTATTGTATTGTTCCAAAGAACTGTTTTTATTCCATAATCGCACCAACACTTCTTGAGTAGCATCTTCAGCTTCCTCAGTACTCACGAGCATTCGTTTAGCTAAACGAAATAACTTATCCTTAAAAGGAGTGATTATTTGTACAAACTCGTTTTGGTTCATAGTAATGGGTTGGTTTATAATGAAGACGAATGTAATTTAATTTTGTTACAAATAAAAAAAGGTTTTGGCAAAAAACTACCAAAACCTTTTAAAATCAAATAATTAAACTTTAGTTAAAACATGAAATTCAAACCTAATTTATAATTTCTTCCTCTTGTATTATAACCAATTACTTCTTGGAAATCATCGTTTAAAATATTAGTTACAGTTCCAAAAATATGCAAACGATTTGGTAGTAATTCATACGAAATATTTGAATTAACCAACTGATAAGCAGCCAAATTAACCGCTTGCGTTGCCCAAATATTCGAATCGTAATAGGCGTCACTTCTTTTGTCAACATATTGATAATTGATTCCGAAAGTTCCTCTTTTGAATTTGTAATTCAAATCGACATTTCCTTTGTGTTTTGGAATTAATCGGTTTAATTGCTCTTCAACTTGAGTAAACGTATAATTTCCACCAATATTGAATCTTTCAGATAATGTATAACGAACACTTGTTTCAACTCCTTTTGAGTTGTAAGTTCCGTCGATGTTTATATAATTTGAAGCAAACGTTATTGGATCTGTAAAAAATCCAAAAGTATTTTCTTCTTCTCTATAAAAACCAACCGCATTTATCGTTAATTTTTTATCCAATAATTGCGATTCAAAGCCCAATTCTGCCGTAGCATTTTCTTCTGGAGTTAAATCTAAATTTCCATAAGGACCATATAATTGGTATAAACTTGGAGTGATGAAAGCTGTGCTATAAGAAGCTAAAACTTTCAAAGGTAAGTTCTCAAATGAATAACTTGGATTGAAGTTATAAACTGCTTGACTTCCGTATTCGCTGTGTGTATTGAAACGAGCTCCTGCGTTAATATTCAAACCAAATTCAGAATTAAAAACAACTGTTGCATACGGATCAAATAAATTGAATTTCGCTCCTTCTCTTGCTACATCAGTGTAAGCATCTTTTTGTGCCATATCGAAATACTGATATTGCGCACCTAAAACTAAATATACTTGTTTGCTGAAATTGTATTTATTGAAAGCATCAATCGAAGCACTTCTACCCGAATAATTGTAATTATCAATGGTTCCCGACCAAGAATTTGAAATATTTAAAACTCTATCAATTGTTGAAGCACCCGCATTTATAGCAAATTCTCCTTTATTGTATTTGTATTTTGGCAAGAATCCAATTCTGAATTGTTCTGAAAAACTATTGTTGTTCAAATCATCTGAATTCGCAATGAAACCGTCAAACGAATTGTCAAATGTGTTTTTGATTCGGTCATAATTCCCAAAAAACTCAAAACTTAATTTATCATTCGCTTTAAAACCAATTTTCTGCAACACATTTACTCTCGAAAACGTATCTTCTTCAAAATTTTCTCCTGCTGCTTCAGACATTCCTTTAGTTTCCGTGCTGTTTAAAGTGGTCATGTAGGAAACTTTATTAATCGTTCCGTTTACCGATAATCCTTGATTGAAATCTTGTGCACTTGTTTTTGAAGTTTCCGAAGTATTTTGCGTTCCCATATTGATGTATGCATTTCCTGAAATTTCCTTTTTAGCTGATTTTTTCAACGTAATATTGATAACTCCAGTCGCAGCTCCTGTTCCGTATAGCGTGCTCGAAGCTCCTTTCATTACTTCAATTTTCTCGATTTGTTCGACTGGAATCAAACGCAAATCATATTCGATATTAATTCCTGAAGCATCAGAAACTGGAACACCATCAATATAAATGGCTACTTGACGATTACGACCACCACGAATATAATAGCCTAAGTTTTTTCCATTAAACGATTGATTTCCATTGATTTCAACTCCCGCTACTTGACTCAAAACATTTGCTAAATTTTGACCTTTTTTAGCTTCTAAGTCTTGAGCGGTAATCACTTCAATAATTTTACCTGATTTTTCTTTGCTTTGCGCAAATTTTGTGTCGGAAACGACCACTTCTTTTAAATTAGTAACTTTTAGCGTATCTGATTCTTGAGCATACGCAAAAGCAGTAGCTAGTGAAAATACACTTAAGCCAATAAACTTTTTGTTCATTTTAGGTTAATAAAAATTTTAATAATTTGGGAGAAAAGCACAGAATTTACCCATACTCAAACTTTTTTTCCCGAAAGTTTGTTACTCAATGAATGTGGCAGGTCTCCTGGCTTGCGTCTTGTTATCAACCTTCCCATCGAAAGTTAGAAATTAGAAGTTAGAAGTTAGAAAATTTCTAAATTCAGAATTCTTAATTCTAAATTAACAACAGTGGTAATGTAGATAATAACAAGCTTTGTAGCTTACAGTTGCGGGTACAGCTTAGGTTTTACACCTAATTCCCTTTTAATGTTGTTTTGAAAAATTCAGAAACAACAACCAAAATTCGAGGGCAAAGGTATTATATTTTTATAAAAATGCAATATTTACTAAACATCTTTCAAAAAACTACTTCTTTTTATTCATCTTACGCCACAACCAAATAAAGCCAATAACAAAGTGTACTAAAATAATAGTTGCCACTGCATAAAGGAAAGCATTTGAATCTGTTCTCATCTTTTTTATTGCAAATTTAGTGGTTTTAGTAGTTTCTATTTGCAATTTTTGTTACACAATTTTCAGACCGCATATAAAACTGATTTTATCTTTTTTTGCGAACTTTGCGCAAACCTTTGCGCTCTTTGCGGTTAAAAAACTACTTTTGCAAAAAACATTTTCATGCGCCACTATTTCATTTTAGTTGTTTTATTTTTAGGATTTATCCAATGTAAAGAATCTGAAAGTTCTGCAAATCTGAACACTTCTGCACAAAATAGCATTCAACATGCAAAAGGCTTTTCTATTGAAAAATACGATGGTTTTTCGGTTATAAAAGTTTCTAACGCTTATCCTGAAGCTAAAAATGATTACACTTATATTCTTCACAAAAAAGGCGTTCAAATTCCAGATAGTTTACAACAATTTACTTCGATTGAAGTTCCAATTAAAAAAGTAATCGTTACTTCAACAACACATATTCCTGCTTTAGAATCATTAGGAGTAGAAAATACATTAATAGGTTTTCCAACCACTCAATATATTTCATCTGAAAAAACAAGAGCATTAATTGATGCTGGAAAAGTGAGAGATTTAGGTTCCAATCAAGGATTAAATACGGAAGTTATTTTAGACATACAACCCGATGTAATTGTTGGTTTTAGCGTTGATGGCGATTTAAAAACCTACAAAAACTTAGAAAAAAACGGTCAAAAAATCATCTTCAATGGCGATTGGACCGAAAAAACGCCTCTGGGAAAAGCCGAATGGATTAAGTTTTTCGGCGCACTGTATGATTTAGACGAAAAAGCAACTGAAATTTTTAACTCTATTGAGAAAGAATATAATTCGGTATTAACATTAGCAAAAAATACAAAAACCCAACCGACTATTTTTGCAGGTGCTATCTACGAAGACCAATGGTTTTTACCACAAGGCGATAGTTGGGCTGCCTATTTTTTAAAAGAAGCCAACGGAAATTATCTATGGAAAGATTCCAAAGGAACGGGAAGTTTAGCATTATCATTCGAAAGCGTTTTAGACAAAGCAAAAGACGCTGATTTTTGGATTGGTCCAGGGCAATTTGGCTCTATCAAACAAATTTTAGAAAGCAACCCCAATTACATTCATTTCAAAGCCGTAAAGAACAAAAACGTGTATTCGTTTAGTACTAAAAAAGGAAAAACAGGCGGTGTTATTTATTACGAATTAGCACAAAATCGACCTGATTTAGTTTTAAAAGATATTGTGAAGATTTTACATCCTGAAGTGTTACCAGATTATGAGTTATTCTTTTTTGAGAAGTTGAAATAGACACGAATTTCTCGAATTAACACGAATTACATTTCTTTAAATTTCTCACATTTCTTTAATCTGTGTTCCAAAAATAGATTCTAAAAATGTAATTTAGCCAAAAATTCAACGCATGTCATTAACCAAAAAGCAAAACTTTCTTTTTATCATCTTACTTTTAGTGATGGTGTTTTTGTTTTTGGTGAATATTAGCTTAGGGTCCGTTTCAATTCCTTTAAAAGAATTGGTTAACGGTCTTTTATCGCAAGAAATGAGTAAGGAAAGTTGGGAAATTATTCTGTGGAATTTCCGCTTTCCAAAAGCCATAACCGCAATTTTAGTTGGAATCGGACTTTCAATGAGTGGCTTGTTGATGCAAACCTTATTTCGAAATCCATTAGCGGGACCTTATGTATTAGGATTGAGTTCGGGTGCGAGTTTAGGAGTGGCTTTTATTATTCTAGGAACTGGAATTTTACCTACTTTTATTTCATCTTTCTTTCTATCAAATTACGGATTGGTTTTAGCCTCAAGTTTAGGTAGTTTTTTAGTTTTGATGGCGGTTTTATTGGTTTCCCAAAAATTAAAAGACACCATGGCAATCTTGATTGTAGGATTGATGTTTGGAAGTTTCACTAGTGCCATAGTTTCGGTTTTATCTTATTTTACTTCGGCTGAAAAATTGCAGAAATTTACTTTTTGGTCGATGGGAAGTATTTCGAATTTATCCTGGAATGAAATTTCACTTTTATCTGTTTTTGTTATAATCGGAATTGGCATTAGTTTTATGGTTATCAAACCTTTGAATGCTTTATTATTAGGAGAAAAATACGCTCAAAGTATCGGAATCAATTATAAGAAAACTCGATTTTTAATTATTATCGCCACCAGTATTTTAGCTGGAAGCATCACCGCATTTGCAGGGCCGATTGCGTTTATTGGTTTAGCAGTTCCTCACATGGCGAAACTATTCTTTCAAACGAGTAATCATTTTGTGTTGTTTTGGAGTACGCTGTTACTAGGCGCCATTGTCATGTTGTGTTGCGATACGATTGCACAAGTTCCAGGAAATGATATTACCTTACCAATAAATGCAATAACTTCTGTAATTGGAGCACCAGTTGTGATTTGGTTGTTAGTTAGAAAAAAACGTTTTTAGATTAACGTTATAAAAATTGAAATATAACCACATAGAAACATAGGTTGTTTTATGTTGAGAATAATATAGAAAACTTGTTTTTACAGATAGAATAAATGAAATAATATTAATCTATGTTTCTATGTGGTAAATTAAAAAATATGACACAAAAATATTTAGACGAACTGACATTTAACGTTATTGGAGCTGCAATTGAAGTGCATAAAAACATGGGAAGTGGATTATTAGAAAGTGTTTATCAACAATGCATGATTGAGGAATTAACCAATAGAAATATAAATTTTGTTTCCGAATTTAAAGTCCCTGTAGTTTACAAAGGAAAAGAACTTGATATTGAATTTCGTTGTGATTTATTTGTAGAAAATTGTTTAGTAGTTGAATTGAAATCAGTTTCAGAAATAAAACCAATTCATGATGCTCAAGTTTTAAATTATATGAACTTATTAAAGGTTCCGAAGGGAATTATAATCAACTTTAATTGTTTCAATATTTTCAGAGAAGGTCAAAAAACATTTGTAAACGAGTATTTCAAAAAATTAGAAAAAGAATAAAACTATGCAAAACTTTAGTTTCTTAACAAAACTCCAAAAAATCTATGTTTCTATGTGGTAAAACCTATTTCAAAAAGTTAGAAAAAGAATAAACCTATATAAAACTTTAGTTTCTAGATAAAACTCTAAAAAAAGTCTATGTTTCTATGTGGTAAAACCTATTTTTGTATTTCATAATGAGCGAACAAAATTTCACCATACAAACCCAAAACCTTTCGATTGGCTATAAATCCAAATCGGAAACGATTACTATTGCTCAAAACATTAATCTTGATTTAGAAAAAGGCAAATTAATCGCGTTAATTGGTGAAAACGGAATTGGGAAATCGACTTTATTAAAAACAATAACTGGAATTATTCCTCCTTTACAAGGTGAAGTTTCTTTACTCCATAAGTCGCTTCAAAGTTATAAACCACTTGATTTAGCGCAAGAATTAAGCATTGTTTTAACTGAAAAATTACCACCAAGTAATTTAACCGTTTACGAAATCATCGCTTTAGGAAGACAGCCATATACTAATTGGTTAGGTACTTTATCCGAAGAAGATAAAATCAAAATTGAAGAAGCTATCGCTTTAACCGAAATCCAACATTTGGTTCACAAAAAACATGATGAAATTAGCGATGGACAATTACAAATTGCTTTAATTGCTCGCGCTTTGGCTCAAGATACTTCGATTATCATTTTGGATGAACCTACGACCCATTTAGACTTGGTTCATAAAGCAACTTTATTAAAACTGTTGCAAAAATTAACTCATGAAACTGGCAAAACCATCCTCTACTCTACGCATGACATCGATTTAGCGATTCAAATGACAGATGAGATGATTGTGTTCACACCAACTCAAATCGTGCAAGACCAACCTTGTAATTTAATTCAAACTGGGATTTTCAATACGTTGTTTGATACCGAACATTTGATTTTTGATGCTTCCATTGGTAAGTTTAAAATCAAATAATTTATCCCAATTTTACCTTTTGTTTAACTATTTCTGTTATCGATTTTCATAATTTTACTAAAAAAAAGTTATGAAGTACCTTTACATTACCTTACTCTTAGCAACAATGAATAGCTTTGGACAATTAGTAAAAGTAGATTACGCAGACGGTAATCAAAAATTAGAAGGTTTTTTTGCTAAAGCACAAAAAGCAAATCCAAAGAAAATTGGTGTTATCGTTTTACCAGCTTGGATGGGCGTTGATGCTCACGCAAAAGAATCTGCAGAATCGTTGGCTAAATTAGGCTATCATGCTTTTGTAGCGGATATTTATGGTGTTGGAAACAATCCAAAAAATACAGGTGAAGCTGGAAAAAATGCTGGTTTCTACAAAAACAATCCTGCGGAATATCAGAAAAGAATTCAATTAGCGATTGACCAATTAGTAAAAGCGGGTGCTGATAAAAATCAGATTGCGGTTATTGGTTATTGTTTTGGTGGAACAGGTGCTATCGAAGCGGCTCGTGGTAACTTAAATGTAAAAGGAGTAGTTTCTTTTCATGGCGGTTTAGGGAAAGCAGCAAATAGTCCACCTAATGAAATTAAAGCAAAAGTTTTAGTATTACATGGAGCCGATGATCCTTACGTACCTGCTAAAGAAATTGAAGCTTTTCAAAACGAAATGCGCGAAACTAAAGCTGATTGGCAAATGATTTATTATGCAAATTCGGTTCACGCTTTTACTCACAAAGATGCAGGAAGCGATAACAGCAAAGGCACTGCTTACAACGAATTAGCCGATAAAAGAAGTTGGGAAGCGATGAAAACCTTTTTTATAGAAATTTTTAAATAATCGTTATAGTATTTCAATAATTGAAAACAGTTATTTCACCTGAAGTAGCTGTTTTTTTTATACATCAAAACTACTCACTTCTAAAACTTCACCTGCCTTCAAATCATTCAAATGAATGTTTCCAACCCGAACGCGAACCAATCGCAACGTAGGAAAACCAACCGCTGATGTCATTTTTCGCACTTGACGAAATTTTCCTTCGGTTAAGGTTATAGAAACCCAAGAAGTTGGTCCGTGACGTTCATCGCGAATCTTTTTTCCGCGTTCGCCTAAATTGGGAGTGGATTCTAATTTAAATGCTTTGCACTTTTTGGTTTTGTATTTTTTACCATGTAAACCGATTTCAACTCCGTTTCTTAATTGTTCTAAAGTTTCTTCGGTAATGATTCCATCGACTTGAGCATAATATTCTTTTTCTACTTTCTTGCTTCGGACAATTTCGCTCATCATGCCATCAGTGGTTAACAGAAGTAAGCCTTCTGAATCTTCGTCTAAACGACCAATTGCCATGGTGTTTTCTGGAAAATCGTATAATTCGCCCAACAACTTTTTCTTGCGTTTTAATTGGTAAATAAACTGCGATAAATATCCGTAAGGCTTATGAATAAGGAAATGATGATGCATTTAAAAATTACGTTTAAGAGACAACGAAGATAATAAAAACTGTTGGAGTGATACAAAAAATAAGGAGGCCTTGATTAAGACCTCCCTGTGTCGATTTTGATTTATTACGTTTTTCTGATCTGCTATAACTTGAGAGGAATAAACGACTGAATCTCTTTTTAGATATGTAACTAACGATATATTCAATAACTAATCAAAATCACATAGTAAAAGTACAAAACATTTCAACACAAATAAATGATTTTTAAATGTTTAACATATAATTATTATTAGCACTCGACAAAAGAATAATTACATCGACGAACTTATTTTCAATAAAATTTCGAAGAGTTTTAAGTACTAATATAGCTTCAAATTTTATTTTTTGCTACATTTACATTATAAAATAAAATCAACAACCATGTCACAAACCCTTTTAGTACTTGCCGCATTTATTATTGCTCTAGGAATTGGAATTTTCATTGGAAAAATATTATTTTCTGCCAAATCACAATCTGAAAAATCAGGTTTAGAAGAACGAATTAAGGGACTTTTAGGTCAAATTGAACAACTGAAAATTCAGTTTCAAACCGAGCGAAATCAGTTTGAAAAATCGTTTGCCCAACTTTCATCCGAAAAAGAAAATCTGCAAAAAGAAAAGGAATCTTTAGCCATTCATTTGGCTAAAAAGGAAAATGACTTCGATAATTTATTAGAACGCAATAAAGAACAAAAGCAAGAAGTAGAACAACTTCAAGAAAAATTCACAAAAGAATTTGAAAATCTAGCTAATAAAATTCTAGAAGAGAAAACAGTAAAATTTACGGAGCAAAACAAAGAGAATTTAAAAAATATTTTGTCGCCTTTGCAAGATAAAATCCAACTTTTTGAAAAGAAAGTCGAAGATACACATAAAGAAAGTATCGATTATCATGCAGCTTTACGCCAGCAAATTTTGGGACTTCGCGAAATGAACGAGCAAATGAGCAAAGAAACCATCAATTTAACCAAAGCCTTAAAAGGCGATAGTAAAATGCAAGGGAATTGGGGCGAATTGGTTTTAGAACGCGTTTTAGAAAAATCAGGATTAGAGAAAGACAGAGAATATTTTGTACAACAAAGTCACGTTACAGAAGACGGTAATCGAGTATTTCCAGACGTTATCATAAATCTCCCTGATGGCAAGAAAATGATTATCGATTCAAAAGTAACCTTAACCGCTTACGAACGTTACATCAACGAAGAAGATTCGGATATAAAAAATCAACATTTAAAAGAACATATTGTTTCAATAAATCGTCATGTAGAGCAATTAGGTAGCAAAAATTACCACGATTTGTACCACATGGAAAGTCCAGATTTTGTGTTGTTATTTATTCCTATTGAATCCGCTTTTGCTATTGCATTAAATGAAGATACAACGTTATACAACAAAGCATTCGAGAAAAATATTGTGATTGTAACACCTTCTACCCTTTTGGCAACTTTACGCACAATTGATAGTATGTGGACGAACCAAAAACAACAAGAAAATGCGATTGAAATTGCGCGTCAAGCTGGAGCTTTGTATGATAAATTTGAAGGTTTTGTTTCCGATTTGATTAAGATTGGTAAAAAAATGGACGAAGCTAAAATCGAATATGGTAACGCAATGAACAAATTGGTAGACGGAAAAGGAAACCTTATCACAAGCGTTGAAAAACTAAAAAAAATGGGAGCTAAAGCCAAAAAGGCTTTGCCTGAATCTGTTTTAAAAAGAGCTAATGAAACTGATGAAATTTCTTTACTTTCTGAAAACAATAACGACTAAAAAAAGAAAATTATGATGCGCAAAATTATTCTTTATATTGTTTTATCACTCACTTTAATTACAGTGGGTTACTTTAGTTTTATTTATTATGTACCCTATAGTGAAGGAGTTCGATCGGGCGAATTAATTAAAATTAGTCATAAAGGATTAATAATAAAAACGTGGGAAGGCGAACTGAGTCAAGGAATTTCTGGAGCTCAAATTTTTGCTTTTTCAGTGATGGAAGATGAAGTAGTAGTGATTGAAAATCTAAAAAAATGGCAAGGTAAAAAAGTGACTTTGGAATACGAAGAGCGCTATAAAACTTTCTTTTGGTGGGGCGATACTCGCTATTTTGTTACTAAAGTTTCACTTGAAAAATAACGTTTATGGAAATTGCCAATACAGTAGATGCTTCAAGAATTACGCTATCCGAATTAATGCTTCCTTCCCACTCTAACTTTAGTGGAAAAATTCATGGTGGTTATTTATTAAAATTAATGGATCAAATTGCTTTTGCTTGTGCTTCGAAATACTCAGGTTGTTATTGTGTGACAGCTTCTGTTGATACGGTTGACTTTTTGAATCCGGTGGATGTGGGTGAATTAGTAACTTTAAAAGCCTCTGTTAACTACGTTGGTAAAACTTCTATGGTTGTGGGAATTCGAGTAACATCGGAACACATTCAGACTGGAGTTAAAAAACATTGCAATTCGAGTTATTTCACTATGGTTGCTAAAGACGAATTTGGAAATAATGTAAATGTTCCAAAATTGATAATTTCAAATATGGAAGAGGTTCGTCGTTTTTATGATAGCATTAATCGTATTGAAAATAAAAAGAGAACGAAAGAAATTGAAAACAATTTTGATCATAAATCAAAAGAAGCTTTAGAAAACCTTAAAAAATATAATGTTGTAATTTCTGATAAAATATTTTAAATTTTTAATTGCAAAATCATCGGTGTTTTGAAAAAAAAGTTATATTTGTTTCAAACAATACAAACAAACTTTAACTAAATGATAAAAAAATACTCGATTTACGCTTTTATTATTAGTATTTCCCTCTTTATTTATGCCTGTTCAGACGATAATGAAGATGAATATACTCCCGTTTCACCTGTTACAGTTGACTTAACACAAGTCCCTTACCCGAAACTATCTGATTACAAATTCTTTGAAGGTGAAATAAAAAATCAAGTTCCTTCACTTGATGTTATTCCTTATGAACCTGCAAGTATTCTTTTTAGTGATTATGCACATAAAAAAAGATTCATTTGGATGCCTAAAAACACTCATGGTACCTATCAAGGCGATGGTAATATAATTAATTTACCTGTTGGAGCCGTTTTAATTAAAACCTTCTACTATGACAATGTACTTCCAGCAAATACAAGAAAAATAATAGAAACTCGCATTATGATTCGCAAATCTTCTGGTTGGATTTTTGCTGAATATGTTTGGAATGACGAGCAAACTGAGGCCTATTTAGATATGGCAGGAAGTTATAAAGACATTAATTGGATTGATGAAAACAATGTAACAAGAACGGTAAATTACAGAGTACCTTCGGAAGTTCAATGCATTGTTTGTCATAAAGAAAAAGAAACAATTGATGGTCAAGAAGTAACCGTTTTTACTCCTATTGGAATCAAACCTCAAAATTTAAACTTCAATTACAACTACGGAAGTACTTCAAGAAATCAATTAACGCACTGGATACAAAATGGATATTTAGAAAATATTGCATTACCGTCTGAAGCGAATACAGTTGTGGATTATAATGATTCTTCAAAACCTATCCGTGAAAGAGTTCGCTCTTACTTTGACATAAACTGTGCACATTGTCATAAAGAAAAAGGTCATTGCGATTACAGACCACTAAGACTAGCATTTAGTGATACTGGAACCTCAGATGGCTTAACTAATATGGGGGTTTGTGTACCTACTCAAGATATGCAAGATTTTGATCCTGAATTAGATAAATTAATAACTCCAAGAAGAACTGATAAATCAATGCTATTTCACAGAGTTAACACAACAAATGAAGCCTCAAGAATGCCTCTTCATGGTAGAACTTTAATTCATACTGAAGGAGTTGCCATAATTGAAGAATGGATTAATTCATTAGATGAATGTCGATAAACAAAAACTACAACCTAATAAATATGAAAAAAAATTACTTACTAATCCTTTTTGTTCTTAGTAGCATTATGACTTTTGCTCAGGACAATTGCGCAACTGCAATTCCAATTTCCTCAGGGGGAACTTTCACAGTAGGAACAATCAACGGAACTGAATTACCTGCTATAGCTTGTAATTTAAATAACACATCCACAACAGCAGCTGAATGGTATGCGTATACTCCATCACAAAATTTTTCTGTAACTATATCTTCTGATTTGGTAGAAAACATTTGTTTAGACACAAGACTACGTGTATATTCAGGAACTTGTGCTGCACTTACTTGTGTTGCTGGAGATGATGATTCTGGAACGGTTACTTGTT
Organism: Flavobacterium aquaticum; assembly: GCF_003259835.1. Taxonomy (GTDB): domain Bacteria; phylum Bacteroidota; class Bacteroidia; order Flavobacteriales; family Flavobacteriaceae; genus Flavobacterium; species Flavobacterium aquaticum. The sequence goes on along the minus strand of NZ_QLMI01000001.1, from coordinate 89,274 downwards.
TATCTGGAAGTTCTTACTTATCTCGAGTTACTTTCAATGCTATTGCTGGAACAACTTATTATATAGTTTGGGACAATCGCTGGATGGCTACAGGATTTAATTTTCAAATCAGCGAATTACCTGCTGGTTACAATCCTTGTGCTGCTGCAACTCCAATTTCTGCTGGAACAACTGTCGTAAATGCAATTGATCAAACAAACATTGTAACTACATGTTCTTCATCTAGTTTATCTAAATGGTATTCTTATACTCCTAACATAAATGCTAATGTTACACTATCTTCTGATTTAGCAATTAATATCTGTAAAGACACCAATTTTAGTGTATACACTGGAAATTGTACAACTGGATTAACTTGTGTTGCCAATGATGATAATTCTGGAGTTATTGCTTGTAATTCTGGAAATACAAATTCTAATCTTTCTGTAAGAACATTTGAAGTCTCTGCAGGAGTTACTTATTACATTGTTTGGGATAATAAATGGAGTGCAGATGGATTTAGTTTTACTTTAACAGAAGCTCCAATTATAATTCCTGTTACTTATACTAATCAAACCGTTGCTACAATTAATAGTACTTATAACATTTGTATTGCAGATATGAATGGAGACTATAAAGACGATATTGTTGGAGTTAGCGCTAATAATTTAAGAGTTCACTTTCAAGGTGCTACACCTGGTACATATACCGTAACAGATTTTCCAATTACTGGAACAAGCGACATGCCTTCTTGGAGTATGGCTGCTGGAGATTTTAACAGAGATGGTTATAACGATTTAGTTCTTGGTAGTGGAAGTGGTTTAACATTTTGGAAATCTAATAACACAGGAACTGCCTACACTAACGTTAATCCTTCAGATTACATTTTTTGTCAAAGAACAAATTTTGTAGACATAAATAACGATGGAAATTTAGATGCTTTTTCTTGTCATGATGTTGCACCTAATGTGTACTATATCAACGATGGAAGTGGCAATATGAGTTATTATCAATCTGGCACGCCTGGTGCTTATTTATTAGGAATTACTCCAAGTGGTGGTAATTATGCTTCTCTTTGGACAGATTTTGACAATGATGGAGATTTAGATATGTTTATTTCAAAATGTTCAGGGCCTCCTTGTGAATTACACAGAAATGATGGAAATGGTGTATTTACCGATATTTCTGCAGCAGCTGGAATAAATGTTACTCCTATTCAAACTTGGTCTTCGGCTGTTGCTGATTTTGATAATGACGACGACATGGATGTTATCATTACAGCAAGTGCTGGTACACATAAATTCTTTAGAAATAATTTAGAAACAGCAACAACTGCTTTTACAAACATTACTGCGGGTTCTGGTTGGGACACAAATTCTTCTACAAATATTGATAACGTAGCTTACGATTTTGATAATGATGGAAAAGTAGACGTATTAGGTGGTGGAAATAAAATCATGTTTAACAAAGGAAATAATATTTTTGAAGCTACAAATTATACTGCTATAGGCGTAGGTGCTATTGGTGACTTAAATAACGACGGTTTTCTTGATATTTTAAATGGAACAACTGTTAGATACGCCGTGCCTAACGGAAACAACTGGGTTAAAGTTACATTACAAGGAATTCAAAGTAACCGCAATGGTATTGGTGCAAGAGTTGAAATTTACGGCCCTTTTGGTAAACAAATTAGAGATATTCGCAGTGGTGAAGGATTTAGATACATGAGTACTTTAAATGCTCATTTTGGAATTGGAACAAATACTACAATTTCACAAGTAATTATAAAATGGCCTTCAGGAATTGTTGATGTAATAAACAACCCTAACATTAACGAAACACTTTCTGTTATTGAAGGTTCAAGTCCGTTAAGTTTAGTAAACAATGAAGACAGAAAAATAGTTTTATATCCTAATCCAAGTTCAGATTTTATAGCGTTATCAAATATTGAAAATTTACAAATTAAAAATGTTTCTATAATATCTACATTAGGAAAAGTAGTTAAAAATGTTACGCTTACAGACTCAAGATTTTCAGTTTCTGATTTAGCGGAAGGGTTTTATATTCTTTTAATTGAAACTGCTGAAGGAAACAAATATTCAGAAAGTTTTATTAAGAAATAAACTTTTGATTTTTTTATAAAATTTAAAAACTGTCTTTACTTAAAGGCAGTTTTTATTTTTATATGTAAACTATTTTTTTATATTATTGCAAATTATTTTAACATGAAAATTTCTCAACTTTTATTCGTCCTTTTCTTTTGTATTTCGGCAGTTGCCCAAAAAAATGCAGACCCATCGCCTGAAGAAATTAAAACTGCAAAATCGATACGAGAAAAGTACGATAAATTTGATATCGCAATACTTAACAGTACCGAAAAAGTGACTTTTAACATTAACAAAACAAACGATCTTGTTGAAGTTAATTACAACGTAAAAGAACAATTAATGAATATAAATCATAGAGCTGATATTCAGAAATATGAATTTTATGACAGCCAATCTACAATTGAAAATTTCTCTTTAAAATACAAAACTGATAAACAAGCTAACTTTTTTGTAAACGATGAATTTTACAAAAGCGATGACTTATTCTACAACGATGCCCGAGTAAAATTTATGCAAGTTGATTTTCCTGTACAAGGTTATACGTACAAATATCAAATGGAAAAGAAAATCAAAGACAGTAAATATTTTACAAGTATTTATTTTAGCGATGAATTTCCAGTTATAGAAAAAAAGGTAATTATTGAAATTCCAAAATGGTTAGATTTAGAAATTAAAGAATTCAACTTCGAAGGTTTTGCTATCAAAAAAGCGATAACGCAAAATGGTGAAACTACTATTTACACTTACACCATTGAAAATTTAAACGGAAATCCAAAAGAAAACTACAGTCCAGGTCCTAGTTTTTTATATCCACATATCTTATTTGTTGCGAAATCATTTTCGGTTAAAAACGAGAAAAAAACACTTTTTAGTTCTTCTGCCGATTTATATAAATGGTACAAATCACTTGTTGATTCAATGAAAGATGATTCTAGCATTTTCGCTGATAAAGTAAAAGAATTAACTGCCAATGCAAAAACCGACGAAGAAAAGATAAAAAACATCTACTATTGGGTACAAGACAATATTAGATACATTGCTTTTGAAGACGGAATTGCAGGTTTTAAACCCGATGTTTCTCAGAATGTTTTCCAAAAAAGATATGGCGATTGTAAAGGAATGGCAAACTTAACAAAACAAATGCTAAAATTAGCAGGTTTTGACGCTAGATTGTGCTGGATTGGAACCAATCATATTGCTTATGATTACAGCACACCTTCCCTATCTGTTGACAATCACATGATTTGCGCTTTGATTAAAGATGGTAAAAAATACTTCTTAGACGGAACTGAAAAATACAACTCATTTGGAGAATACGCACAAAGAATTCAAGGAAAGGAAGTTTTAATTGAAGATGGGGATAAATTTATTTTAGATAAAATTCCAACACAAAAAGCAGCTTCAAATACTGAAAAAAGTACAATTAACTACGTTATTGAAAATGAAACCTTAAAAGGAAAAGTAAAAGCCGAATACCTTGGAGAAAGTAGAGCTTCTTTTTTATACAACTACAACTCAATAAAAAATGACAAAAAAGAAGATGCTTTACGATGGTATTTGAATTCGAAAGATAAAAACTGTACCGTAACCAACATTAAAACTTCGGATTTATTAAATAGAGATCAAAAGCTAACATTAGATTATGATGTTTCTATCGCCAATCATGTTTCTTCATTTGATAATGAAATTTATGTGGATTTAAATTACAACAAAGAATTCAATTCATTTGATTTCAAAGAACGTAAAACCGATTTTATGTTGAACTATAAATCATTTGATGACATTACGATTAGTTTACAAATTCCTGATGGTTATAAAGTATCGAAAATGCCTGAAAACATCTCAATAATTACAGATGATTATATCATTTTAATGAAATATGAAGTAAAAGGAAATACGTTAGAATATACCAAACAATTTCAATTTAAAAACGGAATCATCAAGTCTTCAAAATTTAATGATTGGAAAAATCATTATGCAACAATTCAAAAAAACTATTCAGAACAAGTTGTTTTAACCAAATAAAAATCAAAAATGAAATTCAAATTATTTTTACTAACCTTACTTTGGGTTAGCCTTTCACAAGCACAAACAAAAGACGAAATTAAAGATTTCTTTTGGGGCAAAAACGACGAATACAAAAGCGCAAATACAATTCCAGAAAAGTATAAAAACGAATCTGCAGTCGTAATTTATAAATATGAAGATTACGATTTTCATAAATTTGGAAAAAGCGTAACCTATAGAGCTGCCTTCAGAAAAAGAGTAAAACTAAACGATCAAGCTGCTGTCACAAGTTTCTCTGAATTTAGTTATTCAGAAAAATCAAATCCAAGATACGGAGCTGTTCTTAAAACAGTTATTGGTATAAAAGTTATTAAACCAAACGGAACAGAAAACATCATAAACACAGAAAAAGAAGCTGTTTCTGTTGATAAAGAGAAAAAAATTGCCGTTCCTAATTTAGAAATTGGCGATATTATTGATTTCTATAATTACAGCACAGAAACCTTTAGTTCAACTTATGAATTTGGGTTTGATGCGGTAGAAAGAACACTTGGCGAAACTTATCCTATTTTAAATTACAAATTAACTTTTCAAACCGAAAATGATTTCTTTGTTAACTTCAATACTTACAATAATGGCCCAGAATTAAAACAAATTCCGTTAGAAAAAAGTGGCGAACGTAAATATGAAATTGTTGCAACAGATATTCCTAAAAACGATTTTCCAAGATGGTTTTTACCATTAGTAGAACTTCCATGTTATAAATTTCAAGTTTATTTTGCGCGTTCTGGAAAATTTGAACAAAGAGCAGCTGCTTTTTTACCTGAAAAGGAAAGTATTATTAAAAGAGTAGCTACAAAAGAAGACATCTTTAATTATTATGATACTAAATTTTTCCCTTCGGGTAATTTAAATGATGTAGAAAACTTTTTAAAAGGAAAGAACTTTAAGTCTAATGAAGAAAAAGTAAAAGCCGTATATTATTTTATGCGTCACCAATTTTACACAAGATACATTGAAGCTTTTGTAATTAACGATGCTAATATTATGAATCCTTTTGGACTTTATGGTTATGATCCTGTTTTCTTTACAAAAGAAGAACAATTCATTAATTATTTCATGCAATTTCTAAAAAAACAAAAAATTGAATTTGATATTATTGTTGCTACTGGAAGAGAAAATGGACCAATAAGTGATGTGCTAATTCAAGAAAATATCAGAATTCTTCTTAAAGTAAATACAGAAAGCCCAATTTATTTCGGAATTTTTGATCCTTTTTCTATCCCAAATCAATTTGACAGTTCATTAGAAAACACAAAAGCATATGCTTTAAAAGTTTCAAAAAACAAAAAAGTAAGCGATATTGAAGAAATAACACTTCCTGGTTTAACCTATAAAGACAATGTTACAAAAGTAACAACAAACCTTTCTTTGAGCGCTGACTTTACATCGGCGAATGCTTCAAAAATTTCTTCTTTGTATGGTCATAATAAAGAGTTTGAGCATAATAATAAAATTTTATTTTATGATTACATCAATGAAGATTATGAAAAATATGGAACCAGTCCGGTTTTAGATTTAGTTAGAAAACAAAAAGACAAAGACAAATACAAAAAAGAATACACTGCTTTAATTGAAAAATTCAAACAAAATCAGGTTGAAAAATTCAAAAAAGAAATTGAAGAAGAATATGACATTAAAGTGGATAAACACGATTTAAAGGTGGATAAAACAGGTCGATTTGGCATCGACGAACCATTAGTGATTACAGAAAACTTCACTATTACTTCAAATTTCATCAAAAAAGCAGGAAACAATTATATTTTAGATATTGGGAAATTTATCAGTTCACAAGTAGATATTGAAGAAAAAGAATACGAAAGAACCAATAACATCTATACTATTTTCCCACGCTCTTTTGAATATACTATCAACTTAGATATTCCAGAAGGATACACTCTTAGTGGTTTAGAAAAATTAAACGTAAAAGTGGAAAACGAAACCGGAAGTTTTGTAAGTAAAGCCGAAGTAAAAGACAATAAATTAGTTATTGTTTCCACAAAAAATTACATCAATTCTTACGAACCAAATGCTAACTGGAAAAAAATGATTGCTTTCTTAGATGCAGCATATCAGTTTTCACAAGAAAAAGTACTACTTAAAAAGAATTAAAAAAACAAAACCGAGCTAAGCTCGGTTTTTTTATGGTTTAAAAAACACGTACCAAATTAAATCCAAAAGCAAACTCACCTTTTCCCCAATCACCTACTGTTTGCCCTAGATATCCTGTTTCATGCATTGCTGTTGCGTTAGTAAAATGCATTTGAAAAACGTGTCCGCCTGTTTCTAAATCAAAACCTATTGATAGCGGATTTTTATAAATAGATTCACTAGTGCGATTTAAATGAGCTACATAATCGACATTAAACGACCAACGCTTAGTTAACTTATAACGACCTCCAATTCCTATTGCATATTGCGTATTTTCTTGAGGATTTGGAGAAATAAGCATATTATTTTCATCTAAAACATCACGTAATGTATTTTCATGAAAAAGGGTTGGCGCCAATTCTAAAGATAACTTTTCTGAGAATTTTCGAGAAATTAAAATTTGAGTGGCAAAACTCAGGCGATTTTCAAATTCTAATTTTGGATAATCTTCCTCTTTTAATTCGGTATTAACTGCTACACTATTAAATCCAACAATAGTTACTGGAAAGTTATTTTCTCCTTGCGAAAACAATCGATATTTTGCCGCTGCATCATAGGTTTCTTGAAAACCACTTCTTGATACATGAACTGTTAACCAATCATTTACTCCGTAAAGAAATTTTAGTTGCGTATTGGCATTGTCCAATCCGAAAAAATCGTCAAATCCATTATTTACAAATCCAAAGCGATGCGCTACCACAAAATAAAAATCACCCTTTGCGGCTAATTTTGTAGATTCTAAATTCACAATTTTTAACGATTTAAAAGCCGATTCTACCTTTTGATTTTGAGGAACAGAATCGATTTCATTTAATAAATCATCTTGGGAAAATCCCAAAAATGGGAAAATCAGGGCAAAGAAGAATGTTTTTTTCATAAAATTTGTTTTAATCTACTATTAGAATTTTAGAAGCTAATCCTTTATCAGAATCCACTTTAACTATATACGTTCCTTTTTGCAAATTGGATGTTTCTATTCTTGAAGAAGTTGTTTTTAGTAACTCCTTTTTAACAAGTCGTCCTAAGTAATCATATATGAAAATGGTTGCATTAGAAGTTAAATCAGATAAATCAATAGTAACATATTCTTTAGCAGGATTTGGATACATCTTAAATTCTGATAATACAAAATCGTTGTTTCCTAAAGTAAAATTAGCCGAAGTAACTCCTCTTCCTCCGTGATACGATAAAGTGTAGCTGTTCGCCGTACTTCCGTAAGCCCAAATCAAACTTATTGGATTTGGATTGGATGAGAATATATAATCATTTGTATCTCCTGTACTCAATGCTCTAGTAGCAATAATAGTTCGAACAGAACCACTTACCGTATTTGATGTTACTGTCCAATGCTGAGTTGGATCTGATACTGGTGCAGAAAAACCAGTTAGATATCGATCAAATGAAGGCAATGCTACAGTATTTGCATGACAAACCACTACATCTGTTCCTGCTGTCATTGAACTAGCTCCAAAACCTAAAGCAAACCAACGATTAGAAGGTCCAGTTAAAGTAAGCGTTACCAAAGTGTTTACATCTATCTTAGCTGTCATAGCAACTCCAGCCGTATTATTCAAACTAATTGTTCCAGTTGAATAACCCTGTGCCCAGCTGTAAAAAGTGGCTAAAAAATAAAATAAAAAAGTAATTTTTTTCATAATCTATAGTTTTAATAAGTGTTGTATTTTTTCGTCTTTTAAGTTGATTGCATATGCTTTTGCCGTCATTCCCATATTATCTTTTATAGTAATTTGAGGTCGATATTGCATTAAAAGTGCTATCATTTCATAATTTCTAAATTGAATAGCATAATGCAAAGCAGTAAAGCCATTTCCGTCTTGTAAATCGGGATTAGCTTTATTTTCTAGTAATAATTTTACTAATTTTTGATTGTTTTTAACTACCGAAGCCATTAAAGCAGTTCCATTTGGACTCACATTATTTAAATTGGCTTTTTGTTGAATTAAAAAAGTAGCTACCTCATCATTACTGTTGTAACAAGCTAAAATCAAAGGCGTAAATCCTTGAACGGTCTTACTCTCAATTGCCTGAGGTTGTGCTATTAATAAAGAAGACATTTCGGCAACTGTTCCTCTTCTGGCAACATCAAAAATAGTGACTTGAGAAAAAACCGAAGAAAATCCCAAAAAAGCGATGATTAAAATAATTGATTTCATACGTTTCATTTTATTCTTCTATTGTACATTGATCCATTCGTAACTCATTGAACAATTCGTCATAGCCAATAAATCGTCCTTTTAATTTTACCAATTCTCCCATCTTAGCGCTATTCATTTCGTCTTTAGAAGTAGTAGCGATTAACTTGTTATCTAACGTAATCGTGTTTTGTTTTAAATCCAATGCTGTAACATTTCCGTATATGGAAATAGTTTGGTCAGCATAAGTTACCGTTGAAGAATCTGGATTATTTAAGAAACGTTGCGATAATTCACTCACACTAGTTTCAAAAGCGGCTTTTTCAGCATCAATATCGCGATGGGATTGATACACATAAAAATACAAAACAACAATGGCAGAAAGTAATACCAAAGCGACACCTAGTCCTAATCTAAATTTTAATTTTCTATTCATAACTAATACTTTTTAAAATGAAAAAAATGATACAAAAACTCCCAATTCTAGCTCTTATTTTAGTAACGTTTTCGGGTTGTAGCGAAGACAGTGTTTCCGACTTAACAGAAACCGAAATTCCAACATCAATAAGTTATCAAAATGATGTGAGACCCATAATTCAAAACAATTGTTTGAATTGCCATGGAAACCCAACCAATTTTGGCGCGCCCAATTCTTTAACTACTTACGAAAATGTGAAGGCTTCGGTTTTAAATAATTTAATTGACCGAATTTCAAGACCAGAAGGAACATCTGGAGCCATGCCGCTTGGTGGTCCTAGATTATCTCAAAATGATATAAACATTATCATAGCATGGCAAAATGCTGATTTTCCTCAATAACTAAATTTTAAGATTATGAAAACTAAAATAATTATGGCTTTACTTTTAATTAGTAGCCTCAGCTTTTCACAAGACAAATTAATTACGAAAACTGGAACCATAACTTTTGAAGCTTCGGCACCTTCATTTGAAGAAGTAAAAGCCAAAAATTCAGGCGTTTCTTGTGTATTAAATACGAAAACAGGTGAAATTGCTTCATTAGCATTAATGAAAGGGTTTCGTTTTAAAGTCGCCTTAATGGAAGAACACTTTAATGAAAATTATGTAGAAAGCGACAAATTTCCAAAAGCAACTTTTAAAGGAAAAATAGAGAATTTCGATTTATCTAAAATAACTACAACAACAAACAATTATACCATTAAAGGAAAATTAGAACTACATGGAAAATTAAAAGATATTGTTATTACCGCAAAAATTAAAAAAGGAAAAGATGGCATAGAAATTGTTTCAGACTTTAGTGTCAATACAGACGATTTCGACATTGAAATTCCAAGTGTGGTAAGTAAAAAAGTTACCAAAAAAGTAAATGTACAGTTTGAATTTGTATTGAAATAGTATTTTATTACATTTACAACATTATTCAAACAAACTATTCAAATGAAAAAACTATCACAAATTGCATTAACTGCCTTATTATTTGTAGGAATTACAGCTACTGCGCAAACTCAATTAAAAAAAGGCTCTGTAACATATAGCATGACAATGCCTAATGCTTCAGAAGAAATGGCTGCTATGGGCGAAAGTACAATTACCGTACATTTTGACGAAAAAAATCAAGCTACCGACATGAGTATGATGGGCGGCATGATGTTAATGAAAACTATTGTTCCTACAGCAAATAAAAAAGATTCTAAAATGACTGTGGAAGTTATGGGAATGAAATATGAAATTACCGATATTGGTGAAGAAGCTAGCAAAGCAACTAACAATGTAGGAAATGTTGAAAACGCTACAGAAGTTATCTATGACAAAAAAGACACTAAAGAGATTTTAGGCTTCAAATGCTACAAAGCTACCATTTCTATGAACGATGGAACTAAAAGCGTATTTTATATCACAGATGCAATTGCACCACAAGCTGTTGAAGCAGATGCTAAAGTAAAACTTTCAGGCTATCCACTAGAAATGAATGTAAAAACTGCACAAGGCGAAATGGTAATGATGGCAACTAAATTTTCAAAAGAAATAACTGCAGATGCTTTTAAAGTAGGTGAAGGTTTTACAAAAGTAACTATGGAAGAGTTTCAAAAACAAATGGGTGGTATGTAAATCTACCTTCCAAAAATAAAAAATCCCGATTTAAATCGGGATTTTTTTTTTATGATATTGAGGCAGCGATAGCAAAAACGCCTCCTATAAGTATTAGTATGTAAAGAGAAATTATTACTATTACCGAAATTCCTAAAAATTTATGATGTGATTTTAAATTCAAAAAGGCTTCAGTTAACAAATTCTGATCGTTGAATTGAAGCGCCGTTTTCATATTTGTAGAATATTTATACAAATAATAAATTGGAATAAAATAAAGACCTGCCATTAAAAAGTATAATAATGAAAGGAAATTTTTCATAAAACCTAATGGACCTAAACCTGTAGCTTCATCAGGCAAATCAGATAATGAAATGGTCATAAAAATAGCAGCTAAAAGCATTAATCCTACTCCAATGAATCCTACAATTGATAAAAAGAATGTCCACTTTGAACCTTCTCTCAATGCTTCTTTTGCTAATTGATTTAATTCTAAATTTTGTTCCATATTATTTTTCAAATTCTTTTAGCGTATTAATAATAATAGAAACACAATCTCTCAATTGTTCTTCATTCATTACTAAAGGCGGAGCAAAACGAATGATGTTTCCATGTGTAGGTTTTGCTAATAAACCGTTTTCTGCTAAACGAACACAAATATTCCAAGCCGTATCGCTTTCTTCTGTATCGTTAATTACAACAGCATTTAATAACCCTTTACCTCTTACTAAAGTAGCAATGCTTGAAGTTTCGATAAATTTACCTAATTCTTCGCGGAAGATTTTACCTAATTTTCTAGCGTTTTGAGCTAAGTTTTCTTCCGAAACTACTTCTAAAGCCGCCATAGCAACCGCAGCTGCAACTGGATTTCCTCCAAAAGTAGAACCATGTTGTCCTGGCTTAATAACATTCATAATGCTATCATTTGCTAAAACCGCAGAAACTGGATACGCACCTCCTGATAATGCTTTTCCTAAAATTAGAATATCAGGTTGTGTATAAGTGGCTTGTTTTTCACATTTTGCTTCACAAGTACAATTGCCACAGACCGCTAATAACGAACCTGTTCTTGCGATTCCAGTTTGTACTTCGTCGGCAATGAATAAAACGTTATTTGCTTCACAAATTGCTTTTGCTTTTTTAAGAAAATCTTCTGAAGGTGTATAAACTCCAGCTTCTCCTTGAATTGGTTCTACTAAAAATCCTGCAATGTTTTTTGATGAATTTACTGCTTTTTCTAACGCTTCAATATCATCATAAGGAATACTGATAAATCCAGCCGTATAGGGTCCGAAGTTTTTACGTGCATTTTCGTCGTTTGAGAATGAAATGATTGTAGTCGTTCTTCCATGGAAGTTACCATCACAAACAATAATTTGTGCTTCGTTTTCGTTGATTCCTTTTTTCTCGTAAGCCCATTTTCTACACAATTTCAAAGCTGTTTCAACTGCTTCAGCTCCTGTGTTCATTGGTAATACTTTATCAAATCCGAAATAGTTGGTTACAAATTGCTCGTAAACTCCTAATTTATCATTGTAAAATGCTCTTGAAGTTAATGTTAAGGTTTGTGCTTGTTGCACCATTGCTCCCACAATTTTTGGATGACAATGTCCTTGATTTACCGCAGAATAAGCCGAAAGAAAATCGTAATATTTTTTTCCTTCTACATCCCAAACATAAACTCCTTCTCCTCTACTTAAAACTACTGGTAGTGGATGATAATTGTGTGCACCGTACTTGTCTTCTAATGCAATTGCTTCAGCCGAAGTCATTCTTTCTAAAACTGACATAAAATTTTGTTATTGATTGTTACATCGCAATTCCTTCTTATTGGTGAGAAATCAACCATATAGTTGTCAAAAATACAAAAATCAAGGGCAAGTTCAAATTCAAAATCAATAATCTCTAAAAATTCTATTTTTTGGAACACAGATTTTAGAAATGGAAGAAATTTTAAAAATATATAAACTAGGCCAAACTCTTTTAAACTTTTAAACCCTTAACCTTTAAAACTCTTAATCAAACATTTCCAACAAGGTCGTAACCGTATTCCAATTTCTAATGGTAGCTACGACGTTTAATTTTTTCTCGATATATTTTTGATCTAATCTGGTTTTTCCAGCACCAACAGCGTATTTGATATAAATTCTACTTTTATCAATAGCGGCTTCATCAGGTTTGAATTGACTTATTTTTAAATCGTTGATGGCGCTTCCTTGTAATTCTTTCGATAGAAAAGCAACGTACAATTTCTTGGTATCACACGCTTTTTCTTTGAGATATGAATTGTTTTTGAAACACGATTCTAAATCTTCTTTACCAATAACCACGACAGGAACTTCCAATCCTAATTCCTTGAAAATTTCTTGCTTGATTTTAAACCCAACACTCGCACCATGTTTTTCTTCAGAATCTACAAAAACGTTTCCTGATTGAATATAAGTGCGTACGTTTTGAAATCCTGCGTTTTCTAAAAGCATTTTCAAAATGTCCATTTTTATCATGTTGTGACCGGAAACGTTGATTCCGCGAAGTAAGGCTAAGTGGGTTTTCATTTTTTAAAATTTGGTATAAAAGTAAAATATATTATCAAATCCACCCAACAATTCTTATTTTTGCCTCATGGGAAAAAAGAGAACAGAAAAAATCGTATTCGAAAACGTAAAAATCCTTGATGCAGGTGCAAAAGGTGTATCGGTAGCAAAAGCTCCTGATGGTAAAGTAATATTTCTTCCAAATGTAGTGCCAGGCGATGTGGTAGACGTACAAACCATGAAGAAAAGAAAAGCCTACTACGAAGGTAAAGCTATAAAAATCCATGAATTTTCAGAACATAGAATTGAACCGGTTTGCGACCATTTTGGTGCTTGTGGTGGTTGCAAATGGCAAAACATGAAGTACAGCCAACAATTGTTCTATAAAAATCAGGAAGTTTATAATAATTTGAAACGTATTGGTAAAATTGAATTACCAGAATTCGAGCCGATTTTAGGTTCCGAAAAGCAATTATTCTACAGAAATAAAATGGAATTTGGTTTCTCGAATGCACGTTGGATGACCGATGCGGAAATTCAATCGGGAACTGAATTTGATAATAAAAATGCGTTAGGATTTCATATTCCAAGAATGTGGGATAAGATTTTAGATATTGAAAAATGTCATTTACAAGAAGATCCTTCTAACGAAATTCGTAACGAAATTAAACAATTTGCAAACGAAAACAACCTAACGTTCTTCAATGCAAGAGCTGTGGAAGGTTTGTTGCGAACGTTGATGATTCGTACTGCTTCAACTGGTGAACTTATGGTGTTGATTCAGTTTTTTGAAAACGATAAAAACGGAATTGAATTGATGATGAATTTCTTGGCAGAACGTTTTCCACAAATCACTTCGTTACAATATGTTATCAATCAAAAATTGAATGATACGTTGTATGACCAAGACATTATTTTGTTCAAAGGTCGCGATTATATTTTGGAAGAAATGGAAGGTTTGCATTTTAGTATTAATGCGAAATCGTTCTATCAAACCAATTCGGACCAAGCGTATGAATTGTACAAAATCACTAGAGAATTTGCTGGTTTAACCGGAAACGAAACCGTTTACGATTTATATACTGGAACCGGAACTATTGCACAATTCGTATCGAAAAAAGCGAAAAAAGTAATTGGTGTAGAAGCCGTTCCAGAAGCAATTATCGATGCAAAAGCTAACGCCGAACGCAATAACATTACGAATTGTGAGTTTTATGTAGGTGATATGAAAAACGTTTTCAACGACGAATTCATTAACCAACACGGACAACCTGATGTTATTATTACTGACCCTCCAAGAGATGGAATGCATAAAGATGTGGTAGAGATGTTATTGAAAACAGATGTACCAAAAATTGTGTATGTAAGTTGTAATTCGGCAACACAAGCCCGTGATTTAGCTTTGATGGACGAAAAATACAAAGTAGTTCGTGTTCGTCCTGTGGATATGTTCCCGCAAACGCATCATGTGGAAAATGTGGTTCTTTTAGAAAAAAGATAATACTTGTCACATTGAGCCTGTCGAAATGTTACAAAACGACTTCGACAAGCTCAGTCTGACAGAATAAGATAAATATGAAAAAAATAGTTTATATAACCTTATCCTTGCTTTTAGCCGTTTCGTTTTGGAACTGCGAAAAAGATGATATTTGCGCCGAAGGAACTCCCGTAACACCTCGATTAATTATTGAGTTTTACGACGCTGCTAATCCTACTATTTTAAAAAATGTTACGAATTTAGGTATAATTGAACCTACTTTCACAGAAGGAATTCCTTTTAATGGAGTCTCTAAAATTCAAGTTCCATTGCGAACAACGGCTGATATTACTACATTGAATTTTACACAAAACGGAAGCGACACTGATACAGCAAATGATAATATTGATGCGATTACTTTTAACTATGAAAGAATCAATGAATATGTTTCTCGTGCTTGTGGCTTTAAAACACTATTTTATTTAAACGATATCAATCCAATTGTGTTAACTGCTGATGGCAACAACTGGATTCAAAACATTGAAGTAATGCAACCTAATATAGAAAACGAAAATGAAGTACATGTTAAGATTTATTTTTAGTCTGAGCTTATTGTGCTTTTCAGTATTAGGAAATGCACAAACTAAAGACACTGCAAAAGTTATGTATCCTGAACGCTACGGCTTACGTTTAGGTACCGATTTACATAAAATTGCGCGTTCGTTTTACGAAAAAGACTATCGTGGTTTTGAAGTAGTGGGAGATTATCGTTTAACCAAGCGTTTTTACATCGCTGGTGAACTTGGAAACGAAAACAAAACTGTAGACGACGACCGCTTGAACTTTACCACAAAAGGAACGTATTTTAAAGTGGGTTTTGATTACAACTCATTTGAAAACTGGCTCGACATGGAAAACATGATTTACGTAGGAATGCGTTATGGAGTTAGTAGTTTTAGTCACACCTTGAATAGTTATAAAATCTACGATCCTACTAATTATTACGGTGAAAATATCATAATTTCAGGAAGAGAATACGATGGTTTAACAGCGAGTTGGTTAGAAGTTGTGGGCGGCATCAAAGCCGAATTATTCAACAACTTGTACATGGGTTTTTCAGTGCGATTGAACTATTTAGTTTCCAATAAAAAACCAGATGGATTTGACAATCTTTTCATCCCAGGTTACAACCGAACGTATGATGGAAAATTTGGAGCGGGATTTAATTACACCTTAAGTTACTTTATTCCAATATACAAGAAAAACAAAACTACAACAGCCAAAAAATAAGAAACAAAGCGCTACTTTCGTAACGCTTTTTTTGTGAGATGATTCATAAAGTTGTAAATATTTTATTATATTTGAATCTAACGAAATAATATGCAACTAAGTTGAGCATATCTACCCAAAAACTGCTAACTATGCTCAACTAAACAATAAAAAACTGAGTACATATAAAAGTTGGCAGATATTTTGCCAAAAAAATTAACAATAAGGGATAAAAAAACAAAATGAAAAAGAAGTTATTCAAAATTATTACGTTATCAGTTGTGTTATTTTCAACAATTATTTTAGTTCAAAGTTGTGCAGTTTCAGGACTTTCAAGTGAGCCTATGAGTTTTCAAAAAGAAACAACTCAAAATGGATTAATTATAGGTTCTATAACATTTCCAAAGGAGAAAGCTAAATTCAATGGATATTTCATAAGAGTAAATGCAAAAGATACAGATGAAAAAATTGCTAAAAAAAAATCAACTGAAATACAAATAAGCCCAGAACAAATTTGGAAAATGAAACATAAGGGACAATTAGATAATGGATTAACTTATTTATTTGCAATCGAAAGACCTGAAGGAAAATATGAAATTCCAAGTATACGATTATTTACAAACAGTGGAATTGCAGCACTGCAAAGAACAAATTATTCAGGCAGTTTTTCCATTCCTTTTGATGTTAAAAAGGGAGAAATTACATATGTTGGTAACATCATTTTTAATGAATATGCTAATGAAAATGATACCCTAGTTTTATATAAAAATAATTATGAAAAAGACATTAATGCTATAAAAACTATACAACCAACTGTAGACTGGAGTAAAGCAAATAATGACATAAATAGAAAAATTGAATATAACAATAATAAAGTAAAAAGATAAAAAACATGTGCCAACAGCAGTTACAAGAAATCCCTTGCCAGCGCGAGCGTCACGCTCGTGAACAAAAAAACAAAAAATCCCGAGCTCACACTCGGGATTTCCTTATTCTATTTCTTTCACACCTTTAATAAAAAACCACTTCATGTAAATTTTTTCACCGTTGTGCGTTTTTATCGCTTGGAACTTAGGAGCTAAAATTAAAGCTACCATAAAAGCGGTCATTGGAATCCAAAGTCCATTCAAATGCGTGAATTCGTCTACTAAAAATAAGGTTGGTAAATAAATCACCACAAATCCTAAGAAGTTATATAAGAATGATTTTACTTTTTTGCTCATTGTTTATAATGTTTAATTGTTAAATCGATGACTAATCCCTTTTTACTAATTACTCCAATCTATTCCTCAGTATTCATATACTTTCCTTTCTTACTGCCTTCGTACATTTCGTATTTCACCAAACGTGCTTCAAGTTTTCCATTGAAAAGTTTAATTTTTCTACTTGGTTTTAATCCTACGAATTTCAAAGCTTCTAAATTGGCAGTAATAAACCAAGCGTTGGTATTTGGATAATTTTGTTTTAAAGTGTCACCAATTTCTCTGTAAAAACGTTCCATATCAATATCCAAACGCTCACCATAAGGCGGATTGAACACCATGTGTAATGGTCCTTCGGTTTCTTTTTTAGAATCGAAGAAGTTTTCGTTAGTAATGGTAATATATTCATCTAAATTGGCATTTCTAACATTGTCTTTTGCTTTTGAAACCGCACTTGGCGCTTTATCGTAACCTGTAATAGTATAATGAAATTCGCGTGTTTTCTTCAATAACGATTCCATAATGTTATCAAATAATTCCGCATCCCAATCTTTCCATTTCTCAAAACCAAATTCCTTACGATTAATATTCGCTGGTACGTTACAAGCAATCATCGCTGCTTCGGCTAAAATAGTTCCCGAACCACACATTGGATCTAAGAAATGACTTTTCCCTTCCCAACCCGATAAAATCAACATTCCTGCTGCTAAAACTTCGTTGATAGGCGCAATGTTCGTAGCTGTACGATAGCCTCTATGGTGCAACGAAGCTCCCGAGGTATCTAAAGAAACCGTAACCGTATCTCTATCAATATGTATATGAATTTGTAAATCTGGAAAATCTTTATCAATACTTGGACGCTTTCCGTTCAAATCTCTAAATTGATCCACAATAGCATCTTTGGTTTTCAAAGCCACAAACTGACTGTGATTGAAGTTTTCAGAATGCAAAGTCGTTTCTACCAAAAACGTATTGTGTTCCGTTAAATAATCCGACCAATCAATCGCTCTGATGCCTTCATACAACGCTTTATCGTTATGTGCTTTAAACGTTTTAATAGGTTTTAAGATTTTTAAAGCCGTACGAAGCGCCAAATTAGCCTTGTACATAAATCCTTTATCGCCTTTAAAACTCACCACACGTGTACCGATTTCCACTTGTTGTGCGCCAAGAATTTGTAATTCTCTAGCTAATATTTCTTCAAAACCAAAAAAGGTTTTGGCAGTCATTTTATAATTTTCCATTCTTCAATTTCAAGTTCAATTGCAAAAATCAATTGCAATCGCAATAATTAAGGTATTCTTGTGCAAAAATACATTAAATTTGCAAGATTAATTTGCCAGAAAAAGAATAAATGTCAGAAATTCAAAAGCCTGTATCAGAAAATTGGTTCGAATCTTGGTTTGATACCGAATATTATCACATTTTATACAAGGAACGCAACGACGAAGAAGCGCAATTGTTAATGGACAATTTAACGCATTATTTAAACCTTCCAGAAGACGCTAAAATCTTAGACTTAGCTTGTGGAAAAGGGCGTCATGCGATTTATTTAAACTCTTTAGGCTTTGATGTTACAGGTGCTGATTTATCTGAAAATAGTATTAAAGAAGCATCTGAATTTGCTAATGAGAAACTGCATTTCAAAGTGCACGATATGCGCGAAACGTGTAACGAAAAGTACGATGCGATTTTCAATTTATTCACCAGTTTTGGCTATTTTGAAGACGATGCCGACAATAACAAAACCATCAAAGCCATTCACAACAGTTTAACCGAAACAGGTTTTGCCGTTATCGATTTTATGAATGTGGATTATGTGTTGGAAAATTTAGTTGCCGATGAAATAAAATCGGTAGACGGAATTGATTTTCACATCAAACGTTATTTGAAAGACGGACACATTTACAAAGAAATTAATTTTGAAGATAAAGGCGAAAAGTTTCATTTTACCGAAAAAGTACAAGCCCTTCGCTTAGAAGATTTTGAGAAAATGATGGAAGAAGCCGGCATTTATCTTTTGGATATTTTTGGCGATTATAAATTGCGAAAATTCTTTAAAACACAATCCGAACGTTTAATTATGATTTTTAAATAATGCAATATATCATCACCTTTTCAGCCGTTATTTTAGGGTTTTTAATCGCTTTGTTTTTAAAGCCTCAAAAGAAAAAAAACATCAAATTATTATTGGCGTTCAGTGGTGCGTTTTTACTTTCGTTAACAGTTTTGCACTTACTTCCTGAATTATTTAGTGAAGGACATAATCATAGTCACGAAGGAGAAGAAGCACATACCTCTTTACCTGTTGGTGTTTTTATTATGATTGGAATTTTATTCCAAATCCTACTAGAATTTTTCTCAAAAGGAGCCGAACACGGTCACGTTCACGTGCATACTGATGAGCATAACGAATTGCACCACATTCCGTGGTTGTTGTTTATTAGTTTGTGCATTCATGCCTTGTTAGAAGGTTTCCCAATTCACGAAAACAACAATTTAGCATACGGAATTGCGGTACACCACTTCCCTATTGCTATTATTTTGACTTTGTTTTTCGTAAATGCGAAGATGAATAAAATGATGATTTTTGCGTTTATGTTTTCTTTCGCATTAATGACACCGCTTGGAACTTTACTAGCGGAACAAATGCATTTTGCCCAACATTATTCAAAAGAAATTTCGGCAGTTGTAGTGGGGATTTTATTTCACATTTCGTCTACTATTATTTTTGAAAGTAACGAAGGACATAAATTCAACTTGGCTAAAATTACCATGATTGTATTTGGTTTTGTTTTGGCTTACATTATTGAAATGGGACATTCGCATTAATCGTAAATCAACATAAAACATAAGTACTTTTTACTTAAATTTGAAGAACATTTAAAACATTTAATATGGGATTATTTTCTGCGCTACTTGGCAATGCAGGTGCTGTAAATCAAGAAACTTTAGTTAAAGATTATGGTAAACTTTTGATTACAGGTGAAGAAATCGAATTAGGTTTCAAATTAATTCGTGATACTTTTATTTTCACCAACAAACGATTAATTCTAATTGAAAAACAAGGGATTACTGGTAGCAAAATCGAATATAAATCCATTACTTACAAAAGCATTTCACGCTTCAGCGTAGAAACGGCAGGAACTTTTGACTTAGAAGCCGAATTGAAAATTTGGGTTTCAAGCGAAGCTCATCCAAGTATCGTGAAACAATTTAATAAATCAGTTAATGTGTATGATGTGCAGAATGTTTTGGCGCATCACGTTTTAAAATAATCGCATGAACTTTACCAAAACCACTGAACAAGCTTCCAAATACGAACATTTAGAAAAAATGTCGGTTACAGATTTGTTGACGAATATCAATAACGAAGACAAAACTGTTCCGTTAGCTGTTGAAAAAGCGTTACCACAAATTGAAAAACTAGTGACAGAAATTGTTTCGAAAATGAAACAAGGTGGTCGTTTGTTTTACATTGGAGCTGGGACTTCTGGTCGTTTAGGAATTGTAGATGCTTCGGAATGTCCACCTACTTTCGGTGTTCCGTTTGATTTGGTAATCGGAATTATTGCTGGTGGCGATACGGCGATTAGAAAAGCAGTAGAATTTGCCGAAGACGATCGAGAACAAGCTTGGAAAGACTTACAACAATGGAATATCAATGAAAATGATGTTGTAGTTGGAATTGCTGCTTCGGGAACCACACCTTATGTAATTGGTGGTTTGGAAATGTGTAATCAAAATAACATCAGCACAGGAAGTATTAGTTGTAATGCCGAAAGTCCATTATCAAAAACGGCTAAATTTCCGATTGATGTGGTAGTTGGACCAGAATTCGTAACAGGAAGTTCACGCATGAAAGCAGGAACGGCTCAGAAGTTGGTTTTAAACATGATATCGACTGCCACTATGATTCAACTTGGAAAAGTAAAAGGCAACAAAATGGTCGACATGCAGTTAAGCAATACCAAATTAATTGACAGAGGAACTCGAATGATTATGGAGGAAATTCCGGTAAGTTATGAAGAAGCCAATCAATTATTACAAACACACGGAAGTGTTAGAAATGCAGTAGATTTTTACAACAACAAAAAATAAAACATACTATGAAACAATTCTTTTTAATCTTGGCAGTATTTGGTTTTTCAATATCTTTTGCTCAAAAATTAGAATATACAAATGGTAAAATTTATCAAAATGGAGAACAATTGTCTTCGTTTGAAACCAAAAATTTAATGAAAACAGATTTAAAAGCGTTACGTGTTTTTAAAAATGCAAAAACGAAAGAATCACTTGGAGGTTTTCTTTTGGGAGTAGGAATTGGAGGAACAGTTGCCGATTTAGTAATGGGATTAACCTCAGATGTAAAATATCCTACAGCAATTACCTATGCTGGTGTTGGTTTAATGGCTATTTCTATTCCTATTTTATCGGGAAGAAAAAAAATGGTTCAAGAAAGTGTAGACATGTATAATCAAGGATTAATTGACGAAAAGAAAACATTAGGCGATAATTTTGAACTAAATATTGTGAATAATAGTAATGGAGTTGGACTTCGAATTAATTTCTAATGGCAACAGATAAAAACATACTAGCAAAAGGTATAAAATATCTTTCAGGCGCTTTACCATTATTATTTCTTGGACCAGTAATTATAAACAGTGCTTTTAAAAACGAAAAACATCCGTTATATCCTTATATTTTAGCATTAGGAATCATAATTGCGTTAGCAGCTATGTTTTTGATATTTAAAGGAATTACTACTCTGGTAAAAAGTATGTTTGAAGGTGATAAAAACACAAATACATAATATGAAATCCATTTTTATTTTATTTTCGGCGCTACTTCTGGTTTCTTGCTACAATCAAGAACGCAATTGTAAAGATTTTAAAACCGGAAAATTTACTTCGGAAACTGAAATCGAAGGTAAAAAATATACCAGTACTTTTGAACGAAACGATTCTATTCAAATAGAAACCTACGAAGGAAAAATCGACACTTTTAAAGTACGATGGACTAACAATTGCGAATATGTTATTCAAAATATCAATCCAAAAAATCGCGAAGAGAAAAAACCAGTTCAAATGAAAATTTTGACTACTGACTCTGATTCATACACTTTTGAATATTCTTTTGTGGGCGATTCAAAAAAGCAACGTGGTACTGTAACAAAACAGAATTAATATCGTATAACAAGTTCTAAAACTAAAACACAAAATGGAAGTATTTTTAAATCCCGATGCTTGGGTAGCCTTGTTAACCCTAAGTTTTTTAGAAATCATTTTAGGTATCGATAACATCATCTTTATTTCAATTGTTACCGGAAAATTACCCGAAGAAAAACGTAAAAAAGCAACCCGAATAGGATTATTCTTAGCGATGTTTATGCGTATTGCATTGTTATTTGGAATTACCTTATTAATTGCCATGAAAGCACCTTGGTTCAGTTTTGACTTTGGTTGGTTTTCAGCAGATATTACAGGTCAAGCCTTGATTTTATTACTTGGAGGATTGTTTTTAATTTATAAAAGCACGAAAGAAATTCATGAAAAAGTAGACCATAAAGGTGAAGAAGAAAAAGAACTTAAAACTTCGGCTACTAAATCTTTTTCAAGTGTAATTATACAAATTCTTCTAATTGACTTAATTTTCTCTGTTGACAGTATTTTAACTGCGGTAGGTATGACAAACGGTATCGAAGGTGCATTAGTAATTATGATTACTGCTGTAGTAATTTCGGTTGGAGTTATGATGTTATTTGCAGTTCCTGTTGGAAATTTCGTAAACGCTAATCCATCGATTCAAATTTTAGGTTTAGCCTTTCTAATCTTAATCGGATTTATGTTGATTACCGAGAGTATGCACTTATCACATGCCGAATTAGTGGGTCAACACGTAGGTGCTGTTCCTAAAGGTTATTTATATTTTGCAATTGCATTCTCATTAGCAGTAGAATTTTTAAACATGAAAATGCGTAAGAAAAAATAAAATTCAGCAACGAATGGTTCGGGACATATCGGCTGACCCTATTCCTGCTATACATTACAATAAAAAATGGTGATTTTAATTAATCACCATTTTTTATTTTCATTCCTATCAGGGTTAGATAGGATTTGTATTGTTTATTTGTGTCAAAATTCTAAGACAATCCCTTAATTCTTCCTTCGTTATCAATATCAATTCGTTCTGCGTTTGGTACCGCTGGTAAACCCGGCATTCGCATTACTTCACCTAAAAGCGGTACAATAAATCCAGCGCCACTGGCAATTTCAAATTCACGAACCGTAATATCAAAATTCGTTGGGCGACCAATTAACTTTTCATTGTCTGAAAAACTCGCAGGCGTTTTCGCCATACAAACCGAAAAATGACTGAAACCTAAATCGTTAATCATTTTTAATTGCGCTTTCGATTTTGGAGAAAACTCTACTGAATTCGCACCATAAATCGTTTTGGCTACCACATTAATTTTATGTTCAATATTATCCGTTGGTTGATATAACGGTTTATAATTCGCAGTTCCTTTTTCAATTTCTGCTATAACTTTTTCAGCAACAGCTGCCGAACCTTTTCCTCCATAAACAAAAGCGGTACTTACAATTGCAGTTACACCTTTAGTTACACATAATTCTTTCAATTTATCATATTCCGCTTGCGTATCATCTGGAAAAGCATTGATGCAAACCACAGGATTTAATCCAAATTGTTGCATGTTTTCAATGTGTTTTTCCAAATTACAGAAACCTTTCTCAATAGCACTTACGTTTTCCGTTTTAAAATCTTCAGCAGCTAATCCCGCGTGATGTTTAATAGCTCTAATTGTTGCCACTAAAACCACGGCATCTGGTTTTAAACCACTTTGTTCGCACTTGATATGCAAGAATTTTTCCGCACCTAAATCGGCACCAAAACCTGCTTCTGTTACTACGTAATCTCCTAACGATAATCCCATTTTTGTAGCGATTGCGGTATTTGTTCCTTGTGCAATACTAGCAAATGGTCCACCGTGTAAAATCGCTGGATTTCCGTCGATGGTTTGCACTAAGTTAGGTTTGATTGCGTCTTTCAATAAAGTTGCCATGGCTCCTACTACATTCAAATCGCGAGCAAATATCGCTTTTCCATCCAAAGTTTTTCCAACGAATATATTTCCTAATCGGAATTTCAAATCTTCTAAATCTTTTGCCAAACATAAAATCGCCATCACTTCTGAAGCGGGTGTAATATTGAAACCGTCTTCACGCATCGTTCCATTCGCTTTCGCTCCTACTCCAATAATAATCTGACGTAAAGATCGGTCGTTCATGTCCATCACACGTTTCCATGCAATCGATTTTGGGTCAAGATTTAAAGAATATTTCGTGTTTTGTAAATTGTTATCAATCACCGCTGAAAGCAAGTTATTTGCCTTTTCAATCGCTGAAAAATCACCTGTAAAATGTAAGTTGATATCTTCCATTGGTAACACCTGAACGTAACCACCACCAGCAGCGCCACCTTTTAAACCAAAAACAGGTCCAAGTGAAGGTTCACGTAAAACGGCAATTGCTTTTTTACCAATGTAATTCAAACCATCCGTCAAACCGATAGACATGGTAGTTTTACCTTCACCATATTTTGTTGGTGACATGGCAGAAACTAAAATCAGTTTGCCTTTTGGGTTTTCTTGTTGTAAGTGTAGTGGTAACTTGGCTTTGTACTTACCGTAATATTCTAAATCGTCTTCTGAAATATTGATTTTTTTGGCAATATCTTTTATGTGAGACATCGTTGCATTTTGTGCAATTTCAATGTCTGATGGAAATGTTGACATTAGTTGTTGTGTTTTATTTTGGAGCGAAATTAAGTGTTTTATTTGGAATGAAAAATGATAAAAATCAATAAAAAAACCTGCAAAGTAAAACCTTGCAGGTCAGAATTTTATTCTAAAGACAACGTTATTTGTCCGTCGTCGTCTAATTCTATATTGAAATCTTGAATATCAGCACCTTCATTATCATCTGAAGTTTCTTGCTGAATTTCTGGTTCTTCTAAAATCTCTTCATACGGAAGCGGATCTAACATATTTATCTGCTTAATTTTATCCGTAGTTAATTGATTTCCTAGAGCTTTGATTCCTTTCACAGCAATGAATTGTTCTAAATCCACTACTTGATTTTCTTTTTGAAGGCCTTTCACTTTAGCAAAAACCACCTCAGCAACAGGACGCCAATCGGTAGAAACGATTTCTAGTTGCGATTTATCGTGTTCAGTAATGAAGATTTCCTCTTTATTTTCGTTTTCAATTAAGAAACGTTTTACAAAATATCTGTCTTTTTCACCACAGTAATAAATACACGAAACCGGTTTATTTGGATTCCATTTTTCTAACACAATCATGTCTTCTTCAAAATGCGTAGAAAGTTCTGGAATTATTGTTTTCAGTTTCCCTGATTGGTTGACAATTAACAAGCGGTCGTTTGGTTTAAATTCGCCTAACAATTCGCCTCTTCCATCGACATTCAATCGTTGTACCGTATCATCAAACCAAACTTTTCTCGGACGTAAAGTTGAAATTCCTTTCTCTTTTAGTTCGATTTTTTTGATTGGATATTTGGTAACCGTATTTCCACGAGAAGCTCTTCCTTTGATGGCAATATCCGAAAAATCGACATCCCATTTCAGTTTTTTTACACTTCCTACTTGGCGTAATAAAATCGTAAC
Organism: Flavobacterium aquaticum; assembly: GCF_003259835.1. GTDB lineage: Bacteria > Bacteroidota > Bacteroidia > Flavobacteriales > Flavobacteriaceae > Flavobacterium > Flavobacterium aquaticum. The sequence continues at coordinate 63,561 of NZ_QLMI01000001.1, read as the reverse complement.
GACTTCGGCTTCTCCATTTGGATTTGCTGAGAAATACGACACCATTGAACCTGCTTTTTCTTGTGTTAAATCATAGAATTTATCACGAGTTACTCCAGAAACATTGAAACGCTTGATAAACGTAGAACCATTTTTACCATCGCGATACATCATGTTGTAAATGGTACGTTTGTCATTTTTATCGAAAACTGCAATGTGAATGATGTCTTTTCCAACGAACTTTTTATCATCGATTTTGGTGACCATCATTTTTCCATCGCGTAAGAAAACAATAACATCATCAATATCGGAACATTCACCTACATATTCGTCTTTTTTCAAGCCCATTCCTACGAAACCTTCTTCTCTATTTACATAGAATTTTTGGTTACGCAATACTACTTTCGTCGCTTGAATGTTATCGAAATTACGTAATTCGGTTAAACGCTCTCTTCCTTTTCCGTATTTGTCTCTTAGAGTGGTGAAATAATCCACGGCATAATCAATCAAATGATCTAAATGATGTTTTACTTGCTCTATTTCGGCTTCCAATTTTGCAATCGCATCATCTGCTTTATCCGAGTCAAATCGTGTGATACGAATCATTGGAATTTGGGTCAAACGTTGTAAATCGTCGTCTTCAATTTCTCGAATTAGAATGGTTTTGAAAGGCTCAAATCGGTCGTACATGTATTTGTAAAGCGAATCTCTATCCGAATACAATTTGAAGTCGATGTACATTTCTTCACGAATGAAAATCTTCTCTAAATTCGCAAAATGCCACTTCGCTTCGAGTTCGTCCAATTGAATTTCTAATTCTCGTTTTAAAATATTCAAGGTACGATTCGTAGAAATCTTCAAAATATCAGAAACACCAATAAACAAAGGCTTGTTACAATTTTCGATAACACAACCTAAAGGCGCGATAGACAACTCACAATCGGTGAATGCATACAACGCGTCAATCATTTTGTCTGGCGAAGTTCCGGGTTGTAAATGAATTACGATTTCAACCTCGGCAGCGGTGTTGTCCTCAATTTTCTTGATTTTGATTTTCCCTTTTTCATTGGCTTTCAAAATACTATCAATCAATTTTGTAGTATCGGTTGAAAACGGAATTTGGGTTATCACCAAGGTATTTTTATCTAGTGGTGCGATTTTAGCTCTCACGCGCACACGAGAACCTCGCATTCCATCATTATAATTGGAAACATCAGCAATTCCGGCTGTTGGGAAATCTGGAAAAAGTGTGAAAGGTTTTCCTTTTAAAATTTTAATAGACGCATCGATTAACTCATTGAAATTGTGAGGCAAAATTTTAGTTGATAAACCTACCGCAATTCCTTCTCCACCTTGTGCTAACAATAATGGGAATTTTACAGGCAAATGAATTGGTTCATTTTTACGACCATCATAGCTCAATTGCCATTGGGTAACTTTTGGCGAGAACAATACATCGTGACCAAATTTCGAAATTCGCGCTTCGATGTAACGAGGTGCTGCGGCTCCGTCTCCTGTTAGAATATTTCCCCAGTTTCCTTGGCAATCAATCAATAAATCTTTTTGCCCGATGTTTACCATAGCATCCCCAATACTCGCATCTCCGTGAGGATGATACTGCATGGTGTGTCCGATGATATTCGCTACTTTGTTGTAACGACCATCATCCAACTCCTTCATGGAATGCATGATACGACGTTGTACCGGTTTAAAACCGTCTTCAATCGCAGGAACAGCACGCTCTAAAATTACATAGGAAGCGTAATCCAAGAACCAATCTTTGTACATTCCTGTAACTTTGGTAATGGTATCCTCTGGATTTTCGTTGTTTTCGTAAAAATGATGTCCCGTTGACACATGAATATCTTCAAAACCTTCCTCTTTTTGAGGTTGATCTTGATTTTCTAAATTGTCGTCTTCTGGGATGATGTTATCTTCTTCGTCTTTCATTACGATGAATTATAATGTTTCTTTTAATATTTTTCTATAACTAAGTCCAAATTCTTGTTGTCTTAAATATTCTAAATTAGAGCTTAATGGAAAAATTTCAATTTCTAAATTTTCGTTTTTTGATTTTAAAAATTTATAAAACTCAATAAAATGATTATTAGCTACTACTCTATTAAAGACAAAATGAAAATCTTTTGTTTTAAACGAATTATTAGAACTCTTAGATGTTTCAATAAATGTATATTTTATTAAATCTTGATAATTGATAATTTGTATTTTCTTTCTGTAAACATATTTGATTTCTATTTCATTCTCTTTAAAATAAATATCAAACATTTCATTATTTATCCATTTAAAACTATAAACAAAAAGTGCTATTCCAAAACTTATCACCATCCATGAAACCCAATCTACAAAAAATGTAATAGCAATAAAATAAAACAATATAGAGACCAAAAGCGCTACAAATGGAATTCCAATACCAGAATATATGTATGATTTATATCTTATCATTACCTAATTCTTCTCTACCACATCCAACTCCACTTTCAAATTGTTGATGATGAACTCTTGTCGGTCTGGGGTGTTTTTACCCATGTAGAATTCTAACAAGGTTTCAATCGTAGTGGCTTTATCTAACATGACCGGATCTAAGCGAATGTCTTGCCCGATAAAATGCTTAAACTCATCTGGCGAAATTTCCCCTAATCCTTTGAATCGGGTGATTTCTGGTTTTGGTTTTAGTTTTTCGATGGCGTTAACGCGCTCTTCTTCGCTGTAGCAATAAATCGTTTCTTTTTTGTTTCGCACACGGAATAATGGCGTTTGTAAAATGTACAAGTGTCCGTCTTTAATCAACTCAGGAAAAAACTGCAAGAAAAACGTAATCAATAACAAGCGAATGTGCATACCATCCACGTCGGCATCGGTGGCGATTACAATGTTGTTGTAGCGCAAATCTTCCATCGATTCTTCAATATCTAATGCCGCTTGTAATAAATTGAATTCTTCGTTTTCGTATACGATTTTTTTCGTCATTCCGTAAGAATTTAAAGGCTTACCTCGTAAACTGAAAACCGCTTGCGTATTCACATCGCGACTCTTAGTTATCGAACCCGAAGCCGAATCTCCCTCGGTAATGAAAAGCGTACTTTCTAAACTTCTTGGATTTTTAGCATCGGTTAAATGCACACGACAATCGCGTAATTTTTTATTGTGCAAACTTGCTTTTTTAGCACGTTCTTTGGCTAATTTTCGTATACCTGAAAGCTCTTTACGTTCGCGCTCCGCTTGTAAAATTTTACGCAATAGCGCATCAGCTACTTCTGGATTTTTATGTAAGAAGTTGTCTAAATTCGTTTTGATAAAATCATTTACGAACGTACGAACTGATGGACCATTTGGACCAATATCGGTTGAGCCTAATTTGGTTTTCGTTTGTGATTCGAATACGGGTTCTTCCACTTTCACCGAAACCGCTGAAACAATCGATTTACGAATATCCGAAGCTTCGAAAGGTTTGTTGTAAAATTCTTTGATGGTTTTTACAATCGCTTCACGGAAAGCACCTAGATGCGTTCCTCCTTGCGTGGTGTTTTGTCCGTTAACGAACGAATGATACTCTTCAGAATATTGAGATTTACTATGTGTAATAGCGACTTCGATATCGTCTCCTTCCAAGTGAATGATTGGATAAACCATATCTTCAGCCGAAATATTTTCTTCCAATAAATCTTTCAATCCATAGTCCGAAACGTATTTTTCTCCATTGTAATAAATCGTTAAACCACGATTTAAATAACAATAGTTCTTAAGCATTTTGATGATGTACTCGTTTCGGTATTTGTAGTTTTTGAAAATGGTATCATCGGCAACGAAAGAAACTTTGGTTCCTTTTCGCTTTGTAGTTTCTTGAATATCTTCTTCCAGTGTAAGATTTCCGGCTGAGAATTCCGCTGCTTTTTGTTGGTTATCACGAACCGATTCTACTCGGAAGTAATTCGAAAGAGCATTTACTGCTTTCGTACCAACACCATTTAAACCTACGGATTTCTTGAAGGCTTTAGAATCGTATTTTCCTCCTGTGTTCATTTTGGAAACTACATCAACGACTTTTCCTAACGGAATGCCACGACCATAATCGCGAACGGTTACCAATTTATCTTTGATAGTAACTTCAATGGTTTTTCCGGCACCCATAACGAATTCATCGATACAGTTGTCCATAACTTCTTTTAACAGAATGTAAATACCATCATCAGGCGATGAACCGTCACCTAATTTTCCGATATACATACCCGGACGCATACGAATGTGCTCTTTCCAATCGAGCGAACGTATATTGTCTTCGGTATATTGATTTTGCTCTAACATAGACAGATTTTGGATTTTGTGCAATATAGCATTTATCTCCAAAGTTTAGAAGCGAAAAACCGATAAGTTATTGACAAAATACGGTTAAGAAGATAGAGAAAAGAGGAAAGAGAAAAGATAAAAATTAATCCAATTTTAGAGTTTTATATCTTTGTAGCATTTCAGAATAATCCTTATTAGGATACACCTCCATAACTTTGATTTTCTTTGTAGAAATTACCTTTACATGTTTTTCAAAAGTCACTTCTTCACAAATATTTGCACGAGCAAAACCGAAATTTTTCCATTCATTATTTTTGAAAGTAAAATATTGAATCTTCCCCCAACAACCGATGTACCAGTGTGGGAAAATTGCAAACTCACAAAATCCATCTTTATTAATGTCACCTAAATTCTCAACCAGCACCAATTGCATTGTATATTACAATTTGCTTGTCTGTGAACGAAAACTTAAACGTAACATCACAAGCGTTATTTACACAATCTCCGTCATAATCTTCTGTTGCATTTATCATTTGAGGATAAAATCGGAAAATTGTATCTGGAATTTTATCTGAATTCAAATCTCCAATCAAAAGTGTATCAACATCTTTAATTGTATCTGTAACTTTATGATTGTTGAATTTATTATTCTGAACTAAATCTTTTTTAGTCCCAAAAAGTATTATTGGAATCAGAGCAAATAAAAATAATTTCATTTTGTAAAAATAATCAATCTGTTATTCATAATGCCTAAAAATCCCACTATCCGAAATTGTCCAAAGGGCGGCTTTTTGATTCGCTGATTTTAAGACTTGATTTGCCCAAGAATTGCAGGTGTAAAAAAGCGAATAACTTCCGTTGGCTTCGTAAAAAACATCGTGTTTTCCGTAAACGGCATTGGTTTCTATTTTTAGAAATTCACCTGATTTTGTTTGGAAAGATTCATTAATAAACGCAATTAACTTTTTGTAATTTTCTAACGAAACTTGAAGCTTTTTACAAGATTGGTTCTCTTTCAAATGTTTATAAAACGTCACATGCATAGCCGATGTGCTCAAACCTGAAGCTGCTTTTATAGCTGTACTTGCTTTTAAGTCAGCCCAAGTGGGCGTTTCTAAATAAAAACCTTTGTCGCCCCAACCTAAAGCCACATATTGATACGTAGTGTCTTTTGATTTGGTATGTTCAAATTTGAGTTGGGTTGACCAATCGTGATAATCGTTTTTTATTGGTAAAACAATATCGGTATGAACTCCGTTTGTTAGAATGTAAATTGGAATTTCCCCATGATTTTCAGCAACATCTTCATTTACAGAAACAAATGACAATAAGGTTACGATTAACAAATACGCAAATAATGATAGAATGAAAATTGCGAAATACTTTAGTAGTTTTTTGATGGTTTTCATAATATATTATTTCATCAAATAAATAGTTGCATATTCAAAACCATCTAAACGAAGTAATTTTCTAAAATCGGCACGTGATGGTGTTAGAAGAACGTGAAGCGTGTCGTTTTCTTTCATTTCAGCTACAAATGGAATTTTAAGTTCGGAATTTAATTTGGTAAAATCTTTTTTGGTTCCAAGTTGAATGTGTTTTGCTCCAATAGTGGACAATTTCAAAATACTGGTTTGGTACTTTCCATCAACTTCTTTATTTAAAACCAATGAGGATTTATACTGTTTAGCGATTTCGTTTTCGGAAAAAGAAAAAATAGTATCCAAACGTTCGATTTCAAACGCAATTGTATCGCCTTTTATAAAGGTTTTATATGGTTTATTTTCGGATTTATCGAAAACTTGATTGTTTCGAAATTCTAATTCTGGAATAGAATCCAATTCAGATTTTAAAGCGGTTATAGTTTCAATTTCTTTGATATAAGCGCATTTTGGCTCCACTACCAAACGATGGGAATAATCCATTGTATAGGTTCGAACAAACTTCTTTGGAAATGCTGTTATTTCATCCACATTTGTGGGTTGGGCTTCAGAAAAATAAATAAAACTGTTGTTCAATCCATGATCTTTACAGGAAACCATAGCCAAAGCAAATGCGGCTAGAATAAGATATTTTTTCATGATAGTTTGTTTTGTTTTGCCAATGCAAATGTTGTGCCACAAAAAAACCGCTGAATTACATCAACGGTTTTGCTTATTTTCTATATTCTGTTCTCTATCTTATCAGAAATTACACATTAAAACGGAAATGCATTACATCACCATCTTTTACAATGTATTCTTTTCCTTCTACTCTTAATTTCCCAGCTTCTTTTACTTTTGCTTCTGAACCGTAGTTGGAGAAATCTTCGAATGCGATTACTTCTGCACGGATGAATCCTTTTTCGAAATCCGTATGAATTACTCCAGCTGCTTTTGGTGCTGTATCGCCGATGTTGATTGTCCAAGCACGAACTTCTTTAACACCTGCCGTGAAATACGTTTGCAATTTTAATAATTTGTAAGCTGCACGAATTAACACTGCCGAACCTGGCTCTGTTAATCCCATATCTTCTAAGAAAACTTGACGTTCTTCGTAGCTTTCTAATTCGGTAATATCGGCTTCTGCTCCTACTGAAAGAATGATTACTTCTGCATTTTCATCTTTAACTAATTCACGAACTTGGTCTACATATTTGTTTCCGTTTACTGCCGAAGCTTCGTCAACGTTACAAACATATAAAACTGGTTTTGTAGTGATTAATTGGAATTCTTCCATCATATCCACCTCATCTTGATTTTGAGGAACTACCGTACGAGCTGATTTACCCGCTAATAAAGTTTCACGAATTCTATCTAACAACGCTTTTTCAGCTTGTGCTTCTTTGTTGCCAGTTTTTGCTGCACGATTGGTTTTCTCCAAACGTTTTTCAACTGTTTCCAAGTCTTTCAATTGCAATTCGATATCGATTGTTTCTTTATCGCGAATTGGATTTACATTACCATCAACGTGTACGATATTGTCGTTATCAAAACAACGTAAAACGTGAATAATTGCATTACATTCTCTAATATTTCCTAAGAATTGATTTCCTAAACCTTCTCCTTTACTTGCTCCTTTTACCAATCCTGCAATATCTACGATATCTACTGTTGCCATTTGAACACGCTCTGGTTTTACCAATTCCTCTAAACGAGCAATACGTGGATCTGGAACGTTTACTACTCCAATATTAGGTTCTATAGTACAAAACGGAAAGTTAGCACTTTGCGCTTTTGCGTTTGACAAACAATTAAATAAAGTTGATTTTCCAACATTTGGCAATCCTACAATTCCTGCTTTCATAAGCCCCTAAATCCCCAAAGGGGACTTTAAATTACTAGTTAATATTATTTTAAAAGTGCGCAAATATACTCTAATCCTAATTAGTATCAAAGTATTAAATAAAAGGAGTTGATGAAGTAGTTACTCTTTCGGATTTTCAACTTCGTTTTGGATTTCTTCGTCGCCTTTTCCTAATTTTTCAATAATTGCTTTTTCTTCGGCAGTAGAGACAAAACCCGATTCAAAATCCCAATAATCCGTAAAAAAAGTGGTTCTTTTATTGATAAGAGATTTGCCTTTAAAAACATTTTTGTCGCTGTATTCAAAGGTTTTTTTATTGAAATCAGTAATTACCATGTGATTCTTGACTTCTATTCGTCGCTCTTTATTTTTATAACGTTTTTCAAAACCAATAACTTCTTTAGAATTAGCTAAATAGTAGTAATTTCCATCTTGTCTGAATGTGTTTTTAAATTCTAATTTATAAACTTTTCTCGAAGCAAACATGCTTTCTTTATATGTTTGAAGTCGGTCTGGAGTTACATACGAACTAACTTCGATTATCAACTTTTTATTGCTATCATACACCACCATAAAATCAGACAAAATTCCTTTGGATTCAGGCAAAGGAACAATTTTAATTACCAAATAATCTTCGTTAGATGGATAGGTTTTTACCGAAAAATCATAAGTTTTCTTTGCTTTAGAATCCAATACTTCGTCTAAATATTTGAATTGGTAATAATTTTCGATGATATTATTCAAATCATAACCTAATATATTGGGGTCGATATCGCCATCTAAAACACCAACGGCACGATTTTGTTCTACTAAAATATCGGTTTTTATATTCTTTTCATTTCCTAAAATTTGAAAATTAATTAAACCATCGTTAAAAAAAATAATCTCATTATCGCGTTTATAAAATTCGTGCAAATAGACTTTCAAACTTATAGGAATGGTGATTTTATCTTTAGAATTTTCAATAATCCGTTTTAAAATTTGTTGAGGATGATCTTTTGTGATGATGTACTCTTCCAATTGCTGTGTATTAGGTTCCATATACACTACATTTTCCTTTTTATCTAAAGTGGAAAATTTTACAATCATCTTTTTGTAGGAAGAATGCACCAATTCTAAATCAGAAGATCTGGAAAGACTTACAATTGCTTTTCCATCTTTATTGGTTAAAAAACCTTGACGGGTTTTGAGAGCAGTGATGGTCACCTCATCAATAGGTAAATCGGTATCAAAATCTTTCACAATTATCGTAAATTCGAGATTTTGCGAAAAGACGGCAGAAGTAAAAAACCATAATAAAAAAGTAAGTTTTTTTATCATAAATTACCGATTATCAATCAAATATAGCAAAAAATTAATTACAAAACACTTTTTGAATGAAGTTTCTAAACCATTAAAAAACAAAAAAGAGAACTTTCTAAATGAAAATTCTCTTTTTACTATCTTTAAAAAAAAATAATTATTCGTTGTGTAAAAACGATTGTCTGTTTAACAATGTTTCTTCACTTTCTACATGATTATCATCAGGAACACAACAATCTACCGGACAAACAGCAGCACATTGTGGCTCTTCGTGGAAACCTTTACACTCGGTACATTTTCCTGGCACAATGTAATAGATATCATCTGAAATTGGCGTTTGAGCCGCATCAGAATCCACTTCGGTTCCGTCTGGTAAAATTACTTTACCACTTAGTTTTGTACCATCTTTCCATCTCCAATCATCTGCTCCTTCATAAATTGCTGTATTTGGACATTCTGGCTCGCAAGCCCCGCAGTTGATACACTCGTCTGTTATTATAATTGCCATTTCTTTACGTTTAATTGTTTAAAAGTTTAATTGTTTAAAAGTTGAGACTCTAATTAATTTAAACTTTTGGCTAATGCCTTTTCACTTCATATCTTTGTGCAAAAATACAACGTATACTAAATATAAACAAGTTACAAATGTTACAAATTGAAATAAAATCGAGTTTTGTTGAATTAGGGAATTTCTTACGTCAATTTTCTGAAGATGGAAACGTTAAATCGGCATCGGTTTTACATAACGATTTGTTCTTTGATGACTTTGTCAACTTGATTGAACTTTCGCAATCACACAATGGTTGGTTCACACCTGAGCAAGTACAATTTAGTGTACAATCTTGGGCAAAAGCCTTAACCGAAGACAACCTAAATCAGTGGCTTTCTAACTATGATTTCTCAAAAATTGAACCGAAGAAAGTAGGATTAATTCTAGCAGGAAATATTCCGTTAGTGGGTTTTCATGATTTTCTTTCGGTATTGATTTCAGGTCATGATGTATTGGTTAAAACGTCTTCAAATGACCAACACTTATTGAAATTTTTAGCAAAATATTTGATTGCTGTCGAACCAAAACTTAATTCAAAAATAACTTTTGTAGAAGGCAAATTAGAAGGTTTTGATGCCGTAATTGCTACTGGAAGCAATAATACAGCGCGCTATTTCGAATATTATTTCAAAGACAAGCCAAGTATCATTCGTAAAAACAGAAATTCGGTTGCCGTTTTAGATGGAACGGAATCGCATGAAGATTTAGTGGGTTTAGGAGAAGATATTTTTAGATATTTTGGTTTAGGATGCCGAAATGTTTCAAAACTTTTTGTTCCAAAAGGCTATAATTTTGACAATTTCTTCAAAGCGATGTACGAATATCGTGATGTGATTCACTACGAAAAATATGCGAATAATTACGATTACAACAAAGCCGTTTTCTTAATGAGTAATTTTCAATTATTGGATAATGAGTTTTTAACGATTAAAGAAGATGTGAGTTACTCTTCTCCTATTTCTTCAGTTTTCTATGAATTCTATGAAAGTTTAGAAGAAATAACAACTCGATTGAATGCTGATGCAGAACAAATTCAATGCGTGGTTTCAAAAAACTTAATCCCAAATTCGGTTTCTTTTGGGCAAACCCAACAACCAAAACTTTGGGATTATGCGGATAATATAGATACTTTGGCATTTTTAAATAGTTTGTAATATGAAAATTTCAAAAATCATCAAAATTCAAAAAGAGAAAGAAACACACAAACACGAACCCAATTTTAATTTGGAAGCAAAAGTGAATTCCAATCGAAAAGCTTTAAAAAAGAAGAAATAAAATTCCGAAATCGTTTTTGTTAATAACATCTCATAATTATTGTAGCATTTAAGTCTGTTTTTTATTTAAGAATTCCGAAATTTGACCTTTAAATAAATAACTACAACTACAATGAAAAAACACAACTACAGTGCAGGTCCATGTATCCTTCCGCAAGAAGTATTCGAAAAATCGGCACAAGCTATTTTAGATTTCAACAACTCAGGATTATCTATTTTAGAAATTTCACACCGAAGTAAAGATTTCGTAGCCGTAATGGACGAAGCGAGAGCTTTAGTTTTAGAACTTTTAAACTTAGAAGGCAAAGGATACGAAGTATTATTTTTAGGAGGTGGAGCCAGTTTAGAATTTTTAATGGTGCCTTACAACTTAATGAAAGTAAACGGAAAAGCAGCTTATTTAGACACTGGAACTTGGGCAAGTGGGGCTATTAAAGAAGCCAAACATTTTGGAGAAACCGTAGTTGTAGCTTCATCAAAACCAGAAAATTACAATCATATTCCAAAAGGATATACTATTCCATCTGATGCAGATTATTTTCACTGCACGAGTAACAACACTATTTTTGGAACCCAAATGAAATCTTTTCCAGAAACTAATATCCCTTTAGTTTGTGATATGAGTTCGGATATTTTTTCTCGTGTTTTAGATTTTTCAAAATTTGATTTAATCTATGCCGGAGCACAAAAAAATATGGGTCCAGCAGGCGCAACGTTAGTAGTGGTAAAAACTGAAATCTTAGGAAAAACAGGAAGAACTATTCCAAGCATGTTAGATTACCAACAACATGTTTCGAAAGAAAGTATGTACAATACGCCACCAGTATTTCCAGTTTATGCGTCACTTTTAACTTTACAATGGTTAAAAAAATTAGGCGGAATTGCAGCAATTGAAAAAATCAACGATGCAAAAGCAAATTTACTTTACTCTGAAATCGACAGAAACCCATTATTTAAAGGAACGGTGGCTAAAGAAGACAGAAGTAATATGAATGTTACGTTCTTGTTAAATGATGAAGCACATCAAGAAAAATTTGACAGCATGTGGAAAGCAGCAGGAATTTCTGGTTTAGCTGGACATCGTTCGGTTGGTGGATATAGAGCTTCAATGTACAATGCTTTACCGTTAGAAAGTGTTCAGGTTTTAGTTGATGTAATGCAAGAATTAGAGAAAAATAGTTAATAAAATTTCAGTTTAGATTTCTTTTAAACTTCTAAACTATAAACTCATAAACATAAAAATGAAAGTTTTAGCAAACGACGGAATTTCAAAAAGCGGAATTAAAGCTTTAGAAAAAGGAGGTTTTGAAGTAATTACAACCAAAGTAGCACAAGAACAAGTAGCTAATTTTATCAACACAAATGATGTAAAAGTAATATTAGTTCGTAGTGCTACAAAAGTTCGTAAAGATATTATCGATGCCTGTCCAGGATTAAAAATTATTGGTCGTGGTGGCGTTGGAATGGATAATATCGATGTAGCTTATGCTCGAGAAAAAGGTTTACATGTTATCAACACACCAGCTTCATCATCTGAAAGTGTAGCCGAATTGGTTTTTGCACATTTATTCACAGGTGTTCGTTTTTTACATGATGCCAACAGAAACATGCCATTAGAAGGTGATACCAATTTCGACGGTTTGAAAAAAGCTTACGCCAACGGAATTGAACTTCGTGGAAAAACTTTAGGAATCATTGGTTTTGGACGTATTGGTCAAGCTGTAGCAAAAATGGCTTTAGGATTAGGAATGAAAGTAATTGCAGCTGATAAATATGTGAATGAAGCGGTAATTCGTGTTGATTTCTATAATGGACAATTTATCAATGTGGAGATTGTTACCGAATCATTAGAAGATGTAATTAAACATTCTGATTTTATTACGCTACATGTTCCAGCGCAAGATGGATATGTAATTGACAAAGAAGAATTTCAGTTAATGAAAGACAATGTAGGAATCGTAAATTGTGCTCGAGGTGGCGTAATTAATGAGGTTGCATTAATTGAAGCTTTAGATGAAGGAAAAGTATTATTTGCCGGATTAGACGTTTTTGAAAAAGAACCAACACCAGAAATCCAAATTTTAATGCATCCGAAAATTTCGTTAACTCCTCATATTGGAGCAGCTACAGAAGAAGCACAAGATAGAATTGGCACAGAACTTGCAGAGCAGATCATCAGTTTATTGAAAAATAACTAAAATTTTATTATCTTTAACTGAACTAAAAACTAAAAAACTATGTTTGATCAACTCTCAGAATTAGTAAAACAATTTGGCGGCGATGCCGTGGTAAACAATCCAGCGGTACCTAATGAACAAAATGATGCCGTAATGCAAGAAGCAGGTGGTTCTATCCTTTCGGGTTTACAAGATATGGTTGCCAGTGGAAACATTAACGATTTAACTGGAATGTTAACTGGAAAAACTCCAATTGATGGAAACAACCCAGTTGTACAACAATTGACAGAAAAAGTAACTGGAAACTTAGGAGAAAAATTTGGTTTATCATCTGATGCAGCAGGAAGTGTTGCTGGAGGATTAATTCCGCAAATTTTAGGTGGATTAGTTAACAAAGCAAAAGATCCAAACCAACCAGGTTTTAACATGAACGATTTAGTAAGTGCTATTTCTGGTGGTCAAGGCGGTGGCTTAATGGATGCTGTTTCTAAATATGGTGGTCAATTTGGTTTAGATCAAAACAATGATGGAAAAGTTGACATGGGTGATGCTATGGCTGCTGTTACAAAAAAAGGTGGATTAGGTGGTCTTTTAGGAAAATTATTTGGAAAGTAAAATCTTTTATATAAAAGTTAAAAGCATCGGCAATGTCGGTGCTTTTTTTTATCTTTATACTTTCAAAATTAAAGAGCTATGAAACGTATATTTTTACTTTTATCTGCTTTATTTTTTATTCTGATAGCTTGTACAGCTTCTCAGGAGAAAAAGAGTTTTGATGATAAACCAAAACTAGAAAGCGACACCATTCGTATATCTAATGAAAAATTAGAATATGAAGTTTTAATTTTTGATGTTGGTTTTTCTTCTTGGTTCAATAGTTTTGCAAAACCGAGAAATTACCACTCTCAATCCTATTTAGAATCAAGAAATAGAGTTTGGGTTTTGGAATGGAACAGGAGAGCTATGCTTTCTTCTCAGTACAATCCAAATTTATATGAAATGTCAATTAACTATGACCAAAATATCGATTATGGTTATGAAGTAAATTATATGCTCTATAATTATTTAGTTTATTTTCAACTCAAAAACAATCAAAAACTAGGAGGCTTTACACCAAGAATTTAATTTATGAACAAACTAAAAGAACGCTGGAATGTAACTTCAAACTGGCAATTAACCATAATTTTTATTGTATTTGCAATTACGGGTTCAACAGCAGCTTATCTTTCAAAGCCATTAACAAACTTTCTTGGTATTACAAAAGAAAATCTATCGCTTTGGATTTATTGGCCAATACGTTTGGTAATAATATTTCCAGCTTACCAATTTTTATTAGTTTTAATTGGAGCATTATTTGGGCAATTTAATTTCTTTTGGGAGTTTGAAAAGAAAATGCTTGACAAAATGAAATTAGGTTTTATTGGAAAATATATCGATTCAAAATTAAATAGAAAGACCGACTATTAGTCGGTCTTTATTATTACAAAGGAATATTTCCATGTTTGCGTTTTGGCGTGTCAACCACTTTGTTTTCTAACATACTAAAAGCTTTAATTAATTTTCTTCGTGTATCTCTTGGTAAGATTACCTCATCGATGAATCCACGTTGCGCTGCCGTGTATGGATTTGCAAACAACTCGGCATATTCTGCTTCTTTTTCTGCTAATTTAGCCACTGGGTCAGCTGCTTCGCTAATTTCTTTTTTGAAGATGATTTCCGATGCTCCTTTTGCTCCCATTACCGCAATTTCAGCACTTGGCCAAGCAAAATTCATATCAGCACCAATGTGTTTTGAATTCATTACGTCATAAGCTCCACCATACGCTTTACGAGTAATTACCGTAACTCTTGGCACAGTAGCTTCGCTAAATGCATATAATAATTTTGCTCCGTGCGTGATGATTCCGTTCCATTCTTGATCGGTTCCTGGTAAGAATCCTGGTACATCTTCTAATACTAACAAAGGAATATTGAAACAATCGCAAAAACGAACAAATCTTGCTGCTTTTATCGAACTATTTACATCTAAACAACCTGCTAAAACCATTGGTTGGTTAGCCACAATTCCGATACTTCTTCCTCCTAAACGAGCGAAACCTACAATAATATTTTCAGCAAAATCTTTGTGAATTTCAAAGAACGAATCTTCATCGATAATTCCGCTGATTACTTCGTGCATATCGTATGGTTTGTTCGCACTATCAGGTACAAGTGTATCTAATTTTTCACGAACTTCATCTTGAAATTCATAAGGTAATTTTGGCGTAGTTTCTCTATTATTTTGTGGGATATAACTTAGTAATCGTTTAATATCTTCTAAACATTCTACTCCATTTGGAGACGTAATATGACAAACTCCCGATTTTGATGCATGAGTCGCTGCTCCACCTAATTCTTCCGAAGTTACTTCTTCATTCGTAACAGTTTTCACAACGTTTGGTCCAGTAACGAACATGTAACTGTTGTTTTCTACCATCATAGTAAAATCGGTCATGGCTGGAGAATAAACCGCTCCACCAGCACAAGGACCCATAATAGCAGAAATTTGTGGAATTACTCCAGAAGCTTGAACGTTTCTGTAGAAAATATCAGCATAACCTCCTAAAGAACGAACTCCTTCTTGAATACGAGCACCACCAGAATCGTTTAATCCAATCATTGGTGCACCATTCTTCACTGCCATGTCCATTACTTTACAGATTTTCTCGGCATGTGTTTCAGATAACGAACCTCCGAAAACTGTGAAATCTTGAGCAAAAACATATACCAGTCTTCCGTTGATGGTTCCGTAACCGGTTACTACTCCATCACCATAGATGATTTCTTTTTCCATCCCGAAATCAGTAGTACGGTGTGTTACTAGCATTCCAATTTCTTCAAACGAACCTTCGTCTAATAAATATTCGACACGTTCTCTTGCTGTTAATCGTTTTTTAGCGTGAAGTGCTGCAATTCTTTTTTCGCCTCCACCTAATTTGGCTAAAGCTATTTTATCGTTTAATATTTTGATTTTATCTTCCATTTTACTTTTGGTTTCAAGTTTAAGGTTTCAAGTTAAAAGTTATCTTAATTCTTACTACTTTTATCTTAATACTCTTAATTAGGTAATCTTAGTACTTTTTGATCTTCTACGTATTGTTGAAATGCAATCATTGCTGCGATTTCGGCTTCGGTATCTAATTTTGATTTTAGTTTTTCAGCATCGTAATACGCTTTCACAAATCCCGTATCAAAATCTCCTGAACGGAATGCTTCATGCTCCATAACAAATTTTCCGAAAGGTAAAGTGGTCGCTACACCTTCCACCAAATAATTATCAATTGCTTTAATCATTAATTCGATTGATTCTTCACGAGTATTTCCATACGTAATCAATTTTGAAAGCATTGGATCGTAATAAATTGGCACATCCATCCCTTCTTCGATTCCGTTATCTACACGAATTCCTTCTCCTTCTGGTAATTTATAAGTACTTAAGAAACCTACGTTTGGTAAGAAATCATTCATTGGATCTTCGGCATACACACGAAGTTCCATGGCGTGACCTTTGATTTGTAAATCTTCTTGTTTCATTGGTAAAGCTTCGCCACGCGCTACGCGAATTTGCAATTCCACTAAATCCAATCCCGAAATTAATTCAGAAACTGGATGTTCTACTTGCAAACGGGTATTCATTTCTAAGAAATAAAAATTATGGTCGGCATCCATCAAAAACTCAACGGTTCCTGCTCCTAAATAATCACAAGCTTTAGCTACTTTTACAGCCGCTTCACCCATTTCTTTACGTTTTTCTGGAGTTAAAATTGCAGATGGCGCTTCTTCTACTACTTTTTGGTGACGACGTTGGATACTACATTCTCTTTCGAAAACATAAACAATATTTCCATGACTGTCTGCCATTACTTGAATTTCGATGTGGCGTGGTTTAGTAACATATTTTTCAATGAAAACCGAACCGTCTCCAAAAGCATTTGTTGCTTCCGAAATAGCTCTGTCCATTTGAGAAACGAAATCTTCTGCTTTTTCCACCACACGCATTCCTTTTCCTCCACCACCAGCTGATGCTTTGATTAAAATTGGAAAACCAATTTCTGTTGCAATTTTCTTAGCTGCTTCTATATCGGTGATTGCATCTTCAGTTCCTGGAACCATTGGAATTCCGTATGCTTTAACCGCGTCTTTTGCCGCTAATTTACTTCCCATCATTTCAATCGCTTTTGATTTTGGTCCGATGAAAATGATGTTATTTTTTTCACAAGCTTCTGCGAAAGATGAATTTTCACTTAAAAATCCGTAACCTGGATGCACGGCATCAACTCCTAATTCTTTACAAAGTTCTATGATTTTATCACCACGTAAATACGATTGACTTGATGCTGCTTCTCCAATTAAAACCGCTTCATCTGCATATTTAACGTGTAATGCATTTCTATCGGCAGACGAATAAACAGCTACTGTTTTGATTCCCATTTTTTTCGCAGTTTTCATTACTCGGATAGCAATTTCACCACGATTGGCAACTAATATTTTTTTAATTTCTTTCATAATATTAAGATGAAAGAAGAAAGACCGCTTTACTGAAAGAAGAAAGGCAAATTCTAACTTCTTGTTTCTTGCTTCTTGCTTCTATTTTTTATTCGAATTCAATTAACAATTGTCCTTTATCTACAGCATTTCCTTTTTCAACCGAGATTGATTTAATAACTCCATCTCTTGGTGAAAGGAAACAGTTTTCCATTTTCATGGCTTCCAAAATCAATAAAGGATCGTTTTCTTTTACTTCTTGTCCAACCGAAACGTTGATTTCTAAAATCAAACCTGGCATTGGAGCTTTGATAGCATTAACAACTTTAGTTCTTCCTCGCTCAATTCCCATACTTTTGATTAATTCATCTAAAGCACCTGAAATAGCCACTTCATAAGTATTGTTATTAACTTTTACAGTATATTTTTTGGAAATAAAATCGGCTGATACAATTTCAGCTTTGTAAGGTTTGTTTTCTTTTAGTACGTGAAACTTTGCTTCTTCTACCTTTACGGCATCTAAATTTTGAAGACTATTTTCAGTAACTTCAAACGAAGCGGAATTGTTTACTAAAAGCTTATAAATGTTATCCATATGAGATTTTTTTTAGTGGACGTAAACTTACGAAAAGAAATCGTTTTCGTAAATGATAAATCTCATAAAAATTGTAAAAATGCTATAGTTATTCTCTTTTCATGTATAATTTAATCAATTCGAATAATCGCTCTTTTTCAATTGGTTTTGAAATAAAATCAGTGAAACCTAATTCTTTAATTTTATTGATTTCGTCTTCAAAAGTATATGAGGTTTGAGCTATGATTGGTATTGTGGAATTAAATTTTCGGATTTCAGAAAAGGCTTCATAACCATTAAGATTTGGCATTTTAATATCCATAAGCACCAAATCGATTTCATGATTGCTTTTACAAAACTCTACAGCTTCTGCACCATCTTTTGCACGAATTACTTTAAAATTAAAGCTTTTCACCATTTTTTCAATTAGCAAAAAGTTGATATTATCATCTTCTGCAATCAAAATTATTTCTTCTTTACCTAAATCTAAAAGTTGATTATCATTTGGTAGTTCTTGTGTTTCAATAGATTTATTTTCAGAAAAATGTAATGGAATAGAAAAATAAAAAGTAGATCCAATTCCAACTTGAGAATTAAAACTTATTTGTCCGCCAAGCATTTCTACATAGGCTTTTGAAATTGCTAAGCCTAGTCCGAGTCCTTCATTAGCGGAAATTCCTTTTGCGTTAATTTTACTAAATCTTTTAAAAATATTTTCTTGAAAATTAGTAGGTATTCCAATTCCAGAATCTTTAACACTAAAAGTTATCGATTTATTTTTTTCATCCAACGTGTAATCTAAAATTATAAAGCCTTCTTCGGTAAACTTATAAGCGTTGTTTAATAAATTAGTAATGATTTCGCCTAATTTGACTTTATCAGAAACAATATTATTGGCTAATTTTTGACTAGATCTAGTTAGTTTAAAAACTACTTTATCATTGCTATAGAGCTTTTCGTAAGAAGCGAATAATTGATCAATCAACTCATCTAAGTCAAACGCTTGTAAGTTAGGTTTGATAATTTGGGAATCAATTTTGGACATTTCAACCAAGTCATCAATAATTTCCAATAAATTTTTACCACTTTGCTGAATTACTTTTATATATTCTTTTTTGTCATCCTCTGACAAATTCTGATGAGAAAGCAAGTCTGTAAAACCTAAAATAGCATTCATCGGAGTTCTAATTTCATGCGACAAATTCATTAAAAATGCTGATTTTAATTTATCACTTTCTTCGGCTTTATTTTTAGCTATTTCTAATTCTTTAGCTTTTATTTGGTTTTCTTCAAACAATTTCCCAATGTATCGAAATTCGCCTTTAATACTTTTTAGTGATTGAATAGCATTAGAATCACCTGTTTTCAGTATTTTTTTGATAAAACTCAACGGAAGTTTAGACCATCGATTTGCATAATAATAGTAAACCAACCACGATAAAATTATAGCAATTGTTATAACTATTAAGATGAATTTTGTTATCCAAAAATCAATATTATACGCTCTTTTATAAATAAGTTGTTGAATGATTTTATCGTTATAATCTTTCAAAGGCATTATAAAAGATACCGCTTTCGATTTAACTTCAGGCTGTTTGAAAAATTCAATATTTGAAGTACTTATTTTTTCAAAATTTGCAAAATATTCGTTGTCTAATAATCTCACCATAAAAAAACAACCTGACGGTTTTGTTTTGTTTTTATAAGGATCATCAGATGGATGAATTGTTGCGGCATAAACTTCCACTACACCTTCTGGAATTTTCAAATAAAATCGGTCTACTTTTTTAGTTAATAATCGCGTAATAACTTCTTTCGGAATAAAGTCTACCGTTTTTATTTTAGGAGTTGAAACTTTAGTCAAAAATGAGCCTTTCGTATCATAAACACAAACATATTCAACCTTATAAGTATCTAAAATATTAGCAACCGAAGTATTAAACCACTTGACATCTTTTGTAGTCATAAAATCCACAAATTCATCCCAATAGGTTACATCAACAACTAATGAAGTGTAATTTTCAGTGTTTAATTTTAATAAAGATGTGATTTCGTTTTTATAAACTTTATTACTGGATTCGTAAATTTCTCTTTCTTGTACTTTCATGTAATAGTACAATGAAACTACTAAAACTAGTAATCCTAAAGACATTAGAGAAAGTAAACTTATTACTTTTGCATAGGTAGAATCAACTTTTTTAAGGGGAAAAAATTTCATACCATCTTTAATTAGATGTTAAATTTATGATTTTTTTTCAATAAAAATTAATTTTCACCAACAAAGTAATACTACACAACTAAGAATATTACAAAACCAATAAAGAAGTACTTCTCAAAACTTGAATCGGTTTACTAAACCAAAACAATTCAAAATCATCAAATTCTCGTTCAAAATCTGATTTCAATTGCGAAAAAGTCATTTTGTTCTCTGCAAAAACCGAAATTTTATCTAAAGTTTCAAGCAACCATTTTCCTTCTTCAGCATTTACAGAAATATCGTAGGATTGAGTTTTATTGTGAAACGTTAATTTCATCATTTCCCAAGAATTTCCTTTTTTCGATTTGCTGAAGATTTCGGTTTGAGGTTTTCCTCCTATCCAAACTATTTTAGCATTTGGTTTTGTTGAAAAATTCTGTTCTTTTTCCAAACAATTATAAATAAAATCAGAAGGAATTTTTGTCTTTGGAATTTTAAAATCGAACCAATCTTGCAAATCGTAATCAAAACAGATTCCGTGCATATAATTGAATAACGACTTTTTTAATCCAAAACTGAATTTATCATGATTGATTCCGGTTTTATCTTTGAAATTGATGTCATTATTAGCAAAAGTAATTTCATTCTGTTCTGGAATTACTCCGAATTCTTCTGGAAACATGCCAACAGGAGAATGCGCTGTCATAGCAAATTGATGCCAAAAACCACTTTGTAAAACGCCTAGTTCAAACAATTGACGCACCATTTCCAAACTATCCACCGTTTCTTGAATCGTTTGTGTTGGGTAGCCATACATCAAATAGGCATGAACCATTATTCCAGATTCTGTGAAATTTCGGGTAACTTGTGCGACTTGTTCGACAGTTACTCCTTTCTTGATAAGTTCTAAAAGTCGATCCGAGGCCACTTCTAATCCACCAGAAACCGCAATACAGCCTGATTCTTTTAATAACAAACACAAATCGGTAGTAAAACTTTTTTCGAAACGAATGTTTGTCCACCAAGTGACAACTAATTTTCGTTTGATAATTTCCAAAGCTACTTCACGCATTAAAGCTGGTGGCGCAGCTTCATCTACAAAATGGAAACCGTTTTCGCCTGTTTGAGCGATTAATTCTTCCATTCGGTCGACCAAAATTTTAGCAGCTATTGGCTCGTACAACTTAATGTAATCTAAAGAAATATCACAAAAAGTACATTTTCCCCAGTAACAACCGTGAGCCATGGTGAGTTTGTTCCAACGACCATCGCTCCATAAACTGTGCATTGGATTAGCGATTTCGATAACCGAAATGTATTTATCTAACAACAAATCAGAATAATCTGGTGTACCAACTTTTGATTGTTTGTAATCGTGACGTGTAGTGTTGTTTTTATAAACGACTTGATTGTTTTCTAGAAGGAAAGTGCGTTTAAAAGGCTTCTCTTCCGAAGCTTCGGAATCACTCGATTCAACAAAATCATAAAGTAATTCAACAGGCAATTCACCATCATCCAACGTAATAAAATCGAAGAATTCAAAAACTCTTTTATCTTTTAATTCGCGAAGTTCGGTATTTGGAAAACCACCTCCCATTGATAATTTTATATTGGGATAATTAGTTTTTAAAAACTGGGCACAACGAAAAGCGCTGTATAAATTACCTGGAAATGGAACCGAAATTAAAACTAGCTTTGGTTGTACTTCTTCAACTCTCTCTTTCAGAATTTTGATTGTGATTTCGTCTATGAAAGTTAATTCGTTTTGCAAGTGATTGTATAACTCATCAAAAGAATTGGCACTTCTTCCTAAACGTTCTGCATAGCGACTAAATCCGAAATTTTCATCGATACATTCTACAATAAAATCGGATAAATCTTCTAAATACAATGTTGCTAAATGTTTGGCTTTGTCTTGCATTCCCATGGTTCCAAATGCAAACTCCATATCATCTAATTGCTCAAAACGAGATGCTTCTGGCAAGAAATTCCCTGAACAAATTTGCCGTGCTAAAGATGGATTTTTTCCTTGAAGAAAAGCGATTACTGAATCAATAGTTTTGATGTAATCGTCTTTGAGCGAATAAATTCTTTGTATGTTGGGTGATGGATGATGGGTGATGGGTGAAAAAATCTTGGTTAACCCATTTTTGGAAAACAATTCTAAAATCACCTCGATACCTAAATCCATTTGGTAAGTCGAAATCTTTTTGGTATTCAAAAAACCTTTGATATAAGCCGTTGCTGGATACGGTGTATTCAGTTGGGTAAATGGTGGTGTGATTAAGAGAATGTTTTTCAAGTCGTATGGTTTTTGCAAAGGTAAAATTAAAAATCGTTTCGAGCTAATTTGTAATAATTTGGATACAATAATGTTTTATTTTGTTATTTTTGTGGAAATATTATACTGCATGAGAGCTTTAACTATACTCTTCTTTTCTTTATTCGTTACCCTGACATTTGGTCAGATTAAAAACAACTCCACTGGTTTTATTGAAAACAAAGGCCAAATCGTTGACCAAAAAAGTAAACCTAATGCAGCTGTAAAATACCTTTTAAATACTAATGGCTTAAATGTACAATTGCGAGAAAAAGGATTTTCTTATGACGTTTATGAAACTGAAAAAACACCATTGACTAAAAAAGATAAAGCCTTTCATTCTTCCAATCTAAATTTAGATAAAGAAAAAGAAACACCTGATTATTCTTTAAAATATAATTTTCATAGAATTGATATTGATTTTTTGAATGCAAACCAAAATGTAAAATTAATTGCTGAAGAAAAATCAAAAGACTATGACAATTACTATAATGTTGCTCATGATAGAAATGGCATAACAAATGTTCATAAATACAAAAAAGTTACTTATCAGAACATTTACAATAAAATTGATGTTGTTTTTTTTATTCCAAATGATTCCACAAAAGCTGTTGAATATAATTTCATTGTAAAACCAGGTGGAAAAATTTCAGATATTCAACTAAAAATTGATGGTGGAAAAACAGAATTAGTTGAAAACAAGATACGAATGCAGCTTCGTTTTGGAGAAATGGAAGAAACCATTCCTATGAGTTGGACGGAACAAGGAAATAGAAAAAGTGAAATCAACATCAGCTATAAGAAAATCAAAAAGAATGTATATGGTTTTGAAGGAGATTTAAAGTCTTCCGAGAAAACTATTGTAATTGATCCAACACCTATTAGATTATGGGGGACTTATTACGGAGGCAGTAATGGAGAAGTACCTAGAAATATAACTAATGACAATTTAAATGATATCTATGTATCTGGAACTTCAACTAGCCAAACTAACATTGCAACAATTGGAACTTTCCAAGGCACTTTCTTATCTGATTACAATAGTTTTTTGACAAAATTTAATTCAAATGGGATAAGAATTTGGGGAACTTATTACGGAACTCTTCCGGAGAAACTAACAACAGATTCAAATCAAAATATTTATGCACTATATAATGTTTTTAATACAAACTTACCCCTAACAACTCCTAATTCTCATCAACCAGTTAAAAACAATTACTTTGATGCTTACCTAGTTAAGTTTAACTCATCAGGAAATAGAGAATGGGCTACATATTATGGAGGAGAGAATAATGATAATGGATATGATTTAGTTTGTGATAACTTAAACAATGTATATATATGTGGCCAAACATCAAGTATTAATAATATCTCTACCTCTAATTCATATCAATCTACTTTAGACTCACCTCTTTTAGCAGATGGTTTTATTGTCAAATTCAACGAAAATGGAGTGAGGCAATGGGGAACTTATTATGGAGGTCTAGGAGGTGATGGATTTACTGGTATATCTTTTCATCAAAATTTTCTGTATTTAGTTGGCAAAACTACTAGTAGTAACAATATATCAACTCCAAATGTATATAGTAGTAATTATACTAATCCAGACATTATGATTGTAAAATTTGATACAAATGGTGATAGAATTTGGGGGACATATTTTGGAGGAAATAATGATGAACGCAACTTATATTCAGTTCTAAAAAATGATAATATCTACATTTATGGGGTTACAAATAGTATTAACGGAATAGGCACAATAGGAACATTTATGCCTAATTATGAAACTATTAATTCTAACGGATATTATAATGATGATGCATTTTTTATTGTAAAATTTAACTATGTCAATCAAAGCTTTGAATGGGGAACGTATTTTAATGGAGTTATTCAAGATTTTTCTGTTGACTCATTTGAAAATGTGTATTTAAGTGGTTATACAGATAGAAATACTGGAATAAGCACTCCTAATACCTATCTTACAAGTAAATTAGGAAATCAAAAACCATTTTTAGTTAAACTAAATAATTTTGGAGAAAAAGAATGGGGAACTTATGTCGGAGGAGATGGAGTCGATTATCAAGCTAGAATGACATTAGACAATAATAATGCAATTTATGTTTGTGGTATTACAACTTCTACTACAGGAATTTCAACTCCTAATACTCATCAAGTAAATTATAATTCAGGGGGAGATATTTTTATCAATAAATTCTTTGATTGTCAATTATCATCCTTAGCTAATTCAAATTCACCCATTTGTATCGGTAGTAACCTAGAACTTACATCCTCTGGAGGAACAAACTATTCTTGGACTGGTCCAAACGGTTATACTTCTACAGACCAAAATCCTATAATTCCAAATGCAAACGCATCTCATAGCGGTCAGTATACATGTGCTATAACTGGAACTGGTGGTTGTGACAATACTGTTAGCTTAAATGTTGTTGTTGGAGATTCCGCTACACCAATACCAACAATTACGAATTTACCAATCATTACAGGGAATTGTAATACAGTTATTTCAACGATTCCAACAGCTTTAGATAATTGTTCTGGAACAATAATTGCAACCACAACAAACCCTTTAACTTATTCAATACCTGGAAATTACACTATTACTTGGAATTATAATGATGGAAACGGAAATTCAAGTTCTCAAACGCAAAATGTTACAATTTCATTAGTTGCATTACCAACACTATCATCCCCTCAACAATTCTGCATCCAACAAAATGCAACACTTAACAACATTGTAATTTCAGGTCAAAATATACAATGGTATGATACTGTAACTGGCGGAAATTTACTTCCAAACACAACACTTTTGCAAAACGGTGTAACTTATCATGCTTCGCAAACTATAAATGGTTGTGAAAGCGCAAGAGTTCCGGTTTTAGTTACTATTCAAAATACTCCAACTCCAACAGGAAATCAAAATCAAAATTTTTGTAGTACTGAAAATGCTACTTTGAACAATATCGCTGTAACTGGAACTGACATTATTTGGTATAATAGCTTATCTGGAAATACCGTTTTACCAACTTCTACTCTATTACAAAACGGAGTTACTTATTACGCTTCCCAAACTATAAATGGTTGTGAAAGTCCTACTAGGCTTGCTATTTCAATTCAATTAATAAATACGTTGAATGCTAATAATTATTCAGAAACTATTTGTGATGATTTAAACAATGGAACTGAAATAGTAAATCTTTCCAATTACAATTCATTTTTGATTGCATCTTCAGGAAATATTTTTAAATATTACAATTCTTTAAACGGAGCTCAAAACCTATTAACTTCAGATGAAGTGCAAAATAGTTCAAATTACAATTTATCATTAGGTAATAATCTTTTTCATGTTAGAATTGAGTCACCGAATACTTGTTTTCAAATTGTAACACTGAATCTAACTTTAGTCAGTAAACCATTTATAAATATAAATGATATCATGCCAATTTGCGAAAGAAGTTCAATTACAGTAGATGCTGGATTTGGATATGACAACTACAATTGGTCTACAAATGAAACTAGTTCTTCCATCATTATTTCTCAACCCGGAAATTATTCTGTAACGGTTTCAGAAAATCATGGTGCTTTAATTTGTTCGACCACTAAAAATTTCACAGTCGTTAATTCAAATATTGGAACTATTTCTGAAATAATTACTTCTGATTGGACACAAAATGAAAATACAATTTCGGTTTTACTATCTTCAAATAGTGCTGGAAGCTACGAATATTCTCTAAACGGAATTGACTATCAAAACAATAATACTTTTTATGGATTAGAAAATGGCGAATACACCGTTTTTATTCGTGACAAAAATGGTTGTGGTGTTAGTTCAGAAGATGTTTATTTATTAATGTATCCAAAATATTTCACTCCAAATGGTGATGGATATAACGATTATTGGAGAATTAAGTTTTCGGAAAATGAACCAAATTTAATGGTTACCATTTTTGATCGCTATGGAAAACTTATGACACAGTTTGATTCTAGTTCAATTGGTTGGAATGGAACTTACCAAGATAATCTAATGCCTTCTACTGATTATTGGTTGGTAGTAAAAAGAGAAAATGGAAAAGAATTTAAAGGACATTTTACGCTTAAAAGATAAAATTATAAGCCTTTGTTAAAACCCTTTTTGTGAGCTATATTTTTAGTATTTTAGCAGAAAAATAATTGCTAAAATGCCAAACGACTGTATTACGTATCAAAATTCGGGATATTTTTCAAAACTAATCGTAGATTATTTAGACCAAAAGGCTGAATTAAAACCGTTATACAATCGATTTCCAACAGTAGAAAATTTTAATCTTCAAATTGAGGAGAAAAGTAAAAATTTTCCAATTGAAAATCGTGAAATTTTAGTCAATGCATTACTAAATCAATATCAAAAGTTCGAAATTTCAGGAGCTACTTTAGCTAATATTGAACTTTTAAAACATTCAAAAACCTTTACGATTACAACCGGTCATCAATTGAATTTATTTACTGGTCCTTTGTATTTTTTATATAAAATTGTTTCCGTTATTAATTTAACGAAAGAATTAAAAACAGCTTATCCAAATCATAATTTTGTACCTATTTATTGGATGGCGACTGAAGATCATGATTTTGATGAAATCAATTACTTTAATCTTAAAGGAAAGAAAATTCAGTGGAAAAAAGAGAGCCAAGGTCCGGTTGGAAGATTAAATACTTCTGGATTGGAAGAAGTTTTTAGACAATTTTCAACTGAATTAGGCTTAGGAAACAATGCCAATTATCTTCGTGAATTATTTAAAAAATCCTATTTAGAACACGAAAATTTAGCAGATGCTACTCGATATTTAGCTAATGAATTATTCAAAAATGAAGGTTTAGTCATTTTAGATGGAGATGATTTAGAGCTAAAAAAACTTTTTATTCCTTATGCTAAAGAAGAATTATTACAGCAAACTTCTTTTAAAAAGGTTAACGAAACGCTTCCGTTACTAAAAGAATATAATGTTCAGGTAAATCCAAGAGAAATTAACTTGTTTTACATTCAAGATGATTTGAGAGAACGCATTGTTTTTGAAGATGGAAATTATAAAATCAATAACACACAATTATCATTTTCTGAAAGTGAAATCCTAACTGAATTAGAGAATAATCCAAAGAATTTTAGTCCGAATGTGATTTTACGCCCGTTGTATCAAGAGGTGATTTTACCAAATCTTTGTTACATTGGTGGCGGTGGTGAATTAGCGTATTGGTTAGAATTGAAATCTAATTTTGAAGCGAATAATATCACGTTTCCTATTCTGTTACTTCGTAATTCTGCTTTAGTTGCTACAAAAAAGCAAGTTGAAAAATTGGAAAAATTAGAATTAAATTGGTCAGATATTTTCCAAAATCAACAAACTTTAGTAAATAAAAAAACAAAAGAATTTTCCAATTTCACTATTGATTTCAGTGAACAAAAAACATTTCTTAAAAATCAGTTTGAAGCTTTATACAGTATTGCAAATCAAACCGACAAATCATTTTTAGGCTCAGTAAAAGCTCAAGAAGTAAAACAATTAAAAGGTTTAGAAAATTTAGAGAAGAAACTACTGAAAGCTGAAAAAAGAATTTATACCGAAAAATTAGAGCGAATTATTCAACTTCAAAACGAATTATTCCCGAATCAATCTTTACAAGAAAGAAAATCAAATTTTGCGGATTTCTATCATGAAATTGGAGATCCTGAAGCTTTTTTCTCACTTTTATATGCTGATTTACAACCTTTAAAGCAAAATTTTTCATTGGTTATTATTTAAAAATATCGATTAAATACTTTTTTATTCGACAAAAAGCAATATATTTAATTTTTTAACATCAAATTAAGGTAAAAATTACGTTTTATAACAATATTTATCTGTAATGTTAAATTATCAGTATATTTGCACACCTAAATTAATAACTAAACTTATGAAAAAAATTACATTTTATTCTACATTATTAATTACCCTTTTATCATTTTTTGCATTTAAAAATAATCTTATTGACACCGACTTAATCAAAATTCAAGGTGGAACTTTTAAAATGGGTTCTAAAGATTCTGATGGTTTAGCAGATGTTGATGAACAAAAAGAACATACTGTTAATCTTAATACATTTGAAATTAGCAAATTTGAAGTAACCGTTTGGGAATGGAAACAATTCATTAAAGCTAACAAAATGAAAATGCCAGTAAAACCAACTTGGGGATGGCAAGATAATTACCCTATTAATGGTGTAACTTGGAACGAAGCAATAGCTTACTGCAATTGGCTTAGTAAAAAAGAAAAATTACAACCTGTTTATACGAAAAAGGGACCTAACTTTATTTGTAATTTTAAAGCAAATGGATATAGATTACCAACAGAGGCAGAATGGGAATTTGCAGCAAAAGGTGGTACTAATTCGAAAGGATTTAAATTTAGCGGAAGTAACAACTTAGATGATGTCGCATGGCACAAAGGCAATAGCAAAGGAACTCCACATACAATTGGTACAAAACTGCCAAATGAATTAGGTTTATATGATATGAGTGGAAACGTTTGGGAATGGTGTTGGGATTGGTACAATAAAGATTTCTATAAACAAGAAAAAGGAGAAAACCCTAAAGGACCAGAAATGGGAGACAGAAGAAGTGTAAGAGGTGGCTCTTGGGATAGTCAACCAAATTATGTAAGACCAGCTAACCGAATTTCAACAGAACCAAATAAGACACATGAATTTTACGGTTTTAGAGTAGCTAGAACAATTGCAAAATAATAAAAAACAGTATTGCAAAACCTAATTAAAATGGTACCTTTGCAAAAAATTTAAAAATGGCAACAAACAGAACTTTTACAATGATTAAACCAGATGCTGTAGAAAACGGACATATTGGTGGTATCTTAAACATGATTACAGAAGGTGGTTTCAAAATTGTATCTTTGAAATTAACTCAATTAACTATTGCTGATGCACAAGCTTTTTATGCAGTTCACGCTGCAAGACCATTTTTTGGTGAATTAGTTGAATTTATGACTAGAGGTCCAATTGTAGCTGCTATCTTAGAAAAAGAAAATGCAGTTGAGGATTTCAGAACTTTAATTGGAGCTACTAATCCAGCTGATGCAGCTGAAGGAACTATCCGTAAAAAATACGCTACTTCAATTGGAGAAAATGCAGTTCACGGATCAGATTCTGATGAAAACGCAGCTATTGAAGGTGCTTTCCATTTTTCAGGAAGAGAGCAATTCTAATTTTTAGAATTATCATATAAAAATCCCGATTCAATGAATCGGGATTTTTTTTATCGTAAAACTAAATTCGTTACCAAATCTTTTCTAAGTTCTTCATTAATCATCTTGATAATTTTTTCTTTTCCATAACTTAATTCTTCTCGTAAAACCGCTGATGATAAAGCTACATAAAGCGTAGAACCTTTTAATTGAATTTCAGTTGTATAATTGTTTACTCCGTTTCCCATTAAGTTTTTCCAAGCATCTCGAACACTAACAACATCCATACCTGCTTCCAACTTATTTTGAGAAATAAATTGTTTTAACACATCTCCTATAGAACTCTCTTCATTAAATCGTTTAGCCATTTTATTTTACCGAAAATTTTGCTGGTCTTTTATAATAATATTCTATTTCTTGCTCGTTTTTAACTACTAATTTATCTTTTGTTAATTCGATGATTTCCTCATTCCAAGAAGCATAAGTAGTTTTATATTGAATTGATGCGTCTCCATCCTTAACAACCACAACAACATCTTCTTGAATATCATTTGTTAAATACGTTCCATCCAACTGAGGCATGACTTTCTTTCTGAAACCTTTATTAGCTTCAATTTTAAAGAAATCTATCGTTTCATTTACTTTATATTCTTTCTTATCTCCATCTGGAAGTTCAACTTTTTCAATTTCCCAATAACCGTTTAAATTTGAAATATCAGCCTCCGAAATATTCTGTTTACACGAAAGAACTGATAATAAAACAATTAACAAAAGAATTCTTTTCATACTATTATTATCAAATTAGATTATAAATTTACAATTAAAAATCATTTGAATTAAACTATTCTGTAATTTTATTGTCTAATGAATGTACAACCATTTTTACAGCTATGAAAAAGATTATCCCCCTACTTGCGTCACTACTATTTATAAATTGCAATTCTGACGATTCTTCTACAACAACTCCAGTAGAACAAATGTACTTTCCTCCTATTGGCTCAACAACTTGGGAAACCAAAACTATTGAAAGCTTAGATTGGAATCGATCAGAAGTTCAGCCTTTATTGGATTATTTAGAATTAAAACACACAAAAGGCTTTATCATTTTGCACAATGGTAAAATTGTTATAGAAAATTATTTCAATGGTCATACAGCAAATGATACCTGGCAATGGAATAGTGCCGGAAAAACACTAACAGCAAGTACCATAGGAATTGCACAACAAGAAAATCTAATGAATATAAATACTAGAGTTTCTCAATATCTTGGAACTGGATGGACAAGTGAACCTTTAGAAAAAGAAAACTTAATAACGTCTCGTCATTTATTAACCATGACATCTGGAATTAATGACGAAAGCGACTTAGTAATTCTTCCCAATTTAACTTATTTAGCCGATGCTGGAACCCGATGGTCGTATCATAATGTTTTTCAAAAATTAATGGATGTTGTTGCTGCTTCTACCGGTCAAACATTTGAAAATTATTTTAATTCTAAATTGAAAAACAAAATTGGAATGGATGGCTTTTGGAATAACGGAGTTATATATAAAATATATCATAGCAATACTCGAAGTATGGCGCGTTTTGGATTATTAGCAATGAATAAAGGAAAATGGAATAACGAGCAAATTATCAATCAAACCTATTTTAATGAAAGCATTTCAACATCTCAAAATATCAATCCATCGTATGGTTATTTGTGGTGGTTAAATGGAAAATTTAACTTTATGTTACCAGGCGGACAAACATCATATACAGGATCAATTGTTCCTAATGCTCCCGCTGAAATGTATGCTGCGATGGGAGCAGCTGACCAAAGAATCTACGTAGTTCCGAGCAAAAAAATAGTAATTGTAAGAATGGGGGAGGCATCAAATCCTGCTAATCCAAGTTTTGCCGTTTCTGGCTTCGACAATGAGCTTTGGGAAAAAATAAATGCTGTTATCAACTAACAGCATTTATTTTTTTATTTTGTTTTTTTCTTACCGCTTGTAAACTTTATTAGTAAATACATTAAAATAGCAAAAGATGCTAATCTTAGTGTGATAAAAACATAATCATAATCCTCAAATGGGATGGCTACTAAAGCCATGATAACAGCCGCTAAGAATAATTGTACTGTTCTGTATTTTAAAAGTTCTCTCACTGTAGTAAATCTTATTTAAAAAACGAATCTACAAATTCGTATTTATTAAACACTTGTAAATCTTCAATTCCTTCACCAACACCAATATATTTAACAGGTATTTGAAACTGATCTGAAATTCCAATAACAACGCCTCCTTTTGCAGTTCCATCTAATTTTGTAACCGCTAAACACGAAACTTCTGTTGCTGCTGTAAATTGTTTAGCTTGTTCAAAGGCATTTTGACCTGTAGAACCATCTAAAACCAAAAGTACATCATTTGGGGTATTTTCCACCACTTTTTGCATTACTTTTTTCACTTTAGAAAGTTCGTTCATCAAACCAACTTTATTATGCAAACGACCTGCTGTGTCAATAATTACTACATCAGCATTTTGAGCTACGGCACTTTGCAATGTATCAAATGCAACAGATGCTGGATCACTTCCCATTTGTTGTTTTACAATTGGCACACCTACTCTATCTGCCCAAATCTGTAATTGGTCGATTGCAGCCGCTCTAAAAGTATCTGCTGCACCAAGAACAACATTGTAGCCTGCTTTTTTAAACTGATATGCTAATTTTCCTATTGTAGTTGTTTTTCCCACACCATTAACCCCAACTACCATAATTACATATGGTTTTGTGTTCGCTGGAATTTCAAACTGAGTTGCTTCACCTGAATTAGTTTCTGATAACAAACCTGCAATTTCTTCTCTAAGAATGCCATTTAATTCATCAGTCCCTAAATATTTATCTCTTGAAACGCGTTCTTCTATACGTTCAATAATTTTTAAAGTTGTGTTTACACCAACATCTGAAGAAACCAAAATTTCTTCTAAGTTATCTAAAACTTCCGCATCTACTTTAGATTTTCCCGCAACAGCTTTGGTTAGCTTAGAAAAAAACGATGTTTTCGATTTTTCTAAACCTTTATCTAAAGTTTGCTTAGCCTCTTGACTAATGTTTTGATCTTTCTTATCAGAAGAGAATATTTTTTTAAAAAAACTCATACTAAAATTAGGGTTTAAGTATTTGCAGAAATGATTTTACTCCAAATCCATTTATCAGACAAATGTAAAAATAAAAAAGCTACTTTCAAACGAAAGTAGCTCATCTATATAATGTAAAATGAATTATTTCTTTTTCAAGAACTCATCAACTTCTTCAGGAGTCATAACTGACTCAACGAAAGTATAAGCACCCGTTTTTGGAGATTTAACCATTTTAATAGCTTTAGTTAATCTTTTAGAAGCTGTTTGTAAAGTTGCTACGGTTTTCTTTGCCATGACTTATCTTATTTAATTTCTTTGTGAACAGTTACTCTTTTTAAGATTGGATTAAATTTTTTAATCTCTAATCTATCTGGAGTGTTTTTTTTATTTTTTGTAGTAATGTAACGAGATGTTCCAGGAACTCCTGAAGTCTTGTGCTCTGTACATTCTAAAATAACTTGGATTCTATTACCTTTCTTTGCCATTTTGATCTATGTTTTAAGGATTATACAGATTTAACAAATCCGTTAGCTTTTGCATTTTTCAATACAGCAGCAATTCCATTTTTATTAATCGTTTTTAAAGCAGCGGTTGAAATTTTCAACGTTACCCATCTATCTTCTTCAGGAATATAAAAACGTTTTTTAACTAAGTTAACAGAGAATTTTCTCTTTGTTTTATTCATAGCGTGAGAAACATTGTTTCCAACCATCGCTCTTTTACCTGTAAGTTCACAAACTCTTGACATTATTTCTAATCTTTATTTCGTTATCTAAAATCAGGGTGCAAAGAAACAAAATCCATTTCATATACACAACTATCTTTTACTATTTTTTTAAAATTTCTTTATAAATTAGCTCCAACCCTTTGCTTACCGCTCTATCAATGACTTTTTCACGCGGTTGACCAAAGTTAAATTCCTCAACAAAAACGTCATTAGGCGTTGCGATTCCAATAAAAACTATCCCTAATTCAGCATCTTCATCTCCTTTTGTTGGACCAGCATTTCCTGTTGTAGCAATCACATAATCTGAGTTCATCATTTTTTGAACCGATATAGCCATTTCTTTTGCAACTTCAGCACTGACTACTCCATATTTTGCAATTATATTTTCATCAATTTCTAAAACATCAATTTTAGTTTGAGTTGCATAACTCACCACACTTCCTTTAAAATAATTTGAAGCTCCTGAAATTGCAGACAAAGTTGAAGCTATTTTTCCACCTGTACAACTTTCTGCAGTTGAAATTGTTAACATTTTTTCAGTCAACAATCTCCCTAAAACTACTTCAATTGGCTCATCTTCGTTATAACCAACAATTATATCATGAATCAATAAATCGAGTTTTTCAACTTGGCGTTTGATTTCTTCTTTTAATAATGCTTCGTCATTTCCTCTAGCAGTTAATCTCAAGCGAACTTTTCCCGGACTAGGTAAATAAGCCAATTTTATAAAATCGGGTAAATTATCTTCCCATTCTTCAATTTGTTCTGCAATCATGCTTTCTCCTCGACCATACGTCATAATAGTTTGATGCACAATATATGGACGCTCAAATTTTTGAACTAAATTTGGTATTACTTCGTTATCAATCAGATACTTCATCTCATACGGAACACCTGGCAAGGAAATAAAAACCGTATTCTCTTTCTCCATCCACATTCCTGGCGCTGTTCCTGCTTGATTGAAAAGTACTTTTGCTTTAGTTGGAACTAAAGCTTGTTCTCTATTAATTTGCGTAATTGGACGCTTATAAAAACCTTCAATTATAGATTTTACATGTGCTAAAACCGCTTCGTTTTCAATTAATTCATCATCAAAATAGTCACAAAAAGTTTTCTTAGTAATATCGTCTTTAGTTGGACCTAATCCACCTGTTACAATAACAACTTCTACCTTATTTTGAAGTGAATGAAAAGTATCTAAAATATGTTGTTTATCATCGGAAATTGACAACATTTCATGCGTTGCAATCCCAATTTTATCAAGAGCTTTTGCGATGTAAGAAGAGTTAGTGTCTACAATTTGGCCAATAAGAATTTCATCGCCAATGGTAACTATAGCAGCTTTCATTTTAAATATTTAATAGATTTTGGGGAATTTTAAATAAGAATATTACAGCTTAAAATCTTTCTTGATTTCTTTAACTGCTAAATCAATTCTATCTTTTAATGATTTAAAAACCTCTTTAATTTCTTTTCGTTTGCCTTCGGCTTTAGCCCAAGTCATGATTTGGATATTTTCCTCGTAAGCTAAATCCATACCAAGTAAATCCAATGTAGGTTTTATTTTATGACATGACGAATAAGTTCTTGTGTAGTCTTTCTCTTCAATTGCAACTTTAATTGATTTTATTTCAGCTGGAACTTCCTCTAAAAACAAAGTCACAATTTGTAATGCAAATTCAATATCATTTTCTGAAATTTCATACACTTTCGCTAAATTATATTGTAATGCCATAACTACCTAATTTGAATTTTAAACATCGATTTTCCTTCAATAAAACCTTCTAAAACATCACCTTCAGTCACTTTTGCAACACCTTTTGGAGTTCCTGTAAAAATAATATCTCCAATTTTTAATGTAAAATATTGTGAAACATAAGCAATTAACTCATCAATTTTCCACAACATTAAACTAGTGTTACCCTCCTGAACGGTGGTTCCATTTGATTTTAACTCAAAGTTAATATTTTCTAGCGAAGTATAATTTTTTTTCGATGTAAAGTTCCCAATTACCGCTGAATGGTCAAATGACTTTGCTTTTTCCCACGGTAAACCTTTCTCTTTCAACTTACTTTGTACATCTCGAGCTGTAAAATCGATTCCTAAACCAATTTCTTCGTAATATTTATGAGCAAATTTAACATCGATATGTTTTCCAACTTTACAAATTTTAACTAAAATTTCCACTTCATGATGAATATCATTACTAAAAGCAGGAATCACAAATGGATTTTTATTAGGTAAAATAGAAGAATCCGGTTTCAAGAAGATAACTGGCTCTGTTGGCCTTTCATTATTTAATTCCGAAATATGGTCAGCGTAATTGCGCCCGATGCAGATTATTTTCATAATTCTAGTGATTAGTAAATAGTGAAAAGTAATCAGCAACTATTCACTAATTACTTTTCACTAATCACTTTATTTAGTATTTAACTTTCTTAATTTAATTCCTGTCAGTACTTTTTTAGTATACAATGGAAAATCAGCATTTTGAATCCAACCAAAATAACCAGGTTCTTTATTAAAAACTTCTTCAACCAAAGCACCTTTGTGTTTTCCGAAAGTAAAAATTTCTTTTCCTTCGTTGTTCAAAGCAATAAATCCAGCAAAATCAACCGATCTTTTTCTTGTGGTGAATTCAGCTAATGATTTCATATCGTTTTCTAAATTCTCGTAACGATCCAATTGCGCTTTTAAGATTTCGTAAGTTGCCATAGTATCTGCTTCGGCACTGTGGGCGTTTTCTAAACTTTGTCCGCAATAGAATTTGTAAGCCGCACTTAGAGTTCGTTCTTCCATTTTATGGAAAATGGTTTGTACATCAACAGAAACTCTATTTTTCATATCAAAATCAACTTCAGCACGTAATAATTCTTCAGCTAAAAGCGGAATATCAAATCGGTCCGAATTAAATCCAGCCAAATCCGAATCTTTTATCATGTTATGTATTTGAGAAGCTAATTCTTTGAATGTTGGCTCATTCGCTACTTTTTCATCTGTAATTCCATGAACCGCTGTAGTTTGTGGCGGAATAGGAATCGTTGGATTTACCAACCAAGTTTTACTTTCTTTATTTCCGTTAGGATATACTTTAAATATTGAGATTTCTACGATTCGGTCTCGTGCTACATCAATTCCTGTAGTTTCAAGGTCGAAAAAGCAGATAGGGCGTGTTAATTTTAATTCCATAGCATTTATATATGTGACAAAGATAGAAAAACCCGATAGCTTCTAAAAACTATCGGGCTTTTTATTATTACTATTTAATTAAAACCTTCTTACTTGCCAACCTGAATATAATTGATCCGTTTTTGTCATAATTACTTCACTACCGTTTTCAAAATTCACACCATAACATGTTGTATTATCTCTTTGCGAAGAACTTAAAACATTTTTATTGTAGTAAGAATTAGGGCCCGATGCAGGATTAAAAACAAGACCTGCTATTTTTAATTTATACAACTCTTTCAACTCTTTAATTGAGGGTAAAAACCAATCATTTACACTATTATTTGAAACAAAAATACACATTGTCGCAGCAATATTAGTAAAATTATTGGAATTCCTAATAAGCGTAGAGTTATCTAATCCAGCTCCTATTTCTTGACTAATCCCAGACATAAAAGTTGATGTATTTGACCATTTAAAATTAGTTGAATTTGGATCATTTAATTTTGTAGTTGAAGCTTCTAAATACCTCCAGCCATTAGTGGTTTCGCCTTTATCATAAAAAACATATCCACCAGAACCACCAACATAGCCACATGTTTTAAAACTTACTTCGTTACCATAATAATAACGCCCATTTAAATAAACAAAACTTCTTAGGTAGTAAGTTGTATTTCGATCCACATAGTAACTAGGAGAGAATGTCTGAACTCCATCTACTGTGATAGTGAAATTTCCAGAACCATTAGTAGGATCATCAAGTCTCTCATTTGAAACAGTTGGATTTGGACTAGTACTATAACAAACACCTCTCTCGCTATTATTAGACAAATCACTACCAACATTGACAGTTACTGAAAAGCCTGTTAGTGAAATATTTTTAACAATATTGGTCGTTAAATTAAGTGGTTGGATAAATGTAATTTCATTACCATACTTGATTTCATTAGTTTGTAATTTCCTTACATAGGCCTTAATGTAATATGTTACACCTAAATCAATATCATTAATTAAACAATCAAAATTTGTATTGTTTAAATACCCTGAAACCGTATTAGAATTAATAACATTCGGATTTGGACTTTCACTATAGCAAACACCAAATTCATAGTCAAAATTATCATTTTGCAAGGCAACAGATAAATTACCTCCAGCTGAATAAGAATATGTTGATGAATTAAAAATTGGTGTTTTTGTGTTTACCACAAGATTTTCAAAAGAATCTGATGCTAAATCTGAATCATCTTTACTACAAGATACCAACGCAACAGCAAAAACAACAAAGAAGTAAAATATTTTTTTCATAGTTTTGTTTAAAATTTTTCAAATGTATTAAATTATTTAAATAATTATCTATATATGAAAAATATTTTGTAATAAAATTAGTCAATTTACTTTTTAATTGATTAGTTTTTCAATACTAATAAACCTAATTACATTATGGTAGATAAAAATCCTTTTTAAACTTTTTGAAATTTAAAAAAGACTACTTCACAATATTTTATATTTTGAACGGAGTTTCGTGAATTTCGTTTGAAACGGAGAGCAGAAATATGGAAACCTAGGACAACCAAGCAATTCATTCCAAAACAAAAAACCCGACACTTTTCAGTATCGGGTTAATTTATAATTTATTTCAAATTAGAAATCTCTATTCACATCAAAAGCTTCTAAATAATCCGCAACACGTTTTACAAAACTTCCTCCTAACGCTCCATCAACAACTCTGTGGTCATATGAGTGCGATAAGAACATTTTTTGACGGATTCCAATAAAATCACCTTCTGGAGTTTCAATAACTGCTGGCACTTTTCTGATAGCACCTAAAGCTAAAATACCTACTTGTGGTTGATTGATAATTGGAGTTCCGAAAACAGAACCAAAAGTTCCTACATTCGTAACCGTGTAAGTTCCTCCTTGTGTGTCGTCTGGTTTTAATTTTCCAGCTTTTGCACGGTTCCCTAAATCGTTAACCGCTTTAGCCATTCCAACTAAGTTTAATTGGTCTGCATTCTTAATTACAGGAACGATTAAGTTTCCATTTGGTAACGCTGCCGCCATTCCTAAGTTGATATTTTTACGTTTGATGATAAATTCACCATCAACTGAAATATTCATTCCTGGGAAATCTTTCAATGCTTTTGCTACCGCTTCCATGAAAATTGGTGTAAAAGTTAACTTCTCACCTTCTCTCTTCTCGAAAGCATTTTTAACTTTATCTCTCCATTTTACAATATTGGTAACATCAACTTCAATGAACGACTGAACGTGAGCCGAAGTTTGTACCGAAGCTACCATGTAACCCGAAATCAACTTACGCATTCTGTCCATTTCCACAATCTCGTCACCACCATTTACAGAAACTGGAACAGCTTGAACTGGAGATGGAGTTGCTTTTGGAGCCACTGCGGATCCCGAAGCTTCGGGAGCAACAACTGCAGGCTGACTTCCTCTATTTTTGATATAATTTAATAAATCTTCTTTGTTTACACGACCATCTTTACCAGAACCAGCAATAGATTCTAATTCTGCTAATGAAATTCCTTCTTCTTTAGCAATGTTTTTAACTAAAGGTGAAAAGAATTTTTCCGATCCCGAATAGTCGGGAGAAAAATCAGCTGGAGCTACAGTTTCTTTTGCTACTTCCACTGCTTTTGCTACTTCCGCAACTGCAACTGGAGCGTCTGCTTTAACTTGTGGAGTTGCTGCAACGGCACCACCTTCCGTTTCGATAATAGCGATTGTTTGTCCCACTTGAACTACATCATCGGTATTAAATAAAATTTCAACAAGTGTTCCTGCAACTTCTGAAGGCACTTCGCTGTCTACTTTATCAGTAGCAATTTCAAGTACTGCTTCGTCCATTTCAATTTTATCACCAACTTTTTTTAACCAGTTAGTAACTGTTGCTTCTGCAACACTTTCACCCATTTTAGGTAATTTCAATTCAAACTTTGCCATATCTTTAAACTAAAGTTGTGTTTTTGTATTTGGTTTGCAAAAATACTAATTTTTCGTTCGTTTTTTAAACAATTCAATAATTTTTTACAACAAAATTATTTGTCCTCTATCATTCGAATTATTACTTCCAATTAGGTAATTAGAACTCGAAATATAATTCTTAAAACTTAGATTTTTACTCTTATTTAACTGCATAAAAGTAATAATTTCGGCAAAACTAAAAGTAGTCGTATCAAATATTATTTCAATGTTTTTTTTAGGTTGATTCACAAATTGATTAAAATCAACTAAATAAGTTGCTTTTTTTGATAGATTCAATTCTAAATTTCCTTTTGAAAAAACTACATATTCATCAATAGTTCTAACTTCATTTTTTTGTTGATTCTTCTTCAAAAGACTAAAAACAAAACTTCCTACTTGCATCATCACATCAAAAAACCATGATTTTTTAAAGTGTTTTTTGTAAAAAAATTGCATCGCCTCGCGAAAACGTTTCATATACGTTCCATCTCGTACGGTACTTTCTCCTTTATAATGAATCACCGAAGTTTCGTGAAAGTAATAATTCGATTTTCCTGTTTTCAAAACCAAATAACTCAAATCGATATCATCCGAATACATAAAACAATCTTCATCAAAACCACCGACTTCGAGATACAATTCGCGCTTCATCACCATAAAAGCTCCAACCAAAATATCCACTTTCCCAGATTCGTTTTCCGATAAATGTTGCGCATAATATTTCCCGAAATAATTTGAGATTTTATACAATCCGAAAATCTTCGTAAAAGCCACCCAAGGCGTTGGAACACCACGTTTGCTTTCGGGAAGGAAATTTCCTGCACCATCAATTAATTTACAACCGATAATTCCAGTGTTTAGTTGCCAGTTTTTAGTGTTCAGTATTTTTGAAAAAGTATCTTCTGCAACAACAGTATCAGGATTTAAGATGCAAATGTATTCGCCTTTGGCTTGAGCAACTCCGATGTTATTTCCTTTTGGGAAACCTAAGTTATCTTTATTTTGAATGAGTTTAATTTGCGGAAATTTGATTTTCATCATCTCGCAACTATCATCAGACGAAGCGTTATCAATGACAATAATTTCGCCATCAATATCTTTCAATGCTTTTTGAACACTGAGCAAACATTGCTCTAAAAAAAAGCAGACATTATAATTAAGGATGATTACTGATAGATGCATTATAATAGTTTGATTAAATCATCTGGATTTCTTAAATTATTCCAAAACAATAATAACTCAATCAGACTTAAATCTTTATTTATTTTATAAAACAATGTTGTCTGTTCGGATAATGACAAAGAATAAACATCATCACCTTTAAAATTACCTATTGTTGGGTTAATTGACAGTCTTTTTAACTCATCTCCAACCAAACTTTCAAATTTGTTTACCTCATAAATATTCCACTTTTGTAAAATAAATTGAGCCTCCTCGAAAAAAGAAATTTCAGCACGAAAAGTCCATTCAATTTTATAAATCATTTCTGCAATGGAAATTTTTCTCTAAATCGTTTCATTACTTCTTCGTGCGTAGATGTCTTACCTTCTTCAATTTCTTTGATGGATTTTTCCAATAATTGAACCAAAACAGGATGCAATTCTTCTGAAGTTACTCCCATTTTCGGAGTTACTTCGTAAGCTTCAGTTGGTTCTTCTATTTTATTTTTCTTTTTGGAAGTCATAAAATGCATTTTCACAAAGTTAGGAAATAATCTATAATCTTTAGATACAATAAACTATTTTTGCATTTCTAAATTGTATTATGAATTACTTATCAGTCGAAAATATATCAAAATCCTATGGTGAACGCGTGTTGTTTGACAACGTTTCATTTGGAATTAACAAAGATCAAAAAATAGCTTTTATCGCTAAAAACGGTTCGGGAAAAACCACCATTATGAACATGATTAATGGTTTGGATGAGCCTGATACAGGTCAAGTGGTGATTCGAAAAGAAATCAACATGGCGTTTTTGTCGCAAAACAATAATTTGCAAGACGAATTAACCATTGAGGAAAATATTTTTGCTTCGGATAATGAAATTTTGAAAGTAATTGAACGCTATGAAAAAGCCTTAGAAAATCCGAATGATGAAGAAGCGTATCAAAGAGCTTTTGATGATATGGACCGACACAATGCTTGGGATTTTGAAACGCAATTCAAGCAAATTTTGTACAAACTGAAGTTGGAAGACTTGAAAATGAAAGTCAAAAACATGTCAGGTGGACAAAAAAAGCGATTATCATTAGCGATTATCTTAATTAGCAAACCTGATTTATTAATTTTAGACGAGCCAACCAATCACCTTGATTTAGAAATGATTGAATGGTTAGAAGATTATTTTGCAAAAGAAAATATAACGTTGTTTATGGTAACGCACGACCGTTTCTTTTTGGAACGTGTTTGTAATGAAATCATAGAATTAGATAACGGAAAAATATACCAATACAAAGGCAATTATTCGTATTATTTAGAAAAAAAAGAAGAACGTTTGGCTTCTGAAAATGCGAGTATCGACAAAGCACAAAA
The DNA here is from genome assembly GCF_003259835.1 of Flavobacterium aquaticum. Classification (GTDB taxonomy): domain Bacteria; phylum Bacteroidota; class Bacteroidia; order Flavobacteriales; family Flavobacteriaceae; genus Flavobacterium; species Flavobacterium aquaticum. The sequence continues at coordinate 21,317 of NZ_QLMI01000001.1, read as the reverse complement.
CTTGTTCGTAAAAGAATTAGCTTGGATGCGTCGTCAACCAAAAGCTAGAACGACTAAATCAAAATCACGTCAAGATGATTTTTACGTAATTAAAGAAAAAGCAGAAAGTCGTAGAAAAGAAAATGTAGTTGAGTTGGAAATCAACATGGAACGGATGGGAAGCAAGATTATCGAAATGGTAAAACTGAACAAAAACTTTCCTGATAGAACCATTTTAAAAGATTTCAGTTATTCCTTTCAACGTGGCGAACGTATTGGTATTATTGGTAAAAATGGAACAGGAAAATCAACTTTCTTGAACATTTTAACTCAAACTATCCAACCGGATTCTGGTAAAGTAATTATTGGCGATACGATTAAAATTGGCTATTACACGCAAAGCGGAATCAATCCAAAACCGGGACAAAAAGTTATTGATATCATCAAAGAATATGGCGAATATATTCCGTTAACGAAAGGAAAAATTATTTCAGCTTCGCAATTATTGGAACGCTTTTTATTTGATGCCAAAAAACAATACGATTTCGTAGAAAAATTAAGCGGTGGCGAATTGAAACGTTTGTATTTATGTACCGTTTTAATTCAAAATCCAAATTTCTTGATTTTGGATGAGCCTACAAATGACTTAGATATTGTTACGTTAAATGTATTAGAAAGTTTCCTTTTAGATTATCCGGGCTGTTTATTGGTTGTGAGTCACGATAGATATTTCATGGATAAAATCGTGGATCACTTATTTGTTTTTAGAGGCGAAGGTGAAATCGAAGATTTTCCTGGAAATTATTCTGATTTTAGAGCGTATGAAGATTCAGCTGAGCCAAAAGTTTTGAATTCGGTTAGTACTGAAAAAACAAATTGGAAAGAAAAACAAACGGCTTCAACTGGTTTGAGTTTCAATGAACAGAAAGAATTCAATAAAATTGAAAAAGAAATCAAAGATTTAGAATACAACAAAAAACAAATCGAACAAGAATTCGCCGACGGAAAAGTTTCAGATGATAAAATTGAAGCAAAAGCCAACGAATTACAAAAAATCATTCAAACTTTAGAAGAAAAAGAAGAACGTTGGTTTGAATTAAGTTCGAAAATGGAATAAATTTTACACGAATTTCACGAATTTTCACTAATTGAATTCGTGCTAATTCGTGAAATTTGTATTTAACTCATGAATCATTTAATAAAATCTTACATAAAATTCCTTTTCCATTCCAAAAACGAACATGGAGTGCATTCGCCATTTGTGTTTGATTTGGTTACGAAGTGTTTTTATGACGCAACTAAATATCCTGAATACGAAACTTTAAAATCGTATAGAAAATCGCTTTTAGAAAATAAAAACACGATTGAAGTTACCGATTTTGGTGTAGGTTCACGAGTTTTTAAATCGAATACAAGAGAAATTTCTAAAATTGCACAAACCGCTGGAATTACTCCAAAAAATGCAGAACTACTTTTTAGAATTGTTCGTTATTTTCAACCAAAAAGCGTTTTAGAAATTGGCACTTCATTAGGATTGGCTACTTCTGCACTTTCATTGGGAAATAAAAATTCGGACATTATCACTTTAGAAGGTTGTCCAAATACGCAGAAACAAGCGCAAGTTCAATTACAAAGTCAAGAACAAAATTCAAATTTTCAAAATATTGAATTCGTTAATACCGAATTTTCAAGCTATTTTAAAACCCTTGACCTTTCACCCATAACCCATCACCTAATCTATTTCGATGGCAATCATTCCAAAAAAGCGACTTTAGATTATTTTGAAGCCTTACTTCCTACGATTTCAAATGATTCTGTTTGGATTTTCGATGATATTCATTGGTCAACTGATATGGAAGAAGCTTGGGAAATCATAAAAAATCATCCAAAAGTTTCCGTTACGATTGATACTTTTCAATGGGGAATTGTGTTTTATAGAGCCGAACAAGAAAAAGAACATTTCATCATCAATCCGAATAAAACGATTAGTTCACACTTGTTTGAAAGAATTCGTTTTTAGTTGTAACAAATTCCTTTCTTTTTCTACTTATAATAGAATCGGAATTTAAAACTTCTGAAATCATAATTCGTTAATCAACATTCGACATTCAAAATGGCAAATCCGTTAATTAAAATAACCAATATCAAAAGAGATTTCCCTTTAGGAAACGAAATCGTATATGTATTAAAAGGCATCGATTTAGAAATCAATAAAGGAGAATATGTAGCTTTAATGGGACCTTCTGGTTCTGGAAAATCAACTTTGATGAATATTTTAGGTTGTTTGGATACACCAACTTCAGGAACTTACATTTTGAACGGAAAACACGTAAGTGAAATGCAAGACGATGAATTGGCAGGAATTCGTAATAAAGAAATTGGATTCGTTTTTCAAACGTTCAACTTAATGCCACGAACAACGGCTTTGGATAATGTGGCTTTACCAATGGTTTATGCCGGTCATTCGAAATCGGAACGTGTTGAAAGAGCTACCGAAGTATTGACACAAGTAGGACTTCAAGACAGAATGGATCACAAACCAAATCAGTTATCGGGTGGTCAACGTCAGCGTGTGGCGGTTGCTAGAGCCTTGGTTAACAAACCTTCTATCATTTTAGCCGATGAACCAACAGGAAACTTAGATAGTAAAACTTCGGTGGAAATTATGAATTTATTTAATGAAATTCACGCCAACGGAAATACCGTAATTTTAGTAACACACGAAGAAGACATTGCAGCTTACGCTCACAGAATCATTCGTTTACGTGACGGAATTATCGAAAGTGATACCATAAATCCGAATATTAAAAAATAAATTCAATTCACAATAATTAAACCTGACAAGATTCTGAATCCTGTCAGGTTTTTTCTTGAAATCCTTTTCAAATTATTACCTTTGCTCAAAATTGCCAAAATGACTTTTTCCGACTACTCTAAAGAATTTTCATATAACTTAAAATTAGCCTACCCTATTATTTTAGGAATGTTAGGCCATACTGTTGTGGGAATTGTAGATAATATCATGGTCGGAAAATTAGGTCCAACTGAATTAGCGGCGGTTTCATTAGGAAACAGTTTTGTCTTCATTGCCATGTCATTAGGTATTGGATTTTCAACAGCTATTACGCCTTTAGTAGCAGAATCAGATGGAAAAAATGATGTGGCTGGAGGTCGTTCGGCTTTTCATCATGGATTGTATTTATGTACGATTTTAGGTGTTGCTTTATTTACTTTAATTTTCTTTTCGAAACCATTAATTGCTTACATGGGGCAACCCGAAGCCGTAGTGGAAATGGCAAAACCCTATTTAGATATCGTAGGTTTTTCGTTGATTCCTTTAATTATGTACCAAGCGTACAAACAGTTTGCCGACGGTTTGAGCGAAACGAAATATTCGATGTGGGCAACCATTATTGGAAATATTACTAATGTGGTTATCAACTATTTTCTAATTTACGGAATTTGGATTTTCCCAAAATGGGGCATCGTTGGAGCAGCTGTAGGAACTATCGCTTCTCGTTTTGTGATGTTAGGTTTTATGCACTACATGATGAATTTAAAACCGAAATTCCATCCCTATTTTAAAGGATTTAGTTTGAAAGAAATTAAGAAGGAAGTCAACCAAAAAATCATTAAAATTGGAATGCCTTCTGCCATGCAAATGTTCTTTGAAGTCGCTTTATTTACTGGAGCCATTTGGTTATGTGGAATGATTGGAACAACTAGTCAAGCAGCGAATCAAATTGCGTTGAGTTTAGCTTCGTTAACCTTTATGTTTGCGATGGGATTGAGCGTTACGGCAATGATTCGTATTGGAAACCAAAAAGGGTTGAATGATTATGTTACCTTACGAAAAGTAGCAATTTCCATTTTCTTATTAACGATAATTATCGAAGTGGTTTTTGCTTTATTGTTTGTGGTTTTACACACAAGCTTACCATATATTTTCGTGGATATAAACGATGTAAAAAATCTAAGCGAAAACTTAGAAGTAATCGCAATTTCAGCTAACTTACTTTTAGTTGCTGCGGTTTTTCAAATTTCAGATGGTTTGCAAGTGGTGGTTTTAGGAGCGCTTCGTGGCTTACAAGATGCAAAAATTCCAATGTATATTACTTTTGTAGCGTATTGGGTAATTGGTTTTCCAATATCGATTTACTTAGGATTAGAAACCGAATTAAAAGCCGTTGGCGTTTGGATTGGACTTTTGGCTGGATTAACAGCAGCCGCGATATTTTTGTATATTCGCTTTAATTATTTGACTAAAAAACTAGTTCAAGGGCAAACCAATCCCGAAGCTTCGGGACAAGTTCAATTACAATAAAAAGAAGAAATTAAAATCATAAAAACATGAACTTACCAAAATTTGTTATCGGAGATAATACCGATTTTCCAGAAGATATTTTTGTAATCCATTTAGAATATCCAAGATTCGTAATCAATTTAAAAGATGACGAAGTAGAATTTTTAGAAGACATCGAAGAAGAAGACGAAAAAGAATTGGAATCAGAAATGGAACATTTAATTACCATTGCTGGAGAATTCTACGATAGAGAAATTGAACGTTACGAGCAAGAATAATTTTTGATTATTATTGATTCCCGTAGAGACAAGTCATTGACTTGTCTCTACTAAAAATTATTTTTTAAAATATTGTTCCAACAAATGCTTAGCTGCTGCAAAAGGTGAAGTTTCATTATTTTGCACGGCTTTTTTGTTTTCTTCTAGTAGTTGAATGATATTCGGATGATTGTAAAAGTGTGATTTCAATTGTTCATTAATCGTTTCCATCATCCAAAATTGGTTTTGATTTTGACGTTTTTCTTCGAAATACTGATTGGATTTTACCAATTCGAAATACTCTGAAATAATTTCCCAAATTGCATCAATCCCTGTTTTTTCATAAGCACTACAAGTCGTCACTTTCGGAATCCAACCGGATGATTTAGCTGGAAATAAATGTAAAGCTCTATTGAATTCGGTTTTGGCTAATTTGGCTTTCGCAACATTGTCACCATCGGCTTTATTGATTACGATAGTGTCTGCCATTTCCATGATACCGCGTTTGATACCTTGTAATTCATCGCCAGCGCCTGAAATTTTCAACAACAAAAAGAAATCCACCATACTGTGTACAGCGGTTTCGCTTTGCCCTACTCCAACGGTTTCAATAATTATCGTATCAAAACCACAAGCTTCACAAAGAATAATAGTTTCACGAGTTTTTCTGGCAACTCCTCCTAACGTATCGCCTGAAGCACTTGGTCGGATATAAGCATTTTCATCTTTTACCAATTCTTCCATTCGGGTTTTATCGCCCAAAATACTTCCGTGACTAATAGACGAACTCGGGTCAACCGCTAACACAGCTACTTTCTTCCCAATAGAAGTAAGATATTTTCCAAAAGCTTCAATAAACGTACTTTTCCCAACCCCAGGAACACCAGTAATTCCAATACGAACGGAGTTATTCGCATGTGGCAAACAACCTTTTATGACTTCATTCGCTTTGGCTAAATGTTCAGGATTCGTACTTTCAACCAAAGTAATAGCGCGACTCAATGCGGTTTTGTCTCCTTTTAGAATTCCAACAATTAATTCTTCTGCCGAAGGTTGTTTTCTTCGAAATTGTTGAATTTGATGCGCGACAACCGTACTCAACGTTTCGGGTTGGGCAACGCCTTCTTTTTCTTTTAAAGCAGATTTATGTACACTTGGCTTTTCCATCTAATTTGTTTCGCGAAGTAAAAGTACGGAAAACAAAAACAGTTTCAAAAAGCAAATTACTCAATGAAACTGTTTCTTTACAAAGTTCAAAATTAATAGGCTGCAGTAAATCGTATTTGATGATGTTTTGGATGTTCCACTTCGTCTGCAATTACTACAGCTAAATCTTCTCCCGATAAAATACTTCTCTGATTTTCATCAAAAACTGGATTTTCTAATCCCAAACGATACTTCCCTGTTCTTCCTATCGTAATTCCTTGATGCATTTCGAAAGCAGGACTAAAAAATGCCCAATCCAATTCTTTTTCTTCTTTAATTAGATTTAGAAAATCTCTTGCTGCAGAAGCGCCTGGGTAAATTTCTTTTGGAAAATCAGGTGTATCAACTGCTTGAAGATTAGGCGCTACAAATAAACTTCCTGCACCACCAATTGTGATGAAACGTGTAACACCTGATTTTTTTACAGCTTCTAGAATTGCTTTTGAACCTGCAATAAAGTCATCATAAATATTAGGATTCGTCCAACCTGGATTGTAGGCACTAACCACAACATCGTGATTTTTTACAACTTCTGACAATTCTTCAACATTAAAAATGTCAGTTTTTACAAAGGTTACGTTTGGTAATTCTGTCGCCTTAGAATTTCTTGCAATTGCTGTAATTTCATGATTACGGTTTGCTAATTCGTTTAAAATGTTTGAGCCTACAAATCCAGTAGCTCCAATAAGTACAATTTTCATAATATAAATATTTAATAGTAATAAAAAATGTTACAGTTTAAAATAAAAAAATAGCTAAAATTTATTAGCAAATTCTTCTAATGTTGTGGCTTCAAGTTGCTTCATAACCGAATCATTTAGCGTAGTATAAAGCGCACTTAAATTTTGATTAATTTCTTTTCCAACAGGACATTTCGGATTAGGTTCATTTTTAGAAAACCCCAAACTAATTTCTTCAAAAGTTGACTCAAAAATCTGTTTTAAGGTCACTTTTGATGGTGAGATATTTAATTTAGTTCCTCCATTTTTACCCTCTTTACTCATTACAATTTGGTTCTTTTTTAAATTAGCAATTTCCTTTCTTACTAAAACTGGATTCAAATTAATGCTGCTGGCAATAAATTCAGATGATAAATATTCATCCGGAAACTTAGCCAATAACGTTAAAATGTGAATTGAAATAGCAAACTTACCCGAAATCATACTGTAATAAATTATGTTACAAATTTAAAACAAAAATTAATACCAAACATTAAAAAAGCGTTAAAAATTTAAAACCTTATTTTATAGTGGTATTTTTACAGTCAATTTAAAATACATGGAAAACATCATTCTTTTATTTTTATGTTTGATTTTAGGCGTTGCGCTTCAAAAAGTACCACAATTTCCTAAAAACGCCTATCAAAGTTTGAATCAATATGTAATTTACGTTTCGCTTCCGGCTTTGGCGTTGTATTATATTCCGAAAATCACTATTTCATTGGCTTTGCTTTATCCTCTCGGAATTGCATGGTTAGGTTTCGGATTATCGTTTGTGTTTTTCTATGCTTTGGGAACCTATTTCAAATGGTCGAAAAAGCTAATTGGCTGTTTGATTTTAACTGGCGGATTGAGCAATACTTCATTCGTAGGATTTCCCATCATCGAAGCTTTGTATGGAGCCGAAGGATTGAAAACCGCCATTATCGTTGACCAACCCGGTTCATTCGTAGTCGTAACTACATTAGGAATATTAGTCGCAGCTAGTTTTTCAAGAGGCAATTTAAGTACTTCTGAAATCTTACTGAAAATTGTAAAATTCCCTCCTTTTATCGCTTTTACGATTGCTTTATTTTGTACTATATTTTCATTAGAGTTTCCAGAAGCATTACAAAACTCATTTTTACGAATTGGAAATACGGTAACACCTGTTGCTTTGGTAGCCGTTGGACTGCAATTGAAAATCGATACACGAAGTAAACATTGGCGTTTTCTAACTTTGGGATTACTTTTCAAATTGATCTTGATGCCCGCTTTTTTCTTCCTGCTATACAAAATCTTGTTAAACGGAAAAGGTTTAGAAATTGATGTTTCTATCATGGAATCTGCCATGGCACCAATGATTACAGGAGCAATTTTGGCCTCTAACTACGGATTAAAACCGAAATTAAGCAGTATGATGATTGGGATTGGAATTCCGTTGTCGTTGTTGACAGTGGCTATTTGGTATTGGATACTGAAAATATTTTAAACACATAGTCACATTAGTGTTGCTTTGCGTTTAATTAGTCGTTTCACTTTTCATAGTTTACATAGTAAAAAATCGTATAAAATTAACCTACTTATATGACTTATATGTTTAATTTCCTATGTGTCTATGTGTTAAAAACAACACACATTTATTATCTTTACACATCAATTTTACACTATGAATCCAGAAATATTACTTGCGCTTGAAAACATTGTAGGTTCGGCTTATATTTTTACTGATGAGGCTACTCGAAAAACGTATGGTCACGATGAAACGGAAGATTTGAGTTTTCCGCCTCATGTTGTGGTGAAGCCTTCCAATACGGAAGAAGTGGCGCAAATTTTAAAAGTTTCCAACACTTATAAAATTCCGACAACTCCGATAGGTGCGCGTACTGGTTTGAGTGGTGGTGCTTTATCGATTTATGGTGGTATTGCGATTTCGATGGAGCGATTTAATCAAATTATTCAAATTGACGAGCAAAATTTACAAGTTACTACCGAACCTGGCGTAATTACACAAGTTTTACGTGAAGCTGTTGCTGAAAAAGGCTTGTTTTATCCTGTAGATCCAAGTAGCATGGGAAGTTGTTTTATTGGTGGAAATATTGCAGAAAATTCGGGTGGTGCGAGAGCTTTGAAATATGGTGTTACCAAAGATTATGTCTTAAATTTAGAAGTAGTTTTACCAACAGGCGATATCATTTGGACAGGTGCGAATACCTTGAAAAATTCGACTGGTTACAACATTACCCAATTGATGGTGGGTAGCGAAGGAACTTTGGGCATCGTAACTAAAATTGTATTGAAATTATTACCTCAAAACAAACATAACGTATTGCTTTTGGTTCCGTTTTATAAAGCAGAACAAGCTTGTGAAGCAGTTTCAGCAATTTTTAGAGCTGGAATTGTACCAAGTGCTTTAGAGTTTATGGAGCGCGATGCGATTGATTGGACATTGAAATTTGTCGATGGTTTAAATGTGAAAGTAAAAGAGATCGTTCAAGCGCATTTGTTGATTGAAGTAGATGGAAATTACCCAGAAATTTTGATGCAAGAAGCTGAACAAATTTTAGCAGTCGTAGAACAATTTGAAATCGACGAAGTTTTGTTTGCTGATACCGAAGAACAAAAAAATGCACTTTGGAAAATGCGTCGTTCTGTGGCAGAAGCAGTAAAAGCGAATTCGATTTATAAAGAAGAAGATACGGTTGTACCAAGATATGAATTACCAAAACTATTAAAAGGTATCAAAGAAATTGGAGCAAAATATGGGTTTCAATCCGTGTGTTATGGCCATGCGGGCGATGGTAATTTACACGTTAACATCATCAAAGGTAACATGAGCGATGACAATTGGAAAACTGAAGTTCCAAAAGGTATTCGCGAGATTTTTGAATTGACGGTTGGTTTAAAAGGAACACTTTCTGGCGAACACGGTATTGGTTTAGTACAAAAAAACTACATGGATATTGCCTTTTCAAAAGTACATTTGGAATTAATGGAACGCATCAAAGCGATTTTTGACCCCAATAATGTGTTGAATCCTGGGAAAATTTTTCCGGATGGGGAATAGATTATAAAGAATATTGACACAGAATTTCTCTTATTTTTGAAAATATGATTCAATAATTAATTCATCTTTTGTAATAATATCTCTAATGCTTGAATTCCATTCAATTAACCATTGTGCAGCATAAGTTCCTGCTCCATCAGAAAAGATACATTTGAGAAGATGATGATTTTCTCCACTATGAATTATTTTAAAAAAATTAACATTTAATTGATCTCCTGTCCAAGGATTATACATATTGTCAACTTGTAAATTATAACTTTTATCTTTAATTTTAAGTGTAGCTTTAATCAATTTATATTTTGGAATTTCACCATCAGAACCGAATAAAGGAGAATCATTAATTCCTAAAACAAAACCGTTCTTTATCTCGAGTTTATTTATTTCAGGATTAAATTTTTCTCTAACAAGTTGTAACGAAGTAATGCTATCAATTTTAATATTTGCAGAATTTACTTGCCCATGAGAAAAAAAAGAACAAAACAACAATAAAATTATAGAATAACACTTCATAAGAATTCTATTATTTAACTATAATTATCTATTCAAAAACTCCAATAAATTCGCATCCGCATTTTTAAACGTTGGTGGTTGTTCAATAATACTTGCCACTCGTTTTTTGTTTAATTTCATGGTAATATCGGCTTCGGTTGTAAACAACAATGCAGACAAAAACGGGTTGTTTATGTGCGGAATTAACTCAGCTTCTAAATCATCTAATTTGCAGATTTTTACCAATTCTTGCTTTTCGGTAGTGTAAATTTTATACGTCATTGACAATTTTAAGATGTTGTCTTCAACGATAGTTTTCACGTAAATGTTTTGTAATTCGGGTTTTCCAACGGTTTTTGCTAGGGTTAATTTAGCAAATGTTCCATCAGCGATACTCGCTCTAACTTGGTTGAAAAATTCGGTGTAAGTGATGTTATTTTCGTTCATATTACAATCCTAATGCTTTTACAATTTTCTCATCAAACAACATCGAAAACATCTTATTCTCTTTGTCTTTATTTAAAAACTTCCATTGATTTTTTGTCAAATCATCCGCAACTGCAATTAAAGTAGAACGCATTTCGATACGGAACGAATTAGTTAATTTATCATAAGTCACTTTTTCAGCACTCATTGAAGATTTAAAAATTTCCACCATCGATTCGGCATCTTCCATTGGTTCTTTAAATTTCATTGACATTACATTGTTATGATCAATAAAACAAAACGTTTTTCCTTCAATTTTCTTGATTTCTCCAAATGAAAAATTTGGCTCTACCTCAACTAACTTTATTGAAAATTGTTCGTTTTCCATCATTTGTCCAAACATTGCTTTCATTTGATCTTGCGAAACAATATCAAATACTTTTGGATAAGTAGTTTCAAAAATAGCATCAAAATTCATATTCACGCTCGCTTTATATGATTTTAAAGCTTCGGTTCTTAATGAAGCCATGTCTTGTGCTAAAATAGTGATGGTTTGAAAAAGAAAGAATGCGAAGAATAGAATTTTGGTTTTCATTTTGAGTGATTTTAATTTTATCAAAGATAATTACTTTAATCGAATATTTAGCGTTTCACTTTATTGGAACGCAGATAAAACAGATTTTTGGGGAACACCTATTAAATAAATCAGAGAAATTATTAATCTTATCTTAATCTTTTTCTTGGATCTTATTCTTACATTTGAGTAACATAAAATCAAACATTATGGAAACTCGAAACTATTCAAAAGTATATAGAATATTACATTGGCTGATTGCCTTTTCGTTTATCTTCTTATTGATTACCATTTTTCTTCGCAAAACTTGGATGGAGAAAAATCATGTAGCCGAAATTATTCAAGCGTTTTTAGCAGATAAAGGCTATCCGGCTTTACCAGAAGATGATGCCATTTTATTAGCTAAAAAAATCAGAAAACCTATGTGGGATTGGCATATTTACATTGGTTATGTCTTAACTGGTTTGTATTGTATTCGCTTAGCAGTGCCGTTTTTTGGCGAAATGAAATTCTCTTCTCCTTTTAAAGCGGGATTGGATACGAAAACCAAATTTCAATTCTGGGTGTATTTAGTGTTTTATGTTTGTACTGCGATTTCATTAATCACAGGTTTAATTATTGAATTCGGACCAAAAGAATACAAAAAACCAATGGAAGAAATTCACGAGCTTTCGTTGTATTATTTATTAGGATTCATGATTTTGCATTTTGGTGGAATTTTAATTGCCGAATTAACTTCTGACAAAGGATTGGTTTCTAGAATAATTAGCGGTAGCAAGAAAGAATAATAACTACTTTGATATAATTTTAAAACTCCCAAATTCAACTTTGGGAGTTTTTTTATTTCCCAATCTCAACAACAATAACACTTTTCGATTATTTATCAAAAAAAATTAAATATTTATTGTTTTTCAATAAATTTTTATTGACATTTGCATCGTTAACTTTTAATATTTACTCTTATGGAAATTAAAATTAGTGCACAACAGATGCTAAATGTATTGTATGTATTGGCTTGGATTATCTTTATTGGACTTGGTATTGATGCCGGTGGATTTCTTGTAAACACCTTTTTTACTTTGTTCATTAATCCGATAGGTTCATCGTATTTTTGGAACCATATCGATTTGTCGTCGTTGTATCAATTTAACCAAAGTCATTTTGTGACGTTAACTTCGTTAATGAGTATTGTGGCGGTTTTAAAAGCCATACTGTTTTATTTGATTATCAAAATCATTCACGATAAAAAACTTAATTTGGCCCAACCCTTTAATAAAGATGTCAATCGTTTTATTTTTAGCGTGGCGTATTTAACGTTAGGAATTGCGTTTTTTGCTATTTGGGGAACCAATTTTTCTGAGAAAATGGTGCAACAAGGCGTTTCTATTCCATCGATTCAGCATTTAAAAATTGCGGGGGGCGATGTTTGGTTGTTTATGGGAATTACCCTTTTGGTGATTGCTCAAATTTTCAAACGCGGTATCGAACTTCAGGAAGAAAACGAATTAACAGTGTAAATTATGGCAATAGTAGTAAACTTAGATGTGATGATGGCGAAACGCAAAATGTCGCTCAACGAACTTTCGGAAAAGGTGGATATTACGTTGGCTAATTTATCTATTTTAAAAACCGGAAAGGCAAAAGCCATACGTTTCAGTACGCTGGAAGCTATTTGCAAAGTGTTGGATTGTCAGCCGGGCGATATTTTAGAATATACGCAAGATTAATTTATAGCTTTTTTAACTTTTAGGAAGTTGGAAATTTGAGCGAATATTCGTAACTTTAGGTATTATTAATTATAATCCTTATAACTATGTTAGTTCAAATTCACACCGACAAAAACATTGAAGGCGGAAGCCGTTTTTCAGAATTCTTTAGTAACGAAATTAAAAATGAATTAGCAAGATTTGACGAAATCGTAACCCGAATTGAAGTACACGTCTCTGACGAAAATGGAAATAAATCCACTCCAAACGATAAAAAATGTGTTATTGAAGCCCGAGTAGAAAAAAAACAACCCATAGCTGTTACCGCAACAGCCGATAGCCCAGAAAAAGCGTTTTATGAAGCTTTAGAAAAAATGCAACGTGTTTTAGATACGACGGTAGAAAAAATAAAAGAACATTAAAAATGAGAAATCCCGAGTTTAGGCTCGGGATTTTTTTTTGTTTATAAGTTGTTGTAAACTAATATAGAGTTTGTTAATTTGTAAGAATTTTTTATTATTTTTGGGAAAATATAATATTGATGTTTGTCAAACAAATACACCCAAAATTGGAGAATTATGTATGACTTTGTCATATGTATAAGCAAGCTATAAGCCATTTTAAAACCATGCTTAAATGAAAATAAATAAGATTATTGGAATAGCAATAAATGATTATGATAATCCTGTATTAGACAAAATTGAAAATTGTAAGCAAGATGTAAACACAATTATTGGATTACTCTCAAATAAATATACTTTTGACGATGTTGAATTAATTACTGATAAAAAAAATACTACTAGAAAAGCATTATATAATAAATTGAATGAGTATTTTATTAATACTTTAGAAGATGAAAGCATACTTTTAATTTATGCGGGTCATGGTGTATATAACGAAAAGCTTCAAACATCTTACTGGCAGACTTCCGATTCTGACCCAGAAGATTCATCTTCATGGTTTAACATTAATGACCTACTAGACTTTATAAGAGCTTCAAAAGCATTTCATATAAGTATAATTTCAGATTCTTGCTTTTCAGGCGCAATCTTTAAAGACAAAATAAGAGGCGGTGGTATTGATGCGTTTAATACAAAAAAATCTAGGTATGCACTAACTTCAGGTGGAATGGAAAACGTTAGTGATGGAAAAAAAGGTCATTTAAGTCCATTTGCTGAGACTCTTGTTAAACTATTAGAGGAAAACACTTCTGAGGAATTACCTTTCAGCATTCTAGCTAATAATCTCTTAATGAATTTCACAGAGAGTAGAAGTCAAACTCCCATGTGTGGTGCGTTAAATGATGTTGGTCATGATGGTGGTTCTTTTATTTTAAAATTAAAAGAAGAAAGTAATAAAGAAGTTATTGACAATAAGAATACTTTCTTAAAAAATAAACTAAATAACTTATTCATCGAACTCTCACCAGAAGATGTCAAAATTATTGATACCTTAAAACCAATAAGAGAAGAAAAACTCGCATTGGTAAAAAAACAAAAATATGAAGAAGCTGCAGCTCTGAGATACAAAGAGAAAGAACTTGAGGAATATGTATATAACAAAATACCAAAATATATTGATGACCTAATTAATATAAATGAATTTACACCAGAGGAGATTCAAAAAGCGGAAAAACTCGACTCTGAAATAGAAAATTACGAAAAGGAAAGAGCAGAAAAGAAGATTCAAGCAAAAGAAAAATATGAAAAATTAAAAGCTGATTTTACAGATAAGGAAGGCAAATTAAGTTTTCAAAAATCACAAAATTTGAGAAAATTAGCGGCTATACATTATGTCCAAAATAAAGACAGACCTGAACATATAATATTTCGAGATGCTAAGGACACATTCATAAAATTATATACAGAAAACATTATTGAACTTGTTAGTTATTTTGTTAAAATGAAATCAACGTCAAAAAGTGAATTTTTAAAAATAAAAGAATTACAATTAAAAGAATTATTAATAAGAGTATATAAATATGAAATTGATTTGGTGGGAAATGGTCATCAAAATGATTTAGACAATATTATTACGTTAAAAGAAATTGAAATAGAATTCTTAAACTGGATTAAAAACAATTATAAAAACGGCTTATAACAACCGTTTGTCGCAATGGCTGGTTTCGATTTCCCTTAGCCGGAAAATCTAGCGCCGGAAATTTACATATCTTTACACCTGACCGTTAAGCTTGCCGCCACTGACGAAAAGCGGCTGAACGTTAAAATCAAAACCTAAAAAGCTGTTTATGGCTGCCCTCAATTTGAAAGTATAAAAAAAATCCCAAGCTCACACTCGGGATTTACTATTTAAAACCTGACAGGTTTGTATAAAATTTATTTCAAACTCGCTAAACTTTGTTCTAAAGTTGCAATTTTTGCTAAAGCGTCGGCTTCTTTTTTGCGTTCGTTGGCAATTACTTGTTCCGGTGCACCGGTTACGAATTTCTCGTTAGACAATTTCCCTTGTACCGAGCGTAAGAAACCTTTTGTGTAATTTAACTCTTCGGTTAATTTTGCAATTTCTGCTTCTACATCGATGTTTCCTGTAATTGGAATAAAATATTCATTCGATTTCACACGATACGATAACGCGCCATCTACTTTATCAGAAACGTATTCTAAAGTCGTAACATTTCCTAACTTCTGAATTACAGAATCAAAATACGTTGACGCTTTTTCGTTGTTCACAACTTTTAATTCCATCGCATCTTTAAACGGAATATTTTTGTCTTTACGAATCGTTCTAATTCCAGAAATAACTTCCGTTGCGAAATCAAAATCAGCAATTAATTTTGCGTCAAACGCTTTCGCTTTTGGCCATTCTGAAACGATTAACGCTTGTTCTGGCGTTCTTTCGGTAATGTGTTGCCAAATTTCCTCTGTTAAAAACGGCATGAACGGATGCAACAATTTCAAGTTGTTTTCTAACATTTCAATTGCTTTTTCAAACGTAGCGCGGTCGATTGGTTGTTGGTAACCTGGTTTAATCATTTCTAAGAACCACGAACAAAAATCGTCCCAAACCAATTTGTAAATTGCCATTAACGCATCTGATAAACGGTATTTATCAAAATTATCTTCGATTTCGGCTAAGGTTTGTTGCAATTTCGCTTCGTACCATTCAATCGCTACTTTAGATGATTCTGGTTGTGCAATATCTGCTACTTCCCAACCTTTGATAAGTTTGAAAGCATTCCAAATTTTATTAGAGAAACCTTTTCCTTGGTTGCATAATTCCTCGTCAAATAAAATGTCATTTCCTGCCGAAGCACTCAATAACAATCCCACACGAACTCCATCTGCACCAAATTTTTCAATTAGTCCAAGCGGTTCCGGCGAATTCCCTAAAGATTTCGACATTTTACGACCTTGTTTATCACGAACTAATCCTGTTAAATATACGTTTGAAAATGGTTTTTCGCCAGCATATTCGTAACCTGCAATAATCATACGCGCTACCCAGAAGAATAAAATATCGGGTCCCGTAACTAAATCATTGGTAGGATAATAGTATTTAAAATCTTCGCTTTGTGGATTTAAAACACCACCGAAAACCGCCATTGGCCACAACCATGAAGAGAACCAAGTGTCTAATGCGTCAGCGTCTTGTTTTAAGTCAGAAGCTTGAAGCTGTGCATTTCCTGTTCTTACTTTCGCAAGCTCAACTGCTTTTTCGATGTTTTCAGCTACTACAAAATCTTCTTTTCCGTCACCAAAATAGTAAGCCGGAATTTGTTGTCCCCACCACAATTGACGCGAAATATTCCAATCGCGAATATTGTTTAACCAATGCGCGTAAGTATTATTGAAACGACTTGGATATAATTTAATTTCATCAGATTCTAAAACGGCTTTGATAGCAGGTTTTACTAATTCTTCCATGCTTAAGAACCATTGGTCTGATAATCTTGGTTCGATTACCGCTTTGGTTCTTTCAGAAGTTCCTACTTTATTTAAATGTGTTTCGGTTTTTGCTAACGCTCCGATAGTTTCTAATTCTTTCGAAATTTCTTCACGAACTATAAATCTGTCTTTTCCTTGATAATGTAATCCGAAAGAATTCAAAGAAGCATCTTCGTTGAAAATATCGATAATTTCTAAATTGTGTTTATCACCTAAAACTTTATCGTTAGTATCGTGAGCAGGCGTTACTTTTAAACAACCAGTACCGAATTCTACATCTACATATTCGTCTTCGATAATTGGAATAACTCTACCGCAAATAGGTACAATTGCTTTTTTCCCTTTTAAATGCGAAAAACGTTCGTCATTTGGATTGATACAAATTGCAGTATCTCCAAAAATCGTTTCTGGACGAGTCGTTGCAACAGTTAAGAAATCTTCCGAACCTTCAATTTTGTATTTGATGAAATATAATTTTCCTTGACGTTCTTCAAAGATTACTTCTTCGTCAGATAAGGTAGTTTTTGCTTCTGGATCCCAGTTTACCATTCGGTAACCGCGATAAATCAAACCTTTGTTGTATAAATCTACAAATGAGTGAATTACCGATGCCGACATATCGTCATCCATCGTAAATTTAGTACGACTCCAATCGCAAGAACAACCTAATTGTTTTAATTGCTCTAAGATGGTTCCACCGTATTTATCGGTCCATTCCCAAGCGTGTTTTAGGAATTCTTCGCGCGTTAAATCGTTTTTATTGATGCCTTCTTCTTTTAACTTAGCTACTACTTTCGCTTCTGTTGCAATTGAGGCATGGTCAGTTCCTGGCACCCAACAAGCGTTGAACCCTTTTAAACGCGCACGACGAATTAATACATCTTGAATGGTGTTATTCAACATGTGTCCCATGTGTAAGACTCCCGTTACGTTTGGTGGCGGAATTACAATGGTGTACGGCGTTCTGTGGTCGGGTTTGGATGTAAAATAATCGTTTTTCATCCAGTAGTCGTACCACTTTTGTTCTACTTCTTTAGCGTTGAATTGTGCAGGAATCATTATATTTTTTTCTTGTTTAATTGTTGAATCATTGAACGATTGAATCGTTCGTTTTAACATTCCAAAACTCACTTTGGTATGTTTTTTGCATTACTAACTGCAAAAGTAACTATATACCGAAAATAAAAAAAATGTTAGGAGTAGTTTGTTGGTTGCTTTTATTTAATTAATTTTACAACAACCTATTAATTTATAAGATGATGAAAAAATTACTTGTTTATTTAACTGTATTCGTTGGAATGGCATCATTTGCTCAAACTGGTCCAAAGATTGAGTTTAAAGAAGAAACCATAAACTACGGAGAAGTGGAAAAAGGAAAAGATAATGGAATAAGAGTTTTTGAATTTACAAATACTGGTGATGCTCCGTTAATTATTAAAAATGCAAAATCGAGTTGTGGTTGTACGGTTCCTGAATGGCCAAAAGAACCAATTGCTCCAAATAGTAAAGGACAAATTAAAGTTCAGTACAACATGAATCCGGGTCCGATTAGTAAAACGATTACTATTGAAAGTAATGCGGTGAACAAACCAAATGGTATGGTTCCGTTGCGAATTAAAGGAACGGTGATTGTTAAGGAAGAAGTTAGTCCGTTAGTGAAAAAGAAAACGTTTCCAAATTCATAAATAAAAAGTCCCAATTAAATTGGGACTTTTTTTATAGTATTTTTTCGAGGTTGAATTTGAAAGTTAAAATTTCACCTTTTCTATCTACCACAATTGTAATTTGTTTACCTTCTTCGGATTGAAAAATATCTGTAATTCTTTGTATACTTAAATTATAACTCGCAACTCCATTAATTTTTTTTAAAACATCTCCTACTTTAATACCAATTTTATCTGCTGGGGAATCTTTACGAACGGCATAAATTTCAAAAACTGGCTTAAGCTGATATCTAAAATCTTGAGAGAAATTAAAATTGTTTTCATTTTTAACAAGTGCAATTTTACTTGTTGCAGCGCTATAGTCTAATTCTTCTTTTATTAATTGCATGCCCGAATGTTGTACTTCGATTCCTGACATATTAAAATTAAATGGTTCATAAAATAAATTATTCTTCTTGAAGTAAAATGTATTGCTTTTGTAATCTAAAATCCAATTAAATCTTTTTGTAACTTCTCCTCCTAGTGAACCATTTCGACCTTTAATTATTTCAATTTGTTTAAAAGAAGAAGAATCAGGATAAGCAACCAAAACTTCTTTCATTTCAAAATTATCAAAAACAACTTTATCAACTCTAGATCTTTCTCCAGTAATATCACCAGACAAACCTCTTCCTAAAATATCATTAATACTTTTGTTGTTTATAATTATTTTTTCATCTTTAAACAACCACAAACCATCGCTTAATCCTGTGTCGTATAAAAGTTTTAATTTTAAAAAAGTATCGTTTATGTAAGCATCAACATTAATGTACGCTTTATTATTACTGATTAATACATTTGTCTTGTTGTAGGAACTACTATTTTTTGGTAATTTTTTATGCAGAAAAAGTATTTTTTTCTCATAGTTAATTTCGGTAATAAATGACTTAAAAAAACTACTTCCTAATACACCATTAATAGGAATACCTAACTTATTTACAATATTAATTTCTTGATTTGGGATTAATAAGATTTGAAAATTAAAATCCGTATAATTATTAATTTCTAGTTTGTTTGAATTCGAAATATAGGCTTCAATTGCTGATCCAGTACCTACACCGCTAACTTTCATTTTAGAAGCCTTGTGTAATGTTATTGAATCTTTTTCTGGAAAAGCAAACAAAATATTTTTCTCTGCACCTGTATCTGCAATCATTTTTAGTTTAACTCCATTAAAAACAACATCAATTATAATAAGGTTATGAGAAAGTTCAAAAGGAATTTTTATTTTATCTTTTTTTGAGTTCCAAATAATAGAATCTTGTGCAAAAAAAGTTGCAGTATATAAAATAAGTATTCTTAAGAAGAATATTTTTGTCATAAAATTTTTATTCTAAGATAAGAAAAACATAAATACAAATTAATTGATTTAACATTTTTTAATGTGTAGTTTTAATAATATCACAAAAAAAAGTCGCAATTTTGCACATCTTTAAAAAACAAGTCATGCCAAAAGTTTCCGTAAAAGGGCAACAAATGCCAGAATCGCCAATTAGAAAATTGGTTCCATATGCAGAAATTGCTAAGAAAAAAGGTCATAAAGTATATCATTTAAATATTGGGCAACCTGATATTAAAACTCCCGATGTGGCTTTACAAGCTGTAAAAAATGCAGACATCAGCGTGCTAGAATATAGTCATTCAGCAGGTTTTGAAAGTTACAGAACCAAGCTTTCTCAATATTATAAAAATCACGGATTACCAATAGATACTCAAGACATTATTATTACTACTGGTGGCTCAGAAGCATTACTTTTTGCTATGGGAAGCACAATGGATGCAGGTGATGAAATTATTATACCAGAACCTTTTTATGCAAATTATAATGGTTTTTCTACTGCTTCTGGTGTTAATGTAGTTCCTGTAATTTCAGGAATTGAAACCGGATTTGCTTTACCTCCAATTGAAGCTTTTGAAAAATTAATTACCTCAAAAACAAAAGCAATTTTAATTTGCAACCCTGGTAATCCAACTGGTTATTTATATTCTCAAGAAGAAATTTTAAAACTTGCTGAAATTGTTAAAAAACATGATTTATTTTTAATTGCAGATGAAGTATATCGTGAGTTTATTTATGATGGAGACGAACATTTTTCAGTAATGAATGTTCCTGGATTAGAAGAACACGCTATCATGATTGACTCTGTTTCTAAACGTTACAGTATGTGTGGAGCTCGTATTGGTTGTATTGTTTCAAAAAATGCAGCAGTAATGGCAACCGCTATGAAATTTGCACAAGCTCGTTTGAGTCCACCAACTTATGCCCAAATTGCTAGTGAAGCTGCTTTAGAAACTCCTCAAAGTTATTTTGATGATGTTATTTCAGAATACAAAGATCGTAGAGATACATTAATTACCGAATTAAATAAAATTGACGGTGTGAAAGTAGCTACTCCAAAAGGCGCTTTCTATTGTATTGCTAAATTACCAATTGACAATGCTGATAAATTTGCTCAATGGTTATTAGAATCTTACGACTTAAATGGAGAAACTGTAATGGTTGCTCCAGCTGCAGGATTCTACTCAACCCCTAATGTTGGTTTAGACGAAGTTCGTATTGCCTACGTTTTAAAGAAAGAAGATTTAATTAAATCTGTTCAAATTTTAAAAGAAGCTATTGCTGTCTACAATAATAAAAAATAAATGACATAAAAAGAGCCCGCTAGTTATAAGCGGGCTCTTTCTTTTTCAAACAATAAAAGCAATCCTAGGATTGCTTTTATTGTTTTTATGCTTTCATTATTTATCTGATTAGTGAAAAATGCGCTTTAAATTGTTTAGCGACCCCATTTTCTGTGTAATCTAACGAGAACCAGTAATCTGTTGATGGAAGTAGTTCTTGATTGTACGTTCCGTCCCAACCATTACTGTCGTCTGTTGCGCTTAGTTGTTTTAACAATTTACCATAACGGTCAAAAATGTACAACTTAGCATCTGCTTGATTTAATCCACTAATATTCCACGTATCGTTGATGCCATCTCCGTTTGGTGTAAAGTAATTTGG